>NZ_CP151971.1:0-3587522 GCF_038593185.1 Weizmannia sp. FSL K6-0777
TTGGAAAATATCGCTGATCTTTGGGAAAAAGCATTGTCCGTGATTGAAAAAAAGATCAGTAAACCCAGCTTTGACACCTGGCTGAAATCGACGAAGGCATACTCGCTCAAAAACGATACGTTTGTCATTTCCGTGCCGAATGAATTTGCCAGGGATTGGCTGGAGGGCCATTATATTCCGCTCATCACAACGGTCTTGTACGACATAACCGGAGAAGAGCTTGAAATTAAATTCGTTATTCCGCAACAGCAGGACAGTGATGAACCGGAACTGTTCCCGTCCCCGAAAAAATCAGCGGAAAAATTGAATGATACCCGCGACTATCAGAGTATGTTGATTCCAAAGTATACATTCGATACCTTTGTCATTGGTTCCGGTAACCGTTTTGCACACGCTGCTTCCCTTGCCGTTGCCGAAGCGCCGGCGAAAGCCTATAACCCGTTATTTATATACGGCGGCGTGGGCCTTGGAAAAACGCATTTAATGCATGCAATCGGGCACTATGTACTGGAGCATAATCCAAAAGCCAAAGTGGTGTATTTGTCTTCTGAAAAATTTACGAATGAATTCATCAATTCCATTCGAGACAATAAAGGAGGCGAATTCCGGAACAAATACCGGAATGTGGATATCCTTCTGATAGATGATATTCAGTTTCTCGCCGGAAAAGAATCCACGCAGGAGGAATTTTTCCATACCTTTAATGCGCTACATGAGGAGAGCAAGCAAATCGTCATTTCAAGCGACCGGCCCCCGAAAGAAATCCCGACGCTTGAAGAAAGGCTGCGTTCGCGGTTTGAGTGGGGATTAATTACGGACATCACGCCGCCTGACCTTGAGACACGGATCGCCATTTTGCGAAAAAAGGCGAAAGCGGACGGTTTAGATATCCCGAACGAAGTCATGCTTTACATCGCGAATCAGATTGACACGAACATTCGTGAACTAGAAGGGGCATTAATCCGTGTTGTCGCCTATTCTTCGCTTATTAACAAGGATATCAATGCCGACCTTGCTGCAGAAGCGCTGAAAGATATCATTCCAAGTTCCAAGCCGAAAACGATTACGATTGAGGACATCCAAAAAGTGGTCGGGGAAGAATACCATGTAAAAATGGAAGATTTTAAAGCGAAAAAGCGCACAAAATCGGTCGCATTTCCGCGCCAGATTGCCATGTATTTATCAAGGGAACTGACGGATTTTTCACTGCCGAAAATCGGGGAAGAATTCGGCGGCCGGGATCATACAACCGTCATCCATGCCCATGAAAAAATCGCCAATTTGATTCAAACGGATACGCAATTTCAAAAGAAAATTGAAGAACTGCAAAATTTGCTGAAAAACGGGTAGTCCACGTTTTAAAAGCGGGCTTGAGCATATTGTGCATAACAACGGATCATGTATGAACAGTCTGTCCACATGTGGATAGACTGTATTTCATTGTACCAGCAACGTTATCCACATGTTCACAACCTCTATTACTAGTACTACTGTTTTTTTAAAAAAAGATTAAGTATAAGTATATGCGTCACACGATGGAGGAATAACCATGAAATTTTCTATTTTGCGGAACCGCCTGATCGAAAGTGTCCAAGATGTGTCAAAAGCCATTACGTCCAGAACCACGATTCCGATTTTAACCGGTATTAAAATTACTGCTTCAGAAGAAGGCATTACTTTTACGGGCAGTGATTCCGATATTTCCATTGAGTCATTTGTGCCAAAAGAAGAAGACGGGGATGAAATGGCTGTGATTCAGCAAACAGGCGGCATTGTGCTGCAAGCAAAGATTTTCGGGGAACTGGTCAAAAAGCTGCCGATGGATATTGTAGAGATAGAGGTTGTCAATCAATTCCAGACCATCATTCGCTCAGGCAAATCGAACTTTAATTTAAACGGGCTTAATGTGGAAGAGTACCCGCATTTGCCGCAAATTACAGAAGACAAAGTGATCCGGATTCCGGCAGATATTTTAAAAAATTTGATCCGGCAAACGGTATTTGCCGTCTCCACCGCGGAAACCCGCCCGATCTTGACAGGTGTAAACTGGAGCATTAAAGGTAGCCGGCTGAACTGTATTGCAACAGACAGCCACCGCCTGGCGCAAAGGACAGCGGAAATCGAAACGGCTGCAGATGCCGAGTATAATATTGTAATCCCGGGGAAAAGTTTAAATGAGTTGAATAAAATTTTGCCGGATTCGAATGAACCAGTGGAAATTGTGATAACGGATAATCAGGTTTTATTTAAAGCAAAGCGTTTATTGTTTTTCTCGCGGCTATTGGAAGGAAATTACCCGGATACATCACGGCTGATCCCGACAGATGGAAAAACGGAAATCGTGGTGAATACAAAAGAGTTTTTGCAAGCCATTGACAGGGCGTCGTTACTCGCAAAAGAGGGGCAAAACGCAAATGTTGTGAAACTTTCATCCGTTACGGATATGCCGGGCACGATTGAAATCACCTCCAATTCGCCCGAAATCGGGAAAGTGACGGACAGAGTAAACTGCAAATCGATTGAAGGGGAAGAAGTAAAGATCTCGTTTAGTTCAAAATATATGATGGACGCGTTAAGAGCGCTCGAGGGAACGGAAATCACGATCCGTTTTACCGGTGCGATGAGGCCATTTGTCATCCGGCCGGTAAATGATGATACGACATTGCAGCTGATTTTGCCGGTAAGGACGTATTGATGAAAAATGCCTGTTGAAAAACAGGCTTTTTTCATCTCCGTTGCATGCGGAAAACAGCGGGCGGCAACGGGAATGCCTTGTTATGCTTTGTGTTTCTGCCTGATTTTTAGTAAAATAATATGTTAGTGAGTACATGAAAAGAGTGAAGAAATGGCAAAAAATGTAAAAATCTCAACAGATACCATTACGCTTGGCCAATTTTTAAAATTTGCGGATATCATTCAAAGCGGCGGAATGGCAAAATGGTTTTTAACCGAACATGAAGTGCTCGTCAATGGAGAACCGGAGCAAAGAAGAGGGCGGAAACTGAAAGAGGCGGACCGGGTTGAAATTGGCGGAATCGGTACGTTTCAAATTATCCGCGGTTGACCGGCGCTTTTTCCGCATAAAGGATGTTGGCATATGTACCTGCAGGAACTGGAACTTCACAATTACCGCAACTATGAAACATTGACCATTCCGTTTGAAAACAAAGTCAATGTGATCCTCGGGGAAAACGCCCAGGGAAAAACCAACCTGATGGAAGCCATTTATGTTTTGGCACTGGCGAAATCCCACCGGACGTCAAATGATAAAGAACTCATCCGCTGGGACGCAGAATATGCTAAAATAAAAGGGAGACTTCACAAAACGCATGGTTCTGTCCCCCTTGAATTGACCATCTCCAAAAAAGGCAAAAAAGCAAAGTACAATCATATTGAGCAAAAAAAACTAAGCCGGTATATCGGCAATATGAATGTGGTCATGTTTGCGCCCGAAGACTTGAATCTTGTAAAGGGGAGCCCGCAGGTCAGGCGCCGCTTTATCGATATGGAGATCGGGCAAATTTCGCCGGTTTATCTGTATGATATGAGCCGGTTTCAAAAAATATTGCAGCAACGGAACCATTATTTGAAGCAGCTGCAAATGAAAAAACAGACAGACCAGACGATGCTCGATATTTTAACCGAACAGTTGATTGAACAAGCCGCTAAAATTGTCATGCGGCGGTTTGAATTTGTGCGGATGCTCGAAGAATGGGCACGCCCGATCCACCATTCGATTTCCCGCGGCTTGGAACAACTTGAGATCCAATATAAACCCTCTGTGAATGTATCAGAAGAGCTCAATTGGTCAAAAATGATAAAATCATACGAAAATAAATTTGCTGAAATAAGGGAGCGGGAAATTGACAGGGGCGTGACGATGGCCGGCCCGCATCGCGATGATTTGGCTTTTGTCGTGAACGGCAGAGATGTCCATACATTCGGATCGCAGGGGCAGCAGCGGACAGCCGCATTATCTGTTAAGTTGGCTGAAATTGAACTGATTTATTCGGAAATCCGGGAATATCCGATCCTGCTACTGGATGACGTACTGTCGGAGCTGGATGACTACCGCCAGTCCCATCTGCTGAATGCGATTCAGGGAAGGGTGCAGACATTTGTGACAACGACAAGCGTGGATGGGGTTGATCATCAAACGTTACGGGAGGCATCCATGTATACAGTGAAGGCAGGACAAATTGTCAGGTGAGGTGTGCCTATGTATCTCCATCTCGCAGAAGATGTCATGATTCGAAGTGATGACATTATCGCTATTATGGACGAGAGATCGCTCAATAGCTCCGGGATCAACAAAGCTTATTTGCAGGCTTTCAAAAAAGCCACAGTCAATTTGGCAAAGGGCAGCTTTAAATCGGCCGTGATTACCCAAAATGCGGTCTATTTATCGCCTTTTTCCCCCGGCATTCTGTTCAAACGGGCAATCGGCCTTTCTCCGGCCGGGTTTATAACCGAACATTTTACCGGAAAACCGGTTTAACATACGAAAAAAAGCTGTTTTGTGATTCAACCGGTGGTGGCTTGTAACTTTAGTTATGAGTTGAACCGGCTTCATGCAAGGCGTGTTTTTTGGCACGTCTGTTTCCGGCTAACCGCAAAAAGTGGCGGGTGCAATCTGCCGGGATAACCAGTAGGTGCTAAAGTATCCGCAAATCCCGCAACATCCATCGTGAGCGGTTCAATTTAAGAGAGTGCAGGTGGTATAATTGGAACAAGAACAATTACAGAAGCAGTCTTATGATGCCGAGCAAATCCAGGTTCTTGAAGGGCTGGAAGCGGTGCGCAAACGTCCGGGGATGTATATTGGCTCGACAAGTGCGAGAGGTCTTCACCATCTTGTCTGGGAAATTGTCGACAACAGCATTGACGAGGCACTGGCCGGTTTTTGCGATGAAATCAATGTTTTTATTGAAAAAGACAACAGCATTACCGTGAAGGACAACGGACGCGGCATCCCGGTCGGCATCCAGGAAAAAGTGGGCAGGCCTGCCGTTGAAGTCATCATGACCATTTTGCACGCCGGCGGGAAATTTGGCGGTGGCGGATATAAGGTGTCCGGCGGTCTGCACGGGGTTGGTGCGTCTGTTGTGAATGCCCTGTCTACAGAGCTCGATGTCTATGTCCACCGCGACGGGCATATTTACTACCAAAAATACCGCCGCGGCAAACCTGCCTTTGACTTAAAAATCATTGGCGAAACGGATCGTACCGGCACAACGACTCACTTCAAGCCGGATCCGGAAATTTTTACGGAAACGACCGAGTTCGACTTTGATATTCTTACAACCCGGCTCCGTGAACTTGCCTTTTTAAATAAAGGGATCAAAATCACCATTGAGGACAAACGCGAAAAAAATCCGCGCAAACAAGAATACCATTACGAAGGCGGGATCAAATCGTACGTGGAGCATTTGAACCGCTCGAAAGAAGTGCTCCATAAGGAACCGATTTATGTAGAAGGCGAAAAAGACGGCATAACCGTTGAAGTATCCCTTCAATACAATGACGGGTTTGCCAGCAATATCTATTCTTTTGCCAATAATATTCACACCTACGAAGGCGGCACACATGAGTCCGGTTTTAAAACGGCTTTAACGCGCGTCATCAATGATTATGCCCGGAAAAACAATCTGATCAAAGAAAATGAAGCCAATTTAACGGGCGAAGATGTCCGGGAAGGCCTCACTGCGATTGTTTCCATCAAACACCCGGATCCGCAGTTTGAAGGACAAACGAAAACGAAGCTTGGAAATACAGAAGCAAGAACGATTACAGATGCGGTATTTTCCGAGACGTTTGAGAAGTTTATGATGGAAAATCCTCAAGTGGCGCGGAAAATTGTCGAAAAAGGGCTGATGGCTGCCCGGGCAAGGATGGCTGCGAAAAAAGCGCGCGAACTGACACGGAGAAAAAGCGCGCTCGAATCGACAAGCCTACCGGGCAAACTTGCAGACTGCACATCACGCGACCCGGCTGAGAGCGAGCTCTACATTGTCGAAGGAGACTCGGCCGGCGGTTCTGCCAAGCAGGGAAGGGACCGGATGTTTCAGGCGATCCTGCCTTTAAGAGGGAAAATTTTAAACGTAGAGAAAGCGCGTTTGGATAAAATTTTGTCAAATGCGGAAATCCGTACCATTATTACCGCGCTCGGCACAGGTGTCGGGGAAGATTTTGACATCTCGAAGGCGCGTTATCATAAAGTCGTGATCATGACGGATGCGGATGTCGACGGCGCCCATATCCGCACGTTATTATTAACGTTTTTCTACCGCTATATGCGCCCGTTAATCGATGCAGGCTATATTTATATCGCCCAGCCGCCGCTTTATAAAGTGCAGCAGGGAAAAAGGGTCGAATATGTATACAGCGACCGTGGCCTTGAGGAATTGCTTAATACGCTGCCCGCCCAGCCGAAGCCGGCCATCCAGCGTTATAAAGGCCTCGGTGAAATGAACCCGGAACAGCTTTGGGAGACGACGATGGAACCTGCCAACCGGACGATGCTGCAAGTGAGCCTTGACGATGCGATTGAAGCGGACGGCACGTTTGAAATGCTAATGGGCGATAAAGTGGAACCGCGGCGGAATTTTATCGAAGAAAATGCCATTTACGTGAAAAACCTGGACATTTAAAGAAAAGGAGGTTGCATAAATGGCTGACACACCTGAATCGAAAATTGTGGAAGTAAACTTAACCCAGGAGATGCGCACATCTTTTCTTGACTATGCGATGAGCGTCATCGTATCCCGGGCTATTCCGGATGTACGGGACGGATTAAAGCCTGTGCACCGGAGAATTTTATATGCGATGCACGATCTCGGGATGACCCCTGATAAAGCGTATAAAAAATCGGCGCGTATCGTCGGGGAAGTCATCGGGAAATACCACCCGCACGGCGATTCGGCCGTGTATGAAACCATGGTGCGGATGGCGCAGGATTTTAGCTACCGCTATATGCTGGTTGACGGGCACGGCAACTTCGGGTCTGTTGACGGCGACCCGGCTGCTGCCATGCGTTACACGGAAGCGCGCATGTCAAAAATTTCCCTTGAACTGCTGCGCGATATTAACAAAGATACGATTGATTTTCAGGACAACTACGATGGTTCGGAAAAAGAGCCGGCTGTCCTGCCATCCCGTTTTCCGAATCTGTTGGTGAACGGTTCCTCCGGGATTGCGGTCGGCATGGCAACGAACATTCCGCCGCATCAGCTCGGTGAAGTCATCGACGCGATTCTTGCTTTAAGCAAAGACCCGGATATTACGATTCAGGAATTGATGGAATATATCCCCGGGCCGGATTTCCCTACGGCCGGTTTAATTGTCGGAAGAAGCGGCATCCGCCGTGCTTATGAAACGGGAAGAGGCTCTATCACACTTCGCGCAAGGGTGGAAATTGAACAAAGATCAAACGGCAAAGAATCCATCATTGTGACCGAACTGCCTTACCAGGTCAACAAAGCCAAATTGATCGAACGGATTGCAGAACTTGTGCATGAAAAGCGGATCGACGGCATTACCGATCTGCGTGACGAGTCCGACCGCAACGGCATGCGGATGGTGATTGAAGTCCGCCGTGATGCAAATGCGAATGTGATTTTGAACAATTTGTACAAGCATACCGCCATGCAGACGACATTCGGTATCAACCTGCTGGCGCTTGTTGCAGGCCAGCCAAAAGTGCTGAATTTAAAACAGGCGCTTAAGTTTTACCTTGACCATCAGGAAGAAGTGATCCGCCGCAGAACGGCTTTTGAACTGAAAAAAGCGGAAGCGCGTGCCCATATTTTGGAGGGCCTGCGCATTGCACTTGACCATATTGATGCGATTATCCAGCTGATCCGTTCCTCGCAAACAACGGATATTGCCCGTACCGGCTTAATGGAGCAATTTTCCCTGTCCGAAAAGCAGGCACAGGCAATTCTCGATATGCGGCTGCAACGTTTGACCGGGCTGGAACGCGAAAAAATTGAAGAAGAATACCGGGGCTTGATCCAACTGATTGCAGAACTGAAAGCCGTTTTGGCAGATGAAGAAAAAGTGCTTGAAATCATCCGTGAAGAGCTGCTCGAAATTAAAGAACGGTTTAATGATGAACGGCGCACGGAAATTATAGCAGCAAGCGTTGACCAGATTGAGGACGAGGATTTGATCCCGCAGGAAAGCATCGCCATCACCCTGACCCATAACGGCTATATCAAACGCCTGCCGATTTCGACGTACCGGAGTCAGAAACGCGGCGGCCGCGGCGTGCAGGGGATGGGCACGAATGAAGACGATTTTGTTGAACATCTCTTAACGACATCAACACATGATACGATCCTTTTCTTCACAAATAAAGGAAAAGTCTATAAGAAGAAAGGATACGAAATCCCGGAATACGGCAGAACGGCAAAAGGCATTCCGATTGTCAACCTGCTTGAAATTGACAGGGATGAATGGATCAATACGATGATCCGTGTGGAAGATTTCGTAGAAGACTGGTTTTTATTTTTTACCACAAAAAAAGGCATTTCAAAACGCACGCCTGTAACTGAATTTGCCAATATCCGGACGAACGGCCTGATTGCCATTCATCTGAAAGAAGAAGATGAGCTGATTTCCGTAAAACTGACGGACGGCCATAAAGAAATCATTATCGGTACGAAGAACGGCATGCTGATCAGATTTCCCGAAACGGATGTCCGTTCAATGGGAAGGTCGGCAACAGGGGTAAAAGGCATTACCTTAAGCGGCGATGATGAAGTGGTCGGCATGGAGATTCTGGAAGAAAACGATGATGTGCTTATTGTGACCAAAAACGGCTATGGAAAACGGACAAAGGGAAGCGAGTACCGCATCCAGAGCCGGGGCGGAAAAGGTTTGAAAACCTGCAATATCACAAGCAAGAACGGCCCGCTTATTGCTGTGAAGACGGTAACGGGAGAAGAAGATGTCATGCTCATTACAGCGGGCGGCGTGCTGATCCGGATGGCTGTCGGGGATATTTCGGTGCTCGGCAGAAATACAATGGGCGTCAAACTGATCCGTCTTGGTGACGAAGAATATGTTGCCACAGTCGCAAAAGTGGAAAAAGATGAAGAAGAAAATCATGCTGATCCGGTGGAAGAAACCGGAGAGGAATAAGAAATCTCGGGAAGCATTGCACACAATGCTTCTTTTTTTTGATAAAATATGGGCAGCACAGTTGCTTGTTGACGGAGGGAGAAAAGCTTGAAGATAAAAGTATGCGATCTCGTCCCCGGCTATTGTTTGGCTGAGGATGTTATGGGGAAAACGGCTCACCCCATTATGCCAAAAGGAACCCTTTTAACGCAGAAAATGATTCATGTTTTGAAAGCATTCGGGATAGAAGAAGTGGATGTGGGCCGTTCCAATAGCCGTAAAGAGACGAAAGAGAGCACGAGGGAAGAAAGTCAGGAAACGGCAACAGTGCCAGAAGCATTCCGGGAGCAGTACACGGCTGCGGTTGGCAGTTACAAGAAAATGTTTCAAAGCTGGCAGTCCGGTTCCAAAGTCAGTGTAGGGGAAGTGAGGGATTTTTTTATTCCGCTTTTTGAATTGATCGAACAGGATCCCGGGAAAATCCGCATTATTCATCAATATGCAACAAAAGAGGAATACATCTATCATCATGCCGTCTCGGTCGGACTGTTAAGCGGCGCAATCGCCCAAAAACTGCAACTCGGGAAGGGAACTTGCTATCAGGCTGCATTGGCGGGCTGCCTCGCAGATGCCGGCATGGCAAAAATCCCTGCGCCTTTGCTGAGAAAATCAGCCTCCTTAACAGAAGAAGAATACGAAGAAATCAGGAACCATCCTGTATACGGGCTAAAAATGGTCCAGCACTCGCCCCTTTTGAAATCCGAAACGAAACTCGCAATTTTACAGCATCATGAACGTCTTGACAAAAGCGGCTATCCATTTGGTGAAAAACCGGACAGAATTCCGATCCTGTCAAGAATTGTGGCCGTTGCGGATGTATACCATGCCATCGTATGCGACCATATTTATAAAAAGAAGAAAATCCCGTTTCAGGCCATTGAAGAGCTGCTGGAGGATCACTTCGGAGAGTTCGATATTGCTGTGATCCATGCATTAATTAGCCTTGTTGCCCATTTAACGATTGGATCAAAGGTCTTTTTATCCAACAATGAAGAAGCAGAAGTGCTTTACATGAAACCGTCCGCTCCCATTAAACCGCTTGTAAAAATTTTTAGCAGCAATGAAATGGTGGATTTGGAAAGCCGGCCTGATTTGTTTATTACAGAATTAATCCGGTGAGGTTTGAAAAGCAGAAACCGGCCAAAATAGAAGCTTTATTATATTTTGTTTGGATAACCCTTAGACACCGATGCCGTATTTATTGTCGTACCAGCGGAAGCCTTCAGGAGAGATAAATTTATTACTTTATGTATTGCCAGAAACAATATCTATCCGGAGCATAATTGATTTTACGTAAAAACCTTAAGTTCAATTTATTTAGATTTTGTGCATTGTATAGGATTTTGTTGCGCGAACCGAAAAAAGTACTTGCAATTTACTGCATAACGAGTATAATAGAAATTGTGCTTTTTATGGTTGCTTGTTGATTTGCTTTTTTTGTTGACACAAGCTGCCGGATATGTTATGATATAAAAGTCGTCACAAGATGTGATTGTTCCTTGAAAACTGGACAAAACGAAACGTCAAATTCTTTTTGAGCTTTTATCAAACATCTTTACTGAGAGTTTGATCCTGGCTCAGGACGAACGCTGGCGGCGTGCCTAATACATGCAAGTCGTGCGGACCTTTTAAAAGCTTGCTTTTAAAAGGTTAGCGGCGGACGGGTGAGTAACACGTGGGCAACCTGCCTGTAAGATCGGGATAACGCCGGGAAACCGGGGCTAATACCGGATAGTTTTTTCCTCCGCATGGAGGAAAAAGGAAAGACGGCTTTTGCTGTCACTTACAGATGGGCCCGCGGCGCATTAGCTAGTTGGTGGGGTAACGGCTCACCAAGGCAACGATGCGTAGCCGACCTGAGAGGGTGATCGGCCACATTGGGACTGAGACACGGCCCAAACTCCTACGGGAGGCAGCAGTAGGGAATCTTCCGCAATGGACGAAAGTCTGACGGAGCAACGCCGCGTGAGTGAAGAAGGCCTTCGGGTCGTAAAACTCTGTTGCCGGGGAAGAACAAGTGCCGTTCGAACAGGGCGGCGCCTTGACGGTACCCGGCCAGAAAGCCACGGCTAACTACGTGCCAGCAGCCGCGGTAATACGTAGGTGGCAAGCGTTGTCCGGAATTATTGGGCGTAAAGCGCGCGCAGGCGGCTTCTTAAGTCTGATGTGAAATCTTGCGGCTCAACCGCAAGCGGTCATTGGAAACTGGGAGGCTTGAGTGCAGAAGAGGAGAGTGGAATTCCACGTGTAGCGGTGAAATGCGTAGAGATGTGGAGGAACACCAGTGGCGAAGGCGGCTCTCTGGTCTGTAACTGACGCTGAGGCGCGAAAGCGTGGGGAGCAAACAGGATTAGATACCCTGGTAGTCCACGCCGTAAACGATGAGTGCTAAGTGTTAGAGGGTTTCCGCCCTTTAGTGCTGCAGCTAACGCATTAAGCACTCCGCCTGGGGAGTACGGCCGCAAGGCTGAAACTCAAAGGAATTGACGGGGGCCCGCACAAGCGGTGGAGCATGTGGTTTAATTCGAAGCAACGCGAAGAACCTTACCAGGTCTTGACATCCTCTGACCTCCCTGGAGACAGGGCCTTCCCCTTCGGGGGACAGAGTGACAGGTGGTGCATGGTTGTCGTCAGCTCGTGTCGTGAGATGTTGGGTTAAGTCCCGCAACGAGCGCAACCCTTGACCTTAGTTGCCAGCATTGAGTTGGGCACTCTAAGGTGACTGCCGGTGACAAACCGGAGGAAGGTGGGGATGACGTCAAATCATCATGCCCCTTATGACCTGGGCTACACACGTGCTACAATGGATGGTACAAAGGGCTGCGAGACCGCGAGGTTAAGCCAATCCCAGAAAACCATTCCCAGTTCGGATTGCAGGCTGCAACCCGCCTGCATGAAGCCGGAATCGCTAGTAATCGCGGATCAGCATGCCGCGGTGAATACGTTCCCGGGCCTTGTACACACCGCCCGTCACACCACGAGAGTTTGTAACACCCGAAGTCGGTGAGGTAACCTTTACGGAGCCAGCCGCCGAAGGTGGGACAGATGATTGGGGTGAAGTCGTAACAAGGTAGCCGTATCGGAAGGTGCGGCTGGATCACCTCCTTTCTAAGGAAATTAAGGAAAACTTCGTTTTCCAAAATTAAGTTTGATGTTTCCGTTTTGTTCAGTTTTGAAGGTTCAATCCTTCCTTATATTTCCTTTCATTAAGGGCCTGTAGCTCAGCTGGTTAGAGCGCACGCCTGATAAGCGTGAGGTCGATGGTTCAAGTCCATTCAGGCCCACCATTCCTTAATGATCGGGGCCTTAGCTCAGCTGGGAGAGCGCCTGCTTTGCACGCAGGAGGTCAGCGGTTCGATCCCGCTAGGCTCCACCTTTATAAATGTGTTCTTTGAAAACCGGATAGGAGAAACAAACCAAGTAAACCGAGAATCGCTTATTTTTGGATTTAAACCTTTTTATGGTTAAGTTAGAAAGGGCGCACGGTGAATGCCTTGGCACTAGGAGCCGATGAAGGACGGTACAAACACCGATATGCTCCGGGGAGCTGTACGTAAGCTTTGATCCGGAGATTTCCGAATGGGGAAACCCCCTGTCTTTAATCGGACAGGATTCCTGCCTGAATCCATAGGGCAGGAAGGGCACACCCGGGGAACTGAAACATCTCAGTACCCGGAGGAAGAGAAAGCAATTGCGATTTCCCAAGTAGCGGCGAGCGAACAGGAAACAGCCCAAACCGGAAGGCTTGCCTTCCGGGGTTGTAGGACACTCATATGGGAGTTACAAAAGAACAGGTTAAGTGAAGCGGCCTGGAAAGGCCTGCCGGAGAAGGTAAAAGCCCTGTAACTGACACTTCGTTCTCTCCCGAGTGGATCCTGAGTACGGCGGGACACGAGGAATCCCGCCGGAATCCGGGAGGACCATCTCCCAAGGCTAAATACTCCCTAGTGACCGATAGTGAACCAGTACCGTGAGGGAAAGGTGAAAAGCACCCCGGGAGGGGAGTGAAAGAGATCCTGAAACCGTGTGCCTACAAGTAGTCAGAGCCCGTTAACGGGTGATGGCGTGCCTTTTGTAGAATGAACCGGCGAGTTACGGTCTCATGCAAGGTTAAGCTGAAGAAGCGGAGCCGCAGCGAAAGCGAGTCTGAACAGGGCGAAAGAGTATGAGGCCGCAGACCCGAAACCAGGTGATCTACCCATGTCCAGGGTGAAGGCAAGGTAACACTTGCTGGAGGCCCGAACCCACGCACGTTGAAAAGTGCGGGGATGAGGTGTGGGTAGCGGAGAAATTCCAATCGAACTTGGAGATAGCTGGTTCTCTCCGAAATAGCTTTAGGGCTAGCCTCAAGCGAAGAGTTTTGGAGGTAGAGCACTGTTTGGACGAGGGGCCCTCATCGGGTTACCGAATTCAGACAAACTCCGAATGCCAAAAACTTATGCTTGGGAGTCAGACTGTGAGTGATAAGATCCATGGTCGAAAGGGAAACAGCCCAGACCGCCAGCTAAGGTCCCAAAGTATACGTTAAGTGGAAAAGGATGTGGCGTTGCTTAGACAACCAGGATGTTGGCTTAGAAGCAGCCATCATTTAAAGAGTGCGTAATAGCTCACTGGTCGAGTGACGCTGCGCCGAAAATGTACCGGGGCTAAACGTATCACCGAAGCTGCGGATGGACACCGTATAGTGTCCGTGGTAGGAGAGCGTTCTAAGGGCGTTGAAGCCGGACCGGAAGGACCGGTGGAGCGCTTAGAAGTGAGAATGCCGGTATGAGTAGCGAAAGAAGGGTGAGAATCCCTTCCACCGAATGCCTAAGGTTTCCTGAGGAAGGCTCGTCCGCTCAGGGTTAGTCGGGGCCTAAGCCGAGGCCGAAAGGCGTAGGCGATGGACAACAGGTTGATATTCCTGTACCGCCTCTTCACCGTTTGAACGATGGGGGGACGCAGGAGGATAGGGCAAGCGCGACACTGGTTGATCGCGTCCAAGCAGTTAGGCCGGTGCGGAGGCAAATCCTTCGCGCCAAGGCGGAGCTGTGATGGCGAGGGAAATTTTAGTACCGAAGTTCCTGATTCCACACTGCCAAGAAAAGCCTCTAGTGAGGTGAAAGGCGCCCGTACCGCAAACCGACACAGGTAGGCGAGGAGAGAATCCTAAGGTGAGCGAGAGAACTCTCGTTAAGGAACTCGGCAAAATGACCCCGTAACTTCGGGAGAAGGGGTGCTTTTTGGGGTGTATGCCCCGGGAAGCCGCAGTGAATAGGCCCAGGCGACTGTTTAGCAAAAAC
Source organism: Weizmannia sp. FSL K6-0777 (assembly GCF_038593185.1). Taxonomy (NCBI): domain Bacteria; kingdom Bacillati; phylum Bacillota; class Bacilli; order Caryophanales; family Bacillaceae; genus Heyndrickxia; species Weizmannia sp. FSL K6-0777. The sequence goes on from NZ_CP151971.1 coordinate 14,466, forward strand.
ACAGGTCTCTGCGAAGCCGCAAGGCGAAGTATAGGGGCTGACACCTGCCCGGTGCTGGAAGGTTAAGGAGAGGGGTTAGCCGTAAGGCGAAGCTCTGAACTGAAGCCCCAGTAAACGGCGGCCGTAACTATAACGGTCCTAAGGTAGCGAAATTCCTTGTCAGGTAAGTTCTGACCCGCACGAAAGGTGTAACGATCTGGGCACTGTCTCAACGAGAGACTCGGTGAAATTATAGTACCTGTGAAGATGCAGGTTACCCGCGACAGGACGGAAAGACCCCATGGAGCTTTACTGCAGCCTGATATTGAATTTTGGTACAGCTTGTACAGGATAGGTAGGAGCCTTGGAAACCGGAGCGCCAGCTTCGGCGGAGGCATCGGTGGGATACTACCCTGGCTGTATTGAAATTCTAACCCGCACCCCTTACCGGGGTGGGAGACAGTGTCAGGCAGGCAGTTTGACTGGGGCGGTCGCCTCCTAAAAGGTAACGGAGGCGCCCAAAGGTTCCCTCAGAATGGTTGGAAATCATTCGCAGAGTGTAAAGGCATAAGGGAGCTTGACTGCGAGACTTACAAGTCGAGCAGGGACGAAAGTCGGGCTTAGTGATCCGGTGGTTCCGCATGGAAGGGCCATCGCTCAACGGATAAAAGCTACCCTGGGGATAACAGGCTGATCTCCCCCAAGAGTCCACATCGACGGGGAGGTTTGGCACCTCGATGTCGGCTCATCGCATCCTGGGGCTGTAGTCGGTCCCAAGGGTTGGGCTGTTCGCCCATTAAAGCGGTACGCGAGCTGGGTTCAGAACGTCGTGAGACAGTTCGGTCCCTATCCGTCGCGGGCGCAGGAAATTTGAGAGGAGCTGTCCTTAGTACGAGAGGACCGGGATGGACGCACCGCTGGTGTACCAGTTGTCTTGCCAAAGGCATCGCTGGGTAGCTATGTGCGGAAGGGATAAGTGCTGAAAGCATCTAAGCATGAAGCCCCCCTCAAGATGAGATTTCCCACAGTTTATACTGGTAAGATCCCTGAAAGATGATCAGGTTGATAGGTCCGGGGTGGAAGCGCGGCGACGCGTGGAGCTGACGGATACTAATCGATCGAGGACTTAACCAAATAGAAAAGCGAAGGGCGCCTTGAAAAAGGTGCACTGGAGCTAGACAATTCTCAAAGTTAGAAACGCGTTCTCCGTTTACAGTTTTTTCTCCCATCCGGTTTTCAGGGAACACATCCCAAAAATTATACAGGTCCGGTGATGATGGCGGAAAGGTCACACCCGTTCCCATCCCGAACACGGAAGTTAAGCTTTCCAGCGCCGATGGTAGTTGGGGGTTTCCCCCTGCGAGAGTAGGACGTTGCCGGGCCAAAAGAGAACCGCAGACAAATGGTCTGTGGTTTTTTTATTTCTTTTACCATCCTCGCTTCAATCGTATGAAGGACGTAGCCCAACGATAAGGGAAGATAAATGCCGAGTATATGTAAAATTTTACTCGGAGGGGCAGATAAGTGAAAAAATGGGAAGACACTCTATTATCTAAATGTACACCTTGAAATGAACATCTAGAGAGAGGTTTCCCATGGATATGATATTACGTACAGGAACGGGAATTTTTAGAGTAACGAAAGGAATTAAGAAAACATCTCAAAAAGTGCAAAAAGTAAATTGAACATAGAGCCCGTCTACGTTAAGGAAGCGTCGAAAAACGAAGGCCTTTCTTTACATAGAGCCCCTCTATGTTAAGGAAGCAAACAAAAACGAAGATCTTCCTTCACTTAGAGCGCATCTACGTTAAGGAAGCGCGGAAAAAAGGCGGTCTTTCTTTACATAGAGCGCGTCTACGTTAAGGAAGCAAGCAAAAACAAAGGTCTTCCTTAACATAGGGCGCATCTACATTAAGGAAGCGCGGAAAAAAGGCGGTCTTTCTTTACATAGAGCGCGTCTATGTTAAGGAATCAAACAAAAACAAAGGTCTTCCTTAACATAGGGCGCGTCTACGTTAAGGAAGCAAACAAAAACGAAGGTCTTCCTTCACTTAGAGCCCGTCTATGTTAAGGAAGCAAGCAAAAACAAAGGTCTTCCTTAACATAGGGCGCGTCTACGTTAAGGAAGCAAGCAAAAACGAAGGCCTTCCTTAACATAGGGCGCGTCTACGTTAAGGAAGCGCGGAAAATTGAGGGCCCTCCTTCACATAGAGCGCGTCTATGTTAAGAAAGCAAGCAAAAAAGACGGCCTTCCTTCACATATAGCCCGTCTACGTCAAGGAAGCAAACAAAAACGAAGGTCTTCCTTCACTTAGAGCCCGTCTATGGATTAAGTCCGTATAATTGTGTAAAAAGAAGGAGTCATTTTATCAACTCTTGGCAACACTGTTTTCAACGACGATAAACTAATGAAAAGAGGAGATAAAATGACTCACTTACAGTTTAACTTAAATTTGGATGTTTTAAAAGAAGCCATCATGACTTCCGATCTTGACGCGGTAATTAAATCAGCGGTTGTCCTCGTGTTAAACGAGTTTATGGAAAAGGAAAGGGATGACTATTTAAAAACGAGCCCTTATGAACGCGCTGTTGAACGCCGGGATTACCGGAACGGTTACTATGAACGCGAGCTGTTGATGAGCATCGGCAATGTTACATTAAAAGTTCCCCGGACACGTAATGGCGAATTCTCAACTACCTTATTTGAAAAGTATGCCAGATGTGACCAAGCTTTCGTCCTTTCTATGTTGGAGATGGTCATCAATGGCGTCTCTACCCGTAAGGTCACAAATGTCGTAGAACAGCTTTGCGGTAAGAATGTATCCAAGTCGTTTGTCTCTTCCCTTACGCAAAAACTGGATCCCATTGTGAATGCTTGGGCCGAGAGACCGTTGAATACAACCTACTACCCTTATGTGTTTGTGGACGCCATGTATATAAAAGTACGGGAGCACCATAAGGTCATATCAAAGGCTGTTTATATTGCGACTGCCATTACAGAGAAGAATACACGTGAAATACTGGGTTTAAGCGTTGACCATGCAGAAAGTTTGGAGAGTTGGAGTTCATTTTTTAAACAACTTAAATCACGTGGACTCCAATCACCAAAACTCGTTATTTCCGATGCTCACATGGGCCTTCAGAAAGCAATACAACGGGAATTCATTGGCACTGCTTGGCAAAGGTGCAATGTTCATTTTAAACGCAATATCATTGAAAAACTGCCCAAAAAAGATACTGCAGAAATCCGGGTGATGATTAAGCGCGTGTTTGAGGCCGTTACGATTGAGGACATACGCAAGTTTAAAGATGAATTAATAAACAAATTTGGTACAGAAGCAAGATTTGAAAAAGCTCTGGCCATTTTAGATGAAGGTTTTGAAGATACTATCCAATACATGAACTTTCCTGAGAATATCCGTATGCACATACGGAGTACTAATTCCCTCGAGCGGCTTAACCAAGAGGTTCGTAGAAGGGAAAGGGTCATTCGCATTTTTCCTAATACCCAATCTGCTTTTCGTTTGGTTGGTGCCGTTTTAATGCAGTATCAAGATACAGAATACTCGAAGAGGAAGTCACTTATGGGAAAGAATAGTTAGCAGCATTTTCAGCTTAACTTCCATCATGGATGATTTCATCTCCGGGAAGGGATGTCAAATTGAAAGGCATTTGACATCCCTTCCCGGAGATGAAGAAAAAAATCCATGGAAGTTAAGCCGAAAAAATGAAGGGGTGGTTGAAAACATTTGCCCATAAATTTACACAATAACCTGGACTTGACTCGTCTATGTTAAGGAAGCAAGCAAAAACAAAGGTCTTCCTTAACATAGGGCGCGTCTACGTTAAGGAAGCAAACAAAAACGAAGGTCTTCCTTCACTTAGAGCCCGTCTATGTTAAGGAAGCAAGCAAAAACAAAGGTCTTCCTTAACATAGGGCGCGTCTACGTTAAGGAAGCGCGGAAAATTGAGGGCCCTCCTTCACATAGAGCGCGTCTATGTTAAGAAAGCAAGCAAAAAAGACGGCCTTCCTTCACATAAAGCCCGTCTTCGTTAAGGTTTGCTGAACGAATCCGATTCTGAGTTTGTACCCAATTTGTCAGCAAGCTCTTTCTTATCGCGTTCTTTTGAGACATACACACACCTGAAAAACCGGCATACGATACCATACATCATTTCGCTTTCTCGTTGCAACATTTGAAAAAATCTCTTTGATTGTGAATAGTCCGCGGAAATGATGGCAATTATAATGAGCAGGGGGTGGAGCAGATGGATCGGAGTGCCCTGAGACATGAACCGGAAATGTGCATTGTTTGTGAGAAATTGAAACATAACGGCATCCATCTTTATACATCATTTATCTGCAGTGACTGCGAAAAGGAAATGGTCCGTACCGATACGGGAGATCCGCGTTATTCCTATTTTGTCCGACAGTTGAAAGCAGTTCAAAGCCCAAAATGTATACATGACCAAGCATATTAAAACAGGCTTGGTTATTTTTTTGTTCTGCCCGTGTAAATGCTACTCTATGAAAAGATACTCGGACAATCGGAAAAACTTCAATCACCCATTTCCTGCCCGCTTTTACCCGTTTATAGTAAAATAGAATAAGTAAACTCGGGGCCGGTTTTTACAGGCGGCTCCGTATGATAAGGGGTACGGAGATGGATCAAAATCGAATGCCATTATTTGAAGCGCTATGCCGCTATCAACATAAAAATCCCGTTTCGTTCCACGTGCCGGGGCATAAAAACGGCTTGTTGATTGAGCCGTTGTTAAAAGAAAGCGCGTCTTTTTTACAATATGATGCAACAGAATTGTCCGGGCTGGATGATTTGCACCATGCTGAAGGAGCCATTCAAGAAGCACAGGATTTGCTGGCTGCTTATTACGGCAGTGAAAAGAGCTATTTTCTCGTAAACGGAAGCACCGTTGGCAACCTCGCCATGATCCTTTCTGTATGCCGGCCGGGGGATCGTGTGCTTGTGGACCGGAACTGCCATCAATCGGTTTTGCATGCCCTCAGGCTTGCCAGGGCAAATCCGGTTTTTGTTTTTCCTGAAATCGATAAGGAACGCCAAATGCCGGCAGGATTTTCAGAAAGATTATTTGTACAGGCGTTCAGGAAATACCGGGACGTGAAAGCGTGTATTTTGACTTATCCGACTTATTATGGCATCACCTACGATTTGCGGGCTGTGGCTGACATCGCACATCAAAACGGCGCTTATGTGTTGGTGGATGAAGCCCATGGTGCGCATTTTCAGATTGGCTCCCCGTTTCCGGAGACGGCGCTTCACCAGGGGGCAGATGCCGCTGTCCAGTCTGCCCATAAGATGCTGCCGGCTATGACAATGGGGTCTTTTTTACATATCCGTGCGCCGCATTTTCCGTTTGAAAGACTTGGATTCTATTTATCGGCACTGCAATCGAGCAGCCCGTCGTATCCCATTATGATGTCGCTCGATTACGCAAGGTGGTATGCCGCCAATTTCAGCCGTGAAGATATCTGCTATACCCTGACACAAAGGGAGCAATTTTCCGCGCGGCTCAGCAAGATGTTAAAATGGGAGAAAAAGGAGGGGCAGGATCCGCTGAAATTGCTGGCGACATTTCCCGGCCTCTCCGGGTTCAAACTTCAGTCCGTGCTTGAAGGTGCCGGTGTGTACACAGAAATGGCGGATTTACAACGGGTTGTCTTTGTGCTGCCGCTTTTAAAAAACGGTATGCCTTTTCCGTATGAGGATGCTGCCGGGCGGATCGAAGCAGCACTGTCCGGAGTATCTCCACAAGCCGAGAATGAATCCCTGCTGAAACGGGTGGAGCAAAAACAGGCGTCCGGATATAGCCGGATGGAAACAGCAGGCTTGGACGTCCTGCATGGGTTAACGGAACTCCACCTTGCTTATGATGAAATGGAAGAAAAAGAGGTAGAATGGGTATCATTTGCAGAAGCGAAGGGGCGGATTGCGGCAAAAATGGTTACGCCGTATCCGCCCGGTGTGCCGCTTCTTGTGCCGGGTGAACAGGTTAGAGACGCCCATATTTACCAAATCCAACAACTGCGCGCTTGCGGGGCAAGGTTTCACGCGGATGCTCCGTTTTTTGAAAACAGGCTGGCAGTTTATAAATAGAGAGGGAGAGAACATGAAAGGAATTTTTATTACAGCAGAAGGACCTGAGGGTGCGGGGAAAACGACCATTACCGGGATGATTGCCGCACACTTAAAGGAAAACGGCTATCCCGTTGTGTTGACGCGGGAACCCGGGGGCATTAAAATTGCCGAGCAGATTCGGCACATCATTTTGAACCCGGAAAATACGGAAATGGATGCGCGGACGGAAGCTTTGCTGTATGCGGCAAGCCGTCGCCAGCATCTAGCAGAGAAGGTCTTGCCGGCACTAGAACAGGGGCGCATTGTCCTGTGTGACCGGTTTATTGACAGTTCGCTCGCGTACCAGGGCTATGCGCGAGGAATCGGGATAGAGGAAGTATACCGGATCAATCAGTTTGCAACGGGCGGGCTGCTGCCGGATTTGACGCTCTATTTTGATGTAGAAGCAGAGACAGGCCTCAGCCGGATTGCCAAAAATCACAACCGTGAAGTAAACCGCCTTGATCTGGAAGCCATCGACTTCCATAGAAAGGTAAGAGAAGGGTTCCAAATATTGTTAAAACGGTTTCCGGAGAGAATACATGCCATTGATGCCAATAAAGAGGTAGAATATATATATCATACCGCTTTGCAAAAAGTGCTGGACGCCATTTTCCGACATTACGGGAAAAATTTCCTCGGATAAAAGGAAATTCACATACAGGAGCAGAATTTCATATATAACGGTAAATGGAAGATGATATAATGAGGGATAAATATACGGTTGAAAATTCAGGAGGGGAAAAAATGAAACTGATCGTCGCAGTCGTACAGGACCAGGACAGCAACCGGTTGATGAAAGCCATGGTTGATCATAATTTTCGTGTGACAAAACTTGCATCAACAGGCGGGTTTTTAAAATCAGGCAATACGACTTTTCTGATTGGGACGGAAGAAATTCGTGTCAATAAAGCGCTGCAGGTCATTAAGGAAAATTGCAAATCGAGGGAACAGTTTATTACCCCGGTTTCACCGATGGGCGGAAATGCCGACAGCTACATCCCGTATCCGGTCGAAATCGAAGTGGGGGGCGCGACAGTATTTGTCCTGCCAGTAGATGAATTTCACCAGTTTTAACGGGGGAATAAGGGATTGAAAATACAACAGGATTTGCGTATTGGTTTGGACAAAACGGCCCGCGAAGCAAAAAGCATGGTAACGGGCACAACAAATTTTGCCGAAATGATGGACACAAGCAGGGAAAAGCTGCAAATGAATGAATTTCACCAGCTATTGTCGCAAATTGACGAAGCCGGCAGCCGACTTGCCCGTTCGCGCAATCTTAAAGATTTGTCCAAATTCAAGTCGCTTGTAAAACAATTTGTGAAGCAAACTGTCGAATACGGGATGAAAAATAAACAGTCACAAAGCTTCGACCGGTTCGGGGAAAGCCGCAAATTGAATATAGTGGAAACCATAGACAAAAAACTGGCGGATCTTACCGACGCCTGTCTCAGAAAAGAGCAGCCCGCTCTCGATATACTGGGGAAAATCGGCGAGGTAAAAGGTTTGCTGATTAATTTATATACTTAAGAGAGTGGAAGAAGCCATGACATGGGAAGCATTTGAAAGTATTCAGCCTGTTGCAGCAACTTTGCTGAAACACAGCATCAGGCGCAGCCGGATGGCGCATGCTTATTTATTTGAAGGCGGACGCGGCACAGGGAAAAAAGAAGCTGCACAGCTACTGGCGAAAACATTATTTTGCCTGCAGCCTGTGGATGATTTTTTCCCATGCGAAAGCTGTTCGAATTGCTTAAGAATCAGCCACGGCACCCATCCTGACGTTCATCTGGTTGAACCGGACGGCCTTTCGATCAAGAAGGAGCAGATTAAAGCGTTGCAGCAGGAGTTTTCCAAACGGGCAGTGGAGTCGAAACGGAAACTGTATATGATTGTAGACGCTGAAAAAATGTCAACAGGCGCCGCCAACAGCCTGCTGAAGTTTCTGGAAGAGCCGAATCCTGGTACGACGGCTGTGCTGATGACAACCCAGCTGCACCGGATCCTGCCGACCATTTTATCCCGCTGCCAGGTTGTTTCATTCAAGCCGGTCCCACCCGCCATACTGAAAAAACAGCTGATTGAAAACGGGGTCAGCCCCGATTTGGCCCCGCTTCTTTCCCATATGACAAGCCACTTGGAAGAAGCGCTTGATTTAAGCAAAGATGAGTGGTTTGCACAAGCCCGAAAAATCGTGTTAAAATTGTATACAACCCTTTCAAAATCACCTTCCCACGCAATGGTTTTTTTGCAGGAAGCGTGGTTTGGGCATTTTAAAGAAAAAAATCAACTGGATCTCGGGTTGGATCTGTTGATATGGATTTATAAAGATCTTCTTTCCATCCATCTGGGAAAACAGGAAGATGTCGTTTATCCCGATCAGCTAAACCGTCTTTCTGCAGATATTCTTTCCTGCTCCCCGCGTTCTCTGGCTGAAAAACTGGCAGCCATTCTTGATGCAAAAAAGAAATTGGGTGCCAATGTCAATCAACAGCTGCTCATGGAACAGCTTGTTTTAAATTTGCAGGGGGGAACGGCCTTTGTTTAACGTAGTAGGAATCCGGTTTAAAAAAGCCGGCAAAGTATATTATTTCGACCCAGGCGATTTTCCCGTTAAAAAAAATGATGCCGTCATCGTCGAAACTGCGCGCGGCATTGAGTATGGCTTTGTTGTGACAAATCCCAAAGTTGTCGGGGAACATGATGTCGTGTTGCCGCTGAAAAAAATCATCCGGATTGCCGACCAGAAAGATCATATGACAGTGGATGAAAATAAAGCGGCAGCAAAAGAAGCATATGGGATTTGCATGAAAAAAATTGCGGAACACCAGCTTGAGATGAAGCTGGTGGATGTGGAGTATACATTTGACCGGAATAAGATTATTTTTTATTTTACCGCTGACGGGCGTGTCGATTTCCGGGAGCTCGTAAAAGATTTGGCGTCCATTTTCCGGACAAGGATCGAACTCCGCCAAATCGGGGTGCGGGATGAAGCCAAAATGCTTGGCGGCATCGGTCCTTGCGGCAGGATGCTGTGCTGTTCCACGTTTTTGGGTGATTTTGAGCCGGTATCGATCAAAATGGCAAAAGACCAGAATTTGTCATTAAATCCGGCGAAAATTTCTGGGCTTTGCGGACGTCTCATGTGCTGCCTGAAATATGAGAATGATGAATATGAAGCGGTAAAAGAAGCGTTTCCGGATGTCGGGGAAATGGTGAAAACGCCTTACGGAACCGGAAAAGTGACCGGCCTGAACATTTTGGAACGCGTTTTGCAAATTGAATTACAAAGCCAGGGGCGTACGATTGAGTATACGATGGAAGAATTTTTAAGTGCGGATGTTGTGTCAATTCAATCCACGGATTAATGAGGTGGAGAACTGATGGATAGGAAAGAATTATTTGAGGCGATACAGCAAATGGAAGTGCAGATCGGGGCGCTCCAGGAAAAGTTGGGGGAACTGAAACGGGATTTGACGGAAGTCATTGAAGAAAACAGCATTTTGAAAATTCAGAATGACTATTTCAGGCGCCAGTTGCAGCCCGAATCCGGCGGGGAAGGCACAGATTCGCATGAGGAACCGGCCGAGATTGTCCGGAAAATCAAGGAAAAGGGCGTGCCGCAGACGCTTCTTGATATCGGCGAAGGGTACGACAATCTGGCCCGCCTTTATCAGGAAGGCTTCCATATTTGCAATGTCCATTTCGGCAGCCCACGCAACGGGGAAGATTGCCTGTTCTGCCTTTCCTTTTTGAACAAGAAGTAACGAACGGTCCAAGATGAAAAGCCTTCCTTTTACCGGGAAGGCTGTTTTATGCAGCCGTTGTTTTTGGAGGCTACAGGGTATGGTGACATTATCAGGAGACGAACGATTGGATTATTTGCTTGCGGAAAATTTAAGGATTGTGCAAAGCCCGTCCGTGTTTGCTTTTTCATTGGATGCGGTGCTTCTGGCAAAGTTTGCATGGCTGCCGATCCAAAAAGGGAAAGTGCTTGATTTGTGCACGGGGAACGGGGTAATCCCGCTTTTATTAAGCAACCGTACGAAAGCGGAGATTACCGGGGTCGAAATTCAGGAACGCCTCTCGGATATGGCAAAAAGAAGCGTCGCTTATAACGGGCTTGAGGACAGGATCCGGATCATTCACGGCGATTTGAAGGAGATGCCGGATGTGCTCGGCTGCAGCAAATTTGACGTGGTAACGTGCAATCCGCCTTATTTTCCTTCGCAGACGAAGAATATTCAAAATGAAAATGAGCATTTTGCGATTGCCCGCCATGAAATTTTTTGTACATTGGAAGATGTCGTAAAAGTCAGCAGCAGGATGCTCAAGCAGGGCGGCAAAGCGGCGTTTGTGCACCGCCCGGGACGTCTGGTCGACTTGATTACGTTGATGAAAAAACACCGTCTCGAACCAAAACGGCTCCGGTTTGTTTATCCGAAAGCAGGCAAAGAAGCGAATACGATTCTGGTGGAAGGCATAAAAGACGGAAAACCGGATTTAAAGATTCTCCCACCGTTGTTCGTGTACGGGCAGGATGGCGAATATACGGAAGAAGTGAAAGAATTGCTGTATGGAAACAAAAACTAAATCATATTTTTACGTGCTTCTATGCTGTGACGGCAGTTTTTACGGCGGGTATACCGTTGATTTAAAACGGCGCTTCCGCGAACACAGCGAGGGCCGGGGCGCCAAGTATACGCGAACGCGGACACCGGTCAAGCTTTTGTATTTTCAGGAATATGCGACAAAAAGCGAGGCCATGAAAGCGGAATATGCTTTTAAAAAGCTTTCACGCCGGGAAAAAGAGCGATTTTTGGAGAAGGCAGGTGTCGACCTTGCACAGGCAGCAAAGTTTCCAGGATGAAAAAAATAAAGGGATTCTCTATTTGGTCCCGACCCCGATTGGCAATCTGGAAGATATGACATTCCGGGCGGTGCGCATTTTAAAAGAAGCCGATTTGATTGCTGCTGAAGATACGCGAAACAGCAAAAAGTTGTGCAGCTACTTCGATATTCACACGCCGTTTGTAAGTCATCACGAACATAATAAAGAAGCGAGCACACGCGATTTAATCATGAGGCTTACGCGCGGCGAAAAGATTGCCCTTGTAAGCGACGCAGGCATGCCGTGCATTTCGGATCCGGGTTATGAGCTTGCCACTGCCTGCATTCGCGAAGGGATCCCTGTTGTGCCGCTTCCAGGCGCAAACGCGGCACTTACGGCGTTAATTGCTTCTGGGATTGCACCGCAGCCGTTTACGTTTTACGGTTTTCTGCCACGGGAAAAGCAGGAAAAGCGGGCGGCACTGGAACGGCTCGCAAAAATTCCGTCCACTTTCATTTTGTATGAAGCACCGCACCGGCTGAAACATACGCTGCAAATGATGGCGGAGGTGCTGGGTGAGCGACAAATTTCCATCAGCCGTGAGCTGACGAAAAAATTTGAGGAATTTTTGCGGGGGACGATTCAAGAAGCGGTGGAATGGGTCGAAAACAATGAAGTGCGCGGCGAGTTCTGCCTGGTTGTGGAAGGTAGCCCTGAAACAGGGGAAGAAGACGACGATTTCTGGTGGACGGCGCTATCCGTTAAGGAGCATGTGGAAGCCTATATGCAGCAAAAACAGCTGCCGGCAAAAGAAGCGATCAAGCTTGCGGCAAAAGACCGGAAACTGCCAAAAAGGGAAGTCTACCAAATCTATCACGAACTGTGAATTAAAAACCTAGGGAGGATATTTGGCAACAAAGATCTGTCCAAGGCTTAAAAAAACCCCGCGTTTCAGCGGGGTTCCGGTTCCGGCTCAGGTTTGGATGCGAATGGATCTGCTTCGTCTTTTGCCTGTTCATTTTCTTCAGCCGGTTGATCTTCCAAATGAAAATTTTCTTTAATTTCTTGCATCAGCAATTCTGCGCCTTCACGGCTTAAAACAATTTTTCCGCCTGCCAGCTGGAGATTGTCATCCGAGACTTCCCCGGTAACGAGACAGGTCATATTGGGCTTGTACTTTTTCAAAATGATCTTGTCATCATCGACATAAATCTCCAATGCATCTTTTTCAGCAATGCCAAGATTTCTCCGCAATTCAATTGGAATGACAACACGGCCGAGCTCGTCGACTTTCCGTACAATGCCTGTTGATTTCATTAACGCTTTCCTCCCTTAAAGTAAATGTGAACCTGTACAAAACCCTGATACCAAACCCGGTTGCACAAATGCTGACCTTCTATATCTATCGAAAACTGGCGAATACCCCTGAATCTTCAAAAACTATACAACCTATCTAATTGTATTATAGAAGATAAATTGGAATAAAAAAACAAATTTGTTTAAAATATTTTTCGACAAGGATAAAAGTCACGGCCCTTGCACCGGTTAAACCGGCGGAATGCCGTCTATAATGGATAATGTGCTGTACCGGGCGCCATAAAGATGCAATGCATCCTGTTGATGCGGTATACTGAATATATGGGCCTTTTTTTCAAAAATCCACGTTTTTGCTTATTTTCACGAAAAGTTTTATACTTATTGTTTAGAAGTTCTAAGCAGCGCGCGAAATGTGCAAAAGAAATGTCTAATGTTATCGAAAGGTGGAGGCTGGTTTGGAAGAGAAACGGAAAACTTTTTATATCACAACGCCGATCTATTATCCGAGCGGAAATTTACATATCGGCCATGCCTATACAACCGTTGCAGGCGATGCGATGGCCCGTTATAAAAGGCTGCGCGGGTTTGACGTCATGTTCCTGACCGGCACGGATGAGCACGGCCAGAAAATCCAACGCAAAGCAAAGGAAAAAGACGTGACACCGCAGCAATATGTCGACGAAATTGTCGCCGGCATCCAGGATCTATGGAAAAAACTCGAAATATCCAATGATGATTTTATTCGCACGACCCAGGACCGCCACAAAAAGGCAGTGGAAAAGATTTTCAAGAAGCTGCTTGACCAGGGCGATATTTATTTGGGAGAGTACGAAGGCTGGTACTGTACGCCTTGTGAATCCTTCTTCACGGAACGCCAGCTTGTGGACGGCAAATGCCCGGACTGCGGCAGACCAGTAGAAAAAGTAAAAGAGGAATCGTACTTTTTCAAAATGGGGAAATATGTCGACCGGCTTTTGCAATACTATGAGGAAAATCCGGATTTCATTCAACCGGAAAGCCGGAAAAATGAAATGATCAATAACTTCATCAAACCGGGGCTTGAGGATCTTGCTGTATCGCGGACAACGTTTGACTGGGGGATAAAAGTGCCCGGGGATCCGAAACATGTCATCTATGTCTGGATTGATGCCCTGACTAACTATATTACAGCACTCGGTTACGGTAGTGATGACGATTCGAACTACCGGAAATACTGGCCGGCTGACGTCCATCTTGTTGGCAAGGAAATCGTTCGTTTCCATACGATTTACTGGCCGATTATGCTGATGGCGCTTGGCCTTCCGCTGCCGAAAAAAGTATTTGCACACGGCTGGCTCCTTATGAAAGACGGAAAAATGTCGAAATCAAAAGGGAATGTCATTGACCCGGTTACTTTGATTGACCGGTACGGGCTCGACGCACTCCGCTATTACTTGCTGCGTGAAGTGCCGTTTGGGGCGGATGGCATTTTTACGCCGGAAGGGTTTGTGGAACGGATCAATTTTGACCTCGCCAATGATCTGGGCAATCTGCTGAACCGTACGATTGCGATGATGAACCAGTATTTTGACGGTGTCATTCCAACGTTTGCCGGTTCGCACAATCCGTATTCCATCCAGCTTGTGACCGCATATAAAGAGGCTGTGAAAAAATACGAAGATGCGATGGAAAACATGCAGTTCTCGGTTGCACTCGCTTCTTTATGGGAATTTGTCAGCCGTACAAACAAATATATTGATGAAACAACTCCGTGGACATTGGCAAAAGATGAAACCAAACGGGCGGATCTTGCCGAAGTGATGGTCCATTTGGCGGAGTCGCTGCGCCATATCGCCATCCTTTTACAGCCGTTTTTGACATCAACGCCAAAGAAAATTTTTGACCAGCTGAACATTACGGATGAGAGCTTGCATACATGGGAAAGCCTGTCCTTATTCGGCAGCATTCCGGAAGGCACAAAGGTTGTGAAAAAAGGCAAGCCGATTTTCCCGCGTCTCGATATGGAAAAAGAAATTCAGTTTATCAAATCGCAAATGCAAGGTGCGGCTCCGAAAAAAGAAGAAACGAAAGAAGAAAAAGCGAAAGCGGAAGACACAAAAGCCGGGATCACGATCGATGATTTCGCAAAAGTGGAATTACGTGTCGCAAAAGTAACCGCTTGTGAGCCGGTAAAAAAAGCCGACAAACTGTTGAAACTGCAGCTTGACCTTGGAGATGAACAGCGCCAGGTTGTTTCCGGCATTGCGGAATATTACAAACCGGAAGAACTGGTCGGGCGCAGAGTCATTGTCGTGGCCAATCTGAAACCTGTCAAATTGCGCGGTGAATGGTCACAAGGCATGATTCTCGCAGGCGAAAAAGACGGCATATTGTCATTGGCAACCATTGATGAAAGCCTGCCGCTCGGCGCGATTGTCAAATAAAGGGACCAGATGAGATGAAAAACATAGAGATGTTTCACGTGGAACAAATTTCGACGGATCTCTCTATGTTTTTCTTTTACTTTTCAGGAAAAATAGATGTTTTTCCCGATCATATGTGAAAACAAACGTGAAGAATTTGAGGTGAAAAAGATGTTATTTGATACCCATGTGCATATCAATGATGAAGCGTTCAAAGACGATTTAGAAGCCACCATCGCGCGAGCACGGGAAGCCGGTGTGGAAAAGATGACGGTCGTCGGGTTTGACAGGCCGACCATCCAAAAAGCGATGGCGCTGATTGACCAATACCCGTTTCTGTATGCAGCGATCGGCTGGCACCCGGTTGATGCGATTGACATGAAAGATGAAGACCTGGACTGGATTGAATCTCTTGCCCATCATCCGAAAGTGGTGGCGATCGGCGAAATCGGGCTGGACTATCATTGGGATAAATCGCCGAAAGAGGTACAGCAGGAAGTGTTCAGGCGGCAAATCCGGCTCGCCAAAAAGCTTGATTTGCCCATTATTATCCATAACCGGGAAGCGACAGAAGACTGTGTGCAAATTTTAAAAGAGGAAAATGCACAGGAAGCAGGCGGCATTATGCACTGTTTCAGCGGCAGCCCGGAAACGGCGAAAGAATGCATCAAAATGAATTTCTACATTTCACTTGGCGGCCCGGTGACGTTTAAAAATGCAAAAAAACCGAAAGAAGTAGCTGCCGAGGTCCCGCTTGAAAAGCTTTTGGTTGAGACGGACTGCCCTTATCTTGCCCCGCATCCGTACCGCGGGAAACGCAATGAGCCGGCATATGTGAAACTGGTCGCTGAGCAGATTGCGGAAATTAAAGGCATTCCTTTTGAAAAAGTTGCCGAACAGACGATGTTAAATGCAGAAAAATTGTTTAGAATAAAAGATCATGCATAGAAAGCGAGTTTTATCCGCATGGCAAAATTAAAAGAGGTTATTGTCGTGGAAGGCAAAGACGACACAGCGGCCATTAAGCGGGCGCTCGATGCCGACACGATTGAAACAAACGGGTCGGCCATTTCGGAAAGTACGATTGAAAAAATCCGCCTTGCCCAGGAAAAAAGGGGCGCCATCATTTTCACCGATCCTGATTTTCCCGGCGAAAAAATCCGCAAAACGATCGCGGAAAAAGTGCCCGGCTGCAAACACGCATTTTTGGCCAAACAGGAGGCACGGGCGCCCGAGGACCGGGGAATCGGGGTTGAACATGCCCACCCTGCGGCGATCCGGCAAGCGCTACGGGAGGCGCATCAAATGGAGGAAGCCGTGCCGGAAGTCATCACAAGGGATGATTTAATGGCTGCCGGTCTGATTGCCGGCCCGCTGGCGAAACAAAGAAGGGCAAGAATCGGGGAACTTTTAAAAATCGGATACACGAACGGCAAGCAGCTCCATAAGCGGCTGATGGTGTTCCAAATCGATAAAGAAACGTTCCGGGATGCTCTGATGAAAGTGTTACAGGAGGAATCAACTTGCAAAAAGACATTGCCACCCCCATCCGGACAAAAGCGATTTTAAACCGGTACGGATTTTCGTTTAAAAAAAGCCTGGGCCAAAATTTTTTAATTGACCCGAACATTCTGCGGAATATTACGGATACGGCGGATTTAACGGAAGAGTCCGGCGTTGTTGAAATCGGTCCCGGCATTGGTGCGCTCACGGAACATCTCGCCCGCCGCAGCAAAAAAGTCGTGGCCTTTGAAATCGACAAAAGGCTTGCCCCGATCCTGAAAGATACGCTGGCGCCGTACCCGAATGTAAACGTGATCTATGAAGACGTGTTAAAGGCCGATGTTGGAAAAGTGCTGGAAACGGAATTTGCCGGCATAAACGATATCATGGTTGTCGCCAATCTGCCGTATTACGTGACGACCCCGATCATATTAAAATTTGTCACCGGCCTGTATCCGATCCGCGGCATGGTCGTGATGCTGCAAAAAGAAGTGGCCGACCGGATTTCGGCGGTTCCCGGCACGAAAAACTACGGCACGCTTTCCATTGCCATCCAGTATTATATGACGGCGGAAGTGGCGATGATTGTGCCGAAAACGGTTTTTATGCCGCAGCCGAATGTGGATTCCGCCGTGGTAAAGCTTGTGAAAAGGGACAAACCGAAAGTCGAGGTTAAAGATGAAGCGTTCTTTTTTCAGGTGGCAAAAGCTTCCTTTGCCCAGCGGCGGAAAACCTTGATCAATAATTTGACTGCTGGCCTTCCCGGCGGAAAAGACAAGAAAGAGACACTCCTTTCCGTACTCGAGCAGCTTAAAATTGAACCGTCAAGAAGGGGGGAAACGCTCAGCCTCGAGGAATTTGCCGCATTAAGCAATGCCTTGTTTCCCATTTTTCACACATCATCCTAAATGTCGCATCAGCCGGGGGAGCGCTTCCCCCGGCTTTTTCACCATTTCCGAAGGCAGTGCATATATAGTGTTATGCAGGCGAGAGATGGATACAAATGGAGTTGACGGCAATGGAAGCAAGGCTCAACGCAATTGTTGGAAGGAAGTCTTACAATTGTGATATTTTATTCCGGGTCATTGATATACAGGAGCAGAACGGGCGGAAAGTGGCTGTTTTGTACGGGGAGGACGTCCGGCTGATCGCGGATGCCCCGTTTGAAGACCTAGTCACCCTTGGCCCTGCGGAAAGATCGAAAATTACGCAGGCGTTTCGTTCTTTGGAAGAACAGTCATTTGAACTGTTTAAACAGGACATCGAACTGATGAAGGAAAAACGCGAGTACGAGGCCACCCACGGCTATAAAGAGGAACTGAGTTATTTCCAGCTACCGGGAAGAGTTTTGCATTTGGACGGCGATCCTCATTATTTAAAAAAATGCATGAACTTGTATGAAAAAATCGGCGTGACAGTTTACGGCGTCCATTGTTACGAAAAAGAAATGCCGGTTCGCATCCATGCGCTGCTTGACCAATACCGGCCGAATATTCTGGTGATTACCGGCCATGATGCCTATTCCAAATCAAAGGGGAAAAAAGCAGATTTAAATGCATACCGCCATTCAAAATCTTTTGTCAGAACCGTGATGGAAGCAAGGAAAAAGGTGCCGAATTTGGATCAGCTCGTCATTTTTGCAGGCGCATGCCAGTCCCATTTTGAATCGCTCATCCAGGCCGGCGCCAATTTTGCCAGTTCTCCGCTCCGGGTGAATATTCATGCGCTTGATCCGGTCTATATTGTGGCCAAGATCTGTTATACCTCGTTTATGGAACAAGTGAATGTTTGGGATGTGCTCCGCAATACACTGACAGGGCAAAAAGGACTGGGAGGCGTGGAAACAAAGGGCGTGCTGCGGACCGGGATGCCGTATAAGCCAATGGATGAGGACTGACGGGGTCCCATCCCGGTTCCTTAAAAATGGGCCGGGCTGCAGAATTTTACATAATTCGATTGCATTTGGCATATCCTATTGATAAGAATATGGGCCTGGATCAGTGGTACATTTCCCCAAGGCAGCCCCATACACTGAACATGCAAACCTTCACCTTGGAAAAACGGCAGGGAAGCAATGAAAAATGGTTGACAGACCGGCTTGATCACTGATAAAATATATGTTTTATTTGACCGGAAGCGCAAGCTGTGTTATAATTGAGACTAGTGAGGTGGAGCGAAATGCCAAAAACGTTAACAGACATTAAAAGATCCTTGGATTCAAACTTGGGAAAAAGATTAATGTTAAGAGCCAATGGTGGCAGGAGAAAGACGATTGAACGTTCCGGTGTTTTGGCAGAAACTTACCCAGCGGTTTTTGTCATCGAATTAGACCAGGAGGAAAATGCTTTTGAACGTGTTTCCTACAGCTATGCAGATGTCCTGACAGAAACAGTACAGCTTGTTTTTATGGATAAACAACAAGAGGTTTGATGAGCGGCAGCAGACATATGTTTGCTGTTTTCTATTTTATAGGCGGTAGCGGGAATGATCCTGCTGCTGCTTTTTTCATATTCTAACCTTGTTTCGTACATACTACAAAGAGGCGCATGCAGGGATATAACAACCAAATGAAAGGGAAGGCGGGGATTTTTTTGCCTTTCCCGTCAAAGGGGGAAATTTATCTAATGGGCCGAAGAAGAGGGATTATGTCTGAACGTTTTAAAGAAGAACTGGCGAAAGACCTCGGCTTTTATGATGTCGTCCAAGAAGAAGGTTGGGGCGGCATCAAAGCCCGGGATGCCGGGAATATGGTAAAGCGTGCCATTGAACTGGCTGAAGAGCACCTTGCTTCGGAAAAACAATCGGGCAACTCCTGACAATCTTTGCGACTGCTGCATGGCGCCGGGCCGGGGAATTTCCCCGGCTTTTTGCATATTCGAATGTTCGTCCTTTGAACAAGTTGGCGGCTTTACCACAATTTCCACAGCTTTTGCATATTTTGGATGATGCATGAGGCAATATTTCGATTTTTATTGTTCTACGAAATTTGCGTTTTGATGTAAATATTTGCTGGGCGTTATGTTAGAATAAGAAAAATGAAGCAGGAAATACGGCTGGATTGGATGTTGGAAGTAGGTGAAGGATTTGAAGTTGTTGGTCAAGGCACCGGCAAAAATTAATTTATCGCTCGATGTGCTTGGCAAACGGGAGGATGGCTATCATGAGGTGGAAATGGTCATGACAACCATTGACCTTGCAGATCATATCGAGCTCTCGGAGCGGCACGATCAGGAGATTAAAATTGTGTCGCAAAACCGGTTTGTGCCGGATGATGAGAGAAATTTGGCGTACCAGGCTGCAAGGCTTCTGAAAACGCGGTGCGGCGTCAGGCAGGGGGTCGAGATTGCGATTGACAAAGTCATTCCAGTGGCTGCCGGGCTGGCGGGGGGCAGCAGTGATGCGGCAGCTACTCTCCGCGGCCTGAATACGCTCTGGAATCTCGGCCTTTCCTTAGATGAACTTGCAACACTCGGCGCCGAAATCGGGTCGGATGTCTCGTTTTGCGTATACGGCGGCACTGCGCTCGCAAAAGGAAGGGGAGAAAATATTACAAAGCTGCCAGCACCGCCAAACTGCTGGGTCATTTTGGCGAAACCGTCCATCGGCGTGTCGACAGCAGAAATTTACCGCCAACTGGACTTAAATGAAGTGGTGCATCCAGATATTCCCGGCATGATCGCTGCCCTCTATACCCGTGATTATGCCGGCATATGCAAGCATGCGGGAAATGTGCTGGAAAGTGTCACATTAAAGGTGTACCCGCAAGTGGCGCAAATCAAAAAACAGATGCAGCGTTTCGGAGCGGATCTCGTTTTAATGAGCGGAAGCGGCCCGACAGTATTCGGGCTTGTGCGGCACGATTCGCGGCTGCAGCGGATTTATAACGGCCTCCGGGGATTTTGCGGCCAGGTATTTGCTGTCAGAATGATTGGAGAACGCGAACAATTTTAAATATAAAATAGTGATTGTACGGATTTTTGTTTTCAAAAAGAAAAAAATGCGGTATATTAATGTTATTGAATCCGTGTTTCCGGAGCCGCCGTGCGATTTGGTACGAAGAAGAGCGGGACCGGCATTTTTGACAGACCGGATTGTGACGGGGGTTTTTGACGTGAAATTTCGGCGAAGTGAACGTCTTGTAGATATGACACATTATTTGTTGGAAAAACCAAGGATTCTCGTTCCCCTCAGTTTTTTTGCCGATCGTTATCAGTCTGCAAAATCTTCCATCAGTGAAGATTTGACGATTATCAAAGAAACATTCGAGAAAAGGGGCATTGGGACTTTGCAGACGGTTCCCGGCGCGGCGGGTGGCGTTAAATTTATTTCGCGCACAGACAGGGCGGAAGCAAAAGAGGCCATCAGCGAACTTTGCACGCTGATGGAGAATCCGGACCGGCTTTTGCCGGGCGGTTATTTGTATATGACAGACCTGATCGGCAGCCCGCAGGTCGTCAGCAAAGTCGGGAAGCTTTTGGCAACCGCATTTGCGGACAGGGAGATTGACACGATTATGACGGTCGCGACAAAAGGAATCCCGATTGCAATGGCAACAGCGGCTTATTTAAATGTTCCGGTTGTGATTGTCCGCAATGACAGCAAGGTGACGGAAGGACCGACTGTCAGCATTAACTATGTTTCCGGATCGCAGAAACGGATCCAGACGATGGTCCTCTCGAAAAGGAGCCTGCGGGAAGGCGCAAACGTTTTAATTGTCGATGATTTTATGAAAGCAGGCGGAACGATTAACGGCATGATCAACTTGTTGAAAGAATTCGATGCTTCCGTTTCGGGCATCGGCGTTTTGGTTGAATCGGAAGACACGAAAGAACGGCTTGTCGATGATTATGTGTCGCTTGTGAAATTAAGGGATGTCGATGTCCGCAGTCAGCAGATCAAAGTAGTGGAAGGGAATTATTTTTCAAAAGTCAGCTTGTTCGGAGGGGATTAAAGGAATGAAAACCATCTCAACAAATCAGGCGCCTGCGGCAATCGGGCCGTATGCACAGGGCGTTGTAGCAGGAAATTTATTTTTCAGTTCGGGGCAGATTCCGCTAAGATCGGACGGCACGCTTGTGGAAGGCAGCATTGAAGCGCAGGCCCGCCAGGTAATGGAAAATTTAAAAGCGGTGCTTGAGGCAGCCGGGGCCTCTTTTGATACGGTTGTCAAAACGACAGTTTTTATTCAAAACATGGACGATTTTGCCAAAATAAACGATGTCTATGGCTCCTATTTTACGGACCATAAACCGGCGCGTTCCTGCGTTGAAGTGGCAAGGCTTCCGAAAAATGCCGGCGTCGAAATTGAAGTGATTGCGCTTATTCCGTGATCTTTATGCGCTTCCATTTTTTCACCTTATGAAAAATTTTAGAATTTTTTCCTGAAAAAGAAGGAAATTTTAAAAGGGTGTTGAATAATAAAGATGATCCTAAATCTTTTGAGGTGGTGAAAGAATGGAAGTGACGGATGTAAGGCTGCGCCGTGTCCATACGGAGGGCAGGATGAGGGCGATTGCATCAATTACCATGGACAACGAATTTGTCATTCACGATATCCGGGTGATTGATGGCAACAATGGCTTGTTTGTTGCAATGCCGAGCAAAAGGACGCCGGATGGCGAATTCAGAGACATTGCCCATCCCATTAATTCGGGTACGCGCAGTAAGATTCATGATGCAGTCTTGTCGGAATATCACCGTTTAGGGGAATTGGACCAAGTGGAATTTGAAGAAGCTGGCGCGTCCTGATAGATTTTTGCAACAAGAGCCTACTTCAACAGTAAGGCTCTTCTTTTTTGCCCTCGTTGACCTATTTGGCAGCCTTGGACGAATAGGATTTTTACATAACTGATTAAATATTTCCATATGTATGTTAATATGGTAGAAGGAGAGGCAGCCAAATGATAAATGAGCCTGTACGGGTTATTGTTCTGGTTGTGATGGACGGGTACTTGATAACATTACAATCAGACTCTAAGCGTACACTGGACGGAGCCAGTCTGCAACAAGCCCTTCCCCGCAGCCTAAAGATCAAGCGCAACAAAAGGATAGATGAATCAGCTCGTACAACTTCGGGTTCAACAATGAATAGTTGGTATTTATTGCTACGGAGGGGTAGTTTTGAAAACGGTTAAATTTACGATCAGCTTCTTTCTGCTATTTACAGGCATGATGATCATTAGTGAAAGTCACGTCTTTTATCTGAATGATTTTTACACCCCATTTGATCATACGACCCTGTATTTGCAGCCGAACACAACAGAGAAAGAAATGATACACGATATCATCGATTCCGCCAACCGTAATCATGTTGAAGTGTTTACTTACACCAGTTCCCCTCGTACTACTTTTCTTACTGAATTTGATATTTACGGAACAACCGGCGTCCAGCCATACATAAAACGTCATCTCAACATATCTGAAAAAAATACAAAAGCCTATTTCTTGAAGATATGGTGTTCCATTTTCGCCATCTGAAAAATATCAACGGAATTGATCGTTTCAATCCATTTTATCTCATTGGAAGCAAAAAAAATATTAAGTAGTTTAAAATCGATTTAATTGACAAATATGCCGGCAACTTTCCCCAAGATGGTTTTAAAAGCAACGAATTAAGGAATGAAGCCCTGCTCATATGGTTGCTCGTGATCAGTGTGATATTATTGCTAACTTTTTATGACTGCATGTTGCAGAAAAAAGAAAATATCATCCGGTTTACTTTGGGAGAAAAAATAAGCAGTATGGTTTGGAAAAATATCGTGATAGATACATGTTTCTATATATTATTATTTCTGTTAGTTTACTTTGTTCTCTCCAAACTTACATGTGTTTTCTTTATGTTTCGCCTTTCCCTGTTCATGTTTATGATTTTACTTATATTGAATGCCCTGATTTATTTCAATTTATATTTTTTCAATTTAAAGGAAGCTTTTTCTAACGCCATGGGTCCGTAAAATTATTATCCATGAATTATGTCTTAAAATTAGCAACTACGGTCATGACAATCATTATCATTTCCAGCAATATTGCTGTGGTGTATGACGCTTATCAATATTACAAACAAAAACCATTTTTTGAGCGTCATCGTGACTATTATTACACCCAACTGGATTATAAAATTACTGATAACAATAGTTCTTCCGATAATACGCTGGAAAAAAGTGCGAGTGTACAATATAAGTTCTACAAACAATTTTATGATAAATTCAACGCAACTTTATTGGCAGATATTTCAAACCTTTTACATTACCCGGGAATTTTAGCCAACAGCAATGCTTTTCACTATTTATCAAGTCAAATTACAGAATTAAGAGACAAACCATTGAAAAAAGAAATTTATTTTATTGTCCCTGTCAAAATGAAAGATAATCCTCATTTGATTGAACAATTAAAAGGCCATACACAATTTTATGAGGGGGAGGAACAAAAATATGACTACGGCGTCCTATATTATAACGAAAAGACAAGTCTGATCAGTATTGATGAAAATGCACTCTATGGCAGTCAACTGGTTCATAATCCCATTATTATTTACCATAATATTTCGCCAGAACAACTGAAAAAAGAGCAGGAAGCGAATGTCATTTCAAAATTAACTTATGTACACGATATTATGTACAAAATCTCGGACAAAGAATTTAATACTTTTGTGAAAAATAATCATCTGACCAATGGGATCGTATCAAAAACAAATGTCATGGAAAAATTCGAACATAATTGGAAATTAATCAAAAGAATTTTAATTATGAACTTTATTTTTAGTATTTTAGTACTTTTATTAGAAGGAATGATTATTCATACCATTATTAAATTGGAGTATGAAGTAAACGCTATTGAACACGCTCTGAAAAAAGTGTTTGGATATAGCTTATTTCAGAAAAACAGGAAAATGATTCTTATTACCTTTGTTACGTCACTATTAAGCATCATAACGGCAGCCACTTGTGCAATCGTTTTAAACCTTGGCAGCATTGGATATATGATTGTAGGTGGCATCATCATTCTCATTTTAGAATTGCTTTTAATTTCCTTCAACATACGAAGGGTGGAAAATGCAAAAATACAAACGATCCTAAAAGGTGGAAATATATGATTCAAATACGAAACTTAACAAAAAAATTCAATGAAAAAACCTTGTTTTCAAATTTCAATCTTGATATTGAAAGCGGCGATTTTGTCATCGTTTCCGGGCCGAGCGGATGCGGAAAGACAACTTTACTAAATATGATTGGGGCAATTGAAAAATTTGACGGCGGCACGATTATCGTTGACGGGATTGACATTAAAAATAAGAAGAATCACCTGCATTATTTTAGAACCAAGATTGGCTTCTTATTCCAAAATTTTGCGTTGGTTGATCATAAAACCGTCAAAGATAATCTGAAACTGATTCGCAAAGATTGCAAAACGAACCTATCAATGGAAGAAGCTTTGGCGTTAGTCGGAATAAAAAATAAAATAAATCAAAAAGTCTTTACTTTATCTGGAGGAGAACAACAAAGGGTAGCTCTGGCACGATTAATGTTAAAAAAATGCGATATCATCCTTGCCGATGAGCCGACTGGTTCTCTTGATAAGAAAAATGCAGAAGCTGTATTAAACATTTTAAAGCAACTGAATAGACAGGGTAAAACCATTATACTTGTGACGCACGATGAAACATTAAAAAAACAAGGCAACAGGGTGGTGAATTTATGAAAAGGAAATTTCGATTAAAATATATTTTTATCATCGTCATTACATTGTTTGTATTATGGAATTTATGCTGGTTCACGATCACGACCATCCAATATCATAAATATGTTAAAGCCGTACCGAAAAATAAATGGGGGACGCACGCGATGCGGAAAGGCAACTATACGTACAGCGTGAAAAAGCCTAATTATTTAAGCTTCACTGGGAACCTGGCTGTTTCCCGTGAGGACCAAAAAGATAAAATGGAAGATTTGATCATTTGGCCAACCATGACAGGCGGTTATAAATACGGGGTTCGGTTGCAAGAAAATGGAGAAGCCTATGAAATTTATGTGAATGAAAAACTGGAACCTGTAGATAAAAGTGACGCGATAGCCAAGAAAGTCATTATGGAAAATAAGGAAGACTTGAAAACGTTATTTTCGAATGCAAACAAAGTATGGGATTTAAATGAATAGAAAGGGCTAACAATTCCCCCCCGTCCTTGCTCCAACATTCCCAATAATTGTAATTTGCTGCCTTTCCTTGAAATATGCCCTTATTTACGATATATTTTTTTATGGATAATAAGGTTTATTGGGGGATCATAAATGACAAACAGATTCGCTGTAATCTTGGCTGCCGGCCAGGGTACTCGCATGAAGTCGAAATTGTACAAAGTGCTGCATCCTGTTTGCGGGAAACCCATGGTTGAACATGTTGCAGACCAAGTTTTACAGCTTGAAACGGATAAGATTGTGACGGTTATCGGGCATGGTGCAGAACAGGTCCGCTCCTGCCTGGAAGGAAAAACCGCTTTTGTCCTGCAAGAAGAACAGCTGGGCACAGGGCATGCCGTCCTGCAGGCAGAACCGGTTCTCGGCAACAAGGACGGGACTACCTTGGTGGTTTGCGGGGATACGCCGCTCCTTCAGGCGGAAACCTTAAAGGCTCTGTTTGAGGAACACGAACGGAAACAGGCAAAAGTGACCATTTTAACAGCAACGGCCCCCGACCCTGCCGGATACGGACGGATCATCCGCAATGCGGCAGGCTTCGTGGAAAAAATTGTCGAACATAAAGACGCGAGCCCCGAAGAACAGCAGGTAAAGGAAATCAATACAGGCGTTTACTGCTTTGACAATCGGGCGCTTTTTGAAGCATTGAAACATGTTTCAAACGACAATGCTCAAGGCGAATATTATCTTCCTGATGTCGTAGGCATTTTAAAATCGCAAGGGGAAACAGTTGTGGCTTACAAGACAGAAAGTATCGAAGAAACGTTAGGTGTCAATGATCGGGTGCAACTTTCGGAAGCGGAAAGGATCATGAGAAAGCGCATCAACGAACGCCATATGCGAAACGGCGTGACCATCCTCGACCCTCGGCAAACTTACATTGAAGCGGATGTTGAAATCGGGCAGGATACGGTGATCTACCCGGGGACAAAGCTGTCCGGCAAAACGGTCATCGGGGAAGACTGCAAAATCGGCCCGAATTCCGACATTACAGATTGCGTGATCGGAAACGGAACAGAAGTCAGGCAGTCTGTTGCGGAAAATAGTGAAATTGGCGCTTCTGTCCATGTCGGCCCGTACGCCCATATCCGGCCGGACTCCTCGATTTCCGATGAAGCGAAGATCGGCAATTTTGTGGAAGTGAAGAAATCAACCGTCGGCAAGGGCAGCAAAGCATCCCATTTGACGTACATCGGCGATGCGGAAGTCGGGGCAGGTGTCAATATCGGCTGCGGCACGATCACAGTGAATTATGACGGGAAACATAAATTTAAAACGGTTATTGAAGACGGCGCGTTTGTCGGGTGCAACTCCAATCTGATTGCGCCGGTTACGGTCGGGGAAAATGCTTATATTGCAGCAGGCTCGACCATTACAGACGATGTACCGGGCGAAGCATTGTCGATTGCGCGCGCACGCCAGGTGAACAAGGAAAATTATGTCCAGAAGTTAAAACATAAACAACAATAATTGGAGGTCCATCATGTCTAACCAGTATTTAGATCCGAATTTAAAGATTTTCACCCTGAACTCCAACCCGAAACTTGCCAGGGAAATTGCCAACGTTGTCGGAGTTGAACTTGGAAAATGTTCCGTTTCACAATTCAGCGATGGGGAAATCCAGATCAATATTGAAGAAAGCATCCGCGGTTGCGATGTTTATGTGATACAGTCGACAAGCGATCCTGTCAATGAACATATGATGGAACTTCTAATTATGGTTGATGCTTTAAAACGGGCGTCGGCGCGGACCATTAATCTTGTGATCCCTTACTACGGATATGCACGGCAGGACAGAAAAGCGCGTGCACGTGAACCGATTACCGCAAAACTGGTGGCGAACCTTCTCGAAACAGCGGGTGCAACAAGGGTCATTACCCTCGATCTGCACGCCCCGCAAATCCAAGGGTTTTTTGACATTCCGATTGACCACCTGATGGGCGTTCCAATTATTGCAAAGTATTTTGAAGATAAAGGATTTCAGGCGGAAGATATCGTGGTCGTCTCCCCTGACCATGGCGGTGTCACCCGTGCGCGCAAACTGGCTGAACGTTTAAAAACGCCGATCGCCATTATCGACAAACGCCGCCCGCGCCCGAATGTGGCCGAAGTGATGAATATTGTTGGAAATGTGGACGGGAAAATTTGCATCATTATTGATGATATTATTGACACGGCAGGCACGATTACGCTTGCGGCAAAAGCGTTGATTGAAAGCGGCGCAAAAGAAGTGTACGCCAGCTGCACACATCCGGTTTTATCCGGGCCGGCAATTGAACGGATTAACAATTCCCCGATTAAAGAACTGGTGGCGACCAATTCCATTAACATTCCGGAAGAAAGAAAAAGTGAAAAACTGGTTGAATTGTCTGTAGCTCCGCTTTTGGGTGAAGCGATTATCCGTGTGCATGAAGACCAGTCCGTAAGCCCGCTGTTCGATATTTGACAGCATTCCAGCGAAAATTATTTCAGAAAGCAGTCCAAGTATTCACAAGAAGAGCACGCAATCTGCAAATCGGGAAAAGCCTGCGTTATATCGGTAATTTTAAGCTATTTTTTCAAAACAGGTTTATAATGGATAATGACAGGGTAAAGATATATTTGATGTTTGCTTAAACATTAGGAGGTCAACATTTATGGCAGAGGTACTTGAAGCAAAAAAAAGAGAGGATAAACACCATTCTTCCAGCCGCCGGTTAAGAAGAAACGGCTACATACCGGGCGTTGTTTACGGCTACCAGACGGAAAATACACCGGTTTATGTCAATGACACTGAGTTTGAAAAATTATTGCGTGAAAACGGAAGAAATGCGGTGCTTTCCTTGAATGTGAACGGGACACAGCGGAATGTGATGGTCCATGAAGTACAAACCGATCCTTTGAAAAATAAAATCATTCATGTCGATTTTCTTGCCGTAAATATGTCGGAAGATGTCGATGCTACTGTGCGCGTCGTCCTTACGGAAGAAAGTGCCGGCGTAAAAGACGGTGGCGTGCTGCAGCAGGCACTGCATGAATTGTCGATTACGGCAAAACCGGATGAAATTCCTGATGCCATTACGGTGGATGTTTCCAATTTGCAAGTGAATGAAAACATTACGGTTGCGGACATCCGCGGAAAGTATGGATTTACCATCAATCATGAAGATACGGAAACGATTTGCTCCGTTCTGCCGCCTCGTCAGGAAGAAGAAATCAGCACTGGCGAACAGCAGGAGTCAGGGACGCCTGAAAATCTTGAAGGACGGGAAACAAGCGAAGCATAACATCCGGGTTTATGAAAAAAGGCGTATGAGGATACGCCTTTTTTTGCCGTTATGCCAAATCCTTTGCTAAGAAAGCAATGCACCCGACCTATTATGCATGAATTTTTAAAAAAGTTTGCCATTCCTTTAGCACAGCGCAAGCTTGCCGGGGGAAATGATTGGGGCACAAAAATGCGCCACTTGTTCCGTTCCTTTATTTTCAAGGGCATGGAAGATCATGTCTTGCATTGTTCCCGTCATTCCGGGAAAAACTTGTCATATGCCCGTAGTCCGGCCTGCTTGCACTTTTATCTGTCTTCGTGGATAATTAAAATAGGGTTTTTACGTATAGAGAAACCGGCACGAAGAAAACGGGCGCGCTTGTTTTTTGCCCGAAACGGATTGCCTGTTTGCTAAAAAGGCATCACGGTATACATGATGCCTGGTCTTGCTGTCCCTTAAAAACGCTACAGGTGGTTTTCCTCAGCAGCTTATTTCATTTCAGCAAGGAATGAATCAATCGGGGTGTGAATATGAAATGTATTGTCGGGCTTGGAAATCCGGGAGCCCAATATGAACATACAAGGCATAATATCGGTTTTGAAGTGGTCAATCTGCTTGCAGAACGGCTGCAGGCCCCTTTTAAACAGTCGAAATTCAAGGGGCTGTGTGCAGAAACAACTGTAAACAGCGGGAAAGTGCTGCTTTTAAAACCGATGACATATATGAATTTATCCGGTGAGTCGGTCAAAGCAGTCATGGATTATTACCGCCTTGGCACCGGAGATTTACTCGTCGTCTACGATGACCTTGATCTTCCGCCCGGCAAAATCCGCCTGCGGCAAAAAGGAAGCGCCGGCGGCCATAACGGAATCAAATCCATCATCCACCATCTTGGAACACAGGAATTTAACCGGATTCGCATCGGTATCGGGCGGCCGGACAGAGATGCCTATATGCCGGATTATGTGCTCGGCCGTTTTTCAAAAGAGGACCGGGAGAAAATGCAGCTGGCGGTTGAAAAAGGCGCCGATGCTTGCGAAGCCTGGTTGGAAAAGCCGTTCCCGGTCGTGATGAACCTTTATAATTGAGTCGTATCGATGCGGAATATGGGGAATCTGCGCGAAATTCCGCGGCCATTTCTTCCGTTTTTATAAAAAAACGAATAACCCCTTCCCGTTGCGCCCATACTATATAAGGACGATATGAAAAAGGGGGCCGGAAGATGGCCGTTCATTACTATTGCCGGCACTGCGGCACAAAAATTGGCACCATCACGGACATCGAAGCAGACCGGATGGGACTTTTCTTTTTGACGGATGAGGAGCGGCAGGAAATGGTACTTCCTCAAGAAGACGGGAGCGTCCGCATCCAGTCAATTTGCGAAGAATGCCAGGATTCATTTGAACGCGAACCCGCATTTCATCAATACGGCTATTTAATCCAATAATCCGCTTTGGAAGGAGTCCAAAGCATTTTTCTGTTTTGCTGCAGGAACATTTATGCTTTCTGCAGCCCCTTCCTGTTTAAATTTTACAAAACAGTGTGAATAGTAGAGAAAGGGAAATCGGATCAAGAGAGGAGTTGGCCCTTTTTGGACGGAATACAAAAAATGATCCTTGAACACAAGGAAGCAGAATCGGTCATAAGCGGTACAACGGCCGGCCTGAAAGAGCAGCTTGTTTCCGGGTTGTCCGGTTCCGCCCGTAGCGCTTTTATTGCTTCGGTCTATCAAAAAACGGAACAGCCGGCCATTGTGTTAACTTATAATCTATTACAGGCGCAAAAGTTGTATGATGATCTCCTGCAATTTGTGGATGAAAGCGCCTTATTTCTGTATCCCGCAAATGAACTGATTGCGGCCGAACTGGGTGTGGCAAGCCCCGAGCTGATGGCCCAGCGGATAGAGGTGCTGAATGCGTTGCTATCGGGGAAAAATTGCCTGATCGTTGTCCCGATGGCCGGATTGCGGAAAATTTTGCCGCCGAAAACGGTTTGGGAAAAGTACCAGCTGCACGTCGAAACAGGAAAAG
Organism: Weizmannia sp. FSL K6-0777; assembly: GCF_038593185.1. Lineage (NCBI taxonomy): Bacteria > Bacillati > Bacillota > Bacilli > Caryophanales > Bacillaceae > Heyndrickxia > Weizmannia sp. FSL K6-0777. Next base: position 45,125 of record NZ_CP151971.1, read on the forward strand.
AAATTGAGCTTGATCACGTATTGGAAATGCTTGTGGAAATGGGTTACACCCGGTCGGATATGGTCGATTCACCGGGAGATTTTAGTGTGCGCGGCGGGATTCTTGATATATACCCGCTGACAGAAGAAGACCCCGTCCGGATCGAATTATTTGATACGGAAGTAGACTCCATCCGGACGTTTTCCGCTGACGACCAGCGTTCCCGGGATAAACTTTCTGCTGTCTCCATCGGACCGGCGACGGAATATCCGGCAGACCGTCTTTCGCTTATGAAAGCGGCTGAAACGGTAAAAGAAGGGCTCAGCAAAACACTTGCAAAAATTAAAGATGATCAGGTAAAACAACTGCTTGCCCAAAATATTAGTTTTGACATTGAAAAGCTGAAAAACGGGGAAAAACCCGATCAAATCTTTAAATACTTATCGATTCTATATGACCAGCCTGCCAGTCTCTTAGACTATGTGGAAACAGCCGGCATTTTATTTTTGGATGAGTTCGGCCGGATTCAGGAAATGCAGGAGCGCCTCGATAAAGAAGAAGCTGAGTGGTATACGGCGATGGTGGAAGAAGGCAAAATGATTTATGATTTGGCCGTTTCCCACGCCTTAGATACACTGCTGTCGGGAAAAAAATGGAAGAAAATCTATTTGTCACTGTTTTTGCGTCATATCCAAAATACAAATCCGCAAAACATTGTGAATATCGCTTGCAAGCCGATGCAGTCGTTCCACGGGCAGATGCATGTGCTGAAAGCGGAAATCGAACGTTGGAAGAAAGGCCGTTTTACGGTAGTTTTCCTTGGTGCGGACAAAAACCGGGCTGAAAAAATCCAAAGTGTGCTGGAAGATTATGAGATTGAAGCTGCTTACGTGGCGGAAGATCTTATCCCGGGGCATATCCAGGTGGCGGAAGGGAACCTGAACACCGGTTTTGAGCTGCCAATGTGCAAGCTTGCCGTTATTACGGAAGAAGAACTTTTTAATAAAAAGGCGAAGAAAAAAACGCGCCGGCAAAAGTTGTCCAATGCTGAGCGGATTAAAAACTATTCCGAGCTGAATGTTGGGGACTATGTGGTTCATGTCAACCACGGGATCGGGAAATATTTAGGGATTGTGACGCTTGAAATCAACGGCGTCCATAAAGACTATCTCCATATTAAGTACCAGGGTTCGGATAAGCTGTATGTGCCGGTTGACCAGATCGACCTTGTCCAAAAATACGTCGGTTCGGAAGGAAAAGAGCCGAAACTTTATAAGCTGGGCGGCAGCGAATGGAAACGGGTCAAACGGAAAGTCCAGTCATCCATCCAGGATATCGCGGACGACCTTGTCAAATTGTATGCGGAGAGGGAAGCATCAAAAGGGTTTGCCTTTTCTCCGGATGGGGATATGCAGCGTGAATTCGAGGCGGCTTTTCCATATAAAGAAACGGAAGACCAGCTCCGGTCGATCCAGGAAATCAAGCGGGACATGGAAAAAGAGAAGCCGATGGACCGTCTGTTGTGCGGGGATGTCGGCTACGGCAAGACAGAAGTGGCGATCCGCGCCGCTTTTAAAGCAATGATGGACGGCAAGCAAGTGGCCATGCTTGTACCGACCACCATCCTTGCCCAGCAGCATTTTGAAACGGTCACGGAAAGGTTCCATGGCTATCCGATAAAAGTCGGGCTGTTGAGCCGTTTCCGGACGCGTAAAGAGCAGAATGAAACGATAAAAGGCTTGCGCAACGGGACAATTGATATGGTGATCGGGACGCACCGGCTGCTTTCAAAAGATATCCAGTTCCATGATCTGGGCCTTTTGATCATTGACGAAGAGCAGCGGTTCGGTGTCAGCCATAAGGAAAAAATCAAGAAATTAAAGACGAATGTCGACGTGCTGACCTTGACCGCAACACCAATCCCAAGGACGCTGCATATGTCCATGGTCGGCGTACGCGATTTGTCTGTAATTGAAACGCCGCCTGAGAACCGTTTCCCGGTACAAACTTACGTGCTGGAGTATAATGACCAGATGGTGCGGGAAGCGATCGAACGTGAACTGGCACGGGACGGGCAGGTTTACTTTTTGTATAACCGGATTGAAGATATTGAGCGGAAGGCGGAAGAAATTGCACGGCTTGTTCCCGATGCGCGCGTGGCGTATGCCCACGGCCGGATGACAGAATCTCAGCTCGAATCGGTCATTTTTGGTTTTCTTGAAGGCGAATACGATGTGCTTGTGACGACGACAATTATTGAGACGGGCGTGGACATCCCGAATGTCAACACCCTGATCGTCAATGATGCGGACCGGATGGGACTGTCGCAGTTATACCAGCTGCGCGGGCGTGTCGGGCGGTCCAACCGGGTGGCATATGCTTATTTTACGTACAGAAAAGACAAAGTGCTGGCGGAAGCGTCGGAAAAAAGGCTGCAGGCGATTAAAGAATTCACGGAACTCGGATCCGGCTTTAAAATTGCGATGCGCGATTTGTCCATCCGCGGCGCCGGCAACTTGCTGGGCGCACAACAGCACGGGTTCATCGATTCAGTCGGTTTCGATTTGTATTCGCAAATGTTGAAGGAAGCGATCGAAGCGCGGAAAGGGGCAGACGGCGAAGAGGAAAAATTGCCGCCATTTGAAGTCGAACTCGAAATTGATGCGTATATTCCGGATGCCTATATAAAAGACGGATACCAGAAAATTGAAATGTATAAACGTTTCAGGGGCATCGAGACGCTTGAAGATATCGAAGAATTAAAAGAAGAGATGATTGACCGTTTCGGCGATTATCCGCAGCAGGTAAGCGACCTGTTTACGATTGCGGAAATGAAAGTATACGCCAAAGAAGCGATGCTTTCATCGATTAAACAAAACAAACAACTGATCACGATTTTAATGTCCGAAAAAGGCTCGAAACAGGTAAACGGCCCGAAAGTCGTGGACATTGTAAGAAAATACGGGCGTTCGGCCGGATTCGGCATGGAAGGCAACCAGCTGAAAATTACGCTGGATATTAAAAAAAGCAAGGGCCATGAGTGGCTTTACACCTGCACGGAAATGATCCGGGAACTGCGGGGCGCCTTTCTAAGGGCCGAAACGACGAGCGCTTCCCGGTAAGATGCAAGCAAAAAACTAAAGGGCTGGCGGTTTTTTGGTAAAGGCCCGTTTGTAAAAGCACGGAACAATGGTTTCTTTTGTTCCGTGCTTTTTACGGTTCTTTAGGTTTGCCAGGGAAAATTTTTGGGAAAAAGATAGAGAAGAATTGGAAATCAATCCAATCGATAGCAATTGTACAAAAAACGTTCATGATGTATAGAACTTGCCAGATGAAAGATACTAATGTCAACGCAGGTAAAGGATTCAAGAGCCATCTGAGGATGGAAAAAAATCATCTGATGAAAGTGAGGGCAACTTTAAATGAAAGCAACTGGTATTGTTCGTCGTATTGATGATTTAGGCAGAGTTGTCATCCCGAAAGAGATACGAAGGACGCTTCGTATCCGTGAAGGGGACCCGCTTGAAATTTTTGTGGACCGCGACGGGGAAGTCATTTTGAAAAAATATTCGCCGATCAGTGAATTAAGTGATTTTGCCAAGGAGTATGCCGAAGCGCTGTATGACAGTTTAACGAGCCCTGTCCTGATCTGTGACCGGGATGCCGTGATTGCAGTCAGCGGCGGTTCAAAAAAAGAATATTTAAATAAAAGAAACGGTGAAGTGATCGAAAAAGTCATGGAGGACAGAATGCCGGTTTTATCAAAAGAAAAAGGAAAAACGGCGCTGGTGGACGGTGTGGAGGAGGAACTGGCTTCTTATACGATTGCTCCAATTGTCGCAAGCGGCGATCCGATCGGTGCTGTCGCCATTTTTTCTAAAGACCGCACGCTCGGGGAAGTGGAACAGAAATCGGCGGAAACGGCTGCCGGATTCCTGGCCCGCCAGATGGAACAATAAGGCTTTTCTCCCGTTTTTTCCACGACTCTTTTGTCATCATTTATTTTCACGTACGCCAAAAAAACGCAGGCAAAGGGTCTGCGTTTTTTGATCTGTTTTTTTGCAGGTTGTCTGTAAGGCGCGTCTTGTATCCCTTTTTATGGTATAATACATTCGATTTTATTCTACGTACGGTGTGGCGGCCGTGTGAAAGGCAGAAAAGACGTGCAGCAGGATCATGAGTCAAAAAAGCTTTTTCAAGGCATTCTGATTTTAACCTTGTCATCCGTCATTACAAAAATCCTCAGTGCAGTTTACCGCGTGCCGTTCCAAAATATTGTCGGCGATGTCGGTTTTTATATTTATCAGCAAGTATATCCGATTTACGGGATTGTGATGGCACTCTCCTCTTCCGGTTTTCCGGTTGCCGTTTCCAAAATGGTGGCGGAACGGGAAGCAGCGGGCGAAAACAGCCACCGCACATTTTTAAACGCGGTGTTCCTCATCCTCGGTTTATTCGGTGCCGGATTGTTTCTTGCCGTTTTTTTCACTGCAGGGAAGCTGGCGGCATGGATGGGGGATCCCCGTCTTTCTCCGCTTATCCGGACGGTTTCCTGTTCCTTTTTGCTGATGCCGTTGATTTCCGCGATCAGGGGTGTTTATCAGGGACAGGGAAGGATGGTGCCGACTGCGCTCAGCCAGGTACTCGAACAGACGGTCCGGGTTGCGGCCATTCTTCTTCTTTCCTTTTGGCTGGTCCGCGGCGGTTTTTCGCTTTATGCAGCCGGACAAGGGGCCGTGTTCGGTTCCGTGCTGGGAGGTGCGGTGTCTGCGGCAGTGCTTGTATTTTATCTGGTAAAGGGCGGCAGACAGGAAAAGGCAGCCCAGCTCCTTGAATGGAACGACGTAAAGCAGGCGGCCCGCTCCCTGTTTTGCAGCGGGATTGCGGTCTGTATCAGCGGCCTTGTCCTCGTTTTGTTCCAATTTGTCGATTCCCTCCATCTTTACGCGTTGTTAAAAGACGCCGGCTGGGGGGCGGAAGCGGCAAAAAAACTGAAAGGCATCTACGACCGCGGACAGCCGTTTTTGCAGCTTGGAACAGTGGCAGCGTCCTCCTTTGCCCTGAACCTTGTCCCGGTAATTGCACTTGAATATAAGAAGGGCAGGCGAAAAAGCCTTGAAAAACAGGTACAGGCTGCTTTAAAAATCAGCACGGCGATCGGCGCGGGCGCTGCAGTTGGACTGATTGGGATCATGCCGTTTGCCAATACGATGTTGTTTGAAAGCAGCGCGGGAACAGCTGTGCTGTCTGTTTTTTCGGTTTCCATCTTATTCAGCACCTGGATTTTAACCTTTTCAGGCATCCTGCAGGGAATGGGCAAGGTGTACACCCCTGCAGTTGCCATTACAGCAGGCGTCTTGTTGAAATATGGGTTAAACGAGGTGTGGGTTCCCCGTTTCGGGACGATGGGCGCTTCCGCTGCCACCGTCGCCGCTTTAGGGTTTATTTCGCTTATATTGATGATAAAATTGGGTAAAGCATATGTTAAAATGCTGCCGGCTCTATTTTTCGGCAAGCTCGCTCTCTCCCTTTTTGCCATGTCCGCTTGTTTGCAGCTTTGGCTCCGCCTGTTTGCCTACGGGCTTTCGGGCAGGGCAGCAAGCGTCCCGGCTGCTTTGGGGGGGACGGCGATCGGTGCGGCTGTTTTTCTATTTTGTGCCGCCCGGCTGCGTTTGCTGACGGATGAAGAATGGGGGCTTGTGCCTTTTGGAACAAAATTAGCCGGCCTGAAAGGAAAGAATTGGATTGGAAAACAAAAAACATAGCATCACTGTTGCCGGTCTCGGGGCCGGGGATATGGGCCAGCTTCCGCTCGGTGTATACAGACAGCTGAAAGCAAACCGGAAAATTTTTCTGCGGACAAAAGAACATCCGACCGTGTCGGAACTTGAACGGGAAGGGATGAAGTATACGGCTTTTGATGACGTATACGAGCGCCACGATCAATTTGAAGCGGTATACGAAGAAATTGTGGAGATCCTTTTCCGGGAAGCGGAACAGGAGGATATTCTTTATGCCGTACCTGGCCATCCGTTTGTGGCGGAACGGACAGTCCAGCTTCTGCTCGAACAAAGCGCGGCTAAACAGATGGAAATCAAAATCGCAGGCGGGCATAGTTTTATCGATGCGCTGTTCGCTTCTGTCAGGGCGGATCCGATTGAGGGCTTTCAGCTTGTAGACGGCACTGCTTTAAACCCGCACGACATCCAGGCGGACCAGCATCTCGTAGTCGGGCAGGTGTATGATGCGTTGGCGGCTTCTGAAGTCAAGCTGGCCCTCATGGAAAAATATCCGGATGAACACCGGGTGGCAATCGTCCGCGCTGCCGGCAGTACGGACGAAACTGTCAAATGGCTGAAGCTGTATGAACTGGACCGCGGATTTGAGCTCAATAATTTAACGAGCGTCTACGTTCCGCCGCTTAAAGAGCAGGATTTGCGGGATTTCGCCGAGCTGCGGCAAATCATCGCGGCTTTGCGTGCGCCGGATGGTTGTCCATGGAATCGGGCACAAACCCATCTCTCGCTGAAAAAATATTTGCTTGAAGAGTGCGAGGAAGTGCTTGCCGCGATTGACAATGAAGATGAGGACAATCTCGTTGAAGAGCTTGGCGATGTGCTGCTCCAGGTTTTGCTGCATGCGCAAATTGGCGAAGAGGAAGGCATGTTTACGATGGAAGATGTGATAGAAGGGCTTGCTTCAAAAATGATCCGGCGCCATCCGCATGTGTTCGGCAATGTGAAAGCCGAAAGCGCTGAAGAAGTCGCGCAAAACTGGGAGCGGATAAAAGCTGCCGAAAAACAGGAAAAACGGGAGTGAGGGATGGATATGGAAAACACGACAATGCGTCTCGATAAATTTTTAAAAGTCTCACGGCTGATCAAACGGCGTACGCTTGCAAAAGAAGTTGCCGACCAGGGCAGAATCGAGATCAATGGCGTCCAGGCAAAAGCCAGTTCAAACGTGAAGACAGGGGATGAACTGACCATCCGTTTCGGCCAGAAAGTGGTCAAGGTGAAAGTGGAGAATTTAAGGGAGTCGACAAAAAAAGAAGACGCCGCTGGCATGTACACGATGATCAGTGAAACGCGGGTCAATGAATAAAAATGTTTCAGGGTGTCCGAAGCTATGAACCGGCTATGGACGCCTTTTTTATTTTTTTGCAGAATGTGCGCCCTGGGGATGTGCGGGAGAGGATCACACACCCGAAAAGTTCTAGAATAGAAGCTTTACGGGAAGGCGTTTCCGGAGGTCCGTGCGAATTTCGTATGGCCGTGCTTTAGTTTCGTGTGCTGTTCCCTTTTGGTCTTTTTTTGTCCGGACGGGCATAGTATAGTACAAAGTTTGGACAAGGAAAGTGGGGATCAGGATGAGTGACTTTTATAATACACCGCAAGCAAGCAAACCGGTTCTCCAGGAACACGATGTGATAATGCGCGGCCGCAAGCTGCTGGATATTACCGGCGTGAAGCAGGTGGAAAGCTTTGACAATGAGGAGTTTTTGCTGGAAACGGTGATGGGCTTTCTCGCCATTCGCGGGCAGAATTTGCAAATGAAAAACCTGGATGTTGACAAAGGGGTCGTCTCGATAAAAGGAAAAGTGTTTGATCTTGTTTATTTGGATGACCATCACGGGGAGAAAGCTAAGGGACTCTTTAGCAAGCTGTTTAGATGAGCCTGAGCGTGCAATTTTATACGATGCTTGCCATGATCGCGATGGGAAGCTTTTTCGGCGGCACCCTTGATACGTATAACCGTTTTTTGCAAAGGCGGAAAAGAAAGCGCTGGGTTGTCTTTGTCCATGATGTTCTTTTTTGGCTGTGCCAGAGCCTGCTGCTATTTTATGTCCTGTTCCTGGTAAACGCCGGGGAAGTCCGGTTTTATATTTTTATTGCCCTCCTGTGCGGGTTTGCCGCTTACCAGGCATTATTCAAAAACGGATACTTGAAGCTGTTGGAATGGTGCATCCAGGCAGCACGCCGCATCGGCCGGTTTACAGCCGGCATGTTCCGGCTTCTTGTTTTCCGCCCGGCCAAAGGATTTGTCCTTCTTTTGTTTGCCCTTTTTCTCGGCGCGGGGCGATTGCTTTATACGATTGTAAAAATGATGGCAAAAATGGTAATATGGATATTAAAGACTGGGCTTAAACCGTTTTCCGTACTGGGTGTTTTTTTATGGCGCATCAATCCGCTGCGCGCCTCTTTTGAACGTTTTTTTAAGAAAACGGCAGGATTATGGAAAACAATCCAGAATAAGTTTATCAAACTGAAAAACCGGATCGGCAGGTTTTTTTAAAGATAAGCCCGGTGGCTATACTTTCCGCTCTGCCTAGGGCTTTTTAGGAGGGAGTATGTTGGGACGCAATATTGCTTCAATGGACAATGCTTATATAAAACAGCAATCGGTCAAAGAAAAAGTACTGGCGAGAAGGCGTAAGCTGCTTTTCCGGCGATTGGCGCTTTTCGGTGTTATGGCAGTGCTTGTTTCCGCACTGCTCGTCTCCACCCTGGTCTCACGGAACGCACAGCTCGCGGCAAAAAAAGAACAAAAAGCAAAGCTAGTGCATCAAGTAAGGGACATTGACAAGCAGCAGGCGATGCTCAGAAGCGAGATTAAGAAACTGAAAGATGATGACTATATTGCAAAACTCGCCCGTAGCGAATATTTCCTTTCCAAAAAAGGGGAGATCATTTTTAATTTGCCTGATTCCAAAAAGAATACTCAAGAAGAAGACGTGTCTTATTGACACTCTTTTTTCATGTTCGTTATAATATGTTAAAGGTTGATTTTTTATCTTTTAAGGAGGAAAAATTTTTTTATGTCAATTGAAGCAGGCAGCAAGTTACAAGGTAAAGTAACAGGCATCACGCATTTCGGGGCTTTCGTCGAATTGCCGGACGGCTCAACCGGGCTGGTTCATATCAGTGAAGTTGCTGATAACTATGTAAAAGACATTCATGACCATTTAAAAGTCGGCGATATCGTTGAAGTAAAGGTGCTGAATGTCGAAAAAGACGGGAAAATCGGTTTGTCGATCCGCAAGGCGAAAGACCAGGCGCAGCAATCCCAATCCCAGTCCCATTCCCATCGGCCGCAAAGGCATGGTCGGGGAAATAACCGCGGAAAAGAAGATTTTGAATCCAAAATGGCGCGCTTTTTGAAAGACAGTGAAGATCGCCTGTCTTCGCTCAAACGAAATACAGAATCAAAACGCGGCGGCCGCGGCGCGAGAAGAGGCTAACTTGCTGTCTAGTTGACTCATATATCCGTATCATTTGCTTTAAATTGGAGGGCGGAACCGGTTCAAACAGAAATGTTTGTCGGATCCGCTTTTTCTTTTTGCTGTTTCGGACAAAAATCGCCGAATCACACGAAAAAAACCGGCCTTGAACGGGCCGGTTTTTTTTCAAAACAGATATAGCGGCGGAGGGGATCGAACCCCCGACCTCACGGGTATGAACCGTACGCTCTAGCCAGCTGAGCTACGCCGCCATGGCTTAAATGAAAAAGCACATTTTCTATAATAACGGCACTGCCCCCATTTGTCAACTTCTCTTTTTGAAAAAAATTGTAAAATACATCGCATATTTGTGGAAAAAGTCGAACTTTTCTTTTGGACTGCATTGGAATTTTGACAAACTTTTAAAACTTGTCCTTTTATAATTGCTTGTAACAAAGTGATGAGGGGGAGTTTATGATGAATTTGGGGAAAGTTGAGCGCGGGATGATGGAACAGGGGGGCCATGTGGATCTTGAGGAAACAAAAAAAGAGTTTGCAAAAGGATGGAAGCAGCTCCGGGGGAAATTTGAATCTTTGTTTATCCAAAAAGGGATCAGTCTTTTGATCATTGGCTTTTTATTGGGAAGGGCCCTTATCTTGTCGCACTTTACGCCGTTTGCATTGCCGTTTTTCGCAGCTGTCTACGTGATGAAGCGGGATAAGGCGCCCATCACGCTGCTCGGGCTCACTGCGGGCGGATTAACATTATCTGTTGCGAACGGGATGTACACGCTGGCTTCGACCATCCTCTTTATTCTTGTATTCAGATTGTTCGGCAAATACCATAAAGAGGAAACCCGGGTGCTGCCCTTTTACATCTTTGCTGTCTCGCTTGTTTCAAAATGCGCTTACCTTTATCTTCAGCAGCAGTTCCAGCTCTCTTTTTATGACGGCCTGATGGCGGGTGTGGAATCGTGCTTAACCTTTATCCTTACCATGATATTTATGCAAAGCATTCCAATCTTATCACAAACAAGACGAAAAAAAACATTAAAAACGGAGGAAGTCGTCAGTCTCATCATTGTGCTCGCGTCCGTTTTGACCGGGACAATCGGCTGGACGGTGAACGGGTTGTCCGTTGAGCATATTTTTTCGCGCTATCTTGTCCTCCTGTTTGCGTTTGTCGGCGGCGCGACGGTCGGTTCCACTGTCGGGGTTGTGACCGGTCTCATTTTCAGCCTTGCCAACGTGTCCAGCTTTTATCAAATGAGCCTGCTTGCGTTCGCAGGGCTCCTGTGCGGATTGTTAAAGGAAGGGAAGCGCGGGGGGGCGGCTGCCGGGATGCTTGTTGCGACCCTGCTGATTACGATGTACGGCGAGTCCGGGGCGTCTTTAAGCGCCGCGCTGTATGAAACATGCGTGAGCATTGCCCTTTTCTTTTTAACGCCGTCCCCGTTTACGGCAAAAATGGCGCGGCATATCCCGGGGACAGCCGAATATATGAAGGAGCAGCAGCAGTATTTAAGGAAAGTGCGCGATGTGACGGTTCACCGCGTGGAGCAGTTCTCGTCCGTTTTCCAGGCGCTTTCCAAAAGCTTTTCGCAGTATGACCATACGAAAGAAGAGGAGGACCGTGAGCGGGATCTGGATTATTTTTTCAGCAATGTCACGGAACGGACATGCCAGACCTGCTTCAAAAAAGAGCAGTGCTGGGCGAAAAACTTTGATAAGACGTATGATTTGATGAAAATGACGATGGAGGACCTGAGTGAAAGGGACGGCGCGGTTTCGAGGCGTGCTCATCGCGAATTGGAGAAACATTGTGTCAGGGCCCAAAAAGTGGAAGATGCGATCAACCAGGAATTGACATTTTACCAGGCCAATCAAAAATTCAAAAAAATGATCAAAGAAAGCCGGAAAATTGTCGCAGAACAGCTGCAGGGCGTTTCGGAAGTCATGGGAGATTTTGCAAAGGAAATTCAGCGGGAGCGCGAGAACCACCAGCGGCAGGAAGAAATGATCCTCGAGTCATTACAGGATTTCGGGCTCGATATTGACCAGGTCGAAATTTACAGCCTAGAGTCGGGCAATATTGACATTGATATCACCTTGCCGCAGTACAGTGGCTACGGCGAATGCGAAAAGATCATCGCGCCGATGCTTTCCGATATATTAGGAGAAACGATTGTTGTCCAGAAAGAAGAGTTCAGTTCGCAGTCGGGCGGGCTTGGCTATGTGACATTCCGTTCGGCCAGGGCATTTGTCGTCGACACCGGTGTGGCGCATGCCGCAAAAGGAGGCGGTTTTATATCCGGTGACAGTTATTCGATGATCGAGCTTGGCTCAAGAAAGTACGCCATTGCTATCAGCGACGGCATGGGAAACGGCGAGCGTGCCCATCATGAAAGCAATGAGACGCTCAGGCTCTTGCGGCAGATTTTAGAATCGGGCATAGAAGAAAAGATTGCCATCAAATCGGTGAACTCCATTCTGGCGCTAAGGACGCAGGAAGAAGTGTTTTCCACGCTTGATCTGGCGATGATCGACCTGCAGGATGCAAGCAGCAAATTTTTAAAAATTGGATCAACGCCGAGCTTTATTAAACGCGGCGATAAAGTGATCAAAATTGAATCTGGGAACTTGCCGATGGGCATGATCCAGGAATTTGATGTGGATGTCGTTTCCCGGCAGCTGAAAGCCGGTGATATTTTAATCATGATGAGTGACGGGATTTTGGAAGGCCCGCGTTACATTGAAAACCCGGAATTATGGATCAAGCGGAAAATCCGGGAGCTGGAAACGGAAAATCCCCAGGAAATTGCCGACCTGCTCATAGAAGAAGTGATCCGCTCGCGATCCGGTTTAATTGAAGATGATATGACGGTCGTCGTTGCAAAAATCAAACACAACACGCCGAAATGGGCGGCCATCCCCGTTAGCAAAGGGAAAAAAATGATCTCTTAAATGTCCGTGCCATATAGAAGAAGCGGAAGGCAACGGTATATATTTTCTCCCGATTGTCGATGATGGTAAAAACGAAGAAATGCCGTCAATGACAAGGAGGAGAAAAAATGAATGCAGGCACTTTAAAACAGATTTTGCTGATTACGGACGGATGTTCAAACCAGGGGGGTGATCCGGCTGCAGCTGCGGCATTGGCAAGAGAAGCAGGCATCACCATTAATGTAATTGGCGTCATGGAACGGGATATCATTGATGAAAAAGGGGCAGCGGAAATTCAAAATATCGCCATGTCGGGGGGTGGCGTCAGCCAGATCGTCTATACGAAACAATTATCGCAAACCGTGCAAATGGTCACTCGGAAAGCGATGACCCAGACGATTCAGGGAATCGTGAACAAGGAATTAAAACATATTTTGGGAAGTAACGGATCCATTGAAGCACTGCCGCCTGAAAAACGCGGCGATGTGTTGGAGGTGGTAGATGAACTGGGGGAAACAGTGGATTTGGACATTCTCGTGCTCGTCGATACAAGCGCAAGTATGAAACCGAAGCTCGAGACTGTAAAAGAAGCTTTGCTTGATTTGTCTTTAAGCCTGAATGCGCGAATGGGGAATAACCAATTTTCAGTTTTTATATTTCCTGGGAAAAGGAAAGAAACGGAGAAACTGCTTGACTGGACACCGAAACTGGAATCGCTCGTGGCCATATTTCCGAAACTGCAGACAGGCGGGATTACGCCGACAGGGCCGGCCATTCATGAGGCGATCCGCCATTTTGACCGGAAAAGGAAGCTGAGGGGATATCATACGCATGATGACGGACAATACTTTGAAGAATCCATTTAATGATCCGCCGGGTACGGTTGTGACGGGGAAATGGCATAAAAACCGGTACAGATTGCTAAAGCGCCTCGGGGCCGGTGCAAATGGCGCTGTTTATCTGGCGGAATCGGCGGCCGGTCCGGTTGCATTAAAAGTCGGTGTGAGCACTGCCCAGGTGGCATCCGAGTCCAGCGTACTAAAAACCATATCCAAGGCCCGGGGGCAGTCCCTCGGGCCTTCCTTTTTGGAAGCGGATGACTGGGAGCGCGGGCGGGAGATCATTCCTTTTTATGTCATGGAATATATAGACGGCCCGGATCTGCTTTCCTTTGTCACCGGGAAAGGTTTTTCCTGGGCGGCAGTGCTTGTGATCCAGCTTCTTTCCGATTTACAACATTTGCATGAACAGGGCTGGATTTTCGGAGATTTGAAGCCCGAAAACTTGCTGGTTGGAACCCCTGGAAACAGGATCCGCTGCATTGATCCGGGCGGGATGACAAAGATCGGACGTTCAGTAAAAGAATTTACGGAGTTTTTCGACAGAGGTTACTGGGGGTTGGGATCGCGGAAAGCCGAGCCTTCCTATGATTTGTTTTCCGTTGCAATGGTAATGATCAATCTTGCCTATCCGAACCGGTTTTTAAAAAAACAGGCAAATGGTTTCCCACAACTGATGGCGGCGGTCAGGCAACATGCCGGGCTGTGCAAATTTGAGGCGGTGCTGCGGAAAGCGCTGGGGGGAGGATATCGGACAGCTTTTGAGATGAGGCAGGACATGCTTATGCTGCTGACTTCGCATAGAGAAAAGAAGAAAGCCAAAACAACGCACAGGCCGGAAAAATCAAAACTCGGACAGTCGCGGGCAAAAAGACGGAGGTTTAGAAAATTTAAAAAGTTCATGGCTGCCATGATGATCATCTTGATGATCTCTGTGTTATACTGGTATTATACTTACGGACAAATCAGCATCCCTTTTTAAATATCCACAAATTTATGCCGGAAAAATGCGGCGGCCTCCTAATCCGGGATTACAGCATGGCCGAAAATAAGTGCGCAGCGACAACGAGCGCAGCACTGGCAAGGATGGCAAGTCTATGCTTTTTTCAGGACGGGCGCCTTTTTATAAAGAAAGCATAAATTTCCGGCCGTTTGCCTTATGATGAAAATGCTATATAAAATGAACAAAATATTGCCGCTCTGTTGCCTGCCGCAAAAAGTAGTTCTCGTAGAAATCGATGGTCGGGCTTGATGGAAAAACTGAAGTTCCTTTTTATAGCGCAAATTTTACGCAAACGTCCATGCAAGCAAAAGGATGGAAATGAATATTCAGGATAAATACACCGGCACAAATTCTTTAAAGCAGAATATGTTTAGAAATTTGGAAACGCCCATGTTACAATGGAAATAACAAAACGGTACCGAAAAGGACAGGTTTTATGCTCGCATTTGAGGACAATGTATTCCATTTTATCAGGAAACACAGGCTGATTGAGGCGGGAGACCATTTGCTCGTAGCGGTTTCCGGCGGGCCGGATTCACTTGCGCTCCTCCACTTTCTCACTTCGCGAAGGGAGCGCTTCCGTGTAAAGATAACAGCCGCTCATGTTAACCATATGCTAAGGGGGGAAGCGTCCTGTAAAGACCTTTTGTTTGTCAAAAGCTTTTGCGAATCTCACCGTATCGGTTGTGAAGCGGCAGAAATCCCGGTGCTGGAAAAAGCGAAGGAAGAAGGCCTTGGCATTGAAGAAGCAGCGAGAAAATACCGGTATGCTTTTCTCGCTGAAGCAATGGAGAAAACCGGCGCCAATAAAGTTGTATTAGGCCACCACGGCGATGACCAGATGGAAACGGTACTGATGCGGCTTACAAGGGGCGCAGGCGGAAAGGGAAGGGCAGGCATTCCGTTTCGCCGGCCGTTTGCAAAGGGAGAAATCATCCGTCCGCTATTGGGCACGGCCAAAAAAGAAATCATAGATTACTGCGCCCATTATCATCTCGAACCACGCACCGATGAAAGCAACGCATCCCCCGACTTTGCAAGAAACCGGTTTCGTGCGTCCGTCCTGCCTTTTCTAAAGAAAGAAAACCCGCGGGCCCATTTGCATTTTCAAAGATTCAGCGAAGAGCTTTTGGAAGATGAAATCTATCTTTACGGGCTGGCGCAGGAAAAATTAAAGCAGATGGCGGAAACAGGGTCCGGAACTTGCACGCTCGATCTCCGGAAGTTCAAAGGGATGCCTATGCCTTTACAAAGGCGGGCGATTCATCTAATATTAAAATATCTTTACAATGAAGACATAAAAGACGTCACAGCGATACATACAGATGCCGTTTTAAAACTGGCTTCAGGCTCCAATCCGTCCGGGAGCGCCGATCTCCCCGGCGGCTTAAAGGCTGTAAGGGACTACGGGCGCATGGCCTTTTCTTTTGGGCGCCGCCCCGCCCGTTCTGCATATCAATATGTCTTGGATGAAGGGATGAAGATTGATCTGCCGAACGGGTATACGATAAAGCTTGTAAAAAGCAAAATTTCATATTCATCCCTGCCAAAGAATATGCTATTATTACACATAAACGACACTTCTCTCCCCCTTATTGTCCGTACAAGGAAACCGGGGGACAGAATTGAAGCAAAAGGACTAAATGGTTCAAAAAAGGTAAAAGATATATTTATTGATGAGAAAATTTCAAAGCCGGAGCGGGATTTGTGGCCGGTTGTAACCGATTCAAAAGGGAACATCCTGTGGCTTCCGAATCTGAAAAAAGCAAAGTTTGAATCCGGGCTTATTTTACCTGATGAAACCTACTATGTCGTGCACTATTGTAAGCAAACAACTTCTAGGGGGCAATCGCAAGATGAATCAGGATATTGAAAAAATCCTCATTACAGAAGAGGAAGTCCAGCGAAAAGTAAAGGAATTGGGGGAGCAGCTGACGAAAGAGTATGATGGCAGATTTCCGCTTGCGATCGGGGTATTAAAAGGCGCCATGATGTTTATGGCCGATCTTGTCAAGCATATGGATACATATTTGGAAATGGATTTTATGGACGTATCGAGCTACGGGAATTCTACTGTTTCATCCGGAGAAGTCAAAATCTTAAAAGACTTGGATACCTCGGTGGAAGGGCGCGATGTCCTGATTATCGAAGACATTATTGACAGCGGGATGACGCTCAGTTACCTGGTTGAATTGTTCCGTTACCGGAAAGCAAAATCCATTAAAATCGTCACATTGCTCGACAAACCATCGGGTCGGAAAGCGGACATCCAGGCTGACTATGTCGGATTCATTGTCCCGGATGAATTCGTTGTCGGATACGGCCTTGACTATGCGGAAAAATACCGCAACCTTCCGTATATCGGCATCCTGAAGCCAGCTGTTTATACCCATGAGGGGGAGTAAGAATTCCGAAAAAAGAGGACTATCATTGTGAAATTCAGGCTATATGTATGGAAAAGCAAACGGTCTGTGAAAAAAAGATGAAAAACGGGTGCAAAATATTGTTAAATTAAAAACCACTATAGTACTATTGAATATAGTTTTTTAAGACCGTGGGAGGAGGTAAGGAATGAATCGGATCTTCAGAAATACAATTTTCTACGTATTATTATTTGTCGTCCTGATCGGGATCGTAAGTTTTTTTAACCGCAGCAGCGAAACGACGGAAACGATATCCTATGATCAATTTGTTTCTTATTTGGATAATGGCAGTGTAAAGAGTATAACAACGCAGCCTTCAAGGGGCGTTTATGAGATCCGGGGCCTGCTGAAAGACGGCAATAAACAGTTTATTACGTATGTTATGGATGACCAGGCCATGCTGAACCGGATCGATAAAGCGGCGCACGATCAAAAAGTGAAAGTCGATGTCCTCCAGGCAAAAGAAACGAATGGATGGGTTTCTTTCCTGACATCCATTATTCCGTTTGTGATTATTTTCATTCTGTTCTTCTTCCTGATGAACCAGGCACAGGGCGGGGGCGGCCGTGTCATGAATTTCGGGAAGAGCAAAGCAAGGCTTTACAATGACGACAAAAAGAAAGTCCGTTTCCGTGACGTTGCCGGCGCGGATGAAGAGAAACAGGAACTTGTCGAAGTCGTCGAATTCTTAAAAGATCCACGCAAGTTTTCCGAACTGGGTGCCCGTATCCCGAAAGGCGTACTGCTTGTCGGGCCTCCGGGAACCGGTAAAACATTGCTGGCAAGGGCAGTTGCAGGTGAAGCAGGCGTTCCTTTCTTCTCCATCAGCGGTTCTGATTTTGTCGAAATGTTTGTCGGTGTCGGTGCAAGCCGGGTTCGTGATTTATTTGAAAACGCGAAAAAGAACGCGCCTTGTATTATCTTTATTGATGAAATTGACGCAGTCGGGCGCCAGCGTGGTGCAGGGCTCGGCGGCGGCCATGATGAACGTGAACAGACGTTGAACCAGCTGCTCGTTGAAATGGACGGATTTAGCGCCAATGAAGGAATCATTATTATTGCGGCAACAAACCGCCCGGATATTCTTGATCCTGCGCTTCTGCGGCCGGGACGCTTTGACCGTCAGATTACGGTTGACCGACCGGATGTCCACGGGCGTGAAGCTGTGCTGCGTGTCCATGCGCGCAATAAGCCGCTTGACCCGTCCGTCGATTTAAAAGCGATTGCCCAACGGACACCAGGTTTTTCCGGAGCCGATCTGGAAAACCTGCTTAATGAAGCAGCGTTGATTGCGGCAAGGGCTTCCAAGAAAAAAATTGACATGCAGGATATTGATGAAGCGACAGACCGCGTCATTGCCGGACCGGCGAAAAAGAGCCGGGTCATTTCGGAAAAAGAACGCAATATTGTGGCCTTCCATGAATCCGGGCATACCGTTATCGGGCTTGTGCTCGATGAAGCGGAAATTGTCCAGAAAGTGACCATTGTGCCGCGCGGACAGGCCGGCGGGTACGCGATGATGGTACCGAAAGAAGACCGTTATTTCATGACAAAACCAGAATTGCTCGATAAGATTACGGGGCTTCTCGGCGGCCGTGTATCCGAAGAAATTACGTTCGGTGAAGTGTCAACGGGCGCATCCAACGACTTTGAACGCGCAACCGGCATTGCGAGAAGGATGGTAACTGAATTTGGGATGAGCGATAAGCTTGGCCCTCTCCAGTTCGGGTCTTCGCAAGGCCAGGTATTTTTGGGCAGAGATATTAACAATGACCAAAATTATTCCGATAAAATTGCCTACGAAATTGATACAGAGATTCAAAATATCATTAAAACCTGTTATGAACGGGCACGGCAGATCTTGCTTGAACACCGCGATAAGCTGGAACTGATCGCAAAAACGCTGCTTGAAGTGGAAACATTGGATGCAAAACAAATCAAGCATCTGTTTGAACATGGCACGTTGCCTGAACAGCCTGCGAAATCCCAGGATCCGGCTGAAATCGGTGGAACCGAGCCGCGCGTGAACCTGCAGTCGAAGCAGGGCGGCATCAAAGAAGTGGATCCGGGTGCCGGAAATAATTCGGATACCGGGATGCCAGATGAAAAACGGCCGGGGAAACTGGGACCATCAAGACCGGCAGATGATGATCAACTTTGATAGGTTGCAAATCATTTAAAAAAGCACCGTCTGAAAAAAAAGGCGGTGCTTTTTTATGGCTAGGGAACCAAATGAAAGCATTCTCTAAATCACGGAGATTATGGTATGATGGTTGCATAAAAACTAACAGAAAAACAAAGTGGTGAGCATAATGTTATTGGTGATCGATGTGGGGAATACAAACATTGTATTAGGTGTATACGATAAAGATGAACTAAAATATCATTGGCGCATTCAAACCGTCCGGGATAAAACGGAAGATGAATACGGCATGTCTATGAAAGCCTTGTTCCGCCATGTCGGCATTCACTTTAACGATATTACTGGCATTATTATTTCTTCTGTGGTGCCTCCAATTATGTACGCACTGGAGCGGATGTGCAGCAAATATTTCCACGTTTCGCCGCTTATCGTCGGCCCAGGGGTGAAAACAGGGCTCGACATCAAATACGATAATCCGCGTGAGGTGGGGGCGGACCGGATTGTCAATGCGGTCGCCGGCATCCACGAATACGGCAGTCCGTTAATTATTGTCGACTTCGGGACAGCGACTACTTATTGTTATATTAACGAGGAAAAGCAGTATATGGGGGGGGCGATTGCGCCGGGCATCAGCATCTCAGCGGAAGCCCTGTACTCGAGAGCAGCCAAACTGCCCCGGATAGAAATCGCGAGCCCGGATGATATTATTGGCCGGAACACCGTTAGTGCCATGCAGGCAGGCATTGTTTTCGGCTATGTCGGACAGGTTGAAGGTATCGTGTCCCGGATGAAAGCAAAAAGTAAAAAAGACCCGGTCGTCATTGCAACAGGCGGGCATGCACCCCTCATTGCAAAAGAATCAAAAAGCATTGATATCGTCGACCAATTTTTGACTTTAAAAGGGTTGCACTTGATTTATAACCGAAACTTACAGCATTAAAGGAGGATTTTTCTTTTGGCGGATTATTTAATTAAAGCATTAGCGTATGACGGGCAGGTCCGGGCATACGCTGCGGAAACAACGGAAACCGTTGGAGAAGCCCAACGGAGGCACTACACTTGGCCGACAGCTTCCGCCGCGCTGGGCAGAACGTTGACAGCGGGGGCGATGATGGGGGCCATGCTGAAGGGGGATGAAAAAATTACGATCAAAGTGGAAGGCGGCGGACCGATCGGTGTCATTCTGGTAGACGCGAATGCACACGGGGAAGTCCGGGGCTATGTTACCAATCCGCAAACCCATTTTGATTTAAACAAAAAAGGAAAGCTGGATGTCCGGCGTGCAGTCGGGACAGATGGGACGCTTACCGTTGTAAAAGATCTCGGGCTTCGTGAGAATTTTTCAGGCCAGGTTCCGCTTGTATCCGGCGAGCTCGGCGAAGATTTTACGTATTATTTTGCCGCTTCCGAACAAGTGCCATCTGCAGTCGGTGTCGGTGTGCTGGTTAATCCCGACAACACGATTCTGGCTTCCGGCGGGTTTATCATCCAGTTGATGCCGGGAACAGACGAGAAAGTCATCTCGGAAATTGAAAATAAAATTTCTGATACCGCCCCGATTTCCGACCTTATCCGCCAGGGGCTTTCGCCGGAAGAAATATTGGCAAATCTGCTCGGCGAAGAAAATGTGCAGATATTGGAGAAAATGGCAGTACGGTTTGAATGCACCTGCTCCAAAGAAAAATTTGCTTCTGCTATGATCGGCCTCGGCAAACAGGAGCTCAGGGACATGATCGAGGAAGACGGGCAAGCTGAAGCCGTCTGCCATTTCTGTCGTGAAAAATACCATTTTAGCCGTGAAGATCTGGAACAAATGCTGGAAGAAGCAAAGGGGTAAGGCGAAAGCCGTGAGGGCAGGATGATTTTCGGCAAAACGGCCTTCCTTTTCAGATGAATGCGGGCCCCTTGAGCGCGAATGGGCAACTTTTAACCAAGTTGTCTAATCGGGGCTGGCCTGTTTGATTGACGGAAGCTTGCCCCCGTCCCGTTGCAATAGCCGTCGCTTGATCAAGAAGCCCAGCGTCAGTGGCTAAAAAAGCGATATTGCCGGCATTGTTTCTTAGGCACTTTGTCATAGAATAGCAAGGCATTTTGGTTGACAATTGCGTAAAAAGATGTTAATTTTTAGATATTAAACCAATAAAAATACTCGGAATATGGGGTGGATGATTTTGGCAAAGTATGTGAACTCTGTTGCTGAATTGGTCGGCAACACACCGGTTGTAAAAGTAAACCGTCTGACAAATGAAAATGATGCAGAAGTGTATTTGAAGCTGGAATATTTCAATCCGGCCAGCAGTGTAAAAGACCGGATTGCCCTCGCGATGATTGAAGACGCTGAACAAAAAGGACGCTTAAAACCGGGCGACACCATTGTTGAACCGACAAGCGGCAACACGGGAATCGGGCTTGCCATGATTGCGGCTGCAAAAGGATACAAAGCTGTCATTGTCATGCCGGAAACAATGAGTATGGAACGTCGCAGCCTACTGCGTGCATACGGGGCAAAGCTTGTTTTAACCCCGGGCTCTGAAGGCATTAAAGGCGCAGTAAATAAAGCGGAACAACTCGTGAAAGAAAACGGCTATTTTATGCCACAGCAATTCAAAAACCCGGCCAACCCGGAAATCCACCGTTTGACAACCGGTAAAGAAATCATTGAACAAATGGGAGATCAGCTCGATGCTTTTGTTGCCGGCGTCGGCACCGGCGGAACGATTACAGGGGCTGGCCAGGCGCTGCGCGAAGCTTATCCAGGTATCAAAATTTATGCTGTTGAACCGGATGACTCCCCGCTGTTGTCTGAAGGCAAACCGGGCCCGCACAAAATTCAAGGTATCGGCACCAACTTTGTCCCTGAAACACTTGATAAAGAAATTTACGATGAAATTATCCGTGTCACAACGGATCAGGCTTTCAAAGCGGCAAAAGATACAGCGGCAAAAGAAGGCATTCTCGGCGGGATTTCTTCCGGTGCTGCCGTTTACGCTGCCCTTGAAGTGGCGAAAAAACTCGGCAAAGGCAAAAAAGTGCTTGCCATCATTCCGGATACCGGCGAACGCTATTTGAGCACCCCGCTTTACCAGTTTGAAGATTAAAAACGATAAAACCCGCGGAGAAACGCCCCGCGGGTTTTTCTTTTCACAGCCTATCTATGCTGGTTTGAAACGCCAGCCTCTAGTTGGCATCCAGCAGCTTTTTTAGTAGGGCGCCCGGGGTGATCCCGGATCTGCTCCAGCGACCCACATCTTTGTATTCCGTATTAATCGATGGCCGCGGATGTGATAGACTATAATTATTGAACTGAAAAAGGGGAGAACAGCAGTTGAAGTGTGGTTCGTTTACGTTCGATTTTACCCGTAAAACCTATGTAATGGGCATATTAAATGTAACGCCCGATTCTTTTTCGGACGGAGGGAATTTTTTTCAGCCTGAGAAAGCGGTGGAACATGCGTATCAGATGGTAGAGGACGGTGCCGATCTGCTCGATATTGGCGGAGAGTCGACAAGGCCGGGGCATCAGCCGGTGTCAGCAGAGGAAGAACTGGAGAGAATCTTGCCGGTCATTCACGCGGTGGCAGGAAAAATCCAGGCGCCGCTTTCTGTCGATACGTATAAAGCGAGAACTGCGGAAGAAGCAATAAAAGCAGGCGCACATATCATCAATGATGTATGGGGGGCAAAACGGGATCCGGAAATCGCCGATGTTGCCGCACAGTACAACGTTCCGATTATTTTAATGCATAACCGCGAAAAGCCGCAGTATGAACATTTTATGCGGGACTGTCTGAACGATCTGTATGAAAGCATCACGATTGCAAAAAAAGCAGGCGTCGAGGACCGGCAAATCATCCTCGATCCGGGTATCGGGTTTGCGAAAGGTTTTCAGGAAGACATGGAAATGATGCGAAACCTCGACAAACTTGTTGGACTCGGCTATCCCGTTCTGCTTGCTGCCTCAAGGAAGCGCATGATCGGAAGCGTGCTCGGGCTGCCGACGGGCGAAAGAATGGAAGGCACTGGGGCGGTATGCTGCTTTGGCATCATGAAAGGCTGCCATATGGTCCGTGTCCACGATGTAAAACCTGTAAGCAGAATGGTGAAAATGATGGACGCCCTCGTCGGAAAAGGGGAACAGGATGGACAAAATTTATATTCATGATATGGAATTTTACGGTTACCACGGCGTATTGCCCGAGGAAAATAAACTGGGCCAGCGCTTCCGTGTATCCATCGTGCTTGGTTTGGACTTAAAGCAGGCGGGCGAAACCGACCGGCTGGAAGAAACCGTCAGTTATGCGGATGTCTATGCATGCGTGAAAAAAATTGTTGAAGGGCAGCCTTTCAAGCTCCTTGAAGCTGTCGCAGAAAAACTGGCTGCTTCCATTCTCGCTTTATACGAAAAAGTTGCGGAAGTCACAGTCAAAGTAACCAAACCGGACCCGCCCATTCCCGGCCATTACAAGTCCGTTGCGGTCGAAATTACAAGGAGAAGAAAGAATGGATAATCTCGCTTATTTGGCACTCGGATCCAATATTGAACCGCGATTTGATTATCTTCAGCACGCCATCCGGTTACTTAGAAACAACCCGGACATAAAGGTTTGCAAAGTTTCATCCATTTATGAAACCAATCCTGTCGGTTACACCGAGCAGGGACAGTTTTTAAATATGGCTGTTCAAATTGAAACGCGGTTATCCCCTTTTGACCTGCTCGCTGCCTGCCTTGAGATTGAAAAAAAGTTACGGAGAAAAAGGGAAATTCATTGGGGACCGCGGACAATAGACCTTGACATTTTGTTGTATAATCAGGAAAATATGAAAACAGAGAATCTTACCATTCCGCACCCGCGCATGCATGAACGGGCATTTGTTTTGGTTCCCCTCGCGGAATTGGACCATGCACTTTGCGACCCTGTAACCAAAACCCCGTATGCGGAACTGCTGAAAAAGTGCACAGACAAAGATGGTGTCCGGCTGTGGAAACAGATCACAGGGGATACTGCTTTCTTGCCATAAAGGGTACCCCCGGGCATTTTAAACAACCCGGCGGCGGCTTTATACTGAAATACGGATTGGTGTATAACCGGTACGGAAACAACGACAGGCCATGTAACGGAGTACTGCCGGAGGAATCCCGGCAGTACTTGCTTGTATACATACAAAGAAAAAACCTGGTGAAAGGATGTCTGAACGCGAAAGATTGTGTACAATAATAGAGGTATACGTCTATAATGGCTAATGTTGGGCGGCAGAACCTTTCATACTTGAAGAGGGCGGAAAATAAGGAAAGGCGTCTTTCCTTTTCTATCATATTGGCCGGCATTTTTAACGATTGGAGGAAAAAAGATGAGTGGCGAAAATATAAATGAACAGTATCTGGTCCGGAAAGAAAAAATGGAGGCGCTCCGCGAAAAAGGGGTGGACCCGTTCGGCAAGCGTTTTGAACGGACAACCGACACGGAAGAATTAAAACAAAAATACGGCGAATGCACGGAAGAACAACTGGAAGAAAAAGAGATTCCAGTTGCCATTGCCGGGCGGATCATGACAAAACGGCGGAAAGGAAGGGCCGGGTTTGCCCATATCCAGGACTTGAAAGGGCAAATCCAGTTTTATATTCGCCAGGACGCAGTCGGCGAAGAACAGTACGAGTTATTCAAAAGCACGGACCTTGGCGACATTGTCGGGCTTAAAGGCACGGTTTTCCGGACAAAAGTGGGCGAATTGTCCGTCAAAGTCAAAGAATTTATTCTGTTAACAAAAGCGCTGCGCCCGTTGCCGGATAAATTCCACGGCCTGCGGGACATCGAGCAGCGGTACCGTCAGCGTTATCTCGACCTGATTATGAGTGAAGAAAGTAAAAACACGTTCATTACAAGAAGCCGCATTATCCAGTCCATCCGCAATTATTTGGACAAGAACGGCTATTTGGAAGTCGAAACGCCGATGATGCATGCCATTGCAGGTGGGGCGGCTGCACGGCCGTTTATCACCCATCACAATGCGCTCGATATCGACCTTTATATGCGGATTGCGATTGAACTCCACCTGAAACGGTTGATTGTCGGCGGGTTGGAAAAAGTCTATGAAATCGGCCGCGTTTTCCGCAATGAAGGAATCGATACCCGCCATAACCCGGAATTCACGATGCTTGAGCTGTACGAAGCATATGCGGATTTTAACGATATTATGCAGCTGACTGAAAACATGATTGTGCACACAGCAAAAGAAGTACTCGGCACCACCGCCATCCGGTACGGCGAACATGAAGTAAATCTTGAACCGGAATGGTGCCGCCTGCATATGGTCGATGCAATTAAAGAATATACGGGCGTCGACTTCTGGAATGTGACAAGCACCGAAGAAGCAAGGGCACTTGCAAAAGAACACCATATTGAAATCACGGAACATATGGAATACGGGCATATCGTCAATGAATTTTTCGAGCAAAGGGTAGAAGAAAAACTGATCCAGCCGACTTTCGTTTACGGGCACCCGGTCGAAATCTCGCCGCTTGCTAGAAAAAATGAAAAAGACCCGCGGTTTACAGACCGGTTTGAACTGTTCATTGTCGGCCGTGAACATGCCAATGCCTTCACCGAACTGAATGACCCGATCGACCAGCGCGAACGTTTCGTGAACCAGCTGAAAGAGCGCGAGCAGGGGAATGACGAAGCGCACCAAATGGATGAAGACTTTATTGAAGCATTGGAATACGGCATGCCGCCAACAGGAGGACTCGGCATCGGCGTTGACCGGCTTGTCATGTTGCTGACCAATGCCCCGTCTATCCGGGACGTGCTGCTCTTCCCATTAATGAAAAGCAGGGATTAAGCAAAGCAAAACTTACAAAAAGCAGCGGGGCAGGAACCGCTGCTTTTTGAAAACATTATTTTAATATAATATTAACGTTCAAGTGGCCAGTTTCTTGGGAATGGATGTTTGTTATGGCCAACCATAAGCTTTTTTCCTGCTTTGGTGAAAGGAAGCAGGCTTCAGCTTGTTTGAAAAATAAATGGCGAAAAACTATTGCATTCGTGCCAAATGCATGGTATAGTAATATTCGTTGGCTAATTAAATGCCTACTGAAATACAGATTTGAAAAAGTTGTTGACAATAGTATTCGTTTGTAGTAGAATATTAAAGTCGCTTAGAAAGCAACACAGATTGTTCCTTGAAAACTGGACAAAACGAAACGTCAAATTCTTTTTGAGCTTTTATCAAACATCTTTACTGAGAGTTTGATCCTGGCTCAGGACGAACGCTGGCGGCGTGCCTAATACATGCAAGTCGTGCGGACCTTTTAAAAGCTTGCTTTTAAAAGGTTAGCGGCGGACGGGTGAGTAACACGTGGGCAACCTGCCTGTAAGATCGGGATAACGCCGGGAAACCGGGGCTAATACCGGATAGTTTTTTCCTCCGCATGGAGGAAAAAGGAAAGACGGCTTCGGCTGTCACTTACAGATGGGCCCGCGGCGCATTAGCTTGTTGGTGGGGTAACGGCTCACCAAGGCAACGATGCGTAGCCGACCTGAGAG
Organism: Weizmannia sp. FSL K6-0777; assembly: GCF_038593185.1. Classification (NCBI taxonomy): domain Bacteria; kingdom Bacillati; phylum Bacillota; class Bacilli; order Caryophanales; family Bacillaceae; genus Heyndrickxia; species Weizmannia sp. FSL K6-0777. The sequence goes on from NZ_CP151971.1 coordinate 71,216, forward strand.
GGTGATCGGCCACATTGGGACTGAGACACGGCCCAAACTCCTACGGGAGGCAGCAGTAGGGAATCTTCCGCAATGGACGAAAGTCTGACGGAGCAACGCCGCGTGAGTGAAGAAGGCCTTCGGGTCGTAAAACTCTGTTGCCGGGGAAGAACAAGTGCCGTTCGAACAGGGCGGCGCCTTGACGGTACCCGGCCAGAAAGCCACGGCTAACTACGTGCCAGCAGCCGCGGTAATACGTAGGTGGCAAGCGTTGTCCGGAATTATTGGGCGTAAAGCGCGCGCAGGCGGCTTCTTAAGTCTGATGTGAAATCTTGCGGCTCAACCGCAAGCGGTCATTGGAAACTGGGAGGCTTGAGTGCAGAAGAGGAGAGTGGAATTCCACGTGTAGCGGTGAAATGCGTAGAGATGTGGAGGAACACCAGTGGCGAAGGCGGCTCTCTGGTCTGTAACTGACGCTGAGGCGCGAAAGCGTGGGGAGCAAACAGGATTAGATACCCTGGTAGTCCACGCCGTAAACGATGAGTGCTAAGTGTTAGAGGGTTTCCGCCCTTTAGTGCTGCAGCTAACGCATTAAGCACTCCGCCTGGGGAGTACGGCCGCAAGGCTGAAACTCAAAGGAATTGACGGGGGCCCGCACAAGCGGTGGAGCATGTGGTTTAATTCGAAGCAACGCGAAGAACCTTACCAGGTCTTGACATCCTCTGACCTCCCTGGAGACAGGGCCTTCCCCTTCGGGGGACAGAGTGACAGGTGGTGCATGGTTGTCGTCAGCTCGTGTCGTGAGATGTTGGGTTAAGTCCCGCAACGAGCGCAACCCTTGACCTTAGTTGCCAGCATTCAGTTGGGCACTCTAAGGTGACTGCCGGTGACAAACCGGAGGAAGGTGGGGATGACGTCAAATCATCATGCCCCTTATGACCTGGGCTACACACGTGCTACAATGGATGGTACAAAGGGCTGCGAGACCGCGAGGTTAAGCCAATCCCAGAAAACCATTCCCAGTTCGGATTGCAGGCTGCAACCCGCCTGCATGAAGCCGGAATCGCTAGTAATCGCGGATCAGCATGCCGCGGTGAATACGTTCCCGGGCCTTGTACACACCGCCCGTCACACCACGAGAGTTTGTAACACCCGAAGTCGGTGAGGTAACCTTTACGGAGCCAGCCGCCGAAGGTGGGACAGATGATTGGGGTGAAGTCGTAACAAGGTAGCCGTATCGGAAGGTGCGGCTGGATCACCTCCTTTCTAAGGGGAAAAGCGTAGGGCGCTCGTTCATCGGCGTACGGATTTCGTAGTCTTCGACTGAGATAAAGGAAACACGATGAGCCTTAAAGGCGAATCGATGTTGACTTATCGTAGGGAGAAGACGTAGAAATACGCTAGCCGATAGCGCCCGGAGCTAGACAGAAAAGGAAAACTTCGTTTTCCAAAATCAAGTTTGACGTTTCCGTTTTGTTCAGTTTTGAAGGTTCAATCCTTCAACATGTGTTCTTTGAAAACCGGATAGGAGAAACAAACCAAGTAAACCGAGAATCGCTTATTTTTGGATTTAAACCTTTTTATGGTTAAGTTAGAAAGGGCGCACGGCGGATGCCTTGGCACTAGGAGCCGATGAAGGACGGTACAAACACCGATATGCTCCGGGGAGCTGTACGTAAGCTTTGATCCGGAGATTTCCGAATGGGGAAACCCCCTGTCTTTAATCGGACAGGATTCCTGCCTGAATCCATAGGGCAGGAAGGGCACACCCGGGGAACTGAAACATCTCAGTACCCGGAGGAAGAGAAAGCAATTGCGATTTCCCAAGTAGCGGCGAGCGAACAGGAAACAGCCCAAACCGGAAGGCTTGCCTTCCGGGGTTGTAGGACACTCATATGGGAGTTACAAAAGAACGGGGTAAGTGAAGCGGCCTGGAAAGGCCTGCCGGAGAAGGTAAAAGCCCTGTAACTGAAACTTCGTTCTCTCCCGAGTGGATCCTGAGTACGGCGGGACACGAGGAATCCCGCCGGAATCCGGGAGGACCATCTCCCAAGGCTAAATACTCCCTAGTGACCGATAGTGAACCAGTACCGTGAGGGAAAGGTGAAAAGCACCCCGGGAGGGGAGTGAAAGAGATCCTGAAACCGTGTGCCTACAAGTAGTCAGAGCCCGTTAACGGGTGATGGCGTGCCTTTTGTAGAATGAACCGGCGAGTTACGGTCTCATGCAAGGTTAAGCTGAAGAAGCGGAGCCGCAGCGAAAGCGAGTCTGAACAGGGCGAAAGAGTATGAGGCCGCAGACCCGAAACCAGGTGATCTACCCATGTCCAGGGTGAAGGCAAGGTAACACTTGCTGGAGGCCCGAACCCACGCACGTTGAAAAGTGCGGGGATGAGGTGTGGGTAGCGGAGAAATTCCAATCGAACTTGGAGATAGCTGGTTCTCTCCGAAATAGCTTTAGGGCTAGCCTCAAGCGAAGAGTTTTGGAGGTAGAGCACTGTTTGGACGAGGGGCCCTCATCGGGTTACCGAATTCAGACAAACTCCGAATGCCAAAAACTTATGCTTGGGAGTCAGACTGTGAGTGATAAGATCCATGGTCGAAAGGGAAACAGCCCAGACCGCCAGCTAAGGTCCCAAAGTATACGTTAAGTGGAAAAGGATGTGGCGTTGCTTAGACAACCAGGATGTTGGCTTAGAAGCAGCCATCATTCAAAGAGTGCGTAATAGCTCACTGGTCGAGTGACGCTGCGCCGAAAATGTACTGGGGCTAAACGTATCACCGAAGCTGCGGATGGACACCGTATGGTGTCCGTGGTAGGAGAGCGTTCTAAGGGCGTTGAAGCCGGACCGGAAGGACCGGTGGAGCGCTTAGAAGTGAGAATGCCGGTATGAGTAGCGAAAGAAGGGTGAGAATCCCTTCCACCGAATGCCTAAGGTTTCCTGAGGAAGGCTCGTCCGCTCAGGGTTAGTCGGGGCCTAAGCCGAGGCCGAAAGGCGTAGGCGATGGACAACAGGTTGATATTCCTGTACCGCCTCTTCACCGTTTGAACGATGGGGGGACGCAGGAGGATAGGGCAAGCGCGACACTGGTTGATCGCGTCCAAGCAGTTAGGCCGGTGCGGAGGCAAATCCTTCGCGCCAAGGCGGAGCTGTGATGGCGAGGGAAATTTTAGTACCGAAGTTCCTGATTCCACACTGCCAAGAAAAGCCTCTAGTGAGGTGAAAGGCGCCCGTACCGCAAACCGACACAGGTAGGCGAGGAGAGAATCCTAAGGTGAGCGAGAGAACTCTCGTTAAGGAACTCGGCAAAATGACCCCGTAACTTCGGGAGAAGGGGTGCTTTTTGGGGTGTATGCCCCGGGAAGCCGCAGTGAATAGGCCCAGGCGACTGTTTAGCAAAAACACAGGTCTCTGCGAAGCCGCAAGGCGAAGTATAGGGGCTGACACCTGCCCGGTGCTGGAAGGTTAAGGAGAGGGGTTAGCCGTCAGGCGAAGCTCTGAACTGAAGCCCCAGTAAACGGCGGCCGTAACTATAACGGTCCTAAGGTAGCGAAATTCCTTGTCAGGTAAGTTCTGACCCGCACGAAAGGTGTAACGATCTGGGCACTGTCTCAACGAGAGACTCGGTGAAATTATAGTACCTGTGAAGATGCAGGTTACCCGCGACAGGACGGAAAGACCCCATGGAGCTTTACTGCAGCCTGATATTGAATTTTGGTACAGCTTGTACAGGATAGGTAGGAGCCTTGGAAACCGGAGCGCCAGCTTCGGCGGAGGCATCGGTGGGATACTACCCTGGCTGTATTGAAATTCTAACCCGCACCCCTTACCGGGGTGGGAGACAGTGTCAGGCAGGCAGTTTGACTGGGGCGGTCGCCTCCTAAAAGGTAACGGAGGCGCCCAAAGGTTCCCTCAGAATGGTTGGAAATCATTCGCAGAGTGTAAAGGCATAAGGGAGCTTGACTGCGAGACTTACAAGTCGGGCAGGGACGAAAGTCGGGCTTAGTGATCCGGTGGTTCCGCATGGAAGGGCCATCGCTCAACGGATAAAAGCTACCCTGGGGATAACAGGCTGATCTCCCCCAAGAGTCCACATCGACGGGGAGGTTTGGCACCTCGATGTCGGCTCATCGCATCCTGGGGCTGTAGTCGGTCCCAAGGGTTGGGCTGTTCGCCCATTAAAGCGGTACGCGAGCTGGGTTCAGAACGTCGTGAGACAGTTCGGTCCCTATCCGTCGCGGGCGCAGGAAATTTGAGAGGAGCTGTCCTTAGTACGAGAGGACCGGGATGGACGCACCGCTGGTGTACCAGTTGTCTTGCCAAAGGCATCGCTGGGTAGCTATGTGCGGAAGGGATAAGTGCTGAAAGCATCTAAGCATGAAGCCCCCCTCAAGATGAGATTTCCCACAGTTTATACTGGTAAGATCCCTGAAAGATGATCAGGTTGATAGGTCCGGGGTGGAAGCGCGGCGACGCGTGGAGCTGACGGATACTAATCGATCGAGGACTTAACCAATAGAAAAGCGGAAGCGCCTTGGTCATCGGCGTACGGATTTCGGAGCTTTCGACTGAGATAAAGGAAACACGGCGAGCCCCTAAAGGCGAGCCGATGTTGACTTATCGTAGGGAGAAAGCGCAGAAATACGCTAGCCGATAGGCGCTGGAGCTAGACAATTCTCAAAGTTAGAAACGCGTTCTCCGTTTACAGTTTTTTCTCCCATCCGGTTTTCAGGGAACACATCCCAAAAATTATACAGGTCCGGTGATGATGGCGGAAAGGTCACACCCGTTCCCATCCCGAACACGGAAGTTAAGCTTTCCAGCGCCGATGGTAGTTGGGGGTTTCCCCCTGCGAGAGTAGGACGTTGCCGGGCCATAATACGGAGGATTAGCTCAGCTGGGAGAGCGTCTGCCTTACAAGCAGAGGGTCGGCGGTTCGATCCCGTCATCCTCCACCATAAATATGAGCCATTAGCTCAGTTGGTAGAGCATCTGACTTTTAATCAGAGGGTCGCAGGTTCGAATCCTGCATGGCTCATCATATTTAGCAGGAAATAAGAATTTCAGCCTGTTCAAAGACGGCCTGAAATTCTTTGACCTGAATTTTTGCGGAAGTAGTTCAGTGGTAGAACATCACCTTGCCAAGGTGGGGGTCGCGGGTTCGAATCCCGTCTTCCGCTCCATTTTTTTCTCTTGCCGGGGTGGCGGAATTGGCAGACGCACAGGACTTAAAATCCTGCGGTAGGTGACTACCGTACCGGTTCGACTCCGGTCCTCGGCACCATTCGATATATGCGCCCATAGCTCAATTGGATAGAGCGTTTGACTACGGATCAAAAGGTTAGGGGTTCGACTCCTCTTGGGCGCGCTATATACGGGAAGTAGCTCAGCTTGGTAGAGCACATGGTTTGGGACCATGGGGTCGCAGGTTCGAATCCTGTCTTCCCGACCATTCAAATTCGGGGCCTTAGCTCAGCTGGGAGAGCGCCTGCTTTGCACGCAGGAGGTCAGCGGTTCGATCCCGCTAGGCTCCACCAAAAAAAGTATTGACTTCTAAATAAATAAGTGTTATACTTTAAAAGTTGCTGTTTGTGATTGTTCCTTGAAAACTGGACAAAACGAAACGTCAAATTCTTTTTGAGCTTTTATCAAACATCTTTACTGAGAGTTTGATCCTGGCTCAGGACGAACGCTGGCGGCGTGCCTAATACATGCAAGTCGTGCGGACCTTTTAAAAGCTTGCTTTTAAAAGGTTAGCGGCGGACGGGTGAGTAACACGTGGGCAACCTGCCTGTAAGATCGGGATAACGCCGGGAAACCGGGGCTAATACCGGATAGTTTTTTCCTCCGCATGGAGGAAAAAGGAAAGACGGCTTCGGCTGTCACTTACAGATGGGCCCGCGGCGCATTAGCTTGTTGGTGGGGTAACGGCTCACCAAGGCAACGATGCGTAGCCGACCTGAGAGGGTGATCGGCCACATTGGGACTGAGACACGGCCCAAACTCCTACGGGAGGCAGCAGTAGGGAATCTTCCGCAATGGACGAAAGTCTGACGGAGCAACGCCGCGTGAGTGAAGAAGGCCTTCGGGTCGTAAAACTCTGTTGCCGGGGAAGAACAAGTGCCGTTCGAACAGGGCGGCGCCTTGACGGTACCCGGCCAGAAAGCCACGGCTAACTACGTGCCAGCAGCCGCGGTAATACGTAGGTGGCAAGCGTTGTCCGGAATTATTGGGCGTAAAGCGCGCGCAGGCGGCTTCTTAAGTCTGATGTGAAATCTTGCGGCTCAACCGCAAGCGGTCATTGGAAACTGGGAGGCTTGAGTGCAGAAGAGGAGAGTGGAATTCCACGTGTAGCGGTGAAATGCGTAGAGATGTGGAGGAACACCAGTGGCGAAGGCGGCTCTCTGGTCTGTAACTGACGCTGAGGCGCGAAAGCGTGGGGAGCAAACAGGATTAGATACCCTGGTAGTCCACGCCGTAAACGATGAGTGCTAAGTGTTAGAGGGTTTCCGCCCTTTAGTGCTGCAGCTAACGCATTAAGCACTCCGCCTGGGGAGTACGGCCGCAAGGCTGAAACTCAAAGGAATTGACGGGGGCCCGCACAAGCGGTGGAGCATGTGGTTTAATTCGAAGCAACGCGAAGAACCTTACCAGGTCTTGACATCCTCTGACCTCCCTGGAGACAGGGCCTTCCCCTTCGGGGGACAGAGTGACAGGTGGTGCATGGTTGTCGTCAGCTCGTGTCGTGAGATGTTGGGTTAAGTCCCGCAACGAGCGCAACCCTTGACCTTAGTTGCCAGCATTCAGTTGGGCACTCTAAGGTGACTGCCGGTGACAAACCGGAGGAAGGTGGGGATGACGTCAAATCATCATGCCCCTTATGACCTGGGCTACACACGTGCTACAATGGATGGTACAAAGGGCTGCGAGACCGCGAGGTTAAGCCAATCCCAGAAAACCATTCCCAGTTCGGATTGCAGGCTGCAACCCGCCTGCATGAAGCCGGAATCGCTAGTAATCGCGGATCAGCATGCCGCGGTGAATACGTTCCCGGGCCTTGTACACACCGCCCGTCACACCACGAGAGTTTGTAACACCCGAAGTCGGTGAGGTAACCTTTACGGAGCCAGCCGCCGAAGGTGGGACAGATGATTGGGGTGAAGTCGTAACAAGGTAGCCGTATCGGAAGGTGCGGCTGGATCACCTCCTTTCTAAGGGGAAAAGCGTAGGGCGCTCGTTCATCGGCGTACGGATTTCGTAGTCTTCGACTGAGATAAAGGAAACACGATGAGCCTTAAAGGCGAATCGATGTTGACTTATCGTAGGGAGAAGACGTAGAAATACGCTAGCCGATAGCGCCCGGAGCTAGACAGAAAAGGAAAACTTCGTTTTCCAAAATCAAGTTTGACGTTTCCGTTTTGTTCAGTTTTGAAGGTTCAATCCTTCAACATGTGTTCTTTGAAAACCGGATAGGAGAAACAAACCAAGTAAACCGAGAATCGCTTATTTTTGGATTTAAACCTTTTTATGGTTAAGTTAGAAAGGGCGCACGGTGAATGCCTTGGCACTAGGAGCCGATGAAGGACGGTACAAACACCGATATGCTCCGGGGAGCTGTACGTAAGCTTTGATCCGGAGATTTCCGAATGGGGAAACCCCCTGTCTTTAATCGGACAGGATTCCTGCCTGAATCCATAGGGCAGGAAGGGCACACCCGGGGAACTGAAACATCTCAGTACCCGGAGGAAGAGAAAGCAATTGCGATTTCCCAAGTAGCGGCGAGCGAACAGGAAACAGCCCAAACCGGAAGGCTTGCCTTCCGGGGTTGTAGGACACTCATATGGGAGTTACAAAAGAACGGGGTAAGTGAAGCGGCCTGGAAAGGCCTGCCGGAGAAGGTAAAAGCCCTGTAACTGAAACTTCGTTCTCTCCCGAGTGGATCCTGAGTACGGCGGGACACGAGGAATCCCGCCGGAATCCGGGAGGACCATCTCCCAAGGCTAAATACTCCCTAGTGACCGATAGTGAACCAGTACCGTGAGGGAAAGGTGAAAAGCACCCCGGGAGGGGAGTGAAAGAGATCCTGAAACCGTGTGCCTACAAGTAGTCAGAGCCCGTTAACGGGTGATGGCGTGCCTTTTGTAGAATGAACCGGCGAGTTACGGTCTCATGCAAGGTTAAGCTGAAGAAGCGGAGCCGCAGCGAAAGCGAGTCTGAACAGGGCGAAAGAGTATGAGGCCGCAGACCCGAAACCAGGTGATCTACCCATGTCCAGGGTGAAGGCAAGGTAACACTTGCTGGAGGCCCGAACCCACGCACGTTGAAAAGTGCGGGGATGAGGTGTGGGTAGCGGAGAAATTCCAATCGAACTTGGAGATAGCTGGTTCTCTCCGAAATAGCTTTAGGGCTAGCCTCAAGCGAAGAGTTTTGGAGGTAGAGCACTGTTTGGACGAGGGGCCCTCATCGGGTTACCGAATTCAGACAAACTCCGAATGCCAAAAACTTATGCTTGGGAGTCAGACTGTGAGTGATAAGATCCATGGTCGAAAGGGAAACAGCCCAGACCGCCAGCTAAGGTCCCAAAGTATACGTTAAGTGGAAAAGGATGTGGCGTTGCTTAGACAACCAGGATGTTGGCTTAGAAGCAGCCATCATTTAAAGAGTGCGTAATAGCTCACTGGTCGAGTGACGCTGCGCCGAAAATGTACCGGGGCTAAACGTATCACCGAAGCTGCGGATGGACACCGTATAGTGTCCGTGGTAGGAGAGCGTTCTAAGGGCGTTGAAGCCGGACCGGAAGGACCGGTGGAGCGCTTAGAAGTGAGAATGCCGGTATGAGTAGCGAAAGAAGGGTGAGAATCCCTTCCACCGAATGCCTAAGGTTTCCTGAGGAAGGCTCGTCCGCTCAGGGTTAGTCGGGGCCTAAGCCGAGGCCGAAAGGCGTAGGCGATGGACAACAGGTTGATATTCCTGTACCGCCTCTTCACCGTTTGAACGATGGGGGGACGCAGGAGGATAGGGCAAGCGCGACACTGGTTGATCGCGTCCAAGCAGTTAGGCCGGTGCGGAGGCAAATCCTTCGCGCCAAGGCGGAGCTGTGATGGCGAGGGAAATTTTAGTACCGAAGTTCCTGATTCCACACTGCCAAGAAAAGCCTCTAGTGAGGTGAAAGGCGCCCGTACCGCAAACCGACACAGGTAGGCGAGGAGAGAATCCTAAGGTGAGCGAGAGAACTCTCGTTAAGGAACTCGGCAAAATGACCCCGTAACTTCGGGAGAAGGGGTGCTTTTTGGGGTGTATGCCCCGGGAAGCCGCAGTGAATAGGCCCAGGCGACTGTTTAGCAAAAACACAGGTCTCTGCGAAGCCGCAAGGCGAAGTATAGGGGCTGACACCTGCCCGGTGCTGGAAGGTTAAGGAGAGGGGTTAGCCGTCAGGCGAAGCTCTGAACTGAAGCCCCAGTAAACGGCGGCCGTAACTATAACGGTCCTAAGGTAGCGAAATTCCTTGTCAGGTAAGTTCTGACCCGCACGAAAGGTGTAACGATCTGGGCACTGTCTCAACGAGAGACTCGGTGAAATTATAGTACCTGTGAAGATGCAGGTTACCCGCGACAGGACGGAAAGACCCCATGGAGCTTTACTGCAGCCTGATATTGAATTTTGGTACAGCTTGTACAGGATAGGTAGGAGCCTTGGAAACCGGAGCGCCAGCTTCGGCGGAGGCATCGGTGGGATACTACCCTGGCTGTATTGAAATTCTAACCCGCACCCCTTACCGGGGTGGGAGACAGTGTCAGGCAGGCAGTTTGACTGGGGCGGTCGCCTCCTAAAAGGTAACGGAGGCGCCCAAAGGTTCCCTCAGAATGGTTGGAAATCATTCGCAGAGTGTAAAGGCATAAGGGAGCTTGACTGCGAGACTTACAAGTCGAGCAGGGACGAAAGTCGGGCTTAGTGATCCGGTGGTTCCGCATGGAAGGGCCATCGCTCAACGGATAAAAGCTACCCTGGGGATAACAGGCTGATCTCCCCCAAGAGTCCACATCGACGGGGAGGTTTGGCACCTCGATGTCGGCTCATCGCATCCTGGGGCTGTAGTCGGTCCCAAGGGTTGGGCTGTTCGCCCATTAAAGCGGTACGCGAGCTGGGTTCAGAACGTCGTGAGACAGTTCGGTCCCTATCCGTCGCGGGCGCAGGAAATTTGAGAGGAGCTGTCCTTAGTACGAGAGGACCGGGATGGACGCACCGCTGGTGTACCAGTTGTCTTGCCAAAGGCATCGCTGGGTAGCTATGTGCGGAAGGGATAAGTGCTGAAAGCATCTAAGCATGAAGCCCCCCTCAAGATGAGATTTCCCACAGTTTATACTGGTAAGATCCCTGAAAGATGATCAGGTTGATAGGTCCGGGGTGGAAGCGCGGCGACGCGTGGAGCTGACGGATACTAATCGATCGAGGACTTAACCACGAAAAGCGGAAGCGCCTTGGTCATCGGCGTACGGATTTCGGAGCTTTCGACTGAGATAAAGGAAACACGGCGAGGTATCGAGCCGATGTTGACTTATCGTAGGGAGAAAGCGTAGAAATACGCTAGCCGATAGGCGCTGGAGCTGGACAACAGAAAAGCGGAGGTGCCTTGTTTAGCCCCGACAAGCGAATGTTCTGACCGGCATGGAGCCGTCTTTTGGCTCCGTGACGGGCAGGTTATTCGACCTCGAGGGGCTAGGCACCGGAGCTGGACAATAGAAAAGCGGAGGTGCCTTGCCAAAGGCGCTGGAGCTAGACAATTCTCAAAGTTAGAAACCAAAGCTATTCTCCGTTTACAGTTTTTTCTCCCATTCGGTTTTCAGGGAACACATCCCAAAAATTATACAGGTCCGGTGATGATGGCGGAAAGGTCACACCCGTTCCCATCCCGAACACGGAAGTTAAGCTTTCCAGCGCCGATGGTAGTTGGGGGTTTCCCCCTGCGAGAGTAGGACGTTGCCGGGCCAAATCAAAACCGCAGACGATTTGTCTGCGGTTTTTGCGTGTTAATGTACTCGGCTCATTGCTTTTTTTCGGAATGCAGGGCCGTTTTGCTTAAAGTTATTATATGAAGCGACAGAAAGGGATTTTTTAACTTTCGTGGTCTTCTTGATGACAGAAATCAGCCGAAAAGCACAGATAGCCGGTGAATCGTTCCATTTTGCTCTTGTCCATAAGCATCGGTTTCACCCTGACATTTGCATAGCTTGTTTTACTGCCTGCCGTTAAGAAACTGTAGGCAGAGGAACGGGCCTTTTTCGATTGCTGTCTGGAGAAAAAGGCGGATGGCCGGAAAGTCAATTGTTTCCCGGTTTTTAAGCAGCTCTGCCCACCATTCTGTTTCGTAGCGGGAAATCATGCTCAAATTATACAAAAGCAGGTAATGGACCAATATATCGGGAAGGTCGTTTTCCGGTTGTAATTTATACGGAAAGTAAATTTGATTTGTAAAGAAATGATAACGGAATGGCGGAGGGAGACAGCCGCGGGCGGAAAACGAGAAGGCGTCTTCTTCCGCTTCCATTTCCAAAAGTCTGTCCTGAAGTTTTTCGGACAAATATTGTGAAAACCTGCCCGCTGTCATATGATAGCCATCAAGGACCGCAAAAGGAAGCCGGTACTTCCCGTTCTTTTCTTCTACCGGCAAAAAATATTTCCGGCGGGGGAAGGCCGTTTCAAGTTCTGGGATTTGCCGAAGCAGGCTCTGCATGGTGTATTTATTGCCTTCGAGCGGGCCGAGTCCGAACATTTTATGGGCGAAATGGCCGCATAAACCGGTTTTTTGAATTTTAACCTCGTCTTCGCCAAACCGGTAGTTTTGTTTTTTCTTTTTTCGCGATGTCACCCCATGGGCAAGGACGGAAGTGGTTTCAGGATATAGCGGGTCGCATGACAGCAGGCAGGCTTTTAATAAATGAATGAAGCCGTAAAAAATCAAAACAGGCTGAATCGAAACGGGCGCCTGCACAGCCTGGCGGTAATAAGCTTCACCGTGTTCGAGATAATACATAAAAGCATAACAGTTCTCATAGCTTTTGGCGGCGCTTTGGCTAAAATCCGAAGCCTCATAGCGGGCTTTCAAATAGCGCTGCGTATATTCTGCGGATTGAAATAAAATCAAGTGATCCCATTGGTCCATAAAAGACAATATTTCGCCCTCCGAATTAACTGAATAGTATTATATGTTTTGGAGACCTTGACAGTATTATGTCCAATTGATAACCTACAAATAATATTTTTATCAATCCAGGAGGGGTTTGCATGTGGGAAACGAAGTTCGTAAAAGAAGGTCTTACGTTTGATGATGTATTACTGATTCCGGCAGAGTCGGAAGTGCTGCCGAAAGATGTCGATACAAGTGTCGCCCTAACGGAAACCTTGAAGTTGAACATTCCGATCATCAGCGCCGGCATGGATACGGTAACCGAAGCGGAAATGGCGATCGCCATGGCAAGGCAGGGCGGCCTCGGGATTATCCACAAAAACATGAGCATTGAACAACAGGCGGAGCAGGTGGATCGTGTCAAACGGTCGGAAAACGGCGTTATCACCAATCCGTTTTTCTTAACACCTGATGAGCAGGTGTTTGCAGCGGAACATTTAATGGGCAAATACCGGATTTCCGGCGTGCCGATCGTGAATAACCGTGACGAGCAGAAACTGGTCGGGATTTTGACCAACCGCGACATGCGTTTTATTGAAGATTACTCCACCCGGATTTCAGATGTGATGACGAAAGAGAATCTTGTGACGGCGCCTGTCGGTACGACGTTGAAAGAGGCGGAACAGCTTTTGCACCGGCATAAAATTGAAAAGCTGCCGCTTGTCGATGAGAACGGCGTATTAAAAGGGCTTATTACGATTAAAGATATCGAAAAGGTTATTGAGTTCCCAAATGCAGCCAAAGATGACCAGGGCCGCCTTCTTGTTGGTGCGGCAGTCGGCGTGACAAGCGACGTAATGAAACGGGTGGAATTGCTCGTTGAAGCGGGAGTGGATGCGGTTGTTATCGATACGGCGCACGGCCACTCAAAAGGGGTGCTGGAAACCGTCGCAAACATCCGCAAATCTTACCCTTCCTTAAATATTATCGCCGGAAATGTTGCGACGGCAGAAGGTACGAAAGCGCTGATAGACGCGGGCGCGGATATTGTAAAAGTCGGTATCGGGCCGGGCTCCATCTGTACGACAAGAGTGGTTGCCGGGGTTGGTGTACCGCAAATTACAGCGGTTTATGATTGTGCGACAGAAGCAAGGAAGTACGGAAAAGCGATTATTGCAGACGGTGGCATTAAATTCTCAGGCGATATTGTAAAGGCGCTGGCTGCCGGTGGACATGCTGTAATGCTCGGCAGCCTGCTTGCAGGGACCTCGGAAAGCCCAGGCGAAATGGAAATCTATCAAGGGCGGCAATATAAAGTTTACCGCGGCATGGGGTCCATCAGCGCAATGGAAAGCGGATCGAGGGATCGTTACTTCCAGGAAGGCGCGAAAAAACTGGTGCCAGAAGGAATCGAAGGACGCGTGCCGTTTAAAGGGAGCCTTCAGGATGTCATCTACCAATTAATCGGCGGGCTCCGGTCCGGCATGGGTTATTGCGGCGCGAAAGATATGATTTCATTGCGTGAAGAAGCGCAGTTTATCCGCATGACAGGGGCAGGCCTGCGGGAGAGCCATCCGCATGATATCCAGATTACAAAAGAAGCTCCGAATTATTCTTTGTCTTAACATCGATTTTGAATGGGAAAAAATGGCAGGCATAGGTTTCCTGCCATTTTTTTCTGCCATTTAATAGATTTGCAACTCTATATCTGGCTTGTCGGACTCGGAAAAATCGCCGCCATTCAGTACCCCCGGCTGCCCTGCATTTTCGGAAAAAGTTGACAAATGCGGCAAACACTATGCATCTACTTTTTCAACCGGAACTATGTTAAAATAGGCAAAGTGTATACATATCTTGATGGAGGGTTGAAAGTGAAAAAAAGCTTGCAAAAAATGGCGTTTGCGTTTCTGGCGCTGCTGCTAACGGCAGGGGTTGTGCAGCAGGTGCCGAAAACAGTCCATGCGCAGGATCAGTTGGATATTCATGCAAAAGCAGCCATCATTGTCGATGCGGATAACGGACAGATTTTGTATGAAAAAAATGCCAATCAGGCACTGGGCATTGCTTCCATGAGCAAAATGATGACGGAGTACTTGTTGCTTAAAGCCATTCATGAGAAAAAGGTTTCGTGGAACCAGAAAGTGACAATCAGCGATTATGCGTATCGCATTTCCCAAAACAGGGCACTTTCAAACGTGCCGTTAAGAAAAGGCGAAAAGTACACGGTTAAAGAGCTCTTCCAAGCGATGGCGATCTATTCGGCAAATGGCGCAACGATTGCGATTGCAGAAACGCTCGGCGGAACGGAAAAAAACTATCTGAACATGATGAACAAACAGGCGAAAGCATTCGGCCTCACCGATTATAAATTTGTGAACGCAACCGGGCTGAACAATGAGGATTTGCAAGGCATGCAGCCGGAAGGAACAGGCAGGACGGAAGAAAACCTTGTCTCAGCAAAATCCGTTGCAAAAATCGCCTACCATTTGATCCACGACTATCCGGAGATTTTACAAACAACGAGCACAGCTAAAATGAAATTCCGGGCCGGGACAGATGATGAAATTGCGATGCAGAACTGGAACTGGATGCTTCCGTCCCTTGTTTACGGGCGGCAGGGCGTTGACGGCTTGAAAACCGGGAACACCGACAATGCGGGATACTGCTTTACAGGCACGGCCAAGCAAAACGGCATGCGCATCATTACCGTTGTTCTTCATGCAGAGGATGCGAACGGGAACAGCACCATCAAGTCCCGGTTTGATGTCACAAACAAATTAATGGACTATGCTTTTAGTAATTTCACGGAAAAAACCCTTTACCCGAAAGGCTATCAGGTGAAAAAGACGGTAACGGTGAAGTCCGGCAAAGAAAAACAGGCTTCCGTTGTCACGAAGGCGCCGCTTAAAGTGGCTGTGAAAAACGGTGAAGGCAAAATGTATACCCCTGTTGTGAAATTTGATTCGAAGCAAATCAAGGCTCCGGTGAAAAAAGGGACAAAGGTTGGCACATTGTATGCCCGGCATAAAGACGGGCAGGAACTTGGCTATTTGTACGGCCCGAATACAGCGCATACCGCCTTGGTCACCAAAACTGATATTGAAAAAGCCAACTGGTTTGTGCGCATGATGCGCGGAATTGGCGGATTTTTCGGGGGCATTTGGGATCATACAGTCGGCAAATTATTTTAAGTAAAACAGGACAAGGGCGCTTGTCCTGTTTTTCACTTTAACGTGGAAAAATTAGTACCTTGACAAGCATTCGTTTTTGGTGTTAATTTAAATTATTATACATATAATAAGAATTTTTAATTTTATAAAGGGGCGTACAAAAAATGAAAACAGGAACAGATCTAGTGAAACGCGGGATGGCGGAAATGCAAAAGGGCGGCGTCATCATGGACGTGGTCAATGCCGAGCAGGCAAAACTCGCTGAAGAAGCAGGCGCTGTTGCCGTCATGGCATTGGAACGTGTTCCGTCTGATATCCGGAAAGCCGGAGGGGTTGCCCGTATGGCGGATCCTTCCATTGTGGAAGAAGTTATGAACGCCGTCAGCATTCCGGTAATGGCAAAAGCAAGGATCGGCCATATTGTTGAAGCGCGGGTGCTCGAAGCGATGGGCGTCGATTATATTGACGAAAGCGAAGTTTTAACGCCGGCCGACGATGAGTTCCATATCAATAAAAAAGAATTCACAGTGCCGTTTGTGTGCGGCTGCCGTGATTTGGGGGAAGCGGCTCGAAGAATCGGGGAAGGCGCCTCGATGCTCAGGACAAAAGGCGAGCCGGGAACCGGGAATATCGTTGAAGCGGTAAGGCATATGCGGAAAGTGAATGCGCAGGTCCGCAAAGTGGTCAACATGAACGAAGATGAACTGATGACGGAAGCTAAACAGCTCGGTGCCCCGTATGAAGTGCTGTTGCAAATTAAAAAAGAAGGCCGGCTGCCGGTTGTGAACTTTGCTGCAGGCGGTGTTGCAACGCCGGCGGATGCGGCGTTGATGATGCAGCTCGGTGCGGACGGCGTTTTTGTCGGATCGGGGATTTTCAAATCAGAAAACCCGGCGAAATTTGCGAAAGCGATTGTTGAAGCAACGACCCATTACCAAGATTACAAACTGATTGCCGAATTGTCGAAAGACCTTGGAACAGCAATGAAAGGCTTGGAAATTTCAACATTGCCGGCTGAAGCAAGAATGCAGGAGCGCGGCTGGTAAGGAGAATCAGCATGAAAAAAATTGGTGTACTCGGCCTCCAGGGGGCTGTGGAGGAACATATCCGCGCAGTGGAAGCCTGCGGTGCGGAAGGTGTTGTCATTAAGAAAAAAGAGCAGTTGGACGAAATCGGCGGGCTCATCCTGCCGGGCGGAGAAAGCACGGCAATGCGGCGGCTCATTGACCGCTACGGTTTTATGGCGGAACTGAGACAGTTTGCCGAAAGCAAGCCAGTCTTTGGCACATGCGCAGGGCTGATCCTGCTTGCAAAGCATATTGAAGGCCAGGAAGATGCACATATCGGGGCAATGGATATTACGGTGGCGCGCAATTCTTTCGGCCGCCAGCGGGAAAGTTTTGAAGAAACCATCCGTGTGAACGGCATCGCGGAAGATTTTCCAGCTGTTTTTATTCGCGCGCCCCATATCGTCTCCGTTTCAGATCATGTTGAAGTGCTGGCCGAGTGCCGCGGGCGGATTGTTGCGGTTCGCCAAGGAAATTTGCTCGGCTGCTCCTTCCATCCGGAGTTAACGGATGACCTGCGTATGACCGAATATTTTTTAAGTATGGCACGGATTCCGGTATAGTCTGTTGCAAAACGGATAAAATTGTAGTACATTAAGGTGTACGTGAAGACTGAAAAAGCAATGACAGGAACCAGTAGCAGAACGCTTTTCCTAAAGAGAGCCGGTGGGTGGTGGAAACCGGCGGAAAGCTTCTGTGAATCCATCCTTGAGCGGGTTGCTGAAAGCCGGGCGAGTAGGCATCCACGGGATAAAAACCCGTTATCCTTACAAAGCGGAAAACTCTTGTTTTCAATTTGGGTGGCAACGCGGGTTCACTCTCGTCCCTGTTTTCGGGGCGGGAGTTTTTTATTTGAATTTCGATAAAAGGAGAAGGATAGCATGTTGGACATCAAATTTTTGCGTGCGCATTTTGATGAAGTCAAAGAACGAATGCAGCACCGCGGAGAAGATTTGACCGATTTTGAGAAGTTCAGCGGGCTGGACCAAAGACGGCGCGAACTGATCATGGAAAGCGAAGCGTTGAAAAACAGACGGAATGAAGTCACGCAGCAAGTTGCGGCACTGAAACGCGAAAAGAAAGATGCAACAAAGCTGATCGAGGAAATGCGCGGCGTCGGTGAAAAAATTAAAGCACTGGATGCCGAGTTGAAACAAGTCGAATCAGAACTTGAAATGCTGATGCTTTCTATCCCGAACATTCCGCATGAAAGTGTGCCGGTGGGAGATAGCGAAGAGGACAATGTCGAAATCCGGAAATGGGGTGAAGTGCCGGCATTTGGATTTGAACCGAAACCGCATTGGGATATTGCCACTGACCTCGGCATCCTTGATTTTGAAAGGGCAGCCAAAGTGACCGGCAGCCGGTTCGTCTTTTACAAAGGGCTCGGCGCCCGCCTTGAACGTGCGCTTTATAATTTTATGCTTGATCTGCACGTCGAAGAACACGGCTATGAAGAGGTATTGCCGCCGTATATGGTGAACCGCGCCAGCATGACAGGAACGGGGCAGCTGCCGAAATTTGAAGAAGACGCTTTTCTTGTCAATGAAAAAGACTATTTTCTGATTCCGACTGCCGAAGTGCCGGTGACAAATTATCACCGTGATGAAATTTTAAACGGTGACGACCTGCCGATCAATTATGTGGCGTTCAGTGCCTGTTTTCGTTCGGAAGCGGGTTCTGCCGGGCGCGATACACGCGGGCTGATCCGCCAGCACCAGTTTAACAAAGTGGAACTTGTGAAATTTGTCAAACCGGAAGATTCCTATAATGAACTCGAAAAACTGACCGGCCATGCGGAAAAAGTGCTGCAGCTTCTGGGCCTGCCTTATCATGTGATGAGCATGTGCACGGCGGACCTCGGGTTTACGGCAGCGAAAAAATATGATATTGAAGTATGGATGCCAAGCCAGCACGTATACCGCGAGATTTCTTCGTGCAGCAACTTCGAAGCCTTCCAGGCAAGGCGTGCGAACATCCGCTTTCGCAGGGAACCCAATGCGAAACCGGAACATGTCCATACACTGAACGGGTCCGGACTTGCCATCGGGCGTACCGTCGCAGCCATCCTCGAAAATTACCAGCAGGCTGACGGCAGTGTGGTGGTGCCTGAAGTGCTCCGCCCGTATATGCGTACTGATATCATCAAACCGGAATCATAAAAAAATCCCCGGCTTTTTTACATGAAAAGCCGGGGATTTGAAACATGTTTTCCGGAAGCTTCCGCATTTTTTAGGGCGGGATTTTACTCAAAAGGGCGGACAAGAGAAAAACGGCCATATCTAAATGTGCGTTCCGGGGCCTTCCCTTGGCTAAAATTCAGATGGCTTTCCGCAGTAGAAAATCTTGATGTGCTTGACTTGTTTTGATCGTGTAGGTTATAATCTTTTTTGTCAAAATGGAGGAATACCCAAGTCTGGCTGAAGGGATCGGTCTTGAAAACCGACAGGCGGGTTACACCGCGCGGGGGTTCGAATCCCTCTTCCTCCGCTTGAAAAATGAAAAGGACTATGATTGAAAGCCTGCGGCACCCTGAAATGGCGGGAGCTGTGGGCTTTTTTCGTGGAGTAAGGACAAGACACCACATTTTTTGCATGCCCGTGATCCCTCCGTAAATCATTAAAAAGCCCGTTACGCGATGGTAACGGGTTTTTAGCCGCCATTATTTTTTTACGGCTGCTGCCTGTGCGAGCATGTAGCCGATCCGCTCGACAATCGGTTCGACGGCATCTTCATGTTCAAACAGGTCGTATTCGTCAATGTTCAGCCTGAGAACCGGGCAGGCATGGAAAGAGTCGATCCACTGCTCGTACCGTTTCTGCATTTCAATCCAGTATTCAACAGGGGTATCTTGTTCCATTGGACGGCCGCGTTTTTTGATCCGTTCCAAAATGTTTTCCAGCTTGCCTTCCAAATAAATCATCAGGTCGGGATGCGGAAAATACGGGGTCATCACCATGGCATCAAACAAGTTTGTATAGGTTTCAAAATCAATGGCAGACATATTGCCTTTTTCATAATGCATCCGGGCAAAAATGCCGGTATCCTCATAAATGGAGCGGTCCTGGATAAAACCGCCGCCGTATTCAAACATTTTTTTCTGCTCCTTGAACCTTTCCGCCAGAAAATAAATTTGAAGATGGAAACTCCACCGTTTAAAATCGCTATAAAATTTTTCCAAATACGGATTGGTGTCGACTTTTTCAAAGGACGCCCGGAAATGGAGCGCCTTCGCGAGCGCACGGGTTAAAGTCGATTTTCCGACGCCGACAGTACCTGCAATGGTGATCACAGCGTGGTTCGGAATTTGATATTTCTCACGAAGTTCCATGGGTATGTACTCCTTTTTGTAAGGTTTGCGCGATTTCTTGCAGCATGTATGTCAGGTCATGTTCATGCCGGATAAAATCAAGTGTATCACAGTCGAACTTTAATACCGGGATGTCCGGATGGCCGGCTTCGAAGCGGCTCATAAACCGGCCGTAGTCTGCGGATAGTTTTTGTAAATACGTTTCCTGCATATTTTTTTCAAATGCCCGCCCTCTTATTTCAATTCTCTTGAGGAGCGTTTCCAGGCTTGCGTGCAAATAAATGATGACGTTCGGCTGCGGCATATCGGCTGTTAAAATGCCGTAAATTTTCATAAATTTTTCAAACTCATGCGTTTTTAGCGTCCGCCGGGCAAAAATCAAGCTTTTAAAAATATGGTAATCTGCAACGACAGGCTGCCTATGCCGTTTAAGGTCTTCCAGCTGTTTGTAGCGATTGCAGAGAAAAAACATCTCGGTTTGGAAACCCCATTCTTCTTTATTGGTATAAAATTTTCCAAGAAAAGGATTTTCATCCACAATTTCTTTCAAAAGCTGAAACGAAAAGTATGATGAAATGGCTTTTGCCAATGACGTTTTGCCAACGCCGATCGGTCCCTCGATTGCAATAAACGGTACCCTTTTCATAACGCCCTCCCGCTGAAGCGATTGTTCATTGATGCACACTGTTGCTATTTTAGCACAAGTCTCCGCCGGTTGGCATGCGGGAAAAAAAGCGATCATGTGTCCCGGCGTTCTGCTTCCGGCTGTTTCCTGGGTTGGTTTTAACAAACATTTTCCAAAAAATGGAACTCAAATGTGACTGGTGCTTGCTCTGTGTATCGGATCAGGCCTGCATCCGGACCGTCCAGTTGGCGCCGGCATAAATGCGGGGAAAGGACTTCGCAATCCCGTCCGTGCGGCGCAGCGGGTTCCGGGTAAAAAGTAGCGGGATTCCGGGGCAAAAGAAAAAAGCAACGGAACCCGCTGCTTCAGGAAGGGCGTTTGACTACATCAAAGCGATCGGCGATTAACAGCCAGTTTTGCGGAAAAGAGAGGCCGAGTTTCCAGTAGCTCATGCCCCTTAACCCGAGTTCAGTAAGCAAATTAAATTTTGCCTCAATGGAACGGGCATCTTCAAACCAGACGGTGTGCCGCCGGTTGTTTTCATCTGTATAGTTAAAATGAGGGGCCTGGGATGTTGTGTCATACAGGATCGGCACATTGTGCGCACCCGCGAGCCGGATGGCCTGCTGCGGGCTGACGGCTCTTGCTGTTGTGCCAGTTTGATAGGGCAATGTCCAGTCATAGCCATACAGATTTTGCCCCATCAAAATCTTATTGGGCGGCATTTCTGTGATGGCATAGCGGAGCACATCCCGGACCGGCCCGATCGGAGACACCGGCATGGGCGGGCCGCCGCTATACCCCCATTCGTAGGTCATAATGACAACAAAATCGGCAATTTCGCCATGCGCCCTGTAATCGTGTGCCTCATACCAGCGCCCGGCCTGGGTGGCGCTCGTTTTCGGAGCGAGCGCGGTGGACATGAGCCAACCTTCCCGGCTGAAGCGCGTTTTTGCTTTTCTTAAAAACCGGTTGTAAGCTTCCCTGTCCTGCGGGCGCAAATACTCAAAGTCAAAATGAATATCACGGAAACCGAGCCGGCTTGCGGTTTGAACAATTTCATTTAAAAACCGGTTCTGGACGGTTTCGTCGTTCAAAAGGATCCGCCCGAGTTCATCGCTGAACTGGCCGTTTTCCTGATTACAGATCACCATCATTAAAATGGCGTTTTGGGCATCGGCAACCGCCCGCAAATTTCCAAGCGGCGGGGCAACAAGTGTGCCGTCTCGGTTTACCCGGAATGCAAACGGGGCAAGATAGGTCAAATACGGGGCCGCTTTTCGCGCACTTGTTTCAAGAGACGCTGAAACCGTGTTCCCGAATGGTTCAACATACGCATTAAATTCTGCTCTTTTTTTCGGGGAAGGCGGCAGATAAAGGCGCAACCCGGGCCGGAGCTGCTGATGGACAGAAATGCCGTTGATGCGGGCAAGTTCCTGGTAAGATATCCCTGCTTGTTGTGCAATGGAATATAAGCTGTCCCCCGGCCGGACCCAATAAAACCTCCCGGTGATCGGGATGACCATCGCCTGTCCGATGACAAGCCGGTCCGGATCCGGAAGTTCATTTGCCGAAATGATTTCTGAAACCGGGACGCTGTATCTTTGTGCAAGATTTGAGACCGTGTCATTTCTTTCGACAACATGGATTTGCAAACGAGTCCCCCCTCGTGTCAGCCATCGCTATTGTTATCTTTATGCGGCGTTTTTTAAAACATGCCCGCTTTTTATGTGCGCTTTTTCTCGCGGAATCATAAAGCAAACCTTTTTGCGGTATTGCTGAACGCCACGGCCGGTGGAAGCAAATGATTTTTTTCGGCGCTTCTTAACGTAACATAAAGGCGCTCTGGGTTAAGAAAGCGGAATTTTTTGTGGGGTTGCTTCGCATAGAGGAGGGGGCTTTAAGTGAAGGAAGCGAACGTTTTTTCGGCGCTTCTTAACGCAGGAGCCCTCTAAGTTGGGAAAGTGAACGTTTTTTGCAATGTTACCTAACATATAAGTGCTCAGTAACGAAAGAGCATCCAATTTCTTCATGTTAGGACCCTCCTGCCCGAAGAAAGCCGGTGTAAAACTTATGGCCAAACCCAGTGTGATTTTTTTCAAGGCTGTGTTACGATAAGGCTACGATACCTTTCGGAGGAGTTAGGATGGAAAATCGCGATGAATATTATATGCGCCTTGCCATTCAGGAAGCTGTAAAAGCACAGCGTCTCCGTGAAGTGCCAATCGGGGCGGTGATTGTGCTCGATGAAAAAGTGATTGCTGCAGCCCATAATCTGCGTGAAACCACCCAGCGTGCTGCCGCCCATGCGGAACTTCTGGCCATCGAAAAAGCATGTGAAGTGACCGGATCATGGCGCCTTGAAAATGCCGAGCTGTATGTCACACTGGAACCGTGCCCGATGTGTAGCGGTGCCGTTTTACAATCGCGGATCAAGCGGGTCGTTTACGGGGCAAAAGATCCGAAGGCGGGCTGTGCGGGAAGTTTGATGAACCTGCTTGAGGACGGCCGTTTTAACCACCGGAGTGAAGTCGTAAGCGGCGTGCTTGAAACGGAATGCGGAGAATTATTGCGGTCCTTCTTCCGGTCTTTAAGGGAGAAAAAAAAGAAGGAAAAACTTGCGGCAGAGGAAGATGGAAAAAGCTCCACCAATTAACAGGCGGGAGAGATTGCTTTTTTTTAAAAAGGCATGTATACTTAGTTATGCGTTAGTTTTTAACGCTTAAAACTGGTATCAATTTTGCCGCGCTAGGTGGGGAGGCAGCGGTGCCCTGTACCCGCAATCCGCTCTAGCGGGACTGAATCCCTTTCCGAGGCCGGCTGCTTGTAGGGCCAGCCTTAAGTAAGTGGTGTTGACACCCGGGTCCTGCGCAATGGAACCCCGCGAACCATGTCAGGTCCGGAAGGAAGCAGCATTAAGCGGGTCATTCCATGTGCCGCAGGGCAGCCTGGGTCGAGCTAACTGCTTAAGTAACGCTTATGAGGGTCGGTCGAAGAAAGGTGCGCGGCAGTTTCATTACATAAAAAACAAAACTCATCCTGATCCGGGATGGGTTTTTTCCATATTTAAATGCTTTTTAATTCAGGATGTAAAATCGCTTTTCCTAAGGTATAATAAAAGAAATGTATGAATCGGAAGCAAATCTGGCCGGGAGGATTGAACATGGCTTATCAGGCGTTATACCGCACATGGCGGCCGCAGCGGTTTGCGGATGTCGTCGGGCAGGAGCATGTGACAAAAACATTGCAGCACGCCCTCCTGCAACAGAAAACAACGCATGCTTATCTTTTCTCGGGCCCACGGGGTACAGGAAAAACAAGTGCCGCTAAAATTTTGGCAAAGGCGGTGAACTGCGAACATGCTCCGACTGGGGAACCGTGTAACGAGTGCGCTGTTTGCCGGGGGATTACAGACGGCACGATTCCAGATGTCATCGAAATTGACGCGGCGTCGAATACAGGCGTGGATGACATCCGCGATATCCGCGACAAAGTCAAATACGCGCCAAGTGTTGTAAAATATAAAGTATATATTATCGACGAAGTCCATATGCTGTCGATTGGCGCATTTAACGCGCTTTTGAAAACCCTAGAGGAGCCCCCGAAACACGTCATTTTTATTCTGGCAACAACCGAGCCCCATAAAATTCCGCTTACGATCGTTTCCAGATGCCAGCGGTTTGATTTTAAACGCATCACATCCCGTGATATTTTTAAACGCCTGGCTTATATTGCAGGCGAAACCGGTATTGCATATGATGAACAGGCGCTCAATATTATCGCCCATGCTGCGGAAGGTGGGATGCGGGACGCGCTCAGCCTGCTTGACCAGGCCGTCTCGTTTAGCGAGGGGAAAGTCAGAGTGGAAGATGCGCTCACGGTAACGGGTTCCATTTCTCAGAATGATTTTACCCGCCTTGCCCAGGCCATTCAAAAGAAGGATGCCGCAGAGTGCCTTGACCTTGTCGGTTCTCTTCTCCAGCAGGGAAAAGATCCCTCAAGGCTTGTGGAAGACTTCATTCTTTATTTCCGCGATCTGCTTTTGTATAAAACTGCCCCGCAGATGGAGGAAGCGGTTCAAAGGGTATATTTAGATGAGGCATTTAAAGAAATGAGCCGCTCGCTTCAAACGCAGGAAATTTACCGTTTTATTGACATCCTGAACCAAACGCAGCAGGATATGCGTTTTTCCAATATGGCCCGCGTTTATTTGGAAGTGGCTTTTATCAAACTGTGTGAAGAAAAAGCGCCGGATCCCGGGGAAAATGATCTCGTCCGGAAGCTTGCCGAAAAAATCGAACGGCTCGAATCAGAACTCGAGTCTCTCAAGCAAAACGGGGTTCCGGAGGCCGATGAAACGGAACCTGCGCCAAAACGGCAGGCTCAGAGAAAAATTCCGCGCACTTCGAAAGGTTTTAAGGTACAAGTCGGAAGGATTCATGATATATTAAAAGAAGCGACAAAAGAGGACCTCAAACGGATTAAAAACAGCTGGAACGATATGATTGAGACGCTCAACAGCAGGCAGATGCGGTCGCAGGCGGCGCTTTTAAACGAAGCGGAACCGGTGGCGGCGTCGCCGAACGCTTTTGTCATCAAATTCAAATATGAGATCCATTGCCAGATGGCGATGGAAAACGAGAAATTTTTACAAGCGATTTCGAGCGTGCTCAGTGAATTAACTGGAACCGGGTATCAGGCGGCAGGCGTTCCGGAAAATGAATGGAATACGATCAGGGAAAATTATATCCACCACCATAAAGAAGAAGCAGAGGAAGAAAAACCGCAGGATGATCCGGTTGTAACCGAAGCAATCAAATTGTTTGGGCCTGAATTAATTGAAATAAAAGACTAAAACTGGAGGGTTTCATATGCGAGGAATGGGCAATATGGGCAATATGCAAAAAATGATGAAACAAATGCAAAAGATGCAGAAAGAAATGATGGAGGCACAGGAGCAGCTTGGCGAACAGAAAGTGGAAGGTACGGCAGGCGGCGGCATGGTAACCGTTGTCGTTTCTGGCCATAAAAAAGTGCTGGAAGTGCGCATCAATGAAGAAGCCGTCGATCCGGACGATGTCGAAATGCTGCAGGACATGATCCTTGTCGCCACCAATGACGCCCTGGATAAAGCCGAACAGCTGACAGAGCAGACAATGGGCAAGTACACGAAAGGCTTCAATATTCCGGGATTTTAAAGGTGTGATCAACAATGCAATACCCTGAACCAATCACAAAATTAATGGAAAGCTTCATGAAACTGCCAGGCATTGGGCCGAAAACCGCGGCCCGGCTGGCATTTTTTGTTCTTGATATGAAGGAAGACAGCGTCCTTGCATTTGCCAAGGCGCTTGTCGATGCGAAACGGGACCTGACGTACTGTTCTGTTTGCGGGCATATCACCGATACAGATCCGTGCTATATTTGTGCCGATCCGCGCCGCGACAGAAGCGTGATCTGCGTTGTCGAGGAGCCGAAAGACGTCATTGCCATGGAAAAAATGAAAGAATACAACGGCCTTTACCATGTTCTGCATGGTGCCATTTCTCCAATGGACGGAATCGGCCCTGAAGACATCAGTGTGCCGGATCTGCTCAAACGCCTGCGCGATGAAACCGTCCAAGAAGTGATTCTTGCAACCAATCCAAATATCGAAGGCGAAGCAACAGCCATGTATATTTCGCGGCTTTTAAAACCGTCCGGCATTAAAGTGACACGGATTGCACACGGGTTGCCAGTGGGCGGAGATCTCGAGTACGCCGACGAAGTCACCTTATCAAAAGCACTGGAAGGCCGAAGAGAAATTTAACCTGACACGGGGTGGATACAATGTTCAGCAAGAAGCAAAAACTCAGGAAAGAATACGATGCGCTTCTTCTCGATTTGGTCACAAACGTAAAAAATGAATGGGTACAGCAAAACGCCCTCCAGCATCTAAGTTTTGAATTTAACGAAGAACTTTACTACCGCACCAAAGTGGCCGAAGCGAAGTATGTGTTTCTTTTTCGGGAAGTGAAAAGAAGAAACATCCGCCTCCAGTAAGGGTAGCACGGCTCAAGTTCTTTTTTGGACAACTCCTTCATAAAAATAAAGCAGCTGGAAAAAAGGGGTGATTCACTTGAGCTCAACCATCATCATTATTGCGATTGTCGGCCTGATCCTTTTGCTGCTGTTTTCCGCAGCTTTAACCAAACCGCTGCGATGGGCGGGAAAGTTATGCATCAAAGCCATCATCGGGGCTATACTCCTTTTCTTTTTAAACCAAGTGGGCGGCCGGTACGGACTGCATGTCCCAATCAATGCAGCCACCGTATCCGTTTCCGGGCTGCTCGGCATACCCGGGGTGATCGGCCTGACTGTCATCCAGACATGGATTCTGTCTTGACAAAAGCAGCGCTCGAACCGCCATCAGCAGACAACCAGCGCCAAAGAAATGATCCATCATTTCTTTGGCGTATTTTTTATGTTCATTCGAAGAAACTAGAAGCTTAGGCTGAAAGAAGCATGGGCGCCCACGAAAAAGCAGGCATATAAAAAAAGGATTGACTACACTTCGTTATACTAGTATAATAGTTTTCGTCGCCGCATCCGGCATCAAACTTCTTAAAAAAGTAGTTGACATGTTGGTTGCGTCGTGGTATGATATAAAAGTCGCTGAAAAACAAAGCGATTGTTCCTTGAAAACTGGACAAAACGAAACGTCAAATTCTTTTTGAGCTTTTATCAAACATCTTTACTGAGAGTTTGATCCTGGCTCAGGACGAACGCTGGCGGCGTGCCTAATACATGCAAGTCGTGCGGACCTTTTAAAAGCTTGCTTTTAAAAGGTTAGCGGCGGACGGGTGAGTAACACGTGGGCAACCTGCCTGTAAGATCGGGATAACGCCGGGAAACCGGGGCTAATACCGGATAGTTTTTTCCTCCGCATGGAGGAAAAAGGAAAGACGGCTTTTGCTGTCACTTACAGATGGGCCCGCGGCGCATTAGCTAGTTGGTGGGGTAACGGCTCACCAAGGCAACGATGCGTAGCCGACCTGAGAGGGTGATCGGCCACATTGGGACTGAGACACGGCCCAAACTCCTACGGGAGGCAGCAGTAGGGAATCTTCCGCAATGGACGAAAGTCTGACGGAGCAACGCCGCGTGAGTGAAGAAGGCCTTCGGGTCGTAAAACTCTGTTGCCGGGGAAGAACAAGTGCCGTTCGAACAGGGCGGCGCCTTGACGGTACCCGGCCAGAAAGCCACGGCTAACTACGTGCCAGCAGCCGCGGTAATACGTAGGTGGCAAGCGTTGTCCGGAATTATTGGGCGTAAAGCGCGCGCAGGCGGCTTCTTAAGTCTGATGTGAAATCTTGCGGCTCAACCGCAAGCGGTCATTGGAAACTGGGAGGCTTGAGTGCAGAAGAGGAGAGTGGAATTCCACGTGTAGCGGTGAAATGCGTAGAGATGTGGAGGAACACCAGTGGCGAAGGCGGCTCTCTGGTCTGTAACTGACGCTGAGGCGCGAAAGCGTGGGGAGCAAACAGGATTAGATACCCTGGTAGTCCACGCCGTAAACGATGAGTGCTAAGTGTTAGAGGGTTTCCGCCCTTTAGTGCTGCAGCTAACGCATTAAGCACTCCGCCTGGGGAGTACGGCCGCAAGGCTGAAACTCAAAGGAATTGACGGGGGCCCGCACAAGCGGTGGAGCATGTGGTTTAATTCGAAGCAACGCGAAGAACCTTACCAGGTCTTGACATCCTCTGACCTCCCTGGAGACAGGGCCTTCCCCTTCGGGGGACAGAGTGACAGGTGGTGCATGGTTGTCGTCAGCTCGTGTCGTGAGATGTTGGGTTAAGTCCCGCAACGAGCGCAACCCTTGACCTTAGTTGCCAGCATTCAGTTGGGCACTCTAAGGTGACTGCCGGTGACAAACCGGAGGAAGGTGGGGATGACGTCAAATCATCATGCCCCTTATGACCTGGGCTACACACGTGCTACAATGGATGGTACAAAGGGCTGCGAGACCGCGAGGTTAAGCCAATCCCAGAAAACCATTCCCAGTTCGGATTGCAGGCTGCAACCCGCCTGCATGAAGCCGGAATCGCTAGTAATCGCGGATCAGCATGCCGCGGTGAATACGTTCCCGGGCCTTGTACACACCGCCCGTCACACCACGAGAGTTTGTAACACCCGAAGTCGGTGAGGTAACCTTTACGGAGCCAGCCGCCGAAGGTGGGACAGATGATTGGGGTGAAGTCGTAACAAGGTAGCCGTATCGGAAGGTGCGGCTGGATCACCTCCTTTCTAAGGAAATTAAGGAAAACTTCGTTTTCCAACATTAAGTTTGACGTTTCCGTTTTGTTCAGTTTTGAAGGTTCAATCCTTCCTTATATTTCCTTTCATTAAGGGCCTGTAGCTCAGCTGGTTAGAGCGCACGCCTGATAAGCGTGAGGTCGATGGTTCAAGTCCATTCAGGCCCACCATTCCTTAATGATTGGGGCCTTAGCTCAGCTGGGAGAGCGCCTGCTTTGCACGCAGGAGGTCAGCGGTTCGATCCCGCTAGGCTCCACCTTTATAAATGTGTTCTTTGAAAACCGGATAGGAGAAACAAACCAAGTAAACCGAGAATCGCTTATTTTTGGATTTAAACCTTTTTATGGTTAAGTTAGAAAGGGCGCACGGTGAATGCCTTGGCACTAGGAGCCGATGAAGGACGGTACAAACACCGATATGCTCCGGGGAGCTGTACGTAAGCTTTGATCCGGAGATTTCCGAATGGGGAAACCCCCTGTCTTTAATCGGACAGGATTCCTGCCTGAATCCATAGGGCAGGAAGGGCACACCCGGGGAACTGAAACATCTCAGTACCCGGAGGAAGAGAAAGCAATTGCGATTTCCCAAGTAGCGGCGAGCGAACAGGAAACAGCCCAAACCGGAAGGCTTGCCTTCCGGGGTTGTAGGACACTCATATGGGAGTTACAAAAGAACAGGTTAAGTGAAGCGGCCTGGAAAGGCCTGCCGGAGAAGGTAAAAGCCCTGTAACTGACACTTCGTTCTCTCCCGAGTGGATCCTGAGTACGGCGGGACACGAGGAATCCCGCCGGAATCCGGGAGGACCATCTCCCAAGGCTAAATACTCCCTAGTGACCGATAGTGAACCAGTACCGTGAGGGAAAGGTGAAAAGCACCCCGGGAGGGGAGTGAAAGAGATCCTGAAACCGTGTGCCTACAAGTAGTCAGAGCCCGTTAACGGGTGATGGCGTGCCTTTTGTAGAATGAACCGGCGAGTTACGGTCTCATGCAAGGTTAAGCTGAAGAAGCGGAGCCGCAGCGAAAGCGAGTCTGAACAGGGCGAAAGAGTATGAGGCCGCAGACCCGAAACCAGGTGATCTACCCATGTCCAGGGTGAAGGCAAGGTAACACTTGCTGGAGGCCCGAACCCACGCACGTTGAAAAGTGCGGGGATGAGGTGTGGGTAGCGGAGAAATTCCAATCGAACTTGGAGATAGCTGGTTCTCTCCGAAATAGCTTTAGGGCTAGCCTCAAGCGAAGAGTTTTGGAGGTAGAGCACTGTTTGGACGAGGGGCCCTCATCGGGTTACCGAATTCAGACAAACTCCGAATGCCAAAAACTTATGCTTGGGAGTCAGACTGTGAGTGATAAGATCCATGGTCGAAAGGGAAACAGCCCAGACCGCCAGCTAAGGTCCCAAAGTATACGTTAAGTGGAAAAGGATGTGGCGTTGCTTAGACAACCAGGATGTTGGCTTAGAAGCAGCCATCATTCAAAGAGTGCGTAATAGCTCACTGGTCGAGTGACGCTGCGCCGAAAATGTACCGGGGCTAAACGTATCACCGAAGCTGCGGATGGACACCATTTGGTGTCCGTGGTAGGAGAGCGTTCTAAGGGCGTTGAAGCCGGACCGGAAGGACCGGTGGAGCGCTTAGAAGTGAGAATGCCGGTATGAGTAGCGAAAGAAGGGTGAGAATCCCTTCCACCGAATGCCTAAGGTTTCCTGAGGAAGGCTCGTCCGCTCAGGGTTAGTCGGGGCCTAAGCCGAGGCCGAAAGGCGTAGGCGATGGACAACAGGTTGATATTCCTGTACCGCCTCTTCACCGTTTGAACGATGGGGGGACGCAGGAGGATAGGGCAAGCGCGACACTGGTTGATCGCGTCCAAGCAGTTAGGCCGGTGCGGAGGCAAATCCTTCGCGCCAAGGCGGAGCTGTGATGGCGAGGGAAATTTTAGTACCGAAGTTCCTGATTCCACACTGCCAAGAAAAGCCTCTAGTGAGGTGAAAGGCGCCCGTACCGCAAACCGACACAGGTAGGCGAGGAGAGAATCCTAAGGTGAGCGAGAGAACTCTCGTTAAGGAACTCGGCAAAATGACCCCGTAACTTCGGGAGAAGGGGTGCTTTTTGGGGTGTATGCCCCGGGAAGCCGCAGTGAATAGGCCCAGGCGACTGTTTAGCAAAAACACAGGTCTCTGCGAAGCCGCAAGGCGAAGTATAGGGGCTGACACCTGCCCGGTGCTGGAAGGTTAAGGAGAGGGGTTAGCCGTCAGGCGAAGCTCTGAACTGAAGCCCCAGTAAACGGCGGCCGTAACTATAACGGTCCTAAGGTAGCGAAATTCCTTGTCAGGTAAGTTCTGACCCGCACGAAAGGTGTAACGATCTGGGCACTGTCTCAACGAGAGACTCGGTGAAATTATAGTACCTGTGAAGATGCAGGTTACCCGCGACAGGACGGAAAGACCCCATGGAGCTTTACTGCAGCCTGATATTGAATTTTGGTACAGCTTGTACAGGATAGGTAGGAGCCTTGGAAACCGGAGCGCCAGCTTCGGCGGAGGCATCGGTGGGATACTACCCTGGCTGTATTGAAATTCTAACCCGCACCCCTTACCGGGGTGGGAGACAGTGTCAGGCAGGCAGTTTGACTGGGGCGGTCGCCTCCTAAAAGGTAACGGAGGCGCCCAAAGGTTCCCTCAGAATGGTTGGAAATCATTCGCAGAGTGTAAAGGCATAAGGGAGCTTGACTGCGAGACTTACAAGTCGGGCAGGGACGAAAGTCGGGCTTAGTGATCCGGTGGTTCCGCATGGAAGGGCCATCGCTCAACGGATAAAAGCTACCCTGGGGATAACAGGCTGATCTCCCCCAAGAGTCCACATCGACGGGGAGGTTTGGCACCTCGATGTCGGCTCATCGCATCCTGGGGCTGTAGTCGGTCCCAAGGGTTGGGCTGTTCGCCCATTAAAGCGGTACGCGAGCTGGGTTCAGAACGTCGTGAGACAGTTCGGTCCCTATCCGTCGCGGGCGCAGGAAATTTGAGAGGAGCTGTCCTTAGTACGAGAGGACCGGGATGGACGCACCGCTGGTGTACCAGTTGTCTTGCCAAAGGCATCGCTGGGTAGCTATGTGCGGAAGGGATAAGTGCTGAAAGCATCTAAGCATGAAGCCCCCCTCAAGATGAGATTTCCCACAGTTTATACTGGTAAGATCCCTGAAAGATGATCAGGTTGATAGGTCCGGGGTGGAAGCGCGGCGACGCGTGGAGCTGACGGATACTAATCGATCGAGGACTTAACCAATAGAAAAGCGGAAGCGCCTTGGTCATCGGCGTACGGATTTCGGAGCTTTCGACTGAGATAAAGGAAACACGGCGAGCCCCTAAAGGCGAGCCGATGTTGACTTATCGTAGGGAGAAAGCGCAGAAATACGCTAGCCGATAGGCGCTGGAGCTAGACAATTCTCAAAGTTAGAAACGCGTTCTCCGTTTACAGTTTTTTCTCCCATCCGGTTTTCAGGGAACACATCCCAAAAATTATACAGGTCCGGTGATGATGGCGGAAAGGTCACACCCGTTCCCATCCCGAACACGGAAGTTAAGCTTTCCAGCGCCGATGGTAGTTGGGGGTTTCCCCCTGCGAGAGTAGGACGTTGCCGGGCAAACAGAAGGCCAGCTGAATCAGCTGGCCTTTTTGAATGTGTAAATAAGGGAGATATAAAAATTTCCATAAGAAAAACGACAAAGATTTACCTTTTGAATCTGATTATATTACTAACCTGATAATAATTTTTTAAAAATTTTAAAAATATATTGACGGCGGTAATAAAATTGTGCATAATTAGGGCTTGCTGAATAAGCAAAATTCCTAGATTTGGCAAGGATGCTAACAGGTTCGGAAAAAATTAAATGCAAGGATTTTATAAAATGTTAAAACTAAGAAAGGCTGGAGTGTTAAAAAATGATTAATAAAAATACCGAAGAAAAAGATATATTGTTGAATGTTTTAGGTATAATCGAGGCTGTATATAATAAGAAAATTTCGATAGAAGAAGCTGAGAAAAGATATTTTAATTACCGTATCATTGATTCTTTGAAGGAAAAAAATTACTCAAATGAATTAATAGAAATTTTGGAACTGGGTACAGAAATTGATGATATTAATGATTTACTACCTGACAAGTTAGATGAAAACATAATTGATTTAAAAAATAGAGTTCTTCTTTTGTTAGATAGAGAAATAAAAGTGTTACTGGCGCCCCAAAATGGCAGGAAATTGACGGTGTTATTTGTCCAGAAATTGACGGAATTGTTGTCAATTAAGGGGGAAGCCAGTTTGCGCTTTATTGTGGCTTCCCCTATGAGTTTAATACTTAAATTTAAATCATTGTCATTTCACGAAAGTTCCCCTTCAATCACACGTTTTACCATATGATCGTCAATGATTCGATGCCTGTTTTGTGCTCCGTAAAGTAGACAGTGGGTACAAATCTTGTTGATGATCCTTGCGGCTCCCCCGGAAAAACGATGGATTTCATCTAAAGCTACATCTGTGAAAATTTGCTCAGTTACTCCTGAATATTGTAAATGCATGGCAATATATTCTGCAGATTGAGCTCTGTCGTAATGCCCCAGTTTGAATTGAATATCAATCCTTTGGCGGATTGCTGTGAAGGATTGGAGGCGCAGGCGGTCCCATAATTCACTTTGTCCGACAAGAATCAGGCTCATAGGGCTTTGGGCATCCATTTTGAAGTTCAGCAGGAATCTGACTTCCTCCAACATTTCCCGATCAAGAAGATGGGCCTCGTCCACGACCACTACCGGCTGAACACCATGAATTCCTCTCATAAGCTCAATTTCCCGATGAAGCTGCCGTTTTGCATCGCCTCTATAAAATTTAGACTCGCACCCGAGTTGTTCCAACAACCCTTTGTAAAAATGCCGAGGCGTTAATTTGGAATCAGACAAGTACAGTACTTTATATTGTCCATCATCAAGCCGGTCAACAAATTTACGGATAGTCGTCGTTTTCCCAGTCCCACAATCGCCTGTTAAAACCGCGAATAACTGCCTTTCAGCCGTATATTTTAACCGCCCCAGTATTTCCTGCATCATAGGAGAATCATAAAGCTTTTTAGTCGGAATATCCCGTGAAAAAGGCGTATGAGTCATACCGTAGAAGGCTTCAAACATTCTCACCGTCCTCCTTCCATACAGCCCGGAAGGAGACGGCTGGTGTTTGTTCCATCTGTCGTTCCTGATACTTTTGTTCCGCAGCTTTTAATAATCTTGATGAATCGGCTTCCTGTGGCTGAAGATGATCAGGAAGGGGTGGCCTTTTCCCTGACCTTTCACCAATTTCAAGTTTATGAGCTTTCCATGGCGAATACCCTTCAAACTCAATGGTGAGTTCCTCCAGATCCGCAGGATCATAGATAACTTCGACTTTCTGCCCAATAAATGCCAGGCCTACTTCGTATTTTTGATCCATGAAACTGATACAGCCGGATTTATCTACCTTGCGTGTTTCGCAATGCAGGAATGCATCCGCCAACGTATCTGGCTCAATGAAACGAAGTGCTTTTCTGTCACTCCTAAATGCCGATCTTGGGCTTATCTTTTCCCCAAGCGCAGAATGCGGCTTCTCCTGATAACACTCTGTCAGCCAGACTTGAAACAGTTCATTTAACCGTTCTAATGTCTTCGGCTTTTCTAGTGAGACTTCCCCCAGAAAAGAATCAATGAGCCGGTTGAATTTTTCAACCTTGCCTTTGCTTTCTGGCGAAAATGGCTTCGCGTAAACCAGCCGGGTTCCAAGTTTTGAACAGGTTCTCCCCATCCATTTCGTCCTGTATTGTTTGCCATTATCAAAGTAAACGGCTTCGGGAGCACCATATTTTTGCACTGCTTGTCGAAAAGCATCCTCCACAATCCGGGAATCAAGTGTCGGATAAAATTCACCGTGTAAAACATACCTCGTCGCATCATCAATAATGGCGACCAAGTATACCTGCTTCTTGGCACCATTTGGGCCAATCGGTAAATACGGGCCATATTTGATATCAGACTGCCAAAGCTGATTCCGATGTCTTTTTTGAAACCTTCTGGCTGCCACTCCTGATTGCGAATAAAGCCTCATCTGCCTGGAACTGTATCCTCTCTCTGATAGCTTTTCCTGAAGGGTTGAACGTTTGATTTGCCCGGGTTCTGCAAGACCTTCCCATTCAAGTATCTGTATGATTTGTGAAACACTTCGGCTGGGGGCCTCTCTTCTAAGTAGAATGGCCTGTTCTATGATATGTGGCGGGACTGCCTCAGGCTTGGTTTGGGACTGCTTTCCTTTGGGCTTCAATCCTGAAAATCCTTCTTTTCGAAACTGCGTTAAATAACGCCTGATAGTCCTTTCAGAAAGGCCGGAGGCCTTACAAATTTGTTCCTTTAATTCCTTCGCTTTTCCGGCATCCAATCCATCCGCCAATAATGGAGAAATGAGTTGAAACCTTTGGGCTGCCATTTCATCTGCTTTCTTGTGATCCATTCATGATAGACTCCTTTCCTATTTATCTACCATGAGTGTAAATCAACCCCCGCCGGACAAGAATGCAGAACGGGTATGTACCCATAAATAAAAATTTACAACGGGTCGGACAACACGCGCCAGCCATCCGGAGGCATTGCCCACCAATCGCCCTAATCTTTGGAGTGCGGTCCCCGAAGTTTCGGGCAAAACTTTCAGGTCGTCCCCATCTTGTTTGGTCTGATGTTTAATGGAAACAAGGCAATGGATCCAGTATTCTACATAAAAATAAAACCAGTCTATCCAACGATAAAGTGTTGATTCATCTGCCGGAATATCATGATTGGAACGATTAGTCAAAACCGTTTCAATACATTCCGATTTATATCTTTTATAAGGCACCAGAAATTCTGGAAGTTCGTGATGAATCTTTCCACATTGTTCACATTGTAAACGTCTGATATTATAAATATGCTTCTTTCCAGATCTATCAATGGCTTTTCGATCTCTTGTCCCAATAACCTTCATATGTTTACCACAACAAGGGGAAGGTACTTTTTCCGCACCCCTAACCAAAAACACCAAGTTGAGTATTTTCAATTAGCTTATAATCTGATACAATAACCATAATCGTTATTTTTGGTGGGACATTCCCCGTATAGCTGATGGTACAGTTATACATCATGGGGGATGTCCTTTTCCTTTCTCAAGAATAAATACGAGGACATTATACTCGTCAAATTCCGGACAGGCAATACCGTCAACTTTCGGTTATTTTTGGATGTCAGAAACAATAAAAGCATAAAAATAGTCCCCGCAGACACAAGGGCTTTTTAATTTGTCCTGCCGTAGCAGTAAAAGCTTTTCAAAGCGCTTGACCTCCAATGAACCCGCACCCGCAATCTGTCTGGGTTAATCTTTACCGCTCGCTGCACACGCAGTCCCATCGGGTGGTCCGTGAACATCCGATTGTCTCCCCAAACAGAAATGCTGAAAAAAGGGGCAGTTTTCCTAGTTGCATTTTCTGTAAGGAATCCTGTATAATTAAAGTCAAATATAGTCAAAGTCAAAAGAAGGTGTCAGGAGGTGGCTTTGATGAAAAATATATCGGATATCATAGAGGAATATTTGAAACGGATTCTGGAGCTGAATGAAACAGAAATCCTTGAAATAAAACGCAATGAGATTGCCGATAAGTTCCAATGTGTCCCCTCACAAATTAATTATGTCATCAATACGCGGTTTACGATTGAAAGAGGGTATATTGTTGAAAGTAAAAGGGGCGGCGGCGGCTATATCCGAATCATGAAAGTGCGGCCTGAAAGCGATGCGGAACTGATTGACCAGCTGCTTGTGCATATCGGCAATGTCATCTCCCAGTCGAATGCGGAAGCCATCATTCTCCGCCTCGTTGAAGAAGAGGTGATCTCAAGGCGGGAGGCAAAAATCATGCTCAGCGTGATGGACCGCTCCGTGCTCTACATCCAGTTGCCGGAACGGGATGAACTGCGTGCCAGAATGTTGAAATCGATGTTAACGACCTTAAAATACAAGTAACAATAGAGGTGAGTATGCCGTGATTTGCCAGGAATGCAATGAAAGGCCGGCAACGATGCATTTTACTAAAATTATAAACGGTGTGAAAACGGAATTCCATCTTTGCGAGAAGTGCGCGCAGGAGAAGGGGGAAAAGTTTTCATCGGATTGGGGGAAAACCTTTTCCTTCGATAATCTGCTCGCGGGCCTTTTTAATTTTGATCCGGCCATCCAACTTTTCAAACAGGAAACAGCACCTGACCCGGATGTGCTTCGCTGCAACCATTGCGGGATGACATTGAACCAGTTTTTAAACACAAGCCGGTTAGGCTGCCCGCATTGCTATGAGACGTTTCAGCACCAGCTTGTTCCGATTTTGCAGCGCCTTCATGGCGGCAACGTTGCGCATGAAGGAAAAATACCTGCACGGATTGGCGGTGCCATTTATACAAAGAAAAAATTGCAGGAATTAAAGGCGGCGTTGCAGGAAGCCATCAGCCAGGAAGAATTTGAAAAAGCAGCAGAACTCCGCGATCAAATTCGCGCACTTGAAGGTTCTTCTCAAGCAAAAGGAGGGGAACAATAATGTCTTTAGAACATTTTTTGCACAAAGCGTCCAGCTCCTGGATGAACGAGCAAGGGCCTGAATCGGAAATTGTGCTGACGACACGGGTTCGTCTGGCAAGAAATTTAAAAAATTACCGGTTCCCGTCCTTGTTTACCAGCGAGGAAGCAAGGGAAATTATGAAAACAATCCAGGATATCGCCCGAAATCATTTTCCGGCTGAAATGCAGGCTGAATTTTTAAAAATGGACGAATTAAAACCGCTCGAAAAAAGGGTGCTTGTGGAGAAACACCTGATTAGCCCGCAACTTGCCGAAGAAGCGGGTGACGGGGCAGTTATTTTGTCAAGCGGCGAAGATATTAGTATTATGATAAATGAGGAAGATCATTTACGCATACAATGTCTTTCTCCAGGGCTTCAATTGCATGAAACGCTTCAGAAAGCCAATCAGCTTGATGACCTGCTTGAAAATTGGGTCGATTATGCTTTTGATGAAACGCTCGGTTACTTAACCAGCTGCCCGACAAATGTCGGAACGGGCATCCGCGCATCGGCCATGATGCATTTGCCGGGACTTGTGCTGACACAGCAAATTAAACAAATCATTCCGGCGATTCATCAGCTTGGTTTGGTGGTAAGAGGAATATATGGCGAAGGAAGCGAAGCCATCGGAAATATTTTTCAAATTTCCAACCAGGTGACACTCGGAACATCGGAAGACAATATTGTCTCGGATTTAACCAGTGTCATCCGGCAGATCATTACACAGGAAAGATCGGCAAGGGAAGCATTGGTGCAGACTTCAAACATACAATTAGAAGACAGGGTTTACCGTTCGCTCGGTGTCCTGCAAAACAGCAGGATCATTGAAACAAAAGAAGCGGCCCGTTGTTTGTCCGATGTCCGGCTGGGAATTGATCTGGGCTATATTCAAAACATTTCGAAACAAATTTTAAATGAATTGATGATTTTAATGCAGCCGGGTTTTTTACAGCTTTATGCCGGAAGAGCGCTCAGCCCGTATGAAAGGGATATCCGGAGGGCTACACTGATAAGAGAACGTTTGAGGCTTGAGGAGACCAAATGAACAGGAGGAATGACAGATGATGTTTGGAAGATTTACAGAGAGAGCCCAGAAAGTGCTGGCCCTTTCCCAGGAAGAAGCAATCCGCCTGAAACATAACAATATCGGAACGGAACATATTTTGCTCGGACTTGTCCGCGAAGGGGAAGGCATCGCGGCAAAAGCGCTGTACGGCCTGGGTTTAAGCGCCGAAAAAATCCAGGAAGAAGTGGAAACCCTGATCGGGAACGGCCAGGAAATTTCCCAAACGATCCACTACACGCCAAGGGCCAAAAAAGTGATTGAACTGTCAATGGATGAAGCGAGAAAACTCGGGCACTCCTATGTTGGAACGGAACATATCCTCCTCGGGCTGATCCGTGAAGGTGAAGGCGTGGCGGCACGCGTGCTGACAAATCTCGGCGTTAGCTTAAATAAAGCAAGGCAACAGGTGCTCCAATTATTGGGAAACAGTGAAGCGTCCGTACAGGGCGGTTCGGCGGCCAGCGTCAGCACACCGACACTGGACAGTCTGGCCCGCGATTTAACAGCGATCGCACGGAAAGATTCCCTTGATCCTGTAATCGGGCGCAGCAAAGAAATTCAACGCGTCATTGAAGTACTGAGCCGGAGGACAAAAAACAACCCTGTCCTTATCGGGGAACCGGGCGTTGGGAAAACGGCCATTGCAGAAGGCCTTGCCCAGCAAATTGTGCATAATGAAGTGCCGGAAACGCTGCGTGACAAACGGGTTATGACGCTTGATATGGGTACGGTTGTGGCCGGTACAAAATACCGTGGCGAATTTGAAGACCGCCTGAAAAAAGTCATGGATGAAATCCGCCAGGCCGGTAATATCATTCTTTTCATCGATGAATTGCATACCTTAATTGGGGCCGGCGGT
Source organism: Weizmannia sp. FSL K6-0777 (assembly GCF_038593185.1). Classification (NCBI taxonomy): domain Bacteria; kingdom Bacillati; phylum Bacillota; class Bacilli; order Caryophanales; family Bacillaceae; genus Heyndrickxia; species Weizmannia sp. FSL K6-0777. Next base: position 110,350 of record NZ_CP151971.1, read on the forward strand.
GCGGAAGGAGCCATTGATGCTTCCAATATTTTAAAACCGTCGCTTGCCCGCGGCGAACTGCAGTGCATCGGGGCTACAACACTGGATGAATACCGGAAATATATTGAAAAAGATGCTGCACTGGAAAGAAGGTTCCAGCCGATCCAGGTCGATGAGCCGACGATTGATGAGTCGATCCAGATTTTAAAAGGGCTGCGCGATCGCTATGAAGCACACCATCGCGTCTCGATTACCGATGAGGCGATCGAAGCCGCTGTAAAACTTTCGGACCGCTATATCGCAGATCGGTTCCTGCCGGATAAAGCGATTGACTTAATCGATGAAGCCGGATCGAAAGTGCGTCTTCGTTCCTTTACAACGCCGCCGAATTTGAAAGAACTGGAATTGAAACTGGAAGAGGTACGCAAGGAAAAAGATGCGGCCGTCCAGAGCCAGGAATTTGAAAAAGCGGCTGCGTTAAGGGATACCGAACAGAAACTGCGCGAACAGCTGGAGGAAACGAAGAAAAACTGGAAGGCAAAACAAGGCCAGGAAAACAGTGAAGTCACAGTCGATGATATAGCGCTTGTTGTTTCGAGCTGGACGGGAGTTCCGGTGACGAAACTGGCACAAACCGAAACGGAAAGGCTTCTGCACCTTGAAGAGATCCTTCATTCCCGGGTGATCGGGCAGGAAGAAGCGGTACTTGCAGTGGCGAAAGCAGTCCGCCGTGCACGGGCAGGATTAAAAGATCCGAAACGCCCGATCGGTTCCTTCATTTTCCTCGGGCCAACAGGGGTCGGAAAAACAGAACTGGCGCGGGCGCTTGCGGAAGCGATGTTCGGCGATGAGGATGCCATGATCCGGATCGACATGTCCGAATACATGGAGAAACATTCGACTTCCCGCCTCGTAGGTTCGCCGCCTGGATATGTCGGTTTTGAAGAAGGCGGGCAGCTGACGGAAAAGGTACGGAGAAAACCGTATTCGGTTGTGCTGCTTGATGAAATTGAAAAAGCGCACCCGGATGTGTTCAACATTTTGCTCCAGGTACTGGATGACGGCCGGCTGACCGATTCCAAGGGCCGCACGGTTGATTTTAGCAATACGATTGTCATCATGACATCGAATGTCGGCGCAGATGCTTTAAAACGCAACAAGAGCGTCGGGTTCACCATTCAGGATACCGTCGAGGCCGATTATAAAGACATGAAGGACAAAGTGCTCGAGGAACTGAAAAAAGCGTTCCGGCCTGAGTTTTTGAACCGTGTTGATGAAACCATTGTGTTCCATTCGCTCGAGAAGAAACAGTTGAACGAAATTGTCACGTTGATGGCGAAAGAATTGTCGGACCGGTTAAAAGAGCATCATATCGAACTTGTGCTGACGGATGCCGCAAAAGAAAAAGTGGCGGAAAAAGGCTACGATCCGGAATACGGCGCGCGGCCGCTGCGCAGATCGATTCAGAAAAACATCGAAGACCGCCTTTCGGAAGAAATGCTGAAAGGCAATATAAAAGAAGGGCAAAAGGTATTGGTCGATGTAAAAGACGGCGAATTTACTTTTGCCAGTGTGGCAGAGTCGGAAGCTGTATCGTCCAATTCTTAATGCCGAAAGCAGGAAAGGGTACAATGGTTTTGGCGATTGTACCCTTTTTTTCACATATATAAAATTTCGCGCCAAAATCAATGGCGATTAGGATAACATTGCTTCTGGCAACACATAAAGAAGGAGTAATGTTTCTTTCAACCTATGTGGCGGTTTCTTATACGATTTTAATTCAATTTCAAGATACTTTGTTTACACTTATACACATAGATATGAGGGAAAGGGGTTTAAGATGGCAAAAAAAACCGTGAAGTTTGTTTGCCAAAACTGCGGCTACGAGTCGCCAAAATGGATGGGAAAGTGCCCGCAATGCAGCCAGTGGAACCAGATGGTGGAGGAAGCGGAGACGCCAAAACGGAGGGGCTTTTTTTTACATCCGGAGCCTGGAAATGAAACCAAAGCGGCACCTATTACGTCTATAGAGTCTAAAGAAGAAAAAAGGACAAAAGTGGATTTTGGAGAGCTGAACCGTGTCCTCGGAGGCGGCATTGTTGCCGGATCACTTGTTTTGATCGGCGGGGATCCCGGGATCGGCAAATCAACGCTGCTTTTGCAAGTGTCATCACAACTGGCAAAGCACGGGTTAAATGTACTGTATATTTCCGGGGAGGAATCGGCGAAACAGACGAAGTTAAGGGCGGATCGGTTAAACATCCATACCGACCATCTTTATGTGCTGCCGGAAACGGACCTTTCCGTGATCCAGCAGGCGATAGATGAACTGAATCCCGGCTTTGTTGTCATTGATTCCATCCAGACGATTTACCATCCGGAAATCCAGTCTGCGCCGGGCAGTGTGTCGCAAGTGAGGGAAACGACTGCACAGCTGATGCGGACGGCAAAAACAAAAAACGTGGCCATCTTCATTGTCGGCCACGTGACAAAAGAAGGCTCCATTGCCGGTCCGCGCGTGCTTGAACATATGGTGGATACGGTCCTGTATTTTGAAGGTGAACGCCATAACGCCTACCGGATATTAAGGGCGGTCAAAAACCGCTTTGGTTCGACGAATGAAATTGCGATTTTGGAAATGAAAGAATCCGGTTTGGAAGAAGTCCAGAACCCTTCCGAAATTTTTCTGGAAGAACGGACAAAAGGTGCAGCCGGTTCTACCGTGGTGGCTTCCATTGAGGGGACGCGCCCGGTCCTTGTCGAGATCCAGGCGCTGTTGGCCCCGACGTTTTTCAATATGCCGCGGCGGATGGCATCCGGGATTGACTATAACCGTGTCACGCTGATTATGGCGGTGCTTGAAAAACGGGCCGGTCTTTTGATTCAGAACCAGGATGCTTATTTAAAAGTCGCCGGCGGCCTGAAAGTGGATGAACCGGCAGTGGATTTGGCAGTTGCTGTCAGCGTGGCATCCAGTTTTCGCGACAAGCCGACAAATGCGGATGACTGCATTATCGGAGAGGTCGGGCTGACGGGGGAAGTCAGGCGGGTGTCCAGGATTGAGCAGCGCGTCCAGGAAGCGGCAAAACTTGGTTTCCGGCGGGCGATCATCCCGAAAAATAATATGGGCGGGTGGACGCCGCCAAAAGAGATTCAAGTGATCGGCGTCTCCACAATCCAGGAAGCTTTGCAAGCGGCACTCGGCGGATGAGAAAGGGAACAAATTTCCGTGCCTTCTATGTGTTCTTTGGATCAGTGCGTGAGGGTACCGGAGGAAGCGGAAGGCACTGGGAAGTGAAGGAAAGCGTGGAAAAAAACGGAACCCACTTGATAAGCAAATAACTGCCGCAAATCTGCGTTTACAGGATCCGTTATGATGTAAAGACAGAAAAGACAGCGGCTGGCAGGATACAAATTTTAAAAGAAAGCAGGGGATGTGCATGAAGCCTGAAAATGCCCGGAGAAAACCGCGGCGATTAACTGGCTCGGTAGGGAAAAATACGAAGGCAAACGTTTTAAACCATATTTTTTGTTTATAATGTATAAAGGAGGTGAACATGTTGTTAAGACGGCTTATACAAATTTGTTTGGTACTGATTGGCGGCACGCTCGGTGTTTTCCTGCTGCCTGATTTTTACAAGCTTGTGAAAGTGGATTATGTGTTAATCAACAACCCGTATGTTTCAGCGCTGTTGGGGGCTATTATCTTTTATCTTATTACTTTCTGGTCCATTCATTATATCGTTGATTTTGTCGATTGGTTTGAGGATTCACTGGTAAAAGTCCCGATGACGGAAATTTTTTCCGGCACCTTTGGCCTTGTGCTCGGCCTGATTATTGCTTATCTGGCAAGCATTCCGGTGCGGGGAATTCCGATTGTCAATACAATTGTGTCGATTACACTTACAGTATTGCTCGGTTATATCGGATTTCAGGTCGGTTTTAAGAAAAGAGAGGAAATTTTCAATTTGTTTTTCAACCGGCAGCATAGACGGAAAGGCGGGACAGAGCAAGAAGGGCATCCGCAGCCTGGAAAACAGGTGAAGATTCTTGATACAAGCGTTGTCATCGACGGACGGATTGCGGATATTTGCCAGACCGGTTTTCTTGACGGGCCGATTGTGATTCCGCTCTTTGTGCTTGAAGAATTGCAGCATATTGCCGATTCTTCGGATGCTTTGAAAAGAAACCGGGGCCGGCGTGGGCTTGATATCTTGAACCGGATACAGAATGAACTGCCGATCGAAGTGCAAATGTATGAAGGCGATTTTGAAGATATCCAGGAAGTTGACAGCAAGCTCATTAAACTGGCAAAATTGATGAACGGGATTGTCGTGACGAATGATTATAATTTAAATAAAGTATGTGAATTCCAGAAAGTCAAGGTGCTCAATATCAATGACCTTGCCAACGCCGTAAAACCGGTTGTGCTCCCCGGCGAAGAGCTCAATGTGCAACTCATTAAAGACGGGAAAGAGCATCACCAGGGGATTGCCTATTTGGATGACGGCACGATGATTGTTGTCGAAGAAGGCAAAAATTACATTGGCAAACGCATTGATGTGCTCGTGACAAGCGTCCTGCAGACTTCGGCGGGCCGGATGATTTTTGCCAAGCCGAAACTGCTTGAAAAAGCGTTATAATGCAGCCTGGAACACCCGCGGCGCCGGACGCGGGAAGTTCATACAGGATGCCGGGGGAGATTGGATTTGACAGATTATGAGGTGATTATACCGGCAGCCGGATCGGGGAAGCGGATGGGCGCAGGGTTCAACAAATTATTTCTTGAACTGAACAAGCGCCCGGTCATTGCGGTTACAGCAGAAGTTTTTTTGGCCGATCCGTCCTGCAAAAAGTTGATACTTCCCGTGCAGCCGCATGATAGGGAAGAGATGAAGCGTATTTTGCCCCGCTCGGAAAAAATAGTATTTGCCCGCGGCGGTTCTGAACGGCAATATAGCGTACGGAACGGGCTGGAACTTGCCGGAAGCTGCAGTGTCATTCTTGTGCATGACGGTGCAAGGCCGTTTATCAGCGCCGGATCCATTGCAGCGCTGGCGGCAATGGCCGGGGAAAAAGGGGCGGCGATAGCGGCTGTTCCGGTAAAAGACACGATCAAAAGAGCAAAAGACCAGATTGTAACCGAGACGATTGAGCGGAGCAGCTTGTGGCAGATCCAAACGCCACAAGCTTTTCGCACGTCTGTCTTGAAAAAAGCGCATGAAGCGGCGGAACGGGACGGCTTTCTCGGAACGGATGAAGCCTCACTGGTCGAACGGATCGGCCATCCTGTACATATTGTGCCGGGAAGTTATGATAATATTAAAATTACGACACCGGAAGATCTTTATTTCGCAGAAGCGATTTTAAAAAAGCAGGGGGGAGGATGAAGATGTTCAGGATCGGACAAGGCTTTGACGTGCACCGGTTCGGGGAGGGACGTCCCTTGATGATTGGGGGAGTTGAAATTCCATATGAAAAAGGTTTGCTCGGCCACTCCGACGCGGATGTGTTGCTTCATGCCGTAGCGGATGCCTGTCTCGGGGCCATTGGGGAAGGGGATATCGGCCGGCATTTTCCGGATACAGATGCGGCATTTAAAGATGCGGATTCTGCGGCGCTTTTGGCGCATGTTTTTCAGCTTGTGAAACAAAAAGGATACAAGCTCGGCAATCTTGATTGCACGATTATTGCCCAAAAGCCGAAAATGGCGCCCTATATCGGGAAAATGCGGGAAACGATCGCGCGCATTTTGGAAGCGGAGATCGGGCAGGTCAATGTCAAGGCGACCACGACGGAAAAACTCGGCTTTGCCGGGCGCGAAGAGGGCATTGCGGCGCAGGCGGCGGTACTGCTGGAGCAGGCTTAACCGGCGTGGCTGCAAGGGTGCTGGAACAAGCCGGGCAGTTTAGGGCGCGTACTGCCTGCAAGAACCTTTTAACCGGTGTATGGCAGCAGATGTTTCGTCGAAAATGGTGTAACGGAGCCGGGCGGCTGTTTACGGGAACCCGTTTTTCGCTGGAACAAGTATAGTTGGGGTATAGCTGCAAAAGAGTGGGCGCGATCGGGACAAGCCAGGCGGTTTAGGTCCCGTAATGCTGCTGGAACAAGCATAACAGCAGAGATTTTGCCTGCAAGGTGTGTGATTAACATCACGTAAAACATCTTTCATCCGCCGGGCCGGAACGAGCCACCGGTTTACGGCTTTTTCAGACGGTGATACAATAAAATAAGACAAAAAGCGACAATTTAAAGGAGAATCGACATGGCAAACGAAATCAGAGTACGGTACGCTCCGAGCCCGACCGGTTTTTTGCATATCGGGAATGCCCGTACCGCATTATTCAATTATTTATTTGCGCGCAGCAAAGGTGGAAAGTTCATTATCCGGATTGAAGATACCGACCAGAAGCGGAATGTGGAAGGCGGCGTGGAAAGCCAGCTGAAATATTTGAAATGGCTCGGCATCGACTGGGACGAAAGCATTGATGTCGGCGGCGAATACGGGCCTTACCGCCAGTCGGAACGCCTCGATATTTATAAAAAATATTATGAAGATCTGCTTGACCGCGGGCTGGCTTATAAATGCTATTGTACGGAAGAAGAACTGGAAGCCGAACGTGAAGCCCAGCTTGCACGCGGGGAAATGCCGCGTTATTCCGGGAAATGCCGCCATCTGACAGAAGAAGACAGGAAGCGGCTTGAAGCGGAAGGCCGGAAACCGAGCCTCCGTTTCCATGTTCCGGAAGGCAAAGTGTATACGTTCAACGATATCGTAAAAGGCGAAGTATCTTTTGAATCGGACGGAATCGGCGACTTTGTCATCGTTAAAAAAGACGGGATGCCGACTTATAATTTTGCGGTTGCGATCGATGATCATTTAATGAAAATTTCCCACGTGCTCCGGGGGGACGACCATATTTCCAACACGCCGAAACAGCTGATGATTTATGAAGCATTCGGTTTTGAACCGCCGGTATTCGGCCACATGACGCTGATTGTCAATGAGCACCGGAAAAAACTGAGCAAACGCGACGGAAGCATCATTCAGTTTATTGAGCAGTACGCGGAACTCGGTTATTTGCCGGAAGCGTTGTTTAATTTTATTGCCATGCTCGGCTGGTCACCGAAGGGCGAGGAAGAAATTTTTTCGCGGGAAGAATTTATCCAGATTTTTGACCCGGAACGGCTGTCGAAATCGCCTGCTTTGTTTGACCGCCAAAAATTGGCATGGATGAACAACCAGTATATGAAAAAGCTCGATTTGGATAAAGTTGTGGAGCTTGCGTTGCCGCATCTTGTAAAAGCAGGGCTCGTTCCGGAAAACCGGACACCTGAAGAAGAACAATGGGTGCGCAAACTCATCTCTCTCTATCAGGAACAAATGAGCTACGGCGCGGAAATTGTCGAATTGTCGAAACCGCTCTTCTTTACGGATGAAATCACATATGACGACGAAGCAAAGGCGATTTTGTCGGGAGAGCACGTTCCGGAAGTGCTCCGTGCATTCCTTGAAGAACTGGACAGAATCGAACCATTTGAAGCAGGCGAAATCAAAAAAGCGATCAAAGCAGTGCAAAAAGCAACCGGACAAAAGGGGAAAAAGCTGTTTATGCCGATCCGTGTTGCCGTTAGCGGCCAGACACACGGCCCGGAACTGCAAAGCCTGATCGAACTGCTCGGCAGGGAAAAAGTAAAGAAACGCCTTGAAAGAATCACGGGTTAACATTTTTTCGAAAATAGGATATGATATGGTTAAAATAGATGTATGAAAAAGCGTTGAGAAGGAGAAGTAGGAAGAGGACGCTTCAAAGAGAGAACCATCGCCGGCTGAAAGTGGTTTAAGCCCCTCCTTTTCTGAAATGCACCTTCGAGCCTGTATCTGAACGCGTTTGCCAGTAGGATGCAGCGGGGGCCGCCCGTTAACAGGGAAAGTTGGGCAGCGGGCAAGGCCTGCCGCCAAACAGAGTGGAACCGCGCGATCAAGAAGCGTCTCTGTCCGTTGCAGAGGCGCTTCTTTTTTAAATTGCAGGTCCGATGACACATCCGGCTGATGGAAATGCAAAGCGGAAGAAATTTTATAAACGGACGGGGAATGGGAAAAAAACAAGCGAAAGGGGAGTAGCACATGTTTAAGCGGTTGAAGGAAGACATTGAAGTGGTTTTTGATCAGGATCCGGCAGCACGGACGTATTTTGAAGTGATCTTGACTTACTCCGGTCTTCATGCCATCTGGGCACACCGGATTGCGCACTTTTTTTATAAAAAGAAAATGTTTTTTATCGCCCGGGTGATTTCGCAGCTCAGCCGCTTCTTTACCGGAATTGAAATCCACCCCGGTGCACAAATCGGCAGGCGGTTTTTCATCGACCACGGCATGGGGGTTGTGATCGGGGAAACGTGCGAAATCGGCGATAACGTGACGGTTTACCAGGGCGTTACGCTCGGCGGCACCGGGAAGGAAAAGGGCAAGCGCCATCCGACAATTAAAGACAATGCGTTAATCGCAAGCGGGGCGAAAGTTTTAGGTTCGATTACGATTGGGGAAAATGCAAAAATAGGGGCAGGTTCTGTCGTATTAAAGGATGTCCCCCCCAATTCGACAGTGGTCGGCATTCCTGGCAGGGTCGTCGTCCAGGACGGCGTCAAAATTAAAAAAGATTTAAAACATAATGAGCTGCCTGACCCTGTTGCAGACCGCCTGAACAGCATGCAGCAGGAAATCGAGGCTTTGCGGTCGGAATTGGAACAACTGAGAAAGGAAGGGGCAAGAATGTATGAGCATTCAGATATATAATACGTTAACAAGAAAGAAGGAGCCGTTTATCCCGCTTGAAGAGGGGAAAGTGAAAATGTATGTATGCGGCCCGACTGTCTATAATTATATCCATATTGGAAATGCGCGGCCGGCGATCGTATTTGACACGGTCAGACGATATTTGGCATTTCGGGGTTATGATGTAAACTATGTGTCGAATTTCACCGATGTGGACGATAAACTCATTAAAGCCGCAAAAGAACGCGGAGAAGAAGTGCCGGCTTTAAGCGAACGGTTTATCAAGTCTTATTTTGAAGATATTGATGCGCTCGGTTGCTGCCATGCAGACGCCCATCCGCGCGTGACGGAAAATATGGATGCGATTATCGCGTTTATTGAAAAATTAATTGAAAAAGGCCATGCCTATGAATCAGGCGGTGATGTTTACTACCATACGAGAAGTTTTCCGGACTACGGTAAATTGTCTCATCAATCGATTGACGAATTGAAATCAGGTGCGAGAATTGAAGTAGGGGAAAAGAAAGAAGACGCCCTTGATTTTGCCCTTTGGAAAGCGGCAAAAGAGGGGGAAATTTCGTGGGACAGTCCGTGGGGGAAAGGCCGGCCGGGATGGCATATTGAATGCTCGGCCATGGCGAAGAAATATCTTGGCGATACGATCGACATCCACGCGGGCGGGCAGGACCTGACTTTTCCGCACCACGAAAATGAAATTGCCCAGTCAGAAGCTTTGACAGGCAAACCGTTTGCTCGTTACTGGATGCATAACGGCTATATCAATATTGATAACGAGAAAATGTCGAAGTCGCTCGGAAACATTGTGCTTGTCCATGACATCATCGAGCGGCACGATCCACAAGTTTTGCGCTTTTTCATGCTGTCGGTGCATTACCGCCATCCGATCAACTACAGCGAGGAACTGCTTGCCAATGCGAAGGCAGGGCTTGAACGGATCAAAACGTCGTACCAAAATGTAAAGCACCGGCTTGAATCCAGTGCAAATCTGGCAGAAGATGATGAAAAATGGCTGGAACAGGTCCGTTCGCTCCATCGCCAGTTTATCGAGGCAATGGATGATGATTTCAATACGGCAAACGGTATTTCTGTTTTGTTCGAACTGTCGAAGCAGGCCAATTATTACTTGCGGGGAAAAAATACGACAGAAACTGTTCTCCGGGCATTTATGAAAGAGTTTGAAACGATTTCCGGCGTTCTCGGCCTGAAGCTCGAGGAAGAAGTGCTTTTGGACGAAGAAATTGAAGCGCTGATTGAAAAACGGAATGAAGCAAGAAAGGCACGCAATTTCCAACTGGCTGACGAAATCCGTGACAAGTTGAAAAGCATGAATATCATTCTTGAAGATACGCCTCAAGGGGTGAGATGGAGACGCTTATGACGGTCACCCTTGATCCGAAACAACTGAACAGCCTCGCGCTTGCTTATATGGGAGATGCGGTATATGAAGAATATATCCGGCACCATGTCCTTTTGCAGGGAAAAACGAAGCCGAACCGCCTTCACCGGGAAGCGATCCGCTTTGTTTCCGCGAAGGCGCAGGCTCAAGTTTTAAAACAGATGATGAACGAAGATCTTTTAACGGAAGAAGAAACCGCTGTTGTCCGGCGTGGCAGAAATGCAAAATCGGGCACGGTTCCGAAAAATACGGATGTCCAGACATACCGGCACAGCACTGCATTTGAAGCGCTGATCGGCTATCACTATTTATCCGGCAGCCGGGAGCGGATGGAGGCGCTGATTGAAAAAGCAATAGGCATTGTCGAAGACCAGAAAGGAGGGGCGCGCTGATGGACCAGGAATACATTGCTGGCAAAAACCCGGTGCTGGAAGCGTTAAGAGCGGGCCGGGAAATCAACAAAATCTGGGTTGCGGAAGGTTCACAAAAAGGCGCCATGAAGCAGGTGATGGAGCTTGCAAGGGAAAGAAAAGTGACCGTCCAATTTGTCCCGAAAAAAAAGATTGACCAGGTGGCTGACGGGGCGCATCAGGGTGTACTGGCGCTCGTTGCCGCTTACCGGTATGCAGAAACAGGCGATATGTTCAAACTTGCCAAAGAGCGGAATGAACACCCGTTTATCCTGATCCTCGATGAATTGGAGGATCCGCATAATCTCGGCTCGATTTTACGGACGGCTGATGCGGTCGGCGCACACGGCGTCATTATCCCGAAAAGGCGCTCGGTCGCATTAACAGCAACGGTGGCGAAAGCTTCAACCGGCGCGATTGAACATATCCCGGTGGCGCGGGTAACAAACCTTTCGCAAACGATTGCCGGCTTAAAGCAGCAAGGGCTGTGGATTGCGGGAACCGATGCTTCCGGGACGACCGATTACCGGCAAATGGATGCCGATCTGCCGCTATGTCTTGTCATCGGCAGTGAAGGGAAGGGGATGAGCAGGATCGTAAAAGAAGCATGCGACTTTCTGATCCGCCTTCCGATGGCAGGGCATGTGACTTCGCTCAACGCGTCCGTTGCTGCCGGCCTGCTCATGTATGAGGTTTACAGGAAGCGCCATCCGCTTGGTGAATAAAATGAATATTTTGCTGGTGGACGGCTATAACATCATTGGCGCCTGGCCGGAACTGCAAAAATTGAAACAAAAAGACCTTGGCGCCGCCAGAGACCGGCTTGTTGAGATCATGGCGGAATACCAGGGCTATACGGATGACAAAGTCATCGTCGTTTTTGATGCTTACGGGGTGAAAGGCCTGGAAAAAAAGTACCGCTATCACAAAGTGGAAGTCATTTTTACAAAAGAAAATGAAACAGCAGATGAACGGATTGAAAAAATGGCCATTAAACTGAACAACATCCGCACGCAGATTTATGTGGCCACATCCGATTTTACTGAGCAGTGGCAAATATTCGGCCAGGGCGCTTTAAGAATTTCAGCACGCGAACTGTTGACCAAAGTGGAAGTGATTGAACAAAAGATTAAAAGAAATGTAAAATCAATTCAAGAGGAAAAGCCGGCAACAAGAATACCGTTAAGCCAGGAGGTCATGGAAATTTTCGAAAAATTACGCAGGGGGAAAAGATGAGCGGTTGACGATTGAAAATTCTGTACTGTATAATAGCTTTTATCGAATGCTCATGGGGGGATATAGGTGAACCTGAACATTGAGGCAGCATATGAAGAAAGATATGGCACGATGCAGGACGAAGAGTTGGTTGAACGGATACACAACGGCGAAAGCGAAGCGCTGGATTACTTGATCCAAAAATACAGAAACTTTGTCAGGGCAAAAGCGCGTTCTTACTTTATCATCGGGGCCGACCGCGAGGATATTATCCAGGAAGGCATGATCGGGCTGTATAAGGCCATACGCGACTACAGAGAGGACAAGCTCACGTCTTTCAGGGCTTTTGCTGAATTATGCATCAACCGGCAAATGATTACCGCAATTAAGACTGCCACCCGCCAAAAGCACATACCGCTTAATTCTTACATTTCCCTGGACAAGCCAATTTATGATGAAGAATCCGACCGTACGTTGATGGATGTCATCACCGGCGCGAAAATTTCCAATCCTGAAGAATTGATTTTAATCCGCGAAAAATATGTCCATATAGAAGTAAAAATATCCGAGCTGTTAAGCGATCTGGAAAGAAAAGTGCTCGCCCTTTACCTGGACGGGCAGTCCTACCAGGAAATTTCAGAAGAATTGAACCGCCATGTAAAATCAATTGATAACGCTTTACAACGCGTCAAAAAGAAGCTGGAGCGCCTGTTGGAAAGGAGGGAGCTGACTTACTGAAAAGGTGTTGTAAGCCGTATTTCCGCCAGGCCGTTTTTCCCGGATGCAAGTGCGGCATTAAGGCGTACAAAAAGCTATCTTTCAATGCCTGGTATTCAATGCTTTCGGGAAAAACCCGGCACATCCCTTCTTCTGCTACTGATTGACACAAGCTTTCTGCCGTGTTATGTTGATTTGTAGGATTTTATGTTTTGATACGATACCGGTACGGAACCGGCGGCGCCCAAAAGACTCTCCCGGTTTTCCGGGAGAGGTTCTTTACAGCGGCAGGTTCCGTTAACGCCGTAAGACCATAAGACAGCTGGTGATGAGATGCAGAAAAAAATGGTACTTGCCTGTTCGGTTTGCGGTTCGCGCAATTACACGACCACAACGGGCAACGGAAAGGCTGAAAGAATGGAATTAAAGAAGTTTTGCAAGCACTGCAACGAACACACCATCCACCGCGGCACAAAATAACAACGAACATGAGCTTACTTGGAGGTCTTAAATACATGTCCATCACAAAATTTTTTCGTAATGTAGCTTCCGAAATGCGAAAAGTCAGCTGGCCGGGGCGCAAAGAGCTGGTCAAATACACGATTACAGTCCTTGTAACGGTTGCTTTCCTGACATTGTTCTTTATTGTCATCGATCTCGGCATTTCCGCAGTGATCCGGTGGGCTGAAAACTCATTGTAAAATGATCATTTTACACTTGAATATCCAATGATAAAACATGGTATAATGGGAGTATCATAAGCAACGACTCAAACCCGGTTAGCGGGTTTTTTCATTTGCCCAAAAAATCAAAAGACCAACAGGGAGGGACGGACATCAAGTCCTATTAGATGGAAAAAAACTGGTATGTTGTCCATACGTATTCAGGCTATGAAAATAAAGTCAAAACCAATTTGGAAAAGCGCGTGGAATCAATGGGGATGCAGGATAAAATTTTCCGGGTAGTGGTACCGGAAGAAGAAGAACTTGAAGTGAAAAATGAGAAGAAAAAAGTGGTGAAACGAAAAGTTTTCCCGGGCTATGTCCTGGTGGAAATGGTGATGACGGATGATTCCTGGTATGTCGTCCGGAACACGCCGGGCGTCACCGGTTTTGTTGGGTCGTCGGGAGGCGGTTCCAAGCCGACGCCGCTCTTGCCAGAAGAAATTAATACCATCTTGAAACGGATGGGCATGGAAGAAAAACGGGCCGATGTGAACTTTGAAATCGGCGAGACGGTGACGGTAAAAGAAGGGCCGTTTGCGAATTTTGCCGGCAAGATTGTGGAAATGGACCGCGACAAAGGCAGGGCAAAAGTCATGGTCAATATGTTCGGGCGGGATACGCCGGTAGAGCTTGTTTTTGAACAAATTGATAAAATATAACGGGATAAAACTTGAAATCCATATGCTGAGATGTTAATATGTTATAAGTCAGTATGTTCTTTGCGGATGGCCCGCCTGACCGGGCACCCGCATGAACAGACACAATGCAATCACATGATTCTTATGATACACTCGTGACACGGTCATGAGATGAATTGGCTTCGGATATGGCTTGCCTTTTCGGCACGCCAATTGTCCGGCTAACCGCAGGAACTTGCGGGGATAGCCTGCGTAGACAGCGGAGCATGTTTCGGTGTCTGCAGGAAGCTCGCGGCTTCAGCCGTGGGGGGTTCAATCAAACAGATGAGTGGGAGGGCTCAGCCCCTGTTACCACATCACGGACTTAAGGAGGTGTGTCTCGTGGCTAAAAAAGTAGTAAAAATTGTTAAATTGCAGATTCCTGCCGGTAAAGCAAATCCTGCACCGCCTGTTGGTCCTGCACTGGGCCAGGCCGGCGTCAATATTATGGGATTTTGTAAAGAATTCAACGCTCGTACTGCAGATCAGGCAGGCTTGATTATACCTGTTGAAATCACGGTATTTGAAGACCGTTCATTTACATTCATCACAAAAACCCCGCCAGCTGCAGTTCTGCTGAAAAAAGCAGCCGGCATTGAATCCGGTTCCGGCGAGCCGAACCGTACAAAAGTGGCAACTGTGAAGCGTGACAAAGTGCGTGAAATCGCAGAAACAAAAATGCCTGACTTAAATGCGGCAAGTGTTGAAGCGGCAATGCGCATGGTGGAAGGCACGGCGCGCAGCATGGGGATTACGATCGAAGACTGATCCATGCAGTACTGGTTATGTCCAACGGGGTTGCGATGCGATACTGGCTCGCAACCTTTTTCGTGGGAGGTTATTCCGTTAAAACCACATTCGAGGAGGAAATACAAATGGCGAAAAAAGGAAAAAAATATGTTGACGCTTTGAAACTCGTTGACCGTTCCAAAGCTTACCCGGTTCAGGAAGCCATTGAACTGGTGAAAAAAACAAGTTTTACAAAATTTGATGCAACAGTTGAAGCTGCATTCCGCCTCGGCGTTGACCCGAAAAAAGCGGACCAGCAAATCCGCGGTGCTGTCGTGCTTCCAAACGGAACAGGGAAAACCCAGCGCGTGCTTGTTTTTGCAAAAGGCGAAAAAGCAAAAGAAGCGGAAGCAGCCGGTGCGGATTATGTCGGCGATACAGACTACGTCAACAAAATCCAGCAGGGCTGGTTTGATTTTGATGTCATCGTGGCAACGCCGGATATGATGGGCGAAGTTGGTAAACTCGGGCGCATCCTTGGGCCTAGAGGATTAATGCCGAACCCGAAAACCGGCACGGTAACATTTGATGTGACAAAAGCGGTCCAGGACATTAAAGCCGGTAAAGTCGAATATCGTGTTGACAAAGCGGGCAATGTCCATGCCCCGATCGGGAAAGCCTCTTTTGAACCGGAAAAGTTGGTTGAAAACCTGTCAACCTTGTTTGACACATTGATGAAAGCAAAACCGTCAGCTGCAAAAGGCACTTACATGAAGAATGTTTCTGTCACATCGACCATGGGGCCTGGCATCAAAGTAGACCCGTCTTCTTTTGTGGCAGCAAAATAATGATTTGACATGCTGCCTGCGGGCTGCTATAATTAAGAACGGTTTTAAAAAGTAAACATTTGTACCGTAGACAGCAGGTGCCGGAGGGCTTAATTTCCTGCCGAGGTAATGCGTATAAATCCGGGGGCGCCTTAAGGCCTCCGCATGCATGAAACCTCCATGTCTCGGGATATGGAGGTTTTGTTTTGGTATAAATGTTCATCAAGAATATCTGTAGGAGGTGTCAAGATGGGCAGTGCAATTGAACAAAAGAAACAACTGGTGGATGAAATCACCGATAAATTCAAATCAAGTACAGCCGTTGTGGTTGTCGATTACCGCGGTTTAAACGTGGCTGAAGTAACTGAGCTGCGTAAACAGCTGCGCGAAGCGGGCGTTGAATTTAAAGTGTATAAAAACACGATGACGCGCCGTGCTGTAGAAGCAGCCGGGATGGACGGATTGAACAGCGCGCTGACCGGCCCGAATGCGATCGCATTCAGTACGGAAGACGTGGTTGCGCCTGCGAGAATCCTTAATGATTTCGCAAAAGACCACGAAGCTTTGGAAATCAAAGCAGGTGTCATTGAAGGCAATGTTGCAACCGTTGATGAAATCAAAGCACTCGCAAAGCTTCCTTCACGCGAAGGCCTGCTTTCCATGCTTCTCAGCGTACTGCAGGCGCCAATCCGCAACTTTGCTCTTGCTGCAAAAGCAGTCGCAGATCAAAAAGAAGAACAAAGCGCATAAGTTTTACGGAATATACTTTAAAAAAATATCTTGTAGGAGGATATGAAAATGACGAAAGAAGAAATCATCTCTGCTGTCAAAGAAATGACAGTGCTTGAATTGAACGATCTTGTGAAAGCCATTGAAGAAGAATTCGGCGTAACCGCTGCTGCACCGGTTGCTGTTGCTGGCGGCGCTGCAGGCGGGGAAGCTGCTGCAGAAAAAACGGAATTTGATGTTGTGCTGACTGAAGCCGGCGCACAAAAAATCAAAGTCATCAAAGTTGTCCGCGAAATCACAGGCCTTGGCCTTAAAGAAGCAAAAGAACTTGTTGACAATGCTCCAAAACCGCTTAAAGAAGGCGTAGCGAAAGAAGAAGCCGAAGAACTTAAAGCGAAACTTGAAGAAGTTGGAGCCGGCGTAGAAGTGAAGTAAGGCCCTTTTTAAAGAAAAAGCCCGCATTTGGCGGGCTTTTTTCAACATCTCTTCTTCCTGAATCCTCCAAGAAAGAGTGGGACTTTTCATGGCTGAACATTACTACTCGCAAAACCCAGAAGCAAAGCATCAACCGATAGATTTCAGCTTTACATTGAGAGGGCATGCCTTTCATTTTCAAACAGACCAAGGGGTTTTTTCAAAAAAAGAAGTCGACTTCGGCTCCCGCGTTTTGCTCGATCTTGTGGCCATGCCTGAAACGGAAGGGCCGGTCCTTGATATGGGTTGCGGTTACGGACCGATCGGCCTCGCGCTTGCAAAATCTTTTCCCGACCGCCATGTGCATATGGCGGATATTAATACAAGAGCGGTCGAGCTGGCAAAGAAAAATGCTGCCCGGAACCATATTTCAAATGTTTCCATATACGAAAGCAATCTTTTTGAAAATGTGAAAAGCGGCCCGTTTGCCTTGATTGCCACAAATCCCCCGATCCGCGCCGGAAAGCAGATTGTGCACCGGATTTTTGAAGAAAGTTACCAATATCTCGCAAACAACGGCGAACTTTGGGTGGTCATCCGGAAAAAGCAGGGGGCCCCTTCTGCCAGGAAAAAATTAGAAAGCATATTTGATGAGGTAAATTGTGTTGGAAAAGAAAAAGGATATTTTGTTTTTAAAGCCAAAAAAATTTGACTCCCGATTTCATATATGTTAAAATCATAAAATGCCAATAGATTAAGGTTCTTTATGCAATCTAAGCTATACTTGTCAAGTATATATTTTGGATGAATTGGAAAATACTTATAAAATCATAAGCTCGTCATGCGATATGTGGTTTTTTCATAAAAAACCCTTTTTCTTTTTGCCTTAGCTTTATTGTTGTTTGACGAAAGATGCAAACAAAACGCTTGATTTGAGGGGTGAATCAGTTGTCACATCAACTAGTTCAGTATGGACGGCACCGCCAGCGCAGAAGTTACGCGCGCATCAAAGAAATTTTAGAGCTGCCAAACCTTATCGAAATCCAAACCGCATCTTACCAATGGTTCCTTGACGAAGGTTTGCGTGAAATGTTCCAGGACATCTCTCCGATCGAGGATTTTGCCGGAAACCTGTCGCTGGAGTTTATTGACTACAGCCTCGGCGAACCGAAATATTCCATCGACGAATGCAAAGAACGCGATGTAACATACGCTGCTCCGCTTCGTGTAAAGGTGCGCCTTGTCAATAAGGAAACAGGTGAAGTAAAAGACCAGGACGTGTTCATGGGCGATTTCCCGTTAATGACCGAAACGGGGACTTTCATCATTAATGGCGCAGAACGTGTTATTGTATCCCAGCTTGTCCGTTCCCCTAGTGTTTATTTTAACAGCAAAATGGACAAAAACGGGAAATACGGCTACACCGCAACGGTAATTCCGAACCGCGGCGCCTGGCTTGAATATGAAACAGATGCGAAAGATGTGGCCTACGTCCGCATCGACCGCACAAGAAAACTGCCGATTACGGTTCTCCTCAGGGCGCTCGGTTTCGGCTCCGACCAGGAAATGATTGATCTGATCGGTGATAATGAGTACTTAAGAAATACGCTTGAAAAAGATAATACCGAAAGCACGGAAAAAGCGCTTCTTGAAATATATGAACGCCTCCGTCCGGGTGAACCCCCGACTGTTGAAAACGCAAAAAGCCTGCTGATTTCGCGTTTCTTTGATCCGAAACGCTATGATCTGGCCAATGTCGGGCGTTATAAAATGAATAAAAAGCTTCACCTGAAATTCCGCCTTTTCGGGCAACGGCTGGCTGAATCGATTGCAGACCCTGAAACCGGCGAAATCATCGCGGAGGAAGGAACTATTTTAGACCGGCGTACGCTTGATAAAATTGTGCCTTTTCTCGAAAAAGGGCTGAAGTTTGAAACGTACAGCCAAACTGGCGGCGTTGTTGATGATGATATTACATTGCAGTCCATCAAAATTTATGCCCCGATTGACGATAACGAAAAAGTGATCAATGTAATCGGAAATGCTTATGTTGATGAAAGCATTAAACATATTACACCTGCGGATATTGTGGCTTCCATCAGCTACTTCTTTAATTTGCTGCATGGCGTCGGCAATACGGATGATATCGACCACCTCGGTAACCGCCGTTTACGGTCTGTCGGCGAATTGCTGCAAAACCAGTTCCGCATCGGTCTTTCCCGGATGGAACGCGTTGTTCGTGAAAGAATGTCGATCCAGGACATTAACACCATCACGCCGCAGCAGCTGATCAATATCCGTCCGGTCATTGCGGCCATTAAAGAATTTTTCGGCAGTTCGCAGCTGTCCCAGTTCATGGACCAGACAAACCCGCTTGCGGAACTGACCCATAAACGCCGGCTGTCGGCACTCGGCCCGGGCGGTTTGACCCGTGAGCGCGCCGGGATGGAAGTGCGTGACGTGCACTATTCCCACTACGGCCGCATGTGCCCGATTGAAACGCCTGAAGGCCCGAACATCGGCTTGATTAACTCTTTATCAACCTATGCAAAAGTGAACCGTTTTGGTTTTATTGAAACGCCTTACCGCAGGGTTGATCCGGATACAGGGCGTGTTACGGAGCATATTGATTATTTAACGGCCGATGAAGAAGACAATTATGTCGTCGCACAGGCGAACGCACAGCTGGATGAAAACGGCTTTTTCGTTGACGATGAAGTATATGCACGTTTCCGCGGTGAAAACATTGTTGTCAAAACAGACCGCGTTGATTATATGGACGTTTCGCCGAAACAGGTTGTATCGGCTGCAACGGCATGTATTCCGTTCCTTGAAAACGACGACTCGAACCGTGCCCTGATGGGGGCAAACATGCAGCGCCAGGCTGTTCCGCTTATGAACCCGCAAGCGCCGATTGTCGGCACCGGGATGGAATATGTCAATGCGAAGGACTCCGGCGCAGCACTTATCTGCAAATATGACGGTATTGTCGAACATGTGGAAGCCAGGGAAATCTGGGTGCGCCGCGTCATCGATGTCGACGGCCAGGAAGTAAAAGGCGACCTTGACAAATACCGCCTGCAAAAATTCAAACGTTCCAACAATGGCATGTGCATTAACCAGCGCCCGATTGTGAAAAAAGGCGACCGTGTGGTAAAAGGCGAAATTTTAGCGGATGGCCAGTCAATGGACCACGGCGAACTTGCCCTTGGCCAGAACGTACTCGTTGCTTTTATGACATGGGAAGGCTATAACTACGAAGATGCCATCATCATGAGCGAAAAACTTGTAAAAGAAGATGTGTATACTTCTATCCATATTGAAGAATACGAATCTGAAGCCCGTGATACAAAACTCGGACCGGAAGAAATGACCCGTGACATCCCGAACGTCGGGGAAGATGCTTTGAAAAACCTTGACGAACGCGGGATTGTCCGGATCGGTGCCGAAGTAAAAGACGGCGATTTGCTTGTCGGAAAAGTCACCCCGAAAGGCGTTACGGAACTGACAGCGGAAGAACGGCTGCTCCACGCGATTTTCGGTGAAAAAGCGCGCGAAGTCAGGGATACATCGCTTCGCGTTCCGCACGGCGGCGGCGGCATCGTGCTCGACGTCAAAGTGTTTACACGTGAAGCGGGGGATGAACTCCCGCCTGGCGTGAACCAGCTTGTCCGCGTCTATATTGTACAGAAACGGAAAATCCACCAGGGCGACAAAATGGCCGGGCGCCACGGGAACAAAGGGGTTATCTCCCGGATTCTTCCGGAAGAAGATATGCCTTTCCTCCCGGATGGTACACCTGTCCAGATCATGTTGAACCCGCTCGGCGTGCCTTCCCGGATGAATATCGGCCAGGTGCTTGAACTTCACCTTGGCATGGCGGCCAAAAAACTTGGCCTCCACGTGGCGACGCCTGTATTCGACGGCGCGCGCGAAGAAGATGTATGGGAAACGATTGAAGAAGCCGGCATGGCACGCGATGCAAAAACGGTTCTTTATGACGGCCGCACCGGTGAGCCTTTCGACAACCGTGTGTCTGTCGGGATTATGTATATGATCAAGCTCGCCCACATGGTTGATGATAAACTGCATGCCCGCTCAACAGGCCCTTACTCGCTTGTCACCCAGCAGCCGCTCGGCGGTAAAGCGCAGTTCGGCGGCCAACGGTTTGGCGAAATGGAAGTATGGGCGCTTGAAGCCTATGGCGCAGCCTATACGCTCCAGGAAATCCTGACCGTTAAATCGGACGATGTTGTCGGACGTGTGAAAACTTATGAAGCGATCGTCAAAGGGGAAAACGTCCCTGAACCGGGTGTCCCGGAATCGTTCAAAGTGCTGATTAAAGAACTTCAAAGTTTGGGACTTGACGTGAAGATTCTTTCCGGCGACGACGAGGAAATTGAAATGCGTGATCTCGAAGACGACGATGACCTGAATCAGGCCGATACGCTGAATATTGCGCCTGAGACAAAAGAAGAACCGGAAGGAATCGGGGCATCCAAAGACTAATCGTTTATGTTGCTGGGAACAAACAGAGGCTTTTGCCCGGATTGTATGCCTTCGTACAATCCGGCTTCTGTTTCTGTTTCTTCTGCGTGTGTTTTAAGGTATGAACCTAAAGACGAAAGGGAGGCTGGCCCCTTGCTGGATGTAAATAATTTTGAGTACATGAAAATCGGTCTTGCTTCACCGGATAAAATCCGATCCTGGTCGTACGGTGAAGTCAAAAAACCGGAAACAATCAACTATCGGACGTTAAAACCTGAAAAAGACGGGCTTTTTTGTGAACGGATTTTCGGACCGACGAAAGACTGGGAATGCCATTGCGGAAAATATAAACGCGTCCGTTACAAAGGCGTGGTTTGTGACCGCTGCGGCGTGGAAGTAACAAGATCAAAAGTGCGCCGGGAAAGAATGGGACATATTGAACTTGCCGCCCCTGTTTCGCATATTTGGTACTTCAAAGGGATTCCAAGCCGCATGGGCCTTGTCCTTGACATGTCCCCGCGTGCCCTGGAAGAAGTCATTTACTTCGCATCTTACGTTGTCACGGAAGCAGGCGACACTTCTTTGGAAAAGAAACAGCTTCTTTCCGAAAAAGAATACCGTGCTTACCGTGAAAAATACGGCAATAAATTCCAGGCAGGCATGGGTGCGGAAGCCATTAAAAAGTTGCTCCAAGATGTAGATGTCAACAAAGAATGCGAAATGCTGAAAGAAGAGCTGAAAGTTGCCCAGGGGCAGCGCCGTACACGCGCCATCAAACGCCTTGAAGTACTGGAAGCTTTCCGTAATTCCGGCAATAAACCGGAATGGATGGTGCTGGACGTTCTCCCGGTCATTCCGCCTGAACTGCG
This sequence comes from Weizmannia sp. FSL K6-0777, assembly GCF_038593185.1. NCBI lineage: Bacteria > Bacillati > Bacillota > Bacilli > Caryophanales > Bacillaceae > Heyndrickxia > Weizmannia sp. FSL K6-0777. Next base: position 132,322 of record NZ_CP151971.1, read on the forward strand.
GCCAATGGTACAACTGGAAGGCGGCCGCTTTGCGACATCCGACTTAAATGATCTGTACCGCCGTGTGATCAACCGGAATAACCGCCTGAAACGCCTGCTTGATCTTGGCGCGCCAAGCATCATTGTCCAAAATGAAAAACGGATGCTGCAGGAAGCCGTTGATGCTCTGATTGACAACGGCCGCCGTGGACGTCCGGTAACCGGCCCGGGGAACCGCCCGTTAAAATCGCTTTCCCATATGCTGAAAGGGAAACAGGGTCGTTTCCGTCAAAACCTGCTCGGGAAACGGGTTGACTATTCCGGCCGTTCCGTTATTGTTGTCGGCCCGAACCTGAAAATGTATCAATGCGGCCTGCCGCGCGAAATGGCGATCGAACTGTTCAAGCCGTTCGTAATGAAAGAACTGGTTGAAAAAGGCCTCGCCCATAATATTAAAAGTGCAAAACGGAAAATTGAACGTTTGCAGCCTGAAATTTGGGATGTCCTTGAAGAAGTCATTAAAGAACACCCTGTCCTGTTGAACCGTGCGCCTACTTTGCACAGGCTCGGGATCCAGGCGTTTGAACCGACGCTTGTGGAAGGCCGTGCGATCCGTCTTCATCCGCTCGTATGTACGGCTTACAACGCGGACTTTGACGGCGACCAAATGGCGGTTCACGTTCCGTTATCCGCCGAAGCACAGGCGGAAGCACGCATGCTGATGCTTGCCGCACAAAATATTTTGAACCCGAAAGACGGGAAACCGGTTGTTACCCCGTCCCAGGACATGGTACTTGGCAACTACTACTTAACGCTTGAACGTGAAGATGCAGTCGGTGAAGGATCTGTCTTCAAAGATGTAAACGAAGTGTACACGGCTTATTACAACGGCTACGTGCATTTCCATACGAGAATTGCCATTTATGCCGGATCGCTGAACAATCCGACGTTCACGGAAGAGCAAAACAAGAAGCTGTTGATTACCACAGTCGGGAAAGTGATCTTCAATGAAATTTTGCCGGAGAGCTTCCCGTATATTAATGAACCGACGACAACAAATCTTGAAGAAAAAACGCCGGATAAATACTTTGTTGATCCTTCGATTGACGTAAAAGCGCATATTAAAGAACAGCCGTTAATTCGCCCGTTTGTAAAGGGCTTCCTTGGCAGCATCATTGCCGAGGTGTTCAAACGGTTCAAGATTACGGAAACATCCAAGATGCTTGACCGCTTAAAAGATCTTGGCTTCCATTATTCGACCAAAGCTGGTATTACCGTTGGTGTTGCGGATATCGTCGTTTTAGGCGAGAAAGAAAAAATTCTTTCGGATGCCCAGAAAAAAGTCGATACAGTCATGAAACAGTTCCGCCGCGGTTTAATTACCGAAGACGAACGCTATGACCGTGTTATTTCGATCTGGAGCGGGGCTAAAGATACGATCCAGGGCAAACTGATGGAATCGCTCGATAAACGGAACCCGATTTTTATGATGAGTGACTCGGGGGCCCGGGGTAACGCGTCGAACTTTACACAGCTTGCCGGTATGCGCGGTTTGATGGCCAACCCGGCCGGCCGGATTATTGAATTGCCGATTAAATCGAGCTTCCGTGAAGGCTTAACTGTGCAAGAGTACTTTATTTCGACACACGGTGCCCGTAAAGGCCTTGCTGATACAGCCCTTAAGACGGCAGACTCGGGTTATCTGACACGCCGGCTTGTTGATGTGGCGCAGGATGTTATCATTCGTGAAGACGACTGTGGCACAGACCGCGGGCTTTTGATCAGTGCGTTGAAAGAAGGAAATGAAATCATTGAATCGCTTGAAGAACGGTTAACCGGCCGTTATTCAAGAAAAACGATCAAGCATCCCGAAACAGGCAAAGTCATCATTGAGGAAAACGGCTTTATTACTGAAGATATCGCGAAAGAAATTGTCGATGCCGGCTATGAAAAAGTCTGGATCCGTTCGGCCTTCACTTGCAACACCCGCCATGGTGTATGTAAAAAATGCTACGGCCGCAACCTTGCCACCGGCCAAGAAGTGGAAGTCGGCGAAGCAGTCGGGATTATTGCCGCCCAATCGATCGGCGAACCTGGTACACAGCTGACGATGCGTACATTCCATACAGGCGGTGTTGCCGGGGATGACATTACACAAGGTCTTCCGCGTATTCAGGAATTGTTTGAAGCTCGGAACCCGAAAGGCCAGGCTGTTATTTCCGAAGTGGAAGGTGTTGTCACTTCCATCAGCGAAGGGCGCGACCGTCAATATGAAATTGTCATTCAGGGCGCTGTCGAAACGCGCACTTATACAGCCCCTTATACTTCCCGCTTGAAAGTGGCGGTAGATGACCACGTCGTGCGCGGGCAGGAACTGACGGAAGGTTCCATTGACCCGAAAGACCTGTTGCGTGTCACGGACGTCACAACCGTACAGGAATACTTGCTCCGTGAAGTACAGAAAGTTTACCGGATGCAAGGGGTGGAAATTGGCGACAAACATATTGAAGTGATGGTCCGCCAAATGCTGAGAAAAGTAAGGGTGCTCGATGCCGGCGATACGGATGTCCTGCCGGGAACATTGCTTGATATCCATCAGTTCGGTGAAGCGAATGAAAAGGCGCTCAAGGAAGGCAACCGCCCTGCAACAGGCCGTCCTGTTCTGCTCGGGATTACAAAAGCTTCCCTGGAAACCGATTCGTTCTTATCGGCAGCCTCCTTCCAGGAAACGACCCGCGTGTTAACCGATGCGGCGATCAAAGGGAAACGCGATGAACTGCTCGGCTTGAAAGAAAACGTCATTATCGGGAAACTTGTTCCTGCAGGGACGGGCATGACCCGCTACCGCAAAACGGTTCCTGAACTGGTGAAAAAGGAAGAAGAAGTGCCGGCTGAATAATCGGCGGCAGCACCGGCAAAAACCGGTGCTGCACCTTTTTCTGTTTTTTAGCAAAAAACCATGGCCTTTTTTACACAGGATGTTGACTTTGGATTTTCAAAGTGATAATATATTCAAGGTGCTCCTATGAATACCTGTATACTTTGGAGGATATTGCGATGTCTTATGAAAAAGTAAATCAGGCGAAAAGAATTGTTGTAGGGACAAAACAAACAGCGAAAGCGATAAAGTCCGGAAATGTGGATGAACTGCTCGTTGCCAGAGATGCTGATCCGAATATTACGGGCAAAGTCATTTCCGTTGCCGAACAATTCAATGTGCCGGTTACGTATGCCGAGTCGAAAAAACAACTTGGAAAAGTGTGCGGCATTGAAGTCGGAGCTGCAGCTGTTGCACTTATTTATTAAACACTTTTTGCGGGAGAAACCGCAAAAATTTGTTTTTGCCATTAAATGAACCACCTGGATGTGTGGACTTAAATTGTTCGAAGGGAGGAAAAACAGATGCCTACTATTAACCAATTGGTGCGCAAACCTCGTAAATCAAAAATCGAGAAATCTAAGTCACCTGCGCTGAATAAAGGCTATAACAGTTTCAAAAAAATCAATACCGATCTTTCTTCACCCCAAAAACGCGGTGTATGTACGCGTGTTGGGACGATGACGCCGAAGAAACCGAACTCGGCGCTTCGTAAATATGCCCGTGTCCGTTTAACAAACGGGATTGAAGTAACGGCTTATATCCCTGGTATCGGCCATAACCTGCAGGAACACAGCGTTGTTTTAATCCGCGGTGGACGTGTAAAAGACCTGCCTGGTGTACGTTACCACATCGTGCGTGGCGCGCTTGACACTGCCGGTGTTGACAACCGGAAACAAGGCCGTTCCAAATACGGGACGAAAAAACCGAAAGAAAAGAAATAATAAGAACGATAACCATACTTGAAAGGAGGATCATTTATGCCACGTAAAGGACCTGTCGCAAAACGCGACGTATTACCGGATCCGATTTACAATTCGAAACTGGTCACACGTTTAATCAACAAAATGATGATCGACGGCAAGAGAGGGAAAGCCCAGACGATCCTGTATTCTTCCTTTGATATTATTCGTGAACGCACTGGCAAAGATCCAATGGAAGTTTTTGACCAGGCATTAAAAAACATTATGCCTGTACTTGAAGTAAGAGCTCGCCGTGTCGGCGGTGCAAACTATCAGGTGCCGGTTGAGGTGCGCCCGGAACGCCGGACAACTTTAGGGCTTCGCTGGCTGGTCAATTATGCCCGCCTCCGCGGAGAAAAAACAATGGAAGAACGACTGGCGAACGAAATCATGGATGCGGCCAACAATACAGGCGCTGCCGTGAAAAAACGCGAAGATACGCATAAAATGGCGGAAGCAAACAGAGCGTTCGCGCATTATCGCTGGTAATATTCCGATACTCCTACATTACACCTATTAAGGAAGGAGAAAGTACGAGATGCCAAGAGAGTTCTCCTTAGAAAAGACTCGTAACATCGGTATCATGGCGCATATCGATGCCGGTAAAACTACAACAACCGAGCGCATCCTTTATTATACCGGCCGTATTCATAAAATCGGCGAAACGCATGAAGGTGCGTCTCAAATGGACTGGATGGAGCAGGAACAGGAGCGCGGGATTACGATTACTTCCGCTGCTACTACAGCACAATGGAATGACCACCGCATCAACATCATTGACACCCCGGGACACGTGGACTTTACCGTTGAAGTTGAACGCTCCCTTCGTGTCCTTGACGGTGCGGTTGCTGTCCTCGATGCCCAGTCCGGCGTTGAGCCTCAGACCGAAACCGTTTGGCGCCAGGCAACGACTTACGGTGTACCACGGATTGTATTCGTCAATAAGATGGATAAAATCGGGGCTGATTTCTTATATTCTGTCAGCACCCTGCATGATCGTCTGCAGGCAAATGCGCATCCGGTCCAATTGCCGATCGGTGCCGAAGACAACTTTGTAGGGATCATTGACCTTATTGAAATGAACGCTACTTTCTACGGTGATGATCTCGGCACGAAAATTGAAGTACGCGAAATTCCGGATGAGTACCGTGACCAGGCGGAAGAATATCATGAAAAACTGCTTGAAGCAGTTGCTGAAGTTGATGAAGATATTATGGAAAAATATCTTGGCGGAGAAGAGATTTCAAAAGAAGAACTGAAAGCTGCGATCCGCAAAGCAACCTGTAATGTTGAATTCTTCCCGGTACTGTGCGGCTCGGCATTTAAAAACAAAGGTGTCCAATTAATGTTGGATGCGGTTGTTGACTATTTGCCTGCGCCGACGGATGTTCCTTCCATCAAGGGGACGCTTCCGGATACAGGGGAAGAAGTATTCAGGCATTCCAGCGATGATGAGCCATTTGCGGCTTTGGCCTTCAAAGTCATGACAGACCCGTTCGTTGGTAAACTGACATTCTTCCGTGTTTATTCAGGTACATTAAGCGCCGGTTCTTATGTCAAAAACTCGACAAAGGACAAACGCGAACGCATCGGGCGTATTTTGCAGATGCACGCAAACCACCGGAAAGAAATTGACAAGGTTTATGCCGGAGATATTGCTGCTGCTGTCGGTTTAAAAGACACGACAACAGGCGACACGCTTTGCGACGATAACAATCCGGTCATCCTTGAATCGATGGAATTTCCAGAACCGGTTATCCAGCTGTCGGTTGAACCAAAATCGAAGGCCGACCAGGATAAAATGACGACTGCGCTGCAAAAACTGCAGGAAGAAGACCCGACTTTCCGTGCCCATACGGATCCGGAAACAGGACAAACGATCATCGAAGGAATGGGTGAGCTTCACCTCGATATCATCGTCGACCGGATGAAACGCGAATTTAAAGTCGAAGCCAATATCGGTGCGCCACAAGTTGCATATCGTGAAACATTCCGCAAATCGGCACAAGTCCAAGGTAAGTTCGTACGCCAGTCTGGCGGCCGCGGGCAATACGGGGATGTGTGGATTGAATTTTCACCAAACGAAGAAGGAAAAGGCTTTGAGTTTGAAAATGCGATTGTCGGCGGTGTCGTTCCGCGCGAATACATTCCGGCGATTCAATCCGGTCTTGAAGATGCCATGCAGCGCGGTGTAATTGCCGGTTATCCGCTCGTTGACATTAAGGCAAAACTGTATGACGGTTCTTACCACGATGTTGACTCGAGTGAAATGGCGTTTAAAGTGGCTGCTTCCCTTGCATTAAGGAATGCAGCATCCAAATGTGATCCGGTCCTGCTCGAACCTGTGATGAAAGTGGAAATCGTCATTCCGGAAGAATATCTCGGCGACATCATGGGACAAGTTACAGCCCGCCGCGGTCGTGTAGAAGGAATGGAAGCACGCGGAAATGCCCAGGTTGTCCGTGCTATGGTTCCATTGTCCGAAATGTTCGGTTACGCAACAGCACTTCGTTCCAGCACGCAAGGACGCGGTGTCTTCACTATGACATTTGATCATTATGAAGAAGTGCCGAAGTCTATTGCGGAAGAGATCATCAAAAAAAATAAAGGCGAATAATTGATTTCTTGCCTTCAATGAAGTATAACTTTACTAGATTGGTTCAAAGCGCTTTAAAGCTGTCCTTTCAGCTTTAAAGCATCCATATACTTACTCAATCCAAAATATTAAGGAGGATTTCCTGATGGCTAAACAAAAATTTGACCGTTCTAAAGAACACTGTAACATTGGAACAATCGGTCACGTTGACCATGGTAAAACGACTTTGACTGCTGCAATTACTGCTGTTCTTGCAAAACAAGGGAAAGCAGAAGCAAGGGCATATGACCAAATTGACGGTGCTCCGGAAGAACGCGAACGTGGTATTACCATCAACACTGCACACGTTGAATATGAAACGGAAAAACGCCACTACGCACACGTTGACTGCCCTGGACACGCTGACTATGTGAAAAACATGATCACGGGTGCTGCACAAATGGACGGTGCGATTCTGGTTGTATCCGCTGCTGACGGCCCAATGCCGCAAACACGTGAACACATCCTTTTGTCCCGCCAAGTTGGTGTGCCTTACATCGTTGTATTCCTGAACAAATGCGACATGGTGGACGACGAAGAATTGCTTGAACTTGTTGAAATGGAAGTTCGTGACCTTCTTTCTGAATACGACTTCCCTGGCGATGAAGTGCCGGTTATCAAAGGTTCTGCTTTGAAAGCTCTTGAAGGCGACCCTGAATACGAAGCAAAAATCCTTGAATTGATGGATGCTGTTGACGAATACATCCCGACTCCGCAACGTGACACAGACAAACCGTTCATGATGCCGGTTGAAGACGTATTCTCCATCACCGGCCGTGGTACAGTTGCAACCGGTCGTGTAGAACGCGGTCAATTGAAAGTTGGCGATGTTGTTGAAATCATCGGTTTGAACGACGAACCGAAACAAACAACGGTTACCGGCGTTGAAATGTTCCGCAAACTGCTCGACTATGCTGAAGCAGGCGACAACATCGGTGCACTTCTCCGCGGGATTGCACGTGAAGAAGTCCAACGTGGTCAAGTTTTGGCGAAACCGGGTTCTATTACACCGCATACAAAATTTAAAGCACAAGTTTACGTATTAACGAAAGAAGAAGGCGGACGTCACACTCCTTTCTTCTCTAACTACCGTCCGCAATTCTACTTCCGTACAACGGATGTTACCGGCATTATTACGCTGCCTGAAGGCGTTGAAATGGTTATGCCTGGTGATAACGTTGAAATGAGCGTTGAATTGATTGCCCCTATCGCGATCGAAGAAGGAACAAAATTCTCGATCCGTGAAGGCGGCCGTACAGTTGGCGCCGGTTCTGTTTCCGCTATCGAAGCTTAATCGGTTATTAAAAAAAGCCCGGCCAGGTTATCCCGGCCGGGCTTTTTCCATGCTTACGAGTCCGGGTTGCAGCAATATTTTCCAAAACTTGATGTTGCGCCACAAGGCCTGTATAATAAAAAAAGTTGCTGAAATCAGCAGTATATCAAAGTTTATGTTGCATTACACCCGGTTTTTGTGTATAATTTTTTATGTTGGTCTTTGACTGCGATGAAGTGGGAGGTTGCTGGCACACCCGGCCGCTTTGCCATGGCGCGTGGGCCAGGAAAATTTCCATGGAGAATGTCTATTAGCAAATAGGCGAAAAAGGAGGGAAAATAATGGCAAAACAAAAAATTCGCATTCGATTAAAAGCATACGATCACAGAATTCTGGATCAGTCTGCAGAGAAAATTGTAGAAACAGCAAAACGATCAGGTGCAAACGTCTCCGGACCGATTCCGCTTCCGACTGAGAAATCTGTTTACACCATTCTGCGTGCTGTCCACAAGTACAAAGATTCTCGTGAACAATTTGAAATGCGTACACACAAACGTTTGATTGATATCGTAAATCCAACCCCGCAAACGGTTGATTCACTGATGCGGTTGGATCTGCCATCCGGCGTTGACATTGAAATTAAACTTTAATGATAAAACATGACATATTTAACAGGAGGTGTGACTGATGACCAAAGGAATCTTAGGAAGAAAAATCGGTATGACCCAAGTTTTTGCCGAGAACGGCGATCTTATTCCTGTCACTGTAATTGAAGCAACACCAAACGTTGTGCTGCAAAAGAAAACAGTTGAAACGGACGGCTATGAAGCGATCCAGCTCGGATTTGCCGACAAACCGGAACGCCTGGCAAACAAACCGGAAACAGGGCATGTTTCGAAAGCCAATACGGCACCTAAGCGCTTCATCCGCGAATTCAGCGGCGTAAACACAAGTGATTTTGAAGTTGGTCAAGAAGTCAAAGTAGATATTTTTGCAGAAGGTGACATTGTAGATGTTACCGGTGTTACAAAAGGAAAAGGATTCCAAGGCGTCATTAAACGCCACGGACAACACCGCGGTCCTATGGCTCACGGTTCGCGTTACCACCGCCGTCCCGGTTCAATGGGTCCGATTGCGCCAAACCGCGTCTTCAAACAAAAAGCACTCCCTGGACGCATGGGAGGAGAACGGGTTACCGTTCAAAATCTGCAAATCGTCAAAGTGGATGCAGAACGCAATCTGCTTTTGATTAAAGGTAACGTTCCTGGTCCGAGAAAAGCTTTGGTTACAGTTAAAGCAGCTGTAAAAGCAAAATAATTGTAAAGAAAGGAGGAAACAGGAATGCCAAAAGTAGCTCTATACAACCAAAACGGTTCCCAAGTCGGTGAAGTGGAATTAAACGACGCTGTATTCGGCATCGAACCGAATGAACATGTTTTATTTGAAGCGATCATCATGCAGAGGGCATCGCTCCGCCAAGGTACTCACAAAGTAAAAGGCCGTTCTGAAGTACGCGGCGGCGGACGTAAACCATGGCGGCAAAAAGGTACAGGACGCGCACGCCAAGGATCGATTCGTGCCCCGCAATGGCGCGGAGGCGGTACGGTTTTCGGGCCTGTTCCACGCAGCTACAGCTACAAACTGCCGAAAAAAGTACGCCGTCTTGCGATTAAATCCGCTCTATCGTCAAAAGTACGGGAAAACAATATTTTGGTTCTGGACGCATTAAATTTTGATGCGCCAAAAACAAAAGATTTTATTGCTGTCCTGAAAAATTTGTCCGTGGATAAAAAAGCACTTGTTGTCACAGACGGATTGAACGAAAATGTGGTATTGTCTGCACGCAACATTCCGGGTATTACGGTTGTTGAAGCAACAGGCGTAAATGTTTTGGATGTTGTAAACCATGATCAATTGATCATGACAAAATCCGCTGTTGAAAAAGTAGGGGAGGTGCTTGGTTAATGGATGCACGTGATGTTTTGAAGCGCCCCGTGATTACTGAACGTTCAATGGAATTGACGGCAGATAAGAAATATACATTTGAAGTAGATGTCAAAGCGAATAAAACAGAAATCAAAGATGCTGTGGAAGAAATTTTCGGCGTCAAAGTTGCGAAAGTGAATGTTGCGAACTACAAAGGCAAGTTCAAACGCATGGGCCGTTATACTGGCTATACTAACAAGCGCCGCAAAGCAGTTGTTACGCTAACACCTGACAGCAATGAAATTGAAATCTTTGAGGTTTAAATACGTTCCATCAAACTTGAAGAGGAGGGAAAAACATGGCGATCAAAAAATACAAACCAACCTCTAATGGGCGTCGCGGCATGACGGCTTTGGATTTTGCGGAGATCACGACGGATAAGCCTGAAAAATCACTGCTTGCTCCGCTTTCGAAAAAAGCAGGCCGCAACAACCAGGGGAAATTAACTGTTCGTCATCAGGGCGGCGGTCATAAGCGTCAATACCGGATTATCGACTTCAAACGCGATAAAGATGGTATACCAGGGCGCGTTGCCACAATTGAGTATGACCCGAACCGCTCATCTAATATTGCTTTGATTCACTATGCAGATGGTGAAAAACGATACATTCTTGCACCAAAAAATTTAACTGTCGGCATGGAAATTATGTCCGGACCGGATGCAGATATTAAAGTCGGAAATGCACTTCCGCTTTCTGACATTCCTGTTGGTACGGTCATCCATAATATTGAATTGAAACCGGGCAAAGGTGGCCAATTGATCCGTTCTGCCGGTACTTCTGCACAAGTGCTTGGTAAAGAAGGCAAATATGTGCTTGTCCGCCTGAATTCCGGTGAAGTGCGCATGATTCTTGCAACTTGCCGCGCAACGGTCGGCCAGGTTGGTAACGAACAGCACGAACTGGTCAACATCGGTAAAGCAGGCCGCAAACGCTGGATGGGTGTACGCCCGACTGTCCGCGGATCTGTTATGAACCCGAACGATCACCCGCACGGCGGTGGTGAAGGAAAAGCACCAATCGGACGCAAATCACCAATGTCACCATGGGGTAAACCGACACTTGGTTACAAAACGCGCAAGAAGAAGAATACTTCAGATAAATTTATTGTACGGCGCCGTAAAAAATAACGCTGTTGAACTACGGTTCACAGCTTGAACCGTAGCTCTAATCAGGAAGGAGGACTATTCATGAGTCGCAGTCTGAAAAAAGGGCCTTTCGTTGACGATCACTTAATGGTGAAAGTGGAAAAATTGAACGAATCCAACAAGAAGCAAGTGATCAAAACGTGGTCACGCCGTTCGACGATTTTCCCTGCATTTGTCGGCCACACAATCGCTGTCTATGACGGCCGTAAACATGTTCCGGTATACATCACGGAAGATATGGTCGGCCATAAGCTCGGTGAGTTTGCTCCGACACGCACATTCAAAGGTCACGCCGGTGACGATAAGAAGACAAGACGCTAACGGGAGGAGGTATTCCAATGCAAGCAAAAGCTGTCGCGAAAACAGTCCGTATTGCTCCTCGTAAGGCACGCCTGGTAATTGATTTAATTCGAGGAAAGCAAGTAGGAGAAGCGCTTTCGATTTTGAAATTTACGCCTAAAGCTGCTTCGCCGGTTATTGAAAAAGTACTCAACTCTGCGATTGCGAACGCAGAACACAACTACGATATGGACGCAAATGACCTTGTTGTGGAAAAGGCTTATGTCGATGAAGGGCCTACATTGAAACGTTTCCGGCCGCGTGCAATGGGACGCGCAAGCCAGATCAACAAACGCACGAGCCATATTACGATTGTAGTATCAGATCAAAAGGAGGGATAATTGGTGGGTCAAAAAGTAAATCCTATCGGTTTGCGAATCGGAGTGATTCGTGACTGGGAATCGAAATGGTACGCAGAAAAAGATTACGCCGATCTATTGCACGAAGACATTAAAATTCGTGAATATATCGCAAAGCGCCTTGCGGATGCTTCTGTTTCTGGCGTGGAAATTGAACGTGCTGCAAACCGTGTCAACATTACAATCCGTACGGCAAAACCGGGCATGGTGATCGGTAAAGGCGGTTCGGAAGTAGAAGCATTGCGTAAAGCGCTGAATGCTTTAACAGGAAAAAGAGTCCACATTAACATTGTCGAAGTTAAAAAAGCAGATATTGATGCAAAACTTGTTGCGGAAAACATTGCCCGCCAGCTGGAAAACCGCGTTTCTTTCCGCCGTGCGCAGAAGCAGGCGATTCAACGCGCCATGCGTGCCGGTGCAAAAGGAATCCGGACGCAGGTTTCAGGACGTTTGGGCGGTGCGGATATTGCCCGTGCAGAACATTACAGCGAAGGTACAGTTCCGCTTCATACGCTTCGTGCGGATATTGACTATGCACATGCTGAAGCAGATACAACTTACGGAAAACTGGGCGTAAAAGTTTGGATTTACCGTGGGGAAATCCTTCCTGCTAAGAAAAAAACCGAGGAAGGGGGAAACTGATCATGTTGATGCCTAAACGTGTAAAATACCGCCGTGAACACCGCGGAAAAATGCGCGGCCGTGCAAAAGGCGGCACTGAAGTTGCATTTGGCGAATATGGTTTGCAGGCTTTGGAAGCTTCCTGGATTACAAACCGCCAAATCGAAGCTGCCCGTATTGCGATGACACGTTATATGAAACGTGGCGGTAAAGTATGGATAAAAATTTTCCCTCATAAACCATATACAGCAAAACCGCTTGAAGTCCGGATGGGTTCCGGTAAAGGTGCGCCTGAGGGCTGGGTGGCTGTTGTGAAACCGGGCAAGATTTTGTTTGAAATTGCCGGTGTTCCTGAAGAAGTTGCACGCGAAGCTTTACGCCTTGCGTCCCACAAGCTGCCGATTAAATGCAAGTTCGTAAAACGTGAAGAAATTGGTGGTGAATCTAATGAAAGCTAAAGAAATTCGTGACTTAACCACTGCCGAAATTGAACAAAAAGTAAAGTCGCTGAAGGAAGAGCTGTTCAACCTTCGCTTCCAGCTTGCGACTGGACAATTAGAGAACACTGCCCGCATTCGTGAAGTTCGTAAATCGATTGCCCGCATGAAAACCGTCATTCGTGAAAGAGAAATTGGAATTAACAACCGATAATGGGAGGAGGTTCGCGATACATGAGTGAACGCAACCAACGCAAAGTATACACCGGCCGTGTCGTATCCGACAAAATGGATAAAACCGTTACTGTTCTTGTAGAAACTTACAAAAAACATTCTCTGTACGGCAAACGCGTAAAATACTCGAAAAAATTCAAGGCACATGATGAAAATAACGAAGCCAAAGTCGGCGATATCGTAAGAATCATGGAAACACGCCCGTTATCTGCTACAAAACGTTTCCGCCTGGTGGAAATCGTTGAAAAAGCAGTCATTATCTAATTTGTATCAGTTCGGATACGGTTGATTCCGAAGGGAGGTAAACGAGGATGATCCAACAAGAAACCCGTTTAAAAGTAGCTGACAACTCAGGTGCACGTGAAGTTTTAACGATTAAAGTATTAGGCGGATCCGGCCGAAAAACTGCGAATATCGGAGATGTCATCGTTGCTACGGTAAAACAAGCAACACCTGGAGGCGTTGTTAAAAAAGGCGATGTGGTGAAAGCTGTTGTGGTCCGTACAAAGAGCGGAGTGCGCCGCAGCGATGGTTCTTATATCCGTTTCGATGAAAATGCATGCGTCATTATCCGTGACGACAAGAGCCCTCGCGGCACGCGTATTTTCGGGCCGGTTGCACGCGAACTGCGCAACAACAATTTCATGAAAATCGTATCACTGGCTCCGGAAGTACTTTAATCGATATAGTTTGTGACAATCAAGGAGGTGCGATTGTAATGCATGTCAAAAAAGGTGACAAGGTAATGGTGATCTCCGGCAAAGATAAAGGCAAGACCGGGACGATCCTTGCGGTATATCCGAAAAAAAACCGTGTGATTGTGGAAGGCGTGAACGTTGTCAAAAAACACGCAAAACCTTCCCAGGCAAACCCTCAGGGCGGTATTCTCGACATGGAAGCGCCCATTCACGTGTCAAATGTGATGCCGATTGACCCGAAAACAAATGAGCCGACACGTGTCGGATATGAAATAAGGAACGACAAAAAAGTGCGTGTAGCAAAAAAATCCGGTGAAGTTCTAAGCGTGCTTAAGGAAATTAAGAAAAAGCCTGAAGAAGAAGGGAGGTAAGCGACATGAACCGCCTAAAAGAAAAATACGAAAAAGAAGTTATTCCTGCTTTAACAAGCAAGTTTCAATATACATCCGTTATGCAAGTGCCTAAAGTTGAAAAGATCGTGATCAACATGGGTGTTGGTGATGCTGTTCAAAACGCAAAAATGCTCGACAATGCAGTAGAAGAATTAACATTGATTTCCGGCCAAAGACCGGTTGTGACAAGAGCGAAAAAATCAATCGCAGGTTTCCGCCTTCGTGAAGGGATGCCGATTGGCGCAAAAGTAACGCTTCGCGGCGAGCGCATGTACGAATTCCTCGATAAACTGATTTCAGTTTCGCTTCCGCGTGTGCGCGACTTCCACGGCGTATCGAAAAAATCGTTTGACGGCCGCGGAAACTACACACTCGGCATTAAAGAGCAACTGATCTTCCCTGAAATTGATTACGACAAAGTCAGCAAAGTGCGCGGGATGGACATCGTCATTGTCACCACTGCGAACACGGACGAAGAATCACGTGAACTGTTAGGCCTGCTCGGAATGCCATTCCAAAAATAAAGCGGACGCTAAAAAGGGAGGCGAAAACGTGGCTAAAAAATCAATGATTGCGAAACAAAAACGTGAACCGAAGTATAAAGTTCAGGCTTATACGCGGTGCGAACGATGCGGCCGGCCGCATTCCGTCATTCGTAAATTTAAACTTTGCCGTATTTGTTTCCGCGAACTTGCATATAAAGGTCAAATTCCTGGCGTGAAAAAAGCCAGCTGGTAAAACCCGAATTTGGGAAGGAGGTAAAAGAAATGGTCATGACTGATCCGATTGCAGATTTGCTTACGCGTATCCGTAATGCAAATACAGTGCGTCATGAAAAATTGGAAGTCCCGGCTTCCAAGATTAAGAGAGAGATCGCCGAGATTTTAAAACGTGAAGGTTTCGTGCGTGATGTTGAATATATCGAGGATAACAAACAAGGGATTATCCGGATCTTCCTGAAATACGGCGCAAACAACGAACGCGTCATTACAGGGATCAAGCGTATCAGCAAACCGGGCCTGCGCGTATACGCAAAAGCAGGTGAAGTGCCGAAAGTGCTGAACGGACTTGGCATCGCAATTGTTTCTACTTCTCAGGGCGTTTTAACCGACAAAGAAGCACGGAAAAACAATGTCGGCGGAGAAATTTTAGCATACGTTTGGTAATTATTTGACGTTGAACGGAGGTGTAAATTATGTCACGTATAGGAAAAAAACCGGTTGAAATTCCATCCGGCGTTACGGTAACCATTAACGGAGATACAGTTACGGTTAAAGGGCCTAAAGGTGAGCTGACCCGCAGCTTCAACCCTGATATTAACATTACCGTAGAAGACAATATCATTCACGTAACACGCCCTTCAGACAGCAAAAACCACCGCGCTTTGCACGGAACGACCCGCGCACTGCTCGCAAACATGGTGGACGGCGTGTCGAAAGGCTTCGAAAAATCTTTGGAACTGGTCGGGGTTGGATACCGCGCCCAAAAACAAGGCAAAAAACTCGTATTGAACGTCGGCTACTCCCATCCTGTTGAATTTGAACCGGAAGAAGGCCTGGAAGTCGAAGTGCCTTCCAATACAAAAATTGTCGTAAAAGGCGTAAGCAAAGAACGCGTCGGCGCATTTGCCGCCAACATTCGCGATGTCCGTCCGCCTGAACCTTATAAAGGCAAAGGGATTCGTTACGAAGGCGAATATGTACGCAGAAAAGAAGGTAAAACCGGTAAATAATGCCGCCTAGGATGAGAAAGGAGTGAATTCGATGATCACGAAGCCGGATAAAAATCAAGTACGCAAAAAAAGGCATGCACGCGTCCGCGCAAAATTAAGCGGAACGGCTGAACGTCCGCGCCTGAATATCTATCGTTCCAACAAAAATATTTATGCCCAATTGATTGATGATGCAAATGGCGTCACACTGGCCAGCGCTTCCACGCTCGATAAAGAGTTGAGCCTTGAGTCAACCGGCAATGCGGAAGCTGCACAAAAGGTGGGCGAATTGATTGCAAAGCGCGCAATGGAAAAAGGCATCAAAGAAGTTGTTTTCGACCGCGGCGGATACCTCTATCATGGCCGTGTCAAAGCGCTTGCCGATGCAGCCCGTGAGAACGGATTACAATTTTAATCAAAAAGGAGGGGAAATTTTACATGCTACGTATTGACCCAAACAAACTTGAGTTAGAAGAACGTGTTGTTACGATTAACCGCGTTGCCAAAGTGGTAAAAGGGGGACGCCGTTTCCGCTTTTCCGCACTTGTCGTTGTTGGCGACCGGAACGGACATGTCGGATTTGGAACCGGCAAAGCGCAGGAAGTGCCGGATGCGATCCGCAAAGCTGTTGAAGATGCGAAGAAAAATCTTGTTGAGGTACCGATTGCGGGTACAACAATTCCGCACGAAGTTGTTGGCCACTTCGGTGCAGGCAAAATCTTGCTGAAACCGGGTTCCCCTGGTACCGGTGTTATCGCCGGCGGCCCTGTCCGTGCGATCCTTGAACTTGCGGGTATTGCGGATATTACGTCCAAGTCGCTTGGTTCAAACACACCGATTAACATGATCCGTGCTACAATGGACGGCATTAAACAATTGAAGCGTGCGGATGAAGTTGCGAAACTGCGCAATAAATCTGTCGAAGAATTATTAGGTTAAGGAGGGAACGCTCATGGCAAAATTGAAAATCACCCTCACCCGCAGTGTCATCGGCCGCCCGCAGGATCAGCGCGAAACGGTAAAAGCGCTCGGCCTGCGCAAAGTCAACCAGACTGTTGAGAAAGAAGACAATGCTGCAATTCGCGGCATGATCAATAAAGTGTCCCATCTTGTTTCCGTATCGGAACAATAATTTTCGATTTTAAGATAAGGAGGTGCAACCATGAAACTTCATGAATTAAAACCTGCAGAAGGATCCCGTAAAAAACGCAACCGTGTCGGTCGTGGTATTGGTTCCGGCAACGGAAAAACAGCCGGCAAAGGGCACAAAGGTCAAAACGCTCGTTCCGGCGGCGGTGTACGCCTCGGTTTTGAAGGCGGTCAAACCCCGTTGTTCCGCCGTTTGCCAAAACGTGGTTTTACGAACATTAACCGTAAAGAGTATGCCATTGTGAACCTTGACGTTTTAAACCGTTTTGAAGACGGCACGGAAGTAACGCCTGCCCTTTTATTGGAAACAGGTGTGATCAGCAAGGAAAAATCGGGTGTAAAAGTGCTTGCAAACGGCAAACTTGAGAAAAAATTGACCGTAAAAGCACATAAATTCTCCTCTGCTGCCAAAGAAGCCATAGAAGCTGCCGGCGGTACAGCCGAGGTGATTTAATGTTCAAGACAATCGCCAATTTTATGCGTGTGGGTGAGATAAGAAATAAAATTATTTTCACCCTCCTCATGCTGGTCGTATTCCGCATAGGGGCCTTTATTCCTGTTCCTTATGTGGATGCTTCCGTTTTGGATGCCTCCACCCAAAACGGTTTAGTCGGTTTTCTAAACACTTTTGGGGGCGGTGCGCTGAGGAACTTTTCCATTTTTGCAATGGGCATTATGCCATATATCACATCTTCCATTATCGTGCAGCTCTTGCAAATGGATGTTGTGCCGAAGTTTGCCGAGTGGGCAAAACAGGGTGAAGTGGGGCGTCGTAAGCTGAATGAGTTTACACGCTATTTTACGGTTATCCTGGCTTTGATTGAAGGCTTCGGCATGTCATATGGCTTTAATAATTTGGCGCAGGGGGCACTGATTACGAAGTCCGGTTTTTGGACGTATTTGATTATCGCACTTACGCTGACAGCCGGCACCACATTTTTAATGTGGCTCGGCGAACAAATTACGGCCAAAGGTGTTGGAAACGGGATTTCCATTTTGATTATGGCCGGCATCATCGCCGGGATTCCGACAGCCATCAACCAGATTTACGCACAGCAAATTGAAAATGCCGGTTCCCAGCTGTTTTTGAAGATTGTTTTGCTGGCTTTTCTTGCATTAATCATTCTGGCCATTGTGGTCGGAGTCATCTATTTCCAGCAGGCATCGAGAAAGATACCGGTCCAGTATGCCCAGCACATTTCCGGCAGGGCAACAACCGGCAGGCAATCAACGCATTTGCCTTTAAAGGTCAATGCCGCCGGGGTCATTCCGGTTATCTTTGCGATTTCGTTCATTATTGCGCCGCAGACGATCGCTTCGTTTTTCGGTTCCAGCAGTGTGGCGAGCACCATCCAGTATATTTTTGATTATACAAAACCGGTCGGAGCTTTGATTTATGTGGCATTGATTATCGCTTTCTCGTATTTCTATGCATTCGTACAAGTCAATCCGGAGCAGCTTGCCGACAATTTAAAAAAACAAGGCGGCTATATTCCGGGGATTCGCCCGGGCAAAAACACACAGCAATATGTCACTTCGGTTTTATACCGGCTGACATTTGTCGGTTCGATCTTTCTTGCTGTGATTGCCATTCTGCCTGTCATTTTCACGAATGTCATCGGGCTCCCGGCTTCCGCCAGAATCGGCGGCACAAGCCTGCTCGTTGTGATCGGGGTTGCGCTTGAAACGATGCTGCAACTGGAAGCACAGCTTGTTAAACGCCATTACAGAGGCTTTATCAAATAAAAATGGTTTCGTTTTTTTGAGACCATGTCAGGAATAAGGGGGCTGTACGATGAATCTAGTGTTAATGGGCCTTCCCGGAGCCGGTAAAGGGACTCAAGCCGAAAAAATCATTGATAAGTATGCCATTCCTCACATTTCCACCGGAGACATGTTCCGGGCGGCAATAAAGGAAGAAACGGAGCTGGGGCTTAAAGCCAAGTCCTTTATGGACAAAGGCGAACTGGTCCCTGACGAAGTAACGATCGGGATCGTGCGCGAACGGTTAAGCAAGGATGACTGCAAAAATGGCTTCCTGCTTGACGGTTTCCCGCGGACGGTTGCCCAGGCAGAAGCTTTGGAAAATATTTTAAGCAGCCTTGGCAAACAGCTTGACTATGTCATCAATATTGAGGTGGACCGGGAGATTCTGACAGAGCGGCTGACCGGCCGGAGAATCTGTGAACATTGCGGTGCGACTTACCATCTCGTGTTTAATCCGCCAAAAACGGAGGGCGTTTGCGACAAATGCGGCGGCCCGCTGTACCAACGGGCGGACGACAACGCAGAAACTGTCGGGAACCGGCTCGATGTCAATATAAAACAAACCCGGCCGCTACTGGACTTTTATGAGGAAAAAGGCTATTTGCGGAATGTAAACGGCCAGCAGGATATTCATCAAGTTTTTGCGGATATCGATCAATTGCTGAGCCAACTGGGTTAAACGTGAACGACTTGGTGAATTCATGAGAGCCGCAATCACGTTGGATGGAAACCACCTTTGGAAGTTTTAACCGGCCGGCTTTTCGGCCATGTCCTGACGGTAAAAAACTTTTCAAGTTTGATGCAATTTCCGCTTAAAAAGGTTATAATGGTTTTCGTGGCATTTTCACCGCTGGATATTTCACGGGTGAAATGACGGCTCTGTTTTATTGGCGATTTGCTTCATCCGTTAACTTGTAATCAATAGATGAGGAAGGCGGCTTCCGTTGTCAGGATTGCCAGTAAGCGTCATTCGAACGTCTCTCATGCAATTCAATTCTGTGCAAATGGCTTTCGTTCGTTCACATGTATGCCGGACATGGGATTGGTCAAGACTGACATGAAAGAACCATGTAACCTTGGGAACGTTTATCAGCTCTTGCCGGCCCCTCGGATCAGCCGGTTTACGTGAATATGCAGCAGGCCGACCGCTTCCTGAAGAGGGAGTTTTGGCGAGCCTGATCGTTTTAAGGTTTTGGAAAAGTATCATTGCCAGGTCCTAAATGTTAGGAGGAGGGAGAAAAGTTCGATGGCGAAAGATGACGTTATTGAAGTTGAGGGCATTGTGAGCGAAACTTTGCCGAATGCCATGTTTAAGGTAGAATTAGAAAATGGTCACACTGTTCTTGCACATGTGTCGGGAAAAATCCGGATGAACTTTATCCGCATTTTGCCGGGTGATAAAGTAACAGTTGAACTGTCTCCGTATGATTTGACCCGCGGTAGAATTACGTACCGCTTTAAATAATGTAGATACACGGCTTTTTCGGTGAAACGGAAAGTCTGCCTGGGGAATCTGTTTGGAAAAAAGGTACCGGGCTTGTACTCCGTATATTAAGGAGGGTAAACCATGAAAGTTAGACCATCTGTGAAGCCGATCTGCGAAAAATGCAAGGTTATCCGCAGAAAAGGCAAAGTAATGGTAATCTGTGAAAATCCGAAACACAAACAAAAACAAGGATAAATTTGAAGGAGGTGCACCTGTATGGCTCGTATTGCCGGTGTTGACATTCCACGTGATAAACGTGTTGTTATTTCTTTAACATACATTTACGGAATTGGTAAATCAACTGCACAAAAAATTCTTGCTGAGGCCGGAATTTCTGAAGATACACGCGTCCGCGACTTAACAGAGGATGAAGTAAACAAAATTCGTGACATCGTGGACAGGCTGAAAGTAGAAGGAGACCTTCGCCGTGAAGTTTCTCTGAACATTAAACGCCTGATGGAAATCGGATCTTACAGAGGTCTCCGCCACCGCCGCGGTCTTCCTGTTCGCGGGCAAAACACAAAAAACAATGCCCGTACACGCAAAGGCCCGCGTAAAACGGTTGCCGGTAAGAAGAAATAATAAGCAAAGGAGGTTGTTCATATGGCACGCAGAACAAATACGCGTAAACGCCGCGTAAGAAAGAATATTGAATCAGGAGTCGCTCATATTCGTTCCACTTTTAACAATACAATCGTTACGATCACGGATGTGCATGGGAATGCTGTTGCATGGTCCAGTGCCGGTGCGCTCGGTTTCAAAGGTTCCCGTAAATCAACGCCGTTTGCTGCACAAATGGCTGCTGAAACAGCCGCGAAAGCATCGATGGAACATGGGATGAAGTCTTTGGAAGTAACTGTAAAAGGACCTGGTGCAGGCCGTGAAGCCGCCATCCGTGCCCTGCAGGCTGCCGGGCTTGAAGTTACAGCCATTAAAGACGTAACACCTGTGCCGCATAATGGTTGCCGCCCGCCAAAACGTCGCCGTGTCTGATTCTTTTTGTATAGATTTTGTATCCTTGTCAATAATGGGATATGATGCATAATCTGCAAAAAAAATGATTTGAATGATCCAGTTGTTATGCATAATAGGGAATTTTGCATGGGGAATTTCGAATAGGGCTCTTTCTGGGGTGCTATACGGGGTTTCGACGTTTTGAAGGAGGGTTAATTTGAATGATTGAAATTGAAAAGCCAAAAATTGAAACGGTTGAGGTCAGCGATGACGCTACTTATGGCAAGTTCGTCATAGAACCGCTTGAGCGTGGATATGGTACTACTTTGGGTAACTCCTTACGTCGTATCCTATTATCCTCACTCCCGGGTGCCGCTGTCACTTCCATCCAAATCGATGGCGTGATGCACGAATTCTCGACAGTTGAAGGCGTTGTTGAAGATGTGACCAGCATTATTTTGAACCTCAAAAAGCTGGCATTAAAAATCTATTCCGATGAGGAAAAAACGCTTGAGATTGATGTGCAGGGAGAAGGCGCTGTGACAGCAGCCGATATTACGCATGACAGCGATGTGGAGATTTTAAATCCGGATCTCTATATTGCGACGGTTGCCGAAAACGGGCATTTGCGTATGCGCATGACCGCCAACCAAGGCCGCGGCTATGTTCCTGCTGATCAAAATAAGCGGGAAGACCATCCAATTGGTGTCATTCCAATAGATTCTATTTATACCCCGGTTCAACGCGTGAACTACCAGGTCGAAAATACCCGGGTAGGGCAAATCAGCAATTATGATAAGCTCTCACTGGATGTCACGACTGACGGGAGCATCGGCCCGAAAGAAGCAATTGCTTTGGGCGCCAAAATTTTAACCGAGCATTTGAACATCTTCGTCGGACTGACAGATGAAGCACAAAATGCGGAAATTATGGTGGAAAAAGAAGAAGACCAGAAAGAAAAAGTGCTTGAAATGACAATTGAGGAACTTGATCTTTCAGTCCGTTCTTATAACTGCCTGAAACGTGCCGGCATTAATACCGTTCAGGAACTGGCCAATAAAACGGAAGAAGATATGATGAAAGTCCGGAATCTTGGCCGCAAGTCCCTTGAAGAAGTCAAAGCAAAGCTCGAAGATTTGGGCTTGGGTTTGCGTAAAGACGACTGAGCCGGTTAGAAGGCAAAGCGATTAATCCAACATAAGGGAGGGAACTTCATGCCTTACAGAAAGTTAGGACGCACAAGCGCCCAACGTAAAGCATTACTGCGCGATTTGGCAACAGACCTTATCATTAATGAACGTATCGAAACAACTGAAGCACGCGCAAAAGAATTACGCTCGGTTGTTGAAAAATTAGTTACGCTTGGAAAACGCGGTGATCTTCATGCCCGTCGCCAGGCTGCTGCATTTGTACGCCATGAAACAGCTGACGAAGAAACAAAACAGGATGCTGTTCAAAAATTATTCTCGGTCATTGCAGAACGTTACGCGGATCGCCGGGGCGGCTACACCCGCATCTTGAAAGTAGGCCCGCGCCGCGGAGATGGTGCACCGGTTGCCATTATTGAATTCGTTGAAAAAGAAAAGCAAGATCAGAATCAAGAGCAAGATCAAGAGCAAGTAAACGAATGATTTTCTTGAGGGCTGGACAGTTGAAAGGTTCTTAACTGCTTCTTTGCCCTTTTTCTATCTTTTTTCGGTTTGTAATTGCAGCAGCTCTAGGACAGTCTGTGATTGCAAAACCTTTTCGTTTATGTGTGATGCAATAAACTGTGAGTGTTACGATGGGCGCATTTTGTGCCCGTCTAGCTCTTGCACCCCTTTTTATTTCTGTGCGCCGGATTGTTAACGTCTACACTGAAGAGGGGTGCAGGCTTTTTTATTATGGGGATATTTTACCCGCCAAACTGCACGACAATACGGTAAAATATAAATACAAGCAAACGGGTGAAACATTGGTTATCATCGTTCGGAAGAGAAGCCGTTTGTAAACGGGCTGTTGCTGACGCGTGGCGAGGCGCATAAAGGCTGGGTAAACACCCAAGCAATTTTGCGGCGCCGCCATCAGGATGGAAATGAAGTTGAAGAGAATAGCGAAGGATTGCTTAGCATGTTTTAACCGTGCTAAAAAGCAGGTTACAGAGGAGGAATCCGGCATTGGCAGACAGCACGAACGTGATCATTGACATCGACCAGGTTTCCTTCCGTTACCCGGAACAGGAAACGTATGCACTAACAAATATTTCTTTTCAAGTTTATAAAGGCGAGTGGCTGGCCATTGTCGGGCATAACGGATCCGGAAAGTCTACGCTGGCGAGGCTCTTAAACGGCTTGCAGTTTCCCGGAAAGGGCACGATAACGGTTTCCGGCCTCAAGTTGTCGGATGAAAATGTCTGGGAGATCAGAAGGCGCGTCGGCATGGTGTTTCAAAATCCCGACAACCAGTTTGTCGGTACAACCGTTCAGGATGATGTCGCATTCGGGCTGGAAAATCACGGTGTGCCGCGTGAGGAAATGGTGAAACGCGTCCATGATGCCTTAAAGCGGGTGCGGATGTCGGACTTTGTGGACCGCGAACCGCACCATTTATCAGGCGGGCAAAAACAACGGGTGGCGATCGCCGGGATCATCGCGCTAAAGCCGGAAGTGATCATTTTGGATGAAGCCACGTCCATGCTCGATCCGGTCGGCCGCAAAGAAGTGCTGGAGACGATTCGACAGCTGAAACAAGAAGCAGGGCTGACCGTCATTTCGATTACCCATGATCTTGAAGAAGCTGCCCAGGCGGAACGGATGATCGTGATGAACCGCGGCGAGGTCTACCGGGAAGGCACACCGCGTGACATTTTTCAAATGGATGAGACATTGACTGCGCTTGGCCTTGATATTCCGTTCCCGGTCAAAATGGCAAAAGCGCTAAAAGCAAGGGGCTTGGACTTACCGGAAATTTATTTAACAGATGAAGAATTGGTGGATGCACTATGGACATTGCATTTGAACAAGTAGAATACCGGTATCAGCCGAATACGCCGTTTGAAAGGCTTGCACTCTATGACATTTCCCTCGCCATCCCGTCCGGCCGCTATATCGCCGTGATCGGGCATACCGGCTCAGGTAAATCGACGCTGCTGCAGCATTTGAATGCCCTGCTTCAGCCGACAAAAGGAAAAGTAACAATCGGCAGCCGGGTGATTGAAGGCGGAAAAAAGGAAAAAAACTTGAAGGCGATCCGGCAAAAAGTCGGGATTGTGTTCCAGTTTCCTGAACACCAGCTGTTTGAAGAAACGGTGGAAAAAGACATCTGTTTCGGCCCGAAGAATTTCGGCGTTCCGGAAAAAGAAGCGAAACAGCGGGCGAGGGAGCTCATCCGGCTTGTCGGGCTTTCAGAAGAGATTCTTGCAAAATCGCCGTTTGACCTGTCAGGCGGGCAAATGCGGCGAGTTGCCATCGCTGGTGTGCTTGCGATGGAACCGGACGTGCTTGTGCTGGACGAGCCGACTGCCGGGCTTGATCCGCGCGGGCGCCACGAGATGATGGGCATGTTTTACGAATTGCACCAGAAGAAGCATTTAACGACTGTGCTTGTTACCCACAGCATGGAAGATGCCGCCCTATATGCCGATGAACTCGTCATTTTGCATCAGGGGAAATTGATGAAAAAAGGCGCACCCCGTGACATCTTTTCCGATCCCGGGTTGCTTGAAAAATGGGGATTAAGCGTGCCGGAGATTGTCCGCTTCCAGACCATGCTCGAGGAAAAAACCGGTATGAAGTTCAATAAGACATGCCTGACAGTGGAAGAACTTGCGGAAGCATTGCAATCGGTTTTGAAACGGGGTGGGCGCGTATGATGGAAAAAATGATTTTCGGGCGCTATATTCCGGGCGATTCCGTCATTCACCGGATGGATCCACGTTCAAAATTGATTTTTGTATTTGTCTTTATTTGTATTGTATTTTTGGCCAATAATGCGGTCACCTACGGGATTCTGGTAATCTTTACCTTGCTTGTGATGCTGGTTTCAAGAGTTCCTGTCCGCTTTTTTATTAAAGGGTTATTGCCGATTTTATGGCTGGTCATTTTTACTTTTTTTCTGCAGCTATTTTTCAATCGCGAGGGCAGCCTTGTTTTCCATTATGCATTTATTCATATTTATAGTGAAGGGATCCGGCAGGGTGTGTTTATTTCGCTCAGGTTTATGCTGCTGATCTTTTTAACATCGCTTTTGACGCTGACGACAACGCCGATTTCGCTGACAGACGGGATTGAAATGCTGCTTGCGCCGCTCCGGAAAGTAAAATTTCCGGTCCATGAACTGGCATTAATGATGTCCATTTCCCTGCGGTTTATTCCGACATTAATGGACGAGACGGAAAAAATCATGAAGGCGCAGATGGCCCGGGGTGTCGATTTTTCCGGCGGGAGTATAAAAGACCGGGTGAAAGCCATTATTCCTCTATTAATTCCGCTGTTTGTCAGTTCGTTCAAACGTGCGGAAGAGCTGGCAACGGCAATGGAGGCCCGGGGTTACCAGGGCGGAGAGGGGCGGACGAAATACCGCCTGCTCGTCTGGCGTACGGCTGATACGCTGTCCATTTGTGCGCTGGCCGTCGTTATTGTCCTGCTCGTGCTGTTTCGTGACGGGGGGATTTTATGAAGCGCGTAAAATGTACGGTCAGTTACGATGGTTCCCGATTCGCGGGGTACCAGGTCCAGCCGGGGCAGCGGACGGTCCAGCAGGAAATTGAAAAGGCGCTGGCCACTCTTCATAAAGGCCGCCACGTGAAAACGGCGGCTTCAGGAAGGACGGATGCCGGCGTGCACGCGATGGGGCAGGTGATCCATTTCGATACGGATCTTTCTATTCCGGAAACAAGCTGGCCGGCCGCTTTAAACAGCCTGCTTCCAGGCGATATTTCGGTCTCGAAAGCGGCATATGCGGACCCTGCTTTTCACGCCCGCTACTCGGTAAAAGAGAAGGAATACCGCTACCGGATCTATTTTTCTCATGTCCGCAGTCCGTTTAAGCACCGTTACGCGTTAAGGGTCTGGTATTCGCTTGATATCGAGGCGATGGAAGCAGCAGCTGAGACCGTGCTCGGCACCCATGATTTTACGAGTTTTTGTTCAGCGAAAACAGAGGTGGAAGACAAGATTCGTACGTTAAAAGAGATTCGGTTTTTGCAGCAGGACGATGAATTGGTGATCTGTTTTAAAGGAAACGGTTTTTTATACAATATGGTACGGATCTTAACCGGCACTTTGCTTGAAATCGGAAGTGGCAAACGCGACCCCGGTGAAATGCGCGAAATCCTTGAAAAACGGAACCGGATTTATGCGGGCAAAACTGCGCCGCCGGAAGGGTTGTATTTATGGAAAGTATCTTATTGACGGAGCATGAATCCGCATGATCAAAAGAAGATAAAAACAACCGGGCCAGGCGTAACATTCGCTTGACATTCTTGCCCCAAAACGATAATATAACCTATGGTATTGTTTTTTTAACTCCACGATAAGCCCCGGAAACTTATTGTGATAATGACAATAGATCATGACTGTGTTTTTGTGAATATTTTTTAGGAGGGTAACTCATGCGTACGACTTATATGGCAAAAGCAAACGACGTTGAACGTAAATGGTACGTAGTGGATGCTGAAGGCAAGACCCTTGGGCGCCTCGCTTCTGAAGTGGCATCCATTTTACGCGGCAAACATAAACCAACTTTCACACCGCACGTGGATACGGGCGATCATGTGATCATCCTGAATGCTTCTAAAGTAGAATTGACAGGCAAAAAACTGGAAGACAAAATTTACTACCGCCACAGCCAGTTTGCAGGCGGTTTGAAACAACGTACAGCAGGCGAAATGCGAACGAAATATCCGGAAAAAATGCTGGAACTGGCTATTAAAGGCATGCTTCCGAAAGGTTCTCTTGGACGCCAAATGTTTAAAAAATTACATGTGTATGCTGGTACAGAGCATCCGCATGAAGCACAAAAACCGGAAGTTTACGAACTTCGCGGATAATTTTAAAAGGAGGGCATTATTTTGGCACAAGTACAATACGCCGGAACTGGACGCCGCAAAAGTTCTGTTGCACGTGTCCGCTTAGTTCCTGGAAATGGCAATATTACGGTGAACGGGCGTGATGTAAAAGATTACATTCCGTTCGAAGCTTTAGTTGAAGTGATTAAACAACCATTGAATATAACAGAAACAAACGGCAGCTACGATGTTCTCGTAAACGTAAGAGGCGGCGGTTTCACAGGCCAAGCTGGCGCAATCCGCCACGGTATTGCCCGCGCATTGCTGCAGGCTGATCCTGAATACCGTGCAGTGTTAAAACGCGCAGGCCTTCTGACACGTGACGCCCGTATGAAAGAACGGAAGAAATACGGTCTCAAAGGCGCTCGTCGTGCACCTCAGTTCTCGAAACGTTAAATTATTGGCATTTCAAAGGCTCTCTTCACTTATGTGGGGAGGGTCTTTTTTATGTCCAAAAAAACCCGTGACCACATGTGACGCAGCAAATGCAAGAAGACTGTTATAACAATAAACTTCCGTACCGAAAAGATTCGAGAGGAGATAGTTCATATCTTAGATATTCAAGCAATACTGGGACAAGTTGCTCCTTGTAGATTGAAAAGGGTGATCCGGCATAATTTACCGGATTGCAACGTATGAATATATTAGTTTGAAGTTTATTTGTGAAGGGTGATCACATGGATGAAGCAACAAACGACAGGAAGAAAGTGAGCGTGAATAGAAAGGATGAGCAACTAGAACAGTTCCGTGTTAACAATGTAGGTAAGAAACTTACAACCAATGAGTCGGTAAAGATTTCAAATGATGAACAGACTTTAAAAGCTGGAGTCCGCGGCCCTACATTAATGGAGGACTTTTATTTTTTTGAAAAACAGATGCATTTTGACCATGAACGGATACCGGAAAGAGTTGTTCAAGCAAGAGGTTTCGGGGCACATGGGGAATTTGAATTGTATAAGTCAATGAAACAATATACAAAAGCTTGCTTTCTACAGAAACCCGGGGAAAAGACACCCGTATTTGTTAGATTTTCCAACATGCAAGGAAATAAAGGGTCAAGTGATACGACATTGGGTCCACGCGGCTTTTCAACTAAGTTTTATACAAGGGAAGGGAATTACGATTTATTAGCGCTCTCATTCCCTGTATTCATTCTTAACGATGCCTTTAAGTTAGCGGATGCGATACATGCGCTTAATCCGAAGCCACATAATGATATCCCACAAGCCTCACCCGCTCATGATAATTTTTGGGATTTTGTTGCCAATAATCAAGCTTCTGCTCATTTCATTATGTGGGCAATGTCTGATCGAACCGCTCCCAGAAGTTGGCGAATGATGCAAGGGTTCAGTATTAATACCTTTCGATTTGTAAACGATGATGGAAAAGCTACTTTTGTAAGATTTCAATGGAAGCCTGTCCTTGGCGTTCATTCATTACTAATCGATGAAGCGCAAATTATTGGTGGGGTGGACCCCGACTTCCATCGAAGAGACCTGTGGGAGTCCATTGAGCTTGGAGCTTACCCTGTATTTGAATTAGGTGTACAAATGATTGATGAGGATGATGAATTTAAGTATGGTTTCGATATTTTAGACCCTACCAAATTATGGCCGGAAGAAATGGTTCCCGTAGAAATTATCGGGAAAATGACATTAAATAAAAATGTTGATAATTTCTTTGCGGAGGTAGAACAGGTAGCGTTTAATCCAGCAAATGTGATCCCGGGAATAGATTTTTCCAATGATCCGGTTTTACAAGGCAGATTATTTGCTTATCGGGATACACAAATGCACCGACTTGGCGGGCCAAACTTCAATGAAATACCGATCAATCGTCCCATCTGCCCGGTTCACAATAACCAGCAAGGCGGGTATATGCAACAAAAAATCAATGTTGGAAAAATAAACTATCATAAAAATTCCTTAGCGCATAATACTCCTGCCACTTCCAGTCCGGCAGAAGGCGGGTATGTGCATTACAAGGAGAAGGTAGAGGGGCACAAGATTAAAGCGGAAAGCAAATCGTTTAAAGATTACTTTTCGCAGGCCAGACTGGTTTGGAATAGTATGTCGTCTGTTGAGAAGCAGCATATTACACAAGCATTTTGCTTTCAGCTCGGAAACGTGAAAAGCCAATCAGTTCGCCAGCAAGTCGTTGATATGTTTGCCAATGTTGATGAAGGTTTGGCAACCACTATTGCTGAATATGTTGGTGTGAATCGTTCGAGCGGGGTGCAAGTTCCAGTTACAGCAAGTTCCCTGGCTCTTAGCATGATGAATACGCCAAAATATCCATATTCGCTTAAAGTGGGCGTTCTAATCGGCAATCATTTTAATGGGAAAGAGGTAAAAACTGTCATTGGTCTCTTGCGGAAATATGGTGTTTCTATCGACTTTGTTGGTGAAAAGTTTGGAACGGTGACAGGGACAGATGGCACGAAATTCAAAGTGAATAAAACATTTCTAACAACAAATCCCAACCTGTTTGATTCACTCTATATCGTTGGCGGAAGTTCCGGAAATGAAATAAGGTTCAGTCAGGATATCATGCGTTTTGTAAGTGAAGCATACAAACATTATAAACCGATTGGTGTTGCAACAACTGCACATACTTATATGAAAGCAACAGAGAAGAATAACTTACTCGGGGTCGTTTTTGCCGCAAATAATCCTTACTTCGGTGAGGAGTTTGTCTCTGCTATCGCTCAGCAACGTTTTTGGAATAGAAAATAATATAGTTATTTATATGGGGGCACGCTCGTTCTAGCCTCTCCTGAATAATAATTGAGCATATAAATATTTTGTAAAGATGATAAAATTGATAATCCTTCGACTACATTTTAAACATCAACCATAAAAAAACAGCAAAGCCGCCGTAAGCAGCGGCTTTGCCCTCTCTCCCGCCATTATGGCACCAGTTCTTTTATTTCCTTCCCGTCCACAAAGAAAGGCGCAGGCACGTTCATCATCCGGTAAAGCGTCGGGGCAATGTCGATTAAAGAAAGTCGGCGCGATACCTTTTTATGCGGAATGCCTTTTCCATATACAAGCAGCACCGGGCGCAGATCGCTCCTTTCTGGGTTGCCACCGTGGTTCCCAAGTTCGGACGGGGCATGGAAAGAGGAAGAGATGTCCGAATCCATCATGTAACCTCTCGCTGCGACAAGCGTCACATCACCGGCGTGTGGGTGATGAAACCATTCACTTTTTTTGCTTTGCGCTTTGATCACGGACTCGTACGGCCGGGCCGGGTCATTTTTTACCGTATCATACAGGGACGATATGGTTTCTTTTGTAGTGGACCAGCTGCTATGCCCGTTTGTTATGCCTTGCCACCAGTCCGAAAGATAGAAACCCGCCAGTTTGGATTTTGAAGCAAGGATGCGTGGATCGCGGACAGACGAAAAAATTCTTGCCACCTCCTGCTGCACATTCCCGTAATCTTGTTTAGAAACAATTCCGCCTTTCTCCCTTCCTTTCAAATTGATGTAGACATGGGCCATCGTGCCAGAAGCAACTGCATACGCTTTTGTCCGGTTCAAATCAATTTCTCCGTTTTTCTTTAAAACAAGCAGACCGTGTTTTTTAAGCTCGTAATTCGGAGAGAGCCCGGTGTGCATCGGTTCCATGCCGTGGTCTGACACAACAAACAATTTGTCATTTTCCCCGAGTGACTGCAATGTTTTTCCAACTGTATGGTCGGCCAATTGATACGCCCAACGGACCCGGGCCGCATATGTTTTTGCTTTTTTATCGGAATAGCCGGGCTGGCGCGGGTCTGTTGACAAATAGGCATGTTCTTCATGGTCGATTTGCGGCTCATAAAACATGAGCAGATCCGGTTTATAGCGATCCTTAATGAATAAGGAGACATTTTGCACCCATTGGGCAAAGCGGGTGGAGATGTCTTCATATTCTGTCCGGGTAATCCAGCCTTTTTTGAGGGCAGCCAAGTCTTCATCCACAGGGAAAAATCCGAACAGGCTGTTTATCGTTTTGGCAAAATCCCCCGGTCCCTTGATTGCGGCAGATGTGACCGCTGTCCGGTACATTTCCGCTTTCGACAGGGTGCGGTCGGTTTTTTTCATCTTGAACCAGAAGCCGGCCGGTTGATGATTTTCATTTAACGTGAAACTGCCCCATTGATTGACACCCACTCGCGCATCTTTATCTTCAATCGTTTTGTTGTCCGAAAAATAGAAAAGGTCATACGCATCATGGTGAAGAGCGGCAGCCAGCACATGAATGGTCCGGTTCTTTGCTCCCTTAAGTTTTAACCGGTAAACGGCTTCTTTTAGCGGTTTCCGGCTTTTCGGGGCATTGTTCCATCCTTTGGCGGGACGGAATGTAAGATGGACAAGGTCACTTTTTGCAAAAGTATCCTTGTAATAGATGGCGTAATCGGCATGCGCCTTTGAAACTTCCGGGTTGGAGCCGGGAAAGCAGATCGTCGCCGTCACTTTTCCGTATTTGCGTGCTTCTGACCAGATGGCCGGGACGTCCAGTGCAGACCAGAAGGCGTCCTCTGTTTCCGTCAGTTTAAAATTTTTATTGTGAAATGCGTTGCTGACCAGGCCGGTTTTCTCCGGCTTGGCCCCTGTTGCAATGGAAGCATGGGAGGCGGCGGTGAGGGACGGATAAACCGCTGTAATGTCTTTGGCATCAAATCCATGCTTCATAATTTTGTTTAAATGCGGCAGTTCCTTTTTATGTTCGTGGACATAATCGTTTTTCATGCCGTCAAAAGACACGACAACAATGGTCCCTTTTTCAGATGCAGCCAGGGGTCGGCCCGGAACAAGCGCACAAAGGAGGGCGGCCGGCAGGATGTACTGAAGCAAACGGCTGAATCGTTTCATGGACCTTTTCTTCCTTCCTTTCTTATATGTACTGTCAGCATTCTATTTTCCCTGGATGGCTGCAGGTAAACAAAGCGCGGGAACAGGGAAGAGGCTAACTTGTTCATCATTTTATAAGCCTCTTCATGATGGCATCGCGATCTCTGCCAGCGGCAACTTAGGACCCATTCTCCATCCGAACTTACGGATTAAAGCGGATCATTGTTTCACACGAACAACGATTTGATCATACACTTGATTGTCACTGTAAATTGCCGGCACCTTTCATTTGCCATAGCTGGAAGACGAAACGAAGCTGAGGCAGAAAATCAATCTTTTCTTCCCCCGGCACTGCAAACAAGCCTTGACGATTTGATGCAGCGTGTAGACATCACGGAGATACTTGCTTGCCCTTGAAGGAAGTCTTTCAGTCCAGGGCATATCATGAGCGGTCGAGAAGCTATACCAGGATTATTTAAATGATTACGGCGAGCTGTACCGTGATCCGCCAAGATCTGCAAAAAAATAAATGCAAAAATAATCTGTTTAATGCTAAAATAAATATTATGGAAGTATTCCAATTGTTTTTATAGGAAAAATGCAAACGAGTGGAGGAAATTGGAACATGGCTTTTTCAACGAGCATCCCGCACGGCGGTATATTGGTAAACCGGGAAAACCACAGTGCGGAAGCTTTAAAACAGGCAGAACAATTACCGGCATTAACCGTTTCCGACTGGAGCATCTCCGACCTGGAACTGATCGGCATCGGCGGCTTCAGCCCGCTGACCGGGTTTATGGGGAAGCAGGATTATGAAACGGTTGTGGAAAATATGCGGCTTTCAAACGGCCTTATCTGGAGTATTCCGATTACGCTTCCCGTAACAGAAGAGGAAGCGGAAAGGTTTGAAACCGGCGAAACGCTCGCATTAAAAGGTGCAGACGGCGTGATCTACGGCACGCTCACACTGGAAGAAAAGTATACAGTGGACAAAGAACGGGAAGCAAGGCTCGTGTACGGGACAACCGACCCGGCGCACCCCGGCGTTAAACGCTTATATGAAAACGGGGATGTGTATCTTGCAGGGCCGGTTACGCTTTTAAACCGCCCGAATCATGACGAGTTTGCCGCTTATTATAAAGATCCGAAAGAAACAAGGGCATTGTTCGCATCCCTCGGCTGGAAAACGATTGTCGGCTTCCAGACGCGCAACCCGGTCCACCGCGCCCATGAATACATTCAGAAAAGCGCGCTTGAAATCGTTGACGGGCTGCTTTTAAACCCGCTTGTCGGCGAGACAAAAAGCGATGATATTCCGGCGGATATCCGGATGGAAAGTTACGAAGTGATTTTGAAACATTATTATCCAAAAGATCGTGTGCGCCTTGTTATTTACCCTGCCGCCATGCGCTATGCAGGCCCGCGGGAAGCAATCCTGCATGCGCTCGTCCGTAAAAATTACGGCTGCACCCATTTCATTGTCGGCCGGGACCATGCCGGTGTCGGCGATTATTATGGGACGTATGAAGCACAGGAACTGATCAGCACTGTGGAGCAGGAACTGGGCATCACCATTTTAAAATTTGAGCATGCGTTTTACTGCACGAAATGCGGCAATATGGCCACAACGAAAACCTGTCCGCACGGAAAAGAAGACCATATTCATTTGAGCGGGACAAAAGTGCGCGAAATGCTGCGCGCCGGCCAAAAACCGCCGAAAGAATTTTCCCGGCCGGAAGTGGCAGAAGTGCTGATCAAAGGGATGAAAGTGCACAATTAAACGTCCGCAAATCATAAGGAGGGAACCGGCCGCATGGCGAAAGCAACCAATATCACATGGCATGAAACCCAAATTAAAAAAGAAGACCGCCGGAGGTTAAACGGGCACTCCAGCGCAGTCCTCTGGTTTACCGGGTTATCCGGGGCGGGGAAATCCACGCTGTCCGTCGCCGTTGAACAGGAACTCCACGGGCGGGGGATCCGCACGTATATCCTCGATGGCGATAATATCCGCCACGGGTTGAATAAAAATCTCGGGTTTTCCCCGGAAGACCGGAAAGAAAATATCCGCCGCATCGGAGAGGTATCAAAACTGTTCGTGGATGCCGGCGTAATGGTGCTGACGGCGTTCATTTCACCGTACCGTGCTGACAGGGACATGGTGCGCGAACTGGTCGAAGATAATGAATTCGTAGAGATTTACGTGAACTGCCCGCTGGAAGAATGTGAACAGCGGGACCCGAAAGGCTTATACAAAAAAGCCCGCAATGGGGAAATACAAAATTTTACCGGTATAGATGCCCCTTATGAAGCCCCGGAACATCCGGAACTTGTCGTGGAAACCGACAAACAGCCGTTGGAACAGGCTGTCGGGCAGGTGATCCGCTTTTTGGAAGAAAAAGGGTACATCGAAAAGTAGCCGGTCTTATAAACGGCAAACGTGCAGCAGGTGCAAAACCTTGCTGCACGTTTTTCTACATAGGGATGTAAGATTATGCAACAAAATGCTGGAAATATGCAAAATCCTGTTTTCATCCGGAATTTTTTGTGCTATGGTATGGACGTTGTGATTTATTTTAACCAGATGCGTATGATAGATAAATGGAGATGAACATACGATGGCAACACAAAAATCCGGCCTGAAACGGCGTTTAAAGGCGCGGCATCTGACCATGATATCACTCGGCGGCTCGATCGGGACCGGGCTTTTTCTCGGAAGCGGCGCCGCGATTTACCAGGCGGGTCCGGGGGGAGCGCTGCTTGCCTATTTGGTTATCGGTGTGATGGTCTATTTTATTATGACAAGCCTCGGGGAACTGGCTTCATTTATGCCGACAAGCGGGGCATTCAGTACGTATGCAACCCGCTTTATTGATCCGGCGCTCGGTTTTGCGCTCGGCTGGAATTACTGGTACAGCTGGGCCATTTGTCTTGCAGCGGAACTGTCGGCATCGACGCTGGTCATGAAATTTTGGTTTCCGCACAGCCCCAGCTGGTTGTGGAGCGGCCTGTTTTTGCTCGTGATTTTTCTTTTGAACATTTTGTCCGTGAGAGGCTATGGCGAAGGAGAGTACTGGTTTTCCTTTGTCAAAGTGGCGACCATTATCCTTTTTATTGTTACCGGCTTTTTGATGATATTTGGCATATTGGGCGGGGCACCGGCCGGCTTTAAAAACTTTACAATCGGGGATGCGCCTTTCCACGGTGGTGCGCTTGCCGTGCTTGGCGTGTTCATTACAGCCGGATTTTCATTCCAGGGGACGGAAATTGTCGGCGTTGCAGCCGGGGAAAGCGAGAATCCGCGCAAAAACGTGCCGAAAGCAATCAAAAGCATTTTCTGGCGCATTTTGTTGTTTTATGTCCTTGCAATTCTTGTCATCGGGCTGATTATCCCTTATACGACAAAAAGTTTGCAAAGTACGGATGTAATGGTGAGCCCGTTTACGCTTGTCTTTAAAAAAGCGGGGCTTGCATTTGCTGCATCCCTGATGAATGCGGTCATTTTAACGGCTGTGCTGTCGGCGGGAAACTCGAGCCTGTATGCTTCCACAAGGATTTTGTATGCAATGGCCCATGAAGGCCAGGCGCCGAAGTTTTTCGGCAAACTGAACAAACGCGGTGTGCCGGTCGCAGCCCTTGTTGCCACGGCCATTGTCGGCGCGCTTGCATTTCTCGCATCCGCATTCGGGGACGGCGCCATTTATATCTGGCTGTTGAATGCAGCGGGCGTCACGGGCTTTATTTTCTGGCTCGGGATTGCCGCCAGCCATTACCGTTTCCGGAAAGCGTATCTCGCCCAGGGACGTTCACTTGACGATCTCCCTTACCATGCGAAATGGTACCCGTTCGGCCCGATTTTTGCGCTGATTGTCGGCGTGATCGTTATTCTTGCGCAGGATTATCAGGCATTCCTCGGCGGCCGTATCGACTGGATGAGCGCCATTGCCGCGTATCTCGGCATCCCGCTTTTTGCCATCATGTGGCTCGGCTACAAGCTCGTAAAGCGGACAAAAGTCATCCCGCTTGAGGCATGCCGGATTGATGACCGGGGATTTGACCAGGAGCCGGAGCATACTGAAAAAAAGGATGCGCGCTCCTGAGCGGTGTGTTGGCTTAAAGCGCGCGCCCATGTTGCGATATCGATTCCTTGTTTGGAAATCATTATAAAGTATCGACGCCTCTACGCCCGCGTACAATACCGGTAAGGAGTGGGTAGAGATGAATGAAGTCATTACCACCCTGTCTGCGAAAAGACGGGAGAGGCAAATGAAGGCGGAACGCAATTTGCTCCGCGAACTGCCGGTTGAAGTGCTGAAGAAAAGCTTCCAGTCCCATTTCGGTTCGTTCCGGATCAACGGGGGAGCGTGGATGGAGCAGGGGATCGAAGAAGGGTGTTACGATGTCGCCATTGAAGCCTATTTATTGGGCGGCCATTACAGCCGGTTCGGGTATTACGGCGAGCCGGCCGAGCAGGCAAAGAAACGGTGCGAAACCGAATTAAAGCATATTACAGATACTCTGTACAATTTTTGGCTTTATTGGACATTCGGCAATGATACGATGCAGGAGTCCATTTACTATACATGCGAGCAGTTTGCCGACTACTTTTGGTCTTACGGCTTTAAAAAAGGCGAACAAAGGCGGAAACTGCGGCTTCATTAGGGGATGCCCGTTTGCGGCTCCCTTTTTTGCAGTTCTATTTTCCTCCCTTGTCCCATAACTTTTCAATAAGGACAGGGAGAGGGAGATTGTGATGAAACGGAAAATCAAAATTGCGGGGTTTCTGCTTGGTGTCACCCTTTTATTTTTACTTGTGCAGTTTGAGTTTTTCCAAAAAGATACGTGGCGCCCGTGGAATCTGCCGCTTTCCGGGAAAATCATCTATCTGGATCCGGGGCACGGGGGGCCGGACGGCGGGGCAACGGGAGATGAAGTGCTGGAAAAAGATGTTGCCTTAAGTGTGGCGGCCAAAATCAAAGACTATCTTCAGCAGCAGGGCGCGCTTGTTATTATGACGCGCGAAACGGATACAGACCTTGCTGATAACGAGACAAAGGGCTACAGCCGCCGCAAAGTGGAGGATTTAAGAAAAAGGCTTTCCCTGATCAACGAGTCGGAAGCGGATCTTTTTATCAGCATCCATCTGAACGCCATTCCGCAATCACAGTGGCACGGCGCCCAGACTTTTTACGCCCCGACTATGATTGAAAATAAAAGGATCGCCACGTTTATCCAGGCGGAGCTGGTCCGGAATCTCGAAAATACAAACCGGGCTTCCAAAACATTGTCTAATGTGTATTTGCTGAAGCATGCGAAAAAACCGGGCTGCCTTGTGGAAATCGGGTTTTTGTCCAATCCCGGGGAGCGGGAGCAACTAAAGTCCGACGCATACCAGACAAAGGTGGCAGCATCCATTTATGAAGGGATTATGCGCTACTTTACAAAAGAAAAGGATTTAAAGAACTGACAAGCATCCGGAGCCGTTCCAGCGCAAAACACTGCCATTGTATGGTATACTGGAATCAAGCTGGAAACGACTTCATTTTAAGGATGGTGTAGAAAATGTTGACGGAACAACAGGTTTACGACGTGTTAAAAGGGTTTGAAGATCCTTTTTTACATAAAACGCTCGAAGAAACAAAAGGGATCCTCGAAATCAAAATCAAAGAAGAGATCCAGCATGTCAGTGTCAAAGTGGCGATTGCCAAAACCGGCACAAGCGAACAGCTGCAGCTGCAGATGGCCATTGTGAAAGCATTGAAAGGGATTGGCGCGAATACAGTCGGCATCCGTTTCGGCGAACTGCCGAAAGAAACGCTCGACCGGTTCCGCGATTTGTTGCAGGAAGACAACAAAAACCCGCTCGGCTCCGCCAAAACGGAATTTATCGCCATTGCAAGCGGCAAGGGCGGCGTTGGGAAATCGACCGTTTCCGTCAATTTGGCGGTTGCACTCGCCCGCCTTGGGAAAAAGGTCGGCCTGATTGATGCCGATATTTACGGATTCAGCGTGCCGGACATGATGGGCATTATGCAGCGTCCGGTTGTCCGCGGAGAAAGAATTATCCCGGTGGAACGGTTCGGGGTCAAGGTCATTTCGATGGGCTTTTTTGTAGAAGACAATGCGCCGGTGATCTGGCGCGGGCCGATGCTTGGCAAAATGCTGAACAATTTCTTCCATGAAGTGGAATGGGGCAACCTCGATTATTTGCTGCTTGACTTGCCGCCGGGCACCGGGGATGTGGCGCTCGATATCCATTCGATGCTGCCGCGCTGCAATGAGATTATCGTGACAACCCCGCATCCGACTGCGGCTTTCGTTGCGGCACGGGCCGGCGCGATGGCACTCCGGACGGAACACAATTTGCTCGGTGTCATTGAAAATATGGCTTATTTTGAAAGCAAGGTGACCGGCGAACGCGAGTATGTATTTGGTCGCGGCGGCGGGGAAAAACTTGCCGAAGAATTGCGGACCGAAGTGCTCGGTCAGCTCCCGCTTCAGCAGCCGGACTGGAATGAACATGATTTCGCGCCGTCCATCTATGCCGAAGACCACCGGCTCGGAAAAATTTATACGGAAATCGCACAAAAAATTGTGGACAAGCTGAAAAAATAAATGTGGAAAGCGGCGGAGCCAAATCCCGCCGCTACTTTTTGTCTTTCATCGTTTTCGCCGCTTTCAGCAGACTGTCTTCCATTTTCGCTTTAAAAGCCGGGTCATTAAACGTATCGATGACAACCTCCTGCATGGTTTTCCGCATTTCTTTGCTCTTTAGCATCGTTTGCACTTCTTTTTCGTAAGCCGGGTCTTTTAAAATATCCATCATCATTGCCTGGTAATCCGGATCCTTCATCAAACTTTTCAACAGCGCTTTGTTTTCAGTTTTCATGCTGTCTGCAACCGCGGCGGCAAATTTCGGATCCTGCATGGCTTCTCTCCAAAAAGCCTTGCCTTTATCGGAAGTTAATGTTTGTTCGATCGCTTCTTTCATGTACGCCTTGTCAATGACCAGATTCTTTTTCATTCCGTCGCTTGTAATCACGTCCTGCAGCGCTTTTTTTCCTTCATCGGTTTTCAATATGTCAATGACCATTTTTTTCGTCTGGTTATAATCCGCTTGCCCGCCTGTTGAAGCCTCGCCCGAGCAGGCTGTAAGGGCAGCGCAAAGGCTGATCAGGAGCAAAACGGTTCTTGGTTTCATGCTTTTGGCTCCCTTCTTCATTCTATCTTTAATATGTGAAGTTCTTTTCGGATTATGCGCTCGGCGGGGAGGCTTAAAAGCACTGGAATTTTTTCCCGGGACCGGA
Source organism: Weizmannia sp. FSL K6-0777 (assembly GCF_038593185.1). Taxonomy (NCBI): domain Bacteria; kingdom Bacillati; phylum Bacillota; class Bacilli; order Caryophanales; family Bacillaceae; genus Heyndrickxia; species Weizmannia sp. FSL K6-0777. The sequence continues at coordinate 171,522 of NZ_CP151971.1, forward strand.
GCCTGATCGTGCTACAGCTCTGCAAAAACCGGCTTCATCGTGCGGATTGGTAAAACAGTACAGTTGGGAAAGCCGGCATGATGTGCTGGATTTTTCTCATGATTCTCTGTTACAATAAAGGTACTTTAAAGGCAAAGGGGGATGGGGATTGACAAGCCGGAACTGGGTTCGTTTCTTTTTTGCCGCTCTTGCCATCGGAGGGGTGTCAGCCGGGATTCTCGGGTTTTTCGTCCGCTGGCCGGAAATGGCGCCTTATTTTGCACATGCGGATCTTTTGTCCATCGCTGGCGCGTTTTTCTGGTTTGCGGGGTTGGGCTTGATTTTCAGTCTTGTCAGTCAGGTAGGTTTCTTCGCCTGGTTAACCGTGCACCAGCTCGGGCTTGACATTTTCCGTTCGCGGCTTGTTTGGCAGGCCATTCAGCTTGTTGCAGCCTGTTATGTACTGTTCGATTTTGTGTACTTCCGCGCGGATACCCGCCAGTCCCTGCTGTTTGCAGCACTGATCCTTGTGTCCGCGTTTGTGGCGGCAGCTGCTAAGACGAAGCAGGCAAAAAGTGCAGGGGCTTTTATTCCTGCCTTGTTTTTCATGGTGGCAGTGACCATTCTCGAGTGGGTGCCAGCTTTGCGTGTCAATAGCATATCCTCGCTTTATCTTATGCTTTTCCCGCTTCTCATCTGCAATGCTTACCAGCTGCTTGCGCTCCCGCATTTTTTAAAGCGCTCCCAAAAGGAAAAAGAGGAGAAAGCATTGCGCAAGATCGGAGAAGAAAAGACGGCAAATTAAAACCGGAGCCTGATGGGGTATCCGGTTTTTGCTGCCTGGGCAGTAAATGCATAAAAATTTTCTCAGCTGGCGTACAATATACACGATAACAGTGGGAACGCTTGAAACGCCCGCGGCCCATGAAAAAAGCAATAGAAGAGTCCATGGCTTCTGCTCCATACGACACAGAGCACCGGATGATTCCATTTTTGCAACCGCAGCATTTTTCCGGTAAAGGATGCCGCGGCCGGAATCCATGGTTCATGACCGCGGTTTCGATCATTTTTGAAACCAGTCGGCCCCTTTGTCCATATGGAGGAAGGGGATATCCGTATCCACTTCGCCGGTGATCTTTTCAATGGGCAAGTCTTCTCCTGACAGCCATTTGGCAAAGTCAATTTTCACCGGCTCGCAGTCACCGCCTAAAGCGAACCAGGCTTCCATTTGCTTTGGCAGGTAAGCGGAAGTATGGATTGTGCCCGCCCAGCTAGCGTATAGTTCTGAAAAAACGCCTTTATCCCGGCTATTTAATAATTGAAACGCGTCCCGGGCGCTGGATAGATGCCCTTTTTCCTGTTCCAAAATGGCGGTTCTGCGCATCGAATCGCTGAGATGATGCCGGTTTTCTTTGCTGAGGGTTTCAAAATGATTGGTGCAAATATCTCCGTTCCGCACGGCGACCGCGCGCGGAGAGGCTTCGACAATCCGGGTTTCCCCGCTTTTATCATAAACGACATAGCTGAATGAATGGCGGTGCGGAATTTCTTTTAACATGGCAACGGCTTCGTCAATATTTACGCATGATTCCAGCAGCAGCCTGCCAATCATGCAGCAAATAAACCCGTCGCCGGGACTTTTTCGATGGATAAACGTATAGCCGATGGCGAGCCCTTTTTCATTCATGCCGTCCATCCGCCCGGTGACGCGCTGGCTCGGCCCGGCAATCGCGTACCCCTGGTCGGTTGGCTGGTACAGGACATAGCGTCCTTCATAGGTTTTAGGATGGTAATCATAGTTGCGGATGAGATAGCCATCGCCTGTTAAAATCGAGCAGCCTGATTTTGTGTAATCCACCCGGTAGCCGCCAAATTCCTGCAAAACTTTTTCCATCGGCCATTTCAGTGCTTCCTGCAATCCGCACAACTCGTCCCAGATTCCGGGTGCAAAGCGGGTGATTGCGTCTTTCGTTTCGTTAAGGTCGATTACAAACCGCGGTTTTCTGACTTTCCATTGATTGTCGCGGTTTTGGATGGAAAGGGATTCTTTTAATGCAAGCCCCTGCATATAACCGAATTTTTCATGTGACCCGCGAAATTGGACCACCGTGCTGAAAATTTGCCTCATCATTTCAATTCACCTGCAAACCCATTGGGATATCCTTTCATATCATTTATTTTAACACATTGTATTTCTCTTCTCCTAACAACGATATACCAAGTGGGCCTGTGGCTTTAAGGAATCACTTTCGTTTCTGCTTTGCCGTTTGCAATCATTTCGGAAACGGTCACAAATTTTCCTTTATCCGACAAGTGGCGGATGATTTGCGGCAGGGCTTTGTTCGTCTGCTTTGCGGCATCAGAAGCGTGCAGCAGGATGATATCCCCGTTTTCGGCTGTGCTTGCTTTTTCAATAATTTTTGCGGTGCCCGGGTTTTTCCAGTCATCGGTGTTGACGCTCCAGTGAACCATTGTAAGCCCCAGTTGGTCCGCAATTTTTAATGCCGTTTTGTCAAAATGGCCGGTCGGGGAACGCAAAAGTTTTACATCCTTTATTTCAAGTTTTTTAAACACTTCTTGTGCCTTCTGCATATCATGCCGCACTTTAGCCGGTTCTTCATCCGTGTAATCCACATAGGCATAACCGAGGCTTCCGATCTCATATCCGGCTTTTTCAATCCTATTCACAATATCCGGGTGCTGTTCCGCCCACGCGCCTGACAGGAAAAAGGTTGCGGACTTTACGCCGTTTTTCTGCAGCGTTTTCAAGATAGGGACGGCTTTTTCATCGCCCCAGCCAATATTAAAAGTTAACGCAATGCCGTTTTCTCCTTTAAAAACGGCTTTCGGGGTGCCTTTTGCTGAAAAAGCTGCCGTCTGCGCCAGTGTTTGGGTATAGATCAATAAGGCAGTAAAAAACGAGACAATGACAATGAAAAGATACGGTTTCCAGTTTCGCGATTTCGTATGGTGCATGATTCAACCTCCCGTTAAAAACTGCACTTGTCTTATTGTATGCGCCATTTTTTCAGGATTATGCAAGGAAAAGTGCTGTGATATTTTCCTTAAATTTGGTAAAAATAGACGTACCATGAACAGAAAGGGTGCATGCGGGTGTTAGGTCTTGTCGTCCATGAAAAAGAGCTGCTGGAACTGCAGTATTTGTTGAAAAGAGAAATGGAAGAAATTTTACTTGACCTGAATGATGAGCGGATTGAGCGGGTCATCAAAAGGGCCATGAAAGAACGGTACCGGATTCTTTTTAAGCTCCTGACAAAAGTCGCGCCCCAAAGCGAATATGCCCAATTCGCCGTGTCCTATAGGCGGGAAATGAAACAGTAAAGAGCGGAGGCAGCCGCTCTTTTTTTTACGGTCTTTTGGAAAAGAAGAAGCGAAGAGCGTTCTGGAAAAAGGGAAATCACGGACCTTGACCGGAAAGAAGGACGCGAGTTGTCCCGGCCGCCCGGGTGAGCCGCACCCTTTTGATCACTCTTTCACAAAAAGTCAATAGGCCTGGAAGAATAATTTTCCAGAAAAATAATTTGTCAAATAATATTCGACAGTTTTTAACCGAATTGTCACATGGCTCCTATCTATACCATAAAAAGATTAAATATAATATAAGTGTAATGATAAAGTAACGGAAATATGGAAGAGGAGGGGATTTTGGGAAATGAGTGAAGTCATATTGGCACGGACCCAGTTTGCAACGACAACCTTGTTCCACTTCATTTTCGTGCCGCTTTCAATCGGATTGGCATTTATTGTCGCTGTCATGCAAACGCTTTACATGGTGAAAAAGAAAGAAATTTACAAGAAAATGACGAAGTTTTGGGGAACCTTTTTCCTCATCAACTTCGCAGTCGGAGTGGTGACCGGGATTATCCAGGAATTCCAATTCGGGATGAACTGGTCGACCTACTCGCGGTTCGTCGGGGACGTATTCGGCGCACCGCTTGCGATTGAAGCGCTGCTTGCGTTCTTTATGGAGTCGACTTTCATCGGCCTATGGATTTTCGGTTGGGACAGACTCCCGAAAAAACTGCATCTGGCCTGCATCTGGCTCGTCTCGATCGGAACGATGCTGTCGGCGCTCTGGATTATGGCCGCAAACTCGTTCATGCAAAATCCGGTCGGCTATACGATTCACAATGGCCGTGCCGAAATGAACAATTTTGCCGCCGTGCTGTTGAACCAAAAATTGCAGGTGGCTTACCCGCACATTATTTTCGGCAGCCTTGCCACCGGTGCGTTTTTCATCGCCGGCGTTTCGGCCTGGAATTTGATCAGGAAAAAAGAAGTGGCCTTTTTCAAACGGTCTGTTGCCATCGCACTTATCGTTGGTCTTCTCAGCGGGCTCGGCCTTGCCTTTTCCGGGCACAGCCAGGCACGTTATCTCATTAATGTCCAGCCGATGAAAATGGCTGCTGCGGAAGGCATCTGGCAAAACACCGGGGACCCTGCGCCGTGGACATTGTTTAGTGTCATTGATACGAAAAATAAAAAGTCGGAATACAGGGTGCAAATTCCGTACTTGCTGAGCTACTTATCCTATGGCAAATTTTCCGGATCTGTCAAAGGGATGAACGAGCTGCAAAAAGAATACACACAAAAATACGGGGCAGGCAATTATATTCCGCCTGTAAAAACAACGTTTTGGAGCTTCCGGATCATGGTTGCCACCGGCGGCATTATGATCCTGATGAGTTTGATCGGCCTGTACCTTGTCTGGAAGAAAAAAATTGAAAACAGCATGCGTTACTTGAAATGGCTGTTCCCTTGCATGTTTATCCCGACGATCGGCAACTCGTTCGGCTGGATTATGTCTGAAATGGGCCGGCAGCCATGGGTGGTAAACGGCTTGATGAAAACAAGTGCGGGCGTTTCGCCGAATGTTTCGGCCGGCGAGCTGCTGTTTTCACTGGTTGCGTTCTCGATTGTCTATACGCTGCTTGCCGTGGCAATGGCTTACCTGTTTATCCGCGTTATTAAACAGGGCCCGCAGGCAAAACCGATGGAAGACATTACTGCATCGGATCCTTTCAATACAAGGAGGGTTGTATAATGCAGTTAAATGAATTGTGGTTTTTGCTCGTTTGTGTGTTATTTGTCGGATTTGTATTTCTGGAAGGTTTTGATTTCGGAGTCGGGATGAGCACAAAATTCCTTGCCAAAAATGAGACGGAAAAACGGGTGCTCATTAATACGATCGGGCCGTTCTGGGATGCCAATGAAGTATGGCTCCTGACAGCGGGCGGCGCCATGTTTGCTGCTTTCCCGAACTGGTATGCCACGCTTTTTAGCGGCTATTACCTTGCCTTTGTCGTCCTGCTGCTTGCGCTTATTGCCAGAGGGGTTGCCTTTGAATTCCGCGGCAAACTCCAGGCAAGCAAATGGAAAGGTATTTGGGACTGGGCCATTTTGCTTGGAAGCCTCCTGCCGCCGTTTTTGCTTGGTGCTCTGTTTTCCGGGATGATCAAGGGGCTTCCGATTGACCGCTCGATGACGATGCATGCCGGATTTTTCGACATCGTCAACCTCTACACGATCGTCGGCGGGCTTGCTTTTGTCGCTCTTGTCTATCTGCATGGCCTGATGTTTATCCGTTTAAAAACGGATGGCGAAATCCGTGAACGTGCCGGAAAAGCCGCGATCAAAATGTATATCGCTACAGGCGCCGTCGTTGTCCTGTTTACCGTATTAACCGCTGTTTTTACAGACGCGTTTGTGAAACGGGGTGCCATTTTAATTCCGGTCTATGCCGTTGCCATCGTGCTTTATCTGGCACTGTATCCGCTTTTGCGGAATAAAAAAGAAGGATTGAGTTTTGCCGTAACCGGGTTGATTTTAATTCTTGTAACCGTCTCGTTTTTCATCGCACTTTTCCCGAACGTGCTGATCAGTTCAATGGGGGCGGCGAACAACTTGACGCTTTATAAAGCATCGTCAAGCCCGTATTCGTTAAAAATCATGACGATCGTCGCATGCACGATGGTACCGGTCGTGCTCGCTTACACGATTTGGAGTTACTACGTCTTCCGGAAACGGGTTACACCGCATGAATTGCATTATTAAAAAAGTTCAGGGGGCGGGGGTTAAAGATCGCCGTCCACTGCTCACCCGGGGAGCGGATTTCGGGCAAACCGGGTGTTTTCTTTTTCATTCGGCACCGTTTGGACGGGTGCGGAGAGAAGCAGATCAATACGGGAATAGGGAATGGATACTACTCCTGGAATGGAACCTTTTGGATGGGTACGGAGAGAAGCAGTCCGCATATTGCGGATTGAAGCAGGAACCTGGCACGATCTTAGGGACTCCGTACAGGTGAAAATATGCCAATGAACGAATCAAAAAAGCCCTGCGTATGGCGGAATGGCCCCATACCGGAGAGGAGCTGGTGCGGATGGATAAACATCTGATGCAGTATAAAGGCAGCTTAAAAACTTTTATCATTGCCGGATGCCTGACGATGATCCAATCGGTTGCTATTATCGTGCAGGCAGTATACCTGGCAAAAGCGATTGTCCATTTATACAAAGGGGTGCCGTGGCAGGAAGCAGCGGCTGAATTTGGCATCTTTTTCGCCGCCCATCTCATCCGCCACTTTTTGCAGTGGGCAAAGTCGCGGGTTGCGTTCCGGTTTGCCGGCCGCACGTCCCTCCATTACCAAAACTTGCTCGTTGAAAAGCTGTTTCGCATCGGACCGCGCGCCATCAGCAGGCATGGCACGGGCAATCTGGTGACGCTTTGCCTTGAGGGCATTCCGGAGTTCCGTACTTATTTAGAGCTTTTTATTCCACGGTTTATCGCGTGCCTGACGATCCCGGCTGTTCTCCTTGTGTATATTTTTTCACAGGATGTTGAAACCGGGATCACGCTGCTGGTTGTCATGCCGATTTTAATCGGGTTTTTGATTCTGCTCGGGCTCGCCGCGCAAAAGCAGAAAGAAGCGAGATGGGAAACGTACCAGCTGCTTTCCCGCCATTTTGTGGACTCGTTAAGGGGGCTCGTGACGCTGAAATTTTTAGGGCGGAGCAAAAGCCATAAAGAAGCCATTTGGGAAGTCAGCAACAAGTACCGGATTGCCACAAACCGCACGCTCAGGATTGCTTTTTTATCGTCGTTTTCCCTAGACTTTTTTGCGACTTTGTCCGTGGCGGTCGTGGCCGTGGAACTCGGGCTCCGGCTGATTAACGGGCAAATCGGATTTGAACCGGCCCTTGCGCTTTTAATTCTCGCGCCGGAGTATTTTATGCCGGTCCGCGATCTTGGCAGCGATTACCATGCCACGATGAACGGCAAAGAAGCGGGCGAGAAGATCCACCGCCTGCTTGCCGAAAAAGAAGACTTTGGAAACGGGCTTTCTTTTCCCGTCCCGGTTTGGAACGAACACAGTACATTAACAGTGGAAGGGCTCGAAAAACAGTCGCCGGAAGAAAACCGGGCGATCTTGCAAGATGTCACGTTTACCGCCCGCGGGTTTCAAAAAATCGGTGTGATCGGAATCTCCGGTTCGGGCAAATCGACGCTGATTGACCTGTTATCCGGGTTCTCCATGCCGGATGGCGGACGGATCAGGATTGACGGCCTGGAAGTTCCGCATTTGTCCTTTACAGAATGGCAAAAGCAGGTGAACTACATTCCGCAGCATCCGTATATTTTTGCAAAGACCGTACGGGAAAATATTGCCTGGTATGCGCCGGATGCGCCGCTTGAAAAGATTGAGGAAGCGGCCCGGACAGCAGGGCTTTCCGACCTCATCGCCAGCTTTCCGAACGGGCTTGATGAAAAAATCGGCCAGGGCGGACGGGTGCTAAGCGGCGGTGAAGAACAGCGGATTGCGCTTGCGCGGGCATTGCTGGATGCACGTCCGGTTATGCTTTTGGATGAGCCGACTGCGCATCTCGATATCGAAACGGAACAGGAAATTAAACAGCTGATGCTCCCGCTTTTTGAACGTAAACTTGTCTTTTTTGCCACCCACCGCCTGCACTGGGTAAAAGAAATGGATTTGATTTTGGTGATGGATGGCGGCAGGCTTAGAGAAGCGGGCACATACGATGAGCTGTACCGGAAAAAGGGCGCCTTTTACGAACTTGTCGAGGCGCAGCGGGGAGGGGTAGAACATGGCATACTTCAACCGGTATATTAAACCGTATATCCGCCAGTACCGGTGGCTGATGGCAGCTACTGTCCTGCTTGGCATTATTGCTTTTCTTGCTTCATCGATGCTCACCTTTACGTCCGGGTATTTGATCACAAGGGCTTCGGAAATGCCGGTGACGATTCTTTTGATTTATGTCCCGATCGTCGGCGTGCGCGCTTTCGGGATCGCGCGGCCGGTCGCCCGTTATTTTGAGCGACTTAGCGGGCATAATACGGTGTTGAAGATTCTTGCTGATATGCGCGTCAAACTGTATGAAATGCTCGAACCGCAGGCGCTGTTTATCCGCTCGCGTTTTCAGGCGGGGGATCTGCTCGGCACGCTTGCCGATGACATCGAGCACTTGCAGGACGCTTATATCCGCACCATTTTTCCTGTCGTGACGGCGCTGTTTTTGTTTTTATATTCTGTTTGCACGCTGGCTGCATTTGACTGGCAGTTTGCGTTATGGATTGCCTTATTAATGGGGATCGTCCTGTTTGTTTACCCGCTTTTATCCTTATATTTCATGAAAAAACGACAAATCGCGCTGAAAGAAACACAGAGCCGGCTGTACCGCAACGTCACGGATACTTTATTCGGCATCCGCGACTGGATCATCAGCGGAAAGAAAGAACGGTTTTTCAAGCAGTTTCATGAAGACAGCCAGGAAAGCCACGAAATGGAAAGGAAGATGTCCTTTTGGAATCATAACCGGAACTTTCAGCTACAGGTCATCTCGGGCATGATTTTAATATTGACCGGCATCTGGGCAGGGCATGCCGCAATGCATGGAGACATCGCCCCGACCTATATTGCGTCTTTTACACTTGTAACCCTTCCGATTCTGGAAGGCATCATCCCGGCATCCGTGGCGGTGGAAAAGATTCCGGCATACAAGGAATCCCTGCAACGGATTGACGCGATCCGGCAGTACGTCCCGGATAAAAGCAGGAATAGCGCAGTTCCTGGAGAGAAAGCGGATATCCGTTTGGAACATGTCTTTTACTATTATGAAAACGAACCGGCCGCAGCTTTGAACGATGTGTCACTCACCATTCCCCATGGGCAAAAAATCGCGGTGCTTGGCAAAAGCGGAGCGGGCAAATCGACGCTTCTCCATCTGCTGATTGGGGCGCTGCAGCCTGCTTCAGGGACCGTTTCCATCGGCGGGCATGCCCCGGCAGCATATGGCGAAGGGATTCACCAGCTGGTCAGTGTCTTGAACCAGAAACCTTATCTGTTCGCGACAACGGTCGAAAATAACGCTGCCCTCGGACGCCCCGGCGCCACATCAGAAGAAATAGAGGAGGCCATCCGGCAAGTCAAACTTGACCGGTATCTCCACTCCCTTCCAAATGGGATCCATACCCAAATGGAGGAAACCGGCCAGCGTTTTTCGGGAGGCGAGCGGCAAAGAATCGCCCTCGCACGGATCCTGCTGCAAAATACGCCTGTGGTCATTTTGGATGAACCGACTGTCGGACTTGATCCCCTGACAGAGAAAGACCTGCTCGATACGATGTTTGAAGTTTTAAAAGACAAAACGGTGATTTTCATTACTCACCATCTGGCCGGGATGGAAAAAATGGATCAGATCGTCTTTCTGGATGAAGGAAAAATCGCCATGCAGGGCACACACGCGGCATTGATGGAAAACCATGCGCGTTACCGCAAACTTTATCAACTGGACCGCGGGGACGCTTGACCAGCCCCCGCTTTTTCCAGTGCCACTGTTGCAGCATGGGTGCCTGCAAGTGAATTTGCCGTTTTTTATTTCTGCCCGTGCCGCGAAAGAAGCAGATGGGTTATCTATCGCCGGTTGCAAAAAATAGACACAATTTTTGAAAGCGTTACCATTGCTTTCTTCTTTACAAACCATTACACTGAAGATGAACCGAATTTGGAAAGGGTGGCGCCAGTGCAAACATTTGATTTCACAGGAAAAGTTGCAATCGTAACCGGCGGCGGGGGAGGAATCGGCCGCGAAGCATGCTTGAAACTGGCTGCGGGCGGAGCAAATGTCGTGGTCGCTGATTTATCTGATGAATTGGGAGAAGAAACGGCTGGAAAAATCCGTGAAAATGGTGGGGAAGCGATTTTTGTCCGGACCGATGTTTCCAAATCCAAAGATGTCCAACATTACGTCCGAACTGCGCTAGATACTTATGGAAAAATTGATATTCTTTTAAACAATGCTGGTTGGGAAGGAAAGATGAAACCGCTCATAGATTATCCCGAAGAAGTATTTGATAAACTGATGGGCATTAATGTACGCGGCGTCTTTCTTGGTATGAAGTATGTGTTGCCGCATATGATCAGCCAAAAAAGCGGCACCATTGTCAATACGGCTTCTGTTGCCGGCCTCGTCGGCACACCGGAAATGGTGGCATACGGCGCCAGTAAGCATGCGGTGATCGGCATGACGAAAACGGCAGGAATTGAGGCAGCTCCGTCCGGCGTCCGTGTCAATGCGGTATGTCCAGGGGTTGTGGACACAGAAATGATGAGAAAAATTGAAAGCGGTTTTGCCGGAGGTGATTCAGCAGCTGCTGAACAAACGAGGCAGCAAATGGCTGCATCCGCCCCGACTGGCCGCTATACACAACCGGAAGAAGTGGCGAATGTTCTGCTCTATCTTGCATCAGACCTGTCTTCCCATATCATTGGGCAAACGGTTGTCATTGATGGCGGGGCAGTCCTTTCCTAAAGTCCGGCTGTAATATCTATTATAAGAAATAACAATTTCGATAAATGGAGGGAAGCTCCCGGGTATACCGTCTGCAGTATAACGCCTGGCTGTACAGCGTAAACAAGTTGATTTGGCTTCCCTCCGTAAAGCTGAAAAAATATATAAAATAAATAAAATCTCTCAGCTCTGTTGCCTGCTGCAAAAAGTATCGTCATGCAAATCGGTGCCCAGGCTTGATGTAAAAACTCAAGTTCATTTTATATAGAATAAAAATATACAAAGGCTGTTGACATCGATTTGCTATCTTGGTATATTAATAAATGTCGCTGCTTCACATGAGGCAGGACAGATAAAAAAGTGTTGACAAAGCACTTTATACTTGATATAATATAAAAGTCGCTGTTATGAATAAACGGCGAAGATTGTTCCTTGAAAACTGGACAAAACGAAACGTCAAATTCTTTTTGAGCTTTTATCAAACATCTTTACTGAGAGTTTGATCCTGGCTCAGGACGAACGCTGGCGGCGTGCCTAATACATGCAAGTCGTGCGGACCTTTTAAAAGCTTGCTTTTAAAAGGTTAGCGGCGGACGGGTGAGTAACACGTGGGCAACCTGCCTGTAAGATCGGGATAACGCCGGGAAACCGGGGCTAATACCGGATAGTTTTTTCCTCCGCATGGAGGAAAAAGGAAAGACGGCTTCGGCTGTCACTTACAGATGGGCCCGCGGCGCATTAGCTAGTTGGTGGGGTAATGGCTCACCAAGGCAACGATGCGTAGCCGACCTGAGAGGGTGATCGGCCACATTGGGACTGAGACACGGCCCAAACTCCTACGGGAGGCAGCAGTAGGGAATCTTCCGCAATGGACGAAAGTCTGACGGAGCAACGCCGCGTGAGTGAAGAAGGCCTTCGGGTCGTAAAACTCTGTTGCCGGGGAAGAACAAGTGCCGTTCGAACAGGGCGGCGCCTTGACGGTACCCGGCCAGAAAGCCACGGCTAACTACGTGCCAGCAGCCGCGGTAATACGTAGGTGGCAAGCGTTGTCCGGAATTATTGGGCGTAAAGCGCGCGCAGGCGGCTTCTTAAGTCTGATGTGAAATCTTGCGGCTCAACCGCAAGCGGTCATTGGAAACTGGGAGGCTTGAGTGCAGAAGAGGAGAGTGGAATTCCACGTGTAGCGGTGAAATGCGTAGAGATGTGGAGGAACACCAGTGGCGAAGGCGGCTCTCTGGTCTGTAACTGACGCTGAGGCGCGAAAGCGTGGGGAGCAAACAGGATTAGATACCCTGGTAGTCCACGCCGTAAACGATGAGTGCTAAGTGTTAGAGGGTTTCCGCCCTTTAGTGCTGCAGCTAACGCATTAAGCACTCCGCCTGGGGAGTACGGCCGCAAGGCTGAAACTCAAAGGAATTGACGGGGGCCCGCACAAGCGGTGGAGCATGTGGTTTAATTCGAAGCAACGCGAAGAACCTTACCAGGTCTTGACATCCTCTGACCTCCCTGGAGACAGGGCCTTCCCCTTCGGGGGACAGAGTGACAGGTGGTGCATGGTTGTCGTCAGCTCGTGTCGTGAGATGTTGGGTTAAGTCCCGCAACGAGCGCAACCCTTGACCTTAGTTGCCAGCATTGAGTTGGGCACTCTAAGGTGACTGCCGGTGACAAACCGGAGGAAGGTGGGGATGACGTCAAATCATCATGCCCCTTATGACCTGGGCTACACACGTGCTACAATGGATGGTACAAAGGGCTGCGAGACCGCGAGGTTAAGCCAATCCCAGAAAACCATTCCCAGTTCGGATTGCAGGCTGCAACCCGCCTGCATGAAGCCGGAATCGCTAGTAATCGCGGATCAGCATGCCGCGGTGAATACGTTCCCGGGCCTTGTACACACCGCCCGTCACACCACGAGAGTTTGTAACACCCGAAGTCGGTGAGGTAACCTTTACGGAGCCAGCCGCCGAAGGTGGGACAGATGATTGGGGTGAAGTCGTAACAAGGTAGCCGTATCGGAAGGTGCGGCTGGATCACCTCCTTTCTAAGGAAATTAAGGAAAACTTCGTTTTCCACAATTAAGTTTGACGTTTCCGTTTTGTTCAGTTTTGAAGGTTCAATCCTTCAGTATGTGTTCTTTGAAAACCGGATAGGAGAAACAAACCAAGTAAACCGAGAATCGCTTATTTTTGGATTTAAACCTTTTTATGGTTAAGTTAGAAAGGGCGCACGGTGAATGCCTTGGCACTAGGAGCCGATGAAGGACGGTACAAACACCGATATGCTCCGGGGAGCTGTACGTAAGCTTTGATCCGGAGATTTCCGAATGGGGAAACCCCCTGTCTTTAATCGGACAGGATTCCTGCCTGAATCCATAGGGCAGGAAGGGCACACCCGGGGAACTGAAACATCTCAGTACCCGGAGGAAGAGAAAGCAATTGCGATTTCCCAAGTAGCGGCGAGCGAACAGGAAACAGCCCAAACCGGAAGGCTTGCCTTCCGGGGTTGTAGGACACTCATATGGGAGTTACAAAAGAACAGGTTAAGTGAAGCGGCCTGGAAAGGCCTGCCGGAGAAGGTAAAAGCCCTGTAACTGACACTTCGTTCTCTCCCGAGTGGATCCTGAGTACGGCGGGACACGAGGAATCCCGCCGGAATCCGGGAGGACCATCTCCCAAGGCTAAATACTCCCTAGTGACCGATAGTGAACCAGTACCGTGAGGGAAAGGTGAAAAGCACCCCGGGAGGGGAGTGAAAGAGATCCTGAAACCGTGTGCCTACAAGTAGTCAGAGCCCGTTAACGGGTGATGGCGTGCCTTTTGTAGAATGAACCGGCGAGTTACGGTCTCATGCAAGGTTAAGCTGAAGAAGCGGAGCCGCAGCGAAAGCGAGTCTGAACAGGGCGAAAGAGTATGAGGCCGCAGACCCGAAACCAGGTGATCTACCCATGTCCAGGGTGAAGGCAAGGTAACACTTGCTGGAGGCCCGAACCCACGCACGTTGAAAAGTGCGGGGATGAGGTGTGGGTAGCGGAGAAATTCCAATCGAACTTGGAGATAGCTGGTTCTCTCCGAAATAGCTTTAGGGCTAGCCTCAAGCGAAGAGTTTTGGAGGTAGAGCACTGTTTGGACGAGGGGCCCTCATCGGGTTACCGAATTCAGACAAACTCCGAATGCCAAAAACTTATGCTTGGGAGTCAGACTGTGAGTGATAAGATCCATGGTCGAAAGGGAAACAGCCCAGACCGCCAGCTAAGGTCCCAAAGTATACGTTAAGTGGAAAAGGATGTGGCGTTGCTTAGACAACCAGGATGTTGGCTTAGAAGCAGCCATCATTTAAAGAGTGCGTAATAGCTCACTGGTCGAGTGACGCTGCGCCGAAAATGTACCGGGGCTAAACGTATCACCGAAGCTGCGGATGGACACCATTTGGTGTCCGTGGTAGGAGAGCGTTCTAAGGGCGTTGAAGCCGGACCGGAAGGACCGGTGGAGCGCTTAGAAGTGAGAATGCCGGTATGAGTAGCGAAAGAAGGGTGAGAATCCCTTCCACCGAATGCCTAAGGTTTCCTGAGGAAGGCTCGTCCGCTCAGGGTTAGTCGGGGCCTAAGCCGAGGCCGAAAGGCGTAGGCGATGGACAACAGGTTGATATTCCTGTACCGCCTCTTCACCGTTTGAACGATGGGGGGACGCAGGAGGATAGGGCAAGCGCGACACTGGTTGATCGCGTCCAAGCAGTTAGGCCGGTGCGGAGGCAAATCCTTCGCGCCAAGGCGGAGCTGTGATGGCGAGGGAAATTTTAGTACCGAAGTTCCTGATTCCACACTGCCAAGAAAAGCCTCTAGTGAGGTGAAAGGCGCCCGTACCGCAAACCGACACAGGTAGGCGAGGAGAGAATCCTAAGGTGAGCGAGAGAACTCTCGTTAAGGAACTCGGCAAAATGACCCCGTAACTTCGGGAGAAGGGGTGCTTTTTGGGGTGTATGCCCCGGGAAGCCGCAGTGAATAGGCCCAGGCGACTGTTTAGCAAAAACACAGGTCTCTGCGAAGCCGCAAGGCGAAGTATAGGGGCTGACACCTGCCCGGTGCTGGAAGGTTAAGGAGAGGGGTTAGCCGTAAGGCGAAGCTCTGAACTGAAGCCCCAGTAAACGGCGGCCGTAACTATAACGGTCCTAAGGTAGCGAAATTCCTTGTCAGGTAAGTTCTGACCCGCACGAAAGGTGTAACGATCTGGGCACTGTCTCAACGAGAGACTCGGTGAAATTATAGTACCTGTGAAGATGCAGGTTACCCGCGACAGGACGGAAAGACCCCATGGAGCTTTACTGCAGCCTGATATTGAATTTTGGTACAGCTTGTACAGGATAGGTAGGAGCCTTGGAAACCGGAGCGCCAGCTTCGGCGGAGGCATCGGTGGGATACTACCCTGGCTGTATTGAAATTCTAACCCGCACCCCTTACCGGGGTGGGAGACAGTGTCAGGCAGGCAGTTTGACTGGGGCGGTCGCCTCCTAAAAGGTAACGGAGGCGCCCAAAGGTTCCCTCAGAATGGTTGGAAATCATTCGCAGAGTGTAAAGGCATAAGGGAGCTTGACTGCGAGACTTACAAGTCGAGCAGGGACGAAAGTCGGGCTTAGTGATCCGGTGGTTCCGCATGGAAGGGCCATCGCTCAACGGATAAAAGCTACCCTGGGGATAACAGGCTGATCTCCCCCAAGAGTCCACATCGACGGGGAGGTTTGGCACCTCGATGTCGGCTCATCGCATCCTGGGGCTGTAGTCGGTCCCAAGGGTTGGGCTGTTCGCCCATTAAAGCGGTACGCGAGCTGGGTTCAGAACGTCGTGAGACAGTTCGGTCCCTATCCGTCGCGGGCGCAGGAAATTTGAGAGGAGCTGTCCTTAGTACGAGAGGACCGGGATGGACGCACCGCTGGTGTACCAGTTGTCTTGCCAAAGGCATCGCTGGGTAGCTATGTGCGGAAGGGATAAGTGCTGAAAGCATCTAAGCATGAAGCCCCCCTCAAGATGAGATTTCCCACAGTTTGTACTGGTAAGATCCCTGAAAGATGATCAGGTTGATAGGTCCGGGGTGGAAGCGCGGCGACGCGTGGAGCTGACGAATACTAATCGATCGAGGACTTAACCAAATAGAAAAGCGGAGGTGCCTTGTTTAGCCCCGACAAGCGAATGTTCTGACCGGCATGGAGCCGTCTTTTGGCTCCGTGACGGGCAGGTTATTCGACCTCGAGGGGCTAGGCACCGGAGCTGGACAATAGAAAAGCGGAAGCGCCTCGCTCATCGGCGTACGGATTTCGGAGCTTTCGACTGAGATAAAGGAAACACGGCGAGCCCCTAAAGGCGAGCCGATGTTGACTTATCGTAGGGAGAAAGCGTAGAAATACGCTAGCCGATAGGCGCTGGAGCTAGACAATTCTCAAAGTTAGAAACGCATTCTCCGTTTACAGTTTTTTCTCCCATCCGGTTTTCAGGGAATCACATAATTCCTGTTGATAAGCAATGGAAACTTTGCTATAATGATTTTTGTCATTGAGGTCCGGTGGCGATGGCGGAAAGGTCACACCCGTTCCCATCCCGAACACGGAAGTTAAGCTTTCCAGCGCCGATGGTAGTTGGGGGTTTCCCCCTGCGAGAGTAGGACGCTGCCGGGCCCGATATTCCGCAGTAGCTCAGTGGTAGAGCAATCGGCTGTTAACCGATCGGTCGTAGGTTCGAATCCTACCTGCGGAGTTATATGCTTCCATAGCTCAGCAGGTAGAGCACTTCCATGGTAAGGAAGAGGTCATCGGTTCGAGCCCGATTGGAAGCTTATAGTTTTTTGGCCCGTTGGTCAAGCGGTTAAGACACCGCCCTTTCACGGCGGTAACACGGGTTCGAATCCCGTACGGGTCACCATTTACATATTTGGAGGATTAGCTCAGCTGGGAGAGCGTCTGCCTTACAAGCAGAGGGTCGGCGGTTCGAGCCCGTCATCCTCCATTTTTATGCCGGCCTAGCTCAATTGGTAGAGCAACTGACTTGTAATCAGTAGGTTGGGGGTTCAAGTCCTCTGGCCGGCACCATTTACGGAGGGGTAGCGAAGTGGCTAAACGCGGCGGACTGTAAATCCGCTCCCTCAGGGTTCGGCGGTTCGAATCCGTCCCCCTCCACCATCCATTTTTTTGGACATGCACTTTGGTGCATTTTTTTGGTGAGAGGGTTCATACTATAGATAATTGGGCCATAGCCAAGCGGTAAGGCAACGGACTTTGACTCCGTCATGCGTTGGTTCGAATCCAGCTGGCCCAGCCTTTTGCTATTGAATTGGCGTAGCCATTTGATATATAGATTTTTACGAGCCATTAGCTCAGTTGGTAGAGCATCTGACTTTTAATCAGAGGGTCGCAGGTTCGAATCCTGCATGGCTCACTCTTTTCTTTTTTTAAAGTGTGTGGTATTCTATAAATATGCGGAAGTAGTTTAGTGGTAGAACAACACCTTCCCAAGGTGTGGGTCGCGGGTTCGAGTCCCGTCTTCCGCTTCAAAGAGAAACGCTCAAAACCCTTTTTTATAAGAGGATTTTGAGCGTTTTTTATTTATCTGTAAATTGTTTTAACATCATGTACACTTCATTGTCTGTTAATGGGTGGTTGATGTTTAATCTAGTGGTGCAATTACCTTAGAAGCCCCCACCTGCAAAGCTAAAAAATCAGTGAACAAGAATGTTTGACTGCCGTCTGAAGGAGGATATTTTAACCAATTCCCATTTCTTCTGTATAATTATACAGAATTTTGTACAGTTGAGCCAATTGGAAAACAATTTTACAATGATAGATAGAGAGAAGGGAAGGGGGCAGTCAGATGGAGAAACATATTACAATAATGGGTGTTCCAATGGATCTTGGGCAGCGATATAAAGGGGTGGATCTGGGCCCGCAGGCGATCCGGTATGCAGGTGTGAAAGAAGGGCTCGAGAAACTCGGCTGCGCGGTTACCGATTTGGGCAATATTGAAATCGGCAGGGCGGAGCAGCTCCCTGATGATGAAGCCAATGCGAGAAATTTGAAATCGATTTCAAAAGCAAGCCAGTCCATTGCAGAGCATACAGATGAAATTGTAAAAAGCAACCGGTTTCCGCTTATTTTTGGTGGCGACCACAGTATTGCCATTGGCACAATTGCCGGCATCAGCAAGCATTACAGAAATCTCGGCGTCATTTGGTTTGACGCGCATGCGGATATGAACATTCCTGAGACAAGCCCTTCCGGAAATGTCCACGGCATGCCGCTTGCCGCCAGCCTCGGGCACGGGCATGCTTCTTTAACGGGCGTTTACGGCTATATTCCAAAACTGAAAGCGGAGCATGTTGTCCTGATCGGGCAGCGGGATTTGGACGAAGGGGAAAAGGATTTCATCCGTAATCTGGGCATAAAAATCTACACGATGGCTGAAATTGACCGGTTCGGGATGGAGAGTGTCATGACAGAAAGTATTAACTATTTAAAAGAAAGAACGGATGGCATTCATTTGTCGTTCGATTTAGATGCGCTCGATCCGCAAGAAGCCCCGGGTGTGGGAACGCCTGTATACGGCGGGATTCATTTCCGCGAAAGCAGGCTCGCCATGGAGATGCTGCACGATGCAGATGCCGTTGTTTCAGCCGAGGTTGTTGAAGTAAACCCGATCCTTGACAGCCGCAATCAAACGGCAGAAAAAGCTGTCCGCCTGATTGAAACATTGTTTGGAAAAAAACTTCTTTAAAAATAGCCCCTGCCGGCCGGTATCCGGCACTGCAAATAAAAAAACGGCAAATGATGTTTTGCCGTTTTTTTTATTTAAATCTATTCCATGGGTGTTCTGTTCACTTATCCCTGAAGTTTACTGCTTTTCAATTTGTTAAATTGATTGATGAGCTGGTCCAGATGCCTGCTTGCCTGTAAGACCTGGTCATCCCAGTATGCAGTGGTCGAAGCGAGCTGAATCATTTCACGTCTTTTTTCCTCAATTTCCAACATTAAGGCTCGGCTTTTCTGGTTCATCCCTGACTCCCCGTTCATATTCAAATTTGTAATATTTTATATCCATTTTACTAAAGATTTAAACATTTTTTCCATAACTTTGCTACAATAGACTTGAACATTTTTTTACTTTTTTTTGAAACCTTTTCAGGAGAAAACCGTAAAAATAACGTACCGCACAGGGCGGAGGGGGAAAATGGAAGCAACTGTAAACCGAAAAATTAAGCAGGTCATGAAGGGTGACCAAAATGCTTTTAATGATATCGTTGAATTATATAAAGATAAAGTATTCCAAATCTGTTTCCGCATGATCGGGAGCCGCACCGAAGCGGAGGATCTGGCGCAGGAAACATTTATCCGCGCCTATATCCATATTAAAAGTTTTAAGCAGGAACGGAAATTTTCATCGTGGTTGTACCGGATTGCTACTAATTTGTGTATTGACCGGATCCGCAAGAAGAAACCTGATTTTTATCTGGATGCGGAAATTTCCGGGACGGAAGGGCTGACCCTTTATTCAACCGTACCGGCGGAGGAAAAGCTGCCGGATATGCAGGTGGAGACACTTGAGATGCAGGAAATGATCCAGCGAGAAATTTTAAAATTGCCGGAAAAATACCGAATTATTATCGTTTTAAAGTATATTGAAGAATTATCTTTAAATGAAATCAGCGAAATGCTGGACATTCCGCTGGGAACGGTAAAAACAAGAATCCACCGCGGGCGTGAAGCGCTGCGAAAGCAATTGGGCAGGCTGTGAGGAGGGAAAAATATGGAGGCATGTTCTGAGAGAATTGTACTGTATATGCATGAATACTTAGATGAAGACATTCCGGAAGACCATAAAAAAATGCTCGAGTACCATTTGGAAACATGCCGCGCGTGCCGACAGCATTTTTATGAGCTGCAAAAAAGCATCTTTTACGTGCAAAGCCTTCCGAATGTCCAGGCGCCTCCCGGTTTTACAGGCCGCGTTATGAAAAATCTTCCAAGGGAGAAAAAGCGGGTCGGGGCGGGCCGCTGGTTGAAAATGCATCCGTTTCTCGCCTCCGCCGGCTTGTTCTTCATTTTAATGGCAGGCGCGATGTTTTCCGAGTGGCATAACCCGGACGAGTTTTCCGTAACGAAAAACAAAGACATCATTGTCCAGGGGCATACCGCAATTGTGCCGAAGGGAAAAGTGATTAAAGAGGACATTACGGTAACAAACGGCGATCTCCGGATTGAAGGGAAAGTGGAAGGGAATGTGACGGTGGTCCGGGGAAATGAATATATGGCCTCCGCGGGGGACGTTACCGGAAATGTGGAAGAAATTAATGAAGTTTTTGAATGGATTTGGTATAAAATAAAAGATACAGGACAGGATGCATGGAAGCATTTGAAATGAATATAAATATATTGGAGCGGGGCCGGATCCGGTTCCCGTTTCTTTTTCCAGATATACAAAAGCTGCTATTTCGCCGTGGGAAATGATATAATAGAACAGTTGAAGACAGAGGATATGAAGATTGATGAATTAATGGAGGCAGGGTCATGCATATTGCTGATTTCCCCATCTGGAGCTATCTCTCCAAAATTGTGGATATATTGGTCGTCTGGTATGTCATCTATAAATTATTAATGGTGATCCGCGGAACAAAAGCGGTCCAGCTTTTGAAAGGCATTTTTGTGATCATCATCGTCAGGAGTCTCAGCAGCTTGCTCGGGTTGCAGGCGCTGGCATGGATGATGGATCAGGCACTTACATACGGATTTCTGGTCGTGATTATTATCTTCCAGCCGGAGTTGCGGCGGGCCCTTGAGCAACTCGGCAGGGGAAAATTCTTTTCAAGAACGAACGGCCAGGAAGAAGATGAGCAGGCCCACCTCGTTGAAGCGATCGTCAAGGCGACCAGCTATATGGCGAAACGCAGAATCGGCGCCCTGATCTCGATTGAGCGCGGAACAGGATTAGGCGATTATATCGAAACCGGTATTCCGCTTGATTCTGTTGTGTCGGCTGAACTTTTGATTAATATCTTTATTCCGAACACCCCGCTTCATGATGGCGCCGTGATTATCCAGAAGCGGAAAGTGGCGGCAGCAGCCTGCTATTTGCCACTTTCCGAGAGCCCGTTTATTTCGAAGGAACTGGGGACAAGGCACAGGGCCGCGGTCGGGATCAGTGAGGTAACAGACTGTTTGACGGTGGTTGTATCCGAAGAGACGGGCGGGATAACGGTCACGAAGAATGGCGAGCTTCACAGGGATTTAAGCCTGGAGCAATTGCAGGAAATGCTGGAAGCCGAACTGAACTATACCCAGAAAACAAAGGAGCCTTCCTTGTCGAAATGGAACTGGAGGGTGAGAAAACATGGATAAACTGATGGACAATCGTTGGTTTATGAGGGTGCTGGCGCTTGTTTTAGCCATCCTGCTTTATATTTCAGTTGCGGTGGAAAACGGCGAAGGCAATAAAATTATCGGTTCCGCCACAAAAAACAGCAGTGGCGTAATTGAAAATATGCCGGTCCAGCTGATTTATGATAATAAAAACCTTGTTGTATCAGGCGCACCGAAAACGGTGGACGTGACTGTAACCGGCCCGAAAGTCATCGTCCAGCAGGTGAAAGCCGCTAGGGATTTCACCGTTTACATGGATTTAAGCAATGCACAAATCGGCAAGCAAAAAGCCAAATTGAAAGTAAAAGATCTTTCCGATAAACTGAAATACAAACTCAACCGTACGTATGCTACCGTATCGGTACAAGAAAAAGTATCCAAAATTTTCAACGTTGAGGCAGAATACGACAAAGATATGCTGGCAACCGGGTATGAAGCATCTGTGCCTGCTGTGGAGCCGGGTACTGTGAAAATTACCGGGGCGAAAAACGTCATTGACAGGATCAGTTATGTAAAAGCGACAGTGGAAATCAGCAAGCCGATTACGGAAAGTTTTACGAGGGCCGCGACAGTGAATGTCCTCGACCGGAATTTAAATAAACTGGATGTCTCGGTCAACCCGGATAAAGTGAATGTCTCGGTGAATGTGACCAATCCGAGCAAAACCGTCCCGATTTCCATTAACCCGGTTGGCAGTAACCGCGACAATTTGACAATAACAAGTATCACGACAAATCCGAAGAAGGTGACCATCTACGGCACCAGTGCCCGCCTTGCCGGGATTGAGACGCTGCCGGTTAACATCGACATCAGCAAAATTACGAAAGATACGACCATTGATGTTCCAATTACTCTTCCGGACGGTATCAATAAGGTGGATCCGGAAATGGTCACAGCGACCATCAAAGTGGAAGAAAAAAAGAATGAGGATGAGAAAACGCTGAGCAATATTCCGATTAAGGAAAAAGGACTGGCTGCCGGCTATCAAATGGATTTCCTTTCTCCAAAGAGCGGAACGATTGATATTATTGCAGACGGGAAAAAGAGCGATTTGGACAAGATTTCCGCCTCTGATTTTAACGTTTCGATCAATCTGTCCGGTCTGAAGGAGGGGGACCATGACGTTAGCTATATTGTATCGGGCCCGAAAAATGTAACGTGGAGGCTTTCCGGTGAAAAGGCGAAAATACGCATAAGTGACGCAGCACAAAAGACAGAATAACAGAACTGATATGCGGAAAAGAAGGAGCGAAACCTGATGACGAAATTTTTTGGTACAGACGGAGTAAGAGGCATAGCAAATTCTGAACTCACACCTGAACTTGCTTTTAAACTGGGACGTTTCGGCGGATATGTTTTGACCAAGCATGCGAATGAGCGGCCGAAAGTTCTGATTGGCCGCGATACGCGCATTTCCGGGCAGATGCTTGAGGGGGCGCTTGTTGCCGGGCTTCTGTCTATCGGGGCGGAAGCAATGCGGCTTGGCGTGATTACCACGCCGGGTGTTGCTTATTTGACAAAAGCATTGGGGGCGCAGGCCGGCGTCATGATTTCGGCATCGCATAACCCGGTGGAAGATAACGGCATTAAGTTTTTCGGCCCCGATGGTTTTAAACTGTCGGATGATGAGGAAGCGGAAATCGAAGAACTGCTCAATCAAGACACGGATGACCTGCCGCGGCCGGTCGGGAAAGATCTCGGCATTGTCAGCGACTACTTTGAAGGCAGCCAAAAATACCTGCAGTTCTTAAAACAGACAGTGGATGAAGAATTTACCGGTATTCATGTGGCGCTTGACTGTGCCAACGGTTCGACTTCTTCGCTGGCGACATATCTTTATGCTGATCTTGATGCAGATGTCTCGACAATGGGAGCATCCCCGAACGGTCTGAACATTAATGACGGGGTCGGGTCCACGCATCCGGAAGCGCTTGCTGCTTTCGTCCAGGAAAAAGGCGCGAATGTCGGGCTTGCATTTGACGGCGACGGCGACCGGTTGATCGCTGTTGATGAAAAAGGCCAGATCATAGACGGGGACCAGATTATGTATATTTGTGCCAAATACTTAAAACAAGAAGGGCTTTTAAAGAAAAATACCGTCGTTTCTACTGTAATGAGCAATCTCGGCTTCCATAAGGGCCTTGAAGCGCTCGGCATCAACAGTGTTCAAACGGCTGTCGGTGACCGGTACGTTGTCGAAGAAATGAAAGCAAACGGCTTTAATTTGGGCGGTGAGCAGTCGGGCCATATTATTTTCCTTGACCATAACACGACCGGGGACGGCCTTTTAACCGGACTGCAGCTGATCAACATTATGAAAATCGCGAACAAGCCGCTTTCCGAACTGGCTGCGGAAATGAAAAAGTACCCGCAGAAACTCGTGAATGTAAAGGTAACCGATAAATACCATGTTTTAGAAAACGAAAAAATAAAATCGGTGATTGATGAGGTGGAAAGGGAAATGGCCGGAAACGGGCGTGTTCTTGTCCGCCCTTCCGGAACAGAGCCGCTTGTGCGTGTCATGGTGGAAGCACAGACGGCGGAAGACTGCAGCCGGTTTGTTTCCCGGATTGCCGGGGCAGTGGAAGCGGAAATGGGTTTAAGAGAATAATTTTAAAAAATCCATCCCGGCTTTTCAATTGGTGCTGAAAAGAATTATTTTTTCCTGTGCATAAGGGGGCACGCAACAACCCTCTTATGCATATTTTATGTTGAGAATGGTAAAATATGTTGACGAAGTATCACGCATACGCTATGATAATGATGTTGTTTTCTCTTCACTTTACAGAAAAGGAGGATCGTTTGCGATTTTTTTCTAAAAGCGCCAGAACTGGGCCTGGGACGGATAGGTCCAGTTGACGAGGAGGAGGAGTATCGAGCTTTCGGCGGATGCCTCCCGGCTGCCACACACAGCCGTATGTTTTTCCACAAATCGGCGGGGCGACCCGGCGGACAAAGGGAAAAGCATGTGGGAAGAGAAAACGGATCAGCAGTTTTACAAAAATTTCAAGAGATAAGGGGGCAGGACTGCTCCCGGTAGTTCTTGCCCCCTTGTGATCCGAGGAGGAAGAACAAATGTGTGGTATTGTTGGTTATATCGGTACTGAAGATGCGAAGGAAATTTTGTTAAAAGGCTTGGAGAAGCTGGAATATAGAGGCTACGATTCTGCAGGGATCGCTCTCCGAAATGAAGCCGGCGTGCATGTGTTTAAAGAAAAGGGACGGATTGAAGATTTGCGCCGGATCGTGGATATGCGAATTGCGGCAACGATCGGCGTCGGCCATACACGCTGGGCAACCCACGGGGTTCCGAGCAGAGAAAATGCCCACCCGCACCAAAGTGCATCCGGCCGTTTTACGCTTGTGCATAACGGCGTGATCGAAAACTACACGCTTTTGCAAAAAGAGTATCTCACGGATGTTCCTTTAAAAAGTGATACCGATACGGAAATTATCGTGCAACTGGTGGAAAAATTTGCTTCAGAAGGCCTTGAAACGGCGGAAGCGTTCCGGAAAACGCTGACGCTTTTAAAGGGTTCTTATGCGCTTGCCCTCTTGGACGAAAAAGACGGCAATACGATTTATGCGGCAAAAAATAAAAGCCCGCTTTTGGTAGGCGTCGGCAACGGCTTTAATGTGGTAGCGAGCGATGCGATGGCGATGCTGCAAGTGACAGACCAGTTTATCGAACTGGCAGATGGTGAAATGGTCATCCTTACCCGCGGGCAAGTCACCATCCAGAATCTTGCCGGTGAAACGATCACCCGCCAACCGTATAAAGCAGAAATCGATGCAAGCGATATAGAGAAGGGTACGTACCCGCATTATATGCTGAAAGAAATCGATGAGCAGCCGCTCGTGATGCGGAAAATTATCCAGGCTTACCAGGATATCAACGGCAAATTGTCTGTTGACAGCCAAATTATCGATGCCGTAACCGAAGCTGACCGGCTTTATATTATCGCATGCGGCACGAGCTACCATGCCGGCCTTGTTGGCAAGCAGCTCATTGAGAAGCTGGCGAAAATTCCAGTTGAAGTCCATGTATCCAGTGAATTTGTTTACAATATGCCGCTTTTGTCAGAAAAACCGCTGTTCATTTTTATTTCGCAAAGCGGGGAGACAGCCGACAGCCGTGCCGTGCTTGTAAAAGTGAAAGAATTGGGTTACAAGACGCTGACGATGACCAATGTGCCGGGCTCGACTTTGTCCCGTGAAGCGGATTATACCCTATTGCTTCATGCAGGACCGGAAATTGCGGTTGCTTCGACAAAGGCATATACGGCGCAAATTGCCGTCCTTGCGATCCTTGCTGATGTAGCGGCAAAATCGCGTGGTTTCAGCGAAGACTTCGACCTGGTACATGAACTCGGCCTTGTGGCAAATGCGATGGAAGTGCTGTGTGGTTCAAAAGAAGAAATTGAACAAATGGCATATGACTACTTGACGGTCACCCGCAATTGCTTCTTCATCGGCCGTTCGATGGACTACTTTGTCTGCCTTGAAGGCGCACTGAAGCTGAAGGAAATCTCTTATATTCAAGCGGAAGGTTTTGCAGGGGGCGAACTCAAACACGGCACAATTGCCCTGATTGAGGACGGTACACCGGTTGTCGCGCTTGCTACGCAAAAAGACGTCAACTGGAGCATCCGCGGCAATGTCAAGGAAGTTGTCACCCGCGGGGCCAACCCTTGCGTGATCTCGATGAAAGGCCTGAATGAGGAAGGCGACCGTTTCGTCATTCCTCATGTACACGAATTATTGACACCTCTTATCTCAGTTGTACCATTGCAGTTGCTTGCGTATTACGCAGCACTGCACCGCGGCTGCGACGTCGACAAGCCGAGAAATTTGGCCAAATCGGTCACAGTCGAATAAACAAAAAAGCCCGGGGAAGCCAGAATGACTGGTTTTCCTGGGCTTTTTGTTTAATCAAATGATTGATTGAAGGGATGATACAAGGTAAAACAAGGCGATTTTATTGGCCCGGCTTCTTTGGATGAGGCCTTGTATCTCCCTGTTAAAAAGTCCGTCCCCTGCAAAAAAGTTGGTACCCGCTGTTAAATAGTTGGTACCTGACCGGCAGGAGACCAGGCCAATTCAGCAGGCAAATATGGTTGTTTTCCGGGTCATTTTCAACCCTAATTCAATAGAAAGACAAACTCGGGCTCGATCCAAAACGGGTCCAGTTTTTCTTTTGTACAGCGGCCCCAATCCTTTGTCCCGCATGGGCTCCGCCGTTCTCTAATCCTATAGCGTTAGAAGCTCCACTGTATGGAATTGGGCGATTCTCAGTCCTTTTTCATGTGGTTCCCAGCCAGCTCAGTTCCGTCATTTCTCCAATATTTTTTCTCTAATCAGGGAAGAACTTTTTGACATTTCCAGACTATGCTGAACAACCCAGCAACCTAATTTCTGGTAAAAATCAGGCGTTTTGGGAACCAACTTTTTAACATTGCCAGCGGTCATCAAAATGCGGTTGGAGCCTTGGGGGAGTAAGAGGAAAGGGGGATTTTGGCGGGGAAGGACTTTTTTACAGGGGAATAAATAGTAATATATATCTAAAATATCAAAAAATAGGTACCAATAATATTATTTTATGGTAAAATTTGTTGTGGTACTTCAAGTATCTTTTCAGGATCCGCAGCATTTGCTGCTGAGAAACCGAGTGAAACCACATCTTCTGTAGTACAACAAAGTCAGGCAACTCAAGCTCAAGCTTCATCTCTTGCAGTAGATCCTGGTATTCAATCTATTAACGGTCAGATGTCTACTCAATCAGAACCAACTTACATAAATAAGAAGGCTTTAAGATGGGCAATTGATAGTACTACTCCTATTACTAATCTAGTAGGTAAATATTTTGGTAAAACAGCTGTGAAAAAAGTAGGAAGCGTTATGCATAGTCATGTAAAACCTGCTCTACGTAAATTAGAAGCTTTAGATAAGGTAAACTAAAAGAAACTTTAATACGATGCTATGAAGGGACCACTTGGAGCTACAGCTGCAAGATTTGGTGCTAAAGCCATTGTAAAAGTGATTCAAATCTTTAGTCTCGTTTAAAAAAAGATAGGAGAATAAGTATGGATGCTAAAAATACCTCGCAAGTGATTGAAAATTTGGAGAACCAGGTAGAAAGATTAGATAAAGAAGTTTATAACTTAAATTCTAAGGTTGAACTTTTAGAAGGCCTTTTAATAAAAATTATTGAAAATCAAAAAATATCTCCTAATTTATTATTAGATATTGATTGCATTGCTGTAAAAAAAGATTTAAGTGGTGAAGAGCGAGCTGAGATTTCATTTTTCCTTCTCAAAGTTCAAAAAGAGTATATGCAAGAAGGTAAAGTTCCAAATTTAGAAGAATTTCATTCTGGATTATGTAATGTACTAGGTGTTACTCAAAATGAAAAAGAAGAATATCCAATTGAAATCTCAAAACAATTGCTTCAGAAGTATGACAAAATAGGTGAATTTCCAGTTGCAAAAGAAATTTTATCTAAAAGTTGAAATACCGAAATCTATTCTCACCCCTTGTTCTACAAGGGTTTAAAGCAAAAATAAAAGCATGAACACTCAAAACTCGGTAAGGGGTATTACGATTGCCAAAATATGAGAGTAAAAAAGCCTTGATTGATGAAATTACTAAGAGTGCAAAGTTATTTATTGATGAATTCCGTTCTATTAATAATCTTGATAAAGATGTATTTGTAAACGGAGTGGATAGAACGCCATCCCAGATGATTGCTTACCAACTGGGATGGTTAAATTTAATATTATCATGGGAACAAGATAACAAAGAGGGAAAAAATGTAATAACACCTGCGCCAGATTATAAATGGAATAACCTAGGGGGGCTTTATCAGAGCTTTTATGATAAATATGCAAATGATTCGATTGAAACGTTAATTGAACTGTTTAATCAGGATGTTCATAAAATCATTCAATTGGTTGAAAGCTATAATGACCAAGAATTATTTGGGCAAGGCGGCAGACAGTGGGCGTCTTCAACACCGTCCAATTGGCCAATTTGGAAGTGGATTCATATCAATACAGTAGCGCCATTTAAAACATTTAGAACTAAAATTAGAAAATGGAAAAAGATGAAAGGGATATAATTTTTAATGGATTTGCAGGATCAAATAAATTTAGAGACCTTTCGCAGCCGAAAGTGTACAAAAGGAGTGTCTTGGAGTACCCGGTATTTAAAACCCATCGAGAAAAATTTCCCACATAAGGTAAAGCGCTGTCTCTGCTCGTTTTCGAACGAATATGGTAAAATAAGGGCAGCTTATTTTAAGGGAGTTTTCAAAATGGCAAACGGATCATCTCTATATAAAGGACAGTATCATATAGAACTTAGGGATGTTGACTTTACGAAGAAGTTAAAGCTAAGCGCATTGTTCAGCTTGTTTCAAGACATTGCCAGCCTCGCTGCCGAGGATCTTGGTTATGGCATTGAGACATTGGAGAAGAAGTATAAGGTGG
Organism: Weizmannia sp. FSL K6-0777; assembly: GCF_038593185.1. Taxonomy (NCBI): domain Bacteria; kingdom Bacillati; phylum Bacillota; class Bacilli; order Caryophanales; family Bacillaceae; genus Heyndrickxia; species Weizmannia sp. FSL K6-0777. The sequence goes on from NZ_CP151971.1 coordinate 200,209, forward strand.
CATGGATTTTAACCCGCATTCGCGTGGATATCCTGCGCCATCCTACTTGGGATGAAAACATCACGATTGAAACGTGGCCGCTTCATCCAAGCAAGATTGATTTTGACCGCGACTTTCTTGTCAAAGATCACACCGGAGCGGTCATCACAAAAGCGGCATCAAAATGGGTCGTCATGGGTTTAAACGATCGGAAAATTAAACGAACAGAATCAATTAACATCCACTACCCTGAAAACCGTACGGAACGCGCTATTGAAGGGAAATTTGGGAAGTTCAAAGATTTTGGCGGATTAGAACCCGCTTATCAAAAAGTCATTGGGTACAGTGATATCGATTTTAACGGCCATCTCAATAACTCCAAATATGTCGATTACATCATGGATTGCTTTCTTCCGGATTTTCACAAAAGGCACCCCATTCATACAATAGAGATCAATTTCAATCAAGAAGCCTTGCCGGGAGATTCCATTACACTATACAAAGATATTTCCAAAATGGACGAGCACGAGCTTTATGTTGAGGGGATCAATCAAACCGATCATCATACCATTTTTAAATCGCACATCACGATTCATTAAGGGGCTCTCAATCAGGTCCAAGTTCATAAATTCCTTTAAATCATGGTGTCTGTGTTGTCTTATTTTTCAAAAGGATGAACCAATTGGCCATAACCAAGTTAATTAAGTCTGGCAGAACGAGTTTTATTGTTAAAGTTTGGTTTCAGAAATGACCGAATCCTATTGAGATTCGGTTATAATCGTTAGCCATATCATCACTTTTGCGATTGATCATGCAGAATGATTGGTTTATTATCTCGCATCGTCGCTTGATATAAACTTATGTCGCCGGTTTTCGGCACTCCAGATAATGCGGGAACGACAAAATTATCATTGAGTGAAATCGTCCAAACCGCCTGCTTTTGTTTCTCTAAAACGATGGCAAGCGTACCAAATTGTTTGATATGGCGCCAATCAAAAAATTCTGTACGCCCGCCCACAATAACCGTTATCCCTTTTGTATCGCTTACCACTTTGGTATTTTTTCCTTGCCACTTGCCTTGGATTTCCGACCCGACATAATAATAGGAACGACCATCTGACCGGTCACCGTATGTCGCAATGAATTGCTCGATCTTTCCGTCAGCTGTCTTATAAGTCACTGCGGCGATATCGTTGGCGAGCCATTTGACCTTAAACACCCCGTCTGTCTTATAGGGCAGTCTTTCTTTTGGCCGCGCAAGGATACCGAAATAAGACCTTAGATAGACGGCGTCGCCGGACTTCGTCTTTTCTTTGATCGACACCACATGTTTGTAATCGGGCGAGAGGCTTGTGATATTTTTTATTTCCTTGTTACTCGCAACAAGCAAGCCTCCACTTGCAAGGATGAAGACGACAGCCAAGCCACTGATAGCCCAAAGCCATATTTTTGAAGGTTTCAGGAGAAGTATAATGGCCAGCGCTAAAAAGATGAAGCAAAGGATATTGATGAAGTAAAAGAGCCTGTCATCGACATACTCCGCTTGAAATCTTTCATGCGCATATAGGCAGCCCATTTGCAAACAAAAGAAACCAACGGCGAAAAGAAGCAGCATCCACCCGGTCACTTTGATATATAATCCTTTTACCTGGCTCATTCGCCTACCTCCGTCGAAAACTCCCATGTCAACCCATTATCTTTTGATATGAACTTGCCTTTAACTTTTCCACCCTTATAATCGCCATTGGGACCTTGATTAACAAGTAGGACCAGGTGATCGCCTTCTTTTTTGGGGATTTCAGCCGTCACAAAGATCTTATGATACTTTGCCGGTATATTTATTTCCGCCCTCTTCCACGATTTTCCGCCGTCTTGCGTCACATGGAAATCCGGTTCCTCAGGATCAATCGTCCCATAAGACATAAATCCGGTTGATTCATCGATAAATCCACCGTCAGAAAGCAGCCGCGAATCCCCTGTAAAGCCGGTGATATGCCAAGTCTTACCGCCATCATAGGTTAAATAAGCATTTGAACCTTCTTGTGACATGGTCCGATAGCCGGTAAGAATCACATAACCGAAACGATCATTCAGAAACGCGACTTTTCGAATTCGTATGCCGGGAAAGTCTTTTTCAACAACCGCGCGCTGCCACGTTTTGCCTTGGTCAAGCGTATAAATGAGTAACGTTTCCTTATCTTCTGATTCATCTGAATAGAGGAATGCCGCCCGTTTTGCCGTGAGAACATAGCTATTTTCGATGAGTTCTTGTTCATTGCCGTTATATTCCCCCTTAAATAACTGATCTTTTTTTACCGGGACGGTGACCCAATGGCCGCCCTTATCAAACGTAATCTTAAGCTGATTGTTTGTTAACGCATAGCCATTCTTTTCATCCATATAATGCGGCTGAAGTGGCGTTGTTTGTTTAGGCTTTAATGGCGCGCCGTCGCCGTATTGTTCATCAATCGTTTGATCAAATGGAGGAGAGGGCAATCGCTGGGACTTATAGAACGAGATTGTCATGATGATGAAACCAATGATGATCACTCCGGCCACCATAAAGACGAATTTTTTCATCTTATACACCTTCATTTTTTAATAGTCCGAAGGCTTAAAAAGCGTCAAACATAAGAACGCTTTGTAAGTGTTTAGTACTTAAAATAAGCGGCCGAATTCGGTTAATCGCGGTCACTTATTCTTGGTATCAGATAAACAAAAATACGATCATTTTCAAACCGCGCCTGCAATTTTCAATCGGGTCAATTCGGTAGAAAAGAATTTGTATGTTAAGCCTTTGCCAGTTTTTTTCTTCTGAATTACGAAAGTAAAATAGAAGCTTAAAATAAAAAGGTGCCTCGAACCTCTGGTATAATTAGGTTTGACAAAAACTACTAAACCAGAAAGAGGAACCTTTAAGGTGAATTATATCACTTCTGTCTTGAAAATCAAATGTGTTTTTTATTTAAAGAAGAATACAAATTTTAGTCGGCTTCCCTCAATTTTGTAGTTTTTGAAAAAATGGAGTTGCGGAATATAGTCAAGAAAAAAGAAACTCTGCCCAAGATTAACCCTGGATCCTCTTTAGAGTAATAAGGGGGATGGCAACGATTCGTAAAATATATGGTCATTTTGGTGTTTTCTGCCGATAACCATGTTACCGGCAGCGTTTTTGGTGGCTTTCTCCAAAGAGTTTGACATATTCTCCTAAAGGTTTTTTGTTATATTCTCTATCGGGATATCTGATTTTATCTTAAATGAAGAATAAAACAAGGTAATCCGTAAGATGGCCATAACGGCGATTATCATACAAGTTATAAATATCCCAAAGGTTTCTATTAATCCCCAAGAAATGATCATAAAAGAAAGGGTGCCTAGATCTGCTGATGCCTCCATCACGCCCATTACTTTACCTTTTTCATATTGGGGGATCGCTTTAAAGGTTTCAGCTGAGAGCAAATTATTTATTACGGGGTTTCCCATCGTCATAATGGCAAATCCAACTATAAAGAATATCCAGTTTAAGGAGGCTCCCATCATAACAATGCCCCCACATACCAAAAAGACAGTTAGAAAATACAAAAATACCTTTGAAGCGAATAAAAGACTGGATCTTGATAATATCATATTGGATAAAATCACAAAAACACCACCAACGAGCCAAAAAATCGATATTTCAAAGTCAGCTACTTTAAAATGTCCTTCCAAAATATACACCGAAAGGCTCGTCATTACGGGGCCAATCATGCCACCTAGTAAATGTGAGAAAAAGTAAATCCGCAGTATTTTATCTTTTAAAGTCCTTTTCAAATATGCTAAGGAAAACCATGCAGTATCATGCGAGTGTTCGATTTGAATTTTTTCATCAAACCTCATGATTAAAAACGCGCACACGAGAAAAGAAGCAGAGTCTATGAGAATGGCGTACGAACTTAAAATACCAAAAATGAGTGGCCCGATAGTAAAACCTACAGTCTTACAAGTTGTAGTAAACGTGTTTTTCTTGCTTATTGCCCTTGCTAATCCTATGTTTGGATCTTTAATTGTCAAATCTCTAAACCATACTTCAAGACACAGATTAGCAAAATGCCCAAGTGATTGGGATAAGATCATCAAAGGGAATAAAAAAATAATAAAATGTTTAAATGATAGTAATGAAAATAATGTTATCATAACAAAGCAATTAAGAAAAAAGGAAGTAAATATCATCTTTTTAGAAGATACTTTGTCTATAAAATGTCCGCTTACAATGGTAGATATTATTCCCGCAATCGTTTCTGTAAGGTACAAACTTCCGGCATAAAGGAATGAGCCTGTTAGATTGAGGGCAAAAATGGGAAGACCGGTCCATGTTATTGCGGTACCTAGCGTATTAATGGTATCAACAAGTATTAATCTGTTTACTGCGTTGTTTAACATATTGGCACCCCCAAAAAATGCTTTTATGGCCAAAGGCAAGCCTAAATTAAAATAGGCTTGCCTTATAAACAATCGTTTGCTGACTTTTCACCTTAAATCTGAACCTTGGCTTGTTCAGTTTTTAATGGTTCGTTTAAGCAAGTCTTTTTTTCTTGTTCACCTTTCAACGGTTCATTATAGCAGGTTGCAGCTTTCAACGGTTCATTATAGCAGGTTCCAGCTTTCAATGGTTCATTGTAGCAGGTCGCAGCTTTCAACGGTTCATTGTAGCAGGTTCCAGCTTTCAATGGTTCATTATAGCAAGTCTTTACTTCAGCATTCGTGCTATTTTTGGCTAGTTCTTTAACTTTATCTGATAACGGTATATTATAGTCTTCTTTAAATTCAACGGACCATTTTTTCAAAGACTCCCTATATATATTCAATAAATGAGGAAGCTCAGATTCTTCTTTGCCATAACCAGGATTATGATCTAAAATACAACCAAAGTAATCCATGCAATCATTATAATATTTCTGTGGATGAAGAATATGAAGGTGCCACATTTCGTCAATATCATACGTAGGGCAGATTGAGGTGTAAGGATATTTTTTCACTAAATATAGGAATTTCAAGTATCTGTTTTTTATACATGTAAGTTCCTCTTCTGATAACCTACTTAAAACCCCATCACTCCTCCTAGCCGCCTCGATTAAGTCCACGCTCACATTTGGAAAATGTTTGCTCATATACTTTACCTCCCATATTTTATTTCCTACATCACTATAACTATGAGGGCTTACCGAAATTTATGTGTATGTTCATCAAATAAATGTCAACCTTATAGGACTTGCCTTAAAGGGAGATACTTATCTGCTCAAAAGTAACGGAGAGCTTTTTGTACCAAATAATTCCAATGGTCTCCGTGTCCCATTTTACATATTGAAACTATTTGCCGACAGCTTTCCTTACACATTATATTCGCGAAAAGTAGCCGAAATCCTTCTTTAATCTGTAATTTTTGCTTATTCAACAGGTCCTAAATAGCCAGTCCCGGATTCAACAGGAAAACAGTCCGATTTGGCAGGCAAAATTCAATTGAAAACCAAATTCAAACTGGATCCAAAACGGGTTCAGTTTTTCTTTTGACCAGTGTAATTTCTATCCTCGATGCAGATTAGGAGGGGAATTGAAAAAGTTTTTTAAGACTGTCGGTGAATGACATTGCATTGGCATTCATCATGATCTGGACCCAAGAAAAAGGTCATTTACGACATAAGACCATTTTATTAAGAAAGGTTGCGGGGTTGATCCTTTTCTAAGAGGAGGCAAGAAAGACCATCCTTTTTCGTTTTCAAGATGGTCTTTTTTAATCAAAATTCAATTTTTCTATCCCTTTCTTTTTGTTGATAAAATCACCAATTGTCCTAGTAAAGCCACTAGCACAAGACAGCCGGCTGCAAATGGAAGTTGGGAAGGTGTCAATCCAGCTACCATAACAACCCCTCCAAGCGCAGACCCTACTGAGCTCCCTAAATAATTGGCGGAACTGTTTAAAGCGACAACAGCGGGTCCGTGTTTAGGCTGTAGCTCGAGTAATACATGCTGTTGAGGGGCTAGTGAAGCCCATCCCATTGCACCCCAAATAAAGAAGGGTAGAAACATTAGAATAGGAACTCTAAGACCTAACGGCAGACTGAACATGGCTAATGCTAATAGAATTAATATACCGCCCGTAATCCAGCCTGGACGTCCTATTCGATCAATAAGAGTACCAATGAATAAGCTGCCGACAACACCACCAATGCCCCACGCCCAAAGATATGGTGTAACAGAATGGATTCCATCCAAGTTCTGCAAGATTGGAGCGATATACGTATAAAGCCCCAAACTTGCAATGCCTGTCACAAAAGTAATGCCAACCGTTGCTGTTACTCTTCCATTGGCCAGCATTGCAAGACGTTGCCGTAATGACGGTGGGGGCGAAGCTGGAATGTTTGGAAACCAGATGACAATCCCAATCATAGCAATGAGACCAAGTATCGTAATGAGCCATAACGTCCCATCCCAACCTGCATGCGCAGCAACTATCAATCCGAGTGGAACCCCCACGACCGTCCCCATGCTCATACCGCCTAATGTCATACCTAAGGCACGTCCGCGCTTCTTATCGGAAACAAGAGATGAAGCGGTTGCCGTGGCAAGCGGAGAATAAAGACCAGCTCCGATCCCTGCAATTCTTATACGATCAATCGTTTCCAAAGGGAATTTATCTATGCGGCTGGCGTACGAATGTCATCTTGAACATTTGTGAAATATACGCTCATAAAAAGGCATTCCGGCAAATATTTCAAAGTATACGGCTGATTGACTGGGTGTCGAAGCTGAAACGGAATACTGGAAATTGAAACGCCTGCAAATGTGGGGAGGGGGGAGTATGGCCATAACAACCCGAAAACAGGCAATTATAATTCCACTTTTAGCAATACCTTCAAACATATAATTCTAATTACTAAATATTTACCTATCGAATTTTCACACTTTTTTAATTGGGGATGATATCTTTTTATCCAGTTCTATAAGTAATTGACCGATCTTTTTATCATGAATCACTTGATCGGCATACCGATCAAATTGGGTCGGTTCCATGTTCACAATCACTAATTTTGCACCGTTCTCTTTGGCGATTAAAGGAAATTGGTTGGCAGGTGTAACGGATAAAGAGGAACCTAAAACGATAAAAAGGTTTGCTTTCTCCGCTTCCTCCAGAGCAAATTGAAAAGCTTCTTGTGGCAGCGCTTCACCAAATAATACGATATTTGGTCTTAGCACCCCGCCGCATTCACAGTAGAAATCGTTGTTGACATAGTTTTCACTACTATATTCTCTTCCGCACGTTTGGCAATGGACTTTTTTAAGGGTGCCGTGCAATTCAGCGACCCGCTTACTGCCCGCTTCCTGATGAAAGCCGTCCACGTTTTGAGTAATAATTGAGCGAATGAACCCTTGCTGTTCCCATTTGGCTAATATATAATGACCTTGATGCGGCCCAAATTCTTTTACGCCTAATACGCGTTCCCGATAAAACGCGATAAATGCTTCGACATTTTCATTCAGGGCTTTCGTACTGGCAATTTGACTTGGATCTTTCTTTTTCCACAGTCCGTTATGTCTTGAACGAAAATCCGGTAGTCCGCTTTCGGTTGACATCCCTGCTCCGGTAAAGACGACCGTATGACGGGATGACTTTAACCAATCTTCTAACATGAAATCCGCTCTCCTTATTTATGTTAGATAAGTTTCCCTACAAATCATTGTACGCTACCTGCCAGAAAACTTCAAAAAGCGAATGCTCTCTCTACATTTTCATTTCAAAGTGTACATTTAGATGTCAGAGTGCCCTCCCATTTTTTTGCTCATCTACCCCTTCGAGTAATATACAGAGTTTCTACTTTTTTAGCGAACCTTGCGTCATATTTTTAGCATACAATAGGACTTTAAATTCATTTCTATTCGCCAAATATAGCCGGAATATTGAATGGAAACGCTTGACTTGTGACTTTTTTCTTGTGAAAATAGTAATAATGTGGAAATCAATGGAAAGAGGGAGAGTGTTATGGGGATCTTTTTAAAAAAGTTAAAATCATGGGACCAGTACATGCATTATTGCGATGATACGGATATAACGGAAATTGGAGGAAGGGCACGGGAAAAATTAAATTACCTCGGTGTGGATCAGGAAACATTACAAAATGTTCGGGAAGCGGCAGCGATTATAGAGCCTTATAAGGAAAAGATGGTTCAAATTTTTTATGAAAGGCTTACTTCAGTTGAACAATTTCATAAACTCATTATGCGATATTCTACCCTCGACAGGCTGTATGAAACTTTAAAAACATATGTGGAGCAGTTTTTTCAAGCAGAAGTGGATCAAACCTATGTGCTTACAAGAATTAAAATTGGCAAAGTCCATAGCAGGATTAATTTAACGGCTGATAATTTTATTGCAGCCCACCATTTTTTGATTCAATCGATGGGCTCTATACTCATGAAGCATTTACATCATACGCCCGACAAAATGACAAAGGTTGTCCTTGCTGTTCAGAAGTTAGCTGCGTTTGACCAACAATTAATTGTGGAAGTCTATATGGAAGAAACGTTCAGAACTTTTTTGTTTGGTATGTCAGATATGCTGAATGAGACAACGAAAATTAATGAAACCAAACAATTAATTGAATCGATGAACAGGCAAATAGAAGAGACGGATAATGTTTCGGCGGCAACGGAAGAAATGAGCGCATCCATTCAGGAAGTGGCCCAATATGCAACCAAAGTTGCGGAAGGGACCGACCAGGCAGTCCAGTCTGTGTTCACAAGCAAAAGAGTAGTAGATCATGCGCTTGGGGATATTCAAATGGTCGGGCAAGTATATGAAAACGTGTTTGAAAAAGTGGAGCTGCTGGATAAAGAAATTCATAATACGAAAGATGTTATAAATGTGATCAGGGGGATAGCTGACCAAATCAATCTTCTTGCTTTAAATGCCAGCATTGAAGCTGCAAGGGCTGGAGAAAACGGGCTTGGCTTTGCTGTTGTTGCCTCAGAAATCCGGGAGCTGTCAGAACATACGAAAGTTCAAATTTCCAGTATTACATCGAACATGGAAGCGCTGCAAAAAGTGGCCAATGAGGTCATCCAAGAAATACAGCAAACAGGCAAAATTGTAAAGGAAAGTGTCGGCCATGCCGAACTTGCCGGTACAGAAATTATGGAAATTGTAAAAATGATGGAAAGTATCAATGAATCGATTACACAAATTGCCTCAATGAGTGAAGAACAATCCGCAACCATTAACGAAATTGCAAATTTAAATAATACAATAAGAAATCACAGTCAGCAGTCCCAGGAGATTGCACGAAAAACAGCAAAATTAGTATTTGATTTAAGCAAAAAAATGGATCACTTTAGGAAAAACTTTTTTACGATTAACATTAAGTTTAGCTCAAAAGATATTGTAAGAATCACGAAAACGGATCACCTGCTTTGGAAGTGGAAAGTATATAACATGCTGATGGGACTGGGAAATATTGATGAAAATGAGTTGACTTCTCACGAAACTTGCCGGTTAGGCCAATGGTATTACGGAAATTTGCCTGAAAATATCAGGAAAATAGATGCTTTTAAACAATTGGAAAAGCCGCATAAAGAAGTCCATCATTATGCAAGACAGGCAGTGGAAAGTTTTAAAAGGGGAGAGGTGAAAACTGGAGAAGGTGCGCTAAAACAGTTGGAAGAAGCCTCCAACCAGGTCTTAGAATTGCTGTCAAATATTGAAGCACAACTCCGGTAGCTTGTGCCCGGATTTAATAAATGCGAAAACACTATAGAAAAAGCGGGACATTACGAACGTCCCGCCGTTTTTAGAAATTCACTTTGTTTTTTCCACAGTGACACTTCCATCTGCAGTGAAAAGCTGGATCATAGATTTTCCCCTGCCGAACGTCATATTTCTGTTAGAGCTGCCAAAAACGTTAACTTTTCCATCTACTGTACTTGCACTGATTGTAGCATTATCCGGTTTTTTCTCCGTTTGTATTTTGATATTGCCGTCAATTGCTCGCAGTTCTACCGGATGATTCAAGTGACGAGTGATAAAAAGGATACTTCCGTCAGTGGTTTTACCCGAAACCCGGCTATCCAAATGCTTTAAAACTATTTTTCCGTCATCCGATTTTACTTTGACTAGGGAGGCTTTCACATTTTCAAAGGTGCTTGATCCGTCACTTGCCTCTGTCGTAATCGTATCCGCGTTGATACGGTTCTGTTCAATTTTTCCATCCCTTACATGGATGTGCATCTCTCTTGCCCGAAAATCCCCCGCCCGGACGCGCCCGTCGTTACTATTAATTTGCAATGATTCATACCATTTTTTCGGCACATACACTTTTAAAGACGAGGATGAAGGGAAGAAGTTGACGAAATTTCGTTGTTTATATTTTACATTGATGGAGAGCACAGCGTTCTTAACATCCGTAGACAAGTGATATGCAGAACCTTTTTCGGCCCTGCCTGATACTGTGATTTTTGCTGCCGAACCAGTCGCTGGTAAAATCTCAATTGCGGTATTATCGGTTGCGATCTGAATCCGGCTGAACTTTTCGTGGACGACTTTTTCTTCCAACTTGGCTTCTTGCCGGAAGACGGGCCTAAATGTAAGGAGGCTTCCAACAATCCCTACAAGTAACAGTACCAACGCCACAAGTGACATTTTCTTTATTTTATCCATTTTTCAGCCCCCCTTTGATCAGATTTACATTCCATCTTAAATAGCGGATAAAGCCTTGCATTAATGTACGGGTCGCAAAATACATCCCGATGACGACAAAAAACCCGATCCCGCAAGTGGCAATGGAAACAAATAAGTAAAAAAGCGTGAATGTTTCCGGATACAGGAGGATGTTTATGAGAAACAGGAAAGGAGAAGCCAAAAACACAATTCCTGTAATCCAGCCGGAAAAAATAATGCCGGCCAACGCAATAAATGGCCCCAGTACAATGGCCAAGTTGAAAAATCCCAATCCAATCGTGGCCCATACTGCGCGCAAAATATTTCCGAACGTTGCCTTTGTCTCCACTCTTTCCAGGTGGTAGGCCGCAACCATGTCTTTTGCAATCTGGTGCGGGGAACCAAGGGAAGCTGACATTTGTTCTTCTGTTTTTCCTTCCTGCAAGCCAATGGCGAAGTGTTCCTCAAAATCCTGCAAAATATCCTGGCGTTCATGGGCAGGAAGGCTTTTCAACGAAGATTCCAATTTGGATAAAAATTGTTTTTTATTCATGATTCACACCTTCTTTTATCAGTTGATTCACCCCATCAGAGAATGCCTTCCATTCCAGGAGCAGTTCGTGGAGAAAAGTCCTCCCGCTGTCTGTCAGTTTGTAATATTTGCGTGGCGGCCCCTCCGTAGATTCCTTTAAATACGTTGTGGAGTAACCTTCTTTTGTTAACCGCCTCAGCAGGGGGTAGATAGAGCCTTCGGAAATGTCAATCTGCTCCGAAATTTTTTGGACAAGTTCATATCCGTAGCGGTCCTGTTTATCTAATAAAACGAGCACACAGAGGTCCAAAACCCCCTTTTTAAACTGGACATTCAAACTTTCTTCACATCCTTCCCGTTGCACACCGGCCAGTACTGTTTTATATTCAGTACTGCCTTTAACAAGAGAATAACACACAGTATTAATTATTGCAAGGTACCGGAATCATTTTTTTCAAAAATCCGGAAAAAATTTTGGCAGTTGGTGCCGGGGAAGAAAGCGGCAGTGTAAAAACCCATTTTTGGAAAACATCCACTAGGACGAGGTTGGAACGCTGGTCAGAAAATTATAAAAGTAAAGGATTTCAAACTTTATCCGATAAAACAGGGTAGAAAACCGAATATTCTTGACCAAACGCGAGGTCTAAGAATGATTCTGAAAAAAGAGGGATAGCAAAATGAAGATCGCCAAATTGAAAGACTTTCACTCCATCCGGCAAAAGCTTATGGCCATTTCCATTGTTCTTTTGGTGGTGCCAATGCTTATTTTAGGTTTCTTAAGCTATAACCGCAGTGCCGCCAGTTTAAATGAACTGGGAAAAACCAATCTAAAAAATAATGTCAATGAAACAATCCGGTTGATAGCTGTACTGGATGAGGAAGTGAAAAGTGGGAAAATTTCTTTAAGTGACGCACAAGAAAAAGTAAAAATTGCCATTCTCGGTGAAAAGAAAAAGGATGGCACACGTCCGGTTAATAAAAGCATTGATTTGGGAAAAAACGGATACATGTTTATTTTGGATGATACAGGAACTGAAGTGGCGCATCCTTTTATAGAAGGAAAAAATATTTCAAATGAAAAAGATGCTGACGGGAATCATTATGCCAATAAAGTCCTTGGAGCCGGGAAAACAGGCGGATTTACCTATTTCTCATACAGTTACCCGAATGATCAACACAAAGTCGGCAAAAAAGTGGTGTATGCAAAAAAGGATCCTTACTGGGGATGGACGGTTTGTGCAGGCGCCTATATGTCAGATTTTAACCAGCCGGCCGAACAAATCCTTCACTCACTTTTAATCGTTATGGGCATCACACTTCTCGTCGGGCTGTTCATCATATGGCTGTTCACGAGAAGTATTGCAGCCCCGCTTGGAATGGTAATGGATCATATCAGAAAAATTTCGGGCCATGATTTAACGGCCGGGCACATCAAGGTCAAGACGAAAGATGAGATCCGCAAGCTGTCGGACGGCATTAACCATATGCAGGATGAACTGAAGGGCCTGATCCATGAGATTGCAGATTCTTCAGGGCTGTTGTCAAATTCCAGCGAGGAGCTTGCGCAAGCGGCTAATGAAGTAAAAACAGGGTCGCAGCAAATCACCGCAACGATGGAAGAACTGGCATCCGGAGCTGAAGAACAGGCAGATCAATCCGGAAAGCTGTCTGAAAATATGAAGCAGTTCACATCCAATGTGCAGGAGGCGAATGCACAGGCGGATGAGGTTCATCAATCTACAAATGAAATTATGACATTGGCGCATAAAGGGAATGAACTAATGGACCGCTCTTCGGGCCAAATGGAAAAAATTGATCAGGTCATCCAATCAGTTACCGGGAAGCTTCAGTCTTTGAATGAGCATTCGGAAAAAATTTCTAAACTGGTGACGGTCATTAAGGAGATTTCCGATCAAACAAATTTACTTGCTTTAAACGCAGCAATTGAAGCGGCGCGGGCAGGAGAAAGCGGAAGAGGATTTGCCGTTGTCGCAGAAGAAGTCCGGAAGCTGGCTGAACAAGTTGCAAGTTCCATTAGTGAAATCAGCGGGATTGTTGCAGGAACCCAAAAAGATGTGAAAGAAGTAACGGATTCTTTGCATGAAAGCTATGAGGAAGTACAGCAAGGCACAGAAACCGTTCGCGTAACAAAGGAAACCTTTACGCAGATCAATGAGCGGATTTCAGACATGGTTGCCCATATTCGAAAAGTGGCTGCCAATTTGTCAGGAATTTCCGGCACAACCGAAAAAATGAATGGTTCTATACAAGAAATCGTAGCGATTACTGAACAATCAGCAGCAGGTGTTGAGGAAACGTCAGCAGCAACCGAGCAAATTGGAAGTTCTATGGAGGAAGTGGCTGAAAGCGCGCATAAACTGGTGGAAATTGCGGAGCATCTTCATTCCCTTGTTTCAAAATTTAAGTTATAAGTGAACTGGTTTTTAAATAGCAAGCGGCATAGGCATTTAAGCGAAGGAAAGCAGACAACATCCGGCCAAAAGTTCACGCGGAAGGATTCTACATATCCCGCTGCACATGGCCAGAAAGAAACGGCATTTGCCCGGTTTAATCAAACGTTTGATTAAACCGGGCATTTTTAACTTTACCTTTTCACTCCGGCTTTATCGTTTACGATGCTTAACGAATGATCCAGCACGGTAATCAGGATGAGGAGCAAGGTGACGCCGCCACAAAATAAGCCGATATGATGAATTCCCGGCGTATTTGCCCCGGATTTTAAAAACAGCCCGTTTGCCGCCGAAGCAAGAATGGCGCCCAAGTACATAAATGTTCGGAGCAAGCCGGCTGAAGCCCCGATTTGTTTTGGATTCGCCTGATAATAGACGGCATTCTGGTTGCCCAGATTCAAAAGACCCTGTGGAATCCCCAGCAGAAGGACAATAAAGGCGATCAAAACAACACTCGTTGTATGATGAGTAAAAAGCAGCAATGAGACGGCGATAAACTGAACAATACTGCCAGCTATTAATTTTAAACGGATGGCGGGGCTTTTCCCGGTCACTCGGGTTACGGCAATGGCGGTTAAAGACATCGGCAACATCAGCAGCCCGCCGCTAGATGCGGATAAACCCCTTCCGTCTTCCAGCCATTGTGGAAACCCATAAATGAAGGAATAAGCAACCAGACCTGAAAGCAACCCTCTTGCATAAGTGAGAACCAGAGGGATATTCCCGCTGAATACCCGAATATCGATAAAAGGATTTTTTATTTTTAACTCGGCCGCAGCAAAAATGGCCCCTGCAATCCCTGCTACTATCAAAAAAGCAATCTTCGACAAGCTTGGATGCATGAGAAACAGCAAAAGGGAAGTTAATGTGATGCCAAATAAGGCAATGCCCGTAAAATCAATGGCAAGAAGCTTTTTCCCTTTCATCGCTTCTGGCGGGGCTTTAGGAAATCGGAAGTATCCCAATAAAATGCAAGCAAGCGATAATGGAATATTGACGATAAAAATGCTTTTCCAACCCCCGGCACCGATGAGTATACCGCCTAGGGCAGGCCCGATCACGGCAATCGTTTGGCTTGCTATTCCGAGCGTCGCCAGGATGCTTCCCGGGCTTGCTTCGCCTGTTCGTTCAGCTTCACTGCGAATCAGGTACATAGATGCGGGATACCCGGCGCACGTACCCAATCCGAGCAAAATTCTTGCTGCAACAAGCCACCAGAAACCCGGGGCAAAAATGGCAATGAAACTTGAAATTCCGACCAATGAAGTCGCTGTTAAAAAAAGGGAACGGGGTCCGAACAGATCAATCAGCTTCCCAACTACCGGCTGCCCAATGGCAGTAGCAAGATATAAAGCGGCAACAAGCCATGCGGTTTCTGAAGGCGGAACATGAAATGCCTGTCCGATTGGAATTAGCGCCACTGACATAATAGAAGAGTTGATGGGGTTGAGAATGGAACCCAAAATCATTGGCAATATCAGTTTTTGATTAAAGTGATTTTCAATTGCAGCTTTGTTTTTCTTTTTACCAGTGTGGAACAAGTTTCATTCCTTC
The DNA here is from genome assembly GCF_038593185.1 of Weizmannia sp. FSL K6-0777. Classification (NCBI taxonomy): domain Bacteria; kingdom Bacillati; phylum Bacillota; class Bacilli; order Caryophanales; family Bacillaceae; genus Heyndrickxia; species Weizmannia sp. FSL K6-0777. The sequence goes on from NZ_CP151971.1 coordinate 215,429, forward strand.
CTTCGACTTGGTTGGCAGGGCCTGTTCTGCTGATTTCAAAACAGGCCCTTTTTTTAATCCAAAGTGCCGGCCCAGGTACTGACCGTCATTACTTTTGCCTGGACAGGGAATAATTTTTCCATCAGCATGTGGTGAATGTCGGGATTGCCATCATGGCAGGCATCCCGGAGTACGATTAAGGAATAATCTTTATCAGCGGCCTCCCGCAATGTCGATAAAACGACACCGCTTGTGGTAATGCCGCTAAGAATGAGTGTGTCAATTTCCTGGGCTTTCAAGATCATTTCGAGATTGCTGCCGGAAAAGGCGCTTATCCGGTATTTTGTAACAACCGGTTCATTTTCTAAAGGTTGAACGGATGGGTGGATCTGTGTCGCTTCATCGAAAATGGTCATGTCGCCGTATCCGGCAACCCGGGCATAAGTTGGATGGCCTTGGTTGATTTCAGGGTAACCTTTACTAAATCCAAGACGGACGAAAATAACCGGGATATGATGTGCACGGGCGCTTTCGATTGCTTTTTGATTCGGGCGCAGCATTGCTTCATTTCCGGCAAAACGGGATACCATGCCGTTTTGCATATCCAAGACCAACAATGCAGCTTTACTGGATTGATTTTGCATGAATTGTCAACTCCTGTTCATTTGGTTAATATTAAGAAGTGGAGAGCTCTCCAGTTCATATTAAACGGAGATGTCTCCGTTTGTCAACGATTTTTTCCGGGAGTGATAAAGTTGAAGGATGAAAAACCAGGCTCCGCACGGGCGGAACGGCGTGATGCAGCTGAGAATCGCCAACGTATATTGGCTACGGCAATCCGGCTGTTTGAGCAGTTCGGGGTTGAACAAGTCAGCATGAATCAAATTGCCACAGAAGCCGGGATTGGGCCGGGAACGCTGTACCGCCGTTATCGAAACAAAGGAGAATTATGTCTGGATTTGATAAAAGACAATGTGGTTTCGTGTTTCAAAGACATTCATACATATTTGGAACACAATCGGAAAGAGCCGCCGGAACAGCGATTAAACGGCGCTCTCCGTATATTTCTCCGTTTCAGGGAAAGCAAAATGCAATTGCTTAAAGGTGTGGAGGACGCCGGTACAACAAATCGAAAAAAGGCAGGAACACGCAGCCCTTTATATGATGAATTGCACCGGTTGCTGGTAGAACTGTATCATGAGATGAATAATGAAAAAGAAGCCGTTCGAAACAATGTCTTCAAAGCGGACATGCTGCTCGAGGCATTAAAAAGTGATGCCTACTTGTATCAACGGGAAGTGCGCGGATATTCCCCCGAGGAAATATTGGAACTGCTCTATATCACATTTGTTTCATGACGGATAAATTTATGGCCACTCGCCATGCATGTACACTGTATGTTGAGAGAATGGTAAGGGGAAGGGGAAACACTGTGGAATGTTTTTCACGATGTAAAGAGAGGCCATCCCCTTGGCAATGAGGATGGCCTGTTTGTACTTACAAAACCCATTATTTTAATTTTGCTACCCCTAATGCAAAATGGCTCCAAAGTATATTTTCAACCGATTCTGCTTGTGACAAATCACATTCAACAATTAAAATGATTTCAGCGTGTTTCCCTTTTAAAACACGCTTCTTTTTCTTTATGAACAGCTCCATTACAAGCCGGATGGCAAAACCCACAATAAACCCGGCAAATGCACTAATCAGCCCCCAGTAAATGGGCCCCCAGGCGAGTTTAAAGCCGATGCTTGCGCCGATTACAGAAAATGCAGTGGCGATCCCCATGCCGATATCAATTAGGCTTGTACCGTCCGAGCGGTGGAGCGTATCAAAAATTTTCCGTTCTTCTTTTCGGTTATCCAGCGGGACCGCAAATATATTTTCTTTCGGAATCCCTTTCTTTTCCAGTGTTGAAATGGCCATTTCCAAAAATCCGTTACTTTCGAATGTAGAAAAAAGCTGCAAACCAATCACTTCACTTTTTGTTCTTTTCGTATCCGGAAACCGTCCGGCTGGTAATGCCGGGTTAAATATTGTCGTAATTCTTTATCGAAAAGTTTGTTGTTTTCGACTGTATTCATATACGAATCATAAGCGGCAAACCCAAAGTGTGAAGGGATGAAAAGAAGCCATTCCGGGTTTATAACCGAAGTTGCTTCTTTTATTTTGCCCCAAAATAAAAGTATAACCGCTTCCTGGAAATGGGACTGGTAATAAAACACCACCAGCCATACGATGACAAAAATTGCTGTTAAAACTCTGTGTATATAGAGCTGCCCCAATCCCGGGACAAATAATGACCACATAACGGAAAGTAGGGGGTTGCGCTTATCCAGGTAGTTAATCTCCAATGCGCCCAATGAAAAAGAATTAAAACGGTGTTCCTCCCGTTCTGCTAACAGATAAATCTTATTCATATCCACGGTTGTGCGATAACTGTCCCAAATGCCAAAAAGGTAAACAGGAATATACATGAGAAGCCATCTTGTGTCCAGTACGGCTTTTGCCATGTCAATATTTCCTTGAAACGAGTAAATCATGGAAAGGTTCACATTTGCTTTCAAATTAACGACAACTTCCCAGATAAATAAAGCATATCCCCTGATATATTTGGATAACAGCAAATGCCCGAATCCGGGAAACGCTGCGGACCACCATGCAATGATATAAGGATTTCTTAAATGCAATTGCGTAGTCCCTAAAATACTAACATGTGCTTTATATCGCCTGGCTGTATTATCGTTACGATAATTGTCCATCTTATCCACCTTTAAAAAGCCCATTTAAGTTAGCTTGCCGAATACGGAGGACATTTATACGCGCGGTATTCTGACCGGGGTAATGGGATGAAACGGATTTGATTCTTAACATAACGGCATCCCCATAATGAAATGGTTGCCGTTCTTTACTGGTAAAAAGGGAAACCCCAAAAGCGGCCGCGCTTCATTGACAGTAATTTAACGGTTTTTGTACGTTTTATGGTTGACGTGTTGTTTCCCGCTTTATATAATTGATTGCGTAATTGTACAATTGCGCAATAGTAAAAATAAAGGAGATGACATGTTATGACTATGCCCTTAGAAAACCGGCGGAAATGGATGAGGCGCATTGAAACAGAAGCCCTCTTATTGCCGGAAAAAAAGCGTATGTCCTCCGGTGCAAATGATAGAGGGGTTTCATTATACAATTTAATAGAATTGGGTAAGAAAAAAGGGCTCCCATTATTTCCCTGGTTACCCGACATTGTACGGATTGTGGTTCACCGAAACATATCGGAGGAGCAAGTTGAACAAGCAGCCCGCATCATAAAAGATGTTTATGCAAGTTTTAAGAGGAGCGCCTTATATGTTTAGAAAAGTGAACGAAGGATGGATGTCCTTTTTAGTAAGATTTTTCAATTCCCTGGGGTTCTATATCTTTACCCCGCTTTTGGCACTATGGCTAACCGAAACCAAGTCCTTGGATTTGTCCAAAGCCAGTATCATTGTTGCCAGTCTGACTTTGTTTTCAAAAGCCGGGGGTGCATTCGTTGGCGGGTTGATCGACCGGCTGGGGGTGCGTTTAAGCCTCATCCTTGGATTATGGTCCAGCGGTGGTATACTGATGCTTATTCCCATCGTTCCATATTTTCCGTTATTCATTGCCCTGTCCGCATTGCTCGGTACTACCATCTCTTTATACAATGTCGCCTTGAAAACGCAAATATCGTTTATGAATGAGCATAAGCGCCTGCGCGCATTTGCGTTATTAAATATAGCCGTAAACCTCGGAGCTTCGATTGGGCCTTTGGCAGGCGGCTGGATCTTGGATTTAAAATCATTGTGGCTAATGTTTTTAGCCGCTGGCAGTTACTTTATAGCGGGAGGAGTGGCCTGTCTACTTCCTGAACCACCCATGGAAAAAGAAGAGAATCGTTTAAATCTATTTAAATACCTGTATTTAGAGAGATATCATTTGCTGAAAAGTCCGTTTTTCCGTTTTTTATTCGGATCAGGCTTACTCTGGTTCTTTTATATTCAAATGTTTTCCACTCTGCCTGTATATGTATCGGGTGAAATCAGCGGCAAGACAACGGGGCTTGTCTTCACACTGAATGCTGTAACGGTTATTGCCTTCCAAGGAATCTTTCCTTCCGTTCAGCCAAAGCTGAAAAAGGAACAATGGTATGCGTTGTCTTTTTTGTTGTTTGGTAGCTCCTTCTTTCTTCTTTGGATTGACCGAACAGTGTTTTCTATCTTTTTATCTATGTTCTTGTTCAGCCTGAGTGAAATCATTTGGACACCATTGATAGATACAGAGGTTTTACAAAAACATGGGAATTTGAGCTCTTCATGGGCCTTTGGCATTGCCGGCGTTGTATGGGGGCTATGGGAGTCCTTTGGAAGTTATGCAGGGTTAAGTTTGTTGAAATTCTTTCCGGGGAGATTATACTTGCTGTTGACTGTCATGACTGTGATAATCGGTTTAAGTTTGATTTTGCGATCACTGTCCATGAGAAAAGGTGAAAATTAAGAAATTGCGATGGGGGGTTGGAAACATTGAAGCGGCTCATCTTATTGGGCGCGAGTGAGGAGGGAATTTCAGCTGCTCACGCATGCGGGTATCATGTTATCGTAATTGAGCGTCCAAAGAAAAGCATTTCTGAAAAAGTAACTGCATTAGCGGAGGCCATCTATTTTGCGGATATTTGGGATACCGATGCCGCGCATAAAGTGGTCGAAAAAATTTTTTCCCAGTATGAAGATATTAAACTCATCCTTAGTTTTACGGAACTGGGACTTGAAACAGCAGCTTACTTGAGTGAGCGATACAATTTAAAAACCAATCCGTTTGAAACAGTAAGGCGGACAAGAAACAAAAATCTGATGAGAAATGCTTTTGCATCTCATGATGATTTGAAACTGCAAACTTTTTGCGGAAAGGCAGACAGACTCCCCGAAAAAATTTCCGGTCTGTTGCCGATGATCATCAAGCCCAATGACGGATTTGGCAGTCAAAATGTTGCTTATATAAAAAACCAATCGGATTGGGAAAAATGGCTGCGGACTCATGCCCAAAGTAAACTTGAGTGGATTTTGGAACCTTTTATTGAAGGCCCGGAGTTTAGCGTAGAAACAGTTTCATCTGAAGGGACGCATACGGTACTTGGCATTACGGAAAAGGAAACGAGTGGTATGCCAAATTTTATCGAAACCGGGCATATTGTGCCTGCGCTCCTGGAAACTGAGCAAAAACAGCAAATAGAAAAGATCGTCAAAAAAGCACTGACTGTTCTGGGCGTTCAATACGGTCCCGGGCATGTTGAAGTAAAATGGGATGTTGTCAACAAACGCCCGGTTGTAATTGAAGCACATACGAGACCGGGGCGGGGACTTTATTCCGTTTCTGCACTTTCTGTCCAGCGGTCTCAACCAATACGAACTTGGCATATTAAGCTTTGAAGGGAAACACAATCTTGATATGCAGCCACAGCATACAAAATTTTCACAAGTGAAGTTTTTATGCTTGAAGAAGGGCGATTGAGTGCTTTGGAGCTGAGGTCCTCTGTCCCGGAGCCTGTTGTGGAATGGAAAATTGCTTATCAAGTAGGGGAGCACATCCCCGGAAGCCGTGACTCGTTTACAAGAGGCGGGTACATCATTGCTTCATCCGATTCCAAAGCACTTGTCGCTAAAGCCATCGATGATTTTTATTCTCGTATTGTATGGAAAATAGATAAAATATAAGAAAGTTGTGGTCATATGGCAGTATTAACCCCTGATTCAAATGAATTTCAAATTAAATTGGAGTTTTTAACCTCTCCTGTCTTTGAAATGATGGCATCTTTAAGAAAATGCTATCTCATGCAAGGGCGGTTGGAATGGGAAGATATAAACTTGCAAAATTTTTATACGGAAAATCAAGGATTACTCAAAAGGTACTACGGCGGTTTTGAGATGGGGGCCCAGCTTGCTGAGCTTGTGATTGGGCTAAGCCAGCCCCATTCTATTCAGGATTTTATCCATTGGGTTCAACAGATGGATCGTCCCCGTTTTCTTTATTACTTATTGGGCCGGTATCTGGAGGTGGAGGAAATTGAAACCATTTTTGAAAACTCGCCCGAACCGTCAAATGAAATAAAGCAAAGAATTGAAAAAAAGGGCGGATTCGTGCACCAGGAACAGTTGGCTTTTGCGGAAAATTGGCCTGTTTGGCATCAAGAGTTGGTCGATTTATGGTCTGCATACTATGAGGAATATTTTTTTAAAATAGCAAGGCATGTGGCGTCTTTTTGGGAGCAAGCGAATGACAAACTGGCAAGGGACCTGAATACGAAAGGGCTAAATGAGGTTTTGAGAAGGCTGCTGAAGGGAAAAACGATTCCTGAACAATTTCCTGAGAATAAGCAAACCGAAGTGGTTCGCTTTTTTCCTTCTTACTTTGTTTCACCAAAGTTCATCCTGATTTGGGGATGGGGCGAATTAAATCTCGTTTATGATCTTACAGCATATGTGGACCAGCCATTGCCCGCTCCTTCCCCTTTTGAGATCAATGACACGCCGGCCACATTGGATGAAATCTCCTTTTTTGGCAAAGCGTTATCAGAGCCGATGCGTATACGGATTTTGTCTTTGATTGCAAGAAAGGAAGGAATCAAAGCCCAGGAGATGGCCGAAAAATTAGACCTGAACCCTGCCACGATCTCCAGGCACCTGAACATTTTGAAAAGTTGCAAGCTCATCACGGAAACCAAGCAAAAAAGCCATAATATTTACTTTATCAATCATAGCGAGTTCAGGCGCTGGGCAAAACAACTAGAAGGGGAGCAATTTTTAAAGGCTTTCGATTGATGCTTGATTCGGCCGGTTTGTTTTAGAAAGCAGCTAAGGTGCATTTCAAGCGCAACGGGTTGCTTTAGTCTGGGCACGTCCCTCGAGAAACACCGGCCGCACGGGCAAGCCTCTCTCCTGTACTTGGTGCAGCCGTGCATGTAGACTAAAAGGAGACAAAAGGTGAAAGCAGGTGTTGTTTTGGTATCCTATATCGTATTAAACAAACGGAAGATTGATGTGGAACGTTATCGGGAAGAGGACGTACAGGGGCTGAAGCAGATCGTGGTTGACTTCAAGGTCACAAGCGATGATTATCATGATATTGCCACCTTGCTGTATCAGGGAAAATTTGATGTGGAAGTGCCTGAAAAGGGGCTTGCTTTCAGGGGTGCGATCCGGGAATATTCTACTTCCATTACGAATCTATATGAAAAAGGCCAGGTCGGCGACTACCATTTAGCATTGCTGGAAGTGAAAGAAGGAGAGAACAAAGCGTGAAACTCAGTATTTTAGACCAGGCGCCTATTTCTTCCGGTCAAACAGCGAAAGACGCCCTGAACAACGCGATGGAACTGGCCCGTGCAGGAGAGTCATTCGGATACACGCGGTACTGGATTGCGGAACATCATGATTTGCCGGGTCTTGCCAGCAGTGCGCCCGAAGTGATGCTTGGATTTATCGGCGCGCATACGAGCACAATCCGGATCGGCTCCGGGGCCGTGCTTTTGCCGCATTATAAACCGTACAAAGTCGCGGAAGTGTTCAATTTGCTCTCCGTATTGTTTCCAGGCCGCATTGACCTCGGCATTGGCCGGGCGCCGGGTGGTTCTGCCGAAGCAACCAGCGCATTATCCGATCAATTTTTGCAAAAAGTGTACAAGATGCCGGAACTGGTGGAAGAATTGCTTCATTTTCTCCATCACGATTTTCCGGAAGACAATATTTTTTCCCGCGTCAAGGCTGCCCCTGTCCCGGCCGATCCGCCGCGTGCCTGGCTGCTTGGCACAAGTGGCAAAAGTGCCGTGTTGGCTGCCCGGTACGGCATGTCGTATGCGTTTGGCCAGTTCATGAGCGAACAGGATGGCACGGCAATTTTAAAGCAATATGAGCAGGCTTTTACGCCCCGTAAGCCGGGGGATGTGCCACAAACTTTGTTAACCGTTTCCGCAGTATGTGCCGAAACAGCTGAGAAAGCGGAAGAAGTGGCATGGAGTTCCCTGATATGGCAGCTGCAGGCGGAAAAAGGGGGACAAGCATCCGTGCCGTCTATTGAAGAAGCAAAATCTTATCCATTAACCGGAAAAGACAAAGAGAAATTGGCAAAAATGAAGCAAAACATGGTAATCGGGAATCCGCGACAAGTACACGCGGCATTCACCAGGTTACAGGAAAAATACGGAACGGATGAAATCATGATTTTGACGATTGCCCATTCTCCCCAGGACCGGATCCATTCTTACAGGCTTATTGCGGAAGAAGTGCTGGGGTGAAGCAAAGTACTGAATGGCCTTTAGCGGCAATAAAAGCCCACTTTTCCTAATTGATGGAAGATGTGGGCTTTTATCTATATGCTCCCCTAACTCGCCAAATGTCTAATGAAGGCTTGCTGAACGAATCCGATTTTAGTTTTCACCCAATTTATCAGCAAGCTCTAGAACTTTTTGCCAAAGCTGTCAGCATACTGTAAAAATCTGGGGATTTTGGTTATTCAGTAAGCCCTATGTTAAGGAAGCGCGGAAAAATGACATTGTTCCTTTACATAGAGGCTGTCTATGTTAAGGAAGTGTGGAAAAAAGACGTCCTTTCTTTACATAGAGTGCGTCTACGTTAAGAAAGCGTGAAAAAAAGACGTCCTTTCTTTACATAGAGCGCGTCTATGTTAAGGAAGCACGAAAAAACGACGTCCTTTCTTCACATAGGGCGCGTTTCAAAGTGTAAGCTTTTCCCTTCATTTTTTATAAAACCCTTGCATTAATTCTTGCCAAAGCTGCCAGCATCCTTGCCAAATCTAGAAATTTTGCTTATTCAATTCAGCAAGCCCTAATTAGAGGTTTTATCGAGACAGTTCTATCTAACCAGCGGATTGTCAATTAAACGCTCTCGTGCTTCAAGGTAATTTAATATTCGGGAAAAGTTCTAAGCATGTAAAGGAAGTATGGGATAAACCAAGTCAAGAGAAAGTCAAAGTACATTACGTGAAAGGCACAGATGTTTACTATTATTGGGGATATTCTCATGAAAATAACGAAATATCTTGTTTCATCATTTATTTTTAGTAGTATTATAGCCGAAAAAATAAATGGATCCAAAGAAGCATTGTTTAATAAAAAATACACTACAACTATAACCCGTCTTTAGAAACAGAGGCAGTGCCTTTTCTCGTAGATCCATCCATTTCATGACAAAATCGGAATTGGGAGAGGTGAAAAGGGTCTAATATCCCCAGCGTTGTTAACCCAAGTATGAACAGAACAACGCATGCAAAGAAAGGAATCGGCCAGGTTATTCCCGTCACCAAGTCAATGTTTTCCAATGAGTTTGGAAATCCTAAGACAACTGGTTAGGAGTGTGATCAAGTGGGATTGATGCAAATGGTTTTAATACTTGAACACCTAGCAATCCAAATACCACTTCAATAACCGCAAATTTTTTCAACCAGATCTCCTCCTGATCCAATCTTCCCGCCTTCCCGCTTTATCACCCGAATTGGCAAAAACCTGCTCGAAGTGAGAGCAGGTTTCTATTTTACTGTACATCTGAGGTGGTTTCATGCTGTTCCGTGATTAAAGTATTTTTCTTTTTTAAAAGAATAACAAAAGAAATCATCAAAAGCACGGATGCACCGATGAATGTAAAAATAATGTTGAACCGGTCTGAGACTGCCCCGGCCGCCACGGTAGAAAGCCCGAAAACGAGTGTGACCAAAGCATTTTGGGTGGAATAGATTTTCGGCAGCATCCGGTCGTCTGCAGTAGTTTGCAAGATCACTTGTAAAGAGATACCTTTAAGCTGGTCGAATATCCCGTTGGCCGCAATGAGCAGCAATGCTACCCATGGAACGGTATTGAAACCGAAAAACAGTGTGGTCAGGCACACCATCCCACTACCGGTGACCACAGTCAGGATCGGCCGGTTTTTGATGAGGGCGGACCTGTAGCCGACAAAGCCGGCCAGCAACATGCCGATAAAAAAGGCCGTGTTTAAGTACCCCCACCACGCAACCCCTGTTTTCAAGCGTTCCCGAATAAAAACATACAGGACGGCAGACAGCCAGGCCGTACTCGCAACTGTTTCAAAAACCATCAGCAAGTGAATCGTTCTTAACGCCCTGTTTTTAAAAATGATCTGCCATCCTTCCACCATTGCTTTCCTCAAAGCATTACCCTGTTTTTCCTGCCAGTTTGCGTGCTTCCTGTCCACAATGAAACCCATCATCAAGGTGGAAAGCATATACACACTAAAGGTGATCCAAAACATCCCGGTTGAACCGAATGAGGACAGGATGATCCCGCCAAGCGCCCAACCCCCTAATTGGATGGACTGGTCTGTAATAGAGACAAGGCTGTTTGCTTTTACGAGCTGATCCCGTGGAACAAGCCGGGGGATCATGGAACTCCTGGCAGGTGAAGCCCACCCGTCAAAAAATGAAATCAGCCCAACGAGCAGAAACAGCAAGGTAATTGTAGCAGGCTGAATGAAAACCATTGCGTAAACAGCTAATGCCATTAAGAGCAATGTTTTGATCAACTGCGAATACACCAGCACCTTTTTGAGCGAAAAACGGTCCAACAATATCGGTGCAATCAAGCCGCTGACAAACATCGTCAACGTGTTGGTGAATGGAACAAGCGACACAAACAGCGTCGATCCCGTGACAGAATAGACAAGGGAAATCAATGCGACAATATAAAACACATCCCCTGCATTCGCCAGGCACTGGCCAAACACCAGACATCCGAATGAGCGTTGCTTCACTGTGATCAAGCCCCTTTATTCAGTTTTTATAGCTGTTTAAGAGGCTTACATCACATTGGACAACGGCTCCTTTGGAAAGAATTTTTTGATAATAAATATTATAAAGTGTTTGGCGTTTGGCATCAATGCCAAAGTTGCCGCCTTTTAAATGTTTTAAGTCATGCATTGTACGGGATGTTAAGGATAAATCATAGTAATAAAGTTGGTGTATCTGAATGATTTTTTCCCTGTAGGAAAAGAGTTAAGTCCGTATAATTGTGTAAAAAGGGTTATCTGAATATGAGGGAATATGGAGTATAGGGGCTGTTTTTCTGGAGGGGGCTGGCCAGCCCCCTCCAGAAAAACAGCGGGATTTCATTTCTCTTGCCGTCTCTATCATTTTTTTATAGAAAATGAGCCAGAGCCCATCATCTCAGTTAGAATAGAGTTAACCAAAAAACTAAATTTCTAAAGGAGAGATTCAGGGATGGCTCAATTACAGATTACTCTAGATGAACAACTTTTGCATCAATTATTTCTTGGCGATTCAAAAGAATCGGGTATAAATGCCCTTTTGGAGGCGATTTTGAATCAAGTTCTGGAGGCACAGGCCAGCGAACAGCTGAAAGCCGAAAAATATGAACGTAATGAAGCTAGAATTGATTACCGAAACGGCTCCTACCCCCGCCAACTAAAAACCCGCGTGGGAAAGCTCTCTTTGTACGTTCCCAGGCTGCGCAACGGTCATTTTTCAACTGATCTCTTTCAGCGTTATCAGCGTAGTGAACAAGCACTGGTCCTGTCTTTGATGGAAATGGTGATTAATGGTGTTTCTACGCGCCGTGTCAGTCAAATCACCGAAGAGCTCTGTGGTTCAGACTTCTCGAAGTCGACCGTGTCGAATCTTTGTGGGCAGCTGGATCCCGTGGTTACGGGCTGGAATAACCGTCCCCTAGAGGGCAGCTATCCGTTTCTGTTTGTGGATGCAATTTATACAAAGGTGCGTGAAAATGGCCGTGTCCGTTCCCGGGGTGTATTGATTAGCTATGGTGTCAACGAGAAAGGCTATCGATCGATTCTTGGCCTAAAAGTCGATGACAGTGAAAGCACAGAGGCTTGGAAGAATTATTTTGATTGGCTAAAATCTCGTGGACTAAAGGGCGTAGATGTAATCGTTAGCGATGATCATGGCGGTTTAGTCAGCGCTGTTCAAAAAGCGTTTCAGGGAGCAACGTGGCAAAGATGTCAAGCTCATTTTCTGCGTAACGTACACGATCGGCTTCCAAAACATTTAGAGAGCGAAGGAACTGAACAAGTGAAAGCCATTCTCCACGCTCCAGACATTGAAACAGCACACACACTACTTCAGTCCTTTCTGAATACTTATCAGGATAAAGCGCCTAAAGTGACTGAAATGGTAGAGGAAGCCTTTGACGATGTCACTGCAGCACTCTCACTTCCGGAGCCGTATCGTCGTCGCCTGAGAACGACAAACGGCATGGAACGACTCAATGAAGAATTTCGCCGTCGGGAACAGGTTATCCGTATTTTTCCTAACCGGGATTCCGTAATCCGGCTAATGGGTTCTGTTCTCATGGAAAAGGATGAAAAATGGGCAGAAGGACGCCGCTATTTGAAGATGGAAGACTATTTTGAATGGAAAGCCAAACAACCGAAATCGTCTGACCAATCCAACAAAGCGACAGACATTTATTCGGGTTAATTACTCTATCCCGACTGAGAGGAATTTACACACAAAAAAAGACTTGACCTAGGAAAAGGGGGGTAATTTTCTCAATGGGTAATATTTTTCACAACAACAATGTCTTATCATTCGTTCTTGTGTCACCTTTTCATTATAATAGACTCAAATATTTAAAAAATGAGGGATCATATTATGCCATTATTAGCAAATAATAAAATTATATTGAGGAGCATATCTGAAAAAGACTTAGACGGTTTATTCAGTTTATATGCTAATGAAGAAGTCATGAGATTTTTTGGAAGAATGGCTGCTAAAAACAAGCAGGAGGTTTTAAAAATTATAGAACAAAATATTCAAATGAAAAAAGAAGGAACCGGCATAAGATATGCAGCTTATTTAAAAGCTACAGACGATTTTGTCGGAATCATCACGCTCAAAAGATACAATGCAAGAAATATGCGAGCTGAAATTGATTATATTGTAGCGCCTGAGCATCAGAGAAAAGGGTTGGCTACTGAAATGCTAGGGCTGTTTCTGAATGAAATATTTAACAAGTGGAATCTGGAACGAATCTCGGCATATGTTTTTTTGGAGAATACTGCATCATGTAAGCTACTGGAAAAGTTCAACTTCACAAGAGAAGGAATATTGCGCCATTGGACTTGTGTAAATGGTAAATTTTACGATTCTTACTCTTATAGTTTACTTTCTTCTGACCGGACACAAAAATAGTAAAAAAGAGTTGGGCGGTAACATGGAACTAAATTGGGGACTTCTGTCATGCATGGAATCGGGAAACGCGAAAGCCCTGAAGTATTCATTTGTTTTTTACTCCAAAACGAAAGAATTTCCGCAATTTGTCAGAGCAAATTCGCACTAGAAAATGCTTATGATTTTTTTAGGAGAGAAAAAGCAATTTCGTTTGACAAGTGATGATTTATTCAAGGTTCGATGGGAATATGAGGCATACGTCATGCTGCAACCGGGCGGTTCAGTTTTTTAGAAAGCCCGGCCGGTTTAATAACTGTATATTGTGAGGTTTTTACAATGGAAGAAATTCATTTAGAAAAGTTCGGATCTGATGATTTTGATGATTATTTAAAACTTTACTCTAACCCGGATGTAATGGCAATGATAACGGAACGGGCGTTGTCAATAGAGGAAGCAATGCAAAAATATCAAAAAGTATTAGATCGAAACCAAAAGTTTAAACAGTTTGGGACATTTAAAGTTTATGTCGGCTTAAAAAAATTCATCGGGCTCGGAAGCCTGGTTTTAAATGAAGAAGTGCCGAGTGAGGCTGAAATTGGATATATGTTACTCCCTGAATATTGGGGAAAAGGTTACGGCGGTCAAATTGCCAGTAAATTAATCAACGCAGCCAATCATGCCGGTCTGCATAAGCTTACTGCAATCATAGATCCAAATAACACTGCTTCAAAAAAGATTCTGTTAAAAAATGGTTTCTGTACTGTAAAGATTTGTGAGATGGATGGGCTTCCGGGAGAGATATTAGAAAAGCAGCTTAGTCAATAACAGGTAGTATTAACGGCCTTTCTCCCTTTTCTTTTTTTAATGCTTCAACAGGGTCACCCGGTATAAGACGAAGCCGGTCTGAATCTCCAAGACCTTGCACGTAAACAGGCCCATTTGTGTTATTAAGAATGGGCCTAAAACTATTTTAACTCACTGATGGTGCAGGCTCTCCAGCTTTTATTGTATTGGGGTGGGGGCTTTGTCCAACCTCATTTTTGTAGATCTCGATTGTTTTCGTCTGGTCACTTCTATTTCAAATCCTTGGGCTACAAGGAGCCTGTAACATCGTAAATACTCTCATATAAAATCGAAAACAGCATGCTGACAAACCGGATACAATCCAAAATTAGATTCGTTTAGCAAGCCCAAATTATAAGGGTTTGCTGACTATCCTTTTTTTTCGTAAACCAATTTTGCCGCCGCTGTTATTGAATGCCTGTATCCTTCTGGTATAAGTTCGTTTTCTAAATGGTTTATTTTAATCCATTTGTATTCTATATGTTCCTCGCTTATCTGAATATGTGACAAATTGTCGCATACACAGAAATATGTTACAATAAACACAAATTTATTTGGAAGGACTTCATATACCCACGAATCAATAATATTTTCAACGCTGCACTTTAAATTCAGTTCTTCTTTGATTTCACGTTTCACGCATGTTTCTGGACTTTCGTTTTTCTCGAGTCTTCCTCCCGGCAACTCCCATTCATTGCGTTCGTTTTTTAGCAGTAATACGTGACCGTTATGTATGATAATGCCTTTAACGGAAACAGGCAAAACAAAACTCATGTTATACCTCCAGTGGCAGTCATCTGTTTTTTATGCTCATTTTACTGCCAGGATTTTCACGTTCTTATTGTCTTTCCTGCTGCAAAAATAACACTGTTGTGGATGTAAATCAAGATTTGGAAAAACCAATAAGGAAAAAGTAGTTACGAGCCTGATAAGCGGTTTTCATTGCCTTTAAGCCAGTTCGGCCGTCATATGGCGGTCAAAAGCGTCATCTACAAAAATCAAGCAGGCAAGTCCATTGTGTAAGCCGGTATGCACCAGACATGATCAAACGAGTTTTATTTGCTAAAGATCTTTTTGACTGGTGTTTCAGCTTACCACCATTAAGTTTTTTTCTTTCGCCTTCGTTTTCCATATCGCAATCCTTCGTTCCACAGCCAATATACAATACTTTTCATTCTTCTATTCCTTGTCGAGGGAACAAGATTTAAGTTGAAAAATTTCTTAATAATATTTAGAATATATGATAAAATGAATACAAAAAACAGGATTTAATGAATAATCCGGCCATAGTGTTTAACGAAAAAGGGGACTGTTTTGCAGAATCTTTTACCAAAGGAGTTCTTGGTTCATTTAAGCGTACCGGGAAATACATACAAATCCAGCCTGCCCTGCCAGCTCAGTGTTAGAATCTGTACTTGATTTTAGAGTAATTTGGGAAAACTTGAGGAGGGTTCATATGCTGCTATTCCATTATCATTTTTGGACACCTCATTTAGAGGAAACAGAAAAATTCTATGTAGAGAATGGTTTTCGAACTTCACTTCGGACGGGGAAATACCAAGGAGAATATCAAACTTTCAATCCTCCTTTGGAATGGGATGATTTCCGGAACAAACCTATTACTTTCAGGATAATTGAAGTCAGGAGAGGTGCAATGAACATCACTTTTGGATTTGGGAAAAAGGTTATGTTTGATCACATTGGATTTTTAGTAACAAAAAAAGAACTCGATAAAATTTGTCACAATGCCCGGAGCATGAACTGGCCAGTTAACACGAATGATAGAAGAACTTTTATAGGAACGCCCTATGGTTTTAGAATTGAGCTTCAAAGTAATGCCGACTCAATAGATGGAACACGATCCAGTGAAAAAATGGAGGGATTGGAGTTAATTTTAAAAAAAGAGGGATTCGAAAGAGATTTATCTAAATTATTAAACAGTCCAGTTCATTTTATTCGCTCAAAAATAGGAGAAACCCCTACAATAAGTAAAGCAGTGATGAGTGGTATCCTTATTTCAAATCAAAAAGATCCCAATGGTGTAAATGTGATTGGGAAGGTTGGAGAAACGAATTAACAATAGCAGTACCCTGAAATGCAGCACAAAGCATTTAAAACAAAGCTATTAAAGAATAAGTGGGGAAGAAAAAGCGGAGGCCAAACTGATTATACGCTGTACCATCCCGGATGTGCACGATGTGATGCTGGTTGAAGACATATGAATCATTCGCTTAGGAATCATTTATAAACTTACCGAATCAGATTTTATGGCCTTGAGAGGATCAAATTATGAAATTTAGAGATTTTCACGTTAATATAAAAGTAAGAATTTTCGAATTATTTGCCAGCAGGTTAGTGGGTAACATGGTACTTCCCTTTATGTCTATATACTTGGCTGATCATTTTGGAACGAAAATTACCGGCTTACTGATCCTCATCAATGTATTTACCGGTATTACAATGTCACTTTTAAGTGGGTATATTGCGGATCAGTATGGCCGAAGAAATGTAATGATCACAGCTGAGTCTTTAAGACTTTGTTCATTTTTTATAATGACAGTGAGTAATTCCCCTTGGTTTGAATCTTATGGATTAACATTTATCGCAATGTGTATGAATAGTGTTTGCTGGGGACTTGCCGGACCTGCAAATCAGGCCATGCTTATTGATGTCAGTACGCCTGATCAGCGCAAGACGATTTATTCTATTATGTACTGGGCAAATAATATCTCTATGTCTATAGGCGGGATTATCGGAGCCTTTTTCTTCAAACGGTATCTGTTTCAGCTATTTTTAATTCTTACACTTATGACAGCGATCATCCTTATCGTCATTTTCTTGTTTATAAAAGAGACCCACAAACCTAGCAAATCGATAGCAACACCAAAAATGACGCCTAGAAAACATATTTTAGAAGTCTACTACACCTACAAGAAAGTAGTCCAGGACAGACTTTTTATAAGTTTTTTAACTGCAGCTGTCCTTTTGTTATCATTAGAAAACCAATTGACCAATTACATTGGAATAAAGCTGGATAAACATATGCCTATACAAGATTTTTTATTGTGGAAGATTGATGGATCCACCATGATGGGGCTATTAAGAAGTGAAAACACGATATTAGTAGCATTAATCGCTTTGTTTTCGGCCAAATTAACACAAAAATATAAAGATAAGAATATATTAGTAGTCAATTGTTTTATATATACAATTGGATTTTCCGGGATTGCGTTTTCAAATAATATTTGGGTTTTATTTATCATGATGGCGCTTCATACTTTAGGAGAAGTACTATTGGCTCCTGTTCAAGAATCTTACATGGCAACCATTCCTCCTGAAAACGCCAGAGGTGCATATTTAGCATTTTATAATTTACAATACGACTTATGTATGATCATAGTCGGAATAACTGTCTCGTTAAGTGGATTCCTGTCACCCTTCGTTATGGCTTGGATATTAACTGTAATCGGACTTTTAGGGACCTTTATTTTCTATTTCATCACGCCTAAGTTAGATATTTTAAAAGATAAAGCTATCAAAGAAGAAATGAGGATTTAGAGATTAATCATTGTAAAACAGTATAAGTGCAAGCAAGATACGTCTGTGGTATTTTCTTTCATTATGGTAAAGATGAAAAGCAGTTTTAGCGAATTTCTCGTGGAGAAAACGATGTACCAAGAAAAATATCGAGAGGATTAAAAATGGCCCTCAAGATTGGGGGATTTCAGTTCTATTGATCCGAGGGAGAGGGATAAATGGAAATAAGATTGCCGAATCAATTGGAAATGAAACAAATTCAACGTCTTACTTCGCAGGCGATTTATGAGGGGACAATGGGCGAAACAAAGCCAAATCTTGAAAAAGCAAAGGAAATCGTTGCATCCCTTTTAAAAAAGGGATGCAGCTACTTTGTTGCGGTTGAGGATCAGCAAGTTTTAGGATGGATACTAACCGGTATAAGCAAAGATTCTTTTACGGAGAAATCAGTCGGGTTTATTTATGAATTGTTTGTAAAGGAAGAGTTTAGAGGAAAAGGGATAGCGAAAGAATTAATGCTATACGCAAAACATTCCTTAAAAGAAGAAGGACTTACGGAGATACGCTTAAATGTATATGAGGGTAATCCGGCTATAAGATTATATGAAAAATTGGGGTTTCAAGTTAGAAGTGTTTCAATGGCTTTGAAATTGGAATAGCCAGCACTATTCTAAAACGTCCATTGGCGCTTAACCGGGTAAGATTTTGAGCAATGATAGAGGGAGAAATCATGGTTTTAAGTTGTTGGTAGCTAAATTGGTTTAGTAAAATGAAAGTTGAGCTTTGTGGCACCAAAGACTATGGAACAGAAGATAGAAGGGCTTGAATGGGAAGGATTGTCCGACGATCATTTACCCCAGGAGGTGGAAATATGGCCTTACAGATGATCATTGTGTTCATCTTGAATTTCATCATATCCTTGATTGGAACCCTAGCTTATTCGGTCAGAATGGTAGGGGTAAGAACAGGGAAGATTGCAGTATCTTTTGCCGTCTTCAATATTTTAACCTTGATTTCCAGGATTGCAGTGACATTTCAAGTACCGCTGCTGACGAAATATGTTGAAGGTCATACGGAGACAAGCGGCTTATTACATATTTTTAACCTTATCATCATTATTTCCGGAGTAGCCACTGCAGTTGGCGCTTTGCTCATTCCAACTTTCCAAAGACTATTTTACCGGGGCGTTTTGTACTTCTCGGCTGACCGGTCTATTCCTAAGCTGGTTCTGCACAGTTTTTCCAAGGCAGGTCTTCATTATATGAAGGACTGCGTTGCTGTACCTGTAAAAGAAAATATTTTACAGCTCAACTTTAGAAAGCTGCCGGTGAAAATTATTATTTACAATCTGGTAACAGTTGCTTTATTAACAGTTGGTTCTTTGGCGCCGATTTATGCGGGCAGTCTTGAACCGGATTTAAGGGCAACATGCATCACTTTATCTTCCATTATTAATGGAGTTGCAACCATTTTGATGTCGATCTTCATTGATCCGCAGCTATCCATCATGACCGATGATGTGATCGATGGCAAATGCAGTGAAGAGGATTTTAGAAAAGTGGTTGTTGCAATGGTAGGTAGCAAAACAGTGGGCACATTCGCATCGCTATTCCTGCTTATTCCTTCTGCCTATGCCATCGTTTTTGTAGCTAAAATGATTTGAAAATGGCCAAAAAGGGGCTTCCTAAATGTTCATTACAGCGGGATGCTAGAGGGTTGCTAGCATTTAAGAATGTTTCTTTTTTCCTTGATCAGCCATATGACACAGCTTATAAAAAGCGAACGCCGGAATACAGCCTGAGATTATGTTAAAATCATATTTGGTTTGAAAAATGATACGAATGGCTGGTGGGCGTTCATGAGAAAAACGCGTGATTGTTGGGTGATGATTTGTTCGATGGCATGGGTTGCCTTTGTTCTAATTTGTTTAAGATTCACCTTTGTCGCAAATTTTGGAGACATCACGAAAGTATTTGTTGAAGAATTGGTACTGCTTGTAAGTGTTTTCTTTTTAAATGTGTTGTTTTTAAAACAAAAAGTAACATGGCGGATAAAGTCTTCTTTTAAAGAAACACTGCTGATCATGATACCCGTTTTCTTTTTCTTTATGATTGATATATTGGTATCTTCCGGTCATGCATTGCTAAATATATTAAAGGCCGGCGGGATTTCAGTGATTGTCGCGCTCTTCGAAGAATATTATTTCAGGGGAATTATTTTTTCTAAAATCAATTTCTATTTAAACGAAGGAAAAGCGGCTTATGCAGGGAGAATAAAAGCCTGCCTGTATTCCGGGTTGATTTTTGGCGGATTTCATTTTATTAACCTTTTTCATCAATCATTTTATATTACAACGTTGCAGGTCATCCAGGTTACTTGTTTAGGCCTAGTTTTATGTGCCTTATATCTTCGCTCGGGAAGTTTAATACTCCCGATCATGCTTCATGCAGCAATCGATTTTATTAGTTTTATCAGTAGCGGGCCGGAAGTGGATGCCCATCTCACATTAAGAGGATGCCTTACGGGGGCAGTGGTTTATATTGTTATTGCATTTCTACTGTTAATTGGAGGCAGAAGGCGTATAGCTGCAAGGACATAACCTGCAAATGATGAAGGCATACTCCTCGCTTTATCTGTCTGCTGGTCCCATATAGTGAATCAGCAGCCGGTTAAATAAATGAGGGACTCCCATCAGCCATTGATCGACTATTGGGACAGCTCCTGTGCAGCCAACAATCTTTAGGAATATTTCTTTTTTCCTTGATGAGTTGTTCAAGTTCATTCAGATCTTCTTCTGTTGCCATGTTACGAATAAAAGAACGGGCGGAGGAGCGCAGGGGTAAATAGCGCCTGTGCTCTCTGTTTTTGTTATTATAAGAGGCCTGGTCGAACTTTTTATTTGTCATATGATTCCCTGCGTTTAAATAATTTTACGAAATACCATACAACAACGACTGTACCGATTACGGATAAAACAGCTCCGGAAACAAGATGAAGTGTTTGATTAAATCTGTCTCCGAAATAAAGATACAATGCAACAGCTGCCCAGAAGAAAATCAACAGTATTTTTTTCATAGTGTTTGTGCGATGCTAAGATATCGTTTTAGCGAGGAAGAAGATAATCCTCTCCACCTCTTTTCGGTTTGGCGGAAGGGTTTGATACAACCGTGTAGCGTTAATCTCCGCTGGTATTTATGCATCGGTGAAGTGATCCAGCATCGCTTTTCCCACTCCCTTTCTAAGATTAATTATACGAATGTATGATAAAACCGCCATAGAAAATAACAATTTTCTTATATCTTTTAACCCACATTTCGCACGTCTTAAATAAAATTCATTTTAATTTTTGAATGAACTATATTTAAACATTTTGGTGGGATGATATCTTCTTATTTTTGAGGAATTTTCGATAAAGTTCTATTGAATTCGACATTCTTTTCATGAATTCCTCCTGTTGTGTGTTATTCGCCTTTGTTTTCGACATTTTTTGACACGTATATTGATAGATCATACCCGCATAATTCAATGATTTTTTTGGCTTGTGAATCAATATTATCGGGTAAGAGCCTTAATTTTTGTCGATTTTGATTTATAAGGATCACGGTGATATCTTCTAATTGCTCTAACAATGCTTGACCTGTGGGTTGATAGAGTTTCCTTTTTCCTTTCAAGATTAGAGATAGGTTCTTTTCTTTCAGTTCTTTTCTAACTCGATATTCTAAAATTCCATAGATTAATAAAGCCATCACATACACAATCCCTAAGGCCTCAACCCTTTCCGGGGTTTTCAAGTAAATGGCATCAATCATTTGTGAATCTTTGATTAATCGGAAACGGGTCTCAACGGCCGACTGTCCTTTATAAACCCTCAAAACTTCTTGATTGGATAGTGTCTCCTCGTCTAATTTATTTGTGATTAAAACAAAAGTGCTGAGCATTCTTTTCTTATTTTCGATAAAATCATGATCTTTTTCAAACGATTCCAGTTGTATCTGATAGATTTGTTCTCGTTTTGTCTGTTCGTCCTTTTTAGGTCTTCCTCTCTTTTTTCGTTTGATAGGTTGATCACTCATCTGGACGTTTAGTTTATAACAGAAATATGAAGCCTTTTGTTTTTTCTTAAAAGATTGAATTGCTTCTAGTGCGTCCTCTTTACAATGAAAGATAACTTTACTTAGTTTTTCTATCTCTTTTTTTAATTTTATTTCTTCCTTTTCGATCGCCCGATTTAGGGTTTTCTCTTTTCGTTGATCTAAATTGTTTGAGTGGACAACAAGAAACCGGTAAGGAAGGTTTTGAATTTGTCTTTCAAAAGCTTGAATTTGGTAAATAGCTGCGTCTTTTTTATTGCTAAGTGAGCCTACCCTTTCCCAGTTATTGAGCAACCATGCCTCTTTCTTTAGTTCTGTGCTTAAACCGAATGTATCAGGTAAACGGGAAATAAACGATAAATTTTGTTGTTGAATTTCCGCTAGATTTTCCGTTGTGATTAATGCAGAATCGGCTTGATAAATGAGATTTTTCCAATCTTCATGGGAAAGGATTTTTCTCATCTTTTGAATGAATTCCACATTCCAAGATTTATCCGAAGTATTCCCATTTTCTACTTTTGCAAGGATAGGAATTCGTTCAGGTGTGACCCCCATCCCCAGAACGATTTGTTTTAAGTCAGGCCTATGGGCCTTACTATACCCGTACGTAATTTGCAGTCCATCTTCCTTCGGTTGTTTATATTCACCGTAAACAGAAATTGATGTTGTATCGTTATGGAGTACACCAATAGGAAGATTCAATTTTTTTAATGCTTTTAATGCAAGGGTGGAATATACTTTCCATGCTTCGGCTTTATACAAGTAATCTAATGCTCTTCCTAATGCATCATCATTTAATTGATCGGGTGAAATCGATGTATCGAAAAGCATCTCAGAATCTAGGTTTTGATAGAATTCATGAACCTTATAAAGGGGCTTGCCACTGCATAAAATGTTTAAGACAAGGGCTTTAATCCTTGTTCCGGGTGAGATATGACAACGGACAGAATCCCATTTGACTAAATTATTAATGGTCTTTTCGAGTTCTATTTCATCACACAGTTTAGATAAAAGTTGAGACGGCCCCACATGTAAGGTTAAAATTTGATCTGACATAAAAATTTCCTCATCTTCCTCTAGTTAGATAATCATTCAATTCTACAAAGAAGGAGAAAATTCCTTTAAAAAAATCACAAAATAGAAAAATTTACGTGCGGAATATGCGTTTTAACGAAAATCTCCGGCTTTTTTCGGAGATACCGAGAAAAAGGCAAAATTTTTATAATTCAACTATGAAGTGGAGAGCACCCCGTTTCTTCTGAGTAAACTAAATTATTAAAAAATTATCTACGTGGCTATTAAGATAAAAAAACGCACGAAGGAAGATGGCAAGCTGGAAAATTGTATGTGTAAAATTTTACTCGAAGGGGCAAATGAGTGGAAAAAAATGGGAAGACGCTCTATCATCTAATTGTACACTTCAAGATGAACATCTAGAGAGAGAGGTCTTCCCATGGATATTATATCAATAATTGCTGGATTATTAAAGGATACAAAGAGTCTTATCGAATTTGAAGAACAGCTTAAACTTCTGATGCAGAAGGCTTTTACACAATGGGTTGGGGAAATATTTGAAGAGTTAGATAAAACAATTAAACAGGAGAAGTTAGAGGAGGGCTGGGTGTACTGCCGGAGTGATAACAGAAACATTCAGTTTCTATTTGGAAGTGTGACCTTTAAACGCTCATTAATGCATGACAAGAGAGGAAATTCCCATTATCCTCTGGATGAATGGTTAGGGCTGGTACCACACCAACGATACAGCCCGTTAGTGGAATTAAAGGTGGCAGAGTTGGCAAGTGAGAACACCTATCGGGAAGTAGCTGATATTTTAAAAGAGTGGACAGCAGTGAGTCTTAGTCACACAACTGTAGGGAACATGGTAAAACACGTAGGGAAAACTCAGGCGGAAGCCGATAAGGCACTTGTAGAAGAGCTAGAAATAGCTGTTTCCCTGCCTGAGGGGAAGAAGGTAGACTACCTGTTTTCTGAAGCAGATGGTGTATTCGTTCGGGGACTAAAAAAGAAACAGAGTATGGAAGTCCACCACGCCATTCTCTATGAGGGATGGGAAACCAATGGTAAAAGGGTCTCCCTGCGTCAGCCCACAGTCATCATGACGACGGAAGACATTCAGACATTTTGGGATGAAGTCCAAGCCACAGCTGCCAACACCTATTCCCTCGAAAAAGCGCATGTCATTACAAACAGTGATGGAGGTGCTGGGTACACAGCTGAACGGTTTCAAACAGCATTCTCACAGTCGGAATTTCCGGTGCTCAACCAGCTGGATACCTACCACGTTGCACAAGCCATCATAAGGACATTTGGGGGCGGAAAGAGCGAGATCAAGGAGCAAATTAGAAAAGCGATTAGAACGCATGACCTGGACCAATTCACGTTATATTTGGATACGCACGAAAGCACCTTGACGGATAAAAAGGCCCTCAAGAAAATCAAGGAATTCCGTTCGTATATCTTGAAAAACTGGGACCGCATTTTTGACTGGAGAGACAGGGTGAAAAACGTGCCGGAAGGTGCGAGAGGCCTAGGAGCGATGGAATCGAATCAAAGGCATATCTCCTTCAGGATGAAAAAAAGGGGCATGCATTGGAGTGAACTTGGCGCAGAAGCCATGGTGAAAATCAAACAAGGCATACTCAATGGGACATTGAGAGAAGCCTATCTGAAACACCGTTCAAGAAGCGAGAGAAAGCAACGGAACTTGAAACAATTCATCAGGATGTCTCAACTACTCAAGCAGCCTGTACGCCCGTCAGTGGGCGTAAAGCACGGATCAGTTGCCCTGCATTCAAGCAGTTCATCGGCAATGGGACATTTAAGCAAAATATTAGAGCTTTCGTTTTAAGCCTGGCTCAGTGGGGACTGATCGTTGAGGCGCGCGAAATTTACGAGACTCCTGCGGGAAAAGCGAGCCAGGAGAGACCCCGCAGCGAGGTACGAGCGAGGAGGCTCGCCGGCCGCCCGCGGAAAGCGAGTGAATTTCGCGCGCCTCAACATCCCCGTTATCCATCTTTATACGGAAATATTACATCTTTTCCGAAAATTACACCGAGCAAGTAAAGCACGGTAGCCGAAAGTGTACAAAAAGAGTGTCTTGGAATACCCGATATTTAAACCTTGTCGAGAAAAACTTGACACATACGGAAAATTGGATGGCTGGTTTTCCCCCTGAAATGCGTTAAAATAAATGTATGCACTTTATCGCGCACAGAGGAGGAAAATATGGAAAAGCAACCTTTGCATAAATTTTACGAAAAAAACCGGCTTGAAAGAATCAAGGCGCTGGAACAGGCGAAGGCCATTTCAGCCGAAGATGCCGCGCTGCTTGAAAAAGGGCTTGTGCTGCCGGATGAAACGGCGGACCATATGATTGAAAACCAGATTGCCAAATATGAATTGCCATATGGTACGGCATTGAACTTTCTGATTGACGGAAAAGAGTATGTCGTCCCGATGGCGATTGAGGAGCCTTCTGTTGTGGCGGCGGCAAGTTCGGCGGCAAAAATCATCAACAAGGCAGGCGGTTTCCGAACGACAGTGAGCAATCGTATGATGATCGGGCAGGTGGCGTTAATGGAAGTTCCGGATCCGATCCGTGCGAAAACGGTGGTGATGGCCCATGAGGAAGAACTTTTGCAAACGGCAAATGAAGCCAAGCCTTCGATTGTGAAGCGGGGCGGCGGGGCCCGGAAATTGGAAGTCCGTCTGATCCCGGCTGATGAAAAAGCCGGCACACCTGCTTTTTTTGTTGTCCATCTCCATATTGATACGCTGGAAGCAATGGGTGCGAATATCATCGATACCATGGCGGAGGCGATCAAACCGCATTTGGAAGAGTGGACAGGGGGACGGGCATTAATGGGCATTCTCTCCAATTATGCCACTGAATGCCTGGCAACGGCCGAATGCCGGATTCCCGTGTCATTGCTTGAAAAAAACGGCATGTCCGGTGAAGAAGTCCGCGACCGGATCATTGAAGCCGCCCAATTTGCATACGCGGATCCTTACCGGGCTGCAACGCATAACAAAGGCATTATGAACGGCGTTGATGCCGTTGTGATCGCAACCGGAAACGATTGGCGCGCAATTGAAGCGGGTGCCCATGCCTATGCAGCAAGGTCCGGCAAGTATCGTTCCCTTTCTATTTGGAGCAAGGCAGAAAACGGAGACCTGCTTGGCAGCCTCACCCTTCCGCTTCCGGTCGGGACAGTCGGCGGCCAGATCAGCATCCACCCTGCTGCCGGTTTCAGCAAGCGGCTGCTGGGTTACCAAAATGCAAAAGAACTGGAATCGATCATTGTCTCCGCTGGGCTTGGCCAGAACTTTTCCGCCATCAAAGCTCTTGTAACAGACGGGATTCAAAAAGGGCATATGGCACTGCACGCCAAATCGCTCGCTATCACAGCAGGTGCCTCCGGAAGCGAAATTGACCGGGTTGCAGAAAAACTAAAACAAAGCGGGACAATTGATCTTGCTACGGCAAAGGAAATTTTAAAAGAAATCAGAGGATGACAGGCGGGGGCACTGAACACAGATAGGAAGAAAAAACACGCGGGTATGAAAAACGGCGCCAAGAATACCGAGGTACTGAACAAAATATAGAAAAAAAACGGTGAGACACGATTATGGTGATGTCCCACCGTTTTCTTCTTTTGGAGCTTTTCAGCGGCTTCTGGCAGGCAGGCGGTTTTTCCTAAAGCTGGATGGAACCACTGAGGCCCGTGCTTACGGCGACATCTCCGTTTTTGAAAAGTGGCCTGCGCTTATTCTCTTTAGCAAAAACGAGAGGCACGCTTTAAGCATGCCTCTCGTTTTTACAGTGCGCCGTGCATGGCGATTCGCTAGGCGGTGTAAGTCCGCTATGGGGGTAGGTAGCGACCAACCATTAGCCAAGAGCAAGGGTGTCCATCGTGAGATGGAATCTGAAGGAAGCTGGAGGCAAAATTCTGACCCGAGGAACACGAACATCATTAGGCGTACTCTCACAGGGTAAGGCTGCTGAACAAGTCAAAGCCCAAAAGCTATCCGGATGTGGAAACGTAAATGGTGCGGGTACATGGAATGAAAGTGAATCACCTTACCACGGGAGGTCTCATGGACAGGTGGAAACAGAGTATGAAACCTGGTTGAAACAAGATTTGCCGTGAGAAGTCAGCAGAAGCCATAGTACGGAGATGCCTGGAGCATCGAAGGAAGGGCTGAACTAAAGGAAGTGGAAGTCAATGAAAGTTACCGAAGAAACGAACAAATGCAGAAAACAGGAAGAAACCTGCTGTCAAAAAGATACTGCGGAACAGGAAGGATATGGCAGAGGGCATAGTTTCAAGAGGATAACTGAAAACAACACCACTAACACCAACAGACAGAACGAATGGATGCTCGAACGAATCCTTTCAAGTAATAACCTGCACCGTGCCTATAAAAAGGTAAAGAAAAACAAAGGTGCGGGCGGTGTCGATGGAATGAAAACAGGTGAACTTTTGGCATACCTAACTGAACATCAGAGGGAACTCGTCCTCTCCATTCGAAATGGGACATACAAGCCCCAACCCGTTAGAAGGGTAGAAATACCAAAAGACAACGGGAAAACAAGGAAACTTGGAATACCAACGGTAGTAGACCGAGTCATCCAACAAGCCATTTCGCAGGTCCTAGTCCCTATATATGAAAGAAAGTTCTCAGACAATAGCTATGGTTTCCGACCACATAGAAGTACACATCAGGCACTTCTCAAGTGCCAAAAGAATGTAAATGAAGGATACCAGTATGTAGTAGACCTGGACTTAGAACAGTACTTTGACACGGTAAACCATAGTAAGCTTATCCAGATATTGAGTGAAACAATTCACGACGGACGTGTAATCTCCTTAATCCATAAATTCCTAAATGCAGGTGTTATGATCAAAGGAATAAGGACAACAAATGATTTCGGTGTTCCACAAGGAGGACCACTAAGTCCGCTTCTTGCCAATGTAATGTTAAACGAATTGGATAAAGAAATGGAAGCAAGAAATCACCGATTTGTCCGTTACGCTGATGATGTGATCATATTCTGTAAGAGCCGAAGAAGCTGCGAAAGAACATACCATAACATTCTCCCATTCATTGAGAGGAAATTGCGACTCAAAGTGAATCGAGAGAAGACGATGATCACACATATTAGAAACATCAAGTTCCTGAGTTATGGATTCTACCTTTATGAAGGAAAATGCAAATTCCGGGTACACCCGAAGGGTGTTCAAAAATTAAAGGAGAAAATTCGCAGAATCACAGGAAGAAGCAACGGATTAAGCGTAGAGGAAAGAAAGAAAAGGCTAAACGACACTGTCCGAGGATGGGTAAATTACTACAAGCTAGCGGATATGAAAAGTCTGGTAACCAGACTGGACCAATGGACACGAAGAAGAATGCGAATGGTAACTTGGAAAAGATGGAAGAGAGTACGCACAAGATTTTATTGGCTCAAGAAATTAGGGATCAATAAAAGAAAGGCGTGGGAATGGGCTAACACAAGAAAAGGCTACTGGAGAATCTCCGGCAGCCATATATTAGCCAGAACCCTTACAAACGAACTCTTCCGAAGAGCAAGATATATAAGTTTTCTGGATTATTATCTGTCTGTACGGTCGTAAACTTTAGAACCGCCGTGTACGGAACCGTACGCACGGTGGTGTGAGAGGTCGGCTAATCAAATAATGATTAGCCTCCTACTCGATTGTTTTTATTAACGTATTGCCGCTTGTGCCCTTCGATTCCGGCAAGGCAAACGGTGGCCGGATCCTCGTTCACCGGCAAGGTAACGGCCGACCCGTCGTTTGGAAGCGATGTGGTAAAAATGGCTTCGTATTCGGCAACGCTAATTTCTTTTCGTGCCTCGAGCATTTGCTGATGGCGGGCCGGCTGCAAGGCTTTACGGTAGCCCGGCTGCAGGATCCCTGAGAAAAATTCCCCGACTGCGCCGGAACCGTAGCTGTACAGGCCGATCCTCGCACCTGCTTCTATATTTGTATTTTGTTCGAGCAGGGAAAGCAGGCTCAAATACAAAGCGCCGGTATAAATGTTCCCGACTATTTTGTTATAACTTTTGCTTGTTTCATAATGGGCCAGGAGTCTTTCGCGCCCGTCTTCATCCGTTTCATCCAACACCGTTCTCAGCGCTTTTAAGCCCATTTTTGTATACGGCATATGGAAGCAAATGGCTTTGAAATCACTTAGCGTAAAGCCGGTTTTTTCTCTGTACTGCTTCCAGACATTTTGGAAGAAACTGATGTATTTTTCATTGGAAAACTTGCCATCCACATAAGCGGAATCCGAATAGACCGGCCGCCAAAAGTCCATGATGTCTTCCGTATGATACACACTCGGTTCTTCAATCGCAAGAATTTTCGGATGGGCGCTTACGACCATAGCGACGGCGCCCGCCCCTTGGGTAACCTCTCCTGAAGTATTCAATCCGTATCTTGAAATATCGGACCCGAGCACGAGCACTTTGCTTTCCGGATGCAGGGCGATATGCCCTCTTGCCATTTGCAGCCCTGCCGTAGCACCGAAGCATGCTTCTTTCACTTCAACGGCCCGCACTTCCGGTTTTAAACCGAGCAGGCGGTGCACATAAATTGCAGCTGCCTTCGAGTGGTCGACGCCGGATTCCGTGCCGAAAATAACAAAATCGATCTTTTCTTTATCTTCGTCTGTTAAAATTTCGAGCGCCGCATTGGCTGCGAGCGTCACCGCATCCTGGGTCACCGGGGCGACGGCCATTTTTTCCTGGCCGATTCCGATTAAAAATTTTCCAGGGTCCTCATTCCGGGCAAGTGCCAGTTTTTCCATGTCAACATATAAATGCGGGGTATAAAACCCGATCTTGTCTATTCCGATTTGCAACTGCTATTCACACCTTTTTTACAGGAATTGTTAGTATGTGTA
This sequence comes from Weizmannia sp. FSL K6-0777, assembly GCF_038593185.1. Classification (NCBI taxonomy): domain Bacteria; kingdom Bacillati; phylum Bacillota; class Bacilli; order Caryophanales; family Bacillaceae; genus Heyndrickxia; species Weizmannia sp. FSL K6-0777. Next base: position 245,014 of record NZ_CP151971.1, read on the forward strand.
AAATTTTACTCGACGGGGCATATGAGTGGAAAAAAATGGGAAGACGCTCTATCATCTAATTGTACACTTCAAGATGAACATCTAGAGAGAGAGGTCTTCCCATGGATATTATATCAATAATTGCTGGATTATTAAAGGATACAAAGAGTCTTATCGAATTTGAAGAACAGCTTAAACTTCTGATGCAGAAGGCTTTTACACAATGGGTTGGGGAAATATTTGAAGAGTTAGATAAAACAATTAAACAGGAGAAGTTAGAGGAGGGCTGGGTGTACTGCCGGAGTGATAACAGAAACATTCAGTTTCTATTTGGAAGTGTGACCTTTAAACGCTCATTAATGCATGACAAGAGAGGAAATTCCCATTATCCTCTGGATGAATGGTTAGGGCTGGTACCACACCAACGATACAGCCCGTTAGTGGAATTAAAGGTGGCAGAGTTGGCAAGTGAGAACACCTATCGGGAAGTAGCTGATATTTTAAAAGAGTGGACAGCAGTGAGTCTTAGTCACACAACTGTAGGGAACATGGTAAAACACGTAGGGAAAACTCAGGCGGAAGCCGATAAGGCACTTGTAGAAGAGCTAGAAATAGCTGTTTCCCTGCCTGAGGGGAAGAAGGTAGACTACCTGTTTTCTGAAGCAGATGGTGTATTCGTTCGGGGACTAAAAAAGAAACAGAGTATGGAAGTCCACCACGCCATTCTCTATGAGGGATGGGAAACCAATGGAAAAAGGGTCTCCCTGCGTCAGCCCACAGTCATCATGACGACGGAAGACATTCAGACATTTTGGGATGAAGTCCAAGCCACAGCTGCCAACACCTATTCCCTCGAAAAAGCGCATGTCATTACAAACAGTGATGGAGGTGCTGGGTACACAGCTGAACGGTTTCAAACAGCATTCTCACAGTCGGAATTTCCGGTGCTCAACCAGCTGGATACCTACCACGTTGCACAAGCCATCATAAGGACATTTGGGGGCGGAAAGAGCGAGATCAAGGAGCAAATTAGAAAAGCGATTAGAACGCATGACCTGGACCAATTCACGTTATATTTGGATACGCACGAAAGCACCTTGACGGATAAAAAGGCCCTCAAGAAAATCAAGGAATTCCGTTCGTATATCTTGAAAAACTGGGACCGCATTTTTGACTGGAGAGACAGGGTGAAAAACGTGCCGGAAGGTGCGAGAGGCCTAGGAGCGATGGAATCGAATCAAAGGCATATCTCCTTCAGGATGAAAAAAAGGGGCATGCATTGGAGTGAACTTGGCGCAGAAGCCATGGTGAAAATCAAACAAGGCATACTCAATGGGACATTGAGAGAAGCCTATCTGAAACACCGTTCAAGAAGCGAGAGAAAGCAACGGAACTTGAAACAATCCATCAGGATGTCTCAACTACTCAAGCAGCCTGTACGCCCGTCAGTGGGCGTAAAGCACGGATCAGTTGCCCTGCATTCAAGCAGTTCATCGGCAATGGGACATTTAAGCAAAATATTAGAGCTTTCGTTTTAAGCCTGGCTCAGTGGGGACTGATCGTTGAGGCGCGCGAAATTTACGAGACTCCTGCGGGAAAAGCGAGCCAGGAGAGACCCCGCAGCGAGGTACGAGCGAGGAGGCTCGCCGGCCGCCCGCGGAAAGCGAGTGAATTTCGCGCGCCTCAACATCCCCGTTATCCATCTTTATACGGAAATATTACATCTTTTCCGAAAATTACACCGAGCAAGTAAAGCACGGTAGCCGAAAGTGTACAAAAAGAGTGTCTTGGAATACCCGATATTTAAACCTTGTCGAGAAAAACTTGACACATACGAATTGTTATTGAAATTTGAGAAACTGTACTAAATAATTTAATATAAACGGTGTCGAAATACAACTTATCACGATGCACGGACACCTTCCCATTATAGTACAAGTTGCTAGGATTGTGGATGGGAAATGACAGAGAGGGAGTAAACGTATATGCATGAAGTTGCGATTATCAGCGCCGTCCGGACCCCGATCGGGAAATTCGGCGGCAGTTTAAAAGATATATCTGCTGTGGAACTGGGTGCGATTGCCGCAGAAGAAGCGATCCGGCGCACCGGCGTTTCTGCACAGGAGGTCGATTATGCCGTTTTTGGCAATGTTCTGTCGGCGGGTCTCGGTCAAAATCCGGCCCGGCAAATGGCAGTCAGAGCCGGCATTCCGTATGAAGTGCCTGCCGTAACCGTGAATGAAGTATGCGGCTCTGGATTGAAAGCTGTGCTGCTTGCTGCCCAGATGATCCAGCTTGGTGAGGCGAAAATAATAGTTGCCGGCGGGGCGGAAAACATGTCGCGTGCGCCCTTTCTTGCAGAACAGGCACGCTGGGGCCATAAGCTTGGCAATATGGCGATGGCAGACAGCATGCTGCGCGACGGCCTGACGGATGCATTTGAAGGCATCCATATGGGTTTGACGGCGGAAAATGTGGCGACAAAATTCGGCATTTCCCGCGAGGAACAGGACCGTTTTGCGCTTCGATCCCAGCAAAAAGCCGCACAGGCACAAAAGACCGGCCGCTTCAAAGACGAAATTGTGCCGGTAAAAGTAAAACAGAGAAGAAGCGAGATGCTGTTTTCCGAGGATGAGCATGTCCGCCCCGATACGACGCTTGATGGGCTCGCGAAGCTGAAACCCGCTTTTCTCGAAAACGGTACTGTCACAGCAGGGAATGCTTCGGGGATCAATGACGGCGCAGCTGCTGTTGTTTTAATGGAAAAATCACTTGCGGATGAAAAAAAGATTCCTTATTTCGGGGTCATTAAAGGGTATGCAGAAGCAGGAGTGGACCCTTCCATCATGGGTTATGCCCCTTATTATGCAATTCAAAAGCTGCTTGAAAAGACTGGTGCATCCCTTGAAGAAGTGGATTTAATCGAGCTGAACGAAGCTTTTGCTTCCCAAAGCCTTGCCGTTATCAGGGATTTGGGGCTTGATCCGGAAAAAGTCAATGTTAACGGCGGGGCGATTGCACTGGGGCATCCGATCGGGGCATCCGGCGCAAGAATTCTCGTTTCACTTTTACATGAAATGGAAAAAAGAAATGTGCGCACCGGCCTTGCCTCGCTTTGTGTCGGCGGCGGCATCGGCATTTCGATGCTGGTCGGGCGCACCTGACACCACCGGGATTTTCCGGCTTTTTGGAAAAGTGAGGAAAAAATCTGTCAGACGCAAAACTTTTCCGCTGTTGCTCTTGCATGAAATGAAAAAAAGAAATGTGTGCACCGGCCTCGGTATTTCGAAGCTGGTTAGGCGCACGTGACATCGCCGGGATTTAGCAAGAACAGAAAAAGCCCTGCCTGATGCAGGGCTTTTTCTCTATTTTTTAGTCCGAATGAGATTTTCCCACCTGGTCAGGATAATGTAAGGACTTCATATTTGGATGCTAATTCTGCAAATTGTGCCATGCTGCTGATTTTTCCAGCTGTAAGTTTTTCGTTTAGCCCATAAAAGTCCACACAGGTTTTACAAGCAAGAACGTCCACGCCTTTTTCCTCCAATTCTTTCAATTGAAGGGAAACAAGCGAGCCTTCTGTTAACGTAAACACACCGCGGTTTACGCAAAAAACAGCGGCCGGCAGTTCTTCCTTTTGTTTCAGGATGGTAAAGAAGGTTTCCAACAATCCTTCCCCCAATTCTTGTTCTCCTTTTCCAAGCTGATCCGATGCAAGCAAAATAACTTTGTTTTTCAATGTCTCCACCTCAATGACTTTCTTTCTATTTTAGCAAATCCTGCCAGACTTTTCCCGTGCCAGATACGGCGGCTGCCACAAGCCCGGGGCGTTCAGTGCCGCGGTTTCTTTAACCATTTTTTTGGATGCCTAGCGGTTGAGGGTATATTTGAGCAAAAGCAGGTGAACAAGCTGATAGAATAACGCCAGGATGCAAAAGAGGATAGGGTACGCAATAGCAGAATACACAGGTTTCCAGCCATTGTAGTAAAACGTACCCGTCATGATGAACAAAAACTCAAAAACCATCGCCACGATCGTCCATCCTGCAATATAGAGGAACCGGGTGCGGAACCGGTTTGGAAAAAAGTTGATAAAGGTAATATTGATGGCCGGATAAATCCCAAACAAATAACAAAGGGCTTTCCAGTCGACTCCTTTTGTAAAGTATCCAAAAAGATCATACTTGAGATCCAGAAATAAATTGACGATTAATTCAAGGTACATGGCAAACAGGGTGGTGCACAGCATTTCAATGCCACTAAATTTTTTGGGCATGAGAAAAGCAAACAGATTCAGGACAATCATCAAAATGATAAGGAATACCATGCTTCAACACCCCGATTCCAGGATTGGCTTTTTCTTATCCTATCCTATTTTGGCCGGGAGATTACAAAAAATCGCACATTCCGGAAACCCGGTTAAAGGACGCTCGCCTTATTCTTTGTTATAATTTTACAAGAATAACGTAAACAAAGGGGGATGGCTCGGTTGGCGAAAAAAGTATTGGTATACAGCGAACTGTCTGGGGATTTGATTGAAAAGCTGAAGGAAACATTTGAAGTACGCTACATACCGGGGGGCAAGGATATTTCCGATCTTCTGCCTGACTTAGCGGAAGCGGACGGGCTGCTTGGTTCCTGGCTCCGGGCAGGAAAAGAATTGCTGGACCACGCACCGGCCTTGAAAATCATCAGCAATATAACGGTCGGATATGACAATCTCGATATCCCGTTGCTAACAGAGCGGGGGATTATGGCAACCAATACGCCGGGTGTGCTCGATGAAACAACAGCGGATACCATCTTTGGCTTGATGCTTGCAGCGGCGCGGCGATTTACGGAACTGGACCGGCTTGTCAAAAACGGAAATTGGAAAGCGCCTGTTTCCACTGAGCATTACGGCATTGATATTCACCATAAAACGCTTGGCATTATCGGAATGGGCAGAATCGGAAGCAAAATTGCGAAACGGGCCCATTTCGGTTTTGATATGGACATTTTATACCATAACCGTTCCCGCGACCCGGAAGCCGAGCAGCTGTATGATGCGGTATACTGTGAGCTTGATGAACTGCTGGAAAAATCGGATTTCATTTGCCTGATGGTGCCGCTTACCCCGGAAACGCACCGGTTAATCGGGGAACGGGAATTCAAAATGATGAAGAAAACGGCCGTTTTTGTCAATGGTTCAAGGGGTAAGACAGTAGATGAAGCGGCGCTTGTCAAAGCCCTTCAGGAAAAAATCATTTATGCGGCCGGCCTTGATGTATATGAACAGGAACCTGTTTCGCCGGATAACCCGCTTTTAAAAATGGATAATGTCGTCACCCTTCCGCACGTTGGCTCTGCTACACACGAAACACGCTATGCAATGGCAAAACTGGCGGTTGAAAATCTCACGAAAGGGCTGCTTGGAGAATGTCCGCCCAATTTGATTAACCGGGAAGTTTTCCGCGGCCGGGCGTAATCACGAACGCTTGCTGAACGATTCCGATTCGTTCGGCAAGCGCTGTTTTGTTTTGGCATGATGCAGGGAAAGCTTGAAAGACACGGGCGAAGAATCCTGATGGCAATGGAACGGTTCTGATAAACATGATTGCTGTATTTTTACAATGAGCGTTCCCCGGCCGGGTTGCTTGCCGGGGAACGCCACTGTTTTTACGGCGGGAGCATCCGCTTTTTTTATTTTCCAAGGGGTATATCAATGAGTAAGCGGGGATGTAGACAAACCATTCGTTAATGTAATATAATGAGGAACAATTGTTCTTTTTTGGCAGATTTATTTTATAAAAATATCCAATGTTGGCCTGATTCGACCAAGAGAGATCCTTATAAGGAATGGAACCGTGTGTAAAACGGTTGTCAGTGTGAAAATCCCGCAAAATTTTGGTTGAAAGGTGAATCTGGAGTGGCTCTATGTTAAGAAAGGGAGCCAAATTTGTCTTGTATCTTAACATAGAAGCGCTCTACGTTAAGGAAGCGAGCCAAAACCGCCGTGTATCTTAACATAGAAGCGCTCTACGTTAAGGAAGCAGCTGAAATTTTCCGTGTATCTTAACATAGAGAGGCTCTACGTTAAGGAAGCAAGTCAAATCTGCCGTGTATCTTAACATAGAGAGGCTCTACGTTAAGGAAGCAAGTCAAATCTGCCGTGTATCTTAACATAGAGAGGCTCTACGTTAAGGAAGCAGCCGAAATCTGTCTTGTATCTTAACATAGAGTGGCCCTACGTTAAGGAAGCGAACCAAATCCGCCGCGTATCTTAACATAGAGAGGCTCTACGTTAAGGAAGCAGCTGAAATCTGTCTTGTATCTTAACATAGAAGAGCTCTACGTTAAGGAAGCAGCTGAAATTTTCCGTGTATCTTAAACATAGAAGCGCTCTACGTTAAGGAAGCGCGCGAAAACAGCCGTGTATCTTAACATAGAGAGGCTCTACGTTAAGGAAGCAGCTGAAATCTGTCTTGTATCTTAACATAGAAGGGCTCTACGTTAAGGAAGCGAGCCAAACCTTCGCCGTATCTTAACATAGAGAGGCTCTACGTTAAGGAAGCAAGCCAAAACCGCCGCGTATCTTAACATAGAGAGGCTCTACGTTAAGAAAGGGAGCCAAATTTGTCTTGTATCTTAACATAGAAGGGCTCTACGTTAAGGAAGCAGGCGAAATCTGTCTTGTATCTTAACATAGAGTGGCTCTACGTTAAGGAAGCAGCTGAAATCCGCCGCGTATCTTAACATAGAAGCGCTCTACGTTAAGGAAACAAGCGAAATTTTGGTTAAAAGTAAACACAGACAGGTTATATATGAAGGAACAGGCCGATATTTTGCCAAAAATAAACGCGGATCGTGCTTAGTCTACGAATTCACCAAAAATTTGCCGGAAAATGAACGCAGAAGCATTTTATTCCGAAAACCCGGTGCAGTTCAAGTGCCGGATAATCGAGAATTCATTGATAAAGGAGAGATAAAATGATCCGGTTTGAACATGTATCGAAACAGTTTCCGAACGGGACCCTTGCTGTAAAGTCTCTGGATTTGGAAATAGAAAAAGGGGAATTTTTCGTTCTGATCGGCCCGAGCGGCTCCGGGAAGACGACAACATTAAAAATGATCAACCGCCTCATCGAACTGTCAAAAGGCTGGGTCCGAATTAACGGAAAGAAAATCAGCGATTATGATATTCATGAACTTCGCTGGGATATCGGATACGTGCTCCAACAAATTGCGCTTTTCCCGCATATGACCATTGCGGAAAATATTGCGGTTGTGCCGGAACTGAAAAACTGGGACAAAAAAAGAATCCGTACCCGTGTCGATGAATTGCTGGAAATGGTGGGCCTGGACCCGAAAGAATACCGGAACCGGAAACCTCATGAACTTTCCGGAGGGCAACAACAAAGAGTGGGCGTTCTACGGGCTTTGGCTGCCGATCCGGAAATCATTTTGATGGATGAACCATTCAGCGCGCTCGATCCGTTCAGCCGGGAAAAATTGCAGGATGATGTGCTTGAAATTCAACAGAGGCTGAAAAAGACAATCGTTTTTGTTACCCATGATATGCGGGAAGCATTGAAACTCGGGGACCGGATTTGTCTCATGAAAGACGGGGAAATCGTTCAGGTCGGGACGCCGCATGCATTTTTAACCAACCCCGCGAACGATTTTGTACGCGAATTTGTCGGGAACAAACAGGTGCCGGTCCGCCTGGAGGAACTCATGGTCCCGGTTACAGATGAACAGGCAATATTGCCCCAAACGAAAACCGTTTCTTTACAGGCTCCATTGGCAGAGGTATTCGAACAGCTGGCCTCGTTTGAACAGATTGCCGTTGAGGATGGCGGAAAAATGGTCGGGGTGATCAACCGCCCGCACGCCATGAAAGTCATGTCACAATACTTAAGGGATGGAGGCCGGATGCATGAGTAGTTTCATCACCACCTTTTCAAACCGGAGAGCCCAGCTTTTGGACGCCCTTTTACAACATATAGAGATTTCATTAATCGCGCTTTTTTTCTCATTATTGATCGCGATCCCGCTTGGTATTTATTTAACGCGGAAACAAAAAATCGCGGAAACCATTATTGGCATAACCGGCGTGCTGCAAACCATTCCTTCTTTGGCTTTGCTCGGCCTGTTAATCCCGCTTTTTGGCATAGGGACCGTCCCGGCTGTGATTGCGCTCGTCGCATATGCGCTGCTTCCGCTTTTGCGCAACACCTACACTGGCATTAAAGAAATCGACCCTTCATTATTGGAAGCAGCAAGGGCGATGGGAATGAACAGAAGAAAACGGCTGATAAAAGTGGAGCTCCCTCTGGCCATGCCGGTTATCATGGCGGGGATCCGGACGGCGGCTATTTTGATCATCGGAACAGCGACGATTGCGGCGCTGATCGGAGCCGGCGGATTGGGTGACATTATCCTGCTTGGCATTGACCGGAATGATTATGCCCTTGTCATTCTCGGTGCCATTCCTGCCGCCTTGTTGGCCATTCTTTTCGATGTTTTGCTCAGGCAGCTTGAAAAAGTTTCTTTTAAGAAGATGATGGTGGCATCCGGCATTTTTATCTTGATGATCGTGTTGATCGTTGGTTCACTGGTTGCGCCAAACTTGCTTCATAAAGACGGGCAAAAAACGATTGTGATTGCCGGCAAGCTGGGGTCGGAACCGGAAATTCTGGACAATATGTACAAGTTGCTGATTGAAGAGAACACAGATTTAAAAGTGAAGTTAAAAACAGGGTTGGGCGATACAACCTTTGTTTTCAATGCGTTGCAGTCAAAGGATATCGATCTTTATCCGGAATTTTCCGGGACAGCCATCGTCAACATGCTGAAAGAGAACCCTGTCAGCACAGACGGCAAGGAAGTGTACGCGCAAGCAAAAGCAGGCATGGCCAAAAAATACAAGATGGCATTGTTACGCCCAATGAAATTTAATGACACTTATGCGATTGCAGTTCCGCAAAGTTTTGCAAAGAAATACCATTTGAAAAAGATATCGGACCTTGTAAAAGTCGAACAGGACGTAAAAGCCGGATTTACCCCCGAATTTGCCGATATCAAAGACGGATATCCCGGTTTGTCAAAAAAATACGGGTTGCATTTTCATGTGGTGACAATGGATCCGTCTGTACGGTACCATGCCATCCAACAAGGCAAAGTGAATCTAATGAACGCCTACTCCACAGATGGCGAACTGCAAAGGTATCACCTGGTCGTTCTTGAAGATGACAAGCATTTCTTCCCGCCATACCAGGGTTCGCCTTTATTGCGGCAGGAAACGGTTGACAAATATCCGGAAATTGTGCCGGCATTGAACAAGCTGGCCGGGAAGATTACAAACACCCAAATGCAGAAAATGAATTATGAAGTCGGTGTCAAAGGTAAGAAAGCGGAAGATGTTGCAAGAGCCTTTTTAGTAAAAGAAGGGCTCCTGAAAAAGTGACCGGATTATGCCGGGGCGTGCCGCGGAAACGTTACGGTGCATCGTTGAATGCGTGAACCTCTTGTTGCAAAGGTAGTCCAAAGTTTTAATCTGTGCCGGGAATTTCGCCCCGTATCGGGTGGAAATTGCCCGGCACGAAATTTGTCTGCGATATAAAATGCACAAAATATTGCAGCCTGTTGCCTGCTGTAAAATGGAGTTATCATGCAAATGGGTGCTTGAGCTTATGGTAAAAACTTAAGTTTATTTTTGCCCTCGTCCATCGACATGTTAGGTTATTCCACGATCCTGCCACAATTTTTCAATTCCCTGCCCTAGCATCAGCATATCTAGTAGTCTGCCCCTTGCCTCTTCAATCAATGCCTGAATCGTATTTTCCCACCCCATGAAACACCGGCAGCATTTTATTTCTGGGAAAAAGAAAGCGCTATTGACAAACTTGTATATACAGGATATGATGAGAATGTAAGATGTATATACAAGATTACGAGTAAATGAAAACGGTTTTGTGAAATAAAGTGAGGTGGCAATCATGTTTAAATTATTTCAAAAGAAGCCAAAGGAAGAACGTATTTTTGCTCCGGTAAGAGGGCAGGTTGTTGCCATTGAAGAAGTGCCGGACCCAACTTTTTCCGAAAAAATGATGGGGGACGGCATTGCGATAAAACCAACCGAAGGCCTCCTCGTGGCGCCATTTGACGGGGAAGTGGTGCAAGTCTTTCCGACGAAGCATGCCATCGGGCTGCGCGGCGCATCCGGGCTGGAACTTTTAATTCATATTGGGTTGGAAACGGTGACATTAAACGGGGAAGGATTTGAAACCGCTGTAAAAGCAGGCGATAAGGTGAAAAAAGGCGATACGCTCATCACCTTTGATCTGGCATTGATTCAAGAAAAAGCGGCGGATACCATCACATCCATCGTGGTGACAAACGGCGAGGCAGTTCATCTTGACAAAAAAATAAATTTGGATGCTATGCCGAAAGAAACGGTGGTCATGGTTGCCCAGTTGTAAGATCGCCAACAAGACAGGAGGAATGACAACATGGCGAAAATCAGCAATGAATCTGTAAAACAAATTGTTGAAGCAGTAGGCGGAAAAGACAATATTGCCGTGGCAACGCACTGTGTGACACGGCTGCGGTTTGCATTAAAAGATGAAGGAAAAGTAGACAAAGAAAAACTGGGGAAAATCGATCTTGTCAAAGGTTCTTTTTCAGCAAACGGACAGTACCAGGTTGTGATCGGCCAAGGGACAGTGGACAAAGTATATGACAAAATGGTTGAACTGACGGGTATCGGGCACGCTTCAAAAGAAGATGTGAAAAACGAAGCCGCAAAGAAAATGAATCCGCTTCAACGATTTGTCAAAATGCTTTCCGATATTTTCATCCCGATTTTGCCGGCAATCGTGACAGCTGGTTTGTTAATGGGATTGAACAATCTTTTGACAGGCCAGGGCATTTTTTACGCCCATAAGTCTTTTATTCAAGTTCACGAAAGCTGGGCCGGGCTTGCGGACATGATTAACATCATTGCCAATACCGCCTTCACGTTCCTGCCGATCTTAATCGGGTGGTCGGCTGTGAAACGGTTTGGCGGCAATCCGCTTCTCGGGATTGTGCTCGGCGCGATGATGATCCATCCGGACTTATTGAATGCTTATTCATACGGTGAAGCACTGAAAAGCCACTCTATCCCGGTATGGAATCTGTTTGGCTGGCATGTCAATAAAATTGGCTATCAGGGGCAGGTGCTGCCGGTCCTCGTATCGTCCTTTATTCTGGCGAAACTTGAACTATGGCTGAAAAAACGGATCCCGGATGCCATTCAGTTGCTGCTTGTCGCCCCCATTGCTTTACTTGTAACCGGATTTGTGACATTCGTGGCAGTCGGGCCGCTGACTTTTGGCATCGGGAACTGGATTACAGGCCTTGTCGTATATGTATTTAACCATGTACCGGCAATCGGCGGCCTGCTTTACGGCGGCTGCTATGCGCTCCTTGTCATTACAGGGATGCACCAGGCTTTTCTTGCGGTCGACTTCCAGTTGATCTCGAGCGCTGGCGGCACGTATTTGTGGCCGATTCTCTGCATGTCCAATATTGCACAAGGTTCGGCTGCGCTTGCCATGATGTTTTTGGCAAAGAACAAAGTGGATAAAGGGATGGCCGGCACATCTTCCGTTTCTGCTTATCTCGGTATTACGGAACCGGCGATGTTCGGTGTCAATCTCCGCTTCAAATATCCGTTTGTTTGCGCACTGATCGGCTCAGCCATTGCAGGGATTGTACTGGCAACCGGACATGTGAAAGCCCCGGCCATCGGCGTCGGCGGGATCCCTGGATTCTTGTCCATCTTCCCGCATTCGTGGGGAACGTTTTTTACCGGTATGGCGATCGTCATTGTCGTGCCGTTCGTGCTGACCTTCTTGTTCGGTAAATTAAAAAGACAAAAAGCGTAAAGGACAGGAAAGCGGACTGTACAATGGCAGGCCGCTTTCCGGCTATATAAAATTGGATCGCTTTAACATCCAAATCATATTTCGAGCCTTCATGGCATTACGACGATAGCAATTTGGGAGTGGAAAAAATGGAACAACCTTGGTGGAAAAAAGCAGTTGTCTATCAAATTTACCCTAAAAGCTTTAAAGATACAAACGGGGATGGCATTGGCGACCTTGAAGGGATTATTGAGAAACTAGATTATTTGAAAAAGCTTGGCATCGATGTCATTTGGTTGACGCCGGTTTATCCGTCCCCGCAGCGCGATAACGGGTATGACATCAGCGACTACTATGCCATTGATGAGACGTACGGTACGATGGAAATATTTGAGCAACTGCTTATAGAAGCGCATGCACGAAATATAAAAATCATGATGGACATCGTTGTCAACCATACTTCAACCGCGCACAGATGGTTTATCGAAAGCGCATCATCGAAAGACAACCCGTACAGGGATTACTACATTTGGCGGGACCCGAAAGACGGGAAAGAACCGAACAACTGGGTCTCCAAGTTCGGCGGGCCGGCATGGCAATACGATGAAAAAACCGGGCAGTACTACTTGCACCTGTTTGATGTGACACAGGCGGACTTGAACTGGGAAAACGAAAAAGTCCGGGAAGCAGTCTACACCATGATGAAGTTTTGGCTTGAAAAAGGGGTTGACGGCTTCCGCCTTGATGTCATCAATTTGATTTCCAAAAACCAGGATTTCCCCGATGATGACGGATCAGTCCCGCCGGGCGACGGGCGCAAATTTTATACGGACGGCCCGCGCATCCATGAATTTTTGCATGAAATGAACGAGAAAGTGTTTTCAAAATATAATGCGATGACTGTCGGGGAAATGTCTTCAACCACGATTGAAAACAGCATCCGCTATACGAACCCGGCTTCCCGTGAGCTGGACATGGTGTTTCAGTTTCATCATTTGAAGGTCGATTACGAAAACGGCGACAAGTGGACGGCTGCCGATTTTGATTTTCTAGCACTGAAAAAGATTCTGTCCACATGGCAGACGCGCATGCATAAAGGCGGCGGCTGGAACGCCTTATTCTGGTGCAACCACGACCAGCCGAGAATCGTATCAAGATACGGAGATGACGGCAAGTACCGGGTGGAATCGGCGAAAATGCTGGCAACGGTGATCCATATGATGCAGGGAACGCCTTATATTTACCAGGGAGAAGAAATCGGCATGACCAATGCGCATTTTGACCGGATTGAACAGTACCGGGATGTCGAGTCCCTTAATATGTACAACATTTTACAGAGCCGTGGAAAAAGCCATGCGGAAATCATGGAAATATTAATGCGGAAATCAAGGGACAATTCGCGCACACCGATGCAATGGGACAGTACGAAAAACAGCGGGTTTACCGAAGGCACGCCATGGATTGCAGTCGCTTCCAACTATCCTGATATTAACGTAGAAAAAGCGCTGAAAGATCCGAACTCCGTTTTTTACCATTATCAAAAACTCATTCAGTTAAGAAAAACGTATGACGTCATCACAGATGGGGACTTTCAGCTATTGCTTCCGGACCATCCGCGAATCTTTGCTTATTTGCGGACAAGTGAAGACGGCAAGCTGCTGGTGGTGAATAATTTTTACGGAGAACCGGTGCAGTTTGAGCTGCCGGGTACACTGGACGGGGTAGCTGAAATATTGATTTCCAATTATCCCGATTCTCCTCTGGATTTTCATTCTTTCACTCTGCGTCCGTATGAATCTGTTGTGTACTTTTTGACAGAATCGTAATGCCGGTTTTGCCATGGTACAATACAAGTGGTGATCCCAAATGAAAGAAAACAAGTATTACACGATTTACCATCAGCTTGCTGAAAAAATCGAAAACGGGGAGATGGAAGCAGGCAGCCTCCTGCCATCCGAGCATATTTTGGCGGAACAATTCGGGGCTTCAAGGGAGACGATCCGGAAAGCCCTCAATCTGTTATCCCAGAATGGCTATATTCAAAAAATCCGGGGAAAAGGTTCTGTTGTACTGGACGTAAAAAAGTTTGATTTTCCGGTTTCAGGCCTTGTCAGCTTCCGTGAAATTGCGGAAAGCTCAGGGAAGCCATGGCGCACGAATGTCCATGAACTTGTCCTCATCAGACCGGACGATGCCCTGGCCCGGCAGTTGAAAATATCCGGAAAAGAAGAAGTATGGCAGGTAGTCCGGTCGCGGGAAATTGACCATGAGAACATCATTTTGGATAAGGATTACATCCGGAAAAAGTTTGTCCCGTCGATTACAAGAGATATTTGTGAAATCTCGCTCTACCAGTATTTTGAAAAAACACTCGGCCTTGTGATCAGCTTTGCGAAAAAAGAAATCACAGTCGAAAAAGCAACAGAGGAAGACTACAAGTATCTTGACATGGACGAGTACAATCATGTCGTCGTTGTCCGGAACCATGTTTATTTGGATGATGCAAGCCTTTTGCAATATACCGAATCGCGCCACAGGCTGGACAAATTCCGGTTTGTCGATTTCGCGAGGCGGGAGCACCGGTAAGCGGATTTGTTTAAAGCCAAGTGCAAAATACCCTGGCAATGTTCGCCAGGGTATTTTTGTGCATGGAGGAATCCTCCCGTGTTTTTCCTGATTATACAAACAGATTGATGATCAGGACAATAAAGAATGCTGCAAACGACAACAAGGTTTCCAATACGGTCCAGGTTTTAAACGTCTGTTTGACAGACAGCCCGAGATATTCTTTAACAAGCCAAAAACCGGCATCGTTGACATGGGAGAACATGAGTGATCCTGCACCGGTTGCAATAACCAACAGCGGAAGATTGATCCCCGTCATATGGACGACAATCGGATCGACGATGCCTGCTGCCGTGGTCAGTGCGACAGTCGCAGAACCGGTTGCGATCCGGATCAGGCCGGCTACAACAAAGGCCATGACAAGCGGGGAAAGTTGCCATTGCGTGGCAACATGGGCAATCGCATCACCGACACCGGAGGAAATCAGCACTTGTTTAAATGCCCCGCCTGCACCGATGATCATCATGATCGAGGCAAGAGGAGCGAGGGACTCCCCGGTCAGTTTATTGATCAAATTCCGCCCGATGCCCTGTCTGGTCCCAAGCAAATAATAAGCGACAAACACTGAAATCAATAATGCAATCAACGGGTTTCCGATAAAATTTAAAAAATGGGCCAATTGGGCAGGCATCCGGACGAACGGTACAATAACCGTTCCGATCATTAAGATAATTGGCAGTAAAATCGTAAAAAAGGAAACCCCGACAGACGGATAAGATGTTGCCGAAACATTTGCCGCCACTACTTTCGGTTCTGTTTCCGGTTTTACCCGTTTACTAATGTAATGAGCAAATAACGGGCCGCCAATGATACCGGCCGGCAAAGCGACAATCAATGAATAAAGCAAAACCTGCCCCACATCGGCATGAAAAATACCGATCGCTGCCATTGCTCCCGGATGGGGCGGGACGATGCCGTGTGAAATGGATAAAGCAGAAATCATCGGGATCGCAATCAGCAAAAGATTTTTCTTCGTTGTTTTTTGGATCGCAATCACAAGCGGCAGTAAAATGACAAGGCCGACTTCAAAAAATACCGGAATACTGATAATCAAGCCGGCAAAGAAAGTGGCCCATGGAAGATTCCGGTCACCGAATGCCCGGGTGAAATAATTTGAAATCTGTATACCGGCGCCTGATTCGGACATCATTTTCCCTAGAATGGTGCCCAGTGCAAGAATCCCCAGCAATGAACTGAGAATACCCCCGACACCTTGTTCATAATCTGTCACAATTTTTGTGATTGGCAGTCCGGCTGCAAGGCCAAGAGCCAAACTTGCAACCGACAGACTGATGAATGCATGCCATTTTAACCATGTGACCCCGACAATGACGAGTACAATGGCAAGGATGGTTATCGTGATGAGATACGCACTGCTCATGAAAATCACTGCTTTCTTTAATAATTTTTAGGGTACGATTGCTGATGAAGCGAATGCCTCTTATCCGTTGATGCAAAACAGGGGGCCCTTCCCCCGGCCGCAACACCGCTGATGTATAAATAGGACTTGTTTTTTGGAACCGGCTAAAAAGCGTTCCCGGTTCAAACGGCGAAAATACCCGGCTAGAGCCGGCATTCATCTGCGGCTTTAAAACGCGGCTGGCGTCAGGCAATGGAAGCTTCAAATCGTGGCTCATGCTTGCCCCGCATTCGTTATGCAAAGGCGGAACGGTTATTCAAGCCGCGGTCAATACCTGTATAAAAGGCACAAAAATATCGCAGTACTGTTGCCTGCTGTAAAAATAGGCATCATGCATGGGTGCTCGGGTTTGATATAAAAACTCAAATTCAGCTTATATCGTTCATGTTTCCGCGTCTGTTCCAAATTGCGATTGTTGAAAAGCAGCAATATCGTTCCATTCATCGTTCAGTTTGCGCGAAAGGCGGATGAAGATCGGGAATAGCTGCTCATAAACCGCCACGTTTTCCGGAATCGGCTGATGGCTGTGTACAGAACCAACCATTGTGGAAACGACATCCAGACTGTCCGCTTCTCCTACCGCATACAAACCAAGTACCGCCGCCCCCAAGCATGAACTTTCAAAACTTTCCGGGACATTGACCGGCTGATTGAAAATATCTGCCATCATCTGGCGCCAAAGCGGTGAACGGGCAAATCCCCCGGTTGCCTGGATCCGTACCGGTTCTCCGGTTCTTTCCTTCATGGCCAGCATGACACTGTAAAGGTTGTAAATAATGCCCTCCAGTACGGCCCGGATCATATGTTGTTTTTCATGATGCAGAGTGAGGCCGAAGAAGGCACCCCGGGCATTCGGGTTCCACAACGGTGCGCGTTCACCGCTGAAATACGGCTGAAAAATTAACCCGTCCGCACCCGGCTTCACACGCGATGCCATTCTTGTCAGCACATCATAAGGGCTGATGCCAAGCCGCTTTGCCGTTTCAACCTCGGAAGCTGCAAATTCATCCCTTGCCCATCTCAATATGCCGCCTCCGTTATTGACAGGCCCGCCTACCACCCATTTATCTTCCGTCAATTCATAGCAGAAAAGCCTGCCTTTTGGATCAGCAGCAGGATGGTCCAGTACGGTCCGGATCGCGCCGCTTGTGCCGATGGTGACTGCAACAACGCCCGGATCAATCGCGTCCACGCCGAGATTTGAAAGCACACCGTCGCTTGCGCCGAGCACAAATGGCGTATCTTTGCCCAACCCCATTTGGTCTGCATATTGGGGATCAAGCCCGCTCATGATCTGTGTGGTCGGAACAGGTTTGGATAACCGGTCCGCTGTTAATCCGGCCAGTTTTAATGCTTCTTCATCCCAGGACAAGGTGTCCATTCTCATCAGACCGGTGCAGGAGGCAATGGAATAATCGACAACGTATTGATGGAACAAACGGTAAAAAACATATTCTTTAATTGAAATAAATTTTGCTGCTTTTTGAAAGATTTCAGGCCTTTCATGCCGCAGCCACATCAGTTTTGGCAATGGGGACATCGGATGGATCGGCGTCCCCGTCCGCATATAGATTTCATGGCCACCCAATTCTTCTTTCAGTTTGCGGCACCAGCCGATGCTCCGGTTATCCGCCCAGGTGATGCAGCGCATAAGCGGTTTGCCTTCCCGATCTACAGGAATGACACTGTGCATGGCGCAGCTGAAGCTGACAAACCGGATTGTTTCGGGGCTTTGGCCGCTCTTCGCTGTAACAGCCTGAATGGTATGAAGGACAGCTTGGAAAATCTGCTCCGGATCCTGTTCTGCAGTAAATGCATCCGGCGTATACAACGGATAACCTTGATTGGCATTTGCGATGATGGTTCCATCGGTTTTGTAAAGTACAGCTTTGGTGCTGGTTGTGCCGATATCAACCCCTATCATACAGGCGTCATGCATCGTAAAAGCCTCCTTTTTAGTATGTTAAAGCGAACGTAGCAAATTCATTGAATACTTGTCGACAACTTGAATGTAATAAAAAGCGATGCCGCCGGGCCAGATTGCCGAAAAGGAATGGAAACATAAAACCCTGCGCCATGCGGGCTGCGCCTACTCCGTTTTTCCCTCTGCCGGAAAAGATTTATCGAGTGTTCTTTTTGAGTCTTTAAAATAAGCAGAAACAGATTGTTCCACGTTTTCTTCATTTCCGGTTAAAAGGCTGTTTACGATTTTCCGGTGTTTTTCAATGACCCATGCCAGATGGTCAGGGCCGTGGGCAAAAACATCTTCCGTTGTCACGAGGAGTACGGCCATGATCAAGGACTTCATGCCATTCCAAAGATTCAAGATCCGTTTATGGCCGGCATGGCGGATGATCCGATCATGGAAAGAAAAATCGTAATAGGCGAAATCGCTGTGATTCTCGTATTTTGCTGCAATCTTCATTTTATCGATCGTCTCGTTCAGGAATTGGATCAACTGTTCCTGAGGAGCAGCAGACACTCTTTGCTGCGCAAAAATCTCAATCATTTCACGTACGTCGTACAGTTCATGAATATCTGTCAGCCCCATTCCCAGTACGCGGGCGCCCATTCTTTCCAATTGAATAAGACCGTCGTTGGCAAGGGCTTTCAATGCATCACGGACCGGCGAACGGCTCGTCCCGTATTTCCGGGCAATCTGGTTTTCGGAAATGATGTCACCAGGCTTGATTTCATTTGTAAGGATCAGCAGGCGCAATTCATTTGCGATCTGCTCGCCAAGAGAAGCATTTTTCATCCATTGTTCAGGGAACTGTAGCATATTCAAAACTCCCGTTCGTGTAAATTTGATCCGAAAAGCCTGTCTCCGTTTCAGTGCGGCTTACTGGCCGGACCGGGTTACTGCATGTCCGCCAAATTCATTCCGGAGTGCGGCAACGACTTTGCCGGTAAAAGTATCTTTTTCAAGGGAACGGTACCGGTTCATCAAGGATAAGGCAATGACCGGTATGGATGCTTGCAAATCAAGTGCGGTTTCAACCGTCCATTTGCCTTCCCCGGATGATGCCATGACACCACTGATTTCATCGAGATGGGCGTCTTTTGAAAATGCATCTTCCAATAGTTCAACAAGCCAGCTGCGAATGACGGATCCGTGGTTCCACACTTTTGCAACAGCCTGGTTGTCGTAGTCATACGGGCTTTTCTCGAGAATTTCAAATCCTTCAGCCAATGCTTCCATCATGCCGTATTCAATACCGTTATGCACCATTTTGAGGAAATGGCCGCTTCCCGGTTTTCCGGTGTATAAATACCCGTCTTTTTCTGAAATTTTTTCAAAAAGGGGCTCCAACTGATCAAATACCGGCTTGTCTCCCCCGATCATCAGGCAGGCGCCATTCCGGGCTCCGTTGATCCCGCCGGACGTGCCGACATCAAGAAAATGAATGCCTTTGTTTTGAAGCAAAGTATAATGCCTGCATGAATCGGTATAATGAGAGTTGCCGCCGTCAATTACAATATCGCCGGCGCTGAGCAAGTTGCTGAGCTTGTGAATGGTTTCGTTTGTCGGTTCCCCGGACGGCACCATCACCCAAATTTTTCTAGGGGCTTCAAGATTTTGGATCAGCGCTTCCAATGAAGGAAAGCATTTTGCCCGTGAATCAAGGGATGACAACAGTGCGGTTGCATCTCTGGACGTGTCATACGCCTTTACATCCACTTGATGATCCAGCATATTGAGTGATAAATTCAACCCCATTTTTCCAAGTCCAACGATCCCGATTTCCATAAGAGATCCTCCTCTCGTAAGATTGTAAGATTAGTATACTTGTCGACAAGTTGAATCGTGAGCGCTTTCTTTTTTGTGAAAAAGTAAAATGTTTTCGTTTTCAAATCCATCATAGTTGATCGAACAGGGGTTGTCAAGGAAGAGAATGTATTCCTATTTTTTCCACTTATCTGCATACAAGCGTTCCATCGATCCGGAATGGGAAGTTTCAGGTGGTATAAAACTGGATCGGATCTCCCCAGACGCTCCAAGAGCTTTACCTCCGTTAAGTGTGGAGCCTCAAAACGGCTAGAGGTCTAAAGAAAGGCTCTTAAGCTGTTTCGAGGCTTTTTACTCTTTGATTCTTTCTTAATTGTACTCATATTGAGTAGAAGCTTATTATGCCAACAACCCAAAGGAACAATAGTATTCCAATAATTGTAAACAACATAATTTTTGTACTTTTTTTCATGACCCGGCCCCCTTTTTATTAACACTTTTTACCAATCCGCGTAATGCCTGTCCATCTTTTTCCATCACATTTTTACCAATTCTTCATCTATCATTATTAATCAAACAATAAGGAAATTCCTTTAAAAAATGGCCATTTTGTTGCGGGAAAGTAAAATATTTTCGATTTCAACTTTTTCATAGTCTGAGAGATATGCCCGCCGGTCCGCATGGAAATTTTCAGTTGGTATCTAAACTTGATGCAGATCAAATGCAGATTTTCACAATTGATATAGAATAAAGGGAGGGGGAATTCAACAGATCGGAGTGAAAAAAGATGAAAACGATCATTGTGTATTCAACCATGACAGGTACAACCGAATTTATGGCAGAACAAATTGCGGCAGCCCTGACAGAAGCGGGTTATGCCGTTGATATAGCAGAATCAACCAATACAAGCGCGCATGAACTTACCGGTTATGATCTGATTCTGATCGGCGCAAATACATGGGACGAGGGCGATCTTTGGGATGAGATGATCGATTTTTATGAGGAACTTCCGGAAGTCGATTTAACCGGCAAAAAAGGTGCGGTGTTTGGCGCCGGCGACTCTTTTTACGAGCATTTCGCCACCGCGGTGGATACGATGGAGGAAGCATTGAAAAAGCAGGGGTGCGAGCTGCTTTTGGACGGGTTAAAAGTGGATGTCGTCCCGGATGAGGAAATCGAAACCGCCTGCAAAGATTTTGCCCGGAAACTTGATTTGCGCTGCCGCGAGCTGGGGCTTGTGCAGCAATGAACACCGTCATCCTGCACAAGCTTTCCCTTTTGCCAGAAGAGCCGGGATGCTATTTGATGAAAAGCCGGGAAGGGGAAATCATTTATGTTGGAAAGGCAAAAAAGCTGAAAAACCGGGTACGCTCTTACTTTACCGGTTCCCATGATGAAAAAACAACCCAGCTTGTCGGAGAGATTTTTGATCTGGAATGGATCGTCACAGCGACCAACACGGAGGCTTTGGTGCTGGAAATGAATCTGATTAAGCAGTACCGGCCGAAATACAATATTATGCTAAAAGATGATAAAAGCTACCCCTTTATCAAAATTACGGATGAACGGCACCCCCAGCTCATTTTAACGCGTGAAGCAGGCCGTGATAAAGGGAAATATTTCGGCCCGTTTCCGAATGCCCGGGCGGCAGCGGAGACAAAAAAAGTACTGGACAGGCTTTATCCGCTCAGGCGTTGTCCGGAATCAAGCACCCGCCCCTGCCTGTATTACCAGCTTGGACTGTGCATTGGCACCTGTGCAAGGGAAGTGGGTGAAGAAGAATACAAGGAACAAATCCGCAAAATTGTCCATTTTTTCCACGGCGGTTACCGAGCAGTTTTAAAAGACATGAAAAAAGAAATGCTGCAGGCAGCAAAAAAGCTTGATTTTGAAAAAGCGGAACAACTGAAGGAACAAATCATGCAAATTGAAGTGACCATGGAAGATCAAAATATCGTGCTGAGCGACCCTGTAAGCCGGGATATATTCGGCTTTGCTGTTCAAGACGGGTTCATGTGTGTCCACGTTTTTTATATGCGGGACGGCAGGATTATGGAGCGGGAGGTTATTTTCAGGTCAATTGGAAGCAAGGAACCGAAAAGGGCATTTCTTGACTTTTTACAGCATTTTTATGGCAAGAGTGGCAATGCGTTGCCAAAGGAAATGCTCATTCCGGCTGCAGTTGGGAAGGAAGCGGCCAAAATATGCGTTTCCGCCCGTATCGTGCAGCCGAAACGCGGGCAGAAAAAAGAAATGGTGCAGCTGGCAACTAAAAATGCGCGTATTGCGCTGGAAGAAAAGGTTTCGTTAATGGAACTTGAAACGGTGTAGACTGCCGCATATTTCACGGCAATATCGGCAAAAGAATACGTACTGCAGTGCCTTTGCCAGGTTCGCTTTTTACATTGATAGAGCCCCCGTGAAGTTCCACGAGCTGTTTTGTAATCGCCATACCGAGGCCGGGATCACTTGTCTGTAAAGCGTTTTCCGGGTAAAATGGCATGAGAAGCTAAGCCATCATCATATGACAATAAGAGCTTGGGCAAAACTAAATTTTTTTTAGGGGGCTCATCACATGGAGTGCCATCATCATATCCATGGTTCCCATCCCGGGCATGGTTGTAAAAGCCATGCGGGATGCATACGGCTCGTGCCTATTTTCAACCATCTGGAAGAAGAACAGATGGCGAAGATCGGGGCGTCTGTTGAAACGCTGGCATTACAAAAGGGGGAAATACTTTTCCGGGCAGGGGAAAGAGATGATACGCTGTATATTATCCATACCGGAAAAGTAAGGATTTACCGGTTGGCAGATTCGGGAAAGGAGCAGCTTGTCCGCATATTAAATCCGGGTGATTTTACCGGCGAGCTGGCTGTTTTTCAACCGGGGGAAATTCATGAAAATTACGCAGAGGCCCTGCAGGATTCGACCATCTGCAGGATGAAACAGAAGGACCTTCAAGCCTATTTGCTGGCATATCCCCAAATCGCTTTAAAAATCTTAACGGAAATCACAAAGCGTTTGGAAGAATCGGAAAAACAAACGGCCCGGGTAGCGGTCGAAAATGTGGAATCCAGAATCATCTCCTTTTTAGCCAGTTGTGTGGAACAAAGCGGGACGAATGATACAGTGATTGCCTTGCCAATGTCTAAAAAAGATTTGGCTTCTTATCTTGGAACAACCCCCGAAACCATCAGCCGAAAGTTTACAAATCTGGAAAAACAGGGATTAATAGAACAGTTGCCAAATAAGAAAGTCAAAATTCCTGACTTGGACGAGCTGTTATTGTATGCAGATGAGGCAACGTCAGCCGGCGGCCACCACTGAAAAAGTGCTGAAAAAATAAACAAGCGGCGGGAAACCACTAATAATGGTGACCCGCCGCTTTTTGTGTGTCCAAAATTTTGCCTGCGCATTTTTTCAATGGACCCGGCCTGCGGTGTATTTTTAAAAAAATCTTGACAAGGGTCAATGATGAAAGCAAGTGGCTCTTTTAAAATAATCGTATAACAGGTGAGGGGGAGTTCCAATGTTAGAACAAATCCATCAACATAAGCATCATCTGGCATGGATCGCCGGCGTTTTGATCGTTCTTGGTTTATGGATGAACTGGATGGGCTTTTACGCCTGGAGGGACGGTTTTTTGATGGCGGCAACCGTTGCTGCTGTCCTTCCCATCGCCATCAAAGCCTGGCAAGCGGCGAGGATGAAAACGTTCAGTATTGAGTTGCTCGTTACGGTGGCGGTTGCAGGTGCCTTCCTGATCCACGAATATATGGAATCCGCAGCCGTCACTCTTCTGTTTTTGTTCGGCGATTATTTAGAAGCCAGGACATTAAAGAAAACCCGTTCGTCTTTAAAGCAATTGGCAGATATGGCCCCGCAGGAAGCGATCTTGCTTCAAGAAGACGGAACCCGAAAAAAAACGGCCGCAGATCGCGTCCGGGTAGGGAACAAGCTGGTTGTCCTCCCGGGCGGCAAAATTCCGGTTGACGGGACCATTGCAAAGGGCCGGGCATTCGTGAACGAATCAGCGGTTACCGGGGAACCGGCACCCGTCATGAAAAAAGAAAACGATCCTGTTTTTAGCGGCTCGATTTTAGATAACGGCTATATCGAAATGATCGCTGAAAAGGTCGGGAATGACACAACCTTTGCAAAGATGATTGAACTGGTGGAAGAAGCACAGGATGCAAAATCGAAAACCGAACGTTTCCTCGACCGGTTTGCAAACTATTACACACCGGCGATTGTCATCCTTGCACTCGCCGTGTTTGTTTTTACCCGTGATTTTCACAAAGCGATTACCTTCCTGGTCATTGCCTGCCCAGGTGCGCTCGTGATTGGCGCTCCCGTGTCAAACGTAGCGGGAATTGGAAACGGCGCGAAACACGGTGCGCTGATCAAAGGCGGGGATGTGATGGAAAAACTGTCAAAAGTGGATACGCTCGTATTTGATAAAACCGGCACGCTGACAAAAGGGAAGCCGGAAGTCACGGATTTGCACCTGCTTGGCACAAGGCGCGAAGAGGAAGTGCTCGGGCTTGTGGCCAAGGCGGAAACCGTTTCTGAACACCCGCTCGGCCAAACGATTGTGAAAGAAGCAGAAGCAAGGGGCATCCCGTTTAACCGGTATCACTTGCAGGAAGGTGAAGCGATAAAAGGGAAAGGCATGACGGCAACCATTGATGGCATAGCCATTACTGTGGGGAACCGCAAATTGATGGAAGCACAAGGCATCACCATTTCTCCATCAGCGGGCAGTTACGCAACCGATCGTGAAAAAATGGGGAATACTGCTATTTTTATTGCGGTCAATGGAAAGTTGGAAGCCATTCTGTCCATCGCCGACCAAATCCGTGAAGATGCCCGGGCTGCCTTGGAGGACATGCGCGCTGCCGGGATCAAAAGGATCGTCATGTTAACAGGCGATAACCGCCATACCGCCCGAGCCGTCGCCAACCAATTGGGTATTGATGCCTTTCATGCAGAGCTGCTTCCGGATGAAAAAGTGGACTATGTGAAGAAACTGAAAGAGGAAGGAGCTGTTGTGGCGATGGCAGGAGACGGCATGAATGATGCCCCTGCGATTGCAACGGCAGATATCGGGCTTGCCATGGGGAAAGGCGGAACGGATATCTCTATCGAAACGGCTGATATCGTTTTGATGGCAGACAAGCTTTCCCAATATGCCCATGCCTTTGCCCTGTCGAAAAAAACGATGCGGAATATGAAACAGAATATAGCAATTGCACTTTCGGTCGTCGTATTTTTGCTTGTTGGTGTTCTTCGGGGACAAGTAGACCTTGCAGCCGGGATGTTTGTCCATGAAGGAAGCGTTTTAGCTGTTATTCTAAATGCAATGCGGTTGATCGGATTTGCACCAAAGGGCGGACGGCAGAAGTTCAAGATCAGCAAAATCGGCCAACTTGATGGAGATCAATTACGGAAACCAGTGCGGCATGTAAAATAAAAACAAAAGGAGGGAAACGGAATGAAAAAAGCCGTGATGCAATTAGAAACGTTAACCTGTCCGTCTTGTATGAAAAAAATAGAAGGCGCGCTGGACAAAGTGGAAGGTGTGGAAAATGTGAAAGTACTTTTCAACGCCAGCAAAGCAAAAGTGGATTTTGACGAGGCAAAGGTTTCGGCAGATGAATTGAAAGAAATCGTTGAAAAAACAGGCTATCAAGTTCAAGCAGTGAAGACGAATTAAAAAAGGATAAGGTTGAGGCCAGTTGTTGGTCCCAACCTTTTCTTTTTTTGCAACCTGAAAGACGTATACGAATCAGCCCAGAAAGGTCGCGGTTGTTGGATCAACTTTTTCATTTTTGCAACTGCTGCTTGAAAGGGGCGGGAATAACGGGCTAATCGGGATTGCCTCTATAACGTAGACAGGTTCTATGTGAAGGAAGGCCTCCGTTTTTTTCAAGCTTCCTTAACAGGAAGATCTTCGTTATTTCGTGCTTCCTTAACGTAGCTGGGCTCTATGTGAAGGAAGGCCGTCGTTTTTGCATGCTTTCTTAACGTAGCCGGGTTCTATGTGAAGGAAGGCCGTCGTTTTTGCATGCTTTCTTAACGTAGCCGGTTCTACGTGAAGGAAGGCCGTCAATTTTGCAAGCTTCCTTAACATAGCCGGGTTCTATGTGAAGGAAGACCTCCGTTTTTGCATGCTTTCTTAACGTAGGCGGGCTCTATGTGAAGGAAGGCCGTCGTTTTTGCATTCTTCCTTAACGTAGCTGGGCTCTATGTGAAGGAAGGCCGTCAATTTTGCAAGCTTTCTTAACGTAGCCGGGCTCTATGTGAAGGAAGGCCGTCATTTTTTCAAGCTTTCTTAACGTAGCCGCACTCTATGTAAAGGAAGGCCGTCAATTTTCCGTGTTTCCTTAACGTAGCCGCCCTCTATGTAAAGGAAGACCTCCGTTTTTTCAAGCTTCCTTAACATAGCCGCGCCCTATGTGAAGGAAGATCTTCATTTTTCCGTTCTTCCTTAACGTAGATGGGCTCTATGTGAAGAAAGCCCTTCATTTTTCCACGCTTCCTTAACATAGCCGCGCCCTATGTGAAGAAAGGCCTTCGTTTTTCCATGCTCCCTTAACGTAGCCGGGTTCTATGTGAAGGCAGCAGCCCACATTTTCACCAGTGCTTTACGAAGAGCGCCCCTATGAGAAGGAAACGCTTAAAATTTTTGCCATTGTGCTTCTGGTTTTTTGCAATGTCATGTGTGGGGGAGAAATTTAATGGGTAAAGTCAAACCGATGTATTGTACCTGCTCCCTCAATCGTCTAAAATGGATAACGGACTGTGAAAATCCATTCCTTAAGGAAAAAGGCGAAGAAGGCTGCTCCGTATTCGGCATCTTTTTACGGACAAACTTGAAACATATTCAACGTAACTGAGGATTGATATCTTTTGTCGAATATGGTAGGATAACAACATATAGAAATTCTAAAACAAAAAAATACTAAATATAGTATGCGAGTATTGGTGGCTTTGAGATGCCTGAAAAGGGAATCCGGTGGGAAACCGGAGCTGCCCCCGCAACTGTCAGTGTGGACGAAAGAGCAAACCACTGTACCGGCTGCTTTTTTTGGCGGCGGTATGGGAAGGGCTTCATTAGAATGAAACACAAGCCAGGAGACCTGCCAATACTTGAAGTTTCTATTCTTCGGGGTGCGGGAACGGGAAACGGTAAAACAGATGATCACGGATGCTGTTTTTCTGCCGTTTTTGCCGTTCATCCCCCTGAAATGAACGGTTTTTTTGCGTTCAAAAAAGGGAGGAGAAAACGTGATATCTATTCAACTGGAATCAAAAGAAATGATTTTGCAGCTCATTGATCAAATGTCTGCAGGCCTGGAGATTGAAACCGGCGCTTATAAGGAAAAGATTTTAAAGTTATGGGACCAGGATGCCTCTTTGGTGGAAAAAACAGATCTACTTATTAAACATGCCCTTGAAAATATCGATGAAGCAGGTGCGGCCTGGACATTCTTTGCAGCGAGAATTTACTTACATAAGCTTTATGCCGAAGCCGCCAAAAACCGGCATTATGATCCAACCCTCAAGTACGGGTCTTTCTATGATTTGATCAGGCAGCTGGTAGAAAAAGGCATTTATTCTCCAAAACTGCTTGACAAATATACAAAGCAGGAAATAGAAACGCTCGGCCGCCTAATCGACCCGGAGAAGGATTTGCTTTTTACGTATCCCGGCCTCTATACGCTCGTAACCCGTTATCTGGCAAGTGATTTTGAAAAGCATGTCTATGAACTGCCGCAAGAGCGCTGGATGGTGATTGCGATGTACCTGATGCAGGATGAACAGCAGGAAACCCGGATGGAACATGTGAAGGAAGCGTACTGGGCACTCAGCAATCTGTACATGACGGTCGCAACCCCGACGCTCGCGAATGCGGGCAAAACGCATGGCCAGCTCTCGAGTTGTTTCATTGATACAGTGGCGGACAGCCTGCAATCAATCTATGACAGTAACACCGACATCGCCCAGCTTTCGAAAAACGGCGGCGGGATCGGTGTGTATATGGGAAAAATCCGTGGACGGGGAAGCGCGATTAAAGGTTTCCCGGGCATGTCGAGTGGTGTGGTGCCGTGGATCAAACAACTGAACAACACGGCAGTGAGCGTTGACCAGCTCGGGACAAGAAAAGGCGCCATTACCGTCTACCTCGATGTGTGGCACCGCGACATTGAAGATTTTCTCGATTTGAAGTTAAATAACGGCGATGACCGGCTCCGTGCCCGCGATATTTATACAGGCGTGTGCATCCCAGATTATTTTATGGAACAGGTGGAAAAGCGCGGGGACTGGTATGTTTTTGATCCGCATGAAGTAAAAGAAGTCATGGGGTTTGCTCTTGAAGATTTTTACGATGAAGAGAAGGGAAAAGGGAGCTGGCGTGAAAAATATGAGGCGTGCATCCATGCCGATCTCCGTTCGAAAAGGAAAGTTCCGGCGATCGAGATTATGAAGCGCATCATGAGATCGCAACTTGAAACAGGAGCGCCGTTTATGTTTTACCGCGATGAAGTGAACCGGCAAAACCCGAACAGCCACAAAGGGATCATTTACTGCTCCAATTTATGCACGGAAATTGCCCAGAACCAGTCCCCGACTGAGCTGATTGAAGAATGGATCAAAGAAGAAAATGTGATCGTAAAGAAATACCGTTCCGGGGATTATGTCGTCTGTAACTTGAGTTCCATCAATCTTGGGAAAGCTGTCCCGGACGGGGTGCTCGAACGGCTTATCCGCATCCAGGTCCGCATGCTCGATCATGTGATTGATGTCAATACGTTGCCCATTAAACAAGTGCAAATCACGAACAAAAAGTACCGTGCGGTCGGGCTTGGCACGTTTGGCTGGCATCATTTGCTGGCACTTGAGGGAATTGAATGGGAAACGGAAGCAGCCGTCGAATATGCGGATAAACTGTACGAAAACATTGCCTACTATGCGATTAAAAGCAGCATGGAATTAGCCAGGGAAAAAGGCAGCTATCCGGCATTTCCAGGCAGCAAGTGGAGCACCGGCGCTTATTTTACCGGTAAAGGCTACACAAGTGAACGCTGGTTGGCGCTTGCTGAAGAAGTGAAAAAATACGGCTTGCGGAACGGATATTTAATGGCGGTTGCACCGAATGCGACCACTTCGATTATTGCCGGCTCGACAGCAAGCATTGACCCGGTTTTCCAGCCTTATTATATGGAAGAAAAAAAGGATTACAGATTTCCGGTTACAGCGCCTGATTTAGACCACCGGACGTACAACATTTACCGCCGTTCGGCTTATAAACTTGACCAACGATGGTCCGTCCGGCAGAATGCGGCAAGGCAAAAACATATTGACCAGAGCATCTCTTTCAATTTTTATGTGCCGTACAATATCCGCGCGCAAGTGTTGCTTGATCTCCATCTGCAAGCTTGGAAGTCCGGCTTGAAAACGACCTATTATGTGCGCTCGACCTCCAATGAAGTGGAAGAATGCGAGTGGTGCCAAAGTTGAAAGTGCTGATTGCGTACTTATCCTATAGCGGCAATACAAAAGAAACGGCGGAACTGCTGGCATCCTGGTGCAGGGCGCGCGGGATGGCGGTGGACATGCACGAAATCGGCATTTCCCCGCCGTTTTCGCCGCGCGACTATGATTTGATCCTGGTCGGAACTTTCACATGGGAACGGGGCGCCACGCCTGAAGAAGTGAAGGATTTTGTTCTGGAAATTGGCTGGAAACCTCCCAATGTCGCTGTGTTTGGAACGGGGGAAACGCAATTTGGCGGTGATGATTTATTCTGCCTGGCCGCCCGCAAACTTGCAAAATTTTATAATAGCCCATGGGAACCGTTAAAAATTGAACAGTCTCCGAGGGGAAGCCAGGAAAAAGAAGTGGAAAAATGGATAGAAGGAGTGCTGGAAGATGTCAAACGCTTTGCTGGAAAAAGCGAAAACGTTGGATCCGGTTCACCCGAATAAAGCGACTGCCTTATTCGGAGGAAAGTCAAGCGGAATTTTAAACTGGAATGATCTTGCTTATCCGCACTGGTATAAGACGTATAAACGATTGTTGGGGAATTACTGGCAGTCGGATGAAGTGAATATGTCAACAGATGTGAAACAATTCCCGCTGTTATCGGAAAAAGAGCAGGAAACGTTTTTGAAAATCATCAGCCTGCTGGCAACGCTCGATTCTTCACAAACGAGGACGATTTTGCTTGCTTCACTGTATGCGACCGATCCGTCCATCCAATCGATTTTGGCGGTGATTGCCCAGCAGGAAGCTGTCCACAATGAGAGTTATTCTTATATTTTATCGTCCGTCGTGTCCCTTGATAAACAAAATGAAGCGTTTGAAATCGGGCGGAAAGATCCGGTGCTGCTAAAGCGAAACAAAAAACTGATGGAGCAATACAATGCGTTTGCCCAGCAGCCGGATGTGGAAGATATTGTGAAAACGCTCGTGTATTCGACACTGCTGGAAGGGTTGTTCTTTTATTCCGGTTTTGCTTTCTTTTATAATCTGGCGCGGCAGAACAAAATGGTCGGCACATCGACGATGATCAGTTATATTAACCGCGATGAGCTGGAACACGGGCGCTTTATTTCGGAACTGATCCGCGCGGTGCTTTCCGAACATCCGGAATTGAACACGCCGGCCTTTTCCGATTGGGTATATGCCCGGTTCCGCGAGTCCGTTGACTTGGAAACCGAGTGGTCGGAATACGTGCTCCAGGACGTGGAAGGGATCGATCTTGAGGAAATGGCAGGTTTTATTAAATACCGTGCCAATAAAATGCTGCGCATGATCGGATTAAGCGAGCTGTACCCGGAACATGTTGAAAATCCGATGAAATGGATTCGCGCCTATGCTGATAATTTCGATGCAACCAAAACGGATTTCTTTGAACAAAAGTCCCGTTCTTATACAAAAGTGAGCGATTTGAACGGATTTGATGAGCTGTAATCTGTCTAGAACACAGTTTGCAGCACGGTGAAAAAATATTTTCGGAAAGAAAACGGCAAAAAAAGATCTGATGGATGGCACTAGCAAAAAAGCGGGAGTGATTCCCGCTTTTTGCATGCCAACTAGGGCTTGCTGAATAAGCAAAATTTCTAGATTTGGCAAGGATGCTGACGGATTTGGCAAAAATTTAAATGCAAGGGTTTTACAACCAATTTAGGGAAAAACTTGCATTCAAAAGCCAATACAAACGAGATATTTTTAGACAGCGTTTACGGACAAATGGGGTGCAAACTCAGAATTGGATTCGTTCAGCAAGCCCCAATTACGTGGTGAAATGCTTTTCCTTTTTCAAACGCATGAGCGCTTTTTTATTTTTCCACAGCAGGATGATGAAGTTGCCTAGCCAGATCCATAAGAGAAAACGAGGATATTTTTGAAAAATGAGAAAGAGGGATAGCAGCAGGAATCCGGTTGTCGTTTGCAGGCTGTCTTCACTGCTGGTTGTTTTTTTGCCTTTTTTCACCACCTTTGCTAGGACATAAAAGCATGCAAGAATAACGGCATAAGTGAGGGATATGCGAAATTTGGTCAATGCGCTCCATACGCCGAAGCTTACGGCAAGGCCTTTTCCACCGTTTCCCTTTAAAAAAGGGGAAAAGGCATGCCCGGCAATCGGTGCCAGGGCAATGGGAATCAACGCCTTGTGCGATGGGACCGCCCCCGATTTTATGATCAGCCAAACTGGAAGAAAACCTTTGCCGAAGTCACCCGCAATGCCAAGCAGCCCAAATTTGTAACCGGCTTTTTTCCAAAGGTTTGCTGCACCAGGGTTTCCGTCCCCGGTTTTGCGAATATTGACGTTTAATAACAAGCCGATCCAGTAAGAAAACATCAGCGAACCGGAAAGAAAACAAAGTGCTGATAATAAAAAAGTCATTTGTTTTGCCCCCTTCCCACATCAATGTATCTGCCTTTCCAAAGCACTTTTTTACGAAAATGGGACTGATAAAGGGAATACAGGATGACAACCAGGAAAAAAATCATCGATAAAAAGTGAAATAAAGGATGCAGGATGCCAAAGTTTCCCGTATGCCGGTTAAAATAATAGATTTGGGCGGCATACAGCAAATACCCCGCAACAAAGTAAGGGATGCCGGAGAAGCAGCCGAGCTCGGATATGAGCAGACCGAGAATCCAGAAAACTACAGCCGCAATTGTAAAAGGATGAATGGCTGATGTGCTTAACACCGCCCCTTTTGCAAATCCTTGCAGCTCATGGCTGAAACCGCCGGGATACATGTGGAAGAAGACGAGCCCGCTTCCGGTAAAATTGGTGACCGGAATGCCAGCCTGTTGAAAACGGGCGCCTAAGTTCAGGTCGTCCAGCATTTCAGCGCGGATATTCCCGTGCCCGCCAATTTTGTCATAATCTTCTCTTGATACACAAATACAGGCACCATAAAGCCCTTTTTGTCGGTTTAGGCGCTCAAACGGCGAGGTGAATGAGAAAATCCCGAGCAGGTTCAGAACCATTGCCAGTTTCTCATAAAATTTTTCAGTAAGATGGTATGGAACGACAGAGATGGCGCCTCCCTGCTGTTTTTGTGCTGTAACAAGAGAGCTGATGGCGTGTTCAGCAAGGCGGATGTCGGCATCGAGAAAGATAAGCAGATCCCCGGTGGATTTCACGTAACCGTTCCAGACGGCCCACGTTTTTCCGGTCCATCCATCCGGAAGATCAGGCGCAGAAACGACGGTGACACCGAATTTTTCTGCTGTTTCTTTTGTTTTGTCTTCGGAATGGTCGTCCACCACAATGATTTCACCGGGTTTGGTTGTTTGCTTGTTTAAAGAATCCAACAGGGCAGGCAGGGTGTTTTCTTCATTTCTTGCCGGAATAATAACGGATATCTTTTCCCGCCCGGCTGTGCCGTGTGCTTGCGGTAAAGGGGGCTTACGGAAAAGGACGAATCCCGTCAGCAGGCCGCATAAAATAAACCAGAATAAAATGGCAGACATGTTCACCACTTCCTGTTCTGCTGTATAGAGTGAACGTAGGGTAAATTTGTATGGCAAAGCAGTTAAGATGAATTTTGTATCTCTATTTTACATCAGGGCTTCCCGGAAGGAAAAAGTTAGCATGCAGATAGAATGATGGTTTTGCGTCTGCCCCTCCTGTTCTGAGGGCATGGCAGATGAAATTTGAAAAAATAGTGTGCCCACCACTTGAAAAACGAACGTTTGTCCTTTATAATAAAACTGAAAAATAAGAAAAGGAGTGCTGCCTTTGGAACTTGTAATGGAAAAACATGCCGGTTATCACGTGCATGATCGTTTTTTTAAGGAGCTGATCCAAAACTTTTTTCAGGAGTTTATGGAGGCGTTTTTCCCGGATCTTTCAGCGGATCTCGACTACCGCCGGGTGCGGTTTTTGTCGCAGGAACAGTTTACGGACTTTCCGGGCGGTGAGCAAAAACGGGTTGACATCCTTGCCGAAACGAAGGTAAAAGGCAAAGATACCGTGATTCTCATCCATGTAGAGCCGCAGTCGTATTACGAGAAACCTTTTCCTGAACGCATGTTTCGTTACTACATGATGATCAGTCTCCGGCACCGGAAACCGGTATTGCCGATTGCCGTTTTTAGTTACGAGGAGAAAACAGAAACCCCTGATACATACACCTTTGCGTTCCACAACATTGAAATTCTTCGTTTTCACTATTTATCCATTCATCTGATGAAACAAAATTGGAGAAATTATATCCGGAGCAACAACCCTGTTGCCGCGGCATTATTAAGCAAAATGGGGTATACAGAAAAAGAACGGGTGCAGGTCAAACTGGAGTTTCTGCGGATGCTGGCCCGGATGGAACTTGACCCTGCAAAAATGAGGCTGTTACACGGTTTCTTTGATTATTATTTAAAATTGAACGAAAAAGAGGAGGCGGAAGTAATGGAAAACATTAAAATGCTGGATCCAGACGAAGCAGAGCAAGTATTGAAGCTGCCGAATTCCTATTTTGACCGCGGGTATAAGAAGGGGAAAGAGGAAGGCAGAGAAGAAGGAAGGGAAGAAGAAAGAAAAGAATTGCTACAAACGATTCCAATTGCCATCAAAATGTTGCAGGAGGGTATGAAGCTTCAATTAATTGTGGAAAAAACTGGCCTGAGCCAGAGAGAAGTGGAAAAAATAAAACAACAATTGGAGCATTCATAAGATGGAAGTCAGGCTGCCTGGTGTGGATGGAAAAGAAGTTGTCCTGGACTTGCCAAATTCTTACTTTGACCGCGGGTATAAGAAGGGGAAAGAGGAAGGCAGAGAAAAAGAAAGAGAACGATTGATTATCAATTTTCTAAAAAATCAAGTGGATGTGAAGGTCATTGCCCAGGGATCCGGCTTGAGTGAAGACGAGATCATGAAGATCAAAAGGCAGATAGAAGGGGAAAAGCCTTGAACCCGAGTTATGACGAGGCAGAGCAAGTATTGAAGCTGCCGAATTCCTATTTTGACCGCGGGTATAAGAAGGGGAAAGAGGAAGGAATTGAAATAGGAGTAGAGAAGGGAAGAGAAGAAGAGAGAAAAGAAATGTTACAAACGATTCCAATTGCCATCAAAATGTTGCAAGAGGGTATGGAGCTTCAATTAATTGTGGAAAAAACTGGCCTGAGCCAGAGAGAAGTGGAAAAAATAAAACAGCAACTGGAAAATTTATAAGTAAAAAAAGATTTTCACCGGACATCTGTTTGCCGGTGCTTTTTATATGGCCAAACTTTCTAAAAATACAGCTGTTAAAATTTCGTGCAAAATGTATTATAATTTTAAATAGAATAAAAAAGGGGTGAGGAAATGGAGGAAAGTGTTACAAAGGCAGTTCAGGATTACTATCCCGATTCATTTGCAACTTGTTACGGCTGCGGGCGGCTGAATGAAAAAGGCCATCATTTTCGCACGGGCTGGCTGGGGGACAAAACCATCACGATTTATACGCCGCTTCCTGAATATATGGGGGGGATCCCGGGGTTTGCCTACGGAGGGATCGTAGCATCGCTGATTGACTGCCATAGCGCCGGTTCCGCATCGCTGTATGTGCTCCGGAAAAACGGCAACGAACTTGGCGACGGGACAGAGCCGCCGCGGTTTGTAACCGGCACATTAAAAGTGGAATATAAACACCCTACCCCGCTTGGTGTGCCGCTTAAGGCAATAGGAACCGTTACCGAGATCCATCCCAAAAAGTACCGGATCAACACAGAAGTATTTGCGGAAGATAAAGTGGTCGTAACAGGGGAAGTTATCATGGTGATGATGCCGGAAAAATTCAGGGAGAAAGTAAAACAGCAGTAAAGCCTAGCGCGGCATCGGTCCTTGAAAGATGCGCCGGGTAAAAACAATCAAGCAGCATGGAAAGCATCTTCCGGGCAACCGGCACGGATGCGGACCGCCATTTCCACAAGACAGCCAAACAGAATAGAAAGATGGGGAATAGATTGGAAAAAGTTGTCCAGCAGCTTGCAACAGAAGCGCATACACTACGAGCGAAAGGAATCGCGCTTGTTTTATCAGGCGCGGTACTATGGGGTGTATCCGGTACGATTGCGCAATATTTGTTCCAGCATTTGCAAATGGATATGCAATGGCTCACGGTCATGCGGCTGCTTGTATCCGGCCTGCTTTTGCTCGGATTTTGTTACGGAAGAGAAAGAAATCGTGTCACAGGGGTATGGAAAGACCCGGCTTCACGGAGAGATCTGATTTTTTTTGCGGTTTTCGGCATGCTCGGCGTCCAGTACACCTATTTTGCCGCTATCCGGTACGGCAATGCAGCAACAGCAACCATTTTGCAAAGCCTCGAGTGTGTCATTGTGCCGTGTTTTCTGGCCGCCCGATTCAGGAGAATGCCTGGCCGGCGTACGTTATTTGCCGTCTTTCTTGCAGTTGCCGGAACATTTTTGCTTGTCACACACGGCAGTTTTACGACGCTATCCATTTCGGGAAAAGCGCTTTTCTGGGGTATTTTAACGGCTTTTACCGCTGCTTTTTACACACTCCAGCCGATAAAGCTCCTTCACCAATGGGGTGCGGACGTAACCGTCGGCTGGGGGATGCTAATTGGGGGCGCGGTCTTAAGTTTCATTCATCCGCCGTGGCATGCAGCTGGGAACTTTTCTCCGGCCGCGGTGCCGGGGATTGCTTTTGTCATTTTATTTGGAACGCTGGTTGCCTTTCTTTGCTATTTGGAAGGGCTGAAATATTTAAGTGCATCAGAAACAACCGTACTTGCCACAGCAGAGCCGCTTTCCGCCGCATTTTTAACTGTGGTGTGGCTCCATGTTCCGCTCGGTTTTTTTGACTGGGCCGGTGCGCTGATGATTATCAGCACCATTTTCATTTTGGCGTTAAAAGGAAAACATGCATAACACCGCGTGGCGGTCATGATACCAGCTTCAGCCCGACCGCTGCGCCTAAAATCATCGTGATAAAAACAATTCTCCGCCAGTCTCTTGATTCTCCAAAAAATAACATGCCGACAATTGCGCCCCCTGCTGCACCGATTCCTGTCCAGACGGCGTAGGCCGTGCCCATCGGCAATGTCCGCATCGCAAACGACATAAACAAAAAACTTCCGCCGAAAGCAAGCACCATGAGCAGCACAGACTGCAGATTGCGGCGGCGGTTTACCATATTCATGGCGGCCACGCCGAGCATTTCACATAACCCTGCAATGAGTAGAGAAGCCCAAGCCATCAAGAATCCGCCTCCCCGCTGCTTTTTTCATTTTCCGCAATCCTTAAGCCGATAATGCCCGCCAGCAGAATGAAAATCAAAACAATTTTTATGAAACTGAACGGCTCGCCGAAAAATACGATTCCGGAAAAAACCGTTCCGGCTGTGCCGAGCCCGACAAAAACGGCATACACCGTTCCGACCGGCAAATCCTTGCTTGCCGCAATGAGTGCGTAAAAGCTTGCAGTAATGGCAACCAGCGTGCCCGCCCATTCTAACAAATTATCCGCATGCTTTAGCCCGATGACCCAAAAGACTTCGAAAAAAGCACCAACAAGAACAATGAGCCAGGACTTGTTCATTTCAAACACCTCCATAAAAAATCCCGGCGAGCTGCACAAAAAGCATCCCCCGGGTTGCATGGCAAAAACGTGATCCTTCATCTAACCTTTTTGTCAGCCGAAAAGAAACGCGTGTACATAATCATATGTATTTTTGGCAAGCAGCAAAAATGTGACGGCGATAAACAGCGCGCGCACATAGCCGCTCCCCTTTTTGATCGCGAACCGCGAGCCGATGATGGAGCCGGCGATTTGCCCAAGGCCCATCGGAATCCCGTAGGCATAATGAACCTGCCCTAAAAAAATAAACATAAGGAGGGCCGAGATATTGCTGCCAAAATTTAAAAACTTCGCGTTTCCGGCTGCTTTTAAAAAGTCAAACCCGATCATGAGGTAGGCAAACATTAAAAAGGAACCGGTGCCCGGGCCGAGAAATCCGTCGTAAAAACCGATCAGAAAAATGAGTGCCGTAAACAAAATCAGCCGGCGGACGGATAACTTTTTATACGCCATGATTTTTCCCCAGTCTTTCTTCGTCACCGTATAGATGCCGACTGCGGCAAGCATGATCAGCATCAATGGTTTTAACACATCCGGATCCATGAGATGGACGGTGTAAGCGCCGAGCATCGAACCGAAAAAGGTGAGCGGAAACATTTTATAAATGGAAGATAAATCAAGTTTCCCGGAACGATAAAATACAAATGTGCTTGTAAATGACCCCATTGTCCCCGCGAGTTTGTTGGTAGCAACCGCTGCAGACGGCGAAAGCCCAGTAAACAGCAGGGCAGGCAGGGCAATCAGGCCGCCCCCGCCGACAACAGAATCAATAAAAGCTGCACAAAACCCAAAACCAACTAACAGTGCCAACATGGATGGATCGAGCCCGAATATCATAAAATCAGCCTTCCTTTTTTATCACTGTTGTTATCGTAGCGAAAAATTTAAAAATTGTAAATATCTTTCCGCTCTGGGCATGTGCAAAATTTTTCCAACGGAATGAATAAGGGACTTCCGTGTGCTTTACTATTATGCATTATGCTGTCCGTATCAGCAGATAAATAAAGTATGGTGCGCCGAGGATTGAAATGACAATCCCGACCGGCAGTTCCATGGAAGGTATCACGACTCTCCCGATTGTATCAGCCAAAAGCAAAATGTTTGCCCCAATCAGCGCCGTTAAGGGCAGGGAAAATTCATGTTTTGTCCCCATAATCCCGCGGGCAATGTGGGGCGCAATCAGGCCGAGAAACGTAATCCCGCCCCCGACCGCTACACAGCATCCGGCCAGCCCGACCGCGGTCCCGAGAAGTTTCAGCCTTTCTTTTTCAAGCGGCACCCCGAGCCCTGTGATGACCGGCTCATCCAGACGCATAATATTCAAGTAACGGGCTTTGTATATAGCAAATGGGAGCAGAACAACCAGCCAGGCCAAAGTGACAAGGACATAATCCCAGTTTGTTGCCCAAATGCTTCCGGATATCCAGGTCAGCGTTTTTGTAAAATCTTGGGGATCCATTTTCATTTGCAGGACTGTTGTTGCCGCATTAAAAGCCGCATTTAATCCAATACCTGTTAGAACGAGACGACCGGGCGCCACGCTTCCGCCTTTTTTTGCAAGCAAATAGACGAGGATCGCCGAAAGAAAGGCGCCGGTTAATGCGAAAAACGGCATGACAAAAATAGAAACTACCCCGGCAAGAAAGGCCGTGCCTTTAAAAAAGAATGTATATAATACAACGGAAAAGCTTGCCCCTGCATTCACGCCGATAATGCCGGGATCTGCAAGCGGGTTTCTGGAAATGCTCTGGAGAATGCCGCCTGAAACGGCAATTCCGGCGCCAATCAGCATCGCGAGCACGATCCGGGGCAGACGGAATTCAAACAAGGTCATCCGCTGGTTGCCAACATCACTGCCGAAAAAGGCAGACCATATTTGCGGAAACGGAATGTTCATCGTGCCCGTCCGGATGCTGGCAAAAAAGAGGACGATCAGCAAAACAAGTAGGATAGTGCAAAGCATGCTGAATTTCCGTTTGTCGGTTGCAAGCCGTTTTTCCACTACAATCCGCCCCCTTCTCTTCGTGCCAAATAGAGAAAGAATGGGACGCCGATGATGGCGGTTACTGCGCCTACTGGTGTTTCAAAAGGGGCATTGATCATTTTTGCAGCATCATCGGCAATGATCAACAAAAGGGCGCCCAGAATCGCTGAACAAGGGATGATCAAACTATAATCCGATCCGACAAGGAAGCGGGTAATGTGCGGGATGACCAATCCGACAAACCCGATCATCCCGGCAATGGATACAGCCGCCCCTGTCAGCAAAAGAACGGCCACAATGCCTGCGATATAAACAAATACCGTATTTTGGCCGAGTCCTTTTGCGATTTCCTCCCCGAGGCTTAAAATGGTGACGGCGCGCGAGATGGCAATGGCGATAATCACACCGGCAATGATGGCCGGAATGACATACTTGAGCTGGCTGGATTGCACACCGCTCACGCCGCCTGCATACCAGTAGCTCAAATCTTTTGATATGTTGAAACGAAGCCCGATCGCCGTAGATAAGGCGCTAAGCAGAGAAGTAACGGCTGATCCGGCAAGCGCCAGCTTCACAGTGGTGTTCCCGCCTCTGGATAAAGCTGTGATTAAAAAAACGAGGGCCGCCCCCAAACCGGCTCCGGCAAAAGATATGAAAATCAGGCTCTTGTAAGAAATGCCCGGAAAAAAAGCATAGGCAATCGCCATAAGAAAAAGGGATCCCGAGGTTACCCCCAAAATAGACGGGGATGCGAGCGGATTTCGCGTCATTCCCTGCATGACCGAACCGGAAACGGCCAGCCCGGCACCGACGCATAAAGCGGCAATGGCACGCGGCAGCCGCAATTCATGGATGACGACATGGGCCGGGTTGTTTGCATCATAAAAAAACAAACTTTTCCATACAGTTGTATAGCCGACATTCGATGCACCCAATTGAATGGAACCCGCGACGGCAAGTATGATAAAAATCCACCCGAAGCCGAGGATAAAATAAGCCAGTCGTTTTTTATACGGTTGATCCTGCACGCGGTGTGCCGCTTTACTTGTGTGCGCTTTTGCCATCCCTGACTTCCTTCCTTCTATTTCGATACGGTTAAAAATTTATGATTCAAAAAGAAAAAAGATTGACAGAATGAAAAATTTTCGCTTTAATTGATGTTGATAATCATTATCATTTATCTGTCTACAATATTTTAACATAATGCCAGGGGGATGAAAATGTCTTACAATCTAAAATTAAAAAAGATTTTCCAAATATGCGGGATTGTCTTTCTG
This sequence comes from Weizmannia sp. FSL K6-0777, assembly GCF_038593185.1. Lineage (NCBI taxonomy): Bacteria > Bacillati > Bacillota > Bacilli > Caryophanales > Bacillaceae > Heyndrickxia > Weizmannia sp. FSL K6-0777. The sequence goes on from NZ_CP151971.1 coordinate 285,027, forward strand.
TCCGTTGCCCTTGCTGCCTGCGGGAACAGCCAGTCCGGAAATGGAAACGGAAACAAGCCTGCCGGCGGTTCAAAAACCCGGACGGTAACAGACGTGATGGGGCATAAAGTAAAAGTGCCGGCTCATCCGAAACGCGTCATTGCGACTTATTTGGAAGACCATCTTGTTGCACTCGGGGTGAAGCCTGTCGCACAATGGAGTGTCAGCAACGGCATTCAGGAATATTTGCAGGACGATTTACTGAAAGGGGTACCGGCTATTTCTTACGACCTGCCTTATGAACAAGTGCAAAAATTCAAGCCGGATTTAATCCTGATTGACGATGCCAGTATGGTGGAAGGCGGGAAGTATGAACAATACAGCAAAATCGCTCCGACCTTTGTCGTAAGCAAAAAGCAAAACAGTGACTGGAGAAAAGAACTGCTTACTGTTGGGAAAGTGTTGAACAAGGAAGCAAAGGCAAAACAAGTGCTCGCAGATTATGAAAAAACAGCCAAGAAAGCAAAAGCACAACTGGCGAAAAACGGAAAAGCGCCTTCTGCTGCTGCAATCTGGCTTGTGAACAATAAATTTTTTATCGTATCGAAAAATGTATCAAGTGGGGACGTCCTGTACAATGATTTAGGTTTGAAGGTGCCGGCTGTTGTAAATGAAATTTCTGCAAAAGCAACCAGCAACTGGAATGCTATTTCGCTTGAAAAATTAACCGAGCTGGATGCAGACTATATTTTTTTGATTAACAGCGATAAAACCCACGCAACAGAGCTGGACAATGCATTATGGAAAAGCATTCCTGCCGTCAAGAAACACCATGTAGCTGAATTTTCTGCTGATACCGGCTGGCTTTACTCTGGCGCGATTGCAAACAAAGAGATGATCCGGGATGTATTAAAAACGATCAAATAATCCTTTTCGCGGCCTGCCGTCCATGTTGCATGGACGGCTTTGGCTGCGGGAAGAACATATTGATGTTTCCAAACCCGGCATCATGCGGATACGGGGGAAGAACACCCTTATTCCAACTGGAAAGGCCCAAAAAAGGAGAGCCTTTCCTCCGAAAAAAATTTGCAAAATTTCAAAAGTACAGGAAGGGCAGCAGGAAATGCTTAAATTGCGGAAAAACCTGGAGATTGCCGGTGAAAGTATGTGTAAAATTTTACTCGAAGGGGCAAATGAGTGGAAAAAAATGGGAAGACGCTCTATCATCTAATTGTACACTTCAAGATGAACATCTAGAGAGAGAGGTCTTCCCATGGATATTATATCAATAATTGCTGGATTATTAAAGGATACAAAGAGTCTTATCGAATTTGAAGAACAGCTTAAACTTCTGATGCAGAAGGCTTTTACACAATGGGTTGGGGAAATATTTGAAGAGTTAGATAAAACAATTAAACAGGAGAAGTTAGAGGAGGGCTGGGTGTACTGCCGGAGTGATAACAGAAACATTCAGTTTCTATTTGGAAGTGTGACCTTTAAACGCTCATTAATGCATGACAAGAGAGGAAATTCCCATTATCCTCTGGATGAATGGTTAGGGCTGGTACCACACCAACGATACAGCCCGTTAGTGGAATTAAAGGTGGCAGAGTTGGCAAGTGAGAACACCTATCGGGAAGTAGCTGATATTTTAAAAGAGTGGACAGCAGTGAGTCTTAGTCACACAACTGTAGGGAACATGGTAAAACACGTAGGGAAAACTCAGGCGGAAGCCGATAAGGCACTTGTAGAAGAGCTAGAAATAGCTGTTTCCCTGCCTGAGGGGAAGAAGGTAGACTACCTGTTTTCTGAAGCAGATGGTGTATTCGTTCGGGGACTAAAAAAGAAACAGAGTATGGAAGTCCACCACGCCATTCTCTATGAGGGATGGGAAACCAATGGTAAAAGGGTCTCCCTGCGTCAGCCCACAGTCATCATGACGACGGAAGACATTCAGACATTTTGGGATGAAGTCCAAGCCACAGCTGCCAACACCTATTCCCTCGAAAAAGCGCATGTCATTACAAACAGTGATGGAGGTGCTGGGTACACAGCTGAACGGTTTCAAACAGCATTCTCACAGTCGGAATTTCCGGTGCTCAACCAGCTGGATACCTACCACGTTGCACAAGCCATCATAAGGACATTTGGGGGCGGAAAGAGCGAGATCAAGGAGCAAATTAGAAAAGCGATTAGAACGCATGACCTGGACCAATTCACGTTATATTTGGATACGCACGAAAGCACCTTGACGGATAAAAAGGCCCTCAAGAAAATCAAGGAATTCCGTTCGTATATCTTGAAAAACTGGGACCGCATTTTTGACTGGAGAGACAGGGTGAAAAACGTGCCGGAAGGTGCGAGAGGCCTAGGAGCGATGGAATCGAATCAAAGGCATATCTCCTTCAGGATGAAAAAAAGGGGCATGCATTGGAGTGAACTTGGCGCAGAAGCCATGGTGAAAATCAAACAAGGCATACTCAATGGGACATTGAGAGAAGCCTATCTGAAACACCGTTCAAGAAGCGAGAGAAAGCAACGGAACTTGAAACAATTCATCAGGATGTCTCAACTACTCAAGCAGCCTGTACGCCCGTCAGTGGGCGTAAAGCACGGATCAGTTGCCCTGCATTCAAGCAGTTCATCGGCAATGGGACATTTAAGCAAAATATTAGAGCTTTCGTTTTAAGCCTGGCTCAGTGGGGACTGATCGTTGAGGCGCGCGAAATTTACGAGACTCCTGCGGGAAAAGCGAGCCAGGAGAGACCCCGCAGCGAGGTACGAGCGAGGAGGCTCGCCGGCCGCCCGCGGAAAGCGAGTGAATTTCGCGCGCCTCAACATCCCCGTTATCCATCTTTATACGGAAATATTACATCTTTTCCGAAAATTACACCGAGCAAGTAAAGCACGGTAGCCGAAAGTGTACAAAAAGAGTGTCTTGGAATACCCGATATTTAAACCTTGTCGAGAAAAACTTGACACATACCCGGTGAAAAATCGATTTGACACCTATTTGGAAACCTTATAGAATGAAATTGATATTAAGAATCATTTTCATTTAATGCCAGATTCATAGGAGGAACTGAGATGCCAAAGCTTTGTGCAGAAAATTTAAAAGTTGCCTATGGAGATCATGAAATTATTAAAAACTTAAATTTAAATATACCAGCCGGAAAAATGACGGCGATCATCGGCCCGAACGGATGCGGCAAATCCACTTTGCTGAAGGCATTGGCGCGCATTCTCTTTCCGAAAAACGGGTCCGTTTATTTGGATGGAAAAGAACTGGCAAGACAATCAACAAAGAAAATTGCGCAAAAGCTTGCGATTTTGCCCCAGTCTCCGAGTGTGCCGGAAGGACTGACGGTTTCGGAACTTGTATCTTATGGCAGGTACCCGCACCAAAAAAGGTTTGGAAAGCTGAATCGTGAAGATTGGAAAGCCATTCACCGGGCCCTTGAAATGACCGGGACGGAAGAATTGAAAGACCGTCCTGTGGATGCGCTTTCGGGCGGGCAACGGCAGCGGGTCTGGATTGCGCTCGCACTTGCGCAGGATACCGAAATGATTTTACTGGATGAGCCGACAACCTATCTGGACCTGTCCCATCAGCTGGAAGTGCTGGAACTCTTGCAGGAGCTGAACAGAATGGAGCACCGCACGATCGTGATGGTGCTGCACGATTTAAACCAGGCCGCCCGTTTTGCGGACCATATCGTTGCCATGAAAGATGGCGAAATCCTTTACGAGGGCAGCCCCGAAGCTGTGGTGACAGCGGAAATGATGCGGGAATGTTTCGGATTGGATGCCCAAATTGCGCTTGATCCGAGGTGCAAAAAACCGGTTTGCCTTTCCTATGATTTGATTAAACCGTATAAAGAAGTACGCGCACAAATGGCGTAGCCACTTTTTTTATGAGCGGGATTGGAGGATCTTGGCATTGGACCATGAAATCTACGATGTAACCATTATTGGCGGCGGGCCGATTGGCTTGTTTACGGCGTTTTACAGCGGCATGCGGAAATTAAAGACGAAAGTGCTGGAATCTAGCGGCCAGCTGGGCGGAAAAATCTCGATGTTTTATCCGGAAAAAACATTGCGGGATATTGGCGGGATCCGGAAAATAACAGGCGGGGATCTTGTGAAGGAACTGATCCGGCAGGCGGAAACTTTTTCGCCAACGATCCTTTTTCATCAGCATGTATCCGGATTACAGCGGCGCCCGGACGGTATCTTTATGTTAAGTACGGAAAATGGCGGCCTTCACTTGACCAAAACGGTTATCCTCACTGTCGGGGCGGGCATTTTTAAACCGATTAAGCTTGATATTCCGGGGGCAGAGCGCTATGAATCCGGCAATCTCCATTATGCCGTCGATGACTTGAATCGTTTTCGCAACAAGCGGGTGCTGATTTCTGGCGGCGGGAATGCGGCAGTCGACTGGGCAAACGAACTGGCCGGGATTGCCGAAAGCATTACGATCGTCCACAGGCGGGAAGCATTCAGCGGGCATGAATCCGATGTGTCCGAAATGGTGAAAAATGCACGCCTTTTTACCCCTTACTGCATCTCAGCCCTGCACGGAACAGGCAATAGGATCGAACGCGTTGCGGTGAAACAGGTCGGGACGGGCGAAGAAATGTGGCTTGAAGCCGATGAAGTTGTCGTGAACCACGGCATTCAGGGTGATTATGGTGGCATTTTAAACTGGGGTCTTAAAATGAAAGACGAGCGGATCGAGGTCAATGGCGCGATGGAAACGAATATACCCGGGATCTTCGCGGCAGGGGATGCGGCAATTTACCCGCACAAATTAAAATTGATTGCCGGGGGGTTTGCGGAAGGCCCGGTTGCTTTAAACAGCGCCGTCCGCTATATGTGCCCGGATGCAGAACCGATGGCCATGTATTCTACGCACCACGAAGATTTTGTAGATAAAAACGGCCGCGAAAAAGAACCACAGGCACGCTAAAAGCTAATAAGGGCGTTGAGATGTGTCTCAGCGTCTTTTTTGTGTGCACTGAAAAGCAGCAAAATGCGCATCCGCTCCTTTCTGTCCGCACATGGCGGTAATTACAGGGAAACGGCGGATATCATGACCCGCCGTCTGTTCATGCGCTGCGCTTGTTATTTTTAAATTCGCACCGCACCACTAAAAGGGTTGCGTAAGATTGTATTTCCTTTTTGTGTTTTTTCAGGTCTTCAAAGTCATGAAGCGGAGGGGCCGGGGCAGAATCATCTTTTGAAAAACCAATGGCTCCTAAAATCTTTTTGCCGCTTGCCGATTCCGCGCTGTCAACGCCGCTCAAGGAAAACGCGTTGATGTCTTTATCCCCTGCTGCCGGGAAAGTTTTAAATGTGCTGAAAGTGGTATTGCCTTTACCCGTATAGATGCCTTCGATGACCTTATAACGTTTGCTGTTTTCGCTTACCGGAGAGGCTGTGAACATAATTGTCCCTTTCTTCCCCGCTTCCCCTTCTAGTTCAAAAAGATGGTCATTCACCAATTTTCCGTATTTGTATTCTTCCAGCCAGATTCTAACGGATTTATACTTGTTAGGGTCGACACGGTATTGATAAAGAAAAGAGTTGTCCGTTGAAGCGTGTAAAATGGCTTCTTCATTTGCCGTTAGTTTTGCCGGTTTAAATGTGTTGGCATTGGCAGGCTTCCCGCTTTTCCCAAGCAGATTCCATCCGGTGAGAACACAGAGCAACAGCAGGGCCAAGCATGCAAACAAAACTTTTTTCATAAAACACCTCCCTAGCTTATTTTATCATTAAAATTGAAATGTTTTAAATACTTTTTGGAAAAGAAAACGCCGCTCATACGGATGTTTTTACGATCAGCGGTTTGTCGGCTATATAAGTTGGGCTTAACATTCCTGCTCCTTATGCGTTGCCAAAAGCCATATCTAACCTTGAATTTTGACGAGAAAAATCTATGTACGGTTTGCTGAATAAGCAAAATTCATAGATGTGGGCAAGGATGCTGACAGCTTAGGAAAAAATTTAAATGCAAGGGTTTTATGAAAGACCCATGAAAAAGTTGATCCAACGTATAGAGAAGACAGAATCGCATTTTCGCAGATGGATTCTTCTAGATCTTGCTGACAAATTGGGTACAAACGCAGAATTGGATCCGGGGTTCAGCAAACCCTAATATAGACGGGTTCTATGTGAAGGAAGGCCTTCGTTTTTTCGTGCTTTCTTAATGTAGACGCCTTCTATGTGAAGGAACAACGTCATTTTTCTACGCTTTCTTAACATAGACGGGCTCTATGTAAAGGAAGGCATTCGAATTTCCGTGCTTCCTTAACGTAGACGGGTTCTATGTGAAGGAAGGCCTTTGTATTACCGCGCTTTCTTAACGTAGACGGGTTCTATGTGAAGGAGGGTCATCGAATTTCCGTGTTTTCTTAACTTAGACGCGCCCTATGTGAAGGAAGGTCTTCGTTTTTTCGTGCTTTCTTAACGTAGACGAGCTCTATGTAAAGGAGCAACGTCTTTTTTCCATGCTTCCTTAACATAGGGTTTGCTGAATAAGCAAAATTCCTAAATTTGGCAAGGATGCTGACAGCTTAAGCAAAAATTTAATGCAAGGTGCAAGGATTTTATAAAAAATCCAGGGAAAAGCTTGCACCAGAATCGCATTTTCGCAGATGGATTCTTCTAGATCTTGCTGACAAATTGGGTACAAACGTAGAATTGGATTCGTTCAGCAAACCCTATGTTCATTTTATATAGGATGAAATGGAAAAAGAAAGGGTATCCTATTTTTGGAAAAGAACAGAACGGGGTGGAAAGGTGAAACGCATCATCATTATACTGCTCAGTACCGGCATGATGTTGCTTTTGGCCGGGCTTATGGTCTATTTTATTATAAAGCATGATACATTGCGGTGGGGAATTGCGGCCGGCGGGATTGTGTTAAGTGCGCTGCCGCTCGGCTTATTATTTTTAAAACATAACCGGATCAATACGCCCTCGATTATTGGCTGGTATATTTTCGTGATTTGTTCCATCTGCCTCGGTTCGATCGCCGGATTTTACGGGCGTTTTTCGTGGTGGGACACGTCCGTTCACTTTTATAAGGGCATTTTTACAGCTTGTATCGGCGTTACGCTGTATAAAATACTGGTTCCGGAGACGGCAAGGCGGGGCATGTCGCGCTTGATTCCCGCATTGTTTGCCCTCGGGCTTGCGATAACAGGGAGCGTTCTTTGGGAGATGTATGAATTTTTGGGGGATGTAATTGCCTCCCATACGATGCAGCGTGGCGGCAATACCGATACGATGGTGGACTTGCTGGCCGGATTTTTTGGCGGGGTGCTGATTGCGATATATACTGGATTCAGGAAACAAAATGTATAAGAAAGAAAGTGGAAATATGGACCGGAAAATTGTGTTTGGAATCAGCTTGGTTTATGTACTGTGGATGGCCGTTTTATGCGCCATGCAATATACGGCCGGCGCGTCCTGGAAGGCTGCGGTCGCTGCGGGCGGGGTGATCTCGGGCGCAATTCCGCTTATCCTTTCGTGGGTTCCGCGCCTTCGGTTCCACCTGCCCCTTGTCATTTCTTATTTTCTTTTTTTAACCGGCTCCCAATATTTCGGATCGATCCGTGGCTGGTACGGCTTAGGCTGGTGGGACACCTTCCTGCATTTCGTGAGTGGCCTTCTTCTTGGATTTGCCGCGATCGCACTTTATGAACGGCTTGTGCACCGGGATGCGGGCAAGGCGATCTCCGCATGGTTTGTATTTTTATTTGTGCTTGGGTTTGCCGCGCTTGGCGGTGTAATGTGGGAGATCTATGAGTTTTCGGGTGACCAATTTTTTGGCACTACTTTGCAGGGCGGCGGAAACAAGGATACGATGACCGATTTGATTGCAGATGTGCTCGGCGGCCTGGTTGTGGCAACAGGGTCCGGGATACGAACGAAACGAAAGTGAGAAACAAAAACCAGCATGCCGCATGCGTGTGGAGCCCTGTGTTTCTGGACCTTTAAGAATGGTGGAATTTTAAAAAAATCTGCGGTTTTCAAGAAACCGGCGAAATAGAAATGGCTTGAGGAAATAAAGCGGAACCAAAAATCAATGGAAAGCGGATCTGAAAAACCAGCCATTTTCCAAAAACCAATGAAAAATGGCAAAACTGCGGAAAGATCATCCGGGACACCGGCGAAAAGGAAGAAAAAATTGGCACATCATGAATCCCGGCTATCCAACCGGGATGTTTTTTCAATTATTTTCCCCCACCGGAAAGCTTTTGGTGTATAATTCAACAATGGGCAAGTACGGAAGCATTCGAATTTTTGTTGAAAGTGAGTGATCCCCGTGGGACGCAAATGGAATAATATAAAAGATAAAAAAGCAGCAAGGGATGCCAATACGAGCCGCATTTATGCGAAATTCGGCCGCGAAATCTATGTTGCTGCGAAACAGGGTGTGCCGGATCCGGTGGCAAACAGCGCGTTAAAAATGGTGCTCGAGCGTGCCAAAACATACAGCGTGCCGAAAGCGATCATTGACCGCGCGATTGAAAAAGCAAAAGGCGGCGCTGATGAAAACTATGACGAACTGCGTTATGAAGGCTTCGGCCCGGGCGGCTCGATGATCATTGTCGATACGTTGACGAACAATGTCAACCGGACCGCATCCGAAGTGCGCGCCGCTTTCGGGAAAAACGGCGGCAATATGGGGGTGAGCGGTTCAGTCGCGTATATGTTTGATAAAACGGCAGTCTTTGGCATTGAAGGAAAAACAGCGGATGAAGTACTGGAGCTTTTGCTTGAGGCTGATATTGACGTCCGCGATGTCTTTGAAGAAGACGGTGCCGTCATTGTTTACGCGGAACCGGACCAGTTTCATGCGGTTCAGGAAGCTTTTGAAAATGCCGGCATTACGGAATTCACCGTTGCCGAACTGACAATGTTACCGCAAAACGAAGTCACATTGCCGGATGAGGACCAGGAGAAGTTCGAAAAACTGATTGATGTGCTGGAAGACCTGGAAGATGTCCAGCAAGTTTACCATAATGTCAATTTAGGCGATTAATTAAGATGGACGGCGGGGCAATCCCGCCTTTTTTCGTATAAGCAAATTTCTTTGAAAGTAAGGCCCTGGTGTGTGAGCACATTTTCCGGCAAGCACGCGAATGTTGTCACATACAGAACCCGTATCAATAGACGCAAGAAAACTGAACCGGTATAATAAAAATACAATTTATTGTACATAATAGAGGGGATATTCTGTGAGCGAACATCCGAATATACATGTGGGCGGTCTTCAATTTGAATGGGAATTGGAAAAAGGAAGATTCATTTTCGAAGGGGAAGATGCGGTCCTTTTCTGGATTCCAACTGCGATGCGCGATCTGTTTACTACAATTGAAGAAATATCCGGGGAAGAAGCATCCAATGTTGTCTTTGAAACAGCGGGTTTCCGTCAGGGATTGCTCGTTGCCGATTATTTTAATAAAATCAAAGATTTCGATGTGAAAAAGGCGTCTGAACTCATTACCACTACTTACGCATCAGCGGGCTGGGGAAGAGCCGTGATGAAAGACATGAACTTTGATCAGAAGACATTGACGATTGAGCTGAAAGACAGCTGGGAGCATAAAATCAATGTGGCCCAGGGAAAGAAAACGGGCAGCAATTTTCTGCCTGCCCACTACGCTGGTATTTTTACCGGACTGTTCCATACAAATATATGGTATAAAGTCGTCCGGTATCAGATCGAAGGCCACGACTCCACGATCATTGAGTATTTCCCGTCGGATATCACGGTGTCACATAATATTCACCAGCTGGCGCGGAAAAAAGAAGCTGAGCAGATTATTCAGCTGGAGGCGCTCGTCGAAGATAAGACGCGGGAGCTGAAAGAACTCATCAAGCAGCTGTCCTCACCGATTATTCCGATTTTAGACGGCATTGTCGTCGTGCCTTTAATCGGGAAATATGACGATGAACGTGCCGAAGAGCTGGTAGAAAAAACATTGAAAAATTTGCCGCAGTACAAAGCAAAGTATTTGGTGCTTGATTTAACGGCACTCGATGTGGAAGACGATCCGCACAGCATCCAGTTTATTGAAAATATCGGAAAAGCATCTTCCTTAATCGGCACGCAAACGATCCTTGTCGGTATATCGCCGTCCATGAGCATGACCATTTCTTCTTCCGGGCTTGATTTCAGCCAGTTTGACTGCTTCCAGACGTTGCAGCACAGCATCCACTATGCGCTCGGACAATTGGGGAGGAAAATACTCTGATTGGCAAGGCCTGAAAAATCTGTTTCAAAAAGCGGGAGATTTGTTTCCCGCTTTTTTTATTTTTTACCGGGAAGATTCAACACAAATCGAGGAAATTCGGCTTATTTTTTTATTGAAATTTTCGAATGATTGTTTATAATGAAATTAACATACTAACCGGTTAGTCAACGGGGAGGGGATGAATCATATGGATTTTGATTACTCACCAAAAGTGAAGGCACTGATTTCAAAGCTTGAGCGTTTTATGGAAGAAAACGTCTATCCGGGTGAAAAGATCTTTGAGGAACAACTGAATGCACAGGAAACACGGTGGGCTGCTGTTCCGCCGATTATGGAAGAATTGAAGGCAAAAGCAAAGCAGGAAGGGCTTTGGAATTTGTTTTTGCCGGACAATGAATACGGGGCCGGGCTTTCGAACCTCGAGTATGCCCCGCTTTGTGAAATCATGGGAAGATCCATCATCGCCCCCGAAGTATTCAACTGCAACGCACCCGATACAGGAAATATGGAAGTGCTTGCCCGGTACGGAAGTGATGAGCAGAAGGAAAAATGGCTGAAACCGCTTTTAAACGGCGAGATCCGTTCGTGTTTTTCTATGACAGAGCCGGATGCTGCTTCGAGTGATGCGACCAATATTTCATGCAGTATTGTACGTGACGGTGATGAATATATTGTGAACGGGCGGAAATGGTGGTCATCAGGCGCCGGCGACCCGAGGTGCAAAATTGCGATTGTCATGGGAAAAACCAATCCGGATGCACCGCGGCACGAACAGCAGTCTATGATTCTCGTACCGCTCGATACACCCGGCGTGAAGATTGAGCGGATGCTCCCGGTTTTCGGTTATGATGATGCCCCGCACGGCCATGCGGAAATTACATACGAAAACGTGCGGGTGCCGGCTGAAAATATCATTTGGGGGGAAGGAAAAGGGTTTGCGATTGCGCAAGGGCGGCTTGGGCCGGGCAGAATCCATCACTGTATGCGGCTGATTGGAGCTGCAGAGCGTGCGCTTGAACTTTTATGCAAGCGCATACAAAACCGTGCGCCGTTTGGAAAGCCACTCGCCGAACAGGGTGTCATCCGGCAGTGGGTGGCCGAGTCGCGTATTGAAATCGAGCAGGCACGGCTTCTGACATTGAAAGCAGCGTATAGGATGGACACGGTCGGCAATAAAGTGGCGAGAAAGGAAATTGCAATGATTAAAGCAGTGGCACCGCGGATGGCGCTTGCTGTGATCGACCGTGCCATCCAAGCGTTCGGCGGCGCCGGCGTTTCGGACGATTTTCCGCTCGCCCGGCTGTGGGCCAACGCGCGCACATTGCGGCTTGCAGACGGCCCGGATGAAGTCCACCTCGACCAGATTGCAAGGCTTGAGATAAAACCATACCAGGAAAGGGGATCGGCCGATGAACGTGTTAGAACTGTTTAGTTTAAAAGGAAAAACCGCCATCGTGACAGGCGGCGGTAGGGGGCTCGGTGAACAAATCGCGCGGGCATTTGCGGAAGCGGGGGCGGATGTCGTGCTCTGCTCCAGAAAAAAAGCGGCATGCGAAGAAGCGGCTGCACGCATCGAATCGCTCGGGGTGAGAGCGCTTGCAATGGAGTGTGACATTACAAATCGCACCCAGGTTGATGAAGTAGTCGCGGAAACCGTGAAGCAGTTTGGCAAAATCGACATCCTCGTCAATAATTCCGGCGCAACTTGGGGGGCGCCTGCCGAAGAGATGCCGATTGAGGCATGGGAAAAAGTGATCAGCACGAATGTGACCGGCACTTTCCATATGAGCCAGGCAGCCGGAAAAGTCATGATCAAACAGGGGCACGGCAAGATTATCAATATTGCCTCCATTGCCGGGCTTGGCGGCGTCGATCCGCGCATCATGGACACGATCGGTTACAACACAAGTAAAGGGGCGGTCATCACGTTTACAAAAGATCTCGCTGCCAAATGGGGCAGATACGGCATCAATGTGAATGCGATTGCGCCGGGCTTTTTCCCGACAAAAATGGCCAAAGTCATCATTGAACGCGGCAAAAATCCGATATTGGAAGCAACGCCGCTCGGCCGATTCGGAAATGATCAGGATTTAAAAGGTGCAGCTGTTTTTCTAGCATCCCAAGCTTCGGACTATGTGACAGGGGATGTGCTGCTCGTCGATGGCGGCATGCATGTGCTTTAAAAACCGACATGCCGGACGGTAATCGGTGCCTTATTAAGCCTAGGGAAACAGTCCATTTGGCAATGAAAAACAAGGGGGATTTGGAATGGAAAACAAAGTATGGCATGCTGTCTATACCGATGAGATTCCGAAAGAAATTGAAGTGCCGGATACGCCGCTGTACCAAATACTTGTTACTGCAGCCGAAAAGCACCCGGACCGGACTGACCTCTCTTTTTACGGCAGAAAGACGACCTATGCGGAACTTTACAAAGCATCGCTTGCCTTTGCTTCCGCCCTTCAGAAAAGAGGCGTGCAAAAAGGCAGCAGAGTGGCGATCATGCTGCCGAACTGCCCGCAGTATGTCGTGTCCTATTACGGTGCGCTAATGGCAGGTGCTGTGATTGTCCAGATCAATCCGATGCTTGTCGAACCGGAGATCAGGCATATATTAAATGACTCGGGCGCAGAAACCATCATTGTCCTAGATGATTTGTACCCGAAAGTGCAGGCCGTCCGCCCGGAAACATCCTTGAAAAATGTTGTCACAGCCAGTTTTAAGCCGGCAGCCGGCCCTTTGGATGATGCTGAACCCTTTGATGCCTTTTTACAGGCAGGCACGGATTACAACCCTCCTGCGCTCGACCCCCGGGAGGATATTGCCGTACTCCAGTATACGGGCGGCACCACTGGCCGGTCAAAGGGTGCGAGGCTGACCCACCGAAACCTTCTTGCCAATCTGGTGCAAACCTATGCATTTTTCAAACCGGTCATGGGGCCGGGAGAAGAACGGATTTTGACCGTTATTCCGCTTTTCCACGTGTTTGGCATGACATGTGCCATGAACTATGTAATCTACACCGGTTCGGAATCGATCATGCTGCCGCGTTTTGATCTTGAAGAAGTTCTCCAGACCATCAAGGAAACGCAGCCAACCTATTTTCCGGGTGTCCCGACGATGTATGTTGCCATCACGAACCACCCGAAAGCGATGGAGTACGGGCTGGATTCCATTAAGACCTGCAACAGCGGGAGTGCACCGATGCCGCTCGGACTTTTGCGCCAGTTTGAAGAAAAAACGGGGGGGCGTCATTGTCGAGGGGTATGGCCTTTCGGAAGCTTCCCCGGTTACACACTGCAATCCGGTTTTCGGAAAACGCAAGCCGGGCAGCATTGGGATCGCGATACCATCAACAGATTATAAAATCGTCGATGTTGCAACCGGCACGGAGGAACTGAAACCGGGCGAAGTGGGCGAACTGATTGTAAAAGGCCCGCAAGTGATGAAAGGGTATTGGAACATGCCGGAAGAAACGGCGGAAGCACTTCGGGATGGCTGGCTGTACACCGGCGATATCGCGAAAATGGATGAGGAAGGGTACGCTTATATTGTTGACCGCAAAAAAGATATGATCATTGCAAGCGGCTATAACGTGTACCCGCGCGATGTCGAGGAGGTGCTGTATGCGCATCCCGCCGTCCAGGAAGCAGTGGTGATCGGTGTGCCGGATCCATACCGGGGTGAGACGGTCAAGGCGTTTGTCGTGTTAAAAGAAGGGCAGAAGATGACGGAAGAAGCACTGAGCGAATATTGCAGCGCCCATCTCGCCCCGTATAAACGCCCGAAGATCATAGAGTTCCGTGATGCGTTACCGAAAACAAATGTCGGGAAAATTTTGCGCCGCAAGCTGCGCGAAGAAGAAAAGAAAGTGCGCGAGTAAGAGCAGAAACGTGAAGCCGGGCATGTGATATAATTTTCTTAATATAGTAATAGATGGAGAGGACCGGCATGAAAGCGAAGATTACGGAACACAGCATACGCTTGTTTGAACAAAAAGGCTTCACGGAGACATCCATTCAGGACATCGTCGACAGCATCGGCGCGACAAAAGGCACGTTTTACTATTATTTTTCCAGCAAAGAACAACTTTTGATGGACATTCATATGGACTATATTACGAAACTTTTGGAAAAACAGAAGGCCATTCTCTCGGAAAACGCATCGTGCAAGGCAAAACTGCATGCGCTTGTCCTGATGCTGCTTGAAAGCATCAAAACGGAAAAAGCAAAAGCCCTGATCTTTTTCCGGGAGATCAAAAATTTAAGCGGTGAAAAGCTCGAACTGATTTTACAAAAACGCGAAGCTTTCCGCCTCGGGGTTGAAAAGCTGATCCGGGAAGGCATTGAGATCGGCGAGTTTGCGGAGCATCTGGACGCGAATCTTACTTCCTTTGCCATTCTCGGCATGGTGAACTGGAGCTACCAGTGGTTTAACCCGGAAGGTCGGAAATCGGCGGCAGAAGTGGCAGAACTGTTCATGGATATCGTCCTGCACGGGATTGAAAAAGCATAGAACCATGCAGCTGTCGTAATGGTGTTGTTTTGAGATCGAGCAAGCGGGCTGAACGGATTGAAAAAGCACATTACGTTACGGCGGCTGTATTTGAGAATGGCTTTGAGAAATAGAGGTTTAGTATCGGAATTATTCATAGCCAGGATCCTGGGATGTGCATCACCTACAGCTTCCGCAATGAGTTTGTATTGAGCGAGCTGCATGGGATGAAAAAGCGCATCACGTTATCGCAGCTGACAGAAAATGGCCTTGTGAAAAGAAGGGATTGCAGCAGCGGATCAATCATGGCCAGGACTTGGAAGGTGCAACACCCTACAGCTTTCGCAATGAGTTTGTATTGAGCGAGCTGCATGGGATGAAAAAGCGCATCACGTTACCGCAGCTGACAGAAAATGGCCTTGTGAAAAGAAGGGGTTACAGCAGCGGATCAATCATGGCCAGGACCTTGCAAGGTTGTAAAACCGTACAACTGCTGTAATGAGATTGTATTGCGGGACTGCACGAAATCGAAAAAGTGCATTACAATGCGGTAGCTGGAATTGGGGACGGCCTTGTGATGAGCAGACTGCACGGGATGAAAAAGCGCATCACATTGCGGCAGCTGTGACAAGAAATGGTCTTGGGAAAAAAAGGGATTGTAGCAACGGATCAATCATGGTCAGGACCTTGCAAGGTTGTAAATCTACAGCTACCGTAATGGTGTTCAAGCAAAAGGGAGGGATTTTTTTGCATGAATTGAAATTACGGACACGCTTTTGCGAAACAGATGCTATCGGACATATTAACAACACCAGTTACTTCATCTACTTGGAAGATGCCCGTTTGAAATTTTTTGAAAGCATTGGTGCAAGCGTAGAAATAAAAGATTTCAATATTATTTTAGCTTCAGTAAAATGCGATTTTGTCAGCCAGGCGTTTTATAATGAAGAACTCACGATCAGGACCGGTGTGGCAAAGCTCGGCAATACGAGCTGTGAACTGGCTCATGAAATTCTGGATGCAGAAACCGGCCGCTTGATCGCAAGGGGGAAAGCGGTTGTCGTTTTTTTTGACTTTGATAAGCAGCAATCCCGCCCGATTCCAGATGACATAAGGGGCATCCTGGAAAAGCATTTGCAGACGGCGATGTGAAAAACGATCTGCCTATTACGGGATACAAGGGGGAGAGGAAAAATGCATTCAGACACAATTCCGGTCCGCAAAGGGGAAGAACTGGACTTAACCAGGCTGCAGGAATACCTGCAGAAGAAGTTTCCGCAAATGCCGAATGTACCGCTTGGAATCGCACAATTTTCAGCAGGCCGTTCGAATTTGACCTATCAATTAAAAGCAGGTTCGTGGGAAGCAGTGCTCAGGCGCCCGCCGCTTGGCCCGGTTGCCCCGAAAGCGCATGACATGGGGCGCGAATTTCGCGTGCTGAAGGCGCTCCGGCCATTTTTCACACCGGCGCCGGAAGTGTTGCTTTTCGAGGAGGACCCGTCTGTGATCGGCGCTCCGTTTTTTCTCATGGAAAGAAAGCATGGTATTGTGCTTGACACCGCTTTTCCGCCGGGAGTGGAGCCGACAAAGGAGACGTGCCGGCGGATTTCCGGTATCATGGTTGACCGGCTTGTGGAACTGCATGCGATCCCATATGAAAAGACAGAGCTCCTTTCCATGTCAAAGCCGGATGGTTTTCTCGAACGCCAGGTGAACGGCTGGATTGAGCGCTACCTGCGTGCGAAGACGGATGAAATTCCGGAAGCAGAGCCGCTCATCCATTATTTGCGTGATCATATTCCGCCGCAACAAGGTGCAGCCGTGATTCATTATGATTATAAGCTGAATAACGCCATGTTTAACGAAGATTTTTCGGAAATGACTGGCCTGTTTGACTGGGAAATGGCGACCATCGGCGACCCGCTCGCAGATCTTGGCGCTGCGCTCAGCTACTGGACGGAAAAAGATGACCCGGATTTGATCAAAAATGGGCTCGGTGAACCGTCCGTCACGACGCTGGACGGCTTTATGACACGCCGCGAGTTTGTCGAAGCCTATGCGAAAAAAAGCGGGCGCGACGTCTCGAACATCGATTATTACTTGATTTTCGGTTACTTTAAGCTCGCCGGCATTTGCCAGCAAATCTACTACCGCTACAAACGCGGCCAGACACAAGACCAGCGTTTCGCCCATTTCGGCAACGTCGTCCGCAGCCTGATCCGTCACGCGGTGGAAGTGGCGGAAAGGGTGTGATTGGGGATTTTTCTTATAATGGGTGAAGGTGGATTCACGTTGTAGTTAAGACTTCCGGATCTGATTCTTTCCCGCAGTTAACTTTTGTTTGATTGGCATTTGGATTGTGCGTAACAAGGGCTTTGTATGAGCTTCTGTTACGTTTTTTTATGACCTGATTGTCGCTCCATTAAATTTTTGTCAACTGACAGGGTCAGCTTATCGTATGAAACATTTCAGCATGCTTCCTGACATCAAAATTATGTAAAAATGAGTAAGTCAGAGGTATTCTTTTTTAATTACAAAATCAAGAATACTCATGTCGGCGAAACAAATTTTGCAATCATAAAACGAGAAAAATCATCTGAAAAATCGTAAACTATTACTCGAAGGGAGATGGAGCTATGGAAGACTACTTGATGTACTTGAATGGTGAGTGGACAGGGGAAGGACTGCCAAAAATTAAAGTGGACAACCCTGCGTCCGGCGAAGTGATTGCGACGATTCCAAAAGGCGGAGAAAAGGAAGCCAGGCTTGCTGTGGATGCGGCGCATACGGCTTTTCCGGCGTGGGCGGCGCTTTCTGCCTATGAACGAAGTGCTTACCTCCGCACGTGGTTTGAACTGATCCGCGAAAATGAAAATGAGCTTGCCAGGACGATGACCATTGAACAGGGCAAGCCGCTAAAGGAAGCACTCGGTGAAATGCGTTACGCAAATGGCTTTATCGAGTGGTTTGCCGAAGAAGGAAAGCGTGTGTATGGCGAAACGATTCCGGCATCCACCACCAATAAACGCCTGTTTGTCCATAAACAGCCGGTCGGCGTTGTCGCGGCCATTACCCCGTGGAATTTCCCGGCTGCCATGATTACCCGCAAAGTTGCGCCTGCGCTTGCTGCCGGCTGCACCGTTGTCATCAAGCCGGCAAAACAGACACCACTTACTGCTTTGAAGCTTGCTGAGCTTGCTGCAAAAGCCGGCATTCCGAAAGGCGTCATCAATGTAATAACCGGGAGTGCGAAGGAAATCGGGGACACTTGGCTTGCCGATGAACGCGTCCGCAAACTTACTTTTACCGGATCGACCGAAATCGGGAAAGAGCTGATGCGCGGCTCAGCTGACACAGTGAAAAAAGTGTCGCTTGAACTTGGTGGGCATGCACCGGTGATCATCACAAAACATGCGGACCTCGATAAAGCTGTAGAGGGCACGGTTGCAGCAAAATTCCGCAACGCCGGTCAGACTTGTGTGTGCTCGAACCGCATTTATGTACAGGAAGAAGTGTATGAAGCTTTTACCAAGAAATTTACAGAAAAAGTGAAAGCACTCCGTGTTGGGGACGGCCTTGCAGAAGGAACGGATATCGGTCCGCTGATTGACCGGAATGCGGTTGAAAAAGTAGAACATCACGTCAAAGATGCAGTGGAAAAAGGGGCTACCGTGGAAACAGGCGGCAGCGCGAAAGATGGGTTGTTCTTTGAGCCGACAGTCATTTCCAATGTTACCGATGATATGATATGCATGAATGAAGAAACATTCGGGCCGCTTGCACCGGTAACGAAATTTACGGATATTGATGAAGCAATTCGGCGTGCCAATGATTCCATTTACGGTCTTGCTGCGTATGTGTTCACGGAAAATATTTCAGAAGGCATTCAAATTGCAGAGGGGCTGGAATATGGCATTGTCGGGCTGAACGACGGGCTTCCGTCCACGCCGCAGGCCCCATTCGGCGGTCTCAAGCAGAGTGGTCTCGGCAGGGAAGGCGGCCGTTACGGCATCGAAGAATTTTTGGAAGTCAAATATATTTCGCTCGGTTTATAAGTACCTGGATCGGCCTGCAGGAAAAAAGTGGGATCTCTAAAAATGGGGATCCCACTTTTTTGATCCTAAACCAGTTGCGGTACTTGGCTCGAATGTTTTTGAGGCAGATCCGGGGAAGTGGTCCAAAGGTCTTTTACAGGCTTTCAAAAAGACAAAAAGGGATCAGGCCAGAGCTCAAAATGTCCCCTAGAAGCCGTCGGGACCACTGAAAAAGTCAATCTGAAAATTCAAAATAATTATATGTACAATAAATTGAAAAAAAATACCCCCAGTATTTGGTATAATAAAGTTATACTACAAACCAAAACCAAACTGGGGGTATCTATCATGCTTAAAGAAAAAGATAATCAATTAAGCATCTATTCCATATTATACGATAAAATTCCTGAAAATCATACACTTAAATTATTAAGAGATGAAGTGGATTTTAGTTTTATCAATAAAATGCTTGAAAAAACTTACTGTAAAGAATATGGAAGGCCAGCAAAAGAGCCCGAACTTATGGTTAAAATCTTGGTGTTACAAAAACTCTATGACTTATCTGATGAGAAAGTTATAGAAAATTGCTCATTAAACCTTGCATATATGTATTTTTTAGGAATCAATCCGGAAGACGACCTCCCTCACCCAAGTCTTTTGGCAAAATTTCGTAAAAGTAGATTAGAAGGCAATCTCACTATAGATGAAATTATTATTGAAATCATAAACCAATGCATTGAAAAAGGAATTTTACAAAAGGTTTCTGGTATAACGATTGATTCCACTCATACAGAAGCCAACACCAAAAAATATAGACCGGAACGAGTCATGAAACAATTAGCGAAAAAAATCTTTAAAACCGTTAAAGAAGAAAACGGAGAAATACCAAGTGAAATCAACCAAGAAATCCCTGATTATAAAGAAATAGAAAACCATGATGAAGCTAGAAAAACAATGAAGTCCTATCTTGAAGAAACGGTATCAAAGGTAGAAGAACTAGTTGAACTGGAGAAAGCACCTGAAACAAAAGCACTCGTTAATAATGCGAAAGAAATTTTAGCAGACCCGAAGTTTATGGAGCAAAAAGGGGTACGATCGATTGTCGACCAAGAAGCGAGAATAGGGTATAAAAGCAAAAATGATCCTTTCTTTGGTTATAAAACGGAATTTATGATGACAACAGAAGATCGAATGATTACAGCTGTTCATACTGGTAATGGAGCTTATGTGGATGGAACGAAGTTTGATGAATTATTAGAGTTAACCAAGAAAACGAGAATAAAAATACCAGAAGTATATGGTGATAAAGCCTATTTTAAAAAGCCAATCTTAGACAAAATCTCTGAACTTAAAGCAAAGGCATACATCCCTGTAAGTGAAGCTGCATATCGCATAGACGAAGAAAGATTCAGTTATAACAAAGATTCTGACGAGTGGTTCTGTAGTCAAGGAAACAAAACAATCAAAAAGAAACACTATATAAGAAAATGTGGAAAAGAAACGTATAATTACTATTTTGACAGAGAACAATGTAGAAATTGCCCAATGCGAGAAGTTTGCATAACCGGAAAAACAGTCGGAAAAGTATTAGGGGTCGGAATCAACACCCCAGAATTTTATGAGTATAGTCAACAACAGAAATCGGAGGGATTTAAAGAGAAGTATAAAAAAAGAGCATGCCAAGAAGGGAAAAATGGCGAAATGAAGAATTTCCACGGGTTAGATCGTGCCAAATGGTACGGTCTAAAAAGCATGGGCTTACAAGCCAAGCTAACAGCCTTGGCAGTAAATTTAAAGAGGATAGCCGCCATACTATCCTCTAAAAAGGCGAATTATAGCCAAACATTTGTCATTTTTACTAATTTCTATGGTAAAGAGTACCATTTACAGAAAATTTCTTACACTACACAGCAAATTTTACATAAAAAAATGGCTTTTTTCAGTGGTCACGAGACCTTCAAAAAGACAAAAGGCAATGATTCTCGCCCCAAGATGTCCCCTAGACGCCTTCAAAAAGACAAAAAGGAGTGGGGATCGAGCCAAAATGTCTTTTTAAGATGCTCAAAAAGACAAAAAGGATCTGGGCAGTGGTCCAAGTGTCCTTTAGAAGCCTTCAAAAAGACAAAACGGGGGTGGGACTGAGTCAAAATGTCTTTTTAAAACTTTCAAAAAGACAAAAAAGGATCCGTACGATGGTCCAAATGTTTTTTAGAGGTCTTTAAAAAGACAAAAGGCAACAAATTTCCCGGGAAAGCGTCCTTTATGGTGAAAGGAAAATAACACAATTGGTCGGGAAAAGTATTCGCAACTTAATGAGAGAAAAATTGCGATAACATTACTGGCACGAGTGCTATGAAAGACATGTCACAACAAATTTCCGGGCATTGGCATCAAGGAAGACAAAATGTCTTTTACTCGAGAAGGAGCACAAAGTCGGCAAAAACTTTGTATAGAAATGTCTTTCCGCGCCCGCATTCATGACAAAAGACACCAAGTTTCCCCGGGAAATGATCTTCAAACGATGATGAAAAGGAAGAATCCAGGGCTTGCTGAATCAGCAAAATAATCGGAATTGGCAAGGATCCCAAGGATTTTGCCGAACTTTAAATGCAAGGGTTTTAAAAAGATGTAGAAAAAACTTTGAATTCGAAAGTCATTTTACCCCCCTTTTTTGCAAATATCGCTTCTATTGGTGGCAAACATGAAGGCTGGACTTGCAGGGTGAATCGGATAAGAAGCTATTATCCGATTCATTCGGCAAGTCTTGCTTAGATTCTCTCTTTATTTATGAACAATCCAAGCATTACAGCAGTACGCATTTGTCTTTGCCCCTGATCCGTTTTGCATTTTGAAACCCGCTGATTTCTACATTTTTCAAAATAACATTTTTTGCGCGGTACTGGATGGCGACAACAGGATTTCCCTTGAAATCGTAATCCGGGTCGCCAAGCGCAGTCAGCCCGTTAATTACAACGTTTCGGTAAGCGGAAACAACAAGGCTGCGCGGCGTTGAACCTTCATATAAATCCGTAAACACTGGCGCAACGGAAACTAGATTGGCCGCCACAATATGGTTCGCGCTTTTCGAATCGGCATCTTTGCCTTTATGGTGGCCAATATGCCGGAAATTAAAAGAACGATTGTCATGGACAGAAAGATGGCCATACAAATGCACATGAGAAGCAGCCGATGCATTGTGATGGGCTTTGATTTCAACACCTCCGAAACAGCCGCTTGATGCATTATTGCAAAGCCATACATGGCGCGAGCCGTCATCAATCTCAATGCCATTGGAGTTGGAAAACCCTTTTTTGTGGGCCCTTCCACTTGGGTTGTAACAGAAAGAATTTGAAATAAAACAATAGTCGCTATGGTGGGTGGTAATCCCGTCATCACCGAATCCGCTTGCCGTGAGCCCGTCCAGCCAGATATAGCGGCTCCTTCCTGGGGCGAGAAAGCCGTCTCCCAAATAATGATAACGGGCAGAGGATACATCAAAACCGTGCAGTCCGGCCCCCACCGCCTCCACATTTTTCACCCAGCCGAACGTGACGTGCGCAAAAGTCAGGCAGCTTGAACGGTTATTTCCTGCCGCCGTTCTTTCCTCTTGCCCGAGCCTTTCGACATTCCAATCGAGCGTGAGCCCCTCCACCGATATATGGTGATTGCCACGATGAAAATGGGCATTTTGGATGAGACGCGTTTTTTTCGGTGCATGCGGATGGAGTTTGATGATGGTTACGCCTTTTCCGCTGCCGCAAAGGCATGTCCATGAAGGCAGCTTAAGCCCCTTTACTAGAAAAACACCATTCGGTACGATCACTTTCACCCGGCCGTTTCCCAATGCTTTTTGGAAAGCCGCTGTGCAGTCGGTTTTTCCATCGCCGACCGCACCGTAATCTGCCACATTGACTGTACGGGATGCCACAGCCAGCAGACGGCTGTACGCTTGATCCAATATCGTTTTCCATTCCGGGTACACGAGGCCGTTCTGATCTGCAAGCGTTTTATACGGTTCAACCGGATATCGCCGGTTCAGCAGCAACCGTGAAAGGGAAAACGGTTTGTGAAATTCCGGCTGACAGTACTGTTGAAAAAGTGCTTCATTCTCCCGGATCAGGGTACCCGGCTGGACTGTCCTGCGTGAAAGTTGGCGCAGCAGTATGCCGTTTGTCCAGGGGTCATGATGCTTGTCCAAATGAATCATTTTTCCACCTCGCTTTGCCTTCATTCAGTCTGTGTCAATTGATATATGTAGTTTACCCCCGCAGGTTGGAAAACGCACTGAAAAAGAAGACTTTTCCAAACCATAGTTGTTAATATAAAAAATAAATTGAATTTTATGTTAGAATCAATGAAAAGGAAGGTGAAATTTAATGAGCCTGCCAAAATGTTTGAATTGTAACCATCAATTTAAGTGGATTTATATTTTTAAGAGACTATGGAAGTTTGACCAAACCATGGAATGTCCAAATTGTACAGCCAAGTTATATCCAAGTATGAAGTTTCGAAATAAAGTTGGTTATCTTTCTCTACTTTGCCTTTTCGTATCATTTGGACTGATGATATTGGGCATTCCAAAAGTTGCATTCATAACACTAATCGTCATTATTTGGGTTTGTTTGATTCTTACGATGCCTTATGTTTATTCGTTTGATAATAAGGAAAGACCTCTATGGTAAAAGGTAGCTGTTGCTCCTTTTTAAAAAGATGCTGCAGAAATCCGGGTGGTGATGGAGCGCAGATTTGAGCCTGGTACGACTGAGGACATCCGCAAGTTTAAAGATGAATGACCAATCTGGTACAGAAGCAAAATTTTGAAGAAAAGCCCAAGGAAGCTAGCCAAAAAATGAAGGGTTGGTTGGAAACTTTTTCCGTTCAATGAGGATCAAAAACGGACATATAACATCTTTCATGAAAATGGGCCTGATTTTCTTTATCAGAATTTTTCGTTGACGAATAGCATAAGAAGGTATACAATAAACTTCAAGCTTATATGTTGTTATTTTCTTATCAAGAGAGGTGGAGGGAAGGGCCCTGTGAAGCCTCGGCAGCAGGTCCGGAAACGGGCACTGTGCCAATTCCTGCAGGTGGTGGCCTGAAAGATAAGAAGATTTCCCGGGAATGGATATCTTCTTACTTCAGGGTAAGAAGATTTTTGTCGTTTAATCCTTAGTAATCGAATAAGAAAGAAGGGAATAGAGTGGAGCAAACGCGGCTCACATATGAACAGTTTACGTCGGATCCGTTCGCAGCGTTCGTGCCGGAAGATGAAACGAAGGGCGCATTGGAAATTTTGCAGTGGGCATATGGCACGTACGGCAAATCAGTGGTATATGCGTGCAGTTTCGGCGCAGAAGGAATGGTGCTGATTGATCTCATTTCGAAAGTCAGAGAAGATGCGGATATCGTATTTTTGGATACCGACCTGCACTTTCCGCAGACTTACGAATTGATTGAAAAAGTGAAAAAGAAATATCCGGCTTTAAATATACAAATGAAAAAACCGTCGCTTACGCTTGATGAACAGGCGGCGCAATACGGATCTGCCCTTTGGAAAAGGGATCCGGACCAATGCTGTTATATCCGGAAAATCAAGCCGCTTGAAGAAACGCTGCAGGGAGCTGTGGCCTGGATATCCGGCTTACGACGGGAGCAATCGCCGACAAGGGCGAAAACGAATTTTGTCAATAAGGATGAAAGGTTCCATTCGATTAAAATTTGCCCGTTGATTCATTGGACATGGGATGATGTTTGGAACTATATCCGGTCTAACAATCTTCCATATAACGAATTGCACGACCAGGGATATCCGAGCATCGGCTGCTTCCCGTGCACACGTGCTGTCGGAAACAGCGACTCAAGAGCGGGAAGATGGGCGGGCTTTAATAAAACCGAGTGCGGGCTGCATACGGTTCAGAAAAAATAAGGCTGCTATATAAAATGACATAGGTAATAAGAGTAAGCATCAGTCTGCATGACAAGATTTCGTTCATTTTATAAAATTCCTAGATTTGGTAAGGATGCGGCAATTAAAGGCAAATCGGTTTTATGAAAAAACCAGGGAAAAAATTGCACTTGGAAGCTGATTCAGCGTATAGAGAAGACAAAATCGCATTTTCGAAGATGGATTCTTTTATATTTTGAGATGGAGCTTGCTGATAAATTGGGTACAAACGCAGAATTGGACCCGTTCAGCAAGCTCTAGCGGCAAAAGCAGCCAGCTTTTTCAGGTGCCCGCTTGTAGCCAATCCAGACTAGGATCGTTCAAGTGCTCGCATCAACCGAAACAACGAGTCCGATTAAGTTTAAAGCAGGTGAAGAAATGAGAAAAGTATATTTAGTCGGGGCAGGACCCGGCGATCCGGAGCTGATTACAGTGAAAGGATTGCGCCTGATCCGGGAAGCGGATGTCATTTTATATGACCGGCTGGTGAATCCGGATCTGTTAAAAGAGGCAAGGCCGGATGCAGAACTTGTCTACTGCGGGAAAAAACCGGATGCCCATACGATGACGCAGGATATGATCAACCACCTGCTTGTGAAATTTGCTAACCAAGGCAAAACGGTTGTCCGTTTAAAAGGCGGTGATCCGTTTATATTCGGTAGAGGCGGGGAGGAAGCGGAAGTCCTGGTGCAAAAACATATTCCGTTTGAAATCGTGCCGGGAATTACAGCCGGTTCCGCTGTGCCCGCCTATGCCGGCATTCCGCTCACCCACCGCGGGCTCAGTACATCCGTTGCTTTTATCGCGGGCGTCACGAAAAAAGGCGAAGATCTTGATGCGTATTGGTCCAAATATGCGGGAATTGATACACTTTGCATTTATATGGGCGTGAAAAATCTGCCACTCATCTGTGCGCAACTGATAAAGCACGGCAAATCGCCGGACATGCCGGCTGCACTAATCCGCTGGGGCACGACTGAAAAACAGGAAACCGCGGTCAGCACGCTTGGAAATTTAAGTGAAAAGGCGGCTGGGCTGCGCAACCCATCGCTTTTGATCATCGGAGAAGTGGTAAAACTGCGCGAAGAGTTAAAATGGTTTGAACAGCTTTCTGCTGCTCCGGCCTGTACCGGGTGAACGGGTATGAAACAAGGCGTTTTATATGTCAGCCATGGCAGCCGTGTGCCTGAAACCGCCCGGGAAGCAACAGCGACGATCCGGCAAGCAATGGCGCAGGTGGATGCGGATCTCCAGGAAATTTGCTATCTGGAAATTGCGGAACCGGATATTGCGGCAGGGATTGATGCGCTTGTCCGGGGTGGCGCAGGGCGCATTGCCGTTGTGCCGGTATTGCTGCTGAGTGCCGGGCATTATTATGAGGATATCCCGCGTGCGATTCGGGAAGCGAAACAACGTTATCCGCATATTGTGTTTACGTACGGCCGCCCGCTCGGTGTCGGGGACCGGATCATCGGGATTCTGGCGGAAAATATTATGGAAACCGGCATGCCTCCGGGTGCTGAGATTCTGATTGTTGGACGCGGCAGCCGCAACCCGGAAACACTGTACGATTTTGCAAAAATTGCTGCCGGGTTGCGTGCGCAATTGGGGACAGAACAGATCAAAACGGCTTATTTGGCAGTGCTTGAGCCTCGTTTTGATGATGCGCTGAAGGAGCTGACCGCAACCGGGCACCCGGTAGTTGTGGCCCCTTATCTTTGGTTTACCGGCGTGCTCGTCCGGTCGCTGGAAAAGAAAGTGGGCATGCTGCAGCGGGAAGGATATGATATCCGGCTGGCACGGTACCTCGGCTGCCATCCGGATATGGCGGACGCATTGGCCGTTCGGGCAAAAGAAGCGTTGGGCGCAGAGGATTTTATTTGAGATCACGGGATTTTTACCCAGTCAAGCCTGCGGTGTTTTCTATTGTGCACCCCGGACTTTTTGGGGCGATGCAGTTTAAAAGGTGCCGGGGTGCAGCGTTCATTGCGCGTACCGGCACTTTTTTGGGTCCGATGCAGTTTGAAAAATGCCCGCGGCCCGGCGTTTTCCATTGCGCGTGCCGGCACTTACCCGATTCCGGCTTTCCAGGAAACGCTGGAATGGGAGCATGCCAAGCAGGGAGAACGGCGGGCTTTTTGCAATGGATAAACTGGAAAGGAGATCAGGAATGGTTTGGGTACCGGTTATGGTCGATTTAGACGGGAAGCAGGCTGTTGTTATCGGCGGTGGAAAAGTTGCGGCACGCAGATTCCGGCTTTTGCAGGAAGCGGGGGCATACGTTACCGTCGTGAGCCCGCACCTGAACGATGAATTGCAGGCTATGGCTCAACAACGCGCATTCATTTGGAAACAGAAAACATTCGAACCAGAAGACATCCGGCAGGCCGATGTGGTTATTGCAGCGACAAATGATCCGGAGACAAACAGCCGGATTGTTGCCCATGCCCCGGCCAAAGCCCTCGTGAACGATGCCGGCCATGCGGGAAATGGCAACCTTGCTTTTCCGGCGTTTTTCCAAAAGGGCAGGCTTTCCATCAGTGTTTCTACAGCCGGGGCAAGCCCGAAACTGGCTTCCAAAATTGCAAATGAATTATCCGAACATTATGATACGAACTACGCCCAATATGTGGATTTTTTATATGAGTGCCGCCAGCTTCTGAAGCAGCCGCAGTTTTCTGCATCGGAAAAAAGCGAGTGGCTGGAGAAGCTGCTTGGAGAAGCATACCGCCAGCCTGAAAAGCAGCAGGAAATCTTGTCTTTCTTTCACAGCCGCATACAGGGGAATACCCGTTGAAAGACGAATGAAGCTGCAGCTTTGGGAAATCAGCCGGTGTGCCCGGCGAAAAACTTGGCAAACCCATTTTCCAGTCCGTTTGCAACCCGGAATGGCTTCCGTTACAATGGGGTTAAAAATTTTCACAAAAAGGAGTGTCGCCATATGTCATTGGAAGATGTCAAAGCTTATTTTAAGCAGTGGGACCGGGAAGAAGATGTGCGCGTCCTGCCGTCATCAAGTGCGACGGTTGAACTTGCAGCTGAGGCGCTGGACACGGAACCGGAACGGATTGCAAAAACGCTTGCGTTCAGGGGTACCGGTGAGGAAGAAGCCCTTCTTGTTGTCGCCGCGGGAGATGCGAAAATCGACAATAAAAAATTCCGGCAAACATTCGGCGGGAAAGCGCGGATGCTGTCACCGGAAGAAACGCTTGAGCATACCGGCCATGCTGTCGGCGGCGTCTGCCCGTTCGGTTTGAAAAAAGATTTGCCGGTCTATATGGACGTCTCACTCAAACGGTTCACGACCGTATTTCCGGCATGCGGGAGCGGCAACTCGGCAATTGAATTGACCTGCGAAGAATTGTATACATACGGGAAGGCCGAAAAATGGGTGGACGTCTGCAAGGGCTGGAAAACGGTGGAAGATTACCAGCAAGTAGCTGGGACTGGTGTCTTATCGGATCCGCAATAATCTACGTGTCGCTTCAGACTTGCCTTTGAGATGGAAAGAGGCCCCGGGTACGCGCCGGAAAATGCTTGATATATAATTAGGGCTTCCTGAATAAGCAAAATTCCTAGATTTGGCAAGGATGCTGACAGCTTTGGCATAAATTTAATGCGAGGCCTTCGTTTTTGCTTGCTTTCTTAATGTAGACGCGCCTTATGTGAAGGAAGGCCATCTTTTTTTCGTGCTTTCTTAACGTAGACGGGCTCTATGTTAAGAAAGGCCGTCAATTTTTCGTACTTCCTTAACGTAGACGCCCTCTATGTGAAGAAAGACCTTCAATTTTCCGTGCTTCCTTAACATAGACGGGCTCTATGTGAAGAAAGGTCATCTTTTTTTCGTGCTTCCTTAACGTAGACGGGCTCTATGTTAAGAAAGACCGTCAATTTTTCATGCTATCTTAACGTAGACGCGTTCTATGTGAAGAAAGACCTTCAATTTTCCGTGCTTCCTTAACGTAGACGTACTCTATGTGAAGAAAGCTTGATAGCGGATTCAATATATAGAGAAGACAGAATCGCATTTTCAAAGATGAATTTTTCTAGAGATTACTAACAAATTGGGCACAAACGCAGAATTGGATTTGTTCAGCAAGTCCTAACTTAAGTTCATATGATATAGACAAAAACGGCGGGATACACGATCGTGTTTTCCCGTCGTTTTTGTGATGGATTCACATATGCTGCTTTGATTTAATCATGGTACTTTTCGGCAATGGCATTGGCGGCAACAATGGCATTGTACACATCTTCAGGCGTAACCGGGAATGGTTCGTTGCCCATTGTGTCATCCTCGGCACAGGCATCTTCCGCCACTTTCCGCCATTCGGCTTCTACAAATTCTTCAACGCCGAGGTCCTTCAGTGTCAGCGGCAGGCCGACTGCTTTGATAAAGCGGATGACAGTTTCAAGCTCTTCTTTCGGTGCATTTTCAAGGACGAGCTGTGCGAGCAGGCCAAATGTCACTTTTTCGCCGTGCTGTGCACGATGGAGGGCAGGGACAGCTGTCATGCCGTTATGGATGGCGTGTGCTGCGGCAAGACCGCCGGATTCCGCACCGACACCGCTCAAATAGATGGTCGCTTCAATGGTATCCTGCACCGCCCGGGTTGGCACTTTGTTTTTCACGGCTTCCACTGCTTTTACGCCGTTTTCGAGAATCGTTTCGTAGCAAGTGCGGGCAATGGCCAGGCCGGTGAGGGATGGCTTCATTAAAACAAGGTTGTCGCCGTTTGCCGCGTAGCAGGCGCGCGCTTCAAAATAAGTGGCAAGCGCGTCCCCGATCCCGGCGGCGAAAAAGCGGACCGGTGCTGCAGCTAAAATTTCCGTGTCTGCGAGCACGACATCCGGATTGCTCGGCAGGAACAAGTAACGGTCAAAAGCGCCGTCTTCTTTGTAAAGAACGGCAAGGGCCGTGCACGGTGCGTCAGTGGAGGCAATCGTCGGAAAAATGACAACCGGAAGTTTTTCATAATAAGCGGTTGCTTTTGCGGTATCAAGCGTTTTTCCGCCGCCGATGCCGACAATGACATTGGCGCCTGCTTCACGTGCAAGCCGGCGGTTACGGTCTACTTCTTCCTGGGTGGTTTGATAATTGAACTGTTCGAAAGTTGCTTTCCCGCCGCCTTCCCGGACAGATTTTCCGGCTTCTTCTTTTGCGCGGCCGAGGATGAATTCGTCACAAATCACATAGGCATTGTCGCCCAAATCTTTTATGTACGCATATAAATTGGCAAGCAGGCCGTTCCCTACGATAAACTTTTTCGGCGATGTAACGGATTTTACAGGAATTTTCATAACATGTACTGCCTCCTAAAATTTTTTTCTTTCTACACTCTCATTATATTAAAAATGTAAGCGGAAACCAAGGTAAAAGATGTGAAAATAAGATCATCCGATGTTATAAAAAAACAAATAAATATGATGATTGAAAACGCGTTCAAAAAATTTTATAATATTGTTATACAACAGTGCTGGTTTTTAAACAGCAAGGGGAAACAGGGAGAAAATGAAAATGGGAGGGGAGTCCATGAACGTGCCATTGGTGTTGACGGAATTTCTGGATCGCGCGGTGCTTTTGT
The DNA here is from genome assembly GCF_038593185.1 of Weizmannia sp. FSL K6-0777. NCBI lineage: Bacteria > Bacillati > Bacillota > Bacilli > Caryophanales > Bacillaceae > Heyndrickxia > Weizmannia sp. FSL K6-0777. The sequence goes on from NZ_CP151971.1 coordinate 315,337, forward strand.
ACGGCGGGAAAACAGCGGTGTATTGCGGGGACCGGGCGTTTACATACCGGGAGCTGAACGGAAGGGTGAACCGGCTGTCGTACGGGTTAAAAAATCTTGGCATTGAAAAAGGGGATCGGGTGGCCTATCTCGCGCCGAATACAGTGGAAATGCTGGAAGGCTTTTACGGGATTTTCCAGCTGGGGGCGGTGATGGTGCCGCTGAATATCCGGCTGACCCCGGAAGACTACCGGTTTATTTTAAATCACAGCGGATCGAAAGTATTGTTTGTGGACCAGGAGATGTACCATTTGATCGAGCCGGTAAAGGATGAGCTTGAAACGGTGGAGCAAATTATTATCCACTATAAAGAGGATGACTGTGCTGAAATTGATTATGACCGCTGGCTGGACAGATTTCCGCCGGATCCGTTCCCGCGTGCCGGCCTCGATGAAAACGATGTGTGCAGCCTGCTTTATACGAGCGGGACGACCGGAAATCCTAAGGGCGTGATGCTTACCCACCGTAATAATTATTTGCATGCATTAAGCGCGATGCACCATTTGCGCGTTACGGACCGCGATGTCTATTTGCATGTGCTCCCGATGTTCCATGTAAACGGATGGGGCTCGCCGTTTTACTATACAGCAAACGGGGCGACCCATGTCTGCCTCCGCAAACCGTCGGCGGAAGCCATTTTCACGGAAATCATCAGGCATAATGTGACGGTGGTGCATATGGCGCCAACTGTGCTGAACAGCCTGTTGCAGTACAACGCGGAACACCATCCCGCTATTGAACAGGACGTGCGTGTTGTCATCGCCGGAGCTGCACCGCCGCCCGCATTTGTGGAACGCGTGGAAAAAGAACTCGGCTGGGAATTCATCCAGGTGTACGGCATGACGGAGTCAACACCGCTCACCCTTGTATCTGTCATTCGTTCGCAGCTTGGCGGGCTGGACCGTGATACACAATTGCGGTTGCGGGCGAAAGCCGGGTTTCCGATGATCGGAAGCGATGTCCGGGTTTTACGGGAAAATGACGAAGAAGTGGCCCATGACGGGAAAGAAATCGGCGAGGTCACGGTAAGAGGCCATGGTGTTATGCTCGGATACTGGAAAAACCCGGAAGAAACGATGAAAACGATCCGGAACGGGCGGCTCTATACAGGGGATATGGCGACCGTTGATGAATACGGCTATATCGATATCGTCGACCGTAAAAAAGACATTATTATCAGTGGCGGAGAGAATATATCCTCTATAGAAGTGGAAGGAGTGCTGTATGAGCATCCGGCTGTCCTTGAAGCAGCGGTGATTGCTGTTCCACATGAAAAATGGGGGGAGACCCCGCATGCGTTTGTCGTCCGGAAAGCAGATGCGGCCGCAACAGAAGAAGACATCATCCGTTTTTCAAGGGAAAGGCTTGCCCATTTCAAAGCCGTGACGGGTGTGACATTTGTGGATGAGTTGCCGAAAACGGCATCTGGCAAAATCCAGAAAGTCCGCCTGCGCAATGAATACTGGGAAAAGCTCGGGAAAACAGAGCGGTTTGTAAATTAGGGCTTGCTGAACGAATCCGATTCTGCGTTTGTCCCAATTGATCAGCAAGCTCAGAAGAATCTATCTACGACAATGCGTGATTCTGTCTTCTCTAATACGTTGAATCAGCTTTCGAGTGCAAGCTTTTCCCTCGATTTTTTATAAAACGCTTGCATTTAAATTTTGAATAAAGTTGTCAGCCTCCTTTCCAATTTAGAAATTTTGCTTACTCAGCAAGCCCTAATGAACATGTCTGAAACAGATCCGGCAAAACGCAAGGCCGCCGAAAAGCACAGGACAACGCGTTACATTTCGGCGTAAAACAGAGGAAAACATTTCACATCCATGCCCCTTGCTTCAGCGATGAGGCGGGGGGCGTTGGAGGAATCGCCATAAACGATTTCAGCAGCTGCAGACGGCAAATTTTAACCGAATTGCCCTTTCTTATCCTTTGACTGATGGTTTCTTTTGGACAGAAATACAGTATAATAGGATAAAAGACCTATATCAAAGGGGCAAATCCATTGAAAAATGGAGACGCAAAACTACAGGGGCTACCGGTTTTCTAACCATGCCAGCCAGTTGCTAATGCGCAGTGAAAAGCCGAAGTTTGGCCTTTGTTTTCGTTTGCAAGTTCCCCGGAGATTGATCAGAAAGGCGGGGCGGAAATGGGCAGGAAAATCGAGACATTGGAAGATTTTAAAAGAATCCTTTATCTTTGGATCAGCCCGCTTTTGATCGCTGCCCTTGCGATTTACAATTTGGTCCCTCACACAGGCACCCGTACAGCTTTATTTTATCTCGCCACGACGCGGATCCTGATTGCCTGGAACGCTCTGTTTCTCATCTGCATGGTTTTCAAGCGTTATTTCCGCTTGTTTGACTATGTGAATCTCGTGATCCTCACGGTTTATTATCTTGCCATCGTGATGGACTGTGTTTTTCAATACATGGTTCCGGGAAAAGAGGGAGCCATCGGAATTTCGATCATTTGGAGCCCGCTTCTATTTCTCTATATTTTTATCACGTTGAAAAAGCGGAACGGGATCATTTATTCGCTCGCTTTGTTCGTGACTACGCTTCTGATCGGAATGCCGCGGTTCCGCCATTTTTCCTTTGACTATAAAATATCCATGCTGATCTTTTACCTTGCCAATCTCGTCTATATCGCCATCTTTTGCATTTCTCATTATCTCTTAAAAGTATTTAGAGAATTGGAAGAGGAAAAGAAAAAGGCTTATTCGGACATTTTGACCGGGATTGCCAACCGACGCCAGGTGCAGGCATGGCTGGATGCTGCGGTTAAACACGCGGACAAAACCGGCACATCATTTTCCGTGATTTTTTTCGATATCGACTATTTTAAACAGGTGAATGACCAGTTCGGGCACCAGACAGGAGATGAGGTGCTGAAGGAATTTGTCCGTCTTTCCTCCCGGGTGATTTCAGCGAATGATTACATCGGACGCTGGGGCGGTGAAGAATTCATCATCATTACAAAGGATGAATTGCCCCAGGCAGAGGAACTGGCGGAATATTTGAAAGCAAGCATTAGCCGCCATTCATTTGGGCATGCGGGAAAGCTGTCCGCAAGTTTCGGTGTGACTGCATATACACCGGGGGATACAGCAGAAACCATTGTAAGGCGGGTGGACGAAGGGCTGTACAAGTCGAAGGGTCAGGGCAGAAACCGGATTACGGTGCTGTAAGGCAGGGAAAAGGCGGATTTTCTTCATTGCATGTGGCGAACATTTTAGCTGGCGGGTTTGCAATCAAAAAACCGTATGACAGCGGTAGTCCATTTAATTAACAGACTTGCTGCTCATAAACTGGGGTATGCGATTTGGCATGGAGAGTGCCTATAACCGCGGACGAACCTCAAAATTTGCAAAATCACTACGCGAGGCAGGGCATACGTTTGCGGCGGCACACTTCCGCTTGCGGAGCCTAAGCGGGGACTGCCATTTAGAAGTTCGCCGGTTTGCCCTGCCAGATGCTTTTTATACGGCGTATATATAATTTTCCATAAATGCATAAACCTGCTCGGCATCCGGTGGCTGTATGTTCAGCCGTTTTTCACAGGCTTCCAAATACGGCTTGAGCGTGCTGTCGCTTTTTGCCTCCTCGAGCGTAAGGCTGCCCTGTACGAGGCGGATTGCCGCTTCTTTTACCGTGTTATCATCCGTTTGAAACAAAAGATATGCCAAGCAACTGTACCGATCCATTGTTCTGCCTCCCGGAACCTTTTTATTCCCTTTTCGATAAAAGCGGCAAAAATTCCTGCAAATTTGCAAAAAAAGAAACAAAAAAGCAAGACCGGTGCGACAGGCCTTGCCTTATGATGCTATTTTAATCCGATATATTTTTTGGCGTTTCCATCCGGGGTGCGAGGCGCATCCTTTCTGGGAGCAACGAAATGGCAATTGCAGCCAGAATCAGGGCGCCGCCGAGAAAGAAGCGGCCGTTCAGGCTTTCATGGAGCAAAAGCCAGCCGAGAAAAGAGCCAGTGACAGGCTGCAAAAACATAAACAGTGACCCGCTGCCGGCCTCTACCATTTCAAGCCCTTTGTTCCACAAGAAGAAAGCGCCGGCTGTAGAGATGACGCCGAGATACAAAATACCTGCCATCCCCCAAAAACCGCCCGATGATACAGGCCAGGCCATCATGGCTTCGCGGGCGGCAAAAGGCGTTGTAAACAGCAGCCCGAACAAAATGGCATATGTTGTAATGGTTAACGAATCCATTTTCCAGGAAGCCACTTTTACATAAACGGACAGAAGTGCCCATGTAATCATCGCTCCAGCCAGAATCAGGCTGCCCCAAAAATAGGTTTGCACGTGAATGTCCCAGCCGATCACGATGACAACGCCCGCGGATGCGGTAATCAGCGCCAGTATTTTGCGCGCGGTCAATTTTTCTTTTAAAATGAAGCGCGCGAATATCACGATAAAAACCGGAGAAGCGGATGTAATGATCGCGCCGGTATGGGCGTCCGCTTTTTGCGTCCCGATAAACTGCATGGCAACGGATGCAAAATAGCCGATAAACCCGATCCAGGCGAGCAGCAGCCAGTCTTTTTTTGTAAGGCTTACCTTTTCCTTTTTCTTTCTGCCGGCATGCAATATCGCGTACAGTGCGGCAAAACCGATCATATACCGCAGCCATAAAAGCGTAAGCGGCGGTACGAAGTTTAAGACATATTTACTGACCACATACATCCCGCCCCAGATGCCGGATGCAAGTGCGAGGCAAAGTGCACCTGCCCATTTGTTTTTCACAGTCATCAACCTCCGTCTTTATTTTTTATCTAACAGCCAGACGGGGGTTTTGAAGCGGCTGTTCGTCCCCCGCATCAGGAACGAACAGGCTGGTCATTTTCAAACAGATCAAGATACAGACGCACAAACAGCACCTCCCACTATAATATTCTTAATTTTAACATATTTCCTCCCACGCAGCGAATAAAATAAATAAAATCATGAAAAAGGGGAAGTTGGACGTGATTGTAAAACAGCGGGAATATCCCGCACAAATCCGGGCGGGAGAGGCGTTGCTGGGGAGGCTGCCCAAAAGGCATCCGCTGTATGGGCAGATTGCGGAGGATGTAAAAAAGTGGAGGGCGAAATATAAAAGGGAGAAGCGGGCAGACCGTTTTTTGGAGATTCTTCCGTCCGACCAATTCCATGTTTACCATGCACTGCCCATTGCAAATACATGCCTGGACGGGTTAATTCTTACACGGAATCTTGTTTTGATTATAGGCTACACCCATTTATCCGGCGTGATTTTTCCGGATCCGGCTTTTTCCCAGCTTATCCAGCAAAAAGGCGGGAAGGAAAAAGGCTGGCCGGAACCGTTTGCGCGCCTGCAAAAACAAAGAGAAATCTTATGTACATGGGCCCGTATGCGGCATTTGCCCGAATTGACGCTGGAGTATTTGCTTGTCCTTTGCCATGAGGAGGCCGAGCTGAAAATGCCTGTTGTCAATTCAGCAGACGAATTGAAGATCTGCCCGGCAAGCCAGGCTGTTTATAAAGCTATAAAGATGCAGGACACATACAGCCAGCCGGTCCTGGACAGCAAGCATTTTAAAAAATGGCACAAGCATTTGCTGGAATGCCACGAAAAATCGGGGATCTTTCCGTGGCCGGTTGACCAAAGCGAATGGTATACGGGGGTCGGGTGCCCAGTGTGCCGCCGTTTCGAAATGGATTTTAATAATGGCATGTGGCACTGCCAGGTTTGCGGCCATACCAGTAAAGATGCGCACCGTAAAGCGATAGAAGAGTTCTATTTGCTTTTTGGCCAGGATGCGCCGGATGAGGCACTTTGTTCATTTTTGCGCGTGGATGCGCAAACAGCGGCAAAAATCGTGCGCGAGGCAGCGCATTAGTACACCAGTGCGATTTTAGCTGGAGGGCGCAATCGGAAAAAGTCTCCAACCAGAACGATGTGTGCACAGCCCTTGCTTTGATCCGCCAATCGCCACCGGGGAAGCAAACTGGACCTGGCGTACAAGTAAAAAGGCCCAAATCTATACCTTCCCTCACTGCCCATTTGGCGACTGTATAGAAATTGGCGGGTAACATAAGCTATTGAAAAAACGTTAACGCTGATTGCGAGGCTCAAACATGATTGGGTATGTTGTTTCCCTCATTGGATTTAATCTGGCTGTTTTTTGTGTAAAAAAGCGGCTTTCTCCCGGGCAGATCGTACAGATTTGGACGTTCACCATCGCTTCCCACTTGGTTTTTGATGTATATATCGATTACAAGTACCATGGCTACTGGTATTTTACAAAGGGAGTGGACTGGGAGAATCTCCCGGGTTTGGTTTGTTTACTTCCGCCTGTCAATATTTTATATCTCAACTGGTTCCCGTTTGGAAAAGCATGGATAAAAAGGTTTTTTATATTGCCGTTTGGGAAGTGCTGATGCTGGGGTGTGAGATGATCACCCTGTTGCCGGCACCATGGGGTTATTTTCATTACGGATGGTGGAATTTCACCATTTCGGCACTCGTAAATCCGTTCCTTTTGCTCAGTGTGGTCGGATTTTACAAATGGATTGTCTGGCTGGAAAACAAAAAAACTGTAACTGCTGAGCAGCAGCTACAGTGAAACGGTCCGGTCTTTCTGCCGGAGATAATCGGTATGATCATGGATGGTGGGGTCCTCTGTCTGGATGGTCGTATGGCGGATGCCGTATTTTTGTTCGAGCATCTGATTTACAGCCAAAATGACGCGCATCGGTTCGGATGAATGCCTGACAAATACATGGGCGGTCAGAGAACAATGGTCGGAAGAAATGTTCCAAAGATGCATGTCATGGACGTCTTCAACGCCCTCAATTTGATACATATCTGTGCGGATCTGTTCTAAATCAAACCCTTCCGGCACCGTGTCCATCAAAATCAAATAGGAAGCGCGGATGATTTTGGCACCGCCGTAAAAAATGATGCCGCCGATCACGATGCTGATGAGCGGATCAAAGAAATTCATTCCCGTAAAATAAATGAGCAGGGCGGAAACAATCACGCCGGCTGAATTCAATAAGTCACCAATAAAATGCCATAACGCGCTTTTGACATTTAAGTTTTCTTCTTCTTTTGTGCTCCGGTGCAGCACAATGGTGAGGATGATGTTCACAACAAGCCCGGTCACTGCAATGATAAACATCCACTTAAAATCAATGGGTTGCGGATGGACGAGGCGATTGATCCCTTCAATGAAAATACCGATTGAAATGCACGTGAGTGTAAGCCCGTTCAGGAACGATGCGATGATTTCAAACCGCAAATAGCCGAATGTATATTTGCAGTTTGGCGGGCGTGTCGCCATGAACAAAGCAAGTATACTGAAGAGGAGCGCAATGACATCAGAAGCCATATGTGCCGAGTCGGAAAGCAAAGCAAGCGAATGCGAAATCAGGCCACCGGCAATTTCAACAAACATGAAAAACAAGGTTAGGACGAGCGTTGCCCATAATGCTTTTTTTGATGCGGACTGGACTTTGACATGGGGAAGGTGGTGATAATCATATTCCGGCATCATCGCACACCTCTTCCTAAATAAACTTATTTTCACCTGTATTGTAGCACGAAGAAACGAAAAAGAATAGCGTTTATTCTCAATTAATATAAATTTTTTTGAATAATTGAGAATGGGAATCAATATGGATTAGGGGTTATTGCTGTAAACAAAAAGAAATAGAATCATTTATAATGCTTATTATATGATAAAAAATCAAATAGGAGCCTGCCCTAAAAGAGAAAAACCGCCAGAATCCTTTTCCCCGGCGGTTTTTGTGTGAAAGGCACGGCCTGAAAAAGTTTAACACGATTTCCCTTTACTCAACGGTTAAGCTCTTCGCTAGGTTGCGTGGGCGGTCAACGTCATAGCCGCGCACGATGCCGGCATAATAAGCAAGCAGCTGCAGCGGGATGGCGGCCAGGACCGGCATGAGAAAGGGGTGTGCTTCCGGAATGTAGAGCACTTCGTCCACGACGGCGCTCACTTCGTCATCTCCCGTGGTCGTAATCCCGACGACATATGCATCACGTGCCTTTACTTCTTTAATATTGTTTATGGCCTTGTCGCGCAAATGTTCCTGGGTGGCAAGGGCAATGACCGGAACACCCGGCGTGATCAAAGCCATTGTGCCGTGTTTCATTTCTCCTGCCGCGTAGGCATCCGCATGGAGATAGGCGACTTCCTGGAGTTTGAGCGCCCCTTCAAGCGCCAGGACATAATCGAGCCCGCGGCCAATCAGGAATAGATGCTCCTGGTCGTTTGTGACCTGTGCAAACTGGTCGATGGCATCCTGCGTCATCACCAGGCATTTTTCCACGTCATCAGCGAGTGAATGAAGGGCATCGAGCAAGGCAGGGATTTGGCCTTCGCCGGAACCGTGCAGTTTTTTTGCCAGAACAATCGAAAGCAGGACGAGCGCCGTAATCTGGGTTGTATAGGCTTTTGTTGCAGCAACCGCCAGTTCCGGGCCTGCATGCGTATAAATCACGCAATCCGATTTCCGCGCCAGCGTGCTCTTCCGGTAATTGCTGATCGCGATCACCGCCGCTCCTGACTTTTTCGCTTCTTTCAAGGCGGAAATTGTATCAGCCGTTTCTCCTGATTGGCTGATGGCAATGACGAGCGTTTTTTCGTCCAACCGCCCGTGCTCACATCTGAATTCAGATGCAATCGCGGCTTCAACCGGTATATCAAGCATGGTTTCGAGAATCTTTTTGCCGATCATGCCGGCGTGATGGGAGGTGCCGCTTGCGACAATGATGATCCTTTCCGGATCTGTAAGCTTGCGCTTTGCGAAAAAATCGTCCACTTCCGGAATGACGACACCGCTTTCTGTCAGCCGGTCTTTTAACGTGCGCTTGATTGCTTCCGGCTGCTCCATGATTTCTTTTAACATGTAGTGACCGTAATCCTGCAGGTTGAGTTCGTCTTGGTTCCAGCGCACGGATGTCTTTTCCGGCACAATTTTCTCCCCGGAAAGTGTCTTAATTTCCACATTGGTCTGGGTCAAAATGGCCATTTCGCCGTTTTTAATCGGATAAATTTCTTTTGTATACGAAAGCAGCGCCGGGATATCTGAGGAGAGATACGCTTCCCCGCTGCCAAAGCCGATAATGAGCGGATTATCATAAGAAATGGCGATAATCTGGTTCGGGTGATCTTTTGCCATGATTGCAAGCGCAAACGCACCTTTTAATTGCGGAATGACGATCCGCACGGTTTCTTCAAAATTGCCGGTATCATAATGCGCGAGAAGATACGGAATGACTTCTGTGTCGGTGTCCGTTTGTAAACGATGCCCCTGCGCGATAAGGAATTTTTTTAATTGCTGGTAGTTTTCAATAATTCCATTATGAACAACGTAGAAACGTGCTTCTTCATCGCATAACGGATGGGAATTTTCAACGGTCGGCATTCCGTGTGATGCCCACCTTGTGTGGCCGATCCCAAGGCATCCGGCGGGAATCGGTTCGAGCTGGAGGGAAGCTTCCAGATCTTCGACGCGCCCTTTTTCTTTGCGGACGCCGATGGTTTTCATATCGGAGACGGCAATGCCTGCTGAATCATAGCCCCGGTAATCCAGTTTTTTCAGGCAATCGAGCAGAACCGGCTGTGCCGAATGTCTGCCAATGTACCCAACGATTCCACTCATCTTCTTCACCTCAACGTATCGCTTTCCTTCTATCACGTGTATTCCTATCTTCATGCTAACATGAACCGAGCGGGGAATAAAGCGATTGTGCTGCAGGCAGCAATGCCAGAATTTCCAAAGTATACCAGGAGGGATATTCGAGCACACGGACAAAAAGCGCAACCCGATCGGATTGCGCCTTTTGCCTCATCCAAATCTGATATTCAGATGACGTCCAGTACGGACTTATCCAAACCTGGCCTCAGATAAGTCCGGGGCTTCAAATAGTAGGCGGACACGAACCTTCACCGAAAGTATATCGGTTCCGGACGGTTGTCCCACTTGCCCGCTGGACAAATGCAGTGCCAAATACGGAAGATGAAGTTGCTGTCAAGTCTTTCATCAAAAACTTTACCAGTCCCTTCTTTTAAGATGTATTGGCCTTGCACTGTTCCTATTCCCGGCAGGCACGAAATAAAACAAACCAAAATATGGAAATCATGCTCTTTTCCGCTGCTCCGTCGCAGCCGGGATGATCGAAACATTCCCATACTTTGTGACCGACAGCTCCCCGCATCTGCCATAGTTTCCGAGTTTCGCATGCGGATCGGCATGAAGGCGGAGTTTTTTCAGCAAAGTGCCGGCTTTGACCTCAAGAAAAAGATCCACCGTCTGCTGTAATGCAAGCCAGTCCGCTAAAAGCGCAATATCAACGGCAGCAACAAAGCGCATCCTTCTTTGCGGCAACAGCCGGATCACAGCCGGAATCCGCCGCTCCTCCTTTGTGGTGCGGTTTTGCAAAATCACCGTGATGCCCGCTTCCTGCTTTGAGCGCGGCGGCAAATAGCCGATCTGGCCGAACCCTTTTAAAGAAAGGGCGCGGTTGCATAAGTCGCCGGCAAGCAGTTCCGCTTTTTCCGGTTGTAACCCAGGCGGCACGCGGACAGCGTCAGGAAGCAGATGGTCGAAATCATGCTTTCCTTTAAAGGCGCGGAAATCAAAGCAGCCGTCCGGCATTACCGGCAAATACCCGCGCGAAACGCTTGCTGTTGCCGCAAATTCAAATGGCATTCCGTTGCGCAGGAAGAAATAGCGCGCCCGCACCAGCTCCGGTTCCGGCACATAGTAAACGGGAAGTATGACGCTGACTTTCACAAAACATCCTCCTTATCATTTCCAGTATATGCAAATCGTTGCGCTTTTATTGCAAATAAGATCAATTTTCGATAGAATGGACGGGGAATCACGATACGGTGAAAGTAATCCTGTGATCGCTCTGTTTGTGGATAGCCTCACAACCAGGAGCGGTTATTTTTTGGCACGGATTTAAAAATGGGATTCTCTCGTTTCATCACCTGTAGAAACGGGAATGGGCACAACTACCTTTCCACATCCGGCTCGCAAAAGACGGATGCTGCCCATAAGAGGTGAAGGCACGAACCCAATTTTATCAGTACCGGTATAAGCTAAATTTCCAACGGCCGGTTTTCTTTGGAACTTTCGTGAATCCGGCCCATATTTTTATGTATATGCTCAAGGCCCAAACCATTGTCATCCCGCGGCCTGTTGCGATAAAATAGGCATTGTCGAAAAGTGGCGATGCTCGATGGAATACGATTTGCCAGCGATCCATTCACCGCTGGATAACATAGATTTTTTTCTGTATGGCACCGTTTAAGGAGCCGGCACAATGAAGGACTTTTTTGAAAAAATTTTCCCGAAAACCGCGCATCGGTCTGGCAAGGGAAAGCGAGGGGTAAACATGATGAAAATTCCCGGCAATACAGCAACCGGGACGGCACACGGAAAATTAATTTTAGCGGGGGAACATGCTGTTGTTTACGGACAACCGGCGATCGCGCTTCCATTCGATCATGTGAAAATTGAAACGGCAGTTATCCAAAAACAAGGCCCGCTCTCCATTGACTGCCGGTTTTACAAAGGGGCACTGGATAAAGCGCCGGAAAGGCTTCACGGAATCAGAGCATGTGTCAAAGAAATCCTCCGTACGTTAAAAAAGCCGGCCGAAAATTTGGCGATTAAACTGGAGTCGACCATTCCGATCGGGCGCGGGCTTGGCTCGAGTGCCGCTGTTGCCGTTGCCATTGTCCGCGGGCTGTATGCTTTTTTTGAAAAACAATTAACGAAAATGGAACTCGAACGGTTTGTCCAAATTGCTGAGAATTTTGCCCACGGGAATCCGAGTGGCATCGATATGATGGCGGTCATCAGCAATGATCCGATCTGGTTTGAAAAAGGGAAGGCGGCCCGGCCGCTTCCGTTTTCGCTTCCGTTTTATCTGGTGGTCGCCGATTCCGGGCGCGTGCATAATACGGCAATGGCGGTCGGGAGCATCCGTGAAAAAAGCGGTTCTGACCCGAAAACGGTGGAGTCCGCCATCAACCGTTTAGGCGAAATCGTGCACGAAGCGGGAAGGGCATTGATTGAAAAAGACGGACTGCATCTCGGCCGATTATTTAATGAAGCACATGCACAACTTTCCGTTTTGGGTGTCAGCGACGAAGGGCTTAACGCATTATGCGCTGCAGCACGCTCAGCCGGCGCACTCGGTGCCAAACTGACCGGTGCGGGCCGGGGTGGTTGCATTATTTCGCTCGCCGAAAGCAGGAAAAAGGCTTTAGCAGTTGCGCAAGCCCTGCAAAATGCAGGCGCCGCCCAAGTATGGCAATTTTCGCTGGAAGGATGACCGTTATTCCGCAATCATGCAGCACAGCCCCGAAAACAGGAGATGCTTCATGTAAAAGAGGCTCCCTGTTTTTGCTTGTAGCGGGCAGCTCTTTTGGTCCGTGGCTTCAAAGCCGGGCGAATCATGAGAAGGCATTTTCCGTTGAGGCGGCTGGCAAAGGAGCCCCGCGGCTGCTGGGCTGGGGAATCGCAGGCAGTTGCCCTTTGCAATAAAATGGTTTGCGGCATTTTCCTTCGAGGCAGTTGGCCAGACAAAGCCGGATGGATCATGAGAAGATATTTCCTTTGAAGCGACTGGAAAAGGGGCCCCGAAGCTGCTGAGCTGGGGAATCACGGTCAGTTGATTCTTGCAATAAAATGGTTTGCGGCATTTTCCTTTGGAGATAGTTGGTCAGGGCAGCCTTTTTGTCCGGCAGCGAGAATAGCATTGACAGGGAAGTACCTTTTCAAAGCAAGAAGGCATTTTTACTGGAAGGACGATGAAAGATGGAGGCAACAGCGAGGGCCCATACGAATATTGCCCTGATCAAATACTGGGGGAAACGGGACGAAAAGCTTTTTCTCCCGATGAACAGCAGCCTGTCCATTACGCTGGACAGGTTTTATACGACAACAAAGGTGGCTTTTGATTCCGCTTTAAAGGCGGACGTGTTTTTTCTGAACGGAAAACCGGCCATTGATGCAGAAACGGCGAAAATTTCTCGTTTTATGGATAAGATCAGGGCATTTGCGGGAGAAAAAAGATATGCCTATATAGAATCGCAAAATGAAGTGCCGATCGCTGCTGGGCTTGCCTCTTCCGCATCCGGTATGGCGGCGCTTGCAGCTGCGGCTGTTAAAGCGCTCGGCCTTGAGGTGGACGGGCGTACACTGTCAATCTTGGCGCGCCAAGGTTCCGGGTCCGCCTGCCGCAGCATCTACGGCGGTTTCGTCGAGTGGCAAAAAGGTGAAAAAGCGGATGGCTCCGATTCACACGCGGTTCCGCTTCTCAGCGAAGACGATTGGGATCTCAGTATTTTATCCTGCCTGGTGGAATCAAAGCAGAAAAAAGTTTCGAGCAGGGAAGGGATGAAACGGACTGTCAGCACGTCGCCGTTTTATAAAGCCTGGCTCGAAACTGTGGAAACAGATTTGGCCGCCGCAAAATCCGCGATTGCAGCGCGCGATTTTACGATGCTTGGGCGCGTGCTTGAAGCAAATGCGTTAAAAATGCATGCGACAACGATCAGCGCCAACCCGCCTTTTTTATACTGGCAAAGTGCAACGCTCGATGTCATGCAGGAAGTGGCGCTTTTGCGCGAACGCGGGATTGAAGCTTATTTTACAATTGACGCCGGCCCGAATGTGAAAGTGCTGTGCGAACGAAAAGATGAAGAGACGGTATATCATGCGCTTTCTGCCATCCCGTCCGTCCGCGAAGTGCTGGTTTGCCATCCAGGTCCGGGCATTCAATACGGCCCGTTTTAATGCTTTTCGAAACGCTGGAACCCCGGCAGGAAGGCGCCAAAACATCCAGATGATGCCCTTTTTAAAAAATGCCGTTTTTCCTTCTGCAGCCGTGGCTGAAAAAACCATTTCGGCGGCACTGGCTGTTTCGCGCTATTTAACGGCACCATACCCGTAACGGGTTCTGGGCTGCTTCCTTTTCGTACGAGCATGGAAGTGCCATGGAACTTGTTTTGACGCGGGAAATGCAACCCCCGTCCGCTAGTTGGCCAGGGAGACGTGGTCGAAAAAAGCGGCGTGCAGCAGGCATTGGATGTGATGCTGGCAGATTTGACGGGTCACCGACCTAAAAAGGATTGAAAGAGATGAACGGGATGCAATTTCAAGTAAAGGCGCCGGGTAAACTAATGATTGCCGGCGAATATGCGGTCATTGAACCCGGTTGCCCTGCTATGGTTGCCGCGGTAGACCGATACATCACAATAGAGGTAAAAGAAAGCACGGAAAACCTTTTTTCTTTGCCGCAGATTGGCATTCCGCATGCAGCGTGGCGTGTGGAGAACGGGGAAGTCCGCTTTGACCGCGATGACCCGAAACTCCGGTTTATCCAAAATGCGCTCGCCGTTTTTAACCAGCTGCTTATGGAAAAATCGATTCCGCTCCGCCCGCTTCACATTACGGTAACGAGTGAACTGGATGATCCCGCAACAGGGCAAAAATACGGGCTCGGTTCCAGTGCTGCGATTCTTTCTGCCGTTCTTACCGCCCTTTTGCACGCCCACCAAGGGTTGCCGGAAACGAAGGAAGTCATTTTTAAACTGGCCGCCGTGGCCCATCTGAAAACACAGGGCAACGGGTCCGGCGCGGATCTTGCCGCTTCCGTGTACGGCGGCATGTTAAAATATGCCGCATTCAGGCCGGATTGGATTTTTTCCCGGTTGGAAGCGGGCTGCACAGTTTCGGAATTACTGGCAGAAAAATGGCCGTATTTGTCCGTTTCCAAATTGGTACTGCCGCCGGGCCTCATTTTTTGTGCGGGTTGGACCGGAAAAGCGGTGGCAACCGGGCCAATGGTGGAGCGCATCGGCAAATTGCGGGAGGCGGCAACGGAAACATACACGGCATTTTTACGAGAAAGTACCACCGCCGTGGATAAACTGGTGGAAAGTTTCATGCAGCAAGATATGGCTGGCATATTTGAGCACATCCGGCAAAACCGGCGTGCTTTGCAGAAACTTGAAGCAGCAGCCCATACCACCATTGAAACAGCGCCATTGAAGCAACTGGCAGACATTGCCAGCCGTTTCGGTGCCGGCAAATCATCGGGCTCGGGTGGCGGAGACTGCGGCATTGCCTTTGTAGCAGGGAAGGAAAAAGCTGCCGCGTTGAAAGCAGCATGGGAAGCTTCAGGCATTATCCCGCTTGCGCTTCATATTTCAGAACAAGGTGTGTCCATTATGGAGTAAAAATCCGCAAAAAAATGCGGATTTTTTGCTTTTCTGTGGAAACAACGGAAGTTCCACCGTCGAGTAAGCATCATCCCACTTTTCCCAATCATTTGCTTTTTCATACTCCTTTTGAAATAATAGAAAAAAACGAAAGGAGATGGATTGGATGAAAGTTCTTGTTGCAGGCGCAAACGGAAAGATCGGAAAAATGCTTGTGGACCTTTTACAAAAAAGTGACCGCCATATTCCGCGCGCCTTGGTGCGGAAAGAAGAACAGGTTCAATTTTTCAGGCAAAAAGGGGTAGATGCGGTCATATCCGATTTGGAAGGCACTGTCGATGAGCTGGCGGAAGCGGCGAAGGGATGCGATTGCATTGTGTTTACCGCTGGTTCCGGCGGGCACACAGGCGCGGACAAAACGTTACTTGTCGATTTGGACGGCGCGGTGAAAACGATGGAGGCGGCAGAAAAAGCAGGCATCAGCCGTTTTGTTATCGTGAGTGCGCTCCAGGCCCACCACCGCGAAAACTGGAGCGAGGCCATCAAGCCGTATTATGTTGCCAAGCATTATGCAGACCGCGTGCTCCAGTCAACCAAGCTGAATTATACGATCATTCGGCCGGGCGGTTTGCTGAACGATCCCGGCACCGGAAAAATCGAAGCATCGGAAAACTTAAAACGCGGCACCATTCCGCGTGAAGACGTCGCACGCACCATTCTCGCAAGCCTCGATGAACCGAAAACATACCGGAAAGCATTCGACCTCGTTTCGGGGGATACACCGATTGAGGAAGAGCTGAAACGCTTATAGAAATGGGCAAATCAAAAAAGCAGCGATTTGTAAAAAACCCCTTACCCCCTGCTTCATAGAAGAAGGGGGTTTCATAAAGGTTCGGCTTGCTGGATACATGCATTCAGCAAGCCCTGCTTCAATATTTGCCATGCAGGATGAAGCGCAGTAGCATCCATTTGTTATCAATGATTTATATGAAGGTGGTGTTTCTAGTTGGGAGAGCAAAATCATATTCCAAAAAGAAAATTTGCTTGGGCAGACAAATGGATCAAGATGACTGGCGAGCGAGCAAGAATTGATGCAAAAGTAAATAACACTTATATTGTGTACGAGAAAAACGGCAAGTTGGTAAAGGAATATCCTAATGGAGATATAGTCCCATTAAAGCATAATGGTGAGTCATAATGCATAAGCATAGCCCCATGTTTTATGTGTTTGCGGGGAATAATGGAAGCGGAAAAAGTACAATAAGAAACTTAATTATTGACAAAATTGGTATTGATATTAACATTGATCCGGATGCTACAGCAAGAAAAATTGATCCGGATAACCCTGAATCAAAAAGGGTAACAGCGGGAAAAGAAGTTATAAAATCAGTAAATGAATACATTCAAGAAGGTAAGGATTTTTCTATCGAGACAACGCTTGCTGGTGGAAATGTCATTAGACAAATGGAGAAAGCAAAAGCGATGGGTTATAAAATTACCATGTTTTACGTAGCTCTAAATAATGTGAATCAGAATATTGAACGGGTTGCAATGAGAGTTAAAAATGGTGGGCATGACATCCCAACTGAGGATATCCTCAGACGAAATAAAACGTCTTTTGAACATCTACATAACTATGCCACTATGGCTGATAATCTTGTGTTAATCGACAATAGTCTATATAACGGGGAAATTGTTTTGGAAGTAAATGATGGTCAGATTACTTTTGAAAAGAGTAATTTGCCAAAATGGGCTCTTCCTGTCTGGGAACGATTTAAATGACATTAACTATAACCTGAATCCGTGACGAAAATCTAACAAACATCGGTAATAGGTAGTTTTCCCAAGTGTGGATTTCTAGATGTAACTGATTATTCATAAAATATATCTTTGTAACTTTGGTAGGTAAATTTTTTCCTATTTCATTTATTTTAGGCACGAAACATAAACCTGCAAATTTCCATTTTTTTGCAAGTTTTCTGGTTTGTTTCGGCTTTTCTTCTTATCGCTTATTACCCTGGTTGTCTAGTAAAAGGCATCGTATAAGCGAGCAAAAGTCGGCAACCATTTGTTGGTCGCCGTCACTTTTAATTTCCATTGCCGACCTTGGTAAACAAGCTTTGAAGCCAGTGTAATCATATTCTGGATGACAGTTCGGATTCTTCTTCGTGTTGCTTTCTTTTTCAATGGTGCATCTTGTTTTTTCAAGCTTTCTTGTCCGATCAAACGAAGTAAATTATACGCAAATACACCAAAATGGAGCACAAGGCCATTCGTTTCATATTTGCCCGATGGCAACCGTTCCAGATCCAGTTCTGATTTAATTTCACTGTGAAACTGTTCGCATGTGCCATGGTCATGATAGAGAGAGATCACCACATGAGGCGGCACTTCAAGATCTGTCCAGTAGGTTTCAAATTCATATTCGGGAATCAAAAAAATCTGGCCGTCTCTTGAGATGGTTCTTTCGATCACTTTAAAGACTTTTCGGATGGTTCGTATCTGGTCTTTTAATTGAATGGTTTCGGGGATGGATCCAAGGTAAACCTTCTTTCCTTCCCGTTCTTCACAGCAGATCCCATATTTTTGGGCAATATGAAGCCAGTCTTCTGCTTTTTCCTTACGAGGATTGCGTTTGATAACAAAGCTTGCATGTTCTTCCAAGAAAATGATGAGATTATCCCGGCTGTCATTTCCGGAATCAAGCCTGAAAAGCAATGGCTGATCCGTTAGTCTCCTGGCAGATTGGATGGTTTCCTTGATAAAATTCGGCGTACCTTTTTGGCAGTGGTTATTTCCCTTTCGCATCTCAACATGCAGGCAGTAGCCTTCCTGCCCAATGTAACCGAACATAGGTGCATAACCGTCGCAGCCTTTATAGGTTCTTTCCACTCCTTCTTTTTTTGTTTTGGAGTTATCAAAAGGGGAGACATCCAGATCAACCGGGATATACGGCTTGTCTTTGGCGTAAACTGGGCTAATTTCCGCATTTGTATTGCGGATCAGATTCAGCGATTCTTCATGCAAGATCGCTTTCCATTTTTCCGTCAAGGCAGCTTGGTCCAGTCGCTGCCTTAAAGTCGGGCTGGAAGGAACCCTTTGGATATCCAAAGCCAGTGCAAAAAAGGCATCTTCGCGGAAGGTTTCAATATTGTCATAATCACTTTTTCCTTGGCAAAGCAGGCCAATATAGGATTTGGCTACATCAGCATTGGAACAGACGGGATTTCGGGAAATATCAGGGAGTCGATAGGCATTTAACCTGGAAGCTAAATTCGTTAGATTTAGTAAATTTCCTACTATCGCTAAACCGCTTTGGGCAACAATTCGTTCTTTCGTGGCTTCTATCACTAACTTTTTCATTATATCACCTGAATGTGGAATGAGTTAAATTTAATAGATATGCGTATTATACTAGATTTCATGCGAATGGGTTAACGTTAAGTGAAAATTTCGTCACGGATTCAGGTAAAATAGAAAGCACACCCTAAAAAGGCGCACGAATCCAATTACCCACAAGCGCTTTTTAAAATACTTTCCTGAATGTTGAAAGGCTAAGAAACAAAGCTCCTCACTTTTCAGCCTGGTTTTCTTTGATCATGCCTAAGGACAGGGCTAACATGACACGGAGTGCCAGCCCACAACCAGCTTCATCTTCATTAGTGGATTTCGACGGTATAACGGTTGATTTCCTAAAAGCCCAGCTCAAATACGGGATGAACGAAGTGGAAAGTACTTATACTTACTTTGGTGCCATGTTATAAACAGTTCAATCCCTCCAGTTGATAAGGCTCCCGCCTCTTATATTCAAACGCCTAGTTCGGATTGGTTCAAGCAGTCTATCTATACTACCGGATCAAGGTCTTCGTATAAATAAACATTTGTCAAAGGTAGTTTCGACAAAATCATATTTATGGATCATTGAATGCGTTGTCACCCCAACCTATAATAAAGATAAAGGAACTCCTTTTAAAATGAATTTGTGTAAACGTAAACAAACGGCGCGCTGAATGTTGAATTTCTAACCTTTAAATAGGATTTATAACGAAAGTTTTTGATAAATATGCAATTGTGGGAGGTATTATAATGAGCGAAGGCAAAAGTATTAAAGTAGCCGTCCAAAAGCTGGGAAACTCTCTTAGCACGATGGTATTGCCAAATATCGGGGCATTCATTGCCTGGGGTCTTATTACAGCTATATTTCTTTATCCTAGTGGGTGGATTCCTAATAAAACCCTAAATGAGTTGATCAGCCCGACCGTTACTTATCTTCTTCCGATTTTAATCGGCTATTCAGGTGGTAAATTGATTTATGAACACCGTGGCGGTGTTGTAGGTGCGATTGCAACAATGGGTGTTATTATTGGGACAGACATTCCAATGTTCTTGGGCGCGATGATTATGGGGCCGCTTGGAGGCTGGATCATCAAAAAATTTGATAAGATGATCGAAGGCAAAGTTAAAGCCGGTTTTGAAATGTTAATTGATAACTTTTCAGCTGGTATACTTGGAGGAGCTCTAGCTGTTCTTGCTTTCTTAGGAGTCGGTCCTCTCGTTGATGAAATTTCGAAAGCGTTGGCAGCAGGCGTTGAGTGGTTGATCCATACCGGTATTCTGCCACTTGTCAGCATTTTTATCGAACCTGCTAAAATTCTTTTCCTAAACAATGCAATAAACCATGGGGTATTGACTCCACTTGGAATTGAACAAGTAAAAGAGACTGGAAAATCGATCCTGTTCTTACTGGAAGCAAATCCTGGTCCAGGGATGGGCGTACTACTGGCTTATTGCTTATTTGGTAAAGGCACGGCAAAACGTTCTGCGCCTGGTGCAGCTATTATCCACTTCTTTGGCGGGATTCATGAAATATACTTTCCTTATATCTTAATGAAACCGTTGCTATTTTTCTCTGTTATTTTGGGTGGTGCAAGTGGTGTCCTGACTTTGGTAACTTTACACGGCGGTTTGGTTGCGCCTGCATCTCCTGGATCCATTATTTCGATTCTGGCGGTTACACCGCATGCATTAGGGAATTATATCGCTAATATTGCAGATGTACTTGTTGCGATGGTTGTTTCCTTTGTAGTATCTTTCTTCATTTTGAAAACGGATAAGAGCACAGATGAAGATTTGGAAAAAGCAACTGAAAAAATGGAAAGCATGAAAGGTAAAAAAAGCCGAGCTGCTTCCTTATTATCAAATAATCAAGGTGAATTGAATCCAAGTGAAGTAAAGAAGATTGTATTTGCTTGTGATGCAGGTATGGGTTCAAGCGCAATGGGGGCTTCTCTCTTAAGAAAAATGGTTAAAAAAGAAGGGCTTCCGATTACAGTTACCAATACTGCAATCCGCAATCTACCGAAAGATATGCAAATTGTAATCACTCAAAGAGAATTAACAAGCCGTGCGAAACAACAAGCGCCAAATGCTTACCATGTTTCTGTGGACAATTTCCTCGACAATTCACAATATGAGCGTCTGATTGAACAACTGAAAGGTAATGGTGGCAATGTCACGCAGCAGGATCAAACCCAAGTGCCGGAAGTTGAGGAAAATTCAAATAATGAAATTTTGCCTCCAAAAAATGTATTTTTAAATCAATCGTTTAAAAACAAAGAAGAAGCAATACGTTTTGCCGGACGTGTCTTGGTAGATAATGGATATGTAACGGAATCATATATTGATGCGATGATTCAACGTGAACAACTTACATCTACTTATATCGGTAATGAGATTGCTATTCCGCATGGGACAGATGAAGCAAAAGAGGCAATTTTGAAATCTGGGATTACAGTTATCCAAGTTCCGGAGGGAATTGATTTTGATGGGAATACGGTCCGCATGGTCATAGGCATTGCCGGAAAGAATGGTGAGCATTTAGGTATTCTGTCGAAAATAGCAGAGACATGCTCCGATTTAGAAACAGTTAAAAAAATGACTGAAGCAAAAACGGTCGATGAATTGTTAAGCTATTTTGGCAGCATTACTGAACAACCTGTTAATTCATAATCATATAAAAAGGGCTGTTCCACGAAAAAAGAAATGGGCTGATCAGATGTTTATTCGAAACAGGGAAAAAAACATACTGGAACTGCTCCTAAAAATGAGTGGGACCCACACAGTTTCTTCGCTTGCAAGTACACTTCATGTAAGCGAACGAACTGTGAACAGGGACATGAGAAACATAGAAAAGATTTTATCAGAATATAACTTGAAAATTTCAAGGAATAAAGATAACTTCTTATACATTAAAGGAAAAAATGAGGATATCTTCAAACTTTCCCAAAGTCTGTCAAGAATGCGTCCATTAGATTTTTCGGTTGATCAACGAAAATTAATAGTCCTAATAAAACTGTTGCAAGCGAAAGAACCGATAAAACAGCATGCATTGATTTCAGACCTTGATATTTCCGCAGCGACAATTGCCTCTTATCTGGATGATTTGCAGGCATTTGTGAAAGGATTCGGCCTTATGCTGATTCGGAAACGTAATTTTGGTATACAGCTTTCAGGCAATGAAGCTTCGAAAAGAAAGGCTTTGGGAAAGTTTTTTATCCAGCATTTTCACGAAGAGCTGATAGAAGCCCTATTTCAGCTAGATCACCACAGATTTAGGTATACGGACAGCTTATTTCTTCATTATTTTGAACCAGCGTATTTAAATGTAGTTCAAAATGCTGTCAATACAGAGCTGGAAGAAAAGAAAATTGATCTGGCAGATAGTGATTATATGGCTTTTATTTTACAAGTTTATATCACTTATCAAAGATACAGTAAGGGTTACAGATTGCAGGACGTAGACCATCATAGCGATCTTGAGGAAAGTGATATTGCGTTTGTTCAGTCAGTTTGCCACAGAATTGAAAATGAAATAAAAAACGAGATTTCAGAACTTGAAAAGCAGTATTTAGCGGAGTATTTTAAGGGTTCAAAAGTGCAAAGCGCCGAGTCAGTGTATGACGACAATGTGATCACAAGTAGGAATATTAAACATTTGATCGAATTGGTTTCACAAAAAATTAACGTTGATTTGACTTCTGATTTTTCGCTTTTTCAAGGCCTGCTAGCCCATTTAAAGCCTTCAATTTTCAGAATCAGAAAAAATCTTGGGTCGTATAATCCTTTGACAGAACAAATTAAACAGCAATATCCGAAATTATTCAAAGTCATTACAGACGTTACACAGAGGGTATTTAAGGATTTGTCTTTTCCAGACGATGAAATCGCCTATATTGTTCTGCATTTCGGTGCATCCTTGGAACAAAGACAGTCAAATATTAATCTGCATGCGTTAGTCGTCTGTCCGACTGGAATCGGTGCATCTAAAATGCTTGAAACTCGGCTGCGCAAAGAGATACCATGCATCACGAACATTGAAATTTCATCCATAAAAGAAATGAAGACAAAGGATCTTGATCAATATGATTTGGTATTTTCAACTGTAAGGCTTCCGTGGGCAAAACATACGTACATTTATGTCAATCCCTTATTGAGTAAAGAAGATGTGAAAAATATTGAGGGGTACATTAATAGCTATATTCACTCAGACCAGAAAGATTTTAGAGAAAAAAACGTAAAACCCATTGAAACTGACTTTTTGTCTGGACCCAAAACATTGGATAATCTAATGGATGACATGAAATATATGTATTCGAGCATATCAACCTTATTGAGGAATCTTAAAGTCTATACCGGTTTAAACGGAGAAGATTATCGGGGTATTATTCGTTTGATGGTTGAATCCTGCTTTCAGCAAGATATCATAAAAAATGTTGATTCGATATATAGGCGGCTGCTGGAACGCGAAAAAATTGCTGGCCTCGGAATTCCGGGAACAAATATGGCTCTCTTTCATTGCCAGGATCAAGGTGTGAAGAAACTGGCTTTTCAGTTGGGGCATTTAGATACGCCCTTCATTTTAAGGGGAATGGATGAAAAACCAATGAGTGTACGCAATATCCTTCTCCTTTTAGCGCCAGAAGAATTAACACCGATCCAAAGAGAGATCATGAGCCTTGTGAGCTCAACGATCATTGAGGACAATAAAAGCATCTTGATTTTTTCATCTGCCAATGAACATTTAATTCGCGAAAAACTGGAAAAATCTTTTTACCAGTTTATAAAAAATAAAATTCTAGAGGAATGATGATCATGAAACAAGCAGTCCATTTTGGAGCAGGAAACATTGGGAGAGGTTTTATCGGTGCACTATTTTCACAATCAGGATATCATGTTACGTTTGTAGATGTGGCTGACCAGATTATCCAGGAATTGAACAGTAAGAAGTCATATGATGTTTATATGGCTGCAGAGCATCAAGAAGTTCAACATATTACAAACGTATCCGGTATTAATAGTAAAACTGATCCTGAGGCTGTTGTAGAAGCAATTGAAAAAGCAACTTATGTGACCACTGCAGTCGGCGTCAGCATTCTACCAGGAATTGCTCCTTTAATTGCAAAAGGGATTACCAGCAGATTAGAGAAAACAGATGAAAAACTGTATGTCATTGCCTGTGAAAACCAAATCTCGGCAACTGATATATTGAAAGAGCATGTTGTAAAACTGTTAGATCCAGATACACGTACTAAAATGGAAAATCAGGTCATTTTTATGAATTGTGCGGTCGATCGTATTGTTCCTGCCCAGCATAATGAAAAATTACTGGATGTTTTGGTTGAACCTTACTTTGAATGGGTGGTTGAAACGAAAGACAGCATTCCTGAAGTAACAGGTATGAAGATTGTGTCTGATATTCAGCCTTATATTGAACGGAAATTATTTACGGTCAATACTGGGCATGCTGTCACTGCTTATATCGGCTATGCAGAAGGAAAAGAAACAATCGATCAAGCATTGGAAGATACGGAAATCTATCAGAAAGTGAAAGCAACAGTTGAAGAAACCGGCAATTATTTGATTAAACGGTATGGTTTAAATCCATCGGAACACCAGCAATATATTGAAAAGATTCTGGGACGTTTCCAAAATAAGTATTTTAAAGATGATGTGAGAAGGGTCGGGCGCTCCCCAATCCGCAAACTGGGTCCTGAAGACCGTTTGGTAAGGCCGGCAAGAGAAGCACAAAAATTAGGACTGCCGTTTACGCATCTTGCCCAGGCCATCGCCTACTGCTTAAAATTTGACGTCGATACTGATCCAGAAGCGGTCGAACTGCAAAAGCAGCTGAAAGAAAAAGGATTGCAGGCAGTCCTTCAGGATATTTGTAAATTGGATCATGAAAATCCAATTGCAGAAGAAGTTACCCGCTTTTATAAAAAATGAGCCGGCACCTGCTGTTTCGTGTTGGTATCTGGACAATAAGGCATCAAGGCTATCTGCTGGAAAGTAGGGATGCATCCAGTTCATTTTCAGTTTCAATTCAATTGTCAACTTAAACTTAGGCTGGATCCAATTCGGGTCCAGTTTTTCTTGGTTCATTAATATAGGTAATACCAAATCCGTGACGAAAATCTAACAATCGTGGTAATAGGTAGTTTTCCCAAGAGAAGGTATCTAGAGGTGTCTGAGTATTCGATAAATTTACTTTTGCTGCTTTGATGGGTAAATATTCCCTAATTCATGTATTTGTGGGTATACTAAGTAAACGTTATGATTTAATTTTTAAAGTTTTCTGCTTTGTTTCGGCTTTTCTATTACCATGATTGTCTAGAAAAGGCATTGTATAAGCGAGCAAAAGCCAGCAGCCATTTGTTGGTCCCAGTAACTTTCAATTTCCATTGCCGGCCCTGGTAAACTAGCTTAGAAGCCATCGTGATTATATTCTGGATGATGTTTAGATATATGGCCAATATTATAGAAGATGACTCAATCAAATCCATTTTTGAAGATCTATTAAAACCTTTTCAAATCAAAAACAGCGAATCAACATATTCTTAGAAAATGAAGGGCTTCCTGTTTCCATTGGATTTTACTGAGTCCATCCTGTTGAAAAACAGAGGTTGTTCAAAGATATATTTTGATTGAATCATTTATATATTACGACTTTGTGTTGTTGTGTTGCAGCACCGCATTACCTGTATCAGTTAGAAAAGACTTAAATACTCAACTTGAAAATGAAAAACATACCTCCGATATTGTGCCAGACCTAAGCCAAGTGATTAGAATCCTTGAAAAAGAAAGGTTTGTGGATATTGGTTAAACTTCCAAGGGGACTGCGAACATGCTCAAGGACGCGAAAAACATAAAGACTCCATCATCCCGCATTGCAAGCACCCAAAAACACCTAGGCCGGCCCAAACCTTTTGGGCCGGCCTTTTCCTTACGCAAAGGCCTTTTCGAGCCTGTTTAAGCCTTCCATCAAAATTTTGCGTGGGCAGGCGATGTTCATGCGGATAAAGCCTTCTCCGCCAGGGCCGAATTTGCTGCCAATTTCGACGCCGAGCTTTGCCTTTTTCCATAAACGGTCTTTCAATGCTTCTTCTTCCAGGCCATATGTGCGGCAGTCGAGCCACATTAAATACGTACCTTCTGTTTCCATCACCCGGATTTCCGGCAGGCGTTCCGCGATGAACCGTGCCGCTGTATCAATATTTTCCTTCAAGTAAACAAGGAGCGCATCCAGCCATTCGCTGCCGTGCCGGTATGCTGCTTCCATGCCGACAATGCCAAATGTATTCAAGGCAGATGTCCCGTTTACCGCCTGCACATCTTTGAACTTTTTGCGCAGTTCCGGGTTCGGAATGATGACGGCAGAAGCTTTGATCCCGGCTAGATTAAACGTTTTTGTCGGCGCAATGCAGGTGATGGTCATATCGCGGTACTTGTCCCCGAGCGAAGCAACCGGCACATGGGTATGCGGCGGGTATACAAGGTCGGAGTGGATTTCATCGGACAAAAACAAACAGTTATACTGCGCGCAAAGATCCGCCATTTTCATAAGCTCGTCTTTCGTCCAGACGCGCCCGCCCGGATTATGCGGATTGCAGCCTAAAAACAGCTTTGCCCCTTCTTTTAGCCGCGCTTCAACCTGCTCCCAGTCGATTTCAAACCGGTTTTCCACAAGCTTCAGCTGCGCGTTTACGACAACGCGGCCGTTTTTTTCAACCATATGGAAAAACGGATGGTACACCGGAGACATCAGCAGTACTTTATCGCCCGGTTCAGTAAATGCCTGAATGGCTGTGCTGATTGCCGGCACAATGCCGGTGCAGTACGCGATCCACGCCGGGTGGATGTCCCAGTTATGGCGCTTTTTCAGCCATGCCTGAATCGCTTCTGCAGTGGAATCCGGCACAAACGCATATCCGAGGATTTCGTGTTCAACCCGCTTTTTAATCGCTTCCGCCACTTCATACGGCGGGTTGAAATCCATATCGGCCACCCACATCGGGAGCACATCTTCTTCCCCGAAGACCTGTTTGACCTGCTCCCATTTAACAGAAGCGGTATTTTTTCTCTCAATGACTGTATCAAAATCAAACAAAACCATCACCATCCTGATATTGATCTTCTTCCCATTTTACCACACAAAAGCAGATGAATATTCATTTTCAGATGGAAGGGCTATAATGAAAAACAAGTATTCCAATTGGGAGGAGTGTCCTTTATGTCGTATTATGAAAAAGATATGCTGCAACATCTATCGAAATTAAAAGACCTTGCGCCGGAACAGGCGGCTGCTTTTGACCGCCTCAATGCCGAAGTGTTTAAAGACGGTGCCGTTTCTGCCCGGGACAAAGAAATCATCGCCGTCGCCGTGGCCCATGCGACAAAATGCCCGTATTGCCTCGACATTCATACGAAAAAAGCAAAAGCAGCGGGTGTCAGTCTCGAAGAACTTACAGAAGCGGCGTTTGTGGCAGCGGCACTGGAAGCAGGCGGCGCGGTGGCCCACAGTGTCCATATGCAGCTTGCCCTGATTGAAGATGCCAGTGATACGATTTACAAAAAATCCAATATGAAAAAACTTGCCAACATGAACCATCTTGCCAAAGACGGTTTCGCGGCCTACAATGCGTTCGGTGCTGCTGCTATGAAAGCCGGCAAACTGCCTGCACTTGTCAAAGAACTGGCTGCTGTTGCGGTCGCCCATATTACCGAGTGCCCGTATT
Organism: Weizmannia sp. FSL K6-0777; assembly: GCF_038593185.1. Lineage (NCBI taxonomy): Bacteria > Bacillati > Bacillota > Bacilli > Caryophanales > Bacillaceae > Heyndrickxia > Weizmannia sp. FSL K6-0777. The sequence goes on from NZ_CP151971.1 coordinate 342,694, forward strand.
GCATTGATTTTCATTCCAAACAGGCGCAAAAAGCGGGCGCAACGGAAGAACAACTTGCGGAAGCCATCCTTGTTGCGGGCGCGCTTGCAGCAGGCGGCGCCTACACGCATATCGCGAATATGATTGACAGCTACGAAAGCTAAGCCTGGGCAGTGCAAAGAAAAAACAGTTTGAGCGCAGGATCGTTGTTGACATGCTTACGGCAAGCGGCGCCTACACGCATATCGCGAATATGATTGACAGCTACGAAAGCTAAGCCTGGGCAGTGCAAAGAAAAAACAGTTTGAGCGCAGGATCGTTGTTGACATGCTTACGGCAAGCGGCGCCTACACGCATATCGCGAATATGATTGACAGCTACGAAAGCTGAGCCGGGCGGTATAAAGAAAGAACAGCTTGAGCACAGGATCGTTGTTGACATGCTTACGGCAGGCGGCGCCTACACGCATATCGCGAATATGATTGACAGCTACGAAAGCTTTACCCGGGCGGCGCAAAAAAAGAATAGTTTGAGCGCAGGATCGTTGTTGACATGCTTTAAGCAGGCAGTGCCTACACCGCATATCACGAATATGATTGACAGCAGAAAGCTGACCCGGGTGGCGGAAGAACAGCTTTTAACATATGATTTTTAGCAGACGGCGTCTCCACTCAGATTAGAATTATGCAACGAAAAACCGGCTTGCGGGTGCCGGTCTCGTTGCCGGTGTGCTTGTTCTCTATATGATACTGAAAGTTTGCGAAAATCCGTTTCCGGCGAAAAGGGCAGCAGGGGAGTTTCAATCTTGCTGCCCTATTTTTTAATGAAAAATTCCAAAAATATACATAGACAAGACCGGAAAAATTTGTGATAGTAAGGATATGAATTTTTTTACAAAACAGGAGTGGACAAAATGAGAGCAATTTTGACAGTAATCGGCAAAGATCAGGTTGGCATTATTGCCGGTGTCAGCACACAGCTGGCAGAATTAAAGATTAATATTCTCGATGTCAGCCAGACCATCATGAGCGGTTATTTCACGATGATGATGATGCTCGATTTGTCGAATGCTGAAGCGAATTTTGATGAAATCAAACAAGCCCTTGCGAAAAAAGGCGAAGCACTGCAAGTCCAAATCAAAATTCAGCGCGAAGAAATTTTCCAATCGATGCACAGCTTGTAAAAACGGGGGACAATCATGGAGACGAAACAAATACTTGAAACCATCCGGATGATTGAAGAAGAAAAACTCGATATCCGCACCATCACAATGGGCATTTCGCTCCTCGACTGCATTGACGCGGACGGGGAAAAGGCGCGACGGAAGATTTATGATAAAATAACGCGATTGGCAGAAAACCTTGTCCAAACCGGGGAAGAGATTGAATCGGAATACGGTATCCCGATCATTAACAAACGCATCTCGGTCACGCCGATTTCCCTCATCGCCGGGGCAACGGACGAAAAAGATTACATTGCTTTTGCCAAGACCCTTGATGCGGCTGCGAAAAAAGTCGGCGTTCACTTTATTGGCGGCTTTTCGGCGCTGGTGCAAAAAGGCTGCCACAAAGGCGATAAAATATTGATAGATTCGATTCCAAGGGCACTGGCTGAAACCGAACGGGTCTGTGCCTCGGTCAATGTCGGCTCGACTCGCTCCGGTATTAACATGAACGCGGTCCGTGATATGGGTGTCATCATCAAAAAGACGGCCGAGCTGACTGCCGATACGCAAGGGCTCGGCTGTGCAAAACTCGTTGTGTTCGCGAATGCGGTGGAAGACAATCCGTTTATGGCCGGCGCGTTCCACGGGGTTGGTGAAGCGGATGTCGTCATCAATGTCGGCGTCAGCGGTCCGGGTGTGGTGAAACGCGCCCTTGAAAAAGTGAAAGGCGAACCGTTTGATGTCGTTGCGGAAACGGTCAAGAAAACCGCATTTAAAATTACGCGGATGGGCCAGCTTGTCGGCATGGAAGCATCCAAACGGCTCGGTGTTCCGTTCGGGATTGTCGACTTGTCGCTTGCCCCGACACCGGCTGTTGGCGACTCTGTAGCCCATATTTTGGAAGAAATGGGCCTTGCGTCTGTCGGTACGCACGGAACAACGGCGGCGCTCGCTTTGCTGAATGATGCCGTGAAAAAAGGCGGTGTTATGGCATGCGGCCATGTTGGCGGCTTAAGCGGCGCATTCATCCCGGTTTCTGAAGACGCCGGCATGATTGATGCGGTCAACCGCGGGTCCTTGAATCTCGAAAAACTGGAGGCGATGACCGCGATCTGCTCCGTCGGCCTTGACATGATTGCAATTCCGGGCGATGTTCCGGCAGAAACGATTTCAGCAATGATCGCGGACGAAGCTGCAATTGGCGTCATTAACAATAAAACGACAGCGGTCCGCATCATTCCGGCACCGGGCACAAAGGTTGGCGATACGATCGAATTTGGCGGCCTGCTCGGACATGCGCCGGTGATGGGCGTCCATTCCTTTTCATCAGCGGACTTCATTGCCCGCGGCGGCAGAATCCCGGCCCCGATTCACTCATTTAAAAACTGAGCTCTTGAAAAAGAGCTCTTTTTCATATGCGGCGGCACAAAACCGGGAGGAGTCGGAAAAAATTTCCGTTCATTTTTGATTGACAGCTCCTCTCACTTTGTTATAATGAAATCAAATGGTACCGGTTTCATTTTAAAGATGGATGGTAAACAACATGAGGGGAAAAGAAGCGAAAGTCACGATTTACGATGTGGCAAAAAAAGCTGGCGTGTCGAAATCGACCGTTTCGAGATATTTAGGCGGCCGGTTTCATGAATTGTCACCGAAAACCCAGCAAAAAATCAAACAGGTGATCGATGAACTCCAATACCGCCCGAATAATTTGGCGAGAGGGCTGAAAAGCAGCCGCAGCTACTTGATTGGCGCGCTGGTTGCGGATATTACCAACCCGTATACAACGGCGATTTTAAGGGGAGCTGAGGATGTCTGCAAGCAGCATGGCTACAGTTTGCTGATTTGCAACTCTGATAACCAGCCGGCAAAAGAACGCGAGTATATTTCTATGCTGCAGTCCCACAAGATTGACGGGCTGCTGATTCAAACAACAGGAGGAAACAGCGACTTTTTGGAAACCTTGTCGGAAAACGGCAAAACTCCGATTGTCCTGGTTGACCGTAAAATTCCTGAGCTGCCGTTTGATACCGTTGAAATTGATAACCGCGGGGCCGTGATGCAGGCCGTGTCCTATCTGATAAAGAAAAATTATAAAAGAATCGGCTATTTTACAGAGCCGGTTGCACATTTCAGCCCGCGGCACGAACGGTATACAGGATTTCAGGAGGCTTTACGGCTTGTTAATCCCAGTCACCCGAGCCTGGAAGATTTGTTTGAAGTGGATCTCAATGACGAAAGCCAATTGGAGAAAAAGCTCAATACGTTTTTGTCCCGCACCAGCAAAGAACCAAGGGCCATCATTGCCGGAAACAGTGTCATCGCGTTAAAAATCATTATCAAACTGAAAGAACAGGGCTATAAAATTCCTGACGATACCGGTTTTCTGAGCTTTGACAATCCGGAGTGGGCAGCTGCCGTATTTTCAGGCATTACCACCATTGAACAGCCGACTTATCAAATTGGTAAAACAGTAATGGAACTCATTTTAAAACGGCTGGCGGACAACGAATCGCCGGTCCAGACGATCTCTTACCAGACGCGTTTGATTGAAAGGGAATCTGCCCCGGGGAGATAACTTCCCCCCTAAGGAAAAATGAGATCGGTTTCACCGAAAGAGGCGACGATACAGGCTGAAATCCTGCATCAAAGGATCAGCTCGCAGGATTGAAAAGCTGTCAACATGGGATTGGCCAAGACAAAAGTGGCAGCTTTCCCCTTTAATGGTACCGGTCCCATCTAAAAAGAAAAAGAGCTTCCGGAAACATCAAAAACAGGAAAAACGATAGATAGAGTAAACGGGAAAGTCCAAAAAATATCCCAACATCGCACTGCTCATGGAAATTTTGCAAACTATATAAGTTGTACTTAAGTTCCCAAGCACCAATTTGCACGATGACTATTTTTTACAGCAGGCAACAGAGCTGCGATATTTTGTTTATTTTATAAAATACAGGTCCGGCATCGAAAAATGGTACCGGTCCCAAGAAATCCGGTTCCAACACACAAGAAAAGAGGAAACACCAATGGCCCATTTATTTGTCACCATGAATGCATTTCAGGATACTGCCATTTTATCTTACCCGGTGTTATTCGCCGCCATCCGCAAGGCCGGATGTGACGGGGTGGAAATCCGGCGGGAGCTGCTTGAAGACCCGGCTTCTCTTTTACCCGCGGTGAAAGGCATGCTCGATAAGGCGGGGCTGATCCCTTACTATTCCTGCCCGGTTTCTTTATTTGGAGAGGATCACCAAGTTATCGATATGGCGCCTTATAGGCAGGAGGCTGTGGAGCTCGGGGCAAAACTCATCAAATTTTCATTGGGCAACTACCGGGAGGGCCTATCCGATATGGATGCGCTTGCCAAGGCTGCCGCCCGCTTTTCAGATGCCGGCATTCTGGTGACCATTGAGAATGATCAAACCGCCCTCGGGGGAAAAACAGAGCGGCTCGCGCCATTTTTTGCAGCATGCCGCAGCAAGGCTATTCCGATCCGTTTTACCTGTGATATCGGCAACTGGGCTTATACAGGGGAAGATGCTGAAGAGGCCGCTGCCGCTTTAAAAAACGAGGTGGTATACATTCACGTGAAAGAAGTGGTGGAAACGGCATCCGGTTATGCAACGATCCCAATTGGCCAAAACGGCAGGCAAAAATGGAAACGGTTGCTGCGTCTGTTGCTGAAAGATGCCGCGATTGCGCTGGAATTTCCGATTATAAGTGATTTGAAAGATTATATCGAACTGCTGAAAGAAGAGGTGTTCGTAAATGAAAGTGTATGATGTGCTGACATTCGGAGAAGCGATGGGTATGTTTATTGCGGAAGAACCCGGGCAGCTCGCCTCGGTCCGGCATTTTACAAAAGAACTGGCAGGGGCGGAAACAAATGTGGCAATTGGGCTTTCGCGCCTCGGGTACCGAGTGCTGTGGCTGAGCAAAGTCGGAACAGACCCGCTTGGCGATTATATCATCCAGGAACTGCAGCGTGAAAAAGTGGATACTTCCTTGATTAAAAGAGACGAAGAAAACTTGACGGGATTTCAATTGAAAGAAAAAGTATCGGAAGGCGATCCGGGTGTTTATTACTACCGTAAAAACTCCGCTGCAAGCCTGATGGGGATCAAAGATTTCCCTGAACTCGGGGAAATGCTTGCCAAACATTATCACTTAACGGGCATCCCGCTCGCCCTTTCCCCGTCTGTACGGGAACTGAGCGAAGCTTTCATACAAAAAGCCAAAAAAGAAGGCAGTACCGTTTCATTTGATCCGAATTTGCGCCCTTCCATGTGGAAAGACGAAAAAACGATGGCGGATACGATTCAAAGATACGCCTGCCAGGCCGATATTGTTTTTCCCGGCATCAAAGAAGGAAAAATTTTGACCGGCTATCAAGCACCTGAAGATATCGCGAACGATTATCTCGAACGCGGTGCCAAAATGGTGTTTGTCAAACTCGGGGCAAAAGGCGCCTATGTGGCAACGAAAAAGAAAGCGCATACCGTTCCAGGCTTCCCGGTTACCAAAGTGGTGGATACGGTTGGTGCTGGAGACGGATTTGCAGCCGGTGTATTAAGCGGCCTGTTCGACGGTTTAACTCCATTTGAAGCAGCGGAAAGAGGGAATGCAATCGGCGCTTTACAAACCATGTCTTCCGGGGATAAAAACGGGCTTCCGACCCGGGAAGAACTGTTGGCATTTATGAACGGGCATTCAGTGAAAAACGGTTAAACCCACAACAAAGGAGTGTTTTGGAATGGAAAAGTCGTTGAGAAATGTCGCAAGCAAGAAGAGATTTTTGCATCTGGTTCCAATCGCTTTCATTACCTACAGCCTTGCCTATTTTGACCGGGCAAATTACAGCTTTGGCGCAGCGGGCGGAATGGCACAGGATTTAAATATCACAACAGGTGTTGCCTCCTTTTTATCAGCATTATTTTTTCTCGGTTACTTCTTCTTCCAAGTTCCGGGCGCGGCGTATGCAGAAAAAAGAAGTGCCAAGAAGCTCGTATTTGTCAGCCTGATTCTCTGGGGCCTGCTTGCATCTGCAACCGGTCTGGTCCATAACGTTGCATGGCTGTACCCGATCCGGTTCTTCCTTGGTGTTGTAGAATCTGCCGTTATGCCGGCAATGCTCGTCTTTTTGAGCAACTGGTTTTTAAAGGAAGAGCGTTCCCGTGCCAACACCTTCTTAATTTTGGGCAATCCTGTCACCGTTTTATGGATGTCCATAGTTTCCGGTTATTTGATAAAGGCGCTTGACTGGAGGGGAATGTTTATTGTGGAAGGGATTCCGGCCGTCATTTGGGCATTTTTCTGGTGGAAGCTGGTTGAAAATAAGCCGGAAGAAGCAAAGTGGCTGACAGATGAGGAAAAGAAAAACATTGCATTTGAGATGAAAGAAGAACAAAAAGGGATGATTGCGATAGCGGGATATAAAGAAATGTTCCGCAACAAGACGGTGCTTATTCTCGCGATCCAGTATTTTGCATGGAGCATTGGGGTTTACGGATTTGTCATGTGGCTGCCGTCGATGATAAAAGCGGCCTCCCATATGGATATTGTAGCAACGGGCTGGTTGTCTGCCGCTCCTTACTTATTGGCGACAATCGGCATGATCGCTGTTTCCTATTTTTCCGATAAAACGTTAAACCGCAAAACATTTGTCTGGGTATCGCTTTTGATTGGCACCATTGCTTTCTACGGTTCTTATTTGATCGGTTCATCCAATTTCTGGTTCTCTTACGCGCTGCTTGTCATTGCGGGAGGCGCCATGTATGCGCCATACGGGCCGTTTTTCGCAATTATGCCGGAAATTTTGCCGAAAAATGTATCCGGAAGTGCCAATGCCTTTATCAATAGCATGGGTGCTTTAGGCTCTTTTGTTGGCGCATACATTGTCGGGTTTTTAAACGGGGCAACGGGCAGCACGCAGGCATCTTTTATCTTTATGGCGGTTTCGCTCCTTGTCTCGGTTCTGTTAACCTTGACGGTCCGCACAAAAAAGCAGGCGTCTCCTCTGGCGCCGGAAAATCTTGAAGCAAAGGCGGTTTTAAAATGAAGATTCAACTGGCATTAGACCGTTTCACGATCCAGGAAGCGATCGAAATTGCAGCAAAAGCGGAAAAAGCGATAGAATGGATTGAAGTCGGCACATCGTTAATTAAAGAATTCGGCGTCAAAAGCATTTATGACATAAAAAACCGGTTTCCGGACAAAACGGTGGTCGCCGATATCAAGACGTTCGACAATGCAAAGTACGAATTTGAACTTTGTTTTCGGGCGGGAGCCGACATTGCGACTGTGATGGGGGCGGCTCCCCCTGTCACGCTCCGTACATGTATGGATACGGCCGGGCAGTTTGGCAGGCAAGTGATGGTTGACCTTTTGAATACGCAGGCGCATCAACAGGCGGAGATTGCCCGTTTGGAAAACACCATCGTCTGCCAGCATATCAGCAAGGACCAGCAGGAAGAAGGCGGAGGCGGAACCTGGGGGCGCCGTGCAGCATCGCGCAGCCAGCAGCTTGCGGTGGCCGGGGGCATTTCACTGGAAAATTTGGCTGCTGTCCGCGCCCTTCAGCCGGATGTGCTCATTGTTGGTTCGGCAATCAGCAAGGCAAGTGACCCTTTGCTTGCGGCAAGAAAGATAAAAGAAACTTGGGAGGCATTGAAATGAATCGGGAAATAGAAGTCATTTTAAATGAAATTCAAACGGTATTTTCAAAAATAGACGGGGAACAAGTGGAAAAGCTTGCGGATATGCTTGCCTCTCCGAAAAGCATTTTCGTATTGGGCGAGGGGCGTTCAGGGCTGATGGCCAAGTCTTTTGCGATGCGGCTCATGCATCTTGGTTTCCATGTGTTTGTCGTCGGCGAGACGATCACCCCTTCCATTCAGCCGGGAGATTTATTGATTGCCGTCTCTGGTTCCGGCACGACTTCCAATGTGGTGCAAGCGGCGGAAAAAGCGAAAAAGAATGGGGTATCTGTTGTGGGCGTGACTTCTGATCCGTCTTCGAGGCTTGCGGAAACTTCGGATAGCGTGGTCCATATTCCGTCTGCCACGAAATACCGGAGGCCGGGAGAAATTGAAAGCAGGCAGCCGCTCAGCTCATTGTTCGACCAGTCCGTCCATCTGTTTTTTGACGCGGTTTGCCTGAAAATTGCCGGACAGCAGAAATCGGGGGATGAAGCGGCGTTGAGCCGGCACAGCAATCTGGAATAAGGATTGGCAAAAATCAATGGGCCGCGATTGACTATTCGGTTTCTGAATAAGACAAAATGGTAATGGAACACAGAAAAAAACAGCGGGTATGGCTTGTCTCACCGTTGGATATAGTGGGGCCGGATCCGGTTCATTCCGGTTGCGGACTGCTCGCTGTACCTTTTAAAGGATATACCGCGGATGAACAATCGATCCGCGGTTTTCCATTCTTTTATCCGGAACATTACACCGGCTGATTTTCATCCTTCTGCGGGCGCTATTTATTTTGCCGCCGGGCGATTACCCTGAAAATACGGGTCGTTCCACCGCTGGTACGCATTTATTGCAGCATGGGCGCCTATGTCGGTGGGTGACTTGCTGGCACTGCATTCAATGGGTATGGCTTTCTCCCTGAAAATAGGCACTGGCTGATTTCTGTTCCTGCGCTGGTGCTGCATTCATTGCGGCATGGAGCCTATCTTGTTGGATGACTTTCATTCTACGGCTGGTGTCATATTCAAGCATGGCTGTCTATCCCGAAAATTTGCAACTGGATTTTCATTCTTCCGCTGGTACCAGATTCTTTGCGGCATTGGCGTCTGCCCTGAAAATAGGTACCGGCTGATTTCTGTTCCTTTGCACTGGTGCTGCATTTATTGCGGCATGGTGCCTATTTCGCTAAATGACTTTCCTTGTTCGGCTGATGCCGTATTCATGCATGGCTGTCTACCCTGAAAATTTGCGACGGGATTTTCATTCTTTCGCTGGTACCAGATTCTTTGCGGCGTTGGCATCTACCCTGAAAATAGGTACCGGCTGATTTCTGTTCCTGCACTGGTGCTGCATTTATTGCAGCATGTGTGCCGGTTCACTCGCTAGTGCCGCATTTAATGCAGCACGGGCGCCGGATTCTTCACTCTTCTTCCCGCATTTGCAGCGCCCGGTTGGCGTTCCGGACATCGTTGTTCAGCAATTGGCTTAAGTTGTAGGCCTGGTACATACCATGTTCATGCATATAGTTGAATACGCGCGCATGCCAGTCGATCGCGCTGTTCAAATGGCGGACAAGCACGGTGCGCAATGCCGGCGTGGCTGTTTCTGTAATGGCAGTCGCATAATTTCGTACAGCCGTTTTGGAAGCGGTCAGCAGTTCACCGGCCTGAAAACCGGGATTGGTTTGCCGCTCCTCGTTTTCTTCTATTTCCTCTTCCCGCGGCGCCTGCGGATAAAACTGCAGAAGGTCGCGAATATTTTTTTCAAGTGCCCGGATCGAAAACGTATACAGTTCCCGAAGCCCCGCATCGGACACATTTCTCACGACGGATTTAAACCGGATCAAACAAATTGTCTGGGATGCAACCAGCTCATGAATTTCCAATGTTTCATGCCAAGCTAACGTTCTTGCCACAATAACCCCTCCTTTTTCTTTCACACGTTCCCATTTGTATGCAAACAGCCCGCACATGTGCCTGTTTGGCCGGAAACCGAAATATTTTTACATTTCTTTTCGATTTGCTATGATAAAAATTGAAATCTGAAGAGAAAGGCGGAGGTAAGATGGAAAAACAAAGAAGACTCGGCAAATCGGATTTGTATGTCAACCCGGTCGGCCTCGGCACAAACGCGGTCGGCGGACATAATATTCACCCGAATCTCAACGATGAAACCGGAAAAGAAGTTGTGCGCACGGCAATTGATCACGGCATCAATTTTCTTGATACTGCGTTTATTTACGGGCCAAAACGTTCGGAAGAGTTGATCGGCGAGGTGCTAAAAGAACACGGCGGCCGTGACAAGGTCGTGCTTGCCACAAAAGGTGCACATAAATTTGTCGATGGAAAAGTGGTGTTCGACAACTCCCCTGCATTTTTAAAAGAAGCGGTCGAAAGCAGCCTGAAACGCCTGCAAACCGATTATATTGATTTGTTTTATATCCATTTCCCGGATGACCATACTCCGAAAGACGAAGCAGTCGGCGCCTTAAAAGAACTGAAAGATGAAGGGAAAATCCGTGCAATCGGTGTTTCCAATTTTTCCATTGAACAATTGAAAGAGGCAAACAAAGACGGATATGTCGATGTGCTGCAGTCGGAGTACAATTTATTCAAACGCGAGGCTGAAAAAGACTTACTTCCGTACACAGCGGAAAACGGTATTTCGTTTATCCCGTATTTTCCGCTCGCATCCGGGCTGCTCGCCGGCAAATATACAAAAGATACCAAATTTGAAGGCGGCCGTGCGAAAAATCCGCTTTACCAAGGGGAAACCTATCTCCGCAATTTGGAAAAGGTTGAAAAACTCCGCCCGATTGCGAAAGAAAAAGGCGTGGATGTCGCACATGTTGTCCTTGCTTGGTATCTCTCCCAGCCTTCCATTGATGCTGTCATTCCGGGTGCCAAACGGCCGGAACAGGTGATTGACAATCTGAAAACATTGGAAGTCAGCCTGACGGAAGCAGACGTGCAAAAGATCAGCGCCATCTTTCAATAATGTATTTCCACGGTGGAAAAATGTTTTTTGTTGATTGACGTATTTTCCTGTCTTATACTTAAACTAGTATGGCTAAAGGAGTTGGGAAAATGGGTGTGATGGATCTGATCAAATCGCGCCGTTCCATCGGTGTGACAGACAATAAAGAGGTGCCCGATGATGTCATTAGAACGTTGCTCGAAGCTGCCACATGGGCGCCAAACCATAAGAAAACAGAACCGTGGAAATTCCGCGTGTTTAAAGGGGAAGGGCGCGCCAAACTCGGGGAGGAAATGGCCAGGATTGCAGCCGGGAAAGCGGAAGGCCTGAGTGAAGAAGAAGCGGCGAAAAAGATTGAAAAAGCGCGCAAAGGGCCGCTACGGGCGCCGGTGGTGATCGCGGTTGCTGTCAGCCCCTCCGGCATTGTTCCGGAAATTGAGGAAATCGTTGCGACCGGTTGTGCGATCCAAAACCTGCTGCTTACGGCAACCGAGCTCGGTTTGGCTACAATCGTGAGGACTGGCGACATCGCGCATGAACCTGAATTGAAAAACTATCTTAATCTCGAACCGGCAGATAAAATTGCCGGGCTCATCTATGTCGGCTATCCGAAAAGAGAATTGGACATCAAAGCGCAACGGACACCAGCAGAAGAAAAAACGCAATGGTTTGCTTAAACCCAGGCTTGCCGGCTCTTTTCACGGGCCGGTTCGCTTCTGCATGTTAAATTTTCTCAAAAATGGGAAGTTTTAGCCCGACGTTTTTGAAAGCGCACACAATAAAGGCTGCCTTGCAAAACCCTGACACGACCGCAGAGGCGTTTGCACATACGGTTTGTTTTTTTGCCGGCAGCAAATAAGAAGATTGTGATATAATCAAATTTATACATAGATAAGGAGTTGATCGGTATGGATCAAAGCCCGAATGGACAAGAACTGAGTCGCGGGCTGAAAAACCGCCATATTCAATTGATTGCGATCGGGGGCGCAATTGGAACGGGGCTTTTCCTTGGTTCCGGCAAATCGATTCACTTTGCCGGCCCGTCTATTATGCTCGTATACTTCGTAATCGGCTTGGCCCTTTTCTTTATGATGCGGGCACTCGGCGAACTGCTGATGTACAAGCCGATTACCGGATCGTTTACCCATTTTGCTGAAACATTTATCGGACCGTGGGCAGGCTTTATTACCGGCTGGACCTATTGGTTTTGCTGGATTGTAACCGGTATTGCCGAAATTACCGCAGTCGGTATGTATGTTCAATTTTGGGTACCCGATCTGCCACAGTGGATTCCTGCTTTGATTTGCGTCGCTGTTTTGTTTCTCATCAATATTGCGACAGTCAAAGCATTCGGGGAAATGGAATTTTGGTTTGCTATTATTAAAGTTGTCACCATTATTGCCCTGATTGTTATCGGCATTCTCCTCGTGTTCGCTGGTTTTCAAAGCAATGGGGGGCACGCCTCTTTTACAAACCTGTGGCAGCACGGCGGCTTTTTCCCGAATGGCTCAAAAGGGTTTCTGCTGGCGTTTGAAATGGCCGTCTTTTCATTTGTCGGGATTGAACTGGTCGGCGTAACAGCCGGGGAAGCAGAGGATCCATCAAAGACGCTGCCAAAAGCGATCAACCAGATTCCGCTGCGAATTTTACTGTTTTATGTTGGTGCTTTGTTTGTCATCATGTCGATTTACCCGTGGAACCGGCTGAATCCGGATGCGAGCCCGTTTGTCCGAGTATTTGCCGATATCGGTCTGCCGGCTGCAGCAGGTATCATCAATTTTGTGGTGCTCACTTCGGCGGCTTCCTCGTGCAACAGCGGCATTTTCAGTACAAGCCGCATGCTGTACTCTCTTGCAGAAGATGGAAAAGCGCCGAAAATATTTAAAAAGTTAAACAAGCGGAATGTCCCGGCACCTGCTTTGCTTGGTTCAACGATCATGCTGTTAATCGGCGTTATGCTGAATTATTTTATGAAGAGCACACAAGTCTTTACGCTTGTCACAAGCATTTCATCCATCTGTTTTGTCTGGGTGTGGGGCGTCATTATGGTTGCCCACTTGCGTTTCCGGAAGAATATGCCGGAAGAAGCGGCCAAAATCTCTTTTAAATTGCCGTTTGCCCCGGTCATCAACTGGATTGTACTCTTGTTCTTTGTTTTTGTCCTCGTGGTTCTCGGGATAGCAAAAGATACGCGTGTTGCCTTATTTGTGACACCGGTATGGTTCATCCTGCTTGTCATCGCTTACGGCCTGACACGAAAGAAGAAAAGCATTTAACAAAAACCCGTTTGGAAAGAGGATTTCCAAACGGGTTTTTCTCTTTTATATAGGGTCAACAACCTGTGTCTTAAAATATAGAAGACTTCATCTTTGAAAATACGATTCTGTCTTCTCTATACCTTGAATCAGCTTTCAAGTGCAAGCTTTTCTCTGGACTTTCTAAAAAAACCATTTAAATTTTTGCCAAAACTGTCAGCATCCTTGCCAAATCTAGGAATTTTGCGTGTTCAGCAAGCAAGGAGGCGTGGAAAAATGAAGGCCTTTCTTCACCTAGAGGGCGTCTACGTTAAGGAAGCGTGAAAAAACGAGGCTCTTCCTTAACCTAGAGGGCGTCTACGTTAAGGAAGCGCGGAAAAACGAAGGCCTTCCTTAACCTAGAGCGCGCCTATGTTAAGGAAGCGTGAAAAAACGAGGCTCTTCCTTAACCTAGAGGGCGTTTATGTTAAGAAAGCGTGCAAAAATGAAGGCTTTTCTTTACATAGGGCCCGTCTACGTTAAGGGAAGATGACTATGATGCAGCCGAGGAACTTGTATCCCAGCAAGATGATCTTAAAACGCAACTCGATACTTTGAACAAACAGGTCGATGTTGCACAAGCTGACTTGAAAAATGCAAAATCAGAATTAAAATCCACTCAAAGCAAAGTGGATGCCAAGAAAAAGGACCTTGCTTCATTGACAGGACAGGTGCAGAAAGCGAAAAGTGCACCAAAGACGTTGGCAGCCGGCAGATATGAAGTTGGCAAAGACATCCCGGAAGGAAGGTATAAAGCCACGCCGGTTGGTGAAGGATCGAACTTCGTCACTTTTGACGGAGAAGGTGTACCAGATGTGAATACGATTCTTGGCGTAAATGGCGAAGCTTCCTATACGTTTATGGTGTATGACGGCTACACCGTCCAGACAGAAGCAACGGTTAAGCTTACCCCAATCGATTAGCATCCACTCCAATTGTTACACGGCACATACCAGCAAATCCATTAAAAAAACCGGGGACCAATGCCCCGGTTTTTCATCACTTCATCTATTATTTTATCCCTCTCATCAGCCGTTTGATAACCGGTGCGTAGAGGAGCAGGAATATGCCCAAAATGACCGAAACAAGGCCGACGCCGCCGAAGTAGATCACTTCATGGTTGGCGCTGTACAGTTTGACAAGCTGGGCGTTCAACGTTTGGGCCGCAGCATCAGACAAGTTCCAGAGGCTGAGCATTTGCGCCGAGAATGCGGCTGGCGCCAGCTTTGTCGATACACTCAAACCAACCGGTGACAAGCAAAGTTCCCCGATCACGACAAGGAAGTAGCTCAATACAAGCCAGAGCGGGCTCACGAGCGACGAAGAGCCGTTAAAGTAAGCCGGGGCCATCATGACCATATAGGACAAACCAGCAAGGATAAGCCCAAACGAAAATTTAACCGGTGTAGACGGCTGCCTGTCTCCCAGCTTCACCCAAAGCGAAGCCAAAACCGGCGCAAAGACGACGATAAACAGCGGATTCAATGTCTGAAACCAGGACGGTAAAATATGAATGCCGGCAAAATTCAGCTGTGTCCGCTTGTCCGCATAGACGGCGAGCAAACTCGCGCCTTGTTCTTCAATCGCCCAGAAGACGATGGAAGCAATAAATAAAGGAATATAAGCCAAAATGCGTGAGCGTTCGTCTTTCGATGTTTTTTTGCTAAAGTACATCATAAAGAAGTACCAGGCAGGAATCAAAAATCCTAAAATGCTGACGATGGTAATAAAGCTGTTCAGATTTAAAATCCGTGTCGGAATGGTAATCGCCAGCAAAATAATCAGGACGACAGCTCCTACGCCGATTTTGGTGAAAGTCGATCTTCTTTCTTCCGGCTTCAACGGGTTGTGCACAACAGAGCCGGCAAGCCCAAGATTTTTCTTCCTGGACATGGTGAATGCGATCAAACCGAAAAACATTCCGATCGCTGCAATACTGAAGCCGAGATGGTAATTGTACCCCTGACCGATTGTTCCGACAATGAGCGGCGCAATGAAGGCCCCGAGGTTAACCGCCATGTAGTAAATGCTGAAACCGGAATCGCGGCGCAAGTCTTTTTCATCATACAATTCCCCGACGGTTGCAGCGGCATTTGGTTTTAACAAGCCTGTCCCAAGCACAATCAGTACCATGGAAACGATCAGCGCCGGGAACCCTCCCGGAAAGGACAACGCAATATGCCCGAGCATAATCAGCACTCCGCCGTAAAAAACGGTTTTGGCGGAACCGAGCAGACGGTCTGAAATCCAGCCGCCGATAATCCCCGACATATAAACAAGCGCGCCGTAAATCGAAGCAATCGATGCGGCTGTTGTCGGGTCCAATCCCAACCCGCCGTTTGACAGGCGGTCATACATGTAGTAAATCAGAATCCCTTTCATCCCGTAGTAAGAGAATCTCTCCCAAAACTCTAGGAAAAATAAAGTCGACAACCCTTTTGGATGACCAAAAAATCCGGTCTGTGGAACAGTTTCCAGAACTTTTTTCTTGTCGATTGTTGACATGCCATTGCCTCCTTGTAAAAATCACATATTGGCATAATTTGTGAAATTAACTGAAAAATAAGTGCTGGTTTTTTCGGGGAATGAATGCGATAGATTAAATATTAACGTAAAATGAGAAAAAAATAAAGATTAATTTTTTGGCAAATTTGTGTGCGTCATTGTTAAAAAAGGCTGGAATCCACATGAAATAAAGGATTCTGAGCTAGGAAAATATTTAAAATGAATTTTTTCCTAGATAAAGGAAACGTTTTCATAAATTAAAATAAAGGTAAATTTCATATAATTTATGTTAAAAGTAAGTTTCTGATGAAAGGAAAAAACCTGCGGCAGCCACCACAGGTTTTTCCGTTAGGATTCCCGGTTAAAATCGCATTCCTGTAAAGAAACGACTTTTGTCTTTTTCACAAATTTATAAATGAGCCATACGGCAATAAAGATGGGCAGGCCGATATACGAGACAAACACGCTTTCCCACTTAATATGGTCTCCCAGAAATGCCTGGTAGTTTTGCCCGAGAATGACGACCGTACAAACGGCAAACGCAAATAGCGGTCCGAATGGGAACCATCTCGAACGGTAAGGCAGGTCGCTCAACGCTTTGCCTTGCGCCACATATGCACGGCGGAACCGGTAATGGCTGATGGCAATCCCGAGCCAGGCGATAAAGCCGGATAAGCCGGATGCGTTCAGGAGCCAGTTGTACACTGCCCCGTCACCGAAGAAAGATGCAAGGAAAGCCACCGTTCCGACAAGCGCAGTGACAATCAGTGCATTCACCGGTACCCCGCGTTTATTCAGTTTTCCGAGGAATTTCGGCGCTTTGCCGTCACGCGCCAGTTCCCAGAGCATTCGCGTTGACGCGTACATACCCGAGTTGCCGGCAGAAAGAACAGCCGTTAAAATAATCGCATTCATGACAGAAGCAGCAAAGGCAATGCCGGCACGCTGAAATACAATTGTGAACGGGCTCATCGTAATGTCGTCGGCGGTTAGTCTCGAATCCGTGAACGGAATCAGCAGGCCGATGACAAAAATCGCCAGAATATAGAAAAGCAAAATTCTCCAAAAAACAGATTTCACAGCATGCGGAATGGTTTTTTCCGGATCTTCACTTTCACCGGCCGCAACCCCGAGCAGTTCTGTTCCCTGGAACGAAAACCCGGCTGCCATAAAAATCCCGAGTACGGCCAGGAATCCGCCGTGGACCGGGCCGTCTGCAATCGTAAGGTTATGGAAGCCGATTGCTTTTCCACCCATAATCCCGAAAATCATCAGTGCGCCGACAATGATAAAGGCAATGACGGTCACGACTTTTATGATTGCAAACCAGTATTCTGCTTCCCCGAACCCTTTTACAGATAAATAATTTAATAAGAACATGATGAGAAGGCAGGCCGCACTCCACACGATCGAAGGCGTATGCGGGAACCAGAATTTCATGATAATGGTTGCTGCCGATAATTCGGCCGCAATCGTGATCGCCCAGTTATACCAATAGTTCCAGCCAAGCGCAAATCCAAGTGCCGGGTCAACAAATTTCGTCGCGTACGTGCTGAAGGTGCCTGCAACCGGCATGTAGGCGGCCATTTCCGCAAGACTTGTCATTAAAAAGTACACCATGACGCCTATTAAGGCATAAGCGAGAAGCGCCCCGCCCGGCCCCGCGCTGTGGATTGCCCCGCCGCTTGCCAGAAAAAGCCCGGTTCCGATTGATCCGCCGAGGGAAATCATGGTCAGGTGGCGGGATTTTAATTTTCGCTTTAGTTTTGTCACTTCACCCTTTTTCGTAACGGGAACCGCTCCAGCTGTAGTGCTTTGCCCATGATAGAAGTCATCCATCCTTGATACACTCCTTTTTATATAGGAAGGAGCAGGGAATAAACAAAAATGCCGCAGTCGTGGAGACGCGGCATCAAAGCGTATACCCTCCATCAACCTTCCGAAGATAGCTCAACACATATGCGAGGGGGAATCGCATATGTGACAGTTCTGTTCCTGTTCGGAAACAGCCCCAACATGGCACCGCGGGATCCGGCACCACATTTCGGCAGCTTTTCCTTTCAACCGGAGTCTTAAACTTTACCCGTGTCTCGTCCGATTTACTCATAAAAGCTGCGACCTCTACCTCACCGGATTTGATGAGGATTTTTTTATTCAATTTGATTTACATATTATTATAGTTATGTTTTTAGGGAAAATCAATAGAAAAGGCAGCAGAACGGGGTGGCAAAAATAGGTGTTATATAAAATGGATTTCAGTTTTTACGTCAAGCCCGGCGCCAGTTTGCATGATTGACTTTTTGCAGCAGGCAACAGCGCGGCCATATTTTATATGCGGGCTTATTTTTACAAACATCTGCCTCTCTGTAAGAAAACGCCCGAGTGGGATTGTTCGTTTTCATAAACCGGCTGGAAAGGAGGGGAGCCGAGACAGCAGGGGGACAGCCATGATTTGTGTTTTTTTCAAAAAAACCTTTACATCTGCCTGCTTTTTTGTATAATACATATGAAAGTAAACTTAAAGTTTAACAAAACAAAACTTCCTTGCCTTTGAGTTTACAAATGCTAAACAAAATGGAAGGTTTTATGATGGAGATCGGGAAAAAAATTAAAAACTTAAGGTTAAAAAAAGGACTCACCCAGGAGGAACTTGGAGAGCGTACGGATTTAAGCAAAGGCTATATTTCCCAGCTTGAGCGGGATTTAAGCTCCCCTTCGATTGACACGTTTTTTAATATATTGGAAGTACTCGGCTGCACGCCGAAAGAATTTTTTGATGAAGAAGAGCGTGAACAAAAGGTCGTATACGGGGAAGAAGACCAGACCGATTATCTCGATGAAGAGCGCGGTTATAAAATCCAGTGGCTCGTCCCGGAATCGAATGAAAAGGAAATGGAACCGATCCTGCTTACGCTTGAGGAAAAAGGGGAGTTTAAAACGTTTGAACCTTCTTTATCGGAAACCTTTGCCTATGTACTGGAAGGCCGGATTGCGGTGCGGCTTGGCAAACGCCTGTACCGTGCGAAAGCCGGAGAAGCCATTTATTATCATGCATCCGATGAGCATCAGATCCTGAATGACGCGGAAGGCCGGTCCAGGCTTGTACTGGTTGCCACGGAATCGTATCTGTAAGCTGAACATAGAAGAGGAGGACAGCAATGAACAGCGATATCATCATTCGTTTTGAACATGTCACAAAACAATACGACGATGACCCTGCTATTTTGGATGACGTCAGTTTTGAAATAGAACGCGGAAAATTTTACACTCTGCTCGGACCGTCGGGTTGCGGAAAAACAACGATTTTGCGCCTGATTGCGGGATTTATTGCGCCGACAAAAGGAAATATTTACATCAATGGAAAAATCGTGAATGACGTGCCAGCCAACCGGCGCCAGGTCAATACCGTTTTCCAGGATTATGCGCTATTTCCTCATTTAAATGTGTATGAAAACGTCGCATTTGGGCTGCGCATTAAAAAAATGAAGGCAGCTGTGATTGAACAAAAAGTAAAAGAAGCCTTGAAGTTTGTGAATCTGGAAGGCTATGAAAACCGGGAAATCAGCGAAATGTCAGGCGGGCAGCGGCAGCGTGTTGCGATTGCGCGCGCGATTGTCAATGAACCGGAAGTGATTTTGCTGGACGAACCGCTTTCCGCGCTTGATTTGAAGCTAAGGACAGAGATGCAGTATGAACTGCGTGAACTGCAGCGCCGCCTTGGCATTACGTTTATTTTTGTCACGCACGACCAGGAAGAAGCGCTTGCGATGAGCGATGAAATTTTTGTCATCAATAACGGGAAAATCCAGCAGAGCGGTACGCCGACCGATATTTACGATGAACCGATCAACCGCTTTGTCGCGGACTTTATCGGCGAGTCCAATATCCTTCCGGGAAAAATGATCAAGGATTTTGTTGTGGAATTTAACGGCCGTGCGTTCGAATGCGTTGACCGCGGCTTTCATCCGAACGAGCCGGTTGAAATTGTCATCCGCCCGGAAGATTTAGAAATCACGACACCGGAAAAAGGGAACTTGAAAGTGCGGGTGGATACGCAGCTGTTCCGCGGCGTCCATTATGAAATTTGTTGCTACGATGAAGAGGGAAATGAATGGCTTGTCCACTCGACAAAAAAAGCAAAAGTCGGGGATACGATCGGCCTTTATTTTGAACCGGAAGCGATCCACGTGATGAGATTCGGCGAAACAGAAGAGGAATTCGACCGGCGCCTGGAAGCGTACGATGAGGTCCGGCCATGAAAGTAAATGCACGCACTTTTTATCTCGTTCCGTATTTGCTGTGGATCCTTCTTTTTGTAATCGCGCCGATTTTGCTCATTCTCTATTATTCTTTTTTTGATATTGAAGGGCATTTGTCGCTTGTCAACTATGAAAAATTTTTTACGCCTGTTTATTTGAAAATGGCGCTGAGCTCTTTTTGGTATGCGTTTTTGATTACGGCGTTTACGCTTTTGATTTCGTATCCGACGGCCTATCTTTTGACAAGATCGCGGCATAAGCAGCTCTGGCTCTTATTAATCATTTTGCCGACATGGATCAATTTGTTGTTAAAAGCGTATGCGTTTCTTGGGATTTTCGGCACATTCGGCCCGGCCAACTCGTTTCTTGAATGGATGGGCATTGGGCAAAAGCAGATTTTATTTACAGACTTCAGCTTTTTGTTTGTGTCTACTTATATTTTTATCCCGTTTATGATTTTGCCGATTTATAACGCGCTTGAAGAACTGAACCCGGTCTTTATGGATGCGGCGCGCGATCTTGGCGCCTCGAAATGGACCACGTTCCGCCGCGTTGTGTTTCCGCTCACGCTGGACGGTGTCAAATCAGGGTGCCAGGCTGTCTTTATTCCGTCTCTGTCACTCTTTATGATTACGCGCCTGATTGCGGGAAACCGCGTCATTACGCTCGGTACGGCAATTGAGGAGCATTTCCTTGTCACACAGGATTGGGGCATGGGGTCTACGATCGCCGTCTTTTTGATCATTGCCATGGTCGTCATTATGATTGTGACTGGCAACCGGAAGTGAGGGATGAAGTTGAAAAAAAGATGGAAATGGTCAAACTTATATCTGATATTTGTGTTTATCGTCCTTTACGCACCGATCTTTTATTTAATGTATTATTCGTTCAACAAAGCAGGGAACATGCATGAATTTAGCGGTTTTACATGGGAATGGTACAAGGAAGTGTTCCAGGACACGCGCCTTATGATCATTGTCATCAACACGCTTGTGATTGCGCTACTCGCATCCGCGATTTCAACGGTGATCGGTGTGATGGGGGCGCTCGCGATCCGGTTTGTGAAAAGAAGAAGAACGAAAAATGCGCTGCTTTCGCTCAATAATGTGCTGATCGTAAGCCCTGACGTCATTATCGGTGCATCGTTCCTGATTTTATTTACGATTGCAGGGATCAAGCTCGGGTTTACATCCGTTCTCGTTTCGCACATCGCTTTTTGCATTCCGATTGTTGTGCTGATGGTGCTGCCGAAACTGCAGGAAATGAGCCCGACTTTGATTGATGCGGCGCGCGACCTTGGGGCAAGCCAGTGGGATGTGTTGTCGAAGGTGATTCTCCCGTATATTACGCCCGGTATTTTTGCCGGTTTTTTCATGGCGCTCACGTATTCGCTCGATGATTTTGCCGTCACCTTTTTTGTCACCGGCAACGGCTATTCGACGCTTTCCGTTGAAATTTATTCGCGGGCACGCCAGGGGATTTCACTCACGATTAACGCGCTGTCAACGCTGCTCTTCTTCTTCTCTATTATCCTTGTGATCGGGTACTACCTCGTGAACCAGCGCCAGGCCCGTACGAACGGAATGGGGGTTAAAAGATGAAACAGCTGCTGCGTGTTTTTATTGCGATAATCGTTGTCGCCCTTGCCCTGCAATTTCTCGCTGGGCGCATGAACCAAACGGAAGGCTATGCAGGCGGAAATACGCTCACGATTTACAACTGGGGGGATTATATCGATCCCGCCTTGATTAAGAAATTTGAAAAGCAGACCGGCATCAAAGTCATTTATCAAACTTTCGATTCGAACGAAGCCATGATGACCAAAATTTCCCAGGGTGGTACAACGTTTGATGTTGCGGTTCCATCCGAGTATATGATCGAAAAGATGAAAAAGGAGAACTTGCTGATTCCGCTTGATCATTCGAAGCTGCCGAACTTGAAATATATCGATTCGCGCTTTATGGATTTGCCGTTTGACCCGAAAAATCAATACTCAGTGCCTTATTTCTGGGGGACGGTCGGGATTGTGTATAATTCAAGTATGCTCGGTGGCAAAAAAATTACAAGCTGGGACGACCTGTGGGATCCCGATTTGAAAAATCAGATTCTGCTTGTGGACGGCGCCCGCGAAGTGATGGGGATGGGGCTCAACAGCCTGCATTACTCGCTGAATGATACGAATGAAAAACATTTGCAGCAGGCAAAAGCAAAACTTGACCGGCTGATGCCGAATGTGAAAGCGATCGTCGGCGATGAAATCAAGATGCTACTGGCCAATGAAGAAGCTTCGCTCGGGGTTGTCTGGTCGGGGGATGCGGCTGAGATCATGTCAGAGAATAAAAAGCTGAACTATGTTGTGCCGAGCGAAGGCTCCAATCTCTGGTTCGACAACATGGTCATCCCGAAAACAGCGAAAAACGTGGATGGCGCCCTGAAGTTTATCAATTTTATGCTCGATCCGAAAAACGCCGCGCAAAACGCCGAGTATGTCGGTTATTCAACGCCGAACAAAGCGGCTCTGAAGATTTTGCCAAAATCGATTTCCGGCGACCGCCGTTTTTATCCGGATGCTGCACTCACAAAGAAACTGGAAGTATATAAAAACCTTGGCAAGAAAAAACTCGCCCGCTATAATGAGCTATTTTTGGAATTTAAAATGCATACCAAATAACGAAAGCCGTCCCGGATGCGCGGGGCGGCTTTCAAGTTGATCACGGGCGAAAATAACCGGCGGAATGTCTTTTGAAGCGGACACAGACATCACTCGGGTGGTGATTGAGATATTTTTTGGAGGTTTGAAAAGGCCAAAAGCGGCTTGGTTGGTGTTCGAAATGTCCTTTTGGGGGTTTGAAAAGGCCAAAAGCGGCTTGGTTGGTGTTCGAAATGTCTTTTTGGAGGTTACAAAAGGCCAAAAGTGGCTTGGGTAGTGTTCGAAATGTCTTTTTGGAGAGCTCAAAAAGACAAAAGGAACCCGGGCAGTGATCGAAATGTCCTTTTGGAGGGCTCAAAAGGAATCCGGGTAGCGATCGAAATGTCCTTTTGGAGGGTTCAAAAGGACAAAAGTGGCTTGGGTAGTGTTCGAAATGTCTTTTTGGAGGTTTGAAAAGGACAAAAGTGGCCTGGTTGGTGTTCGGAATGTCCTTTTGGAGGCTTCAAAAGGCCAAAAGCGGCTTGGGTAGTGTTCGAAATGTCTTTTTTGAGAGTTCAAAAGGACAAAAGGAATCCGGGCAGCGATTGAAATGTCCTTTTGGAGGCTTCGGGACCACTGAAAAAGTCAATCTGAAAATTCAAAATAATTATATGTACAATAAATTGAAAAAAAATACCCCCAGTATTTGGTATAATAAAGTTATACTACAAACCAAAACCAAACTGGGGGTATCTATCATGCTTAAAGAAAAAGATAATCAATTAAGCATCTATTCCATATTATACGATAAAATTCCTAGTTAAGTCCGTATAATTGTGTAAAAAGGGTTATCTGAATATGAGGGAATATGGAGTATAGGGGCTGTTTTTCTGGAGGGGGCTGGCCAGCCCCCTCCAGAAAAACAGCGGGATTTCATTTCTCTTGCCGTCTCTATCATTTTTTTATAGAAAATGAGCCAGAGCCCATCATCTCAGTTAGAATAGAGTTAACCAAAAAACTAAATTTCTAAAGGAGAGATTCAGGGATGGCTCAATTACAGATTACTCTAGATGAACAACTTTTGCATCAATTATTTCTTGGCGATTCAAAAGAATCGGGTATAAATGCCCTTTTGGAGGCGATTTTGAATCAAGTTCTGGAGGCACAGGCCAGCGAACAGCTGAAAGCCGAAAAATATGAACGTAATGAAGCTAGAATTGATTACCGAAACGGCTCCTACCCCCGCCAACTAAAAACCCGCGTGGGAAAGCTCTCTTTGTACGTTCCCAGGCTGCGCAACGGTCATTTTTCAACTGATCTCTTTCAGCGTTATCAGCGTAGTGAACAAGCACTGGTCCTGTCTTTGATGGAAATGGTGATTAATGGTGTTTCTACGCGCCGTGTCAGTCAAATCACCGAAGAGCTCTGTGGTTCAGACTTCTCGAAGTCGACCGTGTCGAATCTTTGTGGGCAGCTGGATCCCGTGGTTACGGGCTGGAATAACCGTCCCCTAGAGGGCAGCTATCCGTTTCTGTTTGTGGATGCAATTTATACAAAGGTGCGTGAAAATGGCCGTGTCCGTTCCCGGGGTGTATTGATTAGCTATGGTGTCAACGAGAAAGGCTATCGATCGATTCTTGGCCTAAAAGTCGATGACAGTGAAAGCACAGAGGCTTGGAAGAATTATTTTGATTGGCTAAAATCTCGTGGACTAAAGGGCGTAGATGTAATCGTTAGCGATGATCATGGCGGTTTAGTCAGCGCTGTTCAAAAAGCGTTTCAGGGAGCAACGTGGCAAAGATGTCAAGCTCATTTTCTGCGTAACGTACACGATCGGCTTCCAAAACATTTAGAGAGCGAAGGAACTGAACAAGTGAAAGCCATTCTCCACGCTCCAGACATTGAAACAGCACACACACTACTTCAGTCCTTTCTGAATACTTATCAGGATAAAGCGCCTAAAGTGACTGAAATGGTAGAGGAAGCCTTTGACGATGTCACTGCAGCACTCTCACTTCCGGAGCCGTATCGTCGTCGCCTGAGAACGACAAACGGCATGGAACGACTCAATGAAGAATTTCGCCGTCGGGAACAGGTTATCCGTATTTTTCCTAACCGGGATTCCGTAATCCGGCTAATGGGTTCTGTTCTCATGGAAAAGGATGAAAAATGGGCAGAAGGACGCCGCTATTTGAAGATGGAAGACTATTTTGAATGGAAAGCCAAACAACCGAAATCGTCTGACCAATCCAACAAAGCGACAGACATTTATTCGGGTTAATTACTCTATCCCGACTGAGAGGAATTTACACACAAAAAAAGACTTGACCAAATTCCTGAAAATCATACACTTAAATTATTAAGAGATGAAGTGGATTTTAGTTTTATCAATAAAATGCTTGAAAAAACTTACTGTAAAGAATATGGAAGGCCAGCAAAAGAGCCCGAACTTATGGTTAAAATCTTGGTGTTACAAAAACTCTATGACTTATCTGATGAGAAAGTTATAGAAAATTGCTCATTAAACCTTGCATATATGTATTTTTTAGGAATCAATCCGGAAGACGACCTCCCTCACCCAAGTCTTTTGGCAAAATTTCGTAAAAGTAGATTAGAAGGCAATCTCACTATAGATGAAATTATTATTGAAATCATAAACCAATGCATTGAAAAAGGAATTTTACAAAAGGTTTCTGGTATAACGATTGATTCCACTCATACAGAAGCCAACACCAAAAAATATAGACCGGAACGAGTCATGAAACAATTAGCGAAAAAAATCTTTAAAACCGTTAAAGAAGAAAACGGAGAAATACCAAGTGAAATCAACCAAGAAATCCCTGATTATAAAGAAATAGAAAACCATGATGAAGCTAGAAAAACAATGAAGTCCTATCTTGAAGAAACGGTATCAAAGGTAGAAGAACTAGTTGAACTGGAGAAAGCACCTGAAACAAAAGCACTCGTTAATAATGCGAAAGAAATTTTAGCAGACCCGAAGTTTATGGAGCAAAAAGGGGTACGATCGATTGTCGACCAAGAAGCGAGAATAGGGTATAAAAGCAAAAATGATCCTTTCTTTGGTTATAAAACGGAATTTATGATGACAACAGAAGATCGAATGATTACAGCTGTTCATACTGGTAATGGAGCTTATGTGGATGGAACGAAGTTTGATGAATTATTAGAGTTAACCAAGAAAACGAGAATAAAAATACCAGAAGTATATGGTGATAAAGCCTATTTTAAAAAGCCAATCTTAGACAAAATCTCTGAACTTAAAGCAAAGGCATACATCCCTGTAAGTGAAGCTGCATATCGCATAGACGAAGAAAGATTCAGTTATAACAAAGATTCTGACGAGTGGTTCTGTAGTCAAGGAAACAAAACAATCAAAAAGAAACACTATATAAGAAAATGTGGAAAAGAAACGTATAATTACTATTTTGACAGAGAACAATGTAGAAATTGCCCAATGCGAGAAGTTTGCATAACCGGAAAAACAGTCGGAAAAGTATTAGGGGTCGGAATCAACACCCCAGAATTTTATGAGTATAGTCAACAACAGAAATCGGAGGGATTTAAAGAGAAGTATAAAAAAAGAGCATGCCAAGAAGGGAAAAATGGCGAAATGAAGAATTTCCACGGGTTAGATCGTGCCAAATGGTACGGTCTAAAAAGCATGGGCTTACAAGCCAAGCTAACAGCCTTGGCAGTAAATTTAAAGAGGATAGCCGCCATACTATCCTCTAAAAAGGCGAATTATAGCCAAACATTTGTCATTTTTACTAATTTCTATGGTAAAGAGTACCATTTACAGAAAATTTCTTACACTACACAGCAAATTTTACATAAAAAAATGGCTTTTTTCAGTGGTCACGGAGGCTTCAAAAAGACAAAAGGACCCCGGGTAGCGATCGAAATGTCCTTTTGGAGGTTTCAAAAAGACAAAAGTGGCCTGGTTGGTGTTCAAAATGTCTTTTTGGAGGTTTCAAAAGGCCAAAAGCGGCTTGGGTAGTGTTCGAAATGTCTTTTTGGAGAGTTCAAAAGGACAAAAAGAACCCGCCCACCAATAGAAATCCTTCATCGAGATTATGAAAGACAAAAGAGAGACGGCAGCCCTCGGAAATGTCCTTCATCCCGCGCATGAAGGACAAAAGGGGATCCGCCCGCCCTCGGAAATGTCCTTGATCGCGGGCATGAAAGACAAAAGGGACCCCGCCCGCCCCCAGAAATGTCCTTCATCACAGGCATGAAAGACAAAAGGGGATCCGTCCGCCCGCAGAAATATCCTTCATCGCAGCCATTTGGGCGACCGCGTACTCGGCCATAAAAAAAGCAGGGTCTGGCCCCACTTTCGCCTTACGCTCTTCTTTTTTCCATATCAATATACAAATTTCGGTATGCGTTCGATTCCGCTTGCATGCCGAGTTCGTGATAAATTTTTGACAACCATTTGACCGGGGCGGGGTCGTTTTCCCGCAACTCCATTTCCCAGCTGAAACAGTCAAGCGCTCTGTCGTACTGCCCAAATTCAAAATACAATTCCCCGAGCAGGGATTGCTTGTCGGGATCGTCCGCCATTTGGTGCATTTGCTCCACTTTGCGGATGGCCGGCAAATGCCCGGCTGCTTTCTTGAACGGAAGCAGCCATTCCAGTATATAGGAAGTGTCCCGGTGCTGTAACAAATAGGAAATGCATTTTACCACGAATTTCTCTGCCTGTGCCGGATGCCCGGAAAAGAGCGGGGCAAGCCGGTTCAGTGCTTCTACATCTGTTTCACCATCATCCGGGCTCCATGATTCAAGCATCTTTTCCACTTTTTCTGCCTGTTTCGCACTCAACTGAATCTGTTCCTCAAGCATCATCGGGATCATTTTTTCCAGTTGTTTTGTCTCAATATAAAACTTTAGTAAATCTTGCTGCAGCGGTTCAAACTGCCGGATGCGGGCATAGAGATTTTCCAAAATGGCCATTTTTTCCGCCTCTTCGAAATGCGCGTCCAGCCGTTCAAGGAGCGCTTTGTAACCGGTATCGGTCGGCGACGATTCCATTTGCTCAAGGCTTAACGCGATTTCGTCCGCCCACCGGTTTTGCGCACGTAGTAGGTCGCAAAGTTTTGCAAAAGCTTCGGCATCCGGCATTTTCTCATATAAAAGTTTTTCGGCATAAAGGGGGTCTTTCCGGATCAGTTCGGGTGAATAGGATTGAAAGAGTTTGTCGTACTTAATCAGATTTAAATCGCGGGACATTTGCTTGACCCAGCTTTGCTTCGGCGCAAAGTCTTTTAAAATGCGAAGGATGCGCGCGCACTGCAATAGCTGGCCATTGCGGCGGTATTCATAAAAGATGGATTGGATATATTCAAAGAGCTTCCGTTTCGGGACAAACGATTCGAAAAACGTGGCAATCCAGGCGGCTTCAAGTGGCGGGAACAGTTTCTCCATTTTGCCAGTAAGCTGGGCAAAATGAATGGTTTTAAATGAGCAACCCGGCTGGAAAAGCAAATCAATCAGCGGATGGGGAGGCTCGAGCACAATGCAGTCACGGAAAGCCTGTGCCACTTTGGACCCCCGTTTGATTTTGGTTGCGGGTATCGCGTTCAAATAATGGTCCTTGTAAAAAAACACATACCACAGGCGGCCATCACCACCGGTTGCCTCGACAAATTTGCTCTGCAAAAAAACGGCCATCCTTTCTATATCCGCGTGAACCACATGTTTGCGGTCTGTAATGGTCAATTGGGCTGCCATAAAATCCCCTCCTTGATAGTTTGATTATACCATACGAGAGCGGGATTGCGACCATCGGATATTTCGTAACAGGTTTACGATGTTGAAGGATCGCAGGCCGTTTCAAGAAAGATTTTAGGCCCGGTTTTGGCTCTGAACCACAAGTAAAAGGTTCGTGGCCTCTCATCTGTGCAAAGTAAAAAATCCGCTGCATGGGGGAAATGCCAATTTTTAAATGAACAGGGTTAAATTGCCAAACGAAGTGATATGCGTTCCGGCCCCGGGTCAGCATTTCAGTACCTTCACGAAAAAACTTCGCGTACGTCCTTTTATTTAGTGTTTGCTGAACAAATCCGATTCTGAGTTGGTACCCAATTTGTCAACAAGATCTGTCTCAAATATAGCCTTTCTTCACATAGAACGCGTCTAAGTTAAGGAAGCGCAGAAAAACGAAGGTCTTCCTTCACATAGAGCCCGTCTACGTGAAGGAAGCGTGGAAAAACGAAGGTCTTCCTTCACATAGAGCCCGTCTACGTGAAGGAGGCGTGGAAAAAAGGAGGTCTTTCTTAACGTAGAGCCCGTCTACGTGAAGGAAGCGCGGAAAAAAGAAGGCCTTTCTTCACATAGAACGCGTCTACGTTAAGGAAGCGCAAAAAAAGGAGGTCTTCTTTAACATAGAACCCATCTAAGTTAAGAAAGCGCGAAAAACGAAGGTCAATCTTAACATATTCTAATCATTGAAACAGCTTTCAATCACAAAGTTTTCCTATATTTTGCATTTAAAGTTTCACAAAATCCTCAGCATCCCTTGCCGATTCTGTAGGTTTTGCTTATTCAGCAAGCCCTATTTCATGTGCAAATTTTTACTCTGCCGTGTTCCATGACGAAGCAAACAAAACAGTTTCTGCAGCCGCCAAGCAGATGCAGGCATATCCGGGAAGGATGGAAAAGAACGATAAGAGTTACAATTTCTTACAATCCAAATTTTTTCTTAATTTGTTATATTTCTATATTGATAAATTTTCAATGAAAAGTATAATAGAATTATGCAATTATCCAAAAATTCTTGGGGAGGATGAGAAATGAGCATCTTTCAGACAAAAGCAATCGCAAACCTTGTAGAAGGGACCCAGGGCAAGCAAGGGCTGAAAAAAGCGCTTGGTGCACTCGATCTCACTTTGCTCGGGATCGGCGCCATTATCGGCACAGGGATATTCGTGCTGACAGGTGTGGCTGCAGCAAACTATTCCGGCCCTGCACTCGTTATTTCCTTTATCCTGTCGGGGCTCGCATGTGGATTTGCTGCCTTGTGTTATGCAGAATTTGCATCAATGGTGCCGGTTGCCGGAAGTGCTTATACTTACGGGTATGCGGCGCTGGGTGAATTTTGGGCATGGATTATCGGCTGGGATTTGATTTTGGAATACGGCCTGGCTGTTTCAACCGTTGCGATCGGCTGGTCCGGATACGCCGTGAACTTGCTTGGAAATCTCGGAGTTCATCTGCCAAAAGCGCTGACGCTTGCACCGATGGACGGTGGCATTGTCAACCTGCCGGCCATTCTCATTATCGCTCTAGTTGCCTGGCTGTTGTATTCAGGGGTCCAGCAGACATCTCGCCTGAACGGCATCATCGTAGCCATAAAAGTAGCCGTTGTCCTGCTGTTTGTGGTGCTTGCTGTCGCACATGTGAAACCGGTCAACTGGCATCCGTTTATGCCGTTCGGATTTAAAGGCGTGCTTTCGGGCGCAGCGGTTATTTTCTTTGCTTACATCGGCTTTGATGCTGTATCGACAGCTGCAGAAGAAACGCGCCGCCCGCAAAAAGACGTGCCGCGCGGAATTTTGTTCTCCTTGTTAATTTGTACCGTGTTGTATATCATCGTTTCCGCCATTTTGACAGGCGTTGTCAAATTCAGCATTTTCAGCAGGCCGGAAGCTGCTTCTGCTCCCGTTGCGTATGCATTGCAGCAAATTGGCATTCACTGGGGTGCGGCACTGGTTTCCGTTGGGGCCATTTGCGGGATTACTTCCGTATTGGTTGTTATGGCATACGGGCAGACGCGTGTATTGTTTGCCATGTCGCGTGACGGACTTTTGCCTAAAATTTTTTCAAAAGTCAGTGAAAAGAGAAAAACTCCAGCGACTTCAACTGTTTTGGTCGGAATCGTCACCGCGATCACAGCCGGGTTCCTCCCGATCAATATTGTGGCTGAGATGACCAATATTGGGACGCTTGCTGCATTTGTGATTGTATGCGTGGCAGTCATTGTGCTCCGCTATAAACGCCCGGATCTGGAACGTCCGTTTAAAACACCGCTTGCCCCGGTTATACCGGCTCTCGGTGCAATTACTTGCGGCATATTGATCGCAAGCCTACAGCCGGCAACCCTGATCCGCTTCGTTGTCTGGTTCGCAATCGGCATGGTGATCTACTTCGGATACAGCATCCGCCACAGTGAGCTGCAACAAGAAGCGAAAAAAACAGCGTAAAACCAAAAATAGATGGCCTGTTTCAACAGGTCATCTATTTTTTTGAATTTTTTGCGTTTTATTATTTATCGTTCACAACAATGTAAGCCGCTTTGACTGGCCCGTGCACGCCGACGATCAAGTTCATTTCAATGTCAGCAGAGTTGCTTGGGCCGGTAATAAAATTGATGCATGACGGGACGGTTTCCCCGTTTTTGATCTTTTCGCGGATCTGTAAGGCGGCCTGCGTCATGCGCGGGACAATCGTGCTTTTCGGTACAATCGCGATATACGTCTTCGGCAGCAGGCTGACCGACCGGCCGCGTTCTTTGCTGCTGAACAAAACCACTGTGCCGGATTCCGCCAATGTGATATCACTGAACGTAATCCCGACATTCGCTTTTTCGCACAGCGCAATATTTTTTTCGCCGATTTCGGGATCCCAGACATGGGTTTCGATTCCCATTTCCGGCCAGCCTTCCTCAATCAGCGGGGTTAAGCCGAATTCCCCGAACCGCTTGTCATTCCAAAGCGAGACAGGCCCGCCGCCGTACAGTTCTACGACTTCGTTTAATTTTCCGGGCAAAGTTTTTGCATCCGTTTCAAAAAAATCAACATGGACACTGAGCGACTGCTGGCGCAATACTTCCAGCAGTTCCTCCTGGTTTGCATTTGGCAGTACATCATATTGCGGCTTATGCTTGTAATCCGGACGGGCAACGCCGGATACAACCGGTTTGCGGCCGAGCCTGCCGGCAATATTATTTAAAAATGCATCCCGGTTTTGGATGGCTCCGTTCATTTTTTCTGCCCCCTGTCTTTCTCCCGCTTTTCAAACCAGTCACGGAAAGGTTCTTTGTTCGGCGCAGGGAAATCGCGCACATCCGTCCACGGTTTCATCGGCCCCGGTCCTTTATGGATCAAATCGTCTTTTAAAAACGGACGGACGACTTTGGAAGCCATTTTTGCCCCGGCCCCGTAAAGTCCAGGTTTTGAAGCGCCGACGCCGAACGCTTTCATCAACAGCCGTTCTGCTACCGGTGAGCGTTTTTCTTTTTCCGCGATCACTTGGCGGTGCTTAATCAAAAGCTCATGCAGCGGAATTTTCACCGGGCAGGCTTCTGTGCAGGCTCCGCAAAGCGAAGAGGCGTACGGGAGTTCTTTGTATTTGTCGTATCCGCCTAAAAGTGGGCTTAATACCGCGCCGATCGGTCCTGGGTAAATGGAGCCGTACGAATGGCCGCCGATATTCCGGTAAACCGGGCATACATTGATGCAGGCTGCACAGCGGATGCACTGCAGCACCTGTTGGAATTCCGTCCCGAGAATATCGGAACGCCCGTTGTCGACAATCACGAGGTGGAATTCTTCCGGCCCGTCGACTTCGCCTGCTTCTTTCGGGCCGGTCACAGTTGTAATATAGCTCGTCAGCCGCTGACCGACCGCGCTCCTCGTTAACAGGCTCACCAAAACTTCGAACTCTTCGTAAGTCGGGACAAGCCGTTCCATCCCCATCACAGCGATCTGTGTTTTCGGAAGGGTTGTGACCATGTCGGCATTCCCTTCATTTGTGACAAGGCCGACCGAACCGCTTTCGGCAATGGCAAAGTTACAGCCGGTAATCCCAATTTCCGCCGATAAAAATTCTTCGCGCAAAACTTTACGTGCAAACGCGGCCAGTTCCTCCGGTTTTTCCGTGCCGGTATAGCCGAGACGGTCGCGAAACACGTCGCGGATTTGATCTTTGTTTTTATGCAAAGCCGGCGCGACGATATGGGAAGGATGGTCGCCGGCCACCTGTAAAATGTACTCGCCGAGGTCGGACTCGACAACAGTGCTGCCCGCTTCCATCAGGGCTTCATTCATGCCGATTTCTTCCGTCACCATCGATTTCGATTTAATCACTTTTTTCGCGTTTTTTTTCTGCACGACTTCCTTAATATACTGGCTCGCTTCTTCAGCGGTCTGGGCAAAGAAGACATGGCCGCCGCGTTTTGATACATTTTCGCTTAATTGATATAGATAATAGTCCAGATTGTTTAAAACGTGTTGGCGAATTTCTTCACCGAGCGAACGCCATTCTTCCCAGTTTCCGAGTTCATTGGCTGCCGCCAGCCGGTTGGTTTGCAGCCGTTCCTGGGCACTGCGGACGGCACCACGCATAAAATCATCGTTGATGCCTTCTTCGACCCTGCCTTTAAATTTTTCATCACTAATCGATAAACCCATTTTTTTCACCCCTTTGCCGTTTTTTAATCTCTGCTGTTCAAAACTTCTGCAATATGCATAATTTTCATCGGTTTGCCTTTACGCGTCATCCGGCCGCCAATATTCATTAAACAGCCGCAGTCGCCGCCGATTAAAACGTCAGCACCGGTTTCTTCGACGTGCTCCACTTTTTCGTCCACCATTTGCTCGGAGATTTCGCTCATTTTCACGGAGAACGTGCCGCCGAACCCGCAGCATGACAATGCATTAGGCAGTGGCACAAATTCAAGGCCGTCCACATGTTTTAACAGTTTCATAGGCGCGTCTTTTACTCCGAGCAGGCGCGTCATATGGCATGATGGATGGTAGGTGGCCTTTGCGTGCAGGCTTGCCCCGACGTCTTCCACTTTTAATACATCCACGAGAAATTGTGTAAATTCGTATGTTTTCGCAGCGAGCGCTTTTGCTTTTGGTTCCCACACCGGGTCGCCTGCAAAAATTTCCGGGTATTCTTTAAACATGTATGCGCATGAGCCGGAAGGAGATACGACGTAATCTGCGTTTTCGAACGCTTTCATCATTTGTTTCATCGCAGGTTTTGTATCTTCCAGATAACCGCTGTTATAGGACGGCTGCCCGCAGCAAATCTGGCCTTTTGGAAGATCAACTTCACAGCCCTGCCGCTCCAGCACTTCCACCATTGCTTTCCCGACATCCGCTTTGAACATGTCGACAAGGCAAGTGATGAACAAACTCACTCTCACAATATTCACCTTCTTAAAGTATTAGGTCAATCATCAGATGACCGGATTACAGTTATTATACTCCTTATAGTGAAAACTTGGCAATGAAAGAAATATAGGTTTTAAAACTTTTGCCCTACGAAACGGCAGTTCTGATTGGTTTCCATTCCGGAATCGAAAAGTTAATTCCATTCTATATATTTATTTTAATGGAAAGATACAAATAAAACACCTGATTTACCGCTTTTTTTCGGTACGGTCGCAAACTTGGAGATCAGGTTTTACCCTGGATTGGTTAGCATTTCCTTTTCTCTCCATCCGGCAGCATTGCCTGATTGATCTTGTCCTGACATCCCCGGTTTTGGTTTGTGCACTTGTAGGCTTCCCATCAAATTCCAAATCATTGTTTTACCACATTAGTAATTTATCACTTTACCAAGATAAAGAAATGCGTTAAAATAATGACATAAAATGAAGCGAAACCAAACCAACACAGAGGGTGAACATATATGAATAAAAAATGGGGACTTTGGACTTTAACCACGTTCGTTGTCGGCAATATGGTGGGCGGCGGGGTCTTCATGCTGCCGGCTAATCTCGCAAATAAGGCAGGGGCGCTCGGTTCAACACTTGCGTGGGTGCTGACCGGCTTTGGTGTTTTGATGATTGCGCTCGTGTTCGGAAACTTGGCCATCCGGAAACCGGAACTGAAAGCAGGACCGCAAAGCTACGCACAGTCGCTTTTTAAATCGAAACAGGCAGGCCGGGTCGCCGGCTACAGCATGGCATGGGGCTACTGGGCAGCGAACTGGGCGGCAACGGCTTCCGTCATTATTTCGTTTGCGGGTTATTTAACGACATTTTTCCCGATTATGCAAAGCACGAAAATCCTGTTTACGCTCGGATCTTTCCAAATGGAGACCGGAAAATTTTTGACATTTGCTGTGTGTACAGTCATGCTTTGGGGGATTCAATCGATTCTGTCGCATAGCTTTAACAGCGGCGGAAAAATGAATCTTGTCGCGACGGTCACAAAAGTACTCGGCTTTATGATGTTTATCGTCATTACCGTTTTTGCATTCGATGCCGCGAACTTCGGCAATGCGAAAGCTTTTACCGATGCGGACGGCCACGCTGTTTCTCTCTTCGGGCAAATTAACGGCGGCGCCATCTCCACATTGTGGGCGTTTATCGGCATAGAATCGGCAGTAATGCTGTCAAACCGCGCCAAATCACAAAAAGATGTGAAAAAGGCAACACTTCTCGGCCTGTTGATCTCGATCCTGATTTATGTCGGCATTACACTACTGACAATGGGCGCTTTGTCCCAGGCGGAACTGCGCGTTTCACATAAACCGCTTGTCGATGCGCTCGGTCAGGTGCTCGGTGCAAACGGCCAGTATATATTAGCCGCACTGGCGCTCATTTCCTTGTTTGGTTCAACTGTCGGCTGGATTATCGTCAGCTCCGAAGTGCCGTACCAAGCGGCAAAGGCCGGCCTTTTTCCGGCATTTTTCGGGAAAACGAACAGAAAAGGATCACCGTCCCGTTCGCTGCTGGTCACGAATATCATGACGCAA
This sequence comes from Weizmannia sp. FSL K6-0777, assembly GCF_038593185.1. NCBI lineage: Bacteria > Bacillati > Bacillota > Bacilli > Caryophanales > Bacillaceae > Heyndrickxia > Weizmannia sp. FSL K6-0777. Next base: position 377,931 of record NZ_CP151971.1, read on the forward strand.
ATCTTTTTATTCTCCACTGTGTCGGACACCATTTCGGAAGCGTATGATTTTGCCATTGTCGTGGCAACACTGGCTTATTTGATCCCGTATCTTGTATCGGTTATTTACCAGTTGAAGCTGGTGGCAGCCGGTGAAACTTATACGTCGCTAGGCGCTCGCACAACAGACGGTATCATTACCGGTATTGCGCTAGTGTATTCGGTATGGGTCATCATTACCGGCACTGCCGATTTAAAAACGTTCTTCCTCGGCATCGGGCTGTTTGTCATCGGCCTGGTTTTATACCCGGTTTTGATGCGGGAAAATAAAGTATATAAAGAGGTGCTGGAGTAACTGCGACCCGTTGGGAAAACTGCTTCCTGACGGGGCTCCTTTGCTTAGGCTAGTCACCCGGCCACAGCTACGGCGAGATGACTCAGAAGTGGAGGCGGGTTGTAACCCCATTTCTTAGGTTCCTTTCTTGGCCGGTTTCCAACGGTCCGCCACTATGACCAGTTGATTCAAGTGGAGGCGGGTTGTAACCCCGTTTCGCAGTCTCCGTTCTTGTGCCGGTTTCCAAGGGATCGACACTATGGCGAGATGATTCAGAGGTGGAGGCGGATTGTAACCCCATTTCGATTCTTGTGCCAGTTTCCAATGGTCGGTCCGCCGCTATGGCGAGATGATTCGGACGGAGACGGGTTGTAACCCCCATTTCGCAGTCTCCGTTCTTGTGCCGGTTTCCAACGGTCCGCCACTATGACCAGTTGATTCAAGTGGAGGCGGGTTGTAACCCCGTTTCGCAGTCTCCGTTCTTGTGCCGGTTTCCAAGGGATCGACACTATGGCGAGATGATTCAGAGGTGGAGGCGGATTGTAACCCCATTTCGATTCTTGTGCCAGTTTCCAATGGTCGGTCCGCCGCTATGGCGAGATGATTCGGACGGAGACGGGTTGTAACCCCCATTTCGCAGTCTCCGTTCTTGTGCCGGTTTCCAACGGTCCGCCACTATGACCAGTTGATTCAAGTGGAGGTGGGTTGTAACCCCATTTCGATTCTTGTGCCAGTTTCCAATGGGCTGCCACTATGCCCGAGATGATTCGGACGGAGACGGGTTCAACCCCCATTTCGATTCTTGTACCGGATTCCAATGGATCTACACTATGGCCAGATGATTGGAACAGAGGCGGTTTTCAATCCCCGTTTCGCAGTCTCCATTCTTGTGCCGATTTTCAACGGTCCGCTATGGTCAGATGGTTCGGAAGCGGAGGCGGGTTTTAATCCTCTCATTTCGCAGGCTCCCATCAAAAAGAAAAGGATGCCCTATAAAGGACATCCTTTTCTTTTTACAAACTCATCTTCAAAATTTCCCGCACATCTTCCTTGCCCAGTTTTTTAAAGTTGCCGATCGGGCCGAATGGCAAAGCTTTTTCTGCCATGACGTCGAGCTTGTCATCGCCGATATTGTAATCTGCAAGCCGGCTTGGCGCGCCGATTTCGTTAAAGAAAGCGCGGACTGCATCAATGCCAGCAAGTGCAATTTCCTCATCCGTTTTCCCTGCAGGATCCACGCCCCATACCTCAACGGCAAACCGTTTGAAACGCGGGATATTTTCTTTATAGACGTACTTCATCCAGTTCGGGAAGATGATCGCAAGCCCGCCGCCGTGCGGGATATCGTAAACAGCGCTGACGGCGTGCTCGATCGAGTGCGTTGCCCAGTCGGTTTCCACGCCGGTCGCAAGCAGGCCGTTGAGCGCAAAAGTGGAGCTCAGCATTAAGTTTGCGCGCGCATCATAGTCCTCAAGGTTTTGCAGCACTTTACGCGCATTTTCGATCACTGTTTTCATAATCGTTTCTGCAAAACCGGTTTGCAGCGGAATTTCTTTTGTATGCGAAAAATATTGCTCAAATACGTGCGAGAGCGTATCCGAAATGCCGTAAACAGTCTGGTTACGCGGCACGGTAAACGTATTTTCCGGGTCTAAAATCGAGAACGTCGGGAAAGTCATGCTTGCTCCGTGTTTTTGTTGCGTTTCCCAGTTCGTAATCACCGAGCCTTTATTCATCTCTGAACCCGTCGCAGCCAGCGTCAGCACAGTGCCAAGCGGCAGCGCTTTTTCCACTTTCGCCTTTCTTTCGTAAAAATCCCATACATCGCCGTCATACAGGGCACCGCCTGCGATTGCTTTCGAACAGTCGATGACGCTGCCGCCGCCGACAGCAAGAATCCAGTCGAGTTCATTTTCGCGGATCAGGGAGATGCCTTTTTTAACGGTGGACAGGCGCGGATTCGGTTCAACGCCCGCAAGTTCGCGCACATGGCAGCCTTTCTTCTCAAAAATTGCCTGCAATTTGTCATACAAGCCGGAACGTTTGATGCTGCCGCCGCCATATACAAGCAAGATCCGTTTTCCGAGCTGGTCGATTTTTTCATCGAGCTTTTCGAGCTGCCCTTTTCCGAAAATCAGTTCAGTCGGGTTGTAAAACGTAAACGGGTTCATCCAATTCCCTTCTTTCTTTGGAGTTTTACAGACAGATTGTACCACATTTTAGGATGCGCCAATCATTTTAAAAGCTTGCATGAGGAAAACAGTCCTTTTCGTTTAAAATTTGAAAGCGCGTTCTGACCGGTATGTAAGAAAACCTGACAACAAATATAAAAATTTTAAAAAAATTAACGAAAAAGTATTGAAAAAATGGCTGACATCACATATGATAATTTATATAACAAAGATGCGTTATAAAATCTAACATCAGAAAGGAAGAGGCAAATGGTTCCTGCAGATTCGGTCTTTATGTTTGTATCGACGGCGCTTGTTTGGGTCATGACACCTGCGATTGCGCTGTTTTACGGGGGGATGGTGAAAAGCAAAAACGTTTTAAGCACCGCGATGTACAGCTTCGGTTCGCTTGGGATTGTATCGGTATTATGGATTCTTGTTGGTTATTCGCTGGCGTTTTCAACCGGCGGCAACGCGATTCTCGGCGATTTAAGCTGGGCGGGGCTGCACGATGTCACGTTTAAACCGAATGCAGATTACAGTGCGACGATTCCGCATAACTTATTCATGATGTTCCAAATGACGTTTGCGGTTTTAACCATTGCCATTATTTCAGGCGGTTTTGTCGGACGGATGCGGTTTTCGGCATACTTGATTTTCATTTCCTTATGGTGCGTGCTCGTCTATGCGCCTGTTGCCCACTGGGTATGGGGCGTTGGCGGCTGGATCCGCAACCTTGGCGCACTCGACTTTGCAGGCGGCAATGTGGTTCATATTTCTTCCGGCGTGGCGGCCCTCATCCTCGCGCTTGTGCTCGGAAAACGGAAAGAATCCGAGACCGGACGGCATAACTTAATGCTTGTCCTGATCGGCGGCAGTCTCCTTTGGCTCGGGTGGTTCGGATTTAACGTTGGAAGTGCCTTATCGTTAAATGAAGTTGCTATGTATGCTTTCATCAATACCAATACTGCGGCGGCTTGCGGGTTAATCGGCTGGGCCGCGGTGGAATGGATTGTCAATAAAAAGCCGACATTGTCAGGCGCGATCTCGGGCGGCATTGCAGGGCTTGTAGCGATCACGCCGGCAGCCGGGTTTGTAACGCCAATGGCTTCGATCCTGATCGGCCTGGTTGGCGGCATCGTCTGCTTCTGGGGCGTCACGTATTTGAAATCGAAACTCGGCTATGATGATACGCTGGATGCATTCGGCATTCACGGCATCGGTGGCACATGGGGCGGCATTGCAACCGGCCTGTTCGCCTCTAAAGCGGTCAATTCTGCTGGCGCGAACGGTTTGTTCTACGGTGATCCGTCGCTCGTCTGGAAACAGCTCGTCGCCATTGTGTCCACCTATATTTTCGTTGGTATTGTCTCCTTTATTATCATCAAAGCGATCCAATTGTTTATGCCGATCCGTGTTGATGAAGAAGCGGAAAAAAGAGGTCTTGATATTACGTTGCACGGCGAACATGCTTACGGCCAGCCGTACGAAGATGCGGTTTACGAACAGGCTGCAGCAAAATAATAGAAGAAAAGAGCAGGTATATCCGCTTTTTCCAGGCTGCCGGGACATTCCCGGCGGCTTTTATTTTGCTTGGATTGGGAACGCGGTTTAGCACATCATGCCGTTTTCGCCGCAACATTTCCAAAAATCATGTAAAATGGAGATAAATCCTGTTTGGCGGGGGATGGGGATGCGTAAAAGAAAGGTTTCATTGCAGACAAAAATACTGGGGCTTGTGCTGCTTCTGTCTTTTTTGATCATCGGTGCGCTTTCCGGTTATTTTATGGTGCTGGAGCAACGCCAAATCGAACAACAGGAAGGGCGCCTAGCGTTAAATATTGCCAAAACGGTGGCGGCCATGCCGGCTGTTGTGAATGCTTTCCAAAGCAAAGATCCGTCCAAAACGATTCAGCCGCTTGCGGAAAAAATCCGCAAAGAAACCGGCGCCGAGTTTATCGTTGTCGGCAACAGGGAAGGGATCCGCTACTCCCATCCACTCCCGGGTCGGATTGGCAAAAAGATGGTCGGCGGTGACAATGAACGGGCTATTTTGAAAGGGGAATCCTATATCTCAAGCGCAAAAGGATCACTTGGCCCGTCATTAAGAGGGAAAACACCGGTACGCGACCGGAACGGAAACATTATTGGCATTGTATCGGTCGGGTTCATGTTAAGTGATGTGAACCGGCAGACCAACATGCACATGATGAAAGTGGCTGGAGTCGCGTTGCTTGCTTTTTTCGGGGCCATCATCGGAAGCGTGCTGCTTGCCCGGGATATCCGTAAAGACACAATGGGGCTTGAACCGTTCGAAATCGCGTCGCTTTATAAAGAAAAGCGGGCCATTTTACATGCGGTTAAAGAAGGGATTATTGCTGTGGATCGGGAAGGGTTTGTCACTACCATGAACCAGCCGGCGAAAAAAATGCTGCACATTGACGGATCGGTCAGGCGTACAAAGATTGACAAGCTGATACCGCCTTCCATTTTTTACGCCGTGTTAAAATCCGGCAAGCCGCAAATGGACCGGGAAATGGTATGGAAAGACCGGACGCTCATTGTAAACAGTACCCCGATTCTGAATGAACGAGGGAAAGTGCAGGGGGTGGTTGCTTCTTTTCGCGACCGTTCGGAAATTGAACGAATGGCCAATACATTGAGCGAAGTCCGCCAGTACTCGGAAGATTTGCGGGCCCAGTCCCATGAATACGCAAATAAGCTGCATGTCCTTTCCGGGTTGCTTCAGCTTGGAGCTTATGAAGACGCAATTGAATTTATCCGGGAAGAGACGGCATCTTTGAAAAACCAGCACGCCCGTGTTTTTGAGAAGATAAAAGACATGAAAGTTCAGGCGGTTTTGCTCGGCAAACTTGGCAAAGCATCCGAAAAAAAGATTCATTTTGATATTGATCCGAACAGTTCTTTAGAAAGGTTGCCAAAGCAAATCGATGTGATGCGGCTGATTGTCATGCTTGGCAATCTGCTCGACAATGCTTTTGAAGCAGCAGGGAAAACCGATCACCCGACTGTCTTGTTTTTTGCGACAGATATGGGGGATGACATTGTATTTGAAATCAGCGATAACGGGCCTGGCATGGAAGAAGCGGTCCTCGCACATATATTTGAAAGGGGTTTTTCAACAAAAACAAAAGAAACGAACAGAGGGTTTGGCTTATCCAATGCCGCTCATGCTGTGTCCGAACTCGGGGGTTTTATCGAAGTCCACAGCCACCCCGGGGAAGGAACGGTTTTTACGGTTTATTTGCCGAAAAGGGAGGGTGTCGACAGTTGAAAACAATAAAAGCGGTGATCGCCGAGGATGATTTCCGCGTGGCGCTTGTCCATGAAAAATTTCTGGCGGAGTTCCCTTGTTTCGAAGTGGTTGGCAAAGCCTTGAATGCAAAAGAAACGCTGGCGCTTGTGGAGGAAAAGTCTCCGGATTTTTTGCTTCTGGATGTATATTTTCCCGACCGGCTCGGTGTTGATCTACTTCCTGACCTGCGGGCATTGTCGCCGCATCTCGATATTATGATGATTACAGCCGCTGCGGAAAAGGATTTTATCGAAAAGGCGCTTCATTATGGGGTGGAACACTATTTAATCAAGCCGGTTTCACTTAAGCAGTTTAAGGAGGCGGTCGAAAAGTATCTGGATAAAAAGCGCCTCCTGGAAACAGCGGGTACGGTGGATCAGGCCTGGGTTGATTCGCTGTTCGGGTCGCCACGCCGGGAAGCGGGGACGCAGGAAACGGAGCTGCCGAAAGGAATTGATGCGATTACGCTGAGCAAAGTAAAAGCAGTGCTAATTCCGGACCAGGGGCAGTCCGCCGAACAGGTCGCTGAAAAAATCGGCGCCTCCCGGACAACCGCCCGCCGCTATTTGGAATACCTGGTTTCCATCCGGACGTGCAGAGCAGAAGTCGAATACGGCATCGTCGGCAGGCCGGAGCGGAAATATTATCTTGTTTAAACGCCTGTACGGCAGGTTGTGAAAACGAGGGTTACAAAAAATGGAAATCGGGTTTTCCATAAGTGTTGGGACCGTGACGGGATACTGGGGAGTACTGGGTACGTGTTGCTCTTGCACGAGGCTCACCGACCATTAGATCGGCCGGCTTCGTTAGCGAGTACTGGGCACATGTTGCTTTTGCACCCTTCCCCCTTTTCTGTTCGTGAACAAAATGAACAAAATAGTCAAAATAGATTTTATACCAAATATGTTGAAAACGCTTACAATGGTTGGTTCATTGGGTAAACTGAAAGAAATGAACGAAGGGGTGGCTGTTTTGTTGGCGTTCATGGGTTTTTTGATGATTATTGTTTTCATGTTTTTGATCATGACGAAGCGGCTTTCCGCCATGATTGCGTTGATGTTGGTGCCGGTCATTTTTGCGGTTATCGGCGGGTTTTGGAAAGGAATCGGGAAGATGGCGATCGAGGGGGTTACAAGCGTCGCGCCGACCGGCATTATGATTTTATTTGCCATTCTTTATTTTGGACTCATGATCGACGCGGGGTTATTTGACCCGGTGATCTCGCAAATATTAAAACTCGTAAAAGGGGATCCGCTCAAAATTGCGATCGGGACAGCGGTTTTAGCCGTTTTGGTATCGCTTGACGGGGACGGCACGACCACCTATATGATTACTATATCCGCGATGCTGCCGCTTTACCAGCGGATCGGCATGAAACCGCTCGTGCTTGCGGGCATTGCCGTTTCCGGATCGGGCGTGATGAACCTGCTGCCATGGGGAGGCCCGACAGCCAGGGCAATGAGCGCGCTCGGCCTCGAGACGTCAGATCTGTTCACGCCGGTGATTCCGTCTATGATCGGCGGCTTGCTATTTGTCTTTCTCCTTGCTTTTTATCTCGGGCGTAAAGAAAGAAAACGGCTGGGGATCATCAGCTCAGAAAATGAAGCAATTTTGGAACAGGCTGCAGCAGTTGCAGTCGGTGAGGGGAATGAATTAAAGCGCCCGAAACTCATTTGGTTCAACGGCCTTTTGACGATTGCGCTGCTTGTTGGGCTCATTATGGAAGTGCTGCCGACAGCGGTTTTGTTTATGCTCGGTTTTGCCATTGCGGCGATGGTCAACTATCCGAATATGGATGTCCAGAAAGAAAGGGTTGCAGCCTATGCTGGAAATGCGATGTCGGTTGTGGGGATGATTTTTGCAGCCGGGATTTTTACAGGCATTTTGTCCGGGACAAAAATGGTTGATGCAATGGCAAACACATTGATTACCCACGTTCCAGCAGCCTGGGGACCGCATTTTGCCGTCATCACGGCAGTCATCAGTGCACCGTTTACCTTTTTCATGTCCAATGATGCATTTTATTACGGCGTTCTCCCGCTCGTTGCAAAAGCAGCAGCAGCGTACGGCATTAGTGCGGAGGCAATTGGCAGGGCATCATTGCTCGGGCTTCCGGTCCATTTGCTGAGCCCGCTCGTCCCATCCACCTATCTGCTGGTCGGCATGGTCGGTGCCGAGTTTGGTGATTTGCAACGTGCTTTCTTAAAATGGGCGTGCGTATCGGCACTCGTTATGATCATTGTGGCATTGGTGATTGGCGTGATTCCATTTTGAAGCAGGAAAAGCGAAAGGATGATGTGTGCCTTTCGCTTTTTTGCACTTGAGGGAGCCTAGGTTTGGTTCCGGTTCTTACAGGCTGGTCTGTGATTTTCGCGGCTCTTTTCGTAAAATGACCTGAAAGAAAAGAAGCCCGTGTTTACGCGTTCACCGAGGTGATTTGCTGCATACGAAAACACGGCTTCCCAAAAAAGCGAGATAGAAGGAAGCGGCGGGGTGGAACAAGCCAACCACTGCTTCTGATACGACGTAAAAAGCGACAACAGGCTTGTCAATTAATCCTTTTTGCCGAATCCTGCTGTGTCCGCAACAATTGCTGGCTGATTGTCTCCTGCTGTGCATCCTGCGCAATCGTGTAGCGCGGACGCCTTTTTGTTTCCTGGTAAATTTTACCGATATACTCGCCGATTAACCCCATACTCATTAACATAAAGCCGCCTAAAAACCAAATGGAGATGATAATCGAAGCCCAGCCGTCATCCGCATGGCCGGAAATTTTTACAAAAAGTGCATACAAGCCGGCGATGGTGCTTGATAAAAAAGTAAACAAACCGACAAGGGTAATAAAGTGAATCGGCACCACACTAAAAGAAGTAAGGCCGTCAAAGGCAAACGCCAGCATTTTTTTGAGCGGATACTTGCTCTCGCCGGCTGCCCGTTCTTTCCGGTCGTAAAGCACTTCGGCCGTTTGCAAGCCGATTAACGGCACCATACCGCGCAAAAATAAATTTTGCTCAGGGAAGCGGGAAAGCTCCTCCAGCGCACGCTTACTCATCAGCCGGTAATCCGCATGATTGTATACGAGATCAACGCCGAGTTTTTTCATTGCCCGGTAATACCCCTGGGCAGTCGCTCTTTTAAAAAAGGTATCTTTCTCCCGCTTTTTCCGCACGCCGTACACAATGTCACAGCCGTCGTGAAACTTCAATAGAAATTCGCGCATAACCGAGATGTCATCCTGCAAATCAGCATCGATGGAAATGACACAGTCAGCCTCTTCTTTTGCTGTTTCGAGCCCGGCAAGCAGCGCTTTTTGGTGCCCGAAATTGCGCGAAAGCTTCAATCCTTTGACAAGCCGGTTTTTCCTTACAATTTCCTCGATCATCGTCCATGTCTGGTCACGGCTGCCGTCATCGACAAACAAAATACTGCTTTTCGGGCTGATCAGGCCTTCGTTCATCAAGGAATACACCATTTCCGTCAGCTGGCGTTCCGTTTCGTATAAAACAGCTTCTTCGTTGTAACAGGGAACGACAATGGTCAGTACTGGATTTTCCACGTTAGCAACCTCCAACAAACAGTATTACGGATAGGTTTTGCCAGCGTGCATCACTTTATGCTTGAAAAAGGGAAATGAAGAAAAAGAATGGCAAGATGAGAGATTATGCGGTCTTCTCTATAAAATAACTTAAGTTTTTACATCAACCCCGAGCACCCATTTGGCATGAGTACTACTTTTTGTGGCAGGCAACAGAACGGAAAAAAACATGGAATGGCAAAAGAGAACAGACCAGACATTGGAAAATCAGGTGGAAACGTGGTATACTAAGATGCGGAGTGCAACGGATGGGGAATATATATTTTACCATCTTAATTATATCATCTCCTCATCCCATTGTCAAATTTATTGGCTTGCGGTGCTACATTTTTCCCTACTGGTTGGGATGCCGGGGTATACCGCTTCATGCCATATAAAATGAACTTATGTTTTGACATCAAGCCAATTTGCATGATGACTACTTTTACAGCAGGCAACAGAGCTAAGATAGTTTGTTCATTTTTTTAAGAAAAATTTTCTATACTCTTACTGTCAGGAAGGGGCCGGTTCTATGCCACACGATGAAGAATGGTTAAAGGAACAAAAACGCGTTGATGATACAATTGAAAAAATGAAGCACGAAAAGGATACACTGCTCTCCAAAGTAAGGGCTGTCCGCGGCGAGGCACAGGAAATCCGCAATACGTTCTGGGAAGACGTAACGGTGAACCTCGATGAGCCGGATGATGTCGTAGAAACATCGGCGAGCGTCCGCCAGCAGGCAGAACTCCTTGCTGAACGCGAACGAAGCTATGGGCATATGGAAAAAGATGTGAAAAAACTTGATCGCCTCATTTATTCTCCATATTTTGCCCGCGTCGATTTTCATGAAGAAGGGGAACCTTCCGAGCCCATTTACATCGGCATTGCTTCCTACCGGGATGAGGATGAGTATCTCGTTTACGATTGGCGTGCGCCAATTTCCAGTATTTATTATGACGGAGTGCCCGGCCCGGTTTCGTACCAGGCGCCGGACGGCAGGCGCGAAGGCATCATGGATTTGAAACGGCAGTTTTTAATCCGGCGCGGCCATATTGAAGCGATGTTTGATACCGGGATCTCGATCGGCGATGAAATGCTGCAGGAAATGCTTGGGGCAAACGCAAACACCCATATGAAAAATATTGTGGCGACGATTCAGAAAGAGCAGAACCGGATTATCCGTGATGTTTCAAGCAATCTTCTGTTCGTGCAAGGGGCCGCCGGAAGCGGAAAAACATCGGTTGCCCTGCAGCGGATTGCGTATTTGCTGTACCGGTACCGCGATTCGCTCCATTCCGAGCAAATTGTTTTATTTTCGCCGAACCAGCTGTTTAATCATTATGTGTCAAAAGTGCTCCCGGAGCTCGGGGAAAACAATATGCAGCAGACGACTTTCCTGGAATTTGCCCAGGCACGTGCCGGCAAAAAGCTAAAAGTCGAAAGCCTGCTCGAGCAAATGGAAGAAGCGCTCGAAGGCAAAGCCGAAAACAGGAAAGAAGCACAAATCAAAGGCAGCCTTGCATTTTTCCATGCCGTTCGGGATTATGCGGAAAAACTTTTAAACGGCGGCATCATTTTCCGCGATATCCGTTTTAAAGGCGAGACGATCGTGCCGAAGGAAAAAATTGCGGAGATGTTTTATGCCTATGATCAAAGCTACTCGCTGCCGAACCGGTTTCAGCTTGTCAGCAAAAAGCTGCTGAAAGAACTGGAACATATTGCAAAAGAAGAGCGGAAAAAGCCTTGGGTCGAAGAAGAAATGGAACTGCTCGGGACGGAAGCTTTCCTTGCCGCTCATCAATATGCCGAGCGCAAATCGCGCAAGAGCAATGATGCGTTCAGCGAGTCCAATTATGAGAAAGAATTTCTGGCGCGTAAAATTGTCAACCGCCGCTTCAGCTCGATCCGAAAACAAATTAAAACGTTTCATTATCTCCATATCCGTGCCCAGTATCTGGACTTTTTACGGCGCGCACCAGAATTTGTTCCCGGTGCGGAAGAACGGCTTGATGTAAAAACGCGCGCCGCTTTCCGTGATGGCTGGTTGCCCTATGAAGATACCGTGCCGTTTTTGTATCTCTTTGACCTTTTGACAGGCAAAGCTACGAGCAGTTCGATCAAATATGTGTTTATTGATGAAATCCAGGATTATTCGCCGGTCCAGCTTGCCTATTTGCGCTATTTGTTCCCGTACAGCAAGTTTACGATGCTCGGTGACTTGAACCAGTCCATATTCGGCACAAGCGGCCGTTCGCAGATGGAGCTGATTAAGGAAATTTTCGGTGAAGAAAAAGCGCAGGTCGTATACTTGACGAAAAGCTACCGTTCGACTGCCCAGATCACCCGCTTTACGAAAGAAATTTTAGCGGGCGGGGAGAAGATTGAATGGTTTGAACGCGAAGGCGATTTGCCGGTTGTTGCGGTGGCCCGCGGCAAGGAAGAAGCTTTGGCAAAAGTTGTACGGTTTGCGAAAAAGTACGCAAAAGATAGCAATACCGTTGCGATCATCGGCAAGTCACGGAAACAGTGTGCCGAAGCGTATGAAACATTGCGGGAAGAACTGGATCTGACCTTTATTGAAAAAGAATACAGCGATCTTCCGGAAGGCATCATCCTGATCCCGTCTTATCTTGCGAAGGGGCTGGAATTTGACAGCGTCATCGTGCTCGATGCTTCCGCGTCTGTGTATAAAGATGAAGCAGAACGCACCCTGCTATATACAGTCGGGACGCGGGCAATGCACCACCTTGCCCTTGTCAGCAACGGTCCGGTGACCCCGCTTTTAGATAAAGTGCCCGAGACGCTATACGTAAAGGAATAAGAAACAGGATAACAACGGCCGGCTGCCAAACGCATCAGCCGGCCGTGATCTTTTCCAGTAAGTAAATCGGAACCCACGTTCTATCATGTTTGCGATGCGGAAGCAAATGGCGGGGACCTTTCCACCTGTTTTACGGCTTTCAAAGGGGGGGCTTGTTTTTTTTTTTAAAATCAGTGATGGTGTGGCGAAACAGACATCCTTGTTCGCGAAATTTAGCAGGAGTTTTGGGATGGGGTGCAGAAACATTAGAAAAAAGGAAATACCTTTTATATAGGGGGAACTTATGGAAAAGTTTATTAAAATATGGAGGAGTACTTATATTTGGCTTTTGATCTTTCTACCGGTTCTTTTATTCGCAACTTTCGATCATGTCCATATTTCTTTTTTCATCTTAGCCTTTTATTTCTTTGTTCACCTTATCATAGAATTTTATAAAAAAGTTGCAGCCAGGCAAAAAATTGGCACTGTCTGCTTGATCTTGATTTTTCTTTATTTTAGCTTTGTTTATTGAGACCACCAAGGCAGTTGCCCGGGGGATTTCGTGTATGGAGTCACAGCCACAAAACTTTGACATCTATAGACCGGGTAACGGCTTTTGTTATCGACGGTTCTCTTTACGCTCGAAACCTTAGTAAATCTGTTGAACTTCTGGCTAAAGTATTCCCATCACTGCTTTATGGGAGATTCCAAATACTGACAAGGAATTGAATAGACAGCTCTTCATTTATACCTGTTGACTCTGTTTTAATGTGCTCTGCCTAAAAGGAAAACGGATCCCAATCTGGATAAACGCACTTTCGGTTTCAAACACCAGCAAGCGCCCTCCAACCTCGTGGTTTGCGATGCTAATAAAAAAGCGACATGGTTTTGGCCATGTTGCTTTTTAATTCAGTTCGCTATGGTTGATTCCAAAAAAATGTAGTAACGATGACCGGCACAATAACAGCAATCATTAGAACAGCAAGATTCCCGATAATGCTAATTACTTTCATGAAGCCGCCACCTTTGCTACTAAAGGCAAGAATTAATCCAATAATAGGGAACACAGTTAAAATGATGATTGTTATTTGCCCAGGAAATAAGTCCACACCTCCATAAATAGAAATTAAATAAACCAATGCCAAAAAAATGAAGAGCACAAAGGATATTCCTTCGTATTTTTTCACAAAATTTTCTCCCTTTTTTAATATTAGCAGGCGATCCCCGCCATTCCTACGGTTAGAAGCCTTATGACTTCATTTTTAAGATTGATTCTTGCGTTTAAATCTCGGTTTGTATGGCGGGAATGGCAATTCGAGCATTCCCATTCCCGTACTGCCAGGTTTTTAACGTCTTTATTTTGGTAGCTTGTAGCATAACCGAAGTTGGAAACTAGGAAAATTTAGGATACAGCTACTTGGTCCATATTGAACGGAATTTTAGAGGCGTGACGAATATATCACACCTCATATTTTTCAATCATTTTTAAATTTATCAAGCAGAATATGAGATCCATTCATTGGATGATCGTGGATCGTAATAAAGTAATGCTGATCAGAATATATTTTCCGCTCTTTAGGCCCCTCATCAAAGATAATTTCCAAAAAAATATCGCCATCATATTTTTTGTTATTTGCAGCTAATTTCTCGTAAACATAGGGTACCCATACTTCTCCCTGCAATTCTAAGCTTCGATATCCGATTTCCCCAAACCAACAATTAAAAGTCCTTCGCAACAACCGATAATTCCTTTCACCATAATCGTTTTTGGAAAATAAACCTCGAAAATCAAATTTTTCCGCTAGCCAATATTGAATATCTTCTTCCTGTATATCAGAGCGCAAACATTCCCTCCATATTTCTTTACCCTTTTCTAAAAAAGACTTCCTATCAATAAAACCTTCGCTTTCAAGAGGCAGATAGGGAAACTTATTACCTTCATTTTCCAAATTGGTATAAGCGTTATGAATATAGATTAAAAAATTAAAGTTATAATTAATGACATCTCCTACGTTGATCACAATATTACCCTTTTCTGTATGGTGTTGGGGCACCGATACTTCAGCATTGGATACGATCCCAATTTTATAAGCTAAAGGTATCACCGCTTATCTTTTACTATTTTCTTTTGGATATAACCAGCCTGACAATTAAGTAACCGGGTTCTTATTTTTTTCTGGATAGATAGCTGGTAAGAGTAAAACCACCAAGCAATAGAATGCATAGAGCTAAGATCATATTCTCAATTGAAACAGACTTTATACCAAGTACAGCCATTACTCCTAAAGCAGCTATTACAAAAATCATAATCTAAAAAAGAAATATTCTGTTATATTTTTTTCTATTTTCGATAGTACGTTCATCTTCTACTACCTCATCATCGTCCTCTTGTTTTTTTAAATCCCTATTATATTCCCAGACTCCAAAGATTGCAATTACATCACCAACAAGTGACCAAATGGGGAAGGGATGCTCAAATATAGCAACAAATATATTAATTACAATTACAGTAGCAATACATAACCAAATATTTAGTGGCTTTCTTTTATAATTAGACGGCACTGTCTTCACCCTCCTCTAAAAAGAATATTTCTTCTACATTTTTGCCGAAAAACTTAGCAATTTTAAGCGCAAGCTCAAGACTGGGATTATAACGGTGATTTTCAATCGTAATGACTGTTTGCCGCGTAATTTTTAATTCTTTTGCAAGCTGTTCTTGCGTTATCCCGATTTCTTTTCTTAGTAACTTAATGTTGTTTTTAACCATAGCTGAGTAGCTCCTGATATGTATAAGTTTAAATGATTTTTCCTTTCCTCAATAAAGTAAGAGTATCTTTACAACCAGTATATCCGGTTTATTCAAAAATGTAAACATATTTTTACGTAAAAACATCTTTACATCAATGTCTTTACCGTTTTTGTTTGAAAACTCAATTTTGGGGATGCAAAATTACCTATAAAAAAAACCTATTTCAAAATATGTTGCTTTTAAAACCCGATCCTATACAATATACACGTGGAAAATGGCCTAAACTGAATAAAAAGAGAGCTGGCTTTTATGCAACCAAATGAGCCACTTGGTCTGATTCATATGCCCTTAGCTGCGCGAAACATTCACTCATCTTTTTCACGATGACAGCAGAAAATGAAAAATTCCCGGGGACAGTCCCCTCAAAAGACACGATTCACACACAGCCGGGAAAATCTTGACATATACACAATGCGTACCGGCCCATCGTACGTGGTAAACTAAATTTGCATAAACATAAGGAGGAGAAAAAATGGCCTTTTCTCAAAGAATTCTTCCGGCTTCTGTCAACATGAAGGAGTTTGAAAGGTTTTTAAAAAGTGATTATGAAATCGGGATTTTTCTGGAGCTTCACATTTCACAGCTCAAATATGTCGCGGCAATGGCAAAGGCGGAAGGCAAAAAAATGATTTACCATGTGGACTTGATCCAGGGCTTGAAGAGTGATGATTACGCAACGGAATATTTATGCCAGGAGTATCAACCTTTCGGGCTAATTTCCACGAAAGCCAATGTCATACAAAAAGCAAAGCAAAAGGGAGTCGTGTCGATCCAAAGAATGTTCCTGATTGATTCGCATGCGCTTGAGAAAAGTTACAAATTAATTGAACGGACGAAACCTGATTATATTGAAGTTTTGCCGGGAATCGCGCCATGGATGATCACCGAAGTAAAAGAACGGCTTGGCATTCCAATTTTTGCAGGCGGGTTGATCCGTACGCGGGAAGATGTGGAAAAAGCATTGAAAGCCGGAGCGGAAGGCATCACTACCTCGGACACGGAATTGTGGGAAGCCTTTTTGGAAAAGAAATAAAGATAAGCGGCTGTTCCGGGCGGCCGCAGTGGTTTTTTTGCATGGGACGGCACCCGGGTATACGGCGGGCATATTGACAAGCCGGCTTGTCATGACTCCGGGGAAGCCCTAACCGGAAGTGGGAGCGGACCTGATCAGGTATGCGAATCACTTTCCTTGCCGTATTGAATGCAGCCCAGCGGAATCCTAAATCTGCTGGCGCATATTTCAAGATAGAGAAGGGGGCTTGCTTCTTTCAACAAAACCAGGAAAAATCTGGCATGTATTTTTTTGTGAACATGGATTGACAAAATTTAAAGTAAGCGTTATCATCACACATAAGTTAATAAACTTGGCAGGAGAACAAAGAGATCCACTCCATTCGCAACAAATTTGCGGGCGTCGTGGGTTTTTTTGTTCTTTTTTTGATGAAAGGGACCGGATTATTGCCGGATCAGCTTTTAATTCATTCGAAATGGAGGAAGGGCTATGAATTCATATTTAGCAGAATTGGTTGGCACAGCCATCCTGATTATTTTTGGTGGCGGTGTTTGTGCCAATGTCAATTTGAAAAAGTCATTTGCCTACCAGAGCGGCTGGATTGTCATTTCGTTCGGGTGGGGACTTGGCGTCGCCATGGCGGCTTATGCAGTCGGAAAATACAGCGGTGCCCACTTAAATCCCGCACTTACCGTCGGGCTTGCATTTAACGGGGATTTTCCATGGTCGAAAGTGGCCGGGTATATTTTGGTGCAAATGGTCGGAGCCATGATCGGCGCTGCCGTCGTATTTTTTCACTTTTTGCCGCACTGGAAGGAGACGGACGATCCGGGAGCCAAACTTGGCGTATTTTCGACCGGGCCGGCCATTCCAAACTATTTTGCGAATCTTATCAGTGAAATGATTGGGACCTTTGTTCTTGTGCTCGGTGTTCTTACGATCGGGGCAAATAAGTTTACAGACGGGCTGAACCCGTTCATCGTTGGCATGCTGATTGTAGCGATCGGGGTTTCACTTGGCGGGACGACGGGTTATGCGATCAACCCTGCCCGCGACCTTGGCCCGAGAATTGCCCATTTTCTGCTCCCGATTGCAGGGAAAGGGCCTTCGAATTGGGGTTATGCGTGGGTGCCGGTTGCCGGTCCGTTGCTCGGGGGTTCTCTCGGGGGCGTTTTTTACCGGGCTGTGTTTAAAAATGATTGGACGCCCGCGTTTTGGTGTGTTTTGCTAACGTGTTTACTTGTATTATTGATAGTATGGATGATAGAAAACAAGAAAAAGAGAGCGTAAGGAGGAAACGGGATGGAGAAATTTATTTTATCCATTGACCAGGGGACAACAAGTTCAAGAGCTATTCTTTTTAACCAAAAAGGGGAAATTGTGCATACAGCCCAGCAGGAATTTCATCAGTATTTTCCACAGCCTGGCTGGGTGGAACATAATGCGAATGAAGTGTGGGCATCGGTGCTCGCGGTTACGACGACCGTTTTAACAGAAGCAGATGTAGAGCCGAAGCAGATTGCCGCGATTGGGATTACCAACCAGCGTGAGACAACGGTCGTCTGGGATAAAAAGACGGGTCATCCGATTTACAATGCGATTGTCTGGCAGTCGCGGCAGACAGCGGATATTTGCGCTGACTTAAAAGAAAAAGGCTATGCTGATATGGTCCGTGAAAAAACAGGGCTCCTCATCGACCCGTATTTCAGCGGGACAAAAATCAAATGGATTCTCGACCATGTTGACGGAGCAAGAGAACGCGCTGAAAAAGGCGAGCTCCTGTTTGGCACAATCGACACTTGGCTGATCTGGAAATTTTCAGGCGGCAAAGCCCATGTTACCGATTATTCAAACGCGTCCCGGACACTTTTGTACAATATTTACGATTTGAAATGGGATCCCGAGCTGCTTGAAATGCTGGACGTTCCTGCTGCGATGCTCCCGGAAGTGAAGCCTTCCTCCCATGTTTATGCACGGACTGCGCCGTACCATTTCTTCGGTGAGGAAATTCCGATTGCAGGCGTGGCGGGCGACCAGCAGGCAGCGCTGTTCGGGCAGGCTTGCTATGAAGAAGGGATGGCGAAAAATACGTACGGCACCGGTTGCTTTATGCTGATGAATACCGGCGAAAAAGCTGTTTCTTCCAAGCATGGCTTGCTGACGACGCTCGCATGGGGTATTGATGGAAAAGTCGAGTATGCCCTTGAAGGCAGCATCTTTGTGGCAGGGTCAGCGATTCAATGGCTGCGTGACGGGATGCGCATGATCAAAGACAGCGCTCAAAGTGAATCGTATGCAGAGCGGGTTGATTCAACAGATGGTGTGTATGTCGTGCCGGCATTTGTCGGGCTTGGGACACCGTACTGGGAAAGCGATGTGCGCGGCTCGGTGTTCGGGCTGACACGGGGCACCACGAAAGAACATTTTATCCGGGCCACGCTTGAATCGCTCGCCTATCAGACGAAAGATGTGCTTGCTGCAATGGAGGCAGATTCCGGACTGCCGCTTAAAACATTGCGTGCGGACGGCGGCGCAGTGAAAAACAATTTTCTCATGCAGTTCCAAAGCGACATGTTAGGCGTGCCGGTTGAGCGCCCGGTTGTGAGCGAGACCACTGCACTTGGCGCCGCATACTTGGCGGGGCTTGCGGTCGGTTACTGGGAATCGCGTGAAGAAATTGCCCGCCAGTGGAAAGTGGAACGCAAATTTGAACCGTCACTCGCGGAAAAAGAACGCGAAGCCTTATATGACGGATGGAAAAAAGCAATCCGTGCAACCATTGCCTTTAAATAGATTTGCAGATTGCTGCAGGCAGCGCGGTAATCTGGCTTAGCCTGCGACCAAATTGGGCAGTCATACGGAAGTGGGCATGCAGTAGGCAACGTGGTTTATCTGGGTTAACCTGCGACCCAAATTGAGCAGCTGTACGGAACCGGGCATGTAGTAGGCAACACGGGTAATCTGGCTTACCCTGCGACCGAACTGGGCAGCCATACGGAAGCGGGTATGCAGTAGGCAACGTGGTTTATGTGGCTTACCCTGCGCTAGCATTGCTGTTGCAGGCGGCCCCTGCTTTTAAAAAGCTTGCAGGGATACCATGGCAATAACACCTTGGATTCTGGGTAGCTGCAATACTAGCAGGCAACTAATAGTTTTGCGTAAGCTTTTACGTAGCCAGCTATTGCGTTGTTATCGCTCATCGTTCTGGCGCCATTGCGTCTATGTTTTAGCCGCAATACTAGCAGGCAATCAATAGTTTTGCGCCAGCTTAACCTGTGAGTTGATGTGGCCAGCTATTGCTATTCGGGCGGCGTTGCCTTCCATGTTTTTCCGGCGCTGCCTTATCTAACGGGGCAACGGCAAGAAACGGGGATTACTACATTTTCCCGGTGCATAACAGCTGAAAATCAGCGGAAGGTCTGTTATAATAAAAACAAGTTCATAAAATGTCAAGAGATGCAGAGAGACCTGGCTTGTTTTATGGGAGTTTTCCATAATGCATGGTTCAGGTCTCTTTTTATTTTATAGGAGGGGACAAAAATGGAATTTTCAGGAAAAGAGCGTGGGGC
This sequence comes from Weizmannia sp. FSL K6-0777, assembly GCF_038593185.1. NCBI lineage: Bacteria > Bacillati > Bacillota > Bacilli > Caryophanales > Bacillaceae > Heyndrickxia > Weizmannia sp. FSL K6-0777. The sequence goes on from NZ_CP151971.1 coordinate 397,497, forward strand.
AGTTTTACAAAACATGAAGGATAAAACGTTCGATCTGCTTGTGATCGGTGGCGGCATTACAGGGGCCGGCATTGCGCTTGACGCAGTGTCGCGCGGCATGTCTGTAGCGCTTGTCGAGATGCAGGATTTCGCGGCGGGCACATCAAGCCGGTCAACCAAACTTGTCCACGGGGGCCTGCGGTACTTGAAACAATTTGAAGTAAAAATGGTGGCGGAAGTCGGAAAAGAGCGCGCCATCGTTTATGAAAACGGCCCGCATGTGACAACGCCGGAATGGATGCTGCTGCCGTTCCATAAGGGCGGGACGTTCGGCGCATTTACAACGAATATCGGCTTGCGGCTGTACGACTTTTTAGCCGGCGTGAAAAAAACGGAACGCCGGAAAATGCTGTCGGCTTCGGAAACCTTAAACAAGGAACCGCTGATCAAAAAAGATGGGCTGAAAGGCGGCGGTTATTATGTCGAATACCGGACGGACGACGCGCGGCTGACCATTGAAGTGATGAAAGCAGCAGTCGCACACGGGGCGCTGGCTGTCAACTATACAAAAGCGGAAGAGTATTTATATGAAAACGGCCGCATCTCGGGGGCCACTGTTCGTGACCAGATCAGCGGGGAAACCGTAAACGTGCGGGCGAAAATGGTCGTCAATGCGACCGGGCCGTGGAGTGACAAAATGCGCAATAAAGACGGGAAAGGGAGCAAAAGCCTCCGCCTCACAAAGGGCGTGCATATTGTGTTTGACCAAAGTATCTTTCCGCTCCGGCAGGCCGTGTATTTTGATACGCCGGACGGCCGCATGGTGTTTGCCATTCCGCGCGGCGACAAAACGTACGTCGGCACAACGGATACATTTTACGACAAAGACCCGATTCACCCGAAACCGCTCCCGAAAGATATTGATTACTTATTAAAAGCGATCCACTTTATGTTTCCAAAAGTCAAAGTGACAGCCCGTGATGTCGAATCAAGCTGGGCCGGCGTCCGTCCATTGATTTACGAAGAAGGAAAAGACGCCTCCGAAATTTCGCGTAAAGATGAAATTTGGGAATCCGACAGCGGCCTCGTGACAATCGCAGGCGGCAAACTGACCGGTTACCGGAAAATGGCGGAAACGGTTGTAGATCTTGTAGCACGCAGGCTTGGCGGCAATTTTCAGCCGTGCCAAACGAAGCACTTGCCGATTTCCGGCGGTGATGTGGGCGGCTCTGAAAATTTGCCGGCGTTTGTCAAAGCAAAAACAAAAGAAGGCGAAGCAAGCGGCCTGTCTGCGGAAGCAAGCCGGGCGATTGCGGAAAAATACGGCACGAACGCGGATCACGTATATGCATATGCGAAAAGCTGGAAAGACGACTATCCGCTACCGCGAGAAGTGTACGCCGTATTGAAATATGCAGTGGAACAAGAAATGGTGGTAAAACCGGTCGATTTCTTCATTCGCCGTACCGGTGCCCTTTTCTTCGATATCAACTGGGTCCGCAAATGGAAAGAGCCGGTTATAACATGGATGGCCGCTGAATTTTCCTGGGATGAAGAGACAGAACAGGCGTACAGGAAAGAATTGGAAGAAGCATTGCGGGAAGCGGTCCCGGAAGTGTAAACTTGTTCCGGGAAAGAGCACAGACCCTGGTTGCGAAAAAGGATTGGTTGACTATTCATATTGGAAGCATACGTCTCAGCGTTCTTGCAAAGACAGCTGGAAAAAGGCAGCGGGCACTGTTCCGCTGCTTTTTTGCGCTTTGCTTGCACCGATATTTTTTAAAAGCAAAATTTTTTTAATATAAAAATAGTGAAAACAGGATAAACCTGTACTATAATAGAAATATAGTTCGTGACACTAAAATGTAAGCGCAAACAGAGGGGATGACAAATGAGGATCAACTTTCGGAATCTTACAGTACAAGTCATTATCGGCATCATTCTGGGGATTATTGTAGGGCTTGTTTCACCTAAATTCGGCGCGGAACTGAATATTCTCGCGCAATGGTTTATTAAACTGATCAAAATGCTCGTCCCGCCGATTATCTTCTTTACGGTCATTATCGGGATCGGCGGCATGGGAGATTTGAAAAAAGTCGGTCGGATCGGCGGCAAGGCGCTTATCTATTTTGAAGTCGTCAGCACGGTTGCGCTCGCCATCGGTCTGATTATCGTGAATTTGATCCAGCCCGGCCATGGCATAGATACAAGCCATGCGAAAACAAGCCAGGTTTCACAATTCGTCACGCAGGCAAAAGACAGCGAACACGGTTTCATCGGTTTTATTTCCGGCATTATTCCGGAAAGCATCGCCGGGGCTTTTGTCAAGGGAGATCTTTTACCAATTTTATTTTTTGCGGTACTGTTCGGGGTTGCTGCCGCATCCCTCGGGGAGAGGGCAAAACCGGTTATCCGCTTTTTTGAAGATATGACGGAAGTTTTCTTTAAAATTGTCGGTATTGTCATGAAAGTGTCACCGATCGCTGCATTCGGGGCAATGGCCTATACAGTCGGCCAGTTTGGCGCAAGCTCGCTGATCAATCTCGGCGAATTAATGGGGTCTGTCTACCTGACAATGATCATTTTTATCGTGCTTGTCCTCGGTGGGATTGCAAAAGCGTTCGGTTTCAACATTTTCAAGTTCATCGCTTATATAAAGGAAGAACTTTTACTCGTGCTCGGGACTTCTTCATCGGAATCGGCGATGCCTTCCCTGATGAGAAAACTCGAAAACTTTGGTTGCTCAAAATCCGTTGTCGGCCTTGTCGTTCCAACCGGATACTCGTTTAACCTTGACGGCACCGCCATCTATTTGTCGATGGCATCCATTTTCATTGCGCAGGCGTATAATGTGCACCTGACGATCGGGCACCAAATTATGCTGCTGCTGATTTTAATGCTGACATCGAAAGGGGCGGCCGGCGTGACCGGTTCCGGTTTCATTACCCTTGCTGCGACTTTGTCTGCGTTCCCGGTTATCCCGGTTGCAGGGATTGCGCTGTTGATCGGCGTGGACCGGTTCATGTCTGAATCACGCGCGCTCACAAATATTATCGGGAATGCCGTCGCGACGGTCGTCATCTCCAAAACGGAAAAAGAATTTGACAAAAATGAAGCACTGGAAACGGCTGCCCATCCTACAGAATCGATTCCTTCTTAATAAGAGGCGCTCCGATTGGGGCCCTCTTCTTTTTTAACATTGGCTTTGGAGAATACGCGGGGTAATTGAGAGATAGTTGCACTTTATTGAAGGAAGGATAAGAGGCGTTCCGAGGGGGGACACTCTTATTTTTTTAACATTGACTTTGACTTTGGGCGGTGTGCTTATTTTTGTGTACAATAGGGTGTGTTGAGGGATTTGTCCAGCAGGCCGCCTGCAGCTACGTAATGATATCTATGAAATTTGGAGAATACCGAGTAATTGAGGGATAATTGCACTTTATTGAAGAAGGGAAGTGAGCGCTTTGGAAAACCTGCGTAAAATGCCGCTTTTTAAAGGACTCGGGGACGCGGATCTGGCTGTGATCGCCGATATATCTGTTAAAAAGCATGCAGAAAAGGATGCGCATATTTTTTTCCAGGGGGACCCGCAGGAAGCCGTTTATTTTATTGAAAGCGGGGAAGTGAAAATTTACCGCACCGATGCGAACGGCAAAGAGCAAGTTGTCACACTGCTTCGCGATGGCGACATGTTCCCGCATGTTGGTTTTTTCCGTAAAATAAGCTACCCGGCGAATGCGATGGCGGTTGTAGACACGAATCTCGTTGCGATCCGGATTACTGATTTTGAAAACGTGTTGCTCAACAATCCGCAGCTGACCATGACTTTATACGGTGTGATGAGTGATGAAATCCTTGACTTGCAGGACCGGCTCGAAGCCCAGATTTTAAACAACGCTTACGAGCAAGTAGTCAAACTTTTTCTGCGCCTCACCCGCACACATGGCGTTCAGGAAAAAGACGGGTTTGTCCTCGTGAAAACCCCGCTCAACAACTCCGACCTCGCCAACATGATCGGCGTCACCCGTGAAACGGTCAGCCGCACGATCCGCCAGCTTAAAGAAAAAAACCTCATCCTCCCGCAGGAAAAAGGCACATACCTCATTCACCAGGAAAAACTGACGGAGGAACTGCTCGGGGTATAAAGATTTTCCCGCCGGTAAGAATTAAAGCAAAGAAAGACAAGGGGGCGTCGTGGGAGCGAAATGTCTTTCATCGGGGTGATGAAGGACAAAAGTAAAGTGCCCGTGCAGCGAAATGTCTTTCATCGAGGTGATGAAGGACAAAAGAGGAGCGCCCGGGTCAGCGAAATGTCTTTCATCGGGGTGATGAAGGACAAAAGAGAGGCGTTCGGGCAGCGAAATGTCTTTCATCGGGGTGATGAAGGACAAAAGAGAGGCGTCCAGGCAGCGAAATGTCTTTCATTGGGGTGATGAAGGACAAAAGAGGGGCGTCCGGGCAGTGAAATGTTCTTCATCAGAGCTATGAAAGACAAAAGTGAAGTGCCCGCGCAGCGAATTGTCTTTCATCAAGGTGATGAAAGACAAAAGGGGGTTGCCCACGCAGCAAAATGTCTTTCATCGGAGTTATGAAAGACAAAAGAGAGCTGGAATCCGAGCAAATTGTCCTTTTGGGGGATTCAAAAAGACAAAAGAAAGCCGGACCCGGGGTGAATTGTCCTTTTGGAGGTCTCAAAAAGACAAAAGAAAGCTGGGATCCGGGCAAATTGTCTTTTTGGGGGATTCAAAAAGACAAAAGAGAGCTGGAATCCGAGCAAATTGTCCTTTTGGAGGTCTCAAAAAGACAAAAGAAAGCCGGACCCGGGGCAAATTGTCCTTTTGAAGGTCTCAAAAAGACAAAAGAGAGCTGGGATCCGTACAAATTGTCCTTTTGAAGGTCTCAAAAAGACAAAAGAGAGCTGGAATCCGGGCAAACTGTCCTTTTGGAGGTTTCAAAAAGACAAAAGAAAGCCGGACCCGGGGCAAATTGTCCTTTTGGGGGGTTCAAAAAGACAAAAGAGAGCTGGAATCCGAGCAAACTGTTCTTTTGGAGGTCTCAAAACGACAAAAGAGGAACGCACGCGCAACGAGTTGTCTTTCCCCGGGGCCAGGAAAGAAAAATAAAAAACAAACCGCCCCTTTTTAAAAGGCTGCCTGGGAGGACAGCCTTTTAAAAGTCAAACGGCTTCTTCGAGCAACCGCTTAAATAGAATATTATTCTCCAGGTGAATGTGCTGGAATGTATCATTTTCAAAATTTTCAAGGCGGTGGTATACGAGCTGGAATGTACGGCATGCCCCTTCCGGCAACGTATAGTCATTCGTAATTTCGCGGAGCCGGTGCAAAATTTCCCCGACAGCAGCATGTTCTGTTTCAAGATCGGTCAAACCGGCTGTCGCGGCTTTCAGGTTAGCGGCAGTTGGAAGGCTTTCGTATGCACGAATGGCCGGGAATTGTTCGGTATCTTCTTTTTCAGTATGCTCCAGCAGTTCTGTTTTTAATTGGTTAAACAGTTTATGCACTTCGATGAGATGCGGGTGGTTGCCGCCGTGGACACGCATCACTTTTGTTACATACGGGCTCAAGTTTGGCAGTTCCTCGCGCAAAAACGCGTGATGGGTGGCCTGAATATAGTTGACAATTTCCGTATAGCCCGCTTCATTCCAATTTTGCTCAGTGCCTTTTCCGGCATATTGGCCATAAAGGTTGCAAATAGCATCAAGTAGTTCATCTGCTGATAGGTTGCGCTTTTCCGCAGCTTCTTTCACAGACACATTGCCGCCGCAACAAAAATCGATACGATTTGCTTTAAACAGATCCGCCGCTTTTGGGAATAAGGTTACGATTTCCCCGACAGTCTGGCTCGTTGTAAAACGTTCCATCGAATTCACTCCTCCATTTCATTGCTGCCTTCATCATAAACCATCAGCACCTGCTTATTTGTGATGCACATCACAGCAATTGAGGAAAGTTCTTATTTATGTTAAGGAAGCGCGAAAAAACGAAGGCCTTCCTTCATATAGAGTGCGTCTACATTAAGGAAGCGTGGAAAAAAGAAAGCCTTTCTTCACATAGAGTGCGTCTATGTTAAGGAAGCGTGGAAAAACGAAGGTCTTCCTTCACCTAGAGTGCGTCTATGTTAAGGAAGCGCGGAAAAAAGACGGTCTTCCTTCACCTAGAGTGCGTCTATGTTAAGGAAGCGTGAAAAAAAGACGGCCTTCCTTCACCTAGAACCCGTCTACGTTAAGGAAACACAAAAAAAAGACTTCCTTTCTTCACATAGGGCGCGTCTATGTTAAGGAAGCACGCAAAAATGAAGTCCTTTCTTCACCTAGAGTCCGGCTATGTTATTTATATAGAAAAAAAGCATCCCAAAACCTTGGCCATAAGAAGCATGATCTGCCCAAAGAAAAAAGCGCCAATCTAAATTGGCGCCTCCGCAATTATTCCGCTTTGCTTGCTTCTAATTCCACCGTAAATTTGATTTCATCGCCAACGAGGACACCGCCTGTTTCAAGGGCTGCGTTCCAAGTAAGGCCGTAATTGCTCCGTTTTACGGTCCCTTCTGCACTAAAGCCGGCTGTTTCCGCGCCGCTCATCGGGTTTTTCGAAATCCCTTCAAATGTGACTTTAAATGTTTCTTCTTTTGTCACGCCATGAATCGTTAAATCACCGGTAACGTTATAATCATTGTCCCCTGCCTTTGTAACCGACTTGGAAACAAATGTAATATTCGGATATTGTTCAACATCTAAGAAATCTGCAGAACGAAGATGATTATCGCGGTCATCATTTTTCGTATGAATGCTGCTGGCATCAACAATAAAAGAAACTTTTGCATCCGTTAAATCTTGGGGATCAGCTTCGATTTCGGCTTCGAATTTTTGAAAAGACCCTTTTACTTTTGAAATCATCATATGTTTTACTGTGAAATCAATGGTGCTATGTGCATAGTCAACTGCCCATTTTGTTTTTGTCATCCTAAATTCCTCCTGTTTTTAAAACTTACTTTTCGTAACTTAGTTTAATATTGTAAGTGAAAAAAGTCAAGAAAACCGAACCCATTTTTTTAAAAGGGTTCGGTTTCTAAATCTGCAGGTAGGCAGAACCCTGCATGTTAACAGTGTTTTTGCACTTTCTTTCGCAGTATAGTGGTTCTTACACCAGGCAGAATCCTGCATGTTAACGGTGTTTGCGGGAACCAATCCGGGTACGCCGTAAGTCGCGCAAAAGCCGCGTGCTGAAAACCCGCATCAATGCGTGCCAGTCAATAACTGGAGAAGGCAGGTAATCCCAGCCCAAAAATTGCATGCCAACTTATATATAATGATGCCCATTCCATCGCATCTATATACTCCGGCTTTAGCTCTAGGCCAGATTGGACAGGTGCAGCCATTCATTCCTTGACCATTACATATGCTTCAATTCAGTTGTCAACCGAGCTTCGCGGCGCAGCCATTCATTCCTTGGTCATTACATATGCTTCAATTCGATCGCCAACCGAGCTCCGCGGCAAAGCCATTCATTTCTTGACAATTGCGTATGCTCAATTCGATCGCCAACCGAGCTTCGCGGCAAAGCCATTCATTCCTTGGCCATTACGTAAACTTCAATTCGTGTATCAACCGAGCCTCGCAAGCGCAGCCATTCATTCTTTGACAATGCCGTGCAACATGCAGATGTCATTCTGCAAACGGGAACCAGCCCGGCGTTGAGATGATCATCTTCCACAGCGGTTCCGGAATAACGAGCCGTTCGCGGTCGTCTTTTCTTAACGCGGTTTGAATTGCATCCTCCTGGCCGGCTTTAATTTTTTCCACCCAATGCGGCTCCATGACAAGCTCACGGCCGAGGGCAATAAGCGGTACATCGGTTTCCATTGCCTTCAAAACCTCGTCTCCTGTGTGCAGGGAGCCGACGCCGATCAAAGGCACGCGGCCTGCGACATGTTCCACGATCTGTTCCATGCGCGGACGGCCGGGTTCACCGCCGCGGCGGGCTTTAGACCAGAAGTGCTGCAGGGAAATATGCACATAGTCGAGCTCTTTTTTCATCAGCGCATCCAAAAGCGCGAACGTGTCATCCATCGTAATCCCCGGTTCGTACGGTTCTTCCGGGGATAAGCGGTATCCGACTAAAAACGGCCGGTCCGCATATTCCGCCACCGTTTTTTTCACAGCATCGACGACAGCAAGCGGGAATGCAAGCCGTTTTTCCAGACTGCCGCCCCACTCGTCTTCACGCCGGTTCGTATACGGGGAGAAAAATTGTTGAATCAGATAGCCGTTTGCGCCGTGAATTTCAACGCCATCAAAACCAGCTTCGATCACGCGGCGTGTTGCTTCGCCGAATGCTTTCACAATTTCAGCGGTTTCTTCTCCCGTCAACGCGCGTGCATGGACGCTGCCGTCTGACGAATCTGTTTCACTTGCGCTCACAACATCCCCGCCCGGCACGAGTTCAGCCGGGCATTCGCGGCCACCATGGTGGATTTGCACAACCGCTTTTGCACCGTTTTGCTGAATCGTTTGTGCTAGTTTTTTCATGCTCTCAACCATTTCGTCTGTATGCGCGCCAGGTTGCCCGGTAAACGCTTTGCCGTTTTCCGTAACATTGGCACATGCCGTCACGACCATCCCCGGCCCTTTGGCACGTTCTTCATAATAACGCAGCTCGGCAGCGGAAATCGTGCCGTCATCATTCGAGGAATAATGGGTCATCGGCGCCATCACGATGCGGTTTTCCGCCCTGACGCCGCTTTTAAACGTAATGGGTTCAAACAGTTTATCGTATTTGCTCATGGTCATGCTCCTTTCCTGGTTGCTTTCGCTTTTTTATTATGTTCCAATCTGTAAAAAAACGAAAATGAAAAGCACCGATCAAACCATGCAGGCATATCATATAGGAAAGTATTTTTTACATCATGAATTGGGAGACGTGAATGATGAGTGATGTCCTTTTACTGCTTCAAATGGTGGCAAAAAGGTTGAGTATCCTTTCGTTGATTACAGCGGTATTGCTGTTGTTGTCCCATTTATGGCTGTACGCTGTATTCACGTTCATCATAATGGGCGGGCTGATTTGCGTTGACAGGATCATCAGTGAAAAAGGCAATTCACGGGCAGCGGAAAACCAGCGCTATTATACTTTGATCGTTGTGACAGATGAAGATTGGCATGAAGAAGAGCATGTGCCGTTTCTTGAAATGGATCATGTCTCCTTAGAGCTGCATTATCAATATGAAGATATCCGTCGCATCAATCCGTTGATCCAGCTGCAGGCGTTTCCCGGATTTGTTCTCGTCGAAACGGATGATACAAAAAGAATAGAGGAATCGTTGCAAAACCCGGCGCTCGTTACAGGAAACTATGCGGAAGTCATCCGTTTTCTGAAACAGGAAAGCGCGGCGGAAAGCTGAAAAAGAAACAGGAATCCAAGCAAAGCCGATGCCCGTTTGTTGCGGGAAATTGCTCAGACTGTTTCCAAAACAGGAAACCGCGGCAGAAAATTGAAAAAGAAACAGGAATCCAAGCAAAGCCTGATCCCCCGTTTGTCTCGAAAATTGCGTGGGAGCAGTCTTTTTCCGAAACAGGAAGTGCGGCGGGAAACTGAAATAGATGCGGAAATCCAAGCAAAGATGATACTCATTTGTTGCGGAAAATGCATGGGAGCAGTCTTTTTCCGAAACAGGAAGTGCGGCGGAAAGCTGAAAAAGAAACGGGAATCCAAACAAAGCCGATGCCCATTTGTTGCGGGAAAATGAGTTGGCACAGTCTGTTTTCCGAAGTGCGGCGGGAAGCTGAAAAAGAAACAGGAATCCAAGCAAAGCCGATGCCCATTTGTTGCGGGAAAATGAGTTGACGCAGTCTGTTTTCCGAAGTGCGGCGGAAAACTGAAATAGATACGGAAATTCAAGCAAAGCAAAGATGATACTCATTTGTTGCGGAAAATGCATGGGAGCAGTCTTTTTCGGAAACAGGAAGTGCGACTAGAAAGCTGAAATAGATGTGGAAATCCAAGTAAAGCAAAGCCGATGCCCGTTTGTCTCGAAAATTGCGTGGGAGCGGTCTGTTTTCTGAAACAGGAAGTGTGGCGGGAAAGCTGAAATAGATGCGGAAATCCAAGTAAAGCAAAGCCGATGCCCATTTGTCTCGAAAATTGCGTGGGAGCGGTCTGTTTTCTGAAACAGAAAGCGCGGCGGGAAGCTGAAAAAACTGAATATCAAGCAACCATGCAAAGCCCGATGTCTGTCTGGAGAGGATTTTGTTTTTTGAAGTAGGAAACCCGCGCCAAAAGTTGAAGTAGAACGGGAAATTGCGTAGGCGAGATCTTCTGAAACGCAGGAAAGTGCGAGAAATTTGAAATGAGGCGGAGATTCAAAAAAACAAAGCTGTTCCCCGTTTGAGAATTGCGCGGAGATGGTCCGTTGTTTGAAGTCGAAAATCATGGCAGGCAGCGGAACATAAATGAACTTTTTAAGAAAAATCGGAAAGGCTCCTTTTCACGAACATTTCCTGTGTTAAAATGTAAAAAAGTACGTTCAAGGGGAGCTTTTTCAATGGTGTTTCAAAAAGGGGAAAAGTTAGAAGAAGATTTGTACTCCAATAGCGGCGTCCTGTTGCTGCGGAAAGGGACGTTTCTTACAGAAAGGCTCGCTGCCATTTTAAATAAATATGAAGTCCTGCGCGATCCGGAATTGGACGGCAGGCGCATTGCCACCGAAGTGCCCGGGATCTTCCATGACTTATTATATGAGAATATTTACCATGAAATGGAAGAACTCCAGCGCATCATTCAAGTGAAAACAACCCTTTGTGATGCAGAAGTGGAGAGTATGGAAAAAAATTTTCGCAAGTTTTACAAAGAAGTGTTTACGACCCGGACGTCTATTTTGGAACTAATGGAGCATTTCTCTGCTGACGAATATTTGTTCAAACACTGTATCCATGTCGGGCTGATCGCTGCTAATATTGGGAAAATTTTGAAGTTGCATCCCGAAAAGCAAAGCCTACTGGCGCAAATGGGGCTTTTCCACGATATTGGCAAGTTCACCATTGACCCGCAAATTCTCAATAAACCGGGAAGACTAACAGATGCAGAGTTTGCCTTGATCAAGAAGCATCCGGAAGCGGGTTACCGGCTGCTTGAGAAAACATCGCTCGACCCGATGATTTTAAAAGGGACCCTAATGCACCATGAACGGCTGGACGGCTCAGGCTATCCGGATGGCAGGAAAACCATTCCTTTTCTTGTCAGAATTTTATCGGTGGCGGATACGTTTGACGCCATTTGTTCCAACCGCGCATACCGCAGGAGGCAGCCGGTGTTTTTTGCAATTGACGAGTTAATGGCGGACGCCGATGCTGGCCGGCTCGATCGGGAAATTGTCCTCCCGTTTGCCAACTTTCTGATGGAAAATTACCGGAAACAGCCGATTACACTGCGTAACGGGGTGAAAGGGAGCATTCTCCGGATTCATCCGCTTCATCCAAACCAGCCTGTTCTTAAAGTCGAAGGTTATCCGGTTTTAAACCTGATGGAACAAAACCTGACCTTGTTTCAAATTGCCAATCCCTATTAACCGGGGATTCTTATGTACGTACCCAATGTAAAAAAGACAAAGCGTATCTTTATGGAGACGAAGAGCGAAGGGTGAGACAAAACGCCACAATAACGGATTACAACATTCATACCCAAGCCGGGCATTGACTTGTCCTGCCCGGTTTTGGTATAGTATTTCTATTCAAATAGCGACGATGAAGGATCAATAGTAGCCGGAACTTTTCCTTTTAAAGCGAGCCGGGGGCGGTGGAAGCTCGGCAAGGAACCCGGTGAAACGGCAGTCCGGAGTTTTTTTCATGGAAAGTGGGTGCGAAAATTTCGCATCAACTGGGGTGGAACCGCGGGAATTCAAGCTCTCGTCCCCAGGCTGTTGCCTGGAGCCGGGAGCTTTTTATATGGAAACATTCCCGTCCCCAGGGGAAACCATTTCAATGAAAAAAGGAGAGATGACAATGAGCGTCACGATGGATCAAATCGTCTCGCACGCGAAACACCGCGGGTTTATTTTCCCGGGTTCGGAAATTTACGGAGGGCTTGCCAACACTTGGGATTACGGCCCGCTCGGCGTCGAATTCAAAAACAACGTCAAAAAAGCCTGGTGGAAAAAATTCATCCAGGAGTCGCCGTACAATGTCGGCCTCGATGCTGCGATCCTGATGAACCCGCGCACATGGGAAGCAAGCGGCCACCTCGGCAATTTTAACGACCCGATGATCGACTGCAAACATTGTAAAGCCCGGCACCGTGCCGACAAGCTGATCGAAAATGCCCTGCATGAAAAAGGGATCGACATGATTGTCGACGGCCTGCCGTTTGAAAAAATGGAAGAGCTGATCAAAACGCATGACATCGCCTGCCCGGATTGCGGCAGCAAAGACTGGACCGGCATCCGCCAGTTTAATCTGATGTTCAAAACATACCAGGGCGTAACCGAAGACAGCACGAATGAACTGTATTTGCGCCCGGAAACCGCCCAAGGCATTTTCGTCAATTTTAAAAATGTGCAACGGACAATGCGCAAAAAATTGCCATTCGGGATTGCCCAAATCGGCAAAAGTTTCCGGAACGAAATCACCCCGGGGAACTTCATTTTCCGCACGCGCGAATTTGAACAGATGGAACTTGAATTTTTCTGCAGGCCGGGCGAAGAGCTCAAATGGTTTGACTACTGGAAACAGTATGCGCGCGAATTTTTGCTGAATCTCGGCATGAGGGAAGAAAACTTGCGGCTGCGCGACCATGAAAAAGAAGAACTATCCCACTACTCGAACGCGACCACCGACTTTGAATACAACTTCCCGTTCGGCTGGGGCGAACTGTGGGGCATAGCCTCCCGTACTGATTACGACCTGAAACGCCATATGGAATATTCCGGCGAGGATTTCACTTATCTTGACCAGGAAACGAATGAACGCTTTGTTCCGTACTGCATTGAGCCGTCGCTCGGGGCGGACCGTGTAGCGCTGGCATTTCTGATTGACTCTTATGCAGAAGAGACACTTGAAGACGGCACAAGCCGCACGGTCATGCACCTGCACCCTGCCCTTGCGCCATACAAAGCCGCGGTTTTGCCGCTGTCGAAAAAATTATCGGATGAAGCACGCGACATTTTTGCGGATTTGTCGAAAACGTTTATGGTTGACTTTGACGAAACCGGGTCGATCGGCAAGCGATACCGCCGCCAGGACGAAATCGGCACGCCGTTTTGCATCACATACGACTTCGATTCGCGCGACGACCATATGGTGACCGTCCGCGACCGTGACACAATGGAGCAAACCCGTGTGCCAATCACGGAACTTAAAGCCTTTTTGGAAGAAAAAATTAAGTTTTAAAAAAAAGCCCGCAGCTTGCGGGTTTTTTTCTTTGGTGGTGCGCCAGGTCAGCCATAAGCAAATCTATCCTGATCGTAATGGATTTTGGCGTTTGGAACGCCTAATTAGACCATAATTAGACATTTTTAACGGGTTTTACGCTTGGATTTGTCCAATTAGAACGCCTAACTAGACATTTTCAACGGGTTTTCGCCTAATTTGTCTAATTGGATGCGGCGTGTTTTGTCCTTTTGACAGGTTCAAAGGGACATTTCATTCCCGGATGCGGCATGTTTTGTCCTTTTGACAGGTTCGGGACCACTGAAAAAGTCAATCTGAAAATTCAAAATAATTATATGTACAATAAATTGAAAAAAAATACCCCCAGTATTTGGTATAATAAAGTTATACTACAAACCAAAACCAAACTGGGGGTATCTATCATGCTTAAAGAAAAAGATAATCAATTAAGCATCTATTCCATATTATACGATAAAATTCCTGAAAATCATACACTTAAATTATTAAGAGATGAAGTGGATTTTAGTTTTATCAATAAAATGCTTGAAAAAACTTACTGTAAAGAATATGGAAGGCCAGCAAAAGAGCCCGAACTTATGGTTAAAATCTTGGTGTTACAAAAACTCTATGACTTATCTGATGAGAAAGTTATAGAAAATTGCTCATTAAACCTTGCATATATGTATTTTTTAGGAATCAATCCGGAAGACGACCTCCCTCACCCAAGTCTTTTGGCAAAATTTCGTAAAAGTAGATTAGAAGGCAATCTCACTATAGATGAAATTATTATTGAAATCATAAACCAATGCATTGAAAAAGGAATTTTACAAAAGGTTTCTGGTATAACGATTGATTCCACTCATACAGAAGCCAACACCAAAAAATATAGACCGGAACGAGTCATGAAACAATTAGCGAAAAAAATCTTTAAAACCGTTAAAGAAGAAAACGGAGAAATACCAAGTGAAATCAACCAAGAAATCCCTGATTATAAAGAAATAGAAAACCATGATGAAGCTAGAAAAACAATGAAGTCCTATCTTGAAGAAACGGTATCAAAGGTAGAAGAACTAGTTGAACTGGAGAAAGCACCTGAAACAAAAGCACTCGTTAATAATGCGAAAGAAATTTTAGCAGACCCGAAGTTTATGGAGCAAAAAGGGGTACGATCGATTGTCGACCAAGAAGCGAGAATAGGGTATAAAAGCAAAAATGATCCTTTCTTTGGTTATAAAACGGAATTTATGATGACAACAGAAGATCGAATGATTACAGCTGTTCATACTGGTAATGGAGCTTATGTGGATGGAACGAAGTTTGATGAATTATTAGAGTTAACCAAGAAAACGAGAATAAAAATACCAGAAGTATATGGTGATAAAGCCTATTTTAAAAAGCCAATCTTAGACAAAATCTCTGAACTTAAAGCAAAGGCATACATCCCTGTAAGTGAAGCTGCATATCGCATAGACGAAGAAAGATTCAGTTATAACAAAGATTCTGACGAGTGGTTCTGTAGTCAAGGAAACAAAACAATCAAAAAGAAACACTATATAAGAAAATGTGGAAAAGAAACGTATAATTACTATTTTGACAGAGAACAATGTAGAAATTGCCCAATGCGAGAAGTTTGCATAACCGGAAAAACAGTCGGAAAAGTATTAGGGGTCGGAATCAACACCCCAGAATTTTATGAGTATAGTCAACAACAGAAATCGGAGGGATTTAAAGAGAAGTATAAAAAAAGAGCATGCCAAGAAGGGAAAAATGGCGAAATGAAGAATTTCCACGGGTTAGATCGTGCCAAATGGTACGGTCTAAAAAGCATGGGCTTACAAGCCAAGCTAACAGCCTTGGCAGTAAATTTAAAGAGGATAGCCGCCATACTATCCTCTAAAAAGGCGAATTATAGCCAAACATTTGTCATTTTTACTAATTTCTATGGTAAAGAGTACCATTTACAGAAAATTTCTTACACTACACAGCAAATTTTACATAAAAAAATGGCTTTTTTCAGTGGTCACGACAGGTTCAAAAGGACATTTCGGGCCCGGATGCAGCTCGTTTTGTCTTTTTGACGGCTTCAAAAGGACATTTCGGGCCCGGATGCAACTCCTTTTGTCCTTTTGACAGGTTCAAAAGGACATTTCATTCCCGGATGCGGCACGTTTTGTCCTTTTGACAGGTTCAAAAGGACATTTCGTTACCTGATGCAGCTCGTTTTGTCTTTTTGACGGCTTCAAAAGGACATTTTGGGCCCGGATGCAATTCCTTTTGTCCTTTTGACAGGTTCAAAAGGACATTTCATTCCCGGATGCGGCACGTTTTGTCCTTTTGACAGGTTCAAAAGGACATTTCGGGCCCGAATGGAGCTCCTAATTAGACAATTCCACCGGGTTCGCGCCTCTTTTGGTCTTATGTTTCCAATTGATCCGCCTGCCCCAAGAGGCCATCTTTTCATCCCCAGGTTTTACCTTCCTAACTCTGTTTATCTCTTTACTCCGGATTTGCCGAAAAACCTTGCTTTTTGCATGCTTTAGGCACATTCGGATATTCTACAAAAGAAGCATGATCGAAAATTAGGTACTGTGAATAAAGACAGTTTGCCCGGGGATATGGCGGGTAAAGATGGACATACCGAAACGCAATTGCGAAATAGTCTTTACAAACCATGGTAACGGGAGTAAGATAGGATGTCGTATGAAAAATTTGTGTTTCATAACTGAACCGCTTAATCCGGAAACGGAACGGGGGAACCAGGTTGGCGGCCGCGCGCCGCTTTGGGGTGAAGCCTTTTTTTAAAAAGGCAGGGCCACTCTTATGCCCGAACCCGACAGCTAACCCCGTCAGCGTTATAAGAGAGGATGTGAAACTGTGATCGGGCAATAGACCACAGGGGAGATAAATTCTCTTTGTGGTTTTTCTTATTTTTGGGGAAGCATTTTTGAAACACTGCAGATAAAAGGAGACAATTCAAATGTTCACCACGATAAAACGATTGTTAATTGGGAGACCGCTGCGTTCAAATGAACTCGAAGGCCAGAAGCTGACCAAGTTAAAAGCACTGGCCATTCTGTCATCCGACGCACTTTCATCTGTTGCATACGGGCCTGAACAGGTGCTGATTGTACTTGCCACAGTGGGGACGCTGGCATTTTGGTATTCTATTCCAATTACAGTCGGCATTTTAATTTTATTGGCTGCACTTATTTTATCTTATCGCCAGGTCATTTACTCTTATCCGCAAGGCGGCGGGGCATACCTTGTCTCGAAAGAAAATCTCGGCGTCACCCCCGGCCTTCTTGCAGGCGGATCCTTGCTGGTGGACTACATTTTAACGGTGGCCGTTTCCGTCTCAGCCGGAACAGATGCCATTACTTCCGCGTTTCAGAGCTTGCATCCGTACAGTGTGCAGATTGCGGTTTTTCTCGTTCTGATCATTACGATTTTGAATTTGCGCGGGCTGACGGAATCAGCCAATGTGCTCGCATACCCGGTTTACCTGTTCGTATTTGCATTGATTGTCATCATTGTTGTCGGTTTATTTAAAACCGTAACGGGGCAAGTTCCGCAAAACCTGCATCCGCATATCGGTACGCCGGTCGCCGGCATTTCACTGTTTCTTTTGCTAAAAGCTTTCTCATCCGGCTGTTCGGCATTGACAGGGGTCGAAGCCATTTCCAACGCGATCCCGAACTTTCGCGACCCGGCACCGAGAAACGCAGCCCGCACGCTTGCCATGATGGGTATCATTCTGGCATCGCTTTTAGCGGGCATCAGTTTTCTCGCATACTGGCTCGGCATTGCGCCGAAAGAAACAGAAACCGTTGTATCGCAAATGGCACACCGGACACTTGGCAACGGTGTTTTGTACTATTTCGTCCAGGCAACTACGGCTTTAATTCTCGTGCTTGCTGCGAACACCGGATTCTCTGCGTTCCCGCAGCTCGCTTTTAACTTGGCGAGGGACAAATTTATGCCGCGCATGTTCACGATCCGCGGTGACCGGCTTGGTTACTCAAACGGAATTATTTTTCTCGGCGTTGCTTCCATGATTTTAATTGTCGCATTCCAGGGCAATACCGAGCGCCTCATTCCGTTGTACGCAGT
This sequence comes from Weizmannia sp. FSL K6-0777, assembly GCF_038593185.1. Classification (NCBI taxonomy): domain Bacteria; kingdom Bacillati; phylum Bacillota; class Bacilli; order Caryophanales; family Bacillaceae; genus Heyndrickxia; species Weizmannia sp. FSL K6-0777. The sequence goes on from NZ_CP151971.1 coordinate 414,982, forward strand.
CGGCGTGTTCATTCCGTTTACCCTTGCGCAATGCGGCATGATTGTGAAATGGGTCACTCAAAGACCGAGAGGCTGGGCCGGCAAAATGTCGGTCAACTTTGTCGGTGCCATTATTACATTTAGCGTCCTTGCGATTTTATTCATTACGAAATTCACGCAAGTATGGCCGGTTTTGATTTTCCTGCCGATCGTCATGTTTATTTTCCGGAAAGTGAACCGGCATTACGAGGCGGTCGGCGAGCAGTTGCGGATTAAAGGGGTGTTTCAGGAAGAAATCCACTCCAATGTGATCATTGTCCCGGTGGCCGGCATTACAACGGTCGTGGAACGGACGATTAATTATGCAAAATCGCTCTCGGATCAGGTCATAGCCGTTTATGTCGCTTTTGACCATGAAGACGAGAAGAGAATGGAAGAAAAATGGAAAGAGTGGGACTGTGGTGTCCGCCTTGTCACCCTGCACTCGTCTTACCGGAGCATTGTCCAGCCGCTTGCCAAATTTTTGGAAATTATCCAGCGGAAAGCAAAAGAAAACAAGTACCAGGTCATGGTACTCATTCCACAGTTCATTCCGAAAAAACGCTGGCAAAACATTTTGCACAACCAGTCCGCGCTCCTCATCCGGATGCGCCTTCTCTGGGAAAAAGACGTTGTCGTTGCAACAATGCCCTACCATTTTAAAAAATAACAAATCTGGATGCACCATTTTCGTTGCAATACGGCTGTATCAAAAAAGGCTGCCCACCACGCGTTCGGCAGCCTTTTTTCATGAGCAGAACAAATTACCGTAGACGCTTCGTTCAGCATCAAACGCGGCAAAAGCCAAAATAAAAAAGCCGCGCAACGCTGCGCAGCCAAAATCTTATCGGTTCCAAATCAAAAGAAGCAAAACAATCGCCAAAAGGATGCGGTATACCGCAAATGGGATCAGCTTTACCTTGTTGATCAATGCGAGGAAAAACTTGATCGCGATTAAGGCGAAAATAAACGCGCTGATGAATCCGGTAATAAAGAACGGAATCGTCTCAGGTGTTACGGCGCCCCAGTGCTTTACAAGCGAAAGAAAGCTCGCACCAAACATGATCGGCACGGCCATAATAAATGTAAAGTCCGCTGCCGCACGGTGGCTCATGCCAAGCAGAACGCCGCCTGAAATCGTAGAACCGGAACGTGAAAAACCCGGCCAAAGTGCAAGACATTGAAAAAGCCCAATCACAAACGCCTGTCTATATGTAATCTCGTCAACCGTCTCTGTCTTCGGCCGGCGCGGGCGCGTGAGATCCGCCACAATCATCAAAACGGCCCCAGCCACAAGGGCAACAAGTACCGTATTTACCGAAAACAGATGGGCGTCAATATAGTCTTCAAACAAAAAGCCGAGCACAGCCGCCGGAACGAGCCCGGTAATCACATGCGTCAATCTCAGTCGTTCACCATACATCTGCTCTCTCGTAATATTTTTCTTCAGGCCGAGCAAATTTAAAAACCTGTCCCAGAATACGACCACCATCGCCATAATGGACCCAAGCTGGATCACCACTTTAAATACATTTGCCGCTTCAGTGCCATAAAGATGATTCGATTTCAAAATCAAGTCATCCACAATAATCATATGGCCCGTCGAAGAAACCGGGGCAAACTCTGTCAGCCCCTCCACAAGGCCGAGAATGGCGGCCACAAACAAATTCCACAAATGCAAAAACGTCACCTCCAGACTACATTATTCTACCATGGACGCCGGCCAAAACGAATAAATTTTTTTACGAACCCCGCCATGCTTAATCAGAAAATAAATTGAATTCAAGTGATTATAAGTTGAAAATGTTTACAATACACTATAAGATAAAGATAAAGAAGCCCGGGGAGGGGAAAAAATGCCTGGAAATCTCAGCTTTGGCGAAATTCTCATTATCCTTGTTGTTGCACTTTTAATTTTCGGCCCGTCGAAACTCCCGCAGCTTGGAAGGGCAGCCGGCCAAACATTGCGCGAATTCAAAAAAGGCGTGCGCGACGCCATTGACGAAGAAGAAAAGCCGCAAGTGAAAAAAAGTAAATCATAACCATAGGCCGCTGTAAAACGCAGCGGCCCATTTTTTGCATGCACCCCGCCATTTTCCGAACGCTTTTCACGGTAAAACACCGAAAGACGACCGTCCTGACACCTTCACGGGCCGAAAATGCAGCCGTAACGCCCTGTCCCCGGGGACGGATTCAATTTTCCTGATCGTAATTGATTTTGACGCGAAAAACTTAAGTTCTTTTTATATAGCAGCAGGAACGGAGGGCTCCCCATGGGCTGATTCATCTGTATGGTTTATTTCCTTTTATGGCAGGAAAAAATTTTACACATCCCTCGCCGGCTAAATTACTTGAACCGGCTATAAATGTGTTAAGATAAGGGTAAACAGAAAAATGGTTCCTTTGAATCCGGAGGGGGTAATAACAATACGATGGAAGACCGGCTGTTTTCATTATTTCAAAAACGGGGGGTCAGAAGGGTTCTTATCTTTGTGCTGATCACACTTATCCTGTATTTTCTGCGCAGCATGATGGACCTGATGCTGCTCACCTTTATTTTTTCCTATCTTGTCAACAGACTGCAAAAAATTGTGACAAGATGGTTTCCGATCAAACGCAGACTGGCTGTTTTAATCGTGTATATTTTGATTCTCGGCGGCCTCACACTCGGCGTGATCAAATATTTTCCGATCTTGGTCAATGAAATTACCCAGCTTGTTATGCAGATTTCCGATTTTTACACAAAACCTCAGCACAATGAAGTACTGAATTATATTGTGAAAAACATCCAGGAAAAGAAAATTGTCGACTACGCACAAAAAGGCGTTTCTATCCTGTTCGATTATTTTACAAGCATCAGCAAAGTCAGCATCCAGGTCTTCATGGCCATTATCCTGAGTTTGTTTTTCCTGCTTGAAAAAGAGCGGATCATCCGTTTTACAAAACAGTTTAAAAAGAGCAAACTTGCAGCGTTTTACGATGAAATCGAGTATTTCGGTGTCAAATTTGTAGGGACATTCGGGAAAGTGATCGAGGCCCAGTTCATCATCGCAGTTGTGAATTCCGTTCTTACTACGATCGGCCTCTGGATTCTCGGCTTTCCGCAGTTATTCGGGCTCGCCATTCTCGTTTTTGCTCTCGGCCTTATCCCGGTCGCCGGCGTTTTCATCTCGCTCATCCCGCTATGTATCATCGCTTACAGCATCGGCGGCGGAATGAAAGTGCTGTATGTCCTCATTTTGATTGTCATCGTGCATGCCGTGGAAGCCTATGTGCTGAATCCGCAGCTGATGTCCTCAAAAACGAATATGCCTGTTTTTTACACTTTTCTCATTTTAATTTTTTGTGAGCATTTTTTCGGCGTGTGGGGGCTCATTCTTGGCATTCCAATTGTGATGTTCTTCCTTGATGTCCTTGAAGTTACCGGCCGAAGTACGGAGCCAAAGAAAAAAACATAATGTGCACCAGCCGTTCCGAAGTGGGTAAGCATTTTGGAACGGCTTTTTTCACAGATGGCCCCCTTGCTAAACGCTTTCTGGCATTAAATTCTCACCAGACTTTAGTCCTAGAGACCACTTGGGTTTTTAATATTTAAAAAAAATAACTTTTCCCGGAAAATCCATCTTAAAAAACAGAAAAATACCTTCAATAAAAATATTGATGTTATCTGAATAGATTGATATACTCTAAAATAGGGAGTAATGGAAGGTTTCTAAATACTGGAAGCGCACACCAAAAAGATGAGCAGCCGGGAGGTGATGATGTGATTTCATTCCGTCATGTCAACAAATACTATGGTGATTTTCACGTTTTAAAAGATATTAACCTTGAAGTAAAAGAAGGGGAAGTCGTCGTTGTGATCGGGCCTTCCGGATCAGGGAAGAGTACAATGCTCCGCTGCATCAACCGTCTGGAAGACATCACGGACGGCGAGCTCTTCGTCCGCAATATGAAAGTCAATGACAAAAAAACCGATATCAACGATCTTCGCAAAAACATCGGCATGGTCTTCCAGCACTTCAATTTGTATCCGCATAGAACTGTCTTGCAAAATATCACGCTGGCGCCGATCAAAGTGCTGGGCCAAAGTAAGGAAGAAGCGGAAAAAAAGGCGATGCACTACTTGGAAAGGGTGGGCATTCCCGATAAAGCAAACGCCTACCCGTCACAGTTATCAGGCGGCCAGCAGCAACGTGTCGCAATTGCCAGGGGGCTGGCAATGGAGCCGGACATTATGCTGTTTGACGAACCGACATCTGCTTTGGATCCCGAGATGATCGGAGAAGTGCTCGACGTTATGAAAGCCCTCGCAAAAGACGGTATGACGATGGTAGTCGTCACACACGAAATGGGCTTTGCCCGCGAAGTGGCGGACCGCGTCCTTTTCATGGACCAGGGGAGAATCATTGAGGACAATACGCCGGAAGCCTTTTTCAAAAACCCGCGTGAAGAACGCGCCCGCACCTTTTTAAACCGTGTGCTGAACCATTAACCACAGGCCATGGTACATACACTTGCAAAACATGTGTATCCGGGCAGGATGCCAAAAATGGAAGCAAACGATCGCGGCTACCGGGTACACGCATGTCGGCCGTCGATCGCCGGTATGCTGGTTACGAATGGTGGCCAAACATCCTGCATCACGCCCGGGCAGGATGCTAAAAATCGGGTGCAAACCATATGCGGTTATCAGGTCCATACATGGCGGCATCAATCGCCGGAAAGCCGGTTACGAATGGTGGCCAAACATCCTGCATCACGCTCGGGCAGGATGCCAAAAACGGGTGCAAACCATATGCGGTTATCAGGTCCATACATGACAGCCGTCAATCGCCGGAAAGCCGGTTTCTCGTGGCGGCCAAACACCCTGCATCACGCCCGGGCAGGATGTCAAAATCGGGTGCAAACCATACGCGGTTATCAGGTCCATACATGGCGGCATCAATCGCCGGAAAGCCGGTTACGAATGGTGGCCAAATAACCTGTACCACGCGGGGCAGGATGCCAAAAATCGAAAGCAAACGATCCGCGGCTATCGGGTACACGTAAGGTGGCCGTCAATCGCCCGGAAAGCCGGTTCCAGTCGCAGTCATAAACCATTTGCATCTGCATATACATTCATATCCGGGGATGGTGCGCAATCATGGCCATAAGCCAAGGAATGGTAGGTGCCGGCCCGCGGGAATACCGTGCTACTCAAAGCAGTACCAGCATAAAACATTTATCATTGGGGACTTCCGCAAAGCGCTTGCTTTCGCGGTGACCATAAATAAAAAAGGGGGATTCAAATGGGAAAGGTCAAAAAATGGTTAGCAGCAGGATTGGTTTTCATTTTGGCAGCAGCACTGGTTGCAGGCTGCGGCAAATCAAAATCGACAGGCGGATCCGGTTCTGCAAGCGATGATCCGATCAAAAAAATCGAAGACAGAGGGAAATTGGTCGTTGGAGTCAAATATGATACATATCTATTTGGCTACAAAGACCCTAAAACCGGAAATGTGGAAGGCTTTGATGTAGACATTGCCAAAGCGATTTCCAAGAAAATTTTCGGTGACAAAGTTAAAGTCGAACTGAAAGAAGTCACATCGAAAACCCGGATTCCAATGCTGCAAAACGGCGATGTTGACATGGTTGTCGCTACCATGACGATTTCGCCGGATCGTAAAAAAGTGGTCGACTTCTCGGATGTTTATTTTGACGCCGGCCAGTCGCTCCTTGTGAAAAAAGGAAGCAAGATTAAGAGCGTCAAAGACTTGACGAAAGGCACAAAAGTCTTGACGGTAAAAGGTGCGACATCTGGTGACAACGTCAGAAAAGCCGCTCCGGATACAACCGTGTTAGAGTATGAAAACTATCAAGAAGCATTCACGGCTTTAAAATCCGGCAAAGGCGATGCACTGACAACCGACAACTCGATTCTGTACGGCATGGCCGCCCAAGACTCGAACTACCAGGTTGTAGGTGGCACTTTCACGAAAGAACCGTACGGCATTGCCATGAAAAAAGGCAATACGAAACTCGTAAAAGCCGTCAACAAAGCTTTGAAAGAACTGAAAGACAGCGGGGAATACGACAAAATCAAAAACAAATGGATCAAAGAATAAGGATAAGGGGTGGGCAAAATCGCCCATCCCTTTCTCCTGATTAAACCGCAAAGGAGTGAAACAGCGTGCTTGATTTTTCCATCCTCACCGACAATATCGACTTATACATGAAAGGTTTTGTCAATACGATTAAAATCAGCATCATCGGCCTTGTCGCCAGTTTCATTCTCGGCAACCTCATTGCCGTGTTCAGGCTGGCCCCTGTGAAACTGCTGAATTTTATCGGCGCAGTCTACGTTGAAGTCATCCGCAATATTCCGTTAATCCTGACCGGTTTCTTTTTCTATAACGGGCTCAGCTATTTTCATATTAATTTAAGCGGCTTTATCGCGGGCACCATTGCGCTCTCCATTTACACCGCCGCTTTTATTGCGGAAGCCGTTCGTGCCGGCATTCAATCGGTGGACAAAGGTCAGCTTGAAGCCGCACGGTCAACCGGTCTGACGTATACCCAGGCGATGCGTTACGTCGTCCTCCCGCAGGCGATCAAAATCGTCATTCCGCCGATCGGCAACCAATTCCTGAACCTGGTCAAAAACTCTTCGATTCTCGGTGTTTTTGCGGGACTCGACCTCATGTACTACGCCGATCTCATTCATGAAAAAACATGGGTCACTTTTGATACGTATATTTTTGTCGGCATGTTTTATCTCATTCTGACGATCCCGCTCAGCCTGCTTGTCAACTATCTTGAACGCCGGCTGGCCAGAAGCAGTTGAATCATATTTAAAGGAGGGAAATGCGATGGATTTTGCCGGAGCTTATTCAAGTGGAAACCTGGCGTATTTGCTGAAGGGTTTTGCGGTGACATTGGAAGTGGCTTTTGTTGCAATCGTGTTGAGTTTTCTCATCGGCTGTATTCTCGGCATCTTGCGTTACGCCAAAATTCCAATTTTATCGCCAATCGTGGCACTTGTTGTCGAAATCACCCGGAACTTGCCACTGATTTTGATTATTTTCTTTACATATTTTGCCTTGCCTGAAGTCGGCATGAAAATGAGCGTCACGGCAGCAGCCATTTCGGCGCTGACGGTGTTCGAATCCGCGATGATTGCTGAAATTGTGCGCGGCGGCCTGAACGCCATCCCGAAAGGCCAGATCGAAGCTGCCCGTTCATCCGGCTTGAAATATATCCAAACCTTGTGGTACATCATCCTGCCGCAAGCTTTGAAAAAAATGATCCCGCCGCTTGTGAGCCAGTTCATCTCGCTTTTAAAAGATACGTCGCTTGCGATCATCATTGCACTGCCGGAACTGTTACACAATGCAAAAGGGATTTACAACGGGGAAGGCGGATCAAAATACATCATCCCGATTCTGCTCATGGCAGCTTTCATGTATTTTGTTGTCAACTACTTGCTTTCGATTCTCGCGCGCCGGCTCGAAAAGCGCCTCGACCCGGACCGTTCCGCTGCCAAACAGCTTGTGAACACAACAGAAAATTTGCTCTAGGGGAACCTGTCCTGAGGTTCCTTTTTTTTTGCGCAGCTTTTCTCATGATAGAGATGTTTGCGATTGCTGATTTTCATTCGCAAAGTTGCAAAATAAATCAAATCCCCATTGCTTTTTTGTGCTAACTGTTATACATTATATATAACAAATAACTCAAATAAAAGAGATGATGTTCATGCTCATGAAAATCGACCTTGAATCGGATGTCCCTATTTACCAACAGCTGCATAACAGCATCATTGAAGGCATTGCGTCAAAAGAGCTGGCACCGGGCGATTCACTTCCATCGGTAAGGGCGATGGCATCCGACCTCGGTGTCAACATGCACACGGTCAATAAAGCCTACCAAATCTTGAAGCAGGAAGGCTTTATCCAGATCCACCGGCAAAAAGGGGTTGTCATCCAGCCTGAACAGATGCCCCCGGCCGATGAACCGTATCTTGAAAGCCTTACGGGAAAACTGCGCCCGCTCATCAGTGAAGCGATCTGTCGCGGCCTGGACGAAAAGCAATTTTTAAAAATATGTGAAAAGCTATACAACGATATTCAAAAGGTGGGAGAACAATGGAAACCATAATGGTATTGATCTTTTTCGGTCTGGTTGCCGTCATGATGGCAGTAACACCGTACATTACAAGAAAAACGGAAAGTTTTGGGGTCACCATCCCAGAGGCAGCCTACCTGGATCCTGAACTGAAAAAACTGAGGAAACAATACGCCGCAGTCATTATTGTCTTCAGCATCCTTCTGGCAGCCGCCCTGTTCATAGCTGTAAGCACAAGCCAGTTGCTTCAAACTGGTTTCGCTCTCGCAGTCCTTGTTGACATTGCCGGTAATTTTCTCATCTATCTTTATTTTCACCGAAAAATGAAGGCAATCAAGAAGACGCGGAACTGGGCAGCCGGGAAAAAGCAGGCGATCATCGTCGACCCGAAATTCCGGAGCCAGAAACTCATTTTTTCCAACGCATGGTTTCTGATCCATGCAAGCGTGACAGCAGCCACTTTCCTGATGACATGGTTGTGCTACGGACGGATTCCGGACCGGATCGCCATGCATTATGATTTTAACGGTACACCGACAGACTGGGTGGAAAAATCGTACCGGACCGTGTTTGAACTGCCAACTGTCCAGCTGTTCTTGCTTATCCTGTTCATTTGGCTGAATACGATGATTGCAAAAAGCAAACAGCAGCTCAATGCCGAAAGACCGGAAGCCTCCCTCGAGCAAAATGTCCGTTTCCGGCGCAGATGGTCAGCATTTATGATCATTACAGGCTTGCTTATGATTTTACTATTTTTTGCCATTCAGCTTTCCTTTATTGTGCCGGTCCCGATTGCCTGGTTGTCGTACGGAGGCATGGGCGCGGTCCTGTTGATTGTGGCCGGGGCGGTTTTGCTCTCGGTTATCACCGGGCAGGGCGGCAGCCGCATCCGCGTAGGCAATGGTGCCGTTCAGGGCCGCTTCCAGTATGATGACGATGCGTATTGGAAACTCGGCGTTTTTTACTTCAATCGCAACGATCCTTCCTTATGGGTGGAAAAAAGGTTCGGGAGCGGCTGGACCCTTAACTTTGCGCACCCGGCAGGCTGGATTATCCTCGGGCTCATTATTCTGATTCCGCTTTTGCTTGGTGTTTTCTTTTCTTAAAAAACAAGGGGGCTGCTCCAAAGAATGGAAGCAACCCCTTTTATTATTCACTTTCAAGATCAACCCATTTGTCTGCCCAATTTTGCACTTCATCAAGGACCGGCTTGATCGCCTCGCCTTTTTCTGTCAACCGGTATTCGATCCGGACAGGGCTTTCCGGGTACACTTCCCGTACAAGGATGCCCTGGTCTTCCAGCTCCTTCAGCCGCTCCGAAAGCACCTTTTGGCTGATATGCGGGATAAGCTCCGCCATTTCGTTAAACCGCATCGGCCCATTAGAAAGGACACGGATAATCACGCCAACCCAGCGTTTTCCCAATAGCTGAAACGCCTTTTCGAAACGCGGACATAAACTTTGGTTTCCCATTTTTGTAACGCACCTTTCTCATCAACCCTGCATTCCGGGGCTATATCAACAAAAGCCTTTTTAACCATTATACATGAATTGTAAACTTACTAAAAGTAACTAGCTAACAATCTCTGTCCAGTGGAACTGCTGCGTTCGGCCGAAAAAGCTGGCAAACCCGTGACGGAAATGGCCCTAAAAAATCCCCAAATAAAGACGAAAAAATGAAAATGGAAGGAAATCACGGTGAAACGGTGCCACCCCCAAACAAAAAAAGTAAAATGAGAAATGTTCCAATGGGTCCCCGGTCGGGTAAAGTTCTTCCAATCCATTGAATTTTCATATAAAATAGAGGGAGTAAAGAAAGGGAGGTTTTTAAGGTGAAAAAATTACTTTTCTATACGGTAGTAGGCTTTGCCGGCTACCAATACTTCAAATCAAAAGAAAACCGTGAAAAAGCGGCAGATGCCTTGAACAAGTTTTATGGAAACGTGGAAAAATGGCTCTCAAATTTTCAGCAATCAAATCGCAGCGGAAACAGACAATCCGACACACAAGCCTAAAGGCAGACAGTGATTGGGCGTAGTCACCATTGCGATCCAGTCAGTCGAACGCTTGAAATGATCTCCCACCTGCTCTTTGGCCATGAGGATGGAAGACTTCTTTCATAAATCCGTTAAAATGGACTTGATCATTCACGCCCTCTTCTAATCCCCGTTCACCCACAACTGTAAAATTTTCCCTGGACCATCACAACAGGGAAGTCGTGAACCTTCCAAATCTCAAATAAAATTTACAGGTGTAAAAACCATACGGAGACGGGTGAAGTATCATGGCCGAAAGCGGGTAAAATAAATACTGAATCTTGAATGTTCCCTGGCAAAATACGGAAACCGAAACAATAAGCCTCATGTAAAAAACTCCCCAAAGCCTGGTGAATATATAAAATGAACCTAAATTTTTCGCGTTAAAATCAATTACGATGGCTACACATACAGAAGTAGGAATGTTTAGTTCAACTTATACAGCAGCCGAAAGCAGAAAACGTGATTCTTAACTTAACGAAAAACGGGTGCGGGAACACGCTGGGTCCGGGAAAGAAGCTGGTTTTAAACCTGGATGGTTCCCTGCAAAGTGCCTATCATAAAATTGACAAATATCAAGTTTTAACCTTTTTGACAAACCCATCCTCATGCCCGAAAATGGCTGTAAGAAGAGTGAACTTTATGCAAACAAAAGCGGTCGTTTTTATTGACGCCGTTTAAGAGAGGGATACAAATGTCAGTGACATCATACGTCGATCAATATGGATATATTGTGCTGCTTTTGGCACTTTTGCTCGAAATGATTGCAGTTCCGCTTCCAGGCGAAGTGCTGATGAGCTATGCCGGTTATATGGTGCACCAGGGGCAGCTCAACTGGATCTTGAGCATTCTCATTGCCGCCACCGGTACATCTGTCGGCATGACAACGGCCTATTTTATCGGGCAGCGGCTCGGCGGCCCGTTTTTACATAAATACGGCCATTTTATCCATCTCGGCCCGTCCCAGCTTGAAAAAACATCGCGCTGGTTTAATAAATATGGGAATAAATTGCTTATCGTCGCGTATTTTATACCAGGTGTCCGCCACATCACCGGCTATTTTTCCGGAATTACGAAACTGCCATTCCGGTCATTTGCCACTTTTGCCTATTCCGGCGCTTTGATTTGGACAAGCACGTTTATTTCCCTCGGGAAGCTGCTTGGCTCGCAGTGGGAGCAGTTCCACGAAGCGGTAAAAAAATATCTCGTCATAGGCGGTATTGTAAGCGCCGGCTTAATCATCGCGTATTATGTGTTCCGCTATTTCCATAAGCAGATTTTCTGGGCGATGATGGCGGTGCTCCGGCGCGTTTTCATGATTTTCCGCAGCCGGGTGCGCGCCGAGTTTGTGATCATCGGCACCACGCTGGTGACATTGTTTTTGATTGTGTTAATGATCACAATGATTCAAAACCTTTTCAGCGAAGATTTCAGCGACTTTAACGAGGTGACCTCTTTAATCGTATCGCTTTTGTTCAAACACCATTGGGCAGGCGTCATGAAAGGGATGCTGGCGCTCAGCTCGCGGCAGGCGCTCATTCTCGTCATGGTGTTGACGGTTCTTTGGATCATTTGGAAAGGCAAAGATCGCACGCACGAATTTTTGATTATGCTGCTTGTCACAATCGGCGGGGAACTGTATCAAAATGTGCTGCATGAAGTGTTCCACCGGATGTCGGAAACGGAAATTCCGACGTTTTCCCACTTTGTCTTCTCATTTCCGAGCGACCAGGCGATGATGATTCTGATCATTTACGGCTATTTTACATATCTCGTTGTCCGGCACGCTGAGATGTTTTGGGTCCATACGTTTATGGATGTACTTCTTTTAGCTGTTCTGTTGTTCGCAGCTGTCAGCCATATTTATTTCGGCCTTGAAATCCCGAGTAACATTGCGGGCGGTTATGTATTCGGCGGCGTCTGGCTTGGCTTAAATATTTTATTGCTGGAAATTTTCCGTATGATATGATGGATAAGAAAGCAAATGTTGGAGGGGAAACATGTTCTCAGACTTTGTCACACAAATTTTAACAGCACTCGCTGATCTGGGTTACTTCGGTGTTGCGATCGGGCTTGCGATTGAGATTATCCCGAGCGAGATTGTCCTTGCCTATGCCGGCTATTTAATTTCCCGGGGAGAGATCAATTATTTCGGCGCCATTGCAGCGGGCACACTTGGCATTTTGATTGCCCAACTGATTTTATACTGGATCGGTGCATACGGTGGGCGCCCGTTCTTGCTAAAGTACGGTAAATATTTGCTGATTCACGAAAGGCATCTCGATGTCGCGGAAGAATGGTTCAACAAGTACGGCGCCGGTGTTATTTTTACGGGCCGATTCATCCCGGTCATCCGCCAGGCCATTTCGATCCCGGCCGGCATTGCCAAAATGTCGTATTTCAAGTTCATTTTTTTCACGCTGCTTGCGACCATTCCGTGGGCAGTGCTGTTTATCTTTCTCGGTGAACGTCTCGCATCAAACTGGGCACAAATTGATGACGTTGCGGCTCCTTATGTCAAGCCGGTTACCATTATCGCGATCATCATCATTGTGCTTTATATCGCTTACTCCATGTACCGCAAGAAAAAAAGAGCCTGACCCTCTATTTAGGGGGCCGGGCTTTTTCCATAGATGAGGGAAGAATGGAAACAGTGCGGTTCGGATCCCAAGAGCGGCTAACTCCCACTAAATCAAAGATACAGAGGGGATTAGCTGCTATAATTGTTCAAAATCCTTAACCAAAAAAACCGCCTGCACAAAGCAGACGGCGAAAAAGGGGGTTAACATGGATGAAAAAGCAAGCCTAGTTTGCATCTTGCCTGATTACAAGAAAAAGGATAACGCAGGAAGCTTAAAACAATCTTAACAGGCCGAAATTTTGAAAAAGAGGCATGTTTATCTGCTATGGCCGAAAAAAACCGCCTGCACAAAGCAGACGGCCAAAAAAGGGGGTTAACATGGATGAAAAAGCAAGCCGGATTTTCATCTTGCCTGATTACAAGAAAAAGGATAACGCAGGAAGCTTAAAACAATCTTAACAGGCCGAAATTTTGAAAAAGAGGCATGTTTATCTGCTATGGCCGAAAAAAACCGCCTGCACAAGGGCGGCCTAAAAAAGGGGGCATATAAAAAAGTAGGTTGTAAGCTCTCTTGCAAAGAAAAGGATACCTGCCGAAACTTAAAAAATGCTTAAAACCTCCGCGTCTCTGGCCATAAAAAAACGCCTGCACAAAGCAGACGAACCAGCAAAAGCTCTTACCTGATGACAAACATCAATATACCGCTGGAAAATAAAAAACGCCTTAACTTTGCATGAAAGTTATGTGAAATTCCCCACAAATTATGATCTCGACAAAAATAACAAAATTTCATCAAAATTTTCGTGACAAATTGCCGCTTTTAGATAATAATAATGAAGACAGACTACTAAAACGAGGGATTCTATGGAGTCAAGAGTAGCGAAAAAAAAGAAAAAACGGTCAAGAGTCCGCTGGCGCAGAGTGTTCCTTATGCTCTTTTTACTGCTCATCGTCGCCGGCGCGGGTTACACAGCCTATCAATACTACGCTGGCGTTCATCAGACAGACCCGAATGATGTCTTAAATATGGACAATCTGGAATTTAACGGTAAAAAGGATGCAAATGGCCGCACCAATATTCTCCTTCTCGGAATTGATCGGCGCGGGCAAGAAGATTCAAGAACCGATACCATCATGATTGCCCAATATGACCCGAAGAATAACCAGGTGAAGCTCATTTCGATTATGCGTGACATTTATGCCGAAATTCCGGGGTATAGAAACTATAAAATTAACACAGCCTACTATCTTGGCAATCTGAAGAATCAAAAAAAGGGTGTTGAATTGCTGCGTCAAACACTCAAAACCAATTTTGACATTGATGTGCAATATTATGCACTTGTCGATTTCCAAGGTTTTGTTAAAATTGTCGATACCCTGGCGCCTCAAGGCATTGAAATGAACGTGGAACATAAAATGTCGGAAAACATCGGCTTGACGCTTTATCCTGGAAAACAGCTGATGCATGGGAAACAATTGCTCGCCTACGCACGGTTCAGACATGATGCGCAAGGCGACTTTGGCCGGGTTGCTCGCCAGCAAAAAGTGCTTAAAGCGCTCCAATCTGAAGTCTTCAGCGTGAACGGCATCGCCAAAGCACCGAAACTGCTCGGAACCATCCAGCCGTATGTTGCCACCAATATGAGCAAAATGAACATTCTTGCGCTCGCCAAAGACGCCGTCGGAGGCAACCTCAAGGTAAAAACAATGACCGTACCGGTTGCCGGCACCTATACCAATGTCAGCTATCCGGGCGTCGGCGCCGCACTCGAAGTGGACAAAGAAAAAAATATAGAAGCCATCAAACAGTTTTTGGATGAATAACAGGGGCCGGTTCCGGCTCTTTTTTTTGTTGCAGACAGAAAGCCGTACCGGGAGCAAATTGTCCTTTTGGAGGGTTCAAAAAGACAAAAGAAAGCCGGACTAGGAGCAAATTGTCTTTTTGAAGGGTTCAAAAAGACAAAAGAAAACCGTACCAGGAGCCAATTGTCCTTTTGGAAGGCTCAAAAAGACAAAAGAAAGCCGGACCAGGAGCAAATTGTCCTTTTGGAGAGCTCAAAAAGACAAAAGAGAGCTGGACCAGGAGCAAATTGTCCTTTTGGAGAGCTCAAAAAGACAAAAGAGAGTCGGATCAGGGGCGAATTGTCCTTTTGGAGGGCTCAAAAAGACAAAAGAAAGCCGGACCAAGAGCAAATTGTCTTTTTGAAGGGTTCAAAAAGACAAAAGAGAGCCGTACCAAGAGAAAATTGTCCTTTTGGAGAGCTCAAAAAGACAAAAGAGAGCCGTACCGGGAGCAAATTGTCTTTTTGAAGGGTTCGTGACCACTGAAAAAAGCCATTTTTTTATGTAAAATTTGCTGTGTAGTGTAAGAAATTTTCTGTAAATGGTACTCTTTACCATAGAAATTAGTAAAAATGACAAATGTTTGGCTATAATTCGCCTTTTTAGAGGATAGTATGGCGGCTATCCTCTTTAAATTTACTGCCAAGGCTGTTAGCTTGGCTTGTAAGCCCATGCTTTTTAGACCGTACCATTTGGCACGATCTAACCCGTGGAAATTCTTCATTTCGCCATTTTTCCCTTCTTGGCATGCTCTTTTTTTATACTTCTCTTTAAATCCCTCCGATTTCTGTTGTTGACTATACTCATAAAATTCTGGGGTGTTGATTCCGACCCCTAATACTTTTCCGACTGTTTTTCCGGTTATGCAAACTTCTCGCATTGGGCAATTTCTACATTGTTCTCTGTCAAAATAGTAATTATACGTTTCTTTTCCACATTTTCTTATATAGTGTTTCTTTTTGATTGTTTTGTTTCCTTGACTACAGAACCACTCGTCAGAATCTTTGTTATAACTGAATCTTTCTTCGTCTATGCGATATGCAGCTTCACTTACAGGGATGTATGCCTTTGCTTTAAGTTCAGAGATTTTGTCTAAGATTGGCTTTTTAAAATAGGCTTTATCACCATATACTTCTGGTATTTTTATTCTCGTTTTCTTGGTTAACTCTAATAATTCATCAAACTTCGTTCCATCCACATAAGCTCCATTACCAGTATGAACAGCTGTAATCATTCGATCTTCTGTTGTCATCATAAATTCCGTTTTATAACCAAAGAAAGGATCATTTTTGCTTTTATACCCTATTCTCGCTTCTTGGTCGACAATCGATCGTACCCCTTTTTGCTCCATAAACTTCGGGTCTGCTAAAATTTCTTTCGCATTATTAACGAGTGCTTTTGTTTCAGGTGCTTTCTCCAGTTCAACTAGTTCTTCTACCTTTGATACCGTTTCTTCAAGATAGGACTTCATTGTTTTTCTAGCTTCATCATGGTTTTCTATTTCTTTATAATCAGGGATTTCTTGGTTGATTTCACTTGGTATTTCTCCGTTTTCTTCTTTAACGGTTTTAAAGATTTTTTTCGCTAATTGTTTCATGACTCGTTCCGGTCTATATTTTTTGGTGTTGGCTTCTGTATGAGTGGAATCAATCGTTATACCAGAAACCTTTTGTAAAATTCCTTTTTCAATGCATTGGTTTATGATTTCAATAATAATTTCATCTATAGTGAGATTGCCTTCTAATCTACTTTTACGAAATTTTGCCAAAAGACTTGGGTGAGGGAGGTCGTCTTCCGGATTGATTCCTAAAAAATACATATATGCAAGGTTTAATGAGCAATTTTCTATAACTTTCTCATCAGATAAGTCATAGAGTTTTTGTAACACCAAGATTTTAACCATAAGTTCGGGCTCTTTTGCTGGCCTTCCATATTCTTTACAGTAAGTTTTTTCAAGCATTTTATTGATAAAACTAAAATCCACTTCATCTCTTAATAATTTAAGTGTATGATTTTCAGGAATTTTATCGTATAATATGGAATAGATGCTTAATTGATTATCTTTTTCTTTAAGCATGATAGATACCCCCAGTTTGGTTTTGGTTTGTAGTATAACTTTATTATACCAAATACTGGGGGTATTTTTTTCAATTTATTGTACATATAATTATTTTGAATTTTCAGATTGACTTTTTCAGTGGTCCCGAAGGGTTCAAAAAGACAAAAGAGAGCCGTACCGGGAGCAAATTGTCCTTTTGGAGGGCTCAAAAAGACAAAAGAGAGTCGGATCAGGGGCGAATTGTCCTTTTGGAGGGCTCAAAAAGACAAAAGAGAGTCGGATCAGGGGCGAATTGTCCTTTTGGAGAGCTCAAAAAGACAAAAGAGAGCCGGACCAAGAGCAAATTGTCTTTTTGAAGGGCCCAAAAAGACAAAAGAAAGCCGGACCAGGAGCAAATTGTCTTTTTGGAGAGTTCAAAAAGACAAAAGAGAGCTGGACCAAGAGCAAATTGTCCTTTTGGAGGGTTCAAAAAGACAAAAGAAAGCCGTACCGGGAGCAAATTGTCCTTTTGGAGGGCTCAAAAAGGCAAAAGAAAGCCAATTAGACAAAAGGGACGAAACCGCATCCAATATGAATTTCAATTTCCCCCTTGTCATGTCACCCGGCAAAGTGTAAAGTATAAATAAGTCAAAATTTTAAGTACGTTCAATCGAATAGCCTTATCAAGAGAGGCGGAGGGACTTGGCCCGATGAAACCTCAGCAACCAGCCCATACGGCACGGTGCTAAATCCAACAGGTATACCTGAAAAGATAAGGAGAATGTTGTCATCTTGCCTCCTTTTCTGGGAGGCTTTTTTCATATCATTCAAAGGGAGTGTAAAAATTTGAACCTTCTCGAAACGTTAAAAAACCGCATCCTTGTTGCAGACGGGGCAATGGGGACACTGCTATATGCATACGGCGCCGACACATGTTATGAGTCATTCAACCTGACCCATCCGGAAGACATCCACGCGATCCACCGCGCCTATATCGAAGCAGGCGCATCGGTCATCCAGACAAACACGTACAGCGCCAACTATATCAAGCTGGCACAGTATGGCCTGGAAGAAAAAGTAAAAGATATCAACAAAGCGGCTGTCCAGATCGCAAAAGAAGCGGCAAACCGTGACACATTTATACTCGGCACGGTCGGCGGCATCCGCGGCCAGCGCAAAACCGAAGCAACACTTGCCGAAATCAAGCGCACGTTCCGCGAGCAGATTTTTCACCTCCTGGACGAAGGAGTTGATGCCCTGCTTTTGGAAACGTATTTTGACGCGGAAGAACTGTATACGGTCGTTGACATTGCGAAAAAAGAAGCGGATGTCCCGGTCATCGCCCAGTTCTCGCTTATCGAACCGGGCGTGCTCCAAAACGGAACCCCGGTCCGCGACGCGTTCAAGGAACTTGAAAACCGCGGCGCCGATGTGACCGGCCTGAACTGCCGGCTCGGCCCGCACCACATGATCCAGGCGTTCGAAGAAATCCCGATACCGAAGCGTGCCTTTTTGTCCGCATACCCGAATGCGAGTCTTTTAGATTACGAGGAAGGCCGGTTCACGTTCACAAATAACGCCGATTATTTTAAAACATGCGCCGAAAAACTGGTCGAACAGGGTGTGCGCCTGATCGGCGGCTGCTGCGGCACGACCCCAGCTCACATCAAAGCAATCGCAGACGGGGTGCAGGGGCTTTTGCCTGTCACAGAAAAAACGGTCCGCCCACCGAAAATTGAAATCGCAGCCGCCCCGGCGCAGCACGAACCACCGTTGCATGAAATCGTAAAAAAGCGCCGCTCTGTCATTGTCGAATTGGATACGCCGAAAACTCTGAACACGACTCGCTTTTTTGAAGGGGCAAAAGCGCTGCACGACGCCGGCATCGATGCCTTGACAATGGCCGACAACTCGCTTGCAAGCCCGCGCATCAGCAACACAGCGATTGCTTCAATTTTAAAAGAGAAACATGGCATCCGGCCGCTTGTTCATATTACATGCCGTGATCGTAATTTGATCGGGCTGCAGTCGCACTTAATGGGCCTTGCTGCGCTCGGGATTGACCAGGTGCTTGCCATCACGGGGGATCCGACAAAAATCGGCGACTTCCCGGGAGCGACGAGCGTATACGATTTGTCATCCATGGAACTGATCGCAATGATCAAGCAATTCAATGATGGCATTTCCCATTCCGGCAAATCGCTTCACAGGAAAACGAATTTTTCCGTCGCGGCTGCATTTAACCCGAACGTCCGCAATCTTGATAAAACGGTCGGGAGGTTGGAGCGCAAAATCCGCCACGGTGCCGATTATTTTATCACCCAGCCTGTGTTCAGCACGGAAAAAATCGAGCAAATCCATGAAGCAACGAAGCATTTGGACGCGCCGATCTATCTTGGCATTATGCCGCTTACCAGCTACCGGAACGCGGTCTTTCTGCACAATGAAGTGCCGGGCATCAAACTGACGGATGAAATTTTGGCGGCGATGGAAAAAACAAATGGCGACCCTGCGAAAGCGCGTGAAGAAAGCCTTGCGATCAGCCGTACCCTGATCGACGCGGCCCTCGGCTATTTCAACGGCATTTACTTAATTACGCCGCTCGAACGCTACGAACTGACGGTGGAATGCACGCGCTATATCCACGAAAAAACAGCAGTGCAAGGCGCAGGCATTGTCTGAGACTGCAACGAAAAAAGTACAGGCGGATTCATTAAAGTGAAACTTTGATAGCACTGTCCAATTGCAAGATTAAGAAAAGAGCTCAAGAAGGCAAAACGAAACCTTGGCCGGCTTCAGCCCCGGCGAGATGCATGCACTTTAAACTCAATCAAAAGTGGCACCGGCGCCGCCAGCATCGGAACGCGACCCAGCCAGGTACCAAATGTTACCGTACGTCGCAATCTCAATATCAAACGTACAACCAAAGGGGGAATTTTTCATGGGGCAAACGTTATTTGAACAGCAGCTTGCAAACCGCATTCTCATCCTTGACGGGGCGATGGGGACGATGATCCAGCAGCAACACCTTACCGCGGCGGATTTTGGCGGCGAAGCATACGAAGGCTGCAATGAATACTTGAATCTCACAGCGCCCGATATCATCCGCTCGATCCATGAAGCATATCTCGAGGCGGGGGCCGATATCATCGAAACTAATACCTTTGGCGCAACGTCCATCGTTCTTAACGAGTACGGCCTCGGGCACCTTGCTGAAAAAATCAACATCGAAGCCGCGCGCATCGCCAAGCAGGCTGCCGAAAAATATTCCACACCCGGCCGGCTGCGGTTTGTCGCTGGTTCGATGGGTCCGACAACAAAGACGCTCTCCGTCACAGGCGGCACCACTTTTGACGCGCTCAAAACCGCTTACCAGGAACAGGCTTGCGGGCTCATAAAAGGCGGCGCCGACGTGCTTCTCCTCGAAACATCGCAGGACTTGCTGAACGTCAAAGCCGCTTTTCTTGGCATTACGGATGCATTCAACGAAACCGGAAAAAAACTGCCGCTTCTCATCTCCGGCACCATCGAACCGATGGGCACAACGCTTGCTGGTCAGAACATTGAAGCATTTTACATTTCCGTCGAGCATATGCAGCCGGCCGCAGTCGGGCTTAACTGCGCGACCGGCCCGGAGTTCATGGCCGACTCGATCCGCACACTCGCGGGGCTCGCCAAAACGGCAGTGAGCTGCTACCCGAACGCCGGGCTTCCCGACGAAGAAGGGCATTACCACGAAACACCGGAATCGCTCGCTGTCAAAATGAAAGGCTTCGCCGAAAAAGGCTGGCTCAACATCGCAGGCGGCTGCTGCGGCACAACACCTGCCCATATCAAAGCACTGAATGAAGCACTTGCCGGGCTCCCGCCGCGCCAGCCTGCAAAACAAGAACACCACGCCGTCTCCGGCATCGAACCATTTATTTACGATGACCCGTCCACCCGTCCGATTTTTGTCGGCGAACGCACAAACGTCATCGGCTCGCGCAAGTTCCGGCGCCTGATCGCGGAAGGCAAATGGGAAGAAGCAAGTGAAATTGCCCGCACACAGGTTAAAAATGGCGCACAGATCATCGACATCTGCCTCGCCGATCCGGACCGCGATGAAATCAGCGATATGGAAAATTTTATTTCGATCGCCGTGAAAAAAGTGAAAGTGCCGTTTATGATCGATTCCACAGACGAAAACGTAATCGAAAAAGCTTTTACATACTGCCAGGGAAAAAGCATTGTCAATTCCATTAACCTTGAAAACGGTACGGAACGGTTTGAAAAAGTCGTGCCGCTCCTCAAAAAATACGGGGGTGCCGTTGTCGTCGGCACGATCGATGAAGAGGGGATGGCTGTCACTGCCGAACGGAAACTTGAGATTGCGCGCCGCTCTTATGATCTGCTCGTCGATACGTACGGGCTCAACCCGCGTGATCTTATTTTTGACACGCTCGTGTTCCCGGCCGGCACCGGCGACAAGCAGTATTTTGGCGCAGCAAAAGAAACGGTCGAAGGCATCCGCTTCATCAAAGAAGCGATGCCGGAATGCCAGACAATCCTCGGCGTCAGCAATGTTTCATTCGGGCTGCCGCCAGCCGGGCGTGAAGTGCTAAACTCAGTGTTTCTCTACCATTGTACGAAAGCCGGGCTGGATTACGCCATCGTGAACACAGAAAAACTCGAACGCTTTGCGTCCATCCCGGAAGAAAACGTGAAAATGGCCGAAAAACTGTTGTTTGAAACGAGTGACGAAGCCCTCGCCGCGTTCACCGAATATTACCGCGGCAAGGTGCAGGAGAAAAAAGCGCCAAAGAGCACGATGACGCTTGCCGAACGGCTTGCGAATGATGTTGTCGAAGGGACGAAAGAAGGCCTCATCCCGGACCTGGAACAGGCTTTAAAAGAATACCCGGATCCGCTCGCCATTATCAACGGCCCGCTTATGGACGGGATGGCGGAAGTCGGCCGCCTGTTTAACGACAACCAGCTCATCGTCGCAGAAGTCTTGCAGAGTGCGGAAGTGATGAAAGCATCCGTCGCATTCCTTGAGCCTTTTATGGAAAAAAATGAAACAAGCACAAAAGGGAAAGTGCTGCTCGCAACCGTGAAAGGCGACGTCCATGATATCGGCAAAAATCTGGTCGACATCATTTTGTCAAATAATGGATATAAAGTGGTCGACCTTGGCATCAAAGTGGCGCCGGCTGATCTTATCCACGCCGTCCGTAAAGAGAAACCGGATGTAATCGGGCTATCCGGCCTCCTTGTCAAATCCGCCCAGCAAATGGTCGTCACTGCCCAGGATTTGCGGGAAGCGGGCATCCGCCAGCCGATATTGGTCGGCGGCGCAGCCCTGTCGCGGAAATTCACGGTAAATAAAATCGCTCCGCAATATGAAGGGCTTGTGCTGTATGCAAAAGACGCAATGGAGGGCCTCACGCTTGCGAACAAATTGCAGGATGAATCGGAACGAAGCTCGCTCGAAACGGAACTTGCCAATCAGCGCAGCGGCGGGACAAGGGTGGCGGCCGTGAATGCCGGCGGAGCACCGGTTGCGACTTTACCGCGCCGTTCTTCGGTATCCCCGGATGCGCTCGTTTACCAGCCGGCGGATTTGAAGCGGCATGTGCTGCGCAATTATCCGCTTGCCCATATCGAGCCCTACGTGAACATGCAAATGCTCCTCGGCCACCATTTAGGATTGAAAGGCCGCGTCGAAAAGCTGCTTGCGGAGGGAGACGAACGCGCCCTCAAGTTGAAACAGCAGGTGGATGAACTGCGCGAATGGGTGATGAAAGAAAAATTGCTTCAGCTCTCCGCTGTATACCAGTTTTTCCCTGCCCAGTCGGATGGGAATACTTTGATTGTTTATGAACCAGCTGGAGAGCCTGGTACATTAGATCCGAAATCTTTATCCGTCCTAGAGCGATTCACGTTCCCACGCCAGGCAAAGCCGCCGTATTTGTGCCTTGCCGATTATGTCCGGAGCGTGGACAGCGGGGTCGTAGATTATGTCTGCATGTTCGCGGTCGTCGCCGGCAAAAACATCCGCCATCATGCACGCTATTTGAAAGAAGCGGGCGAATATTTCAAAAGTCATGCTCTCCAGGCGCTTGCCCTCGAAACGGCAGAAGGTTTCGCCGAGCGACTGCATGAACTGTTGCGCAGCCAATGGGGCTTCCCGGACCCGGCTGATTTCACAATGCAGCAGCGCTTTGCCGCCAAATACCAGGGCCAGCGCTACTCTTTTGGCTACCCGGCCTGCCCGAACCTCGAAGATCAGGCCAAACTGTTTAAATTGTTGCAACCGCAAAAAATCGGCCTCCACTTGACCGAAGGCTACATGATGGAACCCGAAGCCGCCGTCACCGCGCTTGTATTCTCCCATCCTGAGGCAAGATATTTTGCGGTATAACTCCCGAAGCGGGCCCTGGCCCGCTTCGGTTTTTTAAACCATTTACGACTTTTTCAGAGTCCAGTGCCATGTTGCTTTTTACAAAAAACCAAATGATTCGACAAAATCTGCGCTAACCCGATTTTTCTGTTCCGCCCTCAATGTTCCACGGGAAACATTCCACTGAAAACTGTGCATGTTGAACAGGATTTTCTGAACAAATTCCACTTGCCAGCAAGCCCTTCTTCGATATGATAGAAGAATAGACGTACGAACATGCTTGACCCGCTTTCTTTCTATATAAAATAACGCCATGCTTTCACCTACCACGTTCCCTGTGGCATTGAACGTCTACGCTAAATCAACGCCGGCTGAATAAAACCTGTACATCTCAAATTCGGCCAGTGCTGTCATCATCCTTGCATAACTTAACATTCCCAATGGCTGCGAATATTGACGTTTTTGGTGGCATGACAAGATGACAAGATACGATTCATCTCGACAAAACCAGCAATATTTCCACGGAAATACCCATATAAAAAAGCCCGAATACCGAAATCCGGGCTTTACATCCATCTATCTAAAAATGTGCGGCGACTGCGGCTAATTTTCATTCTTCCACTCATGCCGTATCCTTTACGGCATGAGTGGAAAATCCGCATTGAGCCGTTTCGTTCTTTTCTGTTCTTAGCCAATGAAAGTCCAAAAGCTCCATTGCTTTCTAGCAACTTACCAAATGCAAATGGCTTACTTACGGGAGAGGCGGTCTTTTGCACTACCGACCGAGTCCTGGGCCTCGCCTTTCAATTTGTCCATTTTGCCTTCAGCTTGTTTTTCCGCATCGCCGGTGATTTCACCCCACGTATCTTTTGCTTCGCCTTTCAATTTGTTCCCTTTTCCTTTGAGCTTATCCTTCGTGGAGTCTTGATCCATTTTCATTCCTCCCATTCATATTGTTCATCTTTCCTATTCCCTGATCACAGGCCGATAAACGAAAAATGCAAAAGAAATAAATGGACAGGCTAGTTATCCGACCGGCGCAGATCATTTGCGCAAAATTTGACCTATCACGTCCAAAAGCAAAAAAATAAAGGGTCAAAACCAAATCAAATAGGGGCACCGCCACAACCAAAAATACACCTATTACAACAGGAGAAAGAGATAGAGTTCAATATAAAAAGATTGCAACAAGGCGATATCCATTTGCAAAAAGCAGGCAACAGAGCTGTGATATTTTGTGGAGCGTGGGTAATCGGTGGGGAAAGGGAGCGCATGCGCATCATCTCCGTCCAGCTTCAAAACTGGAATGAAGGAAACGCATGCGTACATAAGTTGGATGGTGTTGCAGAGTGGATGTGCGTTCGGCGTAACGCCCAATTTCAACGATTGCACGCCCGTTCTCAAAGCACCTGAAAACAGCCCCTAGATCATTTTCTTCCATGGTATGTATTTGCCGAGGCCATGGTAATAGCTGGCACAAATAATCGTACGGCTGAATTGTTTCTGAAATGTATGCACGGAGCAGTTCAGTTTCAGCTGCTGCTGATTGGAAAAAGTAACATAAAGGCCGTCCGCCGTGGCATCAAAGTCTATTATGTTTGCCAGGAAAATGAACTGGCAGTCATACGATCTCGGGGATTTTGTCGGTGTTGCAATCAAACCATCCCCCACCACAATCGGTGCCTTATTAAAGTTAAAAATTTGTTTTGTTCCCTTGAGAACGCCTTCAAAATCGCACATCCGGTAATGGATGCAAGCGTCCCGTAATAATTCAAGCTTGCTCTTCCGTGAGCGAAAAACGCCGTCCTGATCATAAATGACTGTTTGATATTCCGGATCAAATGCGGTATCCAGCGCCATCGTTTCTTTCCTGATTAGGTAGTCAATTTTTTCTGTCACAAAAAATACCCCCTCATGTTAATTTGTGCTTTCCCTCCCGCTTCACTTTCAGGGGCAGAATTGCCAGGGGTGCCATGTCTTGCTGCCATCAAAGTATCCTTCCCCAAAAGAAGAGGGATATCATTGATTTTTATAGTCCTATTATACTATAAATTTCTAAAAAATAAAGCATGAATTTACAATTTTGTTATTATTTTTAATCCATGTAAATCTTGGCCAAAATTTCACGTTTTCCCATAAAAAACATCAAATTTTTCCGCAGAAAACTGGATGTTTTGGTAACCAAAAGATGACGATCGCCGGTTCGCTCTCTTCCTTTGAACCTGTTATTTTACAATCAACCCGGGAATTCAAGGAAAGCGCGCTTTCCAAAAGGGGAAGCAAAGTGGAAAATTTTGAAGAAGTGCTCAGGCAATACCGGCCGATGATTTTTCATATGATCCGCAAACTCCGCATTTACAAAAACATCGATGAGTTCGAGCAGATCGGTATGATTGCGCTGTGGGAAGCGTATCAGAACAGGCAGGACGACAAAGGGTCATTCACGAGCTATGCGTACAACACGATCCGTGGGAAAATGCTGACCGAACTCACGAAAAGGCGGCGGGAGGAAAAAATGTTTGCATTTCCGAAAGAGGAATTTTGGAATGTGAAAGTGGACGAGTCGCTTCGTCCCCCGCTTGAGCTTGAAACCCTGCTGTCCTATTGCGACGGTCTTACGGAAAAAGAGAAAAAATGGGTAGTGGCTACTTTTTATGAACAATTGAAACAAGGTGAAATCGCATTTCGCGAAGGCAAGTCCGTCGAGGCGGTAAAAAAATGGCGGAGACAAGCCCTCGAGAAAATCAGAAAGAGTATGGAGCAAAAAGAGAGGAAGCACTGACTGCTTCCTCACTCTGCGATGAAAAACTTGCGCAAGTAGTCATACCATGCTTTTGTGCCCTTGTTGCTTGGGGCGGTTTGTTCGCCATTTTGAAAGGTGACATACGATTTGAATGCGTCACTGTCCGGGTCTGGCCAGTTTTTCCAATGATCCAGGTATGTGTAACCTTCTTTTTTTGCGTACGACGCAAGCTCTTTCACCTGTGCCGGATAATTCGCTGCCTTATAGAGCGGGTATGACGGCTGGATCATCAGCACTGCATCATCCCAGGCAGCAGCGGCCGTTTTGATATCCTCAAGCTGATTGTCCATCGCCACAGCCCCGTTGTTGATTAAAATAAACGGCTCAAACAAAATGAGATCCGGTTTGAAATTGGCGACGTCTTTATACTTGCCTTCCCGGATAAACTCATCGGAATTTAAATGATAGGCAAAAAGGGAAACCGACACATGGCTGCCGTACGCATCTTGCAATGCCTGCTTTAACTGCGGCCCCCAGCCGTTCGTATCCGCCCCCATCGCATCCGAACCGACAATCGCAATTTTGTAGGCATGCTCCTTAGAAAGCGCGGTTTTAAAATCCGACCGGGCTTTTTTCGGCCAGTTTTTCGTATAATCAGCCAGGGAAGAAGCCGGCTTGTCTGTTTTGTTTGCCTCACGCTTTTTCCCGGCAGCCGGCTCCGCCTTTGCCTTTTCCGCTTTCACTTCCCAAGAAGCCGGCTTGAAACGGCTTGGATCCGTTTTATACCCCCAGTACAGGTGCCCGGCTACAAATACGGCAATGGCGGCAATAACCGACAAAATCGCCGTAAACATTTTCATCTCTCATACCTCCGCTCATTCTCATATGCAACGCCCCTACGAACCTACAAAAATTATGACAAAAAAAGACAAATTGCACAACCAAAATTGAAAGGAAATCCGCCAAAGGTAAATACAGGAAGATTTTTTAACCAGTTTCTTTTTGCAAAATATTGTGGTTTAATACAAAGTGTATCAAATTGTTTAAATTTATTTCAGTTTCCCGCAAATTTCGGGAGGATCTATGATATAATGTATGATAGTTTTCTATCTATTTCGCATTTGTACTGCAGATCTAAAGGGAGGAACTTATGGAAGAGACAATTAGTTTAAAAGAATTGATGCAGGTGCTGCGCAAACGGCTTTCCATGATCGCGCTGATTACACTGGGGGCGATGATTGTGACGGCCATTGTGACCTATTTTGTGATGACGCCTGTCTATGAATCTTCGACACAAATCCTTGTCAATAAAGCAAGCGATGACCAAACGATGTATACCACTAATGCCGTGCAAACAAATGTTCAGCTGGTCAATACATATAATGTGATTATTAAAAGCCCATCAATTCTCGATAAAGTGATTGACGAACTGAAACTCAACATGACAACAGACGAACTGAACAGCAAAATTGAAGTCAGCACGGAGCAAAATTCACAAGTCTTTACCTTGACAGTAAAAGATACAAACCCGTATATGGCAACCAAAATTGCCAACAAAATCGGGGAAGTGTTCAAAAAAGAAGTCAAAAACATTATGAAAGTCGACAATGTGACTGTCATTTCAAAAGCACAAGTGCCCGAGGGACCTGTCAGCCCGAAACCGCTTTTAAATATTGCAATTGCGCTTGTGGTCGGCCTGATGGCGGGTGTCGGGATTGCCTTTCTGCTTGAATACCTCGACAATACGATTAAAGATGAGCAAGATGTTGAACAAATTTTGCAATTGCCTGTCCTCGGCGTGATCGGGCAGATTGATGATCAGGAACTGAATGGTTTGCACCGTGCAGGAAAAAAAACAAAAGGAAAGGTTGAGACGGTTGGCGCCTAAAAAAACAAAGCTGTTGAACACGAGAAGAAAATTAATCGCAAAGCTAAATCCAATGTCACCGATTTCCGAACAGTTCCGGACAATCCGTACAAATATCAGTTTTTCTTCCGTTGACAATGACCTGCAGATTCTGATGGTTACCTCAAGCGGGCCTGGAGAAGGGAAATCGACGATTGTCGGCAACCTCGCTGTCGTTTTTGCCCAGCAAGGAAAAAAGGTGCTGCTCGCCGATGCCGATTTGCGGCGTCCGACCGTCCATTATACGTTTGGCATGACCAATACATTCGGACTGACAACGGTTTTGACCAAGCAGGGGACATTGCTGGAGACTGTTTCAAAATGTGATGTGAAAAATCTGCATCTCCTGCCGAGCGGCCCAATTCCGCCAAATCCGGCAGAACTGTTAAGCTCACGGGCAATGAAGGAATTTTTAAAAGAAGCAAAAGAACAGTACGACATTATTTTACTGGATACCCCGCCGGTTTTGGCTGTGACCGATGCGCAGGTGCTGACCAACCAGTGTGATGGCACGATTCTTGTCGTCTCAAGCGGGAAAGCGGAAGTGGAAGCTGTCAAAAAGGCAAAAGAATTGCTGGAATCTGCCAATGCCAATCTGCTTGGCGTTGTCCTGAACAACAAGAAAACCCAAAACACGCATTATTATTACTATTACGGAAAAGATTGACAATATTTGCGTGAAAAGTTTTCCAATCACTATTGAAAAATGGTAAGAATGCACTATAATTTTGTATAGGGTTTGGTTTTCATTGAAACGAAATTTCATTTTTTAACATGTTTGGAGGGGTACGGGATGATGGATATTCATTGCCATATTTTGCCGGGAATTGACGACGGTGCGCAAACGATATACGACAGCCTTGATATGGCAAAACAAGCCGTCTCCCAGGGGATCAAGCAGATTATTGCTACCCCTCATCATATGAATGGAAAATATGAAAACCGCAAAACTGGAATCATTCAAAAAGTAAATGAGTTAAATAAAAGATTGAAAGAAGAACAGATTGATCTAGAAATTCTGCCGGGGCAGGAAAACCGGATTTACGGCGAAATTTTGCAAGACTATGAAAAAGGCGAAATCCAAACGTTGGCCGGCACTTCTTACCTCTTTATCGAGTTCCCTTCAGGCCATGTGCCACGTTATGCGGAAACGCTTTTATATGAAATACAAGTAAAGGGCTTAATGCCGATTATCGTGCATCCGGAGCGGAACGCAGAGCTGATCCAGCATCCGGATCGGTTGTATGAAATGGTGAATAATGGTGTGGCAACCCAAATTACGGCTGCAAGCTTAACAGGCGCTTTCGGGAAAAAGATTAAAAAATTCACCGAACAGCTGATAGAAGCAAATCTCGCCCATTTTCTTGCATCAGATGCCCATAATGTGAAAACCCGTGCTTTTAAAATGGATGAAGCAACG
Organism: Weizmannia sp. FSL K6-0777; assembly: GCF_038593185.1. Classification (NCBI taxonomy): domain Bacteria; kingdom Bacillati; phylum Bacillota; class Bacilli; order Caryophanales; family Bacillaceae; genus Heyndrickxia; species Weizmannia sp. FSL K6-0777. The sequence goes on from NZ_CP151971.1 coordinate 444,051, forward strand.
GATGAACTCGAAAAGAAATACGGCACAGATATGCTCTATTTCTTTACGGAAAACGCCGAAATGCTTGCCAAAGGCCAAGCCATCTACAGAGAAATTCCGCAGCCGGTAAAACAAAAGAAACTGTTCGGTTTGTTTTAATCGGCTTTTTTTGGGATTCCGGGTATATGAATGATGCTATGGGGGCTGCTCCGCTGTTTTTAGCAAACAGTTTTATCCAACATTGTTTGATTTTGGAACAGCTATTTTCGGGTATGTCTCTCATCCGTTATCGTGCGAGGCACTCGGCCATGCTGTGGGTGCGCGTGCACCTTAGACGCCTGTCGTCAAGAGTGTGGTGTGAGGGCGGGTTAGATGCCCGATAATTATTTTTATACCCGAATGTTGGAAGAACAAACATCGATTGTTTTTATCGCACTGCGCAAATCTTAAAAATCAATTAGAATAAGGAGGAATTTACGTGAAAAAAGTGAGAAAGGCAATTATCCCGGCTGCAGGGCTCGGAACACGATTTTTGCCTGCAACAAAAGCCATGCCGAAAGAAATGCTGCCGATTGTAGACAAGCCTACGATCTAGTACATAGTCGAAGAAGCCGTTGAATCCGGCATCGAAGACATTATCATTGTTACCGGAAAAGGAAAAAGAGCGATCGAAGACCATTTTGATAATGCTTGGGAACTCGAACAAAACCTTGCTGAAAAAGGGAAGTTCGACCTTCTTGAGAAAGTCCGCTATTCATCCAACTTAGCCAATATCCACTATATCCGACAGAAAGAACCACTCGGCCTGGGGCATGCTGTCTGGTGTGCACGTAATTTTATTGGGGACGAGCCATTTGCGGTCCTGCTGGGCGACGACATCGTTCAAAACGATCCACCATGCTTAAAACAACTCATTGATCAATACGAAGAAACCCGCTTTTCCGTCATCGGCGTCCAGGAAGTTCCGGAAGAAGAAACACACCGGTACGGGATTATCTCACCAGCTTCCAAAGAAGGCCGCCGTTATCAAGTTGACAAATTTGTCGAAAAACCAAAACAAGGCACCGCACCATCCAATCTTGCCATTATCGGCCGTTACTTATTGACACCGGAAATCTTTATGTTCCTGGACAAACAGGAAAAAGGCGCCGGCGGCGAAATCCAGTTAACAGATGCCATCCAGCAGCTGAATCAGATCCAAAGAGTATTTGCTTATCAGTTTGAGGGTAAGCGGTATGATGTAGGGGAGAAATTGGGGTTTGTTAAGTCGACAATTGAGATGGCACTTCAACACAAAGAAATACAGAATGAATTGGTAAGCTTTCTTGAAAGTTTAGTTGAAAATAAACTGTACTCAAAAATGAATCAATAAATTCTTTGGGGGAGAAGGTATTGAAAAAAATAGAAGAATTAGATTTCTTTAATGAATATGCTGCTGCTCTCACTGATTCGTCTATTCAAGTTAATAGAAATATATCTACACATAACATCTATTTTAAAATGAAAAGGCTATTTGATATATTATTTTCAGTGATTGGTCTAATTATCACATTGCCAGTCATATTAATATTTTCAATTTTAATCAAACTAGAAACCACGGGCCCTGCCTTCTTTTTTCAAGAAAGAGTGGGGTTAAATGGTAGATATTTTAAAGTTATTAAACTACGTTCTATGAGAATAGACGCCGAAAAAAACGGGGCTCAGTGGGCGGCAAAGAATGATCCGAGAGTAACGAAAGTGGGTTCTTTTATACGGAAAACAAGGATAGATGAACTACCACAATTATGGAATGTATTGATAGGAGATATGAGTTTAGTAGGACCAAGGCCAGAGCGGCCAATGTTTACTGCAAAATTTAATGAAGAAATACCGGGATTTATTAAAAGACTAACTGTAAAACCAGGTTTAACTGGTTGGGCGCAGATAAATGGTGGATATGAGATAACACCAAAAAAAAAATTAGAACTTGATTTGTATTATATAAATAACGTTAATTTTTACCTTGATTTAAAAATCATTTTAAAAACCATAATTACATGTATTACTGGAGAAGGTGCAAGGTAAGTAATAAAAAATAATGTTTTAAAAAGCGACAAATTATATGAGGTGAGGTTTGACTTTTTTGGAGCACATTCTTTGGAAAGAAAAAGTTAGTAAAAACTCTTTAAAGGTAAATGTTTCATGGACATTTTTGGGAAATGCTATTTTTGCTATTTGTCAGTGGCTATTTATTATAATTTTTGCTAAGTTTGGAAATCAAATGATGGTTGGTCAATATTCATTAGCTCTTGCAATTACGGCCCCTATTTTTTTATTAACAAATTTGCAATTGAGAGATGTTTTAGCTACTGATGCAAAAAATACCTATAATTACAAAAGTTATTTTGCCTTGAGAGTTGTATCAATAATATTATCCTTGACAATAATATTCATTATTTCCCATATCGGTAGTTACGATGGAGATACTAGAAAAGTTATATTATTAGTTGCGATATCAAAAGCTATAGAGTCATTAAGTGATATTTCCTATGGAGTTTTTCAAAAAAATGAGACGATGAAAAATATAGCAATATCACTTATTTTAAGAGGGGTATCTTCAATTGTTTTTTTACTTTTACTTTTAGTAGGAACAAATAGTGTAGTTTTTAGTTTAGTTGGAGTAATTGTTTCTTGGGGTCTTGTTTTAGTTTTTTTTGATTTTAAAAATGTAATAAATTACATTGATTTTAATGCGGTAATTAAATTTAGGTTCTTAAAAAACATTTTTAAACTTAGTCTACCGTTAGGTATAGTAGTTATGTTAGTCTCCCTGAATACGAATATTCCGAGATACTTTATACAAAGTTACTTAGGGACAACATCAGTGGGTCTGTTTTCATCAATATCTTATATTGTAATAGCCGGTAATACGGTAATTACAGCTTTAGGACAATCTATTTCTCCAAGATTATCAAAATATTATTCAGAAGGTAATGTTTCTGGATATAAACACCTACTTTCTAAAATGCTAATTATATCAGTAATACTAGGTTTATTAGGTATATTTGTAGTTTTATTGTTCGGCGAGTTTATTTTAAGTTTAATTTATACAAAAGAATATAAAGGTTTAAATAATATATTCTTGCTAGTGATGATTAGTGCTTGTTTTAGTTATCTTAGTTCTATTTTTGGATTTAGTATGACTGCTGCTAGGAAATTTAATGTTCAGCCGATATTATTTATAACTGTGTTATGTGTATGTCTACTCTCTAGCATGCTATTAATTCCTAATTTTGGATTATATGGTGCAGCTTTAACGATGGTGATTTTTTCCTTTGTTCAGTTTGTTGGAAGTCTTATAGTAAATTTATTGATATTAAAGGAACAAGTAAAGGGGGACGGATTAATTGGATAAACCCATTAGAGTTCTGCACGTTGTGGCTGCTATGAATAGGGGTGGTGCAGAATCTTTTATAATGAATGTATATCGGGAAATTGACAGAAAAAAAATTCAGTTTGATTTTGCAGTTACAGCTGAACAAGAATGTCACTTTGATAAAGAGATTAAAGAATTAGGCGGAAAAATAATTAAACATCCGAATCCATCAAAGTATGGAATAAATCAGTTCTTAAATGAATTAAAAAAAACAATTATAAACGGACAATATAGAGTTATACACAGTCATGTCCATAATTTTAGTGGTTTTATTATGAAATTGGGAAAGAAATTAGGAGTGCCTGTAAGATTAGCACATAGTCATTCTACACAAGATGGCAAATCAAATTCTCTTCCAAGAATTTTATACCGATGGTATACCAAAAAACTAATTTTAAAATATTCCACCCATCTTCCAGGGTGTTCAAAAGCAGCTTGTGAAGCATTATTTGGTTCAAAATGCTGGGAAGATAAACGGACAATCGTAATTCCAAATGCTATAAATATTGAATTGTATAAAAAACTTTATAATGTGGAGGATAATTATCTAAGGGAAGAACTACAAATTCCAAAAAATGTTCCTTTAATTGGACATATAGGAAGTTTTAGTAAGCCAAAAAATCATGAATTTCTAATTGATATATTTCAATCATATAATAAAAGGATAACAGATTCACATTTGCTATTGGTGGGTGATGGAGAGCTAAAAGAGCAAATTGTAAATCTAGTAAAATTAAAGGGTTTAGAAAAAAATGTCCATTTTTTAGGTGTTCGGTCTGATGTTCCCAAAATTCTAAACTCAATAGACTTATTACTTTTTCCTTCGCTATACGAAGGGTTACCTACTGTTCTAGTTGAGGCACAAACCGCAGGGGTTCCTTGTGTTGTATCTAATACGATTACTAGGGAAGTGGATTTAGGGGCAGGTCTAATAAAGTTTGTTGATTTGGATGATAATTTAAATAACTGGCTGTCAGAAATTAATGGTAGTATAACAATAAAAAGGCCAGAATGGAATACGAGATTTTACGCTCTACAAAAGCATGGCTTTGATTTAAAAAAGGTAATTTCAACATTGGAGAGTATATATGTTTGAATTAATAAACTTTATAATCTTATTATGGGGATTTTTTTGGTTAATTTTAGCTGTAAAAAAAATAATAAGTGGAGAGAAATATACAATATATTTTGCGTTTATTATGTTTTTTTTCTTTTTCTATGTTCCTGTTTTGTTAGACACAATTATAGGGAAACCTAACTATACCTATGAACTAGGGTTTATACTTTCTTCTCAAGATAAGGTTACTTTATATATATATTTATTATACATTTTTATTATTCCTGTTATTTGGTGGGTGACAGGTAAAAATAAGAAAAGATTTAATAAATATGATAAAGATAATAGTATGCTAAATGGTTATATACTACGATTATTGCTCTACATATCTCTAGTATCGCCTCTTATTGCGGTAGTGTTTGCTCCCCAACCTAGTATTTATTTACACTATGGAGCGGTACTTACAGAGAATATGTATGGAGAAATATCGGACTATCACACCCTTTTATCTAGCTTAACTTTTTTAAGTGTAATTTCTGGTATTTCACTTATACTTACTAATAAGAACTTTTCTTTTTTGGTTTTTTTCTTAATTATATTTTTTATTGGTGTAGATTGTTGGATAAATGGTAAAAGAGCTATAATGGCATTAGCTGTTATGTTACTCATATATTCGTTATGGAATAAAAATGTTTTTAATAAATCTGTTCTGATATTAACATCTATTTGTTCTTGCTTATTTATTTTACTATTTTCAAACTTGTATCAAAATAGTTTGAGATATGAAAAAGAACAAATTAGTAGTTTTAACGAAAAATACCATAATTTCAGAGTAGATTTTGGTAGGGACGATGTAACTAAAATGGCAATTTATGCTGAGCTTCATCCGGAGAATTTAAAAATTCTGGAGTACAGGGGACAGAGTTTGCTGTTTGATCTAACTATGTTTATTCCTCGGGACTTTTGGCCTAATAAGCCTTGGCCCTATGCAGTTTATTTAACTTCTGCTCTTCTTATGCTGCCGATTCAGTATTTTGGTTGGAGCATGACAACAAGCTGGTTAGAAGAGGCTATTGCAAACTTTAGTTGGTTTGGTTTTATTTTAGGGCCTTTATGGATTTCAGTAATTTGTCGGATTGGCGATGCTCATAAGAATATATTGATAAAGTCATTAACAATAATTGTTTCTTGTTTGTTTATTGTATTGCAGTTAGCAGCTTTTGCACCATTTTTTATACTTTGGCTTTTATTAATTATTATCGATATGGTTAGAAGTAAAATAACAATATAATATAAAAGTATTATTCAACATATCGACTAATTTGTAAATAAAATTAAAAAGGAAGATAATAAATTTAACAGGCAAGGGGAAGTAAATTTGGAAAAGAAAAAAATTACATTGATTGTTCTTAACTCCTCTTATGGTGGTGCAGAAAAACATGTTTATGATCTAGTAAGGATGTTAGATAGAGAAAAATATTCTATTAACCTTATTACTACAAATAATAATAAACTTGCATTATTAGTAAATAATGAAGTTTGTACGTATAGAATACCTCGTGGTTTGAATTCAATTTTTAGAATGAGAAAAATTATTAAGGATATAAATCCAGATATAATACATATGCACAGTCCAAGGGCAACTTTTTTAGGCATGCTATCTGTAATTGGATTAAATAAAAATTTAGTTGTTACAGCACACGGGTGGATTCCGGAAAGACTTAAACTTAAAAGAATTTATGAAAAGCTTTTCATAGTCACTATAAGGAGATCATCCAAGATAATTGCTGTCTCAGAACAAGTTAAAGAACAATTAATCAAAAATAGAGTTAATGAAAAAAAGATTAGTGTTATATATAACGGTATAAATATAACCAGTAATTTTAATGTTAGCCAACCAAAAAAGATTGAAAATAAGATTAGATTTGTATTTTTAGGGAGATTTATTGAAGAAAAAGGAATACAATACCTTCTAAAGGCTATAGAAAAGCTAGAAAAAAAATACATTAATAAATTTGTTGTGGATTTTTACGGTAGTGGTCCTCTTGAAGAAGAAGTAAAAAAAACTGTAACTGTCCTAGATTTAAAAAGTGTTAATATTAATGGTTTTGTTGAGCCTGAAAATGTCATAAATATATTACAAAAGTATGACGTTTTTCTCATGCCTTCAATACAGGAAGGCTTTCCTTATACCTTAATTGAAGCTTTGTCTACTGGTCTTATAGTTCTAGCATCTGATGTTGGAGGGATATCAGATGCTATTAAAAACGGAGAGAATGGTTATTTACTAAAACCCAAGGATCCTGAGGATATTTTTAAAAAAATGGAAATAATCCTAAATTCCGCTGATTATAAAATTAAAAATATGAAAGTTATTGCGTACAGGAGCAGCTTAAACTTTACTCTTCAAAAGATGATTAAGTCTTTGGAAGAAGTTTATAATAATCTTTAGAGTTGAAAGATGCATAGAAGAGTTTGATAGCAAATAAAGCTTAATTTTTATTTTTTTTAGGAGGATAATAAAATGAATATATTAGTAAGCGGTGGATTAGGATATATAGGTTCGCATACTTGTGTTGCACTATTAGAAGCAGGACATTCAGTAATTATAGTTGATAATTTGTCTAACAGCAAAAAAGAGACTGCTGAAAAAATAATTAATATTACTAATAAACAAGTTATTTTTTATGAGGTGGATCTAACTGATGATAAAGCCGTTAGTATGATTTTTGATAATCATAAAATTGATGGTGTAATTCATTTTGCCGCCCTTAAAGCAGTAGGGGAGTCAATTAAAAAACCCATAGAATATTACTACAATAATTTAGTTAGCACAATGGTTTTAGTAAAATACTGTTTGAAATACAATGTAAATAAATTTGTCTTTAGTTCTTCTGCTACGGTTTATGGGGAGAATAGAGTACCATTTAATGAATTAATGGAATTGTTTCCAACAACTAATCCCTATGGTGAAACTAAAGTAATGAGTGAACGAATACTAAAGGATGTTGCACAAGCAAATCCAATGTTCTCTGTGTCTATTCTACGTTATTTTAATCCAGTAGGAGCGCATGAAAGTGGTTTAATAGGGGAGTCACCTAACGGTATTCCAAACAACCTAATGCCGTATATAACACAGGTAGCTAAGGGAAAACTTAAAAAGTTGAAAGTATTCGGAGATAATTATCCGACGGTAGATGGGACAGGGGTCCGTGACTTTATACATGTTGTCGATCTAGCTGAAGGACATGTAGCGGCATTAAATAATCTAAAAAAAGGTGTCCATATTTATAATTTAGGAACTGGCAAAGGAACTAGTGTACTAGAATTAATAAATGCTTTTGAGGAAGCTAACGGGATAAAAATACCATATGAGGTTGTTGATCGCAGACCAGGGGATATTGCTGAATGCTATGCTGATGTAACTAAAGCTTATCAGGAACTAGGGTGGAGAGCATCCCGAGACATTTTTAGAATGTGCAAAGATGCTTGGAATTTTGAAAAAAACAATAGCCTTGATTACTAAAGCAGAATATTGATTTATAATTTTGTATTTCAAATGAATGAAATCTTCATAGATAATTTGGCATACTGTAAATCTCTTGGCATTCGTCTGAGCGGGCCAAGGTTGGGACGTCCATCCAAAACGGAGGACAAAACCTTAGAACATGTGGCAAGGCAGGATGCCTCTGAACGTAATGCCGTTGAAGGCAAATTTGGCGAAGGCAAGCGCAAGTATGGGCTAGGCCTTATTCGAGCACGCCTCCAAGAGACCAGCGAAACAGTAGTAGCCCTTCAATTTCTCATACTGAATCTGGAGCGGAAGCTCAGGGTTCTTTTTTTAAAATTTTTACACAACAATATTCTATATTTTGATAACCAAAATTTGGATTGTTTGTGACCGAATCTGATTCGTTCAGCAAGCCCTAATTAACCGAGGAACAGATGAGAGGAACAGATCACAGAAAATCCGTATCTTCAATAATTTATCGATTTGCGTGGATGTCAGGAAAAAAGTTTTGTTTTGACTATTTTCACATATCACATTTTGGAACCATCTAGGTACAAATATCGTCAATAAATTGTATGAATTAATAATACCAGTCTGGAGAGAAGCGTAATTGTACTAGCCTTTATTAGTTGAATAGTAAAGCGAATGTTTGAGGGAAAAAAGATGGTTAAGGAAAAAATATTGGTAACTGGCGGAGCCGGTTTTATTGGAGGAAACTTCGTCCAGCACATGGTCAATAAATATCCGGATTATGACATTTATAATTTGGATTTGCTGACCTATGCCGGGGATTTGACAAAGCACCAGGAGATTGAGAATAAAGACAACTATCATTTTATTAAAGCAGATATTGTTGACCGGCAAACAATTATTCCACTGTTTAAAAAAGAAAACTTCGATTTTGTAGTGCATTTTGCGGCGGAAAGCCATGTAGACCGCTCTATTACGGATCCTGAAATTTTTGTGCGGACGAACGTACTCGGGACGCAAGTACTGCTCGATGCAGCAAAAGAAACCGGTGTGAAGAAATTTTTACATGTATCTACAGACGAAGTATACGGTGAATTGGACTTTGATCCAACGACATTTTTTACAGAAAAAACGCCGCTTCAGCCCAATAGCCCATACAGTGCAAGCAAGGCTTCTTCAGATTTGTTGGTTCGGGCATATCACGAAACATTTGGTTTGCCAATTAACATCACCCGCTGCTCAAATAACTATGGCCCTTACCATTTCCCGGAAAAACTGATTCCTTTGACCATTTCCCGTGTGCTAAATGACCAGAAAGTACCGGTTTATGGTAACGGCGGAAACATACGCGACTGGCTGCACGTGCATGACCATTGTGCCGCTATTGATTTGGTTTTGCATCAAGGTGTAAATGGTGAAGTTTACAATGTCGGCGGCCACAATGAAAGGACAAACCTGGAAGTCGTCAAAACGATTATTAAAACTTTAGGAAAATCGGAGGATCTCATAGAGTTTGTCAAAGACCGGCCAGGACATGACAAACGATATGCCATTGACCCTTCAAAACTTGAAAAACTTGGTTGGAAACCAACGTACACGTTTGAGACAGGAATTTCCCAGACAATCCAGTGGTATTTGGATAACAAAGAATGGTGGGAACAGATTATTAGCGGGGAGTACCAGAAGTATTTTGCAAAGCAGTATACATTTTCTATCAAGTAATAGAATTTTTTTACCCGGTAATGATGCTAACTGAAACAATTATTGTCAGACTTTTAACAGGTGGTTTCACATTAAAGTGACCTTGCCTTCTAGAAACAATGTATAAGATCCATGAGTAAAATAAGTTAACTGGCCAATTGCTCCTTAGCTAATCCTTTTCCGGTCTTTTGCGGATCCTTTTCTCCATTCCGTTGTGACAGCGGATAAACCTTGTTCTATACACCTTTTAAGATTCGTTAGGATTGAAAAAAATCAAAAAAACTATAACTGGTCTTATTATGAATATGATTGCCCCTTTGATTCGAAAGAGAAATTATTCCAATCTTTAACTCAAAAGTGGAAACGATTTGAGGGATGAGAAATGGGCAAAAACCAGTTAAACATACATGATTTAGGAGGAGAGTAAATTGGATGGAAAAGAAATACAAGACAATTTTAAGCAAGTTCTTGAGTTTGGATATAAAAAAGCAATTGAAAATCCAAAAATTTCGGCAAACCAATTGCTTAAGGAAATAACGAATAAACTAAGAGATCTTTATGCTAATATAGAGTCTAAATAGGGCTTCCTGAATAAGCGGAAATTCCCAACTTTAAAAGGTTTTTTGTCTACATTTGTCGAATGCAAGTTTTAGTGTAAAGATACAATAGGAAATACGTAAAAAATCCGAACACCAATTACTTTTGGTAGGAAATATTGTCCATTCGTTGGAAAATGAAGTGCCAAGTTCTTTATGAAAAAGTTAAGGGGGAAAAGGCTTATTCTGTCAGGATCTTTCTTGGAGATCTCTATATAAAAGAACGGCTTGGGCTATCTGATCGAGAAGCAGTCGAATAGATCACAGAGAATCCGTATTTTCAGTATTTTATTAGTTTGCCTAAGCTCCAAAAAAAATTCCTGTATGATCATTCTCTGATGACTTGCATTAGAAAATATTTGAATGCAAACATTATCAATGAACTGAACGAACTGTACACCGATCGTAATGCTTACCCTACAGGCCGTGGACTGTTGAACCAAACTCGTGAGAAACTGGACATAAGTACTGCATGAGAAACACAAGGAAGATTAGGAAAGCCGCGGACCATATAAAAAAACATAAGGATTATCTTTCTGTCTTTAAGCAAATGTTTTAAAAGCTTTGAAATAATTAGGGCTTGCTGAACGAATCAAATTTGGTCAGATACAAGCCAAATTCCGATTATCAAAATATAAAATAGTGTTGTGTAAAAATTTCAAAAAAAGAACCCTGAGCTTGCGCTCCAGATTCAGTATGAGGAATTGAAGGGCTACTACTGTTTCGCTGGTCTCCTGAAGGCGTGCTCGAATAAGGCCCAGCCCATACTTGCGCTTGCCTTCGCCAAATTTGCCTTCAACGGCATTACGTTCAGAGGCATCCTGCCTTGCGACGCGTTCCAAGGTTTTGTCTTCCGTTCTGGATGGGCGTCCTAACCTTGGCCCACTCAGACGAATGCCAAGAGATTTGCAGTATGCCAGATTATTACGGTTTCGGTAAATTTTATCTGCCAAGATCGCTTCCGGATAAAATCCGAACCGGTTGTAGTAGTTTTCAACAGATTCCTTGAGAGTGGTCCCTTCATTGTAATTTTCCCAGTCGAGGTGCTCAATCAAGGCATAACCATCTACGACACTGATGGCGACTTTTGAACCGAACTCCACGTTCGCTTTTGCCTTGCCGCGCACAATTGGACGGACATGTGGCTGGGAAATGCTTACAATCCGGTGGTCAACCCGGTGTGTTTTCTTTTTGTACATTTCTGCCTGTTGGCGGTAAAGTTCATGAATCACGAGAAGTTGCCTGTATTCATCTTTGCTTAAAAGAGACAGAGAGCTTTGGGAAACAAGATTTTTAATGATCTCCAGATCTCGTTTCACATATCCGAGCTGTTTGCCTACAGCTTTCCGGATTTTCCGGGCGCCAGCTTTACGTTGCTTAGCGACAGAAAGATAGTCCTTGCGGGCTCTTTTTCTGTAGGTCCGTGGCTTACGTAATTTCCCTTTGTGTGGTTCATGCAGGACATCAATGATATGTTCCAATTTCTCACGGGCTTCGTTCAACAACCCGAGGTCTGTAGGGTAAGCAATATCAGCCGGTGCACAGGTTGCGTCCAAAATGAGCTTTCCTCTGTTCTTCGTTTTGGGAGAAGCCGATTCAGTTGAATGCTTTTCTGAATCGGAACCGGAAGGCTGAAGATCGCCACGATCATGATCATGATCATTACGATCTTCATCATCATGATCGTCATCGTCGTGATCCTGATCATCATTGTTGTCGTTTTCCTTAGATGCTTCTTCCAATTGGCGTTTTTGTTCTTCCAGAACGATCCATTCATTCAGTTCGTTGATGATATTTGCGCCCAAACGTTTTCTAAAACGAGTCATCAGAGAATGGTCGAATGGGGCTTTTTCCTGGAATTCAGGCAAGCCGATAAAATACTGAAGATACGGGTTTTCTGTGATCTGTTCGACTGTTTCCCGGTCAGACAGCCCAAGCCGTTCTTTGATATAAAGAGCCCCAAGAGCGATTCTGACAGAATAAGCCTTTTCGCCTTTGAATTTCTTCTTGAAGGACTTGGCATACTTTTCTTCGGCCATCCACCAAGGAATCATTTCAGCAAGACGGACCCAGCGATTTTCTTTATTTAATTTCCCACCGAATGGTAGAAAAAAATCATCTACAAAAGTTAATTGATGTTCGGTCTTTTTGTACATCGTAACAGCCTCCAAGTGCAAGGTTTTTTACGTGTTTCCTTTGAAATCCTTACACTTTATATTCGACAAAAGTAGCCAAAATCCTTGTCAAATCTGGAATTTTTGCTTATTCAGCAAGCCCTACTTATATCTTAGCAAAGGAGTGGCTTTCATGGCTCTTTTTTTTCAAAAAAAAATCATTCTTTTCCGTTTTACAATATTTACCATGGGAATGAGTAGCCTAATCTATTAAAACTAGTCTAAAACCTAATGAAAAGTAAAAGTTCAGGCATTGAGAATAAGCGAATTTATCCATTGAAATCCACCACTCATCTGAATCTCGTTTTCTTCCAATTTTAAAAAAACATAGACTTTGAAAGTTGAAGCGTATACAATAAATTTATAAACATCTTGGGAGAATAGTCCTGCTTGAGATGATTTAATTTTGGAAAAGAAGGGGGATATCAAATGGATTCCAACACTAGGCAATCAGGACAGAAAAATAAGAACAAAAAACTTGTGATTTTGGTAAGCGGTTTCGTTTTAATAATTGCCGCTGTCTTTGCACTTGTAATATACAATAGTATTCAGCAGGAAAAAGCAAAAAGAATTGCTGCTGATAAAAAATATGTGCATGCTATGCATCAGTTTGTATCGGATGGATATAAAGCAGGAACAAAAGCTGAAGAAATGGTAAAAACACTTCAGGATGTGTGGCATGATGCTATTTTTGAAGCGACATATAAAATAGATGGAGAAGTTCACGTTTCCGGTATGGACTTTAATGACGCAATTCAAGCACAATATACATCATTCGAAAAGAATGGAGACCTATCAAAACTGGAAAGTCATCAGGCTGCGTTAGAAGCTGATATGGAAAAATTGAAAAATCCACCAGCAAAATACAAAGATATTTACCAGGATATTGTGGACGCATATGGATCTTTAAAGGAATTTATTGAAATGGCTGATGATCCGAGTGGTTCTTTGGAATCTTTTACAGACAAGGCCAATGAATTAGATAGCGAAGTTGCCAAGAAACTAAATGCTGTAGATGTTCAATTACCAGAAGAAAAGTAAAAGCTTGCCTCCGTATTTAGACAGTATCATTCTTAAGACAGTTTTTTATTAGGCGGTCTTGGCAAGGGCGGATTGAACTTTGATGCAAAAACACGCCGCGCTTCGTTTACAGATGAAGATCTGTTTTATGCCCATATTGCCGGCATGGACAGCTTTGCCCTTGGTTTAAAAGTGGCGAACCGACTGATTGAAGACCACGTATTTGATGTCTTTATCGAAGAACGGTACAGCAGCTATAAAGAAGGCATCGGCGCCGATATCGTTTCCGGCAAAGCTGATTTTAAATCACTTGAAAACTATATTCTTGATAAAAAAGAAATTACAAACCAATCCGGTCACCTGGAACAACTGAAAAACACGCTGAACCATTATATTGTGCAAGAAGCCTATCAAAGTGTAAATGCGTAAAATTCCGAACCGGTCTGCCTGGATGAAGGCCGGCCGGTTTATTCTATGGGGAGATTATGATGAAATATGCAATCGGTGTCGACCTTGGGACAAGTTCTGTTAAAGTATTGCTTGTTGACCAAAATGGACAGGTGGTTTCATCTGTTTCCAAATCCTATCCGTTAATGCAGCCACACCCGGGTTACAGCGAACAGGATCCGGAACAGTGGGTCGAAAAAACAGTTGAAGCTTTGAAAGAACTAACGGAAAAATCCGGGGTTCCCCGCGAGGAAATTGAAGGGCTCAGTTTTTCTGGCCAAATGCACGGGCTTGTGCTGCTGGACGAAAATCTGCAAGTCATCCGCAATGCAATTCTTTGGAACGACACAAGAACAACGGAACAATGCAAAAAAATCGATCAAGTACTGGGTGGCAAGCTGCTGGAAATTACAAAAAATCCGGCCTTAGAGGGGTTCACGCTCCCGAAGATGCTTTGGGTCCAGCAGTATGAACCGGAAAACTTCCGGAAAACGCGTGTCTTTCTCCTGCCAAAAGATTATCTTCGTTACCGGTTAACCGGAACGATTGGCATGGATTACTCGGATGCAGCGGGCACCCTGTTGCTAGATATCGTTAATCAGTCGTGGAGCACGGATATTTTGCGCACATTTGACATCCCAGCCGGCATTTGCCCGCCGCTTGTTGAGACGGAAGCAGAAGTCGGCACATTATTGCCGGACATCGCTACGACGTGCGGCCTTTCTCCTGCGACCAAAGTGTTTGCCGGTGGGGCGGACAATGCCTGCGGTGCGATCGGTGCCGGCATTTTAGAAGAAGGCAAAGCACTTTGTAGCATTGGCACATCAGGTGTATTCCTTTCCTATGAATCAGACAGCAATCAAAACTTTGGCGGCAAAGTGCATCTTTTTAACCACGGACAGAAAGATGCTTACTATATAATGGGCGTTACACTTGCTGCCGGATACAGTCTGTCCTGGTTTAAGGATACATTTGCAAAAGGTGAAGATTTTGCAACATTGCTGGAAGAAGCCGCACATTCTTCGATCGGGGCAAACGGCCTGCTTTTCACGCCGTTTATTGCCGGGGAAAGAACGCCCTATGCCGATGCAAAAATCCGCGGCACTTTTACCGGCATTGATTCTTCACACACCAGGCGGGATTTTACCCGGGCAGTGATGGAAGGCATCGTCTTCTCCATCAATGAAAGCGTTGAAATTTTTCGAAACTACGGCAAAAACATTGACACCGTGATTTCAATCGGGGGCGGTGCGAAAAGTGACCTGTGGCTGCAAATTCAAGCTGATATTTTTCAGGCAAAAGTCATCAAACTTCAGAATGAACAGGGTCCCGGTATGGGCGCCGCCATGATTGCAGCAAGCGGATTAGGATGGTTCTCTTCCCTCAAAGATTGTGCAGCCGCCTTTATCCGGACAGGCCGGACATTTGAGCCGGTACCGAAAAACGTCAAGCGTTACCGGGATTTTTACCAGGTTTATAAAAATGTCTATCCCCACACCGCAGCGATCAACCACCAGTTGTTTGATTTAAGGAAGGAATGAGGGGGGCTGCAGCAGTGTGGTGGCATCCCCCCAAAAAGTATCCAATTTGCGGAATGTACCAGATGTTGGCTTTTTATCCTCTTTTATCCGTTGAAACAGTTTTCAAGTGCAAAGTATTTTCTATAAAAAAATTACTTTTTAATATTCTGCTAAGCCCTGGAATTTTTGCCAATTCTGGGGTTTTGCTTATCCTATCTACAAAAAATTTGAGGGGAATTCTAGATATACCCTCGACAATATTTAGAAAATATCGTAAAGTTAAAGCAAAGTGGTTTTCACTTCTTTTTTATATGAAGGGATCCTG
The DNA here is from genome assembly GCF_038593185.1 of Weizmannia sp. FSL K6-0777. Classification (NCBI taxonomy): domain Bacteria; kingdom Bacillati; phylum Bacillota; class Bacilli; order Caryophanales; family Bacillaceae; genus Heyndrickxia; species Weizmannia sp. FSL K6-0777. Next base: position 459,766 of record NZ_CP151971.1, read on the forward strand.
TAAAACTAGGGAGTGAGATCCACCAGATTAGGGGGGAATCATATGAAAAAAGTGAGATTAGTACTCTATGTATTGTTAGCGTTCTCTTTGATCGTCGGGTTGCCGATAGGGGCGCAGGCAAGCAGTAAGGCTGACCAGCAAAATAAGGTGGGATCCGCTGATGTTGGCCTGAATCAGAATACCAAGCCTCATCTGGATAAAAAAGGACAGCAAAACTACAAAAATCCGGACGATTATCCATTGGTTGGAGAGGGAGAATATGCCGGTGCTTTGAAAGACACCTATGGCAGCTATCATTATCTTACCTATCTCTCTACAGCGGAATACTCAGACACCAAAATGCAGCTGCTCATTCGCCATGCTTGCAATAGCAGTAGCACGGACCCTTATTTGTATGCTGAATTCTATACCAACCGAAATGGAGTAATGGATTATTTGGGGAGTGCCTATCACAATATAGGTGGGTTTACAGGAAATGTTAACTTGGGCTACACCATTGATAAATCACTCTATGAAAATGATCCCTATATTTATATAAGAATAGGTACATTAAGAAGTCTTTCGGATCAATATTTCAGCGGTGTGACTTACTTTAAGGTGGCAAATCCGTTTTATAAAGGCAGCGGTTCAAATGCCGGGGATACCAAGTACTATGAACTCATCAGCAATGAATCTACTGATGGCTCGGCCTCTGAATATACCGGTTCTTTCCGTATTAATAATGATGCCTATGCCGACAGCAAAAATCTCAGCCCGTCTGCATATCGTATGGATTATGTGGCACCGTTTGACACAGAGAAAAACCAAAATAAAGCTTTGAAAAAAGAGACAAAGTCGATTAAAAAAGACTATGTGAAAGGGGATAGCAAATCATTCTACGTCCAAAACTTAGAAACCAACGAGTTTTCATCCATTTCTGCAACGCTCCTTTATAGTGGCGCTCATGCCAACGTTTGGGTGAACAACAATGATATTACAGAGTACGAAGCAACGTTACTTGGAAAAGAATTCGATAATAAAATCTATCGATTAGATGTCGATAATTTCGGATTGCCATCTGATGTTGACCAAAACGGGAAGGTCAATATACTATGCTATGATATTCAAGATGGATTTAGTGGAAGTGGCGGTTATGTGGCTGGTTATTTTTCTCCGCGTGACCTGTATAATTACAGCTATTCCAATCAGTCGGAAATTTTCTATATTGATACCTATCCGCTGATGGGCATGTCTGGTACGAAAGATGTTTCGCAAGCTTATTCTACGCTGGCGCATGAGTTTCAACATATGATTAATTTTAACCAGAAAGTATTTGTGCAAGGATTGACCGATATGGATACTTGGATGAATGAGGGCCTCTCGATGGCGGCTGAACAAATTTACACCGGTGCGCCGTTGAATGACCGCATTGATTACTACAATGAAGATGCGGACATTACAAAAGGCCATTCGCTCCTGTATTGGGATTATGAGGGTGACACATTGGCAAACTATTCTTTATCATACCTGTTTATGGAATATTTAAAGGCCCAGTGTGGACAAGGAAACACGATTTATAAAGAATTGATTAGTGATCCACATACTGATTATCAAGCAGTGCAGAATATCATCCACAAATACATTGATCCGAACCTTAGCTTTGGCCAGTTTATGACAGATTTCCGTGCTGCACTTGTCTTGAAAGAAGACACCGGCCTTTACGGATTTAAAGGGGATACCGCTTTTGACGGGCTGAAAGTAAAAACCTACAGCGGTTCCTCCATCAATATAAAAGGCGGCGGAGCCATCGTCAAAGCTTTAAGCTCCAAAGATGATTTTCAAGTTCCTTCTGACAAAGGAACCGATATCACCTATACGCTTCTTGAAAAAGGAGATGCAGGCGCTGTAACGTCTCTGTCAAAACCGTCCGTTCAAACGGTTGGGGATAATGACACAGTGGTTACCGGTACGGCCGACCCGAATGTGACTGTGAAAGTAGCGGTGAGCGGAAAGGAAATTGGTTCCAATTCTACTGATTCAAATGGAAGTTTTTCGGTCAGCATCCCTAAACAAAAAGCCGGGACAGAACTGCATGTATATACAGAAGATGGCAAGGGCAATCAGAGTGAAGAAACCGTCGTCACTGTTCAAGACAAAACGGCTCCGGCAGTACCGACAGTCGGAGAAGTAAGCGATACAAGTACTGCGGTTACAGGAACCACGGAAGCGGGCGCGAAAGTTACAGTGAAATCCGGATCGAACATTTTAGGGACAGCAACGGCTGATCATACCGGTGCATTCAAGGTATCAATCGCAAAACAAAAAGCAGGAACGAAGCTTGTCGTTTATGCGGAAGATGCAGCAGGGAACAAGAGCGGTGAAACAACAGTAACGGTTATTGATAAAACGGCTCCGGCAGCGCCGAAAGTCGGAGAAGTAAGCGATACAAGTACTACGGTTACTGGAACCACAGAAGCAGGGGCAAAAGTTACTGTAAAATCCGGCTCAAACATTTTGGGTACGGCAACGGCTGATCATACCGGTGCATTTAAGGTAACCATTGCAAAACAAAAAGCAGGAACGAAGCTTGTCGTTTATGCGGAAGATGCGGCAGGGAACAAGAGCGGTGAAACAACAGTAACGGTTATTGATAAAACGGCTCCGGCAGCGCCGAAAGTCGGAGAAGTAAGCGATACAAGTACTGTGGTTACAGGAACCACAGAAGCGGGCGCGAAAGTAACAGTAAAATCTGGCTCGAACATTTTAGGCACGGCAACAGCCGATAGTACTGGTGCATTTAAGGTAACCATTGCAAAACAAAAAGCAGGAACGAAGCTTGTCGTTTATGCGGAAGATGCGGCAAGGAACAAGAGCGCTGAAACGGTGGTAACGGTCATTGATAAAACGGCTCCGGCAGCGCCAAAAGTGAAAGAAGTAAGCGATGCAAGTACTGTGGTTACAGGAACCACAGAAGCAGGGGCAAAAGTTACTGTGAAATCCGGCTCAAACATTTTGGGTACGGCAACGGCTGATCATACCGGTGCATTTAAGGTAACCATTGCAAAACAAAAAGCAGGAACGAAGCTTGTCGTTTATGCGGAAGATGCGGCAAGGAACAAGAGTGTTGAAACGGTGGTAACGGTCATTGATAAAACGGCTCCGGTGGCTCCGACCGTTAATCCGTTTGGCGATAATCAATTAACGATTACCGGAAAAGCAGAAGCCGGCGCCAAAGTGACGATTAAACGTGGCAAAACTGTGCTGGGGACAGGGACCACAAGCAACAAAGGCACCTACTCGGTCAAGATTAAATCGAAGCAAAAAGCAGGAACGGTTCTAACAGCCTATGCAACAGATAAAGCAGGAAATACGAGCGCAGGCAAATCGATTAAAGTGGAAGACAAAACAGCACCAACAGCCCCGACCGTCAATCCGTTTGGTGATAACCAAACAACAATTACCGGTAAAGCAGAAGCCGGCGCCAAAGTGACGATTAAACGTGGCAAAACTGTGCTGGGAACAGGGACCGCAAGCAGCAAAGGCACCTACTCGGTCAGGATTAAATCGAAGCAAAAAGCAGGAACGGTTCTAACAGCCTATGCGACAGATAAAGCGGGAAATACGAGTGCAGGCAAATCGTTTAAGGTTACAGATAAAACCGCACCTGGCGTTCCAACAGCCGGAAAGGTCACTTACAAATCAACAAAGGTTTCCGGCAAAGCAGAAAAATACGCCACAGTTTATATATACAACGGCAGCCATTATGTCGGAAAAGCAACGGCAAGTTCAAAGGGAGCATACACGGTGCATATGAAGAAGCAAAAAAGAGGTTCCACGCTTAAGATTTATGCAAAAGATAAAGCAGGGAATAAAAGCAAATACCGATATGTGAGAGTGAAGTAAGATGAAACGGCCTCCGGAAATGGGAGGCCGTTTCAGTATGAAAGAAACATTGCTTGGGGCTCACATACAAAAACTTGTGCCCGGCACTGCTTGAACAGATCCCCCTTTGAATATGAGGGGGATCTATTTTTAGAAAGAAGAGTCGGATTATACTGTTTCTGCCGATTGAGAGTTAAAGATTTGACGGCGGCGTTCCAGTTCGATACTCATTTTTTCCCGTTGTTGGTCCAGTTTATAAAAACAGGTGGTGATGCCGATAAGCAGGCAGATCAACATGGGAATCCATATAAATGAAGCTTCAATATATTTTAAAGCAGTCGGGGTCTGCGCTGCGTTCGGGACATAGCCGCCCATTTTTAAAAATATCCCGATCAGCGCGCTTGCCAGCCCCATGCTTAATTTCACACAAAAGCCCTGAAAAGCAGCAATCATACCGGATATGCTTCTTTTCTTCTGATACTCCGAGTAGTCGATGACGTCCGGTTGAATGGCAAATGTTGTCCCGAAAATGCCGTATATTCCGAGGCCCGTTACGGCTAACCCGGCAATCAGCACACCTGGGAATGCGCTTCCAAAGTAGATCATCAAATCGCCGATGATGTAAATCGCTGTGCTTAACAGCAAGCAAGCCCTTTTTGATAATTTTTTTTGTAAAAACGGAAGAACAAGCAGCATAGGCAAACCGGACAAAATACCGAAAAGCCCTACAAAAGTTAACCAGCCGGAACGACCCAAATTATAGGTGAAATAATAGATGACCGTGGTATTCCGGATTACAAATAATGCAAAGTAAAGAAAGTTTAAGATAAAGAACAGGATGCTCTGGCCGGTTAATCCTTTTAAATCCTCCAAAAACGAATGTTTTTCCTGTTTGACAGCCGGGGGCACGACTTCTTCTGTGTTCATAAAGGTAATCACAAATATCAATAAGGCGAGAACAGCATATAACGACATCGTAATGAGAAAACCTTTTTGTGTGCTTCCTTGCCCGAACAGGTTTACGAGTGGTGTTGTAATGGACATCACCAATGCTGTTCCCAATAAAGCGCAAATCATTCTGGTCGTTACAAGCCAGTTTCGTTCATGTACGTCTGAAGTCAGTCTTGGAACGATCGTGTTTAACGGAATATTGACAACGGTATATGCGATATTCAGCAAAGTAAACGTCACATAGGCCCAGATCAATTTTCCAGTCATTTCGGTATCCGGCACGATAAACGTAAGGATGGTAAAAACAGTAAAAGGAACAGCACCGATGATAAAATAAGGCCTCCCCTGGCCCCATCTCGTATGGGTCCGGTCAACGATCAATCCCATTCCGGTATCTGCAAATGCATCGATGATTTTCGTGACGAGCATCAATGTGCCGGCAGCGGCTGCTGTAATGCCGAAGACGTCCGTATAGAAAAACATCAGATAAGATGCCATTGTCCCGAACACAAGGTTACAACCTAAATCTCCTACACCATACCCCATTCTTTTCTTCCATTTCTCCAATTATCTCACATCCCCTTTTTTGATTTTCAGTTGGGCCATTGTATCGTAATGGCGCCACAACTGGACATGACGGCGGGGCTGGAAAACCAGCCAATAAGCAAATCATGCCTGCTCTGTCTGTCTTGCTGGTGATTCAACAAGGCGGGATACCGCTTTCATATCTTGTTTTAAATGTTGATAGGCAGATTGATAAACTTGATAGCAGGCATTATATTTTTCATGGTTTTCCGGATTTGGCAGGATCTTTTCATCTAACACCTGCCATTTTTTTGCGTCTTCGTAACTTAAAAGCCCTGTTCCGATTCCGGCAAGAATGACATCCCCCATATTGGCTTCCACATCATGGAGCGGGCAAATGACAGGATAGCCGGTTACGTCCGCAAAAATTTGCCGCCAGACTTTGGATTTTGTTACGCCGCCGGCAATGTAGATGGCATTCCCCACGTTTTCACCGGTTGCTTCCATGGCATTTCTTAAAGAATAGGCAACCGCCTCTAAGAATGCACGATAAAGATGCGCTTTTGTATGGGCAAGCGAGAGCCCGATAATGGTGCCCTTGGCATCTGAATCCCATATTGGGGCTCTTTCCCCCATAAAATACGGAAGGACGATAAGGCCATTACTGCCGGCAGGAATTTTCGATGCCTGTTCATTTAAAATATCATAAGCATTTCTGCCGCCATGTTTCTCTGCTTCCAATTCAAACTGGCACAGGGTTTGCTTGAACCATTTGACAATCGCGCCTGCCGTATTGGCTCCTGCGAAACAATACGATAATCGTTTGGCGTCATATAAATAAGGCCAGACAATCAAACCTTTTCCTTTCGCAGGCTGGTCGGAGATAAGTGCAGCACACATCGAAGTGCCGATAGAAGCGGCGTAAATGCCGGATTCCAATACCCCCAGCCCGATGTTTGCAGCGCCGCAGTCGATTCCGCCGGCAATGACGGGCATACCTTCAGAAAGCCCCAGTTCTTCTGCTGCTTTTTTCGTCAATCCGCCAACAATATCCGTTGACTCTACAATCCTTTGCGGCATCATCGACATAGGAATTCCCATTTGATCCATTAATGTTTTTGACCATGTCCTTGTATTCATGTCAAAGATCCCGCCAATATTGCCTGCCGAGGAATAGTCAATCGAAATTTCACCAGTCAAATGGTAGATGACGTAATCGTTAGGCGGGAGAAAGAGTTTCGTTTTTTTCCAGTTTTCCGGTTCATGGCGTTTCATCCATAAAATTTTTGTGTAGCCGTAATATGGATCTGCCCCGTTATAAGTGATTTCCTGCAAGTTTTCTTCCCCGATATGCTCGAGCACCCATTTCGTTTCTTCATCAGCTCTCCTGTCCATCCAGATCATGCAAGGCCTTACAGGTTTCATGTTTTCATCCAGCGGTATGCCGGAACCTCCGTAAAGCCCGCTAATTGCAATCCCGGCAATCTTTTCTTTTGAAATGCCGGATTTTTGCACCGTGTTGCGGATAGAGGCTTTGGCTGCGTCTAGCCATACGTCCGGCCACTGCTCCGCCCATAAAGGCCTGGGGGTGATAATGTCATATTCTTGCAAGTCCTGGGCAATCAGATGGCCTTCTGTATCCATCAGCACTGTCTTTGTTCCTGAAGTTCCAATGTCTGTCCCTAGTAAATAATTCATTAAAAATAAACTCCTTTAATAATAGAATCAAAGTTTTGCAGGCATTAAATACAAGTGAAGGCGCCATCTACAATAAAATCAGCACCGGTTGTAAATGTGCTCGTGTCACCTGCAAGGTATACACAAATCGATTGCAATTCTTCCGGCCTTCCCATCCGGTGAAGCGGGGCCATCTTGTTCCATTGTTCAATTAAAGGCTTCAGGCTTGGGGAATTTAATGTCAGTTCTGTGCCCATATATCCCGGGCTGATACAGTTGACCCGCACATTTTTGTCCGCCCATTCGACAGCCAGTGATTTCGTCAATTGAATAACGCCTGCTTTAGAAGCATTGTAGGAGCATTGCGGCTGCGGTACGTTGACAATATGTCCGGACATGGAAGCTGTATTGATAATCGAACCGCCGCCCTGTTGAATCATCACTTTGCCGGCTGCCTGCGCGGTTAAAAAGATCCCTGTAAGGTTTACATCTATGACTTTTTTCCATTGTTCGAAGGTCATTTCTTCAGCCGGGACATTCAGGCAAATTCCTGCATTGCAAAACGCCACATCAATCCGCCCGAATGCATCCAATATTTTTGTGGTCATTGCCTTTACATCTCCGGGTTTTGTCACATCGGCTTGTACTGCAATGGCCTGGACCGGATGATTTTCTTGCAGTTCTCTGGCGGTTTTTTCTGCTTCTTTTAAATCCACGTCAACAATTGCAATGTCTGCACCTGCTTCAGCAAAAGCAGTGGCAACGCTTTTACCAATCCCTCTTGCGCCGCCTGTTACGAAAATCTTTTTTCCATCCAATCTCATCTTTTCAATAATCCCCATTTGTGCTTACGCCCCTTTGATAAGTTATTTTATAAAATCATTTTATAAAACTTGTTTATATAATAAAACGCTTTTACGGGAGTGTCAATAGAAAGCGCTTAAAAACTGTATCCTAATATTTTAAAAAATTCTCAAAAATATCTGTACGATGCCATTCCTAAGTTGTGAGGCATTTGTCTGTATGTTATAGTGAATTTAAACAACTGTTTTTATCAATCGTATTTATATAATGGGGTCATCACATGGCGAATACCATGACATTGAAAGATATAAAAAAGAATAATTATTCCTTGATCTATCACTTGATTTATCAGCATAAAAAACTTTCCAAACAAGAAATTGCGAATATGCTTCATTTAAGTCTGCCGACCGTTAGCCAGCATTTGACGCAGTTGGAGAAGAAAAATCTAATTCAAAAAAATGGATACTTCGAATCTTCTGTTGGCAGGCGGGCTGCAGCTTATACTATATGTCAACAGGCGCGTATTGGGATCGGGGTTGAAATCCAAAAAGAGAAGGTCCGCATTTTGGCGGTTGATTTACGGGGCACAGTCTTTCAACAAAAAGAGCTGTATCTGACTTATGCCAATGATGGCCATTATTTCAAACAAGTTAGCCAGGAAGTACAGGCATTTATCGATCATTTTGATTATAAGAAAGAACAAGTGCTGGGAATTGGATTTGCAGTACAGGCCCTGACTTCTAACGACGGAGAAAAAATTGTGTACGGCAAAATATTGGATTGTACAGGATTGGATATCCATGTTTTTGCCCGGCATCTTGACTATCCTTGCAAGTTCTTGCATGATGCAAAATGTGCGGCTACAACAGAGCTTTGGATGAGAAAAGACATTGGGGATGCGGTATATTTATCGATCGGGACGCATCTTGGCGGAGCGATTATTATCAATGACCAAATTTATATGGGGAAAGATGGGCACAGCGGGACTGTCGAACATATGACAATTGATCCGAATGGTTCTTTGTGTTACTGCGGAAAAAGAGGCTGCATGGAAACGCTCTGTTCCATCCATGCACTACTAAAAAAAGAAGAATCCCTGGCATTTTTCTTCCGGCAAGTTCGGTCAGGGGTGCCTTCCTATGTGGAGAGATGGCATACTTTTTTAGAACATCTGGCTTTTTCCATTAATAATATTCGCCTTGTAATCAACCGGGATTTTATTTTAGGTGGGCATATTTCCCCGTATTTAAAAGATGAAGATTTATACATTCTTCATGAAAAGGTAAATGAGAAGACAGCTTTTCCAAGTGAAGAACCGTTTATCTTTATTAGCCGTTCCAATGAAGACGGTGTGCCGGTCGGTGCTGCCATACCGTTTATCCAATCGTTTCTGGACAGTATTTAACAGAGGCGGCAAATCAAAAACCATATTGAAAATTCAAGATGAAACGGCCTCCGGATATGGGAGGCCGTTTTAATATGGAAGGAATATGCTTGTGCCCCCTATACAAAAAACTTAGGCCCTGCACAGATCCAAGGATGTCAAATGTTGTCCCGAAAAAGCCGTATTTCCAAGACCGGTTAGATAATCAAGAATCCGTTTCCAAATTGATAAAAATCTCTTGATATACATAAGAATGAAAAAATATGGGTATAGGTCTGTATATAAGGGAGGTTATGGCAGTGAAGGCAGTTACATTTCAAGGTGCGAAAGACATACAGGTAAAAGAAGTTGATGATCCGTCATTAAAAAAGCGGGATGATATTTTAATCAGGATTACCTCAACGGCCATTTGTGGATCTGATTTGCATATTTATAACGGAGCTATGCCGGCGCGCCCGGGATTTGTGATCGGGCATGAGCCGATGGGAATCGTTGAAGAGGTTGGCTCGGAAGTCACAAAAGTAAAAAAGGGCGACCGGGTTGTGCTGCCGTTTACGGTTTCGTGCGGGCATTGCTATTACTGCCAGCACGGGATGGAGTCCCAGTGTGACAACTCGAATCCGAATGAAGAGGTCGACACAGGCGGTTTATTTGGTTACACAGAGCGGTACGGAGATATTCCGGGCGGGCAGGCTGAGTACCTGCGTGTACCGTTCGGCAATCAAATGCCGTTTGTGATTCCTGAATCTTGCGAGTTGGAGGACGAGGCGTTGCTGTTCTTGTCGGATGTGCTTCCAACGGCATACTGGAGTGTTGAAAATGCCGGTGTGAAGCAGGGAGACACGGTCGTTGTGCTCGGCTGCGGGCCGATCGGCTTGATGACCCAGAAATTTGCATGGCTGAACGGGGCCAGCAGGGTGATTGCAGTCGACCATGTGCCATACCGGTTAAAGCATGCCAAAAAAATGAATAGAGTCGAAGTTTATAATTTTAAAGAATACGATGAGATGGGGAAGTATTTACGTGAGATTACCAATGGCGGGGCTGATGTGGTAATCGATTGCGTCGGCATGGACGGAAAAAAATCCGCGGTTGAAAAGATCGAGCAAAAACTCAAGTTGCAGGGCGGCACAATCAGCGCGATTCAAATTGCGATGGAAGCGGTCAGGAAGTTTGGCACTATCCAGCTGACAGGGGTATACGGTTCGGTTTACAATGCATTCCCGCTTGGCAGGCTGTTCGAACGCAATATCACCCTGAAAATGGGACAGGCGCCGGCTGTACATCTGATGCCGAAACTCTTTCAAGACATTACAGAGAAAAAGTTTGACCCAACTGAAATCATAACCCATAAAATTTCGCTAGATAAAGCAAGCGAGGCCTATCAATTGTTCAATGATCATAAAGATGGCTGCATAAAAGTCGTATTAAAACCATAAAAAATGCCGGCTCCGTATATTTTTTAAAAGCGGGGCCGGCATTTTTTGGGATGTCTGTCAGCGCCCGATTTTGCCGGCAGTTGCCAACAGAACAAGGATTCAATTGGAAAAGGCATTTATGTCGTCCTCCGTGTGAGTGCGTGGATGAAATAAATAAATTGATTGAATTTGAAGGCGCTTACTCATAAAATAATAGTAAAACATGTAAAGGAGCCTCAAAAATGTCGAAAGTATTGGTTGTAAAAGCCCATCCATTTTCCGAAGAATACTCGCGTACTATGAAAGTGACGAATGCTTTTTTAACGTTTTTCCGAAAGAAGTCTCCCATCCTCAAGGAATGTGAAGGTGCGAATCGCACCAATGAGTAGGTGGGAGATGAATTTCGGTTGGCTTTAGCCAAAGTTATTTTTCCAATCCTTTTCTCAACAATTCTAAGATTGCGGCTGTTCTAGTTGGAATCCCATTTTCTTTTTGATATTGCTCCAATTTTTCTAATATCGTCTTAGGCATACGAATTTCTACACGTTCTTTCTCTTCTCTCATGATTATCACCTCATATTGATTGTACGGATTTTTTACGGTATAATCAATATATACGAAATTTTTCCGCACAAAGTGAGGTGAATTGATATGGCCAAGCAAAACAAAGCTTTCAAGTTTCGTTTGTTACCAAACAAAGAACAATCCGCATTATTAGCTAAGACATTTGGTTGTGTTCGCTTTGTCTACAATAAGATGTTAGCTGAACGCAAAGAAACGTATGAAAAGTTCAAGGATGATAAAGAATTGCTTAAAAAGCAAAAGTTTCCGACCCCTGCAAAATATAAAAGTGAATTTCCATTCCTAAAAGAAGTGGATTCTTTAGCTTTGGCAAATGCACAAATGAACTTACAGACTGCTTATAAGAATTTCTTTGAAGGAAATGCGGATTTTCCAAAGTTCAAAAATCGTAAAGCAAAACAATCCTATACAACTAATATGGTCAACGGAAATATTAAGCTAGAAAATGGTCATATCAAACTGCCAAAAATCAAAAAGCCAATAAAAATGAAACAGCATAGAGAGATACCTGCTGATTATAAAATCAAATCTTGCACTATTTCTAAAACAAAGACAGGCAAATACTACATTTCAATTTTGACAGAATATGAGAAAGATATTCGTCCAGTTAAAATACAGAAAGTTGTTGGTTTGGATTTTGCTATGGATGGTCTATATGTCGAGAGTGAACAGGGTAAGAAAGCCAATTACCCACGTTACTATCGGCAAGCCTTAGATAAATTAGCAAAAGCACAACGAATTCTTTCTCGAAGAAAGAAAGGTTCTGCACGTTGGAACAAGCAACGACTAGTAGTGGCTAAATTACATGAGAAAGTGGCGAACCAACGCATGAATTTTCTTCATCATAAGTCAAAAGAATTAGCTTCTAACTTTGATGCTGTCGTGATTGAGGACTTGAACATGAAAGGGATGTCTCAAGCCCTTCACTTTGGGAAAAGCGTTCATGATAACGGCTGGGGGATGTTCACTACTTTCTTAGCGTATAAGCTAAAAGAACAGGGGAAACAACTTGTGAAAATTGATAAGTGGTTTCCCTCCACTAAGAAGTGTTCATGTTGCGGCAAGGAAAAAGAAATGCCATTATCTGAACGTGTATATAAATGTTCTTGCGGCTTTGTATTAGATCGCGATCACAATTCAGCAATCAATATCAAAAATGAGGGATTACGCTTATTAGCGTTATCATAAGTAACAAAACTCTTGGAACAAGAGGGTTAGCTCGGTCAGTTTTCGTTGGCTAGTAAAAGCAACGATAAGTCGAGAAGCCCCCACTTCAATCAAACCGTAAGGTTGATAAGTGGAGGGTAGTTCACTGAGGCTGGTTTTGTCGTTTCCGCAGATGATCATGTCAGGCATGGAAAGACAGCGTATGATTCAGGTAACTGGGGAGACTGGGGAGACAAAGGATATATGACGATGGCGGAGGATGAGCATACGCTTCGTAAGATTGTGCAGGAACAATATCCTGATTTGCCTTATTTCATGTTCGGGCATAGTATGGGGTCAATGATTGCCAGAGGTTATGCTGCTGCCTACGGGGATGGTTTGTCCGGCTTAATTCTGTGCGGGACTTCGGGCCAATTCCCGAATGCAGGCAAACTGCTCCCTGTTTTGAAAGACCTGGTCGATGAAGGCAAAGGGGAAGAAACCGATTCTTCTTATTTGGAAGAACTGATGGGCTGGATGACAGAACGGATTGAACAACCGAAAACGCCAAACGACTGGATAAGCGGCGACCCGGATATTGTGGCAGACCACGCAAACGATCCGTTTAATAATTTTTCAACTCCGCCAAATATACACTCACTCTACTATTTTGTCCAGATGATGGAGAAGATTGTCGGAACGGAGTGGGCAGAAAAAGTGCCGGTATCGATCCCTGTTTATAACATTGCCGGTGACCAGGATCCGGTCGGCCAATATGGGGAAGGGTATATGCTGTATCGAACTGGCTGGTGCAAACCGGACATATTTTTTGCTTGTCCTGCACTTGTAAGCGAAAAATGCATCTGAACCTGGCTGCAGCTATAACAAAAAGCTTCTGCCCAAAAAAGGGAGAAGCTTTTGTCATTTGCCATGCTCTTTACAAGATCCTGAATAGCCTTCATGACCAGCCTAATGGCTGCAGGCAATTATTTATAACTTGGAACTTCCAATGTGATATTGTAATTGTCTAATAGGTTGTATAAGTTATAGATTTCATCCACTTGTTTGTAAGCCCAGCCAATGTCTGTTGCATATTGATGGGAGGCATAGCCATATGTTGCAGCGACATCTGGATTCCATCTCATTTTATACAAGGTATCTTGACCGGCGCCAAGGTAATTGCTGCTGATAAATTTAGCTCCGCCAATGATGGCCGCTTCCGGGGTCGTCCAACCATGTTGATAGGCATACCTGGCTCCATTTTGGACGGCATTGCCATCATTCGCCCCAGTCCCATACATATTATAAACTGTCTTGCCATTATACTTGACCCCATTTGCCAGCTGGGAAGTGCCATTTCCTGTTTCAAGTAAGGCATGAGCAATCAGATAAATTTCATTGATACCATTTTGTTTTGCTGCAGTTAAAAATGCAGATGCTTTCCCGGCTAAAATGCCTTTACCCGCAAGAATTTTTTGGTTCACTTCTGTTGCATTCAGATTGGCGGTCGAAGTTAATTTCAAAAATTGAAGTGAGCGGACTGGATCCGAAACAAAGTTATTCGGATTTAAATAGTATTTCACTTCATTTTTCGTGGCATTTTTCCATGCCTTGTTATAACTGATTTGATACCATGTATAGCCGTCATCCCCTTTTACAGTGGATAAGATGGTGACCTTTGTGCCTTCTTTAAGCGTTTCGCCGACTTCATGATTCTTTGTACCGGCACCATCTCTGATATGCCAGTTTCCGTTTTGGACAACACCTGTTGTATGGCTTGTCAGCTTAATGGCATCACTTCTGATATATCGTTCATTTGTATCTGTTTGAGGCGAAACTTTCATTTGAATATTTGCAAGTTCATCCAGTGAAAGATCATATTTTTTTACAATCGATGTCACCTTGCCATTGGATTGTTTTGCAGCGGATGTTAAATAATTTGTGCTGACATAACCAATTTTTCCACCGATTTCTACCTTTGCCCAGCCATCCTCTTCGGAGTAGACCTTTACAGCTGTTCCTTTATCAAGGACTTCAATCACACTTGTTAAGGTAGAAGGCCCTTTACGTAAATTCAAATCTGCTGTCGTGTATTTGGTTACCGTAGAATCTGGTGTTGGTTCGGAACTGTTATTGCCGTCATCTGCTGTGCTTGCATCAGGGTCTGAACTTGACAGATAGGATGCGAGCACATAACCGGTTATGCCTCTCGCTTTCACTTTTACCCATGGGCCGGAAGCGGTGTAAACCGTCACTTTTTCGCCTCTTTGCAGACTTGCTAATTTTTTGCCACTTGTGGAGGCTTTGGAACGCAATAACAGATGCGAACCTTTGTCCACATTGACATATTTCGTCGTTGTTTTGGCAGGAGTTGAAGTGCCTGCATGGTTGTCCGGATTTGAATTCGCCAAAAAAGATGCGTGGACATACCCCGTTTTGCTCCCGGCCTTTACTTTCGCCCAATCCCCGGAAATGGAGTAAACCGTCACTTTTTCTCCTCTTGCCAAGCTCGCTAAAATGCTGGACGAAGTGGAGGCTTTGGAGCGCAATATTAAATGGGAGCCTTTGTCCACATTGACATACTTCGTCGTTGTTTTGACCGGAGTAGAAGTGTCTGTGCTGCTATCGGGATTAGAGTTCGCCAAGAAAGATGCGTGGACATACCCTGTTTTGCTCCCGGCTTTCACTTTTGCCCAATCCCCGGAAATAGAGTAAACCGTCACTTTCTCGCCTCTTGGTAAGCTGTCCAAAATGCTGGACGTTCCGGAGGCTTTCGAACGTAAGATTAAATGAGAGCCTTTATCCACATTGACATACTTCGTCGTTGTTTTGGCCGGAGTAGAAGTGTCTGCACTGCTATCGGGATTTGAGTTCGCCAAAAAAGATGCGTGGACATACCCTGTTTTGCTGCCGGCTTTTACTTTTGCCCAAGCCCCGGAGATTGAGTAAACCGTCACTTTCTCGCCTCTCGGCAAGCTTGCTAAAATGCTGGACGAAGTGGAGGTTTTCGAGCGCAATATTAAATGGGAACCTTTGTCCACGTTGACATACTTCGTCGTTGTTTTGGCCGGAGTTGAAGTGCCTGCATTGCTATCCGGATTTGAGTTAGCCAAAAAAGATGCATGGACATACCCCGTTTTGCTGCCGGCTTTTACTTTTGCCCAAGCCCCGGAGATTGAGTAAACCGTCACTTTTTCGCCTCTCGGCAAGCTTGCTAAAATGCTGGACGAAGTGGAGGTTTTCGAGCGCAATATTAAATGGGAACCTTTGTCCACGTTGACATACTTCGTCGTTGTTTTGGCCGGAGTAGAAGTGTCTGCATGGTTGTTCGGATTTGAGTTCGTCAAAAAAGATGCGTGAACATAGCCCGTTTTACTTCCGGCTTTTACTTTCGCCCAATCCCCGGAAATAGAGTACACCGTCACTTTTTCGCCTCTTGCCAAGCTCGCCAAAATGCTGGACGAAGTGGAGGTCTTCGAACGCAATATTAAATGGGAGCCTTTATCCACATTGACATACTTCGTCGTTGTTTTGGCCGGAGTTGAAGTGTCTGCATGGTTGTTCGGATTTGAGTTCGTCAAAAAAGATGCATGAACATACCCCGTTTTGCTACCGGCTTTTACTTTCGCCCAATCCCCGGAAATAGAGTACACCGTCACTTTCTCGCCTCTAGCCAAGCTTGCTAAAATGCTGGACGAAGTGGAGGTCTTCGAACGCAATATTAAATGGGAGCCTTTGTCCACATTGACATACTTCGTCGTTGTTTTGGTTGTGCTCGTTGTCGTTGCCGTACTGCCGGGTTTTGTGCTGGTTAAATATTCCGCGCTAACATACCCCGTTTTTGTCCCGGATTTTACTTCTGCCCAACCATCAGACACATTGTATACCAATACAGCTGTTCCTTTTTTTAAGCTGTCCAATTTGGCGGCACTTTTTGAAGGCTTTGCTCTTAATGTCAAGCTTGAATTCGCATCAACATTGACATATTTTGTCTCTGTTTTTGCTGCGGCTTGTACACTTGAACTATGTAGGAATTTTGTCAGTGAAGCGCCCTGTACCGTTTTATCAAAAGCAGGAGTGGATAATACTGCAAAACAAAGTGGTATGACTAAGCCTTTTTTCATTTCAATCTCCTTTCCAATTGGATCTTTCAGCTCGAGGGTTCCTGAAATTTAAAATTTCATTCTTTTAGCCTTTGTTCTATCAAAATACCCTAAATCCTGTCAAATCCGTCTAGTAAATTTATCGTCTTTTTTTAGTACTTTTTAAGGGGAATACGCCGTTTTTATTGAAAATATAAACCGAAAGTCCCGAATCGTGTAAAAAATCTCTTTTGACAAATGCCGAAGAGCGTTCAATTGGAAGAAACCCAAAAAACCAGAACAGGTCAGCGATCACTGGCCAGCCAATTCACTAAAAGACGGTGAACACTATGAATGGTAGCGTTCACCGTTTTGCACCTTGCAGCAACCCTTTTTTGACAGTCTTCACGATAGAGCTTACTTCGATTTTGGTTGCGTTAAATCATAAAGGGTAACGCCATCAATTGGAACCTCTGCCCATGGCGCCATTTGGGGATTGTTTTCTATATTTTTGCCATCTTGCAAGGTTTTGCCCATTTGTTTCATATTGCCAAAGGAGCCTCTTCCATTATAAAGTAGTGGATCTTCCCTTGCCGGACATATTTTTTAAACGCGGAAAGGGTCGGGGCCGGGTCACTTCCTGTAAAACCGCCGATGTCCATCACGGGTTGATCTGTTGCAAGCTGATAAGTCGCCGGAGATGCGCACTTACCGTTGCAGCGACCCAAGTGTATGTTGAAGCACCTTTTTGTAACAACTTCACAATCTTTTTACTTGTGGATTCAGACCTTCCAGGAAATCCATCCTGTGCCTTTGGGGTTTATTACAGAAACTTAGTCTAGAGGGCTTCTTTTAAATTTTTCTTAATTTCGCTTGAAAGTTTCGGTAGGGGGGGACAGACCGAATTTTGCCGCAAGATTTATAGATTGGTGCGGAGGCGAAAAAGCGATCCTTAACTCCTGATCATGCTAAGCATGGCGTTATCGCAATTTGATTTGGATGTCCAGCGGATGCCGGCTTCGTGATTAGATAGCTGAATCGTTGATGAATCGGTATTAATGGAAACAGGGACAGCGGGGATTGCAAAAACGGCCGGCTTGTCCACCCAATCATTTAATGGGCATTTTAATGATAAGAAAACCCTAAAAACAAAACCGGGAGCACAATGCGTACCCCCGGTTTTGTTCCGGCTCTCATGATAAAGCTGTATAAGGCAGCATTCCCTTTTTCCGTGCAACTTTCGAGCATGTGAGGGGGGCATGGAAAACGGACTTTAAATGCCGGAGACCCTTACTTCATTGCATGGCTTACCAAAAACACCCGCCGTAGCCCCCATATCCGCCATAACCGCCGCCGTAACCGCCGACATATGAGGCACCGATGATGATCAACAGGATAAACAATACGACGACTAAAGCGAAACCGCCACTGTAAACGCCGCCATCAGACATCTTTTTAACCTCCTTTCGAAATAGCCATAACATACTATGTGAAATTCTCCATAAGGGAAGGGCGCTTTCTGTAAATCCGTACATGGCTGAACCCGATTATCACCGGCCGGGCTGCGCCAGTCCTATCTGCTTCTAAAAATGCTGCAAAAACTTCTTACCAGAAGAAGAAAGGAATTAAAGCCAAAGCAGCGATTGAACCGATGGCAATGCCCCAGCCAAATCCCCATCCCCAACCCCAGCCTCCGTAGCCAAATCCGCCAAGATTGCGGGGGCTTCCAAGCGGCCGAAGGAACACTCTGTTTCCGCTCACATGATGAATAATGCCTCTATGGATCCGTCCATCAACCGTCCGGATTTGGACCGCTCTGCCCCTGTATCGATGGCATAGTGCATGGAAGTGACGATATGACATAAAAATATCCTCCAATCCTTTAGGAATGGTACAGTATATGATTTTTGCCGGCGGATACGGTGGACAAAACGATCAGACTTTTTGTGGAATTATCGTGCGGGATTTTGAAACCCGGGTGCAGGGATGAAAATTACATGGAATCGATTTGTGCCAAAACCTTTGCATCGGTTTTGAGCACATCTTTTACGGAGAGGCTGGTTTTTTCAAGATATTGCTTGACGAGGTAGTATCCGACGCAATAACCGGACATTTTCGGATAGACACGTGAACCGTACAAAATCTCTTGATGTTGCTGTTTTGTTTTTTTAAGGTTTCTATGCGGGTACACGTATTGTCTCCATATCTTTTCCATTTCGTCATTGGAATAAGAAAAGGCCCAGGATGAAACGTATTTACGCCCGAATTTTTCCCTAACTGCATTTTCTGCCAGCCCTTCTAAAATAATCGTATCCAATAAAACATAATCGGCCTCCTCTTTCGGGTATTTTGTAAGCCGGCAAACATGGTTATACTCATGGACAAATAATGACCTGATTTCTGTTTCGCTGTTCCGGGCCGAAACAAATAAAAATAATTGATCTTTAAAGGCTAATCCTGATTTTCCGTTAAATTCTTTTTGAATCAGTAAATTGGCGGAGTCAGACGGAAAAATATAGATCGGAACATCCGGCCCATTCCATTCTTTTTTGCAGCAAAGAAATTCATTTTTTACGATTTCCCAAACATGCCGGTTTTGCAATTGCCGGACAATCCCGGCTCCGTTATCTTCCGGCTGGTACATGCCATGATAAGCCAGGTAGTCATAAATTTCCGCAGCACTTGCGCCTTTAAAATGCGCTTTAAACTTTTCGCAAATCGCTACAGGCTGGTGATATAATTGGCGCAGCCACTTGTCCGTTTCAACAACCCCCATATGCCTTCCTCCATTGCTTTTTCTTAACCAAAGTATGTTTTTAAACGATAACGGTTACCGATTTCTGCAATGGTACATACGGTATATAAACGAGCCAGCTGTTTGAATGGCAAGGGAGGGGTTAGAGTGGATCGGGAATATACTTACCTGAATTGTTTAGCAGAACTGGGAGTCGGCGGAGCGCATCCAGGCGGTTTCAAGCTGACACAGGATATATTATCGACTGAACATATAGGAAAAAAAACAACAGTGCTTGATGCGGGCTGCGGCACCGGCCAAACTGCTGCATACGTCGCGCAGCAGTACGGATGCCAAGTGACAGGGCTGGATCATCATCAATTGATGGTGGAAAAAGCCAGGAAAAGAGTCCGAACATTAGGTTTGCCGGTACAAATTGTGCATGGGAATACAGAGGCTCTCCCGTTTGCAGACAGTCAATTTGATTTGGTATTGTCAGAGTCGGTGATCGTTTTTACCGATATGCCCAAAACGGTTCAGGAATTTCAGCGGGTGCTGAAGCCCGGCGGATGTTTAATTGCGATTGAAATGGTTTTGGAGCAGCCTGTTTCGCCCCAAAGATTAGCACACATCAAAGACTTTTATGGAGTATCCCGAATTTTAACCGAGGAACAGTGGGTGCAGCTTTTTCAAGAAGCAGGGTTTCAATCCATCCATTCTGAAAAATATGATTTGCAATTTGGAGTTCAAAATGTCCCTGATTTTTCATTGTCGGAGGGCGTGGATGTGCAGTATTTTGAGATGCTTGAGCATCATATGATTATGTTTGAGTCAACCAAAGAGATCCTCGGCTTCCGGATTTTCAGATGCAAAACGGTTTAGGGTGCCGATCTGGAATGGCAAGTTTTGCGACACAAAATAAGGAAACTGGAATATTTGCAGGTTTGTCTTTTTAGGAGCCGGAGGAGTACGCGTGCATACCGGCTCCTTCATTTTTCGGTCCGTACACTTTTTATGGGCAATTTCAAATTCATAGATGGCCCGTTTGAGGAGAAATATTTTATGGGGGATGGGGGGCCGGCTGGAATTGGAAAAAATGGGGTTGACATCAGAAAAGATTTCAAATAATATCAAATTAATAGATTTACTCTATGAAACCCTCGCAAAACAACCCCGAAAGGAAGGATCCTCATGACAAAAGAATACCTTGACCTCAAAATGGACTTTATGTTCAAACAGCTTTTCGGCCACCCGAGCCGGAAAAACATCACCCTTGCCTTTTTGAATGACTTGCTGACCCGAAAAGGGCAGGACAGAATTGTCGATGTCCAGTATGAGAACACCGCACTCATTAAATCTGACTCGGACGGCAAAACAGGTCTGCTTGATATCCTCGTTTACACATCCAACCATGAGAGAATAAATGTTGAAATCCAGGTGGAAAATCAGCACAATATGCGGGAACGAGTGCTTTATTATTGGACAAAACTTTTCTCTTCCACGTTAGAGGCCGGACAAAATTATACAGAACTTGTTCCTACAATCATGATTTCTATCTTAAATTACCTGCTTTTCCCGCACCAAACCAAACGATTCCATAACCGCTTTCATGTTTATGAGGATTTGGAGTTTTTTATGTGGAGCCCGCATCTGGAATTACACACATTTGATTTGACAAAGTTCATGATAAAGTGGAAAAAATATAGACGAGGGATGAAAGCGAAACCACCAGCCTCATATCCATGGCTGATGATGCTTTCTGCTGCAGATTACCGAAAAAAGACGATAGACACGGATATTTTGCAGGAATTGGAGGAGTTAGCGATGAAAGAGCAGGAAGTACTTGATGCGATCAAAGAAACCCCCGAATTTTAAATGAACCCAATCTTTAAGGTGCCCTTCTTTCTGGTTTAAAGTATCTCTTCAAACTCAACTATAAGATGTTTGCGGTGAACAAAAAAGCGTACCCACCCCGTTGCCGGTTGTTGGGAACGCTTTTTGTTTAAAGAAATTTATTTGCTCTTAACCGCTTTGGCATTGATGTAGCCTATCCATTTGCCTTTGTTGTCATAAAGGGACAGGTAGCTTAACCCATTTATATGATAATAAATGTATTTCGCCAAGTATGTTTTGTTTATGGCTCGGATATTTTTCTTCTTCCAGTTAAAGTTTTGATATACGGCGTAGTTCTTGCTGGTTACTTTGACGGATTTGCCGTATTGTATGGCAGCCCCTTGCTTGCCACTTCCGGTTTTCGCTGCCTTGGCGTTGATATAACCGGCCCATTTTCCTTTGCCATCATAAAGGGACAGGTAAGTTGATCCGTTGCTGTGATGGTATTGGACCTTGGCAAGATACGTTTTATTCACTGCATTGACATTCTTCTTCTTCCAGTTGAAGTCTTGATATACGGCATAATGCTTGTTTGTTACCGTTACATACTTACCGTATTTAAGTGCAGGGCCTTGTTTTGGCGTTGCCGCTTTTTTTGCTGGGATCCAGACGCCAAGGTACCCTTTTACCCGGGCATTTTGCGTCCCTTTTACATGAACGGTTAAAATGCCTTTGCTATCTGTGACCAGCTTTTCGTTATGAAATCCGGTTGCATCCTCAAATGTCTGGTTGGCATGCCGGGATCCCATATTCACTTTAATAGTCGTATCGGTTTTCGGGTTATTTCCGATTACGGTTGCCACGCCGGTATTCCGGTCATTTCCATAGCGGACGCTTGAGATCAAATCTTTTCCCGCCGTGCCGGAAGTGTTCGACTTATAGTTGGTTACTTGCTGGTTCCCGTAGGCATAGTTTTTACGCACTTTCAGCAATTTCACAATTGTATCATAATACGGCGTACGTTCACTCATGTAAGAAGCATTCGTTTTGTATAAGTCGCCGTAAAAGACAGTCGGGACGGTATCTTTATTCGTCAAAACATATGCGTACTGGCTTGGCACATTGGATGGCGCATATTTTTTTACCGTGCTTTCCATGTCTTTTTCATAGATGTCCAAAGCTTTTGCCTCTGTCTTTTTATCATACAGATCCTGGAAAGCCTTCGGTGTGGATGTGCCATAATGCGTCCCCGGCTTAATGCCATACTGGTCCAGCATGATACTGTTCACTCGATTCTTTTCCTGGTCATGATTATTAACAAATGACCAGTTTGGCGTTGCGTTCGCCGTGCCTGCACCTGCCCTGTTGACAACAGCGTTTGTAGCAATGGTGGAAAGGTTGTTTGATGGCGAATTTTTGCCCAAAGCATTTTGCAAAGAATAGAACAGGGCATAATCCATCATTAACTGCGGATTCCCGTTTGCGTTTTCAAAATTTGTCCCGGCACTTTCATAAGTCTCAATATAGCTTAAATGGTCGTTTAAATTATTGCCAAAATGCTGTTTCATTACGTCGGCTTCATCCAGCAACACTTGTTGATCATAATGGCTTGCAGCATCAATTCTGAAGCCGTCAAACTGATACGTATCGAGCAGCCAGTTCATCCAGTGGATCTGTTCTTTTTGGACAGTTGGATTCCCGTTGTCTATGTCCATTCCTAACAGAAACTGTTTCTTCCCGCTAATTGTGTTGTTAAGGTTGTGAAGGGTTGTCCCATTCTTTTTCACAAATAGAAACTGATCCTGGTCATCTGATCCGGAATTATCATTTTTGAACGATCTTTCTTCCGATCCAAAGCCGTAACCGGGTTGTGATGCAATATAGGCATCTGTTAAACTTGCGATTTCCCCGTTGTCGCCATTCAGTATATCGTCAACAGTTGAATAGCCATGGCTTTTCATGTACTTTAAATAGCCGGGGTCATAGTTCATTAACATCGGTTTCCAATAATTATCCGAAGTCGAAGCGTCTTTAGCAGCATACCAGCCGTCTACTGACAAATAAGTATCAACTGTATTGATTTTATTTGCCGCTGCAGCTTCATTGAGCCAACTTGGCAAATGGTTTTTCGGGTTGTTTGGCCCAAAATATCGATACGGAATGCCCTCGCTGTCTTTCATCACCCGATCCATACCCTGTCCTTGTACGGAGGTGCCGTTAAAATACTTTTTATTCCATTCTTTAATGTAGCCATATTTCGCCTGTCCTTCGCCGCCACCTTTTGTATAAGCGAGGTACAGGTCGGCCCTGATTTGCGTTGTAAGTCCTGTTGTATAAGGATTTTTAAACAAATTTCCGTTTTGATCTACGCGTGTGACGTAAACCGCTTCCCTTTTGCCCAATCCGAGAACCTGGTTGGGTACAAGATCTTCTTGCACTTTTAAACCACTTGCGTGAAGCGCGGAAACCATACTTTTCAATTCATCGCTTGTCCCGTATTTGGTCGGCCGGGTGTTATTCGGCCCCTGGTTAAATTCACCGAGGTCATAACGGTCGGCAATGGCGTAGCCTTCCATGTAACGCGCCATGTTGAAAGAACGGTAAGCCGGAGGGAGCCATATATCCGTAATGCCCCAATCTTTCAATTCGCTGCCTTTCGCTGAAAGAATTTTGTACATATTGCTTTCATATGGCATGTACAGGCTAAAGCTTTGAAAAATTACGCGGTTATCGAGCGATGTGCCGGATGTATAAGCCTTGGCAGATTTAGGAAAATAACTGATCGAACCGGCAACCAGTAACAAAGACAACATCAATATTGACAATCTGCTAAAAAATTTCTTTTCCAACGTATTCCCCCCTTTAAAAATGTTGTTGTAACAGTAAAATACTACTACATGATGGGGGAATATTCTATATCATTTTTGCGGGTTTCACATAAAATTCTAATGTTTTTTTCATTTAAGGAAAAAACCTTTGAGCAACGCTGGACACCTCTTCGAAGGGGGGATTTTGTATCCGGAGATGGCCTGAAAAATGAAGGAGGAAATTTGAAGGTTTGTGTCGAATGTAAAGTATGTTTTTGAGGGAATGGGCAACAGGGTTCCACTCCCTTCAGCAATAAAGTGAATCCCCCATTTTATAAAACTTATGAATACATCATCCCGGTTCAACTGATCTGTGCGTATGTCCCGCAGTTAAAAGGGATCGACCCAAGTACGCCAAAAGACAAGGATTTCCATAGAAAACTGGGGAGCAAGAAACTGGCCTGGTGATTTGTTCAAGTTGTCCTTTTAAGAAAAAATAGCGGCATAACGCCATTACTCCTCTATCGTAAAGAATGGCTCTTGATCTGGTACAAAGGAGGTGCTTGAATGCAAAAAAATCCATGTGTCTTATGGCTGATCTGGAAAAATCAGGAGACAAGGCAGCGTTATCATATTGGCAATTTATTTCATGAAAATGGAAAATACATTTTTTCATATGAATTAAGCGGGAAGCGCAGAACCTTAAAAGAGGCTTTGGAAAATGGATATAAACCGCATCTGTCATTTCGTAATCTAAATAAGACATACGTTTCTGATCGCTTATTTGGACCATTTGAACGGCGGTTACCGGATAAAAGGAGACCGGATTTTGATAAGATTTTAAAAAATTATGGGCTGCCTCCGGATTATACAGAAATGGATTTATTGCGGGCTACTGGTGGACGGCTGGCTACTGATCCGTATGAATTTGTTGCCCCGATTAGTGTTTTTGAAGACCGGTTTAATTTTGACTTTTATATCGCGGGGTGGCGCTACTATGACGGAGAAAAAGTAATTAATCAGTTGAAAGAAGGCGCGGCTGTGCGTTTTCAATTGGAGCCTTCAAACAAGGAAGATGAAAAAGCTGTAATCGTTTTGTCAGAAAAAGGGGAATATAAATTAGGATATTTTCCGGCTTTCTATAGTGGCTTTATGTATGAGATGATTGAAGAACATTTCGTTTATGAAGCAAGAATTGAAAAAGTGAGCCCTATGGCAAGGCCGCAATCAAAGGTAAGTATTTCAGTTACCGGATGTTTGGCGAACGGTTTTTTCGTAAAAAATGGCGAAAATGTTGAATCAGTACATGTGCTTGTTTAAAAACAGCTTACTCTGTATAATCGTTTCCCGTATACATTACTAGGAAATGGTGTTTCTGGATTGAGCCGGAAGATGGGTATTCTTGGCGGTGTGTCTAGCCGTTAGCCTTATTGATTCACCATAGCATGAACTTCTGCAACTGAATGCATTCCGTGAAGTGACAGCACCACTTGAATGTGGATGCCCGATCGTTTTTTGAAGCTGAAATTTAGGATGCCCATCTGCAAAAACCCTTGGTGCCATTTGGCTCCAGGGGTTTTTGATTTCTCACTTACATATCAAAAAAGACGAGATTTTTATGCTATCAAACCTCAGGGATCTGATCCGACCATGACCGCATTGAGTTTTGTACAGGCTAACGAAACAAAGGCCGACCTGCAACTTAAAAAAATAAATAAGGGATTCCCTTCCGGTTCACAAAGTCCTGCTGCCCCCCTCGATTGGCCCCCATTCACAGTTGTATCAAAAATTTTTTAGGAAGTGAAAAACGCTGAATATAATCAGGAATTGCTGAACGAATCCACTTGTCAACAAGCTTCACCTCAATATATAGAAGAATGTATCTGCGAAAATGCGTGATTCTACCTTCTCTATACGTTGAATCACGCATTTGTTATAAAATCTTTGCATTACATTTCGGCAAAAGCTATTATCACCTTTGCTGAATCTAGAAATTTTTGCTTATTCAGCAACCCCTAATTAAAATCTTCTTCCAATCCCCCATTTACTCTGTTGTCACGCAGTGCCCATTGCTTGCAAAACGTCCGGTTATGTTTCATATCGTCTAAGCTGTATTCCGGCTTGCTTAGTGAAAAGATAAAGGAATTTGCCGGAATCGTACCGGATTTTTCACATTCGTGTGAAAAAAGCCGCATTAATTACAGGAAGTGATTTTCTTATAATTGAGATCGTAATAAAGAATAAATCACAATTTGAGGTGAGATCGATGAAAAGTTCATGGCTAGATTTAGAAGGAAAAGTTGCCATTGTTACGGGCGGTGCATCAGGTATTGGACAAAGTATCGCAAAAGCGTTACTGGAAAACGGGGCAAAAGTAGTTGTTTCAGATTTGGCAGTTGAAGATGGTGAGCAAGCAGACGGTTTTTACTATGTGAAATGTGATGTAACCAAAAAAGAAAGCGTTGACGAAATGGTGAGAAAGACGGTAGAACGTTTTGGCGCTATCGATGTTCTTGTCAATAATGCCGGTATCAATCTGCCAAGGCTGTTGGTTGATACAGCCGGAGAACGGCCGGAGTACGAACTGGACGAAAAAGCCTTTGATCTCATGGTGAATGTAAACCAAAAGGGACCGTTCCTGTGTGCGCAAGCTGTTGTAAAAGAAATGTTAAAACAAGGAAAAGGTGTTGTTGTCAATATGGCATCTGAAGCCGGCCAGGAAGGATCTGCAGGCCAAAGTTGTTATGCAGCAACAAAAGGCGCGTTGATTGCTTTCACTCGGTCATGGGGAAAGGAGCTTGGAAAGTTTCATATTCGCGTAGTGGGTGTAGCCCCGGCAATTATGGAAAAAACCGGATTGCGAACGGATGCCTATAACGAAGCATTAGCTTATACAAGAGGCGTGACGGTTGAAGGATTGGCAACAGACTACAGTAAATCGATTCCGATCGGGCGGGAAGGAAAACTATGTGAGGTTGCCGATCTTGTATGTTTCCTTGCTTCGGACCGTGCCAGCTATATTACGGGGACGACCTATAACATTTCTGGCGGGAAATCACGCGGATAACTAACAGACAGGCAAATAAAAGCCCCAACCTTGTGAGTGCTGTACCATAAAGCCCAGAGGATATATCTGCATACTTTAAAAAAGGGGGTTTTACCGTTATCTTGTCGAGTCTTGGATTCCCGGCTGTTATCGCTGATTGAAATTCTGCTTCATAAAGATTATTGCACTTTGGATGAATTCGCACAACGATTGGGAGTGAGCACAAGAACCATTCGTAAAGATATTAAACAGTTAAAACTTGAAATGAAAGGTATTGCGGAACTTATTAAAGATAAAAGTAAGGGCTACCGCTTAGTGATCGAGAATGAAGAAGCATTTCGGCGTTTGTGGGAATGTTCAAAAACCGAAAAAGCGTCGGAAGATTCCCCGCAGTCGCGATTGGCTTTTATTATTAGCAGGTTAATGAACCACGATCGCGCCATCACGCTGGATGAACTGGCTTTTGAAATGAATATAGGAAGAACAACGCTTGTATCTGAAATGAAAAAAGCCAAAATGTCACTAAGTTCCTATAATCTGGTTATTCGGGGAAAGCCGAATAAGGGCATTTATTTAAGTGGCGCTGAATTAGATTTACGTTTTTTCATATTGGACAATTTATATGACTACTTATATAGCCATGATCATTTAGAAGGAGAACTGGAGAGAAAAATTAATGGAATAGTCAAAAAGCAGGCACTTGAATTAAGTACAAGAAAAAAGTTATTGCAATTTATTATTGTGATGCTAGACCGGCTTACAAAGGGCCGATCATTGACGGTGATGAAAGAAAAGTACATGAAACTTTTGGAAACAAAAGAATATCAGCTGGCATTAGAAATTGCTTCTATTCTTGAGGATGGTTTATCTATTAAGATTCCTACATTTGAAGTTTTATTTATCACCATCCCGATTGCCGGCAGAAGGACTCCGATAAGCAGTAAGATCATGATGGATATTTCCATCTCTGAAGATATGATAAAGCTGGTACATTTAATTGTTGAGGAAATCGGGTTTCATAAAAACATCATTAGCGAAAACCAAGCTTTCTTTACGGATCTTGAGTATCATTTAACGCTGATGTTAAATCGCTTGATGTTTGATTTACACCTTGAAAATCCATTACTGTCTGATGTGAAAGAGAAGTATCCGGTCGCCTATAAGATGGCTGAGATTGCAGGTCAGGTAATTGAAAAGGAATATCATCTGAAAGTTCCTGCCAATGAACTTGGCTATATTGCCATCTATTTTGAAGTACTAAATTCAAAAAACGAATTGAAAACAAAGCGCCTGCAGCGGGTCGCCGTTGTATGCGGAACAGGAAGAGGAACTTCGGAACTGGTTGCCATGCAATTGCGGCGCATCCTAAAACAGGGCACAAAAATTGATCTGTTTTCAGAACATGAAGTGGATAAAGAAACCTTTACAGATTACGATATTGTTTTTACGACAGTGGACCTTGACTTTGAAACAGAGCCGCCTTTGATCCGGATCAATGAGATTTTTGATGAAGACAGAATTGAACAGGAAATTGAAAAAGTCACCTTCTTGCACAAGTTCAACATCAGAAACGGCGGAAATGACTCATTTATTATAAAAGCACTGATAGATCGTGATAAGTTTTTCATTTTAGACAGCACGAAGAGTTACCGGAAAAATGTAAACTTCATGGTAAATGAGCTGATTGCAAAGGGACATCTGGACCGGGGTTTTATGGAGCGTTTGAGGAAAAGAAGTGAAAAAGGGTCTATGGTGTTTGACCAGTCTATTGCCCTGCCACATACGATCCATTACCAGTCTTCCGAAATTGTCCTTTCTGCCGGGGTGTTTCCAGATCCAATTAAAGAGGATGGCAAAGTTATTAAACTGGTTTTTCTCCTTGGATTACCGGAACAAGCACATAGCGACCCTAGTCTATTAGTTAGAATTTATGATGAAATTATCCAGATGGCAAAGGATAAAACGCTCATTGACAGGCTATCCCGATCAAAGAACTATGAAGAATTTATCGCATCTCTCAATCAGACCGGGAAATAGGGATTTTCAAAAAGGGGAGTGATGAAATGCAAATCATTTTTATCATGGTTTTTATAGCAAGTGCCTTTTTATTTCAGTTTGTCTTGGGCTACTTCCAAATTAGGCAATTTTCGAAAGCGTATACACAACTGCGAAAACTCGGAAAGGTAGCTATCGGCAAACGGCCTGGTAAAATCCGCTCCGGAACGATTGTACTTTTTGCATTGTCCCATAACGGCACTATTTTAAAAGCGAAAAAAATCCAAGGTGTCACCGTAATGGCGAGGGTACGGGACTTACAGGGATTCGAAGGAAAAAACATCAAAACGATAAGTGAAGCAGATATGGCGAAATGCAACAAATTATTGCGGCTTGCTATTTTAGACGCCGTCAATAATTACAACATCATCATGAGCGGCGGCCAAATTCCGGATAAACCGAGCCTGTTGAAACGCATGATGCATCAGGCGGACCGTTTAGCCACCTTAAAAAAATAATATGAAGAGGTGAAAGGTAATGGATATTCTTGTTCATTTGGCACAAGGATTTATGTCCTTGTTCCAAACAGGTGCAAAAACTTTTGTTTCGTGGATGAATAATATTGTTCCGGTCGTTTTGCTTTTACTCGTTGCCATGAATACATTAATCCGATTAATTGGGGAACACCGCATTAATCGTTTGGCAAAGGCATCAAGCAAAAACCCGCTGTTAAGATATTTAGTCCTTCCATTTTTGGCATCCTTTATGTTGGGCAATCCGATGGCCTTGTCAATGGGACGGTTCTTACCGGAAAAATACAAACCGAGCTACTATGCTTCGGGCGCCTATTTCTGCCATACGAGCAATGGCTTGTTCCCGCATATTAATCCAGGTGAATTGTTTATATGGATGGGGATTGCACAAGGGATTCAGAAACTTGGCCTTAATACAGCCGATCTGGCAGTCCGGTATTTCCTCGTCGGATTGGTTATGAACTTTTTCGCAGGGTGGATCACAGACTTTACGACAAAAGTTGTAGAACGGCAGCAAAAAATCAAACTGAAATCTGAAATAAATTTAGACTGAGGATAAAGGAGGATGCTCCATGGCTAAATATCGTTCTGTAAAAATAGTGAGAGGAAGCGGCGGTTTTGGCGGCCCGTTAACGATCACACCGACTGAAAAAAGAAATAAGATCCTTTATATCACAGGTGGCGGGGCAAAACCGGATATTGTCGATAAAATTGTTGAATTGACCGGCGCTGAAGCTGTAAACGGATTTAAAACATCCGTCCCTGAAGAGGAGATCGCCCTGGCGATTATTGATTGCGGTGGTACATTGCGATGCGGCATTTACCCGCAAAAACGGATTCCGACCGTTAATATTATGCCAACTGGAAAAAGCGGCCCATTAGCAAAATATATTACAGAAGATATTTATGTATCAGCTGTCGGTGTCGACCAGATTCATCCCGTCGAGGTGGACGAGCATGCAGATGTGGCGGCTGCAGCAGAAAAAGCATCCGAGGCCGAACCCGAAAGAAAATTTAAGTATAGTACCGATAAAAAGATATCACAAACGCTGGCAGCACAAAAAGAACAAGGGATTATGACAAAAATCGGCCTCGGTGCCGGGAAGGTGATCAACACCTTCTATCAGGCAGGCCGTGATGCAGTCCAAACGATGATCAATACAATTATCCCATTTATGGCATTTGTCTCGCTATTGATTGGAATTATTGAAGGATCGGGCGTTGGTAATTTGTTTGCAAAAGTAATGTCACCGCTTGCAGGAAATATTTGGGGTTTGCTTTTGATTGGTTTTATTTGTTCATTGCCATTCCTATCCCCATTGCTTGGGCCTGGAGCCGTTATTGCGCAAATCATTGGTACTTTAATTGGGGTGGAAATTGGCAAAGGCAATATTCCTCCTCACCTGGCACTGCCGGCATTATTTGCGATTAACACGCAAAATGCCTGCGATTTTATTCCGGTTGGTTTAGGCTTGGCGGAAGCGGAAGCTGAAACAGTGGAGGTCGGGGTGCCTTCGGTTTTGTACTCAAGATTCCTGATCGGGGTTCCAAGGGTGTTTGTTGCATGGCTGGCAAGTTTTGGGCTATATCAGTAATATAGAATATCATAGCATAATAGGGTACAGATCCATCCTGCTGCTTCAGCGCCACAACTAGCAGAGAATTGGAAAATTACCAAGACAGAAAAAGAAACTTAAAGGAGGTTGAAAGACGCGGTGTAAGACCGTTGTCCGTATTATATGAAAACCATCTATGAAAATACAATTAAAACAAAAGGGCCAATGGCGGAAAACTTTTTAAATGAGAAAATGATTATTTTATTCGGGGAAAAGGCGCCACAAGAACTGAAAGATTATTGTTATTTGATTGATGTAGTGGAACCGGCCGGAGAGATACAACCTGGTCAAGCATTATATATAGGAAATAAAGTTTTTAAAATCACATCGGTTGGAGATCTTGTTCAACGCAATCTAGCAGCATTAGGCCATATTACACTGCGTTTTGATGGCGCTTCAACGCCTGAATTGCCAGGTACCTTGTATTTGGAAGATAAAGAGGTCCCCCTGATGGATAGCGGAACAGAAATCAAGATTGTCAGTGCTTAAACAGGTTGGAAAAATGATTAAGGGAGGGAAAATGGTTGAGACTATACGTTGATTCTGCAGATGTCAAACAAATTGCGCATCTGGTTGAATATTTTCCCATTGCAGGCGTTACAACGAACCCGTCCATTCTCGTCAAGGAAAAGCGCCCTTATCTGGCAGTTTTAAAGGAAATCAGAGAAATCATCGGTGAAGATAGGGAACTCTTTGTCCAGACGCTTGGTGAAACGGCTGATGAAATGGCAGAGGAAGCCCAGTTCATCATCAGTAAACTGCCTGGCAAGACCATTGTGAAAATTCCGGTTACAGAAGAAGCAATCAAAGCGATGAAAATGCTTGCGCAAGAAAAAATCCCTGTGCTCGGAACGGCTATATACGCACCCTTTCAGGCATTAATGGCCGCTAAAGCGGGGGCAAAATATGTTGCCCCTTACGTAAACCGAATGGATAATCTAAACGGAAATGGGGTCAAAGTCGTTTCTGAAATTGCAAAGCTGTTTTCTATCTATCATTTGAAAACGGAAATATTGGCAGCCAGCTTTAAAAATATCCAGCAAGCAATGGATGTCTGCCTTGCTGGAGCTGAAGCGCTGACTTTATCTCCTGATTTTATTAATAAACTGGTATCATACCCGGCAACCGTAAATGATATAAAAGATTTTAAAGCACAATGGACCGCGCAATTTGGGTCTGCTCATTCGGTTTTGGGGAACTATGGTGAAGTTTAATCCGGCCGGTTTGAAAAATTGGAGTCCTAAAAAGGGCTTGCTGAACGAATCAGATTCTGTCAGATACAAGCCAAATTACGGTTATTAAAATATAAAATAGTGTTGTACAAAAATTTCAAAAAAAGAACCCTGAGCTTCCGCTCCAGATTCATTATAAGGAATTGAAGGGCTACTACTGTTTCACTGGTCTCCTGAAGGCGTGCTCGAATAAGGCCTAGCCCATAC
This sequence comes from Weizmannia sp. FSL K6-0777, assembly GCF_038593185.1. NCBI lineage: Bacteria > Bacillati > Bacillota > Bacilli > Caryophanales > Bacillaceae > Heyndrickxia > Weizmannia sp. FSL K6-0777. Next base: position 492,199 of record NZ_CP151971.1, read on the forward strand.
TTGCGCTTGCCTTCGCCAAATTTGCTTTCAACGGCATTACGTTCGGAGGCATCCTGCCTTGCCACGCGTTCTAAGGTTTTGTCTTCCGTTTTGGATGGGCGTCCCAACCTTGGCCCACTCAGACGAATGCCAAGAGATTTACAGTATGCTAGGTTGTCACGGTTTCGGTAGATTTTATCTGCTAAAATCGCTTCTGGATAAAATCCGAACCGGTTGTAGTAGTTCTCAATAGATTCTCTAAGGGTGATCCCTTCATTGTAATTTTCCCAGTCGAGTTGCTCAATCAAGGCATAGCCATCTACAACGCTAATGGCGACTTTTGAGCCGAATTCCACGTTCGCTTTTGCCTTGCCACGCACAATTGGACGGACATGCGGCTGGGAAATGCTCACAATCCGGTGGTCAATCCGATGTGTTTTCTTTTTGTACATTTCTGCCTGTTGGCGGTAAAGTTCATGAATCACGAGGAGTTGTCGGTATTCATCTTTGCTCAAAAGAGACAGGGAGCTTTGGGAAATGAGATTTCCAATGATCTCCAGATTCCGTTTCACATATCCAAGTTGTTTGCCGACAGCTTTCCGGATTTTCCGGGCTCCAGCTTTGCGTTGCTTAGCGACAGAAAGATAGTCCCTGCGGGCTCTTTTTCTGTAGGTCCGTGGCTTTGGTAATTTTCCTTTGTGCGGTTCATGCAGTACATCAATGATATGTTCCAGTTTCTCACGGGCTTCGTTCAAAAGCCCCAGATCAGTAGGGTAAGCAATATCAGCCGGTGCACAGGTTGCGTCCAGAATGAGCTTTCCTTTGTTCTTCGTTTTAGGAGAAGCCGATCCAGTTGAATTCTCTTCCGAAGCAGGACCGGAAGGTTGATGATCACCACTACTATGATCGTCATCATCATGGTGATCATCATCGTTGTCATTTTCCTTAGATGCTTCTTCCGATTGGCGTTCTTGTTCTTCCAGAACAATCCATTCATTCAGTTCATTGATGATGTTTGCACCCAAACGTTTTCTAAAACGAGTCATCAGAGAATGATCGAATGGGGCTTTTTCCTGGAATTCAGGCAACCCGATAAAATACTGAAGATACGGGTTTTCCGTGATCTGTTCGACTGTTTCCCGGTCAGATAGCCCAAGCCGTTCTTTGATATAGAGAGCCCCAAGAGCAACTCTGACAGAATAAGCCTTTTCACCTTTGAACTTTTTCTTGAAGGACTTGGCATACTTTTCTTCAGCCTTCCACCAAGGGATTAATTCAGCAAGACGGACCCAGCGATTTTCTTTATTTAATTTTCCACCGAATGGTAGAAAAAAATCTTCTACAAAAGTTAATTGATGTTCAGTCTTTTTGTACATCGTAACGGCCTCCAAGTGCAAGGTTTTTTACACGTTTCCTATAAAATCCTTACACTTTATATTCGACAAAAGTGGCCAAAATCCTTGTCAAATCTGGAATTTTTGTTTATTCAGCAAGCCCTAAAAACGAAATGGCAGAGGACTTGAAGGTGAAATTCGGGTATTTTTCCTAAGAAGCATCCAGCGATAGTTCAGCCGGAAACAGCCCGGAAAGTTAAAGGAATGTCATTAGTGAATAAAAGGGTTAGATACAGTTGAAAAAATAGCGGCATAATGCCGCTATTTTTTTAGCATTATGGATTTCCGGAACTCCGCTTTAAAAAAGCCTCAAGAAAATCCGATAAATGCCTCCGCTCTTCTTCAGTCAGCTTTTGCATGTTGTCTAACAACCGTATCATATCAGCAGATAATTTGGATTCATAGCCGAAGAATTCAGCCAGTGAAATTTCAAGGGCATCACAAATGGTTGAAAGTTTGTCTAAAGAAGGGGTAGTCCTGCCATTTTCAATGTCGCTCAGATAAGACTGTGAGATGAAAGCTTTTTTGGCTACTTCATTGCCTCGCAAGCCTTTAGCTGTTCTTATATTTTTAATTCGGATCCCGATGTCCACTGATTATCACCTATTGCCATTATATATTGATCGAGCTGGCTAGGCAGGAAAAATTCAACAAAATAATACACAAATAACGTATTTTTATATTGACAATACGTTATTAGCGGAATATAATACAAATCAAATAGAAATTCCTTCAAAAGTCATAACTTTTGGCATCTCGTTTCCGATTTCTTCAACTCCTATGACATCCGCAAAAAGGAAACTGTTGTTGCATCATTTCTGTTCTCATCATGGATGGATTGCCGATCTTTTAATCAGAAATTCAACAGGTCCTATCCAAGAGCTATGTCCCTTTAGAGGAGAGACTGCGATAACTGATTATCGCCAAAATTTAGTAAGCGGTGGTTGGTGCCCCTAATAGTGGCACAAAATGTAAACGATTAAGTAATCGTTTACACAAAAATTTTCCTATAAGTAAACGATTACTTTTCCAGGTGATTAAAATGGTGAAATCTACAATCAAAGATGTTGCATTGGAAGCAAATGTTTCTACAGCCACTGTATCCCGGGTGTTAAATGAAAGCGGGTTCGTTAGTGAAGAGATTAAGCAACGTGTTTACTTAGCGGTAAAGAAACTGAATTACCAGCCAAACGCAATTGCCAGAAGTTTAAAGCAGGATAAGACGAATACCATTGGTGTTGTGATCCCAGATATTACAAACATGTATTATATGACGATCGCAAAGGGGATTGAAGATACCGTTCAGGAAAAGGGTTACAATCTGATTTTCTGTAGCAGTAACGAAAACCCTCAAAAAGAAAAGAATCTTTTGCAGCTGTTGGTTGAACAAAGGGTGGACGCGATCGTATTGGCTACGGCTGGCAGTAATGAAGAAAAAGTGAAGGAAATTTGCCAATCCGGGTTGCCAGTTGTATTGGTTGATAGAACTTTTGATGTTGAGGGGCAAGAATTGGATTCTGTAACAGAAAATAATTTTGAAAGCACTTATGAGTTAACCCGTTTTCTTATAAACCAGGGGCATCAGTCTATTGGCGTGGTAAACGGACTGCTAAATGTCAGCACAGGGAGGGAACGATATGACGGATTTAGGAAGGCGATGCAAGAATATGGGCTTGAGATAGATACAAAGTATATTTTTAACGGTTCCTTCACCCAAGAGGACGGAATAAAAGCAGTTGATTATTTTCTTAATTTCCCCCAAAAACCCACTGCTATTTTGTCCTTTAACAATGAAATGACATTCGGCGTTTTGCTTGAATTGACAAGAAAAGGATATTCTGTACCGGAAGATATGGTTGTAGCTTCCTATGGCGACCTTGAAGCAGCCAAATTATTAAAATCGTCTGGGATTATATCATTGGTTCATAAACCTTATGAAATGGGGGAGAGGACAGGGAATATCCTATTGAAACGCTTAAACCAGGAAGAAGGGCCCTTTACGGAAATATTTCAGCCGGAATTAGTTGTAAGCAAATAAAATTTATGCAATAAGCAGCCGTAGAAACGAAAAGGAGATGGAGAAGTGTTAAAAGGAATACCAAAAATAATCGGCCCGGATTTAATGAAGATCCTGTTGGAAATGGGGCATGGGGATGAAATTGTGATTGCAGATGGAAATTTTCCTGCTGCATCCCATGCAACAAAATTAATTCGGTATGATGGCCACAATGTCACAGAATTATTAGAAGCAATCTTACCATTCTTTCCTTTGGATACTTACAGTTCTTATTCTGCCACACTGATGGCAGTTGATGAACATGATCCTGTTAAGCCATCCATTTGGGATGAATACAAATCTTTGATTCGAAAATCCGGCCAACCTTTTACGTCATTTGAAATGGTGGACAGGTTTAAATTTTATGAGCGGGCAAAACAAGCCTATGCCATTGTAGCAACAACTGAAAAAGCGCTTTATGCAAACATTATCCTTAAAAAGGGGGTTGTGGCTGATTAAGTCATTTTGAGTTATACTTTGCAAATTATTTTCTCAAAATACCAAAAAAGAAGGTGGAATGATGGGGAATCTGCTGCTGAAAATGGAAGGCATTAGTAAAACTTTTCCTGGAGTGAAAGCGCTATCCAACGTCCGATTTGACTTGTATGAGGGAGAGGTTCATGCCCTTCTTGGAGAAAATGGGGCGGGAAAATCTACGTTGATGAAGATCCTCACAGGGATTTATCAAAAAGATGAAGGCACGATTGAGTATTTAGGAGAGCAAATTGAAGTAAAGGACATAAGAGAAGCACAAAAACTGGGAATCAGTATGATTCATCAGGAACTCAACCTAGCACCGCACTTAACAGTTGCCCAAAATATCTTTATCGGGAGAGAGCCAAAAGGATCTTTAGGGCTTTTCCTTGATGAGAAAAAATTAAATAACGAAGCCCAAAAATTGTTCGACAGGTTGAATATAAATTTAAACCCACGTGAACTTGTAGGGAATTTGACAGTTGCAAAGCAACAGATGGTTGAAATCGCGAAGGCACTGTCTTTTGATTCAAAAGTATTAATCATGGATGAACCCACTGCTGCTTTAACCGATGCTGAAATTGAAGCATTGTTTGTGATGATCAGGAAATTGCGTGCAGATGGTGTCGGCGTGATTTACATCTCGCACCGGATGGAAGAGCTTCAAAAAATTACCGACCGCCTATCCATCATGCGGGATGGCACATATGTCGGCACATTAAATACGAAAGATGCAACCATTGATCAAATTATCGGAATGATGGTTGGAAGAAAAATTGATTATAATCGAAAGCCGGCAATCAAACAAAGCAGCAAAGAAGTTGTCCTTGAAGTAAAAAATTTAAACAGGGGCAGAGCCATTAAAGATGTAAGCTTTAGCCTTCATAAAGGTGAAATTCTTGGTTTTGCCGGTTTGATGGGAGCTGGAAGGACAGAAGTTGCCCGGGCCATTTTCGGGGCAGACCGCTTGGATTCAGGTGAAATTTTTATAAAAGGGCAGAAAGTGCAGATTAACAGCCCTGAAGATGCTGTAAACCATGGAATTGGCTATCTCTCAGAAGACAGAAAACAATTTGGATTAATGGTGGATATGGATGTGAAAACCAATATTGTGATGGCATCCATGAAGGATTTTCAAAGGCCGCTTGGGTGGATAAATGCTCCAAAGATGAAACAACAGTCTGAAAAAATGGTCCAAAGATTACGGATTAAAACACCATCCATTAAGCAAACGGTGAAGAATCTTTCAGGAGGCAACCAGCAAAAAGTGATTATCGGAAAATGGCTGACCCGGGATACGGATATTTTCATATTTGATGAACCGACACGCGGGATTGATATCGGGGCAAAAGATGAAATCTACAGGTTGCTGGATGAACTGGCCCAACAAGGAAAATCCATTATGATGATCTCCTCGGAGCTTCCTGAAATCTTGAGATTAAGCCACCGGATTATTGTCATGTGCGAGGGCAGAATTACCGGTAAATTGGAAAATGATAAAAACGCTACACAGGAATCCATCATGGCTCTTGCTACAAAACGAATCAGCTCATGATATTCAAATTTTAAAGGGGTGAATGACAAATGGAAATTCAAAAAACGGCGGAACTGCCTGCTGGAAAGAAAATGAAAAAGAATAAAATCAATTCCAGTTTGTTACAGCAAATTCTGGCATTTGCAAGTTTAATCGTACTTTTTCTTTTCTTTTCAGTCGCTTCATCAAATTTCTACCAGTTTGATAATATTGTAGGAATCCTTTTGTCAACGGCTGTCACAGGCATTCTTGCTTTAGGTGCCACGATGATTATTGTTACTAGCGGGATTGACTTATCATGCGGTACAGTCATGACTTTATCATCAGTCATGGCCGGTGTCTTTACGATTCAGCACGGATTTCCGATTTGGCTGGGTATTTTGGGCGGTATTTTAACTGGGGCTGTGGCCGGGCTTATCTCTGGCCTTGCGATTGCAAAAATGAAAATTCCGCCTTTTATTGCAACATTAGCCATGATGATGGTGGCAAAGGGCTTATCTCTTGTGATTACGAACGCTTCCCCTATCTATTTTTCTCCTAAACCAGGCTTTCAAAAGATGGCCATGGGGACGCTTATTCCGGGGATTCCAAATGCAGTTCTTATCTTTTTTGTAATGGCCATCATTGCAAGCCTGATTTTAAGTAAAACCGTTCTTGGGAGATATACATTTGCATTGGGCAGCAATGAAGAAGCAACCCGCCTTTCCGGTGTAAACGTTAACAAATGGAAAATCATGATCTACATGCTTGCTGGGGTTTTTACCGGGATTGCAGGAATTGTAATGGCATCCCGTTTAGATTCTGCACAACCGGCATTAGGCGAAGGATATGAGTTGCAGGCCATTGCAGCTGTTGTCATAGGGGGAACCTCATTAAGTGGCGGTACCGGAACCATCCTTGGTACGGTTATTGGGGCATTAATTATGAGTGTCTTAACAAATGGTTTGCAAATTTTGTCAGTGCCAGACCAATGGCAAACGGTTGTAGTCGGGATTGTCATCATTTTAGCCGTTTATAGTGATACATTGCGTAACAAAAAATCGAAATAATACAGGTACTAATTTCAAAGGAAATTCATATATCACTTCACTTTCATTTTAAGGGGGAATCATTTTGAAAAAGCCAGGTATTTTCGTCTCAATCGCGCTTGTATTATCCTTGGTTCTTGGTGCATGTTCTTCAAATCAGACGAGCAGTAAATCGGAAGGGAAGGGAGAAAGCGCAAAAAAATCCGGTAAGCCTTATATTGCCATCATTTCTAAGGGATTTTCGCAGCAGTATTGGCAGGCAGTTAAAAAAGGTGCGGATCAGGCAGCCGCAAAATACAATGTAAAGATTACGTTTGATGGCCCGGATAATGAATCGCAAGTAGACCAACAAGTGAATATGCTTCACAATGCACTTAACAAAAATCCGGATGCTATTGGCTTTGCCGCTTTGGACACCAAGGCAGCGATGTCTTATTTGCAGCAGGCCAAAAGCAGAAACATCCCGATTATAGCTTTTGATTCAGGGGTCGAGGGCAATATTCCGGTAACGACGGCCGCAACAAATAATAAAGCTGCAGGGGCACTTGCTGCAGATAAGCTGGCTGAATTAATTGGAAAAAAAGGAGAAGTCGCGGTTGTCGCGCACGACCAGACGAGTAAAACGGGTGTAGATCGCCGGGACGGATTTGTGAATGAAATCAAGAAAAAGTATCCGAAAATTAAGATAGTTGATATTCAGTATGGGGATTCGGACATTCTTAAATCAACCGATGCTGCTAAAGCAATTATGCAATCGCATCCCAAATTAAAAGGTTTTTATGGAACAAATGAAAACTCTGCAATTGGGATTGATAATGCGATCAGCGAAACAGGCAAAAAAGGGATAACCGTCGTTGGCTTTGATGCTGGGAAACAACAACTCGACGCTATAAAAAATGGTATTGAGGCTGGGGCAATTACCCAGAATCCAATTGGTATCGGATATGCAACAGTTGAGGCTGCAGTTAAAGTGCTTAAAGGACAAAAAGTGCCGAAAACAATCGATACCGGTTTCTATTGGTATGACAAATCAAATATGGACAGCAAAAAAATCAAACCGCTTCTTTATCAATAAAATGCTGGTTTGGATGTTTAAGAGACCTTTACAATGAAACGCTCACGGGGAATGAAAACAGTCAGATACCTTTTTTCCTGGAGAGAAAAGGTTGAAGGATTGGCGTGGGTGTAAGAGCTTTATATCCCATGCCAGCCCTTGCCGAACTCGCTTTTAAAGCAACTGATATTAAATGCAGAGTTGAAATGGGTGACACCTGAAAATCAAGCCGTTCATGCCGAGTGTAGCGGAATGCTAAAAAGTAATCTAAAGGGGGGTGGATTCGTGAATCGTGTGTGGGCTTTTGATTTGGGGGCATCCAACGGCAGGTTGATGGTAAGTGAATTTGACGGGGAGAAAATTTACCTAGAAGAAATTCATCGTTTTTCTAACCATCCCGTTCATTTAACCGGTCACTATTATTGGGATATCCTGCGAATTTTTCAGGAAATGAAAAAAGGGATGGAAAAGAGTATTCACAAAGGATACCGGTCCATTGAGGGAATGTCGGTTGACACATGGGGAGTAGATTTTGGGCTGATTTCGGATACAGGTGAGTTGGTCGGCAACCCGTACTCTTACCGGGACTATCGTTCACAGGACAGTTTAAGGGAAATGGAAAAGGTTATACCGGAAAAAACTTTATTTGCCAGAACCGGGGTGCAGCCGGCAGCGATCAATACGATTTGTCAGCTTTATACAATGAAATACAACCATCCCGAACTTTTGGACAGAGCAAAAACACTATTATTGACACCCAATTTAATTAACTACTTTTTTTCCGGTGTAAAGGCAAGTGAATACACGATTAGTTCAACTACGTCTTTGCTTAACATTCAGAACCGTAACTGGGACATTGAATTAGTAAAGAAATTGGAACTTTCGGCGGAAATGTTTCCTGATATTGTCATGCCCGGAACCATCCTTGGGCCAATCCGTGCATCTATTCAACATGAATGCGCTACCGGCCCCGTTCAAGTGATATCCGGTGCGGGGCATGATACGGCTTGTGCCTATGCCGCCTTGCCGATTAAATTGGATCATGCCGTTTTTATAAGTTGCGGTACATGGACTTTAATAGGTGTGCAAGTAAAGGCCCCTGTGATTTGTGACGAGGCGCTAGAGTGGGGGTTTACAAACGAAGGGACAGCCGATGGAGCAGTACGCCTTCTCAAAAACATGATGGGGATGTGGCTTATCCAGGAATGCAGGGCAGCATGGGCAAAAGAAGGTATGCACTTTACCTATGAAGAAGAGGACCGGCTTATTCGGAATGCTGCCGCGTTTACCAGTTTAATCGATCCGGATGATCCAAGTTTCTTTAACCCGATTCATATGCCAACGCAAATCAGGAATTTTTGTATCCATTCCGGTCAGCAGCCCCCTGAAAAACCAGGGGAATATCTTCGCTCTATTCTGGTTAGCTTGTCGCTGAAATGTCGTTGGGTTGTAGAAAAGTTGGAACATTTAACAGGCCGGCAAATTGGCACCATTCATATGGGAGGCGGAGGCATTCAAAATGAGTTATTTTGTCAATTCATCGCAAATGCAGCCAATCGCCCGGTCGTAGCCGGGCCTGTTGAAGCAAGTGCGATTGGCAATGCATTAACACAATGGATAGCCCTCGGGGAAATAAAGAATCTAACTGAAGGGCGTGAAATGGTCCGGAATTCATTTCCTCTTAAAATCTATGAACCTCAGGATCTATTTGAATGGCAGGAAGCATATGGCCGCTTTATAGATCTGTTGAATACCAATGCGAGGAGGCATTATCATGAAAACAGTAAATAATAGATTTTTTGGAAAATTGCCGAAAGTGGGGATCAGGCCGGCTATTGATGGAAGAAGAAAGGGAATACGCGAGTCTTTAGAAGATGTGACGATGAATATGGCTAAATCGGTTGCCAAATTGTTAACGGATAACCTTCGCCATTATAACGGTGAACCCGTTGAATGTGTCATTGCCGATACTTGTATTGGCGGAGTAGCAGAAGCAGCCCAGACAGCCGCAAAATTTGCAGAAGAAGGTGTGGGGCTTTCCATTACTGTCACGCCATGCTGGTGCTATGGATCGGAAACGATGGATATGACGCCTGAAATTCCAAAAGCTGTATGGGGATTTAATGGCACAGAACGCCCGGGGGCCGTATATTTGGCAGCCGTATTAGCCGCCCATAATCAAAAGGGTATTCCCGCTTTTGGCATTTATGGCAAAGATGTTCAAGACTTGGATGATGCTACAATTCCGGAAGATGTACAGGAAAAATTATTGCAATTTGCCAAAGCCGGACTGGTTGTTGCAACCTTGAAAGGAAAGTCCTATTTGTCCATCGGATCTGTATCAATGGGAATTGCCGGCAGTACGGTTAATCCGGATTTCTTCCAGGAATATTTGGGAATGAGAAATGAATATGTTGATATGTCTGAATTTGTAAGGCGTATGGATGAGGAAATTTATGATAAGGAAGAGTACATTCGTGCTTTAAAATGGGTTAAAGAAAACTGCCCTGAAGGACCGGATCATAATCCGGAACACATGCAGAGAACCCGGGAGCAAAAGGATAGAGATTGGGAAGTCAGTGTTAAAATGGCGCTCATTGCCCGTGACTTAATGGTTGGGAACCCGAAACTAAACCAAATAGGGTTCGGTGAGGAGGCTTTGGGGCATAACGCGATTGCTGCCGGCTTTCAGGGACAGCGCCAGTGGACAGACCATTTTCTAAATGGGGATTTTATGGAAACCATTTTGAATTCCTCGTTCGACTGGGACGGGATTCGTCCTCCTTACATCATGGCAACAGAAAATGATAGTTTAAACGCTGTATCCATGCTTTTTGGACATCTGTTAACTAACTCAGCGCAAATTTTCGCCGACGTCCGGACGTACTGGAGTCCTGATGCTGTAGAACGTGTGACGGGATATAAACCGGAGGGATTGGCATCTGAAGGTTTTATTCACCTGATCAACTCCGGGTCTGCCGCACTTGACGGGACGGGAGAACAAACAAGAGAAGGAAAACCGGCAATGAAGCCGTTCTGGGACATTACTGAAGAAGAAGTGCAAAAATGCTTGGCAGCAACTTCTTGGCGGCCGGCAGCGACAGGATATTTCCGCGGCGGCGGCTTCTCCAGCGACTTTCTAACAAAAGGCAATATGCCTGTAACCATCCTTCGAATCAATCTTATTAAGGGATTGGGGCCGGTATTGCAAATTGCAGAAGGGTACACCATTGAATTGCCGGAAAAAGTTCACGATATTTTAGACAATCGTACAGACCCTACTTGGCCAACGACTTGGTTTGTTCCCAACCTTACTGGAGAAGGCGCATTCAAAGATGTCTACACTGTCATGAATCATTGGGGAGCCAATCATTGCGTGATGAGCTACGGGCACATTGGCAGCGACTTAATGACATTGGCTTCTATGCTTAGAATTCCTGTAAATATGCACAATGTGAGTGAAAAGAAGATTTTCAGGCCAAGCGCCTGGGCGATGTTTGGAACAAAAGACCCTGAAGCAGCAGATTATCGGGCTTGCCAAAATTTTGGCCCGTTATATCGATAGAATGAAACAGGTGTCTTAAAAAGAAGATCATCTTTTTAAGACACCTTGCCTATATATTGCGAACTTGAAAGAAAAAATTTTCGCGAAGGTAGAGAAATAACGGTTCGAACCAAATGAAGTTGTGCCAAAGTTTAAGCTTTGCCAAAGTGCCATTGTATGTTGATCTTTTTGGTTTTTATGAAAGGAGCATTTCATAATGAAATACAGTGAAAAAGAACTGCGTGAACTTATATGTGATATCGGTAGAAATTTATTTAACAAAGATTATGTAGCAGCCAATGACGGAAATATCTCCGCGCGTTTATCAGAAAATGAAGTGATTGCAACGCCAACTGGTGTCAGTAAGGGATATTTGACTCCGGAAAAACTGGTAAAAGTGACTTTAGAGGGGGAAATTGTTGAGGCGAAGGAAGGATACCGCCCTTCTACCGAATTGAAAATGCATCTGAGAGTTTATCGCCGTTTGCCGGAAATGAATGGAGTGGTTCATGCCCACCCGCCTTTTGGGACAGCTTTTGCAATTAAAGGCGAAGTTCTAGATAAAATGATGATGCCGGAATCAGTTATTGCTATGGGGGAAATTCCGCTGGCGAAATATGGCACGCCTTCGACTGAGGAAATTCCTGACTCTATTGAACCCTTTTTAGGAAATAAACAAGCGGTATTATTAGAAAGTCATGGGGCTTTAACCTGGGGGAAAGATGTGATGGCGGCTTATTTAAATATGGAACGTTTAGAGTATACCGCAAAGTTAACATTTATTACCAGAATGCTCAATGGTGAAAGGGAATTGCCTAAAAATCGTATTGAAGAGTTAGTGAATTTGCGCTCGTTTTATGGGATGTAGGGAACAAGGCTTGGAGTAACTCCGTGATGCAGCAGTTTGAGATCCGGCTTGGCTTTGAAGCATTCAAGTATTGCGTATACACCGGATTAAATAAAATGCAGAAACCCTCATCGGTGTTTCTACATGAAAGGGGAGGAAGAGGATATGGGCCTTAATGTTAAAAAATCCATTCAAAACGGTCATACAGCACTTGGCATAGAGCTAGGTTCCACCAGAATGAAGGCTGTTCTCATTGGAGAAGATCATCAACCTCTCGCATCTGGCAGCCATGATTGGGAGAATCAATACTTGAACGATATTTGGACATACAGCATAGATGATATTTGGCGGGGCATACAGGAATGCTATCAAAAAATGGCTGCTCAGGTAGAAAAGAATTATCATGTTACACTGAAAACAGTTGGTGCAATCGGTATCAGCGGGATGATGCACGGCTATATGGCTTTTGATAAAGATGGGGTGCTCTTGGTGCCTTTCCGAACATGGCGAAACAATATTACAGAGCAGGCTTCAAAAAGGCTTACAAAACTTTTTAACTATCCTATTCCTCAAAGATGGAGTATTGCTCACTTGTATCAAGCTATCTTAAACGGAGAAGAGCATGTTGCGAACTTTGATTACATCACAACTTTAGCCGGTTATATTCACTGGAAATTGACCGGCAGGAGGGTTATGGGTATTGGTGAGGCATCCGGGGTATTTCCAATTGATTTGAATACAAAAGATTTCAACCAAACGATGATCCGTCAATTTAATGAAGCAATCGCATCTGAAGATCTGCCTTGGCAACTTGAAGATATTCTGCCCCAAGTTTTGGTAGCTGGAGAAAAAGCCAGTGTATTAACGGAAGAAGGAGCAAAGCTTTTGGATCCTGCGGGAGAGTTGGGAGCGGGTATCCCTCTTTGTCCACCGGAAGGCGATGCAGGAACTGGGATGGTTGCAACCAATAGCATTGCTCGCCATACCGGGAATGTTTCTGCCGGAACTTCCGTATTTGCTATGGTTGTCCTGGAAGAAGAGCTTTCCAAAGTATATCCGGAAATTGACCTTGTAACGACCCCTGCAGGTCATTTGGTTGCTATGGCTCATTCTAATAATTGCACATCGGATTTGGATGCATGGGTCGGGTTATTTAAAGAATTCACCGACGTAATAGGGGTGGATATAGATACAAATACGTTGTACAAAACTTTGTATGGTTTGGCACTAAAAGGTGATCCGGATTGTAGCGGTTTGCTTGCTTATGGTTATTTGTCCGGTGAACATATGACTCATTTTAAAGAAGGACGGCCATTGTTTGTTCGTTCGCCGGACAGCCATTTTACCCTCGCTAATTTTATGCGAGCACATTTATTTACAGCTTTGGGAGCATTAAAAATTGGAATGGATATTCTCGTTAAACAGGAAAAAGTAAAACTGAAGGAGATCGTAGGGCATGGCGGCTTATTTAAGACTGAAGGTGTCGGGCAGCGCATGATGGCCGCTGCGCTCAATGTTCCTGTTTCCGTTATGGACACAGCAGGAGAAAGTGGAGCATGGGCAATTGCTGTGCTGGCGTCTTATATGGTTAACAAAATGGCCGATGAAACATTGGAAGCGTATTTAGACCATATATTTGCAGAAAAAACTGTAAGGACAGTGTATCCGGATCCAAAAGACGTAAAAGGGTTTGAGCAATTTATGGAACGTTACCTCAAAGGCCTTGCGATCGAAAGAGCAGCCGTAAACAGCCTAACCTAAGACGGCGGTGCCCACCTTTTAAATCAGCAAAATTTTGGAGGGTGAGGCACCGCTTGTTATTTTTATCATTAAGATCGGAAGTGCGCTGTTGTTTTTCGACAATGAGAGTGAAGATAATATTTATTCACCAATTACAATGACTCTACATTTTCGTTCACGTGGTCTTGCACGGTCAAAATCAACAAAATAAATATAACCCGTTTTTCCAACTCCGAGTCTCCCGCTATCAACCTCAAATGTCTCGCTGGAACCAATTATTGTTGATTTTAGGTGTGCGTCACAGTTGAAAAGCACTGTGCGATCCCCATTTGGAATATACTGTTCGATATCCGGCCATGAAGCAACAGCTTTATAATGCTCTTCACCAGGATAGTTATATTGGCCTTTTTCAACTTGATCCGGAATGATTTTTTGAAGAACATAATTTAAGTCAGCTTGTAGAAATTCATCGCCATTTTCAGTGAAATCATGAACAAACTCTTCAAAAAACACAGAACAAGTCGTGTGTGGAGAAATTACGACGCAAATGCCATTTTGAATTTTACTATTTTTAATAGCTTCTTTTACGGCAGGCGTTATATTAAAAAAAGTTGGCTTTCCTCCATGCGATTTCAAGCTAATTTGTTCTTTATAAACAGTCATTGGATAACCTCCTCACTTGCTCCTGCTCTCTATCTTGCACTGCTTTTAACATTGCGTTTGCCCATTCTTTAATACGCTCTTTTGGATCAGGCGCTTTCAATATACCGCTTGTTCCTCCTGTACCATCTGATCCGAGTTTAATAACGTTATAAACATCCCCGGCAGTTGTCACACCTGAAGCGATCATTATTAATATATCTGGATCTATATTCCTGATCTTAGTAACAGTTTCAATAACATAGTGAGAGTCTGCAACTTTTCCAGTACCAATTAGTTCAGTAGGTTCTGCTAAGAGAATGTTCGGCTTTAATTGTGCAAGTGCAACGGCCTCATTTACTGAATCAGCACATACTATGGTGATCATATTTAGCTCGCGAGCTCTTTCTATCGTTTTTGATAAATCTGCAATTGTCATGGGATGTTCAGCATGGTTTAAAAAAACGGCTTCAGCGCCGGCTTCTTTTAACGATTCCGGCAATATATGCCCCATACTACGCCCTGGTTTTATTGGCTCCATATGTTGGGCCGTAACAATTAAGCGCTTTGTATTTTCTTTTATATACCGAATGTCTGCATATGGACACGTAAAGAACAATTCGAGTCCTGTTTCCTCTGCGATCTTGTCAGCGGCCAAAGCCAAATCCAAGGATTGATTTCCATATAAGTAAGATTTTGGATTCACAACTAAGAATGGTGTTCTTATTTTCATTATATTGACTCACCCCTCCAAATTAAATTATTTTTCGTTATAACGTTTAGTATGAAAGACATGGTAGTAATGTTTTGCCATTTCTTTCATGCCTAAGTAAGCATCCTTTTCCAGTTGGATGTAATTTTGATATTCTTTTTCTCTCGTATTTTGTAGTGCGGCAATTGTAATGTCTGTAAAAATATTTATTTTACATATGCCCAGTTCAGTTGCTTTTGAGAGATTATCATCGCCTGATGAAGATCCTCCATGTAAAACGAGAGGGACAGGGACATGGGCAGACAGTTCTTTTAATCTGTCAAAATTAATATGAGGAGCTCCTTTATAAGTTCCATGTGCTGTTCCAATCGCAACCGCTAAAGAGTCAACATTGGTTTGATTTACAAATTCGACAGCAGCTTCTACTTGTGTGTAATTTGAGTCATCATTAATATCATAATTCGTTGCGGAGCCAACGTGGCCAAGTTCTGCTTCTACAACCACACCTTTATTGTGGGCATATTCTACAACTTCTTTTGTCTTTTTCACATTATTTGCAAACGTTTCTTGGGAAGCATCAATCATCACTGATGTAAATCCGTTATCAACCGCATATTGAATGTTAGAAAGGTTTACGCCGTGATCCAAGTGCAAGACAACTGGAATATCAGCTTTTTTCGCATAGTATAAACCGAATTCTGCGGCTTCTTCCGTCGTCATGTACGAACTGTGGGATTCAGCACAGGCAAGGATAACCGGCAATTTTAATTCTTGGGCAACGTCTAAATAAGCCAATAAGGAAGCACGGCTCCAAAAGTTAAAATGGGGTATGGCAAAATGCTTTTTTTTCGCAATTGCCAATAGTTCTTTTGACGTCACAAGCATCTTTTTGCACCTCCAATTAAATTAAAAGGGAAGATCTAAGGTTGGAGCTGGATCCTCCCTTGGTTATAACGATTGCTTAATTTTCTATTTCTTTCTTAATTGTTTCAAAGACTTTGTCGGCGCCGATCCCTGTTAATAATGGTACGCCGTTAATTACTTTTTCTTTTAAGTGATCCGGAACGATTGTGGTGCTGAGTACGATGTCATAATCATCGAGGCGATTAACTTCATCAGCGATTTTGCTTTGATATAAGGTAACTTTTTTTTCTAAGCCGTTCTTTTTTAAAAAGTCTTTTACTTTCCCAGTTACAACTGTACTGGTCGCTACGCCTGTTCCACAAACAATTAATAATTTTTTCATGATCAATTCCTCCTTCATTATTCTCTTGCATTATCCATTATCCGCGTCAACATCTTTTCTGATTTTGTTAAAGTAAATTAAGCCTGCCAAAACAATGACTCCAATGATTGTTATTCCACCCCAGCTAAGCAGTTTGCCCAGCCCAACAATCATCCAAGTTGTCCATACACCGCCATCACTTAATACGCTGATGGAATGGCTGCCATTTAAGTTAAAGTTTGCTGCTATAGCAGATTTTGTAATCATAGGTGCGGCCCATGTCGCAATATATAAACTTAGAGCAATATTAATTGCACCTCCAATAACCGTCCTGAAAATATCCCCCCTAAATACGGCAGCCATTAATGCAATCATGAAAGGGATCGTGGCTAAATCGCCAAATGGTAATACTTTATTTCCGGGTAAGAAAACGGCAATCAGTAATGTTAACGGTACCAAAATTAATGATGACGAAAGTACGGAAGATTGGCCTACTGCAAGAGCACTGTCCATCCCAATATACAAATGGCGACCGGGGAATTTTTTTTGGACAAATTCATTTGCTCCTTCAGAAATTGGGGTTAGTCCTTCCATTAACAATGAGACCATTCTTGGCATGAGCATCATGACTGCAGCAGTGTTAATCCCTAATTGAAGGGTTTTTGCTATTGAATATTTTGCCAATAATCCAATGACGATCCCGATGATTGTACCCATGACAGTTGAATCGCCAAATATGCCTAGTCGTTTTTGGACTGTTTCCGGGTCAAGATGGATTTTATTAATCCCAGGAATTCGGTCAAATAGCCAATTCAATGGGATTGCAACTAATAAACCAGGTGCAGAAGACCCATGTGGAAATGTGATATTTGGCAGATTATAATATTTTTGAACGGTCTTTGCTCCCATATCAGCTAAGAGATAGATAAGCATGGCATGTACAACCATGGTATAAATACCCAGCCAGAAGTTTGAAGTTGCGGCATAGACGAGTGATCCAGTAAATGCAACATGCCAATAATTCCAAATATCTACGTCTAATGTTTTTGTAATACCAATAAACAAGAGAATGATGTTGACAATAATGCTTACGGGGATGGCCATACTGCCTAATACTGTTCCGTAAGCGATTGCAGATGCTGCTGGCCAGCCAACATCAATTGAGCTGAGGTGAAGGTCGTAATTTTTTACCATTGCTTGAGCTGCCGGGCCCAGATTTGATGTTAATAGATTGATGACTAAGTTTAGGCCTACAAAACCTATACCAACAGTTAAACCGGCTTTAAATGCTCTGCCGGGTTTAATTCCAAGAATAAGAGCAAAGATAAAGAGCAATATTGGAAGCATGACACTTGCACCTAAACTAACAAACCATTGTATAACCTCCATTATTAAGTCCCCCTAACGATTTATATTTGGCTAATAAATACCTTTTTGTTGCATGATTTCGATAAATTGTTTATTGCTGCTACATGTTCTTAGAATGGTCACCAATTGTTCATCTTGAAACAGAGATACCAATTTTTGTAGCATATTAAGTTGATCATTTGCTTTTTTCAGCGCCAGCATAAAGATTATACTGACATCGACTGTTCCTGTCTCACTCCCCATTTCCCTGAATTTTACAGGTTTGCTAAGAGACATAAAACCTACTTGGGAATGAATGACTTTGTCACTGTCTGTATGAGGTATGGCAATCCCTATATTATTCATTTTTAAACCAGTCGGATAATTTTTTTCCCTTTTTAAAATGCCGTCTTTAAAAGAACTCGTTACCAATTTTTTCTTCATAAATTGATCAGCCAATAATTCCAATGCATTTTCACAGCCCTCTACTGATTGATTGAACAATATAATCTCTTGGTCGAAATACATATCAAACTCTCCTCTAATTTTATAAAGTTACTAAGATAGTAAACGAATCACATCCTTTTCGGTTGCAGCCTTCTTTAAGTTTTTCATGATTTTTTCATCTGCAATTTTTCCAATCACCTTTTTTACAAGTGTTTTTCCAGGATCTTGCTGGCTGTTCTTTTTAATTGCTAATAATATAACAATGCGTACCATACCTGCGTCTTGTTCCCAAAGAATGCCATGCTCGCTTAATCCAATGACAACCGCTGAATTTGAGAGTTTTTCAAATTCTCCATGGGGCAGTGCAACTTCCGGATCGATTAATGTTGCTCCTTGTTTTTCTCGCATGAGCACTTCTTTGATAAATTCTCCACTATCATTTAAAAGGTTATAATCCACCATTACATTAGATAATTCAATCAAAGCCTCATTCTTATTTGCCGCTAATAGCCGGTGTGTTATGAGTTTTAAATTGAATGCGCCGCGTTTCCCATCATCCATGCTCAATACCTCCCAGAAACTCTGCTAGCCGGTTTTTATCCTTATTTGTGAACATGGCACTTACAAGCAAAACAGGTGTCTCAATTTGTATATTCAGGTCCACTGTTGTGATGATTAAGTCAACATCGGTGTATTGATGTTCATTATGAAGATATTTTATGGTGGATATAACATCAACGATCTCTAATTCAGGAAAAGCTTTCTGAACTTTAACTTTTAGCAATTCTGATGTGCCGACACCGCTTGTACACATGATCAGTACCCGTTTCTGCTTTTGCTCTTGTTCAATGTATTTTGCAAAATATAAGGTAATAAATCCGCTTTCATCCTCACTGATTTTTCCAATTTGAAAATATTCTTCAACCTTTTTAGATATTTGTGCAACTGAATTAAATAAATGTCCGTATTCCAATTTAATTTCATCTAATAAATTATTTTTAATATAAATATGGTTGTAAATTCGATTGAGCATTGGTTTAATATGATTAGCAAGATCATTTTTCACCAACTCATAGCGGATATTTTGGTGTTCAATTTCATTGAACTTTGTGATATAAAATTTTGTGACTCTCTTAACAAGAGAGGGCAGTTCATCTGTGAGATTTCTGTCTTGATTGAATCGGGTTGAAACAAGATACTGTAACAAATAAATTGATTCCAACGATGACAGTTTTGCATTTAAATAATGGCTCGTATCAGTGATGACTTTTTTCGCGATAGCATATAAATGCGGATTTTCCTTTATAATTTCTTGTTGTTCCTTATGAACAGAGTTCTCTTTATTTTCGATAAACTTACCTTCTCTGAACCGGTTAATTAAAATATACAAATGAGAAAAAATATTAATATTATAGGGATAGGGAATCGTCATATTTAAAGAGCGTTCAATTTCTTCGATTTGAGAAATAATGAATTCCTTATCATATTGGTTCAGGGTGTGTCTGTCAGATGAAAAATCATATAAATTCTCCGCATCAAATAGGTTCATCTTTAAGATAGTTGTATTAATGGCTCTTCGAATGTCAATCTCGCTTCCTATAATTGAAATGCTTTTTCCTTTGTGTACCATCTTGATACCGTATTTTTTTAACGTATTCGATATAATGTTAAGATCGTTTTCGATTGCAGATTTGCTCACATAGTACTTTTCATAAAGTCTTTCAAGCCGGATTGAGTAAGGTGATTTAAATAGCAAGTTCAGGATAATGCTATTTCTTCGTTCAATCGGGGTGTAATCCAGAAATTCACGGTTCTTAAACCTTTTCTCTTTCATGTAGTTCTCATAATTGATTTTATAACCACGCCCTCTCGACGATTCTATTATTTCTCCACAGCTGGACGAGTCATTCATTTTTTTAATTATCCGGTAGACTGTTTTGGTTGATATTCCTGCAAGATTTGCGATTTCTTCGGCAGTTATATAATCGCTTTTCTGCAATAAAATGTCCGCTAGCACTTGTTCTCTTCTACTGAGCTGCATATTCAATATCACCTCACACATTTATTATAATGGTTTTTTGAAAACGCAATCACTGTTTTATGTCCATTGCAATGGACATATGGAGATTAAGAATTCTAAAAAATTTCTTCTGCTAATAAGGTTCAATTAACGCTTACTTAAGTATGTTAGCACAAGATAAAAGTTAGAATATTTCATTGTAACGGATAAACCCAGATTACGAAAGTAAAATAGTAATTTAAAATAAAAAAGTGCCCCATCCTTTGGTATAATTGATTTTGAGAAAAAAACAATAACCAAGAAAGGGGGCACCTTTAAGGTGAATTATATCATTCCTGTCTCAAGAATTAAATATGAATTCAATTTAAAGAATAGTACAAAATTTAGTGGCATCCTCCCATTTCTGCAATTTCTGGAACGGATGAAAATCCAGCAGACTTTCCGGGGGTTTGATTGCTTAAAGAAAGACAATGCCAAATTTCCTCTAAGTAAAATATTTGTATATCTGATTGCGGGCTGGATGGCAGATTGCTCCCGTATGTTTCATTTTCAATCACTCCAGAATGACCCTTTGATTCGTGCTTTCTTAGGAGGAAAATGCCCGCATTATACGCTTTTAAGCAAGGATCTATTAAGGTTGGAGAAAATCGAGGATGCTGCCATAGAATTCAAAGAACGGGTGATGGACATCATCGAACCATGGCTGGATTCCGATCTCATTCTTGACTTTGATTCAAGTGTCGAAACGGTTTATGGAAACCAGGAGGGAGCGAAAATCGGGGTGAACCCCCATAAGCCGGGCAGAAAAAGCTACCACCCCCTTCTCGTTTTTGAAGGAAAATCCCATCTTTGCTTAAACGGTGTGCTAAGACCGGGAAACGTCCATTCAGCTGACAACGGAATTGAATTTGCCGAGGAAACCTATCGATTGCTTTCCGCTCAGTACCTTATCCGGTACGCCCGTTTTGACAAGGGATTTGGCGGAGAAAAGTTTTACAGTTATTGGGAGCAGCAGAAGATTAACTACGCCGGCAAACTGAAATGGACATCAAGATTGAAAAAGTATGTTGAAAACGACAATTCTCCGTGGATCCGGTATGTTGATGATGAGCTGATTGTTATAGAGGGAAAAACAGTCTACTACCAAGCAACTTCCTGGGAAAAGCCAAGAAGAGTTGCGGTCATCCGAAAAGCTGACAAGTATGAGGAAGACCAGCTTCAATTGTTTGATTTTCTCTGGGATTATGAAGCCATTGTGACAACGATGGACTGGGAACCTATGGATATTTGGAGATTTTACAATCAGAGAGCCTGTCTGGAAAACTATATCAAAGAGTCTAAATATGGTTTTTCGATGGACAAGATTCCAACAGATTCTTTCGGGGCAAATCATATGGATCTTCTGATTAAATTACTGGCGTACAATTTATTCGAGATCTTTAAAAAGGACCATTGCCCGGCTGCGTTCAAGTCCTATACCATCAGGCGGTTTCGAAGAGAGTTTATTTATTCGGCCGGCGTGCTGACATCTCACAGCCGGAGGGTCTCATTGAACATTTGTGAGACATATGCCCACAAATGGGCATTCCGGAAAATGATTCAAAGTGTGCGCATGATTGATTGAGAGACAGGAACTGAATACTGGAAATTAAAAAGCCCGCAAAGGTGGGGAGGGGGAAAGTATACCTTCAACCACCTGAAATTATAGATTTGGATTCCATATTTTACATTTACTTCCACGTGTGTGGATTTTAGCTATCAAATCGCTGCACTTTCGTAATTTGGGATAAAATTTTTTAAAAGTAAATTGACTTAATAAAGAGAGGTGAATTACCCTTAAAGTAGTTATTTTTTTCCTGCTCAGTGGATTTTATAAAGATAGTGATGATAAGGGTAACAGGCATATTGAATTTGCTGTAGAAAGCTGAGAAAAATCACAGGGAGGAAAATCAAATGAAAAAGTTCGAAATGGAAGCTGACTTATATTGTATACGTTGTAAAACAGAAGTCGCGCATAAAGTCACATATATTAATGATATAATCACAAAAATAGAATGTGAGCAATGTCATCGGGTAATTGATAAAAATATTGATTTTGGAAAAGTATTTTATCAAGAAATTTATAATAGGATATCAACAAAACCGTTAAGACTAACTGAGGAATACAAACAAGACCTTAGTGAATTTCTTTCCAAATTACCTTTTCGGGTAATCACGAAGCCTTACAGAGTGATGAAAGATCTAAACGAGACCAGAAAGATTATTGTGGAATATAAGACACATCATCATAATTAATGATCTTTCAGTATAGCCTTGGTACGGTATAGGTAAAAGTCTTGGAGCAATTTTTGGAATGTTACATCGAAAGATTTGCGATCGAATGAGTGGTAATAAACAAATCAAGCAGAGCGGTGCCTGTCACTCTTTTTTGGGTATGCAGGTACCGCTCATGACTTTTGGAGGGAGTTGCAGATGCCATACACAGAATTTGAACAGTCATTAAATGAAGCCTTTTTTTTCGCTACTCCTGGTTTTGTGGAGATAAAGGAAAAGGATGCGTTGTTACAGTGTGAGGGTTTGGATCAAGCGTATATAAAAGAAATGTTCAAATCGGGCGTAAGAATGGATGCGGGACGGGAAGAGGCGGGAGCCGTTTGCTATTTTCCGATTGTTCAGGAGATGAAAGTGGTCTCTGTCTTATTGTTGCGGCCGAAGCAGGGCGAGAAAGAAGGGTTCGCCCGGGACATCCAATACTTAAAGTTATTGTCAGAACTGGCCTGCCAATGGGTGGCTGAGAAATTAGAAAGGGAAACATGGCAAAAAAGGTTCGGGGAGATCCATCTCGAAACCCGGAAACTGATTCAATCCATTACCGAGCCTTTTTGTCTAGTGGACCAGGACGGACTAATCCAGGAAATGAATGAACATATGGCTTCGCTCTTTCGCAAAAGAAGAACCACCTTAATGGGTGAAAAGATTATGCAATATATCACAAAGGAAAAATGGGAAAGCATCAAAAGCAGGAACGAAAAGGATGAGATGGTGGTGCAGGTGCCGGGAAACCAGGGGGAAGCCTATTTTGCCACCATTCAACCGGTAAAAAGCAAACAAGGGATTGTCTCGTATATGATCCTTTTAAAATCAAAGAAGACAGAAAAACCGGAGCAGGCCGGCCGGCGCCTTTACCATTTTGAAGATATTCTCGGCGTCAGTGAGATACTAAAACAGACGATCCAGTCAGCAAAAAGGGTGTCTAAAAGCGATGTAACCATCATGCTGCGCGGCGAGAGCGGAACGGGAAAAGAAATGTTTGCCCAAGCCATCCATCATGAAAGTGAGCGGAAAGATCAGCCTTTTGTTGCCTTAAATTGCGCGGCGATACCTGAAAACTTGCTGGAAAGCGAACTGTTTGGCTATGAAAAAGGGGCCTTTACGGGAGCAGAAAAAGAAAAACCGGGGCGTTTTGAACTGGCCAATCACGGCACGCTGTTTTTAGACGAAATCGGGGATATGTCCTTGTACCTGCAGGCAAAAATACTCCGGGTGCTGCAGGAAAAAACTTTGGAAAGGATTGGCTCAAACAAAAGCAGGAAGATCGATGTCCGTATTATCACAGCAACACACCGGAATTTGGAGGAATTGATCAGAAAGGGAGAATTCCGGGAAGATTTGTATTACCGGATCAGTGTAATTCCCATTTATATTCCGCCACTCAGGGCAAGAAAAGAAGACCTGTCTGTCCTGATTGAGCATTTTACCCGGAAATATTCAAAAGATTTGAATAAGCATCCAAAAAGTTTAGCGGCGGAAACGCTCGACAGGCTTATGCAATATGATTGGCCGGGAAATATCCGGGAGTTACAAAATGTGGTCCGCCATTTTGTGGAATTGGAAATTGGGGATACGGTAACATTGGAGAGCCTCCCATCCTCTTTGCAAACGGGGTCAAAATCATTGCCTCCATCTGTAAAAAAATCGGCACGGACCAATCATTATCAAACCAGGCTGGACAAAAGGCAAGTACTGGAATTGTTGGAACGGAACGGCCGGAGTACAGAGGGGAAGAAAAAAACAGCAGCGGATTTGGGAATCAGTTTGGCTACTTTGTACCGTTATTTAAAGAAAATGCAGGGATAAAAATGAGAATCATGAGAAAACGTGCGAAAAGATGAGAAAAAAAGAGAAATTTAAATACAATATGTTGAAAACGGCAAATTTGCGTGCCTTTTTCTCAAACCATAAAATGAGAAAAACGATTTTATAAACTTTAAAAATGTCCGAATACATTGCGAAA
The DNA here is from genome assembly GCF_038593185.1 of Weizmannia sp. FSL K6-0777. Taxonomy (NCBI): domain Bacteria; kingdom Bacillati; phylum Bacillota; class Bacilli; order Caryophanales; family Bacillaceae; genus Heyndrickxia; species Weizmannia sp. FSL K6-0777. Next base: position 516,533 of record NZ_CP151971.1, read on the forward strand.
TGAACGATTCTGTCCGTTTATATTTTTGGCACGATATTTGCATTGTATTTGGTGAGGGGTGAGGTCGTGAGCTGGTTCATTCACAAGGAAGACATTGCTTACATAAGCGCCGGCGCAAAATTTTTATCCAGCGGAGGCGGCGGGGATACGAAAATAGCAGCGTATTTGCTTTTGTCTGCTATGGAAGAAGATGACGTGATAGAAGTAAAAACCGCAGTTGAAATGGCAGACGAGTGGGTCGTGCCGGTCGCAGCCGCAGGGTCCACGGTGTTAATGAAAGAAGATCTGCCTGCAGGGGAAGAAATTGTAAAAGCTTTGAAAGAATATGAATCTGTGTCAGGCAGAAAAGCAGACGCTGTGATTTCAATGGAGATTGGGGGGATCAATGCATTAACCCCTTTACTGGCTGCGTTCAAATGCCATCTTCCGGTCATTGATGGCGATGGGATGGGCAGATCCTTCCCCGAACTGGAGATGGTGCATTTCTATCATGCTGGAATCCCGGCCGTTCCGCTCGCCGCCTGTTCAAAAGACGAAACGCTTGTAATAAATGAAGCAAAGCATGTCTCGCGCACTTTGAAAGAATTTATGTTTCAGCAGGATGGGTATTGCCATTTTGCCTGCTTCGGGGCTGCCGGGTCCCGTATGAGGGCGGCCATGGTACCGGGAACATTGAAGCTGGCACTGGAAATTGGAAAAATACTTGCCCAAAACGCCTCTATCTGGGTGAAAGTGCAGCAGTTGCGCCATGCCTTTTTTCAATCTGTATACGGGGAGATGGAGATTGCGTTTGCCGGGAAAATCCGGGCCATCAATCGCTGGTTTGAAGAGGAAATGCTGGTGGGCGCGTTGGAACTGGCCGGGCAGATGGAATACCATAAGCAACGCGCAAAACTGTATTTTCAAAATGAATTTCTTTCTTTTCAAATTCCGGATGCGTGCCATTGTACAACCCCTGATTTAATCATTTTCGTTCATTATGAAACCGGGCTGCCTGTAGCTGTATCGGAACTCCGTGAAGGGATGATGGCCATGGTTTTAACGGTAAAGGCTCCGGGACTGTATCAGACGAAAAAAATGCTTGCACAAACGGGTCCTGAAATGTTCCGGATTCCAAATCAGTTTCTTCAGAAGGAAACGGCCGGGAGGAGGCAGCAAGGTGAAAATTGGCATTGATATTGGCGGGACCAACACGCATGCCGTTTTGGTTTCCGGTGATGGGAAGCTCAAAATGGTTTCCAGTTCTTTGACCACCCCTGATGTCTATACAGGCGTATATCGATCAATGAAGGCCCTGCTGCAAAAATCAGAGATCAGGGCAGAGGAAGTAAAAGGGATTTATATCGGAACAACAGAACTAATGAATGCCGTATACGATGAGAAGGTTTTAGCAAAAACAGCTCTAATCCGCATTGCGAGAAGGCCTGTCAATATCACCCCGGCGCTTAAATGGCCGGCAACACTTCGGCGTTTGATCACAGAGCCGTATTTTATGGAAAGTGATCATGGCTACAACAAGAGCGGCGGCCGGATCGCGGATTTCAAACCGCTCGAACCGCTTTACCAATCCATTGCTGATGGAAAAGTTGAAGCTGTCAGCATCGTGGGCAGCTATTCCCCTTTGTATGAAAATGAAGAAGTTGCGGTAAAAAATGAAATTCGGAAAAGATTCCCGGAAATGCCTGTTACGGTTTCCCATTCATTTGGCTCCCTTGGGTTTGTGGAACGGGAAAATGCCGCTTTGCTCAATAGCTTATTGTCGAAAATGCTCGAAAAAATGCTTGCCCATTTAGCGGATGGTTTCTCCTCTCTCTTGCTGGAATGCCCTTTTTGGCTGACGCAAAATAACGGATCGTTAATGTCTGTTGATCAAGCGATGAAATTCCCGGTTTTGACGCTTGCTTCCGGAGCGGCCAACAGTTTGAAAGGGGCGGCGAAACTTTCCGGGCTTCAAGATGTGATTGCGGTGGATATCGGCGGAAGCAAAGTGTATGCTGCGCGTGTTGCCGGCGGGGAGTTGCCTGAAGTAATGGGCTCTTCCGATTTTCCCGGCTTGGAAGTAGGGCTTGAGATGCCGGAAGTCATTTCCCTCCCTTTTGGCACAGGGAACAGGCCAGTTATCCGGAAGGGGGAAGTGGAGCTGTTGCCGCTGCTTTCCAATGATATTAAGCAATACGGCGTTGCCTGGGGAGGGGATGTACTGACAGTCAGTGATTGCTTTCTTAAGCTCTTTCCTGATGCTTTTTATGATCCTGAACTCCACACAGAAAAATTAAAATATGTACCAGCAAATGAGTGTGCGATGGTTGTCCAATATGTGGTGCGAAAAATAAAAGAAATCCTGGACCGGCTGCAAAATGAAGAAAGAAACCTCCCCATTGTACTGGTCGGCGGGGGCAGCCCGCTTTTTAACCCGAAATTATTCGGAAAGTACGAAAAAGTGCTGAATCCGGCCGGCTATCCGTATAGCGGGGCAATCGGGGCTTGTGATGCGACCATCAGCGAAGTATCGGATAAAGTGTACTGGTTAAATGACCGCTCCAAAGAGGAAGTGGTCGCCGGAGCAGCTTCTGCCTGCAAATTAGAAGCCATCAAAAAGGGCGCAGATCCTGATACCGTCAAACTTGCTTATATAGAAGAGTATCCCTTTGAGTACATGAAAGGGGAAATTCTCCGGATCAAAATAAAAGCTGTAGGCGAGCAAATTTTATAAAACGGAGGCTGCAAAATGCAAAAAAAATCAAGTCTTGGTGATGATTATTCTCTGTCCCGGGTGCCATCGTCCGGACGCCAATCTTTGTGGAATATTACCATTGTCCGGGTTGGCTCATTAGCGACGATTTCACAGTTTATTTTGGGGGCTTCATTAGGATACGGGATGGACTTTTGGCAGGCTTTTTGGGCAACGATGTTCGGCAGTGTCATCCTTGAAGTCATTAGTTTTCTGCTTGGGTATGCGGGTGCAAAAGAAGGAATGTCAACCAGCCTGTTATCCCGGTGGACGGGTTTTGGCAGGTACGGGTCAAGCATTATTGGCGCTGTGATTGCCATTTCTTGCATCGGCTGGTTTGGCGTACAAAACTCGGTCTTTGCCCAGGGGATCGTCCAATCCACGAACGGGGCAATCAGCCTGCCGGTTGCGGCCGCGATAACAGGCTTGGGTGTAACGGTTCTTGTCATCTTTGGTTTTAAAATTTTAAGTGTAACAGCATCCATTGCTGTTCCTGCGTTTCTATTGGCAGTGGCAGTCGGCATTTATGATGTGCTCAATAAATCCTCTATTACGGAGTTAATGGCAAGCGCACCTGCCGGAAAACCGCTGACGATGGGAGTGGCCGCAACAATGGTGGCAGGCGGATTTATTATCGGAGCCGTGATTACGCCGGATTTCAGCAGATTTGCCAAAAACGGGAAAGACGTTTTCTGGATGACGATGATCGGCACCATTGTCGGGGAGCTTGGGATCAATATGATTGCCGTATTAATGGCACTTGCCGCCAAAACAAGCGACGTGGCGAGCATCATGATGCAAACTTCCGGGTGGCTGGGTGCATTGGTTGTTGTTTTTTCCACCGTTAAAATCAATAACTTGAACTTGTATTCATCATCACTCGGTTTTACAAATATCTTTGACACCATATTGAACGTCAAATTGAATCGGGGCCTCGTGACGCTCGCGATCGGCATCATTGGGACGTTATTGTCTGTGATGGGCATCCTCGGCCGCTTTACGGATTTTCTTGTTTTTCTCGGGGTTCTGGTGCCGCCGATTGCTGGCATCATTGTCGTGGATTACTTTGTACTAAGAACGCACAAGAAGGAATTGGATGCCAGCCGGATGAAAGGAACCTTGCCGGAGACAGAAGAAAATGTAAACTGGGTTACGATGATCTCCTGGGCTGCGGGTTTTGCAGTCGGATACTTTGTGAAAATGGGGATCCCGTCCATCAATTCATTGGCGGCGAGTGCGGCGGTGTATCTGGCAGGCATGCTGATTGTCCAGGCCGTCAGGAAAAACCCCGCTGAAGAAAAAATGGCATCTTAAAGAATCTGAATATTGGAGGCCTAAAAAGCAATGAGAAAAATCGGAATACAGGAAATAGAAGATATCGCAGTTGGAGCCGCCTTGCTGGGCACAGGGGGCGGCGGTGACCCGTACATCGGGAAGCTGATGGCAATCCAGGCAATTGAAGAATACGGCGAGGTCACTTTATTGGATGCGGAAGAAGTGCCGGATGATGCCCTGGTGGTTCCTTCCTCCATGATGGGCGCACCGACTGTCATGCTGGAAAAAGCGCCTAGCGGTGAGGAAGCATTCGTTGCCTTTCAAAAATTGGAAACGTATCTCGGCGATAAAATTTATGCTACTTTTCCCATTGAAGCCGGCGGGGTAAACTCCATGCTGCCCTTTGCGTTAGCTGCGAAACTGGGGTTGCCTGTTGTCGATGCGGATGGAATGGGGCGGGCTTTTCCGGAACTGCAAATGGTGACATTTTATCTGGACGGGATAGCTGCAACGCCGGCCGTTTTAGCGGATGAAAAAGGAAATACCGTTGTCCTTTCTACCATCGATAATGTTTGGACAGAAAGGATTGCCCGGGCAGCAACGGTCCAAATGGGAGGATCTGCGATGACTGCCATGTACGCGATGAAAGGGAGAAATTTAAAAGAAAGCGGCGTCCGCAATATTTTAAAACTCGAAGAAACCATTGGCAAAACGATCCGGAAAGCAAAGGAAAACAACGCAAATCCAATTCGGGAAGTTGTCAAAAGCGTCAAAGGGTTTCCGCTGTTTTCCGGCAAAGTGAAAGATATTAACCGTAAAACGGAATCCGGATTTGCAAGAGGGACAGCAACGTTTGAAGGCATGCATGAAAATAAAGGAGAGACGCTTACGCTTCGGTTTCAAAACGAGCATCTTTTGGCCCGGACGGAAGAACGTTTATTGTGCATGACCCCGGATTTAATCGCTGTTTTGGATGCGGAAACGGGGCTCCCGATCACAACAGAGGGAATTCGTTACGGCGCCCGGTGTGTTGTCATTGGAATTCCGTGCCATCCAAAATGGAGAACAGAAAAAGGACTGGCAACGGTCGGCCCGAAATATTTCGGATATGATGTGGACTATGTTCCGGTGGAAGAACTTGCAAAAGAAGGAGTGCGTTCATAATGGGAGTTTACCGTGTTGGAATCGACGTTGGCGGCACACATACAGATGCCGTTTTACTGGATGAAAAGAATACTGTGATTGCGGAAACCAAATCGCCGACAACGGAAGACGTGGCAACAGGCATATACCATGCGATGCATAAGATCATCAGTGATGCCAATGTTCCGCGCGATCAAATACAGTATGCCATGCTTGGCACGACACATTGTACAAATGCCATTGTAGAGAGAAAAAGATTAAACAATATTGCAGTTGTGAGGATCGGCGCGCCGGCCACATTGGCTGTGAAACCGTTGATCGGCGTCCCGGAAGATTTAAGGGAAGCGTTAGGGAAACACGTTTATCTCGTTCGCGGCGGCCATGAGTTTGACGGCCGGGAAATTACAGCGCTTGATACCGATCATCTTTTTCAAATTGCCAGGGAAATGGAAGGAAAAGTGGACTCCATTGCGATCACTTCCGTCTTTTCACCTGTTTCCCAGGGCCATGAGCACAGGGCAAGCGAAATTTTCAGGGAAGTATTGGGAGATGGCGTTGCGATTTCGTTGTCGTCCGAAATTGGTTCCGTCGGCCTGCTTGAACGGGAAAATGCAACCATTTTGAATGCAGCGGTTGTCAATGTTGCCAAAACAGCCGCAGAAGGATTTATTCAGGCACTTAAAAATGAGGGCATCAAAGCACACGTCTTTTTCGGGCAAAACGACGGCACGCTGATGTCGGTTGATTATGCCGTGAAATATCCGATTTTTACGGTTGCTTGCGGCCCGACCAATTCACTGCGCGGCGCTTCTTATTTAAGCCAATTGTCTGATGCGATCGTGGTCGATGTCGGGGGGACGACTTCGGATGCCGGCGTACTTGTCAACTCTTTCCCCCGGGAGTCATCGCTTGCCGTTGAAATCGGAGGGGCGCGGACAAATTTCCGCATGCCGGATCTCATTTCAATCGGTCTTGGCGGCGGGACAATCGTACGCATCCGCGATAGCGGGGAGTTCACAATCGGGCCGGACAGTGTCGGTTACAGGCTTCCGGAAAAAGGTTTGGTTTTCGGGGGAGACACCCTCACCACAACCGATGTGGCAGTAGCACTTGGAAAAGTGGAACTGGGCGACCCGGAAAAAGTAGCGCATCTTGACAAGAAAGTGATGCAGCAGGTGTATGGCAGAATGGTGGAAATGGTCGAAGAAGCCATCGATAAGATGAAAACAAGTGCGGCACCGGTTCCGGTCATCCTTGTCGGCGGCGGGAGTGTATTGCTGCCGGACTCTTTAAAAGGCGCGTCACGGGTCATCCGCCCGGAACATTCCGGTGTTGCCAATGCGATAGGTTCTGCGATTGCACAAGTCAGCGGCCAAATTGAAAAAATTTACGTCCTTGACGAAATAGGCAGGGAGCAGGCACTGGAATCTGCCAAATCCCAGGCGAAGCAAGAAGCGATCAAAGCGGGGGCAGATCCCGGCAGCCTTGTCATTGTGGATATAGAAGATGTCCCGCTCGCCTATCTTCCGGGAAATGCGACAAGAATCCGGGTGAAGGCAGCCGGGGAGCTGGGGCGGATGCCAGTTGCCTCGATTTAAATTCTTGGATGTTGAAGCCGGGAAAGCACGTGAATTCTAACTGGTGCCGGATAGAAATGAGAAATCTGCCAATGATGGATCTTTGGCAGATTTGCAGATGTCAGATGCTGCGATTTACATTTTCGGGTGCCCGCGACTATGTTGAACCGGGAAGCACGTTAAATCTAACTGGCGCTGGATAAAGTAAAGCCCCCTTTCATTGGAATGGTGGAATAAAAAATCTGCCAATGATGAATCATTGGCAGATTTTTAGCGGGGGGTCAATTTTTCTCCAACCAAACGAGTGTTGGGCAGGGAGCCCCGTCAGGTTTGTCAATTGTTGCTTCACGATGATCTATGGGTTTGTTCTTTCATAATATGATCTAATCGGGATAACCCTTTTTCTGCAGTATGCATCATCTCGTCAAACAATTCCTGCACTGTCGGAATCGTATGAATAAGGCCGACGACCTGTCCGGCCCAAGCATAACCTTTTTCTTCATTCCCGTCATAAATATAGTTGCAATTTGCGCTACCGCTAATCATCTCTTTCAGGTCTTCGTAGGATGCCCCTTCCTGTTCACGTTCCATAATATTCAAGGCAAAGCGGTTTTTCAAAACCCGGCCCGGTGCCCCTAATGTTCTCTTAATCACTACTGTATCCGTTTCTTTTGCATGCACGATTGCCTGCTTATATTTCTCGTGTGCATGAATACATTCTTTGGTGGCAATAAAACGGGTCCCCATTTGAATTCCTTCTGCGCCAAGAGCAAGGGCAGCCAATAATCCACGCCCGTCCCCAATGCCCCCGCCGGCGATTACAGGAACGGATACTTCGTCTGCAACCCGGGGAATGAGCACCATGCCGCCAATGTCGTCCCGGCCTAAATGGCCCCCGCCTTCCTGCCCGACGGCGATCACTGCGTCTGCACCCAATTGTTCAGCTTTTTGTGCTTGTCTTGTTCCAGCCACAAGCACAAGTGTACGAATGTTTTCTCCTTTTATCCTTTCGAAGACCGGTTGCGGGTTACCGCCACTGATGGAAATGGCTGGAACCTTTTCTTCAATGGCCACTTCAAGCAACTCCTCGTACCGGCCGTTATACCTTGCGATTGCAAAGTTTACACCGAAGGGCTTCCCGGTTAATTTTCGTACTTTGTGAATTGCATTGCGAAGTTTTTCAGGTGTTCGCAGCGTCGCGGCAGTGATTTGCCCCAGGCCGCCCGCATTGGAAACAGCAGCAGCTAATTCTGCATACCCGAGATAAGCAAGGCCTCCCTGGATAATAGGGTATTTTATTTTAAATATCTCCGTAATGCGTGTTCTCATTTTTACCGGCTCCTATTTGACTGAATTCCTTTTTTCTTTGTTAGGTGATAGCTTTGCCTTATCATATCACAGATTTCTTCCTCCGGGACGGTGCCGTCAAGAATAATGGAATTCCAATGCTCTTTGTTCAGATGGTATGCCGGAACAACAGCATGGTATTTCCGGCGATAAAAATCCAGCCAGCCGTTTTCACATTTCACATTGATCCAAATATGGCCGTTTCTTTCAAAAATCCAGGCGAATACTTTTTTGTTTTCTTTGTGGCGCATTAATGTCCAATTTTTATCTTTAAAGGGATAATCTTTATATGTATTTTCCAGTTTTAAACAGTAATGAATAGCGTCCTCTCTTGTTTTCATTTATGACCGCTCCTTCAACATGCTGCTATTTATATTATATAAAAACGTTAGGGGTTACCGTCATTTTTTCCTGCTTTCTTAACGTAGGCGTGCTCTATGTTAAGAAAGGTCATCGAATTTTTCTGCCTTCTTAACATAGGCGTGCTCTAAGTAAAGGAAGGACGCCGAATTTTCTCGCTTTCTTAACGTAGACGGGTTCTATGTTAAGGAACAGCGCCGTTTATTCGTATTTTTTGCTTTATATTGGTTTGAGTGGTGAAACTTTTTCAGCGTTCATCCTTCCTTTATCGTATTGTTGTTATTTTATTTTTTTGCGTCACGATTCCTGATGCAATTGGAATTCCCATGCCAATGATTACGATAGGTAAAAACCATTTACCAAACCCGTTTCCCCATCCCATTGCAATCACAATGGATTCCAATAAGATTAAAGCAAAGAAAATCAGACAAATATTTTTCAATTGATTTAGCAGTTTCCGGCTATGCACATAAAATTGTTTTGCATTTGATTCATTTAATCGATCAGGATAATTATAAATATGAGGGAATTTTTCCAAAACCTGCATCAATAGCGCAAGGATTGCCCCCACGCCGGGTAAAATCAAAAGTTCCCATTTTGATCCCCAACGATCGACTTTACCGGAGGCATCATAATGTCCGGGAACTTTTTCTGGAAGTTTCCCCCAAACGCTAACCAGAAAAATAATCGAACCAAAGAAAAATAAATAGCCAATGATGTCCCAAAACCATTCGCTTTTTGTCTTGGGAATTTTCAATTTGGGCCGCTTCCGGGAGTTTGGCATGCCATTTCCCCTCCAATCCAGTTTAAAAATTTTTTGTATACGACAGCGTCTCCAAGTGCAAGCTTTTTTACATTCCATGCCATCTTTATTTATATACGACAAAAGCAGCCAAATTCCTTATCAAATTTGAAATTGGTTTTTTTATCCGGACTTCTCTCTAGAGCGGGTTGTGTATGGTAAACTAATGATGTCTTTGCCACTTTGAAAGGGGCTCCAGTTTTTTCACCATTTGAGTCCATATGGAAAGAAGGAGAATAAAATTTGAAAATTAACCGGACGGGCGCATGGTTTCTGCTATTATTCTTCATGCTCTTTTGCAGCGGTTGCGGCCAAACCCAACCCGCTAACAGCCAGCCGGCAAAAGAAAAGCAGGTTCAGCAGGTAAGCACGGAAAAATCAGAGAGTAAAGCAGACAGCAAAACTGTTAACAAGACAGACAGCCATCATAAAAGTACTGCATCACTTCCAAAAGGAAAACTAAAGGTTTATTTTTTTGATGTCGGGCAAGGGGACAGCATTCTCATCCAAACGCCAAAAGGAGAAAATGTGTTAATTGATGGCGGGAATAATGACAAAGGTGATGATGTTGTCCGGTATCTTCGCCAGCTGCATGTCAGCCAATTGGATGATGTGATTGCCACCCATCCGGATGCCGATCATATCGGGGGCCTGGATACGGTTCTGGAAAACTTAAAAGTAAAAAATGTATATGCGCCGCGGGTCGTGAATACAACCAGAACCTATGAAGATTTTTTGCTGGACGTGAAAAATAGCAGACTTAAAATCAAGCAGGCAAAAGCGAACGTTGATACTGGACTGCAGGGGGCATCGATGAAGTTTGTCGGTCCTGTAAAAGATTATCACGAAGAGATGAATGACTGGTCGGCTGTTGTAAAACTTTCCTATGGGGAGAAAGGCACTTTTCTATTCACGGGAGATGCCCCTATCCGTTCTGAAGAAGATATGATTGCAACGCACCAGGATCTTTCGTCCCAGGTATTAAAAGTGGGGCACCATGGTTCAAAGACTGCAACAAGCCAGGCGTTTTTGGATGCCGTAAAACCGAAGTACGCGATTATTTCGGTAGCGAAGGTTAATTCGTACGGCCTTCCAAATGACGAGGTGATCAGTCGTTTAAAGGCGAATCATATTCAAATTTTCCGGACAGACGAAATGAAGACCATTTTAGCGGTGACAGATGGGCATTCCATTGAATTCCAGCCGGTTCCGTCTTTAACGCCGAATTATTCGTCTTCGGAAGAGGGAAATGCAACGGCTTCCGGAAAGGCTGCTCCGCCAGTAAAGCAGCCATCCCAGCAAACCACTTCTAACGGTACATTACAGGCGAATCTTGATGATCCAACGCCTCAGCAGTATGGTAAAATCAATTTAATGGTTACAGGTTTGACAGGCGCAACGTATCAGGCCACTTTTCATTATAAAAGCAAAGACACCGTCTATCAGGGAACGGTAGGGACGCCGCTTTCGGTTCGAATCAGCAGAGCGGCTCCTGGTTATGAAGTGCGGATTGATATAAAAGCTGTTGTAAAAGGGAAAACATATACCACCCATACTTCTTTTACCCCGCAATAAAGGAGGCCGTTTTTGATGACATATATTGTGGATCGGATCGAAGGGGAATTTGCTGTTTGTGAAAAAGAGGACCGGACGACTGTGGATATCCGTCTAAGTGAGCTCCCATCCGCTGTCAAAGCCGGAGACGTTCTCGTCGTCGAAGATGGAACACTGCGCATTGACAGGCAACAAACAAAGGAACGAAAAGCCCAAATCGAAAAATTGGCAGATGAGCTTTTTGAATAGGTAGCAGGGGGAAAAGGGTCAAACGGGGTACCAGTTGGGATATGGTCTTATCCAATAAGGGTGCGCACTGCCCAACTTTGAAAGAACGCGGGAATCCTTAAAGTATGCAGTGTTCAATTAGATTTTGGGGAGGGGGATTGTCTTATGCTATATTTGTAAGGACAAAATGAAGGTAAATAGAGACGGTTTGAAACTTTTAATCATCTCTGATAAACTACGCTATATATTTTATTCGCATTTTATGGGAGTACATTAAGGTTTAAACATCAACACGATTGATGCGTTGTTTATATCTTGGTGTACGCAGTAAGTGCGTGGATTGAAATTGTGAATTGGAAATTTACGTTTTTCTTGATTTTTACGTGTGTAGGCCAAACTACCAGGGTATGGGTATTGCCCCGATAGTTTGGCCTTTTTTTGTTCGGCAGCGGAATTTCAATATTAACAGACATTTATATGATATGAGTCCAATGAAAACAGATATAAAAAACATCTCTTTTTTTATGAACTCGTCACTTTTGATGCGGGGTTTAAAAAATATTAAATGTTCAAATTTTTGTGTTGCAGAGCAAGAAAATTTTTACTATAATTAATGTATGGTTAAATTTCCAATTCACAGAAGGTGGTAAAAATCAGATACATTGCCCATTTTGCTGAAAATAAAGAGCCTCATTATTTGGATGAGCATATTAAGGGGACGTATTTTCAAGCAAGACGTTTTAGCCATACGTTTGATCGTTACGGGATCACGGCCATTGCTGCGATTGCACATGACTTGGGGAAAAAGTCTAGTGCGTTTGTACAATACTTAAAAGCAGACAAAAAAATTCGCGGGTCAGTCCAACATGCTATTGGTGGTGTGATTGCGCTTTGTGACATTCTACAAGAGGTGCGGGATGAACGACTTATCATGGCTGCTCTGATAGTAGCGGGTCATCATACAGGGATGCCGGATCTACCAAGGTTGTCTGAGGAAAAGGTTCGTGAAGCCCCGCAATATTTGAAAGCAATTCCGGAGTTGTCACAAACAGAAATGCAAATGATTAAAGACATATTGAAACGATTTCCGGGATTGCCGCTCGGAGGAAAATCTGATCGTAAATCTTCATTTGCGTACAAAGAAATGCTGATGAGAATGTGTTTTTCTGCACTTGTAGATTCTGACTTTCTGGATACAGAACGTTATTTTGATTATGGAAAGAGTATAAAACGGCGGGGAAAAGCATTCAGTATACAACAACTGGATGAACAATTACAGAACTATATGCTTAAGTTGCGCATGGAAAGCCAGGATAAAGAGATAAATAGATATAGAAATGAAGTATATATGGCTTGCAGAGAAGCGGCAAAACAACCTTTGTTTTTTCGGGCGCTGGTTGTACCGACCGGGTTGGGGAAAACGTTGGCTTCGATAGCTTTTGCACTTGAGCATGCAAAAAGATTTAACAAAAAACGGGTGATTGTGGCGTTGCCGCTCGTGAACATCATTGATCAAACAGCCAGACAGTATCAAAAGGTTTTCGGGAAGGCATCCGTTTTGGAACAGCATTCCCAGCTAAGTTATACAGATGATAAAGGTGAGTCAATGGAGCGGGCAAGGTTGGCAGCTGAAAACTGGGATTCATTTCCGATTATTGTAACAACGACAGTGGAATTGTTTGAGAGTTTATTTTCAAACCGCACAAGTAAAGTAAGAAAGCTTCACCGTTTAGCAAACAGCGTGATTATTTTAGACGAATTTCAAAAATTGCCCATCCATGTTCTTGCACCTATTTTTCAAGCTCTGCACATATTAATGGAACATTTTAATGTCACTGTCGTTTTATGCAGCGCAACACCGTTGTCTTTCAAAAATGCTGAATTGGTTGGAAATATGGGTACGCCGGTAGAAATTTGTAAAAACCATGATCAACTGTTTGCAAGCATGAAACGGGTTGAATATACCCGGATTGAAAAGCCGCTAACTGTCTCAGAGCTTGTGGCCAGAATGAGAGAACACCCTGCTGCACTTTGTATCCTAAATACGAGGAAAGATGCCTTTCAGGTATATCGCGAAGCAATCAGCCAAAAGGTGAACGGACAGAAATTATATCATTTATCGAATCGGATGTGTCCTGACCACCGGAAAAAGGTGATCGAACAAATTAAAGAGGATTTAAAAAAAGAAAAGCCCATTCTTGTCATAACAACAACAGTAGTAGAAGCAGGAGTGGATTTGGATTTTCCAACAGTGTTTCGCGCAATGGCCCCGATTGACTCAATTGTTCAGGCTGCAGGAAGAAGCAACAGAGAAGGAAAACTGGACAAAGGAAAAGTGTTTATTTTCGAATTGATTGGAGGGGGGATGCCTGGCGGAATGTACCGCAAAGGAACGGAGCAAACGAGAATTTTATTGAATCATCACGGCACCGTTGCATTGCATGAGCCTTGGATTTTCGAAAAATATTTTCGGAGTTTATATACCCTCGGTGGAGACGACTTGCTGGATTCATATGGAATAACAAGCCTTAAACCTTTTTCATTTGAGAAAGCGAGCCGCTTGTTTCAAATGATTGATCAGAATACGGTATCCATCCTTTGCAAAAATTACCAAGATGAAAATGGACAAATTGAAAGATTGATTTGGATGTACAAAGAAGCTCCATATTTAACAAAGGAATGGTATCGTGAGGCACAGTTATTTGCTGTAAATGAATATGTGGACAGCAGTTTTTTTAGAGAGAATCAAAATCAGTTGGAAAAGATATCGGAAGGTTGGTATATTTGGCACGGTGATTATGACATGAAAACCGGGATTATGGATATGGACGAGGGAGGAGATTGATAGATGGGGAAAATTTTCCGGCTGAAAGTATGGGGCGAGTATGCACTGTTTACCAGGGTGGAAGCGAAAGTGGAACGGGTATCTTATCCAGTAATGACTCCGTCTGCGGCAAGGGGCATTTTAGAAGGCATTTTTTGGAAGCCAGAATTCAAGTGGCGAATAAAAAGCATCCATGTGTTGAAGCCCATTCAGTATTATTCTATTTTGCGGAATGAAGTTGCTTCAATTGTGCCTGGTAACATCGTCACGAGTAGACGGGATTATTTCACAGATGATAACCGGGAACGGCAATTGCGCCATTCAATCATGCTGCGTGATGTTGCCTATATTATAACGGCAGAAATGCAACTAGTAAACCTGACGATGGAAAATAAGAGGAAGTATGCATCTATGTTTTTGCGAAGAGTGAACAAAGGGCAGTGTTTTTATCGCCCTTATCTCGGGACAAGGGAATGTTCACTTCACTTTTCCCTGCCTGAAGATGATGATAAGGCAATACCCGATACAATGGACATTGGCCCAATGTTATTCGACTTAAAATATCCCAAAGATCCCGGACAAAAAAATGCCCGTGTCATTCCCTATTTCTTTGATGCCAAATTGGACCGGGGTGTATTGCATGTGCCTGAGTATCTGTATAAGGAGGTGGATGGCTGAATGTATATGCGCAGACTGGTGGAGTTTGCCGAACAGCATGCCAATGATTTGCCGCCGGTCGGATATGCCCGGAAAAGTTATCAATGGTTTGTTGTAATTACACATGATGACCGTTTTGAGTTTATTCAGGCTGAGCGGGGTGAACAGCGTGTTATTCCGAATCGCAGTCGTCAATCGGGTGTATCGCCTATTTTGCTTACTGACAAGGCGGAGTATGTATTTCAACTGCCTAAAAATCCCGCCAATGCAAATAGAGCAGCGGAACGCCACCTTGCATACCTGAAATTATTGAAAGAATGTTGTGAGGCCACACGCAATGAAGTTGTTCAAAAGATCGTGCGGATATTGGAAAGTAAAAGCTGGCAGCTCCCAGATGGCATGAAACCGGATGATTTTATCTTGTTTCGGACGGAAGCGGGTGACTTTCCCCACGAAGACAATAAAGTAAAAAAGTTTTGGGAGGATTTTCTATTAAAGAATAGCTCAAAGGAAGAGAACGATAGTGTTTGCTTCATTTGCGGACGTACTGCACCGGCAGTAAAACGCCATACCATTGAATTTTCTTTGGGGAAAGAAAGGACAAAGCTTATTTCGGCCAACAAAAGTGCCTATTTTTCATACGGACTAGAAAACTCAGAAATTGCACCTACATGTTTTGCATGTGAACAAAAATATGGACAAGCTCTCTCGTACTTATTGAGAAAATATCCTAACAAAAAGCAGCACGGTGGCCCTCATATGATGGAAATCGGCAATGTGACGTACGTGTACTGGACTGTGCAAAACGATCCGGAAACGACCAGCATGTTTACGTTTCTATCCGACCCGGATCCTGTTGCAGTCCGGAGAATTCTATCATCGCCGTTCAAACGGGCCGAAAATCACGGTTCTTTAGATCGTATATGTATTTTAGCACTTTCAGCAAACAAGGCCAGAATGGTTGTCCGCGACTATGCAGAGCCGCCTGTATGGAAGGTGAAAAACCAAATCCGGCAATTTTTTGATGCACAACAAATTGTGGGAGCGCCAAAACCGGCCAGCATTTATTTATTGGCGGCGTGCATGTACCGTGACGGCAGAAAGGAAATGCAGAAGGAAGATGTTCAGGACTGGATGAACTGGGCCATTTACGGGAAAAGGCTCTCCGGGCGGATTATAGCAAAAATGGTAAAAAGAATTCAGGCAAGAGGCGGTATGGCATGGATACATGCAGCAGCAATAAAAAGCTGGTTGATTAGTCAAAAAAAGGAGGAATGGACAGTGGATTTGGATCAAGCCAGAGTCACGCCGGCTTACTTGTGCGGCAGGTTGTTTGCGGTATTGGAAGCGGTACAATACGAAGCAGTAAAGGGAAACGAAACGATTGCTTCAAGGTTCTATGCGGCAGCTTCATCTACTCCAAGGACAATTTTCGGGCTTTTAATGAGAAATAGCAAATGGCATTTAAGTAAAATTAGTAAAGAAAACAAAGGATATGAAGTTCGTTATCAGCAAAGGATTCAATTAATAACCGGCCAATTGAAAGAATTCCCAGCTGTCCTTGATTTGCAAGGACAGGCTGAGTTTGCGCTAGGCTACTATCATGAAAGACAAGATATATACAAGAAAAAAGAAAATATGCCTGCTGATGCTGCCAATGTAAGTGATTTAAATAAAACCGTTGTTGAGGGGGAGTAATACATGAACATAAATTCAATTATTGATCCAAACAAACGCTACGATTTTGTGCTCGTCTTTGATGTGACGGATGGAAACCCGAACGGTGATCCGGACGCAGGCAATCTGCCGAGAATTGATCCGGAAACAATGCAAGGTATCGTAACGGACGTTGCAATAAAAAGAAAAATAAGAGATTACATTTACTTGACCAGAGGGAATTTGGAAGGTTTTGATATTTACGTCAAGCATCGCGGAATTCTTACAAATGAGCAGAAGAAGGCTTATGAGCAATTAGGAAAACCGGAAAACGACACCAACTTGAAAACAGTAAAAGATGCGCGGCAGTGGATGTGCGAACATTATTTTGATACACGTATGTTTGGTGCTGTCATGTCCACAAAAAAATTTAATGCAGGTCAAGTACGGGGAGCCGTACAACTGACATTCGCACGCTCGGTTGATCCGATTTTTCCTGCTGAATCGAGTATTACTCGTGTTGCATTAACAAATGCTGATGATATTAAAGGCGGGGAAGCTGCTGATAAAGAGGCACGTACCGGACAAATGGGGAGGAAAGCCCATGTGCCATACGGTTTATATATCTCCTATGGTTTTTATACACCATCATTTGCAGTTCAGACAGGAGTAAGAGAAGAAGATTTAAAAGGGCTGTGGGAGTCGCTTATTAACATGTGGGATCTGGATCATTCAGCCTCGCGCGGTCGGATGGCATGTCGGGGATTATATGTATTTTCACATGAAAGTTATTTAGGTAATGCACCATCTAATCAATTGTTCGAGAAAATTGAAATCCATCGAATCGATCACAGTAAGGTTGCAAGATCGTATAAAGATTATACCGTCGTTTTTGATGAAAAAATGCCCGAGGGAGTAACGCTGTATAAAATTGTGAATTCTTTTAAAGATGTCAAAGCTGTCAACTGAGTTGTTGTCTTTGGATACAGGGCTTTACTTCAGTGCCACTCTTTGGTTTGGGTCAGACGCTTACCAGATGCTTAAAACCTAACAGCGGGGAAGGTCCTTAGAATGATTTTTAGTTTTAATAGGATATTCAACATCTGTCGAATTAGACGCCGATGCTGAAATTAATCGTAGTAGTACTGATGACTTTTTGCAGCAGGAAACAGAGTAACACGTTTTAGTTCATTTTATATAGCAGAAAAACAAAAATTAACCAGTCCAATTTATCTCGTAAGAACGATTAGTTAAAAAGTGGTTTTTTAACGTGCTGCTTTTTACGACATAGCAGTCTGTAATAAGAATGCTTTTTGGTGAAACTGTGCGAATGAATAGTGTACATGAATTTCCCATGGGATTCGCACCAAAAATCCAATAGACTTTTCCATATAAAGGAATTTTCGTGTAGCAAAACTTGGGATAATATGGGGTAATTTGTAGATATTCGTCAAAATCTATTAAATTTCTACACGATAATAGCTGTCACACTCCTTGCGAGTGTGTGGATTGAAATTTCCACAGTCTCTTTCGCCGGCACATCCGCAAAGTCACACTCCTTGCGAGTGTGTGGATTGAAATATGCCTTCAAACGCAATGATGATGGTTCACAACCGTCACACTCCTTGCGAGTGTGTGGATTGAAATGGGAGTAAAGGTAAGTGTATCCGGTGTTAGGGAAGTCACACTCCTTGCGAGTGTGTGGATTGAAATTTTAGGAGCCCGATTGCTTCTTGGTATCGCACTGGTCACACTCCTTGCGAGTGTGTGGATTGAAATACGTCTTTTCCTGTCATTATTATCACCCCCTTTAGTCACACTCCTTGCGAGTGTGTGGATTGAAATTGAAGTAAGGGACGTAACAGCGGAATTGGGGAAAGTGTTGGAAGAACAGCAGCAGCGAAAAGAACAGCGGAAAAAAGAGGAACTGCTAAAAATTGAGCAAGAGCAGGCGTTGCGTGAACAACAGAAAGCAGAGGCCCGCTTGGCGGCGATGTCCGAGGAAGAAAGATTGCTCTTTGCCATACAATCATTAACAGAATCACAAGCAGACCTGGAAAAAAGCAAATCGGAGTTATATGAGGAGGTAATCGCACAGCAAAATCAAGAAGCTGCCTTAGCTCTCCGACAATATTGGGAAAAAACAGGCCAGTGGAAAGTCAATAAGAAAAAGAAAAAACAGTATGATAAAGTCCTATCCATTAAAAAACTGTTAAATATAGAGTAAAGGCACGGGATCACTGTAAACAGCTTTTTTTGATGTAAATAGCGAAGGGAAGAAAACTCTTATTCAAGATTTCTTCCTTTTTTCTATGGAAAATATTCAGCTGCTTCAAATTTATCGGCTTCCTGCCGGGCCGGGCGGGAGTATAGATATCGCATCTATAAATGAGCACCCAGGGAGCTGATGTAGAATACATTTGCATCTTTTCCAGTGTGGTTTTTCTTTCCCATAACTTAGAGTTTGCTGAACGAATCCGATTCTGAGTTTGTCTGCAAGCGCTGTCTCAAAATATAGAAGAATTTTTTTGCAAAAATGGATGATTTTATCTTCTCCATACGTTGAATTGGCTTTCGAGTGCAAGCTTTTCACTGGATTTGTTATAAAACTCTAGCATTTAAATGGTTGCCAAAGCTGTCAGCAACCTTGCTAAATCTAGGCATTTTGCTTATTCAGCAAGCCCTATCTTAGGTAAGTCGGATTTTCATGATAAAACGTTTCTAGTCAGGCAGCGTACGCTTGTTAATAAACTGCCGATTTTTTTGAACTTCAGTATGGGTAAAGCTTTCTTTAAGAGTGCCGGGGTTACATATTTTTCCAGCTTCATGGAGAATCTCAGCCAATGCGTGGTCTAAGTTGGATTCGTCAGCGAAGGGGAGGAACGCATGACTGTATACACGTTAGTCTTGTATCCTAACAGCTTAAAGTGGTGAAAAAGGAGAGATCCGGGGGCGTAATGCGTGATATTCCATCAAAAGGATAATTCGTTCGTTACGCGTGTCCCGGCGTTAAGGCGTCAAGCGTGAACCATGATTCGTTCGCAACCAGTTGTAAATAGTGAGTGTCAAGCAATTTGATATGCTCAAATCTAAGCAGCAAGCCCCCAGATCTCCTTTTCCTTGCCGGCATGAGATCCGGCGGCAAAAGGCGGAATCCAAGCTCCGCCCCTTGCCGCCGGGTCTCATGCCGGGTGTTTACTGGTACTCCTCTACAAAGTCCAGGTCAACCGCTGCGTTAAAATTGGCTTTGTCAATCAGTATCGACAAACGGTTGGCTTCTTTTTCGGTTTTTTCAGCCTGCTTTTTAACCGCAGGGGGGTCAAACAGCGCTTTCTTGTAGACAACATTTGCGTCAAAAGCGCCTCTTGCTATCCGTTCCACTTGTTGGCTGTTGCCAAACTCTTGGAGCATTTCAGCTTCGGCGCGAAGTTGTTTCACAAGCTCTAGCGCCTCTACGATGGATATTTTTTCACCCTTCCATTCAATCGTTGTGCGTAAGTTGGATGCTGCCAGTGCCTTTGTGACCGCCCGATAGTGGTTTCGCACTTGCTGAATTTCGCGCTCACCACCTGAAATGTTCGTGCATGCGGCGTATATTCTTCACCTTTTTCAAATTCAACGTAGGCAATCTGGCTTCGATCCTGAATCAAGTCATGCAGTTTTTTGGACACCGCATTTTTAAGCAACCGTGCTTCCGCGACCGTGATTTGCATTTAACGCCCCACTCCCCTCCGACTTTTTCAATTTGCTATTATTATACAATTCCTGCTTTTAAGAGTGCAATGGTGGATTTGTAGTTCTTGCGGCAGTCATCTCTTTTTATTTAGAGGTTGCTGAACAAGATTTTGTCGAACTTTAAATGAAAGGGTTATGAAGGAAATACAGAAAAAACTTTGCACTCGAAAGCATTTTAACGGTTAGAAGAGGACAAAATCACCCCCTTTTTGAGATACTTCTTCTATTGGTGGTAAACATTCAAGCCGGTTTGCTGGGTAAATCGGTTAAAATGCCAAAATCCGATTCGTTCAGCAATCTCTATTATGGATCGATTTTTTTTGTGCCAACTGTTGAATCCGAATTAAAAGGAGAGCCGGCCCGTCCATTTACAGTCTGAAATCTGGCCGGGAATCCACTTGCTTCAAGAGGGAAAAGATATTGTATAGATTCTATTCAAATTATTGGGCATTCGTATTTTTTAAAGATAAAATGGAATTATGCATTTATAAATTTTGTCATTATTAGAGGAGGCGGATGAGTTTCTCTTGCTTGTGCCGGGGTAAAATAAAGTAAAATTTTAATCAAATTTTTCATGTCAGCACTTTTTGTATTTTCAACTTGGCCAACACAGAAAAAAGAAAGAAGGATACTGTATGAACACGATGCATCGTAAGTTGGGAACTTTTGCGCTTACCATGACCGGTCTTGGGTCCATCATCGGGTCCGGCTGGTTGTTTGGTGCCTGGAAAGCAGCTACGATTGCCGGCCCGGCAGCCATTTTTGCTTGGGTGATTGGGATGGTCGTTATCTTATTTATTGCCCTTTCTTACAGTGAACTGGGGGCCATGTTTCCGGTAGCGGGGGGAATGGTAAAATACACCCAATATTCCCATGGTTCTTTTGTTGGCTTTCTTGCTGCATGGGCGAACTGGATTGCCATTGTTTCCGTTATTCCGAGTGAGGCCATGGCTTCTGTGCAGTATATGAGCTCATGGCATTGGAGCTGGGCACAAAGTTTGGCACATAGCGGAATGCTGACGCCAAAAGGACTCGGCCTTGCTTCTTTGCTGCTATTGATTTATTTTTTTCTGAATTACTGGGCAGTCAGTTTATTTGCAAGGGTAAACTCACTGATCACCATATTTAAAATCGTGATTCCGGGGTTGACGATTTTTGCACTTCTGATTGTTGGATTCCATGGCAGTAATTTTACATACGGCCATGCCTTTGCCCCATATGGATGGTCAAGTGTGCTTACGGCGGTGGCGACATCCGGGATTGTGTTCGCGTTTAACGGCTTTCAAAGTCCGATTAATATGGCGGGTGAAGCGAGAAAGCCGGGCCGGTCGATCCCGATTGCAGTCGTTGGATCTGTTTTAATTGCAACGGTGATTTACGTTCTGCTGCAAATTGCGTTTATCGGGGGTGTCAGCCCTTCTGTCCTGGCACATGGCTGGAATCATTTGAATTTTAACTCCCCGTTTGCAGATCTTGCCATTGCGTTAAATATTAACTGGCTCGTGATTGTCTTGTATTTGGATGCGTTTGTATCTCCATCCGGCACCGGGACTACTTATACTGCAACAACTGCGCGTATGCTGTATGGTATGGAGAAAAATGGATATTTGCCGCGGTTTATCGGCAAACTGCATCCGGTTTATGGCATTCCGCGCCCGGCGATGTTTGTCAATTTAGTCATCTGTTTTATTTTCCTGTTTGTATTTAAAGGATGGGGTTCACTGGCAGAGGTTATTTCTGTTGCTACGTTGATTTCTTATATCACCGGGCCTGTAACTGTCATGGCATTAAGAAAAACCGCGGGGTACTTGTACCGTCCGCTCCAGGTGAAGGGCATGCAGATCATCGCGCCATGCGGATTTATTTTTGCTTCGCTGACGCTATACTGGGCACGGTGGCCGCTTACCGGGGAAGTTTTCCTCATTATTATGATTGGGCTTCCCATTTATTTTTACTATCAGGCGAAAAGGAAATGGCAGTCTTTTTCGAAAAATTTCAAGTCCGGCATTTGGATGGTCGCCTATCTGATTGTGATGATGGGCATCTCTTATTTTGGAAGTGAGAAATTTGGCGGCCTTAACATGATTCCGTACGGCTGGGACATGGTCCTCATTGCTTTCGTTTCGCTCGGTTTTTACATCTGGGCAGTGAAAAGCGGATACGAAACACCCGACCTGCTTGAAGCTGCAAAATTAAACAAAGCATTGAAAGAGCACGACATGGGTGTGGATGATGATGAAAATGGAAACGGGAAACGAAACCCGGCTTATTCAACGGATTGGCCACACTGATTATCGTAGAATTTGTCTAACAGGGGAATCCCTTCAAACACGTACAAAAAGCAGCAACCCATTTATTATTGAAAAACTGAATACCAAAAAAGCGCAGCTGAACCACTGCGCTTTTTTGATGCCTTTTTATTTCACTTTCACCGTCCGGTATCCACTGCTGTTGCCGGACTTATCCGTAGCTTTTACTTTGATCGCAGTCCCTTTTTTCTTCGGGCTGATTTTTATTTTGTAACTACCATGTTTATCAGCTTTGGCAGAGCCGATTTTTTTACTGCCGGTATAAGCGGTGACCGTTGCATATGCTTCCGTTTTTCCGGTGATATAACGGGAAGTATGGCTGACAGTGTTAACAGACGGTGTACTTGGTGCAATTCTGTCAACCACCGTCACGCTTTTTGTTCCACTTTTGCCATAAGTGTTTGTAGCATACACATAAATTTTTGTTCCGGATTTTTGTTTAGGAATAGAAACTTTATAGTCGCCTTTGCTGTTGTTTTTGCCTTTATAGGTTTTGGAACCGATTTTGACATAAACGGTGCTTGATTTGCTCGTCTTCCCGCTAACGGATGTGCTTTTATTGCTGACTGTGTTCACAGACGGCGTTGCAGCCGGTGATCCGACGGTCGTTACTTTTGTTCCACTTTTCCCATAAGTGTTTGTAGCATACACATAAATCTTTGTTCCGGCTTTTTGTTTAGGAATAGAAACTTTATAGTCGCCTTTGCTGTTGCTTTTGCCCTTATAGGTTTTGGAACCAGCTTTAACATTAACCGTGCAGTTTGCGTCTGTCTTGCCAGATACACTTGTACTATTGGTACTTACCGTATTAATAGATGGTGTAGATGGGTACAAAGGTGCATTGACGGATAAAACGTACTTGCCGGTATTATAATCACTGCTAATTTTTAAATAGTATGTTCCCGCTGGCAGGCTCTCACTTTTGTTCCATTGTTTAGGTGTTTTAATGGAGCCGTAATAAATATCGTCATCCCAAAGGGCGGTTCCCTTTGAATTTGTGAGATGAAGATCGACCCCCTCCATATAGGAATCTATATTCATCGTAACTTTTACAGCTTTTGGCAATGTGAATTTATAGCAATCTGTATGATCACTCTCGCTCAGAAAACCGGTTATTTTTTGCGTATTAAAGGAAATCTGCTGGGCCTGGGTCGTTCCATTATTGGGTTCCGATTCATTGTTTCCGGCGGCAGTAAACCAGGTTGACAAGTCATAAGTGCCGGTATCAGGGCCGTGAATTTTGATATAATAGGTTCCAGCCTCTAAATCAGCATCTTTTATCCATTGCTTGGGAGTCTCTTTGGTTCCGTCATAGACAGGTTCTTCGCCCCAGATGTTGTTTCCGTTCGCATCTGTAAAATCCACATAAGCCCAATCTATACTGGAGTCAAGACTGATTTTAAGGTTTCCTGCTTTTGTTAGCTTTACTTTATAAACGTCCGTATCGTCACTCCAACTCAAAAAACCGGTGACTTTTTGGCCGTTTGACAGCCCCTGTGCCTGCGATGTACTGTTATTTGGCTCCACTTCA
Source organism: Weizmannia sp. FSL K6-0777 (assembly GCF_038593185.1). NCBI lineage: Bacteria > Bacillati > Bacillota > Bacilli > Caryophanales > Bacillaceae > Heyndrickxia > Weizmannia sp. FSL K6-0777. Next base: position 540,262 of record NZ_CP151971.1, read on the forward strand.
TTATTCCCTGCTGGTGTGTAATTGACATATAAATTGTATTTACCCGTTTCAGTATAATCGTTGGCCTGGGAAATCTTGATATAATAGGTTCCGGCTTCCAGATCATCACTCCTTGACCATTGCTTCGGCGTTTGAGCGGATCCACCAAATATGCCCTCACCTATTCCCCAAACCTCATTTCCATTTTCATCCAGAAGATTCAGCGAAACATTATAAATGTTTGAATCTACGTGAACATCAATGGTGCCTGCTTGTTTCAAAATTAATTTATAGCAATCCGTATCATCATTTAAGCTAAGAAAACCGTTGATTTTCTGGGTATTAAGTATAATAGGCTGTGCTTGTGATGTGCCATTGTTCGGCTCTTTTTCATTGCTTCCTGCAGTATTAAATCCAACCTTTAAATCATATTTTCCGGTATAATCATCGGCCTGGGAAATCTTGATGTAATAGGTTCCGGCCTCCAAATCAGCTTGATCCGACCATTGTTTTGGCGTGGAAGCAGATCCATCGTAAATGTCTCTGCTATAACTCCATACACTCTTTCCATTTTCATCTGTCAGATCCAAGGTAACAGCTTCGATATATGAGTTTAAATTGACTTTCACTGTACCAGCTGAAGGCAGTGTAATTTTATAGACTTGCTCAGTATTTTTGTTACTTATTGTGTTAGTAACTGTCGTATTAAAGTTTAAAGTTTGCGTGGTGCTCGCAGAAGCATGACTTGTTTGCGAAAAAAGTGATGGAAAAATTAATGCAATTGCCAAGATAAAGTAAATTGTTTTCTTCATAATCTTCACTATTCAACCCCTCCAGTATGATTAATTAAAAACGAGCGGAAAAAAGCGTCTCCTTTCTTTGTAAAATTAAAAAAATACCAATTCCATTATAAAAGAGATTGGAAGAATAATCCACAATTTTTATAGGACTTTTGTATGAGGGATTTATCGTATTTTTAAAGCTGCTAACCCTGATTTTCAGAGTAGTTCAGTAATTCTGCGGAGGTCAGTTAGTACCAACTGATCAGCAGCGGGTCTGCGGATGGATTCCAATTAAAAGTTGGGACTTTCAATCTGAAAAAATATGACAAGGTTCTTCATAGGACAGGAAACTATGGACTCATTGTTATGGTGACAGACAAATTTTCAACTTGTGGCATCATGGGGAAGGTGAGGCATTATATGAATAAGTTGCCAACTACAACAAAATTTTGTCGAAATGTATAGTCTTGGATGGAAAAATGTTATATAATTTAAATAGTTTACACATAAACGATTTTGGGGGAAATGATGAAAAAACTGAGGATCTTTTTATCCATTTTACTGGCGGTTGTTGTATTGGGCGGCGGGGTGGCTTATTTTGCATACCAAAAGCTGCAGCCGGAGAACCATTTTAAAAACGTACCGACCGTCTCTAAAACTGGGAACAACCCGGGCAGCCAAGGCACAACAACACCCAAAATGAAGGAAAACGTATTCAATGTCCTTTTACTCGGTTCAGACGAACGGAAAGGGCAGAAGGTAGGACATTCGGATTCGATTATCTTGCTTCATGTCGATCTGAATAAGCACAAGTATAACATGGCCAGCATTCCCCGTGACACGCGCGTGTATCTTGATGGCTACGGCTATACGAAACTGACAAGCGTGCAATATATTAAACAAGCTACAGGTGGCACAACAGCCGGGATTAAAGCCGCTATCAATTCAATCAGCCAATTGACAGGCGTACCGGTCAACTATTATGTGGAAACGAATTATGAAGGCTTGCAGTCGATGGTGGATGCGCTGGGGACGATTGATGTGGATGTGCCGTTTGATGTAAAACTGACACACCCCTGGTACCCGGAAAACAAAGGAAGAGTAATTGCACAAGGTACGCAGACGCTTGACGGAGAAATGGTGACAGAGCTTGTACACGAACGCTATTCGTTGAAAAACGTGGACTATGACCGCCAGCTGCTGCAGGAAAAAGTGTTGATCGGTATTGCCAAAACCGCACTTCAACCGAAAAATTTAACGAAACTGCCAAAACTGGTGGACAAATCATCTGAATTTGTCATTGCTACCAATATGTCAAAAACAGATATCGCGAGTCTTGGTCTGCTTGTAAAAAATCTTAACACAGATAAGCAAGTGACCTATTACCAGCTGAACGGCACATCGAAAAGCATGTACGACGATATTTTAAAAAACAACAACTCGGAAATCGTCCTCGACCAGACGGCATTGAAAAAGACAATGGAGCATTTTGAATAAAAGGATTCGGAATTGGGATTGTGATTTGCATGATGGAGCTGGGATAAGCGGGGACAATTTAGGTTTCAAACGAATTTTATCCACTTGAATTTTTTGGAAAGTGAACGGCCAGAAAAAGCGGCCATCTACTTTGCGTGGAAAATAAACAGATTGCTACGTAAGCTAATAGGGTTAATTACTTTTTCTGTATGTAAAGGCCCGGTATTTTGAAGGCAGACAAGAGCAAGGCTCCAGATAAGGTTGCTTTGTTTTTACGGAGGCATGATGGGAGGGGCCGGGTCATAAATATTTTATAAGTCTGGTGTACAACGCCGGAAATCTAATTCAGTGGGGGTATCATAATGGCAACAATTTTATACGCCGTCTTTATTGCAATTGCGCTTTATGTTTTAAATGGCATGGCATTTATGAAGTTGGCCCAAAAAGCCGGGCGCGGAGACATTGCCTGGATGGCTTGGGTCCCGGTCTGTAATGTGATCCAGCAGCTTCTTTTGATTAAGAAAAGCGGCTGGTGGGTGCTCATTCTGCTCGTCCCGGTTGTGAACTTTATTTTTATTATCATTTGGCAAGTGAAATTGCTTCAAGCATTCGGCAAGCATGGCGCCTATGTACTGTTGTATATTTTTATTCCCATAGTTTATCAAATTTTATGGATCGTTTGGGCATTTTCCGACGAGACGAAGTACGTGGAAAGGGAAGCAGTGTAAGGATGATAAAAAGATGCCGTTGTTTGGTACGGCATCTTTTTATCATTATGAAGCTAAAGCGGGAAAGCTGTTCTGTTGTTTTAAAAGGGAAACGATCACGAGGCCCACTGCTGTTTTTGGATCCAACAATATACCCGTTAAGGCAAATCGTTGCCGGCAGCAAAATAAATATCATACCAGTCTCGGCGGGTAAGACTTACTTTTGATGCTTCTGTGATTTTTTTCAGCCTTTCCGGGTTCATTGTTCCGGCAATGACTTGGATTTTTGCCGGATGCCTTAAAATCCACGCGGTCGCGACTGCCTCTTTGGACACGCCTTGTGCTTGTGCCAATTGGCCAAGTTTTTCGTTCAATTCCGGGAATTTTGGATCATCGATAAAGACGCCCTCAAAGAATCCGTACTGGAACGGCGACCAAGCTTGAATGGTGATATCATGCAGGCGGGAATATTCCAGAATTCCGCCGTCATGGTTGATGCTGCGTTCGTCTTTCATATTGACGTGCATCCCGAAGTCAATCATACCGGTATGCGCGATGCTGAACTGCAACTGGTTGACAATCAGTTTTTGAGAAATGTATTTTTGGACAAGATCTACTTGGTACGGATGGAAGTTGCTGACCCCGAACTGGCGGACTTTGCCGGCATTTTGTAGCTCTGAAAAAGCTTCGGCAATTTCTTCTGGTTCCATTAACGGATCAGGACGGTGAAGCAGGAGTATATCCAGGTAATCGGTTTGGAGCCGTTCTAGGATGCCGTCAACCGCTTTTAAAATATGCGATTTGGAAAAGTCATACATCTTGTCGCCAATGCCACATTTTGATTGGAGAACGATATCTTCCCGCTTGATGGAACTGTTTTTCAGCGCATTTGCAAAAATTTTCTCTGATTCTCCTTTTCCGTATATATCGGCATGGTCAAAGAAATTAATGCCGTGCTCGACTGCTGTTTCAATCATCGTTTGCGTTTCTTTTTCCGACAACCCGTTCATCCGCATGCAGCCTAACGCAACTTCTGATCCTAATATACCGCTCTTGCCAAGATTGATCCGATTCATCTTCATCCCTCCTGTAAAATGCTTCACATTTTATTATGGATTTGGATCATCTGCAAAGTCAAAGAAAAGCACTCGCATAACCAGGGGACGCCGGATCAAATTTGCAAATTGAAAAATCTACTTGAAAAACGAACGTTTGTCCTTTATAATAAAGCTGAAAAATAAGAAAAGGAGTGCTGCCATTGGATTGGTAATGGAAAAACATGCCGGTTATCACGTGCATGATCGTTTGTTTAAAGAGCTGATCCAAAACTTTTTTCAGGAGTTTATGGAGGCGTTTTTCCCGGATGTGTCAGCGGATCTCGACTACCGCCGGGTGCGGTTTTTGTCGCAGGAACAGTTTACGGACTTTCCGGGCGGTGAGCAAAAACGGGTTGACATCCTTGCCGAAACAAAGGTAAAAGGGAAAGACACGGTGATTCTCATCCATGTAGATCCGCAGTCGTATTACGAGAAGCCTTTTCCTGAACGCATGTTTCGTTATTACATGATGATCAGTCTCCGGCACCGGAAACCGGTATTGCCGATTGCCGTTTTCAGTTATGAGGAGAAAACAGAAACCCCTGATACGTACACCTTTGCGTTCCACAATATTGAAATTCTTCGTTTTCACTATTTATCCATTCATCTGATGAAACAAAATTGGAGAAATTATATCCGGAGCGACAACCCTGTTGCTGCGGCATTATTAAGCAAAATGGGGTACACAGAAAAAGAACGGGTGCAGGTCAAACTGGAGTTTCTGCGGATGCTGGCCCGGATGGAACTTGACCCTGCAAAAATGAGGCTGTTACACGGTTTCTTTGATTATTATTTAAAATTAAACGAAAAAGAGGAGGCGGAAGTAATGGAAAACATTCAAATGCTGGACCCAGACGAAGCAGAGCAAGTATTGAAGCTGCCGAATTCTTACTTTGACCGCGGGTATAAGAAGGGAAGAGAAGAAGAGAGAAAAGAAATGTTACAAACGATTCCAATTGCCATCAAAATGTTGCAGGCGGGTATGGAGCTTCAATTAATTGTAGAAAAAACAGGCCTGACCCAGACAGAAGTGGAAAAAATAAAACAGCAACTGGAGCATTCATAAGATGGAAGTCAGACTGCCTGGTGTGGATGGAAAAGAAGTTGTTTTAGACTTGCCGAACTATTATTATGACCTCGGATATAAAAAAGGATTTAAAGAGGGATTTAAAGAAGGATTTAAAGAAGGAGTAAAGGAGAGAAGAGAAGAAGAAAGAACACGATTGATTATCAACTTGCTAAAAAATCAAGTGGATGTGAAGGCCATCGTCCAAGCATCCGGCTTGAGTGAGGACGAGATCATGAAAATCAACAGGGAGAACAATTGGTAAGAACACCATTGTACTTCAAAACTGCCAGCCTGCAGTAGGCGGTTTTGAAGTACGCTCGTTTGCCTGTACAAGGAATTCTCCGCCATGCTGCTGAATAAAGAATAAAGCTTTACACGAATGGGGGATGTTGATGCAAACTGCTTTTATCGCGGGCCATGCGAAGCTTCCGTCCGGGATGGCGGCCCAAAATATTTATGATACTTTGACGATAACGGCGGAAATTGAGATGAGGTACGGTGTCATTCTTGATGTCTCCTGTACACTGGCTACGGAGCACGGAAGGAAATTTATTTCCCATCTGCTTAAGGGTTACAGTTTAAATGATGGAATTGAGGAACCATTGAAGCAACTGCAGGAATTTTACTTAGGCAAAGCTTCAAATGCCTTAATTTCTGCTTTTAAAGATTTGTATAAACAGTATCATCTCGTATTGAAAACAAAACAGGGGGAATAGCCCCCTATCCAAATCGTGCTTTCACCATATTCTGAGCCCTTTAGTAAACTTTATAGGCAAGTTTTTTATAGAAAATGAGAAAAAGCTTTGCACTCGAAAGCCATTTTTGCAGATATCCTTTCTATGGATGGCAAACATTGCAGCACTTGCTGAATGAGCCGGAAAAAAAGCCACAACGGATTCGGCCAGCAAGACTGTTGCCGCTTATGACGCCGTTAAAAATTTCTATACCGAGGCTACTGGTATTTCATTGAAGATGTTGCGCCGTTACGATTCCTCCGCACCGCTTTCTGTAAACGGCCAGCCCGGCAGCATTTTGCTGAGCGGTTTGTCCGTACGATAACCGAGGACGTATTCTGCCTGCATGATCGTGTGAATTTCGCGGGTGCCTTCGTAAATGACCGGTGCCTTCGAGTTGCGCAAGTAGCGTTCAACCGGGTATTCGCTTGAGTAGCCGTACGCGCCATGAATTTGGACGGCATCGTTGGCGGCTTCATTGGCGAAGTCGCACGCTTGCCATTTGGCGAGCGAGGTTTCGCGGGTGTTGCGCTTCCCTTGGTTTTTCAGTTCGCCAGCGCGGAAAACGAGGAGACGGCTCATTTGGTAGCCTGCTTCCATTTTCGCAATCATTTGCTGGACAAGCTGGTGTTTGCCAATTTCATGCCCGAATGTTTTCCGCTCATGGCAGTATTTGACGCTTGCTTCAAGGCAGGCCTGGATTAACCCGCACGCGCCGGCTGCCACGGTAAAGCGGCCATTGTCGAGCGCCGACATGGCAATTTTGAACCCTTCGCCTTCTTCTCCAAGCAGGTTTTCTTTTGGCACCCGCACATTGTCAAAGAACAGTTCCCCGGTGTTTCCGGCTCGGATCCCGAGTTTGCCTTTAATGGCTTTTGAAGAAAAACCTGGCATTGTACGCTCCACGATAAATGCGGAAATGCCGTGATGCTTTTTCGCTTTATCAGTGTAAGCAAATACGAGAAAATGGTCCGCGACATCGCAAAGCGAGATCCATGTTTTCTGCCCGTTTAAGATATAAAAGTCCCCGTCTTTTTCGGCCGTTGTGCCAATGCCGGCAACATCCGAGCCCGCGCCAGGTTCCGTGAGGCCGAATGCCCCGATTTTCTCGCCTTTTGCCTGCGGGACAAGGTATTTCTGCTTTTGTGCCTCTGTTCCCCACTGCAAAAGGGTCAAGCTGTTTAAGCCAGTGTGGACGCTCACGGCCGTTCGGAAGGCGGTATCCCCCCGCTCGAGTTCTTCGCAAACAATCGCGAGCGCGTTATAGTCCATGCCGCTTCCGCCATATTTCTCCGGGATGCAGACCCCCATCAGGCCGAGATCCGCCAGCTTTTTCAACAGGCTTGTTTCAAAATGGTGGTTTTCATCCCATTCGCGAATAAAAGGCATAATCTCTTTATCTACAAAATTCCGTACGGTTTTCTTTAAAAGTTCCTGTTCTTCCGTCAGTTCAAAATGCATGATTTCATTCCTCCTTGTACGCTTCAATTTCTTCTTGTGAAAATCCGATTCTGCGTAAAATCTCTTCTGTGTGCTCTCCCGGCATGGGCGGGTGTTGCACGTACCGGACAGGGGTTTCAGATAGTTTCAACGGGCTTGCAACAAGTTTGATTTCCCCGGCAATCGGGTGCTCCATTTTAATCAACATTTCCCTTGCCTCAAGCTGCGGATCGGCCGCCACCTGCTCGAGGTTTTGGATTGGACCGCACGGAATTTTCCGCTTCTCCAATGCTTCCCGCCAAAAGGAAACCGGTCGGGTTCGAAAAACTTTTTCCAAAATCGGGATCAATGTCTCACGGTTTTCTACCCGTTTCGGATTTGTCGCGAATCTTTCATCCGATGCAAGTTGCCCCAGGTCGAGCAATTCACAAAGCGTCTGAAACTGGCGGTCGTTTCCAACGGCGATCGCAATCTCCCCGTCGCTCGTTTGAAAAGATTGATAGGGAACAATATTGGGATGCCGGTTGCCTAGCCGTCCGGGAATGTTACCCGACATAAGAAAGTTGCTGGCAATATTAACAAGGGCCGTTGTAGCTGAATCGTAAAGCGAAAGGTCGATTTTCTGCCCTTTCCCCGTATGCTCCCTTGCCAAAAGGGCAGCCTCTATGCCGATGCAGGCGTAAAGCCCTGTTAAAACATCGGTAATGGCGACGCCTGTCTTCAGCGGCGGCCCGTTTTCTTCGCCTGTGATGCTCATCAGCCCGCTCATCGCCTGGATGATAAAATCGTAGCCGGGCAAATCTTTGTACGGGCCGGTTTCCCCGAACCCCGTAATCGAACAGTAGATGAGCCGCGGGTTGAGTGTCCGGAGCGTTTCGTATCCAAGCCCAAGTCGCTCCATCGTACCGGTTTTAAAATTATGGATGACAACATCGCTATTTTTCGCCAGCCTGCGAATGATTTCTTTTCCGCTTTCACGCTTTAAATCTAGCGTAATGCTTTTTTTATTTCGGTTGGTGCACAAATAGTAAGCGCTTACGTTTTGCTGAAACGGTGGTCCCCATCCCCGTGTTTCGTCACTGCCGCCGGGTGCTTCGACTTTGATCACCTCTGCACCGAGATCGCCAAGGATCATCGTGCAGAAAGGCCCGGCCAGCACTCTTGTTAAATCAAGCACTTTTATCCCGGACAATGCGGATTTCAACCTATCCACTCCTTTCAAAAAGTAGAAAAAGCCAGCATTGCATCCATGAGGCACGGATAAAATGACTGGCTTTTTCTGCCGGACAGCTTATCTTGCGGGATAAGCAGGCAGAATAAACAGTTATGTCTTTCTTTAATTGGGGCTTGCTGAATAAGCAAAGTTCCTCGATTTGGCAAGGCTGCTAACAGCTTTGGCAACCATTTAAATGCAAAGGTTTTACCACAGATCCAGGGAAATGCTTGCACTCGAAACCCGATTCAACGTATGGAGAAGATGAAATCTCCCCTTTTCGCAAAAGGATTCTTCTAAATTTTTGAGACAGAGCTTGCAGACAAATTGGGTACAAACTTAGAATCGGATTCGTTCAGCAAGCCCTAATTGGATTACCCCCGGCTGGCTTTGTTCACGCATTCCGGGAAGGTAACATCGCACAAAGCTTGGCGGATGTTATGTATATAGGATAATCCAATCCAGCGAAATTGTAAATCGTTTTTGAATATTTTTATTAGAAAATCAAAACAAACAGTCAGATTGGCCATGCTGATAGCGGCGGCCTATCCATACAGTCCTAAAGTGCATTCGCATAGCGCGTGATCGTTTCGGATTTCATTCTTATCCAATGTAGGTTGAATGCCAATATCCGGAAAAACTTGATTGTTTTATTTTTGACCGCGGAATTGGGGAATGTTAAATTATAGGAAAATGGTTGTTCAGGAGGGATTTTCATGGATGGGAACAAAAAACAGATCCGGCTGGCAAGAAGGCCTGTTGGAACGCCAACAATGGAGGATTTCGCTTTTACCGAAGCGCCAATTGGCACACCAGGTGAAGGCGAAGTGCTAATTCGAAATGTATATATTTCCGTTGATCCGTACTTAAGGGGAAGAATGGAAGATGTGAAATCGTATATCCCGCCTTTTCAGCTGAATGATGTCATTGTAAGCGGCGTGATCGGACAGGTTGTCGCATCGCAGTCCGCCCAATTTAAAAAGGGCGACATCGTGATCGGCACGCTTGGTTGGGAAACGTATTCTATTGCGCATGAAAAAACGATCCGGAAGCTGGATCCCGATCTTGCACCCATAACGACCCATCTTGGCATTATTGGAATGACCGGGCTCACTGCGTATTTCGGTCTGCTCGATATTGGGAAGCCGAAAGCAGGTGAGACAGTGGTTGTATCGGGTGCTGCAGGGGCGGTTGGCTCCACTGTCGGCCAGATCGCAAAAATCAAAGGAGCGCGTGCTGTTGGAATTGCCGGATCTGAGGGAAAATGCCGCTATCTGACAGAAACGTTAGGGTTTGATGCAGCCATTAATTATAAAACGGAAAATGTCAGAAAGGCACTTAAGGAAGCATGCCCTGACGGTGTTGATGTCTATTTTGACAATGTCGGCGGTGAAATTTCCGACGCGGTCTTCCCGCTGTTGAACGATTTTGCGCGCATTCCGGTATGCGGTGCCATATCCGCTTACAATAAAACAGAGCCGGATGTCGGGCCGCGTGTACAGCAATATTTAATCAAAACGAGTTCGCTGATGCAAGGTTTTACAGTTGGCCATTACAGTTCCCGCTTTAAAGAAGCCGGCGCCCAGCTTGCTGCCTGGTTGAACGAAGGCAAATTAAAATATGAAGAAACGATAACAGAAGGTTTTGATTCGATCATTGACGCTTTTCTCGATTTGTTTAAAGGAAAAAATATCGGAAAGCAGCTGGTGAAAATCAGCGAATTTGAATAATGTAGAAAGAAACAATCATCATTGGTGTATGGCTGCACCAGTCGGGACATAACGATGCATTGATTAGGTATGGGTCGAGGATCGAGGCTGCCATACTTGACAACAAGTTATGTCCTTCTTTTGTGCATTCACCCAGCTATATGGAATTTCACAATAAGGCCGGGCATTGTTCTTGCTTCTTTTATATAGAAGAATTCCTGATTATGCTGTAAAGTCGGCCAAAAATTTGGACCGTGGCTGAATCCGCGTTTATAAACCGGAGTGTAATGAGAGAAAGGCAGAGCAAGATGTCTTTTCCCCAACGCTTTCTGTTTCCCGCGTGTTTCTGGAATCTAACAGATGTTCAAAAAGGCTAAAAGCACAATGAAAAACCGAACAGGTCTCATGCAAATCTTCCTTTTTATTGGCGGAGTTTTCATGATTTCACCACAAGAATCCGGCTGTGCGGAGGGAAAATCGTCAAATATCTTTACCTTGCACACGCCTGGTGATTCCGGTATGATAGGGGCACAATGGTGTCGGCGCAGGGGGATATAAATTTGAGAGAACTGCTAACTAACCGGTTTGTCCGGATGATCTTTTTATCGGAACTATTTTTGCAAGCCGGGATCTGGGTACGGAATTTTGCCGTCCTGTTGTTTGTTACAGATAAAACGAACGGAAATCCGCTTGCGGTATCAATGATTTCAGTCGCAGACTATTTGCCCATTTTCATCTTTAGTTTTATCGGCGGGGCATATGCGGATCGCTGGCAGCCAAAGAAAACGATGATCTGGTGCGATTTGCTGAGTGCCACCTCGGTTTTTGTCGTGATCGGGGCGCTTATATTTGGTTCGTGGCAGGTGATCTTTTTTGCCATGCTCGTTTCTTCCACTTTATCGCAGTTTTCACAGCCGTCAGGTTTAAAGCTGTTTAAAATACATCTGGAAGAACGCCTGATTCAGCAGGGGATGGCGGTCTACCAGACGATTTATGCCGTGTTCATGATTTTTGGCCCTGTGATCGGCACGTTTGCTTATCAAAGGTTAGGCATTGATCTTTCGATAACCATTACCGGCGTAGCTTTCCTGCTCTCCGCAGCGGCCTTGTCTTTTATTCCGCGCGATGAAAAGGTAAAAAAAGCTGAAAATGCGACAAATATTTTCCAGGAAATGAAAAGCGGGGTTCGTTATGTGCTTGCAAAAAAGGAACTCAAGCTGCTTGGCTGCGGATTTCTTACTGCCGGGCTCGGCGTTGGTCTCATTCAGCCGATGAACATTTTTCTTGTAACCGATCGCCTCGGCCTGCCGAAAGAATACCTCCAGTGGCTCGTAATGGTAAACGGGATCGGCATGATTGCAGGCGGCGCGTTTTCAATGTTTTTTTCGAGATCCGTCTCCCCGCTTAAATTGCTCTTTACCGGGTTGCTCGCGAATGCCCTCGGGCTTGCGGTGATTGGCGCGTCAACTTCTCTTTGGCTGACGCTTGCTGCGGAGCTGGTTTCCGGCCTGTTCTTGCCAAGCATTCAAATCGGGATTAGCACGATGGTTTTACAAAATACGGAAGCGGACTATATTGGTAGGGTGAACGGCACGCTTTACCCGCTTTTCACGGGGGCAATGGTGATCACGATGAGCCTTGCCGGCCTGGTGAAAACATGGCTGTCAGTGACGGCTGTTTTCGAAATTGCGGCGTTATTTTTTATCATTGGCCTCTGCTTTGCCTTCCCGTTAATGAAAGAACGATCACATGCGAGGTGAAGTCTTTGCGGTAGGGGCAAGAGGCGAATAGTTTTTCAAAAAAGTTTTCCAAAAGAGGATGCTTCGAAACGGCGGAAGCACCCTTTTTCGTATATCGTTCTGTAAAATATGGATGGACAGCTTCTTTTAAACAGGGCAGTGAAAGGGGAATAGAAGCTTTGATTTCGAATCGGCAAAAACAAATATTATGGTTGTTACAAAAGTCGGCAGGCCCTCTGAATGCGAAGGCCATCGGTGAACGGCTGGGCATTAGCGACCGGACGGTAAGGGAGGAAATTCGGCAAATCCAACAGAAGAGCGATGCGCTTGGCGTAAAATTGAAAGTGCTCAGGGGAAAAGGATATCTCCTTGAAAAAGTGGACTATCGTCGTTTGCTCCAGTTAGAGGAAAACGGGCTTTTTGCAGAACAGGAGGAAAGGGTCAAGTACATTTTAAAGCGTTTGCTGCTGGAAAAAGATTATGTGAGGCTGGAAGATTTGGAAGCAGACCTATATGTTTCAAAGTCGACACTTCATACTGATTTGAAAAAGGTAAGAAAAATATTAAAAAAGTACGACTTAACTCTGGCTAACCGTCCGCATTACGGAACAAAAGTGGAGGGCGGTGAATTCAAAAAAAGGCTGTGCCTGGCGGATTCCATTTTTGGCTGGCAAAATAAGCCGGGTCAACAAAATACCCCGTTCAATCAGGATTTATTCCAAAAAGTAAAGCAAATCTTGATTCGCATTATTTCCAAATACCGGCTACGCTTTTCCGATATAGAATTGCAAAATTTGGCAACCCATATTACCCTTGCATGCAAGAGAATCGAGGACGGGTTCACGATTGAGCCGTTGCCATTTCACTTTAAAGAATCCTACACTTTTGAAAGGAAAGTGGCAAAGGAAATTACCGGGGAAGTGGAAAAATCGGTCGGCATCCCGTTTCCCCCTGCAGAAATAGACTATATTCTCGTCCATTTACTGGGGACAAAACTGATTTCCAAGCATGTAGCGCGGCAAGTATCCGATGAGATTGATGATATTGTTAACGCCATCCTCCATAAACTAAAAACTCAGTTTCGTTGGGATTTTAGCAATGACAAGGAATTCAGAAACGGGCTGACATTGCATCTGCACACATCTTTGAATCGGATGAAATATAAGATGCATATCCGGAACCCATTGCTGAATGAAATGAAAACCAAGTTTCCCATCGCCTTTGAAGGGGCAGTCGCTGCCGGCGAGTGCATTGAAGCGGTTATCCATAAAAAGGTGAATGAGGACGAAATCAGTTATCTTGCCATTCATATTGCCATCGCGCTTGAGCGAATGAGAAAGAAGAAGCGTGTTCTTGTTGTGTGCGCGACAGGGTTGGGCAGCGCCAAAATTTTGTCCTATCAGCTGGAAAACAGATTTGCAAATGAGATGGAGATTGTGGACACGATCAGCTATTACACTCTCTCTGATTATGATTTGTCACGGGTAGACCTGATTGTCAGCACGATCATGATTCCCGATCATTTAGAAGTGCCTGTTGTGGTGGTCAGTCACTTTTTGGAAGAGAATGATGCTATCCACATCCAACGGGAAATCGGCCGTCTGAAAGGGAATGTGCAGAAATATATGGCGCCTTCCAAAATATTTATCCATCAGGAGCTGGACAGCAAGGAGAAAGTCATTCAATTTTTATGCAAAAAACTGGTTGAACAGCATGCCGTTCCGGAAAATTATGCAACACTTGTTTTGAAAAGGGAAGCGATTGCATCCACTGCTTTTGGCAACCTGGTCGCAGTCCCGCATCCGCTTGAACCGGTTACCCACCGCACCTTTTGGACAATTTGTACACTTGCCCGGCCGATTCAGTGGGATGAAGACAAAAAAGTGCAGTTGGTTTGTTTGCTTAATGTCGGAAAAGAAGGCGGCAATCTGAATGCGATGTATAAGTATTTAACCGGGATCGTCCAAAACAAAGCAGCCGTTCAGAAGATCATCAAAAGCAACACAGTGGAAGAGTTGATACAATGCATGGAGGCGGGCTGATTGCTTTTTGCAATTGGCTTTTTTGTTTGATTTTTTCCACTTGCAAGCGGAAAAAAACCGGAATAAAAGTAAAACTTTTTCAAATTATAATGAAAGTGTCAAGAAAAGACAGGAGGAGAGCATCATGGGAGACGAAAAAATCCGGATCTTATTGGTTTGCTCGGCAGGCATGAGCACCAGCCTGCTGATGGAAAAAATGCAAAATTCCGCCCGGGACCGGGGGATCAACGCAGAAGTAATGGCCATGTCCTCAACGGAAGCGGATAAATTTTTGACAAAGGAACATGTGGATGTGCTGCTTTTGGGCCCGCAAGTCCGTTATATGAAAAAGAAATATGAAAAAACGCTGGCAAAAACGGATATTCCTTTGGCCGTCATTGACATGAAAGACTACGGAAAAATGAATGGCGAAAAAGTACTGGATGCTGCGTTGCAACTTGTAAACGCCGGCAAATAAGGAAGGGGGTGTGCAATTTGGAAGAACCGCAAACAATGGATGTCGTCATGGATTTGATTGTTCACAGCGGCAATGCCAAAAGCATTGGGATGGAGGCGCTGGACGCTTCGAAGCAAGGGGACTTTCCGATGGCCCGGCAAAAGCTGGAAGAGGCGGATCAGGAATTACTGGTGGCCCACCAGGCTCAGACCAATCTTTTAAAACAGGAAGCATCCGGCCAAACGATTTTCGTATCACTTCTTATGGTACACGGGCAGGATCATTTGATGAATGCCATTACTTTTTTAGATCTGGCAAGGGAATTGGTAGAAGTCTATCAAAATATGAAGGTCACGACAAAAGGGTAACTGCAGCCATTTACAGAGAGGAGCGTGTGCCATTTGGGACAAATCGGTATTTCTATTTATCCGTCGCGCAGCCGTTTTGAAGAGGACAAAGCTTATTTGGATCTGGCAAAGAAATACGATTTTACAAGAATTTTTGCAAGTTTGCTGGAAATTCAGGGGAATAAGGAAGAAGTTATTCAGAAATTTAAAAATATTATCCACTATGGAAACGCAATCGGTATGGAGACGATACTCGATATCAATCCGGGTTTGTTTGAACAATTGGGGATCCGTTACGATGATCTCGGCTTTTTTAAAGATCTTGGGGCATCCGGCATCCGTCTTGATCTTGGATTCACCGGGGCTGAAGAAGCCAAAATGACGCAAAACCCGTACGGCCTCAAGATTGAAGTTAATATGAGTTCAGGAACAAGGTATATCGATCATATCATGAGTTACAGGCCGAATACAGAAAAACTATATGCCTCCCATAATTTTTATCCGCAGAGATACTCGGGCCTTTCACAGAAACATTTTGAACAAACGACAGCCGTTTTCCGGGGATACCCTATTCATACTGCAGCGTTTGTCACTTCCCGCTATGGGGATCTCGGGCCGTGGCCGGTCCAGTCCGGGCTTTGCACACTGGAACAGCACCGCAAACTCAGCCTGCTGACCCAGGTGGCGCACTACCGCATCATGGGAACCATTGATGATATTTTGATTGGCAATGCGTATGCAACGGAAGATGAGTTGCGCGCCATGTCAGCAGTTTATTTGAATGTCCATCCTTCTTTGGAAGTGGAATTGCAGCCGAATCTGTCAAACATTGAACATCAGATTTTGCAGGAAGTTCACCAGTACCGGGGGGATTGTTCCGAATATATGATCCGTTCTTCTGTGACAAGAAGAAAATTCCGGGACCACGACATCGAGCCCGGTGATACGCGCCCGATTCAACGCGGGGATCTGTTAATTTGCAATGATCGTTTTGGACAGTACAAAGGGGAGCTTCAGATTGCATTGAAAGAGATGGAGAACGAAGGAAACCGCAATGTTGTCGGCCGTGTGAAAGAAGAAGCCGTTTTCTTATTGGATTACCTGCAGCCTTGGTCCACTTTCAAATTGATCTTTTCATAGGGGGTAAAAGAGATGCTTGAGAAAATTGAGGCCATTGCCGGCGCGATTGGAAGCCAGAGACATTTACGGGCGTTGAGAGACGGAATTTTGCTCAGCATGCCGCTGATTATTATCGGTTCTTTTTTTCTCATACTGGGCAATCTGCCGATAAACGGCTACACCGATTGGTTAGCAAAGATTGAGCTAGCACCTGTCTTCAATAAAATTGTAAACGGTTCTTTCGGCCTGATGGCGATTATCGCCGTGTTCGGCATTGCCAGGAGCCTTGCCGACCATTATGAAGTCGACGGGGTAAGCGCAGGGGTTGTGGCTTTGGCCAGTTTTGTCATTGTAACGCCGGATGTGGTGGCAAAAACCGGTTCTGGCATTCCATATGCTTTTGTAGGCAGCGGCGGGTTGTTTGTTGCCATTTTAATCGGACTGATTTCGACTGAAATTTTTAGATTTTTTGTCCAAAAGAATTTTACCATTAAAATGCCTGAAGGGGTACCGGTAGCGGTTGAAAAGTCATTTGCGGCCTTAATTCCCGGGTTCATGGTCATCCTCGTTTGGAGCTTGGTCTACTTGCTGCTTGGTTTAGCCGGTGTGGAAAATATTCATACTTTATTAACCGGTATTTTAGGAAAGCCGCTTGGTGCGTTGGGTAGCAGTTTATGGGGAACGTTAATCATCATTGCCTTAAACTCCCTGTTCTGGTTTGTCGGCATCCATGGGGCGAATACGATCAATCCGGTCATTCAGCCGATTTGGCTGCAAAACACGGATGCCAACCGGATTGCATTTCAGGCGGGGCATGCGCTGCCACATATTGTAACGAATGAGTTTATGATGAATTTTGTCTGGATGGGCGGCGGCGGCACCACGATCGGCCTTGTCATTTGCCTGTGGCTGTTTGCGAGAAGCAAAAACAATAAAGCGATGGGCTCGCTTTCTGTCGCGCCGGGTGTTTTTAACATCAATGAGCCGGTACTGTTCGGGCTGCCGGTCGTGCTGAACTTTAAACTGCTCATTCCTTTCGTGCTGACGCCTATGGTTACTGCTATCATCACTTATTTTTCAATGGCAACCGGCCTGGTGGCAAAACCTGCAGGAATCGTCGTTCCATGGACAATGCCGCCTGTGATCAGCGGTTACCTTGCAACCGGAGGGAAAATCAGCGGGGCAGTCATCCAGCTCATTACCCTGGCTTTATCTGTCGGCATTTATTACCCGTTCGTTCGCAGCATGGATAAGGCTGAGCTGAGAAATGAAACGGACGAACAACAGGAACCAACGACGAAGGATAGCATTGCTTAATCCATTTAAAAGGCGCTTGTCCTATTTGGCAAGCGCCTTTTAATGGAAATAAAAGAGCAGTATTATTTTGCGCTTAATTTATGCTCAAGCTGTTTTACAATTTGTGCGTGTTTTTCTTCTGTCAGCCTGATTTTGAAAAAGTAGAGCAATGCTGCAATGACGATTAAAATCATCGGGCCGAAGAAAATGAAAAGTTTAAAGGTAAACAACCCATGGCTTGAGATATCACTTGGAAGGGCATTCCCTGTCATACCAGCAAGTACGGCCGCTATCCCAACAATCCCGTTGGAAAAGGCGCCGGCGAGTTTATCAAGCAAAGGGCGTACGGCTAATGTGACAGACTCATTCCGGTTCCCATTTTTTAATTGCCCGTATTCCACACTGTCGGTAATCGTCATCAGCGCAGCCAGGAAAATCATCGGATAAGGGAAAAAGTACAGTGAAACGGCAACCAGAACAGGAATTAAATGTTGCCCGGCCGTTAAAAACAGCACATAACCACAAAGCATGAATATAATGCCGCCGGTGTAAATGGTTTTGCGTTTCACCCATTTCACCATTACCGGGAACAGGGCGACAGAAATCATTCCTAAGATGGCCGTAATGACGCCGACTAAATAATAATCACTCTGTCTTCCTAACACATATCTAAAATAGTAAATTAAAAGCGAGTTTGTAATCGTATACCCGAAAGCAAAAAGAAAATAAGAGAGTGCCAGCCACATTAACTGGTCATTTTTGCCGAGCACTTTAAAAACATCGCGAAGGCGAATCTTCTCGGTGTTTTCGCGGATCAAGTTCTTTGTTTCTTTCGTTCCCCAAATGGTGGCCATTGCCCCTAAAAAGGAGACAAGTGCAATGACTATTGCAAAACCGAGCCACCCGGCGCGTGTTTCCGTCTCACCCGATGTACCGGAAAAAATATGGGAGAAAAAAGTAACGAGCGGTACAACCGCGATGACAACGCCCTGAGCTCCTAAAGTAGAGCCAAAACGGGAAATCGTGCCGAATTTGGCCCTTTTATCCGAGTCAATCGTTATGGCCGGCAGCATCGACCAGAAAGAAATATCTTTAATAGAATAAAATACATCAAGAATCACAAAAATAATGCCAAACAGAATCAAATAAAGATACGGGCTTTTTGTTGTTAAACCGCCTAAATTGGTAAAAATAAGAATCAACGCGATGGAGCTTACAGCCGCTCCGACAAACAGCCATGGCTTAAATTTTCCGTACCGCGTTTCCGTATTATCAATGACGCCGCCAATAAACGGATCTAACGTGATTTCGGCGATACGGATCACGACGATCATGGTTGTTACAATCCCGATCATTTTCGCCCCCAACCCCGAATGGGTGCTGTCGAAAAGCTGGCTGGTGACAAAGATCATAAAATAGGTGCTTAAAGCGCTGTAAAAAGCATCATGGCCAAAAGCCCCGAATGCATATGACAAATACTGTTTCAACTGTTTCATTCTTAACGCCTCCTACCTGGTTTAAAAAGTACATCACACCGCCTGAACAACTTCAAAATTTTTACTAAAAAGTTATGAAGTTTAAAACGAGAATAATAGAAGAAATCTATAAAAACGCTAACATAAACCGCTTACAAGGTAAAGGATATGCCAATCCTACTGCAATGTCAAGCGATTTTTAGTAAAGTTTTACTAAAATACAGCATACTTTTCTCTACGAACATGTTCCAAAACGTTTTCCAAAAAGGAGAAAGCCTCCTTCCAAAAGAGGCTTCCCTTTTTCAACTCTTCTATTCCCTTTTAGGTTCCCCTGTAAAACGTCTGTCTCTTTTCTTATGATCGTGCGTTTCCCCGGCGTCTTCCCGGACAAATGCAAGTCCGTAGCCGGTCGGGCTGATTTCAAGTGTTTCCCGCTGATTCTTTTTCGACGGCGGGTTCAAGTTTGGGTCAAATTGATTGGTTTCCATAAATCCTCCCTAAGTGGATTCCGGGGTTTTCTGTTCTGTACGTCTCCCCGCTTTTTTCCATACGGCATAAGCAGCTGTAATGAGCAAAAAGAAACATAAAGCGGCATAAAATCCCATCCGGAAATCGGCCACGCGTAGGCTCATCACAAACAGTACCATTATGGCAAAAAGCGAGGCATAAGCGCCCGGAACGCCCCAGATCAGTTTTGATTGATACGTTTCGTGTTCACTCCGTTTTTTTCGCCAAACAAGAAATGTAATTAAATTCAACGCCCAGTTCAAAAAGGTGATATAGGACGATGCCGAAACCAAATAGTTATATAAAGCAGCAGGTAGGAGAAAGGACAGTCCGACAACGAGCAGGCAGCCCGCCCCGGCTGTCAGCCATGCGTACCGGTACAAGCCGTTTTTAGCATGTCTTAAAAACAGGTGCGGCCCCTTTTTTGCCTCTGAAAGCGAAACGATTAACTGGACAGATGTATAATAACTGGCCGCCATGACGGAAAAAGCTGCAAGCAGGATTACAATATTGAAAAAGGAAGCCGCACCACTCATGCCGATCACATCCAATGCATGAACAAAAGGTGATTTATGGACGGAGACGGTATTCCATGCAGTCAGCATGACAAGCACGAGCATCGACAACACATACAGGCCGGCCGAACCGAAAACCATGAACCCGGCTGCCCGCGGAATCTGGATGCGCGGCTTTGCCACCTCCGTGGATGCCATTGCGACCGCGCTGATCCCGGAAAAAGAAAAGATGACAACCAGCATGGATTGAAGCAGCCCGGAAATGCCTTTCGGGAAAAAGGCATGTGGGCTTGAAAAAGGGTTGCGGGCCGCCATCCCGTTCTGCGTGAATAGCACCCAGGCCCCCACGGCAATAAAAGCAATGAGTGCTGCCACTTTAACAACTGCCATTCCCGATTCAATCGGCCCGAAAATCTCAATATTCATGGCATTCAG
Source organism: Weizmannia sp. FSL K6-0777 (assembly GCF_038593185.1). Lineage (NCBI taxonomy): Bacteria > Bacillati > Bacillota > Bacilli > Caryophanales > Bacillaceae > Heyndrickxia > Weizmannia sp. FSL K6-0777. Next base: position 560,379 of record NZ_CP151971.1, read on the forward strand.
CACAATAATCACGGCCATAAAAACGATTGCGAGCACGGGAAGCGGCACTTTCGGCAGCCAGTAGTGCGCAAAAACGCCCATCGCGATTGCTTCCGACCCGATCGCCAAAATACTTGAAACAAATAGCGCCCAGCCAATTAAAAAGCCGGCATACTGCCCCAGAAAATGTTCAATATAGACCCGGAAAGACCCTTGCTGCAGGCGGTTTACATTGATGCTCGTCATTGCCCCGAGCACCTGCATCATGAGAAGGCTGCCGATCAAAAAAGCAAGCGAAACGGACGGCCCCGCTTCCCTGACAGCAAGCCCCGAACCTAAAAAGTACCCGGCCCCGATCACTCCACCGATCCCAAGTCCGGCCAAACTGTACTCATTTAATTTGCCGCCCCTTTTTCTCGCCGCTTTCCGCTGGTGCTTGGACACCGTTCCGACATTGATCGTTTTTTGAATTTTGCACACCCTCTTTATCTGCCTTTTCCGTTATCATGCGCCGCCACGGGGGGATCCATACGAAAAATCGTGTCGCTTTAGGTTTTGCCCGGCTTCTAAACGGGGGAGTAAAGAATAACCATGCGATTCGCCGGCAAACCTTCGTTCATTTCCTGGCCTTTTATGCCCGGTTGCCGGCGCTTTTTCCCGGCATAGGTTTTTTTCACCCGGCGCGGAACTTTCCAGCGTCGTATGCGTTTTCCCTGTTTTAATGAAAAATCGAGTATAATAAGGGCAAAGAGGCCGGTTTGGTTTGCACCCTTACTTTGCGGCTGAAGCCAAATATTATTTGATTTTTTAGATCGCATCCTGCAAACCGCGGCCCTTCCTGCAGCATGCTTTTTTTCATAAAAATGCGCAATGGCAGGTTCCTTTTCGCCATTCCAGCCATCAAAAACCTCGCGCTACTGCAGCCGGGGGAGCTTGAAAAACGTGAAAGGTGATATTCATGAATGATCCGTTAAAAGATTATCAAATCAATTTGCAAAATATGGAATACGACCCGCCCCATATCGGTTTGGGGATTGAGCTGCTTCTTGTCATAAAGGGTGAGCTAGAGGTGACGGTCAATCAACATGCGTGCCATTTATCGGAAAATCATCTTTTGCTTATAAACGCCAATGATATCCGTTCGATGAAGGGCAACAAGGAAAATGTGGTGTTATCGCTGCAAATCCCGCTGGAAATGATCGAGGCATATTATCCTGCCATTCATGAATGCCGGTTTGATTGTGACTCCTCCAATGAAGACAATGGGATGTATATGTTTTTTGACCAGATCCGCCAGCTGATGGCAAAAATTTTCATTGCCCACTACCAGCAGAAAGAGGGCAGTGAAATTGAGATTTACAGTATGATTTTTCAGATTGTGCTGATATTAATCCGGAATTTTAAAACCACCTATCTTGGCCGCCATGCCCACTCCAGGATCAACGATGAACGGATGAAAGAGATTCTCGCTTACATTGGGAAAAATTACCGGAAACCAATTACACTCGCGGAAATCGCCAACCGCCATTACTTGTCGCTTTACTACTTATCCCGCTATTTTAAAGAACAAGTGGGCGAAAGCTTCTCCCAATATATCAAACAGCTCCGTTTAAAATCGGCGGTGCGCGAGCTTGTTTATACGGACCACCCGATTACCCGGATTTCCCTGAATAATGGTTTTCCAAATGTAAAGGCATTCAATAAAGCTTTTAAAGAAAAATACCGGCAAACGCCCTCTGAATATCGCCGTCTTCACCAAATTGAACTTTCGGATACGGAGGAAGATTGCGGAAAGAAAAAATCTACATTGCTGACATCGCCCCAGTTTTTCATGGAAGTCAGCAAATACATTTCGGAGCGGGAAAAAAGCACGATGCTGACGGAACTGGCTGTTTCCACCGTTTATATCGCCCTGCCGCCGGAGCCTATGTTCACCGGCGAAAAAGGTGCAAAAATACTGGCAATCGGGAACCTGGAATATGCTTTACATGAAGAGGTGCAGGCGGAGTTGAGGCTCATCCAGGAGGAAATTGGATTTGACTATGTCTATTTTTCCAATCTGTTTTCGGACAGCTTTGCGATGACAACGCCCCTCTATCAAATTGGCGGGCAATTTTACCAGATGGATGCCTTGTTGAACAGCTTCCAACGGCTTGGGCTTGTGCCTTTCATTCGCGTGGAGGTTGAAAAAGAAGCAGCAGACAGCGCCGGATATTTGAAGAAGCTGGATGCCTTTTTACAGCACAGCCTTCAATACTTTGGTAGCGCTTTTCTCGGAAAGTGGCGGTTTGAATTGGTTTTCCGGGAGTGGGGCGGCACGCAAAAAAACTTTTACCACGCCTTTTATCAAACAGTGAAGAATCGGGCTTCTGCTGTGAAAGTGGGCCTGCATGTGCCGGTTTCTCTGGAAGCCTCTAAAGATGCCTTTTTAAAGCAAATTTCCGGCGAGTGTGAGTTCGTTTGTTTTACCTGCAACCCAAATGAAAAAGTGGATTTTACCGATATGAATAACCGCACTTTTGAAGGTGTAAAAAACTTCGTAAAGAAAACGTGTAAGCAATTAAAGGATCGTTTATCGTCTGCCGGTTTGGCCAAGGTGCCAATTTTTCTTACGGACTGGAATACACTTTACGGAAATACGATGGATTTAAGCGGCACTTTTTTTCGTTCGGCCCTTATTTTTAAAGAAATGCTCGATGCCATGAAAGAAATAGACGGTTTAGGATTCTGGATTGATACCCATTCTCTCGAAAAAAACAATACAGGCCGGGGCCATATTGCGATGAACGGCATTGCCCTTTTGTATTATTACCAAATCAAACGCCCTGCTTATTTTAACTTGCAACTGATGGAAAAAATGGCGCTGCAGATTTTAGCTGAAGGGGAGGATTTTGTCATGGCAAAAGGGGAAAACGGTTACCAATTGGCCGTGTACAACCCTTCTTATATCAATCCTTCTTATTCTGTTGAAAGTTACTTTCTCCATTCTGTCACGAAGGAAAAGAAAATGGTGATTTCAGGACTGCCGCCCGGGCGTTACCAAATCCGGAAGCATATTCTGGATCAACATCATGGGGAATTTTATACGAGTTCGATCAATTTGCAGCATCAGGATATTTACGATCCAGAAATCATCACGTTTATCAAGCAGGGAACCCACCCTGATTTGCAAATTTATGAGAAGACAGTGGACTCGGCGCTGTATTTGCAATCCACTCTGACCTTTAATGCATTTCATCTTTTCGAAATCAGGCCATTAGGTTAAAACTTAACGGCCTTTTTTTGCAATTTATCCGGCAATAACAGAAAGGAAAGGCAAATATGGAGGATACACACAGCAAAAATGGAAATGCAAGTGAAGGAAAAGTCATTTAAAATGATAAAATAAAAGCGCTTTCATTCGCGGATTGCGGAAGATAGATTGAAAAATGCATGAACGGAGGTTTTTTGTCATGTCCGGAAAAGTGTTAGAGAACATATTAACCCCGCAACTGGAGGAACTGCGTGAAAAGGGGCTGTACAACATCATTGATACACTGGAAGGCCCCAACGGACCGGTTGTTAAAATTGGCGGCAAAGAAGTCATCAACATGTCTTCAAACAATTATCTCGGGTTAGCAAACGATGAAAGGCTGGTCCAGGCAGCGATTGATGCGACAAAGCAGTACGGTGTCGGGGCCGGCGCTGTCCGGACCATTAACGGAACGATGACAATACATGAAGAGCTGGAAAAAAAGATTGCCGAATTTAAGCATACGGAAGCGGCGATTGCCTTTCAATCCGGATTTAACTGCAATATGGGTGCAATTTCAGCGGTCATGACAAAAAAGGACGCCATTCTTTCTGATGAATTGAACCATGCGTCCATTATTGACGGTTGCCGTTTGTCCGGGGCAAAAATCATCCGGGTGAAACACCAGGACATGGATGACTTGTGGCGGGCTGCAAAAGAAGCGGTTGAAAGCGGCGCCTACGAAAAAATCATGTATATTACCGATGGCGTTTTTTCCATGGACGGGGATGTTGCGAAGCTTCCGGAGATCGTGGAAATTGCCGAGACGTTCGGTTTATTGACGTATGTCGATGATGCTCATGGCTCAGGCGTAATGGGAAACGGCGCAGGAACGGTAAAGCATTTTGGCCTTTCCGATAAAATTGATTTCCAAATTGGCACCCTTTCAAAGGCGATTGGTGTTGTAGGCGGCTATGTGGCCGGCACCCGGCAACTGATTGACTGGCTGAAAGTGCGCGCCCGCTCGTTTTTGTTTTCGACAGCCATGACGCCGGGATCTGCCGCAGCCTGCATAAAGGCGATCGACATCTTAATGGATTCAACAGAGAGAGTCGACCGGCTGTGGGAAAACGCGCGGTATTTAAAAGAAGGCTTGAAAAAAATCGGGTTTAATACCGGGCAATCGGAAACCCCGATTACGCCTTGTATCATCGGCGAAGAAACGGTCACGCAGGAATTTTCGCGCCGTCTTATTGAGGAAGGGGTTTACGCCAAAGCCATCACTTATCCGACCGTGCCAAAGGGAACCGGCAGAGTGCGCAATATGCCTACTGCCGGCCATACGAAAGAAATGCTCGACCAAGTGCTTGCTGTATATCAAAAAGTCGGCGAAGCGCTGAGCGTTATCTGAAACGGCTGTGTGGCGCCCTTTCCAACAGGGGCTGGACCCATTTTCATTTTTAACGGGAGGTTGTTTGCGATGAAAAAAATACTTCTAACCGGCAGCCTGGGGCAAATCGGTACAGAATTAACGATCAGGATCCGGGAACTTTACGGAGCAGAAAATGTCCTCGCCACGGATATCCGCCATGTGGATGACAGCCCGGTTGTAACCGATGGCCTGTTTGCGACACTGGATGTCATGGACGGCGAGCGGATGCAAAAACTGGTCAATGACTATCAGATTGATACGATCATCCATTTGGCGGCGCTCCTGTCCGCAACAGCTGAGGAAAACCCGCTTTTCGCCTGGAATTTGAATATGGGCGGTCTATTGAATGCGCTAGAGGTGGCGCGGCATTCCAACTGCCAGTTGTTCACGCCAAGCTCGATCGGCGCTTTTGGCCCGTCAACGCCGAAAGACCATACCCCCCAGGACACCATTCAGCGGCCAAATACGATGTACGGTGTTACGAAAGTAAGTGCGGAATTGCTCTGTGATTATTATTTTACAAAATTCGGCGTGGATACCCGCGGCCTCCGCTTTCCCGGCCTGATTCCCCACAAAGCGCTTCCGGGCGGCGGGACGACAGACTATGCGGTGGATATCTATTATGAAGCGTTAAAGCACCAAAAGTATACATCTTATATTGCGAAGGGCACGTATATGGATATGATGTATATGCCGGATGCGATTGATGCGATTATCAAATTAATGGAAGCGGACCCGTCTGGATTAAAACACCGAAATGCCTTTAATATAACGGCCATGAGCTTTGACCCTGAAGAAATTGCCGCTTCAATCCGGAAATATATACCGGCGTTTACGATGGATTACAAGGTTGACCCTGCCAGACAGCAAATTGCCGATTCCTGGCCAAACAGCATTGACGCCACAGCGGCCAAAGAAGAATGGGATTTCAACCCCCAATACGATTTAGACCGCATGACAAAATCGATGCTGGAAAACTTAGCGAACAAACTGGGGGTCGAGTGCAGGTTGATGGAGTCGGTTTGAGTTTTTGCCTGGTTACATGATGAAAATCACAAAGAGGATAGATGAGCAGCATCAATGCTCTATCTATCCTCTTTTTGTAACCGCCGCATGATATGGCATGTTATTTTGTTGCTTCGACACCATCAGTGGCTCGGAGGATTTTTTCAGGAACTGAACCGTAGGGTACAACCGCCCATTGACAACGATTGAATTAACCTGTATATTTCGTCTTGCGAAATGTTGCTTAGGGTAACGAAACTGTTTGTATGATGCCTGCGCTTCTGATGTGGGCGCGGGTGGATGGTGAAGGCGTGTTGATTACGAAAATGATCTCGCTGTGGCCAGTGCTTTCTAATAAGGGTCAGGGCGGATGTTCAAGAAATTGAAGGAGGTTTTGGATGCAAGGGCTGTTTTACCGCTATATACGCTTGTACCGCGTACTGATCAAGAAATTGAACGGCTTATTGGCACAGTTCGGGTTGTCCTATTCGCTCTGGCAGGTGACGTTTTATGTGCGGAATTTCGGCCCGTGCACACTTGTGGAAATTTGCAAGTATTATCAAATTGAAAAACCGAATGTGACAAGGATTGTCCAAAAGCTGGAAGAACAGGGAATCGTAGAACAGATCCCGGGAAAAGACCGCCGTGAAAAAGTGATTCGGATGACGGAAAGAGGCGAAAACCTCTACCGGCAGTGCCGCGCGGAAATTACCGGATTGGAACAGCAGGCAATGAAGGGGATTCCGGAAGCGGAGCAAGAGATGGTATTCGAACTGCTGCCGCAAATCAGAGACAATTTAGATCACAAAGGGGAGGAAACAAATTGAGCAGGCCGAAGTTATGGACAAAGGATTTTATAATTGTTTCGACCGCGAACTTTTTTCTGTATTTTACATTTTACTTATTGATGGCGACCGTTACGATTTTTGCGACTGACCGGTTTCATGCATCACCAAGCGCGGCCGGCCTGGCATCAGGGATTTTCGTCGTCGGGGTCCTGGTTGCGCGGCTCTTTGCCGGCAAATCGATTGACCGCATCGGCAGGAAAAAGATGCTTTATGCTGGTTTTATTGCGATTATCATCATTTCATTATTTTATTTTGTGACGAATCAACTAGGTGTTTTACTGGCTGTCCGCTTTTTAAACGGCGCAGCGCTTGGGATAGCTTCAACTGCAACGGGAACCATTGTTGCCGGGATCATACCAAATGAACGCCGCGGGGAAGGCACGGGTTATTATGCATTGAGTGTGACACTTGCCGCGGCTGTTGGGCCTTTTGTCGGCATGTTCCTCATTCAGCACGCAAGTTTTAATATGGTATTTGCTTTATGCCTTGTGCTATTGGCTTTGAGCTTTATCTCCGCCCTCTTTTTAAAGATGCCGAAAGTGGTACTTTCAAAAGCGGATCTGGAAAAGATGAAGGGGCTCAAAATCAGCAATTTCTTTGAGCCGAAAGTGTTCCCAATTGCCATCATCAGTGCATTTGTCGGGCTCGGCTACTCTAGCATCCTGTCTTTTTTGACTTCATATGCGAAAGAAATGAATCTTGTTGATATTTCAAGCTTTTTCTTTATTGTTTATGCTGTAACGGTGCTTGTGTCCAGGCCGTTTACGGGAAGATGGTTTGATACAAAAGGCGAGAACTTTGTCATGTATCCTTCGTTTCTTTTGTTTGCGGCAGGGCTCGTGCTGCTGAACCAGGCTGACAGCGGACTATTAATTTTATTGGCCGGAATTTTCGTCGGGCTTGGGTACGGCACTTTCTCGGCAAGCGGGCAGGCGATTGCAGTCAAAGTATCGCCGAAAAACCGGATTGGGCTTGCAACTTCAACGTTCTTTATTTTTCTTGATGCCGGTGTCGGGGTCGGGCCGTTTTTGCTCGGGCTTTTGGTTCCGTTCGCTGGTTATCACGGCTTGTACGCCATCATGGCTGTTGTCCTTGTCCTTTGCGTATTTCTTTATTATTTTGTCCATGGGAAAAAAGCTGCATCTATGCAAGGCGTGGTGGAAGAAGCAGAATAATTTGTCTGAACACAAACCCGGGGATTGCCCCCGGGTTTGTTTTTTTTAGCCGTTTGCCCGGTTCAAAAGCAAAGGCCGGGGAATCAAAAAAGAAGCAAGAGGCAGGCTCTTTTGACTGCACAGCGTAAGGTCCCTGTTTTTTCATAAGATAAGTTAAAAAATATTTTATAAAAAATTTGATTATCACTAATTGTTCCGTTTACAATAAACATAAGCGGAGTTTTTTACGTAAAAATAAATAAAAATTTACATATAGTTTTCGTAAAGGATAAGGTGGTTATTATGGCGACAATGGCTGATATTGCCAAAATGGCGGGGGTATCCATTGCAACCGTGTCCAGAGTTCTGAATTATGATGATAAGGTAGTGGCATCTGATGAAACAAAGCGAAAAATATTTGAAGCAGCCGAAAGTCTGAACTATACAAAACATATAAACAAAAAAACGGCCAGGAGGGAAAAAATCGCAATTGTACAATGGAGCTCGCAGGAAGAAGAACTGAATGATATTTACTATATGTCCATCCGCTTGGGGGCTGAAAAATACGCAGAGGAACACGGCTTGTCCATCTCCCGGGTTTATGCCGAATACGAAAAGATCCCGGGTGATGTGGAAGGAATTTTAGCGATTGGGAAATTCTCAAAACAGCAGATTCAAGTGCTTCAATCTTTTCAAAAACCGATTTGCTTTGTGGATACTTATTATGAGGTGGGAAGTGCTGATCAGGTTATGGTAGATTTTGAACAGGCAGTTAAAGATGTCATTGATTACTTTGTACAACAGGGGCATCAGCGGATTGGATATATCGGGTCGTTGGCTGAGGATGAAATGAATTCCGGAATTGATCCGCGCAGTCTTGAATATACCAGATATATGCAAAAGTTAGGGCTCTATCGTAAAGAAGATGTTTTTGATTTTAAAGGGAAATATGATGTTCGTGCCGGCTACCAGCAAATGATTTCTGCCATTCGGAACTTGGGGGATCATTTGCCGACAGCTTTTTTTATTGCAAATGATCCGATGGCGATCGGCAGTTTAAAGGCCCTTCATGAAAATAACATCCGGGTTCCGGAACAAGTGAGTTTGATCGGTTTTAATGACGTAAGTGTGTCCCAATATACGGTCCCCGCCTTGAGCACAGTAAAAGTGTATACCGAAGTGATGGGCGAAGAAGGGGTGGCATTGTTGCTGGAACGTATAAACAGCCGGGAAATCCCTAAAAAAGTCAGACTGGGGACAAAACTTGCCATAAGAGAAAGCAGTAAATGAACGCTTCCTCTGCAAAATATTTACGTAAAAATTATGCAAAAAGGAAGTTAAAAGGTTTAAATTTTTATTGATTTTTGCGTAAAATTGCAGTACGATGGTGTTGGTTTATGGTAACGTTTTCAAAAAAGGAAGCATTGAAGCATTGGAATTTACAGGGTGGCGTGTACTTAAATAACGTACAACTTGGAGGAATGCGTGATGCTAAAAAAACATGAAAAATTTTATTACGGCGGGGATTACAACCCTGAACAATGGGATGAATCTGTATGGAAAGAAGACATGCGGCTGATGAAAAAAGCCGGCGTCAATTATGTAAGCATCAACATTTTCAGCTGGGCAAGGCTGCAGCCGGATGAAGAAACATATGATTTTTCAACGCTCGATAAAATCATGGATATGCTTGCGGAAAACGGCATCGGGGCGGACCTGGCCACTGCAACTGCGGCACCGCCGGCATGGCTGTCGCGGAAATATCCCGATTCGCTTCCGGTTGACAAGGACGGGTCGCGCTTTTTGCCGGGGTCGCGCCAGCATTATTGCCCGAACAGCAAAGACTACGCTCGGCTTGCGGCGAAACTGGTCCGCAAAATTGCGGAACGGTACAAAAGCCATCCCGCGCTTGTCATGTGGCATGTGAACAATGAGTACGGCTGCCACATTTCCGAATGCTATTGCGACAACTGCAAAAAGGGTTTTCAAACATGGCTCAAAGAAAAATACGGCACGATTGAAAACTTGAATAAAAGCTGGTCAACAGACTTCTGGAGCCAGCGTTATTATGAATGGGAAGAAATCTGTCTGCCAGGGAAAACGCCGACTTTTGCCAATCCGATGCAACAGCTCGATTACAAAGCCTTTATGGATGATTCACTGCTTGCACTTTATAAAATGGAACGCGATATCCTGAAAGCATATACGCCGGATGTGCCGGTAATGACAAACTTAATGGGGCTGCACAAACCGGTGGACGGATTCCATTGGGCGAAAGAAATGGATCTTGTGACATGGGATGCCTACCCAGATCCGTTTGAGGACATCCCGTATGCGCAATTCATGGCCCATGATTTGACGCGCAGTTTGAAAAAACAGCCGTTTTTGCTAATGGAACAGGCAGCCGGCGCGGTGAACTGGCGGGCGCAAAACGCTGTGAAAGCACCGGGTGTGATGCGGCTTTGGAGTTATGAAGCGGCTGCGCACGGGGCGGACGGCATCATGTTTTTCCAATGGCGCGCATCCCAGGGCGGTGCGGAGAAATTCCATAGCGGGATGGTGCCGCATTCCGGGGATGAAGAAAGCCGGAATTTCCGGGAAGTGGTACAACTCGGCAATGAATTGAAAAATTTGGAAAAGGTAACGGGTTCAGCATATGCATCCGATGTTGCGATTGTTTTTGACTGGAAAAACTGGTGGGCGTTGGAACTCGATTCAAAACCTTCTTCGCTTGTAACCTATATCAAACAGCTTCTGCCGTTTTATAGGGTGCTTCATACCCAAAACATTGGTGTCGATTTTATTCACCCGGACGAGGCAATGGACCGGTATAAAGTGGTTTTCGCGCCGGCAAGTTACCGGGTGACAAAGACATTTGCGGATAAAGTAAAAGCCTATGTCGAAAACGGCGGTTATTTTGCCACCAATTTCTTCAGCGGAATTGCGGATGAAAACGACCGTGTGTATCTTGGCGGCTATCCGGGCGCGTACCGGGATATTCTTGGCATTTATGTTGAAGAGTTTGCGCCGATGAAAAAGGGGGCAGTACATCAAATCCGGACCGGGTATGGCGATGCGGCTATCCGCGTGTGGGAGGAAAAGATCCACTTGAAAGGCGCCGAAGCTTTGGCCTGGTTCAAAGACGGCTATTTGGCCGGGTCGCCTGCTGTCACCGCGCATCATTGCGGAAAAGGAAAAGCTTATTATATCGGGACACAGCCGGATGAACAATATTTGTCTTCTCTTTTAAAAGAAATTTTAAAGGAAGCGGATGTCCGGCCGGCATTGGATGCTCCTCGTGGTGTGGAAGTGGCAGTGCGCAAAAATGGGCATGAAAAATTTTTGTTCCTGCTGAACCATACGGATCAGGTTCAGTTTGTGGATGCAGGCGGCACGTACCCGGAACTGATTAACGGGCATACTGAATCAGAAACGGTCCGGCTCTCACCCCGGGACGTAAAAATTTTGCAGGTGGTTGAAAAATAGGAAGCGCCCGGATTGGAAAACTGCCCTTTGCCTACTCCAGAAAAACCGCCTGTTTTTAGAGGCCACTCCGGGTTCTCAAGTTGGATTGCCGGCGCTCGTCAGCCGGGCAAAGCGGCCATTCGAGACGTATCGGGGAAGAAACCCGGTGAACCGTTGAGCCGCAGTTCCGGCAGCACGGATACGAGAAATGCAATAGACGCCCATGCTGTAGCGGACATGTATCAGCAGAGGGATAAAAAACAGCAGGCATAAATTTCCAGGATAGAGATGTTGCAATTGCACATCAAAAGGATACGAACACGACCGCAACATCCGGCACAAAGCTGTACCGGGTCCGTCCGGTAATGCCTATCAAAAAGGATACCCCGCGTCACGCGGGGTATCCTTTTATGCTGCCTGTTCTACAGTCTGTTTGCGTGTTTTCTTTTTTACCGGAGAAAGGCGGCGTTCAATCCAGCCCATGATAAAGTCGGCGGCGACAGCCATCAAGGCAGTCGGAATGGCACCGGCTAAAATAATCGATGTGCCATTTGAGACGCTGGTTCCGCGGACGATGATATCTCCGAGTCCGCCTGCGCCGACAAATGTGCCCATGGCTGCAATTCCGATCGCAACGACGAGTGCGGTCCTGAGGCCGGCCATAATGACAGACAATGCAAGTGGAAGTTCCACCATCCGCATGATCTGGAACTTTGTCATCCCCATTGCCTTGCCGGACTCAAGCAAAAATTGATCGACGCTGAGGATGCCGGTATACGTATTTTTTAAAACCGGCAAAAGCGAGTAAAGAAACAGGGCAAGCACGACCGTATTGGTGCCGAGTCCCATAACGAGCATCAACATGGACAGCATCGCCAACGACGGGACCGTTTGGATGATATTGGCAAGTGTGAGAATCCAGGCGCTTAGCTTGCGGCGGCGGGCCATGAAAATCCCGAGCGGAATCGCGACGACCGCTGCAAACAGAACACCATATGCCGACATCAGGAAATGGCGGTAAAATTGTACCCATACATAGTTGCCGTTTTCCCCGTAATAATGAAGTACGCTCCTGATCGTTTCCATGATCACCCCTCCTCGTATAATAAGTTTAAATCCAAAGTGGATGTCAATTTCCAGTTCATTCTGCTGCTCATTGACAAGTGAATATAAGATTTTGTATTCCGGGCTCGCCCGGAATACAAGTTCGGACTTGGACGCTTCGCGATGTTCCCGGATAATGGTCTTAGGATCGTTTGGGTCAATGCTTCCCCTCCTTGTAGCCTGACTACTCGAAAAGTCTGCATCCCCAGGTTCTTGCTTGAACGTCTAACCCGTAGGCCGTTCCTCCGGATCTCCGTGCTGGAAATGAGCAGTTCCAGGCAGCCCACGGCCCGGATGAGTTCTCATACGCGAGGCTGACAGATCGGCAAGCCATCTGGGGATATCCCGAAGCGTCCGATTCCATCGATCCCAATACAGAGAGGAGGAAATCATATGCCCTTATTTGTCGGTATTGACGTGAGCTCCAAAAACCTCGATGCCTGCCTGATGGATGGAATGGGGGAAACGTTGGCCACCCAAACGGTGACAAACAATCTTCCCGGTGCCTCTGAGTTAAGAGACGCCATCCTCCAACATGCGGAGGCGGATGACACCATCCAGATCGCCATGGAGGCCACATCTGTGTATAGTTGGCACCCGGCAATGTTTTTCCATGAAGATCCCGAGCTGAAACAGCGTCGTACAAAGGTGTTTACCCTGAATCCGAAGCTGGTGAGAAATTTCAAAAAGGCTTATGCCGAGATGGACAAGACCGATCCCAAAGATGCCTGGGTAATTGCGGACCGCTTGCGTTTCGGGAGATTGCCGAAATCCGTGATTCAGTCAGAACAATACCTTGCCCTTCAACGGTTAACACGGATGCGCTATCACCTGATTCAAAGTTTAACCCGGGAACAACAGGTATTTTTGAATCATCTGTTTTTCAAATTCAGTGCCTTTAACCTTGAAGTGGATACACCGGTCTTCGGCCATGCCATAACGGAATTTTTGCTTGAGGCCTATAGCCTCGATGAAATTGCCCAAATGCCTCTAGAGGACTTAGCGATGTATCTCCAGACCAAAGGCCATGGCCGCTTTAGCGATCCCGAGGATTTGGCCGCATCCATCCAAAAAGCTGCCCGGTCCTCTTACCGGCTTTCTAAATGTGTGGAGGATTCGATTGACTTGGTCCTGGGCAGTTCTATTGAGATCATCCGGCATCTTAAACGCCAAATCAAGGATTTGGATAAGGCGATTGCCCGCGTTCTTGATGGAATCCCGAATACCCTCCAGACCATTCCGGGAATAGGCCCGGTGAGCTGTGCTGGGATTCTCGCTGAAATCGGCGACATTGAGCGCTTTGACGACCAAGCCGCGATCGCAAAATTTGCTGGATTGTTCTGGCCCCGCCACCAATCGGGTGATTTTGAGGCTGATGACAAAATGCTTGCGCGTACAGGCAATCGTTATCTCCGGTATTACCTGGTTGAGGCTGCCAATCTGGTCCGGCGACACGAACCTGAGTACCGCGCCTTTTACCAAAAGAAATATCGTGAGGTGCATAAGCACTCACACAAACGCGCCCTCGTCTTAACGGCAAGAAAACTGGTGCGCCTGATCGATGCGCTGCTCCGCAACGATCAAATTTATGCGCCGAAAAAGAAGGTGACGCGATGAGGTAACCAGGTAACCATCATCGATAGCCTGAACTTGAAAACTTCCAGATTATTCCAATTATCTGGAGGCTTAGTTCAGTATTGCCATTTTTACGACATAGAGCCAACAAAATTTCCAATTCACTTGTTTTTAACCCTTGACATCACACCGTAGGACTATTCAAAGTAATGATGTTTTTCTAGAAATTCTTTTGCCACCGTCGACGGTTCTTTCATTTCGACGTCACTTTCATAATTCAACTGCTGCATTGTTTTCGTATCAATTTTTCCAACAAGCTTTTGTAAAACTTTCCTGAGTTCAGGATGTTGTTTTAACGTGTCGTCGCGTACGACAGGGGAGGCGTCATACGGCGGGAAAAAGTGTTTGTCGTCTTTCAGCATAACGAGGTTGTATGCATTGATTCTTCCGTCGGTTGAATAGGCAAGCACAACATCCGCCTTTCCGCTTTTGACGGCTTTATAAACAAGCCCGAGTTCCATCGGGTACGTTTTTCCAAATGTAAATCCGTACGTTTTCACAAAACCGTCGTAACCGTCGCCTTTCCGTTTCAGCCAGGAGTTATCCACGCCAAGCCGCAAATCTTTTGCCACTGGTTTTAATTGGGAAACTTTTGTCAAGTGGTCTTTGTCTGCTAAGGATTTGGTAACAGTAAAGGCATAGGTGTTGGCAAATCCGAAAGAGTCGAACCATGTTTGGTGGAACCGTTTTTCAAACTGTTGTTTGACAATTTTTAACGCTTTTTCCGGGTCGGTCACCGGTTCCATGCCGAGTGCGCCTGCTAGATCCGTCCCGGTGTAGCGGACAGCGGAAATATTGATCTGCCCGCTTGTCATCGCTTTATGGAGCACAATCGAGGAACCAAGATTGTTGACCATATCGACTTTTATATTGGTATAATGTTCGATCATATCTTTTTCCATATAACCGATAATTTGTGTTTCCGTTGAGTTGGTCATGCCGATTTTTACGGACTGGCTGTCTGCGGCACTTAGGCCTGGCAGCGTACAGCCGCCCGCAAAGATGCTTAAGCAGAAAACAAGCAAGAGGGCTGCTAATTTTTTCATGTGCCGTCATCCTTTCTAAGCGGCCTGTTTTTGTTTCCGGATGCCTTTTGGAGTAGCAATCGTTTCAAGCTTTCCAAACAGGTAGTCCACGATAAGCGCCAAAATGGTTACCGGTACTGCGCCGGCCGCGATCATTTCCGGCTGGTACAAATTAAGGCCGCTGAAAATATAGTCTCCGAGGCCGCCTGCGCCGATAAAAGAGGCAAGGGTTGCCCAGCCAATTAAATAAACAGTGGAAAGGCGGATACCGGCCATGATCACAGGGATGGCAAGGGGAAGTTCCAAATGGATCACTCTTTCCCATCCGGTCATCCCCATCCCGCGCCCTGCTTCCACCAGTTTCGGGTCGATCCCCTTTACGCCGGTGTACGTGTTCCGCAAGATAGGCAGGACCGAATAGAAAAACAACGCCGCAATGGCGGGAAGCTTTCCAATACCGAAAATCGGAATGAAGAAGGCTAAAATGGCAAGGCTTGGGAAAGTTTGGATAACGCCCGCAATGCCCATCACAATATTTGCTGCCCGCCGGTATTTTGTCAACCAGATGCCAAGCGGAACAGCGACAACGATGCCTAAGATGACAGCCGTGATGGAGATATAGAAATGCTGCCATGTTTTGAACAACAGTTCGCTCCAATTGGCTTCCATAAACTGCATGAAGGCTTCCATGATTTTTCCTCCTAACTGATGATTTCAGATACGGGTTCCTCTTCGCCCCAGATGGAGTCGTAAACGATATCGACAAGGCTTGCTCTCGTGACAATGCCAACAAGCCGGTGTTCATGGTCGACAACAGGCACGTATTTAATGCCTCGTTTTAAAATTTTCCGGACTGTATCGCGGACGAGGGTGTCTTTTTCCACTGCGATTAAATTCGTTTCCACCACGTCTTTGACAAGAACCGGTTTCCTGCGGTTTCGATCGATGATTTCGACATCGATATAGCCGAGGAGCACTTTCCGGCTGTCTACGACAAGTAGGGAGTCAACCCGCTGTTCTTTCATGATTTGGATGGCTTCTGTTAATGTTTTATCGACTGTGACTGTAACGGCTTTCGGGCTCATGATTTGTTCAACGGTCTGGATATTCGGCCGGGCCTGAAGCAGCCGTTCTTTGCCGATAAACGTTTCCACAAATTCGTTGGCCGGTTCGCGGAGAATTTCATCCGGCGTGCCGGTTTGGACCAGTTTGCCGTCGCGCATGATGACAATCTGGTCGGCGAGTTTAATCGCTTCATCCATGTCGTGGGTAACAAATACGATGGTTTTGCCAAGTTCCTTTTGCAGCTTTTTCAATTCGTCCTGCAGGCTGTCGCGGGTAATCGGGTCAAGCGCGCCAAACGGTTCATCCATTAAAATGAGCGGTTGGTCTGCCGCCAGTGCCCGCAAAACGCCGATGCGCTGCTGCTGGCCGCCGCTCAGTTCATGCGGGTAACGGTCCAAAAATTCTTCTGGCATATCGACGAGCTGGAGCAGTTCTTTGGCCCGCTCCCGTTGTTTTTCTTCAGGCCATTTTAGTAATCGCGGGACAAGAGAGATGTTTTGCTGGATTGTCATATGGGGAAATAAACCAATTTGTTGAATCACGTACCCGATTTCTCTTCTCAGTTTAACGGGGTCCGTATCTTTGATGTTTTTGCCATTGATATAAATGGTGCCTTCTGTCGGTTCAATCAGCCTGTTGATCATTTTCATCGTGGTCGTTTTACCGCAGCCGCTCGGGCCGATAAAAACGATAAAACGGCCGGACGCAAATTCGAGATTCAAATCGTCCACGGCGCGTTTGCCGCCCTTATAAATTTTCGAGACGTGGTCAAACTTTAACAATTTTCGCACCTCCAGTTTGTTTTGGGTAGAGATTGGTTACAATATAAGTATACCGTAAAATTTGTAAAATGAAAAGTTTACGTATTGTACTTATTATATAGATGATATATATTGTAATTGAAGGCAATTGGTTCATCATTTTTTACAGTACTTCGGCAAAGCGGCCAAAAGGAGCATTTCTGGAATGGAAGAAAAAACGTTGGACAAAGTTGTCCGGGCGAAAGAACAATATATTGAAAAAATTGCGGACCATATTCGTGCTTTCGGCATCCCGCCAACCGTCGGGCGTGTCCTCGGCATTATCTACATAAATCACCGGCCGATGACGCTCGATGAATTGTCCCAGGCAACAGGCATGAGCAAGACAAGAATGAGCCAGGTAGTCCGCGAAATGGTCGATATGAATATCGCGGAAAAAGTGTTTGAAAAAGGGGTCCGGAAAGATCTTTACAATGTCGGCCTCGATTTTTACGACACTTTTGTTGCCATTTTTACGTCCAATTTGCGGAAAATCATTCATCGCAACAAATTCTTCGAAAAAAAATTTGCGCGTGAGTTGGCAGAACTGAAGGACAATGAAGAGCTGCCGCCGGAAATGGAGAAGCAGCTGAATCATTTTTTAAATGAGCTTTTCAATCTTGCGGAATATTATGATTGGCTTTCGCGGCTTGTCGATTTTTTTGAGAGTGGAAAAATTTTTGAGTATGTACCGAAGAAAAAACAGGAATAAACGGAGGCTGGCCCATGAGCACAGAAAAAGAAAAAATGATCGCCGGGAAGTTGTATAACGCGGGAGACCGGGAACTCACGCAGGCGAGATTGAAGGCCAGGCGCCTCGTCCGTACATTCAATGAAACAGATGAAACCGATTTGGAAACCCGGACAGCATTGTTGAAAAAATTATTCGGTTCGACGGGGGAACGCCTCTTTATCGAATCTGATTTCCGCTGCGATTACGGGTTTAACATTCATGTCGGAGAGAATTTTTATGCGAATTTCGATTGTGTCATTCTCGACGGGGGACCGGTTGAAATCGGGAAAAACTGCATGCTGGCGCCGGGTGTCCATATTTATACGGCAACACATCCGCTTGATGCAAAAACGCGCGTGTCCGGCCTGGAGTTGACCAAACCGGTGAAAATTGGCGATAACGTCTGGATCGGCGGACGCGCGGTGATTAACCCGGGCGTTACGATCGGCAACAACGCGGTGATCGCTTCCGGAGCCGTCGTGGTCAAAGATGTGCCCGACAATGCAGTCGTCGGCGGAAACCCGGCGCAAATCATCAAGATGGTGGAAGCATAAGGGAGGCGGCGCCTTCCTTTTTTTGTGGATGTAAGCCTGGTATCAGCGAAACGCGATGGAAACCCCGGGAAGTTGGGAAAAACCGGGAGAGCAGTTAAAGCCAGGGAAAAGAGAGGACGTGGAAAAAAACACTCTCAAAATTGGGGTTATGTAAACATAACCTATCGAGTGACCAGAATCAGTGAAAACTGGCGGCCATCAGTAAAAAAACAGCGGAACGCCAACCATAACAAGCCACCCTGCGGTCAAGGTGGCTTGCCCCTTAATCTTTTTGCCTGGGTGAAACGGCAGCCCAGAGCGCTGCCCCGACAAATGCAGCTATGGCGGCTGATGCAAGCGGATATTTGCTCATCTTGACATAATAACTGTTTCTGCGCATCCAGCCTTTATTCGTGCCCCGTTCATGCAGGCCGTAACCCGGATGGTAGAGGGCGCTGTCCGCTTTCGACTTTGACGGCCGGTCGCTGTGCTGCGTCCGGTACATGGTCAGCTCCATTAATTTATCCATGAACCGTGGCAAGAAGCGGCCTAAGACTGCGACCATTTTTGCCTGCGATCCGACATACATATCCCGCTTCGGGTGCTCGGCTGCAAACAGGATGGCTTCCGCGACGGCTTGAGGCGGGTAAATCATGGACATATAATGCGCCGGTTGTTTCTTAAGGTAGCTGCGCGCATGCTCATTATACGGCGTATCGATCCGGCCGGGGTGAACGAGCGTAATCGAAACGGGCGCATGCTCTTTTTCAAGTTCCATCCGGATGCTTTCCGTAAAACCGTGCAACGCAAATTTAGAGGAAGCATAGGTGGACTGGATGACGGTTCCGCGGTCGCCGAACAGGCTGCCGATATTGATCACAGCGCCGGGCACGCCGCGGCTTTTGTAATGCTGGACGGCTAACCTTGTCCCGTATACGGCGCCCCAGAAATTCGTGTCATACATGCGTTTCATGTCTTCAATGCTGACGTCCATCGCTTCGCCAAAAATTGAAACGCCGGCATTGTTCACCCAGGTGTCAAAGCCGCCGAACGTTTTAATGGCGGTTGCCGCAATATGCTTCACATCTTCTTCGCGGCCGACATCCGCCCGCACCCAGATGGCGGAACTGCCATTATTTTTTAACGTCTTTCCGAAAGAAGTCTCCCATCCTCAAGGAATGTGAAGGTGCGAATCGCACCAATGAGTAGGTGGGAGATGAATTTCGGTTGGCTTTAGCCAAAGTTATTTTTCCAATCCTTTTCTCAACAATTCTAAGATTGCGCCTGTTCTAGTTGGAATCCCATTTTCTTTTTGATATTGCTCCAATTTTTCTAATATCGTCTTAGGCATACGAATTTCTACACGTTCTTTCTCTTCTCTCATGATTATCACCTCATATTGATTGTACGGATTTTTTACGGTATAATCAATATATACGAAATTTTTCCGCACAAAGTGAGGTGAATTGATATGGCCAAGCAAAACAAAGCTTTCAAGTTTCGTTTGTTACCAAACAAAGAACAATCCGCATTATTAGCTAAGACATTTGGTTGTGTTCGCTTTGTCTACAATAAGATGTTAGCTGAACGCAAAGAAACGTATGAAAAGTTCAAGGATGATAAAGAATTGCTTAAAAAGCAAAAGTTTCCGACTCCTGCAAAATATAAAAGTGAATTTCCATTCCTAAAAGAAGTGGATTCTTTAGCTTTGGCAAATGCACAAATGAACTTACAGACTGCTTATAAGAATTTCTTTGAAGGAAATGCGGATTTTCCAAAGTTCAAAAATCGTAAAGCAAAACAATCCTATACAACTAATATGGTCAACGGAAATATTAAGCTAGAAAATGGTCATATCAAACTGCCAAAAATCAAAAAGCCAATAAAAATGAAACAGCATAGAGAGATACCTGCTGATTATAAAATCAAATCTTGCACTATTTCTAAAACAAAGACAGGCAAATACTACATTTCAATTTTGACAGAATATGAGAAAGATATTCGTCCAGTTAAAATACAGAAAGTTGTTGGTTTGGATTTTGCTATGGATGGTCTATATGTCGAGAGTGAACAGGGTAAGAAAGCCAATTACCCACGTTACTATCGGCAAGCCTTAGATAAATTAGCAAAAGCACAACGAATTCTTTCTCGAAGAAAGAAAGGTTCTGCACGTTGGAACAAGCAACGACTAGTAGTGGCTAAATTACATGAGAAAGTGGCGAACCAACGCATGAATTTTCTTCATCATAAGTCAAAAGAATTAGCTTCTAACTTTGATGCTGTCGTGATTGAGGACTTGAACATGAAAGGGATGTCTCAAGCCCTTCACTTTGGGAAAAGCGTTCATGATAACGGCTGGGGGATGTTCACTACTTTCTTAGCGTATAAGCTAAAAGAACAGGGGAAACAACTTGTGAAAATTGATAAGTGGTTTCCCTCCACTAAGAAGTGTTCATGTTGCGGCAAGGAAAAAGAAATGCCATTATCTGAACGTGTATATAAATGTTCTTGCGGCTTTGTATTAGATCGCGATCACAATTCAGCAATCAATATCAAAAATGAGGGATTACGCTTATTAGCGTTATCATAAGTAACAAAACTCTTGGAACAAGAGGGTTAGCTCGGTCAGTTTTCGTTGGCTAGTAAAAGCAACGATAAGTCGAGAAGCCCCCACTTCAATCAAACCGTAAGGTTGATAAGTGGAGGGTAGTTCACCTCATTGGCAAGAATTTTCAACGCGTGCTCATTCCTTGCCGCGAGTACAAGCCGTGCGCCGCGGGCTGCAGCCATTCTTGCGGTGGCAAGCCCGATCCCGCTCGAAGCGCCGGTGATCACGATGACCTGGTCTGCCAGTTTTTTCAGTGATAATGGTTTTTCCATACTGGCATCCATACTGCCGTTGCCTTGTTGTACATAAGATTGGTCCAATGTATGCCCTCCTTGAAGTTTTTTTGCTGTGTTTCGTAATATATCTATACTCTGATTGCGGTTATTTTTGCAGCAGCAGGATTTGGAAATGGGAGGTTCCGGAATTGAAAAAGCAGGGAAGGCGCGGTTGGGCTTTTTTTTAAGGGATGCATGGGAGAAATTGCCGAAACCGCGATTGCGGAAATCATTTGGAGAGTATTGGCTTCCTTGTCCAAAATCGTTGCCCGGTTCGCGCTACATGGATGGAATAACAGAAAAACCTTGGAAAATCCAAGGTTTGAATGGAGCACGATGTTGTTTTTAAAAATCTGCCTTTTAAAATGGATCATTATTTTCCGTTCCAGAGAAAGACTCAATGGCATGCTCAAGGGCGTTGTATGCCTGGCCGAATGCGCCTGCCGCCGAATCAGTACCTGCATGGCGGTGTTCCGGGATCGAATGTTTCGCCTGTTCGATCGCCGTAATGGCATCTTCAATCATCGTCCCTTTGTCCCCGTACTGCTGGCGGGCATCCTGAAGCTGCCGGATGCAGGCATCTAAATCTGCTGAATCGAGATGATTATAAGCGTTTTCGAGCTTTTCCTTCACTTGTTCCAAAATTTCCTTCATGATTCACACCCATTTCTGTAAAGAATACAAGGCTAGTCTTTCAAGTTGGGTTTCATTTTATGCAATATGGAATGCAAACTAGAAAGAAATTTCATCTTTTGCGCTGGAACCAGCCTGCCCTGGCGGCCGTTTCTGCCCGCGAACTGCCGCTCATCCTGCTTTGCCGCCCGGTTCAGGGGTCCAGTAGGAAAAAAGCGGCCCGTTTTTTCCAAACACGGGATCGGTTTCCGGCATGCCGGTTTTGCGGATATTTTCGCGCAAGGTTTCATCGGCCCTCATTTGGGTATCATAATCCTGCCCGCCCGGATAACCCCCTGTCACCGCGAACCCGCCTCCTGACTCAATCCGTTTATGCCCGGTTCCGGCCGGCATCAGCACACAATCACCTTCAGAAATTGTAAAAATTTTACCTTGAGGGCCGCCAAGCTGCACTTTGGCATGGCCGCTCCGTACCGCAATCACTTCATGGGAATTGCTGTGGAAATGATGGTAAGGGAAAATGGTCCATACCCAGTTGTTTCCCCAATTATTTTTTTGAAACACTTTCTCAATTTCGTCTGTCCGTCCTTTAAAAACACCGTGGTAAATGAGCACAGGGAGAAACGGATTATTCGGAATACCGCCGTTCTCCTCAAAATAAAATGCAGAAACGTTATCGTTTGCTGCCGTGCCCCCTGCATCTTTGCCGTCTGAAGCTGACATAAATGGAAGCAATCGTTTCATGGTTGTTTCCCCTCCTCTTTTAATCAGGTTTCATGATTTCCTGGCTTCTCGTTCATCTGCACGATACAGGCAGAATTTTCTTTTTGGTATGCTCCGCCCTTGTTATTGTTTTTCCCCGCCTAACCTATCGGAAACTTTCACTTTTTGCCAAAAATCCGCGGGCTTTTTTAATAAAGGCATCCATGGTGTAATGGGATACGGCAAAGCAAGTTTTTTTGGATACCCAACCACATCCTATCCTTTTTCCCTCTTACAGGCAAATCTTGTATAATAGTCTCAGAAACCATTCAGGAGGACGGCAGTTTGGGAAAAAAAGGATGGCTCGTAGTCTTATTGTTTTTCATTACGGCTGGTGTGCTGGGAATCGGTAACTGGTATTATCAGGCGAACACCGGAAAAACGATTGAAAAAGCACAGCAGCAATATAAAAAAGACTTGGCAAAAGAAAAGAAGCGCAGCCTGGAGGCAAAGGCAGCAAAGGAAAGCGCGGCAAAACAGATTTACGAAAAACATAAAGGGAAAGAACTGGTGTATTTGCCGGTCGGCTCCAGCCTGACAGCAGGGGATTTTGCAACGAAAAAAAGCAAAACGTATGCCGCTTTGTTGGCTGCGCGCATTCACCAAGGCCTTGGATATAAAGTGAAGACCATCAATGGCTACGGCAAGAGCGGGGCCGGCCTGAAGGAACATGGGGCAGACAGTCTTCCCCATATTATTTTCAATCATCCTGATCTTGTGACGATTGAGTTCGGTACGTTTGATCTGAACCGGAATGCCAAAAACACTTACGTTTCTGCCGGCCAATTTAAGAAAGATCTCGAACATTTTGTGGATGAAATCAGAAAGAGTACCGGCAAGAAAACAAAAATCATTTTGCTCACCACCTGGAACAGCGGGCAGTTGTCTTTTACTTATGACCGCGCCATTGAAGAGGTGGGGAAGGCAAAGGGTGTTCCTGTTGCCAATATTGAATCTGTCTGGCTGAACCGTTCCGATACACACGGCCAGAAAGGAGAGAAAGCGGCCACGGGCAAAAGCGATGGCTGGCTTGCCAATGACAAAGGGCATAAAGAAATTGCAAATACGGTGTACAAAAAAGCGTATGGGCTGTTAAAGTAAAATACTGGCTGCTTTTCGGAAGGGCAACCCCCGGTCTTTTGGCAGGCGCTCAAGGATTGTGAATATATCGCCCTGTCTTTCAGAAGGCTATCTCTGAAAGACAGGGCTTTTTGCTGTTTCCGGATAAATCACCTCAGTGAAAAACGAATTGTTCGTAATATAAAACAATTTGTTCTTAATATATTTTTAAAAAGCAAGGAAAACAAAGGAATGTAGCGAAAAAGAAAGTATTTTGTTCGTTATTACGAAAAAATGGCGCCGCTTTCAGCTGCATTTATTTTGAGAGACAGTTGATGCAATGCCCATTGTAATTCGTTATCAAGAACTATCGAGATGCAAAAGGTTAACATGCCGTTTCCAATTGTGGTTTTATAAAGTTGGCGTTGCCGGCGTGGCCGGGAGTTCTTCACCGAGAAACGGATTTAGTACGGTGCTGCCTAATACGGCCACCCATGTTTTTAACGTTCTCGTGCCAGGAGTCCTCCTTTTTCTTATTGGTGCAGCGATGGCGCGCACCAGCGCCATAAGCTCCAGCTTCGGAAGGAATAGCGAAAGGCAGCAGAATAGGGCTGTCTGTTTTTTGTGATAAGATGGAAAAGACAATGCAGATGGGAGGGATTCAATTGAAAAAAATTGCCGAGGGCGTTGCGATGCTGGAAATCAACCTGAACCATTTTATCATTCACCCCACTTTGATCTGGGATGAACAGAAAGCGGTTTTGGTAGATGCCGGCATGCCGGGTTCGCTTGATTTGATCCGTGCAGAAATGGAGAAGGCGGGCGTGCCGTTTGAAAAATTGGACGCAGTTATTCTGACGCACCAGGATATGGATCATATTGGCAGCGTGCCGGAAATATTGGCAGAGTCCGGCCATTCCATTACGGTGTACGCACACGGGTTGGACAAGCCATATATCGAAGGGGAGAGGCTTCTGATCAAAGCGGATCCGGAAAAGATCGATCCGGCAAGATGGGAATCGATGCCGGAAGAAATGAAACAGATGTATTTGAATCCGCCGAAAGCGAAAGTGGACAAAGTGATCGGGGATGGAGAAGTTCTGCCTTTTGGCGGCGGAATAGAGGTGATTTTTACACCGGGGCATACGCCTGGCCATTGCTGCCTGTATCTTAAAAAGAGCAAAACATTGATCGCTGCGGATGCGATGGTTGCAGACAACGGCAAACTGCATGGCCCCAGACAGCAAGTCACGCCTGATATGGGAACCGCAATGGCTTCATTGAAAAAGCTGCTTGATTTTGATATTGAATCCGTCATCTGCTACCACGGCGGCCTGTGCCATGAAAATGTAAATGAACAGATTCGCAAGCTTGCAGAATGAAATAAGAGCGTGGCAAAAAAGCCACGTTCTTATTTCATAAGCCAAACCGATGGCTGGAAAAGATGCCGGACATGGGGAAGAAAAGTCCCTGTCTTTCTGTTTTTTCCTTTTCTGGTGTGGGCCGTTTTTTGTCGTTTTTGAGTCATATAGCGGCCGACCTTGCCCCGCAGCCTTCCTTTTCTGGTGCAGGCCGTATCGCCGGTGTGTGATATAAAATGGGTTTTGTTGCCGCTCATGTTCCGGGCGGCCTTGTCATCCTGCCCCCCTGCCTGGTGCAGGTTCGCCGGCATGTTGATTTAAAAAATGCCCGCCGCCCGAGTTATTTTGCTTTTTGCCGCGGCTTCTCATTCCCCCAAGCTGCCCCACAATGCCCGCTCGGCTTGGTGCGGATCATTTTCCACTCTGCAATCCTGGCCAAAAGTCATCGCGGGCCGCTGCCTTTTGTCATATGGCGGCCATTCGGGGAGCAGGCTGCAATTCGGATCGCCATTTTGGGCAAAAGCAATCCATGCCTGATGCATCCGGTCTGCAAGCGCATGCCGACCGGGTGCATTTCCCGTTAAGTTTTCCGTGCCGGGTTGTTCCAGCGTATGCCACACAAATGGAATTTCCAGGGCATGGCAGGCTTTAAGCGTCCCGTTATAAACGGGGCTTTCCCAGTCAAACTGGTACATCCACACCTTTTCCCCGGTTTGTGCGCGGGTATCTGCCAATTTTAAGGCAGGACCGGTAAATACAAAGTATGTCATGATCCGGTCGTATAATTCCTGGGTAAATGCACTTGGATCTGTAATTTTTGCGGAAAGGGCGTCCCAATACTTTGCAAATGTTTTTTGGAAAACGTCCTGCATCTCTTTAGGGTCCTGCCTTTTCCACACCGGATCGAAAACAGTGAACAATCGGTATTCGTCCTTATTTGTTCCGATTAAAACCGGAATGTCCTTTGCCGCATTTTCAAGAGCCCTTTCCGGATGTTCCGGCAGCACAATGCCATCTGTAACCGGAAGTAGGCTCATGAAAGGGAGCGAATTCACAGCCTCTGCTAGATTTTTTGCCGGCACCTCTGCCAGTTTTGCAACATCTTTTTTCTCCAGACCAAGCGTTTCCAGTATGCGTCGTGCATTTTTGGCTGCCCGTTCAGGTGTAGCGGTAAAATTGGCCGCCCCGCTTTCGAGAATGGCCTTATGAAACAACCCGCTTGCGGCAGGGGAAGAAAGCAATGCCGCAACACTCATGGCACCTGCAGATTCGCCGAAAATGGTCACGCAGTCCGGATCCCCGCCGAAAGCAGCAATATTTTCTTTTACCCATTTTAAAGCTGCGATCTGATCGAGGATCCCGCAATTTCCGGAGGCCTCATATTTTTCTCCGCCCATTTCGCCAAGATACAGAAAACCGAGCGCCCCGAGCCGGTAATTGATCGTGACCACAACAACATCCCCGTTTTTGGCAAAAGCAGAGCCGTCATAAGAAGGCGCTGAACCTGCCCCGTTAGCAAACGCGCCGCCGTGGATCCATACCATAACAGGACGCCTCTCCCCGTCTGCTCCAGGCGTCCAAATATTAAGATTCAGGCAGTCTTCGTCCATATTTTCAGCCGGATTCCCGAGAAAATCCATCAGTTCAACCGGCGGCTGCCATGCAATTGGCCCGAACTGCGTGCAATCTTTTACGCCTGCCCAGGGTTCGGGCAGTTCCGGCGGGCGGAAACGCAAAGGTCCGATTGGCGGTTTTGCATAGGGAATCCCTTTCCAGATTTGCACACCTTTTTCCTCGTATCCCCGGGCCTTTCCGAAAACGGTTTCAACAATTGCTGTCTTCATTTTTATTCTCCTTTCCGGAATGGATTTCTAAAGTATTCGACGGGAATGTGCAAATTTCCTTTCAGTTTTTTTGAAAAATAGATTGACAACGAACGTACGATCTTTTATTCTGTTTATAGAATGTAAGTTCGGGTGAAGGGGTGCGAAAATATGGCAACCATCATAAGCAGTATTGGCCTAAAGGGAATAGAAGGATATTGTGTTCATGCCGAAGTGCAGATGATGTTGGGGTGCGGGTCCGGGATCACCATTGTCGGGTTGCCGGATGCTTCGGTGAAAGAATCTAAGGAACGAATACGGGGTGCATGTTCATCGATTGGATGTATGCTGTTCCAAAGCAAAACGATTGTCAATCTTTCCCCGGCAGACGAGCGGAAAAACAGTCCTGCACTTGATCTGCCCATTGCAATCGGGCTGATGGCAGAAAACCACTTTTTTCATGCCAGAATTCCTGATCATACTGCCTTTTTGGGCGCGCTCTCACTGGACGGGTCTGTTCAGGCAGTGGCTGGGATGCTTCCGTATGTGATGGCAGCAAGGGGATTAGGCATGAAAAGATTGTATTTGCCAGCCTCTGCGGAACTTCCCTTTTCACAAATGGACGGGATGGATATTATATTTGTCCAGCATTTAACGGCTTTCCGAAAAAAGTCTCCCATCCTCAAGGAATGTGAAGGTGCGAATCGCACCAATGAGTAGGTGGGAGATGAATTTCGGTTGGCTTTAGCCAAAGTTATTTTTCCAATCCTTTTCTCAACAATTCTAAGATTGCGCCTGTTCTAGTTGGAATCCCATTTTCTTTTTGATATTGCTCCAATTTTTCTAATATCGTCTTAGGCATACGAATTTCTACACGTTCTTTCTCTTCTCTCATGATTATCACCTCATATTGATTGTACGGATTTTTTACGGTATAATCAATATATACGAAATTTTTCCGCACAAAGTGAGGTGAATTGATATGGCCAAGCAAAACAAAGCTTTCAAGTTTCGTTTGTTACCAAACAAAGAACAATCCGCATTATTAGCTAAGACATTTGGTTGTGTTCGCTTTGTCTACAATAAGATGTTAGCTGAACGCAAAGAAACGTATGAAAAGTTCAAGGATGATAAAGAATTGCTTAAAAAGCAAAAGTTTCCGACTCCTGCAAAATATAAAAGTGAATTTCCATTCCTAAAAGAAGTGGATTCTTTAGCTTTGGCAAATGCACAAATGAACTTACAGACTGCTTATAAGAATTTCTTTGAAGGAAATGCGGATTTTCCAAAGTTCAAAAATCGTAAAGCAAAACAATCCTATACAACTAATATGGTCAACGGAAATATTAAGCTAGAAAATGGTCATATCAAACTGCCAAAAATCAAAAAGCCAATAAAAATGAAACAGCATAGAGAGATACCTGCTGATTATAAAATCAAATCTTGCACTATTTCTAAAACAAAGACAGGCAAATACTACATTTCAATTTTGACAGAATATGAGAAAGATATTCGTCCAGTTAAAATACAGAAAGTTGTTGGTTTGGATTTTGCTATGGATGGTCTATATGTCGAGAGTGAACAGGGTAAGAAAGCCAATTACCCACGTTACTATCGGCAAGCCTTAGATAAATTAGCAAAAGCACAACGAATTCTTTCTCGAAGAAAGAAAGGTTCTGCACGTTGGAACAAGCAACGACTAGTAGTGGCTAAGTTACATGAGAAAGTGGCGAACCAACGCATGAATTTTCTTCATCATAAGTCAAAAGAATTAGCTTCTAACTTTGATGCTGTCGTGATTGAGGACTTGAACATGAAAGGGATGTCTCAAGCCCTTCACTTTGGGAAAAGCGTTCATGATAACGGCTGGGGGATGTTCACTACTTTCTTAGCGTATAAGCTAAAAGAACAGGGGAAACAACTTGTGAAAATTGATAAGTGGTTTCCCTCCACTAAGAAGTGTTCATGTTGCGGCAAGGAAAAAGAAATGCCATTATCTGAACGTGTATATAAATGTTCTTGCGGCTTTGTATTAGATCGCGATCACAATTCAGCAATCAATATCAAAAATGAGGGATTACGCTTATTAGCGTTATCATAAGTAACAAAACTCTTGGAACAAGAGGGTTAGCTCGGTCAGTTTTCGTTGGCTAGTAAAAGCAACGATAAGTCGAGAAGCCCCCACTTCAATCAAACCGTAAGGTTGATAAGTGGAGGGTAGTTCACAGGACGTACTCGATTCATTGTCCGGAAAGAAGCTGCCGCCTGTCCGGAAAAAGAGGCAGCTGCAACCAGATGAGTATTCATTCGAAGCAGATTTCAGCATGATTCTTGGGCACCGGCATGTGAAAAAAGTACTGGAGATTGCCGCCGCCGGAAGCCACAATGTTTTAATGTACGGCCCGCCCGGAAGCGGAAAAAGTATGCTGGCTGAGGCTTTTCCTTCGATTTTGCCGCCGCTTTCGGAAACGTCTTCTTTTGAAGTGGCGGGACTCTATCAGCTTGCAAACGTGAAAAGGGGATTTCACCGGAAACCGCCGTTTCGCGCGCCGCATCACGCTTCATCTGCAGTTTCACTCGTCGGTGGGGGTTCCCGGCCGCATCCGGGTGAAATTTCATTAGCCCATCACGGGGTGCTGTTTCTCGATGAAATGGCCGAGTTTCCAAAAAGAACGCTTGATATGCTCAGGCAGCCGCTTGAAAATGGGAAAGTAACCATTAGCAGAGCCGCTTCCACGGTGACTTACCCTGCCCGGTTTATTATGCTTGCGGCCATGAACTTGTGCCCATGCGGTTATCTCGGGTCGCCCCATGCGTATTGCACATGCACGCCAAAACAAATTCAAGCTTATCAAAACCGGATTTCCGGACCGCTGTTAGACCGCTTTGACATATTTTTGCCAGTCGGGACAGTACCGTTACTGGAAGAGTCCGGGAAAATAAACGAAACTTCAGAACAGATCCGAACCCGCGTCACGGAAGCAAGGAAAAGGCAGTACGAAAGGTACGGGGCGGAAGTTTGTAACGGTACAGTGCCAAACGAAATCTTTCTACAAAAAAATCCGCTCGCAAACAGCAGCAGTTTAATGCTCAGGCAGTGGGCAAGCAAGGAAAACTTCAGCAGCCGGGCACAAATGAAAATTCTCAGGCTGGCAAGGACGATTTCAGATTTGCAAGGCAGCCGGGAGCTGTCAGAAGACGCGCTCTGGCAGGCATTGCAAATGAAAAGAAATCATCTTTTTGGAAAAAGAAAGGTGGATGCATATGCAACTTATAATGGAAGAAAAAGCGGAGTATTTGCCGCACGACCGCTTGTTTAAAGAACTTATCCAAACTTTTTTTGCAGATTTCATGGAAGCCTTTTTCCCGGAAGTAGCGCGGTGGATGGACTTTTCTGATGTGGAATTCCTCCAGCAGGATCTGTTTACAGACATCACAGCTGGTGAACAACGCAGAATTGATATTTTGGCAAAATTGAAATTAAAAGGGGAAGACACGGTTGTCCTCATCCATGTGGAACCGCAGTCTTATTATCAAATGGAATTTCCGGAACGGATGTTTATTTACTATTCCCGCATTTATGAAAAATATCGCTTGCCGGTTTTGCCAATTGCTGTTTTCAGTTATAATAAACGCAGGGAAACTCCTTCTCTTTTCACCGTAAGAATCCGCAACTTTGAGTCCATCCGTTTTCGTTATATGTCCATACACTTAATCAGGAAAAACTGGAAAGAATATATTCGAAGCAACAATCCCGTTGCGGCTGCACTGCTCAGCAAAATGGGGTATACAAAAAAAGAAAAAGTACAGGTAAAAGTAGAGTTCTTAAGAATGATGGCCCGCATGGAACTCGACCCGGCAAGAATGGCACTAATCTATGGATTTTTTGATTCTTATTTTAAATTAACGGATAAGGAGGATGAACTTGTGATGTCAAGCATTAAAAATCTGGATCCGCAAGAAGCCGACCAAATCCTGCGCCTGCCAAATTCCTTTTACGACAAAGGGTACAAAAAAGGGAAGGAAGAAGGAAAAGAAGAAGGAAAAGAAGAAGGAAAGGAAGAAGGATTGAAAGAGGGGTTGAAAGAAGGGGAAAGGAGAGCGGCATTAAGGATTGCCAAAAGAATGCTGGAAGAGAACCAGGATCTGGCATCAATCGCAAAATACACCGGGCTGGCAGAGGAAGAATTGAAAAAGCTGAAACAGAGCGGAGCAACCAGACTTAGGTGTGATCAATAAATACACTGGGTTGCCGGAAGAAGAAATTCAAAATTTTAAAATAGGGCTTGCTGAACGAATCAGATTCTGTCAGATACAAGCCAAATTACGGTTATTAAAATATAAAATAGTGTTGTACAAAAATTTCAAAAAAAGAACCCTGAGCTTCCGCTCCAGATTCATTATAAGGAATTGAAGGGCTACTACTGTTTCACTGGTCTCCTGAAGGCGTGCTCGAATAAGGCCTAGCCCATACTTGCGCTTGCCTTCGCCAAATTTGCTTTCAACGGCATTACGTTCGGAGGCATCCTGCCTTGCCACGCGTTCTAAGGTTTTGTCTTCCGTTTTGGATGGGCGTCCCAACCTTGGCCCACTCAGACGAATGCCAAGAGATTTACAGTATGCTAGGTTGTCACGGTTTCGGTAGATTTTATCTGCTAAAATCGCTTCTGGATAAAATCCGAACCGGTTGTAGTAGTTCTCAATAGATTCTCTAAGGGTGATCCCTTCATTGTAATTTTCCCAGTCGAGTTGCTCAATCAAGGCATAGCCATCTACAACGCTAATGGCGACTTTTGAGCCGAATTCCACGTTCGCTTTTGCCTTGCCACGCACAATTGGACGGACATGCGGCTGGGAAATGCTCACAATCCGGTGGTCAATCCGATGTGTTTTCTTTTTGTACATTTCTGCCTGTTGGCGGTAAAGTTCATGAATCACGAGGAGTTGTCGGTATTCATCTTTGCTCAAAAGAGACAGGGAGCTTTGGGAAATGAGATTTCCAATGATCTCCAGATTCCGTTTCACATATCCAAGTTGTTTGCCGACAGCTTTCCGGATTTTCCGGGCTCCAGCTTTGCGTTGCTTAGCGACAGAAAGATAGTCCCTGCGGGCTCTTTTTCTGTAGGTCCGTGGCTTTGGTAATTTTCCTTTGTGCGGTTCATGCAGTACATCAATGATATGTTCCAGTTTCTCACGGGCTTCGTTCAAAAGCCCCAGATCAGTAGGGTAAGCAATATCAGCCGGTGCACAGGTTGCGTCCAGAATGAGCTTTCCTTTGTTCTTCGTTTTAGGAGAAGCCGATCCAGTTGAATTCTCTTCCGAAGCAGGACCGGAAGGTTGATGATCACCACTACTATGATCGTCATCATCATGGTGATCATCATCGTTGTCATTTTCCTTAGATGCTTCTTCCGATTGGCGTTCTTGTTCTTCCAGAACAATCCATTCATTCAGTTCATTGATGATGTTTGCACCCAAACGTTTTCTAAAACGAGTCATCAGAGAATGATCGAATGGGGCTTTTTCCTGGAATTCAGGCAACCCGATAAAATACTGAAGATACGGGTTTTCCGTGATCTGTTCGACTGTTTCCCGGTCAGATAGCCCAAGCCGTTCTTTGATATAGAGAGCCCCAAGAGCAACTCTGACAGAATAAGCCTTTTCACCTTTGAACTTTTTCTTGAAGGACTTGGCATACTTTTCTTCAGCCTTCCACCAAGGGATTAATTCAGCAAGACGGACCCAGCGATTTTCTTTATTTAATTTTCCACCGAATGGTAGAAAAAAATCTTCTACAAAAGTTAATTGATGTTCAGTCTTTTTGTACATCGTAACGGCCTCCAAGTGCAAGGTTTTTTACACGTTTCCTATAAAATCCTTACACTTTATATTCGACAAAAGTGGCCAAAATCCTTGTCAAATCTGGAATTTTTGTTTATTCAGCAAGCCCTAAAATAGAACCGAGCAATCGGCTGCAATCGCATAAATTGTGAGCATCCGTGGAAAACTAGCCGCATCACTTCAATAAGGATGTGGAGAGAGTGGAAAAAGAGAACGGACGTGTTGAGCCGACACTTGCGACTGGCCTTGACGACCAGGAAGAGCTCGACCAAAAAGCAACGCCGGAAGAAATAGCAAAAGGTGAATATACGAAAGTGGTCAGATTGTCTCTGGATGAAGCAGATCCAAGTAAGGGTGAAGATTAATATGGCATCGAATTTTTTGGCAGGCCTAATTGCCTCCATAACCGCATTTTAAATGGCGATCCCGTATGAAAGTCCGCTATGGCGGCCATTTCTATTGCAAGTGATGCAAACAGAAAAGGCGGAAACTTTGAAAAAATGGTGCAACAAACGGATTGCATTTAAGCAGGGTGAAGGCGGCCTTGTTCCGGGGCCGCCCGTGCCAATCATTTGATATCAGCCTTTTCAGCCGTGAGCTGTTCGATTGTTTCCATTGCTTTTGCAATTTGCGCCTTCGTAAAGCTGCCAAGCAGGCGAAAGGATTCTTCGGGTTTTGCGGCATATGCTGCGACTTTTTCAATGGCCGCGCCATGATTTTCCGTCACATGCAGTGTATCCAGATTATAAGGAAAACCGAGTTTTTGATACAACGGAAGCAGTTTTTTCACTTCATTGATATCGCCTGTTGCCGCTAATTGGACAAGGATGCCGTAAGCCACTTTGGAACCGTGCAGAATGGAATGCGTTTCCGGCAGGAAGGACAGCCCGTTATGGATGGCGTGGGCCCCAGCCATTCTTCCGTATTCGCCGGCAAAGCCGCCGACTGTCCCGGCTGCGCCAATGATAATTTCAACTATATTGCGGAAAGCGTCGGTTATCTTCCCTTCGTTTCGGTCGTGTAATGCCTGCTCACTGTCGCGCAAGATCCCTTCATAAATCGCTTTTGCGGAGCGGAGGCCGAGTTCGACCATCACCGGCAAATGTTTCATGGAACGGGTGATGCCTTCTGCTTCATACCATTTGGCTAAAGAATCGCCAATTCCGCCCAGCAAATATTCGGCTGGTGCGTTCAGAAGAATACGCAAATCGATCAGGGTTAAAAAGGCGGAACGTTTGTAATAAGCGACATGACTGAATGAGCCGTCTTCATGATAAACAGCGGATAAAGGCGTATAACCGGCACACGTTCCGGCTAGCGTTGGAACGAGCACGACTTCACAGTTGAGCAGTTCTGCTGTTCCCTTTGCCGTATCGAGCACTTTGCCGCCGCCAATCCCGACGATGACATCTGCACGGCCTGCCTGTTCCGCCAGTGCTGCCATGTTTTTCTCACTTGCAGTATGATCGTACCGGAGTACCGGCCAGTTTTGCGGTATTGACGCAAATTTTTGAAATGCTTTGAATGATTTTACCCCGGTAATGACAACCGGATATTTGAATTCTTCCAGCTTTTCTTCCAAATATTTGGCTGCATCTTCTTCACATATGTATTGGTTTGGACCGCTTCTTATGACTTGGCTTAGACGCATTTTACAGGACCTCCGTGATATAAAAATTTGATGTATGTCCAGCTTACGCCTAAATAAATTATATTTCAATATTTTTTCATCATTCAGCTATTAATATATCAATGGTTCGATATATGGGAGTTGCAAAAGAAAAGTGTGGTTTTAAAGCAAACAGACTCAGGAATCTGCCAAAAAGACAAAAAGGGGTTCCCGCAGTAACCGGGGCCCCTGAGTCCAAGCACGTGCCAATTTGAAACCGGGAATCATTAAAGTTTTAACATCCGCTCTAACGCCAAAACCGCATCCCGCGCTGTATTTTCCTCTACTTTGATCACGTTTGTTTCTTTGCCCTCGATGATATTTTCCAGTGACCATAAAAGATGGGGCAGGTCGATCCGGTTCATGGTCAGGCACGGGCACATGACCGGATTTAACGAAATAATCTTTTTATCCGGATGATTTTTGATCAGGCGCTGCACCAGGTTCATTTCAGTGCCAATTGCCCAGGCGCTCCCGGCCGGCGCGTTTTCAATCGTATCAATGATGTATTTTGTGGAGCCGCTGAAATCTGACAGGGCAACCACTTCATGCGCACATTCCGGATGGACAATGATTTGCATATCCGGATATTTCGCGCGCACGAATTCGATATTTTTAATGGTAAAGTGCTCGTGCACGGAGCAGTGCCCTTTCCATAAAATGACTTTCACATTTTCCAGCGCGCCTTCGTAGATAAGTTCGTTCCGGATCGGGTCCCAGACTGCCATATCTGTGAGTTCCACGCCCAAATCAAATGCAGTGTTCCGGCCGAGATGCTGGTCTGGTAAAAAGAAAACCCGTTTTTTCTGGGTGAAGGCCCACTTGACCATTTTTTTCGCATTTGAAGAGGTAACGGTTGCCCCGCCGTTGCGCCCGACAAATGCTTTTATCGCTGCTGTGGAGTTGACATAGGTAAGGGGCAGCATCGTATCCCCGAACAAAGATTGCAACATATCCCATGCCCGTTCCGTCTGGTGGATGTCGGCCATGTCTGCCATCGAGCAGCCTGCGCGCATGTCGGGGAGAATGACAGTTTGTTCCGCTGATGTTAACATATCCGCCGTTTCTGCCATAAAATGTACACCGCAAAACACAATATATTTGGCATTGCGGTTTTTTGCCGAAATTTGCGCGAGCTGCAGCGAATCACCGGCTGCATCGGCAAACTGGTATACTTCTTCACGCTGGTAGTGGTGACATGGGAGGAAAAGTTGCGCGCCCATTTCTTTTTTGATGTCCCAAACCCGGTTTTCCATTTCTTCTTGCGAAAGAGACTGATATTTTTCCGGCAAAGTCGTAAGTTGTAACGTTTCCAGCAGGCTCATAAAGCAACCTCCTTCGTATTTTCCACGATTGCACTGATATCAAGTATTTGATAGGAATGGGTCAAAAATCCGAGCGAGATCCAATCGACGCCGGTTTCAGCATAGCTCCGGATATTTTCCATTGTGATGCCGCCTGATGCTTCCGTCGCAATATGGGGCGGCACGAGCGGCAGCCATTCGCAGACTTCTTCCGGTGTGCGGTTGTCAAACATGATGATGTCGGCACCGGCACGGACAGCCTCAAGCAGATGGTCCTTTGTTTCAATTTCGACTTCAATTTTTACGGTATGCCCGATGGATGCTTTCACTGTTTCCACGGCTTTTGTGATGCTGCCGGCAAATGCGATATGGTTGTCTTTCAGCATGACACAGTCGTACAGCCCGCGCCGGTGGTTGAATCCGCCGCCTGCTTTAACGGCGTATTTTTCAAGCATCCGGAGGCCAGGGGTTGTCTTTCTTGTATCGCAAATCTTTGCATGGGTGCCTTTCGTCTCACGGACTGCAGCGTTTGTTGTTGTTGCAATGCCCGACATGCGCTGGACGAGATTCAGGATTACCCGCTCTCCGGAAAGGAGGCTTACAATGGGCCCGTGGATTTCTGCAATGACCGTACCTTTTTCAATCCAGGCACCGTCCCGGGGGAAAATGCGGGGTCTCACCGTACTGTCCAGGATACGGAAACCTTCTTCTATCACATCTTTCCCACAGAAAATCCCGTTTTGCTTTGCAATGAACGTTAATTTGCCCGGCTGATCCGGCGAAAAAATATATTCCGTATTGATATCGCCTTCCCCAATGTCTTCCATGAAAAAATCTTTAAGCATGGATTGAAGTTTGAGCTTGTTCATAAAGTCCCCTCCTTGCGATCAAGCCTTTGTTTTTTGCATGAATGAGATGGATACCCTGCCAGTCGCTGCTTTCATCCGGGTAATCGGCGCGGATATGGGCACCACGCGATTCTTTCCGGAAAAGCGCCGATTGTGTGATGAAAAAGCTGTTGGTAAACATAAAGACTTTTTCTATTTCTTCCTTTGTAAGATGGTCGAGTGAAAAAGCGGAAAACGTATCAGCCCCGCGTGCTTCGAGCCACCGCAAAAGATGCCGCAACCCGGTTTCCGTACGGATCACACCGGCATTTTCCATCATTTTTTCCTTCAATGCTGCGGTGTCTAGCCGGCGGGCAATTTCCGGATTTAAAGGAGGGCGGGCGATTTCTGCTGTTTCGCCGCCCGATGCTTCAGGTTCCAATGCATTTAAAAACGCTGCGAGCCGTTTGCCAAATACGAGCCCTTCCAAAAGCGAATTGCTGGCGAGCCGATTTGCACCGTGTACGCCGCTTGCCGCGGCTTCCCCGATGGCATACAGCCCGTTTACCGTTGTTCTGCCATATGTATCCACTACGATGCCGCCCATAAAGAAATGGCTGCCCGGGACAACAGGCAACAGGCCGGAATGGATATCAATGCCGCTTTCCCGGCAAATCCGGGAAATGGTCGGGAACCTTTTTTCAAAGTGTTTGATTTTACGGATGTCCAGAAAAACTTTCTTTCCGCTATGAATCGTTTGATGAATTTGGTGGGCGACCACATGCCTGGGTGCCAGGTCTTTTAACGGGTGGACACCCGCCATGACAGGCGATCCGTTTTCGTCCACGAGTACTGCACCTTCTCCGCGGACGGCTTCGGACACAAGGCCTTTCGCGCGGCCTTCCGCATACAATAATGTCGGGTGGAACTGGACGAACTCCATATCTGCAAGTTCCGCGCCGGCCCGGTATGCCATTGCAATCCCGTCGCCGATGATTTCCGGGTGGTTGGAGGTGAAAGGATACAAGCTCCCAAGCCCGCCGGTTGCGATCACGGTATGATCGGAAAAATAGTGGCGGATGTTGCCGTTGGCCGTTTTTGTTTTTACACCGGTTACGCGTCCTGTTTCTGCGGATACCATGAGTTCAAACGCCAGCTCATGTTCGATAATCCGGACGCTTTTTCCAAGTTGCCCGAGAAGATGCTGAATGACAAATTTTCCGGTTGCATCGCCGCCGCAGTGGAGAATACGGTGCACTGTATGTGCGCCTTCAAGCCCTAAATCAAGCCCGCCGTCCGGCCGCCTGTCTGCGGGAAGCCCGCTTTTTACGAGTTCTTCTACTACGGCCGCACCCTCTTTCACCAATTTTTCCACTTCTTTTTCATTATGGTGCCGGCAACCCGCCCGGATTGTGTCTTTCACATGGAATTCAAAACGGTCTTCCGGCGAGAGGACGGCTGCGATCCCGCCTTGTGCTTTGTAGGAATTGCTCGTCTTTGTTTGCGACTTTGTAATGATCGTCACGTCGTAGCGGCTGTCCAGGTGCACGGCCAATTGCAGGGCGGCAATCCCGCTTCCCAAGATACATATTTTTTCTTTCATCCGTCTCCCTACTTTACATCTGTCTTGACACCTATCTTTGCACAAAATTAAACTGAATACAAGTACTTTTTAGGAGGCCAGCCATGTTTTATTTTGATTATGCGGCAACGACAAAAATGAGCGAACGGGCACGGGAGACATTTATGGAAGCAGCCGAATCTTTTTACGGAAACAGTGAAAGCCTGCATGACATCGGGACGGATGCGCGGGCGGTGCTTGAAAAATCGCGGGGCTTGATCAGCGGTTATCTCGGCGTACCGGCTGAAGGGCTGTATTTTACTTCAGGTGGCACGGAGGGGAATTTATTGGCGATTGTTTCGCTTGCAATGGGAGCTTCCGGAAGGGGAAAACATATCATTTCGTCGATGGCGGAGCATGCGTCCGTCCATTCAGCGCTCGGATTTTTGGAAAGGCTGGGATTTGAAGTGACAAGGCTCCCGTTTACGGAAAAAGGGACGGTGGATTTAAAGAAGCTTGAAGCAGCGATCCGGCCGGACACGGTGCTTGTTTCGGTTCAGCATATTAACCAGGAAATCGGCACCATCCAGCCCATTGAGGAAATTTCCCTGATGGTAAGAAGGCGGGGGATCCTGTTTCATTCCGATTGTGTGCAGTCATTTGGCAAAGCAGATGTAGCACGCATGATCCCTTACGTCGACAGCATCACCCTCTCTTCACACAAAATTCACGGGCCAAAAGGGGTCGGAGCAGTGTACATTCACCCCTCTTGTGTCATGGCGCCTGTTTTTCCGCATTTATCCCATGAAAAGGGGTTCCGCGGCGGGACGGTGAATGTGCCCGGCATTGCCGGATTTGCTGCCGCTGTCGAGGAAATTTTGATAGAAAGTGAGCGGGACTGGGAATACCGGACTGCATTAAAAGAGGCAACCGGCGGGGCGGTTGTTTTTATAGAAGGGGAACGGGCGATGCAGCTTCCTTCCATCGTCGGCTGTATGATTACAGGCGTTCAGGGGCAGCTTGTTTTATTGGAGTGTAACAAAGCGGGATTCGCGATTTCAACCGGGAGCGCCTGCCAGGAACATCATGAAGGCGGGAGCAAAGCGGTTGAAGCCATGGGATACCCGAAGGAAGCGGCTGATCAGTTTTTTAGAATTTCCTTTGGACGCCATACTAAAAAAAAGGAGATCGTTTCACTCGGAGAAACATTGAAAAAGATTGCGGCTGTGCACAGTGTCGGAACCGCGAGATGAAATCTATTTGCCCGCTGAACAGACACTGAGTGACTTGTGTTTCAAGCAGTTGGTAACGTGGAAAGAGGGTATATGGAAGAACATGTATGGGTAAAATTTTACAGGAAGGATCAGATGAGTGAAAAAAGGGGAAGACACGCTATTACTTAATGTATGTGTAAAATTTTACTCGAAGGGGCAAATGAGTGGAAAAAATGGGAAGACACTCTATTATCTAAATGTACACAGCTAAATGAACATCTAGAGAGAGGTATTCCCATGGATATGATATCAATAATTGCTGGATGATTAAAGGGTACAAAAAGTCTTATGGAATTTGAAGAACAAATTAAAATTCTGATGCAGAAGGTTTTTACACAATGGGTTGGGAATTTTGCTGTTGACAGCTTCCTAATGTGGTGATATATTTACCTCGAAAAGGCCAAGAAGCTCGGAAACTTAACCAAAAAGGGATATGGTAAGACCGTCAGTCGGAGGCGGTGTCTTTCAGTGTTGTGAGGTGCTTAGCAATCGAAGCTAAGTACAAGAGAATCAGAAAAGGCGTCAGCATCGAAGCTGGCGCCTTTAGTATGTCAAAGGGGGAAACCAAATGTGAAGAGAGTGATGGTCTTTATTGATGGCAATAATTTCGAAGCGGCTCTTACTGCCTTGTACGGGTCTCAGCAGAGGCTGGACTATTTAAAGTTGGCAGAATACGTGGCTGCCCGGAGAGATGGGATCCTTCAGCGCATTTATTATTACACAGCAGTCGGAAGTTTGGATAAAGAAAAAGCGGCAGCAACGAAATTATTTATTGATCATTTAAACAAAAAGGTTCCAAAATGTATCGCGAAACTGGGTTATTTAAGTGTTGTGGGAATAAATGCGCTAGGCAAGCCAATTTTTACAGAAAAAGGAACAGATGTAAATATAGCGGTAGATTTGGTGTCACTTGCTTTTAATAACGGTTATGATGAGGCAATTTTATTCAGTGCTGATACGGATTACGAAGCAGCCATTAAAATGGCCAGAAGTTTGGGGAAAAATGTGGTTGCCGGTGTCGTAGATCAACAAAAAGCGGGTTATATGAAGGATCTTTGTGATGAGTATATTACTTTAAAAAAAGAAGACTTTAATCAGTGCATGCGTTAATGAAAAAGTAAAGCTGCCCGGAGTCCGAGCCTCAAGGCAGCCAATGATGCGCTTGGCTGTATAGTTCGAATCTGTACAGCCTTCTAATCATGAGTATGAACGGACAACACGGGTTCATACCCATTTTCTTTCGACATTTTTATTCCCATTTGAAAGAATGAAAAAACCTGTCTGCCATGCCATCCGTGTGGGAATCGCTTTATGGATTAAAATACGCGTGGTTTCCGCCATAAGAGGAATAGCCTTCCTAAAGGGCACAACTTTTAATATACATAATATCTGAATTTTTTTAAAAGGAAACAAAAAGTTTCCTGCTTGTCTGTTTAAGCATGCGCCGAAGTGGGGAAAGGTATTTTGCAAAATGTACAGAAGCGCCAAAGTGCATTTGACTTCATTGAAAGTTTGGATATATTATAAATTAGAAATTTTTCCATCATGGAAGCTTCAAAAAATATCATGCAAAGAAAACTGGATAAAAAAATTTTGCTTATACATCCTAAAAGATAGCAATACCCGCCGGACATCCCGGGAAAAATACGGGTGTAGCGGGAAGAAACACGCTGGCACTTAAATATAGCCTGATTTCGAATGATCTATTTTGCGAATTTGCGTTGATGCTGGTACGGTGAGCAGCAGCAGGAATGTTTTTATTCTCTATCATATAAGAAATGAGAGGTGGGTATGATGGACTTAAGTCCGAAAGAAATTGCGGATGTAGCAATTGAAAAAGGAATAGCGAAAGCGAACAGCTCGTTTTTGTCGATGGTGGTGCTTGGTTTTTTGGGCGGGGCTTTTATTGCAATCGGTTATTTGGCTTATATCCGGGTGACCGGCACGATGCCAGCGAGCTGGGGCAGTTTTGACACATTTATGGGTGCCGCAGTGTTCCCGACCGGTCTGATCTTGATTTTGGTTGGCGGCGGCGAGCTTGTCACCGGCAATATGATGGCCGTCAGCATGGCCTGTTTTGACAAAAAGATTAACATCCTGCAGCTTATCTGGAACTGGTTGTGGATCACCATTTTTAACCTGATCGGTGCGCTATTTGTGGCCTACTTTTTCGGGCATTTTATCGGCCTGACAGAGGGGGATTTTTTGGCGAAAACAGTTCACACGGCAGAAATGAAGACAAGCGCGCCTTTTTGGCAGGCATTTGTCTCCGGGATCGGTTGTAACTGGCTTGTCAGCATGGCCGTCTGGCTTTGCTACGGCGCCAAAACGTTTGCAGGCAAAATCCTCGGCATCTGGTTTCCGATCATGGCTTTTGTGCTAATCGGGTTCCAGCACGTTGTTGCTAATATGTTCATTATTCCGGCCGCTATTTTTGCGGGGCATCTTTCATGGATGTTATTTTTGAAAAATATCATTGCCGTTTTCCTCGGGAATGCGGCAGGCGCAGTTGTGTTTGTCAGCATGCTCTACTTTATCGCATATAAAAAAGAAGGGGTTCAAAAGACAGACACTGCACTTTGAAACGGAGGGCTTCTCACAAAATGGGAAGCCTCCCTTTTTTGGCTTTCGGTAAAAACAGAATCGCTTTTTCAGCCATTGCAGAAAAGGATGCAAATTTGAATAGGCTACGCAGAATGGGAGTGAGTCAGCAAGAATGCAAATATCTGATAGAAAAAGCAGCAAAAACTTTGTACCCCGCCTGGTTCTAACGGAGAAAGAGCCATTACCAAGCCCTTCGTAATAATGGGTATCACAGTGCTTCCCGAGCAAAGCTCCACTTGCTTCCGCTCCCTATTCACACAAATTTTGCATGATTCTACAAATTTCCGCAAAGGATTGATATAATAGATATATAGTCTCAGACATTGGATCTGTTACTTATGGGACATCGTTTTTTGGAAAAACAACCTGTTCATAAATTGCAGATTGATGCTGGGTACATTGTCCTATGGATATCTTTACGGATTCCGGTTTGCAAGGGGATACCCATTTTAAAAAACAAATCTATCGCGGTGGAACCAGGGGGAAGAGGATGAGCAAACTACTACATACGACTGCAGCAAAAAAAGCACTGGCTAAAGTTGAAAGGGTGGCTGAAAAGGTAAGGCAGGTTTGGGATTCGCAAAAGTCCATTGAAGAACAGGCCGATTCCATTCGTTCCCTGCTTGATCAGGAACTTGCGCGGGATGAATACTTTGTGATTGTGGATGAAAACGGTGTGGGTTATATCCATACGAACCGCCTCTGGGAAGGAAC
Organism: Weizmannia sp. FSL K6-0777; assembly: GCF_038593185.1. Classification (NCBI taxonomy): domain Bacteria; kingdom Bacillati; phylum Bacillota; class Bacilli; order Caryophanales; family Bacillaceae; genus Heyndrickxia; species Weizmannia sp. FSL K6-0777. The sequence continues at coordinate 602,704 of NZ_CP151971.1, forward strand.
CATTTTTAATGACAAAGTGGGGCTGGCTGCTGCCAGTACCAATACTGGCCTATTACAGATGTACCCAAGAGATACGGGGGAAGTGCTCATTGATGCCTCGTGCCCGCTTTTGACTGGCCCAAATGGAAAGCGCTTTAATTTGCGGATGGGCAGGCTTGTTCATCAGCCGTTTATCGGTCTCCTTTTTGGGGGGATAGCGGTGGTGTCGAGTGTAGCAGCATCATTGGCCGCCTATTTTTTTCATCAAGACCTGGTGGAAACAGGCAGTGTGTTCAGCATTACCCTTTTCGTCAGTCTTGTGCTTAGTTTGGTCGCCTATTTGATCATCACTCATCAGCTGCGACATTGGTATGCGGTTACAAGAAAAATTTCATCGGGGGACTTGAGCGCAATGGTGAAGACAGTAGGGCTGCGCAATGAGTTCCATCAAATCGGCTATGAAATAAATAAAATCATTTTAGGGATCCGGGCAATGATCCGTGACTTTAAAAATGGAAGCGAAACAGTGGAACAGATAAGCAAGGAACAAGAAATGGAATTGCAGCACATTTCCGCAGCTTTTGAACAAATCTCTGCAGCCGTCCAAACTTTTCGGGGCGGCGCTGAGATTCAGGGCAACTCGGTTGGAAATGCGAATGAGATGGTGGAAAAGATGATGGAAAAGGTATGGGAAATGCAGGAAGAAGCGGAGAATGCTGTTGCCGGGGCGGATGAAGCACTGAGGGATGCAAGTAAGGGAGAACAGGCTGTACAATTGGCGAAAAACCAAATGAAGGCGATTCAGGATGAGGCTTCAAATACAGCGTCTAATATCCGTTTGGTAGCCGAAGAAGCGAAAACGGTCATGGAAAAGGTGTCGGCCATTACGGAAATTTCCAAGCAAACGAATATGCTGGCACTTAATGCCTCGATTGAAGCGGCACGGGCTGGCGAGGTCGGAAACGGTTTTGCGATTGTCGCCAATGAGGTGAGAAAACTGGCGGAAGGGACAAATGTATTTGCCGAACATATCATGTCCTCTATGAAAAAAACAAGGGAAGATTTAGAAGCAGCTGTTGCGCAGGTTGAACATAATGTAAAGGCGATCGATAAGGGAATGGAGATTGTTTCGCAAACCGGTGAGACCATTATGCAATTAACAAAGAGCGCCGTCCGGACACAAGACATGGTCATCCATAATCGCAAGTCTGTTCAAAACATCACGGAGGAGGGGGAAAAGCTTCAGGAAATGATAAAAGAAATAAAAACGATTACGGAAGATTTCACCAAAACAGTGGCTGAAACGAACGCCAGCATGGAAATTCAGGTGGAAGGCGTAAATTCGATCGCTCAGAATGCAACACAGCTGGCATCGGAAGCCAAGCATCTTAACCGCATTGTGAAAAGATTTCGGGATGGAAAAGACATTTTTTAAAAAGGGGACGCCCATTTCGCAAGCGCGACGTGGACGCCCATTCTGAAAATAGGGGGAGTGATTTTCATTTTTTACGGATGCATTCATTGCGGTAGGGGTGTTCCTCCTAAAAAGAACCCTAAACCAAGCCTTAATTAAGATAACTTAAGAAACGGGTTATAAAAGCGGCTGCCGTTGTGAAAGGTGACAAGCAGTGAAGCAACCAAGATGGCCAAAAAGACAGCCATTGTTGCATAGTCCTTTAACTGAAAAGGGCGTGCACTGTACCAGGTGCGTTTTTTATTTTTTCCGAAGCCGCGTAGTTCCATCGCGTTGCTGATGGTTTCGATTTTATCAAGGCTCGACAAGATGAGCGGAATCAGGATGGTTGCCGCATTTTTTATCCGTTTCGGCAGCTTTTCTTTGCGTGACATATCTAAGCCTCTTGCCTGCTGGGAAAGGGCGATATTGTGAAAGTCCCGCTGAATATCGGGAATATAGCGGAGCGCTAGGGCAACCGCAAATGAAATCCGGTAGCTGATCCCGATTTTATTGAGCGATGCAGCAAACTCGCTTGGATGCGTCGTTACAATAAACAGAAGTGCGGCTGGAATGACCGTGAAATATTTGAGTGTAATGTTAAACTGGTAAAAAAGCTGTTCCCACGTGATATTGTACCGGCCGGCAATCGAGAACAGCACATGGCTTGTCCCGTAAATTTTTACACCCTGTCCTGGCGAAAAAATATAAATCGCAATGTTATTCAAAAGCAGAAAAGCCAAGATAAAAAGCAAAATAAATAATACTTCCCGGATCTTGATGCGTGAAATGTAAAAAATAACAAGGCTTAAAAGAAAAAGGAAAAGAAGCACACGTGTATCATAGGTAAGCATGGCAGCAAAAGACCACATCAAAAAGAGAATCAATTTTGTCGCACCAGTCAATTCATGGACGGGGGATTTCCGCTCGATATAAGACAGCATTTCGGTTGCCATTTGTCTGTAGCCCCCTTTCGTACGTGATAAAGCGTTCCGTGAAACTTTCCGGGTTCAAATGTAGCCGGTTTGCAAGCGCATAGAGGGATGTCTCTTTTAAATTGGCACGTCGGATTATATCAGGATGAGTTAAAATTCCGGCAGCCGAACCGTCGGCAATTTTTTCTCCGTCTGCAAGTACAATGGCGCGCGGCGTATACTCCAGCATGAGGTGCATGTCATGGGTGATGAAGAGAATTGTGATGCCTTTTTTGTTCAGTTCCACCAAAAACTCCATGATTTCATGGTAATGCATATAATCCTGGCCGGCAGTTGGTTCATCGAGAATCAAAATATCCGGTTCCAGTACGAGAATAGAAGCAATGGTCACCCTTTTTTTCTGTCCGAAGCTGAGCGCGGAAACAGGCCAATTCCGAAAAGGGTAAAGACCGCAAAGCCGCATGGCATTTTCTGTGCGTTTTTTGATCTCTTCCGGGGCAATTCCCCGGTTGGCCAGACCAAGCGCAATTTCATCGAAAATCATATGTTTTGAGATCATCTGGTTCGGGTTTTGCATGACCATGCCAATCCGAAGCGACCGTTCTTTAATGGTGTCGTTTGTGACGTCTTTCCCTTTGTAAAAAATTTTTCCGGAAGAAGGTTGTTCAAAGCCGCAGATCAGACGTGACAATGTTGATTTTCCTGCACCATTTTTCCCGACAATGCTTACCATTTCCCCTTTTTGGATGGTGAAAGAAAGGTTTTTGAGCACAGGCTGCCCGGGTTTATACGAAAAAGACAAATGATGGATTTCAAGCACCGGCTCTGTTTCGATGCGGGCAACCGGCTTTTTGGCATGTTTATACCAGTTTAAAAGGGCGTCTTTGCACCGGCTGAGTTGAAATGTATCCAGGTGGGCCGGATGCATTTCAGGTGTAATGCGGCAGCCGGCATATTTTGCAGCTTTGACATAAAGCGGCTCCCGGATATGGCACGTTTCCAGCACGGAAGAAGAAAGCAATTCATCCGGCGTACAATCGCTGATCATGTTGCCTTCATCCATCACAATGACTCGGTCTATTTTTTCAGCCAGTACATCCTCAAGCCGGTGTTCAATGATTATGACGGTCACGTTTGCTTTTTTTCGGATGTCCGAAATAAGCTGAATGGCTTGCTTTCCGGTTGCCGGGTCGAGATTTGCGAGCGGTTCATCAAACAAAAGAATTCCTGTATGGTCCACCATTACACCAGCAAGAGACACTTTCTGCTTTTGGCCGCCTGATAATTCATGTACATGTGCTGAAAGCTTGTTTTCAATACCGACTGTCCGAGCTGCTTTATCAACGGCATCATGCATGTCACGGAGCGCGAGACCCTCATTTTCCAGGGCAAAAGCGATGTCCTCGCCGACGGTTAAGCCAATGAACTGTCCGTCCGGATCCTGTAGCACTGTCCCGACTAATTTGGATATGGAGAAAATGTCCATATCTTTTGTTTCTTTTCCGTTTATCTTTAGACTTCCGGATACTTTGCCTTTATATGAAAAAGGAATGAGACCGTTAATGCAGTGGCCAAGTGTGCTCTTCCCCGACCCGGACTGCCCGAGGATCAGCACGCTTTCCCCCTCATAAATCGTTAAATTGATATCATGCAGGGTAGGGGTGGCCTGACTTCTGTATTGAAACGTATAATTCTGGAATTCAATGACGGGCTTTTTCATCTTTTCCTCCCGGTATTCTATCATTCTTTTCGGAGACTACCGCTTTTGCTTCTCGTTTTCGCGTAAGCAGCAATCAGCAATGTTCCGATAATCCCGACTGTCACCATGTTGGACACACCCGCGACAATGCCTTGTAAAAATACTTTATTGGCAGGTTCCGCATAGATAAGGATGTCGAGCAAAGGGGCAACAAGAAACCATCCGATTGCTTGGGCAATGACTTGTACGATATTAAACAGAAAAATCTTTTTGCCGTTTAGAATGCCGGATTCGATGTCTATTTTTTTCGAAACAAGGCCGAATAAGAAGCCGACAAGGGTAGAAACGATCACCCAGCTCCACCAGATAGACCCGTAAGAAATGGCATCCTTTAAGGCATGCCCGATCAAGCCAATCAGGGCGCCTGCAACTGGGCCGTATACAATCGACATAAGGGCAAGAAAAGCATAAGACGTTTCAATGGTCGTATTCGGGATGCCGGTCGGGATGGAAACAAACCTGCCCAAAATAATAAAAACGGCAGCGCCAATCCCGATTGCAACAATTGTGACGATCGATCTTCTGTTTGATTGCATGTCGTGTTCCCCCTATTTTTGATATACAATTTTCGGTGCTTTGCGGATGGTAATGTTCCATTTGATACCGGTATCGATATGGTAGGCTTTTGCGAAAGAGCCCTGGTTGATGGCGATGCCGAGTTTGTACAGGGAATTGATGTACAAAAGCGGTTCGCCAATATGGCTGTCGGCAAAAGAATGGCCGAATGTCATAATGTTTTTATAATGCTGGCGGGATTCGTTAAAAATCGTGACTTCGAACGAATCGCCGTAGTTGACGTCCAATTGCCTGAACAAGGAAGAATCAATATTGGTCCATAAATTGCCGAAACGGACATCCAGCGTATCGATCGTGCCTGTAATCACGCCATCCTGAAGCTCCGGTGCTTTTCTCGGCAGTTCAATAATGGAGTCAGCCGGAATTTCCGGCCCGATTTCTTCAAAACGGATCACCCCGGCAGCCAGCTTTGCGCCGGTGTAGGCATATACATCACGGCCGTGAAACGTATACGATTCTTCTGAATGCGGGAGCCGGTTGGTGGTTTCGTCAATTTCTCTGGCGGCCACAATCGTGTCTTTAATGTGGGTCAGGGTGCCGTTATCCGGTGTGATGATGTACTGGCCGTTTGCCGTTTTGGCGGCAATGCTGCGCCGATCGGATCCGACACCGGGGTCGACCACGCTCACAAACACGGTATCCGCCGGCCAGTAGGAAATCGTCTGGTACAGCCGGTAAGAAGCTTCCCAAATATGGTAGGGTGGAATTTCATGGGTCAAGTTAAAGATTCGGAGCGCTGGGTCAACCGAGACTGCTACCCCGTTCATCGCGGCTACGGCGCCGTCGCATAATCCGAAGTCTGTTTGAAGTACCAATGGTTTTGTCATATCATTTCCTCCTTGAATTTTGAAAAATAAAAAACCACGCCCCTATACGATAAGGGCGTGGTTTGAATTCACGCGGTACCACCTTCGTTCACTGTTTACTCACATAAACAGCCTTAGCCAGTACGGGAGCCTGCAATCTCCTTATACTGCGGCGCTTTAACGGGCGCTCTTCCCGCCGGAACCTACTTACGGTTAAGCTTTCAGCACGGAACTCCAAGGCCATTTTTCCGGTTCGTCCTTTTGCTTCTTTTCAGCAACCGAAGCTCTCTGTGAAAATTCGTGAACCGTACTTTTCCTTTTCCTCGTTTTTGGAATGAACTTTGAATTCATTATAGGATTAATCATTTGAAATTTCAAGATAAAATTTTATAATTTTGCTTTTTCATCAAATCCCGTCTTCTATCCTGAAAATATACATCAGCTGATTTTCGTCTTTTTGCTGGTGCCGCGCTCACTGCTGTATTGGCGTCTAATTGCGGCCGTGCCGTTTCCGGGTTGGTTGCAGATGAAAACGGCACGATTTCTGACGCTCCGCCGGTTATTGCGCCGTATACCCTCCGTCAAGCACGGCTGCCTGGCCGGTGATACCTTTTGCTTTATTGCTAACCAAAAAAACGGCATAATCAGCGATTTCTGTGACAGAAAGCAGCCGTTTTTGCGGGACAAGGGGATAAATCACTTCCTCAAGTACTTTTTCAAAAGGCACTTTCCGCGTTTCTGCCAGGTCTTTCAGCTGGTTGCGTACAAGCGGCGTGTCGACATAGCCCGGGCAAATGGCGTTGACACGAATGCCATGCTCCGCCCCTTCCAAAGCGGCTACTTTCGTCAACCCGATCACCCCGTGTTTGGCGCTGTTGTAGGCGGCTTTGCCGGCAAACCCGATCAGACCGTTAACGGATGCCATGTTTAAAATCGTGCCGCCGCCCTGTTTTTTCATGATGGGGAAAGCATATTTGATGGCCATAAAAGGGGCTGTCAGCATGACTTTAATCAGCAGTTCAAATTTCTCTGTCGGAAAGGCTTCAATCGGCGAGACGTACTGGAGCCCGGCGTTGTTAACGAGAATATCCAGACGGCCGAATGTGCCTGCCGTTGTTTCGATCACTTGCTTCAAGTCCTTTTCGATCGTGACATCACACGGTGCAGAGACAGCGCCCAATTCATCAGCTGCTTTCTGGCTTGCTTCGGCGTTTTTATCGGAAATCACGACATTGGCGCCTTCTGTTTTAAAAGCGCGCGCAATGGCAAGGCCGATGCCGCTTCCTGCTCCTGTCACAAGCGCGGTTTTTCCTTCAAGGCATTTTTCCATCCCTTTTTCCTCCCTGTAATTCGGATCAAATGATGCCAAATATGGTGTAGAGTGCAATGGCAAAGAAAACAGAAACGGTTTTAATGATGGTGACGGCAAAAATATCACGATAAGACTGCTTGTGCGTCAAACCTGTAACGGCAAGCAGCGTAATGACCGCACCGTTATGCGGAAGGGTATCCATACCGCCGGATGCCATGGCAACAACACGGTGCATGACTTCGGGCGGAATATGGGCAGCGGCAATGGCTTTGTTGTACTGATCCGCCATCGCGCTCAGTGCAATCCCCATGCCGCCCGATGCCGAGCCGGTCACCCCGGCAAGCGTTGTTGTTGTTACTGCGCCGTTTACAAGCGGATTTGTAAACGTATGGGAAATGCCGTGGCTGATCGTTGTAAAACCGGGAAGCGAGGCAATAACGCCGCCAAACCCGTATTCAGCTCCGGTATTCATCGTTGCGAGCAGAGATCCGCCGATACTTGCATTCAATCCTTCTTTTATATTTTTCGGTACCCTTTTCCAGTCAAAAGCAACCGTTGCCAAAATGCCCATGACAAGCGCCATTTCCACCGCCCAAATGGCAGCCACCGCGTTGATGTCCACCGTGCCAAAAGCGTCAAGGCCGATTTTGGAAAAATCGAATCCGTCCGGGTACCATTTCGGGATATAGGTGGTAAAAACTTTGTTCATGACACCGACAAGAACGAGCGGGACGAAAGCAAAAATCTGCCTGGCCAGCGATTGGCTTGCGGAAAGATCCGGTGCTGGTTCCTGTTCGGCTTCAAGCGCCGCGGCCGTTTCTGAAGGAAAACCGTAATAGCCCTCGCCGGATTTTTCCGCTTTTTTCCGCCTGTATTCCAAGTATAACAGGCCGCATATCAGCACGAATGCACCGCCGAGCAGACCGAGAATCGGTGCTGCATAAATGTCCGTTTTAAAGAAAGTGGTGGGGATCACGTTTTGGATTTGCGGCGTGCCAGGCAAAGCATCCATCGTAAACGTTAAGGTTCCTAAAGCGATTGTCCCGGGAATGAGCCGTTTCGGAATATCCGCTTCCCGAAACATTTGGGCGGCAAACGGATAGATCGCAAACACGGCTACAAACAAGCTTACACCGCTGTAGGTCAGAATCGCTCCAAGCAGCACGATGGCAAGCATCGCCCGTTTTGCGCCGATGAGCTGGACGATCGTTTTGGCAATAGATTCTGCAATCCCGCTCATTTCCACCACTTTGCCGAAAATGGCACCTAAAAGGAAGACAGCAAAATAAGATTTAATAAAGCTGACCATCTTTTCCATAAACACATTTGAAAAGAACGGGAGCACATATTCCGGCGCCGTCAATAGTACGGCGAGCAGCGCGCACAAAGGGGCAAACAGGATCACCGAGTACCCCCTGTATGCAACAAATATTAATAGGCCCAGCGATAATAAAATGACGAAAAAGTCCATCTTCATCCCCCATTTTTCAATTTGAGAAAACGGTTACATTTATGAGCGTATCCGATTTGCCAGCAAACCTGTTTCCATAATCATAATAAAATGCAGCTGCCACAGTTGAATCAGCTTTCGATTGCAAGCATTACCCCAAAGTATTGTTGCAAAAGCGTCCGAGGATCTGCCCGGGTTTTTCAACTCATTCGGACAACCGGACTGCAAAAAAGAAAGCAGAAGCCGCCACGCCGGGCAGCTCCTTGATTTTTACCACCTTGCTGTCAGCATTTTCCGGCGGGTGTAGAATTCGACGCCGTCTGTGCCATTTGCGTGAAGGTCGCCGAAGAAGGAATTTTTCCAGCCGGAAAACGGGAAAAAGGCCATGGGCGCAGGCACCCCAATATTAACGCCAAGCATGCCGGCCTGGATCTTTTCCCTGAAGTAGCGGACATTGCTGCCGTCTTTCGTAAACAGACAGGCGCCGTTACCAAACTCAGACTGGTTTGCCACTTCAATGGCTTCTTTCAGGCTTCCCACGCGCACAACGGAGAGGACCGGCGCAAAAATTTCATCTTTCCAAATGCGCATATCCGGGGTGACTTTGTCAAAGATGGTCGGCCCGAGGAAATAGCCATCGCCGTGCGTAGCCGCATCTTTTCTGCCGTCCCTCACCAAAACGGCGCCTTCTGCTATTCCGGTTTCGATATATTTTTCCGTACGTTCTTTATGGTCCTGTCTGATAACCGGTCCGAGGAACACACCTTCATCGAGGCCGTTGCCGATTTGGATTTCATCCGCTTTCTGCTTCAGTTTTTGCAAAAGCGGTTCGGCTGTGTTTCCGACAGCGACCACAACCGAGCAGGCCATGCACCGTTCGCCGGCTGACCCGAAAGCAGCGCCGATTACTTCTTTTACCGCGGTGTCCAGATCGGCATCCGGCATCACGATCGTATGGTTTTTGGCGCCTGCTAATGCCTGCACCCGTTTTCCGTTGGCTGCCGCGGTTTTATACACATATTCAGCCACTGGTTTTGACCCGACAAAGGAGATTGCGGGCACGTCTTCGTGTTCCAATAGACGGTTGACAACATCATGTGCGCCATGGACGATATTGAGCACGCCATCCGGCAGACCTGCTTCCCGGAACAATTCTGCAAGCCGGTTGGCAAGAAGTGGTGTGCGTTCCGACGGTTTCAGGACAAAGGTATTCCCCATCGCGATAGCCAGTGGAAACATCCAGCACGGCACCATCATCGGAAAATTGAACGGTGTAATGCCGCCTACAACACCGACCGGGTAGCGGTACATGCCGGATTCCATATTGGTTGCAATATCCGGCAGCTGTTTTCCCATCATGAGTGAAGGGGCACCTGCGGCAAACTCCACACATTCAATGCCGCGCTGCACTTCCCCGTAAGCTTCCGTATAGCTTTTTCCATTTTCCTCGGTAATCATTTTGGCGAGTTCATCCCAATGGTCCACAAGCAGCTGCTGGAATTTGAACAAGATACGCGCACGTTTCGGAACGGGCGTTGTACTCCACGTTTTGAAAGCCTCTTTTGCTGCTTCTACCGCTTCATCGACATCAAGCGCAACGGAGAGCGGCACTTCTGCAAGCAGGTCGTCTGTCGCAGGATTCGGGACAGCCTGGTAACGGGTTGTTTGCGGCTCAATCCATTTGCCGCCCACATAGTTTTTTAAAATATTTTTCGTCGTTGTGTTCAACGTCAACAGCTCCTTTTTAGAAATGAAATACAATATGTTTTCAATGATGGGGCACAGCTGCAAAGGCAAATCAGCTGTGAATTTGTATTTAAGTTTTGCCCCAGTTTGCACGATGGTTGATTTTTGACAAAACAGGGTACAGCGTAGCAATGATCCGGCCATTTTATACCGAAAAAATTTTCAGAGTGAGCGCTCATGCCGCTTTTTCCCGTTGTAAATTTTCCGGATAAGCACGCCGTCCGCAAATCAGCGGCCGCAATTTTTCAGGATAGGCGGCCATTTAACGCGGTACCAGCCGAAGATTAAAAATCAGTCGCTGCAAACTTCCAGAATCGGCCAGCCTAAAACATGGACCGACATGCAGCATATGGAATCTGAAAAGGCCGGCTGCTCTATCCCCGGGCCTGCACTTCCCCGGAAAACTGGTAATCATAGCAAACAAGATATAAATCTTCTATTTCCTTTTGCGAAGGAACCCTTGGATTGTTTTGCGGGCTGCCGCTGGCAAGGGCATCAGAAGCCATTTTGTTGATGGCGCTTTCAAACGGTTGCTGTGGAATGCCCCAGCCTCTTAAATTCGGGATATTTAAATCAAGGCACAGCTGCTTGACGGCACGGACGGCAAGATCAGCCGCTTCTTTGCCGGACAGGTCTTTCGCTTCCGGTGAAAAAATTTTCCCGATATCCGCGAGCCTTTCCAAACAGACGGATTTACTGAATTCAAGCACGGCAGGCAACAGCATGGCATTCGATACGCCGTGCGGGACGTGGAAGAGTGCGCCGATCGGCCGGCTCATTCCGTGCACAAGGCAGACAGAAGCGTTGGAAAATGCCATCCCCGCTTGCAAAGAACCGAGCGCCATGGCATCGCGAGCTTCCATATTTTCCCCATCTTCGTAGGCACTTTTTAAGTTCGGGATGATCAGCCGCATAGCGGACAGGGCAAGCGTATCGGTTAACGGATGCGCCCTTCTTGAAATATACGCTTCAATCGCATGGCTTAAGGCATCTACACCGGTCGCCGCTGTCACCGATTTCGGGGAAGACTTTGACAAAACAGGGTCCACAATCGCGACAGCCGGCATAAAGGCAGGCTGCTTGATCATCATTTTGACATCATTGGCCGTATTCGTAATGATCGTGGCGTCTGTCGCTTCTGATCCCGTTCCGGCCGTTGTCGGAACCGCAATATGCGCGACAGGCGGCTTTTCTGCTATTTTCCTTGCCCCCATATAATCGCCGATATAACCGCCGTTCGTTGCTACAACGGCAACGGCCTTGGCTGTGTCAATGCAACTGCCGCCCCCGAGAGAAACCAGCAGGTCGCAACTTTCCTGTTGAAAAAGGGCGAGCGCTTCAGAGACATAGTGGTCAACCGGTTCTGAATGGACACCTGCATACACGGCGCTTTTCACGCCGGCTTCCTGCAAAATGTGCTGGCACGCATCCGCATTGCCAAGCCCGGCCATGATTTTATCTGTGACAATTAAAGCTTTTTTTCCTCTTCGGGCCGCCTCTTCACCGATTTTTTCAAAAGCTTGTTTTCCGTAGAGAATGGTTTGCGGGGTCCGGAATACGGCTTGCCTCATTTTATTTTCACTCCTTTTGTGATGCTGCCTTTTTAAATGCAAAAAGCATGCCAAAAGCGTCTCGCAGAACCGGGCCTGTTTCATGCCGGGAAAGTGTAGGAAAAACACGACAATTGTAGCGGACTGGCTACACTACAGGCGCTACAAGTTATATTTTTTGATTTTCTGGTAAAGCGTTGTGCGGTGGATACCGAGCAGTTCCGCCGCTTTCGTCTTATTGCCGCCCGCATTTTTCAGCGCCCGGATAATGAGTGCTTTTTCTTGCGCCTCGCCCGCTTCTCTGGCGCGGCTGATCAAAGATTCAGCGTAGATGTCTTTTGCCGGTTGAACCTCATGAATCGCTTCCGGCAGATCGCCACGGCTGATTTCCGGCCCGTCGGCGAGTGTCACAAGCCTTTCCACCGTATTGGCCAGTTCCCTTACATTTCCTTTCCATCCGTAAGCCATCATCGCTGCAACTGCCTCTGAACTGATCCTTTTTTCAGGCAAATCGTAACGCCGGCAAAACGCCTTCAGAAAATGGGAAACCAAATCCGGTATATCTTCTTTTCGTTCGCGGAGCGGGGGCAAATGGATCCGGATAATATTCAGCCGGTAATATAAATCCGCCCGGAACGTGCCGGCTTCTACCATTTCTTCAAGATTGCGATTGGTAGCGGCGACAATCCTCACATTCGTTTTATATTTTTTTACGCCGCCAACCCGCTCGGCTTCTTTTTCCTGAATGGCACGCAGCAGTTTCGTCTGCATGGCGGGCGATAATTCCCCGATTTCGTCCAAAAACAGCGTGCCATTTTCCGCCAATTCAAATTTCCCGGGCTTCCCGCCTTTTTTTGCGCCGGTAAACGCGCCTTCTTCGTAACCAAACAGCTCGGATTCAAACAAAGGCTCCGGAATCGCGCCGCAGTTGACGGTAATAAACGGCCCCCGTGCATACGGGCTCAATTGGTGGATGCTTTTGGCAAACAGCTCCTTTCCAGTTCCGCTTTCCCCTGTTATCAAGACCGTTGCCGAAGTCCGTGCCGCCCTTCTTGCCAGCCGTTTTACGCGGGAGATGCTTTCGCTCGTTCCTAAAATTTGTGTGAAGCCGGCTTGATCCGGCATCTTTTTGGAACCTGTTTTTTCTTTCCGGGCGGACAAAGTATCCTGCTGCAGCCGCTCAAAAATTTGATACAATTCCGAGACGCCTTCAAAAATCAGCATGCCAATCGCGCCGACTACCCGGCCCCCTTTCCAAATCGGGATACGGTGGACGACCATTGCCTGCCCCTGAATATATTGGATGACACCGCGCTCAGGGATGGCCGTTTTAACAGTGACATGCAGATTGGTATTTTCAATGACTTCGGTGACATGCCGCCCGATCGCATCTTCCCGTTTGATGCCTGTAAACCGGCTGTATGCCTCGTTGAATTCGATGAGAATACCGTTTTCATCAACAACGGCAATGCCTTCATAGGCGCTCTCCAATACGGCGTTTAAAATCTCTGCTGCGTTTATTGTTTGTGTCATTTGCCGGATATAGTGCGCAAGGCCGTCCAATAGATCATGCCTTGTAAGGATGCCGGTGCATTTCCGGTTTTCGTTCACGACTGGAAATGCAGAAAAAGGCAGGGACAGCACGTCAAGCAGGCTGTCTTGTTCAGAGATTGCAGCAAAATTTCTCTTCGGCAGGGCGCGCAAGACCGGTTCGTTTTCCATATGATCCAACAATGCGGCGAGGACATGATGCAGCGTCAGCATCCCGACTGGCTGGTCGGTTTCATCTGCGACCACAAGGCTGCTTAAATTTTGCTCGCGCATGATGCATGCTGCTTCCTGGAACACGGTCCCCGGCCGGATGATATAAGGGCAAGGGGACATCCAGACACCTGCTTTTAACATGCTTTCCGTTTTTTCATAGTAAAGCGGTTTTGCCATTTCTCATTCCCCTTTTTGAAACGAAGGCTGCCGGCATACCCGGCACCATTCCGTTTAAATCGTTTTTAAGCAAGCAACGAATAACTTCTTCTTTTCTTGCCGATTTCCTTTTGAAAAGTGCCATTTGTAAAATTTTTTTGCCGGATCATCATAATTTATAATGGGAAAAGCGTTGCTGTTTGGAGGAAAAAGGGAAAAGGTTGCATGAGCGTATAGTAAAATGAAAAAAGGGTGGTCCGTGATGAAGGAAGAAAAAATACGTTTTCCATTAAGCCCTAAGGCCAATCCGCAGGCTGTTATAACAGGGGAGCATTACCGGTTTACCGTGCTGACGCCGAAGCTGATTCGCTTGGAATACGCGGAAAACGGCATGTTTGAAGACAGGGCGACACAAACCGTGCTGAACCGGGAGTTTCCGGTTCCGGCATTCCGGAAGCTGGAAAACGATGTTTCGCTTGAAATCATCACCGAAGCTTTCCATCTGCACTACCTTAAGAAAGGCCCGTTTTCGCCGAATGCACTTTTTATTGATGTGAAAAGCAATTTTACAAACCACAAGAACCGCTGGTATTTCGGAACACCGGTGGAAACATTGAAAGGCACAGCCAGAACGCTGGACCAGGTGGACGGGGAAACCGAATTGGAAGAAGGCATTCTTTCTAAAAAAGGCTACGCGGTGCTGGATGATTCGGAATCTTTTATTCTTGTTGATGAAGAGACGATTGAACCGCGCAAGAACAAAGGCGTGGATCTTTATTTTTTTGCGTACGGCCGCAGTTATCTGGAGGCATTGCGTGATTTTTACAAACTGGCAGGGGCGCCGCCGCTTTTGCCCCGGTTTGTGTTCGGAAACTGGTGGAGCCGGTACTGGCCGTATAAAGAGCAGGAATATAAAACGCTTGTGGAGCGGTTTGAAAACGAGGATATTCCTTTTTCTGTCGCCGTGCTGGACATGGACTGGCATCTTGTGGATATTCCGGCAAAATACGGGAGCGGCTGGACAGGCTATACGTGGAATAAAGAGCTGTTTCCGGATCCGAAAGCATTTTTGGACTGGCTGCATGCGCGGCATTTAAAAGTAACGCTCAATCTGCATCCGGCCGACGGGGTGCGTGCCTATGAGGAAATGTATCCGGAAATGGCTGTAAAAATGGGCATCGACCCGGAGACGGGAGACCCGATTTTATTCGATATCAACAACCGCTTTTTCCGTGATGCGTATTTTGCGTACTTGCACCATCCGCAGGAAAAAGACGGCGTTGACTTTTGGTGGATTGACTGGCAGCAGGGGACAAACAGTTCGATTGAAGGGCTTGATCCTTTGTGGCTTTTGAATCATTTCCACACGCTGGACAGGTTGAAGTCTGGAAAGCGCCCGCTCATATTATCGCGTTACGCCGGCGCCGGCAGCCACCGCTATCCTATCGGTTTTTCCGGCGATACCGTTGTATCCTGGGACTCTTACCGGTTTCAGCCGTATTTTACGGCAACGGCTTCAAATATTGGCTACTCATGGTGGAGCCATGATATCGGCGGCCACTTCGGCGGGGCGCGTGATGACGAACTGGCTGTGCGCTGGGTGCAGTTTGGCACTTTCAGCCCGATCTTGCGCCTGCACAGTACGCAGAGTGAATTCATGGGGAAAGAGCCGTGGAAATACGGGAAAGAAGCGGCGGATGCAATCAAGGCATTTCTACGGTTAAGGCACCGGCTGGTTCCGTATCTTTACACGATGAACTGGCGGACGCATCATGACTTACTGCCGCTTGTCATGCCAATGTATGATTTGTATCCGCTTAATGAAGAAGCGTATGATGTCCGGCACCAGTACTTTTTCGGCAGCGAACTGGTCGTTGCACCGGTGATGGAAAAAAGAAATCCGGCGCTTGGTCTCGCGTGTGTAAAGGTATGGCTGCCGTTTGGCACGTGGTACGACTTTTTTACCGGCCACCGTTATGAAGGCGGCACGAGGTTAAACGTGTACAGAGGGCTTGGCCGTTTGCCTGTTTTTGCGAAAGCCGGCGCGATCATTCCACTTGCGGGGCACTGCCCACATAAAAATGGAACCGGAAATCCGAAGCAACTGGATGTACTGGTTTTTCCGGGGAGCACAAATACCTTTGTACTGTATGAAGATGACGGGGAAACGCTGGCATATGAAGATGGGGCGTATGCCTTGACGAGATTTGAACTCGACTGGGAGGAGCAGAAATTTATTGTGCATCCGGTTGAGGGCGACTTGCGTGTTTTGCCTGTTCCAAGAGAGATCCGGGTGCTGTTTCGCGGATTCGGAAACATCGAAATATCCGGGTATTCGGCATCCTATGAGGAGGCAACAGATACAACGATTGTGCGGATTGCAGCATACGATCCGGAAAAAGGGGCTGCGGTTTCATTTTCGGCCGGCACGCACGATGTTCGCGCACGCCGCTTGCAGGATTTTTACGGGCTGCTGAACGCGGCACAGATTGCTTATCGTTTGAAAGAGGAGATTTATGCCTTGGCCCGGGAAGAAGAGGCGCCTTTGAAAATACTGGCCCGACTGCGCACCATGAATCTCGACCCGGATTTGTTTGATGCGGTGTTTGAGCTGATCTACAGGGAATAAAGCGGCTGCCTGCCGGGGACAGCTTTTTTGGTGCTGCCTGATGTATTTCATAGGTGTGCTGATTGGATTTGGCGGATAATTCCCGGAAGGCATACTATTAGATTTGGCAAATGCATTTTGAATGTAAAGTACAAGTATAGAAAAGATGAATTCAAAAAATCCGGAACTTAAGCCAGTGGAATTATTGCCATTGGAAAGGGAACTTGCAGTTGGGTTATCCGGATTTGGAAAACGGTACGCTTGCTGGTTGCGGGTCAACCGGCAAAATCCGCCTCAACCTGTCGAAAAAAGACAAAATGAGAAGGAAACCAGACTGCCTGCTTCGAATATCTTTATAGAAGAAGAGAAATTGAGGGGGGACCAAATGGACCGGATTGAACAGCTTGAACAAAGAGTGGCCGTTTTGGAACAGGAAGTGGCAACATTAAAAACTGACCTTGCAGCGAAACAGGGAAACCAGCCGGCCAAAAGGGAAGCCGGTCAAAGCGCCATACCAACCACAACCGGCACGCCGGATAAACGGGTTGAGAAAACCGCACCACGCATAGAGGATGCTGAGACACCGGTGCAGAAAACACCGGTTCAGGCGAAGCCGGAACCGGTTGATTGGGAATACCGGCTCGGAAGGGTGTGGCTGCCGAGAATCTTTATTTTCGTGCTGCTTCTAGGCATCATTTTTGCCTTTACCATTGTGGCCATTGCGGGGACGGAACTAATCAGGGTTTTGCTCGGTTTTGGCGTGGCCGCTGTGCTGTACTTTTTTGGGGAGAGACAGATTAAGAAACAAATGGTGGCACTTGGAACCGTGCTGCTGTCCGGCGCCGTTTCCGTTGCCATTTTGACGACGTTTGCGATGCATGTTTTGTACGGCTTCGTGCCGCCTTTCATTGCATTTATCCTGAACCTGATCTGGATCGGGCTTGGGCTGTTTCTTTCTGACCGGCACCGTTCGGAAGCGATTGCGATTTTAACTGCATGTGCCGGGTATCTTGTGCCGTTTTTGGTTGAAGGAAAGGAACATGCCGCCCATTTTGTTATTTGGTATGAAACGGCATTTTATGCGCTTTTGCTCTTGTTTGCCGTCCGGAAATCTTACAAAGCGCTGTTTTATACGGCAAGTGGGCTGTGGCATGCCGCCGTTTTTATCCTTTATATCAATCTTTTGATCAATCAAGTTGGTGCAGGGATCTCGTATTCTGTTGTGCTTGGGGCGATCATTCAGCATGCGTTGCTTTGCTGGGTCGCTTTTTACAAGAAGGGAATAGGAGAGGCAACGGTGCCGGTCTTATTCTCAAGCTTTGTGCTGACAACCGGATGGGCTTATAGTACGCTGGAGGAAGTGCCGGGCATATTGCTGCAAGCATCGCTTCAACATGCGCTGTTTAATCTATACTTATTGGCCGCTGCAGTCGCTTACGGCTGGTTTGCCTACTACGGCCGGGAAAAACAAAACCGGGAGCAGATCTCTGTCTCCATTTCCATTTGTACAGTAAGCGTTGTTTATTTCCTGTACCAAATTTTGCCTGATCATGTGTTAAATCTTGCCGTGTATTTTATTGTAGCCACGGTCGCCATTTATCTTGGCTTTCATTTTAAAGCAGTCATTCAGCAGGTTATCGGGTTATTGCTTTATATTTTTACAACTTTTCAATTATTTTCCACTGCATGGATCCGGGATGTGTTCAGTGCGGAGACTTTCGTGTGGCTTGTTGTGATCGGGACGATGCTGTTTTTCTACCGGATGCTGGCTGCAGCTTCGTTGAAACAGGAAGGGCTGAAAAACTTTATGATCGCCGTAAATGCCTTTTTTCATCTTGTTTTTCTTACCCAGCTGGCAGGTGCGGTTGCAGAAAGCTGGTCCGTCAGCCTGTGGATGATGCTCCAGTCTTTTGTCTGGATGGTATATGCTGCAGCTGGAGTGGCGCTCGGGGTTTGGAAAGACAACAAGAAGATCCGGCTCGCGGGGATGATCCTGCTTTTGATCACGCTTTGTAAATTGATTTTTGTCGATATGCATACCGTCAACCTTTTCATCCGGACGATTTTGTTTATTGCCCTCGGGACAGTCGGGTTGCTTGTGTCAAGGCTGTTCTATGTGAAAAAATAGTGTGTTATTGCCTTGCACCTATCCCCTGAAAGAAGGCAGGTGATAGGTGCAGTTTTTTTAAAAAAATATGGCTGAAGAGGCGAGCAGTTTCATACGAAACCTGCGCAAAAACAGGGCTGTGCCAGGCATTTCCGGTACAGCCCTGTCCTATTTTCCAAGTATATCCGCCTGGACGATGCATATATTGTATTGATAAACGATGAAATGAAAGCGTAATCATTATTAAAAAGGAGGACAACCCATGGATTTCACGCTGTCAGATGAGCAAAAAATGATTCAGCGAACGGTGCGGGAGTTTGTAAAAAAAGAATTGATGCCACTCGAGCAGGAGGTTTTAAAAAATGAACGCGAGGGGCGGCCGGGCCTGGCGGATAGCGTCATAAAAAATTTGCAAGAGAAAGCGAAGGCAGCCGGTTTCTGGGGGATTAATACGCCGGAAGAATATGGCGGCGCGAACCTCGGCCCCGTGATGACGGCGCTCCTCCAAATGGAACTCGGGCGCACCTTTGTCCCGTTCAGCTTCGGCGGTTCGGCGGATAATATTTTGTATGACTGTAATGAGGAACAAAAGCAAAAATATTTAATCCCGGTCATCAATGGAGAGCGGCGGTCATGCTTTGCCTTAACGGAACCGGGGGCGGGGTCTGATGCCGCGAATATTAAAATGACGGCCGTAAAAGACGGGGACCATTGGGTATTAAACGGCGAAAAAGTGTTCATTACAAACGGCAATGAAGCCGATTTTGCGATGGTATTTGCCGTCACGGACAAGGAAAAAGGGGCAAACGGCGGGGTAACCTGCTTCCTTGTTGATCGTGATATGGGGTGGCGGTCGGAATACATCCAGACGATGGGGGAGTGGGGGCCTGCTTCGCTCGTGTTCGAGGATGTCCGGGTGCCTGAAGCAAATATTCTCGGCGAACTGGGCAAGGGGTTCAGCCTTGGGATGAAGTGGATCGGCCAAGGGCGCTGGCTCATTCCGGCCAGAGCGGTCGGTGCCTCGGAACGGTTATTGCAAATGGCAATGGACTACGCAAAAACACGCGTTACTTTTGGCAAGCCTATTGCAGAACGGCAGGCGATCCAATGGATGATTGCCGATTCTAATGTTGAAATTGAAGCAACACGGTGGCTCGTTCTCCATGCGGCATGGCTTTCTGAAACGGGAAAGGACAACCGTCACTATGCCTCGATTGCAAAACTGTACGGCAGCAATATGGCCAACCGGGTTGTGGACCGGGTGCTGCAAATTCACGGCGGCATGGGATATACGAAAGAACTGCCGATTGAGCGGTGGTACCGGGAAATGCGGTTGTGGCGGATTTTCGAAGGCACGGACGAAATCCAGCGCTACATCATCTCCCGGAATCTGCTGCGCGGGCATGTGAAAGTGGGAGAGTTAATGGATTAACAGCTCATGCCCGGGTGGATAGAAAAAGCGCGTCTCCCGTCACTTTAACATAAATGGGGTGAAAAAATGCCGTTGCTACAAGATTTGCTGGAACAAAACATTGCACAGTTTGGCGAATACCCACTGTTTTATTACAGTGGGAAGACTTACAGCAATCTGGATGCGCAAAAATACGCCAACCGGATTGCCGGGAACCTGCAAAAAAACGGTATCCGGAAAGGGGACCGGGTGCTCGTTTGCATGCCCAACTGCCCGGAAGTGCTGTTTTCCTATCAGGGCATCGCAAGGACCGGCGCCATCATCGTACCGGTCATGTTTTTGCTGCATGCTGAAGAAATCGCCTATATTCTTCGGAATTCCGGTGCCAGGGCTGTTATCACAGACGCCGCTACAATGCCAAAACTCAGGCAGGCCATTTCCGGATTGCCGGAAAAACCGGTTGTTTTTTCGGCGGACGGTATAACATCCGACCCGTTGGAAAATGCCTTCACGCCGGTAACGGGAATCCGGGAAGACCATCCCGCTGTCATTTTATATACATCGGGCACAACCGGCAGTCCAAAAGGGGTCATCTTAACGCACAGGAATTTGTATTCGAATGCGGTGAATGCCGCAGCAAACACGAAAGAGGGGCGCGAAGTGACAATTGGTGTCCTGCCGCTTGCCCATGTGTACGGACTGACTGTTTCAAATGTATGCTATATCAAAGGGTATTCTGTCGTTGTTTTTGCAAAATTTGAGCCGGAACAGATTTTTGCAGCAATTGAAAAATACCGGGTCCGGTCTTTCTCAGTTGTCCCGGCAATAGTGTATGCGATGTACCATCACCCGAAGGCAGAAGCGTACGACCTGTCGAGCCTCGAATCACTTGGCTCCGGTTCAGCGCCGCTGCCGGAAGCATTACGGCGGGGATTTCTGGATAAATTCGGGGTGGAGGTGCTGGAAGGCTACGGGCTGTCGGAAGCCGCGCCGGTTGTCAGTTCTTATAAGGAGGGCATGCCGTATAAACCAGGGTCTGTCGGTGTGCCGATCCCTGGCGTTGAGATTAAAATTGTGGACCCGAATGATTTGGAAGTGCCGGCTGGCGAGGTCGGGGAGCTGGTCGTCCGCGGCGATAACATCACCCCTGGCTATTACCAAAATAGAGAAGAAACAGCGCGGGTTTTAAAGAACGGCTGGCTTTATACAGGGGATCTTGCGAAAGTGGATGAAGACGGCTATTTGTATATCGTCGACCGTAAAAAAGATTTAATCATTCGTGGCGGTTTTAATATTTATCCGCGTGATATCGAAGAACTGCTTGCCCGCCACCCCGCTGTGCTGGAGACAGCGGTGATCGGTGTGCCGGATGAGCGGATGGGGGAAGAAGTGCTTGCTTTTATCGTGAAGAAGCCGGGAGACGAAACATCAGCGCAGGATTTGGCCGCATATTGCCGCAAGCATCTCGCGAAAAACAAAGTGCCGAAAAAATTTGTCTTTCTAGATGACCTGCCGCGCAACGGGGTCGGGAAAATTTTAAAAACGCAGCTGAGGAAACAAGCTGCCGATTTGCAACCGTAATGGCGGTTGTTTTTTTTGTGCAAGCGCTGTGTCCGGCACAGAAAAAGGCTTTTACAGGAAAAATAGCGGCGAAGCGGGCGCCGCTACCTGTTATTGGAGTTGTGCCGGGACAGAAGATGTGTGATAGAAAATATTTTCCCTTGTTAACTGAAAGTGCTGCAAAAATGCCTCAAAATAAGCTTCAAATGGTTCCCCATTACGCACAAGCCTGTCGAGGTGCTTGGCGATGCCGACAATTTCGGAAATCACAAGTTGCGGGTTCTGTTCTAGATTTTTCCGGAAATAAAAAATTTCTTCGTGGATCATTTCGTCCGGCGCCACACCCCGCTTTACAGCAGACCGCGTTTTTTCTTCGCGCTCATAAATTTTGTTGATATACCGCTTCAGCAATTCTTCATATGTTTTTCTGTCCACCACCCCTTTATGGTGTGAAGTGATGAAAATTTGCGCATCTGTTTCCAACGTGGTTTTCGCGGATGCGATAAAGGCGTCAATGTCAGAGTCGGCGTTGTTGTACCACGGTCCGAAAGAAGCCAGGTCAAAATCGCCGGCAAACAGGACACCGTGTTCCGGAAAATACGGGCAGCAGTATCCTTCCGTATGGCCGGGCGCATGGATCATCAACATTTTCGTCCCATAAACATTGAGCTCTTCCCCGTACGGATACCATTTTTCCGTAAGGTTCAGCACTGGCTGCCAGTGCGGGCGGTTCCAGTTTTCAGGCGGCTTTTCAAACAGCTGCTTCATCCACTTTTTGCGGCTCTCCGGGTCGGCCGGGCTCAGCATACCGCTCGCTTTTGCCAGCTCTTCAACATCATTCAGTTTTTTTACATCATATGGATTGATTTGAATTTCGGCGTCTTTAAACAGGTACGCGCCCCAAATATGGTCCAGATGGTAATGGGTCAAATAAACAGACCGAATGGCGTATTCCTTTTTTATGTCATTTAAAATTTGAAAGCCGCTGCCGCAGTCAATGAGCGCCGTCCCTTGCCCGCCCTCGACGAGAAGCGAGGTACTGAACGGGACGCGGCTGCCGTTTTCCCCCGGAATGACGGTAAGCGGCCCGAATTTCGTATATGGCATGGGTAAGTCCCCCCTTTAAAATGAATGATCATTCATTTTTCTTTATTATAATGAATTTGAACCATTTTGTCTATTGCAAAAATACTTTTAACAATCTTCCCATATACGCTCTCATTGCCTTTTCCAAATCATAACCCCCATCATGCAAGCACCAGTCATACGTGACGCCCCGTGCTGCAATGAAGAGGTATTCCGTGATTTTTTCTGCAGGCATATCACGAACCATTTCTCCTGCTGTCTGGCCGTCTGCAATGATTTGTGCAAGTGTCTCCTGCATGCCGCGCCCCTTTTGGATAAACAGGCGGTTTTCTGCATGGTAAAGCTGCTTCATCATACTGATTCCTGTTTTTTCATTGTATTGTGCATAAATGGCAAAAAAGGCTGTGATCTTGTGTGGAAAATCGAGGTGTTTGAGACGTTCGCGCACTTGTTCTGCAAAATACACATCTGCCCGGCTGTACATTTCAAGAAGTAAGTCATTTTTCGAGGGAAAATAATGATAAAAAGCACCGACTGAAACGCCGGCCAGCCGGCAAATATCTTCAATTTTAATGTCTTTGTATCCTTTTTTGGCAAACAGCTCCATCGCTGTTTCGAAAATCCGGTTTTTCGTTTCCATCGCCTGTTTTTTCCTTTTGGTCAACGGCTTTTCATCCATCTTTCATTCCCCGATTCTTCATGATATGTAAAAAATTATGAAAGCAAGCCGCAGCCTTTGTCAATGCTTCCTCTACATATGTGAAAAATTTCACATTTTGTCTACCGATTTTTTATTATACCCATTCTATAATGAAAATGTTCACCGAATCCATTCGATGAAAATGGAAAATCCGGGGAGGCCTTTAAAATGAAATACAAAAAGCTATTTGAAACTGTGAAAATAAGGAATGTGGAACTCAAAAATCGTTATGCAATGGCACCAATGGGTCCGCTGGGTCTTGCCGATGCAGAAGGCGGTTTCAACCAGCGCGGGATTGAGTATTATACAGCCCGTGCGCGCGGGGGAACCGCTCTGATTATTACCGGCGTCACTTTCGTTGATAATGAAGTGGAAGAGCACGGAATGCCAAACGTACCTTGCCCGACCCATAACCCTGTCCATTTTGTCCGGACTTCCAAAGAAATGACAGAGCGCATCCATTCATATGATTCGAAAATTTTTCTGCAAATGAGCGCCGGTTTTGGCCGGGTGACGATCCCGACAAACCTTGGCGAGTACCCGCCGGTTGCACCGTCGCCAATCCCGCATCGCTGGCTGGATAAAACATGTCGCGAACTGACAGTTGAAGAAATTCATTCCATTGTCCGCAAATTCGGGGATGGGGCGTTCAATGCGAAGCGCGCCGGATTTGACGGGGTGCAAATCCATGCTGTGCACGAAGGCTATTTGCTCGACCAGTTTGCGATTGCGTTTTTCAACAAACGTACCGATGCATACGGTGGCCCGCTTGAAAATCGCCTTCGTTTTGCCCGGGAAATTGTCGAGGAAATTAAACAGCGCTGTGGCGAAGATTTTCCTGTGACGCTCCGCTTCAGCCCGAAAAGTTTTATCAAGGATTGGCGGGAAGGGGCACTGCCTGGCGAGGAGTTTGAAGAAAAAGGCCGCGATTTGGATGAAGGCATCGAGGCAGCAAAGCTGCTCGTTTCCTACGGCTATGATGCTCTGGACGTCGATGTTGGTTCTTATGATTCATGGTGGTGGAGCCATCCTCCGATGTACCAGAAGAAGGGGCTTTACATTCCGTATGCCAGGCTGGTGAAGGAAGCTGTCGATGTGCCTGTCCTTTGCGCGGGCCGCATGGACAATCCGGATCTTGCACTTGCCGCACTGGAAGACGGAGCATGTGATATTATCAGCTTGGGCCGCCCGTTATTGGCTGACCCGGATTACGTCAATAAGCTCCGAACCGGGCAGGTTGCCGATATCCGCCCGTGTCTGTCATGCCATGAAGGCTGCATGGGTCGGATCCAGGAGTATTCTTCCTTAGGCTGCGCAGTGAATCCGGCTGCCTGTCGAGAAAAAGAAGCAGCATTGACACCTGCTTTAAAAAAGAAACGCGTACTGATTGCAGGCGGCGGCGTGGCCGGATGCGAAGCTGCCCGTGTGCTTGCATTGCGCGGCCATGAACCGGTCATTTTTGAAAAATCGAACCGTTTAGGCGGCAACTTGATCCCTGGCGGCGCACCTGATTTTAAAGAAGATGACCTGGCGCTTGTTGCCTGGTATGAGCATACGTTGGAACGCCTTGGCGTAGAAATTCATTTGAATACTGCATTGACAAAAGAAGAAATTTTGGCTGCAAACGTGGATGCCGTGCTGATTGCAACGGGTTCGAATCCGAAAATTTTGCCGCTCGACGGAAAAAACAAAGTATTTACAGCAGAAGATGTTTTGCTCGATAAAGTGGATGCCGGGCAACATGTTGTCATTGTCGGCGGCGGTCTTGTCGGCTGCGAACTGGCTTTGAACCTTGCAGAAAAAGGAAAAGATGTCTCGCTTGTGGAAATGCAGGACAAACTGCTGGCAGTTAATGGTCCGCTTTGCCACGCTAACTCGGACATGCTGGAAAGACTCGTACCGTTTAAAGGTGTTCAAGTCTACACTTCTTCAAAAATAGTAGATACGACAGAAAAGACAGCCGTTGTGGATGTTGACGGCGAATTGCGTGAAATTGAAGCAGACAGCATTGTGCTCGCAGTCGGCTACTCGGCTGAAAAATCACTCTATGAAGATTTAAAGTTTGAGGTTGCCGATCTTCATGTGGTTGGCGATGCCCGCAAGGTCGCAAACATCATGTATGCCATCTGGGATGCTTACGAAGTCGCGGCAAATCTGTAAAGTTTAAGGAAACCCGCCAAAGATTTTCCGGCGGGTTTCCTTGTTTTTAAAGCAGGAGACCTTGTGGTTATTTTGATTATTTTTGTTTTTGCTGATTTTTTTCATAACAGTCATCTTCAAAAAACGGACGGGAAGATTTGCCGTATCTCGGCGTACCTCCATCACTGTTTGTAATAATATGCGCTTTTTCGAGGGAATAGGTGTTGGCAGCTGTGGCTTGGACTTCATCCCAAAATATCTGAATGGCTTCCGTCCTCATGATGACTGTGGGGCTGACGCAGGAAGCCCCTTTTGCCATTGATTTCCCATCCCTCATAGAGAATGGCGTGGTGGACTTCCATATGCTGTTTCTTTTTCAGTCCCTGAATTGCCATCTGCTTCAGAGAACAGGTAGTCTGCCTTCTTCCCATCAGGCAGTGAAGCAGCTATTTCCAGCTCTTCTTGGTTGGATGAAGCTCTCTAAAGCATGCTGCTTCTGACATATAAAAAGAGTATCAGGAAATACCCGGCATAGTCCGACGTGATATAAAATAGAAGGCTGAAACTTTTTACACTTTTTGCGATTTTGATTATAATAGGCTTTGTACATATCGGGACGAGGAGGAAATGCCAGTGGCAAAGTTAGATGAGACATTGTCCATGTTGAAAGATTTAACCGATGCAAAAGGGATTGCCGGCAATGAAGCAGAAGTGCGTGCCGTTGTCAAA
Source organism: Weizmannia sp. FSL K6-0777 (assembly GCF_038593185.1). NCBI lineage: Bacteria > Bacillati > Bacillota > Bacilli > Caryophanales > Bacillaceae > Heyndrickxia > Weizmannia sp. FSL K6-0777. The sequence goes on from NZ_CP151971.1 coordinate 628,530, forward strand.
AAATACATAGAGCCGTATGCCGATGAACTTGACACAGACGGCCTCGGCAGCTTAATTGCAAAGAAAACGGGGCAGGCGGACGGCCCGAAAATTATGATCGCCGGCCATATGGATGAAGTTGGTTTCATGGTGACACAAATTGATGAGTCGGGCTTTCTGCGCTTCCAAACGATCGGCGGCTGGTGGTCACAGGTGATGCTTGCCCAACGCGTTACGGTTGTAACAGATAAAGGTGATGTGACAGGTGTGATCGGATCGAAGCCACCACATATTTTATCACCGGATGCACGCAAAAAATCGTACGAAATCAAGGATATGTTCATTGATATTGGTGCCACAAGCCGGGAAGAAGCGCTTGAATGGGGCGTAAAACCGGGCGACATGGTGGTGCCTTACTTTGAATTTACGGTTATGAAAAATGAAAAAATGCTGCTTGCCAAAGCCTGGGATAACCGGATCGGCTGTGCAGTTGTCATTGATGTGCTAAAAAATCTGCATAAAGAAAACCATCCGAACATCGTTTACGGTGTAACAAATGTCCAGGAAGAAGTGGGCTTGCGCGGCGCGAAGACGGCAGCCAGCAAAGTGAAACCGGATATTGCCTTTGCACTTGATGTCGGGATTGCCGGGGACACCCCAGGAATCTCCGAGAAAGAAGCACTCAGCAAAATGGGCAAAGGTCCGCAAATCGTGATTTACGACGCTTCAATGGTGGCGCATAAAGGCTTGCGCGATACGGTTGTGAAAGTTGCTGAAGAGTTAAATATCCCGTACCAGTTTGAATCGATTCCGGGCGGCGGAACAGACGCCGGCTCCATTCACTTAACGGGCAGCGGCATTCCATCTCTTGCCATCACGATTGCAACACGCTATATCCACTCGCACGCCGGCATCTTGCACCGTGATGATTACGAAAATACTGTTAAACTAATAACAGAAGTGATCAAACGTCTCGACCGCAAAACAGTAAACCATATTATTTTTGACTAAAATCATAAAAATTCCGGGCACTTTTTGATGTCCGGATTTTTTTATGAATAAAGTTTTCCGATAGTCCACCAAAAAGCTCTTTATGCAAAAATTTGCCACCAAGTATTCTCTTCTTTTGTCCGCCTTTCCTCTTATTGGTATCTCATGGGGATGATGATTGCCGCCACCATCTGAATATCCTGGTTTTAGTTAGTGGAGAAAGGGAAATAAGTAACCAAGTTAGCTCAAAAGACCTAATTTTTGAAAAAATATTAAAACGAGAAGCTGGTTGATAGAAAATAGTGGTAAAATAAACCGTTTGTACACTCGAACAAGGGGAGGCGGTGAGCGAAGGATGGATAAAAGCGATCTGATCCGCAAAAGGGAAAACATGCAGGCTCAGGCAGCAGCAGCGAGGCAGGATGCTGCACTGCTTGAAGAAAAAATCGAGCGGCTGTATCGGGCAAAGGGGCGAATGGAGGGAGTCATTGAAGGCGCATGGCAGCACGAAAGGAAGGTGGCGCATATTAATTTTCATCCACCCTCTTGGAAAGGCACAACGAAAAATAAGTATTTGAATCACTTGCATAAAATAGAGTCGTCTGTACGCCAATATGTGCATCATCTCCGAAATACGGAGGACAGGCTGGAAGAAGAAATCCGGCGCCTTGCGAACCAGCTGAATGAGGCACAAAGCAATTTATCATATTTGCAGTCGTATATTTCTAACTTGAGCCAGGAAATTGTGGAAGGGGATTAAGTGATGGGAGAAATTGCGATCAATCAAACCGTCTTCCGTGCAGTGCTCAGCCAAGCGGACAGTACCAGGTCTACGCTTGAGGGCATTAAGCCGGTAAAAATAACACTGCAGCAGCCGCCGGATTTAAAAAGCATGAGAGAACAGCTTGAAATAGTGGGGAAACTGCAGAACACGTTGAAACTGTACAGCGCGCTTCTCGATGCGGACTTGCGGAAACTGGAACAATTAGGGAATGAGATGGTACAGCAGGATGATCACATCGGCCAGTCTTTTCACAGGCTTGAGAATTAAAGAGGGGAAAGGGTTGAATGTTGCACCATGAAAGTTGAATTTGAAGAACTGCTGCATCTGCAAAAAGAAATCGACCGGAGCACAAAAGAAATGGCGGCAAGGCTGGAAGTTGTAAGGCAAAAAACAAACGCGATCAGTAGGCTGCAATCTTTTAAAGGGAAAGCGGCAGATTCAGCAAAACATTATTTTCACACTACCCACGGTGAAATGATTGAAGCACTGGTGACAGCTGCCCGGCAAGTTCAGCACCGGTACAACCAAATCATTTCCGAATTTGAGGGTACAGTGGATGATTCGCCAGGCGCGGTACTGCACGCTGATTATATGCATGACCTTAATCAAAAAACGCGCATATTGAAAAACCAAATGATGGACATCTACCATGAAGGATTACAAGTTTTGCACAGCATTTCCGATATTGTATCCATTCCGGCACCGGACTTGGGCCATTTCATAGAAAGCGCTGAAGCATCACAAAAATTTGCGAATGAAGTGAATGAAAAACTCCACGCCTTTGACCGCAAAGCCCTGCAAATCGTCGAAGAAAGCCGCCGCGACGTGGACAGGGTGATGAAGAAAGTGATGGAAGCAGGAGAAAGGAGTTTGGTTGGGGGCGGACAAGCTGACTGTTTGAATGATAATGATTCGTCACTACATGAACAACAAGTGTTTGTCGATAAATTAGCAATATTTATTTTAATGAGCAATGGCTTTAAAGCAATGCAACGTACTTATAAATACATTAATAAGTCTAACACCCTGTTGATTGCTGCTATCCAGTTCTATATTTATTAGAAACTGGATAAGGGGAGGCGCAAAGCATTTAAAAGTGAGCTTTTCCATAATTTTACAAAGGAAGAGTATCGAACATTTAATAATTATATGAATAATACAATCTATAAAATAAATGGAAAAGCTCTTTTAAATCATCTGGCTAAATACAAAGGGAAGGCACTTTCAAGAGAAAATTTTAATCATTTACTTGAGTCTATTGAAACGTTTGGCAGAGAACGTGGGAAACTTGCAATGAAGAAAGAATTTGAAAACCTTTATGGAATAGATAAATTTAGAGAGATGAAGAAACTATCTCCAATTAAAAAAGCTGTGAAAATATCAACAACATTTGTAGACGAATTTGCTGGAAAAAAATATAAAGCAATTAAAAAAACTGTCAGATCTCTCCCAGAGTGGAAAAAACCAAAAGTTGCATACAAAAATTTGACAGAAGAAATAAAAGAAAGTTTTAAAGGCCTGAATACATTGGGAAAAGGGGCAAAAGTAGCCGGAAAAGCACTAGGCCCGCTAGGTTACGGACTTATAGCTGCGGATAATTACAAAAAGTATAAGGGTGACACGCAAAAAGTTGTAGTTGGAACTGTTGTAGACGGTGCTTTTGGCACGGCAGCTACTGCGGCAGGTACAGCAATTGGTTCCGCATTCTTTCCTCCGATTGGCACGGTAGTTGGATTTGGAGTTGGGACAATGGTTAGTTACGGGATAAATTATAAGTGGGGAAATTCATCCAAGAGTATATCTGATCAAAGTAAAAAGGGAATAAACAAGGGAATAGATTCGATTGAAAAAGTCAGCAAAAGTATAGGAGACAGTGTAGCGAAATGGTTTAAATAAAAATTAAGAGTTAATAATGAAGAAAAAATAGGATGATATGAAGGAGAGAGAAAAAATCTTAACGAAAGAAAACTTTGAAGAAATCAAGTTAGAAGTTCAAGAAGGCCGATTAACAATGGATCGAATGAAATTTTTCTTAATCGCTGCTTTTCTCTACTCAATCGTTTTTGTTGGAATAGGATATGCAGTAGCCCATGCGAATACAGTAGGATGGGACAATTTATCAGCAGGCTGGCATTTTATTTATAATGAGGATGAGGCATTTATGAGTATTATATTTCGTTCTTTATTTGGTTACTTATTATTGGGCTAGTAGTTCACGTGGCTGTTATGCTTGTATAGATAAACAAACTAAAAAATTACGGATCAGAATGTCGGGAGAAAATATATGAAATACGGTATTGCTGGCATTGGTTATTTTTTTCTCATTGTTGTAAAACAGTTTGGAACGTTTTACGAAAAAAGGACCGTTATGATGAATAAGTTAAAATCTTAGAATAAATGACACTTAAAAATTATTAAGGGGTTAAGTTAATGGAGAATTCCAAATATGAAAAGAAAGAGATTATAAGCGGTAGAATGAATTTTAATGTTATGAAAGATCGCTTGCAGCTCGATAAAAAGGATTTACTGACACTTTTCATTTTCATGGACCACATGATAAAACTCGAAAGTCATTACCAAAAGGAATTTAACCAGGAAATCAAAAATTGGGAGGGCGGCACGATGATAACGTATGAAGATGAACTAAAACAAGAAGCAAGAGAAGAAGGGAGAAAAGAAGGAAGAGAAGAAGGGAGAAAAGAAGGACTACAAGAAGGTAAACGAGAAGGAAGACAAGAAGGAAAAATAGAAATCACCCGAAACCTCATTAAACTTGGGGCATCCCTTGATTTTATCAAAAAGGCAACAGGCTTTTCTGAAAAAAAGGTCCTTGAAATAAAAGAGAAGCTGGAAAAGGAATAAGGTCTGATGGCTTTGAAATAGGAGGGCGGCATGATGATAACGTATGAAGATGAACTAAAACAAGAAGCAAGAGAAGAAGGGAGAAAAGAAGGACTACAAGAAGGTAAACGAGAAGGAAGACAAGAAGGGAAAATCGAGATCACCCGAAATCTCATTAAACTTGGGATGCCACTAGATTTTATCAAAAAGGCAACAGGCTTTTCTGAAAAAAAGATCCTTGAAATAAAGGAGAAGCTGGAAAAGGAATAAGGGCTGATGGCTTTGAAATGGGAGGGCGGCATGATAATAACGTATGCGGATGGACTAAGAAAAGAAGGGAAACGAACATGAACCGACTGTGCGTAAAGATGTAAATTCCAAATTCAACTTATATAGTCTTCGCATATGCGATGCGATAAATGCCTCAAATGTCTGAGTTGGCGTTGTTGTACCACAGGTTAAAAGAGGCCAGGTCAAAATCGCAGGCAAAAGGATACGTGCTTCGGAAATATATGGGCAGCAGTGTCCTTCCGTATGGCCGGGCGGATGGATCATCGACATTTCATTCCATTTACATCAAACTTTTCCCCGTACGGATATCATTTTTCCGTATGGTTCAGCAACGGCTGCCGGTTTTCAGGCGTTTTTCAAACAGCTGTTTTGTCCACTTTTTGCGGTTCTCCGCGTCGGCCGGGCTCAGCATGCCGCTCGCTTTTGTCAGTTTTTCTATCTCATTCAGTTTTTTACATCTTAAATTTTGGCACTTTTAAAAAGATACGCCTCCAAAATATGGTCCAGATGGTAATGGGTAAGATAAACAGACTGGACGGCGTATTCCTTTTTTTATTTCGTCGAAAATTTCAAAGCCGCTGCCGCAGTCAATCAGCCCGCCCTCTGCCCGCCATCCACGAAAAGCAGGTACTGAACGGGACGCGGCTGTCATTTTCCCCGGAAAATAGTAGTGGCACCACGAATTTAACGTAGACACGGGTAATTCCTCCTTTAAAATGAATGATTGTTCATCCCCTTTATTATATTTAAATCCGCTTGTTCTATCTATTCAACAAAACAGATAAAATCATTGGCCTGATTTGTGATATAATTTGATCTTAAAAGAGAGAGAAATAACAATTATTGAGAGGTGAAGCCATTGGCTGAAACCATTTTTACAATACTGGTTATGCTGTCACTGGGCGCCCCAATTGCAGCTTATGTTGTTCTTCTGCTGCTTGGTTTTTTGGATAAGGAGCTGGATTATTTGCAGCTGGAGAATAAAAAAATGGAAATGGAAAAAGAACTGCACAGAGTGGAATATTTACAGCTTAGTCAGCAAATCCAGCCCCACTTTTTATTTAACTCTTTGAATGCAATGCTCTCGCTGAACAGGCTTGGAAGGACAAAAGATTTAACGCATGCACTTGAGGAATTTTCAAAGTTTTTGCGTTACAAATATACGGAAAAAGATGCGCTTGTCGCTTTCGAAGAAGAACTGGCTTATACAAGTCACTATATTTCCATTCAACAAATCCGGTTCGGTAACCGCCTGAAAGTAAAGATAGATATTCAGGAAGATGCGAGGCGAACCTATATGCCTCCTTATATGATGCAAACCTTGGTGGAAAATGCTTTCAAACACGGGTTGGAGAAACAGCCCGGCGAGAAGTATTTGCAAATTGGATTGGAAAGAGAAGGAAATTGGGTGATACTGTTTGTGGCAGATAACGGGCCAGGGTCAGAAAATGCCAGTTTCGGCGTTTTAGGGGTAGGGCTTATCAATGTTAAGAGGCGATTAGAATTAATCTATGATTTACATTCAGAATTATCTATCAACAGAGAGGCTGGGAGTACGATTTTAACAGTCAAATGGCCGTATACACCGGAGGGAAAAGTATGAATATATTAATTGTTGATGATGAAATACTTGAATTGGAGCAACTCGTGTTTTTAATCCGGCAACGTTATCCAGAGTGGGAGCTGTTTGAAGCCGAAGATGCAGTGCAGGCAAAAAAGATGCTGGAAAATCATCCGATTGATTTATCTTTCTTGGATATCCGTTTGCCAGGGGAAAGTGGATTGGAATTATGTGCATATATAAGGGAGAATTATAAATCGGAATGTGTGATGATAACAGCTCATGCAGATTTCCAATATGCACAGCATGCCATTAAACTGCATGTTTTTGATTATCTTGTTAAACCGATTATCACAGAAGAACTGTACCGGATGCTTGAAAACTATGTGAATAAATATGGTTATATTGAAGGATTGTCCTCTGACATACAGGAAGTAATTCGAATTATCCGGGAAGACTTTCATTCAAAAATCAATTTGGCTGATCTTGCAAGCCAGGTGCATGTTTCCCCAAATTATTTAAGCCGGAAATTTTCCAAAGAACTTGGGATGAGTTTTCAGGAGTATTTGATTAAATACCGGATTGAGATGGCGAAAGTTTTTCTTAAAGCACACCCCGAATGGTCCATTCAAAAAATAGCGGAAGAAACAGGTTTTGCTTCGATTTATCATTTTAGCCAATCCTTTAAAAAACACGTGCTGGAAACACCAACACAATACAGGGAGAAATTGCATCATGATTGATTGGTACATCATTTTGTTTACATTTGCTGCGGTTATCGTTTTTAACCTTGAGGAAATTAACCGCCAGGGCTTTCTTCAATCAATATTTCCGGCCGTGGGTTTTGGCATGAAAAAAGGCACCGTTTTGTTGTGGATATCCTTATTTACGCAAACGTTGCTGGCTGTTCCGATCTTTAGCATCTTCCACTTTGGTTTCATTAATAGTTTCTTTGCTTTTACAATCATTTTATATTTGGCTTATCTATGTGTGCAGCATTTGACTAAACGTATTCAATTAAACAGCCGGAGTGTGCCGACATTATTGGACGCCTATAAAAACAGATTAACACCTAAAGGCTTTAAATTTGCATTCTTTATACTACTGGTTGCAAACCTTGAAGGGCTCATATTGCAGCTATCTATTGGTGGGCATATTTTTTTCGAGTATTTTCACATGCCTTCTTACATGCTTACCGGGTTTGCAGCACTATTTTGTTTTATTGTTGCCGGATTGGGCGGCATGCATGTTATTTACAGAACTGGCTATTCATTTTTGATCTTGTGCGGGTTCATTCTTTTTTTTATCCCATCGTTTTTCTATCTAAGGGAAGGGATTCACCATGTTTATCAAGACTACGGTACAATGCTTTTTCCGCATTCACCAAATATCTTTCTTTTTGCAGTAGCTTTTCTTATGGCCTTAATTGGATTGTTAATCTCCCATTTGTTTTTATGGCAAGTCATTTGTTCGACCAAGCAAAATTACAAGCAAAACTCAGTGCGGCTGGCTTTTTTCTGCTTTTCTAGTGTGCCGCTTTCGGCCATGATCTTTACCGTATATTTATTAAGCCGGTTTCATATCACGACATTAACAGAGCTGGGCCAAGCCATTTTTTCCGCTCCGTTTTCCCCTTTCATTCGGACAATGATTACGATTGTCTGGTTGTTCAGTATGTTAAATGAAACCATGATTTCGATCTTTTCTCTAGCTATTATATTTGTATATATTTTTGGGGAAAAATGGATCATTCAAAATCGCAAAAAATATTTTTTTGTTTTTCTCCTTTTTGTCCTGTTGGTTTTGCTCTGTTCAACCATATTGGTAAATCACATGGTCTATTTATGGAAATTTTACTTTTTGTTTTATGTAGCTGTATCGTTTCCATTTTATGCTTTGCTTGTCGGGGAAAAAAGGAGGACGGTCCGGGTTCCGGTATCCGGTTGTATTACCGGGATGCTTGGTTATGGAATTGCTGTCTGTACCGGTAAGTTTACTGCCGGGCTTGCAGTGACTGTAGCAGGCACCCTTATAACAGGCTTGGCAGTGTTTCTGACAGCAAAGAGTAAAGATTTAATAAAATAATGTAAAGATTTTATAAAAAATAATCTTCGAAATATTTTAAGATGTAACACAAGGAGGCTGAGAATATGGAACATCTACTTACAAAAGAGACGTATGTCTATTCAATGAGCGCAAAAAACAAACCTGCTCTGTGTGTTGAATCAGGAGAGAAGATTGTGGTGGAAACGTACGATTGCTTTTTGAATCAAATTGAAAGCGAAAAAACAGCTTATCATGCTATTGATTGGAATCAGATTAATCCGGCAACCGGTCCGGTCTATGTGGAAGGTGCAGCACCTGGAGATATTTTAAAGGTAGAAATTAAGAAAATTGAACTGGGTCAAGAAGGCACGATGGTAACGGGACCGGAACTTGGCGTTTTAGGGAATGAAATTACAGACTTTTCGATTAAAAAAATTCAAATTGAAAATGACATGGTAGCTTTTAATGAAAATATTCATTTCCCATTGAGGCCAATGATTGGTGTGATTGGGGTTGCCCCCCATGAAGGAGAAGTAAATTGTGGTACACCGGGAGAACATGGCGGCAATATGGATACCACTTTAATTACGGAGGGTGCAACGTTGTACTTCCCGGTATTCCATGAAGGTGCGTTGTTTTCTTTAGGGGATGTCCACGCTTCAATGGGAGATGGAGAAGTGTGCGTATCCGGCGTTGAGATTCCAGCGAGGGTAACCGTCGTTCTGACTGTCATAAAAGGGCAAACCATTCATACCCCTGTTGTTGAAAATCAAGACGGCTTTGCTTTTATCGTGTCAAAGCCGACGCTGGATGAAGCAGCAGAGGGGGCGGTAAAAGAAATGGTTCATTATTTGGCCAAGCGATCCGGCTTACCGGTTAGTGATGTTACGATGTTATTAAGCGCAGCCGGGGACGTACAGGTCAGCCAGATTGTTGACCCGCTGAGAACAGCGAGAATGTTCGTGCCAAAATTGATCGTTCATCAACTAGGAATAAAAGAAATCTTTTAGGAGGCGGGCAAATGGCAGAACAAGCAGTTGCAAGCTTGGAACAGCAGCCTGTTTATAAGCAGGAGCTGAAACGGTCTTTATCTTTCTGGGATTTACTCATATACGGTATGGTATTTATGGTGCCGATTGCGCCATTTGGCATTTACGGTTCGGTTGCTCAAGGTTCAAACGGTATGGTGGCGCTGACTTACTTAATTGGAATGGTGGGAATGATTTTTACCGCATTCAGTTATGCACGGATGTCAGAAGCTTTCCCCATCGCCGGGTCTGTTTACTCTTATGCACAAAGAGGCATCAATGATTCAGTGGGCTTTATTGCAGGCTGGCTGATTTTACTGGACTATATTTTTGTGCCGGCATTGCTATACCTCGTCAGTGCTTCTGCCTTGCATGATATTGTTCCACAAATTCCGATTGTAGTTTGGGCTGTACTGTTTATTGCAATTAATACGGTAATTAATGTTCGGGGGATAGAGTTCACAGCAAAAGCCAATAAAATTATTGTAATACTTGAATTAATTGTGCTGGCAATTTTTCTAGCGGTAGGCGTTACGGCAATTATTAAGGGCATTAACGGTGCGGACTTTACAATGAAGCCACTGTATGACCATAGCCATTTCAGCATGAATGTGGTAATGGGAGCGGTGTCCATTGCCGTATTAAGTTTTCTAGGATTTGACGGGATTTCCACGTTGGCAGAAGAAACAAAGGATGGAAGCAAATCGATTGGAAAAGCTTGTGTTTATTCATTGTTAGCCGTTGGTGCACTTTTTATCATCCAAACATGGGTGGCTGCTTTAATATGGCCAGATTATCATGCGTTTAAAAACCCCGATACAGCATTTTATCAAATCGCTGAGATTGCAGGCGGAACATGGCTCAAAGTATTGACGATTGTCGCAACCGCTTTTTCATGGGGGATTGCCAATGCGCTTGTTGCACAGGCGGCCATTTCGCGCATTTTATACAGTATGGCCCGTGACCGAAAACTGCCTGGTTTTCTTGCAAAGGTTCACCCGAAATTCCAGACGCCGTATCTTAGTACACTTTTGATTGCGGTCGTTTCTGTCATTGTCACGGCATTCTTTTCATCACAAATTGGAAAGCTATCTTCCGTTGTAAACTTTGGTGCACTTTCATCATTCCTGTTTCTGCATTTATCAGTCATGAATTACTTTCTGAGGAAGAAAAAAAGCAAAAACTATGTGGCACATTTGCTAATGCCGTTGATTGGGTTTGCGGTTATCGGCTATGTATGGATTAACCTTGATCCGCTCTCCAAGAAACTTGGCTTTATTTGGCTGGCAATCGGCATTGTCTATCTTATTGTACTGAAACTGTTTAAAAAAGACACTGCTTTAAATTTAGAATAACCATCTGTAAAAGAGCAGCTGCATGATGACAGCTGCTCTTTGTATGATTTTTCCATTTTTCACGCTTCCGTATACTCCGTTTCGTGGCAGTTCGGGCATGGAGGGAGCCTGTCCTTATCTTCATCGAGCGTAATCTGTTCCCCGCAGTTTTTGCATTTATACTCGCCTTTTCCCGGTGTTTCACCTGTATGTGGCATCGGCCATGCTCCTTTCGTTTCGTGTTGTCATTTGAATACCCGCGCGAAAAAGTTTCTAAACATCGGCCGTCATACGCGTGCAAAACCGCCCGTTCGCTACAGAGCTTCATCAAAACGTCCCGCCACGGGTTTTCCACCGAGTCATAATCCCACTGGCTGCCTGGAATCCTGCAATCGAACACAAAATCTGGCTATCTGCCATTTGGGAAGCGCCTTCAATTGCTTGCCGGAATCCTGTGACCGAAGACAAAACACCCCGCCGCGAAATGTCCGCAGCGGGGTTTCTGATTAAGGCACCATCCAGGAAAGGATGTTGGATTGCAGGAAGGTGAGCAGGCAAATGATGAAAAGCAAAAACATACTGTGCTTGACTGTGAATCTCAGCAGTTGTGCTTCCCTCCCAATCAGCCCGGTTGCAGCGCAGGCAACGGCAATCGACTGCGGAGAAATCATTTTTCCCGTGACACCCCCGGATGAATTGGCCGCAATGGCAAGCAGCGGGTTCATGCCGACAGACTGAGCTGAAACTTGCTGAAGCGTGCCAAACAAAACATTGGACGAGGTGTCCGATCCGGTAATGAAAACGCCGAGCCAGCCAAGTACCGGCGAGAAAAACGGGAACAAAGCGGCTGTTTTGGCGAGCGCCAATGCCAATGTAGTAATCATGCCGGAAGCATTCATGACATACGCAAAGCCGACAATGAACAAAATGGTAAGAATCGGAAACTTCAATTCTTTTAACGTTTCAAAGAATGCGGCAAACCAGGCTTTCCATGTAATTTTTAAAAGAAACTTCGTGACAATGGCTGCGATAAAAATCGCTGTGCCTGCAGTGCCAAGCAGATCCAGCTTATACATGGCCGCAATCGGGGTGTGCGAGCCATTGATAATATGATTGTTTAAAAATGGCACATTCCCGCTGAACGAAGCCGCTCCGCCGATCGGGTTTAGAGCCTTTAAAACCGGGTTCGCTCCGGCATACTGCCCGGTGAGCGCAAGTTTGATCTGCGGGATGCCCCAGATGGTGATCAAAACCGTCAGGACAATAAATGGCGACCATGCTTTCGCAATTTGCCCGCCTGTATTGGAAACAGGCGGCGTTTCGAGCGCGGCGGCAGCCTCTTCATGCTCAAAATAGAATATGTTTTTCGGCTTCCAAAATTTTAGGAAGACGGCAAGGACAACCAAAGATACGAGTGCTGATAAAACGTCCGGCAGTTCCGGCCCCAGAAAATTGGAAGCAAAGAACTGCGTCAAGGCAAAGGACAAGCCTGATACAATAAGCGCCGGCAGCACTTCCATTGCTTTTTTAAAGCCCGCCATGACAATGATGAGATAAAGCGGAATGAACATGGAAATAAGCGGCAATTGTCGCCCGATCATTTTTGAAATTTCCAGTGCAGAAACACCGGTCGGCCCTGCCATCGCAATTACAGGGGACCCGATTGCGCCAAATGCTACCGGTGCAGTGTTGGCCAATAAGCAGATGCCGGCTGCATAAAGCGGATTGAATCCGAGCCCGACAAGCAGGGCAGCGGTAATCGCAACCGGCGCGCCAAACCCGGCACAACCTTCCAAAAAAGCGCCAAATGAAAACGCAATCAATAAAGCTTGCAATCTCCTGTCTTCCGTGATCGATACGACCGAGTTGCGGATCACATCAAACTGGCCGGTTTTGACCGTCAATTTATATAAAAACACAGAATTGATAATGATCCAGGCAATCGGTAGAATCCCATACACAATCCCCTGGGTAGCTGACATAACCGGCAGTACGGCCGGCATTCTGTAAACGATTACAGAAATCAGCAGCGCAATCACCAGCGTGGCAAGGCTTGCAAGATGTGCCGCCATTTTTTTAATGGCGAGTGCCCAGAAGAAAAACAGAATCGGAAAGGCAGCAATCAGTGCGGATAAAAACAAATGCCCCTTAAGCGGAATAAAATTTTGTACGTACTCCAACAATCTCCACTCCTTTTTGAAAAATTTTCTCCAATCCATCCCAATTGCAATTTTTAAGGTCATTAGATGAAATAGTCATCAGATGATAAGGTTTACACGTTAAAAAGTATAAGTATAATAAAAAGAAAAAACAACTCTTTTTTTAAAATTTTTGTTTGCTATTTTTCCGGATTGCTGTTATTCATAAAATATAGAAAAGGGATAAGAGGAGAAAACATGAAATATAAAAAAATTAAACCTGCAAAAATTTATGAACAAGTGGCAAATGAATTGATAGAGATGATCCAAAACGGGGAGCTTAAGCCCGGGGATAAGCTTGATCCGGTGCCACTTTTGGCAGAAAAGTTTTCCGTGGGGAGATCGGCTATAAGAGAAGCGTTAACGTCACTAAGGGCGCTCGGCTATATTGAGCTAAAACAGGGAGAGGGAACATTTGTCCGTAACTTTGATGCGAGCGGGATTTCGTATCCCATTTCGCAGGCAGTCCTGATGAATCAGGAAGATGTGGCAAATCTGCTTGAAGTCCGGAAGATTCTCGAAGCCGGAGCAGCCGCCACGGCCGCTGTCAAACGGACCGAAGCTGATCTGGAAAGGATAAGGCAGGCGCTCGCAGATATGAAGCGGGCGACGGGGAACGAAGAACTCGGTGAAAAAGCAGATCTTGCCTTCCATCTTGCCATTGTCCAGGCTGTACAAAATCCGATTCTTGCCGGGCTGATGAACCAGGTTGCCGAGACGATGGAGGATGCAATGAAAGAAACGCGCAGAATGCTTCTTTTTTCTGATCCTTCCACATTGGGCGCCTTGTATGAGCAACATGAAAGAATCAGGGTAGCCATCGAAGAAAAGGACAGCGAAAAAGCGCGCAAGGCCATGATCGACCATTTGCAGTTTGTGGAAAACAGTCTAAAGGATTTTCTGCGTTAGCCAATCTGTTTTCATGAATGCAAATCCGGCCCTTATCTTCAGCAGGGGATCTGTTTTGGGGTAGTCCGGCTCCCTTGATATTGGCACCTGAGAATGAGAGGAAATTTAAAGCCTGTTCCGCTTTGAAAGATTTTTCAAGCGGGACAGGCTTTTGTATTGCGCCGATTCTTATGACTTCGGGCTTTCGATGACAGGATAATACCGAAGCACAACAGCTGGAAACATGAGGTGGTGTGAATTTCTCGGCTGATGTTCCGGGTGGATGACAAGGGCATGCGGCTTGGATATACTATAGCCTTGTCTTCTTGTCTGATTTCATGCTTTATTTTTTGTGTCACTTTCCTCCGCGCTTTCCCATATACATAGGGTATAGGCAATTTTTCAGCAAATGGAAAGCGGGGTGCGGCGGCGATGAAGCAAATGTTTTCAGCGTTGAGCGGCAAGATTAAAGAAAATGCGATTGATGTGTATATGGACAGCATCGAGCCGGCTGTCCGGGATCCGGTATTTTTCAGCGTCGGCATGCCAAATGGCGGCATGATCCCGAAAAAAGAACTGCAGCGCATCATGAATGAAATCTTTGAGGCAGACCCGGCACGCCTGTATGAGTATTGCAGTGCAAAAGGGTTTGGGCCGTATGTGGATGTTATCTCTAAAACGGAAAATATTCCGGAAAGCTATATCATGGCGACAAACGGCAATACACAGGGGGTTGACCTTGTCTGCAGAATGCTGCTGGATGAAGGGGACGGTTTTGCAATGGAAATGTACACGTATTCCATTGCCTTTTCGGCGGTGCACCAGTACCGGCTCAAGGCGGTCGGCATTCCGCTTGAACAAGACGGTTTGGATGTCGATTTTCTTGAAAAAACATTGCAAACAAGAAGATTGAAAGCGCTTTATATTATTCCGAATGCTCAAAACCCAACCGGCGTCACCACCTCTCTCGAAAAACGGAAAAAACTCATTGAACTCGCTTACCAGTATGATTTTATCATTATAGAAGATGATCCGTACCGTGATCTGCTGTTTCACGGCCGCCCTCCTTCCTTGTTCGAACTCGATCCCTTAAAAGAAAGAACCATATACCTGTACAGTTTTTCAAAAGTTATGGCGCCGGCGATGCGGACCGGCTTTATTCTCGCGCACCCGGCCTTTCTGAAAAAACTCGAACAGTTTAAGCAGGTAACAGACGCCTGCACATCGCCCATGAACCAGATGCTGGCGGGAAAACTCATTTCTTCCGAAAACTGGACGCAGATTCTTGCAAAACAAAAACACTTTTATGAAAAACGGAAAGACTGGACAAAACGGTTTTTACAGCATATGCACGAGACGGAGCAATGGGAAGGAGCTGAACCGGCCGGCGGGCTGTTTTACTGGATCGATGTCAAAAAAGGCGGTGTAACGGAATGGATGAAAAAAGCGGCACAGGACGGCGCCGTGTTTGTGCCGGGTGATGCCTTTACGCTTGAGCGGGGGCGAAACACAAAAATCCGTCTTTGTTTCGCCTACTGCAGTGATGAGGAAATGAAAAAAGGGTTTTCCCGTCTGGAAGAAAGTTTTAAAAAGTGGAAGAAAACAAGCACTTAACGGGGAGGAACTGCAAAAGGGATTTCCGGGCATGTAAAAGTTCCGGGCTCCCGGGTTCTCCAAGCTTACCTGGCTGTTTGTCATTCGTATATTGGGATTTTTTTTTCACGCTCTTTAAAAAGAGGGCGGCGTCTCCTTATCACCCGGCGGTCTTCAATATCCCGTGTATGCCGGAATGTTTTATCAGCGGTATTCAATCCCATGTATCCCTGGAATGTTTCATGAATAGGCGTTTTGGCGCCCTTTACGGCCCGGGCGGCGTTCCTTGAAGCTGCTGAGTTTCGCAAGCTCCTTACCGGTCTTCAAAAGGCAGGCGCAACGGGAGGAAGAAACTGGTGATTCGGTTTTTAACCCACTCCGCTGCTATTTGCGGGTGGTAATTCTTTTCAAACCGCCAGCCGCGCACAAACACGGTATAGGAAAGGTCGTTCTGTTTGTAAAAGCGCATCTTTTTTCTGCCGGCTTCCCGTTTGACCTGAGCGAGGCAGGATGAAATTTGCAAGAGCATTTGGTCCGTCGCAAAAAGATAAGGCTCTTTAAATTTTAACAGGCTTGCCCGGATCGCTCTCTGGTCCCGTTCCAGCGTCCTTTTGGCAAGCGGCAGGAGGATAAATGCCTCGATCAGCTTTTCTTCTTCCTCGGTTAAGATTTGCGGCATACGGATCACCTGTTTTCATTATATAAACAAACGTACGTTCCTGTCAATACTTACTTGGTTTTAAGGAGATGGGTTGTTATAATAATGTTCACCCTATTCGCCAACGAGGCGAATGCATCCTATTACTTAAAAAGGAAAATGAAGAGATGAATGGAAAAGACGGAGATTTTGCGAAAGGCTGTCTGATTGGCATTGGCTTGTCCATTCCGGTATGGGCTTTTGTAATATGGGTTTTGTTCAGGCTGTTTTGAGCGTTCCGTTTTCCGCGGCTGCTTTTGTAAAAGCAGGTTGCCTTCGCTTCGGCCGGGGGGCAAGTGCCGGCAACGATCTGCGGCAGGTAACAGGTTATATTGCCTTTGCTCCCGTTTGAATGGAAAGCCGGTAAAAGAGCAAAAGCGGTGGCCGGATCACCTTCCATCTAAGCCCCTGGTTATCCGTTGCAGCTATAGGGATCCATTGCCTTCGCTTGTCCGAATAGACATTTTTTGTTCCGCCAAAGCGGGCAGCCTCTCCCCTTTGTTTAGCATATGCAGTTACCGGGTATTTTTACAATAGACAAGCAGTGATGCTAAGGAACATTAATCCAACCGGGAGGAGGGCACCAAATGGATTACAACAAGGACAAAAAAGGCGACTCGCCGGAACAACAGGAAAAACAGCATCATAACAAAGACATAGAGCCGGAAAGATCTCCGGTAAAACCGCAGGAAAAGCAAAAATAAAAATTGAAAAGGGCAGGCTCCGGACAACGGGGCCTGCCTGTCTTTATTGTTCCATATTGGTCACCATGTTGTGGACCTTGTCGCGTTCTGCCTGGCTAACATTAAGATAGTAAATGCCGTCAATGGTTGTACTGTTGCCTTTAACTTCATAGTCTGTCGTATTTTGGCGGCAGTCGCGGTAGTTCATCGCAATGTTTTTCATATCATCAAGTGTCAGGTTTGTTTTGACATTGTTCTGGATCGCAGCCAGGATTTCCTGATAACGCGAGAAAGACTGGATGGTCGCCGCTTTGTTAATGACGGCCATAATGACGTCACGCTGGCGCTGGTTACGGCCAAAGTCACCTTGAGGATCAAGGTGGCGCATTCTTACATAACCGAGCGCTTTTTTGCCGGTATCCAATGTAATGTTCCCTTTGGCATAATAGTAGCCTTTTTTATAATACCCTTCGTCATGCCAGCTGATTTTATTGTAGACGGTTACACCGCCGACAGCATCTACAAGGTCAGCCAATCCTTCCATATTCAAGCGTATGTACTGGTCAAGGTTTAAATTAGCAAATTTGTTTACCGTATCCAGTGCCATTTTTGGCCCGCCGTAAGCATAAGCCGCATTTATCTTATTCAATGTTCCTTTGCCCACGATTTCTGTCCTCGTGTCACGCGGAATGGAGATCATCTGCATGGCTTTCTTTTGCGGGTTCAGTGTAAGAATAATGAGCGTATCGGATCTTCCTACATCTCCGGCCCGCTCATCTACGCCGAGTAAAAGAATGGAAATTGGTTTTTCACTTTTGATTTTTTCAGTGTTTTTCTCGGATGGTTTCACGGATTTGCTGTCATACATTTTATCTGCGGCATTTTGGACAGAATGGTAGACGTAATAGGCGAACCCTCCGCCCCCGATCACGATGATCGCTAAGAGAATCCCGAGTGTGATGAATATTTTCTTCTTCATTTTTTCGACCCTTTTCTTTGAATTTTTTATTTAATCTAATCGCTATCATATCATGGTTTTTCCAAATTGTTAACGGGGATTTTTCGTTTATGCAATGGTCCGGCCTTTCTCTTGTTATTTATGGGGAAAAGAAGAGGAATTGGGCGTGAATGAAATGTAGCGAAAATGGCCGCAAGAAAAACGGTTTGGATTGGGACGCGTGAGGGAACGAAAAAGAGGAGAGGCACGTATGGAGACATGAAAATGCCAGGCCCGGGCGAAGCAGAATAGATGTCTGTTTTGAGTGCAGGCATGAGAAGGGACTGGACGAAGGAAAAAAGGAGCACGCGGCCAAATGCGCCGATTTTTTTCACCTTTTGCCTGCGGGCTTCCGTTTCCCAAGTTTGCATGCATTTTTTCGCACTCTGTTTTACACGGGTGCTTCTGTATTGCTTAAGGCTTTCAATTTCGGTATGATAATGGCACGATATGAGACAGATTTGACCAGAGGGGGGCGCTTGTGGGAGAGCTTTTGAGAAATCGGTTTGTCCGGATGGTATTTGTATCCGCGTTGTTTTTGCAGGTGGGCATTTGGGTGCGGAATTTTGCCGTCCTGTTGTTTGTGACAGAAAAAACAAACGGCGACCCGTTTGCCGTTTCCATGATTTCAGTGGCGGAGTTCCTGCCCATTTTCATTTTTAGCTTTATCGGCGGGACATTTGCGGACCGCTGGCAGCCGAAGAAAACAATGGTTTGGTGTGATTTGCTGAGTGCCGTGTCCATTTTTGGCGTCATCGGCGCGCTTGTTTTTGGCTCGTGGCAGTCCGTCTTTTTTGCAACACTGATTTCCTCGATTTTGTCGCAGTTTTCGCAACCGTCCGGGATGAAACTGTTTAAAATGCATCTTGAGGAACGCCTGATCCAGCAGGCAATGGCCGTTTACCAGACCATTTTTGCTGTTTTTATGATTCTTGGCCCGGTGGTCGGCACGTTTGCCTATGAAAGGTTTGGAATCGATTATTCTATTTTGATAACCGGTCTCGCTTTCCTGTTTTCCGCCGCGAGTTTGTCATTTATCCCGAAAGACCAGGCCATGAAAAAGAAGGAAAAATTGTCGAATATTTTCCAGGAAATGACGAGCGGGGTTCGCTATGTATTATCTAAAAAGGAATTGCGGCTGCTGGGACTTGGTTTTCTGGCGGCAGGGCTTGGCGTCGGTTTTATCCAACCGATGAATATTTTCCTCGTAACGGACCGTCTCGGCCTGCCGAAAGAGAACCTGCAATGGCTTGTGATGGTGAATGGCATTGGGATGATTACAGGCGGGGCTTTTTCCATGGCCTTTTCAAAATCTGCTTCACCGCAAAAAATGCTGTTCACCGGTATGCTTGCAAATGCCATTGGGCTTGCGGTAATCGGTGCTTCGACTTCGCTTTGGCTGACACTCGCCGCCGAACTCGTTTCAGGCTTTTTCATGCCGAGCATCCAGATCGGCATTAACACCCTGATCCTGCAAAATACGGAATCCGATTTTATTGGCAGGGTGAACGGCATTTTGAGCCCGCTTTTCACTGGCTCCATGGTGGTGACCATGAGCCTTGCGGGGGCATTGAAGGAATGGTTTTCGATCACGGCTGTTTTCGAACTTGCTGCGTTGTTTTTCATTATCGGGCTGTGCTTTGTTTTTCCAATGTTGAAAACAGGCGTGTCGGGGAATGCAGAATCGAAGGGAGAATAGCGGCAGCATGTGCCCGTTTGCTGCCCGCTGCCGTTAACCGGAAAAATTTGATGCAAATAGGAATGAGCGGCGTGCCCGCGGCCATTCGCTGAAAAAGTCAGTGATCAAACAGCAGTGACAAGTATCTCGAACGCCAGCGGAAAAAATTCGGAGGGCGTGCCCGATCTGTTCGCGTACAAATTAGCCAATCAAAAGGCAATGAGCTGTTTTCTCATTGCCTTTATTTTTTACCTTTCCCCATACAATGGCTTGGCACATTAGGTTAAAGCGATATGCCGTTCATTCACCCTCTGAAAATCACCAAGTTGAACGTATGTTGTTTATCTTTACCTTGCTTGGCGCAGCGGGGGCAGCAACGGAATAAGAATCTGATTTTAAGGGATGATAAAGCATTTCATTTTCATGCTTATGGTAAAATGAATATAATTGGGAGCGCTTTAACGGAGGGGATTAGAATGAAAACATACCATATCGCGGCGATCCCGGACGACGGGATTGGAAAAGAAGTGGTGCCGGCTGCCATCCGTGTGCTGCATGCGGCAGCGGAACGGCATGGCGGAATCCGGTTCGAATTCACGGCGTTCCCGTGGAGCTGTGATTATTATCTTGATCAGGGAAAAATGATGCCGGATAACGGGCTTGAGATTTTAAAAGATTATGAGGCTATTTTTCTCGGGGCAGTCGGCAATCCAAGGCTTGTGCCGGATCATGTGTCGCTTTGGGGCCTTTTGCTGAAAATCCGGCGCGGCTTCGAACAGGTGCTGAATATCCGGCCTGCAAAGTATTTCAAAGGGCTGCAGTCCCCGTTAAGGGACCCGAAAGATTTTGATTTCATTGTCGTGCGTGAAAACAGCGAGGGGGAGTACAGCGAGGTTGGCGGCAGAATTCATCGCGGTGAAGACGAAATTGCGATCCAGAATGCAATTTTTACAAGAAAAGGAACAGAGCGGGCGATGCGATATGCGTTTGAACTGGCGCAAAAACGCGTCCGACGCCTGACCAGTGCAACGAAATCAAACGGCATTTTCCACACAATGCCTTTTTGGGACGAGGTGTTCAGCCAGGTAAAGGCTGGCTATCCGGATGTGGCTGTAAACAGCATGCATATTGATGCGCTGTCTGCTTTTCTGGTGATGAAGCCGGAGACTTTTGATGTCATTGTTGCGAGCAATTTGTTCGGGGATATTTTAACAGATATTGGCGGCGCGATTATGGGTAGCATCGGCATTGCGCCGTCCGCGAACATCAATTTGGACGGGAAATATCCTTCCATGTTTGAACCTGTCCACGGCTCGGCGCCGGATATTGCAGGAAAAGGCATTGCCAACCCAATAGGCCAAATTTGGACAGCTAAAATGATGCTCGATCATTTTGGCGAAACAGAAATGGGTGAAACGATAATGGATGCAATCGAATGGACGATTGAAAAAGGCATCAAAACCTCGGACATCGGCGGAACGGCAACAACAGAAGAAGTAACAGAAGCAGTTTGCCGGCGCATTTTACAAGCTTAAAGAAAGCGAAGCCTGTATAAAAATAATCGGTCTGAGCCGGGAGCCCGCGGCTGAGCGTTACCGGAAGATGAGTGAAGAAGTGAAATGCAGGCTTGGTGGGCTGCCTTCGTCGAAATATATCCTTTGCAGCGTGGATTTTGCGGAAATGGAGCAATTGCAGGTATGTGACTAAACAAATGAATAACGACCGGACCGGGAAATGATCCATCCGGAAAAAGGGAGGGGCTTGCACATAAGCCCCTCCCTTTCAGATCCCCTTCATCCGTTCCGGCAGGTTTTGGATCGATTCAATCACCGCATCAAGCTTGGCCTCAATCCGGTACAGCAAAAAGACGGTGACAGCGACCGGAAACCCGACTTCACTGATGAGCGACACCATTTCATGCATTTCTCCTCTCCCCCTGTAAAATCAAGAGCCCCCGTTCCGAAAACGGGAACCGGGGGCAAAAGATTACGCCAGTGTATATTCAGTAATGTTTTGCTCAATAAGACGTGCACCTTTCACGCTGGAGAGCGCCGTGCCGGATGAGCTGACCAGCACGCCCGAGCCGAGCATCTGAGCCATGGCGTTTTTCACTTTCACCGTATCGATGGGTTCTGCCGGCTCATCGACTGCAACCCTCACTGTTTTGTTATCCTGCGTTAAAAACTGAAGTTCCAAAGTTTTCATCTATCCATTCCCCCTTTTTTTATTTCACTCACTGATATCGTTCAAGTCAGTGCGCGTTACACGGACCAGCGCTTTTTGCTGCAGTGAAGCATATGCGTCTGCAAATTGCCGGATCGCATCGGGTGTTGCAGAGGCAGCCACATTGGCGAACGACTTCGCTTTGGTTACCGGTTTTCCATTTTCATTCACCCCGTTATCAAAGATTAATGAAATGCGGGAACTTGTTAAATGGACTTGTGCCATTCCCGCTCACCCCCTTTCACTCCTTATATAGCGGCTGAATAGAAAAAAGGGTACTTTTTTGTTGAAAAGAGAGAAACAGGGAGAGGAGGCGGGCAGTGCAACAGAGGCAGGACAATCGTTTTAGAAAATAATCCTCTTGGTTAAACAAAGCCGAACCATATGACAGGACTTTTGTAAATGAAATGGAAACAGTAGCGCCAGGGCTACAGCCGCGGCCGAAAACTCCACCATCCAGCGGGAATATGAAAAATTTCCCGCTGCTTTAACAGACATGCCCCCAAAGTGTGCAGGGCGGCCCTTAAGAAATTCTCCCAAAGGTTGCACAAAAAACGTCTTTTCAAAAAGCGGTACGGCCCCTGCTGTTGCAAAAGAATCCGCTCAGCAGGATGAAACAGCCAAGCAAATGGGAACAAGGACGGTTAAAAAACTCCGCTCTTCTTTTTCCTGAACCGGACAGCCAAAATTCGGCCTGCTGTGCTAGAATGAAAGAAGCAACTTTTTAAAATTGCCGGGTTGCCCGGACAAAGGTGCAGGAGGAATTTCATTGAGAATGTTCAGACGGGCATTATCCTTGCCTATTATACTATCGCTATTGTTTATACTGCCGGCCGGGGTATTCGGTGCAGGCGGAAGCGCGTCGGCTCAGGATTATTATAAACTTGTCAGCAACGAGTCTGCCTCAAGCCTTTCGACAGAGCCGACTGGCACCTTCAAGGTTGTGAACCTGGCAGCGCTCCGTCAAAAGTTAAAGAGCAACATTTACCGGATTGATTACCAGAAGCCATTTGATCTATTAAAATATTTAAGCCTTCGGAAGTATTCCGTTCGCATGGATACGAAAAGGGCCCGTCTTCCCCGGGTGGGAGATACGAAAAAATTCTGGGTGTCCAATCTTGCCAGCAATAAAGATTATCAAATAAGTGCTAAGCTTTTATACAGCGGTCCGCATGCGGATGTCTGGGTATACAATAACCAGCTGAACGACGCCCAGGCTGCCCAGCTTGGAAAAGAATTTGACAACCGTATTTATGCGCTCGATACAAAATATTTCGGCATGCCGTCCGATGTTGATGGAAATGGGAAAGTGAATATTCTTTGTTATGATATCCAGGACGGGTTTGATGGCTCAGGCGGATATGTAGCTGGCTATTTTTACCCGCTTGACCTTTTTGATGCCGACACTTCCAACAAGTCGGAAATCTTTTATATTGACACATACCCGCTGATGGGCACCGGAACATCGAAAAATGTAACCGAAGCGTATTCGACACTCGCCCATGAGTTTCAGCATATGATCTCTTTTAACCAGAAAGTGTTCGTCCAGCACCATTGGGATACGTTTGATACATGGATTGACGAAGGGATGTCCATGGCCGCAGAGCAAATTTATACCGGAAAGCCGCTTTCCGATCGGATTGATGATTATAACAACGATGCTTCAATCCCAAACGGCCACTCGCTTCTCTACTGGGATAGTAACGGGGATGTGCTTGCCAATTATTCCTTGTCCTATTTGTTCATGGAGTATTTGAAAATTCAATGCGGACAAGGCGATGCCATTTTCAAAAAAATCATGGACGATCCGAATACAAATGAAAAAGCTATCGAGGATGTGATCCGAAAATACATTGACCCGAACCTGACTTTCGGGCAGTTTATGACCGATTTCCGGGCCGCGCTCGTCTTAAAGCAGACAAACGGATTATACGGGTTTAAAGGGGATGCCGCGTTCAAGCCGCTCCGAATTAAAACTTACAACGGCAGTTCATTGAAGCTAAAAGGCGGCGGGGCGGTTGTGAAAAAGCTGTCTTCACCAAGCCGCTTTTCCGTTCCGTCTGGAAAAGGACGGGATATGACATATACGCTCTTGTCGGGAAGTATCGGCGGCAAGGCGCAGCAACCGAAAACACCGAAAGTATGGACTGTCGGCGATAATAGCACATCCATTTCCGGCAGCTCCGACCCGGGGATCGAAGTAGCCATTATGAAGAACGGAAAAATACTTGCCCGCGGCACAGCGGACGGGAAAGGATATTTTAAAGTCCCGGTTTCAAAGCAAAAAGCCGGAACCGTCCTCTATGTTTATACAGAGGCCGGTTTAAAAAGCAGCAAAGTAAAAGTTATAGTAAAAGACAAAACGGCACCAGGCATGCCGACTGCCGGCAATGTCACAACGAAGTCCACGCATGTTGTGGGTAAAGCGGAAAAATCAGCAGTTGTCTATGTATACCGCGGCAGCAAACAGATCGGCAAAGCCACAGTAAATGCCAAAGGCGCATACAGTGTAAGAATCAGCAAACAGAAAAAAGGCACGAAGCTTTCCATTTTCGCGAAAGACAGAGCCGGAAACAAAAGCAAAACAAGAACGGTTACGGTAAGGTGAAAGAAAGTAAAAGTTTTGCTTGGCCGAAAAAATTGCGTAGTGATTAAAAAACTTGATGCTTGCCGATTGGATGATTTATTGATGAATGGTAAGTTTTTATAGGAATACGAAAAAACGGCAGCTCATCCGGCTGCCGTTTTTTCAATCAGTCACCGCCGTATCCGGTATATTCACGGTCAGGCGTGTGATGGAAAAGATGGTGTAAATATTTATGGAAGAACCATTCGCCGGCTGCAATGACGATGCTCGAAGCCAGCGCCGCCCATAACAGATTGTCCATGTCCGGGGCGAGTGATCTGCCCATCAGCCACACGACAAGGTACGCCAGAACAAAATCGGCGACGGTCGCCATGATATTTCTTTGCGTATCCTCTTCCCGTTCATTTTCCCGTTTGAAAATCATTAAATCTCCCAGGACATATGCGAGAATGGTCAGTACTACACTAGTGGCGATCATATCGCCAAACGGCATGTTGAAAATGGCGGATAAAATGATGCCCAACACAACTGCGACCATAATAAACTTTATCACTAACGCCTTTGCATGATCCATAACGGTCCCTCCTTTTGGTGTTTGTACTATATCATTACCCGCTTCTGCAGCCGTTAATCGGGAAATGAAGGCATTCTGTACAGAAAATCTTTCCAATTGTAACTTTTAATGCGGGTTCTTAAAATGCTGCAAATTGCCTTCTGCTTGCCGCACTTTCCTTTTTTGAAATGCCAGGCCGGGATTGGTAAGTACGATAAACAAAAAGGTATGTCTAAAAGCTTGATGCCATGCTTTATTGAAAAAGCGGCAATCATGTTAATGGCGAGAAAGCAGAAACTTGATCCCGGATTCCTTTTTCCGTTACTTCATTTTTTCCAGTAATGATTTCCGTTGCGCTAAGGAAAGAGTTTAGGTTAAAGTGAAACCGTTTCCATATTAATATTGAATTAAGGCAAGCGGCTGATAAAGCGGAGCATTAAACAGTGTTTAAGGATTACAGCAAGTTACTCTTTGTGATCAACAGTAAGTAACAATGATGGATATTATGCGACAAAAAGGGTGAAGAAACGACAATTTTTAAACTAAGGGTGATGACATTGAACATAGAAGAAATCAGTTTTCAAATTATTTTAAATGGTGGAAACGCCCGAAGCTTAGCTGCGGAGTCCATAAATCATGCTAAAGCTGGTGAGTTTAAATTAGCTGAACAAAAAATTGAAGAAGCCAACGAAGCCATGACAATCGCTCATCGTTTTCAAACAGACCTAATAAAGGGGGAGGCCAGTGGGGAAAAATTTGAAATCAGTATATTGCTGATACACGCACAGGACCATTTAATGAATGCCATGACAGTAATTGACCTGGCAAAAGAAATCATTGAACTTTATAAAAAAACAAATGAACTTGAATGTCGAAAGTGCTAACAAATTTGCCAAGTTTGCTGTTTGAAAAATGGATGATTGGCGGCACAAGCGGGCCATTAAAAGCAACGGAAGTCATTAATTCATTGATAAGCAAGTTTAAATCACAATAAAAAACCAATTGGAGGCATTTATGATGAAAAAAGCATTAATTATTTGTGCAGCAGGTATGTCATCTTCTTTAATGGCGAAGAAGACAACGGAATTTTTTAAAACAAAAGGTAAGGAAATTGAAGTCGATGCTGTTTCAGCAAATGAAGGCAATAAGATGATTGAAAAGGGGGACTTTGATTTATATTTAGTCAGCCCACAAACAAAGATGTATTTTCAAAAACTTAAGGAAGCCGGAGAACGCGTAGGAAAGCCAGTTGTAAACATTCCGCCACAAGCCTATATTCCGATTCCAATGGGTGTTGAAAAATTAGGAAATTTAATCTTACAAGAACTGCCAAAAGATTGATTTGCTTATGAGAAAATGGGTCTTCGCTATTTACAATGCACTCACCCGGAAATGCCAAAATTTATGGATAGTCGGAAGGAAGGTGATCTTCAAGCAAGATACCCGTTAAGATGTCTTTTGGATTGGAGGTAATGGATTGCTTAAGCTTTAACGAGTAGCGGGGAGCCATATTTTTAATAAATGAGGGATTTTTATGAATGACGTAGAAAGAGCATTATTTGAAAAAAATCAAAAAAACCAGATGCTTAAATCGATGTACTATAACCGATATTTGCTTGTCAGATATGTTACCGCAATCTTTTTCTTTACGAATGTATATTGGTTAATTTCATTGGTTATGAGTCATTCGTTACTATACCTTCTTCCATTGGCGTTGATCATCGTTGTCATATTGAGCGTTGCGGAACAAGTAAAGATTTATAGCAGCCCGACAAATCATGCTAAATACACAAAGTTTTGTTTCATGACTTTGCTCATTGCAAATGTGATTTTGCTGTTGCCGAGTTGTTTTTCGTCATCTTTCGCTCATTTATATCCATTTTTAATCAATCAAAACAAGTCAAAAGTATTAATTTTAACTGTTTTGATTGCCGGGATATTTTTAAGCGCTTTTATCCTTTATCGGTTATACCAAATTACACATGATGAAGACAAGCATTTTCAACGCATCATGGAGTATGAAAAAGCGATTCGTTAATAATAGAAAAGAGGGGTCTTTATGTCAGAACAAAATAAGGCATTTACTTTTCTTGAAAAGTATCTGATGGGTCCTATGGGGAAAGTAGCATCTTTTCGATTTGTCCGGGCGGTAATGGCTGCCGGGATGGCTTCAATACCATTTACAATCGTAGGATCCATGTTCTTGGTGTTGAACGTATTGCCACAGACTTTAACATTTTTGCAAGGCTTTTTCGATAATACTTTCTTTAGAATTAGTGACTTGTATATGCTGGCAAATAAAGCAACAATGGGAATTTTAGCATTATATTTCAACCTTGTTATTGGTTATGAGTATACAAAAATATATGCTGAAGAAGAAGGGATAAATGTAAACCCGCTAAACGGGGCTTTATTATCCATGTTTGCTTTCTTTATGACGATTCCGGAATTGGTTGCAGGCAATGGAAAAATGTCACTTATCCAAAAAATGAATGATACGACTCATATTATTTTCGGTTGGGAAATGGGCGACAGTGGTGTAAGCCGTTTAGGTTCTTCAGGTATATTTACGGCCATTATTGTTTCTGTTATTGCTGTCCAGTTGTACCGGTTATGTGTAAAACAAAATTGGGTGATTAAAATGCCGGAAGCTGTTCCGGAAGGGGTATCCAGATCGTTCACAGCTTTAATCCCTGCATTTTTAGTCGCTTTTGTGATCTTAATCATCAATGGTATTTTTGTAGCTTTAGGTACAGATATATTTAAAGTTGTCGCTGTTCCATTTAGCTTTGTTACGAATATCGCAAGCAGCTGGCTGGGATTGATGGTGATTTACTTCTTAATCCATGCACTCTGGATCGTAGGTATTCACGGGGCGAATATTATCGGAGCCTTCCTGACGCCAATTACTTTGGCAAATATGGAAGCCAATATTCATGGGGCAAATATTCCATTCGCCGGCGAGTTCCAAAATTCATTTGTCATTATGGGCGGTTCCGGGTCGACTTTAGGATTATGTATCTTTATTGCATTTTTGGCCCGGTCACAGCAATTGAGAATACTAGGAAAAGCGTCCCTTGCTCCTGGCATCTTTAATATTAATGAACCAATATTGTTTGGATTACCAATTGTTTATAATCCATACCTGGCTATCCCGTTTTTCTTAGCGCCTATGGCTACAGCTACAATTGGTTATTTTGCAATTAAATTGCACATTGTTGCGCCACTTATTGCACAAGTGCCATGGCCAACGCCAATCGGTATTGGGGCTTTCATTGGAACAGGTGGGAGCATTATGGCGCCAGTTGTCTCACTCATTTGTGGTGTGGTCGCGTTTATCATATATCTTCCGTTCATCAGAATATATGATAAGAAGTTAGTTGAGCAAGAAAAAGGCGGAGAATCTGTACTCTGATCCTCATCTTGAAATAGAAAAATAAGATGTAGAAATATCCTATGAAAACGATGTTGCACTGCGGGTGAATGAAAGAAGGCGGTTCTTCATAGGAAAATCGCCTTCTTATTTAACTTTTCTCGTTCAGGAAACCAAATAAGATAAATGATGGAGGGTTTACAATGTCAAAAGGCGTTTTACCGGAAAACTTTTTATGGGGCGGAGCAGTAGCAGCCCACCAGCTTGAAGGCGGCTGGAATAAAGGCGGAAAAGGTGTAAGTGTTGCTGATGTAATGACTGCAGGAAGACATGGTGTTCCACGGCAAATTACGGATGGTGTATTAGGAGGTTACTATTATCCTAACCATGAAGCAATCGACTTCTATTCCCGTTATAAAAAAGATATTAAACTGTTCGCAGAAATGGGGTTTAAATGTTTCCGTACTTCTATTGCTTGGACAAGAATTTTTCCAAACGGGGACGATGATGAGCCAAATGAAGAAGGCTTGCAATTTTACGATGATTTGTTTGATGAATTATTAAAATATCATATCGAACCTGTTATTACCCTATCTCATTTTGAATTGCCTTATCATCTTGTGAAAAAATATGGGGGTTTTAGAAACCGGAAATGTATTGATTTTTTTGTGAAATTTTCTGAGACAGTCATGAAACGTTATAAAGATAAAGTAAAATACTGGATGACCTTTAACGAAATCAATAATCAAGCAGATACGAGCATGGATTTTGCAAGCTTCACAAACTCAGGAATTAAATATGAAGAAGGTGAAAACCGGAAACAAACCATGTACCAGGCAGCGCTTTATGAATTAATTGCCAGCGCAAAAGTCGTTAAATTAGGCCACAAAATTAATCCTGACTTTAAGATTGGTTGCATGCTTTCTTTCGTACCTGTATATCCATATTCTTGTCATCCGGACGATGTGATGCTTGCCACGGAAGCGATGCATAATCGTTGGTTCTTTGGTGATGTACATGTTCGTGGGACGATTCCTGATTATACGAAAAAATACTGGGAAAGAAACGGATTTGAAATTGAATATACAAAGGAAGATGAACAAATTCTTAAAGAAGGAACAGTAGATTACATTGGATTTAGCTATTATATGTCTAAAGTAGTCAGCGCCCGTGAAGTAGAAGACAGCCAGCCTGATGGAGAGTTTGGCCGCGTCGTTCGCAATCCTTATGTTCAAGCCAGTGATTGGGGTTGGCAAATTGATCCGGTCGGCCTTCGTTACTCGTTAAATGCTTTATATGAAAGGTACAATATCCCTCTATTTATTGTAGAAAATGGCCTTGGCGCGCGGGATGTCGTTGAAGAGGATGGCACGATTAACGATGATTACCGTATTCAATATTTTCGCGATCATATTCTGGAAATGAAAAAGGCGGTTGAACTGGATGGTGTTGATTTAATGGGTTACACACCGTGGGGATGTATAGATTTAGTGAGTGCTGGAACAGGAGAAATGGAAAAACGTTACGGTTTTATTTATGTGGACAAAGATAATGAAGGGAACGGAACTTTAGAAAGAAAAAAGAAAAAGTCATTTGAATGGTATAGGCATGTCATAAAAACAAATGGAGAAGAGCTTTAACTTTTAGGACGGTCGTTTTTCTAACGTTTACAATAAGAATCATATTCAATCATGGCGTGAAAAAATGGAGTTACAATAAAACTCCATTTTTTCATATACGGGAAGAAAATAGAAATCCCCGGTGAAAAAGCAATAGTTATAAGGAAAGCTACGATATGACAGGCTGCAAAGTATCAAGTATTGGTTTTTTCAACGATTACATCACAGCCCGAAAAAATGGTTGGTTTCCCGAAAACTACAGCTCTTCCTTTGCCAAAAATCTTAGTAATCCATGTAAAAGGGAGTTGTTGGCAGTGGCTATCCTATCAAAACGGCAGAAAGATATATTAATCCTTTTATCTAAGTCAAAAGAACCCGTTACTGCAAGCTGGATGGCAAGAGAATTAGGCGTCAGTGACCGAACGATTCGAAACGAAATTAAGCTCATGCAAAATAATACAGCATCACACGGATTTCAAATTGAATCAACCAGAGGATTGGGATATAGCGTAAAAGTATTAGATGCCGGGCTTTTTTCAAAAATACTCAATGAGATTTCTACGGAGGAACATCATTTAGCGGGTGACTTCACTGATAAAGATACGAGAGTTCTCTATATTTTACGCCGGTTATTGTTAGAAACCGATTTTATTAAAATTGAAAGTTTTATAGATGAGATGTTCGTCTCTTTATCGACATTGCAAAATGACTTAAAGATGGTAAAAGAAATTCTTGATCAATATCATTTAAAGCTAATCAACCGCCCGCACTATGGTTCAAAGGTTGAAGGCGATGAATATATGAAACGTTTGTGTTTATCTAATTTATTGTTGGAGCGGAACCAGGAGGCATTTTTGAAGGAGGATTGTTTACAACTCATTGATCCGGAACTATTTAAAAAGATTAAAGAAGTAATCGTCCAAAAGGTTAATAAATATAAAATTGAAATCTCTGATATATCTTTGGAAAATTTAGCAACGCATATTGCTATCGCCTGCAGAAGAATTCAGGAAGGCTTTGTTATTGAAGAGCTGGCTGATGTTCTGGTCGATGATCATCCATTTGAAAAAATTGTGGCGAACGAAATCATAAAAGAAGTTGAAGATTTTACTTCGTTAACTTTTCCTGAGACAGAAATCGATTATATTATTGTTCATTTATTAGGAACCAAACTTTTACACAAGAAGGAGCTGGCCGAGTTTAGTAAATTTGATGAAGCCGGAACAATTATAAATTGTATGTTAGCTCGTTTAAAGGCTGAATTGAATTGGGACTTTCGCCAAGACCGCGAGTTTATTCAGGCGCTAACGCTGCATATCCGTCCTGCAATGAACCGATTGCGGTACAAAATGAATATCCGGAATCCGTTATTAAACGATATAAAGAAAAAATACCCGGCTGCGTTTGAAGGCGCCATTATTGCCAGCAAATGTATAGAAGAGTATTTGCAAATGGAAGTGGTTGAAGATGAAATTGCCTATATTGCGCTGCATATCGGTGTTGCTCTTGAACGAATGAAATTAAACAAGAAAAAAATAAAAAAAGTACTAATCGTTTGCGCATCGGGCGTAGGGAGTGCAAAATTACTATCCTACCGATTGCAAAATTTGTATGGCCAAGAAATTGAAATTGCCGATACGATTAATTATTACAATTTATCATCATATGATTTATCTTTTATTGACTTGATCATTAGCACTGTGCCTATAAAGGAGGATTTTGGCGTCCCGGTCCAAGTTGTGAATACTTTTTTGGAAGACAAAGACATTCAAGCTATAAATGGTTTTTTATCTAGGACGCAAAATGTGGCAGAAAAATATTTACATCCTTCAAGAATTTTTCTCCAACTGGCATTGCAGGATAAGGAAAGCGTGATTCGATTTTTATGTGATGAACTGTATAAGCAGAAGCTTGTACCGAAGGATTATGTAAACCTTGTTTTAGAAAGGGAGTCGATTACGCCAACCTGTTTTGGAAATCTCGTAGCCATTCCCCATCCAATGGTGCCCGTAACGAAGGAAACGTTTTGGACAGTATGTACGCTAAAAAGCCCTATCCATTGGCATGGACAGCAAATGGTTCAATTTGTTTGTTTGTTGAATATTAAAGAAGGCACGCAAACGGATTTAGATGATATGTATAAAAAGCTCATTTCGATTATCGAAAACAGGTCTGTTGTGCAAAAAATCATCAAAAGCAAAACGGCTGATGAGTTAATGGCATTTATAAAATAATTGAGCCCCGTATCGCCACCATTTGTAAGAAGAATATTTTTCCCAGCCATTTCCCCGAAGGAGACTTTACCCGCCATCCGCGTTATAAAGCACAAAACTTGTCCGGTTTTGTGCTTTATATTTCCTGGAGAAAACCTTACATAAAAACAAAAAGTTTGTGAATATTCTTTACATCTTCCTTGCCCTGTGCGGTTTTCTAAAGGATAATATTTGTAACCTGCAGCAGAAGGAGTAAAGACACGTGAAAACTTAAAAATGAGGAGTGAGCAAATGAAAACGGTCCAACTGAACAGCCGGATAGCTTTCGGCCAACGTCTACCGCTTGTATTGATTGCCGGCCCGTGCGTAATTGAAAGTGAAACGATGGCCATGGAAACAGCCGCAACCCTTCAAACCATTGCCGGAAAACTCGGCATTCCTTTCGTTTTTAAAGCTTCTTTCGACAAAGCCAACCGATCATCCATTTTTTCCAAACGGGGCCCGGGACTGGAAAAAGGGCTCGAAATACTTGACCGGATTAAAAATGTATTTGGCGTACCGGTCACGTCCGATATTCATGAGCCGCACCAGGCAAAAGCAGCCGGGGAAGTGCTCGACATACTGCAAATCCCCGCTTTCCTTTGCCGCCAGACCGATTTGCTGCTTGCCGCCGCCGCGACGGGCAAAATCGTGAATGTCAAAAAAGGGCAGTTTTTGGCGCCTTGGGATATGAAAAACGTCATTCAAAAACTGGAGGAATCCGGCACCGACAAAATTCTTCTTACAGAACGCGGTTCGACATTCGGCTACAATAACCTGGTGGTGGATATGCGTGCACTTCCGGAAATGCGCAGATTAGGGTATCCGGTCGTGTTTGACGCCACCCATAGTGTCCAAATACCGGGCGGAAATGGGACTTCAACAGGCGGAAAGCGTGCGTTTGTCCCGTATCTCGCAAGGGCAGCGGCGGCTTGCGGGATCGATGCGTTGTTTCTAGAAGCCCATCCTGATCCGGACCAGGCCTGGTCGGATGGCCCGAATATGGTGAAACTGGATGATCTTGAAGAAATGTTAAAGCCAGTTATTGAAATTGATCGCATGATAAAAGAACAAACGGCAGCAAACATTCATTAACGGAGGTGAATAGGATGTTAAAAGATTTCAAACGAAGCATCAATTATGTCGAAAGCGTCCGTGAAGTGCTGGAAAAAGAGGCCAATGAGATTTTAAAGCTGAAGGACCGGATCAATTTTCGTATAAATGAAGGCATTGAAATGATATTGGCGTGCGAAGGCAGAGTCATTTTTACAGGAATGGGGAAATCGGGCATCATCGGCCGGAAACTTGCTTCCACATTTGCAAGCACCGGTACCCCGGCATTTTTCCTTCACCCGGGAGAAGCACTGCACGGCGATCTTGGAAAAATAACAAAAGAAGACATCCTCATTGCCATTTCCAACAGCGGGGAAACGTCGGAAATATTAAATATGATCCCTTCCATCAAAAGGATCGGCGCAAAAATGATTGCCATTTCCGGTTCACGCAAGTCGACACTGGCGCGGCGTTCGAATCTGGTGATGGATATCGGTGAAGTTGAGGAAGCGTGCCCGCTCGGCCTTGCCCCGACTTCTACAACTACCGTCACGCTTGCACTCGGGGATGCGATTGCGGTTGCCCTTTTGAAGGCAAGGGATTTTAAACCTGAAAACTTTGCGCTTTTCCATCCCGGTGGCTCGCTTGGCCGGCGTTTGCTTCTCACGGTTGGCCATGTGGCTAAACGGAAAAGGATGAACCCGGTTGCCGGAATGGACACCGGCATAAAGGAAGCATTATTTATGATGACGGAAGCGGGGGCGGGGGCTGTTTCAGTTATTGACGATCGGGGACGGCTGGCCGGCATTTTAACGGACGGCGATATCCGGCGTGAGCTTTTAAACGGCCATGAAGTACTGGATAAAAAAGTAGCAGATTTGTATACAAAATATCCGGTTTGCGTCAGTGAGCATCAGCTGGCAGCGGAAGCATTGCGGATAATGGAAGACCACGCTTTCAAAGTGCTTCCGGTTGTTGCCGGCCAGAACCCGGTTGCCATGCTCCATATTCAGGATTTGGTCCAGACTATATAAGCAAAAGAACAAGAAAAAAATTTTTTTGAATGGATAGAGCGGATTCATAAAGAATACCGCTTTTTTTGGTGTTTGCCGCCAATATTTGCGCAGCAGCAGTTTGTTTTTTCGGTGACACCACGCAAAAATTTCGGTGACAATGGCGCTGCGGCCTATTAAAATAGGTGATAAGATCTTGTGAATTAACGGGGGAGGGATTGTTTTGTTAAGGGTAAACAATGTGTCAGTAGAGATAGAGAAGACGAAAATTTTGGAAGATATAAGTTTCTCTGCTGAACCAGGGGAGATTATTGGCCTGGTTGCTCCAAATGGATCCGGCAAGACGACGCTTTTAAATGCGATATCCAACCTGATTCCTGCTTCAAAAGGCGAAATCAGTATTTACGGCATGAACTATAAGATGCATCGGGAAAAAATCCTTAAAAAAATATTTTTTTTGCAAGACCATACAGTATTGTATCCAAATTTAACAGGGAGAGAGCATTTAAAACTTGTACAAAGATTATGGGAGAGCAAACAAGAATGTGACGCTGTTATAGAAAAATTAAGCATGGGTTCCTATATCGACAAAAGGGTTTCAAAATATTCACTTGGCATGCAGCAAAGGCTGCTATTTGGGATGTGCTTGATCAGTTCTTGTGATTTGCTATTGATGGACGAGCCGATGAATGGGCTGGACCCATCCAATATTAAACTGATAAGCAAATCCATTAAGCAACTTAGAGACGAAAATAAAATTGTATTATTTTCTTCCCATATTCTGAACAATGTTGATGAATTATGTGATCGTGTCATCTTTTTAAAGCAAGGAAGAATGGTTTACGAAAGCAGAAAAAATAATCCGGACTTTAATAAATACATCATCATTAAGCTAGAGAATGGGAATGATGCAGATAAAGTTCTTTCCCTGTTTAAAGATGAAGAGATTAAAAATGCCACAGCCAATGAAGTATGGGCGGAGATAGATTCAAGTAAAAGCTCCTTTGTGGTAAATCAGGCATTCGAACAAGACATGAAATTTAAATCATTTTTCATTGGGCAAAAAGGCAGCCAACAAATTTATGAGGAAATATACGAAGGTGAAGATAAATGGGGCTAATCAAGTTAGAGACATTGCGATTCATTAGAAATAAAAAAAATATGACTGTTTTTATTGCTGCTATTTTGATTGTTTTCATTTTGTTTGCAATTACTTTTGTAGGAGCAAAGAGAACGGACCCGCTCAATGAATATCAGCATAACAAATCCTCACTGGAAAATGCCATTTCACACATGGAATCAAATCCAAATAAGAGTGAAGCAAAGAAGAAAGCGATTGCGGGTTTGCAGGAGGAATTACGCCTTCGAACCGAACAAATACAAGCTCATGAAGCAGGGGATTGGAAGCAAGAACTAAAATTGCAGATCGCTTTAGATAAAAAATTAATTGCCAATATTAATGCTGGAAAAATGGTTTTCAGTGATAAAAAAATTGTTCCGCAGACAGAAAAAGCAATACAGCTCAATACCATTCTGCTTCAACAAAATATTCATCCGGTAATAGAGTCATACGAAACCCCGGGTATTAACTTTACATATCGCATTCTTTTTTACGTATTCCCGTTCTTAATGCCTCTTCTCATTGCTGTTTTAATTGGTGATATTTCAACAAGAGACAAACAAGGCGGTATTAATCAATTTGTAAATGTTTTGCCAGTGAAACTCAAGAAAATATTGGATACGAGAATCTTCACTTCATTTGTTTACAGCCTTGCCATTACGATTGTTATCCTGGTTGTTGCGCTCATTATTGGTAGCATCATAAGCCATTTGGGCAGTTGGAAGTACCCTGTGGCGATCAATTTAAACGGGACAGAAGTATTGTGGATTTCAATAACCCGGTTTTTGGGCAGATCGCTTTTATTGATTCTATGTCTTCTATTATTTATTTCTGTTTTCACACAGTTTTTAAATACCTTTATTCGAAATCAATTGCTTCTGATGCTCGTTTTGGTGGCTTGTTTTTGTTTTGAGGAAATGATGAGCGGATTTAAGACAAAGTTGTATGCTGTTATGCATATTATCCCTTTTACATTTGTGGATGTGCCGAATATAGTGAATGGAGAAAGTGCAGCAAAATTCAGGAATGAGTATATCAATACTACAGACGGAGTCATTACGCTTCTCCTTTCATCATTGCTGTTTTATTTTCTCACCATATGGATTATCCATAAGAAAAACAAAATTTAAAAAAAGCTTGACGAATCCGAAAAAAAGGGATAAATTGAACGTAAGCAATTTTTAGGTTCGTTGTGTAATTTCTTTTGCGGCGTTGATGGCAAATTTCATATTGGTATTTTCTTATCAAGAGAGGTTGAGGGAATGGCCCGATGAAGCCTCAGCAACCTTCAATGCTTTTACGCATTGAAAAGGTGCTAAGTCCTGCAAGTTATGGGATCATAACTTGAAAGATAAGAAGATGGTTCATGCACGAAAGGAATGGCCTTCTTCTTATTGGAGAAGGCTTTTTGATTTTAAGTGAGGGAGTGTCCATCATGTATCATACAGAAACAAAACTTGCACAAATCGGAAATCGCAGTGACCGCGTGACAGGTGCGGTGAACCCGCCTGTTTATTTTTCTACCGCTTACCGCCACGAAGGCATTGGGCAGTCAACCGGTTTCGATTATTCCCGTACCGGCAACCCGACGCGCCAGTTGCTTGAAGAAGCGATTGCGGATCTGGAGGGCGGGGACCGCGGGTTTGCGTGCAGTTCCGGCATGGCTGCGATTTTCACTGTTTTATCTTTGTTCCAGGCCGGCGATGAGTGGATTGTGAGTGATGATTTATATGGCGGCACCTACCGCCTGCTGGAGCAGGGATATAAAAAATGGGGGCTTTGTTGTAAGTACGTGAATACGTGCAACCCGGAAAATATTGAACAAGAAATCACCCCGAAAACGAAAGCCATTTTCCTCGAAACGCCGACAAACCCCCTCATGCAGCAGACGGATATCGGCGCAGTGGCTGAAATTGCGAAAAGGCACGGAATCCTGCTGATTGTAGACAATACTTTTTACACCCCGCTTTTGCAGCAGCCGATTAAAGAAGGCGCTGATATTGTAGTCCATAGCGCGACGAAATATCTTGGCGGGCATAACGACGTGCTGGCCGGTCTGATCGTGGCAAAGGGTGCTGAACTTTGCGAGCAGCTTTTTCTGTACCATAACGGTGCCGGCGCCACCCTCAGTCCGTTTGATTCGTGGCTTCTGATGCGCGGCATGAAAACGCTGGCGCTTAGGATGGAAAAACACGAAAAAAATGCAAAAGCTGTGGCGGCATTTTTAAGCGCGCATCCGGATGTAAAAGATGTGCTGTATCCGGGCCGCGGCGGGATGCTTTCTTTCCGTGTAAAAGAAGAATCATGGGTCGACCCGTTTTTACGCGGCCTGTCTTTGATTACATTTGCCGAAAGCCTCGGTGGGACGGAAAGTTTTATCACTTACCCGGCTACACAGACGCATGCCGACATTCCGGAAGAAAAACGGATTGCTTCAGGCGTAGACAATTGCCTTTTGCGCTTTTCAGTCGGAATTGAAAATGAACGCGATTTGCTTGCAGATATTGAAAAAGCTTTTGCCAACATTCACGAAGGGGTGCAAACACGATGACAAATGAAGATTATTCTTTTCAAACGAGGCTTTTACATAACAGCCATAAAATAGACCCGGCGACCGGTGCTGTGAGTGTACCGATCCAGCATGCTTCGACATACCACCAGGCGGACATTGACCAGTTCGGTAAATACGATTACAGCCGCTCGCTCAATCCAACGAGGGAAGCGCTCGAGGATGTCATCGCCGAACTCGAAGGCGGTGTCAAAGGTTTCGCGTTTGCTTCCGGGATGGCGGCGATTTCAACCGCGTTTCTGCTTTTGTCGGCGGGCGACCATGTTGTCATCACCGAAGATGTGTATGGCGGCACGTTCCGGATGGTGACAGAAGTCCTGACCCGGCTTGGTATTGAACATACATTTGTAGATATGACCAACCTTGAAGAAGTGCGGCAGGCCGTCCGCCCGAACACGAAGGCTTTTTATGTGGAAACCCCTTCAAACCCGCTTTTAAAAGTGACGGATATCCGTGCGGTGAGTGAACTGGCAAAGGAAACCGGGGCGCTCACCTTTGTCGACAACACCTTTTTAACGCCTGCCCTGCAGCGCCCGCTTGAACTCGGGGCGGATATCGTGCTGCACAGCGCGACGAAATTTTTAGCAGGGCACAGCGATGTCGTTGCTGGGCTTGCGGTTGTAAAAGATGAAGCATTGGCAGCGCGCCTCGGATTTTTGCAAAATTCATTCGGGGCGGTGCTCGGCGTCCAGGATGCATGGCTCGTTTTGCGCGGGTTGAAAACGTTGCATGTGCGGCTGCTCCAATCGCAGCAGTCAGCGGTGAAAATCGCACATTTTCTTGATGCGCATCCGCTTGTGCGAAACGTGTATTATCCGGGGCTCGG
Source organism: Weizmannia sp. FSL K6-0777 (assembly GCF_038593185.1). Taxonomy (NCBI): domain Bacteria; kingdom Bacillati; phylum Bacillota; class Bacilli; order Caryophanales; family Bacillaceae; genus Heyndrickxia; species Weizmannia sp. FSL K6-0777. The sequence goes on from NZ_CP151971.1 coordinate 667,306, forward strand.
GCACCATCCGCAGCATGCGCTTCAAAAGCTAGAGGCACAAGGGCCGGGCGCGGTATTGTCGTTTGAACTGGAAGATGAGGAAGCGCTCCGGACATTCGTCAGCCATGTGAAAATTCCGGTCTTTGCCGTCAGCCTCGGCGCTGTAGAATCGATTCTGTCCTATCCGGCAAAAATGTCCCACGCCGCAATGCCGCCTGAGGACCGAAGAAAACGCGGCATCTCCGACAGCTTGTTGCGCTTATCGGTTGGCCTCGAAAATCCGGATGATCTGATTGCCGATTTCGAGCAGGCTTTTTCGTACACGAAAGCGGGCACAACCGTGAAATAATGGACAAACGGCTGCAGGGAATCCGCCCTGATCGGCGGGATTCCCCGTTTCAAAATAGACGCCCGGGCTTATTTTGAAACGCGAATGGAGGCACGCCCCGTCCGTACGTATGACAAAAAACTGCACCACAGAAGCCGCTGAAAAAGCCCGAAAGAAAACATAAAAACGGCGGGAAACCACTGTAAAAAGTGTCCCGCCGCTTTTTTCTGTTTTTTGTGTAAAGGAAAGGAACGCCTGCATTCACAATCCGGAAATCGGCCGGGTAACCGTCCTGCCTGGTTTCAACGTTTCTGTACGGCCGCCTATATGGATGTCCAGCGCATCTCCTTCCAGCAATGTCACTTTAAACGCATGGCGCGCCACTTCCACCTGAAACTTGCGGTTTTGGTAGGTGAGGCGAAATAAATAGCGGTCCCATTGTTCCGGAATGGTAGGATTTAGAAAAAACCCGTTTTCTTTGATCCGGACGCCGCCGAATCCGTACACGATTGATAGCCATGTCCCGCCCATATTGGCCATATGCAGGCCGTCCTTTGTATTGCCATGTGTGTTATCAAGATCAAGGCGGGCTGTTTCGATAAAATAATGATACGCTTTTTCCGCTTCGCCGAGCCTAGACGCCATTATGCTGAAAATGCATGTGGACAGTGATGAATCGTGTGTCGTGACTTTTTCATAATAATGATACGAGTTTCGGATCGTTTCCGGATTTGCCTCGTCTTCCAGCAAAAAATGCGCGAGCACCGTGTCTGCCTGTTTGCATACTTGGTACCGGTAAATCGTGAGCGGATGGTAATGCAAAAGGAGCGGGTAATGGTCTTTCGGCGTATGTTCAAAGTCCCAGACCGCTTTATCGAGAAAGCTGTCATCCTGTTTGTGGATGCCGCGTTTTTCATCATAAGGGAGATACATCGCATCCGCCGCTTTCAGCCAGCTTGCCGCTTCTTCGTCCGTTAAACCAAGCCGTGCAGCAAATGCCGCAAAATAGGCATCATCTGTTTCTTTCAGCCAGTGATAAAATTTGTGAGCTGATTTCAAATTATATTTTGCCATCACATTTGTATAGTAATTGTTGTTGACGATGGCTGTGTACTCATCCGGCCCGGTCACATCTTCAATCGCAAATTTGCCGTCTTTTTCCCGGTAATGGCCAACCTCAAGCCAAAGCCGCGCCGTTTCCACGAGAATTTCGACGCCGTATTGCTTCATAAAGTCCTGATCTTGGGTGGCATACCAGTATTGCATATAACTGTAAGCGATGTCCGCGCTGATATGATACTGCGCTGTGCCGGCAGGGAAATACGGGGAGCATTCCGTGCCGGAAATCGTCCGCCACGGAAATAGCGCACCTTTTTGATGGCCCATCTCTTTTGCCCTTGCCAGTGCGTGGTCAAGGATATGGTAGCGGTACAGCAGCAAATGCCGCGCGAGTTCCGGATGGATCAACAGAAACACCGGGAAAATGTAAATCTCCGTGTCCCAAAAGTAATGCCCTTCATAACCTTCCCCGGACAGCCCTTTTGCCGCAATATTGCTGGCGGTGTCTTTTCCGACAGATTGCAGGAGCTGGTACAGATTGAAACGGATCCCTTCCTGCAGTTTCGGATCGCCGTCAATTTCAATGTCCGCTGCTTGCCAGTAAGTGGCTAAATATTGCTCCTGCTCCCGTAATAGTGCTGAAAAATCTTTGCCTTGCATGCTTTTTAGGATGGCCGCCGCCTTTTCTGCGATATGGTCCCCGTGGCGGAGCGTGTCCGTATAGATCGCAAATTTTGTAAGGGACACCGGCTCGCCGTGTTTGAAATCGATGATTGCGTGCACTTTTTGTTCGTCTTGTTCATAATGGCATTCGCAAGAGACGGAAACGGCGTGGGTTGCGGCACAAGCCATTTCAAGCCCGGAAGCAAATGTGCGGACACGCAGTACAATCGTGCCTCTGTCCTCTGCCACTTTTGTCACAGCCAGCTTTTTTGCATGGGCAGATCCGGTCCGCGGGTCGTTTTTATCGACATAATTTTGCACATCACCGTTGACAGTGGAAATCACCCGCACCGGCCCGGAAAAGTTTACCGGCTCCATTTTCACTTGAATCGCAAACAGTTCCCGCTGTGTAAAAGAAACCAACCGTGAAAAAGTGAGCTTGATTTCTTTTCCGGAAGGCGATTTCCAATGGATGGCGCGTTCGGAAAACCCGCGTTTCATGTGCAAAGTTTGGGAAAAACCGAGAACTTCCCCTTCAAAAAGAGAAAAGCGTTCTTTTTCTTCTCCAAGAAAAATTTCGATGGTCTGCGCATCGATCACATTCAGCATTTTCTGACCGGTTTCCGGGAATCCGTACGCTTTTTCCCCGTACTGGATTTCTGTAATGTCATAAAAAGCATTCAAATATGTGCCGCGGATAGAAGGGATTTCTTCCGGGTAGCCTTCTTCAAAGTTTCCGCGCACGCCAAGATAGCCATTCCCGAGTGCAAATAAGCTTTCATTGACCAGCAGCATTTGTTTGTCCAATTCGTGTTTCGTGATTTCCCATGTCATACGCTGTTCCTCCAAAAATTCCAAATTCGAAGATGGCATGGTGCCAAGCGCCCTTTTTTCTTATGGTCCGGCCGGGAAGCCCTTTTTTCGCTCATATCGGATCGACCGCCGGCTCATGTATTCATCCAGGGGTCACACACCGGCAGGCAGGATTCCGGAAAATGTCGCGCGTTATACCGAGGGAAAACTTTTCCACTGCCGGAAATTTTTATTCTTTCACCCCACCTGTTGTAAGGCCGGAGACGATTTGTTTCTGGAACAGAAGGACGATGATCAAAGTCGGGACCGTGACGACTGTGGTAGCGGCAGCGACCTGTCCCCAAAGTATTTCGAACTGGGTGCGGAGGAAAGAAATCGCGACCGGCACAGTATGATAATTAGCGTCCGAATTTAAGGTAATCGTCAGCAAAAATTCGTTCCACGCGGCAATGAATGTAATAATCGCAGTTGTAAAAACACCTGGCGCGGCAAGCGGGAAGACAATCCGGAACAGCGTCTGGACCGGCGTCGCACCGTCAATTTTTGCCGATTCTTCAAGTGCGAGCGGAATCTGGTTGAAATGCGTCACCAGGATCCATACCGCAGTCGGCAGGGTGATCGTCGAATACGGCAGGACAATCGCATACGAGTTCGTTAAATGCAAATGCAGGAACAAATTATAAATCGGCCCGGTGACAATCATTTGCGGGAACATCGAAACCGCCAGAATCAGCCCGAGCAACAGGTTTTTCCCTTTGAAATCAAAGCGTGAAATCGCGTAAGCCGTAAACGTGGCAATTAAAATAATGTAAACCGTTGTCGTTGTCGCAACGATAAAACTGTTTTTCACCGATGTCAGGATCCCTTTTTGGAAAATCTGCGTGTAATTTTCCCATGTCGGATGATGGGCAAAGACCCGAAAAGCCCCGTCGCCAAAAATTTCCCCGGAAGGTTTAAAGGAGGTGATAAAAATCCAGAAAAACGGAAATATCATCCCAAATAAAAATACGGCAATCAGGGCGATGATGAGCACATTCCATTTGCGGTTCGTTTTCATGGCCATCCCTCCTTAGTTTTTATCCATCAAATTGGCGCCGAGCACTTTAATGTAAATGGTTGCGATGATGGCGACGCAAATAAACATGATGATGACAATGACGGAGCCGTAGCCGAAGTTGGTTTGCCCGAACATCGTTTTGTAACCGTAGACAGACATGGTTTCTGTTGCCCCGCCCGGACCGCCGCCTGTCAGAACGTAAATCAGGTCGAAAACGCGAAAAGCGTCAAGTGTCCTGAACAGCAGTGCGACTAAAATAGAAGGCTTCAGCATTGGTAGCGTAATTTTGAAAAATTGCTGGATTTTTGTTGCGCCGTCAATGGATGCGGCTTCATACAACCCTTTGGAAATGTTTTGCAGGCCGGCAAGCAGCAAAAGGGCCATATAAGGTGTTGTTTTCCAAACGTCGGCTAAGATCGTGGATACCATCGCGCCGGATCCCGTTAATAGCAGAATGCGCGAATCGCTGATTAGCCCTATGGATTGGAAAAAATGCGCGACAACACCGCTTGTGCCGTCATACAAATAACTCCACATGAGCGCGGCAACCGCGGTCGGAATTGCCCACGGGATCAGCGAAGTTGTCCTTACAATGCCTTGCCCTCTGAACGCTTTGTTCATAATCATGGCGAGGCCGAGGCCGAGGACGAACTCAAGGAAAACCGAAACGACGGTAAAGAGCACGGTATTCCATAAGGCATGCCCGAGTCGTTTGTCATGCAATGCTTCTTTATAAGACTTGAAGCCGATGAAGTTGGAGGGTACAAAGCTGCTTTTAAAATCTTTTACAATTTTTGATAAATTTTTTCCGTTTTGCGTATTGTATTTGGCGTTGATTTCCTTTACCAGTTTGGATGAGTCGGTATAAAGGCCCATCAGCTTTTTCTGGTCGGCCTGGCTGATTTTTTGGACGCCTTTTCTGCCTTTATACTGCTTGGCAACATTGGCAACGCGATGGACCAGCTTGTCGACTTTTTGCCGGTCGGCCGGGTCGGTGATTTTTTCCCGGTCTTCTGTTAGAAACAGCCTGACATACGTTTGCGTTTCGTCAAATAAATCGAAATTATAGCGCGGGCTCATGTACAGCCCCGATTTTTGCTGGTTATTCAGCTGATAATCAAAAAAGGTATAGCGGAGTGACTGAAAAATCGGCCACAGCGAGAATACGCCGATAAACAGCAGGGCTGGAAGGATAAATAAAAAAGCCTGCAAGCGGTTCTTCTTCATGATGCTGGCACCTCTTTTCACTGTAATGTTTCTTCCCGTACGGAGGATGCACAGTTTATGCAGCGCCCCCTCATTTCTTTTTAAAAAAGGCTCTATGGAATAGAGCCTTTCGCCGATATCAAACCATTATGAAAAGCAGGCGCCCGGGGACGGAAAGGGAGTAAAACGCGTTCCCGGACGGTTGCTTATTCGCCTGTTGCGTCCTGGATCGTTTTGACTGCATCATCCAGATTTTGGCTTGTGCTTAAATATTTGTGGGCCGCAATTTGGATCGTGTCGGATACTTTGCTGTACTTCGCGGATACCGGGCGGGCAATCGTCGTTTTCAACGCTTTTTGGAAGCCCGGCATGGTCAGCATTTTGTTTTGTTTTTGGACATCAGGATCATTCAGCAAATCATTATATCCCGGCAGGTAACCGCCTTTTGTGGACATAATCTTCTGCCCTTTTTTGCCGGCTACGAATTTTACAAACTCCCATGCGCCTTCTACATGTTTTGAGTTTTTGTTGATGCCGAGAAGCCAGCCGCCGACAGCGCCGCCGTTTGGAAGCGGGGCAATGCCAACATTTTTGATGTCTACTTTTACGCCTTCTCCGCCTGTTTTAATGGTGCCATACTGGTACGGCCAGTTCCGCGCGAAGACAGATTTTCCTTGTGCAAAGCTGTCCAGCGTTTGTTGTTCCATATAGTTCAGCAAATCTTTTGGCGCCCATGATGCTTTTGTAAATTGATACATCGCCTCAAGGCCGCCTTTGATATCTTTGTAATGATTCGTGAATTCTGTCACATTGACGGTTAAGCCTTCATATTGTTTGGACTGATAAACAAAGCCGTTTGTCGTTCCGTTTTTGCCGGCATATTTTGCAGCCATATCCCCGAGTTCTTTATAGGTGTAGTCCCCGCTTTCGAGTTTCGCTGCATCTTCCTTGCTGACAATATCGGAACGGTAATACAGAATGCCGAGGTCCGGGAAGAATGGAAGTGTGTATTGTTTCCCTTCATAGTTTCCGGAAGCCATTGAGCCGGCATTGAACTGGTCTTTCGTCAAATTGGCATCCATCATTTTCTTGTCAATCGGGACAAGGTATCCGGCACCGGCAAATTCGCCGCCCCACACAACGTCCATGGACATGATGTCATATTCACTTGATCCACTGGAGAGCGATGTCAGCAATTGGTCGTGCATTTGTGCCGAGTCATTCGTCATTTGTACCCACTTCACCTGGTACTTTTTCGATTGTTTGTTAAAAGCCGCAATGACTGCTTTTGTCGCAGGTGTGCTGTCATTTTGTGCCGCGAATTTTAACACAATCTTTTTCGAGGAACTGCCGCTTTTGCTTGATTTCGAGTTTGAATTGCTGCCGCAGCCGGCCAGCACGCCGATAACAAGCGTAAGCGCTGCCAAAATCACGCCCGCTTTTTTCCACATACGAAAGCCCCCTTTAATTTTGATGATTACACTTGAATATTACCCTGTATGCGCATACAATGATATTAGAATCTTTAGATCTATAATAAAATTTTTAGGTATTGGGGCGGCTCCGATGAAACAGTCTGCCATCAGCAAATCCATTATTGAACGCTACCTTTCATACCGCGTTGAGCACCAGCGCGAGTATTTTCTTCATCCGCCTTATATGATGGAAAAGCAGTTGTTGAATGCCGTAAAAGAAGGGAGAGTGGAAGCAGCCGAATCCGTTTTGAAAACTATCAATACGCTGGAGCGGGCAAAACTTGCGGAAGAACCGATCCGCTCGCTCCGTAATTCACTCATCTGTATTTGCACGCTGTTTACAAGGGCGGCGATCGAAGCGGGCGTGCCGCCGGAAACTGCTTTTAACATCAGCGATGCGCATATTTTGGAGATTGAAAGGATAAAGACGCAGGAAAAGCTGTTTGAACTCGAGTACAGCATGCTGCGCAATTTTACGGAAGCCGTGCAGCAGGCAAGGAAACAAGAACATCGCTACAGCCATGCGATTCATATGGCTGTGGCATATATTCATGAAAATATTTTACAGGTGATCACGCTTGAATCGCTGGCGAAACATGTTTACCTGAATCCGAGCTACTTGTCCCACTTGTTTAAAAAAGAGACCGGCGTATCGGTGACGGATTATATTAATAAAAAGCGGATTGAAGAATCAATTTATTTTTTGCTCCATACAAATATTACTATTTCCGAAATTGCGCTTCTGTTCCATTTTTGCAACCAAAGCTACTATACTTTGCTTTTTAAAAAATATATGGGGCTCACCCCAAAAGAATTCAGGGAGCAGAACCAGCACTAGCTTTGCCGGCATGTATCCGTTTTTTAACGGTCGGCTGGCGCTTCCTTGCAATTTTCCAATGTTTAACACATGGCAGCACCGTTTCACGTCCGGATTTCCATCAAGTTCCTTTCCTTAGCCCGTCTACCGCACTCGAACAAAACCGTATATCGCCCTTGCTGCAAAAAACACGGTATCAGCAAAGGGCGCCTTTTTATGACCACAAGCCGGGTTTTCCCTTTTTGCCCAGGCATTGGCGGACCGGGATTTTACATTGCCGGCGGTGCACGGAACGTATATACTAAACATGGAAACATTTCACCGTGCTAAGGAGAAAATTGTTTTGAAAAAGGCATTTGGCAATATCGATTTGACCGTAATTACAGAAGAACAATTTTTGGACGAATTTGAGAGCCGGGTACACGAAGGGATCAAAACCAATGTGTTCTTTTTGAATGCGCACTGCTACAATATCGCCCAAACCGACCGCGACTACTACCGAATTATCAATGAAGCCGACTATCTGCTCAACGATGGGGTCGGGATTGAAATCGGCGCAAAACTGTTTGACATTCCGCTTGCCGGCAATTTAAACGGTACCGACTTGACGCCGAAAATATTAAAGCGCTGTGAAAAAAACGGCTTCTCCGTATTTGTGCTCGGTGCTACCGAAACGAATCTGCAAAGTGCGATACAACATTTCCGCAAAGATTATCCCGATTTGAAAATTGCCGGCTGCCACCACGGGTATTTTCAATCAAAACATGAGATTGTGGCGATGATTAACCGCTCGCATGCCGATGTGCTGCTCGTCGGAATGGGCGTTCCGCTGCAGGAAAAATTCATTGCCGGCTTCGATCAGGAACTTTCTTGCACAGCACGGCTCGGCGTCGGCGCATTTATTGATTTTGCATCCGGAAACGTACCGCGCGCCCCGTATTTGTTCCGGAAATTGCGGATCGAGTGGCTGTTCCGATTGTTGCGCGAACCGAAACGGCTGTGGAAGCGAAATTTCGGCAGCCTCATCTTTTTGTGCCGGATTTTGCGATATAAATGGAAACATTCATAGCCTCCTTTTTCCGGCGCTGAAAGGAACAGGGCGTGCAGGACGGGAATTCAGACACGTGCCAAAAAAAGAAGGAAATACCCGGTACTTGCCGACAATAAAAGATGTGCTATTTTTGTTTTACAAAAGGGAAAAGCGGGTACGATAATGAAATCATTTGTAAAAGAAAGGTGAGAAATATGGAAATTGATATCAAACCCGCTGCACTCTCCCAATTTAAACAAATTGAATTTCAAGAAGGCGAAGGCATCCGGATTGAGGCGGTCTTTGTCGGGAGCTGTACAATTGCCGCTGAACATTCTTTGAAAATTGACCATAAACGGGAAGATGACGATTTGTTTAACAGCTTTCCGAAAGAAGTCTCCCATCCTCAAGGAATGTGAAGGTGCGAATAGCACCAATGAGTAGGTGGGAGATGAATTTCGGTTGGCTTTAGCCAAAGTTATTTTTCCAATCCTTTTCTCAACAATTCTAAGATTGCGCCTGTTCTAGTTGGAATCCCATTTTCTTTTTGATATTGCTCCAATTTTTCTAATATCGTCTTAGGCATACGAATTTCTACACGTTCTTTCTCTTCTCTCATGATTATCACCTCATATTGATTGTACGGATTTTTTACGGTATAATCAATATATACGAAATTTTTCCGCACAAAGTGAGGTGAATTGATATGGCCAAGCAAAACAAAGCTTTCAAGTTTCGTTTGTTACCAAACAAAGAACAATCCGCATTATTAGCTAAGACATTTGGTTGTGTTCGCTTTGTCTACAATAAGATGTTAGCTGAACGCAAAGAAACGTATGAAAAGTTCAAGGATGATAAAGAATTGCTTAAAAAGCAAAAGTTTCCGACTCCTGCAAAATATAAAAGTGAATTTCCATTCCTAAAAGAAGTGGATTCTTTAGCTTTGGCAAATGCACAAATGAACTTACAGACTGCTTATAAGAATTTCTTTGAAGGAAATGCGGATTTTCCAAAGTTCAAAAATCGTAAAGCAAAACAATCCTATACAACTAATATGGTCAACGGAAATATTAAGCTAGAAAATGGTCATATCAAACTGCCAAAAATCAAAAAGCCAATAAAAATGAAACAGCATAGAGAGATACCTGCTGATTATAAAATCAAATCTTGCACTATTTCTAAAACAAAGACAGGCAAATACTACATTTCAATTTTGACAGAATATGAGAAAGATATTCGTCCAGTTAAAATACAGAAAGTTGTTGGTTTGGATTTTGCTATGGATGGTCTATATGTCGAGAGTGAACAGGGTAAGAAAGCCAATTACCCACGTTACTATCGGCAAGCCTTAGATAAATTAGCAAAAGCACAACGAATTCTTTCTCGAAGAAAGAAAGGTTCTGCACGTTGGAACAAGCAACGACTAGTAGTGGCTAAATTACATGAGAAAGTGGCGAACCAACGCATGAATTTTCTTCATCATAAGTCAAAAGAATTAGCTTCTAACTTTGATGCTGTCGTGATTGAGGACTTGAACATGAAAGGGATGTCTCAAGCCCTTCACTTTGGGAAAAGCGTTCATGATAACGGCTGGGGAATGTTCACTACTTTCTTAGCGTATAAGCTAAAAGAACAAGGGAAACAACTTGTGAAAATTGATAAGTGGTTTCCCTCCACTAAGAAGTGTTCATGTTGCGGCAAGGAAAAAGAAATGCCATTATCTGAACGTGTATATAAATGTTCTTGCGGCTTTGTATTAGATCGCGATCACAATTCAGCAATCAATATCAAAAATGAGGGATTACGCTTATTAGCGTTATCATAAGTAACAAAACTCTTGGAACAAGAGGGTTAGCTCGGTCAGTTTTCGTTGGCTAGTAAAAGCAACGATAAGTCGAGAAGCCCCCACTTCAATCAAACCGTAAGGTTGATAAGTGGAGGGTAGTTCACTGTTTATGGCATTCCGCTCCTTGTATCGAAGGCAAGCCAAAAACAGCTCGGTGAGAAAGTCATCATCGATTACAATCCGAATAAAGGGTACAAACTTTCTTCAGATCAGGAAGTTTACCAATACAATCTTGACTTGACAAGAGCCGAGTAAAAAGAGGTGCTTTGCATTGAAAGAAACTTTTCGTGCATTGGTCATGGAAAATGCATCACAGCCGGCACGCTCCGTACAGGAATGGGATACGGGCCGGCTGCCGGCAGCGGAAGTCACCGTAAAAGTCGCCTATTCAAGTGTCAATTACAAAGATGCGCTTGTTGGCGTGAAAGGGGACTTTGTCAAATCGTATCCATTTATACCGGGAATTGATTTGGCAGGGACGGTGCTTGCATCCGCTGACAGCCGCTTTAAAGAAGGCGATGAAGTGATCGTCACAAGCTATAAGCTGGGCACCGGGCATTTCGGCGGATTCAGTGAAATGGCGCGCGTGCCGGCTGCCTGGGTGGTACCGCTTCCGAAAGGGCTGACATTAAGAGAATCCATGATTTTAGGGACAGCCGGCTTTACGGCAGCGCTGTCCGTGCAAAAACTGGAAGACCACGGGCTCAAACCGGGACAAGGGCCGGTGCTTGTTGCCGGAGCAAGCGGCGGTGTCGGCAGTGTCGCTGTCGATATTTTGGCAAAAAGGGGTTATGAAGTCACGGCCTCAACCGGGAAAAAAGAGGCACACGCTTATTTGAAACGGCTCGGTGCGGCCCGCATCCTTGATAGGGAGGCCGTTATGGACCATGAAGACCGGCCGATCCGCAAAACGGAATGGGCAGCGGCTGTCGATCCCGTCGGCGGGAAAACGACACAATACATCATCAGCTCCCTGCAGTACGGCGGGGCGGTGGCAACGAGCGGCCTCACCGGCGGAAGGGAAGTCAAAACAACCGTAACCCCGTTTCTCGGGCGGGCCGTCAGCTGGATCGGGATTGATTCTGTTTTTTGCCCGATGGATCTCCGCGTGAAAGTTTGGGAAAAACTTGCTGGCGAATTCAAACCGGAACATTTGACAAGTGAAATTGTCCGGGAAATCAGCCTTGAGCAAGTTCCGGCCGCACTTTCGGATATTTTGGAAGGCAAGCTCCAGGGCCGGACAATTGTAAAAATGTAACAAAAAAGGATGCGTGGCACTCGCGCATCCTTTTTTACCATCCAGAAAAAGCGCTGGTTAAATGGATAAAGGCACCGGCTGGCGTGCTTTTATCCATTCCGGGTTTTACCTTTCCTTCGAATGCACCTCCATCACCGGCTGGCATGCATGCAGAGTCGGGTTTCAGCTTTCCGCCGGCTCTACATGCACAATGACCTCATATACTTCACAATCGCGGATCAGTGAATTCTCCACTTTTGTGGAAATGTCATGGGCATGACGCAAATCAAGAGACGGATCAACGCCGATGACAAGATCAATGACCGTATTGTTTCCGTACTGCCGCGCTTTAATATCCTTCACGCTTTGGACGCCGGCTACACTTAATACTTTCGCTTTATAATTTTCCAGCTCCGACTCATCAAATCCGTCTGTTAAAAGATGGGAAGTATCACGGAAAATTTCCCAGGCGGTTTTGCAAATCAATAAGCCGACAACAATCGCAGCCGCCGGGTCAAGCCACGGAAGATGGAACTGCGAACCGATGATGCCGATGCTCGCGCCGATACTCACCCAGGCATCGGACAAATTATCCATCGCGCTTGCCCGCACCGCCTGACTATTGATGCGCTTTGATAATCGTTTATTGTACAAATAGACAAAAAACATGACGGCGGCACAAAGGAATCCGGTCCATGCCGCAGCCATATCCGGGGATTCGGATTTTCCATGTATGATCGAGAGAATGGCATCATAGAGCACCTGGATGCCGACCGCCATCATAATGAGAGAAGCAACCATGGAGGCGACATTTTCCGCTTTCCAATGCCCGTAAGGATGGTCGCGGTCCGCCGGTTTCCGGGAGAGGCGGAGCCCGATCAGGACGGCGATCGAAGACAGGATGTCCGTAATATTGTTCAGCCCGTCTGCCTTCAGGGCGCTTGAATCCGTATAGAAGGCAATTACCAATTTCAGCACCGACAGGCTTAAATAGGCCGCCATGCTGACCATAATGCCATACTCGCCTAATTTTAAATTTTGGTATTTTTCTTCATTCATTGCATTCACTTCCAATTGGTTTACTTCTCTATCATAACAATGAAGGGCAGGGTGGGTCTACAGCAACGTTTTTTCCGGCCACTATAAAAGTTAGATGCGGGAAAATTCGCCTTCACATTCATTAAGGTCTGGGATTTCAACAAATTTATGCTAATATGGAAATAGAAAAATTTTTACAGGAGGCCAACATGAGCACTGATTGGAAAACTTCTTATGAAAAATGGAACCGCTTTGCAGAGCTGGATGCCGCATTAAAAGCAGAATTATCCGGTGTAAGCGGGGATGAAAAAAATCTGGAAGACCGCTTTTATAAAAACCTCGAGTTCGGAACGGGTGGTATGCGCGGGGAGCTGGGCGCCGGCACGAACCGCATGAATATTTATACAGTCCGGAAAGCATCAGAAGGGCTGGCAAACTTCATTCTCGACCAAGGGGAAGAAGCCGTAAACCGCGGGGTCGCGATTGCCTACGATTCAAGACGCAAGTCGCCGGAGTTTGCGCTTGAAACCGCAAAAACGCTTGGCAAGCACGGGATCAAAGCCTATTTATTTGATTCCCTCCATCCGACGCCGCTTTTGTCCTTTGCGGTCCGGTACTTGAACGCTTATGCCGGCGTTGTCATCACAGCGAGCCATAACCCGAAAGAATACAACGGCTACAAAGTTTACGGGCCGGATGGCGGGCAGATGCCGCCGAAAGAAGCGGACGAACTGACAGGCTATGTGAACCGTGTCGAAAATGAGCTGCTTGTCGAAGTCGGCGAAGAAAAGGATCTGATCGAAAAAGGCTTGCTCGTTTATATCGGCGAAAATGTAGACAAAGCTTACCAGGACCAGCTCATCAAACTCCGTCAAAACAAGGAAGTGATCAGCTCGGTTGCAGATTCTTTCAAAATCGTCTATACGCCGCTGCATGGGACAGGCAATCTCCCGGTCCGCCGCGGCCTTAAAAATTTCGGTTTTCAAAACGTCACCGTTGTAAAAGAACAGGAATTGCCGGATTCCGAGTTCTCAACAGTAAAATCGCCAAATCCGGAAGAACATGCCGCTTTTGAACTTGCCATCCGCTACGGCGAAGAAATCGGCGCTGACATTTTGCTTGGCACCGACCCGGACACTGACCGCCTTGGCGTTGCCGTAAAAAACCCGGAAGGAAAATACGAGGTTTTAACTGGTAACCAAACAGGTGCATTACTGCTTCATTATCTTTTAACACAAAAACAAAAGCAAGGGACATTGCCTGAAAACGGTATTGTCATCAAAACGATTGTGACGTCAGAAATCGGCCGCGATATTGCCCGGTCTTTCGGCATCCCGACGATCGACACTTTGACCGGTTTTAAATTCATCGGTGAAAAAATCAAAGAGTTTGAAAAAACCGGTGCCCATACTTTCTTATTCGGGTATGAAGAAAGCTATGGTTATTTAATCGGCGATTTTGTGCGCGATAAAGATGCGGTGCAGTCGGCGGTCCTTGCTGCTGAAGTGGCCGCTTACTATAAGTCGATGGGAAAAACATTGTATGAAGGCCTGCTTGACATTTTCGAACAGTACGGCTACTATAAGGAATCCTTAACATCGCTCACTTTGAAAGGAAAAGAAGGATCGGAAAAAATCGCCGGCATCCTTGCCAACTTCCGTGCCCATCCGTTAACAGAAGTGGCGGGCATCCCGGTATCCGCCCGCGAGGATTATCAATCACAAGTGCGGACCAACGCGAAAACGGGAGAAACGTCAAAAATTGAACTGCCAAAGTCCAATGTGCTGAAATTTTTCCTTGAAGACGGTTCATGGTTCTGCATGCGCCCGTCCGGAACAGAACCGAAAGTGAAGTTCTACTTTGGTGTGAAAGCGGACAGCCTCGCGGAGAGCGAACAACGGAACAAACGCTTAAGCGATGAAGTTATGAATCTCGTAAATCGTATGCTTGAATAGTATTCATGGAGTGCCCCGGGCGGATTTGACGTCCGGGGCTTTTTTTCGCGCACTGGCAGAATACTGCCGGACTACCGCAGCCCAGGCGGAACAACATTTTCACTGATCCGGCCATCTCTCCGGAACCGCCCGTATTGCTGCCGCCCCCGTATTTGTACCGGTCCTTCTTTCCCGTTTCATGCAGGTTCAGTACGATTTTCCCTTTCTGCAAAAGCAGGCGTAGCTTGCAGAAATTTGCCGAAAAAATGAGCCTGATTTTTCTTTACTTTAAAAATAAGGCATGATATATTCTGGGCAGATGCACCTTTCGGCAAAAAAATCCAAAAAATATTGATACCGGTTTTATTTCAGCCGGATCAGCCATTTGGTTGCCTTTGGATGTGCAATTAAGGGGGAAAGAGAATGAAAAATGCCGGTACGGCTAAAAAACTAGTATTCTTGCTTTTAACGGTTGTACTCATTTTTTCAAACGGGATCCTGTTGGCGCCATCGAAATCAAAAGCCGCCGGAAAAGAGAAAACGAATCCATTGGTGAAAATGCCTGACCGCAAGAAACCGGACGGGCTCGATCAGGCGGAAAAATATAAAGAGGACCGGCAAGTGCGCGTCATCATTGAGCTCGCCGGCTCGCCGGCCATTACTTACGCAACAAAGCGCGGCATCCGCTATAAAGATCTCTCCAAAGACAAAAAAACAGAACTCCAGCAACAAATCAAAAACCAGCAATCTGGTGTTCTTTCAGCCATCCGGTCCAAAAAACTGCCGCTTAAGGTAGAAAACCAGTTTACAACAGTGGCTAACGGCATCAGCGGCACCATCCCATACGGCAAAATAAAAGAATTAAAGAAAATTGAAAATGTATCCCATGTTTATATCGTCAACCGGTATAAACGGCCGCAGGACAAGCTACAATCCGTATCCAGCAACGGCCTTACCGGCGCGCCTGAAACGTGGAATTTAAAGTATAAAGGGCAAGGCATGGTCATCGGCGTCATTGATACAGGGATCGACTATCGCCACAAAGATATGGTGCTGTCGGAAGGCACGGTGCCGAAACTGACCCAGGCAAAAGTCTCCGATCTCGTAAAAAAAGATGCCCTTCCCGGGAAATATTTTACGGCAAAAGTCCCGTATGGCTATAACTATGCAGATAAAAATACCAACATTATAGATGAAGGGGACGGTGCTTCCATGCACGGCATGCACGTCTCGGGCATTGCGGCGGCAAACGGCAATGAATCGGAAGGCGGCGTGAAAGGAATTGCACCGGAGGCCCAGCTTTTGGCGCTAAAAGTGTACAGCAATGACCAGGATCAAGCATATACGTACGGCGATATTTACATGAAAGCCATTGATGATGCCATTAAACTCGGTGCGGACGTATTAAACATGAGTTTTGGCACGCCGGATGTTTCTACGGACGGGAATGATCCGGAGCAAAAAGCGGTCAGCCGCGCAGTCGACAATGGGATCTTCATGTCCGTTGCAGCCGGAAACGAAGGCCAAATTGGCGGGGAAGAACATAGCCCGTTCGCATCCAACCCGGACATTGGCACCGTCAATGCACCGGGTACCGCACCGAATGCTATGTCTGTTGCCTCGATGGAAAATACGAATGTCCATGCTGATCTGCTTGATTATACAGTTGCAGGTGGAAAGACGGCCTCCATTCCATTTTTCTCGGCAGGAAGCAGGCACCCGAACGATGTCGTAAACAAAACATACGATGTTGTGGATTGCGGGTATGGCACAGCAGAAGATTTTGCAGGGAAAGATCTATCGGGCAAATACGCTTTGATGGCGCGCGGCGGCAATACAAATCTTATTGAAAAAACAGCCAATGCCCAAAGTGCTGGCGCTAATGGGGCCATCATTTACAATAATGAAAGCGGTATTCTCGAAATGGCTTCAGACCGGTTCATCAAGATTCCGCAAATTTCGGTATTGCAGGCGGACGGGGAAGCGATGAAAGCCGCTTTATCGGAAGGAAAACAGGTAAGCCTCACCTTTACCGGAAAGAAAGCCGAAATCCAAAATCCAGAAGCCGGAAAAATGAGCTTTTTCTCCTCTTGGGGAACGGCGTCCAACTTGGACTTCAAGCCGGAAATCACGGCACCTGGCGGGGAAATTTATTCGACATTAAACAATGACCAGTACGGCACCATGAGCGGCACATCGATGGCCACCCCGCATGTTGCGGGCGGCGCTGCGCTTGTATTGCAGTACATCCAGTCTGCATTTCCGTCACTAAAAGGCGCAGATAAAATAAAACTGGCAAAGACACTGCTCATGAACACGGCAATGCCGCTAACAGACCCGGATTCCAAAACGTTTTATTCGCCGCGGAAGCAAGGCGCAGGGCTGATGCAAATCGACAGGGCGGTGACAACGCCGGTGTATATTGTCCGGAAAGGGACAAGCGACGGAAAAGTGGCGCTTAAAGAAATCAGCGCCAACAAATTTTCTTTTACCTTAACAGCAACCAACTTTGGCAATCGGGATGTAGAATTATCAGTCAGCACAAAACCGCTCGCGGACAGGGTTGATGCGCAAGGCAAGCTGGCGTTATCTTCCGCGGAAATTGAAGACGCCGCTGTCACGATAGACAATCCGTCTGTGAACATTCCAAAAGGCGGGTCAAAAGACATCATGATTACGATTGACTTGTCCAGGGCGGATGCAAGTTTGGCAAAGAAAATGAAAAACGGCTACTTTGTTGACGGTTTTGTCACGTTCCATGAAGAAGGATCAGGGCTTCCGGATTTGTCCGTCCCTTATTCCGGTTTTAAAGGGGACTGGGGAAAGGCACCTGTACTTGACCAGATGGTGTATAACTGGAAACAGTCATTTTTCCAAATCTCCGGCATGGTGGATGGAGACGGTTACTATCTCGGCGAGGATTTATTTGAAGAAAACCGTTTCGACCAAAATAAAATTGCCATTTCGCCGGACGAGGATGGTTCGGGCGATACTGCAACACCGGTCCTGTCTTTCTTGCGGAACAGCAAAATGGCCGAATTCAGCATTTTGGACAGGAATAAAAAAGAAATCCGGAAGCTCTATACCGAATATGATTTGCCGAAAAACATCTGGGATGACCTGCCGTATACTTATATTCCGGATGATACGGCATGGGACGGCACCGTGAACAATAAAAAAGTAGCGGACGGAAAGTATTATTACCGGATCAGGACAGCACCGGGCGGTTCCGAAAAACCGGGGCAGACGGTACAAATTCCTGTACGGGTCGACACAAGAGCGCCGGAGATCAGCCATATCAGCTATGATCATGACGCCGATGAGCTCAGTTTTTCCGCCATGGACAACGGGGGAAGCGGCGTTCGATATATCCTGCTGTTCGTTGACGGGAATTTGGAAGGCGCAGTGGAGCCGGACGCCGGACAAACGTACCGTGTCCCGCTCAGCGTGAAGGCCAATCAATCGATTACCGTAACAGCATACGATTATGCCGGCAACCATGCCACAAACACCGTAAAGGGGAAAAACGCTGTATCCGGCTTCCATTTGGAAGAGCCGTTTCCGCTGACGCCGTATGATTCAAGGGATATAGATGTATACGGAACGATTACGAATCCGTATAAAGTCGGATTCGTTACGGTGGAAGGAAAAGATTTGGCGGTTTCCCCGGTGAAAATACCGGCAGAAGCGGATGTTGACGGGACGTATCTGTTTGATTCAACAGAGTCCGGTCAACCGGTCCGGTTCAAAAAAGACGGCGTATTTGACCTGAAGATTTCCGCAATCGATGAAAAACAAAATAAAATGGAATTCAACAGGAAAGTGATCATTGACTCGACAGAACCGGGCATCAAAGCGGACGGTTTGCCGGACGACAATCGGACAGAATCAGGGGCTGTCAAGGTGACGGTAACGGACAATTTTGACCGGCTCCGTCTTACGGAAAACGGGAATGAAATTTTCAATCATCCATTCGGCAAAGACGTAAAGAGCGGGGACCAGTTTGCCATGCGGAAATTCAGCAAAACGATGGCGCTCAAACTGGCGGACGGGAAAAATGTGTTTAAAGCGGAAGATTTTGCCGGCAATACCACTGAACTGGCAGTCATTAAAATTCCGCCGAAGCCATCGCGTGTGGACAAAGTGGGTGACCGGGATACGAAAGTGACGGGCTCCGCCAAAAGCGGCCTTGTTGTCGAAGTAAAAGCCGGTTCTAAAAAGCTTGGCAGCGCGGCTGCAAAAAACGGAAAATTCTCCGTCCCGATTCCGAAACAAAAAGCGGGCACTGTATTATCCGTCTCGGCCAAACAAACAAGCACCGGTTATGCCAGCAGAACGGTGCAAGTGAAAGTAGCGGATGAAACACCGCCACCTCCGCCAAAAGTGCGGACTGTCACCAATTTTTCGAAAAAGGTAACCGGCACAGCAGAGCCATATGCGAAAATCACGGTGAAAGCCGGCAAAACAACGATCGGAACCGGCAAGGCCGGTAAAAACGGGGAATTTGCGGCCAAGATACAACCGCAAAGCATCGGCAGAAAACTGTATGTCTATGCAACCGATGCAGCGCGCCATACAGGAAAGGCCGCAGCCACAACCGTAAAACCGCCGGCACCGTCCGCACAGGGCGTTAAAGCAGGCGCAACGAAAGTGACCGGAACTGCACTTAGCGGGTACAAAGTCTATGTCAAAACCGGAAAAACGGCAATCGGCCATGCTGTTGCCGGAAAAAATGGCAGGTTCACCGTGAAAATCAAAAAGCAAAAGGCAGGCGCAAAATTGTCGTTGTATGCTGTTAAAAACGGCATTTGGAGCGACGCTAAAACGATTACGGTACAAAAATAGGAGAGCGGATCACCCCATTCAAAACGATATCGCTTTTCAAAAGGAGCATAACGTTTCAGGGCCAAAAAGGCCGGGAGCCGTCCCGGTTTTTTTGCTTATGATAAAGGGCAAATGCCATGCTTTTTTCTTCCGCGGAAACGGCTGAAAAGGGCGGCTTCTTTTTTTGTCCGTTGGAAGAAAAACGTCCAAAAAGGATGCAACATTTTTCTTACTCATGTAAAATGGAAAGAGCGAATAGGAGGCTTTGCCATTGCTCATGAAGAAAAAACAAAGCGCGCTGGTGCTTGCAGGTCTCTGCATCCTGTTTATGGCTGCCATGTTTCTTTTCTCCAACCAGCCCTATAAGGAACAGGACATGCGGCCGGAACTGAAAAAGCTGGTACGCCTCGATGCAAACACATTGCCGAAAATCGAATTTTATTACGGGGGTGCGCTTGTCACGTCAACGCTGCCGTATGATTTTATTGAATTCTGGATCCGGAAATCCTGCCATGTGGCGGAATATGCCGTCTGTACTTTGCTGATCCTTCTAACTTTGCGCACGGTTTTGGTTCCTGTCCGTTTTGCAGTTCCGGCCGGCTTTCTGGCAAGTTTTCTCTATGCCAATCTTGACGAATGGCATCAAAGTTTTGTCAGCGGCAGAACAGGGCATTTTATAGATGTCATCACTTTTGACAGCTTCGGAATCATGATTGGCGTCTGTCTGTTTTTATGGTTTACGCGAAGGAAAAAATCCCGATAATGCTTAACGAACGGCATTTGTTTCTTTATAATAATCGTATTGAATATACAACAGGGAGTTCTAATCTATGAGCATATCTGTCAGATTTAAAAACGTTTCGAAAAAGTATAAAATGTACCGGAGCAATTCGGAAAAAATTCTCGACATCATTTTGCCGGGCGGTTACGGGGATGATTTTTACGCTCTGCAGAATATTTCTTTTGAGGCAAGCACCGGGGATGTCATCGGCGTGATCGGCGTTAACGGCGCCGGCAAATCAACCTTGTCCAATCTGATTACCGGTATTATTCCGCCCACAACCGGAACGATTGAATTAAACGGCGAAACATCGCTGATTGCCATCAACTCCGGCTTAAACAATGAATTGTCGGGCCTTGAAAATATTGAACTGAAATGCCTGATGCTTGGGTTCACAAAAAAGCAGATTAAAGAGCTGACCCCTCAGATTATTGAATTTGCGGATATCGGGCAGTTCATTGACCAGCCTGTTAAAAAATATTCAAGCGGGATGAAGTCACGGCTCGGATTTGCCATCTCGGTCAACGTTGACCCTGATATTCTTGTCATTGACGAGGCGTTATCGGTCGGCGACCAGACATTTGCCGATAAATGTTTTGAGAAGATGAATGAATTCAAGGATGCGGGCAAAACGATCTTTTTCATCAGCCACTCGATGGGCCAGGTAAAGAAATTTTGCGAGAAAGCGATGTGGCTGGAAGCAGGGGAAATTAAGCAATACGGCGCGATCGATGATGTCCTGCCAAATTACGAAAAGTTCCTGAAAGAATTCAAATCATGGCCAAAAGACAAACAGAAAAACTTCAAACAGATGATTCTCGAAAAACGGAGCAAAGAAAGAAAAGAAAAAGTGGCAGAATAAGGAGGCGGCTGCCCGGAATGCTTGTTGCGTGCCGGGCAGCCGCTTTTTGCTTACCGGGATTTTCGCTGGAAAACCGGGAGTGGCGGCTGAAGAACGATTCCAGCCAGGCAAAATGTTTTTCGTAAAAAAGATATCAAGAATTGACAGCGCTTACTTTTTAGCGGTATAGTGAAAATGTGTACATACTCACAATGGGAGGGAATCATAATGGCCAGCTTAGAAAATAAAATTGCAATTGTCACAGGCGGCGCTTCCGGGATCGGGCTTGCAACCGCAAAAGCTTTTACGGAAAAAGGGGCGAAAGTGGTCATTTCCGATTACAACGAAGAAAGCGGCAAAGCGGTTGAAAAGGAACTTAAAGAAAAAGGAGCGGATGTATGCTTTATTCGCGCCGATGCATCTGATGAACAGTCCGTCGCCGGTCTTGTCGCAGAAACCGTCAACCGGTACGGCAGAGTGGATATTATGGTGAATAATGCCGGCATCGGCGTCATGGCCACAACCCATGAATTGAGCTTTGAAGACTATCAAAAGGTCATTTCCGTCAATCAAAACGGTGTATTTTTCGGTTCAAAATATGCCATCCGTGAAATGTTGAAAACAGGCGGGGGCTGCATTGTCAATACATCCTCTATTTTAGGGTACGTCGGCGAACCGGGCGCTTTTGCCTACAATGCAAGCAAAGGCGCCGTCAACCTGATGACAAAGTCGCTGGCCCTTGAATATGCATCAAAAGGCATTCGCGTGAATGCGGTGAACCCGGGGTATGTTAAAACCGGCATGGTGAATAAGGAAGCACTCGGCGATTTTTATGACGGCCTTGTCGCAAGGCATCCGATCGGCCGGCTCGGGCGTGCGGATGAAATCGCCCATGCCATCGTGTTCCTGTGCGAAAATGAATTTGTAACCGGCATTGCCCTGCTCGTGGACGGCGGTTATACAGCGCAATAAGTGCGGCATAACCAGCGCCAAAAGGCATCCATCCGGTCCGGGTTGATACCGGTTGATGCGTTCAAGCCATAAACCGGCCCTCGGGAAGAATCGCCGATTTGGCCGTATTTGCAAATGCGTCTGTCCGGACAAGCCATAAAAAAACCTGCATCCGCTAAAAGGATGCAGGTTTTTTTGGTTAAAAGTGCATAACCCAGATGGTTCCGTAAACAACGACGATCGCAATGATGATGCTGTAGATCATATTGCTGACATTGATCTTTCCGTTTTCGCCTTCTTTGACGTGCATGAACATAAATAATTGCACGCCAGCCTGGAGGAAGGCAAACAATCCGATTGTCCAGATGATCGCCGTTTTAGAAAGGTTGGTATACAAAGCAACATACAGTGCCACAAGGGTCAATACGATTGAAAGCAGAAAACCGATGACATGGCCGATCGGATATTTTGAATGATGCTCCATTATTTCATCAACCCTCCTAAATAAACGAAAGTGAAGATAAAGATCCAGACAACATCAAGGAAGTGCCAGTAAATACTTACAACGAAAAATTTGCGTGCCGTCATCGGCGTTAAACCGCGGCGGATCAGTTGTATAATAATCGATATTCCCCATAAAATCCCGAGGGAAACGTGGCATCCGTGCGTTCCGAGCAATACATAGAATGCGGAAAGGAATGCGCTTGTCGGCAGTGTTGCCCCATCATGAACGTACGTGACAAATTCATTGATTTCAAAGCCGACGAAAGTTAAACCGAGAAGAAGGGTAACGATAAACCAGCCGAGCATCGCGCCTTTATTCCGGTTGCGCATATTGAAGACGGCAATTCCGCATGTAAAACTGCTTGTCAAAAGGACAAAGGTTTCAATCAGGACACCTTTGAGCTCAAAGATGTCCTGCTGAACAGGCCCGCCTGCTGTTTGGTGCTGGAGTGTAAAATACGTTGCAAACAGCGTTGCAAACAAAGTGATTTCAGCCGCCAGGAAAACCCAGAAACCGAAAATGGTTAAACGGTCCTGATTGCGCTGGTATTCGAGGGGCAATGATGTATCCAAATGTTCGTCGCTCATCGTTTTACACCTCCTGCTCTTGTATTTTCTGTGCGAATGATTTCTTCTACACTGATATAGTGCCCTTTATCCGGGTCAAACGATCTCCACGCAAGGCAGCCGAGCATCATCAAACCGCCGAGAATGGCGAGCCACCACCAGGACCAGACAAGGCCGAAACCTGCAAGGCCCATCGATACAGCGGAGAAAAATGGCATTGCCGAGTTATTTGGCATATGGATCGGTTTGTACTCTTCATCCCGGTAAATCGGTGTGCCGTTTTCTTTGTATTCTGCGAACGCATCAAGTGTAGAGACAACCGGCTGTTTCGCAAAGTTATATTCCGGAACCGGTGTAGGGGTTGCCCAATCTAATGTGCGGCCATCCCAAGGATCACCGGTCGTGTCGCGAACGCCATGTTTAATGCTGTAAACAATGTTCCAAGCCAGGACGAGGAACCCAATCCCCATGATATAGGCACCTACTGTAGAGGCGAAGTTCCAACCTGTCCAGCCAAGTCCTGCTTCATAAGTGTACATCCGGCGCGCCATTCCGTCGAGGCCGACAAAGAATTGCGGCAGGAAGCAAAGGTTAAAGCCGACCATCCACAACCAGAACGTAATTTTGCCCAGTTTTTCATTCAGCATATAGCCGAACATTTTCGGATACCAGTAGTGGAGCCCTGCGAAACATGCATAGGCGACTGCCGGAATCAATGTATAGTGGAAGTGGGCAATCAGGAAATATGAATTGTGATATTGATAGTCTGCTGCTGCCATGGAAAGCATAACACCCGTAACCCCGCCGATCAAAAATGTCGGGATAAAGGCAAGCGACCAAAGCATAGGCGTTGTTGTTCTAATTTTCCCTTTATGCAATGTAAAGATTTCGTTAAATAATTTGACACCCGTTGGTATCGCGATAATCATCGTTGAGATCGAGAAGAACGAGTTTACGACTGCTGTGTTCCCCATTGTAAAGAAGTGGTGAACCCATGTGAAATAACTGAAGAATGCGATACCAGCCATCGCAACGACCATGGAGGCATATCCAAACAATCGTTTACCCGAGAATGTAGCGATAATGTCCGCGTAAATCCCAAGAGATGGCAGCAACACAATGTACACTTCCGGGTGGCCCCAGATCCAGAACAAGTTTGCCCATAACATCGGGCTGCCGCCTGAACCCATGGTAAAGAAGTGTGCGCCGAAAGTACGGTCAAACGTTACTTCTGCCAAAGCCACTGTCAAAACAGGGAAAGCAAAAAGCACGATGATAAAAGTAATCAAAGTAGACCATACGAACATCGGCATTTTCATTAATGTCATGCCCGGCGCCCTCATTTTCAGAATCGTGACAATGAAGTTCACGGCTGTTGCCAGTGTCCCGATCCCGGAAAGCTGCAGGCCCATTGCATAATAGTTGTTTCCGACACCTTTTGTAAATTCCGTGCCTGCAAGCGGGAAGTAGTTCGTCCAGCCGGCAGTAGGGGAACCCCCGATAATAAATGAAATATTAAAGAGGCACATCCCTGCAACCATTGCCCAGAAGCTGAATGCGTTCAAAAGCGGGAAGGCAACATCGCGCGCCCCGATTTGGAGCGGAACAGCAACGTTAATCAGGCCGAACAAAAACGGCATCGCCATAAATAAGATCATGACAACCCCGTGGGTCGTAAAGATCCCGTCATAATGGTTGGCATCAAGCAGATGCTGGTTCGGCAGTGCAAGCTGTGTTCTCATCATTAAAGCATCGACACCGCCGCGGAATAACATTAATACCGCAACGATAATGTACATAATCCCGATTTTTTTATGGTCAACGGTTGTCAGCCATTCTTTCCATAACCATTTCCATTTCTTGAAATAGGTTAGAGAAAAGATCACAGCGGCCGCGCCAAGTGCCATGCCAACTTCGGCGGCATATATGGCCGGTTCACCGGTGACGAAAAAATCACTAAGTTTCACACTGTTTTCCTCCTATTCCAATGATTATTTTCCGCCCATATCCATACCGGACATATCGTGGTGGTGATGGTGATTTTGTTTCTCACCTTTTTCCGATTCTTCATAATAGCTTTTTTGTTCATCCGGTTTATCCCATTTTAAATGGGTTCCCGTGTAAGTCTGTCTTCCTACGAGGCCTTCTTTTTTAATCAGTTTTTCATAATCCGATTTTTTCATTTGAGGCGCTCTGCTTTTGACTTCCTTCACCCACGCATTAAAATCTTTCGGTGTTTGGGCCAACACATCGAAGTCCATCTTTGCAAAGCCTTCCCCGTTGAAGTTTGCGTTTCTTCCTGTATATTCGCCAGGGTGGTCTGCAGCCAGAATCAGCCTCATCGTCATGTTCGGCATCGTATATTTCTGTCCGCCAAGTTCAGGGATCCAGAAAGATGCCATCGTACCGGATGATGTCAATTCGAAATTGATTGGCCGCCCAGCCGGGATGTTTACATAGTTAACGGTTTCAATGCCCTGTTCCGGATAACTGAAAATCCATTTCCATTCCGATGACGTGACATAAATCGTTAAAGGTTTTTCGCTTTTCATGGATTTTGGCGTTTCTTCAACCGAATAGTTTGCTTTAACGGTTGGAATGGCAATGGCGATAATAATCAGCACCGGGATAATGGTCCACACCGTTTCCAGCACTTTATGGCCGTGGATTTGCGGCGGTTTATAATCAGCCGGCAGACGCGACGCCCTGTATTTTATCACCATATAAAGATACAACCCAAGGACAACGACGAATACAAAGGCCATTAAGATGGATGAGTAAACAATCAAATGATATTGTTCCCGCGCCATTGGGCCTTGTGGGTCGAGCACTGCAAATTTGGTGTCACATCCGCCGAGCAAAAAGAGCGATGTGAGGGACAAAAGCAGCACCAGTTTCCAAGGTAGTTTCCTCAACACATTTTTTCTCTCCTTCCGGTTTGGTAAAATAGTGTACAAATAAAAGCAAATGAAAAAAAGGTGGTACTTTTATTTTTTCACCTTTATTATGGTGCTAACCTATTTTACATTAAAAAAATATAGATGTATTGTCTTTTACCCTTATTCCGCCATGTTTCATAAAAATTTCATAAAAAGTTCATATATTTTTCATAGAATTGTCAAATACTGGCATTATCCAGAAATAATTTACAACTTTGTGAAGGAATACGGTATTTAATATTTTGGAAAAGATTTCAAAACCATTTTGGGAGGAAAAGTGTTTTTAACGTATAATGTTAAGGGAAACAGAAAGGGGTTTTACGGATGATAAAAGCTGTGATTTTTGATTTCGACGGGCTGATTATGGATACGGAATCGGAACACTATGAAGCGCTTTGTGAAATTTTTCGCGGCTACAATTGCGAGATGCCGCTTGAACTATGGGGAAAGGGGGTAGGCACGCATTCGGGTTTTAAGCCGTTTAAATATCTTGAAGAGCAGATCAAAAAGCCGCTTGATACAGAAAAACTGGACCACGAGCTGGAGGAAATGTTTTTAAAACGGCTCGAAAAAGGCGCGGCCCGCGAAGGCGTGGAAGATTATTTAAAGTCGGCCAAGAACCTCGGGCTTAAAGTCGGGCTGGCTTCAAGCTCCGACAGGAAATGGCTGCACCGCTATTTGCGCCAGCTTGGCCTTCTCGCTTATTTTGACTGCATCAAATCTTCCGATGACGTTGAAAAAGTCAAACCGGACCCTGCTTTGTATTTGAAAGCGGCCGGCTGTCTCGGCGTGGAACCGGAACAATGCCTCGTCTTCGAAGATTCGCCAAACGGGTCGCTTGCGGCAAAACGCGCCGGTATGGCATGCGTAGTCGTCCCGAACCGGGTAACAAAAGACCTCAAGTTCGGCGAGATTGACCACCGCCTCGGGTCAATGGCAGAAACGCCGCTTGAAGAAGTAATCCGGTTTATTGAAAGCCGTTGACAGAACAACCCGCTTCTGCATGCCGGAAGCGGGTTGTTTGTTTCCACTATTCCTTAGTCACCAGACAGATTTTCTTCCAGCATTTGCGTGACTTTTTCTTTTTCAGCATCTGACACCGCCAAATAATAGATCCCGTCAAAGTTGGCATCGGTGCCTTTTACTTCATACTCGGTAATGTTTTTGGCGGCATTCCGGTAATTTTTCTCAATCGTAAGCATGTCATTAAACGTCATATTTGTTTTGACATTGTCGCCAAGCGTATCAAGGATACTGCTGTATTTTGCCACAGAAGAAATGCTGGTTGCTTTCCGGATCAGCGCCTCGATCACTTTCCGCTGCCGTTTATTGCGGCCAAAATCGCCTTCCGGATCAAGATGGCGCATTCTGACATAGCCGAGCGCCTGGGCTCCGTTCAGATGAATTTCCCCTTTTTTGTAATGGTACCCTTTTTTATAGTACCCTTCGTCATGCCAGTCAATTGTGTTGTTGACGGTAATGCCGCCAACCGCATTGACCAGTTTTTTCAGGGCCTGCATGTTGATTTTCACATAATAATCCATTTGGATACCGGTAAAGTCCTCAACGGTCTGCAGTGCCATACTGGTTCCGCCATATGCATACGCAGCATTGATTTTGTCATATGTGCCGCGTCCGGCGATCAGCGTCCTTGTATCCCGCGGGATGCTGACCAGCTGTGTCGTGCTTTTTTTCGGATTAATGGTCATCACAATGATGGCATCGGAACGGCCGCTGTCATTTGCACGTTCATCCACACCAAGCAGCAAAACGGAAATCGGCTGCCCGTTCTGGCTTGAGATGCTTTCATTTGAAGTGCCTGCCAACGATTCATGCATTTTATTAGCCGCAGCTTTTGCCGAGTGATAAACATAGTAGGCATAACCGCCACAGGCGATGACCAGGATCCCAATTAAGCTTAAAAAAGACATCAGGATTTTTTTCTTCATCGGCGGCCCTCTCTTTTTTCGTCATATAATTGTTTATTATAGCATGATTCGCTACGCTTGAATATCCTTTTTTGTCGATTCCCATCATATCCCGGTTGTATCAGGCATGGCTGTGCTGCCGCTTTATAATCATCCGCATTTTGAAAAGAAAGCATTAAGAAAAATTTAAGTTTGCGCCCCATAATGAAGCCGGAAAGCAGAACAGATGGTTCCTGTTAAAATTGGAAAACAAAAAAGGAGAACATAATGATGAAGAAGTGGATATTGCAGCCGTTTTGATTGTTGCGGCCATCGGGGGAGGGCCGCTTTTCTATGTAAAAAGCAAGGCAGACCGTGCAGACGCAAGCACAAAGACAGTCCAGACGGCCACAGTGGAGAAAGGGATGGCCGTGCCCAGCATCTTCCGGCACAGCTTTCCGGCGGCCAGCAGCAGGTGAAATAGAGCGGCAAATGAGCAGCCGCTCTTTTAGCTGTTTTACATTTACCGGTCCCGGCTTATTACCCACTCATCCTTGGGCCCGTCCAGCTCCATTTTTTGCAATTCCAGCCTCATTTTTTCTGTTTCCAGCAGGAAGTTTTCGTTTTTTAACTTTTCGAGCTCCAGTTCTTTCTCCAAAACTTGTACTCTTATTTTTTCACGCGACTTAAAAAAATTCGTTACAATTGCGACAATCGGCACAGAAAAAATTAAAATGACTGAAATCAATCCGATAAAGTCATCCATTAGCACACCCCCGGCATATTCTTAAACCCATTATACAATAAGTGCTGCATTCTTTTTACCATTTCCGTCAAAAAAGGGGGCTCCCGCCAGCCTTTTCGGGGCAGCCCTTCAGAAAAACATCCGGAAAATGAGAAAAACCGCCGGGAAAAAATGATTTTCCCAACGGTTTTTTTGTTTTAAAAAGAGCTTTTGGGATTGCTATCAGCCTGTATTCCGGAGCCCTGCGGCGATGCCGTTGATCGTAAGCAGGACCTCCATCAGCAGGTGCCGGGCTTTTTCATCTTTGTTTTCGCGTTCACGCAGTTGCGAAATAAGATAGACCTGGAACAGGTTCAGCGGGTCGACATACGGGTTGCGGAGGCGCACTGATTCTTTAATGTTCGGCGTGTAATCCAGCAACTCTTTTTGGTCCGCAATCTTTAAAACCATTTCCTTCGTCAGTTCATATTCCGCTTTGATCAGGCCGAAAATCCGGCCGGCAACTTCAGGATCTTTCACCAGTCTCGTATACTCTTCAGCCGTGGAAAGCTCCGCCTTGATCAATGCCATTTGCAGGTTATTGATCGTTGCATGGAAGAACGGCCATGATGCATACATTTCCCGAAGCAACTTGAAATTGCCGGTTTCTTCCACATATTTGCTCAGGCCTGTCCCGGCTGCGTACCAGGCGGGAAGGAGCTGGCGGCTTTGCGTCCAGGAAAATACCCACGGAATGGCGCGCAAGTCTTCAAAACGGGCGCTCCCTTTCCGGCTCATCGGGCGGGAGCCGATGTTGAGTTCGCCGATCTCATTTAAAGGCGTGGCCTGCTTGAAATAGGAAAGGAAATCAGGGTCGCGAAAGACGAGTTCCTGATATTTTTCAAGCGCATATTCGGAAATTTTATCCATTGCCGTGACGGCTTCTTCGTTTGGCGTTTTGCCATTTTTCTCGTTCTGTTTTTGTTCTGTGATGGCACACATCATCGTGGATGTCGCCTGCTCAAGGCTCCGGTAGGCAATGTCGCGCAGCAAATAGCGCGATGACAGCACTTCGCCCTGCTCGGTGATTTTCACGCCGTCGCCAAGTGTAACCGGCGGCTGGGACAAAAGGCTTGAATAAAGCGGGCCACCGCCGCGTCCGAGCGAACCGCCGCGCCCGTGGAAAAATTTCAGCTTGATGCCGTATTTGGCGCCCATTTCGTGAATTTCTTTCTGTGCTTTGTACAGCTGCCAGTTCGCTGTCATCGTGCCGCCGTCTTTGCTGCCGTCGGAATAGCCGAGCATGACTTCCTGCAGATTGCCTCGCACCTTTAAATGGTTCCGGTAAATGGGCATTTGGAAAAGGGTTTCGAGCATTTTCGCGCCGTTCCGCAAGTCCGCGATCGTTTCCAGAAGCGGGGCGATATGGATCTCGCTTAAAATATCCCCGCTCGGGTAGACGCGGTACAGGCCGGCTTCTTTCGCGAGCACGAGCACTTCCAGCACGTCGCTGACCGAGTGTGCCATGCTGATCAAATATACCTGGATGGACCGTTCGCCGAATGTTTGGTGGGCGCGTTTGATCATCCGGAATGTATTGATGACTTCCTGCGTTTCCGGCGTAAACGTATCATAGATTGAAATCATCGGCCGCGGGTCGTTTAGAGCCTTCAGGAGCACCGCGACTTTTTCATCTTCGGACAGATTTTTATAGTCCTTCGCAATATTGACGTTATAAAGCACCTCGGCAAGGGCCGATTCATGCTCGCCGCTATGGTTGCGGATATCGAGTGATGCCAGGTGGAAACCGAACAACTCGACCTGGCGGATGACTTTGCGGAGCAATTTAATCGGATGCCCGGCCGGATGGTGCTGGTTCACGCTGTCCCGGATCATATACAGATCGGCAAGGAGCTCCTCTGTGGAGTGATAGCCGCCATTGTTTTTCCCCACACATTCCAGTTTATGGATCATAATCGTCAGTTTTCTGCGGTAAATTTCATCTTTTGTCGGCCATAATTTTGCAGCCGGCATTGTATTTTCTTCGCTTTCCACAGACGCAAGCAGGGCATGGCTGGCGCTTATTTTTTTGGAAGAATGGCTGAGGAGCTCCCGGAGTGTTGTAAGCGACTTTTTATATTTTTCCAATACGAGTTCACGTTGCATTTCGAGCGTTTTCCAGGTGATGTCCGCGGTCACGTTCGGGTTTCCGTCCCGGTCGCCGCCGATCCACGAGCCAAAATGAAGATAGGAAGGGACTTTAAATCGCTGTCCGTACGATTCGTGCAGATAGTCTTCCAAGTCTTCGTGTATGCGCGGCAGCACGTCGAACAGGACATTGTCGAAATAGTAAAGCCCGTTTTTCACTTCGTCGAGAACGGACGGTTTTTTCTCGCGGATTTCGGAACTTTGCCATAAAATGGTAATCTCATTCAAAATCGTTTCTTCAATGACTTTTTTCTCATAACGGGTGTTGGCATATTCGAGCGCTTTTAAAAGGTCTGCAATACGTTTGTGGATTTGCAGAATGGTCCGCCTCGTTGCTTCTGTCGGGTGTGCCGTTATAATCAGTTCAAGCGATAAACTGTCCAGCAGTTCTGCAACCATTTCAGCCGGCACTTTTTCTTTCCGCAGCGTTTCGATGCCATCTTCAAGTGAACGCGGTTGGACCTGGTCTGTATCTTCCGACTGGTACTCCCGCCGGCGCTTAATTCTGAAATTTTGCTCGGTAATATTAAATAATTGCAGATAGGTAGAGAAAGCGCGGATGACTTCCTGCCGTTCTGGCGGATTCAGGTCTGTAATTTCTTTTTTTAATTGAAGGTAGAAAGCCTCATCGCCGGTTTCCCTCGCTTTTTGTGCCAGGGAGCGAATATTTTGGATTGTTTTGAGCAATGCTTCGCCGCCTTCAAATAGGATCACTTTATCCAGCAGCCCGGCGAGAAAATCCATGTCTGCCTGCAGGGCCATCCGGGGGGCTTTCTTTTCATCAATTTGATGCAAGGATAATCGCTCCTTTCATTTGGTCAGAAAAATGCACAAAGAAAATGATACTTATTATTATACTTGTAAAATGAAAAAAGTCTAATACTTTATAAAATTAAAAACCAGTAAAGGAACATTTCCCGCATAAAGGGATAAATTAAGGATAAAATGCGAACGATTGAAAGTCAATGATGAATATCATTCGTGTTTTTAATGTGGCAAGTACCGGAGATGGAAAGAAAAGAATTGGCAGTGAAACCGTTCTCTTCTTCTTTGATAATAAATGAAAGCAGCCGGTATGGAGAGAAAAAATTTACTTATATAAAATTGATTTTATGGCCGGCTTTATTATGCCCGTCGTACTGGCTGTCCGCACGGTGTCCATTTATGATGCAGACATGAATGGCTGGGCAGTTGCGTTTTTGTCGATGCCTGGCGTGCACGCCTCCATGCATGTGAAGCGGGTTTTTTTAAGCGGGCAGCACCCGCTTTTTTGGAGGGCAGGCATTCAGGAGCAAAAATGGCAGAGATCATTTGGGCGGGATCAGCCATTTATTCCTCCATCCGGGGCACTTTGTGAAAATCAGCACAAGAATGAATAACGCTTACATATCTGGCTCTTTCAAATAAAGCCATTTGTGAAAAATGTAAACGGATAATTTTGAAAAACCGTCATTTTCCTTTAAAACCGGGCATTTGGGCAGATAAATTTTCAAATTTTCGCCATAAAATATGTGAATCTGATCACAAAAATAGTGGTATACTTACCCATGTGGAATGAAGGAAAATGAACGGAACAGTCAATTTCAGCCATAAAAGGGCATGCCGTCCATCTATTTCACAAACCGCACGGCAGCAATTGCTGCAAAAGTTTAATTGTCCTGCTTTAAAGGAAAAGCAGTATGGAATCCATTAGGAGTTGGCACAATATCCATAGACTGGATAGGGGCCCGCCATGCCGGGCTTGCAAAACTGCTTTCATACAGTGGATATATTTTTTACTTTTGATGGGAAGGAAGATTATACATGAAAAAAGTCAATCGTATTGCAGTGGTTGGAACGGGTGCAGTTGGTACAAGTTACTGCTACGCCATGATTAATCAGGGTGTTGCAGAAGAGCTTGTTTTAATCGATATTAACGAAGCAAAAGCAGAAGGGGAAGCCATGGACCTGAACCACGGCCTGCCATTTGCGCCTACGCCGACCCGCGTTTGGAAAGGCGATTATTCCGATTGCGGCACTGCCGATCTTGTTGTCATTACGGCAGGTTCCCCGCAAAAACCGGGCGAAACAAGGCTTGATCTTGTTGCCAAAAACGCAAAAATTTTTAAAGGCATGATTAAGAGCATCATGGACAGCGGCTTTAACGGGATTTTTCTTGTTGCCAGCAACCCGGTTGACATTTTGACATATGTAACTTGGAAAGAGTCCGGCCTGCCGAAAGAACATGTTATCGGTTCGGGCACAGTGCTTGACTCCGCGCGTCTCCGCAACTCTTTGAGCGCCCAATTTGGAATTGACCCGCGCAATGTGCATGCTGCGATTATCGGCGAACACGGCGATACGGAACTTCCGGTATGGAGCCATACAAATATCGGTTACGATACGATTGAAAGCTATCTACAAAAAGGAATTATTGACGAAAAGACGTTAGATGACATTTTTGTCAATACGAGAGATGCGGCTTATCATATTATTGAACGAAAAGGGGCCACATTTTACGGCATCGGGATGTCCCTGACCCGGATTACAAGGGCAATCCTGAACAATGAAAACAGCGTATTGACGGTCTCTGCATTTCTTGAAGGCCAATACGGAAACAGCGATGTGTACGTTGGCGTTCCGGCCATCATCAATCGCCAGGGCATCCGTGAAGTGGTTGAAATCAAACTGAACGAAAAAGAACAGGAACAGTTCAATCATTCTGTAAAAGTGCTAAAAGAAACAATGGCACCGGTATTGTAAGCATTTGTGCCGGCCGGGCTTCATGGGAGGCCCGGCTTTTTCTTTGAAAAAAATCCCGGCGCCTGCTTAAGGCGGACTGCCGAAAAAAGTGCCCATGCTTGCCCCGCTTTCCGGGAAAAGCATGGGCCTGTTTTTTGCCGGGGTTAGGAGCGGGCCTGCCATAGGCGGATATAAAAAAGCAGCCTTGAATCGATTCAAGGCTGCTTTTTCTTAATTCAATATGATCACTTTGACCGTACGGCGCCCCCATGCGATGGAAGCTTTTTTGTTCGGCATCAGGACATCGATGATATGGCCCTTAATGGCACCGCCGGTATCGGCTGCGATGGCAACCCCGTATCCTTCAACCCAGACTTTGCTGCCGAGCGGGATGACCGATGGATCGACAGCGATCAATTTCATGTTCGGGTTTTTCTTAATGTTATATCCCAAAGCGGTAATATCCAGCTTCGTATCTTCATGGTTATAAGATGTCGCCGTCACATAAAAGGATTTGCCTTGTGGCGTGCTGTGGCCGGAAGATGCGGCGGATTTGGTTCCGGCCGTTTTCCCGGCACCGGCTTCCGCTGGTTTTTTCGCTTGTGTTTCTGCTGTTTTTTCAGCTTGCGCTTCCGCTGCCTTTTCGGCTTCAGCTTCGCTCGCTTGTTTTGCGAGGGCTTCTTCCCTTGCTTTTGCGGCCGCCTGCTGTGCCTTTATTTCTTTTTGCAGGTTGCTGATTTTCGTATTCAAGTCGGTTTGTTTTTGTTCCGCTTTTGACAGCTCATTTTGAATGCTGTCATACTTCGATTTTAATCCCGACAATGCTTTTTCCTTTTCTTTTAAATTTGTTTGCAGTTTTGCCTGGCTGCTTTTCAAGTTTGCCTGCTCCTGTTCGAGCACTTTTTCCTGGTCTGCAATGGCTTTTTTATCGGCTTCAATTTTCGCAAGGTCCGCTTTTTGCTGATCCAAAAGGCTTGTATCAGCGTTCAGCAGTGTCGCGACTGCACTGACCCGGTTGATCAGGTCGCCAATGCTTTCCGCGTTTAAAATCGTTTCAATCACATAGTCGTATTGGTTGTTTTTTTGCATGGCAACGAGGCGTTTTTTAATCACGCCTTCCCGTGCAGAAACTTGGTCCTCCAGCTTTACGATTTCCTCTTTTTTCTTTTCAATCAAATCTTTTGCTGACTGGATTTTCGCTTCAGTTGCTGCGATATTTTCTTTATTTTTCTGAATGGATGATTGCAATGCGTTCCAGTCTTTTTGCAAATTTTCCATTTTGCTTTCGACGGCTTTTTTCTCCGATTCTTTCTTTTGAATGGTTTGCGTATTTTCATCCAATTTTTTCTGTAAGGAACCTTGATCTGTTTCTGCATAGGCATTTAGTTGTGCCGTGCCAACGAATATGGCAAACGCCATAACTGCAATTCGCCTTTTTAAGTGCATAAGACAACTCCCTTCTCCGTACTCTTGTTATAACACAAATAGGCAGAAAGGAAGATTACAATACGATTAAATTCATATTACGAGAATGAAAACGGACTCAAATCATGCGAAAAAGGGAAAAGATAGATTTGGGTGCTTTTTCGCATGATGATGGGCAGTTATAAGACTTCTGCCTCCAGGCGTATGAAAAGCAGCAAAAAGAAATAAAGCGGGTACAGCGGCAAATCACTGTGCTCAAGCAATGGTCGGATAAAGCATATCGAGAAGTGGGAAAAAGTGATAACATAAAAGAATTCGCGGGGGTAAAGGCAAAGAAAGTAGATAAAAAGAAGCAAGGATCTGCTTCTTTTTCAATTCAGACAGGACAGGAAGGAATATTCTGCCGACTAAGGATCCATTTTGATGTTTAAGAAGCCAAAAAAGTGCTGAACTTTTCGATTTTCATTCATGTATAGCCGCGCCGTTTTGGTATGATGATAGGAATAGGTTTTGAATGAGAAGAGAGGAATTTCTTATGGAAATGGTGGAAAAAGCAATTGAATTTGCGGCAAAAGCACATGAAGGCCAATACCGGAAAGCGTCCGACCTTCCGTATATTGCGCATCCGTATGCGGTTGCCATGATGCTTTTAACAGAAGGCTGCCGCAAAGAAGTGGTCACAGCAGGGCTTCTTCATGATACGGTTGAAGATACTGCGGTGACAAACGAGGAGATAGAAGCTGAATTTGGAAGCGATGTTGCCCGCATTGTTGCAGCCTGCACCGAACCGCCTAAAAATGTGCGGTGGGAGGAACGAAAACAGCATACCATCGAGCTATTAAAAACGGCAGAAGAGGAAATTTGTATGCTCATATGTGCAGATAAACTCCACAATTTGAAAACGATACACGAAGGATTGCGAAAAAATGGGGAGAGCGTGTGGAACGCGTTCAGCCGTGGGAAAGAAAAGCAGGAATGGTACTATCGAAGTATTGCAGAAAGTATTGCGTTGCACCACTCTTTTCCATTACTGGAGCAGCTGCAGGCGGAAATAAAGCAGGTTTTTGGACATGAATAAGGTGCAGGGGAAACGGACATTGCCTGTGAAATAACGGACTTGCTGCTTGTAAAACCGCAAAGTGAGGGCACCGGCTTTCATCCGTAATATTTACGTTACTGCAGACGCCTGCTTGTGCGGGCCGCAAATCAATTACATAAGGAAAATGGCTTGTTTGACGCTAGCCTGTGCGTGTCCTGAGACGCACAGGCTTTTTTGCGTGTACATGACAGTTCAAACGGTTGGAAAACATAAAGGTACAACAACATTTGGAGGCTGCCAATGGAAAAAGTATGGAAGATTTATGCAACTGATTTGAAAAAAATGACAACAAACTGGGCAGCAAGCCTGATCATTGCCGCCTTGATTATTCTTCCATCATTGTATGCCTGGTTTAACATCAAGGCATCCTGGGACCCATACGGCCACACAAAAGGAATTGCAGTAGCCGTTGTGAATCTGGACCGGGGGACAGCGATCAACGGAAAAAAAGTACACGCCGGCAATGAAGTCATGAAAAAGTTGAAACAAAATAAAACGCTCGGCTGGAGGTTTGTGCAGGAAAAGGAAGCCACACGCGGCGTAAAGACCGGAGAATATTATGCGAGCCTGACCATCCCGGAAAATTTTTCGGAAAAACTGGCTTCCATCCTGGGTGATAAGCCGGAGAAACCGGTCATTACTTATACCGTTAATGAAAAAATCAATGCGATTGCGCCTAAAATAACAGGGTCGGGTGCGTCTGCCATTACACAGCAAATTAGTGCGCAATTTGTAAAAACCGTTAGCAAAGCGATTTTTACAATGTTTAATCAAATCGGCATTGAACTTGAAAGGGATTTGCCGGATATTGAAAATTTTAAAGCATGGGTTTTTAGATTGGAGGGAGACATTCCGGAGCTTAACCGGATCATCAGGACGGCAGATCGGGACATTACGAAAGCAGACGCAGTAAGAAAACAGGCAGAAAGCGCGATGCCCGATGTCCAGCGGCTTGCAAAACGCGGCAAAACCGTCTCAGGGGACATGGCCCGCTTTTTTGGAAGCACCGGAAGTTTGCTTGAGCAGACGGATACCGTGATCAAAACCGGACTGGAAGCGCTGAATGCCGCTCCTGCAGTCTCGAACCAGGTGAGTATGCTGGCAGACAAAACGAAAATTGCAGAAACAGCGCCAAAAAATACGATGATTTTGCAAAATAGTAAACAAATCTCTGACGCGTTCAGTGATTTGCTGAGAACCGCTGCTGAAGAAACAGGTTCTCAGCATCTCATCACTGTTGCCGCTCGGTTTACTGCCCTAAGCCAGTCCTTTCAAAAACAGCAGGACCTAAACGGGAAAATTCTCCAACAGGTCAATGACGGGTTGCTGCCGGAAACATTGCAGGCAGATCTAAAGCAGGAAGCCGGCCGTGCCGGGGCCATCGCCGGCAGCCTGCTTGAAAACGATGGTGCAGCCATCGCCGCGGATTTAAAAACATTTGTGGCACAAGCCGGGCAGGACAGTGCAAAAGCAAACAAGCTGTTTCAAAAATTGGAAGGCAGCCTGCCGGATATCCAGGCGATTCTCCGCGATACGAAAACCGGGCTTGCAATCGGGAAAGCAAAATTGAAAACGGCTGAAACGGAACTGCCGGCTGCTGAGAGAAAAATCAGGGAACTGGCTGGTAAAATCCGGGCGTTTGAAAAACAGGGAAATATAGACCGGTGGATTCAACTGCTGAAGAACGATGCACAAGAAGAAAGCGGGTTTTTAAAACAGCCGGTATCGCTGAAGGAAGAAGTTCTATATCCAATCAAAAATTACGGTGCGGGCATGGCTCCGTTTTATACAGTCCTGTCTTTTTGGGTGGGGGCAATGCTATTGGTATCCCTGCTGTCGGTTGAACACCACCATGGCGGCGCATATGCCAGCTGGCAAGTCTATTTCGGCAAGCTGCTCCTGTTTTTAACGATTGCGTTTTTCCAGTCGGCGATAACGGCGGCGGGCGATCTTTTTATTTTACATGTGGATGTGCAGGAAAAAGCCTGGTTTATTTTGTTCGGTATCGGGATTGGTGCTGTTTTTACCGTGATGGTCTATACACTCGTTTCTGTTTTTGGCAATGTGGGAAAAGCACTTGGGATTGTCCTGCTTGTCCTGCAAATTTCCGGTTCGGGCGGCACTTTTCCAATCCAGATGGAACCGTCTTTCTTTCAACATATCCATCCGCTCCTGCCATTTACTTACGGAATTGGCTTAATGCGTGAAGCTGTTGGCGGGATGCTGATGGAGGCTGTGATCACAGATATCATTTATCTGGCAGGATTTCTGGCAATTGCGCTTATTTTCGGGACCGCAGCCAAGAAACTGCTCAGCCGTATGACCGAACGTTTTACAAGAAAAGGGAAAGAAAGCGGGCTATTCGAATGAAAAAAGCGGAATAGACAAGAAAAATGAGAAGGAAGACATGAAAAATAAAGTTGGTTTATAATAAGAAAGAAGAATATTAGGAGGGGATTGCATTGGCGATTGCCGATATTACCATATTTCCGGTCGGAACGGATTCAACAAGCATCAGCAAATATGTGGCGGAGATTGAGAAGGCGCTGGGAAAAGAACAGGGAAGGGTGAAAATCAAGCTGACCCCGATGAGCACTTTAATAGAAGGGGACATCCATGACCTGTTTGAAATCATTGAAAAACTGCATGAAATCCCTTTTTCAAATGGCGTAAAGCGTGTTGAAACGAATATCCGCATCGACGACCGCAGGGACAAACAGCTCACGATGGAAGGAAAACTGGCCTCCGTCGCCGAAAAACTCGGCCAATAAAAAACCGGCACAAGGCCGGTATGATAAAAGGAGGTTTGGCCAGGCTCTGGGGGAAGCCCGGCCAAATATGGTTTGCTGCAATTCCTTGCCGCTGTCCTAAATGTAAAACATGAAAAAGAAAAACTTGTGAAATGAAAATGATAAAATGATGAGAATTTCCCCGGAAAAAGCAAAAAGCGGACCGGGACCCGCCTTTTGAATCGCTAAAATTTTACCCGTGCAAAAATTTTACACAAACCGCTTCCGGAACCGGGACGTCTTTTTGCAGCAAAGTGAGGATCCCGGTTTCCGGATCGCGGGCGTATAAAACGAGCGTGCCCGATTCTTGGTTTGCGGCAACGACAAATTTTTCGGTCGGGTCAAGCACAAAGTCGCGCGGCCAGCTTCCTTCGGTTGAAGTGTATTCAACAAGGGACAGTTTGCCGTCCGGGCCGGCTGCAAACACGGCAATGCTGTCATGGCCGCGGTTTCCGGCATAAACAAAACGGCCGTCGGAAGAGAGATGGATTGCGCTTCCCTGGCTGTTTTCCGTAAAATCTTCCGGAATCGTTTTGATATACTGGACATCTTTAAACGTGCCGGAAGCTTCGTCAAATTCGAGCACAATCACTTCATTGCTCAATTCTGTCATGCAGTAGGCCAATTTCCGGCCCGGATGAAAGGCAAGATGGCGCGGGCCGCTTCCCGGGCGGACGGAAAGGACGGCTTTTTCCGTTAATTTGCCGCCATCATGCGCGTACGTTGTAATCGTATCATTGCCGAGGTCCACCGCGACGACATATTTTTTATCCGGGGTAAAGCCTGCGAAATGGACGTGCGGTTTTTCCTGGCGTTCAGGGTTCGGGCCGGAGCCGGTATGTTCGATAACACTTACTGCCGGCTGCAGGCTGCCGTCTTTGTTTGTCAGATAGGCGCTGACCGTCCCGTTATGGTAGTTGGCGGAGACGACCGTTTTCTTGGCTGAATCCACGCTGACATGGCACGGGGAGGCGCCGCCGGATAACTGGCGGTTCAACTCTGTTAGAGCACCGCTTTCCGCATCAATTGAAAAAGCCGCAACCCCGCCCTGGCTGCCTTCTTTGACAACGGCATACAGATTGCGGTTGTCTGCCGTGATATTGAGATAAGTCGGATTGTCCAGTTTGGCGGCAACTTTCACATCTTCAATTTGCTTTTTTTCTGTATTGAGGGTGAAGGTGTAAATCCCTTCGCTGGCGCCTTTTGTATAGGTGCCGGCATACCCTGTCCATTTTGTTTTTCCCATGGCTGATGCTCCTTCCAATCTGTAATGTGAATATTATAACATAGAAAACGTTTCCCGTTCATTCAGGCGCATTTCCGGGTACGATGTCATGAGCGAAAAACAGGGTGATAAACGGGAAACATGCTCAAAATTGCTCCAAGCAAGCGAAAATATGGTAAATGTTTCATTTTTGTATCAAAATTGAAAGCGAACTGAAATTTTTTGTTGGAGATGTTTTGATAAAATAAAGTAATCGACAAAATTCTACACATCGCTGCATCCCGGATGCAATATGATAGAGATATAAAAGGCCGTGTGAGGAGGAAAATCATGAAGCCGGAAGACCAGTTTGTTCAAAAATCTTATTATGAAACGTTTATCAAAGAAGGGGAAGAGCGCCATCCGCTTGAAGTGCTCGGTGAAGCGTTCGAAAAAGAAAATGCCCTTGAAA
The DNA here is from genome assembly GCF_038593185.1 of Weizmannia sp. FSL K6-0777. Lineage (NCBI taxonomy): Bacteria > Bacillati > Bacillota > Bacilli > Caryophanales > Bacillaceae > Heyndrickxia > Weizmannia sp. FSL K6-0777. The sequence goes on from NZ_CP151971.1 coordinate 707,744, forward strand.
ATGCCGATCTTTCCTATATCCGCTTTGCACAAGGGGAAATTTATTTTCATTATAAAGATTATGAAGCGGCCGTTTTTAAATGGGAAAGCATACATAACGACTTTGAACCGTGGGCGCAAAAAAACATGGGGGATGCTTATTTTGAACTCGGTCTCAGCAGCATGGCCGAAGAAATTTACAAGTCGGTTCAAACAGACTCTATCGTGTTAAAGACGGAGATCGCGCTTCAGCTCATCTCACTTTATATGGAGGAGCAAAAGCATGACCAGGCTGTCCAGACAATCAAACAAGCGGTCGCTATGAACCCGGACTATCCGAATGTGACGAAAATCGCCCGTGCCTACTTTGAAAAAAACGAAGACTGGATGAATGCGGTTGAACTGGCTGTCAATGAATCCATCCGCACTGAATCGCTGTTTTGGTTTCAAATTTTAAAGTCGTATATTGAAAAAGGGCATACCAAGACGATTGCGCCGGATTATTTTCGGGATGCGCTGTCCGTTTTATACAAGGTGGATCAAATTCAGTTTGAACAACTGGCGGTTGCGCTTTGGCGGTCCTACGAAACGGAGGGCGCGTATCTCGGCTGGCTCCGCGAATTCAATGACCTATTTGCCGGGCTTGAACTCCATTCGCTTGAAACTTGGCACGAGCTGTCTGCCATTTACGGGGAAACCTATTTTTCTTTAATCAGCGGCAGCTATCTGTTAAAACAACTGGCACCGGTGATGCCGGGCATTTTAACGAACTGGCTGCGGATCACGGACCAGGCGCACGCCCTTCAAGCATCCACTGCGGTTCTCGCATGGGGCGATCTTTTTCCGGGCAGCATCGGGCCGCAGCAAATTGCCGATGCGGAAACGATTCTGAATCATGCGGAGCAAACATTGGATCAGCTTGAATATGCGCTCCGGCTCTTTGATTCCATTATGCAATGGGCAAAAAGGAACGGGCTATCCGTCAGCACCCGTTTGAAATGGATGGCGAGGGAGCTGATTGACTTTGATGTCCAGCACATTCTCGTTACCGGCATGAACGGCAGCGGCAAGACGGCCTTTATCCAGTCGGTGCTGGCCGACCCGCTCCCCGAACGGCCGACACAGTTTGTGATGGCGGTGCGCCATGATGATGAACATGCGCTTTCTGTGATCTCGGACAAAGGCATTTCGCCTGTAACGGAAGAGGACAATGCGGCGCCGGAGCCCGGAGACATGCTTGAATGGCGGGGTCCGAGCCGGTTTTTGGAAGAAAATGCGCTTATTTTCATCGATACACCCGGGCTGAACGGGCCGGGGCGGGGAAAGGCATACGAGTATTTGCGTTTTGTTGACGGCGTTTTATTCGTTTTAAATGCAAATGATCCCCTTACAGACAAAGAAGCGGATATGTTGTTGAAAATGAAGGAACAAGTGCCCGGGTTAACGATTCACTTTTTGCTGTCCAAAATGGATATGATATACAGCAAGCAGGAAGCGGCAGATTTAGTGGAAGAAACAGTACAAAAGGTGAAAACGATTTTTCCAGAGGCAAACTTGCACCCTTATACGTCCAATTATGCATCCCGGGAAGCAGGGCTGGATCTTGCCCGCTTTTTCCGGCAAAATTTCAAGCCGGAAAACCTGGAAGAAAGCCGGATTGACAAACTTTCGCACTGCATTCGGGAATCGATTGCCGATCTGCTGAAACAAAGGCTGCAAAATGAACAGCATCTGGTAGAGTCAATCAACCGGCATGAAGATCTGTACGCAAAATTAAACGGAGCGGCAAACCAGCTTCAGGATGTCATCCATGAACAAACCGAGCTTGTCCGCTCGTCCTATCACAGCATGACGCGGAAAATCCGCGATGAACTGCAAAATAAGATTCCGGAAATTTTACGGAAAAGCGCCGATTTTATTAAGCCGGACAGTGATTTTCGGAAAATTCATCTCGAGTTGAATGAAGAAATGAACAACCGGATCCGGCACTTTTTGCAGACGTCCATTTCCCCGAAATACGAGGAGCTGGTGACGGAGTGGATAGAAGCGTCGGAAAGGGAATTGCAGCAAAGCCAGGATTATCTTGATGAAATGGCGGAAGGGTTTAACAAGTTGTACGGGGAAGAGATTCTTGCGCTTGCCTGCGATTTTAAAATTATGGAGGACTGGCGGCGTGATGCGGATCGGATGGCAAACGGAATTCCTTTTGAACCGGTCAATATATTGTTGCGCCATACGCCGCAGCAGGTCCTGTTAAAGAGCGCGGGCAAATTGTTTGGTGTGCTTTCGCAAAACAAAACAATGCTGTATAACCGCTATAAAAAATTTATCGAAAGCGAAGATTATACGGAAATTGCAAACCTTGTCACGAATAAAGTGATGCTGCAATTCGAGCTGTTTGAACAAGGGCTTGAGCGCGATGTCCGCCTGTTCTTTAAAAATCCGGAAACGGTTCTCCGCGAAACGATTGCGGAAACAGGGGCGGCCATTGCCGAGACAAAAGAGATGCTGGAGAATATGAAAGAAAATCCGGAAGTGTATCAGGATCCGCTGAAATTATTCGAACTGAAACTCCGCCAGTTTGAATGGATGCAGCTCGGACAGAAAACAAGCGGGAAAGTGTAAACTTTTCGCAAGACGATGACGGGGCAGGCACAGGGCTTAAGGGGAAACAGGGCTTGCTGAACGCATGGCGAAAGTGCGGATTCAGTAAGCCCCAATATGATCAATAAATGAACCGCCTGAATTTCGCCGGAAACACATGCATGAACCGGTTTGGGAACAGAAAATGAACCGCCGGATGTTGCGGAAAGCAGATGGATGGAAGCGGCCGAAAATTGTTGAATGAACAGCGCCCATATGCGGCGTTGTTTTTTTATCCTATTTTTCGGGTGTACCGGGCGTTTTCACCTGAAGCAGCGTGGGTTCTAAAAGTGTATTAAAGATAAGCTCCTTTTGGCAAAAACTTGACACTTGTTCGCAATATATTCCTGCTATGATGGATGATACATTCGTGATACTATTAAGATACAGTTTATACTTAGAAATGGGGTGGCATTTTGAAAAGGATTGACCGCATTTACGCGTATCTTGTTGAACAGTCGCAAGGCAAAACGCTTGATGAATGGATCCGTATAGAAGGATTTACAGCTTCGGATATCGCAAAAGACCTTGGCATTTTAAGAAACAATGTCAGTGCCGAGCTGAACAAGCTGTTGCGGCAGAAACGGATTATCAAAATAAAAGGCCGCCCGGTTCATTACTTGGTCAAACAAATCATGGAAGACCTTCTCGGAACGAAATTGCCGGAAGATCAATATGAATATGAAAATATACTTGAAGTGACGGGCGGGCAATCCCCGGATCCGGGCAACGGTCCGTCCGCAAATCATGATACCGCCTGGGAAACGAATCCCTTTGATGACCTGATCGGTTCGAAAACAAGCCTGAAAGTGCAGGTCGAACAGGCAAAGGCGGCCGTCCTCTATCCCCCGCACGGCCTTCATACGCTCATTGTCGGCCAGACTGGTGTCGGGAAAACGCTGTTTGCCAATTTGATGTTCAATTATGCAAAACTGGCAGCCCCGTTTATGGACGAAGACGCCCAATTTATTGTCTTTAACTGCGCGGATTATGCGAATAACCCGCAGCTCCTCATTTCCCACATTTTCGGTCATATTAAAGGCGCCTTTACGGGTGCGGACAGCGAAAAAGACGGCCTTGTTTCCAAAGCGGACGGCGGCATGCTGTTTCTCGATGAAATCCACCGGCTCCCGCCTGAAGGACAGGAAATGCTCTTTTACTTTATGGATACGGGGACATATGCAAAGCTTGGGGAAACCGAACGGAATCGCAACGCCAATGTCCTGATCGTCGGGGCGACAACGGAAGACCCGGAATCTTCCTTGTTGAAAACGTTTGTCCGCCGTATTCCGATCCTGATCCGGATTCCGTCTTTTGAAGAACGGCCGGCAATTGACAAGATTGAGATTCTGAAATTCCTGCTTGCCATTGAAGCAAACCGCGTCCAAAAACCGATTAAAATTGATGCGGAATCGATGAAGGCGTTAATTGGCAATACGTCATACGGTAACGTCGGGCAGTTGAAATCCAACATCCAGCTTGTCTGCGCCAACGGTTTTCTGCACTGCCTGCACGATGATGTCATTACCATCCACTTTAAAGATCTGCCATCCGAACTGAAAAACGGTTTCTTCTATTTTAGTAGAAAACGCCAGGAAATCCAGGAGCTTTCCGATTTAATTGATTCCTATTTAACGGTTTATCCGGAAGGGGAAAACAAGGCGCTCTTTGAAGAAGACCCGTACGAACCGGATTTTAACCTGTACAACATCATCGAGGACAAAGTCAGTTTTATGATGGAACAGGACGTGTCGGATGAAGACATTAACCGGTTTCTGAAATTGGACATCGATATCCATTTAAACAAGTTTTACAACAAGTTTTCAAGCTATGCGCTGAACCGTGAGAAAATCTTAAAAATTGTCAGCGAAGATATCCTTAATTTCAGCGAAGAAGTGCAGGATATTGTGGAAAAACGGCTGAAGTGCAAAGTAAATGAACGTTTTTTGCTGGCGTTCAGCCTGCACTTGACTTCCTTCCTGAAGCGGGTAAAAAACCAGCAGGTGGCCAATTATACGAATATCGAAAATGTCATCAATGACCGACCGCAGGAGTATCAGCTGTCACTTGATATTTGCAAAATGATCGGGGAAAAATACCGCGTGCATGTACCGGTAAAAGAAGCCATGTACTTAACGATTTTGCTCACATCTCTTATAGACGAACAAAAGGCCGAGCAGGTGGCGATCCTCGTTGCCGCGCACGGGTTCAGCACCGCAAGCAGCATGGTAAGTGTTGTGAAAAGCCTCCTCGGTGAATCGAATGTGGACTGCATTGATATGCCGCTTGATATGGACCCGAAATATGTTTTGGAGGAAATGAAGAGGCGGGTAAAAGAAATTGATATGGGAAAAGGCGTCCTGCTGCTTGTCGATATGGGCTCGCTGACCGGGTTTGGCGATGTGATTACACAGGAAACGGGCATCAAAACGCGGACCATCGATATGGTGACAACGGCGCTCGTCATTGAAGCGATCCGCAAAGCGACGATTATGGAAATGGATCTCGACGATATTTATGAGTCATTAAAGGAATTCCGCGGCTACGGATCTTACCAGATGGAAAGCAAACCGCGGGAAACAGGGAAGCCCGTGAAACCGCAGGCCATTCTTTCCGTCTGTTCAACAGGGGAAGGGACGGCGGAAAAATTAAAGCAGCTGATTACAAGACTGCTCAAAAACATCGGCAAAACCAATATTGCCGTTATCCCGCTGCCAATCAACGAAGTAGAAGAAAAGAAAGAAATGCTGATGCAGAAATATGACATTTTGCTCGCTGTCGGGATTGCCGATCCGAAAGTCCAGGCCCCGTTTGTTCCGCTTGAATCTTTGTTTATGGGCGACGGGGAAACGCAGGTCACCCATCTCATTCAAAACCACCAGTTGCTGAAACAACCGCCAAGGTCTCCGGCAATGGTGCGGGAAATGACGGAAGAAAGCCTGAATGAATTTTTAACCTTTTTAAATCCAAAGAAAGTGATCACAGCGATTACGGCGTTTGTCACTGCCCTTGAAAAAATAGCGGAAAGGCCGTTTAACAACGCATCGAAAATCAATATGAATATTCATATCGGTTGTGCGCTCGAAAGAATGGTCACCCAGTCTGGCCTCATTTACAAAAATGACATCACGCCGGAAAAAACTGCTAAAATCAAAAAATATAAAAAGGCGGCGCAAATTTTTGAAGACCAGCTGAAATTGAAGCTGTCGGATGATGAACTTTATTATATTGCCGACATGATCGACCATTTATCTGCCGAGCAAACTGCAGCCGTGCGGTAATTTTTACCTGCAAATAGATTCTCACTATTTGCAGGCTTTTTTTATGCCGGGGAAAAAGACGGAGAGATATCCCTGATACGGAATGCACATGCAGGTCAAAAGTATCAAAATGATACAGGTATTGCAGAACTTTTTAATACAGTAGCGAAATGGAAAATAAAACCCTTTTTCAATGTGTATTAAACAAACGGTTTGTGTATCATAAGCATAAAAGGATTTCTGAAAACGCTTATTTGACAACGGTTGTTTTTTGATACTCAAAAGTTGGCACACATCTTGCATTATAATAGGCGGAAAGGCAAGTTTTTTACGATTGATTAGCAGGAGGTGGTCGGATGGCATTGGATATACGGCTTGCGCGCATTGATGATCGTTTGATTCATGGCCAGGTTGCCACGGTTTGGTCGAGGGCAGTGGGGATTGACCGGATTTTAGTGGCCAATGATGAAGCCGCCAATGACGAGCTGCGAAAGCTTTTATTGAAGCAAGCGACACCACCGAGCATCAAATCACATGTCATTACGAAGCAAAAACTGCTTGAACTTTACCAAAACCGGCTGTTTGACGAAATGAAAGTGATGCTGCTGTTTGTTTCGCCGCAGGATGTACTGGAAGTTGTCCAGGCAGGGGTTGGTTTGAAATCGGTCAATATCGGCGGCATGCGTTTTACGGAAGGCAAGAAGATGATCACCAATTTTATTTCAGTCAATGAGGATGATATCCAGGCCTTTGCGAAGCTGGCTGCACGCGGCATCGAATTGGAAATCCGCCAAGTGCCCGCCGACCGGAAAATCGATTTGATGCAGCTGATCAAAAAGGAAAAACGGCTACATCCATGAATTTAGTTACAGGTTCTTTAGAACTTATTTATAAGATTGATACTGTAACAATACGATTAGGGAGGTAAGAAGATGGTAGGAATTATCATTGCCAGTCACGGCGATTTCGCCAATGGTGTCTTGCAATCCGGAGAGATGATCTTCGGAAAGCAGGAAAATGTAAAAGCTGTTACATTGATGCCGAGCGAAGGCCCTGATAACGTAAAGGCAAAAATGAAAGAAGCAGTCGCCTCTTTCGACAACCAGGATGAAGTCCTCTTCTTAGTCGATCTTTGGGGCGGAACACCTTTCAACCAGGCCAACAGCTTGTTTGAAGAACACAAAGACAAGTGGGCCATCGTCTCAGGCATGAACTTGCCAATGCTCATTGAAGCATTTGCAGCACGCGCCACGATGAACAAAGCCCAGGACATTGCCGCGCATATTTTAGGCGCAGCGAAAGAAGGCGTGAAAGTAAGGCCTGAAGCATTACAGCCGGCCGCACCTTCCAAGCCTGCCGGAAAACCGTTAACGGCAGGGGCTCCTGGCAAGTTTGAATACGTGCTGGCACGGATCGACTCTCGCCTGCTCCACGGACAAGTCGCAACATCTTGGACAAAAACGACACGGCCTACACGTATCATCGTTGTATCGGATGCGGTAGCGAAGGACGAACTTCGGAAGAAACTGATTCAACAGGCTGCGCCCCCTGGTGTAAAGGCACACGTTGTTCCTATCCGTAAAATGATTGAACTTGCGAAAGATGACCAGCATTTCGGTGGCCAGCGCGCCCTGCTTCTTTTTGAAAACCCGCAGGATGTGCTCCGTGCAGTCGAGGGCGGCGTTCCATTGAAAACAATCAACGTCGGTTCCATGGCACACTCGCCGGGCAAAGTTCAGCCAAACAAGGTGCTGGCATTTAGCCAGAATGATATTGATGCTTTCAAAAAAATGAAAGAACTGGGGCTAAAGTTTGATGTGCGCAAAGTTCCGGGCGATGCAAAAGGCGACATGGACGAAATTCTCAAAAGGGCTCAGGAAGAGCTGAACAAACAAAAATAATCCTGCCCATCAGGAGAAAAGGGAGGACGACTCGTTATGGATTTAAATATTGTCCAAATGATACTAGTCTTTATCGTAGCATTTTTAGCTGGTATGGAAGGGATTTTGGACCAATTCCAGTTCCATCAGCCACTCGTTGCTTGTACGTTAATTGGCCTCGTTACAGGTAACTTAGTGCCATGTATTATCTTAGGCGGTACCCTGCAAATGATCGCTTTAGGCTGGGCAAACATCGGGGCTGCCGTAGCGCCGGATGCTGCGCTTGCATCCGTTGCATCTGCCATTATCTTAGTTTTAAGCGGCGCAGGCAAAGCCGGTGTATCTTCTGCAATCGCGATTGCCGTTCCGCTTGCGGTTGCCGGCCTCTTATTGACGATCATCGTTCGTACCATTGCAACAGGGATTGTCCACTTAATGGATGCCGCAGCGCGGGAAGGAAACATCAGAACAGTTGAGTTTTGGCATATTGTTGCGATTTGCCTGCAAGGGCTGCGTATTGCGATTCCGGCAGTCCTGGTTTTAGCCATTGGTGCAGGACCGGTGCGTGACTTGTTATCCGCCATGCCGACCTGGTTGACAGACGGCCTTGCAATCGGCGGGGGAATGGTCGTTGCTGTTGGTTATGCAATGGTCATTAATATGATGGCGACAAGAGAAGTATGGCCGTTCTTCGCCATTGGGTTCGTTTTGGCAACTGTTTCGCAAATTACCCTTATCGGCCTTGGCGGTATCGGTGTGTCACTTGCACTGATTTATTTGGCGCTCTCCAAACAAGGCGGCTCCGGTAAAGGCGGCGGAAATGCAAACACCGGCGATCCGTTAGGCGATATTATTGACAATTACTAAGAAGGAGGCGGACAGAAAAATGGCACAAGAACTAAAATTATCTAGAAAAGATCGTATTTCTGTATGGTGGCGTTCAACTTTCCTTCAAGGTTCCTGGAACTATGAACGGATGCAAAACGGCGGCTGGGCATATACCATGATTCCGGCCATCAAAAAATTATATAAAACGAAAGAAGACCGTTCTGCTGCCCTGCAGCGCCACTTGGAATTTTTTAACACTCACCCTTATGTCGCTGCACCGATTGTTGGTGTAACTTTAGCGCTTGAAGAAGAACGTGCAAACGGCGCTCCCGTTGACGACACAGCCATTCAAGGTGTGAAAGTCGGGATGATGGGGCCTTTGGCAGGGATCGGGGATCCGGTATTCTGGTTCACGGTCAGGCCAATCCTTGGTGCGTTAGGTGCTTCTCTGGCATTGAACGGCAACATTCTCGGGCCAATTATTTTCTTCGTTGCATGGAACCTCATCCGGATGGGATTCCTGTGGTATACACAAGAATTCGGCTACAGAGCTGGTTCAAGAATTACGGAGGACTTATCGGGCGGCATTCTTCAGGATATTACAAAAGGCGCATCGATCCTTGGGATGTTTATCCTTGGCGCGCTGGTTAACAGATGGGTATCGATTAAGTTTACACCAGTTGTATCACAAGTAAAACTTTCTAAAGGCGCTTATATTGACTGGAATCATTTGCCTGCCGGAGCACAGGGGATTAAAACGGCGCTTGAACAGCAAGCTGCCGGCCTCTCATTGGAACCGGTCAAAGTCACGACATTGCAAAACAACCTGGACAGCTTAATTCCGGGCCTTGCCGCATTGCTTTTGACGCTGTTCTGCATGTGGCTTTTGAAAAAGAAAGTGTCTCCGATCGTTATGATTCTTGGATTGTTTGTTGTTGGTATCGTATTCCATTTAATTCACTTAATGTAAGAAAAGGCAAATGCCCGGGCTTTCTGGCCTGGGCTTTTTTCAAAAAAACCGCCAGCCCCTGGGTTGTATACGGGTTCTGAGTATGTTTTGCTTCAGGCGGTAAAACTTCGTATAATAAGGGAGAGGCCAGCCGGGGAAGATTTGCCCCGGATTTACAAATACGGTTGCGGGAAGAATTGCGATGTACAGCCGTTTCACCGGTCAACCAGGACCCTTTTTAGAAGCGAAGATCCGGAAATCAAGATAAGCTGTATAGATATGAATTTTTGAAACCACAAAAAGAAAAGAACGGGGTGGATCAAATGGTCCAATCAATCAATACAAAAGTGGATTTGGTGATAAAGGCAGCCGCGCATATGGGATTGACAGATTACGGCAAAATCATGATCGGCGATAAAGGATTTGAATTTTTCAATGAGCGCGATGTGCGCAAATACATTCAAATTCCTTGGGAAGAAGTCGATTACGTGATCGCTTCCGTCATGTTTAAAGGAAAATGGATCCCGCGTTATGCGATCAAAACGAAGAAAAACGGGACATACACCTTTTCTTCCAAAGATCCGAAAAGGGTGTTGCGGGCGGTCCGCCAATATGTGGATCCGAATCGGATGGTTCAGTCACTGAGTTTCTTCGATGTTGTGAAGCGCAGTTTTAAGAGAAAACCGAAAAAGCAATAGTTTTAAAAGACAAGGCAGGTTAAACTTGTCTTTTTTTGTTGGCTGTTCCGGGGAAATGGCAGGAAGAGCACGGAAAGTTTCCCTGAAGCCGGGCTGTTTGAAAAGCCGGATCACAGGACCGTTCTGAATCGTCGTCCAAAGCCTGTGGGCGTTGTCATTTTGTAAATATTATGATATGTTTTTTTATGAAAGCATCAGGGGTATTGGCAACTTTGTTTTACATAAAACTGTAAGTGCTTACAGTTTTGGCAAAATACAGAAACGGAGGATGGATGGAGATGGGAAATACGACACAGTTTGTGCCGGGGCTTGAAGGGGTTGTCGCTGTTGAAACGGAGCTTTCTTTTCTTGACACGGCCCAAGGCGAGATCGTTTTAAAGGGGTATGACTTGATTGAGTTGTCGAAAACGAAAAGCTATCTGGACATCGTGCATTTGCTTCTTGAAGGCACGCTCCCGAATGATGCCGAGAAAAAAGCGTTGGAAGAAAGTTTAAAGAAAAACTACCGGATTCCAGACGCCGTGCTGGACATTTTGAAGCTATTGCCGGCATCCACCCACCCGATGGATGCGCTCCGTACAGGGGTTTCAGCGCTGGCGGGGTATGATGAAAACCTGCTGGACCGCTCCCGTAAAGCCAATTTAAACCGTGCATACCATTTGCTCGGGAATGTGCCGAACATTGTTGCAAACAGCTACCATCTTTTAAATGGCGAGGACCCGGTTGAACCGCGGCAGGATTTGTCGTACAGCGCCAATTTCCTGTACATGATCACCGGGAAAGTCCCTTCGGAAAAGGAAGAAAAGATTTTCGACCGTTCCCTTGTCCTGTACAGCGAACATGAACTGCCGAATTCGACTTTTACGGCAAGGGTCATTGCGTCCACCTTGTCCGATTTATACGGGGCGTTAACAGGCGCAGTGGCATCGCTCAAGGGCCATCTGCACGGGGGCGCCAATGAAGCGGTGATGGAGATGCTGAAAGAAGCCGGCACGGTGGAAAAATTTGAAGAAATGCTTTATACGAAACTGAAAAACAAAGAAAAAGTAATGGGGTTCGGCCACCGCGTCTACATGAAAAAGATGGACCCGCGCGCCTTGATGATGAAAGAAGCGCTGAAAGAACTTTGTGCGGAAAAAGGGGATCATTCGCTGCTTGAAATGTGCGAAGCCGGGGAAAAAATCATGGCGCAGGAAAAAGGGCTCTATCCGAACCTCGATTATTATGCAGCCCCGGTTTATTGGATGCTCGGCATTCCGATTCCGCTTTATACGCCGATCTTTTTCAGTTCAAGAACGGTCGGGCTGTGCGCACATGTGATGGAGCAGCATGAAAACAACCGCCTGTTCCGTCCGCGCGTCCAATACAAAGGCCCGCGCGGTTTGCATCCGCAAGATTAAGTTTTAAAAAGGCCTGCGACCGGATGGCTTGCATTCGCAAGATGAGGTTTTAAAAAGGCGGGACCATTAAGAGATAAAGTGAACAAAAAGCTGGGGTAAAACGCTGTCTTAAGGACCCGGTGTTGCACTGCAGATGAAGTTTGGAAAGGGGAATGTTTAAATTGGCCGGTACAACAGCTGTAAATGAAAAAACAGGGGAGCGGGATGCCCTGATAGAAGAAATTGCCCGTTATGTGCTAGACAAAGAGATTACGAGTTCCGAAGCTTTTGAGACTGCGCGTTACGGGCTTTTGGATACGCTCGGCTGCGGCATTCTCGCCCTCCGTTTTCCGGAGTGTGCAAAAATGCTCGGTCCGATCGTTCCGGGTACAACCGTGCCGAACGGGACGCATGTGCCGGGCACTTCCTATGTGCTCGATCCGGTTGCGGGGGCGTTTAATATTGGCTGCATGATCCGCTGGCTCGATTATAACGATACGTGGCTCGCGGCGGAGTGGGGGCACCCTTCCGACAACCTCGGCGGCATCCTTGCTGTTGCGGATTTTTTGAGCCGGACGCGCGTTGCCAACGGGAAAGCACCGCTAAAAGTGCGCGATGTGCTCGAGGGCATGATCAAAGCCCATGAAATCCAAGGTGTGCTTGCTTTGGAAAACAGTTTGAACCGCGTCGGGCTTGACCATGTTTTATTTGTCAAAGTGGCTACAGCTGCTGTTGCGACAAAAATGCTCGGCGGCGGGAAAAACGAAATCATGAACGCCGTTTCCCACGCCTGGATTGATAACGGCCCGTTGCGCACATACCGGCATGCGCCGAATACCGGTTCGCGCAAATCATGGGCGGCCGGCGATGCAACCAGCAGGGGCGTGGCGCTTGCGCTGATTGCGATGAAAGGGGAGATGGGTTATCAAACGCCGCTTTCCGCACCCGGGTGGGGATTCCAGGACGTGATGTTCAAAGGGAAAGAACTGAAACTGGCCCGCCCGCTCGGTTCCTATGTGATGGAAAATGTTTTATTTAAAGTATCGTATCCGGCAGAATTCCATGCACAGACGGCAGCAGAAGCCGCAGTTAAACTCCATCCGGTTGTCGCCGGGAAACTGGATCAAATCAAGCATATTACCATTACAACGCATGAATCTGCCATCCGCATCATTGATAAAAAAGGGCCGCTTTATAACCCTGCTGACCGCGACCATTGCATCCAGTATGTGACGGCTGTCGGCCTGATCAAAGGCAATATTACGGCGGACGATTATGAAGACGCAGTCGCCGCTGACCCGCGCATTGATGCATTGAGGGAAAAAATGGCAGTTGTTGAAAACAAACAATACAGCATCGATTACCTTGATCCGGATAAACGTTCCATCGCGAATGCCGTACAAGTCTTTTTTGAAGACGGCACATCAACTGAAAATGTGGAAGTCGAGTATCCGCTTGGCCACCGCTTCAGAAGGGAAGAAGCGATCCCGAAAATTATCACCAAGTTTTCGGATAATATCGCCACCCACTATTCCGCGAAGCAGCAGGAAAGGATCAAAGAAGCCTGCCTTGCGGGAGAAGCGCTTGAAAAAATGGCCGTTCATGAATTCGTCAATTTATTCACCTTGTAGAAAGGATGTTGCACCATGGTTTGGATTGTCAATCACCCGTCTTCACAGGAGGCGCTTGCCAAACGGTTTAAGGAACGCATACAGGCGCCAGGCATTTTGCAAATCCCCGGCGCGCATGATGCAATGGCGGCACTCATTGCAAAAAACACAGGGTTTGAGGCGCTTTATTTATCAGGCGCTGCCTATACCGCGAGCAAAGGGATTCCGGATCTTGGCATGATCACATTGACGGAAATGGCGGAACGTGCACGCGATCTCGTGCGTGCCACCGATTTACCGGTTCTTGTTGACATTGACACCGGCTTTGGCGGCGTGCTGAACGTTGCCCGCACCGCCCGCGAAATGGTTGAAGCAGGGGTTGCGGCTGTTCAGATTGAAGACCAGCAGCTTCCGAAAAAATGCGGGCATTTAAACGGCAAACAGCTTGTGGAGACATCCGACATGCGCGAAAAAATCCGGGCGCTCAAAAGTGTGGCACCGCACCTCGTAGTTGTCGCACGTACGGACGCAAGAGGCGTCGAAGGGCTGGATTCCGCCTTGACGCGAGCTGAGGCGTATGTGGAAGCGGGGGCGGATGCGATTTTTCCGGAAGCGCTCGAGTCCCGTGATGAATTCCGGCTGTTTGCGAAAAAAATAAAAGCGCCGCTCCTTGCCAATATGACCGAATTCGGTAAAACCCCGTATTATACGGCGGAAGAATTTCAGGAAATGGGATACGCGATGGTCATTTATCCGGTTACTTCGCTGCGCGTTGCCGCAAAAGCTTATGAAAGGGTGTTTGAAAAAATCAAAAACGAAGGCACGCAAAAAAATGCCCTTTCCGACATGCAGACGAGAAAAGAGCTTTACAGCACGATTTCTTTAGAGGAATTTGAAGCGCTCGACCAGTCGATCGCTAAAACGATTCTGCCTGTTACGCCTGATCCTTCCTCATCAACGTAAAGAAAAAGGGCAAACCCGCCTTTTCCGTGCGGGTTTGCCCTTTTAAACTTAGCGGCCGGCCTATTTGGGGCTTACTCAATAAGCAAAATGGATACTGACAGCTTTGGCAAAAATTTTAAATGCAAGGGTTTTTTTCGACATCCAGCACTTTTTCGCGAACATCTACCTTTTTTCTTGCGACGTTGAGTAGTTTTCGCCAAATTCGTTTTTCAACCCGGATGCCGTTGTTTGGCCGGAAACTTCTGTGGCAGGATCGGCTGTTCTGGGAGCGGCCGTTTCATTGAGGGCAGAAGCATCATTGTCTACGAGCACAAGATAGTGTCCGGCATCAATTTCAGTCGAATAGCGGTCCAGTTCGTCCTGCGGGAGATCCAGATTGGTCAGTTTTCTTGTCGTTTCATCATAATAGTCCGGCTTGAAGAACCCTTTGATTTTCTCCCAGACAGAGCTGTTTTGTTCATCCTGGACAGTGGTGGTGTGGTCCACATTTGCGCCGGTCTGCTTTTTCAATAAAGTTCCATCATTCCCGTTTGAAATAATAGAAATATTGGAAGTGCTGTAGCCTTGTGCGGTCAACCGGTCTACTACGTCAATCGTTTCCTGCAACGTTGTGTAAATACCAACTACTTCTTTTGCCATCTCTATCTGCCTCCTAATGGTGATAGTGCATTTTTACCCGGTAGAAAAAGGGTTAAACGAGTTTCATAGGTTTTGACATCTCCATAAAATTCAGTCAATATAGAATTAAATGGAGGGAGAGAGATGGAAGAATCTGCATATCTATCGTATGATGCAACAGGGCTGGCCGGATTCGTAAAGCGAAAAGAAGTAAGTGTGGAAGAAGTGCTTGAGGCGGCAATGGCCCGGATTGAAAAAACAAACAGGCGTTTAAATGCCGTCATCCGGACACGGTTTGAGAAAGCAAAAAAGGAAGCGGCCACGCTCCGTACAGATGAGCAGCCATTTGCCGGCGTGCCGATTTTGCTGAAAGACCTTTCTCAGGCAGTAAAGGGCGAGCTGCTCACATCCGGATCAAAACTGCTCCAGCAAAACCGTGCCAGAGAAGATGCTTTTTTTACGGCAAAATTGAAGGAAGCGGGGTTTATCATTCTCGGACATACAAACGTACCGGAATTTGGATTAAAAAATATTACGGAACCTGAACTTTATGGTCCGGCGCGCAATCCGTGGAATCCCCATTTTTCACCCGGCGGATCAAGCGGTGGTTCCGCGGCTGCGGTGGCTTCCGGGATGGTACCGGTTGCCGGTGCAAGTGACGGCGGCGGATCGATCCGCATCCCAGCTTCTTTTACAAGTTTAACAGGATTAAAGCCGACAAGGGGAAGGACACCGGTCGGGCCGGGCCGTGGACGGCAATGGCAAGGGGCGGCTATTGACTTTGTGCTGGCAAAAACAGTCAGAGACAGTGCAGCGCTCCTCGATGTGCTACAAACGGTAGAGCCCGCCGCTGCTTTTCAAACGCCGCTTTTTCCGGGATATGTAAAGGAACTAGAGCGGAGTGGAACGAAAAAATACCGGATCGCGTTTTCGGTTGAATCGCCGGTCGGGACGCCTGTCAGCCGCGATGCAAAACAGGCTGTCTATAAAACGGCAAAATGGCTGGAGCAGGAGGGCCATCTTGTGGAAGAAGCCAAAAACGGTGTTGACGGCAGGCGGCTGATGGAAAACTATTATTTAATGAACTGCGGGGAAATGGCGGCGGAACTTTCGGATTTGGAAAGCGCACTTAGACGCCCGCTTACGGAAAAAGATATGGAGCCGGTTTCGTGGGTCTTGTATGCTGCCGGGAAAAATGTCACGGCGGCGGAATACGCAAAGAGCCTTGCGGAGTGGGATAAAGCCGCAGCACAAATGGCTGCTTTCCATGAGACTTATGACCTGTATATCACGCCTTCAACCGCGTTTCCGGCACCGAAAATCGGGGAACTTACCCAAACCGGGAAAGAGCGGGATCGCTTGTTTGGCGTTACCGGACTTCCGAAAGAAAAGCAGCAGGCACTTGTCTATGATATGTTTGAACCGAGCTTAACGTTTTCCCCGTTTACGCAGCTGGCCAATTTAACCGGGCAGCCGGCGATCAGCCTGCCGGTTCATGTAACAGCGGCCGGGCTTCCTTTAGGGGTACAGCTGGTTGCGCCGAAAGGAAATGAACATTGGCTGCTGGATGTCGCTTATGCGCTCGAACAGTCGGAACTTTGGGTTGGCATGCAGGGAAACCCTTGCCTTTAAAGCATGAATAAGCGGCGTTACTTACGCACGGGTTGGAACTCTACGTTAAGGAAGGCCGCGAAAAATCCTCGCTACCTTAACGTAGAGTCACTCTACGTTAAGGAAGGAGACCAAAAATCCCCGCTATCTTAACGTAGGGCGTTCTATGTTAAGGAAGGGTGAAAAAAGCAGGATTTATCTTAACATAGAAAGGAAGCTCGACAAAAAGACATGCTTTCTTAATGTAGAGACGTCCTATGTTAAGGCTGCCCAAAAGTCCCGCTTCCTTAACGTAGAGGCGTTCTACGTTAAGGAAGCTCGAAAAAAATGCCCGCTTTCTTAATGTAGAGGCGTTCTATGTTGAGGAATGCCGGCAAAAAGTTCCGCTATCTTAACGTAGAACTCTCTATGTTAAGGAAGGTCGTCCAAAAGTCCCGCTTCCTTAACGTAGAGGCGTTCTACGTTAAGGAAGCTCGAAAAAAATGCCCGCTATCTTAACGTAGAGGCGTTCTATGTTAAGGAAGCCCGCCCAAAAGTCATGCTTTCTTAATGTAGAGACGTCCTATGTTAAGGAAGGCTGCCCAAAAGTTCCGCTATCTTAACATAGAGGCGCTCTATGTTAAGGAAGCCCGAAAAAAAGACATGCTATCTTAACGTAGAGGCGTTCTACGTTAAGGAAGTCCGAAAAAAAGACATGCTATCTTAACGTAGAGGCGTTCTATGTTAAGGAAGGCCGTCAAAAATCCCCGCTATCTTAACGCCCCAATCTTTACCAAGGCAGGCAAAGGCCGGCTTGCGCACCGCACCATCCTATTGAAAATTTTTTGCCAAAAAGGATGGCTTTCATGTTACAATAAAATTACAAGGAAAAAAAGCAGGGGAGCCGGTTTGGCTGAGAGGATGCCGCTTTGCATCGACCCTTCACCTGATCTGGATAATGCCAGCGTAGGGAGTCTCATATTGAAGCATGTTTCGGCATGTTTTGGATGGACAGGCTTTCTTGCGCATGCAATGAAAGCTTTTTTATTTGAAAAAAAGGAGGAGAATTTGATGGAAAAATCGAATCAAGTAACGGTTTCTTTTTCAGTTGTTCCGCATATTAAAAGTGATGACTTATACGGTGTCGTCGACCGCGCGATCGAAGTCGTCCAAAACGCCGGCGTACGTTATGAAGTCGGGGCAATGGAAACGACGATGGAAGGCGATCTTGACGAGCTGCTTGAGATCATCAAAAAAGCGCAGGATGCTTGCGTCCAAGCCGGTGCGATTGATGTCCTCACATCGATCAAAATCCATTACCGGCCAAGCACCGGGGTGACAATGGATGAAAAAATTGCAAAATATCGCGAACAAACGCCGCAGCCGGTTCGTTAACACGGCGCTCACGGCTGCCTGGCTCATTTTTTTGCTCTTCGTCTGGCAAGGGGTAACGGCCGGCTTTCATATCAGTGAATGGATGCTGCCAAAACCGACGGAAGTATGGCAGGAATTGAAAAGCCTGCAATGGATGGTTTGGCCCAATATTTGGCAAACTGCAAAAGAAGTATTGATCGGGTTAGCCTTTTCCATTGTGATTGGCGCAGCGATTGCCGTTTTTATGGATATGGTTCCCGTTTTCCGGATGCTGGTCCGGCCGCTTTTGGTCGTTTCGCAAACGATTCCGATTGTGGCAATTGCGCCGCTTTTAATCGTCTGGTTCGGATTCGGGCTCCAGTCCAAAATCATTGTGGTCATTTTAATCTGCTTTTTCCCGCTGGCATTGAGCATCCTGGAAGGGTTTCAAACGGTGGATGATGACCTGGTGAAACTGTTAAAGACCATGCATGCTTCAAAATGGCAGCTATACCGGAAAGTCAAATTTCCGGCTGTGCTCCCTTACTTTTTTTCCGGTTTAAAAATTGCCGTTACATATAGTGTGATGGGCGCTATTATCGGTGAGTGGCTCGGCGCAAGCGAAGGGCTCGGCGTCATGCTGACAAGGGCGACGAAATCTTTTATGACGGCCCGCCTGTTTGCCATCTCTGCTGTCATCATTGGGCTCACATTTCTTTTATACGGCGCTGTTGAATGTTTGCAAAGGCTATCCGCACCATGGGTATACCGAAAGGAAGATCATCAATGAGGAAAATGTTAATCATCTTGCAGGCGGCCATGTTGCTGCTTGCTGCTGGATGCACCAGCAGCGGGCAGAAAGAAAACAGCAAAAAAGCGCTGCAAAAGGTGACGGTTGTGCTGGACTGGTTTCCGAACACCAATCATACCGGCCTGTATGTAGCTAAAACAAAACACTATTTTCAAAAGCAGGGCCTGGATGTGAAAATCATCCAGCCGGGGGACAATATTACGGCTGAACAAATGGTGGCTTCCGGGAAAGCGGATTTCGGGGTCAGCTATCAGGAAAATGTCACCACGGCAAGGACGGAAGGAATTCCGATTGTGTCCATTGCCGCGATTATCCAGCACAATACTTCTGGCTTTGCTTCTTTGAAAAAAGACAACATCACTTCTCCGAAAGACTTTGAAGGAAAACGTTACGGCGGCTGGGGTTCGCCGTCTGAAGAAGCCGTCATCAAAACGGTCATGGAAAAATATGGCGCCGACTACAGCAAAGTAAAAAATATTGTGCTCGGCCAGACGGATTTTTTCAAATCAATCGGGCGTGAAGCGGATTTTGAATGGATTTATTACGGCTGGGACGGCATCCAGGCAGAGCGGAGCGGGAAAAAACTGAATCTTATCATGGTCAAAGATCTCGACCCTGCGCTTGATTATTACAGCCCGGTCATCATTACAAGCGAAAAACTGGCCAAAGGGGATAAACCTCTTGTCAAATCTTTTATGAAGGCTACGGCTCAAGGCTATACATTTGCAATCAAGCACCCGGAACAGGCCGCCGATATCCTGATTAAGGACGTGCCGGATACAAATAAAGGGCTTGTCCGCGCCAGCCAGAAGTGGCTAAGCACGAAGTACCAGGACGATGCCGCGGAATGGGGGGTACAGAAGGAAGAAGTGTGGCGCCGTTATATGGACTTCCTTTATGACCATAAAGTCATTAAGAAAAAAATCAACATCAAGGCTGCCTACACAAACGAATTTCTTCCAAACCGGCCATGACGTATTTGCAATTGGAAGGTATTACGAAAACATTTGGCGGGAAAAAAGTGCTGGAAGGCATTTCCGCAACGATCCGGAAAGGTGAATTCTGTACTTTTATC
Source organism: Weizmannia sp. FSL K6-0777 (assembly GCF_038593185.1). NCBI lineage: Bacteria > Bacillati > Bacillota > Bacilli > Caryophanales > Bacillaceae > Heyndrickxia > Weizmannia sp. FSL K6-0777. The sequence continues at coordinate 727,379 of NZ_CP151971.1, forward strand.
GGGCCGAGCGGATGCGGAAAAAGCACGCTGTTAAATATCATTGCCGGGATTGAAAAGGCGAATGGCGGCAAAGTGCTGCTTGACGGCAAACCGGATGGGGTTCAGGATGCCGCCGGTTTCATGCCGCAGCAGGATTTGCTTCTGCCTTGGCGGACGGCACTGCAAAACATTGTTTTGCCGCTTGAAATAAAAGGGGTGCGGAAACGGGAACGGGTTTTGCGGGGGATGGAGGTGCTCCGGCAGTTTGGCCTTGAGGATTACGCCGGCCACTATCCCGCCTCGCTCTCCGGCGGCATGCGGCAGCGGATCAGCTTTTTGCGCACGTATTTATGCGAAAAACCGGTTATGCTGCTAGACGAACCGTTCGGGAAGCTCGATGCTTTTACTAAAATGGATGTCCACCGCTGGCTGCTCGAATCATGGGAGAAAGGAAACCAGACGATTCTTATGGTTACCCATGATCTTGATGAAGCCGTGCTGCTATCGGACCGTGTTTTTGTCATGTCGCAGCAGCCGTCCGCCATCATTCACGAATTGAAGGTGCATTTGCCGCGCCCGCGGAAATGGGAGATGCTCTCTTCGGATGCGTTGAAAAAAGACAAAGATGAACTGTTAAGAGAACTTGCCTCATTTTTGGGGAAATAAAAAAAGGTTTGGAGATGCTCCAAACCTTTTTTATAAGTTCAGCATATTGGATGCCGCATATTTTTCGACGGAAAGGCCGGTCCGGTCAATTTTGGCCGGTTCAACCAGCACATGCGGAAAATGGGCGTGGATCGTTTCTGCCATGGCCTCTGCCTGCCCGGACGGCACAAGCGAAATAACCGTCGGGCCGGCGCCGCTAATGACCGTCCCGTACGCGCCGAGTGATTTGGCCAGCCGGCGGATCTCCAAAAATTCGGGGATCAATTTTGTCCGGTACGGCTCGTGAAAACGGTCCTGTTCCATCATTTTTCCGGCCAGTTCGTACTGGCCGCTTATGAGCGCCGCAATAAAAAGATTGCTGGCCGCACTTCCTTTTACCGCCTCTTTCCGTGCATAAAAATCAGGAAGCACTTTGCGCGCATCTTCCGTTTTTAACTCATAACCGGGAATAAACAGGAGCAAATCCGCCATAATGTCAAAAAACGGCACGACTTCGACTCGTCCGTCCCCTTGCTCGGCTGAAACAACGAGCCCGCCGAACAAAGATGCTGCGACATTATCCGGATGCCCCTCGATCCGGGAGGCAATGTCCAGCTTTTCCGCAAGCGAAAGCCCGAGATTTCCGGCAAAGTTAGCCAGTTCAATGCCGGCCACAACGGCTGAGGCGCTGCTGCCAAGCCCGCGGGCAAGCGGAATTTCGCTGTCAACAATGACTTTGCACGGGGCAAGCTGCACGCCGTATAAATCCGCAACCTGCCGCGCAATTTTTAAGATAAAAGGGTCGCTGTCTTTCGGAAGCGGCGGCAAAAGGGGTGATACTTGTTCAAAAACCCATTCCTCGCTATCGCGTACTTCAAGCGTTAAAAAACGGTTGAGCGCCATGCCGACTGAGTCAAATCCGGGCCCGAGATTTGCCGTGCTTGCGGGGACGCGGATAACCAGCCTGTTCATACATGGATCACATTTGAAAGATAATCTGTCACAGCTTCTTCCGTTGCCGGCAGCACGGCAGGCCGGACTTCGACTTGGGACATGGCGGTTTGCGGGTCTTTTAGCCCGTTTCCGGTCAGGACAGCAACCACTTTGCTCCCTTTTTTGATCTGTCCCGTTTTGACCTGCTTGATGACACCGGCGATGGACGCACATGAACCCGGTTCGGCGAACGTTCCTTCATTGCGGGCGAGCAGCCGGAACGCATCAAGGATTTCCGGGTCTGACACTGAGTCAATCACGCCGCCTGATTCATCGCGGGCGTTGACAGCCAGTTTCCAGCTTGCCGGGTTGCCGATCCGGATCGCGGTTGCGACCGTTTCCGGGTTTTCGATCACCCGATCCCGGACGATGGCAGCTGCGCCTTCCGCTTCAAAGCCGTGCATTTCCGGCAGGCCGGTTTCGAATTTCTCATTGAACTCTTTGAATCCTTTCCAATACGCGCTGATGTTTCCGGCATTGCCGACCGGGATGGCAAGGACATCGGGTGCTGAACCCAGCTGCTCACAAATCTCGAAAGCTGCCGTTTTTTGGCCTTCCAGCCGGTAAGGGTTAACCGAGTTTACAAGTGTAACAGGCGAAGTTTCGCTTACTTTCCTGACGATTTTAAGCGCCTGGTCAAAATTGCCATCAATTTCCACGATTTCAGCGCCGTACATAACGGCCTGTGCCAGTTTGCCAAGCGCGATTTTTCCGCTCGGGATCACGATGATTGCCCGGATTCCGGCTTTTGCGGCATAGGCGGCCGCAGAAGCGGAAGTGTTGCCGGTGGAGGCGCAGATAACGGACCTGCTGCCGTTTTCGATCGCTTTCGCAACCGCCATCACCATGCCGCGGTCTTTAAAAGAGCCGGTTGGGTTCAAACCTTCAAATTTTCCGTACAATTCCACGCCGAGCTTTTCCGAGAGGCGGGCAAACGGGATAAGCGGCGTATTGCCTTCAAATAATGTCAGTTCCGGTGTTTTGTCTGTGACGGGTAAAAATGATTTGTACTGTTTGAGTAATCCTGGCCATTGATTCATGTTTTTATGCCTCTCCTTCAACACGGTAGTAGCTGTTCACTTCTTTGACAACAGGCATTTCATTTAACTGTTCGAGCGCCTTTTGGAAACGGTCGAGCGACACTTTGTGGGTAACAATGATGATTTCCGCAAGCTCATCGCGTTTATCAGGCGTCTGCAAAATCCGTTTAAAGCTGATATTGAGCGCGCTGAAGGCGGCTGTAATTTTTGAAAATGCGCCGACCTGGTCTTTTAAATGCATACGGATATAAAATTGCCCGTAGCGCTGCTCAGGCGGCATGAGTTTCCGTTCAAAGCGCGGGCCCCTGAGGTTCCGGCCGTTCACGCCGAGCTGCATGTTTTTAATCGCGGCAATACAATCGCTCACGACCGCGGTCGCAGTCGGCATGCTTCCGGCGCCGGGCCCGTAAAACATTGCCTCGCCGATTGCTTCCCCGTTAATATAAACGGCATTGAATTCGTTTTTCACGGAAGCAAGCGGGTGGTTTTGGGCGATAAACGCCGGCTGCACGCTCACTTCAATATGTTCATCCTGGCATTCCGCCAAGCCGATCAGCTTCATCGTATACCCGAGCGTTTTCCCATAATGCAAATCTGCGGATGAAAGATGGGTAATGCCTTCCACTTCCACATCTTCAAGTTTCACATTTGTATAGAATGCGAGCCTTGCCAAAATCGCCATTTTCCTTGCCGCATCCAGGCCTTCCACATCTGATGTCGGGTCAGCTTCGGCAAAACCAAGTTCCTGTGCCTCTTTCAGCGCCTCGTCATAAGAAACGCCTTCATCCATCATTTTGGTCAAAATAAAATTGGTTGTCCCGTTGACGATCCCCATCACTTTTTGGATCCGGTCGGAAACAAGGCCGTCTGTAAGCCCCCTGATAATCGGGATGCCGCCGCCGACGCTTGCCTCATACAGCAAGTCACACTGGTTTTTCCAGGCCAGTTCCTGAAGCTCCGGGCCATAGAGAGCAATTAAATCTTTGTTCGCGGTCACGACATGTTTTTTATTTTCAATCGCCTTGACAATGTACCGGCGGGCTTCATCAATTCCGCCCATCACTTCAACGACGACATCGATTTCCGGGTCATTTAGTATCTCATCGGGATTTGTAGTGACAGAGGCGGGATCAATGTCTACACCGCGGTCCTTTTCGGTGTCGCGCACGAGAATTCGTTTCACCTTTACTTCACGCCCAAGCTGATGGACGAGTTCCTCCTGATGCTGCCGGATCAGTTTGACAACGCCGCAGCCAACGGTTCCGAGTCCAAGCAGTCCGATTGAAACGTCCGATTTCATTTGATCACACCTCTTTATGTATTTTTACAGAAAACAAATGTCTTTGTATAATAGACATTAAAGCATGATTACAGAGGAAGATCAAGTCTTTCTTTTTTAAAAAGTAAGAAAAAGAATCAGACGTGCAGTGCTGGTTGCGGGTGCCGCTCCAGGCAAACTTCGAGGATTTCAGCATTCATGGCGTCGTTTTTTTGGCTTATTTCAAATGCATGCGGGAGAAAGCGTTCAGCCGGCGAGACTGCGGTTTCCCCGCATATATCGATGCCGAATACTTGCTTTTGATCGAGAATGGCCGAAATACAGGACAGCAATTCCTGCTTGCCCATCCTCCCCTGATCCCAGTTTGTCTCGGCAAAAGCCGGGGAAAGGACGTCTTTGTCAATGCTGATATAGACGGTATCTGTTGGAATGGCGGATAAAATCCGTTTCCGGTTTTCAAGATTCCGGCCGTTAAAAGGAAAAATTTGGACGGTTTGTGGCGGGCGGCGATGTGTTTTGAAAGAAGTCGGGCCGATGATGACAACTCTTTTCAGCAGCGGGTTCGTTTTTAAGGCGTAGGATACCCACGACCCGCATGATAGCAGTGTCTGTTCAAAGCTGTCGTCCATGTCCGGATGGTTGTCGAACAGCACAAGGGTGAACGGTTTCGGCGCTTTTTTTAAAAGCAGGGAGGTCACATAATGGTAGTTGCCACTTCCAAGAAAGGTGATGCCTTTTTGTTTGCGGCGGTCCAGTGCCGTTTCAATTTGGAAAAGCGCCTGTTTTTCACAAAAAAGATTGGTATGGCGGATATGTTTCAGATTAATAGTTTCATGGGGAAAAGACTGGATCCTTTTTTGTTCATCATACGTTTCGTCAAAAGCCAATATCGTGACACCTTTATGCAATAAACCCATCTCTTTCATCTCCTTTAAGAATTCACAGAACGGGTTGAAGCAGGTTCCTTTGAATGGCGGAATATTGAAACGATTTATTATGATTTTATCACATTTTTTTGAAACACGCATCGTTTCCGGCTCAGGCGGGAAGGAGCGGGAAGATGATGATACAGGTAAATTTTTGAAACGGCCACCGGCAAACGCCGTGCTCCCGTGTTCCGTTTGACAGGAAATCTTCATCCGGCTTTTTTAATTGCCGGATTAGCTGGCATGAAAGGCGGAATCGCGCTTGGCCGTATTTATTTTTTGCATCAAAATAAGCCTCCCTCATGCAGGAAGGCTCATGCTCTATTAAACGATTAAACGATGACCGGCGGTTTGCGCACGAGGCTCAAAATGCCCGCAATCAGGTAAAGCAGCGCCGGGAGCACCCCGAATCCGACGGTGAAAAAGAACACAAGCAATGCACCGATAATAAGCAAAATGCCTGACAGCTTCGGCCTTTTGTTATTCCTCAGTTGAACAGCGGCGACAATGCCGATCACCGTTCCGATGATAAGCACCACAGCAATTCCCCAGCCGAGCGCCTGGATCGTATGAAGGACTGTTTGAAAGTCGGCTTCCCGTATGGAGGCATCATTTTTCAGCTGGTCGATAATACTTTGGCTTTTCATGGCTATCGTAAAGAAGATAACGAGGATTGTGGCAAGTCCGTTTAGCACCGCGCCAATGATGCTCAGTACAATTTCAGCAGTTCGTTTCATTTTTACCACCCCTTTCTTTCTTGTCTATAAAACCCATTCCCTTCCATAAATACGAAAAAAACAAAAAAAGGATTCGGAAATTAGAAATTTTATGTTGTCGCATTCAAGCAGTGTTACAATAAAACTATGAGAACGGGGGTGTTTGGCCATGCAAATTTATACAAGCAAAGAAATTAAGGAAGCCGATGCAAATGCAGCTTCTTTCGGCATGGATACGTTTACGCTGATGGAAAATGCCGGAAGCGGTCTGTACCGCGCCCTTGCGCCGCTCCTTTCCAAACGCGACACGATTGCGGTGCTTTCCGGCAAAGGGAATAACGGTGGGGACGGGATCGTACTTGCCCGCTATTTAAAACTGAACGGATACAACGCGGATTTGATCTTTCCTTTAGGCCCGCCGCAAACGAAAGAGGCTGCGCAGCATTTTTCCTATTTTCAATCGTGCGGCTTTGAAGCAGCCCCTTTTGACCGTGAGAAACATTATGACTGGATCGCAGACGGGCTGCTTGGCGTTGGTACAAGGCTGCCGCTCAGGGATGATCTTGCAGAAGTAACCGATTGGATCAATACCCGGAAGGCAAAAGTGGCCGCCATTGACGTACCGACGGGAGTGGCGGGGGATACGGGTGATGCCGATCCGCATACCGTACACGCAGATTATACGTTTTCTCTTCATGGTTTGAAACCGTCCAGCCTGTTATTCCCTTCTTCCGCTTATTTCGGCGAAACAAAGGCTGTCGGGATCGGTCTGCCGCATACTTCAAAATGGAAAATTTGGTCAGAAGAAGATGTCATCCGTTCGCTCCCCGAAAGAAGCGGCAATGTCCATAAAGGCACATTCGGGACCGGGCTTTTGGTTGCCGGGAGTGACGGTATGCCGGGCAGTGCGGCACTGGCTGCGATCGGCGCCATGCGGATGGGGATCGGGAAACTCTCCGTTTTTACGGAAAGCGGTGCCCGGAATGTGATCGCTACACTCGTTCCGGAAGCGACTTATTTAAAAAGGGATTTTTCAAAGCGGCTTAACGATTTGGGGCAGAAATTTGCCGGGGTGGCCATCGGTCCCGGGATTGAGCCGGATGAGCAGCTGGAGTCTTTCATTCACGGCGTTTTAAAAGAACCACTTCCTGTTGTCCTCGATGCCGGGGCATTACATAAAAGGGCATACCCGAAACGTACGGCGCCGGTCGTTTTAACGCCGCATCCGGGGGAATTTTCAAGGATGGCGGACATACCGACCGGGCAAATCGCTGCAGATAGGATCAGGCTTGCTTCCGCATATGCACAGGAACACGGGGTCATCGTTGTTTTAAAAGGGCAGTACACGGTGATGGCTTTTCCGGATGGCAGCGGCTATGTAAACACAACCGGCAACAGCAGCCTGGCAAAAGGCGGAAGCGGTGATACATTAACCGGCATGCTCTTGGCAAATATATGCACGTATGCTAATATCAAGGAAGCGGTTGCCAATGCCGTTTATATTCACGGGGCATGCGCAGACTTGTGGATCCGGGAAAACGGGTCCGCTACACTCACTGCCCATGAATTTTCCCGGCTGCTTCCCAAAGTGATGCACCAATTGGAAACGGCCGCAAAAGATGCAGGGAAAGCGCCGGGTTTAGGAAACGGTGACCGTTTTATAAAGAGGTGACAAATGATGCAAAAAATCAAGAAGGCGATTATCCCGGCAGCGGGGCTTGGAACACGTTTCCTGCCGGCGACGAAGGCAATGCCGAAAGAAATGCTGCCGATTGTCGATAAGCCGACAATCCAATATATTGTGGAAGAGGCCATTGATTCCGGCATTGAAGATATCATCATCGTAACCGGGAAAGGGAAACGGGCGATTGAAGACCATTTTGACCACGCATTTGAGCTTGAGGACAATTTGATCGCAAAGAAAAAATTTGATCTGCTTGAAAAAGTGCGCCAGCCTGCAGAAGTGGATATCCATTATATCCGGCAAAAGGAACCGAAAGGACTGGGCCACGCGATTTGGTGTGCGCGCAAATTTATCGGGAATGAGCCGTTCGCCGTGCTCCTTGGCGATGATATTATCCAAGCTGAACCGCCTTGCCTGAAACAAATGATCGATGTTTATGAACAGGTCCATTCCAGCGTGATTGCCGTCATGGAAGTCGCGCGTGAGGAAACAAACCGTTACGGGATTATTGACCCGCTCGATCAAAAGGGAAGAATTTATGATGTGAAAGGCTTTGTAGAAAAGCCGAAAGTGGAGGAAGCGCCGTCAAATGTCGCCATTATCGGGCGGTATATTTTAACACCGGAGATTTTTGATTTCCTTTCATTGCAGAAGACGGGATCAGGCGGTGAAATCCAGCTGACCGATGCCATTGAACAATTGAATGAAATCCAAAAAGTGTATGCCTATGCTTATGAAGGGAAACGCTACGACGTCGGCGAAAAATTCGGGTTTATCAAATCGACGATTGAAATGGCGCTTTCCCGGGAAGATCTGCGCGATGATTTGCTCCGGTATTTGGAAGATTTGCAATGGAGAATTCAAAACCATCAGATCTGAAACTTGCAGGTCTGCCGGTAAAAACGCCTGTTTCGCGAAATATGCGAACGCAGGCGTTTTTTATCGGGCTGTGCGATGGGGATCGGGATACAACCCGAAGTTCCAGCTAAAATATCGCAGCTTTTGTTGCCTGCTGTAAAAAATCGTCATCGTGCAAATTGGCGCTCGGGCTTGATGTAACTTAAGCTCAACTTATATAGAATGAAATGAAGTTTTTCGCGTCAAAATCAATGACGATCAGAAGAGAGGTTGTTTCTGGCAACCATGAAAAGGAATCCAGTTTCGTTCGGCTTATTTTGCAAGTTCCAGTGCTTTTATGCAAAACAAACCTGATTCATGGTGAAAATCACACGGCCGGATGAAAAAGATGTAAGATAGTAGCAAAAGTAAGGAAAGGATGGCACATTTTGAAAACAGATGACAAAAGATTTAAACAGGCGCACAAAGAAGCATGGATCGGCGTCGGGCTTGTGCTGTTCAATTTTCTCTGGTGGTACGGTTTTGCTTACGGCCTCGGTTCACGGCCGGCCAAACAGTATCATTATATATTTGGCATGCCATCATGGTTTTTTTACAGCTGCATTGCCGGGTATATTGTCGTGACGGCGCTTGTCATCTTCATTGTGAAGTTCTTTTTTAAGGATATCCCTTTCGATGATGAAGAGGGGGATAAGCCATGAACTGGCCGGTATTGGCACCACTGCTCATTTTTTTGCTCATTATTTTTGCCGTTGGTTTTTGGGCCAATCAATACGTGATCAAAACGCAATCTTTTGTACAGGAATATTTTCTCGGAAAACGGCAGCTCGGCGGTTTTATCCTCGCGATGACGATGGTGGCGACATACGGGAGCGCCAGCAGCTTTATCGGCGGCCCGGGCGTGGCGTACACACAGGGGCTTGGCTGGGTGCTTCTTTCTATGGCACAGCTTTCAACCGGCTATTTTGTCCTGATGGTGCTCGGGAAAAAATTTGCGATTATGGCACGCAAATATGAGGCGGTGACGCTGATTGACTTTTTAAAAAGCCGTTATCAAAGTGATGCCGTCGTCATTTTGGCGGCAGCAAGCATTATTATTTTTCTGTTTTCATCGATGACGGCACAGTGGATCGGCGGTGCGCGCCTTGTTGAATCGCTGACCGGATTGTCGTATACGGCGTCGCTCCTAATTTTTGCCGCTTCTGTTACGCTGTTTGTCGTAGTCGGGGGATTTCGCGCAGTGGCGGTGACAGATGCAGTCCAGGGCACGGTCATGTTTCTCGGCACGCTTATTTTACTGGTGGCAACCATTAAAGCGGGCGGCGGGATGGAACCGATTATGCACAAACTTGCTGCAGAGGACCCGGATCTGATTACGCCGTTCGGACATGGGCACAGCCTGAGCCCTGCCTATGTGTCGTCGTTTTGGATTTTGGTCGGGATTGGTGTCGTCGGCCTGCCGCAAATTACGGTCCGTGCGATGTCCTACAAAGATTCCCGGGCGATGCACAGGGCGATCATCATCGGTACCATTGTCATTGGGTTTATTATGTTCGGCATGCATTTTATTGGCGTGATGGCACGTGCTGTCATGCCGGGTGTGAAAGTGCCCGATACGGTTATGCCGCTGTTAACGATGAAAGTGCTGCCGCCTGTGCCGGCCGGTATCGTGCTTGCCGCCCCGATGGCCGCGATTATGTCCACCGTTGATGCACTGCTTATTCTCGTCGGCTCTGCGCTCGTCAAAGACCTTTATTTGAATTACGTGAAGCCGGACGCATCCGAAAAACAGATGAAAGCGGCAAGTTTCAGCGTGACCGCAGCGATTGCCGTCATTGTCGTGCTGTTGTCGCTCAGCCCGCCGAAATTGATCATATGGCTCAACTTGTTTTCCTTTGGCGGCCTGGAATCCGTTTTTATATGGCCGGTGATTTTCGGCTTGTACTGGAATAAAGGAAACAAGTACGGCGCGGTTTGTTCTATGATACTCGGCATGGGCTCGTACATTCTGCTGGACCGCTTGCATCCAAACCCGTTCGGATTGCATACAGTGGTGCTGCCGGTCCTTATTTCCTGCGCCGGGTTTATCGCGGCGAGCCTTCTCTTCGGGCGCAAGAGAGCTGCCATTCGGGCTGAACGCGATGGGGCATAAAGTAAAAGTACCGGTTCAATTGACACGCGTCATTGCGACTTATTGGGGCCGAGTAAACAGGCGCCTCAAATTGAAATTTTTAGCTAAAAATGTGCGATGTCCGGAAAAAGCTGCAAAATAAGAATCAATCGGGCCGGGACGAATCATCCTCTCGGCCCAGATCTAAAAAATTTTTCGTTGCATCTTTCCCGGATTTGTGATAATATAATGATTGTCATCTGCGGGACATTAGCTCAGTTGGAAGAGCAGCTGACTCTTAATCAGCGGGTCGTGGGTTCGAGCCCCTCATGTCCCATCACGAAGCAATATGATGCACAATTGTGCCATTATATTGCTTTTTTATTTTTATAGAAGTTTTTTTCGCGGATAATCCGGCTAAAAAATAACAAGCGGACATATTCAGGCATACTATATTGTGGTATAATATAATGGTTGCAGGTTTCGCAGCTATTTATGAATCGAAGAAAAAAGGAGATGATAACTGATGGATTCTGACGCGCATCCGAGGTCGTGCATGAAACATAAGCAAGAGGAAGTCTTCATACTGGCCTCGACCAATCCTACAGGTTATCAGTCTCTGGAAGAGTAAAGTATGCTTGAGCTTCCTCAAAAGTGAAGAGGAGGTGGCCTGCATGTTAAATATGTATTTAACGGACGAAAACGGCAAACTGAAGGAAACAGAAACTTTGTCAAAAGGATGCTGGGTGAACCTGGTGAACCCGACAGAGGAAGAAATCAACCAGGTTGTCCAGCAAACGAATATACCGGCCGATTTTATTAAAGACCCGCTGGATGTCGATGAACGCTCCCGTATTGAAAAAGAAGACGATGATATTTTAATCATTGTCGGCCTTCCCGTTAAGGTAAAGGACGATGTGGACTCCGCGCTGTATGATACGATTCCGCTCGGGATTATCGTCACGCCTTTTTATTTCATCACGGTCTGCCTAGAGGACAATCCGATTATCGGAAAATTTATTCACAGACGGGTGCGCGGGTTTTACACCTACATGAAAACCAGATTTACCCTTCAAATTCTATATGAAGTTGCAAGTTATTATTTAAACTATTTAAAATATATCGACCGCAGATCAAGCCTGATCGAACGCGAATTGCACGAATCGATGCGAAACGAGGAACTGTTCGAACTGTTGAGCCTTGAAAAAACGCTCGTGTATTTCACTACCTCATTAAAAGCCAATAAAATCGTCATGGAAAAAATGACACGGCAGCATTTTCTAAAAGTATATGAAGATGACATGGACTTACTGGATGACGTCATGATTGAAGTCAAACAGGCAATCGAAATGTGTGAAGTGCACAGCAATATTTTAAGCGGCATGATGGATGCCTATGCTTCTGTCATTTCCAATAACGTGAACGGCGTGATGAAATTTTTGACGACGGTCACGATTATCCTTTCCCTGCCAACGATGGTATCCAGCTTTTTCGGAATGAATCTTCACGGCCTGCCATGGCAATCAAGCCCCCATGGGTTTTGGCTGGCGTTTTTGGCCTCTCTGGTTCTTTCCAGTGTTACAGCCCTTATTTTTTGGAAAAAAAGATATTTCTAACACACCTGGGAGATGGATTTGCATAAAATTCATCTCCTTTTCCGTTTCTGCCTTGTGAATGTGCAGGTTTCACAAGCGAGAAGCGGTTTTTTTACGGCAATTTCTATACGTAATTTTGCATAAATATTCAAATATAAAATGTAAGCACTTACAATGTAAAAAGGCGGAAAAAACTTATTTTAATTGAATCATGGCTGGAAAGCAATATTTTAAAGAAAAAAGTTTATAAATGATTTATTCATTTGTCACCAATCTGACACAGCCATAGCATGTGAAATCGCCTATAATAAAGCCATAAAGAAAAGAAACAAATGTAAAACGGCAGAAAATCATGTGAAATACTTCACAAATTATATTTTTTAGTCTATCATGTGAAATTATTCACAAAAACATTTAGAATGGGGGCCACGAACATGGCAATCGATGAAAAAGTTGTTGGCAAATCTGCGCAAATCACGGAAATGGTCGATTCCCTCGTCGCAAAAGGGCAAAAAGCACTGCGTGAATTTATGGAACTGGATCAGGCACAAGTGGACAATATCGTAAAACAAATGGCACTTGCCGGGTTGGAACAGCATATGGTGCTCGCCAAAATGGCCGTGGAAGAAACAGGGCGCGGCGTATATGAAGATAAAATGACAAAAAACTTGTTTGCAACAGAATACATCTATCACAACATTAAATATAACAAAACAGTCGGCATCATTGACGAAAACAATAATGAAGGGATTGTTAAATTTGCGGAACCGGTCGGCGTGATTGCCGGGGTCACTCCTGTAACGAACCCGACATCAACCACGATGTTTAAAGCATTAATTGCCATTAAAACACGCAACCCAATTATTTTCGCATTCCATCCGTCCGCGCAAAAATGCAGCAGCCATGCCGCAAAAGTCATGCTTGACGCTGCTGTGAAAGCCGGCGCGCCGGAAAACTGCATCCAATGGATCGAAAAACCGGCCATTGAAGCGACACAGCAATTGATGAACCATGCGGGTATTTCACTGATTCTTGCCACGGGCGGTTCCGGCATGGTAAAGTCCGCCTATTCGAGCGGGAAACCTGCGCTTGGCGTCGGGCCGGGAAACGTCCCTTGCTATATTGAAAAATCTGCTGATATCAAACGCGCCGTCAATGACCTGATTTTGTCCAAAACGTTTGACAACGGCATGATCTGTGCGTCGGAACAGGCTGTCATCATCGACAAAGAAATTTATGACAATGTGAAAAACGAATTGATTGCAAATCACTGCTACTTCCTGAATGAAGCGGAGAAGAAAAAGGTTGAGAAAACCGTCATCAATGAAAAGACGCAATCCGTCAACAGCGCCATTGTCGGCAAACCGGCCTATGAAATTGCGAAAATGGCAGGCGTGGACGTTCCGGAAGATACCAAAATTTTAATCGCTGAACTTACAGGTGTCGGCCCGGACTACCCGCTTTCCAGAGAAAAATTAAGCCCGGTTTTGGCCTGTTACAAAGCCAACAGCACAAAACAAGGTTTCGAATTTGCAGAAGCCATGCTCGAATTCGGCGGGCTTGGCCACTCGGCTGTGATCCATTCGACAAACGATGAAGTCATTGAACAATACGGCTTAAAAATGAAAGCCGGCCGGATCATTGTCAACTCCCCGTCTTCGCAAGGGGCAATCGGCGACATTTACAATGCCTATATGCCTTCTTTGACACTCGGCTGCGGCACGTTCGGCGGCAACTCGGTGTCCACAAACGTCGGTGTCATCAATCTTTACAATGTAAAAACAATGGCGAAACGGAGAGTCAATATGCAATGGTTTAAAATTCCACCACGTGTGTATTTTGAAAAGAACTCGGTCCAATACTTGGAAAAAATGCCGGATATCTCGAGTGCCTTTATTGTCACCGATCCGGATATGGTCAGGCTCGGATTTGTTGAGAAAGTGCTGTACTACTTGCGGAAACGCCCGGACTATGTCCACTGTGAAATTTTCTCAGAAGTCGAACCGGATCCGTCCATTGAAACGGTACGGAAAGGCGCCGCAGCAATGGAAAGCTTCCAGCCGGATGTCATTATCGCGCTTGGCGGCGGTTCGGCGATGGACGCTGCAAAGGGCATGTGGCTGTTCTATGAGCATCCGGATGTCGATTTCAACGAATTAAAGCAAAAATTTATGGATATCCGGAAACGGGTTGCCAAATTCCCGAAACTGGGTGAAAAAGCGCAGCTGGTCTGCATTCCGACCACATCGGGCACCGGTTCTGAAGTGACTTCTTTCGCCGTCATTTCGGATAAAAAGAACAACACAAAATATCCGCTCGCAGACTATGAACTGACACCGGATGTTGCGATCATTGACCCGCAGTTTGTTATGACCGTTCCGAAATCCGTAACAGCCGATACCGGGATGGACGTTTTGACCCATGCGATTGAAGCCTATGTATCCAACATGGCCAACGACTATACGGACGGCCTGGCAATTAAGGCCATCCAGCTTGTTCACGAATACTTGCCGAAAGCATACGCAAATGGCAATGATGCACTGGCACGCGAAAAAATGCACAATGCATCGACTTTGGCAGGGATGGCGTTCTCGAATGCATTCCTTGGCATCAACCATTCACTTGCCCATAAAATCGGCGCTGAATTCCATATTCCGCACGGCCGGGCTAACGCGATTCTGTTGCCGCATGTCATCCGCTATAACGCGCAAAAGCCGAAAAAATTTGCGGCATTCCCGAAATACGAACATTTTATTGCGGATCAACGCTACGCGGAAATCGCGCGCGTACTTGGTCTTCCGGCAAGCACGACAGAAGAAGGTGTCGAAAGCCTTTGCCAGGAAATCATCCGGATGTGCAAACTGTTCAATATTCCGCTTAGCCTAAAAGCAGCCGGCGTGAACCGGGCGGACTTTGAAAAACGGGTTGCCATTATTGCAGACCGCGCATTTGAAGACCAATGCACACCTGCAAACCCTAAATTGCCGCTTGTCAGCGAATTGGAAGACATTTTACGCAAAGCTTTTGAAGGCGTTGAAGCAAAATAATGGCTTTCATTTTGGAAGAGGCGCACTTTACGTGAAGGGAACCGAAGAGGTTTTGGCGAAAACGCTCATGTAGCCCGTGTCTATGAAAAAGAAGCAATTTAAAAATTGTTGATCCGTTAACATAGAGCCCGTCTAAGTGAAGGAAATAGCCAGAATTTTGGCGATCACTTCACTTAGACGGGTTTTTAAGGTAAGGAACGAGGATCTACGTTAAGATAGGGATGATTTCTGGCGGTCTTTCTTAACGTAGAATGGCTCTACGTTAAGAAAGGGACGATTTTTTTCGATCTTCCTTAACATAGAACGCCTTTAAGTTAAGAAAGCGTGACTTTTTGGTTGTCTTCCTTAACGTAGAATGGGTCTACGTTAAGAAAGGGGCGATTTTTTTCGATCTTCCTTAATATAGAGCGGGTCTACGTTAAGAAAGCATGACTTTTTTTCGGTCTTCCTTAACATAGAACACCTCTACGTTAAGATAGGGACGATTTTTGGCGGTCTTCCTTAACATAGAACGCCTCTACGTTAAGATAGGGGCGATATTAAGCGATCTTCCTTAACATAGAACGGGTCTACGTTAGATAACTTTTCTTTTCCATACGGGATAGTGTATGATAAAAGAACTGGAAAAGGAAGGTTAGGGAAAAAACAATGGAACCTACATTCATTCATCATTTACAGCCTTTTTTACAACAGGCATGGAAAAATTCAACGTTTGAACATCCTGCTTCTGTACAGGAAAAAGTGATTCCTGCTGTGCTGGACGGCCGGGATGTGATTGCTGCAGCACCGACAGGATCGGGAAAAACACTCGCCTACCTGCTGCCTGTGCTCGACCGGATGGACCCCGGAAAACAAACGGTTCAAGCTGTCATTCTGGCGCCTTCTAAAGAACTGGTCATGCAAATCCAAGAGGAAGCCGGAAAATGGTCACAGGGAAGCGGAATCCGGAGCATCCCGCTGATCGGCGGCGCGAATGTGAAACGGCAAATTGAAAAACTGAAAAAACACCCGCACCTTGTTATCGGGACGCCTGGACGCATCCTTGAATTGATCCACCAGAAAAAACTGAAAATGCATGAAGTGAAAATGATGGTGCTCGATGAAGGGGACCAGCTGCTCGGAAAGGAATACAGCCGCACGGTCGGACAAATTGTAAAATCCGCCATGCGTGACTGCCAGCTCCTTTTGTTTTCAGCCACTTTGCCTGATGCTGCAGCCCATAAGGCTATGGAACAGATGAAAGAACCCCTGTTGATTCGCATTGCAAAAGAGGAGGCGCGGAGCCCGGTTGAACATATTTATATCGTAAGCAGCGATCCGCGCGACAAAATCGAGCAGTTGCGAAAGATAGCCCGAATGGGGGTCCGGGGACTCGTGTTTTTTAATAATAAATGGGATGTTTCGGTTGCAGTGGAAAAACTCCGGTTCAAAGGGCTGGCCATCGCCGAATTGCATGGCGATATGCGCAAGGAAGAAAGAGAAAAAAGTATCCGGTTGTTCCAAAACGGCGATGTCCCGCTCCTTTTGGCAACGGATGTCGCTGCCCGCGGCCTGGACATTCCGGCGATTACGCATGTGATTCAATTTGATTTGCCGGAAGATGGTTCCGCATATGTCCACCGTTCGGGACGGACAGGCCGGCTCGGTTCAAACCCCGGCACAGTTGTCTCTCTTGTCACGCCGAAAGAAGAAACGGTGTTGAAAAAATATGCAAAAGCGCAGCATGTGGAATTGAGGCGAAAAGACATAAAGCGCGGTGAGCTGGTAGATCCCGAATAGGCAAATCAGTTTTTTTGAATGCGAAAAATTTGTCCGGAGGATGGCTTCATTCCCTGGGCGGATTCCAAAAGCGGGAAGATTATTCTGCTTTAAAAAGATGAAATACAAAGTTTCGTTGTCTTTCATGCCGCAGAAGGCCTGCCGGAAATCGATTCTCCGGCAGGCCTTCTGTTTTGGACTTCCTTTTAATTGGGCATAGGCAATCGTCCAGCTGTGTATTGAGACTTCCTTTTGAATAGGTACCGGCCATCGCCTGGTCGTGTTTTGAGACTTTTATTTGAATGAGTATCAGCAATCGCCCGGTCGTATTTTGAAACTTCCCTTTGAATGGGCATTGGCCATCGCCCGATTGTATTTCGAAACTTCCCTCTGAATGGACATCAGCGGAAGCCGTTTGGGTCGGCAATCGCCCGATTATATTTTGAAACTTCCTTATGAATTAACATCGTCCGGGAGGCTGGCCGGTGACAAGCCGGCTTTTTTAAATACTTTGCCGAGTTCATCGTTGGCTTGTTCCAGTTTTTTGTTCGCAGCATCCAGCGAAGGGTTCGTTTTTTTCAACTCATCCGCTTTCATTTGGTAGGACTGTTGCAAATCTTTTACAGCCGTTTTGATCTCCGATTGATAGCTACTTATTTTGGATGGGATTTTCGTATTTTTAATTTCTTTCACTACATTTTCTGCGGATGACTGCGCTTCCTTCTGCATGGTGGCAAGCTCAGTTTTCGGCGGTTTTTCGTCCGTCTTCGCGATCGCCTGTTCATACGTATTTAAATCCCTGTCCTGGGCATTGATATGATTGGTGAGATTCATATAAAAATTCATCAAAGCTGTTTTTGTGCTGCTTTTTGCCGGTTTCTTTGCCCCGGACTGCCCTGAATTTCCGGAACATGCGCCAAGTGCAAGCACAAGGGCAAGGCTAAAAGTTGCAAACCAAATTTTTTTCATGCTGTAACCCCTTCCTAAATCTGTAAATTTTTAATAGACTTGCAGCACGATCATAGCATTTTTTGTTTCTTATGGTAAATAGGGGAGGAAAAAATAAGATTTATGGAAAAATTTTAATTCATATTTTTGTATCCCGGTTTAGATTTCCGGGGAAGGGGTAGAGGTAGGAAAAAGTGCAAAAAAAACATCGGGAGTTTCCGAAGTTTTTTGATCTCAAAGTCTTTTTGCCCCGACGTACCGCGGTTTCCAGTAAGGATTGCTCAGGCTGTCGATCTTTACGCCCTGCGATACGGAGTGGATGACTTGGTTATGGCCGATATAAATGGCGACATGTGAAACGCCTTTTGAATAAGTATGGAAGAAAACCAGATCGCCCGGTTTTAAATTTGACTTGCTGACTTTTTTTCCTTTTTTGTAAATGCTTGCTGCTGTTCTCGGCAAGCTTTTTCCGTTCTTTTTAAATGTATAACCTACAAAGCCGGAACAATCAAAACCTGATGGGCTTGTGCCGCCCCACCTGTACGGGGTCCCTATATATTTCTTTGCCGTACTGATGACTTTTGACGGGGAATAGGATGCAGCAGCCGCTTGTTTAGCAGGCAGTAAAAAACCGGTTCCCAGCATGAATGCAAGCAGTATTGGAGCTACTTTCTTCAAATTTCCCACCTCTGTCTATGAATCTTGTAATCCCACTATACCAATATTTGTCGATTCTTTGGTTACGCTCACATTAAATAATATTACAAAAACATTACGTATACGACAAAAGTGTGAAAAGTTTGACGGCGTCCGGCATGCGGGGCACGGCATCCTTTTTTGTTCGGGTGAACCATGGATTTTGATATCTAACGTTATTTCTATATAATGGAGTCATGACTTTAAAGCAGAAAGGAACGTTCAACATGATCGTCAAGTCAGAAGCGGATTTGGAAGGACTGAAAAAAATCGGGAGGCTTGTTGCCAGCATTCGCGATGAGCTGAAGGAAAAAGCCAGGCCCGGCATCACAACAAAAGAGCTGGATGAATGGGCAGGCAAGAGGTTTGCAGAAAACGGGGCGGTCTCCGGGCCAAAAGGAGAGTATGATTTCCCGGGTTACACCTGTATCAGTGTTAATGAAGAAGTGGCGCACGGCATTCCGGGAGACCGCGTGTTAAAAGAAGGGGATCTTGTGAATGTGGATGTATCCGGATCGCTGGATGGATATTATGCGGATACAGGCATCTCTTTTGTTGTCGGAAAAGGAGATCCCGAATTATTTGCGCTGTGCGAATGTGCGCAGCTGGCGTTTGACAGCGGCCTGAAAAAAATCCGGGCCGGCAATCGGCAGAATCAAATCGGCCGGGCGGTTGAAAAAGCAGTGTACGACAATGGTTTTGAAGTACTCTTGAATTTGACGGGCCACGGTGTCGGGAAGGCCCTGCATGAGGATCCCGAGTATATTTTAAATTACTATGACCCAGACGATACAGGTTTGTTACAGGACGGCATGGTCATTGCGTTTGAACCGTTTGTCTCGACCGGCGCTGATGAAGTGGTAGAATCGGGCGACGGCTGGACGTATGTAACGCCGGACGGAAGCTTTGTAGCGCAAGTGGAACATACCGTCATTGTAACAAAAGGAACCCCCATCGTTCTAACGCGATAAGCGGTGCGCCGGAGCATTGTCCTCCCTAGAGAATCACCGTTTCGGGCGGCTACAGTGGAATAAATAGCCCGCCTCGTTTTAATCATCAAGCGGGGGTCTGAAGTATGCATTTGGAAAGATCCCGTCGTTTTAACGCAGTAAACGGGGAAATGCCCTGCTCCGGAATACTGTCCCACCCGAAGAATGCACCGTTTCAGGCGGCTGCAGCGGGATCGGATTTAATCGTCAAGCGGGGGTCTGAAGTATGCATTTGGAAAGATCCCGTCGTTTTAACGCAGTAAACGGGGAAATGCCCTGCTCCGAAATACTGTCCCGCCTGAAAAATCACCATATCGGGCGGGGCAGTATAAGCGGGGCCATTCTACCGTTTTAACGCAATTAGCGGGGAAACGGCTTTAATCCGGTGTGCCAGCCAGCCCGCAACCAAGGACAAAATGATGTCTTTTGGCAGGGGCACCGCCATCCACACCCAGGCAATTTTGTAGCTGAACGCTTGTGGGGCCTGCGCCCATATTTTGTACGCGGCGTACATCCAGTTGGTCCCAATCAAATAGTTTAAAATCAGGCCAATGATTGCCGCAATAAAGTACGTTGTCAAGTTTTGGCGTTTTTCCACAATCTTGCCCGTTGCCCAGGCTGCGGGGATAAAGCTAAGAATAAATCCGAATGTTGGGCTTAAAACGGTTTGAAACCCGCCGCTGAACTGCGCAAAAACCGGTGCTCCCAGTAAGCCGATCAGCATATAGGCGACCATCGAGATCGCTCCAAGCCTGCTGCCGAGCACTAAACCTGCCAGCACGGCAAAAAAAGTTTGCAATGTGATCGGCACCCCGCCGATAACAAGAAACGGCGCAATGGATGTAATATTTGCCCCAATGGCCATCAGCGCCGCAAACATACCCGCATAACAAAGATCAATGGCACGGAATTTTTTCGCTGCCATTTTTTCACTCCCCTTTTTTCCTTTATCTATTAATAGATTAAAAAACTGCGGCATATATGTCAACCTAAAAATAAAATTGGTTTACATATTTCGGGCTTTGTGTCTTGAAGTTTACTGTAACGTAGAGGGGAGTGACATGGTTCCAAAACACCGAGTGTTGTCAATAATATAGTGAATCAAATCAGTGGGGAGGTCTTCTTCTCTCACTAAAGGCGAAGGTCTTTGTCATCCTAATCGGATTTTTATCCACCCTAAAAGGTTTAATTGTGTCTTGACTATTGGATTTATATATGGAATAATTTGTCTATTAAGAAGATGATCTGTATATTTTTTGAAATTTTTTCAAAACGATTCTTCGTTCAGTACCGGGAAGTTTTTTAAATAGTATTTTTAAAAACTTAAAAAAGTTTGGTGATATCAATGGGTCAATCCTCAACACGTAGAAGCTTTTCATCCGTTATATATTTAGTTGTCGGTTTACTGGTTACTTTTATTCAGCGTACACCAGTGTACTGGGGTGCATTCATCGTCCTGTTTTTTATGTCCTTGTATAATATTTATAAAAAACCAAGCTTAGGGAATATTCTTTTCTACATCATTGCTTATTTACTCCTTTTTGCTTATCTATGGTTTTTTATATTACATTAAGTTAAAAACAGGGCAGGTAGAGGGACTGGCGACAAAATGATTAGGATGGAAGAGGTGTTCTTACAATTCCCACTTCCACTCCTTATGAAGAATACGGGTATGTTGCTGCTTCTTGCGCTGTTTAATTCCATTTTCTGAACGGTGTTTGAACTTCCTCTGGTCACTTCCTTAAAAACTTCCTTCAAAAACCAACCAATTATTCCTTAGCATTCGCTTCGGCAACTTTTCAATACATTTAGGGAAATATAGGCTGGCATAATCAACCAAATCCATGACATGCAATCCCAAAATGGCTCATTCCTGTATAATCGTATTCCCCTCTAATTGTTTCATAATGATAAAAGGAATTCACGCTTTATATCTTGAAGTTTACGTTAACGTAAATTGTATGATAGAGGCAAATGGGAAGGAGAGGGGTGTATGACCTGCAAAATTTCTGAACTGGCAGCCGAATTCGGGGTATCCACGAGGACCATCCGCTATTATGAAGAGCTTGGGCTGTTCAAGCCAAAAAGAAGCCAAAATGGCAGGAGGTGCTATTCGAAAAAGGACTACACCAGGTTAAAGCTCATTTTCCGCGGGAAACAACTGGATTTTTCTTTGGATGAGATTAAAGAAATGATCGAACTGTTCGATTGCGACCGCTCCGGCATAAAACAACTCGAAAAAACGATCGAGTATGGCAAACAAAAACGCCGGGAAGTTGCACAGCAAATTCAAAACCTCCAGGAACTTCAATCCGAACTGGAAAAATATCTGGCAGAATTTGAAACTCGTTTAAAACGCTTAAAGGAGGAGCAGGGATGAATATTTCTGAACTGTTGGCGCGGAATGCAAGAAAGTACCCACAGCAGGAAGCATTGGTTTCGCCTCGTGAACGGCTGAATTATCAGGAATTAAATGTCAGAGTAAACCGTTTGGCGCATGCCCTCCAAAATTGTAACTTTAAGCAGGGAGACAGGGCAGTCATCGTGATGCCGAATACAAATGCGTTTATCATTGCTTATTTTGCCGTGATGCGGCTTGGCGGCATTGCCGTGCCGGTCAATGCCAAATCAAGCCGCGCGGAACTGGAGTATATGTTGGACGATAGCGGAGCAAACGTGTTATTTGTCCATGAACAGCTTTTCGGGGAATTCAAAGAGGCAACTTTTCCTCCCCATCTCGCAAAAATAAAAACAGGCGAACGTGCGGCAGGCTGGCAAATTTTCGGGGAAATGATTAACCGTTCGCCTGAAACGGAGATCCGGTGCCGGCTCAAAGAAGACGATGATGCTTCTATTCTTTACACATCGGGCACCACTGGAAAGCCAAAAGGTGTTTTGTTCACCAACCGCAATATTTTGTCCGCCGCCTGGATGATGTGTGTGGAAATGTCAATGAAACCGGAAAGCAGAATCCTGCACATGATGCCGCTCAGCCATTCAGCGCCTCTTCATCTCTTTTTGGTTGCAGGCACGGTTGCAGGCGCCACACATGTGCTTTCGCCTGTATTTACACCGGAAGCATTGGTAGAAACCGTTGAAAAAGAACGAATCACGCATTTTTTCGGCGCTCCGGTGGCCTATTTGTTTACGGCGAAACTGCCGAATTTGCAGGATTACGACTTATCTGCCATGAAGTATTGGGTATACGGCGGTGCGCCGCTTTCTAAAACGGAAGTGGACCTGATTCAAAAAGCTTTTCGGTCGGACCGGCTCGTGTGCGTATATGGCCTGACAGAAGCGGGGCCGAACGGGACATTGCTGCTGCCTGAAGAGCACGCGGAAAAAGCTGGAAGTATCGGGAAACGCGCTGCACTTGGCATGGAAATCCGGCTTGTGAATGAAAAAGGCGAAGGCGTAGCTCCAGGAGAAGTAGGGGAAATTGCGTTGTATGGGGAGAGCGTTATGAAAGGATATTTCCGGAACCCAGAAGAAACGAACCGCGTATTTCAAAATGGCTGGCTTTTGACTGGCGACATGGCGAGAAAGGATGAGGAAGGGTACCATTGGGTAGTGGACCGTAAAAAAGATATGGTTATCTCGGGTGGTGTAAACGTGTACCCGAAAGAAATCGAGGACGTATTGATCACCCATCCGAAAATAAAGGAAGTTTCTGTGGTTGGTGTCCCGCATCCGGAATGGGGGGGAACGGTCAAAGCTTTTCTCGTGCTGGCAGAACCGATGGACAATATTGAAGAAGAATGCAAACGTTTTCTAAAAGACAAACTGGCATCCTACAAAATTCCGAAGCTGTATGAAAGAATAGAAGAACTGCAGAGGAACGCCACAGGGAAAATCCAAAAACAAGTATTGAGGGGGATGGCCAATGAACTTTTATCATGATGACCCGAATCTGGCACGGCTTTTGAAACAATATTTGAATCCGCTGTTTTTTGATTGGGCAGAAAAGGAACTGGCCGAATTCGGGGAGATGTGCGCCGGAGAAATTGACGAACGGGCGGCCCATACTGACCGGGAAGGCCAGCCCAAGCTGATCAAATATAACCGTTACGGGGAAGATGTATCGAGTGTGTGGGTAAATGAGGGTTATTTAAAAACGAATGAACAAGTGTATAACAAAGGCATTGTCGGGTATGTCCATAAATCCATTCCGGAATTGGGCCAAAAAGGTAATTATGTGTATGTGTTTGCACAGGGGTATTTGCTGTCGCAATCAGAACCCGGATTTTATTGCCCGGTCACATTGACGGCAGCGGCCGCCTATTTGCTTGACCATTACGGCAGCCATGAACTGAAACAAGCCTATTTGCCGCAGCTGATTTCAACAGGTGAAGCGGAGCGCTATGAAGGGGCCACTTTTTTAACGGAACGCCAAGGCGGGTCAGACGTTGGCGCCAATGAAACAAAAGCCGTTGCGGAAGGCGGCTGTTACCGGCTTTACGGCGAAAAATATTTTGCCTCTAACGCGGGCATGTGCGGGGTGGCCATGGTGCTTGCAAGGCGTGAAGGGGCACCGTCCGGAACAAAAGGGCTGAGCTTGTTTTTAGTGCCTTGGGAAAAAGAAAACGGCGAGAAAAACGGCATCTATATCCGGCGTTTGAAAGATAAACTCGGCGTCCGCGCGGTGCCTTCGGGCGAGGTGGTATTTGACGGGGCGAAAGCTTACCTGGTTGGCGACCCCCGAAAAGGCTTCTACTATATGATGGAGGCACTCAACCTTTCTCGCGTCTGCAATGCCGTTGCTTCAATCGGCATCATGCGCCGGGCATACCGGGAAGCGCGGGCCTATGCACTGAGACGGACGGCGTTTGGCAGCCGCCTCACAGATTTTCCGATGGTAAAAGAAACCCTTGTCAAAATGGCAGCCAAACAGGAAGTGGAAACAAGCGCTGTTTTCCGACTTGCCGCACTTTTTGACCGGACGGCCGCCGGCAAGGCGGATGAAAAAGAAAACATCATGGCAAGGCTTCTCATCGCCATTTTGAAAATGGAAACAGCCGGGCAGGCCATCCATTTTGCCCATGAAGCGATCGAAATGCACGGCGGAAACGGCTATATCGAAGACTTTGTTACGCCAAGGCTTTTGCGTGATGCCCAGGTGCTTACTGTCTGGGAAGGAACCGCCAATATTCTCGGGCTTGAAGTGCTGCGGCTGATGCGGAAATTTAAAGTACATGACATTTTCATCGGCATGATGCGGGAGAAAATAAACCAGCTGCAGGCCGGTACATGGCTATCGGCAGGGCTGGAACAACTCGAAGAAACTTGCCGTTTTGTCATGGAGGCAAAAGAAGAATCCGTGCAAACGTACCATTGTAAAAAAGTGGCCAGGCAAATGGCCAAAATATATGAAAGTGTCACAGCCCTCGAAGACGCACTGGCCGGACAGCGGCAAAAGTGGATTGCGGAAGCCTATCTCAGGCTGGCCTGGCACGACCCGCTTGCCATCGACCCGGAACTGGCGCTTGTGAAACATTTTGAAGAGATTGTGATGGAAAAAGTGCCGGCAAATGAAGGAAATTAATTGTCACCCATCGGCTTTTAGGCGAATACACTAAATGGAAAAAGCCTGGATAAAGAGGTGGTCCATTTGTATTGGCAGAAGCCAGATATGTATTTTTCCCGGACGGAACCGGGTTACCGCATTCATCCGCAAAAATATGCCTTTCCGCCCCAGCACCAGCCAAAACAGCCGGGGATTGAAAAACTGATGCATCCGCGCGCCCGCAGATTGAAGACCCGTCCTATAAGGGATCTGGAAAGCTTGAAAATAAAGTGGCGATTGTAACCGGCGGGGACAGCGGGATCGGCGCAGCTACCGCGATTGCGTTTGCAAAAGAAGGCGCGGATGTAGTGATTCCGTATTTTTCCAATTATGAAATAGAAGATGCGAGCCGGACAAAGCGGAGGATCGAAGCGCTAGGGCAGCGTTGCCTGCTGATTCCGGGGGACCTAAAAGATCCGGAGCATTGCCAAAACGTTGTAAAGCAAACGGTGGATACATTCGGACATCTGGATGTGCTTGTGAACAATCATGCCATGCAGTTTGTGCAGAAGGATTTGCAAGATATTACGAATGAACAATGGGATTTTACCTTTAAAAACAATATTCACAGCTTTTTCTACTTGGTCAAAGCCGCATTGCCGTATTTGAAAGCCGGCAGCTCGATCATTTTTACCAGTTCTGTCACGGCGTATGAAGGAAGTCGAAATTTGATCGATTATTCTGCAACAAAAGGGGCAATTGTGGCTTTCACCCGGTCTTTGTCGCAAAATCTGGTGAGAAAGGGCATCCGGGTCAATGCGGTGGCACCGGGGCCGATTTGGACACCGCTGATTCCGTCAAGCTTCTATCCGGAACAGGTTGCCAAATTCGGCCTTGATGTGCCAATGAAGCGGGCCGGCCAGCCGTATGAACTGGCTCCCACTTATGTTTATCTCGCATCCCGTGATTCCAGCTATGTGACCGGGCAGGTGCTGCATGTAAACGGTGGGACGATTACGGATTCTTAATGGCAAGGGAGCGTGCTGTGCAAATCGACTGCACTCATGCGAAATCACAAGCGGCCGAGGAAACGGGTGAATGAAGATATAGCAACCTGATGCTGGCGTATCAATAGCGGCAAGCCGGTCTGTTGTGCACGCTGGGATCCGCCCGAAAAGGAAATTAGAAAACTAGCGGTGCGCTTTTTCCGTATCCGTGTATAACTCATCCAAATATTGCGCGGTAAAGTCGACGAGCGCCCGCTGTTTGATAAGTTTTGACGGGGCAGCGCCGATAAAACCGGTTTTAACTTGATGGCTGCGTTCAAAGGCGCGGCCGATTTTATTGAATAAATCGGAGTTTTCCTCATAATCTTCGTATGATTGCCAGACCCTTTTTCCGTTTATTGTCATCGCGCAGCTCTGCGTACACCGTTTTGTATGCTTGGACCTGGATTCGCCGAGATGCATGGATGTATTGGCGTGGTAATCGACACCGAGCAGCAAAATACAGCCATCTCGGTCATAAATCTGGGCGAGCGGGGATTTTTCCCCGAACGGGAAGTCGAGCGAATGTCCGCTCAAAATTGATTTTGCTTCCCGTCCCCAAGCAGTAAACGAACAAGTTGGATGATGGCTTCTTAAAACCCCCGGAAACGTCCGAAAAAGCTCGGCAACCCGGCCCATGCCGTAAGTCGGCGTGACGGCGGGATCGAATGCAGGCATAGAGCGGCGGATTTCTTCCCACCAAGCTTCTGGAACGGGCGGGTTTTCCCAAAAGGCGGGGTCGGTATTATTCGCTGTTTGGGCCGGCATCACAATGGTGCCGCGCTCTGTTACCACTTCCATTAAAGCCAGAATGACGGCAACCTCTCCCCCGCAAACCCAGCCGAGCGCGCTTAAAGACGAGTGGACGATAACCACCATACCTTCTTTCAGCCCGAGCTTGCGAAAATCTGTCACTAATCTTTCTTTTGTTACGAGCATTTGTTTTTGACGAATCACGTTTTCTTCTGTCACAGGAGCGCCTCCCATCTCTGCTGATTTATTTGTAATGATTCTCCAGGCTTGCCTCATATCCTTTATTATTGAAAAAGTTTTTCTTGATAAGGAGAAGAGGAAGAACATGGCAGTGTTTTTTAAAGGGGCATTTATGCTGATTGGCGTTGCTTTCATCGGAGAGTGCATTGAATTTTTAACAAATATGGTACTTGCAAATGAACTCGGGGCGCACGGCATGGGGCTGTACATGTCTATTTTGCCGGCCATTTTTTTAATTGTCACCATCGCCAGCATGGAACTGCCCATCTCCATTTCAAAATTTGTTGCGGAAAAGGAAGAAAAATATCATCGTGATATGCTGCGGTTTACAATCCGGCTGGCATCTTTGTTTGTCCTGTTGCTCATGGCGGCAGTCGCATTGCTGCTGCCGGCGCTTCCAATTTTCCATCATTACCACCCGTATCTTCGCTGGCTGATCATTGCGCTTATCCCGATGATCGCCTTTTCCTCAATTGCGAGAGGTTATTTTATGGGTGTCCAGCAAATGGGGAAGATTGCTGCTGCCAACTTCCTGAGAAAAATGATGCAGCTTATCCTGCTTGTCTTGCTATTTCATTGGATGGAATTTGACGTGCAAATGTCGATTTTTATCGCGATATGCACACTTGTCGGTAGTGACTTGATTGTGCTGCTGTATCTTTTTCATATGTTTGTGCTGCAAATGCGGACGCTCAAGAAAAAAGAACAGGCTCCAATGGGGGGAAAGGAAATCAGAAGAAGCCTTCTTTCCGTTTCCTTGCCGACAACGGGCATGCGCGTATTTCATGCCGTCACAAATGCGATTGAACCATTTTTTATCAAATGGGTATTGCTTAAATCCGGGATGACGGAGGGGATGGCAAACGAACATTTCGGACTGGTGGCCGGCGTCGCTTTTACGATCGGATTTTTTCCGGCCTTTATTGCCCATTCCCTGTCCACCGTATTAATTCCGACTGTTTCGGAAGCTTATGCCAAAAGAGACGGCATAAAGCTGCAGAAACTGCTTCAGCAGGTGATGATGATGACGTTTCTTTACGGGCTTCCGGCTGTCATTGTCATTCAGGTGTTTTCCGTGCCGCTCACAACTTTGTTTTCCCATTCGGCTGCCGCCGCCGTTTATGTCCGTCTGTTATGGCCGTATTTTCTGTTTCACTATTTTGTCATTCCGATGCAGGCGTTTTTAATCGGCCTCGGCCTGGTCAGGGATGCCCTCGCGCATTTTATTTGGTCAACAATGGTTACGTACTGCCTCATTTATTATCTTGGCTCAAATCCCCAGTACCAAATGGCCGGCGTCATCATCGCTATGAATACGGGAACATTGCTTATCATGATGATGCACTATTTAACGATTTGTAAAAAAATTGAAATCTCCCTGATTCTCCGCAAATCAATGAAACATACTTTTTAACGGTAGATATACGGGTTCCGGCAGGCTTTTTGGATGTTTGTCCGGGTTTGTGAGGGTCCGCGGTAATTCTTGAAAGTTTGTGCAACATAACCCAGCTTGATCGTTTTATAAGGGGGGAACGAGAAAGAATCGAAATTTTTGATAGTAATTTCACATAGAACGGTTCTACGTTAAGGAACAGACGAAAAAATTGGTCAAAAGTTCACATAGAATGGTTCTACGTTAAGGAACAGACAAAAAATCCGGTCAAAAGTTCACGTAAAGTGGTTCTACGTTAAGGAACAGACGAAAAAATTGGTCAAAAGTTCACATAGAATGGTTCTACGTTAAGGAACAGACAAAAAATCCGGTCAAAAGTTCACGTAAAGTGGTTCTACGTTAAGGAACAGACGAAAAAATTGGTCAAAAGTTCACATAGAACGGTTCTACGTTAAGGAACAGACGAAAAAATCGGTCAAAAGTTCACATAGAATGGTTCTACGTTAAGGAACGGACGAAAAATCTGGTCAGAAGTTCACATAGAGCGGTTCTACGTTAAGGAACAGACAAAAAATCCGGTCAAAAGTTCACATAGAGCGGTTCTACGTTAAGGAACGGACGAAAAATCCGGTCAAAAGTTCACATAGAGTGGTTCTACGTTAAGGAACAATGCAAAAATCCGGCCATAAGTTCACATAGAGCAGTTCTACGTTAAGGAACAATGCGAAAATCCAACCAAAAGTTCACGTAGGCACCGTCTAAATAAAGGAAAACAAGGATTTTTGGG
Source organism: Weizmannia sp. FSL K6-0777 (assembly GCF_038593185.1). Taxonomy (NCBI): domain Bacteria; kingdom Bacillati; phylum Bacillota; class Bacilli; order Caryophanales; family Bacillaceae; genus Heyndrickxia; species Weizmannia sp. FSL K6-0777. The sequence continues at coordinate 756,364 of NZ_CP151971.1, forward strand.
GATAAGTTTACGTAAAGGGCCTGTATGTAAAGAGGCACTTGGCCGGTAAAATTTAAAAAAGCCTGTCCGGTATTTCTGGACAGGCTTTTGAAACAGGACTATTTTATAATCAGTACCGGACATTTGGCGAGCTGGGTGACTTTCTGGCTGACGCTGCCAAGCATGAGCCCCTTCAGGTTTCCGAGTCCTCTGCTTCCCATAATGATAAGCTGATAGTTTCCTTCTTCCGCCTTTCTGACAATCTGGGCAGCGGGATCGCCCGTTTCATAAAACTTCTCTATCTCAATTTCTTCCTCTTCAGCAAGAGCGGCGGCTTGGTCTAGCAAATCGTCCCCGTCCCTCTGCTGTTCAGAATAAAGGGTATCTATTGACGCATTTGGCATCCCCTCCGGAATAACCGGATTTTTCTCCACATGGATGACACCGATTTTTGTAAACCTTTCTTTTGCAAAATTCAGTGCGGATTTCAGTGCTTTTTCACTCATTTTTGAACCGTCTATTGCCACAAGAATACGATTAAACATAAAATCATCTCCATCGGCTTTCTTCTCATCAACCTTATCATATCATAAAAAATTGCAACAATTAACAGAGAATACGAGAAAAACACAAAATCTCTGCCCCTTGGGGTGGACAGGCACGGTTTATTTTTTGCGTGTTCGTCGGATATTTTCTGTTTTTTTTCGGAAAAATAAAGGGTATTGAACCATACGAGGTGATATGAAATGAACGAAAACAAAAAGAAATCGCAACGGAAAATGGACAACCCCGAACAATTTGCAACAGAAAACGAAGACATGCATGATAAATTTATGAGTGAACAAACAGTTGACCCGATCCCAATGGAAGACTTGCGAGAAGAAAAGCTTGAAGAAAAAACGGATCATGACAAAAAAACGACTTCTTCAAGCGAAAAAAAGTACAAACCGTAAACCTTGTAAGCAAAGCACCCGCGGGATGGCCGATAAAAACGGAATCCGAATCCCCGGGTGCTTCTAGTATGTTTTTCGCCAAGATTCGAGTGGGTACTGTCGCTTAAAACAATGGAACAGCGATGGATCTGTCTTGCCCGGAGCGGTAGGTTCTAGCCCTTGCAAAACCTTTGGCAAATGCCAATGCAGGTTAGCCTGCTGGAAACCCGTCATAAGGAAACGGAACAGGCAGTTGCAGCACCTGTTCCGTAAATTTTTTTAAAGCCAGCCTCCACCAAGTCATAACTTGCATCTGCTTTTGGTTGCGGCACCTGTTCTGTTTATATGCTTACAGCCAGTTATTGTCATCCGATCCGCTATCCCATCCGCCAAAGTCATTGTCATCATTGGAACTGAAATCAGCCAGATCGAATCCGGCGTCTTGCTGGTCGTTGTCATGTGCGTCATGATCCTCATGGGAACTGAAATGAGCCAAATCAAAACCGGTATCTTGCTGGTCGTGGTCTCCATGATTTCCGTCGTCATGACCGTCATGGCCGTTGTCTTCAAAGTTGCTTAAAGTATCCTGGAGATGGTCAATCTCATCCTGTTGTAAAATATTTTGCTCTTCCAGTTCTTGCAACAGATCGTTGCCATCAAGATTTTGAAAATGCTCGAACTGGTCTAAACCGATTCTGCCCTGTTCCAGTAAATACGTCAGCAATGCACCTGTTGCCATCCCGCCGGCAAACATGCCAAACCGGCCGATTCCGGCATTACCCCCATCGTTCCATCCGGTTTGCTCCGGGTGCGGGTCATAGGCATCCCCATTGTAAATGCTTCTTCGCGGTTCAATGATTTGCGGGCGGTTCCGCTCGATCAAAGGACGGATGATTAAAAAATACACGAGCAAGATAATAATGATAATCCCGATAAACCAACCCAATTTTATTCCCTCCTGATCAAAAGTCATTTTATGCTACATCCAATCATCTTTGTTGCGTATTGTAACGCATTAGAATGAAAATAATCAGGATAAAAGTAGTTGAGATTACGAGAAAGCATGGGGCAGGCGCACCCCATGCTTCTGCCATTTTTAGCCCATCCTGGAAGAGGCGCCCTGCATGTCGATGACTGCTTTTCGTTGGGTAAAATCAATATTTTTATAGTAAGCATTTTTGACTAAAATGTTCGGTCCGAGACATTTGACTTGCGGGCAATGGCAATTCAGCGATTTTGCAATGGGTGTTTCGAGCCATTTTTCAAAGACGTCGGGCAGCCTGTCATGCTGGATATTGCCAAGCGGTGGTGTATCGCCAAAATCCGTGACAATCACATCACCCGTAAAAATATTGACATTCAGGCGGGAGCGGCCGTCCGGATCATTGCGGAGGGTCACATTTTTGCTTTCGTACAATCTTTTCAATAAGGCCTGGTCTTCTGGATTAGGGCTGCACGGATAAAATGGCAGCGTGCCAAACAGCATCCACACGCTTTCATCACGGATATCGAGCAAATGGTGGATGGCTTCTCGAATTTCATCCAAGCTGAGCACTTCAAGATCAGCAGCAAAATCACTTGGGTACATTGGGTGAATTTCGTGCCTTGCACATTTCATTTCTTCGACAATTTGATGATGGATTTGTTCCATATAAGGCAATGTGCGCTTGTTTAACATCGTTTCCGCAGAAACCATCACGCCCATCTCCGACAAGGCGCGGCTGTTTTCCACGATACGCCTGAACAATTTTTCACCGTGCTGATCGCTTGGCTTGATCCGCATGTTGGCAAACCCGCCGTCAATATAATCACGGACAGTTCCCCAGTTGTGGGAAATGTGCAGCACATCGAGATAAGGCGCAATTTGCACATATTTTTCGAGTTTCATTGTTAAGTTGGAATTGATTTGGGTGCGAATCCCTCTTTCATGCGCATATTGTAACAGCGGCAGAACGTAATTTTCAACAGATTTGGTTGACAGCATCGGCTCGCCGCCGGTAATGCTGATGCAGCGCAGTGTGCTGATTTCATCCAGCCGCCTGAGCAGCAGATCAAGCGGCAGCGCATCCGGATCTTTTGGCTGCAGAGTGTAACCGACCGCACAATGTTCGCAGCGCATATTGCATAAAGTGGTCGTTGTGAATTCAATATTCGACAAAGTCAGTTTGCCGTGCGTCGTGATGTCCATGTATGCTTCCCACGGATCGTATTCAGGCGTAATGCTTCGTTGTGTTTCTTCTTTTAACATGTTTGTGCTCCTTTTTCAAAAAGTCAATCCGGGCGCCTGCTTTGCGCATGATTCCACCTCCAAACGGCAGGCCCCTCCTTTTTCTGCTTTTTTCCTATATATGCCATGGTTCATTATAACATGCAGCCTGTTTCTTTTTTCGCAGATTCCATTTCCTGGGCTCCGGGTGTTTTTCGTAAAAAAAGCACGGCAGGAAATTCATTTGTTGATGCTGCCTTCGTTGCAGCAGTGACGGCTGTCTTGAAAAGTTGCGCCGGCTGTTTGTCATTTTTCTCTGATGCAAGGCTCGTTATGGCACGGGCACCTAGATCGACGCCATTCATCCGTTTTGATATTGGATTTTTTTCTTTATAAACTGATTGAATTTTTCTGTTTCATCGCGGATGCTGATGTTTTGTTCCCATGACGCAGCGAGATGAAGGGCTTCCTGACTGGAATAAAGGGCGTATGCCAAATCGCCTTTTTTGGCAAATAATCTGGCCATGCCGTAGTGATAGTACATTAACTCAATCGGGTTGGCCTTGTTTTTTTGATAAAGCATCTTTTCAAATGCCGCCGCCGCTTTTTCAAACTGCTGATTTTCCACGTATGCGATGCCGAGATTAAAATAGGCTTCAATCGTCTTTTCCCCGCCGTAAGCATGGCTGATTTGGTTTGCGGATTCGTATGCTCGGATGGCCTCTTTGTATTTTTTCCGTTCCAAATATAAATCGCCCTGGACCAATAAAACGCGGTGCCTGATCATCGGGGTGGAGGGGACCGGAATGACTTTGCCGAGAATGGCCTCTGCCTGATCAGGGTCGCCCGATTTAAGAAGCACCCTTGATTTTAAGGCATGCCCCCAGACCATCAAGTCGCGGGTATCCTCATTGCCAGCATCCAGGCCGGATAGCCGCTTTAGCCCGGCGTCAATTTGTATGAGCGCCTCTTTCAGCTCATTCATTTCCATCAGCGCCCATCCAACCGTATCAATCCGAAAGTAAGCTTCGAGCATCGTTTTATGCAGTGCAGCAGCAAAATCAGCTGCTTTTCGCCCGTATTCGACCCGTAAAGGCAGATTGACCCGGCTTAAAAAATGGCTGGTACGGACTACGAATTCAATCAATATTTCCTTTTCGTCTGATTGGCAGGACCATTCCATTACCTTGCGAATGTTTGTCCATTCCTGCTTCAGATCATCGAGATCCCGGCCAAGCAGATAGCGCCAATAGAATATATTGGGCTGTTCCCGTTTTAAATGGGTATCCAAAAAATGGATATAATAGCGAGCCCATCGTTTTCGCGCCTCTTTTTCCAGCTGCCGGTTTTCCGACAAGTGCTGTTCACCGTAAGCAATCACGGTTTGATGCGCGGGGTAGCGCAATTTTCCGTCTGTCCGGTCAGGATGGATCAGCGCATAATTCCGCATTTGTTCAACTGCTGCATAAAAGCCCCTGGCATCTAATCCTGCCGCTGCGGCCCAGGCAGCTTCAACGGGCGGCTTTTCAAAAAAACAGAGCACCTGCCATAAACGGCGGGCTGCTTCATCGATGCGCTTCCATGTTCTCCCGAAAAGAAATTCAAATAACTCCAGTAATGAATACCCGGCGCTTTCGATTTCCTGAATGAGTTGTTCTGCCGGAATGCCGCCGTCGCTGATATAGGCAATACAGAGGGACAGCGCTTTTGGATTCCCGGCGGCCGCTTCGATCAGCTTTGCCTGCATCTCCGGTGTCAGATGCCGCAACTCTTCCTGGTTAGGTGCACTGCCGGTTTGCAAATGTTCGCGGATGACAAATGACAAATATGAAAGTGCCTCTTTTTCGTTTAATCCCTTTAACTTGACAATTGTGAAATTTTGAAAAGCGTCTTTATAATCTTGATTGTAGTTTTCACGGGAAGTCAGCATTGCTTTTACGCCTTGAGGGAGGTTGATAATGAATTCAAGCACCTCTTTTTCAGCGGCGTCCATACTATCCACAATAAGCAGTATCGGCTGTTCCCTGGAAAAAAAGCTGTAAAGCATGCCGCACTGCAAAACGTTTTTCCATGACGGGTTTATCGATTTGTTCTGTCAGTCCAAGCTGGTAAGCGATTGTATTTAAAAAATCATTGAAACTTAACCCTGTTAAATGGGTGCTGAACCAAATGATGCAGTGAAACGCGGGCCACTTATCAGAGACATTTGCCGCTTCTTCACCCGGTTCCCCTGCACAAGCATAAGCGGCTTCAAGGGCGAGTGTCGTCTTTCCCACGCCAGGCCACCCTGTAATGGAACAAACAGGCGAAGGGGAAAGAAGCCAGTGATAGATGGCTTGTAAATCTGGTTTTCTCCCGATAAAGCGCCCTGACCAGCGTGCGGGCAGGTTGTGCGCGGAAAATATGTTTTTCTCTTCGTTTTGAAGCATTGCAGTGTTTCCAAACAGACGGGTGATGGTCATATTGATTTCCTCGGGCGGGGGTGTACCGATTGTCCCGTTATCGTTCATCGTTTTTGCTTTTTTAAGGCAGGACGCCACCCATGCCGGCAAGGCCGGTTCGATGACAGGGATGGAAGTGGTTTTCAGCAATTCCACGAACCACGTTACATTCATGCATCCTTTTTCAAGAATGAGCCAGATGACGCCGAACAGTTTGGCATCCTCGATCCGGCCCGGGATATACTTCGATCCCATTTGGCCGATCCAGCTTTTAACGGTGTTAGGGGATACACCTAGTTTGTATGCGATTTTTTCCATGTAAGATTGCCCGGTTTTGTTGCCGGCTTCTCTATTTGTCTTGTAATCCGGGTGCTGTTTTAAAGCTTTAACACCGGAAGATAGCAGACTGGAAAACTTTTTTTGGTTTTCAAGTTCGGCCAAGGACCTCACCTCCTTTCCTATATTTTATCAATATAATAACCGAAGTCTAAAATTTAAGCATAAAACATACAGTGCGGCTGTCCTTTTATACAGCAACAATAGCTGGTTCCCCTTTCATCCGTTTTGTATGATAAAAATAGTGAAAACAGAATATGCCAAAATGAATGCACTTTCATCACGGTATATTCCGGAAATCCAGTTTTTCAAAGAGAGGGACTTTGAAGATGACAAACCATATACCTGAAACAATGAAAGCAGCAGTGATGCACGGGACACGAAATATTTCGATTGAGACATTGCCTGTTCCGCAAATTGAAGAAAATGAAGTTTTAATTAAAGTCATGGCGGTCGGCATTTGCGGTTCGGATTTACATTATTACGAAACGGGCAGAATTGGAAAATATGTAGTGGACAAGCCGTTTATTCTCGGGCATGAATGTGCAGGGGAAATTGCAGCAGTTGGTTCAAAAGTCCGCCATTTTAAAGTAGGGGACAGAGTCGCTGTTGAGCCAGGTGTCACTTGCGGGCATTGTGAAGCATGTAAAGAAGGGCGTTACAATCTTTGCCCACATGTCCAATTTTTGGCAACCCCTCCTGTAGATGGTGCCTTTTGCCAATATATTAAAATGCGAGAAGACTTTGTGTTCGCCATTCCGGATGCGCTTTCTTATGAAGAGGCTTCTCTTGTTGAACCTTTTTCCGTTGGCATTCACGCAGCCACAAGAACAAAACTGCAACCGGGATCGACCGTAGCGATTATGGGAATGGGTCCGGTCGGTTTAATGGCTGTTGTGGCAGCGAGGGCCTTCGGAGCGTCGAACATTATTGTAACGGACTTGGAACCATTGCGGCTTGAAGCGGCAAAAGAAATGGGCGCTACCTATGCGATCAATATTCGCGAACAAGATCCTTATGAAGCAATTCAAGACATCACCAATGGCAAGGGGGTTGATGTTGCTTGGGAAACAGCAGGTAATCCAGCAGCGCTCCAATCAGCGCTTGCATCTGTACGCCGCGGCGGGAAGCTGGCCATTGTCGGTTTACCGGCTCAAAATGAAATTCCGTTGAACGTCCCATTTATCGCGGATAATGAAATTGATATTTACGGTGTTTTCCGTTATGCGAATACGTATCCAAAAGGCATAAAATTTTTGGCTTCCGGCATCGCGGATGTGAAAAAACTGGTGACGGATCAATATGCCTTGGAAGATACTTATCAGGCGATGGAACGCGCACTGAATTTCAAGAACGAATGCCTGAAAGTCATGGTTTATCCGAACAACTGAAAATACTGAGCCGTTCATTTATAACAAGAGCGAGGCATCCCTATTTAGGAAAAGGGTAGTATCATTCGTTCATTTTATAGAAAATGGTTGCAATCTACATGCGCGGGCCGGATGGGTTTCACCGGAAAAATAGGATCGAAATCATGATGGCCTGTAGGATGTCACACGAATCATAGAATGGGGAGGATGATGCGGGCTGGCCGATGAATTTCAAGCCACCCGCATCCATCATCCATTTGCATGTTTGAAGGAAAAGCCGGTACAAAATGTCTGTTTTTCTGCAGGCAGTTGAATGAACGAATCATTGAAAACGCATTCGGAGGTATCACCTATGTTGGTTTCTGATAAAACAGTACGATTCCATGCAGCGGAAAATCAAAAGAGCGCTTCCGGCGGCAGGTTGTCTTGGACGGAACGAATCGGTTACGGGCTCGGGGATATGTCTTATAATATTATTTTCCAGTTCGTAAACGCCTATCTGTTATTCTATTATACCGATGTGGACGGGATTTCACCTGCTATCATTGGCACTTTGTTCCTTGTTGTGCGCGTTTTGGATGCCGTTTTTGACCCGGTGATGGGCGTCATTATGGATAAGACAAAGAGCAGATGGGGGAAAGCCCGGCCGTACTTATTATGGGCGGCAGTTCCTCTTGCTTTGTTTACTTTTTTATGTTTTACAACGCCCCATTTTAGTGTGGCGGGCAACAGAATTTATGCATACGTGACCTATATTTTGCTCGGGATGTCATTCAGCATGCAGACGATACCGGTAAACAGCCTGACTGCAAGAATGACGGACAATTTACAGGAACGGACATTATTGACAACGATCAGGATGATTTTGGTCTATATCGGAATTCTTCTCTCCATATCTTGTGCAACACCGCTTGCCCAATATTTCGGCGGCGATGACCAGGCAAAAGGATTTCAACTCACGGCGCTTGTTTATGCGGCCGCAAGCTTTGCATTAAATTTGATCAGTTTCCTGACAGTGCGGGAGAGGGTCGCTATAAAACCAGAAAAAAACACGGTGTAAAGAAAACATTGGCCGTCTTGATCCGAAATAAACCTTTGCTCATCCTGGCTTCTTCTTTCCTGGCTTTTGCCGTCGGTTTTAACATTAAATTGACGACAATGGTTTACTACTTCACCTATAATGTCCACCGCAAAGATTTGGTGTTTATGGGGACGCTGTTATTTTTTGGTGCTGCGCTGATCAGCAATATCTTCATCCCCAGCCTGTCCAAAAAATGGGACAGGAAGAACGTCATGATGATTTCGGCAGCCCTTTCCCTGATTTCTTATGTCGGCTTGCAATTTACAGCATATTCCTCCATTCCACTGATTTTGTTTTTACTGTTTGTTTCCGGGTTTTTTACCACCCCGCTGAACACGCTCGCATGGGGGATGCTTGCGGATTGTGTGGACTATGCAGAGTGGAAAACGGGAATCCGCGCAGACGGTGTGGTGATTTCGAGTATGAGTTTTACCAATAAACTGGGTGTTGCGCTCGCCGGTTCGTTTTCAGCGTTCTTTTTAAACAAGGCCGGCTATGTTCCAAATGTAGCCCAGTCCGTTTCATCCCTTCAAGCGATTAAGGACATGAATGCCATCATCCCTGGCATTTTCATCCTGCTGTCTGTTTTGCTGATCAGCTTTTATCCGATTACAGAAAACAGATACAAGAAGATGATGAAGGAACTGGAGCAGAGAAGATGAAACCGCATGTACGGGGGTTTTTGAACAGATCAAGGGGCCGGCCGGGATGCCGGTCCCCTTTTCCCCGGTAAAACGGGAGGGCTGCAGCAACCAGCCCTTTTTTGCATGTCCACATCTTCACCGGCGCTTTTCTGTTTCAACATCGAAACGGATTTTGCAAAAATAAAAATTGACATGAAATGCGTTTCATCATTTACACTATAAATACATAAAAATGAGCCTGCTGGCAGGGGCTTGGTTTAAACACTTCCATCCTAAAGCATGGATGCCTGCTGAAAAATCGCAAGTGTTTTAATAGGTGAGGTTATGACAAATATTAGAGACTTGGCGAAAATGGCCGGCGTGTCTGTGACGACCGTCTCCCGTGTGCTGAACAATCATCCGTATGTGAGTGAAGAAAAAAAGAACGCTGTTTTAAAAGCGGTGAAAGCGACCCGGTATCATAAAAACATCAATGCCGTCCATTTAAGTAAAGGGAAAACAAAATTGATCGGGGTCGTGTTGCCATTTACAGATCATCCTTATTTTGCCCTTTTATTGAAAGGGATCGCAAAGCAGGCGCTGGAGTATAACCATAAACTGCTTTTGTTTCAAACAGACTATATGGAAAGCAGGGAAACGGAAGCCTTACAAATGCTGCAACAAAAGCAAATTGACGGTTTAATCATTTGTTCGCGCGCCTGCAGTATGCGCAAAATTGAAGAATACTTGCCATTCGGGCCGATTGCGCTTTGTGAATGTGTAAAAGGCGGCGAAATATCGTCAACCTATATTGACCACTATAAAATTTTTATGGATGCACTGGAATTTTTGTACCGGAAAGGCCATACGAAAATCGGGTATTGCATCGGCAGGAAATCCGGCACCAACAGCCGGAATCGCGATAAAGCCTATTGGGATTTCCATGAAAAATACCATTTGCCGCACCATCCGGAATATATTTTTGACCAATGCTACGACTATGAGGATGGAGAAAGGGTTTTGAGCCGGGTAAAAGAAATGGACCCGCCTCCTTCGGCATTGCTTGTAACAAGCGACCAGGTTGCAGCGGGGATTGTCATCAGTTGCAACAAACAGCAAATTTCTATTCCGGATGAGTTGGCGATCATCGGATTTGACAATGAACCGATTGCCGGAATGCTGAATATTACAACGATAGATATTCCGCTTGTTGAAATGGGCCGGAACCTTGTCCACCAGGTTTTGACAAAGGAAATTAAAAACAAGGAAATCTCAGCAACACTCATTGAAAGAGGTACGGTATAGGGATATAGGCTGGGAAGTTTCGTCCTGCCGCGTGTAAAGCCCGGCCAACCTCAGCCTGCCAAAACAAAAACGGCGTCTGCAGCAGTGCCGCAAAAGGGATGCTTGTGCTTTATCAAACGGGGAGGGAGAAAAGTGAATATACTGGAAGATGCAAAGGCCATGGTTTTAGAACTGTATGCCAGTTTGTGCAGTAAAGTAGACGATCAACCATTAGAGCAGGTTGTAGAGGTGATTGGTCGGTCGAATCGTTTGTTTTTGGCAGGAACGGGCTGTTCGGAAATGATCCTCCGTGTCTTTGCCAACAGGCTGGTCCATTTGGGGTTCCGGGTTGGGATGATTGGCGACTTAATTTCCCCTGTTCCTAAAAAAGGGGATACCATCTTGTTCAGCTCAAAATCAGGAGAAAATCCCGTTTTATTGAATGCCGCCCGAAAAGCCAAGCTCCACGGTATAAACATTGTGGCCATCACGGCTTCTCCCGCATCAACCCTTGCAAAAATGGCGGATGTGACGGTCTTGTTGCCGGACGAATCGTCTGAATTTGAAAGCATAAAACAGGCCGGCCTCACCCCGGATAGAATCGGAACCTTATTTGAACTGCTGAGTTTTTTGATTTATGATGTCATTACAGCATCTTTAATGAAAAAACGGCATCCTGAAAATGAGTATGCTTGAAATAGAACGGGAAAGGATTATGAAGAATATGAAGCAACAAAGCGTGATTTTTTTTGATATCGACGGGACTTTGCTGACACATGAGAAGAAGCTGCCTGTCACAACCAAAAAAGCGATAGATAAGCTGAAAAGCGATGGCCATGTCACAGCCATTGCAACGGGCAGGGCCCCGTTTATGTTTGAAGATTTGCGGAAGGAACTCGGGATGGATACTTTTGTAAGTTATAACGGGCAATATGTTGTTATGAACGGAGAGGTATTGTTTAAAAATCCGTTAAACAGGCAATCGCTTGAAGAATTGACTGCATATGCCCTTTCCCACCAGCATCCGCTTGTCTACATGGACCATGAAGACATGAAGGCCAATGTGCCAAACCACGAGGATATTGAAAAAAGCATTACGTCTTTGAAAATTGGCCGGTTGCCTGCGTATGACCCGCATTATTATAAAGGGCGTGAATTGTACCAGGCGCTCCTGTTCTGTTCAGAAGGGGAAGAGAAACAGTATGAACAGGCGTTTCCGGATTTTGAATTTATTCGCTGGCATCCGCTTTCCGTCGATGTTTTGCCAAAAGGCGGGTCAAAAGCGAGAGGAATTGAAAAGATTGTTGAAAAATTGGGCTTTCCTCCAGAACGCCAATATGCATTTGGCGACGGGTTAAATGATATTAAAATGCTGTCCATGATTAAAAACAGTGTGGCAATGGGAAATGCGGAAGAAAAGGTAAAGGCTGCCGCCAAATACATTACAAAATCGGTGGAAGACATGGGCATTCCCCACGGTCTGCAAATTGTAGGGCTGTTATAACCTGTACAGAGCTAGCTGAATAAGCAAACTGCTTAGATTTGGCAAGGATGCTGACAGCTTTGGCAACCATTTAAATGCTAGTTTTACAACAAATCCGGTGAAAAGCTTGCACTCGTAAGCCAAATCAGATAAAATCACCCATTTCTGCAAAAGAATTCTGCTATATTTTGAGACAGAGCTTGCAGACAAACTCAGAATTGGATTCGTTCAGCAAGCCCTAAATAAAGGTGTCACGTTTACTGTGGCAGGAACGTCTATGCCGTTTTTGGGCATTTAAAAAAATACACAAAAAAGAAGCGCCGGCAAAACTATTCTCTTCCGGACGCTTCTTTTTCTTGGCTGATTTTGCTGAAGTATGCATATTCTGTTTCAAGTTCCGTCAATGTCAGGGTGAAAAGCTGCTTGTCATCTTCCTGATAGGCGCCAAGAGCAATCAGCTGTTCTATCAAATATTGCCGTTTTTTCTCTATCGCGTGCCGTAGAAAATTTTTCAAATGAGCATCCTCCCATTCTTTTGGAGCATGATTTAAAACTCATCATATTTCCGTACGGGTTTCGATATGCGCAATTTCTTGAACAAATAATGAACATTGGGCCGCAATCCATTCTTTTTCATGATCCATTGTTGCGACATGATAAGAGTTGCGGAGCGGTACGATTTTTTTCCGGCTGGCATGAATATGCGCGGCAATATACTCTGTATTTTCAGGAGGCACGACATGGTCTTCTGTTGATTGGAACAAAAGTGCGGGGCAATGGATGGCGGAGAGGTTTTCCCGCGTTTCCCACATCACGGACAGAAGCTCACGGATGGAAGCCACCGGCACTTTTTCATATGAAATTTCATGCACGCCCGCTGCTTTAATATCCGGCGGGCCCTCTTGAATAAACCGTCCTTTCGCCAGGCATTTTTCCAGTTCAGGAATGCTTTGGATAGCCGCGTTGATACACACTATTCCCCGGATATCCGGGTGTTTTTCCGCGAGATGCAAAGCCAGTGTGCCACCCATTGACTGGCCAATAACAAAAATATCATGGCAATGCCGTTTCAGCAGCTGATAACCTTCTTCAAGGCTAGCAATCCAGTCTTTGTAAGTGCAGCGTTCCATGTCCAGGATATGCGTCCCGTGTCCCTTTAATCTTGGCGCGCAAACCGTAAACCCGTCCGATGCCAGTGCCTCTCCCAAAAAGCGGACGCTCTGCGGGGTGCCGTTGAATCCATGCGAGATGAGAATGCCAATTTCATTTCCTTTTATAAAAAAGGATTCTGCACCCGAAAGAACGGGATAGTATTCATGCATAAAAAAGCTCCTTCCTAACATTTATATGGTCAGTGAATTTAAAATGTTAACATAATTTTAAACCAATTAATCCTAGTTGTAAAGTATGTTTTATCGGTAAAATGGAATAGGTTAGGTAAAAAACAGAAGGATGCAAAGAGGCTGCTTGTAACAGCCTCTTCTCACGGAGCAGTCCGGATGAAGGCTTATTCCGCCTTTTCAATGACAATGAAACAGGTGCTGTCCGGGAGTGCGGTTTCTTTTCCGCTCTCGTCCATTACTTTGACTTTCGGAAGCAGGTGCGTGCTGTAGCCTTCTTGAAGATAGTGGCGGAAACAAATGATGTTTGCCCTGCTGCCGAGCGTTTCTTCAATCACTTTCCGATATTCAGATGGGGTGAAGTATCCGAATTGTTCCTGGACTTCATGTGGATAAGCTTCCTCCCCCCATGTATAAGTATATAGAAATTCCATCAGGTCATTTACCGGGAGTTTGATCTTATTATCCTCTGTAATCTCGTAATCAATTTTTCTGCCTTTAAAATCTTCAACATATCTAGTGAAAAAGCGGAAGCCGTCCGGATCGCGGAATGCTAATAACCGGATCAGGTCTTTTGGCTCCGTCATAATGCCGTCGCGGATGATCATGCGCCCACCCGGTTTCAGCACGGCAAAGGCGCTTTTTAAAGCCGCTTTTACGACATCCGGGTTATATGTCCGGCCGTGAAAAGGGATATAGGAATACATTTCATGCAAAATAGATGAAAATATAATTGTATCAGCGCTCTCTAACTCAAAATAAGATGAAAGTTTGAGCGCATCTGCCTGTTTCACCTTCCAGCTTTTCCGTTCACGGACCTTTTTTCTCTCCAGTTCTTGAATGACATTGGTCGAAATATCGATCCCCGTAATGTCGGCATCCGGGTGCTTTTCGGACAGGAGATCGAGCATGATCCCGCCCCCTGCGCCAACATCAATCATGACCGTTCCTTTTGCAAAGTCTGCGATGATCTTTTTATGGTCTTCGGCATTGTTCATGTCTGCCAAATAATGCTGTTCATTTTGCAGCCTGTCAAACGCATCTTTACGGAATCCGAAAAAATCGTACAACAAGAGTATGGAACGTTCATAGAGAGGGGACTTTTCTGCTTCCTGGCAAAATGCGATGAGCTTTTCCCCGGGTTTGGAAAAAGTAAAATTGACGCCGGTTGTACTGCCCAATGAATCGAACGGAATGAGTTCGAGCGTAACATGTTCGTTCGGCTGCGTATCTCCGCTGATCAGGCCTTCGAGCGGACAAGCTTTTAAATACGCTTCTATAATTCTTTTTTTATACAAATTAACCGATTTTTTCCCTTTGTAATCATAATAGATATCTTTCATCAACGGCTCAAAACTGATTTGCTCAACGGTAAGCAGGTTTGTTTTCTGATAGACGAGAAGAAAAATTTTCAGGAATTCTTCAAAAGAAAAATCCTGCAGTGCGGATTCCACATACCAAATATCCGTTTTCTGGAAAAGTAAGTGAAACATACTGGCAAGTTCCCGGTTGCTGAACCATTTTGTGTATAAAGCCTCAAAGTCCTCGCCTTTTTGGATGGAACATTCTCTTAATCGTCTGAGCCGTTCTTTAAGGGAATGCTCCCGGCTTTTTTCTCCCGCGGCAATCCAGCTTGTGATTTGTGAAGTTTCTGCACGGACTTTTTCCCATATAGCGGGGGATACCCCTTCAATAATACAGTGATTGAGGGCAAGCAAAATGCGTTTGATATCCCATTTTAAAGATGACCGGTGGCTTTGGATCCAATCAATTAGAGGATACAGCTGGCGGTAGCGGACTTCTCCCCTGATAAACTGCCCGACAAGGCCGTGGGTCAGGATGAGCGTATAGATCAGGTCTTCTTTTTGCAAATGACGCTGCCCGAATGGAACCGCCATTTGTTCATGGGCATAAATCCGCGCTGATCCGATATTATGGATACGCAATTGAAAACCGCGCCTGCGCCATTCTTCCCGCTTTTGGGCAGACCCGCATTTTGCCACCTCGCTCCATCTTAAAACTTCCTCAATGATTTCTTTTTCAGATGCGGGCAAGTCTGCATAACAGCGGTCCAATATGGCTAGCGTTTTTTCAACATAGTGCAGGACCGGATTCGGTTCAAGGTTTTCCAATGATTCGACTTGTTCGAGGTTCACATTTTTTTCGTCTGTACGGTACAAGTATGAAAGCCATTTATGTTCGTGGAGAATATCCGTATTTCCCGCTTTTGCTTTTGCGATCAGTTTCAGTGAAGATAACAAATCAGCCATTCCCTTCGTTTTTGATGAAAAACAGGGACTGCCATGCACAGCCCCAAATGCAATTTACACAATAACCAGCACTTGACTCGGCCGGAGTAGAACTGTCCCGTTAGCCGATCTAATTGGACAAAAGCGCTGGCAGCCCGCGTGGAACAGTCTCGTTGGCTGCTCTAATTGGACAAAAGCTCCTGCTGCCGCGGAAGAACTGTCCCGTTAGCGGTTCTAATTGGATAAAAGCGCCGTGCGGCAGTGTAGGACTGTCCTGTTAGCGGTTCTAATTAGACAAAAGCCCCGTGCGCCCCTGAAGATTTGTCCAGTTAAGCGTTCCAATTGGACAAAAGCTCCGCAAACACATTATGGCCGGGAAAAGGGGAGGAGTTCAAGGAATCGGCTTAGAGATGAAATCATTTTTCCGAATGTATGTCCGTGCGGCGTTTTTTCCAGCATCTGCGCAAATCGCTGTAACACCGGCCCCTCTGGACCAGCCAAAAAGCTTTTGTACGCCATTCTCGATAAATGTGAAACGGTCATCAGCCGGATCAAATGCAGCCCGGCATTCATAGGCATTCCATTGTGCAGAGTAGTTCAATACCTTCTCTTCTTTTTGTTACGTAAGTTAGTTTTAAATGATAGAAAAATAAACCTATTGCAGAAGCAGCTGCTTCCGCAATAGGCTAATCACTGATACTCCGGGCTCACCGGAGTGAAGCCATTATTGATGCAATTGCCCGCTGTCTCCGGCAGTCGGATTCTGGGACTGTGCCATGTACTGCTGGATTTGCGGCTGGTTTTCCGGAACAACTTGGTACATGGCGCCGATTTTTGCCGTATCCACAGATTCTGCCTGGTCAACCGGATAGTAGCCTTTCGATGCCATATACTGCCACATGTCATAGGCGTGGGCGCAGCTCATCATAAAGGCAGTCTGGCAAAACGACCGGATTTCAGGATTTGCCATTTCCATCGCCGCCCATGCATATTCCCGCCCGGCCCGTTTCAGCGTTAACAAATACGCAGTTGCCATTTCGCGGTCGTTCATATCTTCAACCATCGTCCGCGGCTGGACAGGGACAGCCGGTGGGGCCATTTGCAGTGCCATATTGGAGATCTCTTGATTTTCTTTTAACAACGGCAATTCTTTTTTTGCCCCTTCAGCTTTGTTTAAAAATTCGACTTTCATGTTGTAGTCCCGGATATGGAGCGGAAAATGTTTTTCAAGAATTTTTTTGAACGCCGGATCCTGGACATGCTGGAGCATATATGCCATGTTCGTAATCGAGTTGACACAGCTCATCGCCAGTTCATTTAAATCGTACAGTTCATGTGCGGCTAATTTCATGATTCAACCTCCACTTCATTTTTAAAACCAACCTTATTTTGTTTTAAACGGGGCAGGATATACAGAAACGTTTTCATTGTTTTTTGTAATTTCCGGTGCTACTGTAAAAATAAAGCCGTCCCGGAAATGGGCAGAAGGAGGAGAGCGTTGTGAAGACAGAAACTTTACATTTAAAGGCGCATCAGAATGCTGAACTGACGGCGTACGTACTGGATGGATCCCCTGAGTTCAGCAATATCGAGGCGCGCCCGGTTGTGCTTATTTTTCCCGGTGGCGCCTACCGGTTTACTTCGGACAGGGAAGCTGAACCGGTTGCGATGGCATATTTGGCGGAAGGATTCAACGCGTTTGTACTTCGCTACTCGGTCGGGGAAACATTCCGGTTTGAAGCGGCTTTACAAGATGCGGAAGAAGCGATTGCGATGATCCGCGCGCATGCGGAAGACTGGCATACCGACCCTGAAAAAATTGCGGTTGCCGGTTTTTCTGCAGGAGGGCATCTTGCCGCTGCACTTGGTACGATCGGAAAAAATAAGCCTAATGCCTTGATTTTAGGCTACCCATGTATTTTGGATTCGATGAGCGAAAGCCTTGCTTTTCCGGTGCCGTCTGTTGACAAGGAAGTGACTGCCGAAACGCCGCCGGTCTTTCTGTTTTCAACTTTTGAAGACCAAACCGTGCCGATTGAAAACTCGATTGCCTTCTTGCAGGCGTTGAATGTGCACGGCATTCCATTCGAGTCGCATATTTTTCAAAAAGGCAAGCACGGGCTGTCGCTCGCCAAACCCCACACTTCAAACGGATTAAAAGCAAATGTGGATGCAGATGTTGAAAAATGGTTTGGCCTAAGCGTTTCCTGGCTTCATAAAGTGCTCGGCCAGTTTCCGGCTAATGCTTAATTGAGGGGAATTTGACGGTCCGGGAAAACGGTTCTTGATGGCTCAGAAAAGGGTTCAAGAAAATCAGAAGTTTCATGTTTTTGGGACTTTACCACGCGCGCAGAGTCCGTCTATGTAAAGAAAGCTGGCGCAAAAATCGATGTTCCTTCACGTAGAGTGCGTCTACGTGAAGGAAGCGAGGAAAAAAGGTGTTGTTCCTTAACGTAGAAGGCGTCTATGTGAAGGAAGCGAGGAAAAAAGGCGTTGTTCCTTAACGTAGAAGCCGCCTATGTTAAGAAAGGGTGCAAGAAAATCGCCGTTTCTTAACATAGAGTGCGCCTACGTGAAGGAAACGCGCAAAAAAATTGATGTTCCTTAACATAGAGCGCGTTTATGTAAAGAAAGCACGCAAAAAAATCGTAGTTTCTTCACATAGGCTGCAACCGAAACGGCCGGTGCTGTAGTATAAACCATTTTTGTAAAATTGGGAGGAATGTATATGTCAAGTCTACATGAAACTTTTGTATTGGAAAATGGGGTGGCGATCCCGAAAATCGGCCTTGGTACATGGCAAGTCCCGAATGGCGAAACCACTTACCATGCCGTATCTTTTGCTTTAAAAAACGGCTATCGCCACATTGATACCGCCTATGCTTACCATAATGAAGAAAGTGTCGGCAAAGCAGTGCGGGATTCCGGCATTGACCGGCGCGACATTTTTGTCACGTCCAAGCTGCCGGCGGAAATCAAGTCGTATGACAAAGCGCTGAAAACATTTGACGAAACAATGGAAAATCTTGGCCTTGAGCAGCTCGACCTTTATCTGATTCATGCCCCGTGGCCGTGGAGCGAAAAGGGGGCCGATTACACGAAAGAAAATATTGAAGTTTGGAAAGCGATGGAGGAGATCTATGAAAGCGGGCGCTGCCGGGCAATTGGCGTTTCCAATTTCAGCGTTTCCGACCTGAAAGCCGTGATGGAAAATGCAAAAATCAAGCCGATGGTCAATCAAATCCGTTACTTCATTGGACATACACAGGAAGATGTGACAGCATTCTGCCAGGACAATGGCATTCTGGTTGAGGCCTATTCGCCGCTTGCTACTGGAAAAATTCTGGAAAACACCGAGATACAAAAAATTGCAGACAAATACGGCAAAACACTTCCGCAAGTTTGCATCCGTTACTGCTTGCAAAAAGGCGTGCTGCCACTCCCAAAATCGACGCATGAGGCATTTATCCTGCAAAATGCGGACGTAGACTTTGAAATTTCCAGTGAAGACATGCAATATCTCGATCAGTTGAAAGAGACAGAAAAATAAACGGAAAGAAAAAGGCTGTTCATTTGGACAGCCTTTTGAAATGTACCGGAGCCGATTCCGAAGCGCGATTAAGTGCAACCGTTCTTTTTTCATATTATAATAGTTACAAAAGAACAAAGCAGCAGTTTACAGAAAAGGTATAACAGCAATAACGCCGGCAGTCTGTCAATCCCGGCCGGCACAGGCTGTTTGAAAAAATAGAGAAATCGGCGGACTTTTTACCGGCATTGAAAAATATACAGCAAAGAACCAGGGGGAGCATAAATGAAGATTGTTGCACTTTCGGGCTCGCGAGTCGGCTCGAAAACAAGAACAGCGATGAACTACGCGGTAAACGTGATCCGTGGGAAATATCCAAACGCGGAAGTCACGCTCCTTGATCTGGCGGATTACGATGTGCAGTTCAGCGACGGGCGCCATTATATGGATTACGAAGGGGATACCAAATTTGTGGCGCAAACTGTCATGGACGCGGATGCGCTTATCATCGGCACGCCGGTTTTCCAGGCATCGATTCCGGCGACATTGAAAAATGTGTTTGACCTGCTGCCCGAAAAATCACTTCGGGATAAGGTGGCAAGCATCATTGTCACGGCCGGCTCACCGAAACATTATTTGATTGCCGAGCAGCAGATCAAGCCGATTTTGTCTTACATGCGGGCACAAATTGTCCAGTCTTATGTTTTTATAGAGGAAAAAGATTTTTACCAGAAAGAAATTGTCAATGAAGACGTCCTCTTGCGCATCAGCCGGCTTGTGGAGGACACCGTCATGCTTACGGAAACGTATGCAAAAATAAAAGAAGCAAAAGAAGCAGCGTACATCTCCCGCGATTAAAGCCGCGCACGTACCGGACGATTCAGAAAAGGGCGGACAGCTAAAACTGTCCGCCCTTTTCTAGCCGAACGAAAGAATGCTACGAAAAGAGAAGTTTTAATGCCATAAAGTTTCCTGTTGGTTAACTTTTTCCATCAAAGTCAACAGATAATCCATCGACAGGTATAAGTCAAGGAAATACAATGGCATTAAGAGGTGAACAGGATGAATGAACTGAATATTGGCAAATGCATCACCGCAAGCGAAAGGAAAATTACACCGGAACAGCCAAAAGGTTCTGTATTCAAGTGGGAAACGGGCAAAACTTTCCCCTGTTTTATGCAACGTAAATATGTGGAGTTATTAATAGAGAAAGGAGGGCACCGAATGTTACCATATTTTTTAACGAAAAAAAGGCAATTTATACTATTGATGTTGAGCCTATTGCTATCAGTTATTTTTTATTTTTTTATCGGTAGAGATATGGCTTTTCATCTTAACGGATATCTGCGCCCAGACTTTAGTGTAGACAAAAAAATGGGCCTGTTTATTTTTCCTGCTGGCATGGTGATCTGTCTTTTTTTAAAAGAAAAATATATCATTCCGAAATACTTTTTCTGCATGTTTTTCGTGATTCATTTATTCATTTTATTCATGACAGTGCTAATTAAACTTTTACCTTTCCTTTAAAAAAAGTGAAACTCAACCATCTATATCAAAATTAACAGACAATCCATCGACAGGGGTGGAACGGGGAAATACAATGGCGTGAAGAGGTGAATAGGATGAACGAACTACATATTGGCAAATGCATCATCCGCAAGCGAAAGGAAAAAGGCATTACACAAGAACAGCTTGCAAATTACATGGGTGTTTCAAAAGCCTCTGTATCCAAATGGGAAACAGGGCAAAGTTACCCGGACATTGTGATTCTCCCCAAGCTGGCAGCCTATTTTAATATTACCGTCGATGAACTGCTGGGCTATAAGCCGCAACTTTCAAAAGCGGAAATTAAAAAAATCTATCACAGGCTGTCGGCAGAATTTGCCCGGAAACCGTTTGAAGAAACTATGGAAGTGGTCAACCAACTTGTAAAAGAATACTACGCCTGTTTTCCATTCTTGCTTTCCATCGCGCAACTCTTAATGAACTACGCCAATTTGGCAAAAACAGAAGAGCAAAAACAAGAAGTGTATACGTTTTGCATTGACTTGTGCCGCAGGGTAAAGGAAGAGTGGACGGAAATTGGCGATTTAAAAACAGCAAACATATTGGAGGCGCTTTCTGAAATTGCGCTGGGGCATTATGACCAGACTATTTTGCTGTTAAAAAACAGTTTAGCTCCGTATATGGGGGAAGATGTGCTCCTCATCCAGGCCTATCAAATGAGAGGAGAGGAAGATCAGGCAGCCAGAACAGGGCAAATTTTCCTTTTTCAAAACATTTTGAGTACCTTACAGCTGTTGGTCCAAAACTTAGCCAGGGAGATGCAGGAACCAGCAAGATTTGAAAGAACGTACCGGATGGCAAAACACTTGATAGACGATTATGAATTGAAAAGCATCGGCACAAATGCTGCATTTACGGTCCATATTGTGGCTGCGCAAGGGTTTATCCAGCATCAGCAAAAAGAAAAAGCGCTTGAAGCCCTGGAACAATATGCAGAAACGGTTTGCAGCATCCCATTTCCTTTTAAACTGAGGGGAAACCGTTATTTTCCGGATGTCGAGCAATGGATAGAAGAAATAGGAATGATTGGTACCAACAGCCCGCGTGACGATGAAAGCATAAAAACGAGTTTCCTTTCACTGATTAAGGAAAATCCCGTTTTTGCAGCTCTCCGGGAAGAAAAAAGATACCAAAAACTGGTGAACGATATTCAATATAAACTGGGAATCGGCCGGGCGTAACTTCTCTGTTTCGACTGCAGCGGCTTGAAAAAGTATTGCCGAAATATAAAAATTTTTCAGATAAACGATTTTTCTCTTGATCATTCCCTCCCTGTCCATGTAAAATAAAAATAGCAAATAAATGTTCTCGTTTTTAAATTTGGGAGGGAGTGCCTTGTCTTTTTCATTTATCCATGCGGCTGATATTCATTTGGACAGCCCTTTGGCCGGCCTGGAGCAATACGAGGGGGCACCAGTGGAAAAAATCCGCGGTGCAACCCGTGAAGCATTTAAAAATTTGGTGGATGCGGCGATTGAACGGCAAGTCCATTTTCTCATCATTGCCGGCGATTTGTATGACGGCAACTGGAAAGATTACAATACCGGCCTATTTTTCACAAGCCAGATGGTGCGCCTGCAGAAAGAAGGCATTCCTGTTTTCCTCATCCGCGGCAACCATGATGCGGCCAATTTGATGACGAAATCTCTGAAACTGCCGGCCAATGTGCACGAATTTCCGGTCAAAGCGCCGGAAACGGTTACCCTTGATGCACTTGGCGTCGCCATTCACGGGCAAGGTTTTGCACAACGGGCAGTGGAAGAAAATCTTGTGAAGAACTATCCGCCGAAAAAAGAAGGCTATTTCAATATCGGCATTTTACATACAAGCGCGACGGGGCGTGAAGGGCATGAAAATTACGCGCCGTGCACGATAGAAGATATGATGGAGAAGCAGTATGATTATTGGGCGCTCGGCCATATCCATATGCGGGAATTGCTCCATCCGCATGATCCGGTGATTTTGTTCCCGGGAAATATCCAGGGACGGCATATCCGGGAGACAGGAGAAAAGGGCTGCACCTATGTGGAAGTAAAAGACGATACGATTGAAAAGATGGAACCCATCCCGCTTGATGTGTTGCGCTGGACATTATGCCCGGTTGATATGGGCGACATCGAAACGATGGACGGGCTCATGGACGCGGCCCGCAGTGCGCTTGAAAAGGCATACGGGGAAGCAGACGGGCGTTACTTGGCGGTGCGTTTTGAATTGGCCGGCGCAACGAAAATGCACAGGGAACTGATTGCAAAAAAAGACCTCCTCTTGAACCAGCTGCGTTCCATTGCGCTTGAGACAGGTTTCGGTGAAATCTGGGTGGAGAAAGTAAAAATCAAAACAACAGGACTGAACGATGCCGATGCCTTTTCCGATGAACAGTCGCCAATCGGGACGGTGCTAAAATTTATCCGCAGCACGGCCGAAAATGAAGAGATGCTTGAAGCGCTGCTGGATGAGTTCAGCGATATCCGCCAGGCCATTCCGCATGAACTGAAAGAAGGGGAAGACGGGTTTGATTTTTCCAACCCGGGCCTCGTCAAAAAGCGGATAAAAGATGTGGAAGACTTCATTCTTTATTCCTTAACGGAAACGGGGGCGGAAAAGGCATGAGATTTGATTATTTGAACCTGCTTGCTTACGGGCATTTTACTGACCAGATGCTTTCCTTTGATCCGGAGAAAAACTTCCATCTGCTGTTCGGGCCGAACGAAGCCGGAAAAAGCACAACACTCCGCTCGATTACGCATTTTTTATACGGATTTCCGCAAAAAACGAACGACGCTTTCCTCCATGGCAATACGAAATTAAGAATTGAAGGGCTTTTGCGCAACACAAAAGGGGAAGCCTTGCAGTTTACCCGCAGAAAAGGGAAAAAGAATACGGCACTTGACCCGGACGGCAACCCGGTCCCGGAAAATACGGTCGCGGCCTTTTTAAACCATATGCCGGAATCCCAGTTTTTAAATATGTTTGCCCTTGACCATGTCCGTCTTCGTGAAGGCGGCGAAAGCCTTTTGGAAAGCGGGGGCAATGCCGGGGAAAGTTTTTTCACCGCCGCTTCGGGCATCAATGTGCTGCGCCGGGTTCTCGAGAACTTTGACAAACAGGCAGGCGCACTGTACAAAAAAACCGGTTCCGTCCCTGAATTAAATAAGCTGCTCAAGCGGGAAAAAGAGCTTTCGAAAAAAATCAATGAGCAGCAGTTGAAAGTACAGGCATGGAAAGCTTTCGAGGCGCGTTACCGGGAGTTGGAAAAAGAACTCGGCGCCCTCACCGCAAAAATAAAGACGCTGCGCAGCCAAAAAGAACAGCTGCAACGGGTCAAATGGATTTTGCCGAAGATCGCAAACCGGAAAAATCTTTTGCAAAAATTGGAAGCGCTCGGCGATGTCCCGGATCTTCCGGATAATATTGCAGAAGTCCGTGCCGAAGCGGAAAACAAATGGAACGCTTCCCGGGCAAACTTGGACAAAATTTCCCGGCAACTGGCGGGCACCGAAGCGGAAATGAAAGAAATCAGCATTCCGGAACACATTTTAGAACAGGCTGCCGCGATTACAGCCCTTTACCGCCAAGTGCAACAGTACGAAGACGATGAAAAAATGCTGCCTGAGCTCGAAGGGAAAAAGCAGCAGCTCCAAGCCCAATTGATGTCCGTTATGAAGGAGATCGACCCGGGCCGTGCAACAGTTGAAAATATAGAACATTACCGGCTGCCTTCCGCCCAAAAAGAAATGATCCGCGAGCTTTGCAAGCAAAAGCCGTTGCTCGACCAGGCTTATGAATCATTGAAACGGGAAGGCGAAAAACTGGAAAAAGAGCTGGCAAAGAAGCTGGAAGAATTGGCTGCCTTGCCTGATCTACCGGACGTGGAAAAACTGGAAGCCGTCCTGACCAAGGTGAACCGTGCGGGAGACGTGGAAGCGGCGATACACGAGCTGGCCGCGGAATGCCGGCAAAAACAGCGGCAAGTGGAAGAAGCCGTCCGTGCTTTGCCGTTATGGGATGGCGGGGTGGAAGAACTTGTCAAACTTCCGGTGCCCGGTTTGGAAGAAACGGTGAAAAAGTTTGAAAAAGAAGCGGAGCAATTGACGCGGCAGCTGGATTCGGTGCAAAGCCGGATTTCCCGGTTGAAAGAGGACATCGAAGCTTCAGAAGAAAGCATCCGCCGGCTTGATTCCATTGCCGAGATCCCGTCTGAAGAAAAGCTGTCGGCCGTCCGTGCCTTAAGGGATGCCGGCTGGCAGCTGATACGCACCAAACTTGAAACCGGCCATTGGCTTGAAACGGCTGAAACATATACAAAGGGAGAGCCGGCCGCGTCGGTTTATGAGAAACATGTCCTTGAAGCTGACCAGATTGCGGATACGATGCGGCTGGAAGCGGAAAAAGTCGGCGAGAAGAATAAACTTTTAGCCGATATTAGAAAGTTCCGCGGGAAAAAAGAACAGCTTGAAAAAGAGAAATCCGGGCTTGAAGAAGCTTTGCGTGCGTGGGAATCCGCCTGGCAAAATCTTTGGGCGCCGGCGCAAATCCGTCCGCTTACGCCTGGAGAGATGCGGGAATGGCTGCAAAAACACGCGCAAATTAAAAGCTTGATGCAGGATTATGAGAAGGCGCAAGAAAAAATGCGCGCGCTTCATGATAGCCATGCGGACTGCTGCAATGCGCTATCTGCCGTGCTGAAAACATTTGCCGCCGTTTCAGAAGGGCAGCCGCTTGCGGAACTGGTAAGTCTTGCAGAAAACGAATTGAAACGAGTCCGCAATCTTGCCGCAAAGAAGGACAGCCTCGAAACGGCTATCCGCGATTTAAAAGAAAAACGGGAAGAGATGCAAACGGAGAAAGCGGAAATCGGGAAGAAACGCGAAGCATGGCTGGCAAATTGGTCTTCGGCTGTCGCGGGCACGGCAATATTGGAAGAGGTGCCGCCGGCGGTTGCTGAATCCCTGCTCGCCCGCTATGAAACATGTATGCAACTCTATGATGCATACAACCAGACTGAAAAAGAGCAGCAAGCCGTTACTGAAAAAATGGCGCGCTTTGAAGAAAAAGTGCAGCATATCCTTGAAACGGCCCAACTTCCATCGAACGGGGAGAATGCCGCTGTTGCCGTAAGCCAGATGTATCAGCTATTGCAAAATGCCCAACAGGACGATGCCGCTTTGAAAAAGCTCAAACGCCGTTTAGAAGACTTGGAGAATGAGAGAAAAGAAGAAACAGAAGCACTGGAAGCAGCTGAAGCGGTTTTAACAGAACTTTTCCAACAGGCAGGCTGCAGCACAATCGAAGAACTAAAGCAAATTGAAACAGCTTTCCTGCTGAAAAAAAGTTTTGAAAAAGACATTCGGCAAATCGAAGCGGACATGCTGGATGCGGGTGCCGGTAAATCACTGCAGGAATTGCTTGATGAGGCGGCCCGGTTTGATGCAGATTCGATTGACGCCGATTTGGCGGAAACCGGGCGTGAACTTGACCGTTTGGAAGCCTCGCGTTCCGAGGTGGAGCAGGAATATGGGGCGGTCAAAAAAGAATACGAAGAACAGATTCGCGGCGCCAACATGACAGCCATTGAAGCCGGCCAGGAAAGGGAAAGCGTGCATGCGCAAATCGCCAGTTTGACGGAGCAATATATCCAGTTGAAACTCGCTGCCGCTTTGCTGCAAAAGGGGATTGAATTTTACCGGAGCCAAAATCAAAATCCGATTTTAAATCGTGCGGGTGATATTTTTGCGCGGCTGACACTTCATTCTTTTGACGGGTTGGCGGTGGATTACAACGAGCAGGACGAGCCTGTTTTAATGGGCGTGCGCGGCGGGGAGAATGTG
Organism: Weizmannia sp. FSL K6-0777; assembly: GCF_038593185.1. NCBI lineage: Bacteria > Bacillati > Bacillota > Bacilli > Caryophanales > Bacillaceae > Heyndrickxia > Weizmannia sp. FSL K6-0777. The sequence continues at coordinate 782,611 of NZ_CP151971.1, forward strand.
CCGCTGAACGGGATGAGCGACGGGACGACCGACCAGCTGTATCTGTCCTTACGCCTTGCGAGCATTGAAAAATACGCAGCTGAAAACGAGCCGCTACCGTTCATTGTCGATGACATCCTCGTCCATTTCGACGATGAACGTTCAAAAGAAACATTGAAAGTATTGCTCGAACTTTCCAGCTGCACGCAAATCATCTTTTTCACACATCATCAGCGCCTTGTCGACATGATGCAGGAAATCGCCCCGCCGGAAGCCGTCCAGTACTTGGCTTTCCACGGGCAGAAAATTGCCGTGCATTAAACAGGGCTTGCCGAACAAATCCGTTTTTGCTTTTTATCCGGCCCATTCAGTAAGTGCTGCAATGTTTACCAGATACAGGTTGATTCTTTTCTATCTATGGCTGTGGCTTTTGAATTAAGTTTTTTCGGGATCACTATAAAAGCAAGACAAAATAAAAAAGGCCCCGCTTTGTGCGGGTCCTTCTTTTACATCAGGATTCGGTGGAAGAATATTTGTAAAAGCCTTCTCCTGTTTCTTTTCCGAGTTTGCCTTTGTCAATGTATTCCGTTTTCAGCAAGTCTGCTATTTTTTTATACAGTTCATCGCCGGTAGTTTCTGCTTTTGCCAAACTGATATTGTAGGCGGTGTTGATGCCGACAACATCCAGAATTTGGAATGGTCCGGCCGGGGCGCCCGTTGCAATGCGCCATGTTTTGTCAATCGTTTCCGGATCGGCAACCCCTTTTACCAGCAGCATTTGCGCTGCTTCCAACAGCGGTACGAGTAATGAGTTCAGAATATAGCCCGGCTGCTCTTTGTGCAAAGGCAGCGCTACCATGCCAATTGCCTCTGCGAATGCGATCACATCCTGAAACGCTTTTTCACCTGTACCAGGATGTTTCATGATTTCCGCTGTATTGTTTTTCCAAATTTCATTGGCAAAATGGAGCGCCAGAAATTTTTCCGGGCGGCCGGTTGCTTCTGCAAACTGGCTTGGCAGCAGGGTCGATGAGTTCGTTGCAAAGACCGTTTTTTCTGGTGCCAATTTTCCGAGTTTTTGGTAAAAGTCCGTTTTAATGGAAACCACTTCCGGAATGGCCTCAATGACCAGATCGGCATTGGCTACAGCTTGTCCCAGATCATCAGAAAAAGAAATTCTATGATAGGCTGCGTCCACTTCTTGCTCTGTTGCACCAAGATCTTTCTGGTATCGGGCCTTCAACCCGGAAATTCTTTCTTTTGCCTGTTCGATTGCCTCGGCAGAAATATCATAAACATATACATGAAAGCCTTTAAAAGCCGTTTGATAGGCAATTTGGCTTCCGAGTACGCCGCTCCCTGCAATGGTGATATTTTGAAAGTCCATCATCATACACCCTTTCCCGTTTATGTAACCCCTTACATGTCTATCGTATCACCATGGAAATGAAGCGTCAAAAATTGAATAACTATCAATGGAAAAATGCCGTTTTTCAGGCCGCATTTGGCGTGCTGGCGCTTATTTTCCGGGTTGCCTGCTATTCACAAAATCGTAAATTTCGCCAGGCGAAAAAGCTTTACTCTTTTTATCAAGGTGATATAATATGGGTTGCATTCAAAAGAACGGATGAAAAAGCCCGCAAAATGAAGAAGAGAGGTCTTATGGAAATCAAAGCTGTCAAACTCAAGCAGAAGTCTACTTTTTACCTGAACAGATATTTAACGGGGGATTCTATAGATTATCGGGAAGTCATTGGCATTATTATCCCAATTTTGGTGGATCAGGCGTTTTTGATCTTAATGAGTTTTCTAAATACGGCGATGATCAGTTCTGCCGGCGTCAGTGCTGTCAGTGCCGTAAACATGGTAGATTCATTGAATATTTTCCTTGTCAACGTATTTATTGCAATTGCAACCGGTGGAACGGTGATTGTTGCCCAGTATAAAGGCATTGGCAATAAAGAAATGGTGTCAAAGACGGCGACACAAGCCATTTCTGCTGTTGCTATTTTTTCGGTCGTGCTTGCCGTGTTTGTGATTGTGTTCAACACGCCGACGCTCAATTTACTGTTCGGGAAAGCAGATGCAGCCGTTTTTCATAATGCGAGAATTTATTTGATTGGCAGCTGTCTCTCGTATCCTTTTATTGCGATTTTCCAGGCAGTACTGGGCGGTTTGCGCGGCGTCGGGGAAACAAAGCCATGCCTCGGCTTGTCGCTGTTTATGAACTTAACGAATACCGTGCTCAATGTTGTATTTATCACTATTTTTCATATGGGTGTCGTCGGCCTTGTGACATCCATTTTATGTGCAAGAATTTTCGGTATGATCGCTTCCATTTTTTACGTTATGAAGTACAATGAGACGATTCGTTTTAAAATAAAAAATGCGCTGCACCTTGATTTTTCTTTATTGAAGAAAGTGATGTTTATCGGGATCCCGTTTGCGGCGGAACAAATCTTTTTTAACGGCGGGAAACTGCTGACACAGACATTTATTGTGCAACTTGGGACATTGGCGCTAACGGAAAATGCGATCGCAAGTTCAATCACGCTGCTCTTCCAGATTGGACCAAACGCGCTCAGCATTGCGATTGTTACGATTGTCGGACAATGCATGGGTCGGCGGAATATCGATGACGCGCGGAAATTTGCAAAGTCGTTTATTGTTTTGTCTTCGCTGCTTTATATCGTAACGACAGCGGTTCTTTTGCCGTTTTTCCCTGTCATGATGCAATTGTTTAATCCGCCTGACTCGATTATTCCGACGATCTTTACGATTGTCCTGATTTCTGCGTTCGGGCAGCCGCTGTTATGGCCGCAAAGTTTTATTATGCCGGCCGTGCTCCGGGCAGCAGGTGACTCAACATTTACATCGGTCGCTTCGCTGTTGTCAATGTGGCTTTTGCGGGTGATACTCGGCTATATTTTAGGGATTACATTCGGTTTTGGCATCATTGGCGTCTGGGTCGCGATGATTGCCGAATGGGGTGTGCGCGGGCTCATTTTTATGAACCGCTTCAAAGGTGCCAAATGGTATGCGCATAAACTGGTTTAACGACGGAAAGCAGTGCGATCGTCCGCACTGCTTTTAGTTTTCAAAATGTGAAAACGTTAACAATTTCGACACAGCTTTTTCCGGCTGCCCATGCTATACTACAAGTGTAAGGAAGGAAAGCCCTTACAGTTTGGGATTGCAGGAGACTCAACCATCCCGATTGGTTCCGTCTTCACGCGTATATTTCGAAAAGCCCAGAACGGTGAGCGCAACCGGTCCACTAAAAAGGAATTGGCGAATGCTCTCCGCCCGTTCAGGCAGCTGAAAAGCAAACCTTTTGCCGGGACATAAACGATTGCCGAAAAAGTGATTTGAAGAATCATGGAAACTCCAGGCACTTGAGTAAATGAATGAAAGCAATTGGGGAACCAGTTTCCGACGATGAAAGTTTTCTAAGGAAAGTTTTCAAAAGGAAAAGGCCGCAAAGCAATTCATTCATGAGAAAAAGTGCTGAACAGTCAAATGAAATGTCAATGAACTTTCAGGCAAAAGAATATGGAAAGGCAAAGGAAAGCCGGATCAGTTACGGATCTTTTAAGGCACAAGCTTTAAAAGCAGCAAATCTTAACAAAGATTTGTATCTGTCACGGAGCCGACGACAGGCGTCCTGATAACATCACACTCCGGCAGCCGGGAAAAGGCTGAAAACCCCATTCATAGATTGGGGAGCTACCCCCCGAATGTGAAAATGTATACAGGATGCGGCATGGTTGGGTCCCCTGTAATACCAAACTAAAGGCAGTGCGATGAAGTACCCGTTCATCGCACTGCCTTTTCATTTGGGAAGCATGCCGTTCAAGAAAAAAACAGGATTGCCAAGAAGGTGGGGCTTCCGTTATTTGGAAAAAAGGGAGTGGCCGCGATCGGAATAGGGGGCGAAACAGGTTGGGCTGCAGGGTTCAAGAGGAACAAAAGCGAGTTTGACAACGCCGGAATATCTTTTTTCTCGCTTTCTTCACGCAGGTCAGCCAATTGGACAAAACGAACGCCAGTCGGGGAGCTTTTGTCTAATTGGACCTTCTAACTAGACAAAACATTCGGGAGCGGGGAACTTTTGTCCAGTTAACCCTGCTAATTGGACAAAACGAACGCCGTACAGGACCTTTTGTCTAATTGAAACTTCTAACTGGACAAAACACTCAGGGAACGTGGGGCTATTGTCCAGTTAACCCCGCTAATTGGACAAAACGAACGCCGGTCGGGGAGCTGTTGTCTAATTGGAACTTCTAACTGGACAAAACACTCAGGGAGCGTGGGGCTATTGTCCAGTTAACCTCGCTAATTGGACAAAACGAACGCCGATCGGGGAGCTTTTGTCTAATTGGACCTTCTAACTAGACAAACCACTCGGGAGCGTTGAGCTTTTGTCCAATTAGAGGGATTCTAAGTCAAGATTGTCATTTTCCCCCGCTTTCTTAACGTAGACTTGGCCCGGCCCCCAATCCAAATGCCTGTGTGCCGCGAAACAACCGCGTCCAAAATATCTTCATCAGGCTGTGGGAGACAAAAAAAGGGAGCAAATTTAGCCCCCTGTTTACGAATTGGCTCCTGACTCTTGTTGTTTTTCGACCACTGCCTCATTTGAAATGTTCAGCGTTCCCGTGTACTCCACTAAACCGATCTTGCAGCCGGGGCCGATTTCGATATTTTCCCCGCGAACCGTGCCGGCTTCAGTGTATTCCAAATAGATTTGATCTCCTTCGATGATATCAGCGTGCAACAGATGCCGCTTTTTTCCAAACATGCCGGGAAGCCCGCCTTGCATGCGGACGTCAATTTTCTTCCCGCCGATTTCGCCCGCGCGGCTGTTGCTATACTTTAACGCAATTTCAATTTCTTCCGCATTTAACAGGCCGCCAACTAGAAACTTTCCTTTTGAAATAAAAGCCTCTGCTTCGACATCTTCTTTGACGTCAAGCGACCCTTTGATCTCTGCTTTTTCCGTGCTGAACCGGCCGCCGATTTCCATCTCCCCGCGTACAAGGCTGGTCTTGATTTCCGCATCCCGTTCAATCCGGCAGCTGCCTGAAACTTTCAATTTCTCTGCCTCTACACTGCCGGCAAATATCCCCTCGCCAAAAACTGAAATCGTCTTGGCGGTTGTATTGCCGCTTACCTTGCTTGTACCGCGGATCGACAAGTTCAAACAATCGAGCGCATCGACAATTTCCGCTTCTCCGTTCACTTTTACATTTCCGTACAATCCGCCGCCATAAGCGCCCGAACCATTCACAATCAAAGGATTTCTCTCCATGTTCTGCACGCCTTTCTTTATATTTTCCGGTATTCTTTCACAACCGCTGAGCTGTCTTTTTCAAACGTATCCTTGTACTCCACAAGATCAATTTCGCATTTTGGACCGATTTTTACACGGGCGCCCCGCACCACTTTCGCTGTCGTCATTTCAAGCACAATATCATCCCCTTCAATACTGTCAACCGTGAGGCCTGTGGGCGTAAACGGCTTCAACCAGCTTGAAATAGAATTGACTTTTTTCACCGTGATCTGCTGCTCACCCATTTCGCGGATAAAACAGCGCCACAACGGGTTCATTTCAATCTTTTCGGCATTCAGTTCGCCTTCCATTTTGACGGTGCCGTGGATGTTGATTTCCTCGGCTTCACAATCTCCGGCAACAGACACATTCCCTTCAAGCAGGATTTCCGTTCCTTTCACTTTGCCGCCAAATTTTGCATTCCCGGATACGTGAAGATTTTCTGCCAGGACATCATCCAAAAACTTGGCCGATCCCGAAACCTCCATGCTTTTACTGGAGAGACTACCGTGAAAGGTTGCCGTTCCATTGACAGTGGCATTTTGTGAAACAATGTTTCCTTTAAAAACCGCTATTCCGTTTGATTCCAAATTTTTACACTTGATTTCACTATTCACTGTTCCTTTTCCGCTCACGATTACGTCGTCAAAAGTCCCGCCGTTTGAGGATGCGACTCCGTTTATGACAAGATTTCCCACTTTTGCCCGCCTCCTATAGCCATTTTCCTTTTAATTCTGCTGATAACTCCATCAGATCAAGGTTGACAATCACTTTTGCTTCACGGTCAAACAAAATATCTTCCGCTTTTTTTGTCAAAAAGCAGGTGGAAACGCCGAACTTCCGGATCAGCCATACGTTTGTGCCTTCCGTTGCAAAAGATTTTTCTGCATCCTGCAAGAGCCCAACCAGCATTTTTCCTTCCTCAAGGGAAATCTCCCCGCCGTGCAAAAGTTTTTCCAATAAAAAAATGGCGAGCACTTCCTCAAAAGGAAAAGCCTGTTCTTGCGCCTGCGTTTGGTCGATGTAAAAATTTAGTACAAAATCGGAGGCAATACCCCGTTTCAGTATATCTGCCTTGCTGATCCGTTTCCCGCCGCCCGGTGCAAACATTTCGGCAAGCGCATCAAGCGAAAGGTTTTCTTTCATCGCCTGGATTTTTTCAATCCGCTCCAAAATGCGTTCACGGGGGAAAAAGGTTTCCTGCCCGGTAAACGTCGATTTGCGGATAAACCAGTCTTCCGGAATCAGGTTTTTCCGTTTCCACCGGTATAATTGCCCATAGGAGATGCCGGTTTGTTCGAGCAGATCTTTTTTGGAAATTAAGTCTTCATCCATTTTCGCCACTCCTTTGCTGTTTTTAATATAACATAACACTGTTACACTGTAAACAAGAAAGCAAATTTAGAAAATTTCATCATAACGGGCTCAAAATATGTTATAGTTATATCTATACATAGGATTGATGTTCAGGAGGAAGAAAAACATGATTGCGGAAGAATTCAAAAGGATGCTCGGCCAGAAATCGGTCATCCGGGAAATTGCTGAATACGGGGCAGTGCGGGCAAAGGAAATTGGGTCTGAAAATGTTTTTGATTATAGCCTTGGCAATCCGAGCGTGCCGGTCCCTCAAGCTTTTACCGAAAAACTTATGGAACTTGCGAAAAATCCGGCGGTGCACGGCTACAGCCCGAGTCTTGGGATTGATTCCGTCCGTGAAAAAATTGCAAATTCCTTAAAGCGGCGGTTTGGCATGCCGTACCGGAAAGAACATATTTTTATGGCGACAGGAGCAGCCGGCGCCATTGCACACGCGTTAAGGGCGGTAACCGTACCGGGAGATGAAGTGCTCACGTTTGCGCCGTATTTTCCGGAATACGTGCCATACGTTAATCAAACGGGCGCGGTGTTAAAAGTTGTTCCTGCTGATACGGAAAATTTTCAAATTCATTTTGACGCGTTCCGCCGGATGATTTCGCCCAAAACGGCAGCCGTTTTAATCAACACGCCGAACAATCCTTCAGGTGCTGTCTATTCGGAAGCTACGATCCGGGAATTGGCGCAGATTTTGCAAGAAAAAGAGCGGGAATTCGGGCATGAGATTTATATCATTACAGATGAACCGTACAGGGAAATTGTGTTCAAGGGTGTAGAGGCCCCGTACGTTGCAAAATATCATCCGTACACGATTACATGCTACTCTTTCAGCAAGTCGCTGTCGCTGCCAGGCGAGCGGATCGGGTACGTGGCTGTGAACCCGGACTGCCCGGATGCGGAATTGATTGTCAATATGTGCGGCCAGATCTCACGCGGCATCGGCCACAACTGCCCGCCGTCAATCATCCAGCTCGCTGTTGCCGAAGTGCTGGACATCACGGCGGATCTTTCAGTCTATGAAACCAACATGAATATTTTGTACGATGCCTTGACCGATATGGGTTTTTCCATCACAAAGCCAGGTGGTACATTCTACATGTTTCCGAAAGCCTTGGAAGACGATGCTGTGGCATTTTGCAAAAAAGCACTTGAATATGACCTGCTGCTCGTTCCTTCTGATACGTTTGGTGTTCCGGGCTACTTCCGGATTGCCTACTGCATCCCGACAGAGAAAGTGAAACGGTCGCTTGCAGCGTTCAGGAAACTGGCAAATGAATATCAACTATGAAGCATTTGGCCAGTCCGCCGTATGTCGTGTAAAACAGACTTAAGCTTTTGCATCGGGGCTAAGTCAACAATTTTCATGGTGTTTGCGGCCGGTAGCAAACTAACAATGTTTCGCCCGTTTTATAGAATAAAGTGAACTTAACTTTAAAGCCACTTATCCATCTGCATGGTGTTTGCAGTCGGTGGCAAAATAACAATGTTTCGACTGGTTTATCGAAGAAACTGAACTTAATTTCAAAGCCGCGCATCCATTTGCATGGTGTTTGCAGCCGACAGCGAAAAAACAATGATTCGCTCGGTTTATCGAAGAAGGTGAACTTAACTTCAAAACTACGCATCCATTTTCATGTGTTTGCAGCCGGTGGCAAAATAACAATGTTTCCCTGTTTTATAGAATAAAGTGAATTTAATTTCAAAGCCACACATCCATTTGCATGGTGGCTGCTTTTTCCGGCAGGGAGCATCTCCTGTGGTTCAACAATCCCAATAGTGCTAAAGACAGGCAGCTTATGATTTTGAGATCATTGAGTCTAAATACTTGATGATCTCTTCTTTGTTTCCGGAGACGGATTCTTCCCTAAGCTGGTCTTTTTTCATTTTTTCCTGTGCTTTTTGCAATATTTTTTCTCCTCTTTCTGCCGGTACCACAACAACTCCGTCCGCATCGCCCACGATAATGTCCCCGGGATGTACGGCTACTCCCCCGCAGGAAATGGGGACGTTTATTTCGCCAATACCGCTTTTTCCGCTGGCGGCTACCGTTGTGCCTCTGCAAAAAACAGGATAGTTCAGTTTTTTAACGCCATCTATATCGCGAATGACGCCGTCCACAACGATCCCGCTTATGCCTAAAGTTTTTGCCATCCCGACCACAAAGTCGCCAGCAATGGCCCTGTACTCATCCCCCTTTGCATCCACGACAAGAACATCGCCAGGTTGTGCATTTCTAATGGCTTTTAAGACGGCTAAATTGTCACCCACCGGCATTTTAACAGTAAAAGCTTTGCCGCAGAGAAAATAGGACGATTTCAATGGCTTAATCCGCGGGTGCAAGTTATTCAAACCATCCATAGCATCTGATATGCAGGTGGCAGGAATGGAACGGAATGCTTCTACTAATGCATCCATAGCTGAACCTCTCTTTCTTTAAGACTCGTTTTATGTATACTATACTGAAATAGAGAAAAAAATGAAAATAAAAAATTGTTATACCCATTCATAACAAAAATGAATAGGCGGGGAAAAAGAAAACGGCAAGACACCGCCATTCACAGTGCCTCACCGTTTTTCAGTGCCCTCTGCCTGGGAAGAGGGGGAGTATTTTACTCGTACACCGCCTCAAACTCTGCTTTGTAGCTTGCAAAGTCCTGTTTGTTAAACAATGGCAAATACAGCCCGATGTTCATCAGTTCGTCGCCGCCGTAAATGTTGCCTGTTTCAATATGCCGGTAGTTTTTGTCCGGGTCAAGGCCTGCCAGTTTTAATATTTTCACCGGGCCGGCTGCTTCAGACAGTACATTGAAAAAATAGGCAATGGTATGTTTCCGGTCCGGCGAGACAAATTGCCAGGCGGCGCTGTTGCCTTCAAACGGGCTTATCAGGCGGTAAAACTGGCCAAACTGGAACAATTGACGGTGTGCTTTGTAAAATGCAATCTGCTCCCGGATCACTGCTTTTTCATCTTCCGTGCATTTTGTCAAATCCAACTCATAGCCGAAATTGCCGCCCATTGCCACGTCACCGCGCGTCGATAGCGGCGTAACCCGGCCGGTTTGGTGGTTCGGAACGGCCGAAACATGCGCGCCCATGGTAACCGGCGGATAGGCGAGGCTTGTGCCGTACTGGATTTTCAGCCGGTCGGCCGCATCGGTATTATCGCTCGTCCACGTTTGCGGCATATAATACAGCATGCCCGGATCAAAACGCCCGCCGCCGCCGGAACAGCTTTCAAACAAAATGTCAGGGTAACGCGACGTCAACTTTTCTAAAAAGTCATACAGCCCGAGCATATAGCGGTGGGCGGTTTCTCCCTGGTTTTCCGGTTCCAGCAGGGCGGAATGGACTTCTGTCATATGGCGGTTCATATCCCATTTGATATAATCGACATGGACATGATCCAGAATATCCGTCATCTGCCGGAAAATATTTTCGCGCACATCCCCGCGGCTAAAATCGAGCACATATTGGGAGCGCCCTTCGGAAATCCCGCGGCCCGGAATTTGCAATGCCCAGTCCGGATGTTCACGGAAAAGGTCACTGTCCCGCGAAACCATTTCCGGTTCAAACCAGAGCCCGAATTTCAAGCCGCGTTTATGGATTTCTTCCGCCAGATTTTTGATCCCCATCCGGATTTTTCCGGCGTATTCATACCAGTCCCCTAAAGAACTGCGGTCATTGTCCCGGTGGCCGAACCAGCCGTCATCCAGCACAAACAGCTCAATGCCGAGCTTTTGCGCCTCGTCGGCGAGTTCAAGCAATTTTTGATCATGAAACCGGAAATAGGTCGCTTCCCAGTTGTTGATCAACACCGGGCGTTCCGCATCTTTATGTTTGCCGCGCAAAAGATGGCGGCGGTAGAGCGTGTGAAACGTTTGCGACATCCCGTTCAGCCCGTCTCTGCTGTATGCCATCACTGCTTCAGGGGAATAAAAAGTGTCACCCGGCTGCAACGCCCAGCTGAACCCGAAATCATTCAGCCCGATCCCGAGACGCACCTGGCCGAACTGGTCCTGCTGCACAATTCCGGCAAAATTGCCGCTGTAAACGAGGTTCACCGCATATGCTTCACCTTGGAATTCCGTTGTTTCAGGCCGGACAAGCGCCAAAAAAGGATTTTCCTGGTGGCTGCTGGCGCCGCGTTTGCTGTCTACACGCCTGATCCCGTCCGTTACCGTTTCTCTTTTGATTTGCCGTTCGCGTTTATGGGCGCCGGGGAGATGCAACAGCTCAAAACGTCCGGCCGGGAAATCGACATTCAGGCTCATCAAACGTTCAATCCGAACAGGCTTGTTTCCGCCGTTTGTCAGCACAGCCGCGCGGGAAATCGCCGGCAAGTCGCGAAAGATGGTGTATAAAAGCGTTAATTGAAGGCCTGTGAGTTTGTCTTCCAGCATGATTTTCAATGTTTCGGCTTCATTTGGATTGGCAAAAGTAGCGGGAAGCCCGGGAAGCGCCGGCTTGCCTTTTAAAATGTCATACGCCCGGTAGCGGAAGTCCGTGACCGTTGACCCGTCCGCATGCCGGATAACATGCGCCGGCTCACGGAAATCGCCGTTGCCGTATCCCGGGAATTCCTGCAGCACCGTATCCAGTGAAAATTTGCGGTCTTTTGCACCGGGCGGGTTCGGGGAAAAACTGCGGCCGATGCGGGGATAGGCGCGCCCCCCGTGGTAGGCCCTGACCGGCGCTCCCCAATACAGATGTTCAACGCAGCCGAATGCATCCACTTGTAAGAGGTAACTCACTTCATCATTTTGCAAATGGAAAGTTTTCGTTTGTTCATCAAATGTAATCATCCATCTTCCTCCTTCAATAAAATGCAGAGGCCATTTTCAGTTATGCTGCTGAAGTTGGAATGGCCGGGGCATCCCGATTTTGTTCAATATTATACATATGGGATAAAGCAATGGCACATCTGCTTTACCGCCGGAATCCGTTTACACTAATATCATTTTAGTATTTGCACCGGGCCTTGTCACTTGATTTGTAGAGAAGCTGTCCGGGCACATTCGTATCCCAAAAATGCAGCGCCCTTTCCTAGGAAAAATTTGGCATAAAAAAGTTAGCGCCGGGATATTGCATTCTTGTGCTGGCGTTGTAAAATGGCTATTATTAAAAGTAGATGAGAAATATTTTGTTCACATTTACACAATGGAGCTGATGATGATGCGGGAAACCATTTCAAAAGAAAATATCCGGGAAAGAGTGCGCGACATTGTGTTGAACGATTTCGATGATGACCCTTCGGAAATAAAGGACGACACCCTTTTTGTCGATGATCTCGGTGCGGACTGGATTGATCTATCAGAGCTGGCTGTGGAGTTATCGGATGAATTTGATCTCGATATAGAGGAAGATGAAATCAATAAGCTCGTTTCCATTGAAAAAGCAACAGATTATATATATGAAAAACAGCGAAAATGCCGTGAACATCTGGCAATCAAACTGCCGAGAATACTGGAAATGAGAAAGCAAAACAAGGCCCGTGGATAAGCCGAGAACACGGGCCTTGTTTTTGCTTACGGGGTGGTGCCGGTGCGCAATGCACATTTGCAAACCGCTTTTTTTCCATTATACTATTACAAGGCAGTGAAACGCCCCGTTTTTTGAATATAAGAACTTTACACATCAAATGTGTTGAGATATTCGTTTTTCATTGGAAGGAGAGATTGGATTGGCCATTTTACAAGGGGAATCATTGATAACGGAAATCCGCGGCCTGGATGCAAAAGGTTCCGGGCAGGCGGTTGTCTGGCGTGAAAATGAACTTGGCAACGCGAAAAGATTAAAACTGACCATTCCGCGTACGCTTCCGGGGGAGAAAGTGCGCGTCACCGTGGACCAGCCGGAAAAAAGAAGAAGAAAGGCACTGCCGGAAGAAATTCTCGAAGCCCATCCGGAAAGGGTGGCGCCAATGTGCCCGCACTTTGACCGGTGCGGTGGCTGTGTCTGGCAGCACTGGGCATACGAGGGCCAGTTAAAGCAAAAAACTGCCCATGTAAAAGAAGCCATTGCCGCACAAGGCTTTGACCCGGCGCTTGTCCGTGATACGATCGGCATGGACAATCCCTGGCACTACCGCAATAAAATGGAATTTACATTTGCCCCGGACGGATCGCTCGGCCTGCATGAGCAAGGGAATTTCCGGAAAGTGATTCCGCTTGAAACCTGCCTGATTGCCGGAAAAGAAATGGTGGGTGGCGCGATGGAAGTGGCCGCATGGGTAAAAGGACATGGCTTAAAAGGCTATGACAAAGATGCGCACGAAGGCCTCTTACGCCACTTAATGGTGCGCCAGTCCTTTACAACAGGGGAAATGATGCTCGCCCTGTTTGCAACAAAAGCGCCGGACGGAGAACTGGCTGAAGCGGCCCGCGATTTGGCAGAACGGATCACCGGCAAATTCCCGCAAGTAAAAAGCCTGCTCTGGCTCGAAAATACCGATTGGGCAGACCGGACACAGGCGGAAAAAACACATGTCCTCTCCGGACGTGATTTTATTTACGATGAAATGGGCGGTTACCGTTACCGGATATGGTTCGATACATTTTTCCAAACCAACCCGGTACAGGCACAGAAACTCGTCGATCTTGCGCTTGAAATGGGCCGGCCGGAGAAAACAGAAAAAATGATTGACCTGTTCTGCGGCGTCGGCACATTTTCTCTGCCGTTTGCGGACCGTGTCGGGGAACTTGCCGGCATTGAAATCGTCGAAACCTCGATTGAATCTGCCAAACGGAATGCAAAAGACAATGGCATTTCAAACACATATTTCCTTGCCAAAGACGCACGCAAAGGGATTGATGAAGTGCTGGAAAGCTTCGGCAACCCGGAACTGCTGCTCCTCGATCCCCCGCGTTCCGGCGCCGGCGGCAAAGTCATGCGCAAAATCGGCCGGGCCAAACCTGCGCGCATTGTCTATGTCTCCTGCAACCCGGACACATTTGCAACGGATATAAAAGAACTCGAACCGTTTGGCTACAAACTGACTGCCGTCCAGCCGGTGGACTTGTTCCCGCATACGGTGCATGTGGAATGTGTGGCGCATTTGGTTTTAGATGTGTAAACAGCAACGATAAAAAGCCCTGATTTTGTGAAAATCACCTTTCCAAAATCAGGGCGATTTTTTATTCAAAATCAAAAATCTCCAATAGCCGGCTTATTACCGGGACTATAATGAATATTTATGATTTGTAATAAAATTTTCCGAATTTTTCTTTCCAATAAGGTATAATAAAATAAAGCTGGAGAGAATGAGCGAAACATTGCTATTTTGTTACCGGTTGCAAAAGCAATTAGGATGTAAAATGGATGACTTGGTCTTAATGTAAAAAACTAAGTTCAGTTTTTAGAGTAATATGATTTTTCAATAGAGATGAGGGATAAGAAATGGGAATTGATTTTCACAGTAAGCAAAATCGATTGACTTATACAACCCGTGTTGCGGATCGTTCCTGGATTGACATGATGAAAAGTCTGCTAACTGTCGAGCATATATCAAACGCTTTAGATATCGGGTGCGGAGGAGGGATTTATTCGAAAGCCCTGGCAGATATGGGCGTTCAAACTGTTATAGGCATCGATTTTTCGGAACCGATTCTTGAAGGAGCGAAGGAAAATTGTAAAGACTATAAAAATATCTCCTTTCAACTCGGAAACGCTTATGATACAGGCTTAGAAAGTCAAAGCTTTCAATTGGTGATTGAAAGAGCGTTAATACACCATCTTTGGGATTTGCATGCTTGTTTTAAAGAAGCACACAGACTGTTAAAGGATGGCGGGGTTTTTATTATTCAAGATCGCACACCCGATGATTGCTTATTAGAAGGAGATAACACAAACATCAGAGGGTATTTATTTGAGTTATTTCCAAAATTAATTGATGAGGAAATAAAACGCAGGCATAGCAGCCAAACGGTCATCGAGGCTTTGCAAGAAGCAGGGTTCAAAAAAATTGAAGAAGTTAAATTATGGGAAACAAGAAAGGTGCACGAAAATAAAGCGCAATTATTAAAAGACATAAGTGAAAGAACAGGAAGAAGCATTTTGTATGAACTGGATGATAAAGAACTAAGTTTGCTGACCGATTATGTCCAGAAAAAGGTGACAAAGGAAAATAACATCGTTGAAAAAGACCGGTGGACAATATGGAAGGCAACTATTTAGCTGATTGACCCGTCTGCAGGGCATCGGGTAAGACCAACCGCCTACTTTCCCCAATTTTTTCAGGCATAAAATTAAAAGGTCTGGAAATGTATCAAAAGGGGGATGTTCAATTTTATTTACTAAATCCTGAACAATATTTATGTGTTTGTGAGGCGTCCTCAAAGGATAGCTATAGAGCACCTGAAAAAATGATATAT
Source organism: Weizmannia sp. FSL K6-0777 (assembly GCF_038593185.1). Taxonomy (NCBI): domain Bacteria; kingdom Bacillati; phylum Bacillota; class Bacilli; order Caryophanales; family Bacillaceae; genus Heyndrickxia; species Weizmannia sp. FSL K6-0777. The sequence continues at coordinate 797,665 of NZ_CP151971.1, forward strand.
AAGTCCTGAAATTGAAGTATTTTTAACCATTTTCGGCCATTTCCTGGACAGTGCCGAAACGCGGCAAATTAGGGAAAGTGGCCGGTACTACTATTTTAGGCCGGGCCAGAATCAGTGCCCGTCAATGTCGAAGCAAACGCTATTGATTGAGCATCGTTTTAAAAAATGCAAGGGTCGTCTCATGGCTGACCCAGATTCTGCTATAGGACGTCCTGATATCTCACAGCACTTGAGCATCATTCTGGCGATGACAGCCCTTATATTAAATGTTAGAATAAGGTAATCTCATATATTCATAGGGGGACAAGATGGTCAAATTTGGATTTAAGTGCGTGATCTCTTTTGTAATGGCTTTCGCTTTTGTATTCCCCACTTTTTCAAATGGTTTGTTCATCAAGGTGCATGCATCTTCCATTACTGTCAAACATGCAACCAGATCGGTGAACCTTGTTTCGAAAGCATCAAGCGCCGGCAAAAAAGTTGGCACTTTGCCCGGCAATGCACCGGTATTTGTCACCGGTTCGTCGGGCAGCTATTACCGCGTTCAATTTCAAAATAAAACGGCCTATGCGTATAAAAAATATGTGGCAAACGGCAGACCAAAGGCGTGGTATACCGGCTATGCTGCTGATACAGTGTATTTGCACGACATTCGTACGGGAAAAACATTGAAAAATACGCTTTATCTCGCAACGCCGGTTACCGTTTATGCGAAACAGGGCCACTGGCTGACCATTGGTTATGCAGACGGCTATTACGGATATGCCCAAACTTACGATACCCATATTGTCCGCTACGCCAAACGGGGAATAGATTTATCATATTTGCAACCATCCGGGACAAACGGGATTGATTTCAAAAAAGTGAAAGCGGCGGGTTTCAGCTATGCGATTATAAAAGCAAGTGAGGGAACCGATTTGCCAAAAACGGGCACCAAGGATTATTTTGTCCAGGATGTTAAAGCGGCAGCCAAAGCCGGTTTAAAAGTTCATGTTTATCACATGTTTGACGCCACTTCCATAACGGCCGCGAAACAGGAGGCAGACCATTTTGCGCAGAGGCTAAGTCCTGTGAAACAACAGATTGGCTATGTTTTTGTGGATGTCGAATACGAGAATCTATCGAAAAACAAAGATACTTTAACCCGCTATGTGGATGCCTTTATCACCGAGTTGAAAAGCAAAGGATTCCAACATACTGGGATCTATACGTACTACGATTTTTACAAGAATCGTTTAAATGCATCGAAACTGCCCAAGGGGAATCTATTATGGATTTCACGTTATAACGCAACGCTCGGCATGCAGGCTGACGTTTGGCAGCATCGTAAAACAAACTGTAAGATCAACGGCGTAAAAGGAAATTTTGATTTCGATCTGACTTACAACAAGGCCATTGGCGGCTAAGGTTTTTTGTAAAAAATGGAACGGCAGATAACCAAACAGTATTTGTTTGTGTACATGATGGATAAAAATAAAACGCGGGGCATATGTATGAAATGGGTTGAAGTTCATGCGCATTTTCCGGACGTGGTGTCTGAATGGAAATGCCAGCCATTGATGACATTGAAAACGGTAATGAAGGTTGGAAAGTCTAGTAAAAGCGCGTGCAGAAAATCAAAATCGCGAATGATGTATTTTTCAGGCTGGGGGTGCAAAGAAGCGTATCAGATTTCAAATGGATAGCCATGTACCTCTAGTATCTGTTGAAATGAAATACAAAGACCAGGGACCTACCATCAGGATGAAACCAGGTCTCCCAACAGCGGAAGACGGCTGTTGGGAGACCTTTATTTTTATGCGCGTGTGAAGAGGGGCCCTTCTGCCGTGGCGTTCGTTGCCTGTACTTTTTTGCCCTTATGGATTTGTAAGCAAATCTTCCAAAGCTTGCCGGAGCGTCGGGAACATGAATTCAAATCCTGCCTGCATGAGGACTTCCGGGCGTACATGCTGGCCTTCAAGCACAAGGCTGCTTTTTTGCCCGAGTGCCAGTTTCAAGACAAAAGAAGGTACGGGAAGCCAATGCGGCCGGTGTAAAACAGCACCAATGGTTTTGCCAAATGCCTTCATCGTTATAGGCGAAGGGGCAGTGACATTGACCGGGCCGCGGATGTTCTCATTTTTAATAGCAAATAAGATCGATCTTACTACGTCTGTTATATGCACCCACGAGACCCATTGATTGCCGGAACCGACTGTGCCGCCAGCAAACCATTTATACGGCAATACCATAAGGGGCAGTGCTCCGTTTTCCTTTCCAAGCACAACGCCGAATCTCAATAAGACAGTACGGATGGCATGTTTTTCTGCTTGCTTCGCCTTGGCTTCCCAATCCGATACCGTCCTGCCAAGAAAATCATTTGCCCTTTGCAATGATTTTTCAGTATACACAGCATTGCGTGATGGCGGATAGATGCCGATTGCACTTGCATTGACCAGCACTGCCGGTTTGCGCGGCATGGCAGACAGGATGCGCAACATTTCATCTGTTGCGCACATCCGGCTTTCATAAATTTGTTTTTGGTGTTTGGCACTCCATCTTCCATCGTTTATGGACACGCCGGCCAAGTTGATGAATACATCCGCATTCCCTATTTCATTTTCGGGAGAAGCATCTTCCACCAGCCATTTTACATACTGCACACGATTTGCCGGCTGCTTGTCTTTCCTTGTTAAAATGACCACTTCATGCCCTTCGCGAAGAAGCCTTCATGCCCTTCGCGAAGAAGCATATCCGTTAATTTCCGCCCGATAAATCCGGTCCCGCCAGCGATCACAATCCTCATTTTTGCCCTCCGTTCTGCAAATTTCTCCACGGTTTGCAACTTAAGTCAGGAATAAATGGGCACGAATGATGAAAAATCAAGGTTTCCAACTCATTCGTCCTTGTTTATGGGAAAAAGCCTTCTGTGATGTTCCCGGAGCAGTCCTGATATTAAAAAGGTAATAGAAGACAATATTTTAATCAAGATGGAGCTGATAAAATAAAATGAGTTATGGATCATCATATCAGGAGCCATTAAAATTAAAATAACAGAACCCCCCACGCCTCTTCCATGAAAGCGGACCAGGTGGGGTCATTTTGTTTTGGGAAAGATGAAATTGTAGTCTGATCATAACCAAACCAACATTAAGCCCCCCCCACAACATTTAAAAGAGTTATTGAGAAACAGAAAAATGCAAGTATATTCTTCCTGCTTGGGCAGCATTCGAGTCAACATTCCTTAAGCTTTGTTTCCATATTTAAAAACTTAAAAGACGGATAATAAATCTTCTTGCACAAAATATTGGACTATGATAAGGTAAGGTCAATGAAAATGAATATTCACAAAAATCTGTTAGATACACCGAGTTGGCTGAGAGAAGTACCTTTCTAACCTGATCTAGTATGTTCGAGCGAAGGAAAGTAGGTGATGAAATGACACCTGATGATTTGTAATTTATACACCCGCTTTCCGATTAGGGCGGTTTTTTTATTTTGAGGAACCGCCTCTATCTATCGTTGTTCTTCGTGGGGTTATAGAGCAGACCGTGTCGATAATTCGTAATCAATATCAAACAAGAAGGCATACGCTTATTGGGGTTAGTATGAAACATAAACGCTTGGAACAAGAGAGTTCACTTGGTCAGCTTTCGTTAGCTCGTAAAAGTAACGATAAGTCGAGAAGCCCCTACTTCGAGTGACCCGTCGAAGTGGAAGTAGTTCACTGTGGAGCCATTTTTATACGTATATGTCAATTCTATTTCGTGCAATGTTTTGTACTCGCCTGAAGCGGGAGAAGGGAGAAAAATGAACAATCAATTTCGACGAGAAGATATTGACTTTTATTCAAATGGAACAAGATGCAGCGCGTGGCTATATTTACCCAATGTAGATAAAAGGTGCCCGGTCATTGTAATGGCTCATGGCTTGGGTGGAGTGCGTGAAATGCGGTTGGACGCATATGCTGAAAGGTTTGCTGCTGCCGGGTATGCCTGCTTTTTATTTGATTATCGTAACCATGGAGCAAGTGACGGAAATAAAAGACAACGGATAAATGTAAAAGAACAACTTGCAGATTGGAACTCTGCCATTGATTTCATCAAAAAGAATGATAGGATTGATGATAGTAAAATACTACTGTTTGGAAGTTCGTTTAGTGGGGGACACGTTATAACCCTATCAGCTCATCGAGTAGATATTCTTGCAACCGTGGCACAGTGTCCCTATACAAACAATTTAGCTACAATGAAAACGGTCTCACCACTATCTGCCCTAAAAATATTACCCTTTGCCATAGCCGACGTTTTATCTTCTATTACCGGGTATCATCCGGTCATGATTAAATTGGTGGATGCGCCTGGGAAAGTAGCGATGATGGCTGTTCCTGATTACAAAGAGGTTTTTAAGTTGATGCCTGAAAATTTAAAGTTTGTGAATAAAGCCCCTGCAAGAACGGTTTTGGAATTTTTTAAATATTCTCCTAGTAGATATACTAAAAATATAGAAATACCGATATTTTATGCGGTTTGTCGGAAAGATACATTAGCACCTGCTTGGGCAACCATAAAGTGTGCAAAACGCTCCAAGAAAGCAACGATAAAAGAGTATGACTGTGGACATTTCGATATTTATTTAGGTGATTATTTTGAAAATGCAATAGTAGATTATATAGGCTTTTTTGATAAAATTACAAAAGGCTAGTTGGATAATCAAATGCAACAAGCTAAATAAATGAAAAAAAACATGATAAACCGTTTGCGATAAAAACGCAATCAATACGGGGGTTTATCTATGGTGAAGATTGCCACCCTTCGTGCAGAAGGAAATCCATGCAAGTAATCACTGATATGGTTGGCTGTAATAAAAATACCGTATCTCGGGAACTGAAGCGTGGTACGGGCAGCATTTGAGTCAACATTCTTTGGCTCTGTTTCCATATTTTACAAAAACTTAAAAGACGGACAATAAATCTCCTGTTGCACAAAATACGATACTATGATATGGTAAGAGTAATGTAAATGAATATTCATAATAATCTACTAGGGGCGCCGGGTTGGCTGAGAAGTACCCTTTGAACCTGATCTAGTTCGTACTAGCGAAGGGAAGTAGGTGATGAAATTACACCTGATGATTTGTAATTGATACACCCGCTTTCCGATGGAGGGCGGTTTTTTTATTTTGAGGATGCTCCTCCTGCCATTGCTCGGGGCAAAGGGTGAAACCAGCCTGCAAACCGCATTCGGCTTTCCGGTAAACAAGGAGGAATCATTGTTGAAACGATCTTTTACAGAAAGACTTTATCAAAATGTCCAACCGATTTGGGAGAAAAACCATAACCATCCTTTTGTCGTAGGACTGGGGAACGGAACTTTAGAAAGAGATAAATTTATCTATTATTTAAAGCAGGATTACGTATATTTAGTTGAGTACGCAAAACTGTTTGCCATGGGTGTTGTGAAAGCGGGTAACCTTGACATGATGACGAGATTTGCTGCGGTGCTCCATGAATCGTTGCATTTTGAGATGGAACTGCACCGCCAATACGCTGCCGAGTTTGGCGTTACTCGGACGGATTTAGAAGCAACCCAACCAACGCCGGTCAACCTTGCTTACACGAGTTACATGCTGCAAGTGGCCGCCAATGGAAGCTTGGCTGAACTTGTTGCCTGCTTGTTGCCGTGTGCCTGGGATTATTGGGAAATTGGGAAACTGCTAAAAGTAAATCATCGAGACACATTGGAGGCCAATCCTTACAAGAAATGGATCGAAACCTATTCTTCAGAAACGTTCGGCTCCGGAACGCAGTGGTTAATTGACTTAATGGACCAACTGGCAAGCGGAAAATCAGAAACGGAACTGGCAGTCTTAGAACGCCATTTTCAAATAGCCTCAAAGTATGAGTATTTATTTTGGGATATGAACGATAAAAAACAAGACTGGCCGGTCTGATTTTCATTCGCAACTAAAAAGGAGGGAAGGTTGGTTCTAATGAGAAAAACACAAAAAATAACAGCAACTGCAGTTATTGCAGCTATCACAACTGCATCCAGCAGTTTGATTTATATCCCGGTTGGTTTTGCAAAAATTTTTCCGGTACAGCATTTTGCCAACATACTCTCGGCTGTTTTGCTCGGCCCCGGTTATGCGGTTGCGCAAGCTTTTATATCCTCGCTTTTACGTAACTTGCTTGGGACGGGGAGTATTTTTGCCTTTCCGGGAAGCATGATCGGCGCGTTTTTGGCAGCTTATCTGTACGCGAAGACGAATAAGCTCATTTTTGCCTTTGTTGGGGAGGTCATGGGGACAGGCATTCTCGGTGCCTTGGCATGTTATCCCATTGCTGTTTTCTTACTCGGCCAAGCGTCAACGCTTTTCGGATTTATCCCTGCCTTCTTTTTAAGCTCTTTTGCAGGGGCCATTTTTGGCTATGTTTTGATAAAAGTTTTACAAAAAAATAAAGGGTGGGACAGAATGATCAATCATACCGTAAGCAACCGTAAGTTTTGAGCGAAACACCGGGGAGGAATGAAGGCATTGCCACGGCGCATACAGGATGCCAGCTATTGATAACCGGCCAAAATTTATGCCAGCAAAATCAGGCTCTTGAAAGCAGAGCCTGATGCTGTTGGCATTATGACGGCACTCCGGCATAGTCTGAAACCTTCGCTGGCCGGATCCATTTGCCAACCGGCTCGCCTGTATACAGCCGCTATCCAGATTGAATACGAGCTTCCTCTTACATTTACATTTGAACGAAGCCACGGAGGATTGAGGGCATTGCCACGACGCATACAGGATGCCAGCTATTGATAACCGGCCAAAATTTATGCCAGCAAAATCAGGCTCTTGAAAGCAGAGCCTGATGCTGTTGGCATTATGACGGCACTCCGGCATAGTCTGAAACCTTCGCTGGCCGGATCCATTTGCCAACCGGCTCACCCTTGATACCACCGCCATCCAGATCAAATACGAGCTGTCCTCTTACAAAAGTTTTCGTAACCCGGCAATCAATTTTTCTGCCGATATACGGGCTGTGCTTATGGCGGTAATAGAGGTCTTCCGCACTTACCGTGTATGGCCGGTCGGGATCGAGAAAGAGGAGATCCGCATCTTTTGCGAGCGCAATTTCCCCTTTCGATTTTAAGCCAAAACGTTCGGCAGGGTTGGTTGCAATCATGCGCGTAAATTGCGTAATGGGAATATTGCGCTTTTTGACAGCCTCATCGAACATCAAATCGACATTATTCTGGCACCCGGTTATGCCGCCCCATACCTCAAAAATATTTCCGGTTTCGCTGTCCTTCATTACAGGCGGGCAAGGGGAATGGTCGGATGTCAGCATATCGATTTTTCCTTGTTTCAATCCTTCCCAAAGTTTTTCCTGCTCCGCTTCGCTGCGTAAAGGCGGGGAACATTTTGCAAGCGGGCCGATTTCCGCAAATTGGGCTGTTGTGATTGTAAAATAATGTGGGCACGACTCAAGCGTGACATCCTGTCCTTCGTTCCGCGCTTTCGTAATTTCTTCCACTCCTTCCGCACTGCTGACATGGACAAAATGCAGTTTGCACCCGGTTTGTTTCGCAAAATACAGCGCCCGCTTGATGGCATCCACTTCAGTAAATACCGGCCGTGTTGCAACATAATCAGCCGGGCTTGTTTTCCCTTGTTTAATCATCTCCTCTGCTAACCCATCGGTAATGGCGGCATTCTCTGCATGAATCAATAAAATATGTCCCAGCTCGGCTAATTTTTTCATCCCCGCATAAAGCGTGTAATCATCTACATTTTTAAAGTCTCCCGGCAAATCGGTTCCGCAGCTGGCCATAAAACATTTATAAGCAACAACACCGCAATCGGAAAGTTCTTTTAACTGATCGAGATTACCTGGGACTAATCCGCCGTAAAAAGCGTAGTCCACATAGTTTTTGCCGGCGGCAGCGGCAAGCTTTTTTTCTAAAGCATCTTTTGTTGTCGTGGCAGGCAGCGCATTTAAAGGCATATCTACATAGGTTGTCGTTCCCCCGGCGGCAAGCGCCTTTGTTCCGGTTTCAAATCCTTCCCATTCCGTCCGCCCCGGTTCGCACATATGCACATGGATATCGACCATTCCCGGCATCACATATTGGTCTGAAGCGTCATAAACTTGTTCTGCCGTTTCCTCAATTTTATCCGCAATTACAGCAATTTTTCCATTTTGGATGGCAAGATCAGCAATTTTAACGCTGTTTCTAAAAACGACTTTTCCATTTTTAATGAGCGTATCATATTTCGTTGTGAATCCCCTCCCTGTGATTTGGTTCGAGAACGACTGTATTTTGAAAAATTGTATCCTTTTTAAATTTTGAAAATGGAAATGCGTATTTTGACAGAATGACATAGGCTAAACCAGCCGCAACAAAGCCGATGATCCATGCCAGTTCCACTTTTGCAAGTGCGGCAGCCGCGCCAATTACTAATGAAATGACAGCCGCAGGGTTATAGCCGGAATAAGGCCCGTCTTCCGCGTACAAGTCGGCGATATTTACCTTTTGTTTTCGGAAGATGTAGTACTCAATCAATAGAATGGCTACAATCGGACCTAAAAATGCCGAGTAAGCCAGAATAAAAATGTCGAGCCCCTTTGCTGAAGAATCCCGGACAAGCACCCATGGAAAAGATGCAAAAGCAAGCAGCCCTGTAATGGTGACAGCATACTTAAATTTTAATTTCGTAAGCAATGTAATGACGTAAGTTGGCGGAATAATATTGGCAACCATATTCACCGAAACGGTCCCGATCACGATAAACGCAGACACGAAAAATGTAATATAAGGATTATCGACCACTGCTGAAAAGGCCTTTACTGGATTTGTAATACCAGTAGCAGAAGCAAGCATGGCCCCCATCGTTAAAGCAAACCCGTATGCGATAAAGATCGGAATAAAATACAATAACCTTCTTTTTGTATGGCTGATCCCGGCTTTCAATTCTCTTGAATAATCCGCTGCACTTAAAAAGATGGCGGCATAATTGCCCATAAACGTCATGATAAAAGCAAAGAATGGCAGCCCCCACGTTCCTTTTGCATGCACCCATTTGTTTGCAATCGTGGCGCTATGGGATGTGAGAAGAATGCTGCATACATAGAAAAGCGCAGCTAAAATCACGACTGAAGTCAGGGTCTCCACCCATTTAATCGCATGAAAGCCATAGAGAGAAAGCCCAATTTGAAACAGTTGGAGCACGATAAAGCAAACAGCCGCATTGTCAAAAGCTCCGCCCGTTGCAATTTTGGCCATTTCATTTAAAGCCGTGCCGCCAATCCAACTTTGGTATCCGTACCAAACAATGGCAGGTATCCCGCGGCAAAGCGATGTGAAGATCGAACCCTTTACGCCGAAGGACATTCTCAGCTGGACAACGTACGGAATACCTGTTTTGTAGCCTAATCTGTCGTTCAATGAAAAAATGGTTGAAATCATACTGATGGCGATCAATGCCGCAGCAACAGTTTGGTAAATGTTTAATATCGCCATCCCGGCCACCATCAGGCTTGCGCCAAGCGTAATGTTTCCAATATTGACGCCGTCCCCAATCCACATAAAAATATAATTCAAAGGGCCAACTGTTCTGTCTGCATCTGTTTTCGGGATCAGGGAGGGATCCATACTCGCCTTCTTCTGCGGTTGCGGATAAGCACTTTCCAATTGAGTAGCCATTGCTTCAGCTCCTTTTCAATAGATTTACGGAAAGGAATGGGCTGTCTCTATTGATGTCATTTAATGTTACATCTAATGTTATCTATATTCTTAATATAGCAAAGGATAAACGGTTTTCATTAGCAACTTTGCACAATTCTTGATCTATTTATTATTCAAAATAGATAAAGTAGAACCAGCGTTGGTGTTTTCCTTGTTTTTTATGTAAGGTAACTTAACATGAATAGGAGGGAGACCTGAAAGATTTTTTCTTGGGGAAAACAAAAGCCTTGGGTTTGAGGAGACATCCTTTATCCAAATAATCGCTGCTGTAGGAAATGTAAAAACAGCAGATTCTGCACATGATTCAACCAGGATTTTTTAGTAAAAATGGTCACGGCCGGATTTGTATGGATGTTTTGCATCGAAAACTCGCCTCAGCAATTTCCCCATTCAGTGCTACCAATTTTGCTATAATAGAAATGCTAGGTGAGAGCACAAAAATATTAGTGATCATTTCTGATGAGCGAGGACAAATATTGTAAGCGGTTAAGTATAGAATGGGTTTTATATATTGTTGTGTTTACATCAAATTCATTTAGGAAAAGGAGCGTTGCGCATGTCCTATATCGTTGATTTCAAAAATGTGTCTGATGTTGGTCTAGAGTCTTCACCTGTTGCGAAGGCGCTAGCCGGTTTGCGTGCGAATGAGGCGCGCTATTTTATGAATAAATACAAACACGTATTTACTGTTTTGCCAGCTGCAGAAAGCGGAGAGACCCTAGAATATGTGAATAGGATTTTGAAAGAAGAACGCGGCATTGAATTTGCAGCCAAGCCATTGGAAACTTCGCGTTTTCAAGTGGAAAATATCCAATTTGCTTACGTCTTTTACGAGGACGGCCTCGTTGTCAATGTAATGTATTCCGTAGATGATCCGAAGAAGCGGGCAGTTGGTTTTAAACTTTCTGAGGGGATGGAAATACCAAAGGAATTAGAAGGGAAGTTTAAATTTGCCAGACAAAAGTCAAAACTGGCCGGCACCATACGGGGGTCATTTTTTGTCATAAAAGGCGAGTATTAAAAGCAATAATCTGGACGAGCTTGCTGGACGAGTCAGAACAGGCCAAAAGCTGATTCGTCCGGCAAACTCTAGTTACTTTTCGTTACGAATAAGTAATCAAAATTGAACAATTAATAGCAGCGCAGTCCCTTTCTAGATCTTTGATTTAGTGGGGGATAGCCGCTATAATTGTTCAAAAAGAAAAATGCAAATCCTGCTGGAAATAAATAACCAATTGGTTTGGGGAATTTTAGAGATGAGATAAGTGTAAATGGTCCGGACCTCCATGGCTGCCATTTTAAAAGACTAAAGCGGATGAATGGATCCGTATGAACGCATGTACTGCTAAAATGCTGTGGACTCTTCAAATCACTTAAAAAGAAAAAGCAATTGGCTTAAAAATGAAAGAAAGCTCTTCTTGTAGCCGCGAAAAGAGCTTTCTTTTAATGTAGAAAGCCGAGTTGCTGATGGTGCCTACTCATGCGAATGTTTAAAATGAAAACAACGGTGTTAAGAAAAAGCCCCTATTATATAAAATAAACTTAAGTTTTTCATCAAGCATGAGCAGCAATTTGCATGAGGCCTACTTTATTCAGCAGGCAACGGAGCTGCGATATTTTGTTCATTTATATAGGAGCTTTTTTAAGATGTTTTTTTCGTGATTACATCTATTAATTTGATGAATGCTTTTATTATAAATGTGATTACTGCAGCGATCACAAAAGATCCAAAGATCAAGGCAATATAATTAACATTTATAGCTGGAGACATTATTTGTGATGCAAATGCAACTAAGACAATCAAATAAGTAATAATAAACGTTTTAGATAAAAAGAAGCTTTTCAAGCCGTACACCTCCATTCATCATTCATGCTATGCCCAGATCAAGCTTTGAGCAATTTTATTATAGCATCCTTTCGAAATCGCCTCCATAAAATCCAAGGAAAATTAATTTTTTTCCGAACTGTTAACTGTTTTCTCTTTTCTATGTGGTTATCTTCCCGATCATAGGTTACAATCTTGATCAGACACGGCTGCAATAAAACCTTTTCTGCCTGTGGTCAGAAAAAAGGTATTGAAAAGAGAAAAAATTCATTCTATAATATGCGCATAGTGTTGTTTAGCCAACCGTTGTGATTTTCCGGGCATGGGGACCCCTTTTATATCCAAAATTCTGGCTACTGGTTTCTTCAGTTTTATGGTTGGAGGATGGTTCTCTGTCGGAATGTAATGTGAATAGGTGAATCATTTGTCAAACCCTTCACTGAATCCGCTTACAAAAATGACTTCGAACAGGGGTATGGCATGGCAGATGGCGAAAAATCGATATGGGTGGCAGTGGGGAGGCGCCCGTTTCGCAGAGAAGAATGAAAGTCATCCAGTACATTTTTCAGGATGAATGCCATGCCAGGGCGAACATGGCACCGTCAAAAGAACGGAAGCCCATACCCGCCAGCAGCAAGGCAGTCGGAATATTGCCATTGAGCTGCTTTTGGCCGGGAAATGGGGGGAAGGATGCACACTGTTTTTACGCGCAAAAAAGACGACAGCGTGTAACTTAATCAAGGGGATGGGAGGATGAATGCATTTGCAAACAAAAACGTTACAGGAAACAGATGAAAAATATTTATGGCATGCCATGAGGGGAGCCGCAAGTCCCGGGCAGCCCAATTTGATTATCACAAAAGCGGAAGGTGCTTGGGTAACGGACATTGAGGGTAACCGCTATTTGGACGGGATGGCCGGGTTATGGTGTGTGAATACCGGTTACGGCCGGAAAGAATTGGCGGAAGCGGCATACAAGCAGCTTCTTGAGATGCCGTACTATCCGTTATCCCAAAGCCACGTGCCTGCCATTCAGCTGGCCGAAAAATTAAACGAATGGCTTGGCGGGGATTACGTCATTTTCTTCTCTAACAGCGGTTCGGAAGCCAATGAGACGGCTTTTAAAATTGCCCGCCAATACCACCGGCAAAGAGGGGACCTGGACCGGTACAAGTTTATTTCCCGTTATCGCGCGTATCACGGCAATACGATGGGGGCGCTTGCGGCAACAGGCCAGGCACAAAGAAAGTATAAGTATGAACCGCTTGGACAGGGATTTCTTCATGTTGCACCTCCTGACACGTACCGGCATCCGGAAGACGTGGAAACGCTTGAAAGTGCCAAGGAAATCGACCGTGTAATGACGTGGGAGCTAAGTGAAACGATTGCCGGCGTCATTATGGAACCGATCATTACTGGCGGAGGGATCTTACTGCCGCCCGATGGTTATATGGCGAAAGTGAAAGAGATTTGCGAAAAGCACGGTGCCCTTCTGATTTGTGATGAAGTCATCTGCGGATTCGGACGGACCGGAAAGGCGTTTGGTTTTATGCATTACGGTGTGAAGCCGGATATCATTACAATGGCAAAAGGGATTACGAGCGGTTATCTCCCGCTATCAGCGACTGCTGTCAAAAGGGAAATTTACGAGGCGTATGCGGGCAGTGAAGATTATGACCGTTTCCGCCACGTCAACACATTCGGAGGAAATCCTGCAGCCTGTGCACTGGCTTTAAAGAATTTGGAATTAATGGAAAATGAAGCGTTGTTTGAACGTTCCCGCATACTGGGTGAACGGCTGCTAGAAGCGCTAATAAGCCTGAAGGATCATCCAAATGTAGGGGATGTCCGCGGAAAAGGATTGCTGATTGGCATTGAGCTGGTGGAAAATAAACAAACAAAGGAACCGGCTGCAGTCGAAAAACTGAATAAAGTGATAAGCACCTGCAAAGAAAAAGGCCTGTTAATTGGCAAGAACGGTGATACTGTTGCTGGATTTAACAATGTATTGCAGCTTTCCCCGCCGTTAAGCATAACCGATGATGACTTTCGCACGATCGTGCAAGTTTTAAAAGAAAGCATCTCCCAATTGTAAAAACGTTTCTTGTTAGAAAATGCGCTTCAAAGGAGAGAGAGGGTTTGGAGAATCAGCAACTGAAGAAGGACTTGAAAATTCGCCATATTACGATGATTTCGATCGGAGGAGTCATTGGCGCCGGCTTGTTCATGGGAAGCGGCGCCGTCATCCATTCGGCCGGCCCGGGTGCAGTCATTTCGTATGCTTTGGCAGGTTTACTTGTCATTTTTGTTATGAGAATGCTGGGGGAAATGGCATCGGTGAACCCGACAAGCGGTTCGTTTTCCACCTATGCGCGTGAAGCCATTGGCCCTTGGGCAGGATACACGATTGGCTGGCTGTACTGGTTCTTTTGGGTCATTGTCATTGCGATTGAAGCAACTGCGGGGGCAGCGAATATTCAATACTGGTTCCCGGAAATGCCATCGTGGCTTTTAAGTTTAATATTAACCGTTTTATTAACGCTCACAAATGTATATTCCGTTAAATCGTACGGTGAATTCGAATATTGGTTTTCAATCATTAAAGTGGCCACCATTGTTTTATTCCTGCTGCTCGGCCTCTCCGTTATTTTCGGCATCGTTCCGGGCGTCCAATCCCCAGGACTTTCCAACTTAACAGGGAATGGCGGTTTTATGCCGAATGGCTTTGGTAGCGTCTTATTGGGCATTACGGTTGTCATCTTTTCTTTTATGGGGACCGAAATTGTGGCAGTGGCGGCGGGGGAATCCTCCGAACCGGAAAGGGCAGTCAGAACAGCTACTAACAGTGTCATTTGGCGAATTCTGATCTTTTATGTCGGTTCGATTGCGATTGTAGCCACCTTGCTTCCGTGGAACTCGGCGAATATTTTAAAGAGCCCGTTCGTCGCCGTTCTTGAACATGTTGGCATTCCGGCAGCGGCTCAGATTATGAATTTCATTGTGCTGACCGCCGTACTTTCCTGTTTGAATTCTGGTTTATATACAAATTCACGGATGCTGTACGGGATGGCAAAAGCCGGCGATGCCCCGAAAATTTTTCTGAAGTTAAATAAAAACGGGGTACCGGTTTATGCCGTTTTGTGCGGCACGGTTTTCGCTTATGTCGGGGTTATTTTTAATTATATTTCCCCAGATAAAGTATTCTTGTTTTTAGTAAACAGTTCAGGCGGGATCGCTTTATTGGTTTACCTTGTCATTGCCTTTTCCCATTTGCGCATGCGTCGGACGGTGGAAAAAACGAACCCGGATGCCTTGAAGGTGAAAATGTGGCTGTATCCGTATTTAACTTATGTCACCATTTTGGGCATTGTTGCGGTTTTAGTCGCGATGATCTTTATCGACTCATTGCGTCCGCAAGTACTGCTGACTTTGCTTATTGCCGTTCTCGTGGTCGGCTCGTATTTCCTTTTGCATCCTAAAAAAACAAATGTGCTGCCACTGGATAGTGAAGATTCAAGTATAAAATCTTAAGCACAGCAAAAAGCACCGCCTCTTTTAAAAAGGCGGTGCCCATTTTCCAGCTGTTAATCTGCAGCCGGTTTTGTTTGCATGGTTTTCTTTCTGTTTTCCTTTTTGGCGCCTGGTTTAAATGTATCTGCCCGTTTCACAAAAAGGGACATGATCAATACGACAATATTAATCGCGAGCGCGACGTAGAAGGAATATTGGATGCCGGCCAGCAACGCTTTTTGTCCTAAAGCGGCTTTATCAGCTGCTGTAAAATGAAGCGGATTGATCCCGGACATCAGGTCTTCCGCTTTCGATTTTGTGACAGCATTCATGATCGTGACAAAAACGGCTGTTCCGATTGACCCGGAAACTTGCTGTGCTGTATTATTAACCGCCGTTCCGTGCGGGTTCAGCCGGGAAGGCAATTGATTCAAGCCGTTCGTCATAATCGGCATCATCACCATCGACATCCCGAACATCCGGAGCGTGTAAACAAGAATAATATACGTGTAGCTCGAGTCAATTTGTAAATTCGCCAGCATATAGGTGGAAACAGCTGTGATGGAAAGCCCCGTGACAGCCAGCACGCGGGGACCGAACTGATCAAACAGCTTTCCGGTGATCGGCGACATAATCCCCATGACAATTGCGCCCGGCAGCATCATTAAGCCGGAGTCAAGCGGAGAGATGCCCCGTACGTTTTGCACATAGGCAGGTGTTAAAATCATGCCGGAAAACATGGCTGCCGCATTTACAATGGCAATGACAGAGGCAAGGGCAAACATCGGATATTTATACACGCGCAAATCCAATAAAGGTTCATCCATCATAAACTGCCGAATAACGAAGGCGATTAAAGCCACACTGCCGGCAATCAGTGCCGTTAAAACCACCGGATCTGTCCAGCCGTCCGAACTTGCAGAACTGAATCCGTAAAGCAAACCACCAAACCCGATGGAAGATAAGACGACCGAGAGATAATCAAGCGTTGCTTTTTTATTTTGCTCCATGACGTTTTCCGCTTTCCAGATCCCCAAAACGAGACTGATAACGGCTAATGGCAAAATCATTTCAAACAGAAAGCGCCAGTCAAAGTATTCGACAATGTAGCCGGATAACGTCGGGCCGATTGCCGGGGCTGTAATCATGACAAGGCCAAAGACCCCCATGGCTGTTCCGCGTTTTTCAATCGGAAAACTAACCAGCATAATATTCATGAGCAATGGCCCCATGACAGAAGATCCTGCAGCCTGGATCATCCTTCCTGTCAGCAACAGCCCGAAGTTCGGGGCAAATGCTGCCAGCGCAGTCCCTAACGTGAAGATCAACATGGCCGTAATAAACAACTGCCGGTTTGTAAAGCGGGTCAGCAGAAAAGCAGATGCAGGAACCAGCACGCCGCTGACTAGCATATAACCTGTTGCGAGCCACTGAATGGTGGAATAATCTTTGATGTGTAAATCTGCCATGATGGAAGGCAGTGCTACATTGAGCAGCGAGTTATTGAGAAATGAAACGAAAGCGCCGATAAAAAGAACCCCGATCATGAGATAGGGCGGCTTTTTATGTTGTATTGCTGGATTCATATTATCTTTTTCCCCTTTTTGTAAGTTGTTTTTATTTCCCGCTTGAAAATGCCGGAGAAGGTTCCCTGTACAATCCTTTTTTAAGCAGTTCCATTTGGGCAAGATAATGATCGAGTGCTTCTTCGGCCGTTAATTCCCCGGCAAATGCTTGCACAAGATTATGAAAGGTGACGGCTTCCAAAATCGTGATCATATCCTGCAGTTCCCGTTCGTCATTGATGTTCAGTTTTTTTGTGTTGACGGACCGGAGCAAAGCCAAATCCTGCTTTTTCAGATCCTCTTCAAAAAAATTTTCTGCCAAAGTATTTTCGGTTTTATAATTCATATTGGAAAAAGCATTTTTGAAAAAATTGGCATTTTCCTGGTTTCGGATGTCTTGAATGGCAAATTGAAAGACCTCGGTAAAAGCCGCAAATAAATCCCCGCCCTTTTTTTGGAGAGTGGAAATAAACTGTTCTTTGCTTTTTCGTGAGAGCAAACGCAGCAAATAATAAAACAAATCCTCCTTATCTTCAAAGTATTGGTAAAAGCTGCCTCTTGGAATGCAAGCCTCCTTTACAATATTTGCGATAGAGGATTCGTGCAGCGGTGCTCTTGAAAATTCTTTTTTTGCAGCTTGAATCAAAGTGTCCTGTTTTTCTTTCGGCAACCGGAAAAAAGTTGGCTTCGGCATGGCAGCATATTCTCCTATCTTGAAAAATTGCGGCACGGGCATCTGTCCTGAAAATGACACCGTGTCATAAAAGAAACAATATGAAGATTATATATGACACCGTGTTAGGATGTCAATGAAAAGATGACACCGTGTCACTGGAAACATTTCTTAATAAAGTGCACCGGTCTCTTCGCCGCAGCTTGCCGGGAAAAATAAGGACAAACGTACCTAAAAACATAAAACAGGCTGGGGAAGTTTTAAATCCGGTCTTACCGGTCGCGAATCTGCGGGGAAATCGTCGCAGGTCCAATTATGGAAACACAGGCTGGTGCTCGTCCCGGTTTTTACTATATAAAGTGAACGGAAACAGGCTATTCTGTTGCCTGCAAAAATAATCGTCCTGAAGTATAACGAAATATTGCCTGCTGTAAGCTATCATACAATGAATGGTTTGGCGCTCATCGGAATTTTTCCTTCATTTTATATAGCAGATATTTTATTGACAAGGATCCTGTTTTCGCCTAATATACATCGTGTACGATATATCGGATACGATGTATATTAGGCGATTCAATGATAAATATGCAGGGGAGGGGAGTATATGAGTGAAAGAGCCGAATTTATTCGGGATTCAATTGATTTTTTGCAGCGTTATATCATCAAAAGTTTGCAAAGAGAAGCGGAGGAGTTTGGTTTAACTGTTCCCCAGGTCAGGGTGCTGGCGGAGGTGTTAACGGGCAAAAGGGTTAGTATCAAATTGCTGTCCCGGAACTTGAAAATGACGCAGAGCACCGTTTCGGATATCGTGGAGCGGCTGACGTTAAAAGGGTTGCTTGTGAAAACCCCGAGCGCATCGGATAAACGGTCGGTGGAGATTTCTCCGTCATCGGAGCTGGAAGGCGAACTGAGCGAAAGCATATCAAAAATCATCAACCAGTCATTTGTAGATGCATTGAACCTGTTGCAGCCGGATGAACAGGACATCGTGGAACAAGGCATCAAACTGCTCGTAAATGCTGTGAAGAAAAAAATCGAGCGGGATGGCCTTCATAAATATGAATCTTTTGATGTGTTCTTTTTTCGTGACGAAAATGAAAGCTTCAAATCTAGGAAAAAGGAGAACGACAAGTGAGAAAAATTCTGAAAGGCCGTTGGATCATTTTTTCCGTATGGCTCATTGCCACGATTGTGCTGACAGCGATCCAGCCGGATGTTAATGCCATCCTGCGGGAACGGGGGCAGCAGGGAACCTCGAGCAAAAGCCCTTCCGTTGTAGCAGACAAAATGTTAAAAAAGATCGATGCCGGCAAAGGCACGAACAATTTGATTGTTTTTTACGATAAAAATAAAATTTCAAAGGCCGAAATGGAAAAAATCGGTGATTGTTTAGACAAAATTAGAGAAAGCAAATCCGAACTCGGCATTTCCAATGTGATTGACCCGATCCATACGCCGGAAGCCAAAAGTTCCCTTTTATCAAAAGACGGCACCACGCTTATGGTCAGCTTCAAGCTGGATAAAAAAGGGAAAGAAATCGATGACATCCAAAAACAGTTTGATGCCAGGCTGAAACATTCGCCTGTCGATTATTATTTGAGCGGGGAAGATTTTATTAACAATGACTATTTGAAGGCCTCCCAAGCCGGTGTGGAGCGGAGCGCAGCATTAACGGTCATTTTTATTCTCGTTGTGCTGGTGATTGTGTTCCGCTCCGTTGTGACCCCGCTCGTCTCGTTGGCGGCTGTCGCTTTTTCCTATTTGTGTTCAATGGGGATTGCCGCCCAGCTTATCGACAAAGCCGGATTTCCGGTGACAAGCTTGACGCAGATGCTGCTTGTGCTGATTTTATTTGGAATTGGAACCGATTATAATATCCTGCTTTTTAACCGGTTCAGGGAAGAGTTGTCCCACGGGAACCCGATTGATGAAGCGATTGTCCGCACATACCGGACGGCGGGAAAAACGATCGCCTATAGTATTGTGACCGTTTTTATCGCATTTCTGGCGCTTATATTTTCCGAATCGCCGATATATCGGTCAGGTGTCGTTGTGGTGATCGGGGTAACGATCCTTTTGCTTGAAATTTTAACCCTAACTCCTTTCATCATGAAAGTCCTTGGTACAAAGCTGTTCTGGCCGTCGAAAAATGCAAGCGGGCATAAGCCGAACCGGTACTGGGGAAAAGCTTCTTTCATCGCCGTAAAACATCCGATTATTACAGTCACACTCATTCTTTTGATCATTGCCCCAGCATTGATCTTTCACCAGGAGAAGCTGAATTTTGATACGGTTGGAGAACTTGGCAATAAATATCCTTCTTCCAAAGCGATCAACCTTGTTGCTGAACATTTCGGGAAAGGGCAGTCCATGCCTGCGGAGGTTGTGATTGAGAACGGAAAAGCAATGGATAACAACGCATCCATGGCTGTCATTGACAATATTACACAAAGGCTGAAAAAAATAGACGGTGTCGGGAAAGTTTCTTCGGTTACGCGGCCTGAAGGAAAGAAAATGGAGGACTTTTACATCGACAAGCAGATGATTACGGTAACGGACGGCTTGTCGCAAACGCAGGACGGGGTTGACCAAATCAATGCTGGATTAAAGACAGCCCAGGAGAAACTCGGATCCGCCGATTTTTCGAAAGTGAACGACATGGTAGATGGAACCGCCAAACTTGAAAATGGAATGGCCGCTCTCACCACCGGGCTCGAAAAAATTCAAAACGGCATTGGCAATGGGTCCGGCCAGCCGGAAACACTGGCAAACGGCATCGCTACCATTGAAAAAAATCTTTCCCAAATGAGCAGCGGGGTCAGCACATTGTCAGCAAATTACGGGAAAATGCAGGCCGGCTATGCTGAAATGGGCAAAAATTATCAGCAGGCTGCACAAGCACTGCTCGGTGTAAAAAGTGCGATTGCGCAAATGCAGACGCTCGTGACGGCGCTCGGGCAAAGTACGCCAAGTGTGCAGAGCGACCGGAACTATTTGGCGCTGAAGCAAATGACAAACCAGCTCTCATCATCCCTCAAGCAAATCACGCCGGAAGGGATCAACACGCTGAACAGCAATTACGACAAGACGACAGCCGGGTTCAAGACAGCGAACGACAATCTATCCAAGATGGCTGGCGGGCTTTCGCAAATGGCAGACGGGCTCAAGAAAACCGAAAGCGGGATTGGCCAGGCGTCTGATGGCATCGGCAAAATAGTAACCAATATGAACGATGTGACAAAGGGGCTGGGCCAGATGAAATCGGGCCAGCAGCAACTCGCTTCCGGCCTTAGCGGTTTTAAACAGTTCGGCGATAAGTTGTCGGATGTTAACCGCGGATTAAAGCAAATTTCAGACGGCCTTGGCAAAACAAATGACTATCTGGCACAGCTGAAAACGGAAAAAACATTCCATATTCCGAAAGAAGCGCTCGCCGACAAAGATTTTAAAAAAGCAATGGACACGTATATGTCGGATGACAGAAAAGTGACGAAACTGACTGTCGTGTTGAGCAACGATCCTTATTCAAATCAATCATTGGATACCATTGATAAGATCAATAAAACGGTTGTCACCGGGCTGAAAGGAACTGTGCTTTCAAAAGCCGACAGCGGGACAGCCGGAACGAGTGCAACGACCAACGACATGAACCATATTCTGTCAAGGGACCTTGCCAAATCAACCGTGATCGTGACCATCAGCGTGCTGCTTGTGCTTCTGTTGGTTATACGGTCTTTCTGGCCGCCGGTTTTCATTACGGCATCCCTTGTCGGTGCCTATTATACAGCCATGTTTGTCATCAACTCTATTTTTCTTGGCATGCTGGGCTATGAAGGCATTTCTTCGTTTGTGCCGTTCTTTTCCTTTATCATCATCGTCTCGCTTGGTGTAGATTACAGCATTTTCCTGATGATGCGCTATAAGGAATACCCGCAGCTTGACCCGAGGGAAGCGATTATACTCGCTTCGAGACATACAGGCGGTGTCATTATTTCCGCGGTCGTTATTTTAGGCGGCACATTTGCCACGCTGATGCCTTCAGGAATGCTGCTGCTGGCTGAATTGGCGATCGCCGTCATTACCGGCCTTGTCGTGCTTTGCTTCATCCTATTGCCATTCTTTCTGCCAGGCATGATCGCCTTGCCGGAAGCCTTGGAAAAAATATTTTCGGACAAAAAGAAAGAAAACTTGGAGCTGGAGAAAGAATCATCCAAGCGATAATGAAAAAAGCAGCCGCTTATCCAAATTGGGAAAGGGCTGCTTTTTTTGCTGGCACGGTTTTAGATCGAGGCGGAGGAAGCAGGTAACCTTTTAGCTAAAGTACGGTAAAGAGATGGTAAGTGAGCAAACAGGCCAACTATTTTTTTGAAAAGTGAGCATAAAACGAGTATAGGTGAAGGAAGCTGGTGCAAAACGCGGTGCTCCTTAACATAGAGCGTGCCTAAGTGAAGGAAGCGGGCGCAAAAGACGTTGTTCCTTAACGTAGAACGGGTCTAAGTGAAGGAAGCGCGGAAAAAACGCCGTGTTTCTTAACGTAGAACGGGTCTACGTTAAGGAAGCGGGCGAAAATTCCGTTGTTCCTTAACATAGAGTGCGCCTACGTTAAGAAAGCGCGGAAAAAAAGCGTTGTTCCTTAACGTAGAACGGGTCTGAGTGAAGGAAGCGCGGAAAAAACGCGTTGTTTCTTAACGTAGGATGCGTCTAAGTGAAGGAAGCGAGCGAAAAATCTGGTGTACCTTAACGTAGAAGGGGTCTACGTTAAGGAAGCGGGCGAAATTCCGACAAACAATGTACGTAAACGCCCATATCACAAAAAATACATGCCAGCGGAAGAATGAAAATCCCGTCGTAAATCAGAATAGACCGCTTCGAAGTGCCTAACAACCCCCGTGAAAGATGCCATTTTAGCATGTATCAATTTCCGGGGTTCCCTTATACTAATCGTAAAAGCATTTTAGAAAGAAGGGGCAAGCATGAACTATTTTGCAGGGTTGCTAATTGTCTTTGCGCTGGTGCTTGGAAATGCGGGGTGCTCTGCTGAAGGCGGCAAACAAAACCGGGAAGCTGCCGTCATGAAGACGGTTCCGGTTACGGGCTGCACGGCAAAGCAAAAAGCGGAACAGACCAAAATGGGGGTTGCCTGGTACCGGACATCCGGAGAAGCAAGAGCGCTCTATTATCAAGGATACAATATCGGAAAACAGCGTATTGAGGAGAGCCTGAAAACCAAAGTAAAAAAGAAGCGCGCCATTGTCCTGGATCTGGATGAGACAGTGCTGGATAACGGGCCGTACTTATCTTATATGGCAGAAAAAGGCATTTCGTTTGGCAGCGGCTGGGGAGCATGGGTGAAAAAAGCAAAAGCAAAACCGCTTCCGGGGGCACTTTCCTTTTTAAAATATGCCGATAAAAAAGGAATCGATATTTATTACATTTCAAACCGGGACGAAAAATATATGGATGCCACCCTTCGCAACTTGAAAAAAGAAGGGATCCCGCAGGCCGTCCGTTCCCATGTGCTGTTGCAAACAGGAACAAGCAGCAAAGAAGCACGCCGACAAACCGTTGAAAAGAATTATGAAATCATTGCCTTGTTCGGTGATAATCTGGGTGACTTTTTTAAGACATTTGACGGAAAAGGAAACAAGGCGCGCAGCCTGGAAGCAGACCGTTTCCGCCATGCATTTGGCCGCAAATTTATCGTATTCCCGAATCCGGTTTACGGGGATTGGGAGCATGAATTGCCATGTGGTTCATAAACGCAAAAAAATTCCGGAGTTCTCCGGAATTTTTATATGCACTATGTATGGCGGAGAAGGTGGGATTTGAACCCACGCGACGGTCACCCGCCCTAACGCATTTCGAGTGCGTCCCCTTCAGCCGCTTGGGTACTTCTCCATATGAAAAAAAGAAAGATGCTGGTGAGAGGACTCGAACCTCCGACCCCTTCATTACGAGTGAAGTGCACTACCAACTGTGCTACACCAGCATGGAATCAATCAGGACAATGTAAATTATATTATAATAAAATCCGGATTGCAAGAGGAAATTTAAAAAAAGTGTTGTAATGTTTTTCCGGCATGTTTCCGGTAAAATAAGAGAAAAGATGTTTCCGGGGGAGGAAAGGATATGGATTTTTTAAAAGCCTCAACGTTGGAGGAAAAACTGGACCTAATTCAAACGCTTGCCGGCCCGTTTTCCGAAAGGGCGGCTGCCAATGACTTGGAAGGACGGTTTGCTTTTGAAAATATTCAAGATTTAAAAGAAACAGGCTATACAAAGCTGACTGTGCCACAAAACTACGGTGGGGGCGGCATTTCGCTGTATGAGCTTGTCCGCCTGCAAGAGGCCATCGCGGTTGCGGACGGGTCGACTGCCCTTTCCATTGGATGGCATATGGGGATTTTAATGCATTTGTCCGAAACAAGAACATGGAACGGGCAATTGTTTGAACGCATTTGCCGTGCGGCAGCAGGGGAGGCCGCCCTCATCAACACTTGCGCAACAGAAGCGCAAACGGGCAGCCCGACGCGCGGTGGCATGCCGGAAACAACGGCAACGGAAAAGAACGGCGAATGGGTGTTAAACGGGAGAAAAACTTTTGCCACCATGTCTCCGGTGCTCGACTTTTTTATCATTACCGCAACGATTCCGGAAAAAGAAGCGGTTGGCAGTTTTGTCGTTCCGCGGGATACGGCTGGCCTCTCCATCGTCGAAACATGGGACAGCATTGCTTTAAGGGCAACCGGCAGCCATGATGTTGTGCTGGAAAACGTCAAAGTCCCGCTTGCGAACCTGGCGGAGATCCAGACGAAAAAGAAGGAGCCGGCCGGTTATCTGCTCCATATCCCTGCCTGTTATTTAGGCATTGCCGAGGCAGCAAAACGGGAAGCGGCTCGCTTTGCTAAATCGTATACGCCGAACAGCCTGAACCATCCGATTGCGGAACTGCCGGCTATCCGCCAGAAATTCGGTGAAATCGAGCTGAAATTGATGCAGGCGCGGCATTTTCTGTATTCGGTTGCGAAAATGTGGGATGAAGCCGGAGCAGAACAAAGAAAAGAGATGGGCCCGGAACTTGGGGCAGCGAAAATGGCGGTTACGAATCATGCGATAGAAGCAGTTGATTTAGCGATGCGAATCGTAGGTGCCAGAAGCCTGTCCGAAAAAAGTCCGCTGCAGCGCTATTACCGCGATGTCCGCGCCGGGCTCCACAACCCGCCGATGGATGATGCCGTCCTTATGCAGCTCGGCGCGCGTGTGTAAAATCAAAAAGCATCCGATGGTCTAAACAGCGGGAAAACAGAATTGTGGATCTGGCCATGAGGATAGTCGGCGCCCGCAGCCTTTTTCAAAAAAGCCCGCTGCAGCGCTATTACCGCGATGTCCGCGCCGGGCTCCACAACCCGCCGATGGATGATGCCGTCCTTATGCAGCTCGGCGCGCGTGTGTAAAATCAAAAAGCATCCGATGGTCTAAGCAGCCGGGAAAAAGGGGGGGCGCAAAGCAGCAAAGCGCCGCCGCTTTTTTCGGTCCACTTTGTCGCTACTGCTAAAAAAGCGGCAACTGCTGATAAATGCACTGTTGCCGCTCCATGGTTTGCTTACGTTCGATGATGTGCCGGATAAGCCCGTACAATTTCATCCTGCCATTTTTCAAGGATTTTCCTGATATTTTCCGGGGCGGTTTTCGGCTTGCGGGTGTAAGACAGCAGGCCGTTTGTTTCCTGCTCGACATCTGAAAGCTGCGTATAACAAAAGCCTCCTCCTTATCAAAACGTATTATAATAAAAAAATAAAAATTTAGAAATAATTTATTGCCGAGGTATTTTTTATGAGAAAAATCTATGAATTCATGAGTAAAGATGAGAAGAAGAAGGCTATATCTTTGCTTACTAAAGATATAGATGAGCTAAAGAAGGAACAAAAACGAGAAGATGAAAAGGGATATCCCCGAGTAGTAAAAGACGCAATAGAAGAAACAATCCAAAGGTACATAAAAGATATGGAGTATTTAAAAGATGATTTAAAAAAAGAAGAGAAAAAATCTTAAATCAGTTATTACAGCAGTGGATCGCATTGGAATGGTAAATGATTGTACTGAGGCTGTATTATTTAAGGCTTGCTGAATAAGCAAAATTCCTAGATTTGGCAAGAGTGCTGACAGCTTTGGCAACAATTTAAATGCAAGGATTTTACAACAAATCCAGGGAAAAGCTTGCACTCGAAAGCCGATTCAACGTATTTAGAAGACAAAATCACGCATTCTCACATATATTTTGCGACAGAGCTTGCAGACAAATTTGGTACAAACTCAGAATCGGATTCGTTCAGCAAGCCCTATTTAGAAATGGAATATTACCAGTAAAAATTTTAGTAAAAATGTTGCCTTTTTTTACTTCTGCGTGTAAGATGGAATTGAAGAAAACGTTTGCAATCTTTTTATTCTATTCTATTACACTTAGGGGGGAACGACCATGAGCAACCCAAATTTGTCTCAGGCTTTTAAGGAGTATTTCGGGACGGCGGCGGAGCGCGCGTTTTTTGCGCCGGGCCGGATTAATCTGATCGGGGAGCATACCGACTATAACGGCGGCCATGTGTTTCCGTGCGCGATTACCATGGGGACGTATGCTTTGGCCAAAAAACGCGATGACCGCAACATTCGCTTTGTATCTTTGAATTTTAAAGAAAAAGGCGTCATCGAATTTACGCTTGACGATCTGGCATACAACAAAGCACATGACTGGGCCAATTACCCGAAAGGCATGCTGAAATATTTGAAGGAAGCGGGGCATGAAATAGAACAGGGTTTTGACTGCCTCGTGTACGGCAATATTCCGAATGGGGCCGGCCTGTCTTCTTCCGCCTCCATTGAACTATTAACCGGCGTGATGCTTGAAAAATTGTTCAACCTGAAAGTGGAACGGCTCGATCTTGTCAAGCTCGGGCAAAAAACGGAAAACCAATTTATCGGCGTAAACAGCGGGATCATGGATCAGTTCGCGGTCGGGATGGGCAAAAAAGACGCGGGCATTTTGCTCGACTGTGCCACGCTTGCGTACGAATATGCCCCGATCAAGCTGGATCACCATAAAATTTTGATTATGAACACGAATAAACGCCGTGAACTTGCGGACTCTAAATATAATGAACGACGTGCGGAATGTGAATCGGCACTGAAACAGCTGCAAAAGAAACTCGATATCGAAACGCTCGGCGATTTGACAGAAGAAGCATTTGAAAAAAACAAGGAAATCATAGACAATGAGATTGTGAGGAAACGGGCAAAACATGCGGTTTACGAAAATGTGCGCACGCTAAAAGCACTTGACGCATTAAAACGTGGCGACCTGCCCGCTTTCGGAGAACTGATCAATGCCTCCCACCGTTCGCTGCGGGATGATTATGAAGTGACCGGCAAAGAACTCGATACGCTGGCCGAAACCGCCTGGAAGCAGGAGGGCGTGCTCGGGGCGAGAATGACGGGCGCGGGATTCGGCGGGTGCGCAATCGCAATTGTTGAAAATGACAAAGTCGATGCGTTCATCAAAAATGTCGGGGACGTCTATGAAAAAGAAATCGGCTACCGGGCGGACTTCTACACCGCAAGCATCGGTGATGGAGCAAAAGAAATGACAATGGAGGAACTTGTATGAGCATTTTAGTTTTAGGTGGAGCCGGTTATATCGGCTCGCATGCCGTATATCAACTGATCGACCAAAAATATGACGTGGTGGTGATTGACAATCTGCAAACCGGCCACCGCGCCGCAATCCATCCAAAGGCAAAATTTTACGAAGGTGATATTCGCGACCGTGCCTTTATGCAGGAAGTTTTCGGGAAAGAAAAAATTGACGCGATCATTCATTTTGCAGCCAACTCGCTTGTCGGCGAATCGATGGAACAGCCGCTGAAATATTTCGACAACAACGTATATGGCACGCAAATTGTGCTTGAAATGATGAAAGAATTCCATGTGCCGCATATTGTGTTTTCTTCGACCGCTGCAACATACGGGGAACCTGAACGCGTGCCGATTACAGAGACAATGCCGACCGTTCCGACCAACACTTACGGCGAGACAAAACTGACGATGGAAAAAATGATGAAATGGTGTGAAAAAGCGTACGGCATCAAATACGTTGCACTTCGCTATTTTAACGTAGCCGGCGCAAGATCAACCGGCGAAATCGGCGAAGACCACCATCCGGAAACGCATCTCATCCCGGTTGTATTGGAAACGGTGCTTGGAAAACGTGAGGCGATCACCATTTTCGGCGAAGACTATGATACAAAAGATGGGACATGCGTCCGCGATTACATCCATGTGGAAGATTTGATTGATGCCCATATTCTTGCGCTTCAATATTTACAGAACGGCGGCGCAAGCGATGTGTTCAACCTCGGATCAAGCAACGGATTTTCTGTCAAAGAAATTGTGGATACCGTCCGGGAAGTGACCGGCAAAGGCTTTAACGTCAAAATCGGCGACCGCCGCGCCGGGGATCCGAGCACGCTCATCGCTTCATCCGAAAAGGCTAAACGTGTGCTCGGCTGGAATCCGCAAAAAACGGATATCCGCCAGATTATCAAAGATGCATGGAACTGGCATGAAAGCCATCCAAACGGTTACGACGACAGAAGGTGAAACCAGTGGCAATTTTTGAAACGGTCGAGCAGCTTGTAAACAAGGCTGTCCGCACCCGGTTAATCGGGGAAGAAGATCGGGTGTATGCGAGAAACCAGGTGCTGTCGCTTTTGCATCTGGATGAATTCCGTGAACCGGAAGCAGGCGGGGCAGATCAGGATATTCCTGATCTCCTCGGCATGCTTGTCCGTTACGCGTGCGAAAAAGGCATCATTCAGGATGTACTGGATGAGAAAGACATTTTTGCAAGCCACGTCATGAATGTGTTTACACCGCGCCCATCAACGGTAAACCGTATTTTCCGGGAAAAATATGCGGAAAGCCCGGCTGAAGCGACCGATTATTTTTACGCGTTAAGCAAACACAGCAATTATATCCAAACGAAGCAGATTGCGAAAAACATTGTATACAAGACATCAACGGAATACGGCGATCTTGACATTACCATCAATCTTTCAAAACCGGAAAAAGACCCAAAGTCCATTGCCAGGGAAAAAAACGCCAAAAAAGGCCATTACCCGAAATGCCTTCTTTGCATGGAAAATGAAGGATATGCCGGCAGAACGGGGCACCCGGCACGGTCGAACCACCGGCTTATCCGCCTTACCCTCGGCGGCGAGCCGTGGTATTTGCAATATTCACCATATATGTATTACAACGAACATTGCATTGTGCTGTCAGAAACACACCGCGATATGAAAATCGACAAAGCGGCTTTTCAAAGATTGCTTGAATTTGTCGGGCGGTTCCCGCATTATTTCCTGGGCTCAAATGCCGATCTGCCGATTGTCGGCGGTTCGATTTTGTCGCACGACCATTATCAGGGCGGGCGTTATGAATTTGCGATGGCAAAAGCGGCTGACGACTGGCGTTTTGAAATGAAGGCATTTCCGGATGTGAAAGCCGCCGTTATCAAATGGCCGATGTCGGTCATCCGGCTGCGGAGTGCAGAGGCGGCACGTCTTACCGAGGCTGCGGATCATATTTTGCAAATCTGGAAACAGTACAGCGACCCTTCCGCCGATATCCTCGCGGAAACAAACGGGACGCCGCATAACACGATTACGCCGATCGCAAGAAAACGCGGGGACAGGTTTGAACTTGATCTTGTACTCCGCAACAACCGGACAAGCGAAACCCATCCGCTTGGCATTTTCCACCCGCACGCCGAGGTCCATCATATTAAAAAAGAAAATATCGGGCTGATTGAAGTGATGGGGCTTGCGGTTCTGCCGGCGCGGCTGAAAAATGAGCTGGCCGAAGTGGAGAAATATTTGCTCGGGCAGCCGAACGCCATTGCCGCCTACCATCTTGACTGGGCAAACGGTTTAAAGAAAAAATACGAAGGCACGGTGGCAGCGGAAAACGTGGAAGGCATCGTCCGCAACGAAGTGGGCAAAGTCTTCTTGCAAGTTTTGCAGCACGCCGGCGTCTTTAAACGGGACGAAAGAGGAAAACAGGCATTCCGGAATTTTTTGCGTAAGTTGTAGGCGGTCCGTTCCAACCTTTTTTTGCGCATGTTCACGGTGAAAGGGTGCGGGCTGCTAAACGCCTTCCGGAATGTACCGCGCACACCAAACAGCAGGCCGGTTTTTTACGTGGCTTTCAGGCCGGCTGCGGATTCCGGAAGCGATTGGCGCGGCCGCGGGGAACAGGAGCCGGCAACGCGTTCCAACATTTTTAGCATACGCTTTTGACGCATATAGGGGGCCGCAGATCACATTCCGTAACTTTTAGCTCAGACGGGTACACCGGGCCGTTTTATATGGCCCGCAATCTTTAACGGAAAAGGGCTGATCAAAATGGAAATAAAAAAGGCATTGTTTGGGGAATTGGAAGGGCGTCCGGTCCATGCTTATGAATTGAAAAATGACCGCGGCATATCTGTAACGGTGCTTGAATACGGTTGCATCATCAATAAGATCATCGTGCCGGACAAAAACGGCAAAGCGGAAAATATCGTGCTCGGGTATGACAACCTTGACGGCTACCTCCATGGTGTTCCGTATTTCGGCGCTATCATCGGCCGTATTGCCGGCAGGATCGCCGGAGCTTCTTTTGAACTGGACGGCAAAACATACAAGCTTTCTGCCAATGAAAACCGCAACCATCTCCATGGCGGCTTCAAAGGGTTTAACGCCGTCATCTGGGACAGCACGCCCATTGAACAAGACGGCGCAGTTGGTGTGAAATTTACGTATACAAGCCCGGACGGCGAAGAAGGCTATCCCGGAAATCTCGATGCCACCGTGACCTATCTTTTAACAAATGAACAAGAACTGAAGCTGTCTTATCAGGCACATACGGATAAAAAAACGATCGTCAACATGACCAATCATGCATACTTCAATTTAAGCGGCGATATAAAACGCGATGTACGCGGGCACAAATTGCAAATCCCGAGTAACCGTGTGCTTGAACTTGGCCAGGAAACGCTGCCGACAGGGAAAACTTTCGATGTCACCGGCACCGCGTTCGATTTTCGGAACGGGCGAAAAATCGAAGACGGCACGGTATCAGATCATCCGCAAAACGTCCTTGTCGGAAACGGCTATGACCACGCGTTTTTATTGCCGGAAACGGAAAAAACGATCCGCTTAAAAGACGAAGAGAGCGGGCGCGTGCTGACGGTGGAAACCGACCAGCCTTGCGTCGTCGTTTATACTTGCAATACAATGGGCAATGACGAATATGAAATCCGCGGCCGCAAGCCTTCAGATTATTTGGCGGTCTGCCTTGAGACGCAGGGTGTGCCGGATGCGATCCATCACCCTGAATACCCGTCTGTGATTCTAGAGCCGGGTGAAACATACCGTGCCCATACAAAATGGATTTTTGGTTGAAAAAGATTGAGGTGTAAGCATGGCAACGATTAAAGATATTGCAGAGAAGGCGGGTGTTTCCATTTCAACGGTTTCACGCGTGCTGAATAACGACCCGTCACTTTCCGTTAGTGACGATACGAAAAAAAGAATCTTTGAAGCGGCTGAAGCGCTTTCCTACAAGAAAAAAACAGCCCGGAAACCGGAAAAAATCAAAATTGCGCTAGTGTACTGGTATACGGAACAAGAAGAGCTGAATGATTTGTATTATTTATCGATCAGAATGGGCATTGAAGCACGCTGCAGCATGAAAAATATCCGGCTGACGAAATACGATTTGACGCATTTGGAAGAGATGGGGAAAGAGCAAATCCAGGGCATTATTGCTGTCGGGAAATTCAGCCTGGCGCAAGTGGAGAAGCTTCTCTCTGTTACCCCGAATATCGTATTTGTCGACTGCTCGCCTGACGACAACCGCTTTGATGCTGTTGTGGCCGATTTTGAAAAAGCGACAGAAAAAGTGCTCGCCTATTTTACGGAAAAAGGCCATACACAAATCGGCTTTATCGGCGGCAGGGAAAATTATAAAGATGCGTCCGCCACGATTGAGGATCCGCGCGAAACGGCGTTCAGGCGCTGGATGCAGACAGCAGGCCGCTGGAATGAAAAATGGGTATATATCGGTGCGTTTTCGACTGAAGACGGATACCAGTTGATGAACGAGGCGATCCACGAACACGGGGACGCGCTTCCGACCGCTTTTTTTGCCGCCAATGATGCGATTGCGATCGGGTGCCTTAAGGCGCTTGCGGAAAACAACATCCCGGTGCCCGGCCGCGTGAGCCTTATCGGCGTCAATGACATCTCGCTGTCCAAATATGTTTTCCCGCCGCTTTCTACTGTGAAAGTGTATACGGAATTGATGGGCGAGACAGCAGTCGATACGCTGCTGGAACGTTTGGAAGGCAGAACCGTTGCAAAGAAAATTTTTATTGCCACAAAACTTGTTTGCCGCAAAAGCGGATGAGTGAGTGGGAAAGCGGGTAAAAATGATTTTGAGGCTGTCTGTTGCGATCTTGGTTTTGGAATGGTATGGCCGCGAACTTTACGGAAAGCGGAGTAAATTTTAGGGCAGATGATGCAAAGGTGCCGAAGCAGTGCAGGTCCCGGTTTCAATAATAGCGGGGGCACGAAAGAAAATGGGCGGGCTTTGCGAAAAGTAGAGTAGCGATTAAGGCAGGCTTTGCAAATGCATCGGGGCAGTGCGAGTATAGGTTGCTGTTTCGAAATGGCATATATTGCAAACAAAACCGCCGCAAACCTGTCGTAAGTGGGCAGGATTTTGGGGCAGATGATGCAATGCCTTGAAGCATTGCAAGTACCTGCTTCAAAAATAGCAGTGGCGCGAAAGAATGGCCGCGGCTTTGCGAAAAGTAGAGTAGCGATTAAGGCAGGTTTTGCAAATGTATCGAGCAGTGTGGATCCCGGCTCCAGCCCGGTTCCAGGCTGCAGCACTTGCCTCGTGCAAAGCGGAGGCCCGCATAAAGCCGGGGCCGCATGCATATAATAGAAGCATGCACGAATGCGCCGGGACGGTTTGCACACTTGCCTGCATACGTTAACGCAGCAGGGCCGGTCCCCTTTTTTGTGTTAAAGTGTGTTATACTAAACATAAGAAGGGAGTCTTTTATGATGGCATATTTTAATAACCAGAAGGAGCCGGTGCCTGAGGTGGAAACGACCGTATGGGCCTGCACAAACGATGATTGCAACGGTTTTATGCGTGAAAACTTTACTTTTGAAGAAAAGCCGCACTGCCCGCTCTGCCACTCCGATATGAAAAAAGAAGTACGCGTGCTGCCAGTTATCGGAAGTTAAAAAAACAGTTATTTTTTGTTGCCATTTTTCGGGCCTGTTGAAACCCCTGTTTTCAACGGGTTTTTTACTATCTGCGGGAATCGTTAAGCCATTTTTTGTAAAACCCGATTGCGCGCGGTCTCCAGCATACAAAAGGGGTGCCATGAAAGCACCCCTTTATCTCACTTTTTTTCTTTCCATTCGGCGAATATCTCATCCGCGATTTCTTCCAGAGATTTCACTTTGCCGTGCGGGTTTTGCGATTCTTTCCGGACTTTCCACTGTCGTTCTTCTTCGCGCTTTGATTTACTCACTTGGATCACTCCTGTTTGCCATCTGTAAATTTCGCGAATCTTTTCATATCCTTATCCGTTTCAAGCGCTGTCACAGCAAACGGTTTATAAGGCTTATGTTCACTGAACAAGCCAACCTGGTTGCTCCCATGCGCATCATTGACAACCGTTTCCGCCTCATTGTCCCGATGCGTCACCTCACGTTTGTCAGGCATAGTATTTCCACTCCTTGTTCAAAATAAAATCATGTTTTACGCCGATCAATGTTATAATTACCTATTATGAAGCAAACGATTTACGGAGGAGGAAACTGCTGCAATGGATTTAACACCAGGAACCGTTGCCGAACTTACGGTGGTGCGGGAAGCGCCGTTCGGTTATTTTTTATCTAACGGGACAGAAGACGTGCTCCTGCATCACCGGGATATTGTGGAACCCTTTGATCCGGAAGCGGTGCAAACGGTCTTTCTATATCAGGACCATCAGGGGAGGCTGGCCGCGACAAATGTGATTCCGGACATCCGATTGGGGACATACGGCTGGGCGGAAGTTGCCGGCACCAAAGAAAAACTTGGCGTTTTCGTTTCGATCGGAATTCACAAAGACATGCTTCTTTCTGTTGATGACTTGCCCCCGATCCGCTCGCTCTGGCCGGAAAAAGGCGATCGTTTATACATTACCCTTGATCTTGACAAACATGGGCGCTTATTCGCAAAATTAGCCGAAGAAAACATGGTCAGGGATTTAGCGAAACAAGCCGGTCGGGAAATGTGGAACAAAGATGTCACCGGGCATGTGTTCCGACTGACAAAAGCGGGTTCTTCAATCATAACCGATGAGGGCTTTATTGGCTTCATCCATGAATCACAGCGCAAAAACGAACCGCGCCTCGGGCAGAAAGTGGAAGGCCGCGTCATTGATGTAAAAGAAGACGGGACACTGAATATCTCGCTTTTGGGGCGCGCTTATGAAGCATTGGATAAAGATGCGGAAAATATCCTTGCCTATATGGATTCCCGCGGCGGAAAAATGCCGTATTGGGATAAAAGCATGCCGGAAGAGATTCAGGAGCGGTTTGGCATCAGCAAAGCGGCGTTTAAACGTGCGCTCGGCCGTCTGATGAAAAACGGCACCGTCTATCAAGAAGAAGGCTGGACTTATCGGAAGGAGGGAAAGTAATGGCAGCTCCAAGGTTGAAACGCATTCACCATATTGCCATCATTTGTTCCGATTATGCAAAATCAAAGCATTTTTATGTCGATTGCCTCGGATTGGAGCCGGTGCGGGAAGTATATCGGAAAGAGCGGGATTCCTACAAACTGGATCTTTCGGTCGGCGGCGTATATCAGATCGAGCTGTTTTCCTTTCCGAATCCGCCCGCGCGTCCGTCATTTCCGGAAGCTGCGGGCTTGCGGCATCTTGCATTTGAAACGGACGATGTAGAAGCGGATAAAAAGCGGCTTGAAGAAATGGGCATTCAAGTAGAAGAGATCCGCATTGACCCGCTTACAGATAAAAAATTCACCTTTTTCCAGGATCCCGACGGTCTTCCGATCGAATTGTATGAAAGCTGACCTGTTACTGCGGATGAAAAAATTTGCAGACAAACGGCCGGTGCAAAAAAACAGATTGGCAGATAAAGAAATAGAAAACGCCCCCGTATAAACACTAAAATTTGGCAAACAAAAAAGCGGCATCCGGACAGCAAAAAAATGGCAGGCAAGAAACGAAAAATGGTTCCAAATGGGCAAAAAATTTTTCGCTCAGAAGATAGCTGAAGACAAACGGCCGATTGAAAAACACGGGGATACCGGGACAGCAAAAAATGGCAGGCAAGAAACGAAAAATGGTTCCAAATGGGCAAAAAATTTTGCATGCAGAAGATAGCTGAAGACAAACGGCCGATTGAAAAACACGGGGATACCGGGACAGCAAAAAATGGCAGGCAAGAAATGAAAAACGTCCCCAAACGGGCAAAAAAATTTTGCGTGCGGAAAGCAAATGGCCGGTGCAAAAACACGGGATAACCGGCGCGGGTGCAGGAGCGGTGTGCTATAATGAAAAGGACTGAAAATGCTTTGTTCATATTTGAGCAAAGGATTGCCTTTCAAGGAGGAAGATTTGAATGAGCGAGCCTTTATTTCTTGAACCGGTTTTTAAAGAAAGAATTTGGGGAGGAACCGCGCTGAGGGACCGGTTTGGTTACCGCATCCCGTCTGACCATACAGGGGAGTGCTGGGCTATTTCCGGCCATCCGAACGGCCCGTCGACTGTAAAAAACGGTGAATTTGCCGGCAAAACCTTGATGGAACTGTGGGAAGAAAGACGTGACTTGTTCGGCGGAATGTCTGGAAAAGGATTCCCGCTCCTGACGAAAATTCTCGATGCAAATGCAGATTTATCGGTTCAGGTTCACCCGGATGATGCATACGCCAATGAACACGAAAACGGAGAACTTGGCAAAACGGAATGCTGGTACATCATTGATTGCAAGGAAGACGCACAGCTCGTTTACGGGCATCATGCCAAAACGAAAGAAGAATTCGTCCGCCTGGTTGAAGAAGGAAAATGGGACAGCCTGCTGCGCAAAGTGCCGATTCACCCGGGGGACTTTTTCTATGTGCCGAGCGGGACGATTCATGCTCTTTGTGAAGGGACGCTTGTGCTCGAAACGCAGCAAAGCAGTGATACAACGTACCGCGTTTATGACTACGACCGGACGGATGCTGCCGGCAACAAACGTGAACTGCATTTGCAAAAAGCCATTGATGTTACAACGATACCGCACCGGGATGCCGCAGTCCTCCCCCGTACGGAAGAAAAACCGGGTGTTACCATCACAACGTTTGCAAAGGAAGCCTTTTTCTCTGTATATAAATGGGATGTAAAAGGAACCGCATCGTTTACCCAAAACAAACCGTTCGAACTGGCCAGCGTGCTTGACGGGGAAGGGGCCATGAAAGCCGACGGAAAAACTTATCCGCTTGAAAAAGGGATGCATTTTCTGCTGCCGTCCGGATTTGGCCATTTTGAACTGGAAGGTCATCTGACGCTGATCATATCCCATCCGTAAACTGTCTGTCTATCAAGAATATTGCAGCAAACGGCAGAAAACCGATATAATGAAAAATACATGACAACTGAGTATGGGGGAGACGTTGAAAATGCCAATCAATATACCGAAAGATTTACCTGCCGGAGAGCTGCTGAGACAAGAGAAAATTTTTGTGATGGATGAGGACAGGGCGAGAACGCAGGATATCCGTCCGCTGAATATATTAATCTTAAATTTAATGCCGGAAAAAGAAAAGACGGAGTTGCAGCTGCTGCGCCTTCTTGGCAATACGCCGTTGCAGGTCAACATCACTTTTCTCCGGACGTCGACTTACCAATCCAAAAACGTCAGCAGCTACCATTTAGAACATTTTTACACGGTTTTTGACGAGGTGAAAAGCCGCCGTTTTGACGGGATGATTATTACCGGTGCCCCGGTTGAAAAAATGGATTTCGAAGCGGTGGATTATTGGGACGAGCTGAAGCAAATCATGGATTGGACCAAAACCAATGTCACGTCGACACTACATATTTGCTGGGGCGCGCAGGCTGCCTTGTACTACCATTACGGCATTGAGAAGTACGAACTGCCGGAAAAGTGTTTCGGCATTTTCAAACACCGCTTGTTTTTGCCGATGGTCAAGCTGGTCCGCGGATTTGATGAGGTTTTTAACGCGCCCCATTCCCGCTATACGGATGTTGCACGCGGAGCCATTGAAAACCATCCGGAACTGCAGCTCGTTTCCATATCGGAAGAGGGTTCGCCGTTCATTGTGATGGACGAAAACGGGAAAAATATTATGATCACCGGCCATTTGGAATATGATGCCACAACCCTTGCTGATGAATATGTGCGCGATCAGCAAAGAGGACTTGGCACCGCCCTCCCGAAAAATTATTTTCCCAATAACGATGCCAATGAGAGGCCGCTCCATACATGGCGCTCGCACAGCTACTTACTTTTTTCCAATTGGCTGAACTATTATGTATACCAGGAAACACCGTACCAATGGTAAACAAAGGGCTGTCCCGCAAACAGGGGCGGCTTTTTTGGTGCTTGGGGATTTCAAAAGAAAGTTACCGTTCGATTCGGCTGGCTTTTGTTCCTTTGAAGCTCGCTAAGGGACAATGCGTAAACGGCAAAAAGCCCCCAATTGCTATCAGAAGCATCCCAAAAAAAGAGGCAGCCCCGCGTATCAGGACAGCCCCTTTTCGCCTTCCGCTTTCGGAACCGCGAAAGAGAGAAGAAAACAAACAAGTGAAATTATAGCAAGCAGGATGAAGATCGAATGAATGCCTGAAAAAAGCACATGCCGCAGCCATTCGCGCGCCGCTTCCGAAAACCGGCCTGCACTTTCGGGATTGATCAGCCTGTTCAGCGAATTCGTCGTAAACCCGCCCGGATTGCCCTTCGCAAGTTCCTCGGCAACTTTTGCATTGAAATACGTACCGAATACAGCGGAACCGGCCGACTGCCCGAGATTCCGGAAAAATGTATTTGATGCTGTCGCCGCCCCGCGCAAAGACCAGTCCACCGCCGACTGCACCGAAACGAGCGAGATCGTCATCACAATCCCGAACCCGAACCCGGAAATGGCGGAGAAAACGTAAAAACTCCATTCCTGCGTTCCCAATGAAAACAGGCTGAGCCAGGCAGTGCTTCCCAAGATGAAGGCCATTCCCGTTAAAAACGCCAAACGGTCCCCGTATTTCAACTGAAGTCTTCCGCCGGCAAAAGAGCCGAGCATCCACAGGACAGGGCTCGGTGCGAGCATAAGCCCGGAAAGCGTTGCGCCATGCCCTTCAAGCCCTTGAATCCACATTGGAATATAAACGTTAATCCCCATCAGAACGGCACTGCCCAAAAAACAAACCAGATTTGAAACCGAAATGGCCCGGATGTGGAACAACGAAAGCGGCATTAATGGATCCGGATGCCGGTACTCAATCAAAATGAATAAACCAAGGAGAATGACACTGCCTGCTAACAATCCCAAGATCACCGGGTTTCCCCAGTCGTTTGTATCCCCGCCTTTTTGCAGGGCGTAAAGCAATGCGAGCATCCCGGCGGAAAAGGTGGCAGCCCCCCATACATCAATCGCATTTTCCGTTTTTTCCACCTGCTCATGTAAAAACAGGATGACCATCAAAACGGAAATCGAGCCAAACGGGAGATTGATGAAAAAGATCCAGTGCCAGGTGAGCTGGTCGACAAAGAAACCGCCGAAAAGAGGCCCGATGACACCGGCAATGCCCCATGCCGCTCCCATAAACCCGAGCATTTTCGCCCGTTTTTCATGCGGATAAATATCGGCAACGATGGTATTCGTAACCGGCATGATCGCCCCGGCCCCGATTCCCTGAATGGCACGGAACACAATCAGTTGCCCCATCGAACCGGCGAGACCGCACAATGTCGAACCGGCAAGGAAAACAACGGTGCCGGCCGTGAAAATTTTTTTGCGACCGTACAAATCCGCAAGCTTCCCGAAAATTGGAACCGTTACTGCTGAAGTGAGCAAATAAATGGCAAATACCCAGTTCATCACGCCGATCCCTTTCAGGTCGCTCACAATCCGCGGCATCGCGGTGCTGACAATCGTCCCCTCAATGGCTGTTAAAAAGGTGGCCACAA
This sequence comes from Weizmannia sp. FSL K6-0777, assembly GCF_038593185.1. Classification (NCBI taxonomy): domain Bacteria; kingdom Bacillati; phylum Bacillota; class Bacilli; order Caryophanales; family Bacillaceae; genus Heyndrickxia; species Weizmannia sp. FSL K6-0777. The sequence continues at coordinate 836,271 of NZ_CP151971.1, forward strand.
ACAGGGCGATTGTGACCGCCTTGACATTGGTTTGTTTCATAAAAAGTCCTCCATGATTTGTTCGTTCTGCACTTTTTCTAGTATATATCAACTTGCCGCGGAAAAATAGATTTCTAGACTCAGGAAAGAATCTGCATAAAAAGAAATCATTTCCCCATAATAAAGATTGACATCTGACACATCATGAATGATAATTGGTATAGACAACTATATAAATTTTAAAAAAGAGGTGTTTTCCGTTGACGGAAAAAGTGCTGATCCACAGCAATCTTTATACAGGGAATGAACATATTGCAGACGGATTTATCCGGTTTACAGATAAAATCATTGAAACCGGCAAAATGGCAGATTACCGGCCGGAAGCAGGGGAAGAAGTGATCGACGGGAAAGGGATGACAACTATCCCGGGCATGATTGATGTCCATATCCATGGCGGCTATGGCATTGATGCGATGGATGCCGATCCGGAGGCGCTCGTTACATTAAGCCAAAAATTGCGGCAGGAAGGGGTGACTTCCTTTTTCGCGACAACGATGACCCAGGATTACGGAAAAATCGAAGCTGCCTTGCGCGCCGTTAAAGCGGCAAAAGAAAAAGGAGGCACAACGATCGAAGGCATCCATCTCGAAGGGCCGTTTGTTTCAAAAAAGCGAGCGGGGGCCCAGCCGCTTGAATATATCAAGGCGCCGGACACGGAACTGTTTTTAAAATGGTTTGAAGCTTCCGGGAATCTCATTAAACTTGTCACCTACGCCCCTGAAAATGAAGGCGCACGCGAATTTGAAAATGTGATGATCGAACGCGGCATCGTGCCGTCCATAGGCCATTCAGATGCCGTCCGCGCTAAACTTTTACAAAGCAAAGCAACACACGCGACCCATCTTTATAATGGCATGCGCGGCCTGCATCACCGCGAGCCTGGCGTTGCGGGGCATGCGTTGCTGTCGCCTTATGTACAGGTTGAACTGATTGTTGACGGTATCCATGTACATCCGGATATGGTGAAGTTCACGTATGAAATAAAAGGGCCGGAAAAAATCTCCGTCATCACCGATGCGATGCGGGCGAAAGGGCTGCCGGACGGGGAGTCGGAGCTCGGCGGTCAGAAAGTGCTGGTGAAAAATGGAGAAGCCCGGCTTGAAAATGGTGCGCTTGCCGGCAGCATCTTAAAGATGGACGATGCATTCCGCAACATTATGAAATTTACCGGCTGTTCGATTGCAGAAGCGGTACAGATGACTTCCGTGAACCAGGCGCGCGAGTTTGGCCTCGAACAAAAAGGAAGTCTCACGGCCGGGAAAGATGCCGATTTTGTACTGCTGGATGAACAATTGCAAGTGAAAACAACGTATCACCTTGGAGAGCGGGAATAACGCGCACAGACTGGTGTGAACCAGTCGCGCGATAAAAAAAGTCTTACGGCCAGGAAAGATGCCGATTTTGTACTGCTGGATGAACAATTGCAAGTGAAAGCAACGTATCATCTTGGAGAGCGGGAATAACACACACAGACTGGTGTGAACCAGTCGCGCGATAAAAAAAGTCTTACGGTCGGGAAAGATGCCGATTTCGTACTGCTGGATGAACAATTACGAGCGAAAGCAACGTATCACCTTGGAGAGCGGAAATAACCAGTCGCGCAGTAAAAGAGTCTTACAACCAGTAAAGATCTGGTAAAAAAACATATCATCTTTGAAAGCGGGGATAAAAATGGATGTGCATATTTTTAAAACAAGCGATGAAGCAGCAAAATACGCCTATGAACTGATCGAAAAAGGGATTCGGGAAGGGCAAATCCGCACGCTCGGGCTTGCAACGGGCGGCACGCCGCTGAAGCTGTATGCTTACATGCGGCATGCCGGACTGGACGTTTCAAACGTTACCACTGTGAATCTTGACGAATATGTGGGCCTCAAAGATACCGATGAACACAGCTACCGTTATTACATGGAAAAAGAACTGTTTTCGCATATGAATTTTAAACAATCGTATCTTCCTGATGGAACGGCGGAAGACCTCGAAGAAGAATGTGCAAGGTATGAAAGAATTTTAAAAACGCATCCGGTCGACCTACAAGTGCTCGGCATCGGTAAAAACGGGCACATCGGCTTTAATGAACCGGGCACTTCCTTCGATTCCAGAACCCATATTGTCGAACTGACCGAATCGACGCGGGAAGCAAACCGGCGCTTTTTCGAAAGAGAAGAAGATGTGCCGGATCGCGCCCTTTCGATGGGGATTGCTTCGATTATGGACGCGAAAAAAATCGTACTGCTGGCATTCGGCAAAAGTAAGGCTGAAGCGGTCCGCAGCATGATCAAAGGGCCGGTGGACGAAGCCTGCCCGGCATCCGTTCTGCAAATGCATCCGAATGTCGTTGTCGTTGCCGATGAAGATGCCGCTTCTTTGCTGGAGGATGCCGGGAAGCGCCATGATTGACAAAACCTCCCCGATCCCGATTTACTTTCAAATTCAGGAAGAAATCCGGAAGAAAATCAGGGAGGGGGAATGGAAAACAGGCGAAGCCATTCCGTCTGAACGGGTGTTAAGCGATCTTTTTGAAGTGAGCAGAATGACAGTCCGCCAGGCGGTACAAGGTTTGGTGGATGAAGGCATTTTAATGAGAAAACGGGGAAGCGGCACGTTTATCAGCGAACATAAGGTGGAGCAGCCTTTGGAAGGGCGGATGAGTTTTACGCGGCTGATGGAAGAGCGCGGGATGAAAGCTTCGAATAAAATCGTGGCGTTTTTTGAAAGGGAAGCCTCCGTGCAGGAAATGGAGGCACTCACGCTGAAAGAGCCGGAAAACGTTCTTCATATCGAGCGGCTCCGCTACGGGGATGAGATCCCGATTGTATTCGAATCGATCATCACCCCGGCAAGGATTGCGGCAGGGCTTACTGAAGAAAAATTAAACCGTTCTTTCTACCAGTTTCTTGAACGGGAAAAGGGATTGCGGCTCGGAAAAGGGTACCAGACAATCGAAGCCGTTGCGGCGAGCGCACGGCTGGCAAAACTGTTAAAAGTGGCCCCGGGTTCACCGGTGCTGTCCATTGAACGCGTGACTTCGCTTTCAGACGGTACACCGTTTGAATATGTCAAAGCGCAATACGCCGGCAGCCGCTTTAAATTTTATATGTAAGAAGAATCAAATCGGGGCAAGCCGGTTCAGATGCAAAAAAACCGCGGAAGATCCGCGGTTTTTTTGGTTCAATTTATAGAACATTAATAGAAACGTTTATAGCTGTCAAAATGGGATTTCCAGTACGTGTAGCCGACAGAAGAAACAGATACGCCATCGGAATTCGCGGCGATAAACCGGCCGCCGCCGAGATAGATACCAACATGCGTGATCGCGCTCGGATTGGTTCCATACGTGCCTTCAAAGAAGACGAGATCTCCTGCCTTTGGGCTGTTCACATAGTAAGAACGGTTATAAAGGCCTGCTGCGGACATGCGGGAAATGCTGTACCCGGCTTTTTTGTATACATAATAGATAAAACCGCTGCAGTCAAATCCGGACGGGCTCGTACCACCCCAAACATACGGCGTGCCGATTAAGCTGTTCGCAATGCTGATTAAAGAAGATACAGAATGGGTACTGCCTGAAGTTGTATCGACTGTTGTGACCGATTTGGAAGAATCGGACGGACTGCCGGTTACTTTCAGCTTCTGGCCGGCATAAATCAAGTCGGAACTCAGATTGTTCAAAGATTTAAGCTTACTGACGGTGATTCCGTACTGTTTGCTAATGCCGGACAATGTGTCTCCGCTTTTTACCGTGTATGTAGCCGTAGCCGTGGAACCGGAACTGTTTGAACTTGCAGCGCCTGCCGTTCCCGATGTGGAGGAACCGGATGAGCTGCTACCGGTTACTTTTAGCTTCTGACCGGAAAAAATCAAATCGGAACTTAAATTGTTCAAAGATTTTAGCTTGCTGACAGTTGTCCCAAACTGTTTGCTAATGCCGGATAATGTGTCTCCGCTTTTTACTGTGTATGTAGTCGTGGAACTGGAACTGCCGGTTGAACGCGAACTGCTGCTTGAACTGGACGAGGAAGCGGAATCTGCCCCTTTGGAAACAGCCAATACGTCACCGGGATGGATCAGCGATGAAGAGAGCTTGTTCCAGCTCATTAAGTTTGAAACCGATATGCCGTGGTTTAAGGCAATCGTGCTCAATGTATCCCCCGGCTTGACCGTGTACGTTTTGGCAGAAGAGGATGGGGCCGAAACAGAACGGGCCGAAGCTTTTGCCTTGGACGCTGAAACGTTCAGTACCTGGTTCGGGTAAATCGTGTCAGATGCCAAATGGTTGGTTGATTTCAATGCATCAACGGACGTATTATACTTCTTTGCAATTTTCCAGAGGGAATCCCCTTTTTGGACTTTATATGTCTGGGCAAATGCCTGCGATGTAAACGAAGTGGCCAGAATGGTTGTAGCGGCAACAGAAAAGACAGTTTTCTTTCTCACACTCGTGTAACCTCCATTTATATTTTTATCTCTCTATTTAACATTCTATCAAAATTTTTTCACAATGGTACCCCATTTCGGCATTTTATAGGAAAAGATTGCACTTTTTTCCAATGAAAGCGGCAGAAATAGCGAAATTTGTTAAGATATCCGGCAAAATCGAAGGTCTTTCTTAACATAGAGTTCGTCTACGTTAAGATACCCGGGAAAACTGAGGGTCTTCCTTAACATAGAGCGGTTCTACGTTAAGATATCCATAAAAATTCCGCGTCTTCCTTAACGTAGAAGCGTTCTATGTTAAGATACCCGGCAAAACCGAGGGTCTCCCTTAACCTAGAGCGCGACTACGTTAAGATATCCGCAAAAATTTTCTCGCTTCCTTAACATAGAGTGCGTCTACGTTAAGATACCCGGCAAAATTGAGAGTCTTTCTTAACATAGAGCACGTCTACGTTAAGATATCCATAAAAATTCCGCGTCTTCCTTAACGTAGAGTGCTTCTATGTTAAGATATCCGGCAAAATCGAAGGTCTTTCTTAACCTAGAGCGCGACTACGTTCAGATACCCGTAAAAATTCCGCGTCTTCCTTAACATAGAAGCGTTCTATGTTAAGATACCCGGCAAAATCGAGGGTCTTCCTTAACCTAGAGTGCGTCTATGTTAAGATATCCGTCTGCTAAATCATTTGATCGGCAAATTTTTCCTGCATTTGTTCGGTTTTTGCCCGGAACTGCTCCGCCTGGGCAGCCGCTTCATTGAGCGTTTCTGCAATTGTATGATGGTCATTCGTTAAGCTTTCGATCGTCGCCGACATTTCTTCTAGGCTGGCGGAAGTTTCTTGAATGATGGCCGCGAGTTCGCTTGATGCGCCTTCCACGCCATGCGCCTTTTCGGTCACTTTTTTGGACAACGTATCGAATTCTTTAAACTTCTCAACCTGTCCGTTTAACGTTTTTAATAGTTTACGGAAATAGGTGGTTACATTTTGGCTTGATTCCGCTGTCGTCAAAATTTGTGTGCTGCTTAATTCCAGCTTATCCCGTGCCGCCGCGTTGCTCTGGTTCAAATCAGCCAAATTATGGTTAATTTTTTCGGTGGTTTCGTGTGTCGTTTCCGCAAGGCGCCGGATTTCATCGGCAACAATCGAAAACCCGCGGCCTGCTTCCCCAGCGCGGGCCGCTTCAATCGAAGCATTCAGCGCAAGCAGGTTCGTCTGTTCTGTAATTTGTTTGATGCTGTCGGTGAACGTATTCGTTTCTTCCACTTTTTGCGTTAACACTGTAAATGTGTTGTTCAGCTCCATAATCGTATCTACCACATCACTGATTTCAAGCGTTAAATTTTCTACCGCCTTTTCACCGGCTTTTGCCGTTTCCTGTGCTTCAAGCGATTCGTTTGTCAGTTCACCGGACATTTGTGTTAAAAATTCCATCGATTGCACCGTATCTCCGGCGTGTCCGGCAATTTGCGTAATCTGCTCACTTTGGGTTACACTGCCTTTAGAGATTTCATGAACGGCGGACTTCATTTCGTTTTGGGCATGTAAATTGGTCTGAATATTGTCGTTCACATTGGAAACGCGGTCAAGAATCTCCGCCATTTCCTGCCGGTAAGCCGAACCTTGATCTTCCATGGTTTGAAGGGTTTTCTTTATGGATAAAAGAAAAGAATCCATCAAATTTTGATGCAGGTAGATCATGGCGTATAATAAAATTGCGGTTAAAACATAGCAGAGCAAAGCGGTCGGGACCAGGTTATGAATGAGGCCCGAATCGGCGGCCGGCACCAAGTAGCTGGCAAGAAATCCGGCAATGCCAAGACCGGCTCCGATAAAGAAAAGGACATTTTCAAACTGCAATGCCGCATAAGCAAGCAGAAAGAAAAACAAAATGTCTACGGAAAAGCTGTTTTGAACAAAAAGGGTGGCATATATTCTGAACAAATAAGAAATGATGACGCTCGCATAAGAAAACAAGCGGAATTTTTTCATGGCGCGCCCGAGTGTAAAATACAGTGCCAGAAGAACAACGATTTCCACGCCGTACAGGACAGCCATTCCGGCCTCTTGTTTGTAAAGATATGTTACAAAAACGACCAGCAGGGCAACAAGCAGGGTAATAAACATGAGAAGACTTTTTTTGCGCATGTTGTCTGCTTTTAACTGTGTAATGATGTCCACGTTCTTACCTCCAAATCTAGTTCTTCTTATCTAACACAAATGTAACACAAAAACCGGCAAACTTCTCCATTTTTTTCTCAAAAGGTGGAAACTTGTCGTTGTCAGGGAGGAGATTTTTTGAGGAAATATGTATTTATCATCGGTTTGCTGCTCGGGGTTTTGGCGGCCCTTGCCGGTTGCGAAAAAACGCCGACACCGAATGAACGCCTTGCAGATTATGTAAAAGCATGGAAGCAGGAAAAATTTGCGGAAATGTACCATAGTTATTTATCGGCTTCCGCAAAAAATACGTATGCGAAAAAAGATATGGCGGACCGGTACAAAAAAGTGTACGGGGACTTGAATGTTTCAGATTTAAATGTTTCATACCAATCGTTGGATAAAGATGCCTATAAAAACAAAGAGAAAGTTACCGTGCCGGTCAAAATTTCGTTCCAAACCTCAGCCGGCAAAGTCGTCTACAAGGATAAAGTGGCGCTTGTAAAGGAAAAACGGGACAAAAAAGAAAACTGGTATGTCAATTGGAAGCCGGATCTTATTCTCCCGCATTTGGCCAAAGGGGATACGATTAAAGTGTCCGACCAAAACGCTGTCCGCGGGGAAATTTTGGACCGAAACGGAAAAGCGTTGGCCAAAAACGGCAGCGTGTACCAAATCGGCGTCATTCCGGAACAATTGAAAGGGGATAAACAAGCGGATATGCAAAAAGCTGCCGGCTTACTTGGCATGTCAGCGGACGAAATCAAACAAAAACTGGACGAGGACTGGGTGCAGCCTCATTTGTTTGTCCCGTTAAAAAAAGTCCCGATGGAGAAGAAGGATCTCGTGAAAAAAGTCACCTCCATCCCGGGCTTTTCTTCGCAAACGGTTGGTGCCCGCGTTTATCCTTATGGGAAAGCCGCTGCGCATTTAACCGGTTATATCGGTGCGATCACTGGCGAAGAACTGAAAAAACTGCAAAAGAAAGGCTATACTGCGGAGAGTGTAGTCGGCAAGCGCGGGCTCGAACAGTTGTATGACCAAAAGCTCCGCGGCCGGGCAGGAGAAAAAATTTACATCGAGAAGCAGGACGGCAGCACCTATACCGTTGCTGAGCAAAAAGTGAAAAACGGCGAGAATATCAAAGTCACCATCGATGCCGAATTGCAACAGAAAATTTACAATCAAATGAAGGGGGATGCCGGCACGGCCGCGGCCATCCATCCCAAAACGGGTGACGTGCTTGCCCTTGTAAGCACGCCTGCTTTCGACCCAAATGATTTTATTTCAGGCATGTCTTCTTCCGCTTACACGAAACTTGAAAAAGATCCGGATAAGCCGCTCATTAACCGGTTTGCCCTAACGTATGCGCCGGGTTCAACAATCAAGCCGGTCACTGCGGCTATCGCGCTTGATACCGGGACGACAACAACCGCGGCAACGAAAACCATTACAGGGACTTCGTGGCAAAAGAACGCCGACTGGGGCAGCTATAAAGTGACCCGCGTCCACGCCAATAACAGCCCGGAAAACATGGAAAAAGCGCTCGTGTTATCCGATAATATCTTTTTTGCCCAAACCGCGCTTGATATCGGGGCGGACAAATTTGCAAAGGGCCTGAAGGGTTTCGGATTCGGGGAAGACATTCCGTTTGCGTATCCGTTAAAGGCATCGCAAATTTCGTCTACCGGCAAGTTCAGCAGTGACATCCAGCTTGCAGACACGGGTTATGGCCAGGGGCAGATGCAAATGAATATTCTCCATCTTGCCATCAGCTACACGCCGTTTTTAAACAGCGGCGATGAACTGAAGCCAAATTTGCTTGCAGGTGAAAAAACAAAAGTGTGGAAACATGCCGCAAGCAGTAAAACCACCGGGGAGATTTCCGGTATGCTCCGCCAGGTCGTTGCGGATCCGTCCGGCACGGCGCACGCTGCTAATATCTCCGGAGCGCAGCTTGCGGGAAAAACGGGCACCGCTGAACTGAAAAAGAGCCAAAAAGATCAAAACGGCAAAGAAAACGGCTTTTTCGTCGTATATGACGAAAAGAACCCGAATATGCTTGTTGCGATGCTGATTGAAAATGTTAAACATCGCGGCGGCAGCGGGCTTGTCGTGAACAAAGCCGTAAATCTGTTTCAATAGTTAACTTTGCAAGGGCCATCCCCGCTGCAAAAAAGGTTAAAGCTTCATGCTATATAAATTGAAATAAAATTTGTGACGCGGGATGAGATAAGAAGACTGCGTTCTTTATAACGATCCATTCGGATGGGAAAACCAAAGCTCATTTTATATAGCGTGAAAAGGCGGCATCCCGGGGAGCGGCATGGATGCCGGTTGTCCAGCCGCCAAAAAGATTTGTTTGCAGATGCCGGCCACTTAAACAATGCGATTTTTGTATCTTAAAGGTATCCCTGATGTCAAAGTGACCGGGGATGCCTTTTTCATGTTTTTTGGCGGTTGCTGCGAGAAAAAGCATGAAAAATAGTAGAATCGCTCAAATGTTAGTGGATAAATTGTCGGAGAACAATTATAATGGTTACAGTGAATTTCGGGTAAATATTTTTTTAAGATTGCTTTAAGAAAGTTAAGGTATAATGTTTTTAAGAAGAAGTGAAACGGTTATCATGCTTCGGCATCGATGGCGGGTTCACGAACACTTCAATCCTTATTGGTTATGATCAACCAAAGGAGGCAGCACATTGATATTCCTGACCTTGTTTATATGCTTTATGCTCACAATACTCCTGACGCCGCTGATTAAAAAACTGGCGATCCGGATCGGGGCAGTTGACAAGCCGAATCAGCGAAAAGTTCATATGAAAGTCATGCCCCGTTTAGGCGGTCTTGCTATTTATATCAGTTTTATCGCCGGCGTGCTGCTGTTTCAACCGGACAGTTCGCATTCGCTGCCTATTTTGCTCGGCAGCTTGATTATTGTCATTACGGGCATGGTTGATGATGTAAGAGAGCTGTCACCGCGCGTCAAACTCATCGGCCAACTGGCAGCCGCACTGGTTGTTGTTTTAAGCGGTATTCATGTCGAATTTATCAATCTTCCTTTCGGCGGACAGCTGGAATTTGGGATTTTCAGTATTCCGCTGACGATTTTGTGGATTGTCGGCGTCACGAATGCCATCAACTTAATTGACGGATTGGATGGGCTCGCTGCGGGGGTTTCCTCGATTGCACTGTTAACCATTTCCGGCATGGCGATCATTATGGGGGACGCCTATGTGACGGTGCTCGGCCTGATTTTAATGGCCAGTACGATTGCGTTCTTATTTTATAATTTTTATCCGGCAAAGATTTTTATGGGCGATACCGGTGCCCTTTTTCTCGGCTACATGATTTCCGTGCTGTCATTGCTCGGTTTTAAAAATGTAACCTTTATTTCCTTGATTATTCCGGCGCTTATTCTCGGTGTGCCGATTTCGGATACTTTCTTTGCAATTATCCGCCGGCTTGTCCATAAGCAGCCTTTATCGGCTCCAGATAAGTCGCATTTGCACCATTGCCTCTTGCGCCTTGGCTTTTCACACCGCCAAGTCGTGCTGATTATTTATGCGATCGCTGCCATGTTCAGCCTCGCCGCCTTTATCTTCTCAATGGCGACGCTCTGGGGTTCGCTAATCTTTATCGGTGTGATCCTGATTACAATTGAGATTTTCGTTGAAAGCATTGGCCTGATCGGAAAAGATTACAAGCCGCTGTTGAATTTTATAAAAAACCGGTCATAGCCGTCCGGATCCATCGGGGTCGTTCCCGAAATAAATAATTCGGAGCAGTACCTGTCAAAACCGCAACGGGGAGTTACGGGTTTATGACTTTGACAGCTCCGTTCCCTGCAACAATCAATGTTCCGGCCGGCTGTAAACCTGTTTTGCAAGTCGTTGTTTTCACATCAATCTGGCTGAGATTTCAGCATCTCCCGTCTCCGGTCGGTTGTATCCGGCTCAGCACCTGTTTTTGCGTGCCGGGATGGATTGACACCTGTTCGTCCGCTTCCGGTTTAAAAAAGCAGAAAGCCGGGTGATGGGCTTTCCGCTTCTGCTTTTCCGATTTTTATGCTTCTCTTTACCGGGCAACATCCGTTTCCAAATATAGTTTTTCCCCCTCGGCCACATCCGCCTGCCCGTTTGTTAAATCAGAGATCCACGTTTCAAAAGCATGCTGTTCTCCTTCTTCTACATAAATATCCAATTCCACCTGCGCGAGATACCGGATTTCTTTTATTTCATACGGGGAATGGTGTAGCGCATTCTCGACTTTCCCGAGCCACGTATAATCCAGTTTGACATGGAAAGTGGCGGTAAGCGTCCTTTTGACGATGCCGCATGCGTTGATGCCTTCTGAAGCTGCTTTGCTGTACGCACGGATCAACCCGCCGGCTCCGAGTTTAATCCCGCCGAAATAGCGCGTCACCACGACTGCCGTATCCTTCAAATCCTTCTTTTTCAGCACTTCCAGCATCGGAACGCCCGCTGTGCCGGCCGGTTCGCCGTCATCCGATGCTTTCTGAATGAGATTCTGCTCACCGATCATATAAGCGGAACAGTTGTGATTAGCGTCCCGGTGCTTCTTTTTCACAGAAGCGATAAAACTGAGCGCCTCCTCTTCCGATTCCGCTCGCTTCACATGGGCGATAAACCGTGATTTCTGGATATCTATTTCATGCACAGCCTCGCCTTTGACTGTATAATATTCTTTTAACATTGCAACCTTCCTTTAGCAAAACCTGTTTTTCCCTCATTATAACATGCTTTTGTATGATATAATTTCAGTATATAAGAATATGTTGAAACTGCCGTATATCGGTTCGTGTTTTCCTACGAAAGTACCTGGGAAAATAGTCCTGATATACGGTTATACTTTATTTTCTGATCGTTTACCGGCGGTTTTCGCGTTAAAATAACATTAGCCGCGTGTGTGCTGTGGCTTGCCCTGCTTTCGGATAAGCCTTTATTATTACTTTTGGGGGAAGTAAGATGACTTTTAAAACATTCGACTCCAAAGCATTGGATGCGATCCTGGAGAAAATGGTTGCAACAGTTGAAGAAAGCAAACACGAAATTTTTGAAATCGGTGAAAGATGCCGCCAGGATTACGATGCGCTCATCAATGAGCTTGAGGAAGTCAAAGCAACAGTGGCTAAAGTTATTGAGCAGACAGATGAGCTGGAAACGAAGTCCAAATTTGCAAGGCGACGCCTGGCGGAAGTAAGCCAGCATTTCCGTGACTTTTCCGAACAGCAAGTGCGCGAAGCATATGAAAAGGCACATACGATCCAAATCCAGCTGTCCATGAACCGGCAGCGCGAACTTCAGCTGCGCGAAAGAAGAAATGAACTGGAACGCAGGCTGCATTCACTAAAGGATACGATTGACCGGGCCAATCATCTCGTCTCGCAAACAACGGTCGTATTAAATTATTTAACAAGCGACTTGCAAAGCATTAGCGAGGCGATTGAAGATGCAAAGCATAAACAGGAATTCGGTTTGCGTGTCATTGAAGCGCAGGAGGAAGAACGGAAGCGTATTTCCCGGGAGATACATGACGGGCCCGCACAAATGCTGGCCAATATGCTGCTCCGTTCCGACCTAGTGGAAAAAGTTTATCATGAAAATGGAATGGAAGAAGCCATTGCTGAAATGCGCACGTTAAAAGAACTGGTGCGCGATTCATTGAAAGAAGTGCGGCGCATTATTTACGATTTGCGGCCGATGGCATTAGACGATCTCGGGCTAATTCCGACGCTCAAAAAATATTTGTCTACGATTGAAAGCTATAAAGGAAGTCCGGTCATTACATACAGGCATCTCGGGGAAGAACGAAGGCTTCCAACCAATTATGAAATCGCGCTTTTCCGCCTCATCCAGGAATCCGTCCAAAATGCGTTAAAGCATGCGAAGGCGACGGAAATCCAGGTGAAATCGGAGTTGAGGAAAAACAGTTTTATCGCGACAGTCAAAGACAATGGCGTCGGTTTTGATATCCGCAGAATCCGCGAAGGGGCTTTCGGGATTGTCGGCATGAGAGAACGCGTCAGCCTTTTAAATGGTGAAATTTCCATTCATTCAAAAATAGGAGCGGGAACATTGGTGATTATCCAAATCCCGATGCAATTAGACTTGGAAAAGGAGAAAAGGTGACCATGACGGTAAAAATTGCGATTATTGACGACCACCAGTTGTTCCGAGAGGGCGTCAAGCGGATTTTGGAATTTGAAAAAACATTTGAAGTGGTAGCCGAGGGTGAAGACGGCGAAGAGGCGCTGGACATTATTGAAAAATACCATCCGGATGTTGTTCTGATGGATATCAATATGCCACACCAAAACGGGGTAGAGGCAACAAGAAAGCTGATCGAGGCATATCCGGAAACAAAAATTATTATTCTTTCCATTCACGATGATGAATCGTATGTCACACATGCATTAAAATCAGGCGCAACCGGTTATTTGCTGAAAGAAATGGATTCCGATGCGCTGATTGAAGCCGTAAAGGTAGTTGCTGAAGGCGGCAGTTACCTGCACCCGAAAATCACCCACAATCTCGTGGAGGAGTTCCGCAAATTGTCGAACCGCTATACACCGGGGGGCGCCTACCAGCAGCCACCGGCAGTTGTCCCGCCGCTACATTTGCTCACGCCGCGCGAATGCGAGGTTCTGCAGCTGCTCGCGGACGGAAAAAGCAACCGGGCGATCGGAGATGCTTTATACATAAGTGAAAAAACAGTGAAAAACCATGTAAGCAATATTTTGCAAAAATTAAAAGTGAAAGACCGTACCCAGGCGGTTGTGACCGCCATTAAAAACGGGTGGGTTGAAGTCCGCTAAAACAAGGCCTTGGCCGTACACTTGTGTATGCCAAGGCTTTCAACACCGGCGCAGAAATGAAAATCATCAAGTGCAATTTTCAGGATAGAAAAAGATTCCCGGGCGTACGCGTGCACCCGGGAATCTTTTTTTTGGCTTTATGTCTGCTTCAATTTTCCATTATGCGGCCAAGCCGGGGCAGCAATGCTTTTTGAGGCGCCCATAAGCCGCTGTTCTTCTATTTGTAAGCCTGTCCGGATACCTGCCCGGCATTGCCATGCAGGCGTTCTTTTGTCCGCTGGGCAGGTGTTCCTGTTGTCTCCCTATTTCAATTTTTAACCGGATCAGCCGGTGTTCTGTCATCTTTCCAATGCCCGAGTTCACTGTGCCGGTACCCGTATCCGAAATAAATGGCAAGCCCGATGATGAACCATATGAGAAAGCCAATCCAGGTCACTTTCGAAAGGTGGACCATTAAATAACCACACGCGATTACTGCCAGCACCGGAATAACCGGGACGAACGGCGTTTTAAAACTGCGCGGGATGTCCGGCCGTGTTTTTCTGAGCACAATGACACTGATCGAGACAACAATAAAAGCAAACAAAGTGCCGATATTGGTCAATTCTGCAAGCTGGTTCAGCGGGACAACGGCTGAGAAAACCGTTGCCATCAGCCATGTCAAGATGATGCTTCTTGTCGGCGTTTTTGTCTTTTCCGTCAGTTTTGAGATCGATTTTGGAAGCAGACCGTCGCGGCTGATCGCAAAGAAAAGGCGCGTCTGCCCGTACATCATGACAAAGAGAACGGTTGTAATGCCAAGAATTGCACCGAGTGAAACAAAGCCTGCCACCCAATTCTGATGGACAACCCGGAGCGCAAACGCAACCGGATCGCCGACATTCAGCTTGGCATACGGAATCATCCCGGTCAGCACTGCAGATACAGCGACATAAAGGACAATGCAAATCGCAAGAGAAGAAATAATTCCGATCGGCATATCCCGCTGTGGGTTGCGGACCTCTTCAGCCGCAGACGAAACGGCATCAAATCCGATATAAGCGAGGAATGCGGTTGCCGCCCCTTTAATGATGCCGCTAAAGCCATAAGGCATAAATGGCGTCCAGTTCGCTGGTTTGACATAAAAAATGCCGACAGCGAGGAATAAAAGAATGACGCCGATTTTAATACAGACCATGACATTATTGATTTTGCTCGATTCCTTCACGCCGGTCAGCAATACAGCAGACAGGAAGAACACGATCACTACAGCCATCAGGTCAATATACGAACCTTTGGCCGGATTATAAGCGCCGCTTAAAGCCTGCGGCAAATGGATGCCAAATCCGCGTACCAGATCCTGGAAATAGGCGGACCAGCCGCTCGCTACAACTGAACAGGCCAGGCCGTATTCGAGAATTAAGTCCCATCCGAGCACCCAGGCAAACAACTCGCCAAACGTTGCATAACTATAAGTGTACGCACTTCCTGAAGCAGGGATCATAGAAGCGAATTCAGCATAGCATAAAGCTGTTAACGCACAGGCAATCCCTGAAAAAATAAAGGACAGAATGATTGCCGGGCCTGCCGCCTGCGCAGCAACAATACCGGTCAAAACAAAAATGCCTGTTCCGATGACCGCCCCCACGCCAAGCATGGTCAAATCAAAGGGGCCAAGGGCTTTTTGCAGGCTCTTTTTTCCGCGGGCCTGCTTAAGCATGTAATCCATTGATTTTTTCCTGAATAATTCCATGTCGAAAATCTCCTTCTATTTGCAGCCAACCCAGTGATGAAGATGTGATCCAATAATTTTGCCAACGGAGAATTTTCAAATATTTTAAATCTGAACGATACACCTTTTGTCTCTGAGTTGCATGCACCATTTGAGTTACCTTAGACATTCTACAAAATATGACATGATTTGTAAAGGACAGATAAAACAGAAAATTAAGTTTTGAAAAAGGCGAAAACACGAACGTTTTCTGGAAAAGATTTATTTTTCCGTTAAAGAAAGCGCCATCAAGTGAATGATTGTATGCTGAACCATACGGATTCTTCCTTTTTTGGCTTCCGGACCTGGTATTATTTACAATTTTGTATCATTTGCGAAATCTTGAAGTGAAAAGGAAATTTTTGCAGTGAAGGGAATCTACGGCAGGATTGAAATAGCATTTTACACACTTGCAGGAGAATTGGGGGATTTGGCAAAAAACACCAGCCACAAAACAGATTTCCATATTGCAAAAAGAAGACGGCTGACAAATGGTTCCTGATTCTATAAAATAAAAATAGGAAAGCGGAAGGGAGATGGAAAAATGAGGACGGCCATTGTGACCGACAGTACCGCTTATATTCCAAAAGAAGTACGCGAAAAATATTCGATTTACATGATTCCATTGAATGTGATTTTCGGGCAGGAAGAATACCGCGAAGAAGTTGACATTACAGCAGATGTGTTTTTTGAAAAAATGCGCATGGCGGACGAGCTTCCAACATCCTCGCAGCCGTCAATCGGCCAGTTTGTCGAACTGTTTGAACAGCTTGCCAAAGACTACGATGCCGTCATCAGCATCCACTTGTCCAAAAAAATCAGCGGGACATACCAGGGTGCCGTAACCGCATCCGGGATGGTGGAAGGGATAAAAGTGTACCCTTACAATTCCGGCTGGAGCTGCATGGCACAGGGATTTTACGCGATTGATGCGGCGAAAATGGCGCTTGCCGGAAAAGAACCGGAAGACATCCTCGCCCGCCTCGATGAATTAAAAGCATCCACGAAAGCCTACTTCATGGTCGATGATCTCACCCACCTTCAGCGCGGCGGAAGGCTGTCCGGATCGCAGGCCGTTATCGGCAGCCTGTTAAAAATCAAGCCGCTATTAACTTTTGTTGATGATGAAATTGTCCCGTTTGAAAAAATCCGCACCCAGAAAAAAGCGCTCAACCGGATTTTTGACCTGCTCGGCGAGGATGCCGCCAAAGGCTTGCCACTAAAAAGCTCCATCATTCATGCCAATCGGGAAGAACAGGCGCTTGAGATCAAAGATGAATTGGAAAAACGCTTTCCAACCGTCGACTTTTCGATCAGCTACTTCGGCCCGGTCATCGCGACCCACCTTGGTGAAGGCGCGATCGGCATCGCCTGGATGCTGAAATAAGAGCCAGGCTGTTCCAAATCGCTGGAACAGCCCGGCATGATGGGATCATCCGGGACAAACTTGGCATAACACGCCCGAGGACAAGTCTTGAAACCCGCCGGACAGTCAATCACTTTGGAGGATTTTACCTCTTGGGACAAGTCCAAAAACCCGCCGGACAGCCAATCCGCGATTGAATAAGCGAAAAGGCGGTTGCACTCCATTATCCATACGGTCCTTTGCCTGCCATTTTCCCAAATCCGTTAGAACCGGGCTGCCCCCATTTTCCCACCCCCGCGATTAAAACAAAGGAGTGATCAGTTTGCCTTCTGTTTTCTCCGAACAGCTTCAACGCCACCTCGCCGGACGGATCCTGTTCGAACCGGAAATCCCTTTTTCACCGGAACTGCTTGATCAGCACTTTAAACAAGGCTGGATCCGCGCTGAGCCGGCGATACAGGGCGAATTCCCGCACTGTGTCTGCTTGCGCTGCGGCAACCGCGCGCCGCATCTTTTTGCCGAATTCCCTTGCGCCCACTGCGGGAAAACGAGCATTTATTGCCGGAACTGCCTGATGATGGGGCGGGTCACCGCATGCAAGCCGCTTATCACATGGGCAGGCCCTGCGCCCGCATTCCACTCGCCCAGGCACCCGCTCCATTGGGATGGCACCCTTTCTGAAGGGCAGCAGGCTGCATCCGAAGCGGTTAAAGCAGCCATTCTTCAAAAAAACGAGCTCTTGATTTGGGCTGTTTGCGGATCAGGGAAGACAGAGATCGTTTTCAAAGGGATTGAAGCGGCGCTTGCAAACGGCGAACGCGTCTGCATCGCAACCCCCAGAACAGATGTCGTCCTTGAACTTGCCCCCCGCTTCCGCCGCGTTTTCCCGGATATTCCGATTGCCGCGCTCTACGGCGGCAGCCCTGACCGCCATAAATGGGCGCAGCTCGTCATCTCCACTACCCACCAGCTGTACCGCTTTGCATCCGCCTTTGATGTCGTGATTGTAGATGAAGTGGACGCTTTTCCGTATACTTTCGATGAAACGCTGCAGTGCGCCGTTCAAAAAGCGGCAAAAGACCGCTGCGCCCGCATTTATCTTACCGCAACACCAAGTGAAACATGGCAGCTTGAATGCAAGACAGGTAAGCGCCCGTTTGTCACGATCCCGGCCCGCTATCACCGCAAGCCCCTCCCTGTTCCTGTATTCAAATGGGCAGGCAACTGGCGAAAAAAGTTTGAGAAAGGCAAGCTCCCGGTTCCGGTTGAAGCATGGGTAAAAAAGAGGCTTGAATCCGGAAAACAGGCGCTTCTTTTTCTCCCGAACATCCGCCTCATGAAAAAAGCAGAGCCGGTTTTTAAACAGCTGCATCCAGCGATTGAATCGGTGCACGCAGAAGACCCGGATCGGAAAGAAAAAGTGGAAAGGATGCGCGCCGGCAAAACGCCGCTTTTGCTAACAACGACCATTCTTGAACGCGGCGTCACGTTTCCGAATATTGATGTCTGTGTCGTCGGGGCGGAAGATGCTATCTTTACGGAAGCTGCCCTCGTCCAGATCGCGGGCCGAGCCGGAAGAAGCGCCGATTTCCCAAGTGGGGACGTGACGTTTTTCCATTACGGAAAATCAAATGCGATGGTGAAAGCACAGCGCCATATTCTCTCCATGAATGAAGAAGCGGGAAAGCGGGGGTTGCTCGATGCATGAATATTGCCTGTTCTGCCATCAGCCGCTTACCCATAAACTGTCCTGGCGCACGCTGATTTTTCCGCAGCCCGGACCACTTCTTTGCGAAGATTGCCGCGCGCAGCTTGAAAAAATTACACCGCCTGTCTGCCCGAAATGTTCCCGACCCCTGGCCAAGTTGGATGCTTCTTATGTGGAGGGAGCTCTGTGTCTTGACTGTGCCAGATGGGAACAAGACCCGGAATGGGCGGGCGTGCTGGATGAAAACATTTCGCTTTATACGTACAACGATTTTTGTAAAGAAATTTTTACCCGTTTCAAATTTCGCGGGGATTATGCGCTTGCCGCCATTTTTGCGGATGGCATCAAAGAGGTGCTTAAGTCCCGCACATTTGACTGCATCGTGCCGGTCCCACTCAGCCCGGAGCGCCTTTCCGAACGGCTTTTTAACCAGGCGGAGGCGCTCGCCCGTGCTGCCGGGCTCGAAACGGCAAACATTCTTCACCGCGTCCACGCTGAAAAGCAATCGAAAAAAACACGGGCTGACCGCATTCATCAAGCCCAAACTTTTTATATGGAAAAAGAAGTTTCAATCGAAGGCCGTTCCGTTTTACTGGTGGATGATATCTACACGACGGGTTCAACCGTCCGCCATGCAGCAAAAGTGTTGCGTGAAGCGGGCGCCCGAAAAATTGTATCGTTAACTGTGGCGAGAAGTTAAACACAACGAAATTTCTGCCGATATAGAAGATAGAAGACAAATGTGCCGGAAAAGGAGGCGGGCCGAATGGCGGAGTTGGCAAACTGCCCGAATTGCGGTAAATTATATGTCAAAAATTCCGTCCGCGATGTGTGTGAAGACTGTTATCGCGAGGAAGAAGCTGCATTTGAACGGGTTTTTCAATTCTTGCGGAAACGCGAAAACCGTGCGGCAACAATCGAGACAATTGTTGAAAAAAACAATGTCCCGGAAAAACTGGTTTTCAAATGGGTGCGGAGCGGCCGGCTTTTGATTGCGCATTTTCCGAATCTGGCATATCCTTGCGACCGTTGCGGAAAATTAATCCAGTCCGGAAAGTTATGCGAAGAATGTGCAAAAACGATTGCAAAAGATCTTGAACGTTTTGAAAAAGAAAAGAAACGGCAGGAAGAAATAAGGAAAAAGACTTATCACATCAAGTAAACATTGCGCAGCTTTATCCGATATAATAAACATAATGGAACGGATACTGTTTGAAAAAGGGGTGAGCCGAATGAAAATCAATCCGGTCAATACTTCAGGGATCAATCCGTATCAGCAGCAAGCCAGGCGGGATGTGCAGCAAACCGCCTCCAGCACCCGGAAAACGGATAAAGTGGAAATTTCTTCAGAAGCGAAACAGTTGCAAAAAACGTCCCAGTTTGAGCAGGAACGGAGCCGGAAAATTGAGGCTTTAAAACAACAGGTACAGCACGGAACCTATCAGCCGGATGCGGAAAAAACCGCTGAAGGCATTTTGAAATATTTTACAGGCAAGTAAGGAGGGGCGTAAATGGCTGCGGAAAAATTGATCCGATGTCTTGAAAAATTGCAGAAGCTCCATGAAAGCCTGTTTATCCTTGCCACCGAAAAAACCGAAGCGGTGAAAAAGCAGGAGATAGAACGGCTGCAAAAAATTACGCAGGAAGAACAGGCCCATATCCGTGCAATCGGCGCACTTGAACAGGAACGGGAAACGCTGGCAAAGACGCTTACCGGCGGCAATGGGACGCTGTCGGACTGCATCGCGGCCGTATCGGGGGAAGCACGGTCCCAGCTCGAAACATTGAGGGACAGCCTGATTGGCATCACAAAGAAGCTGAAACAGCAAAATGAGCTGAACCAGATGCTCCTTTATCATTCCCTTCAATTTACCCAATTCATGCTGGATCTGATTTATCCGAAAAATGAACCCACCACATACGGGCCGCCGTCCGGGCAAAAAGCGGCGGCCGCCATGCCGCGGTTCGACTCAAAAGCCTGAAAGAATACGGAGGAGAAGCAAGGTGTCCACTTTCTTTGGATTAGAAACAGCAAAACGGGCTTTGACGGCCCAACAGAATGCCCTGTACACCGTCGGGCAGAACGTGGCCAATGCCAATACCGATGGCTACACAAGGCAGCGGGTAAACTTGCAGGCGTCAGATCCGTACCCCGCTGCTTCGATGAACCGCCCGGCCATCGCCGGACAGCTCGGGACAGGGGTGGAAGCGGGCGAAGTGCAGCGGATCCGCGACAAGTATCTCGATGTCCAATACCGGGAAAACAACAGTGCAGCGGGTTACTGGTCAGCCAAATCTGGTGCATTAAGCAAAATGGAAGCCGTCATGGATGAAACGGGAACGAAAAGCAGTTTGTCCAACACAATGGAAGCGTTCTGGGAATCCCTTCAGGACTTAAGCACGAATCCAGAAGACGTATCTGCTCGCTCGGTTGTTTTGGAACGCGGGCAGACGCTGACGGATACATTCCACTATTTAAACAGCACGCTTTCCCAGTACAAAACGGATGTCGGCAGCGAAATCAGCGTATCGGTCAACGATATCAATTCCACTTTAAAGCAAATCAGTGACTTAAATAAACAGATCGCTGAACTTGAGCCGAACGGTTATTTGCCAAACGACTTGTATGACAAAAGGGACAGCCTTGTCGATAAGTTGTCCAGTTATTTGAACGTCACCGTCGAAGTACAAAAAAGCGGGGGAAATCCAAAAGCAAACGCGGACGGCATTTACAACATTAAAATGACCGCTGCGGATGGCACAAGCGTATACCTTGTCCAAGGTTCAAATTACAATGCAGTTGAAGTACAAGGGGGAACCGACAGCAACGGCGACGGTATCCTCGACGGCCCACCGGCAAACGGGGAAATGACCGGCATCACAATCGGCGGGAAAAATTTTGCTGTCGCGGATACAACCGGCAAGGTCACGTTCCCGCAAGGCAAACTGTTGGGACTGATTGACAGCTACGGTTATCAGTATGCCGGCGCAAACGGCACAGTGGAAGCAGGGGCTTATCCGAGTTTGCTCGACAGCCTGGACAAACTCGCCTACACATTCGGAAACGTATTAAATGCTGTCCACGAAAAAGGGACAGACCTTAAAGGGAATGCCGGGACTGCCTTTTTTACGTTCGGTACCTTAACGGACTACAAAGGGGCCGCGGGTCAAATTGCCGTCAACAGCAGCCTTACATACGACAAAATCGCCGCCTCTTCAAATGGCGATTCCGGCGACGGGCTGAATGCCATTAATCTTGCAAATGTGGTTACCTTTGATTTAAGCAGCCAATCCGTGCAGCTTGAAGGGATCAGTGGCAGGCTTAACATTGCGGCACTCGGTCTGCCGCTTGCATCCGGCACCATCACCAGCAATTACGAAGGCCTCATTGGAAAGCTCGGGGTTGATGCCGAACAGGCAGGCAATATGCAGACAAATACCGCTTCCCTTTTGGATTCGGTGGATATGAACCGGAAGTCCGTCAGCTCGGTATCGGTTGATGAGGAATTAACCAATATGATCAAATACCAACAAGCCTATAATGCTGCAGCAAGGATGATTACTATGACAGACGAAATGCTCGATAAAATCATCAACGGCATGGGTGTTGTAGGCAGATAGGCAGGTGAAAAACGATGCGTGTAACCCAATCGATGCTCGCCAATAATTTCTTAAACAATTTAAACACAAGCTATAGTAAACTCGCGAAATACCAGGAACAGCTGTCTTCCGGCAAAAAGATCAACAAACTTTCGGATGACCCGCTGTCCGCGATGAAAGGCATTTCCTACCGGAGAACCGTCGCCCAGGTGAAGCAATACGAAGACAACTTCGCGGAAGCCAGCACTTGGATTGAATCGACAAATGACGCTCTTGATGAAGCCAATCAGGTGTTGCAGCGGATCCGGGAACTGACAGTGGAAGGGGCAACGGACACGAAGACTCCGACTGACAGGCAGTCGATCGCCGATGAAGTGGAACAACTTCGCGATCAGCTTGTCAATATTGCCAATACGAAAGTCAATGACAAATATATTTTTAACGGCACCCGGACGACGGAGAAGCCGATCAGTGGCGATATCAGCACGTTTGACGGCTCAACCAGCCTCGGCATGAACACCAATCCGGTAAAAATCGAACTGTCAAATGGCATTTATCTGCAAGTCAATGCGAACGGAGCAAATGCTTTTTCTGATGATCTGTTTAAAGACCTGAACCATTTAATCAGCGATTTAAAATCCGGCACATCGGCAAGCGGCTTTGACAGCTATTTGGGCAAAATTGACGGCCATATTGACAATGTGCTGAGCGAACTGTCGCAGGCCGGGGCGCGGAGCAACCGCCTTGATTTGATGAAAGACCGCGTCACCCAGCAGGAAACAACGGCAACGAAGATCATGGCCGGAAACGAAGATGTGGATATCGATAAGGCGTACACGGACTTTTCCGTTGCATCCGGCGCCTATATTGCTGCGTTAAAAGTCGGCGCACAAGTGATCCAGCCGACATTGCTCGACTTTTTGAAATAATACGGGGACACCACCCTGCTTTGCCAGGTGGTGCCGTTTTTTTATCTGAATGTTTTTGAACCGGGCGGGGCAGGAGCGGAACGCCGGTTAGCAGCAGAAACATGCATGCCCCCCCAAAGGTTTAGAAAACGCAAAAGAATATGCCCATCGAAAGGAGAGAAGGCGGTTTTCCCCGGCAGCAAAAGTCGGGGACCCCTCACTAAACATGATGAAGCTTCAAACAAAATACCACGGTGAAGTGGAAATAGAGGATGCAGCTATATGGCATTTTGAAGGCGGGATTCCGGGATTTCCGGATGAGAAATCCTTTGTTTTGCTGCCGCTTTTGGACGACGGCATTTACATGGTCCTCCAGTCAACGGCGTCACCCTATGTCGCTTTTGTCGTCACAAGCCCGTTTTTGTTTTTCCGAGATTATGAATTTAACATTGATGATGCCACGCTTGAACAGCTGTCGATTGAAAAAGAGGAAGATGTGCGGGTTTATGCCATTTTGACGGTCCGTGATCCGTTTTCGGAAACAACAGCCAATTTGCAGGCCCCGCTCATTATGAACGAAAAGAATCATAAGGCGAAACAACTGATTTTAAACGACCGGCATTACCACACAAGGCACCCGCTCTTTGCGGACGGGCCGGACAAGGAAAAGGGGTGAGAAGATGCTGATTTTATCGCGGAAAAAAGGCGAGTCGATCCAAATCGGCGATGACATTGAAATCACTATCGCCGCGATCCATGGCGACCAGGTCAAAATCGGCATCAACGCCCCAAAACATGTTGAAATTCACCGGAAAGAAGTGTACTTGGACATACAGGAAGAAAACGCGAACGCCGCAAAAAATATCGAAGGCCTGCTCCACCTGCTTGCCCAATCCAAGAAAGACAGTGGGAGCGAGAAGAAGAATGATGGATAAAAAAATTCAAAACCAGCTCGTTCAAATCGGCCTTTCAACAGAAAAGGTAAAGAAAATTATCCTTTTCGGCTCGAGAGCGGTCGGAGATAACACAGACCGGTCTGATATTGATTTAGCCATTGTGGCGCCGGAAATGTCAAAAGAAGAATGGGTATTGTTTGCTTTGGACTTGGAAGACGAGCTGGATACTTTACTTTCCTTAGACATCATTAAGTTTGAAGATGCCTCTCAACAATTGAAAAGTGAAATCTTAAAAAATGGCAAGCTTTTGTATCAGGATGACGATATCCCGAATGAGATGGAAAAAGACAATTTTATAGAAAGTCCATAAACTTCATCACATCATTCCATTTTTTACAGACATCTCAAAAAAGGACTGACACCACTTTTAAATTCTTAACGCGGTGCCAGTCCTTTTTCACTTGGTGTTTGATCCCGGGATCGATTTATAATACAGTTATGATAGAGGTGACGACTTTGAAACATAATCGTACGGATGAACAAATATTATTGCAAGCATTAGAAACCATTCATGATGAGACGGAAAAAATGAGGGAGAAGGAAGCAAAAAAAATTTGGTCTGAGATTTCCCTTCCTTTCTCATTGCATGCCGGGCTTTTGCGATATACAAAAGATGAGTTACACGAAATCAGAAAACGGTTGAACATCCGCAATGCAAGCAGCTTAAAAAAAGCGGATTTAACGGCTGTACTAGAAGAACATATTCCGATACTCATGAAAATCATTCTCTGCCAATTAGATGAGCATTTATTTCGCTTGATTCAAAACATGATCCACAATGGGGGCTTTATATTTGCTCCTGCCATGGAAACCTATCAAATCAAGTTTTTACAATCACTTGGGTTTATCTTCACGGGGACGTACAAGGGAGAAAAAGTACTCGCTCTGCCGGCAGATTTAATCGAGCCGCTGTCTTCACTAGAAGGTGACATGAAAGTGAGATCCATTCTAAAAAGGAACACCGAATGGATTCGCCTCACACAAGGCATGCTGTATTATTATGGTGTGTTGAATTCCCAAACCATGCTGGAAAAAATCGAACAATATACAAAAAAGCCGGTTCGTCCAATCGAGTTTTTCAACGTGATGAGGCAGGCTGACGATTTTTATAAAGTGGTTTGCTTGGAATATCAGGGCCTGATACATCAACGTGTATTTGATCCTTTTAAAATTAAAGAAGAGCAGGACAGCAGAAAAGACCTGGATTACTATCCTTTTACGAAAGCACAGTTACTCCAAGCAGGCGCACCTGACTATGTTCCGGAAAATAAAATCACCAAATCATTCAGGCGCTTCCTTCTTGACAATTATCGGATTACCCGTAAAGAAACCGACCAAATCATCATGGAATGTATCTTTGCCATCAAAGTGGGCGAATCAACAAACAATCTTCTTGAATTCATGCAAACCCAGGTTGAAATCGCCGACTTCAAAACTGCAGAAGCGATGATGAACATTTTAATTCAATTAAATAATCATACAAGACAATGGATTTTAAAGGGCTATATGCCAAGCGAAATATTTAAGGAGGAAAAAGAGGCGCTGCATCCCCTCCCGTTGAAAAAAGAAAACAACAAACCTGTAACAACCAGAAAAATCGGCCGAAACGATCCATGTCCCTGTGGCAGTGGGAAGAAATATAAGAAGTGCTGTGGGAGGTAGGGTATAACCAGTAACAGGCACCAAAACAGTAAAAGAAATTTTGCTGTTTTGGTGCCTGTTACTGCAAACACCGGATAACCACAATACATCAGCTCTCCCCCCAGTCCCCCCACACCACCTCCACAGGAAAGAAAAGAAAAAAATTCAGCAAAACTATTAAATCAAAAGTCCTGCTATCCGATATATAAAGTGAGCGGGGGAACAGGGCGGCCGACCTCGAACCCCGTTGATAAATTTCGCCCACAAGGATGTGGGTGCACAACATTCAAGGAGGAAAAACAGATGATTATCAATCACAACATTGCAGCGTTAAACACGTTGAACCACTTAAATGCTGCGACAAACGCACAATCGAAAGCAATGCAAAAACTGTCTTCGGGGCTTCGTATCAACGGTGCTGCTGATGATGCAGCAGGCCTTGCCATTTCCGAAAAAATGCGTTCGCAAATTCGTGGCCTCGACCAGGCAACAAAAAATTCGCAGGATGCCACTTCCTTGCTCCAAACGGCTGAAGGCGCACTGAATGAAACGCATGATATTTTACAACGTATGCGGGAATTAGCGGTACAATCATCTAACGATACAAATACGGATGATGACCGGCAAAACATTCAAAGTGAAATGTCACAGTTGGAAAGCGAAATTGACCGGATTGGCAATACAACCCAGTTTAACACAAAAAATCTGTTAGACGGTTCAATGGGTAAAGCTGTTACGACTGCTGTGGCAAATGAAAATACAAGCGGCATTTTTAAGGATAAAGGAAATGGGAATGCGGCTGCAACAACAGATACTTTGCTTACCGATCTTACAGATAAGGACGGCAATTCACTAGGCATTACGGCTGGGGACAAAGTCACTGTCACTTATGTCAAAAATGGAACGACAACAACAAATAGTGTAACTGTGGCAGCTGATACTAAATTATCGGATATTGGAACGAATTTAGGGGGAACACTTACTGCTAACACAGACGGCTCTCTGAAATTAGCAGCTGCTGCAGCAGGAACGGCTGATGCGATTGAAGGCATCACGATTACCGTCCAAGACCAAAATGGGAATGTCAGAACAGCTGCAACCAACGCCCTTTCTTCTTTTAAAGAAACGCAAGCAGCAGCAGATGTCCGTTCCGACGGTTCTGCAACTTTCTTAATTGGGGCAAACGGAGGACAAAATTTACAAGTAGACATCAATGATATGCGTGCCCAAGCCTTAGGTGTCAGCGGATTGCAAGTGTCGACGCAGACACAGGCAAATGCAGCGATTAAAGTCATTGACAATGCTATTCAAAAAGTATCGGCTGAAAGAGGCAAACTTGGTGCTTTTGAAAACCGTTTAGACCATACAGTTAACAACCTGACAACTTCGTCAGAAAACCTGACTTCTGCTGAATCGCGTATTCGTGACGTTGACATGGCGAAAGAAATGTCTGAACAAACAAAGCAATCGATCCTTGCCCAGGCTGCTCAAGCTATGCTGGCTCAAGCCAATCAACAACCACAGCAAGTATTGCAATTGTTGCGTTAATTTTATATTTCACAAAGGAGGCCTTTTCCGGGGTCTCCTTTATATTTTTGTGTATATTTGATTCCCTTCATGATACTTCTTGATAAGCGTATGGCGTTTTTCCGGCATCTGCTGGATTGAAGTGAAAAAACCTGTTTACACCGGTAAAGATCTCACGTATAAAAGATAAGTACAGTCCAGAAGAAAAAATAGAAATAAGAGGAAAGCATTGGGGCAAATATGCTTTCCTTTTTTTAATGGCTACGGGAAAAAGACACTTTGCCATTTGCTAAAATAACGAATGGAAATCACCCCAAATCGTTAAACCATGAACACAATCGGGGTAAGAAGTATTTGCCAATTCTTTCTATTGACGGCTGAAGGAGAGTTTTTTATGAAGGAATTCCAGCAAGGTTAAAGGAATAAGTACATATAGCATGGTTATAAAAAGGGGGTAATTATTTTGAATATTGTTGATCTTGTTCAATCGCAGGTCATTGCTTCAGTGAAGAAAGAAGAAGATATTGAAAAAGCAGCTTTGAGCCGTGCTAATATTGTATTTCTCTTAACAGGGGATTTGCTGAATACGTCAGATTATCTCGAACAGTTAAGAAAGGCCGGAAAGCATATTTTTATACATATGGACTTTATTGAAGGGTTATCCAATGCAAGGAGTGCTGTCAAATTTGTCGCTCAAAAATGGAAGCCAACCGGAATTATCACCACCAAACATTCTTTAATTAAATATGCAAAAGATGAAAAACTAATGACCATTCAGCGCATCTTTCTCATTGATAAATCCGCTGTCCAGAAGGGAATTGACACGAGTAAAACCTGTAGTCCTGATGCCATTGAAGTACTTCCCGGTCTGATGCCAAACATTATCGACCAGCTGACAAGAAAGGTAAAATTTCCAATTATTGCCGGTGGTTTAATTGAATCAAAAGAGGATATTTTGCAAGGATTAGAGGCAGGTGCACTGGCGATTTCAACAGGGGATCCTTCACTTTGGAATTTTGATATTTAATTTGATAAAAAAGAAACGGCCTTTTGTGCCGTTTCTTTTTTTATCCGCTGATTTCCGACCGCTTGATTTCATTCATTTGAATGATTTCACTATAAATATAAGCAATGCTCGTTTTTTCTCTGACTTTTATTTTTAACTCAAGCTGGTATGCTGCATGTTCCAGATCTTTAATATGGGTTTGGATGATTTTCATATCTTGTTTTTCTAAGGAGCGAATGACTTTTTGGATATCACGGCTGTCCTGTAAGATAAGATTGAGAGAAATCTCTTTTGCGTACAGCTTTTCAAAACCAATTTTTTTCATCAATCCCGGAATGATCTCCACGCTAATGATGAGCAGTACGCCCCCTGCAATTGCTTCCATATAAAAGCCTGAACCGGTGGCAATTCCAATACCGGCTGCCCCCCAAACCATGGCAGCCGTTGTTAAACCGGAAATGGTATCATCTTCTTTCCGTAATATTACGCCCGCCCCAAGAAATCCGATTCCGGAAACAATCTGGGCAGCGAGCCTTAAAGGATCCATTTGAATACGGACAAAATCGGATTGCGGAAACGAATAAGCAGACTGGATGGAAACAATTGTCAATAAACAGCTGACAATTGAAATCACAAGACTTGTTTTTAATCCGAGTGGTTTTCTTTTTATTTCCCGTTCAAGCCCGATTGCCAATCCAAGTATGGAAGACATGACGAGTTTTAGGAGCATTTCGCTGTCAAACTGAAAAAATTCAATCATGCAAAGCACCTCGTCTTTCTGCTTTACAGTCCGTAATCTCGGACATTTGCATAATTTCTTTTACACTTTCAAGAATGTACTCCGGTTGTATCCCTGTTGTTTTGATCGTTTGTTGCGTGCTGATCCCTGTTAAAACCAAAATGGTATGTAAGCCATACACATTTCCCATATGAATGTCAGTTTCGAGGCGGTCACCGACAATATAGCATTGTTCCGGCTTCAGCTTTAATATATGGTTGACAATAAGATCTGTAGCAAACCTCGAGGGCTTTCCCATAATATGGTCAATCTTGATGCCGCTCACGCCTTCAAATGCTCCAATTAATGCACCACAATCCGGAACCGGTCCTTCTGCAGTAGGGCATGTACGGTCAGGATTGGTGGCAATGATCAAAGCATGATTGTTTCGCCATGCCATATATGCCTGCTTCAGTTTTTCATAAGTAAACTGGCGATCCCACCCCAGCACAATATAGTTTGCGAGATTAGCATCTTCTGTAATTAAAATTCCTTCTTTTTCTAATTCATCATACAAAGCTTTTTCTCCGATCACATAGGCAAGCTCTGATGGATTCATTTTTTGCTTTAAAAATCTTGCAGTCACATAGTTTGAATTGATAATGTCTTCAAGTGAGGTACGGATCCCCAAATGGTTCAATTTTTTTACGTAATCAGTTCTGGTGGCAATAGATTTATTGGTAAAAAAAACAACATGGTGTCCCCGATTCTGCAAGAAGTCAATCGTTTCCGCACTCCCTTTTATTAATTGATTGTCGAGATAAATGGTTCCGTCCAAATCAAAAATAAATCCCTTTTTCAATTGCTTTCCCTCCCAGTAAAAGAAAAATCCCCCAGTTTAATAAACCTTGAAAAAGGTTTACTACCAGCTGGGGGTTTCTAAAGTCTCTGCCCGTGTTATTTTTGCTTTTCTCTAAACTTTGCCATATTATCTGCTATATTTTTTAGAGTATATTGATAAGGATTAATTTCGAATACAACCGGCCCTGTAAACTGATACTTTGTCAAAATATCAATCAGTTTTTCTGTATAATGGTTCCCTTCCCCCGGCAGCAAATGCAAATCCGCTTTTCCGTCATTTTCTGATACATGTATCTCTCCCAACAATTCACCAAGCTGTTTTACAGTCTCTTCCAGTTCATTTCCCATGATCGCCAGGTGTCCCGTGTCCAGGCATGCCTTCAAATTACAGGCTTGAAGCAGGCCGGTCCATTCTTCTAAGCTAGAAGCAACATGGTGGCAGTAATTTAACCGGTCAGGGATTAGATTTTCAAGCAACAACACGATCCCCCGCTTTTGTGCCGCTTCATTTAATTTCATGAGCCGGCTTTGAACACGACACAGCGTTTCATCACGTTCTTCAGAGGACCAGGCATAGCCACCGTGCAAAACGGCATGGCTGCCTCCGTATCCCGCTAAAATATCCATCCATTCATTTAATACATGAAACGCCCTTTCATAGATAATCGTGTCCGGCGTGGCAATGTTCAAATCATGGAATGGAAGATGAATGCTCGTTCTTAAGCCAGTTTGCCGGGCATATTCAAAGGTTTCTTTTGCCCGTAAATGCTCTGCCCAAATTTCAACGCCGTCAAAGCCGGCCTTTTGAAGTATTTTAAAATCATCCAGCGTGCTCTCCTGCCCGATTGACCATATACTAAGCCAAGTTTCCATTTTTACCTCCTGCTTCAGCATTTTTTTCATCAAATTCCTGATTAATAAGTTCGAGGTTTTTCCCTTTTGTTTCCGGTGCTAAAATAGCCGAGATAAGAAGTCCCAGCAATCCGGCGGCGGCAAAAAACCAGAGGGCTTTGCTGTTACCCCATGCCACAACAAGGTTTGGGAATACCAAAATGCCCATGATTGAACCAATCCGGCTGACGGCAGTTGCCAATCCGGAAGCGCTTGCACGAATGCCGGTTGGAAATAACTCAGTTGGATATACAAAATTAAGAATGCCGCCACCCATGTTGGCAAATAGTACGGCAAAACTGAATAAGATGACAAGAAAAGCCATTGTCGGAGAAGGGTTCAGTGCTAAAATGATTAATGCAATGGATAAGCCGGTAAAAGAAGTAATGATCAACGGCCTTCTGCCAATTCTTTCAACCAAATTCATCCCGATAATTGCTCCGATTAAGCCCAACAAACTAACCGTTCCGGAACCAATATATACCATCATTTGCGATCCGTGAGTAAATGGTTTTAGAATGGTCGGTGTATACATGGAAATTCCGTAATAGGCAACGGCATAGCAAAACCAGAATCCGCAAACAAAGAAAGTGCGACGGAAAAGTCCTTTCGTGAAAAGGCTGCTAATCTTTTGTTTTGGCTTCATATTTGGCTGAATTTTGACTTTCTGTCCGGTAATTTTCAGCATAATTTCTTCTGCTTCTTTTTCACGCCCCCTTGCAGTAAGCCATCGTGGTGATTCCGGAAGCGTTACACGGAAAAAGAAGACAATGAGAGCAAAAATGGCGCCAGTAAGTAACATGTAACGCCACGCATTTTCGCCGAGCGGGACAAGCAGTATGCCAACCAGATAGGCAACAACCGCTCCGACAAACCACATGGCGCCGAGTGATGTACTGTGCCTTCCCCGGCTTTGCGTCGCACTGAATTCGGATACAAGCGTAGCGGAAATCGGATAGTCTGCCCCGATCCCTATGCCAAGTAAAAATCTGAAGAGGGCCAGTTGCCAAGGTGCCAGGGCAAACGCCGTAAGTGTCGCAAAAACGACAAATGCCAACAAATCAACCACGTACATGGCTTTCCGTCCATACTTATCTGTTAAATTCCCCAGCCAGATTGCTCCGATAAAAGAGCCAATGACAGCTGAGGAAGTAATCAGTCCCTGCATGCCCGGCCCGAATTCCCAGTGATCAAGGATCAGCGGCATGGCAACAGCAATTACCGTTAAATCAAAGCCATCCAAAAAAGTACCGCCGGCAGACAAAAGTGTGACTTTCCTTTGGAAGCGCTTTAACTGTGGCGAGTCTAAATGCTCAAAACTCATTTTTCTCTCCCTTTCTTTTCCGTATAATCCTGCCGAAAAATAAAAGCCATAGCCAAAAAAACATTTGTCATGTTTTTGGCTATGGCTTCTCATCGTCTCCAGCCATAGAGATTATACGTTTTTTGTTGTTAAATTATTTATACAAGATTTAGGCTAGGCTGTCAATACAAAAAACAAAATTTTTTATCAGTTCAGATTTTACTCCTCCTTCTTTTCCTTCCTGTCCATTGTCCCGTCCGTCAGTGTTTTGTCAGCCAGCTTCTTCGTTTTCTTCTTTTCATTTTCTTCTTCGTTCTTCAACTGTTTATCGGACATGGTTTCACTTCCTTTTTGTCGTTAGTATACCCCGAGGATCGGAAGCTGAAACATCCGCCGGTTTTGTTTAAACGGTTGGGCAAAGGGTATGCAGACAAAAAAGCGAATGGAGTTGGAAGGATGGAGAATGACAGAAAACAGGGCAATCATTTAAGCCGGTCGCTGAAAAACCGGCATATTCAGTTTTTGGCATTAGGGGGCGTCATCGGCGTCGGTCTGTTTTACGGCGCTTCGCAGGCAGTGAAAATGGCGGGACCGGGCGTTTTGGCGGCGTATATTGCGGCCGGCCTGGTTGTCGCCATTGTCATGCGGGCGCTCGGGGAAATGACGGTTGAAAAACCGGTGGCCGGATCATTCAGCAAGTATGCGCATGATTTGTTCGGCGAGCGGATGGGCTTTGTTTCAGGCGGCATGTGGTGGTTTTTATGGGTGGCGACTGTGATGTCGGAGCTTGCCGCGATCGGAAAGCTGGTCCAGTTCTGGTTTCCGCATTTTCCGGCCTGGATTCCAGGATTTTTGGCACTCATTTTATTCACAGTTTCTAATTTAGGGCTTGCTGAATAAACAAAAATTCCAGATTTGACAAGGATTTTGGCCACTTTTGTCGAATATAAAGTGTAAGGATTTTATAGGAAACGTGTAAAAAACCTTGCACTTGGAGGCCGTTACGATGTACAAAAAGACTGAACATCAATTAACTTTTGTAGAAGATTTTTTTCTACCATTCGGTGGAAAATTAAATAAAGAAAATCGCTGGGTCCGTCTTGCTGAATTAATCCCTTGGTGGAAGGCTGAAGAAAAGTATGCCAAGTCCTTCAAGAAAAAGTTCAAAGGTGAAAAGGCTTATTCTGTCAGAGTTGCTCTTGGGGCTCTCTATATCAAAGAACGGCTTGGGCTATCTGACCGGGAAACAGTCGAACAGATCACGGAAAACCCGTATCTTCAGTATTTTATCGGGTTGCCTGAATTCCAGGAAAAAGCCCCATTCGATCATTCTCTGATGACTCGTTTTAGAAAACGTTTGGGTGCAAACATCATCAATGAACTGAATGAATGGATTGTTCTGGAAGAACAAGAACGCCAATCGGAAGAAGCATCTAAGGAAAATGACAACGATGATGATCACCATGATGATGACGATCATAGTAGTGGTGATCATCAACCTTCCGGTCCTGCTTCGGAAGAGAATTCAACTGGATCGGCTTCTCCTAAAACGAAGAACAAAGGAAAGCTCATTCTGGACGCAACCTGTGCACCGGCTGATATTGCTTACCCTACTGATCTGGGGCTTTTGAACGAAGCCCGTGAGAAACTGGAACATATCATTGATGTACTGCATGAACCGCACAAAGGAAAATTACCAAAGCCACGGACCTACAGAAAAAGAGCCCGCAGGGACTATCTTTCTGTCGCTAAGCAACGCAAAGCTGGAGCCCGGAAAATCCGGAAAGCTGTCGGCAAACAACTTGGATATGTGAAACGGAATCTGGAGATCATTGGAAATCTCATTTCCCAAAGCTCCCTGTCTCTTTTGAGCAAAGATGAATACCGACAACTCCTCGTGATTCATGAACTTTACCGCCAACAGGCAGAAATGTACAAAAAGAAAACACATCGGATTGACCACCGGATTGTGAGCATTTCCCAGCCGCATGTCCGTCCAATTGTGCGTGGCAAGGCAAAAGCGAACGTGGAATTCGGCTCAAAAGTCGCCCTTAGCGTTGTAGATGGCTATGCCTTGATTGAGCAACTCGACTGGGAAAATTACAATGAAGGGATCACCCTTAGAGAATCTATTGAGAACTACTACAACCGGTTCGGATTTTATCCAGAAGCGATTTTAGCAGATAAAATCTACCGAAACCGTGACAACCTAGCATACTGTAAATCTCTTGGCATTCGTCTGAGTGGGCCAAGGTTGGGACGCCCATCCAAAACGGAAGACAAAACCTTAGAACGCGTGGCAAGGCAGGATGCCTCCGAACGTAATGCCGTTGAAAGCAAATTTGGCGAAGGCAAGCGCAAGTATGGGCTAGGCCTTATTCGAGCACGCCTTCAGGAGACCAGTGAAACAGTAGTAGCCCTTCAATTCCTTATAATGAATCTGGAGCGGAAGCTCAGGGTTCTTTTTTTGAAATTTTTGTACAACACTATTTTATATTTTAATAACCGTAATTTGGCTTGTATCTGACAGAATCTGATTCGTTCAGCAAGCCCTAATTTACTGGCTGTAAAAATTTTTGGCGAGATTGAGTTTGTGTTTGCGATTTTAAAAGTCTTTGCGATTCTCGCCTTTATGGTTTTCGGCGCGCTGATGATTTTTACCGGTTTATTTAATGGTGGAAAAATCGTTGGCTTTTCGAATCTTTGGGCGCACGGCGGGTTTTTCCCGGCCGGGTGGTTCGGCGTTTTCCAGGCGGTTGCGATTGTGATTCAGGGATACGCCGGCATTGAAACGCTCGCCGTGGAAGCTGGAGAATCGGACAACCCGCGCCAGTCGATGCCGAAAGCATTCAGAAGTGTTACATACCGGATTTCCTTTTTCTATATCGGATCCATTTTGATCATGCTGTGCGCGTATCCGTGGACGCAACTGGCCGGGCATGACGGCAGCCCGTATGTTCTTCTTTTCTCGCAAGTTGGCATTCCGGTTGCGGCAACGCTGATGAACCTGATCATTATTTTCTCCGGGCTCTCATCATGCAATACCGGCGTTTACGGTGGCAGCCGGCAGCTTTACAGTATGGCGAATGAAGGATTGCTCCCGCGTTCCCTCAATAAACTCAACAAACAGCGAATTCCGTACGCCGGCGTGTTTGCAACTGCTGTGGCCATGTCGGTTGGAACCGTCATCACGTATCTTGCGCCGGATACTGTCTATGTTTGGATCACGAGTGCTTCCGCCTTTTCGGCTATTTTTATTTGGGCGCTGATCCTCGTGCTGGAGCTTGTGAACCGGGCCGCATCCAAAGACAAAGGCGCAAGTTTTCATTACAAAATGCCGTTCTGGCCGGTTTTGCCGATTGCCGGGCTGGTCATGCTTCTTTTAGCTTTTATTGCGATTGCCATTTCACCGTTAACCCGCATCTCCGTTTTCGCCGGTGTTCTCTGGCTCGTCTTTCTGCTTGTATACTACCAAATCGCAGTCGCCCCGAAAGTGCGCGCGAAGAACACGCCGCTCAGGGAAACGCCTGTAAAAGATTACTAAGCTCTGAAGTGAACTGCTCCGGATCGAACCGGAGCAGTTTTTCGTGTTTCGATATTTGGTCCTGGAAGATTGCGGCTGCTCTGCGTTTTTCCTGCCGCGAAATGCCCGGGTTCTTCGCAATGTTTGCGCGTTTTCCCTCTGCAAATTTTCGCTCTGGATGTGCTGCCATAGAATGCCAAAAAATCTTTTTCAGGATGTTCCTGCTTTGGGAAAAAACAGATTTTTCCTGTCACCTGGTGAAATGCCGGAGAAAAATGAACACAACAGATTCCGTTTTAAAAATGTTCACTTTTTGACATGCCGCCATTTTGCAGGAATTCCGAAAAAAATGTCGAAATGCTACAGGAAGAGCATTGCCTATATTGGGAGGGATTGCAATGAATCAGGAAGAATATGAAACAGTTTTATCCGTACACCGTGTGCCTGTCTCATCCTTACGTTCGGAATGCAACCCGGACGAGTTTCCGTTTGAAACGACAGATGAGTTGGAAACGCTGCCGAATGAAATGATCGGGCAACAGCGGGCGGAACAGGCGATGGATTTCGGTTTGTCTGTCGAGCAGTCCGGTTACAATTTATTCGTCGTCGGGCCGTCCGGGACGGGGAGAATGACGTATACGCAACACAGTGTCGAAAAGCTCGCATCCGAACAGCCTGTGCCGGATGACTGGTGTTATGTCAACAATTTTGAAAATCCGGACCGGCCGCTTGTCATCAATTTGCCGGCTGGAAGCGGTCTCCGTTTTCAACGCAAGATGGAAACCCTTTTGATTGATATTGAACGGGAACTCCGCGCCACTTTTTCAAATGAAGAAACGGAAAAGAAGAAGCGGAATATCATTGACGCGTCGCAAAGCCAGGTTGAGGCACTTTGGAAAGAAACGGAAACGTTCGCGTCCGGGCTGAATTTTAAATTGGAACGGACCCCGGCCGGCATTCAAACCCTTCCGCTTTTTTTCGGCCGGCCGATGGAAAAAGAAGAATACGAACGGCTTTCCGATGCTAACAAAGAAAAATTGAAAGAACGGGAAAAACAGCTTGAGGAAAAAATCAATGAAACGGTGTACCAGATCCGGAAAATTGAAGAACAGCTCCGGAAAAATCTCGATCGTTTTCATAAAGAGACGGCTGCTTTTACAATTGAAGGCCTGTTCCAGCCGCTAAAAGAAGCTTACCGTGATTTTCCAAAAGTTCTCCGCTATCTTGAAGAATACAACCATGATGTTGTCGAGCATTTTTCGCTGTTTTTAACCGACCAGGAAGAAGGAAATGCCGTCGTTCAGGCGTTAACCGGCAGCAAAGAACAGCAGCTCCAACGCTATGCCGTCAATCTCCTTGTCAGCCATAAAAACGGACAGGGTGCGCCTGTCATCTATGAAACGAACCCGACGTACCAAAACTTATTCGGAAAAATCGAGTACCGCGGCGCGTTCGGCAGCTGGACAACCAATTTTACGCTCGTCAAACCGGGCGCAATCCATCTGGCAAACGGGGGCTATTTGATTTTGCAGGCTGCTGAACTGCTTTCACAGCCGTATGCATGGACCCTTTTAAAACGCGCGCTACAAACGGGGAAAATCCAGATTGAAGACCCGTTTGCCGAAAGGGGCGCTTTCCCGACGAGCGGCCTTAAGCCTGAGCCCGTCCCGCTCAATATCAAAGTGATCATCATCGGGTCTTACTATTTATACGATTTGTTATCAAGGGTGGATGAAGATTTCCATAAGCTGTTTAAAGTGAAAGTCGAGTTTGACACGGTGATGAAGCGGGATGCGGAAAACCGCAGGAAAATGGCTTATTTTATCAAAAGCTATGCGGATCGGAAAAATCTTCTCCCGTTCCACCGGCGTGCTGTTGCGAAAATCATTGACCACAGTGCGCGCCTTGCCGAGGAACAGGAAAAGCTGACAGCGCGTTTCCAGGACCTGACAAAAATCCTCGTCGAATCGGGTTACTGGGCGAAAAAAGAAGGGAGCCCCTTTGTAGACAGCCATCATATCCGCAAAGCGTTGGAAGAGCAGGCAAACCGGACGAACCATATTTCCGAGCAATACCGTGAAATGATCCATAACGGGACGATTATGGTGGATACGGACGGTGAACGGGTGGG
This sequence comes from Weizmannia sp. FSL K6-0777, assembly GCF_038593185.1. Classification (NCBI taxonomy): domain Bacteria; kingdom Bacillati; phylum Bacillota; class Bacilli; order Caryophanales; family Bacillaceae; genus Heyndrickxia; species Weizmannia sp. FSL K6-0777. The sequence continues at coordinate 873,633 of NZ_CP151971.1, forward strand.
CCAAATTAACGGCCTGGCTGTGATGGGGACAAGGGATGCAACATTCGGCATTCCGACAAAAATTACGGCGCAAACGTTTGTCGGGAAAAGCGGCATTATGAACATTGAACGGGAAACCTCTTTAAGCGGACAGATTCATAACAAAGGGCTGCTCATTTTAACCGGATTTTTATCCGGCATGTTTGCAAAAAACAAGCCGATCCCGCTTTCGGCAAGCATCACATTTGAACAGACGTATTCGCTTATTGATGGGGACAGCGCTTCCAGTACCGAATTGTATGTGCTTCTTTCATCGCTTGCCGGAGTACCGATCAAACAGGGCATTGCCGTTACCGGTTCAGTGAACCAGTGGGGCGAGATTCAACCGATCGGCGGTGTAAATGAAAAAATAGAAGGCTTTTTCGCCATTTGCAAAGATCGCGGGCTGACAGGGCGCCAGGGCGTCATTATTCCGCAGCAAAATATTTGCAATTTGATGCTGCATGATGAAGTCGTGGATGCCGTAAAAACCGGCCAATTCCACATATGGGCTGTTCGCCATATTTCGGAAGGGATTGAAATTTTAACCGGCGAAAGCGCGGGAGCAGAACGCACTTCAGGAGACCGCTTCCCGGACGGCACCATTTTTGCAAAAGTGGAAGCCCGTTTTCAAAAAATGTATGAATCTGTAAAAGAAACGAAACAATAATGTAATCTGGCGGGCAAAGAGAGCCCGCCTTTATTATAATTTTTCGGCAAGAACTAGTCTGAAAGTATCATTTCCGTTTTACGCTCTATAATGCTTCCTTCCTTTGCGGTTATAATAATAAAACAGGCAAATGTGAAAAATTTTCATCATCCCGTTTTTAATCGTTTCAAATCCGTATTGCATAAAGGGGGAAGGGGGGGGCGCTGCTGTGGCAATGCAAAAAAAGATACAGAGCGTGCAGCCCGGCATCTGCATAGTCGTGTAGAAAGGATTTGAGTTTGAAATTGAGCAAAACATCAAGTGAAGATTTAAAAAAAATTCCGTTGAGTGAGAATCAAATCAGAGGAATTCTCCACTCTTTCATGCATTCGTTTGAATCGATTGAAGTGCAGACAAGCAAAGACAGGCACCGGGAATTGACAATCGAGCAAGCAATCGATTTGCTTGTCCGCAATATGAGCAGGGAAAGTATACTCGATTTTATCCAACAGCTTAACATCATCCGCGAGCGCCGTTCGAGCGTGCTGGCTTATGTGAAATACATTTTAACCGCATTAGTCGCACGCCTCGAACAAAGCGGAAAAAGGGATATCAATCGTTATCATTGAATTGAGATGGATGCCTTTTCCCCGTCTCTGGTAACTGCTGTAACGTAACCGTTATCGTGGCAGGGAAGATCCATTTTTTGAATGTGCAAAGGAAGCTTTGAATGGAAAACATTTTTCCATTTCGGTTTATAATAAGGGAACGGTGTATAGGTTTTAAAACGAAGGAACCATTGCTGGATGGAAAGATGCGTTTGGTTCCGGATTCCGCAATCGCAGCAGCGTAGCCGTTATCGGTGGTGGGGGTTTTTTTAAAAGCGTGCGGGATATCCATTGTTGCCATTTCATGGGAAAGATTTTCATTCCGGTTTCCGTTCGTATTGCACGTAACCGTTATCGTGGCAAGGTATGTTTAAAAATACGAAGGAACCATTGCTGAATGGAAAGATGTTTTTGTCTCCGGCTTCAGAATGGGTGGGAAGAAAGGGGCCTTCGAAGCGTTCGGGATGTCAAACGTTCATTGCATAGAAAGAGTGTTCATTCCGGTTTTCGCTTATGCTCGGCGAAACCGCTGTCGAAAAATGCATGTTTAAGCGCATGAAAGATCCTTTACTGCACGGAAAGATGCTTTTTGGCTGGATACTATAGGATATGGAGTTAAAGTGCCCTTTGCCGGGTATCATGACTGTACGGAAAGTAGCGCCCCAGATAGAAAGGAGGCATTCAGGTGAGAAAAACCCCGTTGCTTATGCCTTTACCGGCGGATTTTTTTAAAAAAGATACGTTGGAGCTGGCACGTGCCCTTCTCGGTTGCCTGCTCGTCAAAGAGACGGAAGAAGGAACGGCGGCCGGTTTTATTGTCGAAACGGAAGCATACATGGGTGCATCGGACAGGGCCGCGCACAGTTATGGAAACCGGCGGACGAAAAGAACGGAAATCATGTACCATGGCCCGGGCCACGTGTATACATACCAAATGCATACCCATTGCCTCGTGAATGTCGTCAGCGGCCGGGAAGGTACTCCGGAAGCCATCCTGATCCGCGCCTTGGAACCTTTTATGGGAACGGAGCTGATGTTTGCCCGTCGGAAAGTCAAGGAAGCAAAGCAGCTTACAAACGGTCCGGGGAAATTGGCGAAAGCGCTCGGCATTACAATGGAAGACTACGGGCGCGTATTTTACGAACGCCCGCTCTTTATTGCGGAAGGATACGAACCGGAACAAATCGAAACCGGCCCGCGCATCGGGATCGACAACACCGATGAAGCCAAACATTACCCGTACCGGTTCTGGATAAAAGAAAACCGTTATGTATCGAGGAGGGCGTAAACGGTAGGGTGGTGCGTGAAGAAAGTGCCGAAGAGAAAAAACACCGGCATGTAGCCGGTGCCGAACGATTTTATGAAAGCGGATTTTTCTCATCCCCTGGGTCCTACGATCATCGCTTATTCAAACGAGCAAATGATCCGTTTTTCTATTTTTTAATGGAGGCCGGCAAAATTGGGATAAGCCGGCCTCTTTCGCCAGTCTACCAGAAAAACCCGTAGCCGTACGGGAAGCCGTATCCGCCGTAAAAAGCCGGTCCGAGCAATGCCGATGTTGCTAGGCCGCCTGCAAACCCTCCAAGGAACGGGCCGAAACCGAATCCCCACGGTCTGAATCCCCATGGCCGGAATCCCCATGGCCGGAAACCCCACGGCCGCAATCTTACATCTTCCTGGTGAAATGTTTCATAATAAGGAACTCCCTGATAATCTGTATTCAAAGTTTTTTCCTCCTCAACCCCATTATTTTTTGTACGATAAAGCATATGTGAAAAAACCGGTGTCTGTATGGGTATCTGCCTTTTATCCCAAAAATTTGCGCTGCATCCCCCGTGCGGCTCAAGTAAGGCATTCGCCAACGTGAAATTTTAAAGCGGCGGATGTTAAAAACGGCTGGAAATATCCGATACAAATAGTAGACAAAAAAGCGGTTTTGTTCCGCCATGAAACAAGGGGCGGGACACGCCGGAAAATAAGGAGATACTTGCTATGATTGGAGCGACGCAGTGGCAGGCTGCGCATCCGCCTCTTGCAAACAGCACACCGCAGGCACAAAAGGCAACCGAGGCGGATCAGGCCAGGCCAATTGTGACAAAAGAAAACAGGGAACAAAGCCTTCCCGCCAATGAAGAAACGAAAGAAAAAGTGAAAAAAGCGGTGGACCAGCTGAACCATTTCTTGTCCGGATCATCCACCCATTTAAAATTTCAATTTCATGACCAGCTGAAAGAATATTATGTTACGATTGTCGACGACAAGACGGACCAGGTGATTAAAGAAATTCCGCCGAAAAGGATTTTGGATACGTATGCCGATATGCTGCACCATGTCGGGATTCTGGCCGATGAAAAGGTATAAGGAGGGAATTGAATGACATCCATACAAAGAATCACAGGGCTTGCGAGCGGCATGGACATCGATTCCATTGTCGAAAAAATGATGACCGCGGCAAAACAGCCTTTGGTCAAACTGCAGCAGCAAAAGCAAATTTTGGAGTGGCAGGAAGAAGACTACCGGACGCTGAACCAAAAATATTTTGACTTCCGCTCCACGCTGTCCAACATGAAATTGACAACCAAGTACAGGGTGCGTACGACAACCTCGTCAAACGAAAATAATGTGACGGCCACTGCGGCAAATAATGCTGCACTCGGATCTGCAACCATCCAAAGCGTTACGCAACTGGCAACGGCTGCGACAAAAATCAGCGGATCAGGATCTGAAACGGCAACAACGATTTCCAAATCCGGTGCCAAAATCAAAGCGGACGCAAGCCTTTACAGCCAGACCGGGAACTTTTTAAACGGCATTACTTGGAACAACGGGGTCGTGGTCTCCCAGTCTTTTTCAGGAGACGGGGATGCGACGGCATCGGTCAAACTGTCCAATCCGCCTGTTTCAACCACGACGGACGGTATTACCTATTATGCTATGAATGTGAAGGTCAATGGCAAAACCTATCAGGTTGTAAATGATAAAAGCAATATTCCTGACAATGAAAAAGGCAATTATGCCGTTTATAACGCGGAAAGCGGCGTGTTGACATTTGACAGCGCGGTATCTTCGGGATCCAGCATCAATGTGGAGTATGTAGCGGGGGCGGTGACAGAAACAAAAACATTGGCCCAGGGTACGGCAACGATGCAGCTGGGGCATGGCTTGATCGCAACGGATGCGGGCGGAGATCAGGCGTTCAGCTTAAAAATCAACAATACAAACTATGTGCTCGAAAACGACAAACTGTACGCAGAATCCGATACAGGAAAAAGCAGTCCGATCGGTACGCTGGATGCTTCAACCGGTCTGATTACGTTTACGGATTCAGCTGTATTAAGCGGAGAAAGCAACACAATTTCCGTCACTTATTCATCAAAATATGCCACCATGTCGCTCGGAAGTTATAATGAAGACGGAAGTATAAATAAAGCGACTTTTTATATTGATGGCACGGATTCTTTAAATACTGTCATGGCAGATGTAAACAACCATTCGACACTTGGGATCGGCATGTACTATGACGCAAATGCGGACAGGGTTTCGCTCACGAGAAAATCGACTGGAGACCTTAACAAAGACGGTGATGAAATCATCATTGGCGGGTCTGGCAATGATTTCTTAAATCAAACATTGCAGTTTAATGGCAGCAAAGAATCCGGCGGTGAGAATGCAAAATTTACGATGAACGGCCTGGAAACAGAACGTACGTCCAACACGTTCGCCATCAACGGCGTAACGTACACCCTTAAAAGCAAATTTGATACACCCGTCACGGTTACGGTCTCTAACGATACGGACACCATTTTCAAAAACATTAAAGATTTTGTGGACCAGTATAACAGCCTGATTGATGCCGTGCAGTCGAAGCTGAATGAAGACCGCTACCCGGATTATGCGCCGCTTACGGACGACCAACGCAAGGAATTGACGGACACGCAGCAGGACCAATGGGATAAAAAAGCGAGAAGCGGCCTTTTAAGGAATGATATGACGCTGAAAAGTTCCCTGTCGAACATGCGGTCATTGATTTATTCAAAAGTAAATAACGCCAATATTTCATCCGAATACAGCCAATTATCAAGCATCGGCATCACGACAACTTCCGACTGGCTGGAAGGCGGCAAGCTGGAAATTGATGAAGACAAGCTGAAGGCTGCGATCCAAAACGATCCGGATTCGGTTGAACTCCTGTTTCGCGCGTCCGGTAGCACAACATCGGAAAAAGGCATTGTCCAAAGGCTGTACGACAGCGTCAATCAAACGTATAACACGATCGTTGACAAAGCCGGAAAGTCCACTTATGTGAACACCCAGTTCACGATTGGGAAAAACATCAACGATTTGACGGATAAAATTAGTGACATGAATGACAAACTGGACAAGCTTGAAGACCGTTATTATGCGCAGTTTACAGCGATGGAGCAAGCGATCCAAAAATATAACAGCCAATATACTTATTTATCCAGCTTTTTCAGTCAGTAATAGTTAAAGGAGGGGCCGCAAATGGCAACACGTAATCCATACCAGGCGTATCAGAACAACTCGATTGCAACCGCATCGCCGGGCGAGCTGACATTGATGCTGTACAATGGCTGCCTGAAGTTTATCCATTTGGCGAAAAAAGCCATTGAAAACAAAAATTTTGAAGAAAAAAATAAAAACATCCAAAAAGCGCAAAACATCATCCGTGAATTGATGATGACGCTCGATACGGGCAAATTTGAAGATGCAGAAAAGATGCTTTCCCTTTACGATTTTATCCTGCGCGAACTGATCCAGGCCAATGTGAAAAATGATATGTCAAAACTCGATACAGCGGAAGAGTTGGTAACGGGTTTCCGCGACACCTGGAAGCAGGTCATCCAGGCGAACCGCCGGCAAACATACGGGCAAGGCGGCAAAGTATGATGGGCGATCTAGCCGCCTGCCTGGAGCTAACGGAAGCGCTGCTTTCGGAATTTCATAAAGAGCAGCCGAGGGATACCTTGATCCAAAACGTCCACCGGCTCCTTGACCGACGCGGCGCGCTGCTTGCTGCCATGAAACCGCCTTTTTCCGCTGAAGCGCAATTGCTTGGAAGAAAAATCATGGATCTTGACAAACAATTGAAGCCCCTGATGCAGGAAACGCTGTCCGGCATCCGGAGCGACATCCAACAAGCTGCGAAAAAGAAAACGTCCATGAAGCAGTATATTAATCCGTACCAGTCCCTGCAGTTAAATGATGGAAGGTTTTATGACCGGAAAAGATAGGAGTTCTGATCAATGCAGAACTTCTTTTTTTTTCAGGGAAAGCCGTGTAAACTGCTTTTTACAGCACCATCGGAGGGGGATGACAAATATTTCTAAGAAAAATTCGCCAAAAAAGAAGGAATTTAGACAGGCAATGTGTAAATATATAAGTGTAAGATTATTAGAGAAGGCAGCGCTTTCACTGTTCAAAGTGAAAGTACGAGCATACCGCGGTATGCAAGGGGCTGCCAGTTATGAGGAGGGGTCCACATGATGAACTACAACATTCGTGGCGAAAACATTGAGGTAACTCCGGCGATTCGGGATTATATTGAGAAAAAAGTGAACAAGTTGGATCGGTATTTCGTAGAAACGCCAGACACTTCCGTCAATGTAAAACTTAAAGTCAATCCGGATAAAACTTCCAAAGTGGAAATTACGATTCCGATGCCGCAGGTTGTATTGCGTGCGGAAGAAACCAATGAGGATATGTATGCGGCAATTGACCTGATTGCTGACAAATTGGAGCGGCAAATCCGCAAACATAAAACAAAAGTAAACCGGAAACTGCGCGAAAAAGGAAGCACGAGGGAACTGTTCACTACTCAGGACACCGGACTTAAAGAAAAACAAGCCAGGAAAGAAGAAGACTCAGAACTGCAAATTGTGCGGACCAAACATTTTAACTTAAAACCGATGGACAGTGAAGAAGCAGTGCTGCAAATGAACCTTCTGGGCCATAACTTCTTCATTTACACCGATGCGGAAACAAATCATACGAACATCGTATATCGCCGCAAAGACGGCAAATACGGGCTGATTGAAACAAAATAAGGAACGGACGAAACAAGCACCCGCGGTGAATCCGCGGGTGCTTTTGCAGCGTGGGCCCATCCGGTGAATGCAAAACGGGCCCGGTAAAGCCGGGGGCGGTTTTTAAGCAAACAACGCAAGCCGAAAAGGAACGCGGCGTCGGCAGAAGGATGAAAATCAGCCGGCGCATAGGTTTAGGGATAAAGAAAATGGCAAGGTAGGCAGGAGAAAAGCCCGGATGACAGACTGAAAACCGGAGCGGACGAGCAGCCGGCAAGGCCTACACTTGCGAACAGGAAAAAAGAGTGCATTTTATACGAGGGGGGAAAATGATGAACCTGGATTACTTGTATCATCCTTATGTATCCACCAGAAATACCATTTTTGCCAAAAAAGGAATGGTTGCCACTTCACAGCCGTTAGCTGCCCAGGCCGGCCTTGAAGCTTTACAAAAAGGCGGCAATGCGATTGATGCCGCTATTGCCGCAGCCGCCGCCTTAACGGTCGTGGAACCGGCTTCGAACGGCATCGGTTCAGATGCATTCGCCATGGTTTGGACGGGCGGGAAGCTGCATGGTTTAAATGCAAGCGGACCTGCCCCGCAGTCGATTTCCATTGAGGCTGTGAAAAAACAGGGGTATGAAAAAATGCCGGCTTATGGTGTGGTCCCGATTACGGTGCCGGGCGCGCCGGCAGCATGGGCGGCTCTATCGGAAAAATTCGGTCGGCTCCCTCTGACAGACGTTCTGCAACCGGCAATCCGGTATGCGGAAGAAGGGTACCCGCTGTCTCCGGTTTTGGGAAAATACTGGGAAAGGGCATTCCGCCGTTTTCAAACGATTTTTAAAGAAGAAATGTTCCGGCCATGGTTTGACACGTTTGCGCCGGACGGCACGGTGCCTGCAATAGGAGAAGTGTGGAAATCGCCCGGGCATGCCGCGGCATTGAAGGAAATTGCGGAAACGAAAGCAGAAAGTTTTTACAGGGGGCCGCTTGCAGAAAAAATCAGTGCCTTCATCCGGAAATGGGGCGGTTTTTTAAGCAGGGAAGATTTGGAAGCCTATCATCCCGAATGGGTGGAGCCGATTTCCACCAGCTACCGCGGCTATGAGGTGTGGGAAATGCCGCCGAACGGCCAGGGGCTTGTTGCGTTGATGGCGCTCAATATTGCGCGCGGATTTGAATTCCGTGAAAAAGACTGCGTGGATACCTATCATAAACAAATTGAGGCAATGAAACTCGCTTTTACGGACGGTAAAGCGTTCATTACAGATGCCGGGGAAATGCAGGCGGACATTGCACATTTGCTTTCGGAAGGCTATGCTGCAAACCGGCGCAGGTTGATCGGGGATCTGGCGCTGGATCCGGAACCGTATGAACTGCCAAAGAGCGGCACTGTCTATTTGGCGGCGGCGGACGGGGAAGGAAATATGGTTTCTTATATCCAAAGCAATTATATGGGATTCGGCTCCGGTATTGTCGTTCCGGGCACAGGCATTGCCTTGCAAAATCGGGGGCATGATTTTTCTTTGGATGAAACGCATGTGAATGCATTGAAAGCCGGGAAAAAGACGTATCATACGATTATTCCCGGCTTTTTAACAAAAGACGGGGAAGCTGTCGGGCCGTTTGGCGTAATGGGTGGCTATATGCAGCCACAGGGCCACTTCCAAGTGATCATGAACACGATTGATTTTCATCTTCATCCGCAGCAGGCGCTGGATGCCCCGAGATGGCAATGGACGGAAGGGAAAAAAGTGCTGGTGGAACCCCATTTTCCGAATCACCTTGTGCAAGGGCTGATTCGAAAAGGGCATGATGTTCAAGTGGCTGCGGATACGGGAGGTTTCGGCCGCGGTCAGATCATCTGGCGGAATCCGGACACGGGCGTACTGATGGGCGGCACGGAATCGCGTGCGGACGGCATGGTTGCGGCCTGGTAAAACGCTTTTCTAATTTTAAATGAGTGCGCGCGCCGCTTCAATTTTATTCAGCACAGTGGCCTGAACATTCCAAACCGGAAAAGCCGGAATCGGTTGTCCGACCATGTAAAAGGAATCTAACCATTTGCATCAAGTCCGGGCACGATGTCTTTTTACAGCAGGCAACAGCGCAGCAATATTTTGTTCATTTTATATAGCCTTAAGCACCGGCAGCACCCTCAATCCGGTCTCTTCCGCCCGGGCCTGCTGCCCACCCCGGGTTCTTTTGTTGTATGCGCTCTGTTTCAGTGTTAAAATACAATAAGGTATATTTCAGGAAACAAAATACACGCACCCGGCCGCATCCGGGGCTGTATCATCGGAATTTTCCTCAAAAAGCATGGAAACTCTGGTTTGACACGGCCGGGAAAACCCCGCGAAAAAAGAGACGCAGAAAAGAAACTGTGCTATAATTAAAATTTAAAAATCATGGCAATTACAACGATAGGGCCGAAAAGTCCTGTTTTGATACTGAAATAAAGGAGCGTTTTGAATGGTGGCTTTTTTGGACAAAGTTTTTGATGCCAACAAACGTGAACTGAAACATCTTGAGAAGATCGCAAACCAGATTGAGGAATTGGCGTCGGATATGGAAAAGCTGTCGGATGAGCAGCTGCGCGACAAGACGGAAGAGTTTAAGCAGCGTTACCAAAACGGCGAGAGCCTTGATGACCTGCTTGTGGAAGCTTTTGCGGTTGTCCGGGAAGGCGCCAGACGTGTGCTCGGGCTTTATCCTTATCATGTCCAGCTGATGGGCGGTATTACGCTCCATGAAGGAAATATTGCCGAAATGAAAACCGGTGAAGGAAAAACGCTGACCGCGACGATGCCGGTTTATTTGAACGCCCTGTCCGGAAAAGGCGTCCATGTCGTCACAGTGAACGAATACTTGGCGAAGCGGGATGCCGAGGAAATGGGCAAGCTGTACCAATTTCTTGGGCTTACTGTCGGCCTGAATTTAACCAATATGTCGAACGAAGAAAAACAGGCCGCATATGCAGCAGATATCACATACGGGACGAACAATGAATTCGGCTTCGATTATTTGCGCGACAATATGGTGCTCTACCAAGAACAAAAAGTGCAGCGGCCGCTTTATTTTGCGGTCATCGATGAAGTCGACTCGATTTTAATCGATGAAGCGCGGACGCCGCTTATTATTTCCGGACAAGCCGAAAAATCGACGGCACTGTATACACAAGCGAACGCATTTGTGCGTACATTGGAAAAAGAAAAAGATTACACTTATGACGTGAAAACGAAGAGCGTACTGCTGACGGAAGATGGCATCACGAAAGCCGAAAAATATTTTCATATCGACAACCTGTACGATATCCGCAATGTGACAATCAACCACCATATTAACCAGGCGCTGAAAGCCAATGTTGCGATGCACCGGGATGTCGACTATGTTGTGCAGGACGGGGAAATCATCATCGTCGACCAGTTCACCGGCCGCCTGATGAAAGGCCGCCGTTTCAGTGAAGGGCTCCATCAGGCGATTGAAGCAAAAGAGGGCGTGGAGATCCAGAACGAAAGCATGACGATGGCCACGATCACATTCCAGAACTATTTCCGGATGTATGCGAAGCTGGCCGGGATGACCGGTACGGCGAAAACGGAAGAAGAAGAGTTTCGCAACATTTATAACATGCGTGTTGTCGTGATCCCGACAAACCGACCGATCATCCGCGACGACCGGCCGGATTTGATTTACAAAACGATGGAAGGCAAGTTCAGAGCCGTTGTTGAGGATATTAAGCAACGCCACGACCTCGGCCAGCCGATACTTGTCGGGACGGTTGCGATCGAAACGTCTGAATTGATTTCCCAAATGCTGAAAAAGAAAGGCGTCCCGCATAACGTGTTGAACGCGAAAAACCATGCGCGTGAAGCGGAGATCATCAAACAGGCCGGGCAAAAAGGCGCGGTCACGATCGCGACCAACATGGCCGGGCGCGGTACCGATATCAAGCTTGGCGACGGTGTCGTGGAACTGGGCGGCCTTGCCGTTATCGGAACTGAACGCCATGAATCAAGGCGGATCGACAACCAGTTGCGCGGGCGTTCCGGACGCCAGGGAGATCCCGGGATCACACAGTTTTATCTGTCAATGGAAGATGAACTGATGCGTCGTTTCGGATCGGATAATATGAAGAGCATGATGGAACGGCTCGGCATGGATGATACGCAGCCGATCCAGAGCAAAATGGTGTCGCGCGCCGTTGAATCTGCACAAAAACGGGTGGAAGGCAATAACTTTGACGCCCGGAAACAACTGCTCCAATATGATGATGTCCTCCGGCAACAGCGTGAGATCATCTATAAGCAGCGCGATGAAGTACTGACGGCGGATAATTTGCGTGAAATCGTTGAAAAAATGATCCGCTCGGTCGTAGAACGCGTTGTCAACGCTAATGCACCGCTTCATGAAGATGAGGAAGAATGGAACTTGCAGGGCATTGTTGATTATGTCTTGACCAATCTGCTTCGTGAAGGCGACATCTCGCGGGAAGACTTGCTCGGAAAAGAACCGGACGAAATGGTTGACTTGATCATGGCAAAAGTGAAGATGCGCTATGATGAAAAAGAAGAAGCATTCGGGCCGGAACAGATGCGCGAATTTGAAAAAGTCATTTTGCTGCGCTCTGTTGACTCAAAATGGATCGACCATATTGATGCGATGGACCATCTCCGCGAAGGGATCCACTTGCGCGCGTACGGCCAGATCGACCCGCTACGCGAATACCAGTCAGAAGGCTTTGCCATGTTTGAAAATATGGTTGCATCCATCGAGGAAGATACGGCAAAATATATTATGAAAGCAGAAATCCAAACCAATCTGGAGCGGCAGGAAGTGGCAAAAGGCCAGGCTGTCGTGCCGGGCGGGGAAGAAACAACTGTGAAGAAAAAACCGGTCCGCAAAAAAGTGCGCATCGGCCGGAATGACCCTTGCCCGTGCGGTAGCGGCAAAAAGTATAAAAACTGCCACGGCCGGCTTGAGGCTTAAAATCAGGCAGGCATACGCAAAAAAGGAGGGGCAAAACGCCGCCCTTCTTTTTTGCGGAAAACAGCAGAAAAATTTAATGAGGTGAATGGAATGGAGTTATCAGAAATTAGAGCGGAATTGGAAAATACAGCTAAGAAATTAGCGGGTTTCAGGGGGTCTCTTTGAATTAGAAGAAAAAGAGACTCGCATTGCTGAACTGGAAGAAAGAATGCTGGAACCGAACTTTTGGGACGACCAGCAGGAAGCACAAAAAATTATTAATGAATCCAATGCTTTAAAAGAAATGGTAAACGGCTACCGTGAACTCGAGTCGCAACAGGAGGATCTCGAAGTCACGCACGAACTGGCCAAAGAAGAAAATGACTCGGAACTGAAAGAAGAGCTCGAGGCTGAGCTTGAAGCGTTCACGAAAAAATTAAATGAATACGAGCTGCAGCTGCTTTTAAACGGACCGTATGATGCGAACAATGCGATTTTGGAACTGCACCCTGGCGCGGGCGGTACAGAATCCCAGGACTGGTGTTCCATGCTGCTCAGAATGTATACACGCTGGGGCGAGAAAAAAGGCTTTAAAGTCGAAACCCTTGATTACCTCCCGGGCGACGAAGCCGGTGTGAAAAGTGTCACCCTTCTTTTCAAAGGGCATAATGCGTATGGTTATCTTAAAGCGGAAAAAGGCATTCACCGTCTTGTCCGGATCTCGCCGTTTGATGCAGCCGGCCGGCGCCACACATCGTTCGTCTCGTGCGAAGTGATGCCGGAAATAGACGACAATATTGAAGTGGAAATCCGGCCGGAAGATTTGCGTGTCGACACATACCGGGCAAGTGGTGCAGGCGGCCAGCACATTAACAAAACATCTTCAGCTGTCCGGATGACCCATATTCCGACCGGGATTGTCGTCTCCTGCCAATCGGAACGTTCGCAAATTCAGAACCGCGAACAAGCCATGAAAATGCTGAAAGCGAAATTGTACCAAAAAGAAGTAGAAGAAAAAGAAAAACAATTGGCAGAAATCCGCGGTGAACAGAAAGAGATCGGATGGGGCAGCCAAATTCGTTCTTATGTGTTCCATCCCTATTCGATGGTAAAAGATCACCGCACAAATGTTGAAACAGGGAATGTCCAGGCGGTGATGGATGGCGAAATTGATCCGTTCATTGACGCTTACCTGCGTGCGCATATTTCGTAATGAGAAAAAGTTTTTCTGAAAAATTGAACGCATGACAGGCCGGATGCCACAATGCCAGAAAATATAGAGGGGTGCGAAACAAGCGGTCCTGTATATTGGTGTGTGGCATCCGTTTTTTTATGAAAAGGGGGAGGGAAATGGCAAAGAAAAGGAGAAAGCCGGAGAACAAATACTGGACGATGCTGAAAGAATACATTTATATCCTTGCTGGATCAGCGATCGTTGCCATTACATTTAATGTTTTCCTGCTTCCAAATAATATTGCGTCCGGCGGCGTCAGCGGGATCAGCACGATTTTGCACGGATTGTTCGGATGGAAGCCGGCTTACGTGCAATGGGGGCTCAACATTCCGCTATTTATTGCCGGCCTCATTTTTTTAGGTTACCAATTTGGCATTAAAACACTTGTTGGCACCGTGTTTTTGCCGTTTGTTGTTTTTTTAACGGAAGATTGGCAGCCGTGGACGCATGACGCATTGCTGGCCGCACTTTTTGGCGGAATCGGCGTCGGGGCTGGGCTCGGGATTGTGTTTCTTGGCAGGGCTTCAACCGGCGGAACCGATCTGGCCGCGCAAATTATCCATAAATTTACCGGCATCTCACTCGGGAAATGTGTACTTGGCATTGACGGGCTTGTTGTCCTGTCAGCAGCTGCCGTTTTTGATATTGAAAAGGGTTTGTATGCAATCATCGGGCTGTTTGTCACAAGCAAGACCATTGACCTCGTCCAGGTCGGCCTGAACCGTTCGAAAAATGTACTGATCATTTCTGACAAACACGAGGATATCCGGAAAGAGATTTTGTTCCAGATCGACCGGGGGGTTACAAGGCTCCATGCATATGGCGGATTTACCGACCATGAAAAACCGATTCTCATGTGTGTCGTCGATCAGTCTGAATTTATTAAGTTAAGAAACCTTGTTAAAACCATTGACGGGAAGGCATTTGTTGTTGTGATGGATGCCGCCGAAGTGCTGGGCGAAGGTTTTAACATGCCGTAGCCGCCGGTTTACGCGTTTTTCGTATTTCTTTCCCTACCTAGGCGGACATTCGGTATAATGGAAGAAGAATGTGCACAGGAGGGAGGGCTTCGTATGAAATGGCGCGCAGCTTTGGCGGCGGTTCTGCTTGCAGCTGGACTTTCCGCCTGCGGGAACGGATCTCCATCGTCAGACGGCGGGAAAAACACGGCAAGTGGCGGCGATGCCGAAAAACTGGTAGACCAAAAATGTTCTGCCTGCCATGGCGATCAATTGCAAGGAAATGTCGGGCCGAATTTGCAGCATATCGGTTCTAAGCTCAGCGAAAAACAGATTTTAAATGTCATTGAAAACGGAAAAGGAGACATGCCAAAAGGGCTTTTAAAGGGAGACGATGCCCAAAAAGTCGCGAAATGGCTTTCCAAGAAAAAATGACAAAAACGGACCGGAAAACCGGCCCGTTTTTTGGTAAAGGTGGAAAGTTTTTTCTACAGCAACTGCAAAAATACCGGCTCAGTAAGGGATAAAAAGGCGAGCGTTACGCGACCTTTTTGAAAAAAACGAAAAAAATAAAATTAAACGTTTACAAATATAAAAGTCATGTGTTATAATGTAAAAAAATTTCCAATAGGTTGTAATACAGGAAATAAATTCACATCATGTTTCTGTTATTCGTTTGTACCTTTGTACTACTTCTAACCATACGGAGATGGGTTTACAAAAACGGGAAGCCAAAGAGATAATGGATCTTTATGGAAGAATGGGGGAGAAAAATCATGGGGTTTTGGGTCATGCTTTTTTGCTTTGTTGTCGGAATTGTTCTTCTTGTGAACAGCTTTAAGTACAGGAAAAACAAGACAGCCAGATTTGGGATTGAACTTGTAGTCGGGTTCATTTTTTTGGCAATATCAGTATATATGGCACTGCCAAAATGAGAATGCTTATGATATAAAGGAATCATTTGTAACCATGCTATCTATATTACAATTGATTAGTAGTGGTTAGGTTCAGGCATTATTATGATCTTCGTACCAACTAACATTACAGGTCAAGGATATAATGGAAATAGATGAATAGGGACATTTTTAGTGGCGGACTGTGTTGTAAGCGTAATTTCTTTTATTACCGGGTTTTTTTCGAAAAAGTGAATGCGAGGACACAGTGAATGAAAATAGGGATTCCCATACGACGGGAATCCCTATTTTTTGTCGAGGGAGGGAGAATGATGGGGAAGTGTCAACGGTATTCATTTATAGTTTCAGACAAGGCTTAAAAAGTTCCAAAATGCGAAGCGATCCTCAAAAAAATGTTCACCCCCATTAGAAAATTTGAAACAAAACTGTAATGTCGCTCAAGGGTAGGGATGCTATAATAATAAATGTGCGAATTTCGAGCAATTATGCGAATTCTCGCGCGTTGAAAAGAGAAAAAAGTCAAATTTTATGCGGAAAGGTTTTCACACAGCCTTTTCTTACAGCAAATCATCCTGTACGGCTCTTTTACAGGGACGGGTGTGCAGGGAATGCAAAAATTGGCGTTTTTTGCCGGTGCCGTTGACACATTTTTCATTCCGGCACGTTACATTGAAAAAAAGCTAGGTGAGGAAATGATAGAATTAAAGGACGTCTATAAAAAGTACCCGAACGGCGTCATGGCTGTGAGCGGGTTAAATATAAAAATCAACCAGGGCGAATTTGTTTATATCGTTGGCCCGAGCGGCGCGGGTAAGTCCACGCTCGTCAAACTGATTTACCGCGAAGAAAAGCCGACAGCAGGGACCGTCACTGTAAACGGCATCAATCTTTCAAAACTCCGGGACAAACGAATCCCTTATTTCCGACGGCAGATCGGTGTCGTATTCCAGGATTTTAAGCTGCTACCGACATTGACTGTATATGAAAATATCGCGTTTGCTCTCGAAGTGATCGAGCAGGAACCTTCTTATATCCGGAGCCGCGTCATGGAAGTACTCGACCAGGTCGGGTTGAAAAATAAAGCAAGAATGCTGCCTTCTGAGTTGTCCGGCGGTGAACAGCAGCGGGTTTCCATCGCGCGTTCCATCGTCAACATGCCGAAAGTGGTCATTGCCGACGAGCCGACAGGAAACCTCGACCCGGAAACTTCATGGGACATTATGAAAATCCTCGAAGACATCAACGTAACCGGGACAACGGTTGTCATGGCTACCCATAACCGTGATATTGTAAACACAAACAAGCACCGCGTCATTGCCATTGAAGGCGGGAAAGTGGTGCGCGATGAGCAGCTGGGAGGTTACGGTTATGAAGATTAATACGCTTAAACGCCACTTCCGGGAAAGTTTTAAAAGCCTTGGCCGGAATGGCTGGATGATGTTTGCATCGGCAAGTGCCGTAACGATTACCCTGCTTCTTGTCGGCGTATTTTTCGTGATCATCCTGAACATGAATAAATTTGCTTCCGATATTGAAAACGACGTGGAAATTCGCGTCCATATCGACTTAGCGGCGAAGGCTGCCGACAGGGAAAAACTGGAAAGCGAGATTGAGAGTCTGAATGCCGTCAATTCCGTCAAGTTTTCTTCTAAACAACAGGAACTAAAAGAATTGATTAAAAGAATGGGTGATGACTTTAAACTGTTCCAGCAGGACAACCCATTGTATGACGTATTTATTGTCAAAACAAAGCAGCCGACGGACACGCCAAAAGTTGCGGCGCAAATTCAAAAAATGGACCATGTCGAATCCGTCATTTATGGTAAAGGAAAAGTGGAAAAGCTGTTCCATGTTTTAAGTATCTGCCGCAATGTCGGGCTTGTGTTAATCATTGCCCTGCTGCTTACGGCGATGTTCCTTATCTCAAATACGATTAAAATTACGATTTTTGCCAGAAGAAAAGAAATCGAGATTATGAAACTGGTAGGGGCGACAAACTGGTTTATCCGCTGGCCGTTTCTTCTCGAAGGGCTCTGGCTCGGAATCCTGGGGTCCATTCTGCCGATTGTGCTGATTTCCTTCGGCTATTACTCTGTTTATAAAATCGTAGAGCCGAAGCTGCAAAACAATATTATCCATATGCTTGATATCAGCCCGTTCATTTACGGCGTAGACGGCCTGCTGCTTGTACTTGGCGTCTGCATTGGAATCTGGGGCAGTTCGATGTCGATCCGCCGTTATTTGAAAGTGTAACGGGAACGGCCGGGATGCATTCCACTCCCGTCCGCCTGATTTTTTATTCTATACCCTTTCTGTTCATTTTAAAACACAGGAAAAACGGGGCGTTGCGTCCCCGGATACATAAAACAAAAACATTTTGCTTTGAGGGGGAAAAAGATGAAGAAGCGTTCCATTCTGCCTGCTGCCGTTGTGTTCACGCTCAGCTTGGGCGGCATGCTTGGCTACCAGTCCAATGCTGCTGCGGCCGGCGATTTGCAGCAGAAAAAAAGCGAGATTGAGAGTAAACTTTCCAATGTCGAATCAGAGATGAACAAAAAAGAAAACCAGATTTCCGACATTCAAGACAAGCAGGCTTCTCTCGGCGGCCAGCTTGAGGCCATTGAATCGAAAATTCAATCGGCGAACAAAAAAATCAGCGAGCAGGAACAGAATATCAGCACAACGAAAGACCAGATTGCTGATTTGAAGAAAAATATCGCTGAAATCAAAAAGCGGATTGAAGACCGGAACGCTATTTTAAAAGACCGCGCCCGTGCCATGCAGAAAAACGGCGGCGGTTCGGTCAATTATTTGGATGTTTTTCTTGAAGCGAAAAGCGTTGGTGATTTTATTGACCGCTTTTCAGCAGTGAAGACATTGGTTGAAGCAGACCGGCAAATTTTGGAAGAACAGAAAAAAGATGAACAGGATTTAAAGGACAAACAGGCTTCAGTGGAAAAGAAACTGTCCGATTTGGAATCGATGCTGTCTGATTTACAATCATTAAAAGACAGTCTGAAACAGGATGAGAGCGAGAAATCGGCATTAATCAAAAAGCTGGAAAAACAAAAAGACAGCCTTAAAGAAGAGAAAATGTCGCTGAGTGAACAAAAGAGCATCCTGGCTGACCAAAAAGCTTCCATTGAAAAAGCCATTGCGTTTGCGAAAAAGCAAGCGGAGGAAGAAAGAAAGGCTGCAGCAAAAGCAGATGCAGCAGCAAAGGCACAAACGAATGCAGGATCAACAGGATCAGCAGGATCAAACGCAGGGACAACCCGCTCTGCATCGGTCAAGTCAAGTTCCGGGAGCCATTCCGGCGGATCCCTTCCGCAAGTATCTTCCGGGTCCTTTACGCGACCGGCATCCGGATATATTTCATCTGAATTCGGCGGGCGTTCCGGCGGGTTCCATCCGGGCATTGACATTGCCAACAGCATCGGGACACCGGTTGTCGCTGCAGCCGACGGTGTCGTGTTCAGGGCGTACCACTCTTCTTCATACGGGAATTGCGTCATGATCACCCACTATATTAACGGGAAGTTGTACACAACCGTTTATGCCCATTTGAGCTCGTACAGCGTCAGCACCGGGCAGCACGTCAGCAAAGGGCAGCAGATCGGAGCAATGGGAAATACCGGGGAATCAACAGGACCGCATCTTCACTTTGAAATTTATAACGGCCGCTGGACACCACCGCCACATACCGGTGCCCAAAACCCGAGAAACTATGTTAACTTTTAATAAGGACGAAAAAAAGAACCGTATCCATTGGTGCGGTTCTTTTTGCATGCAATGGCAGGGAAAGTGCTGTACGATAGGTAAGGCGCAAATATTATGGTATGATACAATTGTTATTTTTGCTGCGCAAACATATCCTATATCAATTCCAAAACACTTCACCGTGTTCCCGGATACCGGCCGGGAACAAACCTCAAGCAGGAACAAAGGGTGTACGAAAAGGAGAACGCAATGATTATAACGGTACTACTGGTTATCTTGTTTCTTTTGAATTTTATTCTGGCGGGAACCGTTATTTTCCTGGAACGGCGAGATGTCGGCGCAACTTGGGCATGGCTTTTGGTGCTATTATTCCTGCCGATTGCCGGCTTTATCCTGTATTTGGTATTCGGGCAAAATTTAAGCCGCCGGAAAATTTTTGACTGGAAGGTACAGGAGAAGATCGGCATTAAGGAAATTTCCCAGCAGCAAATTGAACTGCTGCGCGAAAACCGGTTCCCGTTTCATGATGAGCGGACAATCCAGTACAAGGATCTCGTTTATATGCTGCTGATGAATGACGGGGCGATTCTTTCCCAGGACAATCACGTCGATATCTTTACAGATGGCAGGAAAAAATTCGAGGCTTTATTTGAAGACATCCGGAATGCAAAAGACAGTATTCATCTTGTATATTATATTTTCCGGAATGACCGCCTCGGCCAGGAATTGATTGAACTGCTGTCGCAAAAAGCAAAAGAAGGTGTAAAGGTGCGGCTGCTTTATGATGATATGGGGTCGCGAATGCTGTTCCGCCGCAAATTTTTCCGGCCGCTTGTTGTTGCTGGTGGGGAAGTGGCGTCCTTTTTTCCTGCCCGGATCCCGCTCGTCAATTTGCGCGTCAATTTCAGGAATCACCGGAAATTGGCGATTATTGATGGGCAGATCGGATATATCGGCGGTTTTAACGTTGGGGATGAGTATCTTGGTCTGAATAAGAAATTCGGTTACTGGCGGGATACGCATCTACGGATTGTAGGGAGTGCTGTTTATGCCATGCAGACTCGCTTTATTTTGGACTGGAATCAGGCGTCACCGCACGATGTAAGAGATGAAGAACGTTATTTCCCGGTCATCCCATCGCAGGGTGAAACCGATATCCAAATCGTCTCAAGCGGCCCCGATTCTGAATGGGAGCAGATTAAAAACAGCTATATTAAAATGATCAATTCCGCCAAAAAATATATTTATTTACAAACACCATATTTTATTCCGGATGACAGCCTCCTGAATGCGCTGACGCTTGCCGCCTTATCCGGAGTGGATGTTCGGATTATGATTCCAAATAAACCGGATCATATGTTTGTCTACTGGGCGACGCTTTCCAACATCGGCCAGCTGTTAAAAACGGGCGTCAAAGTGTACATTTATCAAAAAGGGTTCATCCATGCGAAAATGATTGTCGTAGACGGGAAAATTGCTTCCGTTGGGACGGCCAATATCGATGTGCGCAGTTTCCGTCTCAATTTTGAAGTGAACGCCTTGCTGTACGACCGTGAGCTTTCCGGCACACTTGCCGGCGTTTTCCGGGACGATATGGCCGAATCAACCGAATTAACGCTCCATGATTACCAGAACCGGCCGCTTTATGTGCGGTTTAAAGAGTCCATTTCCCGGCTATTGTCGCCAATATTGTAGAAGAAAAAGAAAATTTTTTCAAAAAAAGGTTGACGGTTTGCCATTGGTCTTCTATAATCTTAAACAATAAGTCATTCAAAATTGAATTATGAAAAGAAACTCTTATCGAGAGCGGCGGAGGGACTAGGCCCTGCGAAGCCCGGCAACCTTCAGGCATTTGCCTGAAAAGGTGCTAATTCCTACAGACATGCGTCTGAAAGATAAGGGAGGAACTTACATACATTGTAACCCTCTTCCCTTACGAAGAGGGTTTTTTCACTTCCTCTTCCATCTTTCACGGAAAAATTTTAAAAAATCAGGAGGCTTTAAAATGACACAACCATCATTACAACCGGAAACTTTATTGCTGCACGGCGGCCAGGAACCGGACCCGGCGACAGGATCGCGCGCCGTACCGGTATACCGGACGACTTCTTACGTTTTTCCGGATACAGAACATGCAGAGGGCGTCTTCAATTTATCAAAAGAAGGTTTCATTTATTCCCGTCTCGGCAATCCGACTGTGGATGTTTTTGAAAAACGTGTTGCTGCACTGGAAGGCGGAACAGCGGCTGTCGGTTTATCATCCGGCGCATCGGCCATTGCCTTTTCCATTTTGAACATCGTGCGTGCGGGTGATGACATCGTATCTGCCAGCAATCTTTACGGCGGCACCTATAATTTGTTTGCTGTGACATTGCCGAAATATGGCATTAACGTCAAGTTTGTGGATGGGTCCGACCCTGAAGCGTTCCGCCAGGCGATCACCCCGAAAACAAAAGCATTGTACGCGGAAATTATCGGCAACCCAAGCCTGCAGGTGCTCGACGTGGAAAAAGTGGCGGAAGTGGCCCATGAAAACGGTATTCCTTTGATTGTCGACAACACGTTTGCTTCTCCGTATGGCGCGAATCCGATCAAATGGGGCGCGGACGTGGTTGTCCATTCGGCGACAAAATGGATCGGCGGGCACGGAACGGCGATCGGCGGTGTTGCCGTTGACGGCGGGCGTTTTGACTGGAACACAGACAAATTTCCGGACTTTAGTGAACCGGATCCGAGCTACCACGGCTTGCGCTACGGCGTCGACACGGCACAGGCTGCGTTCGCCACAAAACTTCGTGTTCAGCTTTTGCGCGACTTCGGGCCGACTTTAAGTCCGGACAACGCCTTTTTATTCCTGCAAGGGCTTGAAACGCTGCATCTGCGTGTGGAAAGGCATAACGAAAATGCATTGAAAGTCGCGGAATTTCTGAAAAACCATCCAGATGTTGCATGGGTCAATTATCCGGGACTTGAAGACCATCCGTCCCATGAGCTGGCGCAAAAATATTTGAACGGCGGCTACGGCTCCATTGTCAACTTTGGTGTCAAAGGCGGCCGGGAAACAGGAAGGCGCGTGATCGACAATATTAAGCTGTGGTCGCATGTAGCGAATGTCGGCGACGCGAAATCGCTGATCATCCACCCAGCAACGACTACGCATTCGCAGCTGAGCGATGAAGAACTGGAAAAATCAGGGGTTACAGGCGATTTAATCCGCCTGTCTGTCGGGCTCGAAGCCGTTGAAGATTTGACAGCTGACCTGGATCAGGCCATTACAAAAGCAACAGCCGTTACAGCCCGGTAAAAGCGGGGAGCAGGCCCGGCAGATTCGTGCGAAGGTCGCCATGGCGAATGCCAACAGGCGATCCGGAAAACTTATACGAAACCGTTCTGGGCTGATCCCATTGAACAATGTTGCGGCCCGGACGGTCTGCATACCTGATCCAGATCGGGAGCTTATGGATACCGGCTGCACCGAATACTGTCGGACCGCTTGACCGTTTTAAATGAACAAAACGCTTCAGAGGCGAAAGACGCTATATATAGGGAGGTTTTTGGATAAATGAGGGTGATTAAAGCAGCGCTGCTCGGCTTTGGAACGGTCGGCCAGGGCGTGTACGAAGCGGTCCGGACCCACCGCGAGCAGCTGAAAGAAAAGCTGCATGCCGAGGTAGAGATTGCAGCGGTTCTGATCAAAAACCCCCGAAAAAAGCGGAACATTGACAGTTCTGTGCTCGTCACGACGGACTTCCGGGAAATTCTCGCTATTCCCGATCTTGAAGTCGTGTTTGAAGCGATTGTCGGGGAAGAACCAGGCTTTTCCTACTGTTTACAAGCGATTGAAAAAGGCTGCCACGTCATTACTGCCAATAAAGTCATGTTTGCACGATATGGGAATGTGCTGCTTGAAAAAGCGAAAGAAAAAGGCGTGTTTGTCGGTTACGAAGCGACAACCGCAGGCGGCATCCCTGTGATTCGGACGATTTCCCAGCAGCTTCAGGTCAATGACATCCAGCGTGTACAGGCGATTTTAAACGGCACATCCAATTTTGTTTTATCGGAAATGCGTGAAAAACATCTTCCATTTGAAGAAGCGTTGGAAATCGCCAGGCAGCACGGCTATGCAGAAGCTGACCCGGGCAATGATGTAAAAGGGCAGGACGCCTTTTGTAAGTTGATGATCCTGAGCCGGCTCGTATTCGGAACCCAGCCGAACTGGGAGAAAGTAGAAGTTGAAGGGATAGGCGGCCTCTCGCTTGCGGATATTGAAAGAGCGGATCGGAAGGGACTCCGTTATAAGCATATTGCGGACATATACCGTGATGGCAGGACGCTGAAAGCATCCGTTAAGCCTGTCCTCGTCCCTCCCGAACACGCCCTTTATGCGGTGGAAGGCGTCAACAATGCCGTCACGATTTACGGCAGCCTGATCGGAAAAATTACCCTTACAGGTCCGGGTGCCGGGAAATTTCCGACGGCAAGCGCCATGATTGAAGACTTTGCGGCGGGTTACCGGCCCGTTTTGCAATTGGACGCCGTTTCGTGATCCGGTTTTTCCGGATAAGGAAACGTATATTTTTTGCGATGCTAAGATACCATTTTAGCGAGGGGGGAGAACCCCTCAACCTCTTTACGGCTTCTTCCGTTTTCGCTTTCCCGGCTTAGCGGAAGAGGCTTCTTTTTTTACCTGTTGTGAATCCAGTGGTTGGTGGCTCCATCCGCAGTTCATGCCGTTTCGTGAACCGCATGAACATGGCGGGATCGCGTATCCCCTAAAGAAACCGGAGCCCTTTTTAGCTTCACGGTAGCCCGTATTGCACCTTGTGCGGGACTTTCGCCGTCTTTTTCCGCTTCCCGGCATATGCCCCCCGGCTTGTACATATATTGAATTATCGAGATGAAGAACCCCGCTTTTGGCGGCGCTTCTTGTACAAGGAGGGCATCACCATGAAACGAAAATGGCTGGCGCTTGCGATTTCGGGATCGCTGCTTGCCGGTGCAGGCGGCGGCTATACGGCAGGCCAATGGTTTTCACAAAAGGACAAGGCAGCCCCCACCCGCCAGGAAACAACCGGTGGGACAAGCAATATGCCGGATCTCACAAAAATTGCCCAGGCATACCAATTAATTAAAAGTTCCTATGTCCGGAAAGTTGACGAAAAAACACTCGTGGAAGGCGCAATCAAAGGCATGGTCAGTACATTGGACGATCCGTATTCCGTCTACATGGACAAAGAGACAGCCGCGCAATTCAATGACACGCTGGATTCCTCTTTTCAAGGCATCGGCGCCGAAATTACCAAAAAAAACGGAAAAATACTGATTGTTTCTCCTTATAGAAACTCCCCGGCGGAAAAAGCGGGACTGCGCCCGGAAGACGTGATTACAACAATTAACGGAAAAAGTACGGCAGGCATGGACTTATACGAAGTGACAACACGAATCAGAGGAAAAAAAGGCTCCAATGTGAAGCTGGGTATTTCAAGGGCCGGATCCGGCAAACAGATGACAGTGACGGTCAAACGTGATGAAATCCCGCTTGACACGGTCTACTCGAAAATGAAAAAGGCAAACGGGAAAAAAATCGGTTATATCGGCATTACCCAGTTTTCAAAAGATACGGCAACAGATTTTGCACAGCAGCTCGAAAAACTTGAAAACCGCGGCATGGAAGGGCTTGTTATTGATGTACGGGGAAATCCGGGCGGCCTTCTTTCCAGTGTTGAAGCGATTCTCAAGCAGTTTGTTACAAGAAACAAGCCGTATTTGCAAATTGAGGAACGGAGCGGGCACCGTGTCCAGTATGTGTCCAAACTGAAGAAAAAGAAGGCTTACCCGGTTGCGGTTCTCGTCGATAAAGGCAGCGCGAGCGCTTCTGAAATAATGGCGGCAGCACTTCATGAAACGGAAAATTATCCGTTAATTGGCGTCCGGACATTCGGCAAAGGGACGGTGCAGGAAGCGGTGCCGATGGAAGATGAGAGCATCATCAAACTCACCATGTTTAAATGGCTTACGCCCGATGGCCATTGGATCCATCATAAAGGCATTGCCCCGACGATTGAAGTGAAACAGCCGGACTATTTTGATGCCCAGGCTTTGCAAATTGCACACATTTTGAAAAAGGATATGAACAACACCCAAATCAAAACCGCCCAGCAAATGCTAAAGAGTCTTGGTTTTTCACCGGGAAGGGAAGACGGTTATTTCGATATCCAGACGGAAAATGCCGTCAAGGCGTTCCAGTTTGACAAAGGCC
Organism: Weizmannia sp. FSL K6-0777; assembly: GCF_038593185.1. NCBI lineage: Bacteria > Bacillati > Bacillota > Bacilli > Caryophanales > Bacillaceae > Heyndrickxia > Weizmannia sp. FSL K6-0777. The sequence goes on from NZ_CP151971.1 coordinate 899,009, forward strand.
TTCCGGTAACCGGCAGCATCAATCAAAAAACGGCCGATGAAATGGAAAAATCGCTGTACAAAATGGCGCACGCGGAAAAAAACGATTTGCAGCTGCAAGTCGCATTAAAGGTTGTCAGCAAGTAACACCGTTTTAGCGGACCGGGTTGCAAGCCAACGTGCAGCAACTTGCTTTTTTTGCCCTTAACTCTCATGTCTCTGTCTTACTGCCACTTTTTGCGACTCCCAGCGCAATTGTAAAAAAACGGAAAAATAAACGTGGATGCCGGTTTGGACAGAAAATCTATGAGTCTGGAAAAAATCCTTATGGTCATTGTCTTATGACGGTAATATAATAAAGAAAAGATAACTATGCCTTTGAAAAAGGGGTTAATGATGTATTGGAAATTAAGAATTCCTTTATTGTTACTTGTTTTTGGTGTTACAGCTGGTTTTTGTCAAAAGTATCCCACGCTCTTTTTGGCGAATGTAAGTAACTTTGTAGCAAGTGCAGTATATATTGGATTGGTAGCAGTCATAATTCTTATTTTAGAAAGAACAGGAATAAACGAAAAAAGGTCCACTTCCTTTTTGCAATTCTCTTAATTTGTGTAGGATACTTATTTGACAGTTGGATGGCATAAGGGCTTGCTGAACGAATCCGCTTCTGCGTTTGTCCCCACTTTGTCAGTAAGCTCTAGAAGAACTTCGAAAATGCGATTCTGTCTTTTCTATACATTGAATCAGTTTTCAAGTGCAAGCTTTTCTTTGGATTTTTATAATCCCCTTGTATTTAAATTTTTGCCAAAGCTGTCAGCATCCTTGCCAAATCTAGGAATTTTACTTATTTAGCAAGCCCTATGTTAAGGAAGCGCGGGAAAAAGAAGGCCTTTCTTCACATAGAGTCCGTCTACGTTAAGAAAGCAAGCAAAAACGAGACTCTTCCTTCACATAGGGCGCGTCTAGTTATGCCCCTTTGAACTGTCCTCCGGAACTCTTTGAAGTCCATCCCCGCAGCGAGGCACGAGCGAGGAGGCTCGCCGGCCGCCCACGAAAAGCGAGTGGATTTCGCGCGCATTAACACCCCTGTTATCCATCTTTATACAGAAATATTACGTCACTTCGGGGCAGCTTCCTCCTGAGCCAGGAAAGCAAGCATAGCGCGGTAGCCAAAAGTGTACAAAAAGAGCGTCTTAGAATACCCGATTTTAAACCCCTGTCGCGAAAAACTTGGTACATATCCCTATCGCTGAAAAACTTGACACATACAAAATCCGGAATTTCGAAGCGCTTTTCGCCAAAATCTGCTAAAATAATACTACAAATAGGTACGTGCGGGGGATGGTGTTTCGGTTGGAACAGATTTGGCTCATTGAAGTGTTAAAAGGCATCGGAAGATTTTTTCTCCATCCGATATTCTATTATGCGCTGTTGCTCGCGCTCGTTTCTGGTGCGGCAAGAGTGAAGCGGGAAAGAAACGATTTTCATATCAGGATTTATAAAGGATCGCTTGAACTGCGGTCTTTATTTCCTGCCGGGCTCATATGCGGGTTGATCCTTTCCGCTCTCTCAGTGGCGGCGGGGGTTGAAGTGTCATGGCCTGTTCTTGCTGCGGTGGCGGCTGCGACGATTTTATTTTCGCTCGTAGGCCAATTCCGGTTTCTCTCACCGGCATTTACCTTGGGCATACCGGTACTCCTGTTTTTTGTTTTCACATGGCTGCCGGTTCAACTGCCGGATTGGATGAGCGGCACAACCGATGCGATGGTTGCCGGGCTCTCCATTTTAGCAGGTCTTCTTTTGTTAGCGGAAGGCGTGCTGCTGAGGACAAGCGGCACGAAGCATGTTTCCCCGAAACTGCGGAAAAGCCGGCGCGGTTTGAATGTCGGTGCATTTGTGGCCAAAAAACTCTGGCTTGTGCCGGTCGTTTGTTTTCTGCCCGCAGGCCCGCTTTCGGTCACCGCTTCATGGTGGCCTGTTGTGAACTGGGGTGGACATACGTTTTCACTGGTGCTTGTCCCGTTTTTAATCGGTTTCCAGCACCAAATCCAGAGCACTTTACCGCAATCTGCATTGAAGCGGATCGGGACCTGGGTTATTTGGGCGGGCATCATGACGACCGCAATCGGAGCAGCAGGGCTCTATTTTCCTTATTTTCCTGCAGTAGCAGCCGTTTTTGCCATTGTCGCGAGAGCATGGATCTCCATTCGCCACCGGATGCGTGAAAACAACGCACCGTATTATTTTACACAGCAGAACAACGGCATGATCGTTTTAGGGATCATACCGGGTTCAAAAGCGGAGAAAATGGGGCTTTCCATCGGTGAAGTGATTTCCAAATGCAACGGCGAGCCCGTTCGCAATACGGATGAATTTTACCGTGCCCTACAGAAAAGCCCGGCTTATTGCAAACTTGAAGTCATCGATACGAACGGGGAAATGCGCTTTGCCCAGGGCGCGCTTTATGAAGGCGAGCATCATGAACTTGGCATATTGACCGTAGAAAATAACATCAACTGGGATCCGGACCAGGCGGGATGACCGGAAAATAGAAAGCGGCGGAAACTTCCAAAAGGAGGTCCCGCCGCTTTTTTCATCGACACATCGTAACCACAATTGCGTTTGTCACTGACCATCTCGTACGGAGGCGATTTCAAAAGGCCGGTTGCGTTTTTCGTTGACTATGATCCTTGCAATTCTATCTGTCAAAATTCAAAACCTGTTTTCTATGGAAAACACGTTAAAAATATTGAAAACTTAATTGACAATGATTCTCACTATCAATATAATTATAATTGATAATGAAAATCAATTACAACGAGCTGACAAAAGAAACGGGGGAGTACGAATGGAATGAAAAAAAGATATTTAGTGCCCCTGCTTGCCGTCCTGTCCATCATTTCAATTTTCATCGGCGCAGAAAATATCAGACCGGCGGATATGCTCCATTTAAGCAGGGAGCAGACGGAAATTTTGCTGGCAAGCCGCCTGCCGCGTCTGATCAGCATCATCATTGCAGGCATGGGCATGAGCATCTGCGGCCTTGTGATGCAGCAGTTGACGAGAAATAAATTTGTCTCCCCGACGACAGCCGGCACGATGGACTGTGCCCGGCTCGGCATTTTAGTTGCGATCATCCTGTTTTCGGCGGCAAGCCCGCTGATCAAAATTGCGGTTGCTTTTTGCTTTGCTCTGGCTGGCACCTTGCTGTTCATGAAAATACTGGGCCGGATTAAATGGAACGATACGATTTTCATCCCGCTTGTCGGGCTGATGTTTGGCAATATCGTAAGCTCTGTATCGACTTTCTTTGCGTATAAATTCGATTTAATCCAGAGCCTGTCCTCATGGCTGCAAGGCGATTTTTCAGGCGTGCTGAAAGGAAAGTACGAGATGCTTTATTTAGCAGTTCCCGCCGTTTTGGTCGCGTATGTGTTCGCAAACCGGTTTACGGTCGCCGGCATGGGGGAAGATTTTGCCAAAAACCTTGGCCTGAATTACAAGCAGGTGGTCAATATCGGCCTTGCCCTTGTCGCGCTGATTACTTCGGCAACTGTACTGACAGTCGGCACCATCCCGTTTCTGGGCTTAATTATTCCAAATATTGTGTCCATTTACCGTGGCGACCATATGAAAAAAAGCATTACGGTGACGGCGCTGCTTGGGGCAGTGTTCCTGCTATTTTGCGATATTTTGGGGCGCCTTGTCATTTATCCATATGAAGTGCCGATCAGTTTAACAGCCGGCATCATCGGGAGTGGCATTTTTGTATATTTGCTGCTGAGGAGACACGCTTATGCATAGTCGTTCAAAACTGCTTATGCTTGCCGCAATCGCAGCGGGCCTCATTGCAGCGTATATTTGCATCGGATCTTACTGGGATTTCAACTATATTATCCCTTCAAGAATCCGGAAAATTTTCGCCATCATCCTGACCGGCTGTGCGATTGCCTTTTCAAGCCTTATTTTTCAGACGATTACAAACAACCGCATTTTAACGCCGAACGTACTCGGGCTGGATTCCCTTTATCTCATGATCCAGACGGCGGTCGTTTTCGCAATGGGAGCCAAAACGCTAACGATGATGCAGAGCCATGTCAATTTTGTGGTTTCACTCGTGGCGATGGTGCTGTTTTCTGCCGTTTTGTTCCACTTAATTCTTCGCCGGGGCAGGCAAAATATGTATTTTCTGCTTTTGATCGGGATGATTTTTGGCACTTTATTCGGCAGTTTCACTTCTTTTATGCAAATGCTGATCGATCCGAATGAGTTTCAGGTGCTGCAGGATAAAATGTTTGCCAGCTTCAACAATGTGAATGTCCATTTGCTGTGGGTTTCTTTTGTGCTTGTTGTATTGTGCGGGTTGTATTATCTGCGTTTTGCCAAGTTTATGGATGTGATGCTGCTCGGGCGGGATCAGGCGGTCAACCTTGGTGTCGATTATAACCGGGTAGTGCGGCATCTGCTTTTGATTGTCGTCATCCTTGTCTCCGTCTCGACGGCGTTGGTCGGGCCGATCACATTCCTTGGCCTGCTCGTTGTCAACGTCGCTTATCAATTTTTTGATACATACCGGCATACAATCCTTATACCGGGTGCGATGCTGATCAGCGTCGTCTTCCTGACAGGAGGGCAGCTGCTTGTGGAAAGAGTCTTCCAGTTCTCTGTTCCGCTCAGCGTCATCATCAATTTTGCCGGGGGCATCTATTTTATTTACTTACTTTTAAAGGAGAGTCGCGCATGGTAAATGTGATGAATGTCTTAAAAAGCTACGGGAGCAAGAAGGTCATTGATCATGTGTCTGTTAAAATTCCAAAGGGAAAAATCACTTCTTTTATCGGGCCAAATGGTGCCGGAAAAAGCACCTTGCTTTCGATCATCAGCCGGCTTGAATTTTCGGATGAAGGGGATGTATACATAGACGGGGAGGCCGTCAGCCGTACAAACAGTAAAAAGCTGGCGAAAAAAATATCCATCCTGAAGCAGTCCAATCATATGAACATCCGGCTGACAGTAAGGGAACTTGTCGCATTCGGGCGCTTTCCGCATTCAGAAGGACGGCTCACGGATTCGGATCAAAAAATGATTGATAAAGCGATTGCCTATATGGAACTGGAAGAATATGAGAACCAGTACCTGGATGAACTGAGCGGCGGGCAGCGGCAGCGCGCATACATCGCAATGGTGCTGGCCCAGAACACGGAGTATATTTTGCTTGATGAACCGTTAAATAATCTTGACATGAAACATTCGGTCCAGATTATGAAAGTGTTGCGCAAGCTTGCCGATGAGCTGGGCAAAACCGTTTTAATTGTCATTCACGACATTAATTTCGCCTCGTTTTATTCCGATTACATTGTGGCGATGAAAGGCGGGAAAATCGTAAAACAGGGGAAAACGGATGACATCATTCGCCCTTCTGTTTTAAAGGAAATTTACGATATGGATATTCAAATTCAGGATTACTGTCAAAATAAGTTTTGCTTATATTATGGATGAAAAGGGGATTTGAGATGAGAAAGCGCTATTTGGCCGGAGTCATGATTTTGTTGTTAGCAGTATTTGCTGCCGGGTGCGGAACGAAAGAAAGCGCCGGGGGTAGCAGTGCCTCATCAAAGAAAATAACTGTAAAGCATGAACTTGGAACCACGAAAGTCACGGAAAACCCAAAGAAAGTCGTCGTGTTTGACTTTGGTGTGCTGGATTCGATGGATAAGTTGGGCATTAAAGTGACAGGTGTGCCGCAGGACAATCTTCCGTCATATTTGAAAAAATACAAAAGCAGCAAGTATGAAAATGTCGGCGGCGTCATGGAACCGGATTTTGACAAGATCAGTGAAATCCATCCGGACCTGATCATCATTTCCGGCAGGCAGCGGGACAACTACAAGGAATTTAAGAAAATTGCCCCGACGGTTTATATGGGGCTGGATCCAACGAAGTATATGGATTCCTTTAAACAGAATATGGAAACGCTCGGCAAAATTTTCAATAAAGAAAATGCCGTGAAAAAGCAATTGGCCGATATTGATGATTCAATCAACAGCCTGCATGCAAAAGCGGAAAAAGTGAACGGCAAAGCGTTGATTGTCCTGACGACCGGCGGAAAAGTGAGCGCGTTCGGACCGGGTTCACGGTTTGGCCTCATACACGACGTATTTGGTGTACCGGCTGCGGACAAAAACATTAAAGCATCCATTCACGGGCAGAATGTGTCATTTGAATATATCGTGAAAACCAATCCCGACTATTTGTTTGTCATTGATCGCGATGCAGCCATTGGGCAGGGCGGAAACGCAAAGAGCGTCATCGAAAACGACCTTGTCAAGAAAACGAATGCTTACAAGAACAAACATATCGTTTATCTTGACCCGGGTTACTGGTACCTTTCCGGTGGCGGGCTCGTCTCCGTATCCGAAATGGTGAAGGAAGTTCAGAACGCGATCGATTAAGTCATTCAAAAGCCAATTTCAAAAAAACGGACGAATCGGAGGGCTACCGACTCGAATATGTCAAAGCCCAATTTCAAAAAAACCCCCGCATGATGCGGGGGTTTTTTTTCACTCTGCATAAAATTTGCGCGCTTTTTCCAAAAAGGCCATATCCGCTTCTTCCAGTTCTTCTTCATGATATATGGCTTCTACCGGACAAACTGCCTGACAAGCGCCGCAATCGATGCAAATATCCGGGTCGATAAAATACTGGTCTTCCCCCTCGGTAATACAATCCACGGGGCATACATCCACGCATTCGGCCGCTTTTTCACCGATGCACGGTTGGGTAATTACAAATGCCATTTTCCAGATCACCTTTTTCCTATATGTAATAATATCCGTCTAGCGTTGCGCTTATATACATCCATTTTGCCAGCTGGGCATCCCGGGCTGGCGGGGTGACAATACGCAATATTCGAAGCCGGGCGTCCATGCTTTATCTTTTAACGATCATTTTTAATATAACAAAATGGTACGAATCTTTCAATCAAAACTCTCTGCATATCGGCATATTGCGGAAAAAAACGAAACAACAAGCTTCTTAAAAGCAGGACATTTTACGATGAAGGCTGAATATAACAATAAAGAAACGGAGGGGGCAAAATTGAAGGCATATGCTTTTATAATCGGAATAATCATTGCTGCGATTGGCATCATTGCGGGGCTTTTTACCGGGGATTTTTCAAAAACCTATTGGCTCTACGGGATAGCGGCAGCAATTGGAATTGTATTCTCCGGCATCACGATGGGGGCGTTTGTGGGCGGCATGGAGACGCGGGCAAACTATTTTTCTGAAACAAATCAGCCTGACGATGCTATTTTTCCTGTTCGGATTGCCGAATCTGATTACCGTACTGGTGGGATTTCTCATCCAAATGTACGCTTAACATTTACATATTTCCCGGCCGCGCGTGGAATGCTTGAGATCCAGCTTTACAATGGAAAAGCAGGCACGATACAATGAAGAAAAACAAGTCGGGGAGCGGGGCTATAACAGATGGCTAAAAAAGTTTTGGTTGTGGATGATGAACCATCCATTGTGACCCTTTTAAAATTTAATCTTGAGCAGGCCGGTTTTGAAGTGCTGACTGCCAGTGACGGAAACGAGGGATATGATACAGCAAGGAAAGAAAAACTTGATGTCATTATTCTCGATCTGATGCTTCCGGGCATGGACGGCATGGACGTTTGCAAGCAGTTGCGGCTTGGGAAAATCAATACGCCCATTTTAATGCTGACAGCTAAAAGTGATGAACTGGATAAAATTCTCGGCCTTGAACTCGGGGCAGATGATTATATTACAAAACCGTTCAGCCCGCGGGAAGTGGTGGCACGTGTGAAAGCGATCCTGCGGCGGGCAGAAACAAAAACAGAAGAAGAAACCGCTGAGGCGATAAAAGTGGGCGACCTGCGCATTTTACCGGAACAATTCGAAGCCTATTTTAAAGAGAAAAAACTGGAGCTGACCCCGAAAGAATTCGAATTGCTTTTGTATTTGGCAAACCATGCAGGAAAAGTGTTAAGTCGCGACCAGCTGCTTAATGCTGTTTGGAATTTCGATTTTGCGGGTGATACAAGAATCGTCGACGTACACATCAGCCACCTTCGCGAAAAAATGGAAGAAGATACGAAACAGCCGCAATATATTAAAACAGTCAGGGGTTTTGGCTATAAAATGGAAGTGATGTAGCAGGAAAGGGCTATGCAATGAATAAATTATGGATCCGCATTTTTATTGCATTTTTATCGATTTTGGCCGCCGTATTGCTGGCTATCGGTTTTTTCGTTGCTGATATGATTCAACATACATATATGGACATGGCGCGCACGCAGCTTTCCCAGGATGCAGATCTACTGATGAAAACGATCCGTCCGCAAACATTCAAAGACAAGCCGGATGTACTGCAAGGAAAAGTCCGGCATTATTATTCCAACCACGAACCGCGTATTACCATCATTGATACAAACGGGAAAGTGCTCGCAGATTCGGACGATGATCCGGCAAAGATGGAAAATCACGCAAACCGACCGGAATTCAGGCAGGTTATAAGGCAGCATAAAGCAAGCGGTGAGTCCATCCGCTCAAGCCATACGCTCGGGTACAATATGATGTATGTCGCAAATCCGGTAAAAGAAAATGGGAAAGTTATCGCAGTCATCCGGACCTCCATTGCGCTTAACCGGATTGATGCTGTGCTAAAAGGATTGTGGTTCAGCCTCGGGCTTGCAATGGCGGTGGCCTTCCTCATTTCCGGCTGGATCAGCTATGTGCTGGCACGGAAATTTACGCGCCCGATTGAAGCGAGCATTGAGGTTAGCAACCGCCTGATTGAAAAAGATTATGACAGCCGTGTCCGTGTCAATGCAAGCGGGGAATTGCGGCAGCTGACAAAAGCCATTAATAATCTTGCCCATAACTTAAAGCAGCAAATGAACGAGATTGATGAAAACGAGCAGCAGCTGACCGCCGTATTGGAAAATATGGACAGCGGGGTCATGCTTATTCAGACATCGGGGCGGATCATGCTTGTGAACCGGGCAATGGAAGAAATGACGGGTTTGTCGTCCGGCGAATTGATTGGAAAGCGCCATATCGAAGCGGGAAAAAGTTTCGGGCTCAGCCAGCTGATCGATCGTTCATTAAAAACGGGTGAACGGTTTCGGGACGAGGTCCATCTTTATTACCCGAAAGAGCGCATTCTCGATGCCCATATTGCGCCATATGTCGGGGAGAGCGGAGAGCTGCGCGGCGTTGTGGCGGTCCTGCACGACGTAACAGAAACGAGACGACTTGAGCAGATCCGCAGCGAGTTTGTTGCAAATGTCTCCCACGAATTGAAAACGCCTGTCACCTCTGTCAAAGGATTTGCGGAAACGTTATTAGACGGTGCCATGTATGATGAAGCGACACTCAGGGAATTTTTAAAGATCATCTATGACGAGTCTGACCGGCTGCACCGGCTCATTTCCGACATTCTCGATTTGTCCAGGATTGAGCAGCACCGCATTCCGTTGAAAATGGAACAGCTCAATGTGGTGGATGTTGTCGCAGAGACCGTCCAAACGATGCGGAAAAGAATAGAAAAGAAACAGCTGGAACTTGTGCTGCCACAAAAGCGGCACGTCATGATGGAAGCAGACAAAGACCGGCTCCGCCAAATCCTGTTGAATTTGGTTACGAACGCGATTGCTTATACGCCGGATAAAGGCAGGATTGAAATCAGCCTGATCGAAAGGGAAAATGAGCTGGACTTGATTGTAAGCGATACAGGCATTGGCATTTCTGAAAGGGATTTGCCGCGCATCTTTGAACGGTTTTACCGGGTCGATAAAGCCCGGTCAAGGCAGTCCGGCGGCACCGGGCTCGGTCTTGCAATCGTTAAGCATCTTGTTGAATCGTACCATGGCAAGATCCGAGTGGAAAGCGAGGAAGGAAAAGGCAGCACCTTTATAGTCACCCTGCCACGGACGCAAACCAGGCCGGACGCTGTTTAAAAGTGCCCGGCCTGTTGCTTTTTGCGGATATGGGAGGTGTTCATAAGCGGGATGAAAGACAAAAAAGCAAGAGCTGCGGACCGAAATGTCCTTCATAAGCGGGATGAAGGACAAAAGGAGGCGAACCGCAGGCTGAAATGTCCTTCATAAGCGGGATGAAAGGACAATAGGGGGCGAACTGCAGTCAGAAATGTCCTTCATAAGCGGGATGAAGGACAAAAGGGGGCGAACTGCAAATTTTGTCCATTCGGCAATACATGATTTACACATTTAAACTGCCCTGCTCCCTTAGTTTTTCCATTACCTTTCCCGCCGTTTCTTTTCCATTCATGATGCAATCGGCGATGCCTACGCCGTAGTAAGAGCAACCGGCGAGCACCACGTTCGGGTCGCTTGCTGACAGCTTTTTGGTTAGCGCCTCTACCCTCTGCCGGTGGTGCAAATCGTACTTCGGCATCTTGCCCAGCCATTTTGTCACTTCCGCTGCCACTGGCTGTGCACTTATCCCGAGCGCCTGCCGCACATCTTTCAGTGCCGTTTCAATCAGCCCCTCCTGATCCATCGCATTCAGCCGGTTAAACAGTGCGGTATCCGCGTCTTTATAAAACAAGCGCAACAGCAGGCGTCCATTTTTCGACGTGTGTGGCCATTTCCGGCTTGTCCATGTGCAGGCATTGCAAACGAGCCCGCTTCCGCCGGAAACAATAAAACCTGTCCCGTCTTTCGGCAAGACTGCATCCGGCACGTCAAAACCAAGATAAACGGTGATCACCGAAGCGGCCTTAAACTGATCCCATTCCTCATCCAAAGCAGGGTTCGCAAGCAGTTTCTTCGCTGCAGCATGCGGTACGGCAAGCACCACCACATCTGCTTTAAGCCTGCGCTCGTCCGACAATACAACAGTATAGCCTTTTTCGTGCCGTTCAAGCGCAACTGCTTTTACCCCTTTTATAATGTCAGCACCCGCTGCCTTTTCCTCGAGGCGGCTAGCCAGTTCGGACAAACCGTTTTTAAACGATACAAATTTTTTCTTCTCAGGAGACAAGAAAGTTTGCTTATGTTCGGACAAACCCTTCATAATGCTGCCATACCGATTTTTATAATCGACAAGAAACGGCATTGTTGTCGCCAATGTCAGTTCATACAAATTGCCGGAGTAAACGCCGGACAGCACCGGCGCAATTTGTTTCTCCACCAGTTCTTTGCCGAAAAAAGCCTCCAAAAATTCTCCGGCTGAACTGTCTTTTGTAAAAGAATGGTTTTTCGTAAACAAATCTTTCAGCGCTGCCAGTTTCCCTTTCGTTGAAACAAGTTCGCTGCCAAAAAGGGCATCCAAACTTGCCGGAATGCCAAACACTGCCTCTCGCGGAATCGGTTTTAACCCATCTTCCCGGTAAAGATACGAGATGCCGGTAGCATTGTGGCGAATCCGATTTTCAAGTCCAAGTTCTTTCAAAAACCCGGCTACCCCTTTTTTGCGGGCAACGATTGAATCCGCGCCCGTTTCCATAATAAAACCCTCTTTCCGGACGGTACGGAGCTTTCCGCCAGCTTCCGGATTTTCTTCCACAAGGGCCAAGGATACCTGTGCCCCTGTTTTTTCGATCTGTTTATGAAGCTCGTACAATGCGGTAAGGCCCGTAATGCCCCCGCCAATGATCACGACCGATTTCAATTTTATACCTCCGTTCAGCCTCTGTTACTTCTATTATAAACAAACCGGTTTCTTCTATTTTTTATGTTTTTGCCTAAAATGTGACAATCACCCTTTAAAATCTTACACCTGGTTCTATCATCTTTACAAACTCTTAACATTCCATTCATATCTGCTTAATACCGCACGATTATCTTTAAAAGTGCAAGGAGCAAGCCAATAAAAAACAGGGGGCAAAAAAATGAAGAAAAAGTTTGCAGCGGTATTTGGCTTATTCACGATTTTCGCAGTGATTGCAGCTGGGTGCGGGAACGCAAAAGAGACGACAGTATCCGGCAAGGGCGCAAAACAGGAAAGCATCACGGCCGTCGGTTCAACCGCACTCCAGCCGCTCGTGCAGGAAGCCGCGACACAATATATGAATGATCATCCTGAAGCAACCATTAACGTACAGGGCGGCGGCAGCGGAACCGGCCTGAGCAAAGTTGCGGAAGGCGCTGTCCAAATAGGGAATTCTGACGTTTTTGCCGAGGAAAAAGACGGCATTGACGCAAGCAAAATTACGGACCATAAAGTTGCGGTTGTCGGATTTGCGCCGGTTGCAAATCAGGATATCGGCGTCGATAACCTGACAAAACAGCAGCTGATCGGCATCTTCACTGGAAAAATTAAAAACTGGAAAGAAGTCGGCGGAAAAGACCTAAAAATCGTTGTGATCAATCGTGCGGAAGGATCTGGCACACGGGCCGTCTTTGAAAAACAGGCTTTAGATGGCGCTACTGCAGTGAAAGCGCAGGAACAGGACTCTTCGGGCACTGTGCAAAAAATTGTCAACGAAACACCGGGGGCTATCAGCTATCTCGCATTCTCTTATATGAACAATAAAGTCAAAGCTTTAAAAGTGGACGGCGTTGAACCGACAGAAGAGAACGTCAAAACAAACAAATGGAAAATTTGGGCTTATGAACATATGTACACAAAAGGAAAGGCAAAAGGCTTAACGAAAAAGTTTATTGATTACATGCTTTCGGATGAAGTGCAAAAAAACCTCGTTCCGAAACTCGGGTACATGCCTATTTCTAAAATGCAAGTTGAACGGGATGCAAGCGGAAACGTTACAACAAAATAAAGTGGATTTAAAACTTTGCGGAGCTCTAAACTGATGCAAGCAGCAGAATGATCGCCAGAACGATACGGTTTCCGGTTATCCGGGGCACGTCCGGCGGCACATTTCTGCTTGTCTTGTCCTTTTTTGAAAACCGCAACTGAAAAGGATAGACCATGTAAAAGCACAAGCAGCCAAGCGGGCAGAGCGGGTTGCTCGCAAAGCAGAAATGAGTTCGGCAATCAAAGCGGCAACCATGCCCGTTTTTCAAAACCGCAACTGAAAAGGATAGACCATGTAAAAGCACAAGCAGCCGAGCGGGTAAAATAGGTTGCTCGCAAGGCAGAAATGAGTTCGGCAATCAAAGTGGCAACCATGCCCGTTTTTCAAAACCGCAACTGAAAGGGATAGACCAAGTAAAAGCACAAGCAGCCGAGCGGGTAAAATAGGTTGTTCGAAAACAAAATGAGTTCGACAAACAAGCGGCAACCATGCTCTTTTTTCAAAACCGCAACTGAAAAGGATAGACCGTGTAAAAGCACAAACAGCCGAGCGGGCAAAGCAGGTTGCTCGCAAAGTAGAAATTCATCCGGAAATCAAAGCGGCAACCATGCCCGTTTTTAGAAACCGTAACCGGAAGGGGATTTGAACAACGTGAGTGAAAATGCACTCAAATGGACAGAACAGGTTGTCAAAAATAAAGCTAAGCCGCGTTCGAAAATCAAAATAGAACGGCGCGGGAAAATGATGACACTGATTTGCATTGCTTTGATGGCGGTTGTTGCCACATCAATTTTTATTTTTGTCGCAACAAAAGGGCTTGCCCTTTTCTTTGAACATCACGCCAGTGTCCTAGAATTTTTCACCGGAAAAGACTGGAATCCGGGCAAAAAGGATGCTGCTGGAAACCCGGTTGCGGGCGCTTTGCCGATGATAACCGGTTCCTTTGCTGTAACATTTCTTGCCGCTATCGCCTGTGCGCCGCTTGCAATCGGCGGGGCTGTATTTATGACGGAAATTTCCGCTAAACGGGGGCAAAAAATGTTGCAGCCGGTCATCGAATTGCTTGTCGGCATTCCGTCGGTTGTTTACGGATTTATTGGATTAAGCGTCGTCGTTCCTTTTCTTCGTGAACATATATCAGGAAGCGGCTTTGGCATTGCGGCAGGAACCATTGTGCTTGCAGTCATGATTTTGCCGACTGTGATGAGTTTGTCGGTGGATGCAATCCGGGCTGTGCCCGATTCGCTCCGGGAAGCCTCGCTTGCGCTTGGGGCGACGCGCTGGCAAACGACTTACAAAGTAGTGCTGCGGACGGCGCGGCCGGGCCTGTTAACAGCTGTTATTTTCGGGATGGCCCGGGCATTCGGCGAAGCGCTCGCGGTGCAGATGGTGATTGGCAACGCAACGGTGATGCCCCGTTCATTGTTCGAACCGGCATCCACTTTAACAAGCATTTTAACGATGGGCATGGGCAATACCGTGATGGGAAGCGTGGAAAATAACGCGCTTTGGACGTTGGCGCTCGTGCTGCTGCTCATGTCGCTCGTCTTTATCATCATCGTCCGTTTTATCGGCCGCAGGAGGGATGCATCATGAAAGCAAAAATGGCGGACCGTATCGCAACATCCGTTCTTTACTTCATTGCCATGTTTATCGTCGCCATTCTTGCGGGGCTCGTCGGATACATTCTTGTAAAAGGGCTGCCGCACGTTAGCTGGTCATTCATTTCGTCCCCTCCCCAAACCTTTAAAGAAGGCGGGGGAATCGGGCCACAGTTGTTCAATTCCTTTTATTTACTCGTGTTGACAATGGCGATCAGCATGCCAATCGCACTTGGCGCAGGTATTTATATGGCAGAGTATGCACGGAAAAACCGGCTGACGGATTTGCTCAGGACGGCGATTGAAGTGTTGTCTTCGCTTCCGTCTATTGTGGTCGGGCTGTTTGGTTTTCTGTTCTTTGTCCTGTCGATGGGCTGGGGATTTTCGATTTTGTCCGGCGCGTTTGCATTGGCGCTTTTCAATTTGCCGCTGCTGGTCCGGGTCGTGGAAGATTCGCTCCGTGCCATTTCGCCAGCGCAGCGGGAAGCAGGCCTTGCACTTGGGGTGTCAAGATGGGAAACGATTCAATCGGTGCTGCTTCCGGCTGCGTTGCCGGGGATCATCACCGGGATTATTTTGGCCTCCGGGCGCGTTTTCGGCGAAGCGGCAGCCCTAATTTATACAGCAGGCATGAGCTCGCCGAATCTTGATTTTTCAAACTGGAACCCGTTCAGCATGAACTCTCCGCTGAACCCGCTCCGCCCGGCTGAAACATTGGCTGTGCACATTTGGAAAATCAACGGGGAAGGCCTCATGCCGGATGCCGCGTCCGTATCAAGCGGCGCGTCCGCAGTGCTGATCCTGTTTGTGCTTATCTTTAATTTTTCAGCAAGGTTTATCGGCAAATGGCTCCACAACCGGATGACTTCGCAATGAAGGCACCGTATCCATTTGGAAACGTGCCGTGCCTGCTTTCAAATCGGTGCATGGCAGGATTAAAAGCAACAGCTTCGCAACCGGATAAGTGGGGATGTTCAAAAACTAACAACGCTACGTCTGTTTGGCATCATAGCTCGTTTTTACTTAGCGAGAATGAGAAGCAAACAGCTCGACAATCGGTTGAGTTCGCCATAAGAGGTTGGGCATGTACCGGTCCAAAAACTGGTAACGGCCATCCGTATCAAACGCTAGGCTTGCACACGTTTCCTTTTAGCCAAGACAAAAAACAGATCCACCTGAATCATTTCACAATAAAAGGAGGAATGACCCATGGCAGTATCGATGCTGGCACGGAATGAAAAAATAGTGCTACCCGCGGTTGAAATCCCTGGGCAGATGCCGGAAGCACAGAACATTATCATCGAAACCAAAAATTTAAGTGTTTTTTACGGGGAAAAAGCAGCGATCCAAAATGTTAGCCTCGCGTTTCCCGAACATCAGGTGACGGCATTAATCGGCCCGTCCGGATGCGGAAAATCCACCTTTTTGCGGAGCCTGAACCGCATGAATGATGAAATTGCAGGCTGCAGGATGTCCGGCGGGATTTTTTATAAAGGAGCCGACATCACCCTTTCGTGCGCGGACGTTTTTGAAATCCGAAAGCATATCGGCATGGTGTTCCAGCGCCCGAATCCGTTCGCAAAATCGGTTTTTGAAAATGTCGCGTTCGGCCCAAAGCACCATGGCGTGAAGAAAAAAGCATGGCTGGAAGAAATTGTCGAAGAAAGCTTAAAAAAAGCTGCATTATGGGATGAAGTGAAGGACCGCCTGCATACGTCCGCGCTTGCCCTATCAGGCGGCCAACAGCAGCGGCTCTGTATCGCAAGGGCGCTCGCCATGAACCCAGATGTCCTGCTTCTTGATGAACCGGCATCGGCGCTCGATCCGGTCTCAACCGGTAAAATTGAGGAACTGATGCTCGAACTGAAAAAAGATTATACCGTTGCCATTGTCACGCACAATTTGCAGCAGGCCGCCCGCATTTCCGACAAAACCGCCTTCTTTTACATGGGTGCACTGATCGAAGCGGGGGACACGACGAAAATGTTTACGAAACCGGAAAACCAACAAACAAGGGACTACTTATCCGGCTTTTTCGGTTAAATCCCGGTGGAAAAGGAGAAATGCAAAATGGCAGCAGTATTGGAAAAACGGGCAGATAACCAAACGGCTATCCGGGCTGAGCGTGTGAATGTGTTTTATAAAAACTTTCAAGCCCTTTACGATATCAATCTGGCATTTCCAAAAAAGCATGTGACAGCACTGATCGGCCCGTCCGGATGCGGAAAATCCACGTTTTTGCGGACGTTGAACCGAATGAATGACAACATCCCCGGTTCCCGAATGGAAGGCCATATTACGATTGGAGACGAACATATTTATGCGCCAAAAACGGATGTTGTCCAATTAAGAAAAAATGTCGGCATGGTCTTCCAGCGCCCGAATCCGTTTCCGATGTCCATTTACGATAATGTCGCGTACGGTCCGCGCATCCACGGTGTTAAAAACCGGCATGTGCTGGATGAAATCGTAGAAAAATGTTTGATGCAGGCTGCGCTGTGGGATGAAGTGAAAGACCGCCTTCACACCTCTGCCACGGGGCTTTCCGGCGGGCAGCAGCAAAGGCTTGTGCTTGCAAGGGTGCTCGCAGTGGAACCGGGCATTATTTTAATGGACGAACCGGCATCGGCACTTGATCCGGTATCGGCCGCAAAAATTGAGGAGTTGATCCTCGAATTGAAAGCACAATACACGATCATTATCGTCACCCATAATATGCAGCAGGCGATGCGCGTGTCCGGACATACCGCTTTCTTTTTGAATGGCAGGGTGGTGGAATTCGCTGAAACAACCAAAATGTTTACAAATCCTGCATCGAAGCAGACAGAAGACTATATTTCAGGACGGTTCGGCTAATCCTTTCCATCGCTTGACAGGTGAAGGAAAGCACATTTTCCATTCAAGTTCAGCTGAGAGGGCAACCGTGCAGCTGACATTTCTGTTTTCTTGAGCCTGAAATGCACAAAAAAAAGCACGTTCACGAAGCGTGTTCTTTTCGTGTACCCGGTGAGCGGAACCATGGCAACAAAACGGAAAAAAGGTCCCGGCAAATCCGGAAAAATCCTGAAACACTCTTTCACTAAAATTTCTCCTCGTGCTATAATAGTTCAGTACTGTATGGCGAATGATAAAATCAGTAATGATTTGGAGGAGCAACAATGAAAACAGCCGTCTTGGTTCCTTGTTATAACGAAGAACTGACGATTGCAAAGGTGATCCGGGACTTTAAGAGAGAGTTGCCTGACGCGGACATATATGTTTATGATAATAATTCAACGGATCGTACATATGAAATTGCCCGGGAAAACGGGGCCATTGTAAAAAAAGAACCGCGCCAGGGAAAAGGCAATGTCGTAAGAGCCATGTTCTTTGAAATTGATGCAGATTACTATGTAATGGTAGACGGGGATGATACGTATCCTGCTGAATTTGTACATCAATTGTTAGAGCCTTTAAAAACAGGCGAAGCCGATATGACCATTGGGGACAGGCTGTCAAACGGCACTTACGAAAAAGAAAATAAACGGGCTTTTCATAACCTGGGAAACAATTTGGTAAGAAGTTTAATCAACAAGCTTTACAAAAGCAATATCCAGGATATTATGACGGGATACCGTGCATTTAACCGCTTGTTTGTACGTTCTTTTCCTGTGGTAAGCAAAGGTTTTGAAATTGAAACGGAGATGAGCATCCATTCGCTCGATAAAGGATTTAAAATCAAAGAAATTCCCATTGACTACCGCGATCGTCCGGAAGGGAGCGAGTCAAAACTCAACACTTTTTCTGACGGCCTGAAGGTAATCAAAACGATTTTTACCCTTTTTAAAGATTACAAACCGATGCTATTTTTCACATTTTGGGCAGTCATTTTGCTTATTCTCGGGCTCGTAGCGGGCGTGCCGGTTATTGTGGAATTTTTCCACACCCATTACATTACAAAAGTACCGTCAGCGATCCTGGCAGTCGGTCTTGTCCTGATGGCCATGCTTTCTTTTGCCAGTGCGCTCATTCTGGATACGGTTGTCAGCCACTCCCGTAAGCAATATGAAATGGAGCTTCACACCGTCTACGAAGAATTAAAAAGAGAAAAGGAATGGAGCAGGTAATGTTTGCGCATCAAAAGACCATGCAGGCGGTACTTAGTTTAGTGATCGGCATCTTGGTAGGGCCCGGTTTTCTGCTTTTTTCTTATTCTTTTAAAAGCGTGCCCGGCTGGTATCCGGTTTTTTTCGCGCTGGCCGGTAGCTTTCTGGCATACGGTGCCATTTTTTGGAATATTGGCCGGATGAAGCGCCCTTTAAAATGGGGTTCTTTTCTTTTTTTCCTTGTGCTCTCGGTCATTGTCACATTTGCCTTAAAAGGGCCGCAGCAGCATCTGGCGCACCAGCCCTTTTTGATAAACTGCCTTATTTATCTTGCAACGATTGTGTTTTTGCTATTTGCCATGCTGCTGGCGGTCAAAATACTGTATTCTTTAACAGAGAGCCGGGCAGAAGGGGATGTTCCCAGGAGGCATATTCTTTATTTTTCAATCCTGCCTTTATTGATCTCCCTTCTGTACTTCTGGGCTTTTTATCCGGGCATTTTAATGGCTGATTCTGTCAATCAGTGGCAGCAGGCGCACTCCACTTTTTACAATGACTGGCATCCTGCTGTGATGACATGGCTCATTAAGTTTACGGCCCACATATGGGATACGCCGGCATCATATGTGATTTTCCAGTTCATCTTGACAGCGCTGATTACCGGATACGTCTTTTATGTATTTGAAAAATTAAGGATCAAAAAGCCGGTTTTATGGCTGGGGTATGCGTTTTTCTGCTTTTTGCCGCTTATCCCGCTTTATTCTGTCGTGATTTGGAAAGATACGTTGTTCAGTTATTTTCTGCTGGCGTTTACGGTTATGCTGATCCAGATCATTGATTCGAACGGCAAATGGCTGCGGTCGTTCTCCCATTTGTTGTTTTTGTACTTATCCGTTTGCGGTGTCATTTTTTACCGGCATAACGGCTGGCCGGTGCTGCTTGCAACGATTGTTATTTTTCTTTTTTTCCTGCGAAAACGGTATTTGTATATGTATGGCGTTTTCGCG
This sequence comes from Weizmannia sp. FSL K6-0777, assembly GCF_038593185.1. Lineage (NCBI taxonomy): Bacteria > Bacillati > Bacillota > Bacilli > Caryophanales > Bacillaceae > Heyndrickxia > Weizmannia sp. FSL K6-0777. The sequence continues at coordinate 918,431 of NZ_CP151971.1, forward strand.
CTTGCGGTCATTACGTTCCTAATTGTGACAGGCCCGGTTTACAAGCATTACAAAGTGCTTCCGGCTGATGAAACGGAATCGTATTCCATTCTTTACCAGCAGATTGGAAGAATTGTGAAGGAAAACGGGCATATAACGCCTGCCCAAAGAGCCGTGATCAATCAGGTGATGCCGATTCCGGATTGGAGAAAATATTATCAGCCGACAGACGTTGATCGGATAAAGTTTACGCCGCACTTTGACCGTGCGTATATTAAATCCCATAAAAAAGCCTTTTTCAGTACGTGGTTCGCGCTATGCCGGCAAAATCCAAAACTTGCTTTGGAAGCTTTTTACGATCAGGAAAAGCTTTCGTGGAAACTGTATATTTCCGGCGAAGAGTTGCGCCGCCCGATTTTCCGGAACAAGGATTTTGAGAAGTACCGTCCCGTTTATTTTATGACCCAAAAGAATGTGCAAAAATATCATGTTCATTATAAATGGTTCTATTATAAAGATTATGGATCAGATCTGGCGAATACAAAACTTTCGTCGCGCATTACGCAAATCAATCAGACATTTTCACAAGGGATGCTCCGTGTGCTTATGATGCCGGCGTTCTATTTGTATCTCATCCTTTTGTTTTTGTTTACTGCCATTTTAAAAGGAAACTGGCGGTTTGTGCTCGCGGCTGTTCCGATGTTTTTAAATCTCGGTTCCATGTTCGCGGCGATTCCGGCCCAGGACATCCGCTACTTTTTTCCAAACTTTTTACTGGCGGTGCCGTTTTTCTTCCTTGCAACATTAACAAGCAGAAAGCGTGATAGCCATGGGTAATTCTATTTTTCAATCGATCCGTAAAAATAAAACGGGCATTTTGCTGATTATGCTTGCGGCATTTTCCACCTCTGTCGGACAGATGCTGTGGAAAATGTCCGGGCATTTTTTGGATGCATACTTTGTGACCGGCTTCTTTCTCTATTTTTGCGGCGCATTGCTGATGATAGTTGCGTTTCGTTTCGGGGATCTTTCTGTCCTTCACCCGCTTTTAAGTATGGGGTATATTTTTTCCCTTTTCCTGGGGAGCATTTTTTTGGGAGAACATATGACGCCTTTAAAAATCATCGGCACTTGCATCATTTTTGCAGGGGCAGCGCTGATAGGGGGCGGGGATGCTGATTAAACTTGTACTTCTTCTATGCATGACGCTGTTAGGGTCATTGGGGGGCTTCTTTTTCAAAAAATGCACTTCCAGAGGATTGAAGCTGAGCGGATTTTTCATTTTGAATCTTGGCATTGGCGGTGTTTTCTATGTATTAGGGGCATTGCTGAATATTCAGTTGCTGAAAATGATGCCGTATACGATTGTATATCCATTAACCTCCATTACATATATTTGGACCTTGATCCTCTCTTCCTTTTTTTTGTCGGAAAAAATGAACAAGAGAAAATGGTTCGGGATTCTGCTCGTCATTACAGGGGCATTTTTCCTTACCATGTAGATTTTAAATCCAGTTGCTTGACGCTGGGTTTATTTTTTTCTAGAATAGTGGAAATATCAAAGAACCAGTCCCGATCCTATAGAGAAAAGAAAATCGGACAGCAAGGAGGGAAGCAGGATGGGGGTTCACCAATATTTTAAAAGTTTGTCTGACCTGGAAAAAATTTACCGCTGCCCGGGCAAGTTTAAATTCCAAGAACACTCGGTGGCAGCCCATTCTTTTAAAGTGGCAAAAATCGCCCAGTTTTTCGGCCATGTGGAAGAGAAAGCCGGCAATAAAGTGGACTGGCGCGCGCTCTACCAAAAGGCGCTGAATCATGATTATCCGGAACTGTTTACAGGCGACATCAAAACGCCGGTCAAATATTCTTCAAAAGAGCTGCATGAGTTGTTCAAACAGGTCGAGGAAGAAATGACGAAAAACTTTATCAACGGCGTATTTCCGGAAGAATACCGGGAAATTTATTTTGATTTGTTCAAAGAAGGCAAGGACGATACGCTGGAAGGAAAAATATTATCCGTTTCCGACAAAGTCGATCTTTTGTATGAATCTTTTGGGGAAATTCAAAAAGGCAATCCGGAGCCGCTGTTTCTGGAAATTTACGAGGAATCGCTGCGGACCATTTTGCGGTTTTCGGGGCTTGCATCTGTCCAATACTTTTTAACGTCCATTTTGCCTGATCTGCTCGCAGAACGATTTATCGAACGGAGCCAGTTGCGCGGCATTACAGATGAAATCATTGAAAATGAATTCAAAAGATAATTCATTTTCAATGATTTTTCTTGTATTTTCAGGCGGAATGTTAAAAAATAGGGATAGCAGAAGAAAGGGCTTGGAGTGGGGTGAGGATGATCGTTCAATTGGTGGTAGCCGCTGTTTTTCCATGCTTTCTTGTCATCTTTTTTTCGCGGGTGACGTTTAACCAGGTGATTGGGCTGATCCTTACGGTTGCGCTCATTGTCGCTTCCGTTTATAAAGGCTATACGCGCACGTGGCCGGTATATATCGTGGATGCAGCTTCATTGACAATCGGGTTTTATTTTGCTAATACAATGATACGGAAGGCAAAGATGAAAAAAGAAATGAAAAAATGAAGGCGGAGGCGCCCATGACCGGATTCAAAATGGACCCTGCGGAAAAGCAGCGGATTCTACGGGAAATACAGCAATTTGTCTGGGAACAGACAGGTGAAGAAATCGGTGTGATTGCCACACAGGTTTATTTTGACTTTTTTCAGGAAAAGCTTGCGGCACACTACTATAATAAGGGAATTGAGGATGCGAAGAAAATATGGGAAGGGCAAAATGCACGCCTTGAAGAAGAATGGTACGCCCTGGAAATCCCGGTGAAATAACGTCCATCCGTTCCTGAAAGCGGTAGGGAAAATCCTTACCGTTCTTTCTTATGGAAAGATAGAAAACTTGTTCGCTTTTTGTTGGAGACGGGGCAGGATTTATGTTAAAATAAAAAGACTGAAAGACGAAGAACGGCCTTTTAAGGTTGAAATAGATGATGCCGGTTTAAGGAGGCTCATGGATGGAACAGCATGCTTTTGAACTTGTTTCGAAATACAAGCCGGAGGGGGACCAGCCGGAAGCGATCCGCCAGCTTGTGGACGGCATCCGTGCAGGCAAAAAGATTCAGACACTGCTCGGGGCGACCGGAACGGGAAAAACGTTTACGGTTTCGAATGTGATTAAAGAAGTGAATAAGCCGACGCTTGTCATTGCCCACAACAAAACGCTGGCCGGGCAATTGTACAGCGAGTTTAAGGAGTTTTTCCCGAACAATGCAGTAGAGTATTTCGTCAGTTATTACGATTATTACCAGCCTGAAGCGTACGTGCCGCAAACCGATACGTATATTGAAAAAGATGCAAGCATTAATGATGAAATTGACAAACTGCGGCACTCGGCAACGTCTGCCCTGTTTGAGCGCAATGATGTCATTATTATTGCGAGCGTCTCCTGTATTTACGGCTTAGGTTCGCCGGAAGAATACCGCGAGCTTGTCGTCTCGCTCCGGACCGGGATGGAAATTGAGCGGAACCAGCTGCTGCGGCGGCTTGTTGATATTCAGTATGCCCGCAATGATATTGACTTCCAGCGCGGGACGTTCCGTGTGCGCGGCGATGTCGTCGAAATTTTCCCGGCTTCGCGCGATGAACACTGCATTCGTGTCGAGTTTTTCGGTGACGAAATTGACCGGATCCGCGAAGTCGACGCGCTGACCGGCGAGATTATCGGTGACCGCGACCATGTGGCGATTTTCCCGGCTTCCCACTTCGTTACGCGCAATGAGAAACTGCAGATTGCGATCCGGAATATTGAAGCGGAACTTGAAGAACGGCTGAAAGAGCTCCGCGATAACGGTAAACTGCTCGAAGCGCAACGGCTCGAACAGCGAACGCGCTATGATCTGGAAATGATGCGGGAAATGGGCTTTTGTTCCGGGATTGAAAACTATTCCCGCCATTTGGCGCTGCGCCCGCCCGGTTCGACGCCGTATACGCTTCTGGACTATTTCCCGAAAGATTTTCTGCTCGTCATTGACGAATCCCATGTTACGCTCCCGCAAATCAGGGGAATGTTTAATGGGGACCAGGCGCGCAAGCAGGTGCTCGTCGACCACGGGTTCCGGCTGCCGTCTGCGCTTGACAACCGGCCGCTCCGGTTTGAGGAATTTGAAAAACATATTTCGCAAATGATTTGCGTATCCGCTACACCGGGGCCGTATGAACTTGAGCATACGCCGAAAATGGTGGAACAAATTATCCGCCCGACAGGCCTTTTGGATCCGGAAATTGAGGTGCGGCCGATCGAAGGGCAAATCGACGACCTACTCGGGGAAATTCAGGACAGGATTGAAAAAAATGAGCGCGTGCTTGTCACGACACTGACGAAAAAAATGGCGGAAGATTTAACGGACTACTTGAAAGAAGTGGGCATTAAAGTCCAGTATCTCCACTCCGAAGTAAAAACGCTCGAACGGATTGAAATTATCCGCGACCTCCGTCTTGGCAAATATGATTGTATTGTCGGCATCAACCTGCTCCGGGAAGGGCTGGACATCCCGGAAGTGTCGCTTGTTGCCATTCTCGATGCCGATAAGGAAGGCTTCCTGCGTTCCGAACGGTCACTGATTCAGACGATCGGCCGCGCCGCCCGGAATGCAAACGGCAAAGTGATCATGTACGCCGACAGAATCACGGATTCGATGGAAAAAGCGATCAGCGAAACGAAACGGCGCCGTACCGTCCAGGAAGCCTATAACAAAAAACATGGCATCACGCCGAAAACGATCCAAAAAGATATCCGCGATACGATCCACGCGACCTATGCGGCGGAAGATGCAACGCCGTATGAAGCGGAAGAAACGAAAAAGCCGCTGACGAAAGAAGAACGCATACGGATGATTGCAGAACTGGAAGAAAAGATGAAAGAAGCGGCAAAAGCGCTTGACTTCGAGCAGGCCGCCCGGTACCGTGATGCCCTTTTAGAACTGAAAGCAGGTGACGACCACAATGGTATTAGATAAAATTGAAGTAAAAGGGGCCCGCGTCCATAATTTAAAAAATATTGATGTAACCTTGCCGCGGGACCAGCTTGTTGTGCTGACGGGATTGTCCGGGTCCGGAAAATCTTCGCTCGCATTTGATACGATTTATGCGGAAGGGCAGCGGCGCTATGTTGAATCGCTGTCCGCCTATGCCCGGCAATTTTTAGGGCAGATGGACAAGCCGGATGTGGATGCGATTGAAGGCCTTTCCCCGGCAATCTCCATCGACCAGAAGACAACGAGCCGCAATCCGCGTTCCACCGTCGGGACGGTAACAGAAATTTATGATTATTTGCGGCTTCTGTATGCCCGCGTCGGCCACCCGATCTGCCCGAACCATGGCATTGAAATTGCTTCGCAGACGGTCGAACAAATGGTGGACCGGATCATGGCATACCCGGAACGGACACGGCTCCAGGTGCTTGCCCCGGTGGTATCGGGGAAAAAAGGCCGGCATGTGAAACTGCTGGATGATATTAAGAAACAGGGTTTCGTCCGTGTCCGCATTGACGGGGAAATGCTTGACCTCGGCGAAGAAATTGAGCTGGACAAAAACAAAAAACATTCCATTGATATCGTTGTTGACCGTATTGTCGTAAAAGACGGAATTGAGCCCCGCCTGGCCGATTCGCTTGAAACAGCGCTGAAATTGGCGGACGGGCGCGTGGTAATTGATGTGATCGGGGAAGAGGAACTGCTGTTTAGCGAGCACCTTGCCTGCCCGATTTGCGGCTTTTCGATCGACAAACTGGAACCGCGCATGTTTTCGTTCAACAGCCCGTTCGGCGCCTGCCCGGAATGTGACGGGCTCGGGGCAAAGCTTGAAGTGGATCCAAGCCTTGTCATTCCGGACGCCTCACTTACGCTCAATGAAGGCGCGATCGCCCCGTGGGAACCGATCAGCTCACAATATTATCCGCAGCTCTTAAAAGCGGTGTGCGAGCATTTTGGCATTGATATGGACACGCCTGTAAAAGATTTGCCAAAGCATCAGATGGAGATCATTTTATACGGATCTGGCAACGAACGGATTTATTTCCATTATGAAAATGATTTCGGCCAGGTGCGCGACAATATGATTCAATTTGAAGGCGTACTGAACAATATCGAACGCCGTTACCGCGAAACCAGTTCCGACTTCACGCGCGAGCAGATGGAAAAATATATGGCCGAGCAGCCATGCCCGAAATGCAAAGGCTACCGCCTGAAACCGGAAAGCCTTGCTGTGAAAGTGGGCGGGAAACATATCAGTGAAGTGACGGATTACTCGATTGCAGATGCCCGCTCCTTTTTTGCCCATCTTGAATTGACGGAAAAAGAGCAGGCGATCGCCCGGCTGATCCTGCGCGAAATCGAATCCCGGCTCGGTTTTCTCGTCAATGTCGGCCTCGATTATTTGACGCTGAGCCGTTCTGCCGGCACGCTTTCCGGCGGCGAAGCCCAGCGCATCCGGCTTGCGACGCAGATCGGATCGAGGCTTACAGGCGTTTTATACATTCTTGATGAACCGTCGATCGGCCTCCATCAGCGCGACAATGACCGTCTGATTGCAACGCTCAGGCAAATGGCCGATATCGGCAACACGCTTATTGTTGTCGAACACGACGAAGATACCATGCTTGCCGCAGACTACTTGATTGACATCGGCCCGGGAGCAGGCGTCCATGGCGGAAAGGTTGTTGCTGCCGGCACGCCGCGCGAGGTGATGAAAAATCCGGATTCACTCACCGGCCAGTATTTATCCGGAAAGAAATTTATCCCGCTCCCGCCTGAACGGCGGAAAGGGGACGGCCGTTTTGTTGAAATCAGGGGCGCGAAAGAAAATAATTTAAAAAACATCAATGTAAAATTCCCGCTCGGCCTGTTTATTGCTGTAACCGGCGTCTCCGGCTCCGGAAAGAGCACGCTTGTCAATGAAATTTTGCATAAGGCGCTTGCCCAAAAATTGCAGCGTGCAAAAGCAAAACCGGGCGCTTACAAAGAAATCAAGGGTATTGAACATCTCGACAAAGTCATTGACATCGACCAGTCCCCGATCGGCAGGACGCCGCGGTCCAACCCGGCGACCTATACCGGCGTGTTCGATGATATCCGCGACGTGTTTGCTTCCACGAACGAAGCAAAAATCCGCGGCTATAAAAAAGGGCGGTTCAGCTTTAACGTCAAGGGCGGCCGGTGTGAAGCCTGCCACGGCGACGGGATTATCAAAATTGAAATGCACTTTTTGCCGGATGTGTACGTACCGTGTGAAGTATGCCACGGCAAACGGTACAACCGCGAAACGCTCGAAGTTCAATACAAAGGCAAAAATATTGCTGATGTACTCGATATGACGGTGGAAGATGCGATTTCCTTTTTCGAAAACATTCCGAAAATCAGGCGGAAACTGCAGACCATTGCGGATGTCGGCCTTGGTTACGTCAAGCTCGGTCAGCCGGCAACAACTCTGTCCGGCGGCGAAGCGCAGCGCGTGAAACTCGCATCTGAACTGCATCGGCGTTCGACCGGGCGTTCTTTCTATATTTTGGATGAACCGACAACCGGCCTTCACGTCCATGATATTGCCAAACTGCTTGATGTGCTGCAGCGGCTGGTGGAAAACGGCGATACGGTGCTTGTGATCGAGCATAACCTCGATGTCATCAAAACCGCCGACTATATCATTGACCTCGGACCGGAAGGCGGAGATGGCGGCGGAACCGTTGTTGCTACCGGTACGCCGGAAAAAGTTGCGGAACACCCAACCTCCTACACCGGAAAATATTTGAAACCGGTGTTGGAACGCGACCGGGAAAGAATGGAAAAAGAAATAGAAAACCTGGCGCGCTGAGGCATGCTTTTTGTTTTTTCATAAGTGCGACTCTGGCTGTGTTCGCGCCTAAAGTCCCGGACGCCCGCGTTTCTCTACCTCCTGCCCTGCCGGATGAATAACTGAATGCGGGATGTACGGTGTCTTTTGGCCATTTTTTCTATTACGTGGAAAACCGGCGTGCTCACTGTATGGCGTTCCTCCCCGCTTGTGGGAGGGACCCTCGTACATAGGGGAAAACCCGGCGCCCGCTTCTTGAAGAAGTATTTGAATTCTGCTTGAAATAGACATATAATGAGTAAAGATTAGGGAAAAATAATGAAAAGTGTCGCATTGTGCAGGAATGTTGCCTATTACATTTAGCAGGGAGAGAACTGTATGAAAAAAGTAATCACATACGGAACATTTGACCTTCTCCATTGGGGGCATATCAATTTACTGAAACGCGCAAGAGCATTAGGCGACTATTTAATCGTCGGCCTTTCATCGGATGAATTTAACGAAATCAAAAATAAAAAATCGTACCATAGCTATGAAAACCGGAAATTAATTTTGGAAGCGATCCGTTACGTTGACCAGGTCATACCGGAACATTCGTGGGAACAAAAAATAGACGATATTAAAAAATACAATGTCGATGTTTTCGTGATGGGCGATGACTGGAAAGGCAAATTTGATTTTCTGAAGGATTATTGTGAAGTGGTTTACCTGCCACGGACGGTTGGCATCTCTACGTCAAAAATTAAGAAGGACCTCTTCTCTGTGAAAAATGGTTAGGGAACTGTTCATTTCCTTATACTTACTGCTTTTTCGCGTGCTTTTTACATTGTGTAAAATTTTTCCTTTGAAAAGGAAAATCACTTTTGTCGTTTCATTTGAGCAGAACAGTTTATACGTGTATGAGGAATTGAAAAAGCTTTCCGATCCTTTTCAGGTAGCGTTCGTTTGTACTTCTTCCTGCTATCGCCGTGTTGCGGAAACCGTCCGGCAAGAGAAGGTATTTCTGTTTGAACTGAAAAATTTGCAGCATTTTATCCGTAGCATATACAACATTGCGACATCGAAATTTGTGATTGTTGATAATTATTACGGTTTCCTGGCTGCCGCCCCGTTTAAAAAAGAGGTGGAGTGCATCCAGCTCTGGCATGCAGCAGGGGCTGTTAAAACGTTTGGCCTTGAAGACAAAACGATCCGCACGAGGGGCAAGCGTGCATTGAAGCGGTTTAAAAAAGTGTATGCCCATTTTGACCGGGTAGTGGTGGGGTCTGAAAAAATGAAGCATATTTTTATGAGGGCTTTCGGGCTTCCTCCTGAAAATTTTCTTTGCACAGGCATACCACGGACCGATCTTTTTTTTGACCAAAACAGGATTCGGGACATAAAGAGGGAGCTGTACAAACGGTATCCTGCCTTTCAAAAGAAAAAAGTGATCTTGTATGCTCCGACTTTCAGGGACCAGCATCCGGATCATTTTGAAGCGCCGCTTGATTGGGGCCGGCTTTATGATGCATTGAAGGATGAGTATATTTTCGCTGTGAAATTTCATCCGGCTGTAAACAAAGGGGCAGGGCTGCTGCAGTATCCTGATTTTGTAGTGGACTGCCCGCATGATATGAATATCAACGAATTATTGGTGGTAACGGATTACTTGATCACGGATTATTCTTCTGTTCCTTTTGAGTTTTCCCTATTAGGCCGCCCGATGATCTTTTATCCGTATGATCTGGAAAGCTATCAGGCCACACGGGGGTTGTGGGAACCGTATGACCGGCTTGTCCCCGGGCCGATTGCGTGTACGACGGCAGAAATTATTGGTTTGATTAAAAATGGTTCTTTTGATGCGGGAAGTATTGAAGCATTTTCAAGAACCTGGAATACATACTCTGCCGGCCACTCCAGCCGCGATCTGGTACAGTATTTGCGTGAACAGGACGAAAAAAAGGGAAGAATGTATGGGTGAGTTTGCAGGAAAATGGAATTCCGGGACAGATTCCGGTATTGCAAGAAAAAACCGCATCAATGGGAAATCTGTTTAATTTTACTGTGTTTTAGCCGTTTAAGTGCTTTCAATCGTGTCTTGATGTGAGGATGCATTTGTATGAAAAAAATCTTGAAAAGCATAGCACAGCAAATTTATTTTTTGGCTATGCTTTTGATCGGGAAATTGCCCGCCAAAAAGAACGTGATTATGTTTGAGAGCTTTCAGGGCAAGCAGTACAGCGATAATCCGCGGGCGATATATGAATATATCAAAGCGCATTACCCGGGCTATACTTGTTACTGGAGCGCGCACAAAAACTTCTTACATAACTTTCAAAATAAAGACGTCCGCTATATTAAAAGGCTGTCTCCTTACTGGGTATATATGATGGCCAGGGCTCGTTACTGGGTGACCAACAGCCGGATGCCTTTATGGATTCCGAAGCCGAAACATACCGTGTATCTTCAAACATGGCACGGGACGCCTTTGAAAAAACTTGCAAATGATATGGAAGAAGTGCATATTCCGGGAACTACGGCTGAACAGTATAAAAAAGATTTTTTGAAAGAGGCGGGGAAGTGGGATTTCTTAATTTCGCCCAATGCCTATTCAACAGCCATTTTCCGGAGCGCTTTTCAATTCCGCCAGGCGATACTTGAAACCGGGTATCCGCGTAATGATATTTTAGCCGCCCAAAACAACCGTGCATCTATTAAGTCATTAAAAAGCAAACTGGGGCTTCCGGCTGATAAGAAAGTGATTCTTTATGCCCCTACCTGGCGGGATAACCAAATTCATGAAACCGGGAAGTACCGGTTTGAATTAAAACTTGATTTAGATCAGTTGCAGCATCATCTGAGCCATGATTATATCTTAATTTTACGGATGCATTATTTGGTTGCGGAACAATTGGATTTAGCACCTTATCAAGGTTTTGCCTATGATTTTTCCAATTATGAAGATATCGCGCAGCTTTATTTAATTTCTGATTTGCTGATCACGGATTATTCATCCGTATTTTTTGATTATGCCATTTTAAAACGGCCGATGCTTTTCTTCGTATACGATATTGAAGAATACCGAGACCATTTGCGCGGTTTTTATTTTGATTTTGAAAAAGAGGCACCGGGCCCGCTTGTTACAACGACCGCACAGGTGATTGATGAAGTGAAGAAGATGGATGCCGCGGGATATAAACTGCCGGATTCATTTGATGCTTTTTATCAGAAATTCTGTTATTTAGAATGTGGAGAATCAGCACGGCGCGTTGTTGAAAGGGTATTTGCAGAAAGGAAAGAGTTATGAAATCTGCCATTACTGTCTTAAAAGAGCAATTCAACAGTTTTTATTTAATTATCCGCCTTTCCTTATATGGGGTAAGGAGTGAAAACAGGAATAATTATTTGGGCATCCTTTGGGAAGTCATAAATCCGATGATCCAGCTTGCGATTTACTGGTTTGTTTTCGGTTTTGGTTTAAGAGGCGGGCATCCGCGGCCGGGTTATATTCCATGGCTGTTTGCAGGGTCGTCTATTTGGTTTTTTATCAGCCCGGCTGTTTTGCAAGGATCCCGTTCCATTTATTCCCGGATCCGAATGGTTGCAAAAATGAATTTTCCATTAAGCGCCATTCCGAGTTATGTCATTATGTCAAAATTTTATCAGCACTTGCTGCTGCTTGCGATTGTGATCATTATCCTTCAATTTCAAGGTTATCCGGTTTCCGTCTATTACCTTGAGCTGCCATATTATTTGGTTTGCACGTTTGTATTTACATTTTCTTTATCTTTGATTACATCTACGCTGGCAACGATTGTACGGGACGTGCAAAACATTGTGCAGGCGATTATGCGGATGATGATTTATATTTTGCCTGTTCTTTGGGATCCATCTGCAAGATTGCATGGCCCGATTGAATTGATTTTAAAGTTAAATCCGTACTACTACATTGTTGAAGGGTACCGCTCTGCATTGCTTGGAAATATGGGATGGTATCTTGTTGAACATTTACATTACACGATTTATTTCTGGGCTGTAACCCTCATCGTCTTTATGATTGGTTCGGCGCTGCATATCAAATTTAGAAATAGTTTTGTCGATTTCTTATAAGGGTTTTCCCGAAAGATGGCCATTTCCGGCCGTGATCAGATTTTTAGAGCTGACTCGAAATGGCCCGGATGACGAAAAACAGGTATGAAAAAAAGCACTTCCTATTAATAGGGAGTGCTTTTTTTCATCTTATTCATGCAAGCATCTGTAGAATGTTTCCATGGCGGCTTTGTTATACGCCTGATAATGAAACTTTTCAAATTCCGGATGCTGGTGGGTGATCATGGCTTCCAATCCTGATTTTAACCCGTTAATGCTGTCTTCCACAAGCAGCCCGTATTTGCCGTCTTCGAGGACGGTACGATTTGCGACAATATCTGTTGCCACGATTTTCATGCCGAGCGTTAACGCCTCGAGCAGTACCATCGGCTGGCCCTCATAATGCGATGACAGGACAAAACAATCGCATTTTTTCATAAAAGGAAAAGGATTATCAAGCTGGCCCATTAGGAAAACAGAATCGCTTACGCCAAGCTCCAGAATCAGCGCCTGCAACTCGGCTTTTAAAGGGCCCTGCCCGAGAATATAGAGTTTACTTTTCGGATGGTTTTTATGAAAATCGGCAAACGCCGAAATTAAATTGGCCTGCGCTTTTTCCGGAGAAAGCCTGCCCATGTTGACAAAATTGTAATGGCTGCTGTCCGGTTCCGGGACATACTGGCCATTTACTTCGTATCCGTAAGCACGCTCTACAAAGACGTTCCGCATGTTGATCCAGCCAATTTCAGGCCCGTCCGCCTGCAGGATACGGCCATAAGTCCCGGATGGGGTGGTAACTTCCCTGTCTATTGTAAAGGTTGCATCACCTTTCAGCATATCGGGAAGCCCTGCCTTTTCCGCGCCTTCCATTCCATATGGCTTGGACCAGATTACCGCATTTTTCTCATCCGGCAATATCCTCGCGATTTTTAAAACTTCAATGTCAGAGACGACAGTTGAGCGTTTCAATGGGCTTAATGCGCTTGTATGAATCCAGCCGATTTTATTGTTTTTTAAATAAATGAGAGCGTAAACGCCCTGTTTTGTTTTTGCTAATTTCTTTACAGTGACAATGGCATCTTTATAGTTCAAAGCTTCTTCTACCATCTTGGCCTTATGATTTGGATACGGCTTGTTCCATATTGGTTCATTTACTGAACCTGCCACTTTATAATATTTAGGCTTGCGGAGGTCAACAAGCCTGCGTGTTCGGCCGTCAAGATGGTTTAAAAATTCTCTTTTACTGTAATTTAACGTTTGAATCAGCTTTCGTAAAACAAATATCTTGAGCTTGCTGAAAATTCCCGTATTGGGTTCAATCGTACAGCTGCTGTAAAATCCAAGCGCTCTTTTGTCAATCCAGCCAATGGCTTCTTTCTTTACAGAGAACCGGTAATAAGTTGAATGCTGTGTTTGTACTGCCTGATCAACAGCTACAATACAGTTTTTAAAGTCGGAACTCAAAGAGATCTTTCTTGTTCCAGGCAGTTTAAAAGGTTTGCTCCATATAGCATTTCCTCTTGTTTTAACAATCTTTGCCAGCTTATCTACCTTTTCCGATGTGACAACACTATCCGGAAGAAGGGCAACTGCTTTTTCATGAATCCAGCCGATTTCTTTGCCTTCGTAATGGAAACGGTAATATAATGCGTGTTTTACTGTTGATTTGGCTGTAATCAAAACCTCGGCATTCGCCATCTCATTGGACAAAGATACTTGTGTTGCGCCTTCAATGGAAGGGAGCACCCGCCAAACCGGATAATCATTTACATTACTGAGGAGCGCCCGTGCCTTAAACTTGGTAATTTTAGGCTCATCCGATTTTTCTTCTTCTGCATAAAGAATTCTGTCCGGATTAATGGAATTCAGGACGTAATCAAATTGATCATCATTTGCATACCGGCTTAAATTTTTCCGGTTGACTTCCATTGTTCCTTTGGAGACGCTGACCAGCTTATCAAATCTGTAGTACAGCGTGAACAAGCCTCTCAGGTTGATTCTGTGCGGGTGTTTCCCGTTGATTTCACGTTCACTGTCTGAAAGCAGGTCGTTATGCATAAAGCAAATTTTTCTTTTCGCATCTGCAACGACCAGATACTTTGCCCAATAGTAACTGTATCCACTGAAATCGATAATATAATCAAAATGGCTGTTGCCAAACAATCTCGTATGTTCCCTGACATAAGCACGCTCTGGAAAAATCTTTTTCCCAAGATTCCCTTGTATGCCCCGGTTATGCGTAAATTTATCCCGGTATACTTCAAACACGCGGTAAAGCGGTACGCCAGGTTTAAAGATCATGCGCACATTTTTATTGATTTTGTAAATATTATTCAGGACTTCTTTCGATCTTGGTGCGCCGGTAAAACAGCTGACATCGTATTTTTCAAAATCAATGTTGTTCATTAAATTCAGGAAAGAGGAGGTAATCCCGTTATTTCGCATCCCCCCCGGATAAATCAGTATCCGTTCCTTTTTAACCGGCACTGCATTGACAATATGAAGGGGCAAAGAAGCTTGGTCGAAAATATACTGTACAATTCTTTCCGTCACTTTTCCGTCTTCATGGTTGGTAAAACGGCTGCGGAGGTTTTGGTAATTTGAAGCATATTTTTGCGATACCGTTTCAATGTTGTGAATGGCTTCAATCAATTGCTCTACGCTAAACAAGAGCGGGCCGGGCAAATCTTCACTTTTGAGATATTGTCCTCTTTCCTCGCTGTATACATCATAATCCCATGTATAAAATAATATTGGTTTTCCTGTGACCAGGTAATCGAAAAAGATGCTGGAGTAATCCGTAATTAAAAGATCCGTTGCAGCAAGCAGTTCATTCGTGTCCATATAGTCAGGAACAAGCCGGCTTTGCAATTCAGGATATTTGGCTGCCTGCGGGTATAAAAACGGATGGACTTTTACGAAAACGTTGTATTCATTTCCGGCCTCTTTTTCGACTCTGTCCATGTCAGAGATGATTTGCATTACATCATTATTGGCCTTTGAAACACTTTTTCCTTTCCAAGTCGGCGCGTAAAGGAGGTTCTTTTTATTGAAATCAACGGTTAATCCGGCGTCTTTTAACGCTTTTTTTACGGTATTCGGATTTGTATGGAAGGTTAAATCAATCCTCGGATACCCTTCTTCGATAATTTTTCCGTCATACAGCCCTTCAAGCTTATAACTGTCCAGATACATTTTGGTCGTATGTTCATTCGGGCTCAGCAAATAGTCGGCACTCAGGAAATTTCTTAACACGTTTTGCGACTGGGCCGGATTGCCCGGAATGTCAAAGCCCATGCTTTTCAATGGCGTGCCGTGCCACGTATTGATATAAACCTGGCCTTTTTTCGGAGCGTAAAAAGATTGGAATGTGGAATTATTAATTAAATACGCACATGAGGCCAATTCCTTTAAATATTCCCTGGAATTACGCTGTACAAATTTAACGTTTGGATATTTTTTGTATTTGTCTATAACCGGCTGGAGCGATTGAAAATCCTGGATTGACCAAATATGGTTGTAATGTTGATAAGCGGGATTGTCAACCATATATTTAAAAATCGCATAAGGGCTGTCTGTCATACTTTTTCCGTCGCGGCTTTCGTAAAGAATGGTGTTTGGTTTTATCCGCAACTGGTCATAAAATTTTGCATATTGATTGGCACGCTGATGGTTATCTTTAATGAGATACTGTATAATCGGCGCACCGATAAATTTCAATCTTCTTTTTAATACCTTTTTATTCAACTGACGGTGTCTCCTTTCAAAAGAGATCTCTATATTGGTAATGATTTACAAGTTTTTTCTGTCATGATCCATCATATTATTTCCTTATCGATAAAAATTGATATGAATTTTGTCAAAAAAGGAATCATATTGTAGGGAGGTTTCCCTAACAAATCTTATCGAAAAAAAGTATATTTGTCTATATGATGGCAGCAAAGGAATCCGGTTTCAGGTTTTTAAAATGAATGATGGAATAATTGAAACTTAATATGCTGTTAAACGTAAGAGAAGTAACGAGCAGAAAAAGGAGGCCATCCCCCATGGAAAACAAACGAAAACGGATTTTGGATATGGTGAAGGACGGGAAATTGTCGACGGATGAGGCACTGACGCTGTTGGAGGCGTTGGACAGGGAAGAGGCGGGACAAATTGCTGCGAAAGAGGATCCGGCAGAAAACGGGGAACAGGCTACAAACGGCGGCAGCGGCGAGGCTGGTAGTACCACCGGACAGAAAAAGTTCCGCGACGCAGACCGGAATTTTAATGAAACGAAAGAAAAGTTGTTTGATCTTGTCGGCGGCGCGCTGAAAAAAATAAAGGACTTTGATCTCCAGCTGGGCCAGTCTGCCGAAGTTTCCCATGTTTTCCAGCAAAGCCTGCCGGAAACCGATACGATTGAATTGGACATCGCAAACGGGCATTTAACGTTTAAACAATGGGATCAGGAAGATGTGCGGATAGAATGCCAAGCAAAAGTGTACCGCACCAATGACAGGGAAGATGCCCGCAGTTTTCTGCTGAACAATAGCACGTTTTCGGTGGAGGGCGGCAGGCTTGTGTTTTCTACGCAATCCAAATGGATGAAAGTGGATACAGCCGTTTATGTTCCGGCGTCCCGCTACCGGAAAATCACGTTGAGCACTTTCAATGGAAACGTCCAGGTGAAAGACATTCAGGCAGACCAGTTAAAAGTGAAAACACTCCACGGAAAAGTACTTGTGGAACATGCCGATTTGGAAACGGCGGAAGTCGAAACGGGAAACGGCACCGTTGATTTTGACGGAAATACAATCGGGCAGGTTGAAGTACAGACGATGAACGGGGACATCCGGTGGAACGGAGCGTGCAGGCGGTCAGACTTTGAAGCATTTAACGGCAATATTACGGTAAAAATGGCTCCGGGCGCCGATTCATTGCACAGCAAGACCGTCTCCGGAAACATTGAAATGACCATCCCGGAAAACATCTCCGTACACGGGGAAGGAAAAAGCAACTTCGGCAACTTTGCGATTGACCTTCAAGGCATGGAAAAATATGAAGAACGAAAAGAAATGATTCAGAAAGTGGCGCGGTTCAGCAGAAAAGGCACCACCGAGCCCGCATTATATATTTTTGCCGACGCGAAAACGGGGTCCATCACGATCAACGAACAAACGCCGGATGAAGAAGAAAGCCCGGAAGCATAATCGTATTTTTGCCGGGGGAGCAGAAATTTCGCGAAAAAAAGATGCGTACCTGCTCTGCTGCTGGAATCAACTGCTATGCCGTTATATACTGTAAAAAGAACCACACAGAAAAGGTTTGATGATCATGCGCTGGTTACTTGGAATTTTGATCAATGCGGCGTTGTTTATTGCACTTTCCGGCTATTTTCATGGCTTTTATGTCGAAAATATTGGGGCTGCCGTTATGTCAAGTCTCGTCTTGTCCATTTTAAATATTCTGGTACGGCCGATCCTGATTTTGCTTACGTTGCCGATCACGATTCTCACCTTGGGCATTTTTTTGCTCGTCATTAACGCCATTACGCTTGTGCTGACGGATGAACTGATGGGCGCAAGTTTTGAAATTGACAGCTTCGGCATGGCTTTTTTCGTTGCGATCATCATGGCGGTCGTAAACTTAATTTTACAGGAAACCGTATTCCGAAAATAAGATACGCGGCGGCCTGAAACCGGAGCTTTGAAAAAACGGCGGCGAAAACCCGCCGTTTTTTCATGCCATGGCCCGATGGATATAGGGTAAATCATTTTCAGGCAGCCAAGCTATTTTTAAAATGAAAAATGCACCACCCGGCATTTATCTCAAAAGAAGTAACAGGGTGGCGACTTTTCGTTCATTTATAGCGTCGCCCTTTTGGAAAAGGAGGAAAGCAGCGTCCGCTCTGATTTGCCATTAGGCCCTGAACCGCTCTAACGCAGTTTTACACGGCACAGGATGATTTTTGGTGAGGTAATTGCGATGTTACAGACTCCTTGTAGCCCAAGGGTTTGAAAAAAGGATAAAAAAATTTTCCCCCTAAAAAGAGGGGGAAACAAGCAAAAATGATAAAAAAATAAGGAGTGGACAAAAATTCCACCCCACTGAAACAAAAACAGGTGAACCCGTTTCCCCAGTAGGTTAAAATAGTTTTAGGACTAACATCTTAACACTGGGAGTTAACACTGGGAGGTTCACCTGTATGGCTATTATACCACAAATGAGTCTGTTTACATGGAAAGAAATTGAGATTCTTGGAGATTTAGACCGTCTTCGCCTTGTACTGGACTACATGCCTGATGAAGCGTTCATGCAAAGCCTTGAAAAGAAAAGGGGGAAGGGCCGTAATGACTACCCCGTTCGTGCCATGTGGAATTCTATCTTGGCAGGCATTGTATTTCAACATGAAAGCATTGAGAAATTACGCCGTGAACTCTCCCGTAATGGCCAATTAAGGGAGATGTGTGGCTTTGAAGGGCAGGTTCCAACTTCATATGCCTATACGCGCTTTCTAAAATCCCTAATCCGTGACGAAGAAATGATGGATAAAATGTTTGAGACTTTGGTAGAACAGCTCCTGGAACGGTTGCCGGATTTTGGTAAACGCTTGGCAATCGACAGCAAGGCGATCTCATCGTTTTCTAAACATCCGAACAAGCATGAAACCGAGGATGGCCGCCGGGATCTGGATGCAAATCATAGCCAGAAGGTTTACAGTGGTGTGACAAAAGAAGGCAACCCATGGCAAAAAGTTGTGAAATGGTTTGGCTACAAACTGCATCTGGTGGTGGATGCAACCTACGAGTTACCGGTAACATTCAAGGTTACAAAAGCGTCTGAGTCAGACATTACGGAAGGGCATAAACTCTTAGAGCAAATGGAAGAAAAGCAGCCAAAGCTTCTGAAAACAGCGGAAACGATGGCGGGAGACCGGGGTTATGATGACACGAAGCTGATTACGAAACTCTGGGATACGTATAAGATTAAGCCCATCATTGATATTCGCAATATGTGGAAAGACCCCGACAAAACACGATTACTCCCGGGAAAGGAAAACGTCGTTTATAACTACAAAGGAACCGTATCCTGCGTATGCCCTGAAACAGGTAAACAACGGGAAATGTGCAACGGGGGATTTGAGAAAGACCGCCAGAAACTAAAAAAACTTTGCCCGGCGAAACAAATGGGAGTGACATGTGAAGGCAAGGCTCAATGCCCCGTGGCACAAGGGCTCCGTATCTCATTATCTGAAGACAGGCGTATTTTTACACCCATTGATCGATCGAGCTATAAGTGGAAAAAAGAATACAACAGACGTACAGCTGTAGAGCGCGTGAACAGCCGGCTTGATACTTCTTTCGGCTTTGAACTTCATACAATTCGGGGAATGGCTAAAATGAAGCTGCGTTGTGGACTGGCACTCTGTGTCATGTTAGCCATGGCCTTAGGCCGGATCAAAGAGAACCAGGCTGAAAAAATGAGAAGCCTCGTTTCTTAACTTATCCACATAAAGGAAATCAATTTCAAAAAAAGCGCTTGTGGATCATTGGATTCGTGCGCCTTTTTTTAGATACATTTCTATATTTTTTCAACAATTATCTGATAACAGTACATTTTTTAAGCGTGCAAAATTGACTTTATAGTGAAAATGGGCATATATTTATCTGACAATATTATATTTCTGGTGGTGTTCTATTTGCATTGAAAGAAAAATTGTTAACATCGCAAAAAGCTCTTGGTTGAAAAGGGTGGAACGGGCCCTTTGGGAAATGATAAAATAATAAGAAGCCTTTGAATCATCAACAAGCCGTTCCGGTGGTTTTCATCCGGACTTAACAGGAGGAATTACAGTGGCAAAGGTGCGCGTAGCAGATATGATTAAACATTTTAATCTGGAATTGATCAGTGGGGAAGAGGGCATCCATCGCCCGATTACCACAAGCGATATTTCAAGACCGGGGCTCGAGATGACGGGATTTTTCGATTATTATCCAGCCGACCGGATCCAGCTGCTCGGGATGACGGAAATCACATTCAGCAAGAGGCTCTCGCCGGAGGAACGGAAAAGCAGGATGGACAACTTATGCAGCGATATTACACCGGGCATCGTGATATCACGAAATTTGGAAGTACCGGATGAGTTAATAGAAGCTTCCGAAGAAAAATCGATCCCTGTGATGCGGACCCCGATGAAAACAACCCGGTTTTCAAGCCGCTTAACCAATTATTTGGAATATAAGCTCGCCCCGGCAACAGCCATCCATGGTGTGCTTGTAGATGTGTACGGGGTCGGCGTTCTGATCACCGGCAAGAGCGGGGTCGGAAAAAGCGAAACAGCGCTTGAACTTGTCAAAAGGGGGCACCGCCTTGTCGCGGATGACTGCGTGGAGATTGTCCAGGAAGAAGAAGGATCTCTGATCGGGCATGCGCCGGAATTGATCGAGCATTTGCTTGAAATCCGCGGCCTTGGCATTATAAATGTTATGACGCTGTTTGGCGCTGGTGCGGTCCGAAGCCATAAAAAAATTACTATGATTGCCAATCTCGAGTTATGGGACGAGCATAAGCAATATGACCGGCTCGGGCTGGATGAGGAAAAAGTCAAAATCCTTGATACCGAAATTACAAAGATGACGGTACCGGTGCGGCCGGGGCGGAACCTCGCCATTATCATCGAAGTGGCGGCGATGAATTACCGTCTGAAAAATATGGGCGTCAATGCGGCGCGGCAATTTACGGCCAAGCTCGCAAACGTCATCGAAGAACACGAGCAGGGAACGGAAGAAGAAAAGAACGAACCGTAAAAATGGCCGGCTGTATTTTAGGCTGGCCTTTACGGCGCGGAAAAGAAGGAGTGGTTGTGAAAAATGGATTCGAATATTACCCCGCTGGATCCGATTGCGTTTCATTTAGGCGGGTTTAGTGTGCACTGGTACGGAATCATTATCGGCTGCGGCATTCTTTTGGGTCTTGCCCTTGCGATGCGGGAAGCTGACCGGCTTTCGGTTGACCAAAATATCATTGCCGATTTATGCATTTGGGCGATTCCGGTTTCCATTATTTGCGCCCGGATTTACTATGTCCTGTTTGAATGGAAGTATTATGCCCAACATACAAGTGAAATCATTAAAATTTGGAATGGCGGCATTGCCATTCACGGCGCGCTGATTGGGGCGGTGGTCACCGCCATTCTTTTTACACGTGCAAAGGGCGTTTCTTTCTGGAAAATTGCGGATATCGTTGCCCCAAGCCTGATTTTAGGGCAGGCGATCGGGCGCTGGGGCAATTTTATGAATCAGGAGGCGCATGGCCGGGCTGTGTCCAGGGCTTTTCTCGAGAACTTGCATCTCCCGGACTGGATCATTAATCAAATGTACATAAACGGCACTTATTACCAGCCAACATTTTTATACGAATCACTTTGGGATCTTGCAGGTTTCATCTTTTTGCTTTTGTTGAGAAGGCGGGCGGCGATGCACAGGGGCGAAATTTTTCTAACCTATCTTATCTGGTACTCGATCGGCCGGTTTTTTATCGAAGGTTTGCGGACGGACAGCCTGATGTTGACTGCGCATATCCGCATGGCGCAAGTTGTATCCTTCATCCTGATTGTTTGCGCGCTTCTTCTCTGGTTTTACCGCAGAAAAACAGGCTTATCGGCCAAACGATACGATGAAGAGTGAAAAAGGCTTAATTTTTCCGGATGGTTCAGCCCGTTTCAGAGAGGCAAACAGGCTTTCCGGCCAAACGGAGCCACGAAAAGAAAGAGGGAAGCAGATTGAAAGACCGGATTACGACATTGCTGTTTGACTTTGACGGCACTTTAATTGACACAAACGAATTGATTATCCAATCCTTTTTATATACGCTCAATGCGTACTATCCGGGCCGTTACAGCCGCGGGGACGTGCTCATTTTTAACGGCCCGCCTTTAATCGACACGTTTGCGTCGATCGATCCGGAACGGGCGGAGGAAATGACTGCCAAATACCGGGCGTATAATATTCAGCAGCATGATGCGCTTGTCAAGGAATTTCCGGGCGTATATGACACGATTAAAATGCTTAAGGAACACCGCTTTAAACTCGGGATTGTTTCAACAAAAATGAAGGGCACCATCATGAAAGGGCTGAAACTTGCAAAATTGGAACCGTTTTTTGACGTGGTGGTGGCGCTTGATGATGTCAAAAAGGCCAAACCGGATCCGGAGCCTGTCCAAAAAGCGCTCCGCCTTCTCGGTTCGAAGCCGGAAGAAGCGATCATGATCGGAGATAATTACCATGATATCGAAGCGGGGAAAAATGCCGGCACCTTGTCGGCCGGTGTCGCATGGTCGGCAAAAGGGCGCGCTTTTCTTGAGCAATACAACCCGGATTTTATGCTCGAAACGATGCCGGATCTTGCTGAAATTGTCGGGGTCCATGTAAAATGAGAAATACAAAGCGGTATCCGGTTAAAGGATCGAATGCCCTTTGGCAAATTTATAAAACCGTTTCATTCTGGAAAGTTTTTAAAAACGTGCTTGTCATTGAAATTGCGCGCTTTCTTCCGTTTTTGCGCTTCAAAAACCAAATGTACCGCACCTTTTTGCACATGCAAGTCGGGGACAGGACGGCTTTTGCCTACAAAGCGCTTGTCGATATTCTGTTCCCGGAGATGATCACAGTCGGCAAAAATTGCGTGATCGGCTATCATACGACCATTCTCGCGCATGAATATTTGATTGATGAATACCGAATCGGTGAAGTTGTGATTGGGGATGACGTGATGATTGGGGCGAACACGACGATCCTTCCAGGTGTAACGATCGGAGACAGGGCGGTGGTGGCCGCCGGTTCTGTCGTCCATAAAGATGTGCCGGCTGGTGCCTTTGCTTGCGGGAATCCGCTTCAAATCAGGCAGAAAAGTAGCGAAAAGAAAGACCCGGAACAAACAAAACGATAAAAAAGGGAAGAATTACTTTATCCCAAAAGGTTAAAGGCTTTCCAATTGTATGTTATACTACAAGAAACGATGAATGTTACTTGTTTGTGAGGGAACAACATGAGCAAAGATTCCAAATTAAGGCAGGAACATGACAATGTGCTGTCTTTTGTACCAACGGGAGAATACTATTTTAATAAAGGTGTCCAGGCTTATGACCGCCATGACATCAAAAAGGCATTGAAATATATGCAGCGCGCTGCCCAGCTTGACCCGTATGATCCGGTCATCGCCTGCCAGCTTGCGATCATTTATACCCATTGTGAAGCGTTTCGGAAGGCGATTGACATTTTTCGCCATATTTTAGCAAAACTCGATCCCGGCATGGTCGAATGCCATTATTTTATTGCCAATAATTATGCGGATCTCGGATTTTTTAACGAAGCTTTATACCATGCGCGAAAATATCTTGAACTGGACCCGTTTGGCGAGTACAGGGAAGAAGCAGAAGAACTCATTTATGTGCTTGATTTGGAAGAAGAGGACGAAACGGGCGCTATTTCGTATGAACAGGACGAACTCATGGCCAGACAAGAGGAAGCAAGGCGGTATCTCGAAGCGGGACATTTCGATACGGCGCTTTCGGAGTTGCATAAACTGATCAAGAAATACCCCGATTTCTGGTCTGCCTACAACAACATGGCGCTTGCGTGTTTTTACCTTGGCCAGACGGAAAAAGCGGTCGAGGTACTGATGGATTTGCTCGAAAAGAACCCTGGCAACCTTCATGCACTTTGCAATTTAGCGGTTTTTTACTACCATAAACGCGATGACGAAAAGCTGGAACAGATTTTACGCGGCCTTGAAAAAGTTCGGCCGGTGTTACTGGACCATCAATATAAACTCGGTGCAACATTTGCAATTGTCGGGTGCTATGAAGAGGCGTACCTTTGGCTGAACCGGTTGAAAAAAGTTGGGTTTGACGGTGATGCTTCGTTTTACTACTGGCTTTCGCGGGCGGCTTACCATACGAACCGGCAACAGGCAGCAGAAGCCGCCTGGGAGCAGCTTGTGGAACTGAATCCGGAGAAAAAAGGCTGCGAACCATGGAACCGGGAAATGAAAAAGAAAATGAACGAGAAAAATGTCCAATTTATTTTGGACAGGTTGAACAGCACGGAGTTGTCCGAGCGGTTCTTCGGAATTTTCATGATCGGATTGTCTTCCAATCGTTCGGATATCGTATCGCATCCGGATTTTAAACCGCTTGACGATTTTACGCTGACCGAAAAAATTTATCTCGCCCATGTGCTGGAGTCGGATATTCGCGAATCGTTTGACCCGGATGAGGTGTTTGTGCGCGGCCACAATATTGCATGTATCCTCCACAGCCATTACGGTCCGATGTTTCCGGGCTATACGAACTTAATGCTCGCCTGGTTTTCGATTTTTTTAACCGGTCTGAAACGCGGGGAACGGTTTCAAAATGAGTCCGGTTTTGCCGCCGCTATCGATTACTTGTGGCACCGCCAAAAAGGCGACAAAGTGTCCCAGCAGGCGATTGCAAAGGAGTACCGGATTTCCGTCTCCACGTTAAGGAAATACGCAAACCGGATCAAATCGCTCCTTTAAGCACAAGAATGGACGATAAACCAATATTCCTTTACTATAGAGAATGAAAGAAAACCCCACTGCATAAAAGAAAGTGGGGTTTTTTCGAAAAAATCGTATGGAATTGCATCTTTGTGGAACGATGAAAACAGGCGGCCTGCGGTTTCCCGGCCGCGGCCCTTCAATAAGGAGTGGTACAAACGATGAGTGAAGAACAAATTTATGATGTGATCATTATCGGGGCGGGGCCTGCCGGGATGACAGCTGCCGTTTACGCATCGCGGTCAGACTTGAAAACCTTGATGATCGAGCGCGGCGTTCCGGGCGGCCAGATGGTCAACACGGAAGAAGTGGAAAACTATCCGGGTTATGAATCGATTCTCGGCCCGGAGCTGTCAAATAAAATGTTTGAACATGCCAAAAAGTTTGGTGCCGAATATGCATACGGCGATATTAAAGGCATTGACACAGACGGGGATTATAAAATTGTCAAAGCGGGCACAAAAGCATACAAAGCGCTTGCTGTGATTATCGCAACGGGCGCCCAATATAAGAAACTCGGTGTCAAAGGCGAAAACGAACTGGGCGGCCGCGGCGTTTCTTATTGTGCAGTGTGCGACGGCGCTTTCTTCAAAGGAAAAGACCTCGTTGTCGTTGGCGGCGGTGACTCGGCTGTTGAAGAGGGAAATTACCTGACGCGCTTTGCCAATAAAGTGACGATTGTGCACCGGCGTGATCAGCTGCGGGCGCAAAAAATCCTGCAGGACCGGGCTTTTAAAAATGAAAAAATTGACTTTATCTGGAATCATACGGTGAAAGAAATCCATGAAGAAAACGGAAAAGTCGGCTCTGTGACGCTCGTTTCGACTGTGGACGGATCAGAAAAACCATTTAAAACGGACGGCGTTTTCATTTATATTGGCATGGTGCCTTTGACCAAGCCTTTTGAAAACCTGGGCATTACGAATGAAGCCGGTTATATTTTGACGAATGAGGAAATGGAAACGAAAATTCCGGGCATTTTTGCAGCCGGCGATGTCCGCGAAAAAACGCTCCGCCAAATCGTCACGGCAACAGGCGACGGCAGCATTGCCGCACAAAACGCCCAGCATTATGTAGAAGAAGTGAAAGAAGCCATGAAAGCCGGTTGATTACTGGATAAAAAGGCGTGTATCCCCGGCATTTTGCTAAAAACAGGGAAAACGTCAAGTGGTTTTAACGTGTTTGTAACCCGCATGAAATAAACTTGCGGTATGATGTAAATATAAATTGACCCCCTTTTTTATATGTTTGAACCAAGAACACTTATGGCTCCGGCTATAAGCGGTTCAAGGAACCTATCTCCCAGGCACAGGAAAATCCTGTGCTCTTTTTTTGCGCAAAAATTGCGGTGCGGGATATTGCGCTGCTTTTTCCGGCTGATAAATGCGCTGGCTCGTTTATACGGGAGATGAAAGACATTTTAAAGGGTGGCGGGCGCCTATTTGTCCTTCACCGGTTTGATGAAAGACAAAACAAAGCGCGACTGCTTGCCATTTGTCCCTCATCGATGCGATGAAAGACAAAACAAGGTATGACGGGTATCGATTTGTCCTTCATCACCCCGATGAAAGACATTTTATAAGATGGCTGCCAGTATTCTGTCCTTCACCGGCATAATGAAAGACAAAACAAAGCGCAGCTGCCAGCCATTTGTCCTTCATCTGCCCGGTGAAAGACAAATCAAAGTTCAGGAGCCACGGACTTGTCCTCACCCATGCGATTTTCACGATTGGGGAAAACTTGACACAAACGGGGCAGGTGCATTCATTGTTCAACCATTTCATTAATAGTATAATAAAAAGGTACATGGTTTTACGCACGGGAAAGGTTTATCCATCGGTTGAATAGATGCGGATTTGTCCGCATCATTCCGGTTCAGATATGAGGTGACTTCTTTGCAAAGAATAACAAATTGTGTATTCATCAAAGACGGACAGGTTTTATTGCTGCAAAAGCCGCGGCGCAACTGGTGGGTTGCACCCGGTGGGAAAATGGAGCAAGGAGAAACGGTCCGTGAAGCTGTCATTCGCGAATACCGTGAAGAAACGGGCATCTATTTAAAACATCCTGATTTAAAAGGCGTTTTCACCATTGTCATCAAAGACGGGGATAAACCCGTGTCTGAATGGATGATGTTTACGTTTGTTGCCACAGACGGCGACGGCAAAAACTTCGAGCAATCTGCTGAAGGAATTTTGCAGTGGCATGCCATTGATGAAATGAAGAACTTGCCGATGGCGGCGGGGGATACCCATATCTTGGAATATATGGTTCACGGAAGCGGCATCATCTACGGCCAGTTTACGTACACGCCCGACTTTGAATTGCTTTCATACAGGCTCGATCCAAGCTGAAACGCCATGCTAAATTTTCCGTCAGGGGGAAAAAGAATGGGTTTAGAAGGAAATCAAATGCAGTTTGTCATCATTACCGGCATGAGTGGGGCCGGAAAAACAGTTGCGATCCAAAGCCTGGAGGATCTCGGGTTTTTCTGTGTCGATAATTTGCCGCCGACGCTTTTGCCAAAATTTCTGGAACTGATGAAAGATGCCAGTAATAAAATGAATAAAGTCGCGCTTGTAATGGATTTGCGCGGCCGTGAATTCTTTGATGACTTGTTCCGGGCACTGGATGAACTTGACAAGTCTTCGTGGGTTACGCCCACCATTTTATTTTTGGATGCGGATGATTCTGTGCTCGTGCGCAGGTATAAAGAAACGCGCCGGTCCCATCCGCTTTCGCCGGATGGGACGCCGCTCGAAGGAATACAGCAGGAAAGAAAAATCCTCGAGGAGCTGAAAGGGCGTGCGCAGCTTATTCTCAACACATCCAATTTAAAACCGCGCGAACTCCGCGAAAAAATCGTGTTGGAGTTTTCGGCGAATAAGCAGTCGGTTTTCACGGTCAATGTCCTGTCGTTCGGCTTCAAAAACGGCATTCCGATTGACTGCGACCTTGTTTTTGATGTCCGGTTTTTGCCGAATCCGTTCTACATTGAGCATATGCGCCCGAAAACCGGACTGGACGAAGAGGTATACACTTACGTTTTAAAATGGAATGAAACGCAAAAATTTCTTGAAAAGCTGACCGATTTGCTTGCTTTTATGCTCCCGCATTACAAACGGGAAGGAAAAAGCCAGCTGGTGATCGGCATCGGGTGCACGGGCGGCCAGCACCGTTCCGTAGCGCTTGCCGAGTATATCGGCCATTTTTTTGAAAAAGACTATCATACAACGATTTCTCACCGTGATATTAAAAGAAAAGAGGAGCATAAGCCATGAGGCATCCGAAAATTGTGCTGATCGGAGGCGGGACGGGGCTTCCCGTGCTTTTGCGGGGGTTGAAAAAATACCCGGTTGAGATCAGTGCCATTGTAACCGTTGCAGATGACGGCGGGAGTTCCGGAAGAATCCGCAATGAAATGGATATGCCTTCCCCGGGGGACATCCGCAATGTGCTCGCGGCTCTATCCGATGTGGAGCCGCTGCTTGAAAAAATGTTCCAGCACCGCTTTGAAACCGGCGATGAACTTTCCGGGCATTCGCTTGGCAATCTAATTATTGCGGCGCTCACTTCGATAACTGGAGATTTTGTGCACGCCGTAAAGGAACTGAGCAAAGTCCTGAATGTCCGGGGGCAGGTCTTACCATCCGCCAACCAAAGTGTCGTGTTGCACGCCGAAATGGAAGACGGATCGATCGTTTCCGGAGAATCCAAAATTCCGTGTTCCGGCAAAAAAATCAAAAGGGTGTTTTTGACGCCTGAAGTCATTCAGCCGCTTCCGGAAACATTAACGGCCATTCAGGAAGCTGACTTGATCGTGATCGGCCCGGGCAGCCTTTATACAAGTATTTTGCCGAATTTAATGGTGCCGGGTCTTGGAGAAGCAGTATGCCATGCACACGCGAAAAAAGTGTATGTATGCAATTTGATGACGCAGGCGGGCGAGACGAATCATTATACTGCCGCGGATCATGTGCAGGCGATTTTCAACCATATGGGTAGTGCCTGTATTGATACGATCCTCGTTAATGATGAAGATGTGCCGGAACCGGTTATGCACCGGTATCGCAAGGAGCTGGCACAGCCTGTTGTATACGACGTGAAGCGTTTAATGGGGCTCGGCCTGGAGGTGGTTTCGGGAAATATTTTAACGTATAAAGGCGGGGTTATCCGTCACGATACGGAAAAAGTTGCCGAAATCCTTTATGATATTTTGAAAAAGCAACAATGGTTTTCACGCTCCAGTGCCCGGTAAAGGATAAAGGTGGAACATCCCCTTTTCGTGTGCATTTTTTTGCACAGATTTACATTTTGCCAAGGGAGGGGCCTGGAGGATGTCATTTGCATCAGAGATCAAAAAAGAGCTGACCAATTTAGCAGTAAAAGATTGCTGCGTGAGATCCGAATTATCGGCACTGATCCGGATGAACGGATCTTTATCTTTTTCCAACAAGGTGCTGGTTGTCAATGTGCAGACGGAAAATGCCGCCATTGCCCGGCGGATTTACGTCCTTGTAAAAAGATTATATGATGTCCCGGTGGAATTATTAGTCAGGAAAAAAATGCGCCTGAAAAAAAACAACGTCTACATTGTCAGGCTGAAGGCCCGGGCAAAAGAAATATTGGAAGATTTGCATATTCTCGGCGAACATTTTACCTTTACCCGGAACATTTCCCCGGAACTGCTGAAGAAGAAGTGCTGCAAACGCTCCTATTTGCGCGGGGCTTTTCTGGCGGGCGGATCCGTTAACAATCCGGAAACTTCCTCTTATCATTTGGAAATTTCCTCCCAATATAAAGAACACAACGATGCACTATGCCGCCTGATGAACGGGTTTCATTTAAACAGCAAAACGCTTGAAAGAAAAAAAGGATATATTACGTATTTAAAAGAAGCGGAAAAGATTACGGAGTTTCTCAATATTATCGGTGCCCATCATGCCCTGCTCCGGTTTGAAGATGTCCGGATTGTTCGGGATATGCGCAATTCCGTCAACCGGCTCGTCAATTGCGAAACGGCCAATTTGAATAAAACGATCGGAGCCGCCCTCCGTCAAGTGGAAAACATTCGCTATATTGAAGAAACGGTCGGCCTTGATGCACTGCCGGAGAAACTGCGCGAGATTGCAGTATTGCGCGTGAACCACCAGGATGTGACTTTGAAGGAACTCGGCGAAATGGTGTCCGGCGGACATATTAGCAAATCCGGCATCAATCACCGGCTCCGCAAAATCGATGAAATTGCCGAGAAACTGCGGGCAAACGGGCCTGTCAATAAAAATTCATAATGGGTGCCAAAAATTAATCATGTAAGATGGATAGGTTTAAAAAGTATAAAGACGGGGGGCGTATTGGCAGAAGGCGCCCCTGTCCTGCTACTTGAAAGGAGAGGGTTATCGTGATCGAAAAACAATTGGAAGTGAAATTAAAATCCGGTTTGCAGGCGCGCCCTGCAGCCCAATTTGTCCAGGAAGCCACCCGCTTTTCATCGGAAATTTTTCTTGAAAAAGAAGGAAGAAAGGTAAATGCAAAAAGCATTATGGGGCTGATGACCCTTGCTGCGGGCCACGGGGAAACTGTTACGCTGAGCGTGGACGGGAGCGATGAAGAAGAAGCTTTTGAACACTTGGCGAACTATATTGAAGGGAAAGAAAAACTTCCGTCCTGATGTAAGCGCATGCGGCCGTCAGCCTGCGGGTTTTTCAAACACAGCACAAGGCCGCCCGCTTGCGGACGGCCTTGTTCAATCTTATTTCAATTCTTTTTTGTCATAATATGGTCAATCAAACCATATTCTTTTGCTTTTTCCGCGCTCATGAAGTTATCGCGGTCTGTATCCCTTTCGATCACTTCAATCGGCTGGCCGGTATGGTCGGACAAAATTTTGTTTAATTTCGCGCGCGTATACAAAATATGTTTTGCCGCGATTTCAATTTCTGTTGCCTGGCCTTGGGCGCCGCCTAATGGTTGGTGAATCATCACTTCGCTGTTCGGCAGGGCATAACGTTTCCCTTTCGTGCCGGCGGTCAACAGCACGGAGCCCATTGATGCAGCCATCCCGACGCAAATCGTTTGCACGTCCGGTTTGATGATCTGCATGGTGTCATAAATGGCAAGGCCCGCAGTGACACTCCCGCCAGGACTGTTAATATAAAGATAAATATCTTTTTCAGGGTTTTCCGCTTCCAGGAACAAAAGCTGGGAAACAATCGAGTTGGAAACATTGTCGTCAATCGCGCTGCCAAGCATAATAATCCGGTCTTTTAACAGGCGGGAATAAATGTCGTATGCGCGTTCCCCGCGGTTTGTTTGTTCAATTACTGTGGGAATTAAATTCATATTGAGTATCCTCCTTCTTCTCTTCGGAATGGTCCATCATATGCTATATCATGGATGTTAAAGGAATTATTCTCCATCCTTATGTACTGATCATACAATATTGGTCAATGAAGGTCAAAAGAATTGCCTTCACCTGAACTACAATACCCATCATAACCAAATTCCGATAAAATAAAACCAAAAAGGGGCTTGCTTTTTTGTTCATTGTCCTTTATAATCTATTATTGTTGAATCACTTATTGCCCTCGTGGTGCAAAGGATAGCACGTGAGATTCCGGTTCTCAAAATGTGGGTTCGATTCCTGCCGAGGGCGTTTTCTAAAAACTGAACAATTAGCTTAAAATTTTTTAAACCCTTGATACGACTGCATTTGCAGTCGTTTTTCTTTTCTCTGATACGGAAAAATAAGGCGAAAATTGAATGAATTTTGCACCACAAATCTCATTCATTGCGCCACCTGCGACATTTCCTTCATAGTGCCATATATTCAGGTTTTGAACAGTTTTTGTATAAATCATGGAGGGCTTTATTGGTTACGATAAATTGATAAGAAATATGCAAAAGGAGAATGCCGGACCAAATTTGCAAAATCCACTTGAAAAACGAACGTTTGTCCTTTATAATAAAACTGAAAAATGAGAAAAGGGGTGTTGCCATTGGAACTTGTAATGGAAAAACATGCCGGTTATCACGTGCATGATCGTTTTTTTAAGGAGCTGATCCAAAACTTTTTTCAGGAGTTTATGGAGGCGTTTTTCCCGGATGTGGCAGCGGATCTCGACTACCGCCGGGTGCGGTTTTTGTCGCAGGAACAGTTTACGGACTTTCCAGGCGGTGAGCAAAAACGGGTTGACATCCTTGCCGAAACGAAGGTAAAAGGCAAAGATACCGTGATTCTCATCCATGTAGAGCCGCAGTCGTATTACGAGAAGCCTTTTCCTGAACGCATGTTTCGTTATTACATGATGATCAGTCTCCGGCACCGGAAACCGGTATTGCCGATTGCCGTTTTTAGTTACGAGGAGAAAACAGAAACCCCTGATACATACACCTTTGCGTTCCACAACATTGAAATTCTTCGTTTTCACTATTTATCCATTCATCTGATGAAGCAAAATTGGAGAAATTATATCCGGAGCGACAACCCTGTTGCTGCGGCATTATTAAGCAAAATGGGGTATACAGAAAAAGAACGGGTGCAGGTCAAACTGGAGTTTCTGCGGATGCTGGCCCGGATGGAACTCGACCCTGCAAAAATGAGGCTGTTACACGGTTTCTTTGATTATTATTTAAAATTGAACGAAAAAGAGGAGGCGGAAGTAATGGAAAACATTAAAATGCTGGATCCGGACGAAGCGGAGCAAGTATTGAAGCTGCCGAATTCCTATTTTGACCGCGGGTATAAGAAGGGGAAAGAGGAAGGCAGAGAAGAAGGAAGGGAAGAAGGGGAAGAAAGGTTAAGAAGATTTATTGTTAACTTGTTGAAAAATCAAGTGGATGTGAAGGTCATTGCCCAAGCATCCGGCTTGAGTGAAGATGAGATCATGAAAATCAAAAGGCAGATAGAAGGGGAAAAGCCTTGAACCCGAGTTATGACGAAGCAGAGCAAGTATTAAAGCTGCCGAATTCTTACTTTGATCGCGGGTATAAGAAAGGAATTGAAATAGGAGTAGAGAAGGGAAGAGAAGAAGGAAGGGAAGAAGAAAGAAAAGAATTGTTACAAACGATTCCAATTGCCATCAAAATGTTGCTGGCAGGTACGGAGCTTCAATTAATTGTAGAAAAAACCGGCCTGAGCCAGACAGAAGTGGAAAAAATAAAACAGCAACTGGAGACAAAGCAGGACAAGTATTGAAGCTGCCGAATTTTTATTTTGATTTCGCGAATATATGAAATAAAATAAATGCACACCATTGCGAACAGGCTGCTCAGGGCGGTAGCGACCCGCAATGCATTGAAAAAACGGCCGGCCTGAGTCAGCAGGGGTGCCGTTCAAGCGGTCGTTAGCGGGGAATGATGTCTGTTACAATCCGGCAAATCCGGAGAGTGGCAGGCATTTTTTCAGGACTGTGATACCGGCAAACGGTAAATGTACGGCATTGGCCGGCTCGTGAACGGATATGCCGCTTTTTTGGTGCAAGTTTCATTCCTGAAAATTGTTTTCAAAAAGGAATTGATCAGCGACTCGCGAGCGTTGAGGTGTTGCTTTGCGGGAATTTATAGTAAAATAAACTTGCAGCTACATACCGGCAAGTTTTTTAGGCTTGCCACCGTTTCCACCGTTTTGCAAAACTCAAATGTAAGCACATACAGGAGGGGAAGAAAGTGGAGTACCGAATTGAAAAAGACACACTCGGAGAAATGAAAGTGCCGCGGGACAAATATTGGGGGGCACAAACGCAGCGCAGCAAGGAAAACTTCCCGATCGGCGGGGAAAAAATGCCGATGGAAGTGATCCGCGCTTTTGCCCATTTGAAAAAAGCGGCTGCCGTCAGCAACAATCGCCTCGGCAAATTATCGGATGCCAAAATGAAGGCGATTGTCCAAGCTTGTGAAGAAGTGCTGGACGGGAAATTTGATGAACATTTTCCGCTTGTTGTCTGGCAAACAGGCAGCGGCACCCAGTCAAACATGAATGTGAATGAAGTGGTGGCAAGAAGGGCAAACGAAATTCTTTCCGGAGAAAATAGTACTGAACACGTCCATCCGAACGATGATGTGAATATGTCGCAAAGCTCGAACGATACGTTCCCGACTGCAATGCATATTGCTGCCTACCATGAACTACAGACAAGGCTGTTGCCGCCGCTGGAACAGCTGAAAGAAACGCTGCTTGAAAAAGAAAAAGCGTACATGAAAATTATTAAAATCGGGCGCACGCATTTGCAGGATGCAACCCCGCTTACTCTCGGCCAGGAAATCAGCGGCTGGCGTGCCATGCTGGAAAAAAGCGAACGCATGATCAAAGAAAGTGCAAAACATATTTTGAACCTGGCGATCGGCGGCACGGCTGTCGGCACCGGCATTAATGCGGACCCGACTTTCGGTGATAAAGTTGCGGAAGAACTAGAAAGACAGACCGGCTACCCGTTTGTTTCTTCTGATAACAAATTCCATGCACTCACAAGCCATGACGAAATCGTTCATGTCCACGGGGCATTAAAAGGGCTTGCTGCAGATTTAATGAAAATGGCCAATGATGTCAGATGGCTTGCAAGCGGGCCGAGAAGCGGAATCGGTGAGATTACGATCCCGGCCAATGAACCGGGCAGCTCGATTATGCCTGGCAAAGTCAACCCGACCCAGTGCGAAGCGTTGACGATGGTAGCGGTCCAGGTATTCGGGAATGACGCCGCAATCGGGTTTGCCGCGAGCCAGGGCAACTTTGAATTAAATGTATTTAAACCGGTAATTATATACAATTTCCTACAGTCCGTCCATCTGCTCGGCGATGCGATGAAGTCATTTGATGAAAGATGCGTGCGCGGCATCGAACCGAATGTAGAAACGATCCAGGAAAATGTTAATCGTTCCCTCATGCTGGTGACGGCCTTAAATCCGCATATCGGTTATGAAAAAGCGGCCCAAATCGCGAAACTTGCTTTCAAGGAAGGTACGACGCTGAAAGAAGCCGCCATTAAAACAGGTTATGTAACCGAAGAACAATATGAGGAGTGGATTGTGCCGGAAAAAATGGTCAATTTAAATCACTGATAAAAAGGGAGGCGATTGCCCCCCTTTTTTTTCAGCCATTTTATTGGTTTGTTTTATTACGAATGGAAAGTACCACCAAGTTGTTGTTCAGCCATTTGCACAAGGCGTTTTGTAATTTCTCCCCCGACAGATCCGTTCGCGCGGGATGTCGTATCTGCGCCGAGGTTTACGCCGAATTCTTGTGCAATTTCGTATTTCATTTGGTCGAGAGCCTGCTCAGCACCGGAAACTAACAATTGGTTTGAATTGCTGTTGTTTGCCATCTGTGTCATCTCCTCGTTGTGAGTTTTTGGTTGGGTCGGCTGGAATTGCACCAGCAAGCGGGGAATTCCCCGCCACCTTCTTGGTTGAACCCAGCGGAATTTGATCGATGTACTACGTATTATGGAGGAAAAAATTTTAATTATACTGGTTCCTGGATGGTAATCGCTGGTGATTTTTGCAGTGAAAAAATGCCGGCTGCAACCAGCAGCCGGCATTTCTATTCACCCAATCCTTAATTCTGTTTCAGCATCAAAGAAATGGGCTTTGTTCATATCAAGCCCGAGCGTAATTTCGTCACCCGGTTTGACAACCGTCCTGGAATCGATGCGGGAGATAAACTCTTGCCCGTTGATTCTGGAATAAAGCATTGTTTCAGCGCCATGAAGTTCGGAAACATCAATCGTGGCTTTGATGGTAGCGCCCGGCATTGTCTCAATGAAAACAGGTTCATCGTGGATGTCTTCGGGGCGGACGCCGAGGATGACATCTTTCCCGATATGGCTTTTCAAGTGTTTCATTTTTCCTTCCGGCACATCAATCTGAACCGATTCGTTTAAGTGGAATTTGCCGTTATCCAGTTTACCGCGGAAGAAGTTCATCGCTGGTGAGCCGATAAAACCGGCGACGAACAGGTTAGCAGGTGAGTCGTATACTTCACGCGGCGTTCCGACTTGCTGGATGACACCATCTTTCATGACGACAATCCTCGAAGCCATCGTCATTGCTTCCGTCTGGTCATGCGTCACATAAATGGTCGTCGTTTGCAAACGCTGGTGAAGCCGGGCAATTTCGGCCCGCATTTGCACCCGCAATTTTGCGTCCAGATTTGATAAAGGTTCGTCCATGAGGAAGACTTTTGCATCCCGTACAATCGCGCGGCCGAGGGCAACCCGTTGCCTTTGTCCGCCTGATAAAGCTTTTGGTTTCCGTTTTAAATATTCTTCAAGGCCAAGAATTTTTGCGGCTTCCTGTACCCGCTTGTCAATTTCCGCTTTCGGCACTTTGCGGAGTTTCAGCCCGAATGCCATATTGTCGTATACCGTCATATGCGGATAAAGCGCGTAGTTCTGGAATACCATCGCGATATCACGATCTTTCGGCGCGACATCGTTCACCCGTTTGCCATCCATGTATAAATCGCCTTTTGAAATTTCTTCAAGCCCGGCAATCATCCTGAGCGTCGTCGATTTCCCGCAGCCGGAAGGACCGACAAATACAATGAATTCCTTGTCATTAATATGTAGATTAAAATCGGATACAGCGGTTACATTATTGTCGTAAATCTTATAAATATGCTCAAGCGCAAGTTCTGTCATCGTAAAATCCTCCCCCGTTATAAGTTGTCTTTATTATAAAGAAAACCCTTTCATAATGGGAACGTCAGGATGCACAAAAAATGCAGGGCGATTTTCGGCACCCTGCCCACACGATTTTCCCGGTTGACGCAGTGAAATGAGAGAGCCGGGATCCTGGCAATGTAAAAGCAGCTCGTTTTCCATTCTTCTGGTTGCCGCATTCATTACAACATGGGAGCTGATGCCGGCATGCCACTCTTGATACAACCATTTTTTGTAAAATAGGCCTATTCCATCTCAAGGCAGATCACGTAAGACTTATCGGAAGGGTTAGCCGCCAAAGGTTTCGAGACAGGCGAAATACGCAAAGATCGCATCTGTAAAATGTTTTAAATTCAAACCCGTTTTTTCTTCGAATTTTTCAATCCGGTACTGCAAGGAATTGCGGTGGATGAATAATTGTTTTGCCGTCAGGCTGGCATTCGCAAAATTTTCAAGATACCGTTTGATCGTTTGCCCCATTTCCCGGTCTTCTTCAAACAGCCCGTGCAGGGATTGAAAGAGCAGGCCCTTTTCACTTTCAGGCAAATTAGACAGCAAATAAAGGGGAAGCAGGGAATGAACCGTGAACAAAGCGGACGTTTTCCGGCGGCTTTTGGCAAATTCGAAAAGCCGGCGTTCGAATGAGAAGTGGTGCTTTAATGCTGCCATTTCCTGAAATTCGCCTAAATACAGCAAAACAGGGGTGTAGAAATCCCCTTCAAACGCACGGATGGATGCCGTCAGATCGTCTTCGGTTGCAATTGTTTCACTTTTTTCTTCAATCACAATGCCTTCCAGCTGATTGGTCACAATCACCAAGACATCAGGCACAAACATGTTTTTGATAGCTTCCTGAACGCCGGATACATCCGACCCTGCTTTTGCCAGCGCAAATTGTGTAACGCGATATACGCCGTCATGGACAGGGGCATCGGCATCCGGCAAAAACAGGTAGTCATACCATTTGGATGCTTCGCTCGTCGTGCCGGCAGTATTTTCTTGAAATTTTGGGAATAATGTCTTTAACAGCAGCGTTTCTTCCGGTGTCAATTCGACCGGATCAATCCCGAAATACCGTTTTTCTTCTTCCATCCAAAACCACAACAAAGGTTTCGCCGCAATCGGTTCATTTGCAATGCAAGCATTTGGATACCTCGTTTTTAATCTTTCCAGCATGTTTGGACCCCTCAGTTTTTCATTGGATATAGTCTATTTTACTCAATTTTTTTAAAGGGAGGGAATCATTTTGCCAAAAATCCGGTAACGGCATAAAACAAATCGGCAAGTTTCTGGGTTTTTGCTGTTTCAATTTCAGGTTCATCAAAGGACATTGGTTTCGCATTCAGTTCAAACAAATAAAAGCTGTCTTCATTGCCGGGTGCGATGTCAGCGGTAAATTCCCCGAAAAAGCCGTATGATTCCGCTAAAGCATTGCCGCATGCTGAAATGAGCGGCGCAAGCTTTTTTTCAATCTCCGTTTTTTCCCGGGAAGATAGCACCAGCGTTTCCCCGCCCTTTGCCGTATGGGTTGTCATGCCGCCGGGGCGGGCAACCCGCACGCCGATGCCGGTAACCCGGTAACCTGTTCCGTCGTAATGGACGTGGACACGGTAGTCATATTTCCGACCATCAAGCAATAATGTTGGCACGGTTTCTTGGACAATGTACGTTTCTTTTTCCGCAAGCAGGCCAATCTCCTGCCACACATCCGAAAAGCTGGCGGGCAAGCGGGCGGATTGGGGCGTGTAAAATGTCCATGTCTCACAGGGTCCCTCTACAATGCGGCGGATGCCGTATCCTTGCGAACGGGCGGCGGGCTTGATATAGACATCCTTGTGCGTCAATAAAAAAGCGTGCAAGCTGTCTTCATCAGAAATAAGCGCCGTTTCCGGAAGAAAACCAGCAATCGCCGGGTCCTGCTTCAATTTTTCGTACACATCATATTTATTTAAAAAATGCGGGTTGAAAAAAGGAATCCTTTTTTGCCGGAGAAGCGTGGTGAAGCGGTGGAAATCTTCGCCCGATTCTTCCTCCCGCTTCCGGATCCGGTTATAAACCACGTCCGGAAGTGGGAACATTGCCCTGTGCCATTTTTCTTGTTTTACATCCCAAAACACACCGGTAATATGTGCTGAAATATCGGCAAGGCTGAATAAAAAAGACAGACCGCCCTGTTTTTCCTGCAATGCTTGTTGAATGGCGATAAAAAAATCACGATCTCCGCTGATGGCTTTCTTTGATTTACTGATAAGTATCCCGATAAGGGGGCCGGCCGATGCTCCTTTTAACATCAGGCGGTGAGGCGTTTCCTCACCGGGTTTCGCGGAGAAAGGAATCAGTTCCGCTTCTTTTCCCCAAAAAAGCGGGGACGGGGTAGTGCGCTTAAACATTTTTTCCTTGCGGTCAAACCAGATGACGGTCATGGGAACATTTCCCCTGGTGACTGCACCTGCCGTTCCGTCAAATAAACGGCAAATGATAAGCTCATTTTGCGCGTCAATAAATCGCACGCCTTCATGAACGGATGGTTGAAAATGGAGCGCCCGGGCTTTGAATTGGCTTCAAACAGCCATACTTTTCCGTCCGTACTGATGCCGAGGTCAAACCCGATTTCTCCAATGATTCCTTCGACATGTTCATCGATGGCACGGGAAAGTTTGAGGGCGGCTGTTTCCAGTGCATGCCGGTACATCTCCTGTTGTTCCGGGTTTTCCGTAAGCTCGGGAAGTGTTTTAATTAATCCGCCGCTTCTCACATGCGTTGTCGGGCTTCCCGGGCCGGCCACTTTTGCCGCGATTGCTGTAACGACCCAGTTTCCATCCCCGTCTTTATTGGTATGGACCCGGAAATCAACCGGCCGCCCTCCGTCTGTTACGAGAAAAATGCCCTGCTGGACAAGCAGCCGGTTCCATTGCTTTTTGGAAAAAACACGGTTCATTAAGTTTTCAAGGCTGCTGAATTTTAACAATCGGTTGCCAGTGTCCCGGTACCGGCAATAATACGCACCGGAAGCATGGTGGTAAAGGATTTGATGGACGCCGAGGCCAAGGCTGCCATTCACCGGTTTGATATAGACCATCCCGTAGTCAGACAGCATCCGTTCAATTTGATGAAAAGAGGTGAGCGGGTTTGTTTCCGGCAAATATGGGCGCACATCCGGATCTTGAAACAGCCGCTCGTGAATTTCTAGTTTGTTGAAAAAACCGGGATTGTACCATGGAATGAAATATTCATTTTCCAATTTTTCTTTAATTTTCTGCGCATTTACAAGTTTTTCACTCTTCCGGTTCGGGAGCCGGTCGTAAATGGCATTGGGAAATGGAACTTCCTGTTTTTCCCAGCCCGCTCTCCCGTAAAAGTAGCCGGTGATCACACCCTGTTCCCAATCTATATGCTGTTCGCCGAATAAAAACGGCACAACACCGGCGTCCGGCTGGGCGGAAAGAAGTTTTGCAAACCACGCTGACCTTGCGCCGGCCGGCCGGTTTTCAAAAGGGGTGAAGCCGGCCGTAAAAATGCCGACAAGCGGGCCGAGCATTAGGATATCGCTGTTTTGGAAACAGTGAAGAACCGTTAAAAAGGCGGGCATTCTCAGTTCACCGGCAAGTGCGCTTGAGACGGAAAAAACATTGCGGCCATTTGGATGCGGTTCGATTTTTGCGGCAGCGATCTTAGAGCCGAAAGCCACTTTGTCGGTGTGTTCAAGTATCGGAAGGCTTTGCGGCGTGTACAGGATCGGGTCGGATGCCTCAAAAAACTCGATTTTATATTTTCTAGCCATTTGCAAAACACCTCGTTTCATTTTCAGCTTCGTGCTATACAGTTTCGATATTTGCCCGCGCGCGGCTTCCGGTTTCCTGTAAATGCCGGCAGTAGGCAAGCGGGGCTTCAGCCATTTGCCCGGTTTTTTCCGGATGGAGAAGGCTGACCATTTTCCTGCCCGGTTTCGAATTGATGTCGAGTATCCAGATCGATTGGTCTCCCGCAATGAGCAGATCGATCCCCAGCTCAAACAGCGGTTGAAAAGTTTCTTCCAAAACAGCCGGCAAGGTGCTGATGATGTCAGAGATTTCCTGGCTGATATAGACGTGATTAAAATGCGGCGTTTCGCGTTGCCAGTTCTCGTATGTTGAGAGGCTTGCCCCTGCGCTCAAATTGGTTAGAATGCCGTTTTCCATGCCGGTACGGATGCCCCGCGCCACTTCCTGCCACTCGCCGCGGCTGTCTTTTTGCAAAAAGATGCGGAGATCAAAAGGCCGGTTTTTCCGGTCCATATTGTCAATCCTTGCCTGAATGAGAAAATCATGCTTTCCAAGCAGCTGATTGAGCCAAGCTTGAAATTGATCCAAACGGTCGAAGTTCCGCGATATAAGACTGCCGTTTTTCGTCGTACTCACAAGCAGTCCGCCCGTTCTCTTTTCGAGGGAATATACCGCATAACCATGCGCACCGTTTGCCGGTTTTAAAATAATGGAAAGGTATTTGTTCAGCTCCCGCAAAACCGTTCCCGTGCTGTCCGCCTTTACTGTCTCCGGCAAATACGGAGAGATCTCCGGAATTTCCTTTAGGCGGTCATAAAGCATGGCTTTATTCGGCAGCCCGTATCCGAGAAAGGTAAGGTCTTTCCGTTCTTTCAGCCATGCGACAATTTTTTTGGCATCTTTTGATGGCTGGTCTTCACCGTAAAAGCAGCGGTCATAAAGGAATTCCGGAATTTGGAAAACTTCTTCTTTCCATATGCCGCTTGCAGTGTCAAAATGGAGTCCTTTTGCTTTCTGCGTGCCGGGCAGTAAATCAAGGGGGGAGAATGAATAAAGATCGGTCCCGTATTTTTTTGATTCATGTGCCATTTGGTCAAAATATTCCTGCCGGGAAGCAGGATCCAGCGTTAGAATGCCTAATTTATCCGGCATGTTCCATTCCCCTTTCAGTCCATAGAAATAAACCGTAACGGTAAAGTGCTTTTACGGATGGGCGGATGCCGCCGCGGGATACGCCAAACGCGGCCTTAGACGGCTTAACGTTTGCTTCAATTACCCACGGTTTTCCTTCCCGGTCCACGCCTATATCGATCCCGAATTCCGCAAAATGCCCGTTTCCGGCAGAACAGAGCGTGATGGCGGCGGCTTCCGCCAGCTCGTGCATGAGTTCCAGCGCAAGCCGGCCTTTTTCCTTTCCGAAATGATGGAAGATCAGCGGCGCCGGTTTTGCCGGAAGCCCTCCTTGTGAGAGGTTTGATACAATCGCATCATCTGCCGCTGTTCTTGCGAGGGATGACGCGATCTGCCAATCGTTTTTTGCGCCGGTTCTCCAGACAAGAAACCGGAAATCGGTTTGCCTTCCATCTGCCGAAAGCAATGGAATGCCTTGTTGAAGAATATACGGAAGGGTTCCGGTGAGTTGGTCCATTTTTTTAACGATGTCTTCCACATTTTCTGCAACTTCCGGCAAACTGTTTTCCTTGTGCGTATGGCCAAGGAGGAAACGGCCTTCCATTTTTTCAATCCGGATGATGCCGCGCCCCTGGCTTCCGTTTTCGGGCTTGACATACAGGACGCTTGATGCCTCAAGTTTTTCCGCAAGGCACGCTGGCCCGTACCGGCAAGTTTCCGGTAAATACGGCCGCAAAAATCGGTTTGCATAAAGGCATTCGTAAACTTCCATTTTTGTTAAATACTTGGCATTAAAAAAATCGATTCTCTTTTCTTTGTACGCCGCTGTTTTTTTCTCAAACTGACGGCTTTTTTCAGCCAGCCTGGAGTGAATGCGGTTATAGACGATGTCCGGTTCCGGCACTTCCCTTGTTTTCCAACAGTCGTCGGAAAACGTGCAGCCGGTACCGGCACGGGAATCCAAGCCTTCTACAAAAAGGTAGCCGCCTTCTTTTTCGAGCAGGTGATGCAGTTCTTCGCAAAATGGCCGAATGTTTTCGGAAGGGGCACTGCCAGTGAGTTCTGTCAAGACGGCAATTACCGGGCCAAGTTCAAGCACTCCCTGCTGGCAGAAGGCTCTCATCCGTGCGGGCGGAACAGGGAGCTTCAGATGTTTGTAACCATCCGCAGAGAGCATCATCACCGTTTTGCCGGATGCATCGGTTTCTACTTTTGCCGTGGCTGTTTTTCCGCCGAACCGGATGGTGAGCCCGCCATTTAAAATGTGCAAAAAGGAAAGGAGCGCCCGTGGAATTTCCGCCGCCGCGCCTTTCATTTCATCGTCATGCCGGAATGCAATGGTTGATGCCAATCCGTTCCCTCCCTTCCTCCTGAAAACACGGGCACGAACACGGTCCATTTTTGACTTTATTGGGCTTTTGCTGATATCTTATGATTAGCACAGAAAATCGGTTCAAAAAATAGCTGATTTTAGAAATACCCGGCCGCAAAAAAGGGTATTTTTTCATTAAGTTTGCGGTTTTCCGCAGCATAGAACCAAAATCAACGGTTGTGTCCGCATAGCGGGCTGGAAACTTCCCGTGCTTCTTTGGAAAAAATTTTACAACGAAAAAAATGAGGGATGATTGTGTATGCATGCATTTTTGGAAATTTTGTTTATGACTGTCGTGGGGGCAGTGATCGGCGGATTCACAAATTATCTGGCCATTAAAATGCTGTTTCGGCCGTATGAGGCGATTTATATTAAAAATTGGCGGCTTCCGTTCACGCCCGGGTTGATTCCGAAAAGGCGCGAAGAAATTGCGAAACAGCTCGGCGAAATGGTGGTGCGTCATCTGGTCACCCCGGAAAGCATCGAAAAAAAGCTGTTGTCGCCCGGGTTTCGGAAAGAGACGGCCCGATGGATGACGGATACTTTTTTGAAATGGCTGGAGATGAGTTGGACAGCCCCGCAAATGGCTCGTTTTTTTAAAGTGGATTTGTCGGCGGAGCGTGTGCAAACCGGGATCAAAGCATTCATCCGCACCCGTTACGGGCAGGCAAAACAACATATCGCACCTCAAACGCTTGAAGCACTGCTGCCCGAAGCCGTGATCAAAAAAGCCGAAGAAAAAATCCCTGTTTTGGCGGATTTGATCATTGCAAGGATTAGTGAATACATTTCGAGCCCTGCAGGCCGCACGAAAATTGAAGGGATGATTAGCCATTTTCTCGATGACCGCGGCATGATCGGCGCGATGGTGAAACGTTTTATCGGAAATACTTCGATTGCCGATAAAATTCAGCCTGAGATCATCCGGGCGCTCCAGGAACCTGGAATGAAAGCAACCATGGCGGAAATGCTGGAAAGGGAATGGAACGGCCTGAAAGCAAAACAGGCCGGGGAACTTTTGCCGGATTTGCCGGATGAAGAAATAAGCGGATGGCTGGAGAAAAATGTATTGTCTCTCCTCCCTGTCGAACGTTTTTTGGACACACCCGTCCAGGCATTTGTTGCCCGGTACCGGAATAAAATTGAAGAAGAATGGATCCCTGTATTGGCG
Source organism: Weizmannia sp. FSL K6-0777 (assembly GCF_038593185.1). Classification (NCBI taxonomy): domain Bacteria; kingdom Bacillati; phylum Bacillota; class Bacilli; order Caryophanales; family Bacillaceae; genus Heyndrickxia; species Weizmannia sp. FSL K6-0777. Next base: position 962,000 of record NZ_CP151971.1, read on the forward strand.
GAAAAAGCGCTGCACCTTATTAGCGAAAACGTGCATTTGATCATCCGGAAGCTGCAGGTAGCGGATCTTGTGCGCCAGGAAGTGGAATCTTTTCCGATTGAGCGCCTGGAAAGTCTGATTCTTGGCATTACCGCCCGCGAATTTTCAATGATTACGTATCTTGGCGCGTTACTGGGCGGCCTGATTGGGATCGTTCAGGGGGTGATCGTGCTGCTTGTATAAAGGAAGCAAGCTCCGGCGCATTGTTGGCATAAGGCCGGCCTGATCCTGCTTTTCGTGCAGGAAAGAGAAAACAGGAAACCTATGTATTCCGGCATTTCTGTGACAGGTTTCAGGCGGCCCGGCCGCTGCTTGTGTAACGCGTCAAAACCGTGAAACCATCCGTGACGAATAAAATTTGATAAGGAGGAGTTATATGCCATCCCATTTAAATGAGTACGCGCGTATGCTTGAAAAAGGAATTCGGGAAAGCCATGAATTTGCTGCATTGAAGCAGGCGTACGAAAATGTTCGGTCAAACGGCCAGGCGAGAGCATTGTTTGACCGTTTCAGGCAGCTTCAACTCAATTTGCAAGATAAACAAATGCAGGGGCTTCCGGTTACAGAAGAAGATGAAAAACAGGCGCAGGCTGCCATGCAAGCGGTCCAGTCAAATCCCGCCATTATGCAGTTGATCGGCGCTGAACAGCGGCTAAGCGATCTGCTCAGCGAAATCAACCAGGTGCTGATGAGGCCTGTCGAAGATTTGTACGCCGGAAAATAGAAGAATGGAGCCGGAAAGTTCTATTTCCCCCTTTTTTCTCATACATCTGTAAAAGAAAGCAGGCTGTGTGAGAAATCAGCCCGGCAGCCGGGAGCATCATGAAGAGGGGGAGCATCCATGATCTATAAAATGCTGGCGTTAAATATTGAGGGAACATTGCTGCAGGATAACGGCCGGCTCGGCAAAACAACGAAAGAAGCAATCGAATATGCAGGTGCAAAAGGCATTGCGGTGACGCTCATTACGTCAAAAAATTTCGCTTCGGCCCACCGGATTGCCAAATGGCTGAAGCTGCATTCTTCCTTAATCACGCACCAGGGCGCTTATATTGCCAGTGAACTGGATAAACCGATTTTTGTCAGAAGGATCAGCGAAGAGGCCACCCGTGACCTTGTGCGCCTTTTGGAAGGGTTTCACGCCCAAATCCGCCTTGTTTCCGAGCGGTTTACATTGTCTAACAGAGTGAAGCATCCGAATAAGTTGATGGGAAAAGTCATTTATCAAACGTCCAATCCGTTTTCTTATGCAGAACAATATGTGGACGATTTATCGGCAAAACTGGAACAAACGCCGCTTTCCCCGCCCAAAATCGAAGTGATTTTTTCTGACGGAGAGGACATTCAGGCAGCTAAAAAAGCGATTACCAATATGTTCCATGAAGTGGATTGTATTTTTTGCGGAAACGGGAAGCTGGATATTGTGCCGGCTGGTATTTCCAAGCTTCGCGGGCTTTTATATGTATGCGACCGGATGAACATCCGTCGTGAGGAAGTGGTTGTAATCGGTTCGGGCCTTGATGATCTCCCGCTTGTCGAGTGGGCTGGGCTCGGCGTTGCGATGGGAAATGCGCATCCCGCTGTCAAAAACGCGTCAGACTGGGTGACCCGTTCTAACAATGAAAACGGGGTGTCTTATATGGTAAAAGAGCATTTCCGGAAACAGCAGCCAATCGACTTTTTGAAAAAAATGAAACTGCTGAAATAAGGATGGAAGGGGCTGTTTGCTTTAGGCGGCAGCCTCTTTTTTTTGATGAATTTTTTAAAAAGCTGTCATTTTGTATTGGAAATTGCCGAATATTTCGCTATCCTAGTAATAGGAAGAATAAAACAAAGGGAGAGGGATCTCGGTGATTTCAACGTATGAGACGATCAAAGTGGAGGAAAAAGACGGGGCAGCCTATTTGTATTTCAACCGCCCGGACGCAATGAATGCGCTGAACTTGGAGATGATTAAGGAACTGGCGGACACGTTGAAAGCGATTGCGATGAAGGATGACATTCACATTCTCGTCTTGTCCGGAAACGGCAAAGCATTCTCCGCAGGCGGGGACATTAAAGCCATGCTGGCGATGGAAGAAGAGAAAGGGTTCACCTCTTTTATGAACCAAATAAATGAAGCCGTTTCCATTCTTGTGGGCATGCCGAAACTCACCATTGCGGCGATTAATGGAGCTGCTGCAGGATTGGGCTTAAGCCTTGCCCTAGCCTGTGATACCATTATCAGTGATTTGGACAGTAAAATCGCGATGAACTTCATCGGGATCGGCCTTGTGCCGGACGGTGGCGGCCACTATTTGCTGCAGCGCCGGATCGGCCAGGAAAAGGCGAAAAAAGTGATTTGGGAAGGAAAAGTCATGTCCGCTGAAGAGGCAGCCGAAATGGGCATTATCGATGAAGCCGTGCTCGATCTTGCGCTTGCCGTTGACCAAAAAATTACAGAATGGCAGAAAAAACCGGTCCTCGCGATGATCAAAACGAAAAAAATCTATACGGAACTGAACCGCCCTGATTTCAATAAATCATTGGAACTGGAAAAACATGCACAGTGGAAAATGCGCCAGACGAAAGACCACAAGGAAGGCATCCGCGCTTTTGTAGAGAAGCGGGCGCCGCAATTCAAAGGGGAGTGAAAACATGCGCGACTATAAACTGACTGCCTTTGAACCGACAGGAGAAAAGATTCTCGATGAAGGTTTTGAAGCACAGGATGATACGGAAGCGAAGAAAAAAGGGGAGGCGCTTTTAAAAGAAAAAGGCGTCGATGAGAAAACGCACCGTTGCGTATCCCCTGAAGGAAAACTGATTTTGTTCCACCGCTAAAAAGAACCCGGGCCAACCTAGCCCGGGTTCATTTAATGGGAACGGCGCATGCGCTTGCCATTAATGGATATGGACACGCTGCTGCACATCCTGCTTTACGTCCTTTTTTATATCCCGTTTTACTTGCTTAACCTGCTTTACCGCCGCCCTACGGTTCGAAAGCCAGCCAAGGAACAACACCAAAACCGTAAGAATGCCGCCGATCGTATATGTTACCGGCCCGTGTGAGATATTCAACCATTTCAGGATTTGTTCATCTTTAAAGAGCATTTCTGCTGCCGTCCAGGCGAGGATGGCGGACCCGACATAGGCAATCCAGCTGTAACGGTTCATCGCTTTTACAATCATCTTTGAACCGAAGATCATGACCGGAATACTGATGGCAACGCCGAGCGCAATCATGCCGATATGTCCGTTTGAAGCACCGGCCAGCGCCACTACATTGTCAAGGCTCATAATCGCATCAGCCATAATAATCGTACCAATCGAAACCAGCAGCCCATTTTTTGCTCTGACGTGGACATTTTCATCTCCGCCGCCGAGCACTTTATATGCGATCCATAGAAGCAAAAGCCCGCCAATGACATTTACATAAGGAATTTTCAGCAAAGCAACGATTGCCATTGCCAGCAGAATTCTTAAAATCACCGCACCGGCTGTCCCCCAGAAAATCGCTTTGTTTTGTTGTTCGCGCTGCAGTTTCCGGGTTGCCATGGCGATCACAACCGCATTGTCGCCCGATAAAATGATATCGATCATAATGATCTTAAGCAGCGCAACAAAAGCTCCGGCAGAAACAACCAACCCAAAGTCAAATATAGATACCGGCAATTGCTTCATTCCCTTCACGTTCTCAATACTAGTTCATTTGACACTATCATAACACAGTCCGATCCGAAAAGTAATAGAATCGCATCGATTTCATCAAATTGGAAATCATTTTTTTCCATCGTTTCCCTGCTTACCCGCCATTTCCTGGTTTTCTTCATTTACGCCAATGAAGACTTATAGTATCCTTATTGGGAGAGTTTTTTGTGAGTGTGATAGAAAAAGGAGTGCGATATGCCGTTATGGTCCAGTCCTTATTGCAAATGAATACCATTTTTATCAGCATTATCATCGAGGCGTTGCCTTTTATTGTGCTGGGTGTGTTCATTTCAGCGGTGATCCAGATGTTTGTCACTGAGGAAATGATTGCAAAAGTTATGCCGAAAAACCGCTTTTTATCCATTGCGTTCGGCACCGGGATGGGCGCGCTTTTTCCAGCCTGTGAATGCGGCATTGTCCCGATTACGGAAAGGCTTGTCCGGAAAAATGTCCCGCTTTCTGCCGCCATCGCTTTTATGCTGACGGGGCCGATTATCAACCCGGTTGTCATTTTTTCTACGTTTGTCGCGTTTGGCGATTCCTGGAAAATGGCACTGCTTCGCTGCGGACTGGCGATTTTTACTGCTGTTTTAACCGCGATTGCGATTTCATATTTTTTTTCCGAAAACCAGCTTCGCGAATTTGTGGAGGCCAAATTGCACCACCACGGGCATGACCACGAAGCACATGATAAACCGAATTTTCTGCAAAAAATCACCGGTACGATCGACCATGCGATTGATGAGTTTTTTTCCGTCGGGAAGTTTCTCGTGTTTGGCGGCCTGATTTCTGCCGCAATGCAGACCTTCTTCCGGACGAGCACGCTGCTGTCGCTCGGGCAGACAAAAATGGCGGCGATTCTAATTATGATGCTGCTTGCTTTTATTATGTCGATCTGTTCCGAGGCGGATGCCTTCATTGCTTCGTCTTTCAACGGGATGTTCGGGACGTCGGCCATCCTTGCGTTTTTAGTATTTGGCGCGATGGTGGATATAAAAAATCTGCTCATGATGATGCATTCCTTTAAAAGAAAATTTGTCTTTTCGATGATCGGGCTGATTATCGTTTTTGTGTTTACGGGTGCATTCTTGATATAGAAGGTGTTTAAAATGTTGCGATTTATAGTTTTGTTCGGCTTCGCGTATTTTTTTATGAAGCTGCACGCGACAGGAGATATTAGCAAATATATTAATATGAAGTATGCGTATTTGTCGTTTTCCATGATTTTTGCGATGGGTTTTTTATGTTTGTACCAGCTCGTGAAATGGGTCAGGGCGGGAAACGAGGTGCATGACCATCATCACGCCGCCCACCACGGCCATTCGCATGAAACGGATGAAAATACATGGTACAAAAAAATGTTTACGTACGGCATGATTTTAATCCCGGTTGTAACGGGCATTTTTCTTCCGGTGGCCACCTTGAATTCCACCGTTGTCAAAGCAAAGGGCTTCCACTTTTCTATGATTGACAATGACAAGGACCAATATGCCAATCACCAGATTTTACGGCCGAATTCCAGCCTTTACTATGATAAGGACCAGTATACAGAAATGGAAAGTTCGGATTTGAAAAAGTACAGTAAATTGCAAAGCATCGTCCTCGATGATGACCATTATTTCCACGGGCTTGAAACGATTTATAATTATCCGGGGAATTTTATCGGCAAAAAAGTGGCAATTAAAGGGTTTGTCTACCGGACGGATGATATTAAAGCGAATCAGCTGTTTGTGCTCCGGTTCGGCATTATCCACTGCATTGCCGATGCCGGCGTATACGGGATGCTCGTTGATTTTCCGGACAATATGGCAAACGTGAAAGAAAATACATGGATTGAGGTTGAAGGGAAACTGGATACGACGTACTATACGCCGTTTAAAGAGAATATCCCGTATTTAAAAGTAACAAGTTACCATAAAAGCAGCGAGCCGAAAGATCCATACGTATACCGGCAATACAATTAAAAAGGTTTGGCATGTTCAGCCATTTTTTTGTTGCCTGAACGTGCCAAACCTTTTATAATGAAGATAGAACATATATTCTATGAAATGCGTTTGATTACGAACAGGTTGGATTTCACAAAAAATGGAAAAATGCCGGTTATTTTTTTACGAAAGAGGGATGTCGTTGAAAAGGATTCGCTTTGTCCATGCGGCCGACCTGCACCTTGACAGTCCGTTTGCGGGGCTCCGCAAGCTTCCGCCGGCGCTGTTTGAACGGGTAAAGGAGAGCACTTTCCGGGCATTTAAAAATCTATGTGACCTTACAATTGAAAAAGAAGCGGATTTCCTGCTGATATGCGGGGATTTATACGACGGGGAAGACCGCAGCCTGAAAGCCCAGGTGAGGCTGAAGAAGCAGTTTGAGCGGCTCCAAGAGGCTGGCATTTCCGTATTTGTGCTGCATGGCAATCACGACCATCTAAGCGGGTCATGGACAAAATTGGACATGCCCGCAAATGTCCGGATATTTTCCGAGCGTGTTGAAGCCAAATCTTTTACAGCTAAAAACGGGTCGAAAGTCCATGTGTACGGGTTCAGTTACCCGAAGCGGCACGTGCTGGAGAACAAAACGGATGAATACAGGAAAACAGGAGATGCTGATTTTCACATCGGCATGTTGCACGGTTACCTTGAAGGCGGGACGAAAATGCACCAGCCTTATGCGCCTTTTGCCTTGCAGGATTTGCTGGAAAAAGGGATGGATTACTGGGCGCTTGGCCATATCCACAAGCAGCAGATTTTACATACGCATCCCTATATCATTTATCCCGGGAATATTCAGGGGAGAAACCGGAAAGAAACGGGTCCGAAAGGCTGTATGGTTACCGAAATGGATCCGCTTGGTACGCATACCGCATTCTATGAGACGGCGGACATTTTATGGGAAAAACGTACCGTTTCCGTAAAAGGCGCAAATGATTTTAATCGTCTGTACACAGTTTGCCGCAATGCCCTTGAAGAAGAAAGGAAAGAGGCACAGGGCGTATTTTTGCAATTGGATATAAAAGATCCGGATCTGCTCGATGATGAAGCGCTTGGAAAAGTGAAAAACGGCGAACTGATGGAAGTGCTACAGGAAGGCGAAGAAGCAGACCGCAATTTTGTCTGGGTACACCGCATCACACTGCCTGAAGATGCCTTTATCTCCGCACGGGATGACGGCTTTATTTTGCAGGAAATGAAGAAAACGCTGGCACAATTGGGAGAAACCACAGTAGATGAAGCGGTCTCCCCGTTGTACAGCCATATGGTTGCGGGCCGCTACCTGGACTTGGGCGGAGATGAAAAGCAGCGGCTTCTGTTGGAAGCGGAAGCGGCTGTTTTTGAGAAGTTGAAAGGCAGGGGGAAACGATGAAAATACGGGAGGTCCATATTTACGGTTTTGGCCGGCTTGTTGATTTTCATATGGAAAATCTTTCGGATCTGCAGGTCATTTACGGGGAAAACGAAGCCGGCAAATCAACCTTCATGGCTTTTATCGAAGCCGTTTTATTCGGGTTTCCTTCAAGACAGCAAAACGGGCAGCACTATGAGCCAAAATTTTCACCGGTGTACGGCGGGAGGCTTGTCCTCGAAACAGAAAAAGACGGAAAAATAACGGTGGAACGGATAAAAGGAAGAGCAGCCGGAGAAGTGTCCGTCACTTTTGCAGATGGCAGAACAGGCGGCGAAGAGGTACTTGCACAAGTTTTAAACGGGCTGAACCGGCAAATGTTCCAGTCCATTTATTCTTTTAATCTGCAAAGCCTCCAGGAAATCCGCAAATTAACAGGCGATGATTTTAGCCGCTTTTTATTTGCTGCAGGGACAATCGGGACGGATGCGCTGCTTTCGGCGGAACGGGAACTCGAAAAGGAAATGGAGGCGCGTTTTAAACCGAACGGGCGGAAACCGGTCTTGAACGTGCAACTCAGGAAACTTCAGGCCATGGAAAAAGAACTGAATCACCTGAAAGCGGAAAACGGCCGTTATGGCGAATGGAAAGCCCGGCTGGCAACGATTGAAGCAGCACAGGAAGAAGCGGAGGCGGAGCTGGAAGCCTTAAGGGGAACGGTTCAGCAGTATGAACATCTCACAAGCCTTTGGCCGCTTTATGCAGAAAGAAAGCATATCAAACTGCAGCTGGCGGAAATCGGTCCCGTCCGCTTTCCCGCTGACGGAATCCGGCGCCTTGACGCGCTGATGTCGGAATGGCGCGCTTCTACCGGGCGCCTGTCAGCTGTTAAAAAACAAAAACAGGTACTGGTAGAAAAAATGGAAGGAGAGCAGCCGGATCCGCTTTTCGTCCGGCATGAAGGGGAGATTAAAAAGCTGCTCGATGACTGGCCGCAATACCGCGGGTGGCAGGCGGAAGCAGAGCGCCTCCAGTCTGAACGCGAAATCCTGAACAGCCAAATCGCCGAATTATCGGGAATGCTGCATCTTACGACATCGCAAGTTGAAAAAGTACCGCAGCTTGACTTAAGCATTGCGGCAAAAGAAAGGCTCAGCACCCTCATCAAGGCGTATGACCATCACCGTTCCCGTAACGATGCTTTACAGGCACAGCTTGAGGACTTGCGGGCTCGGATGAATGCTGTTGAGCAGCAATGCGCACTTTTGGAAAAAGAGCTCGTATCCGAAGAGGCTTTTCGCGATTTATCGGCAAAGCGGCAGGAAAAGGAAAAAAAATCATTGCTTGAAGCCGATATCAGGCGCGGGAAACAGCAGCTTTCCCGCATGAAAAAAATGGCAAATGAAGCCCGGAAGCCCCCCGTCCTGTTTTTCGGCCTTGCATTATTGTTTCTGATGGCCGGCGTGTGGAGTTTGCTCACAGGGCAATACCTGTTTCTGGGCGTTTTTGTGCTTGGTGCAACCGTGTCAGGCTACCATGCTTTGAAGGGAAAGCGGAACCCGTTTGAAGAAGAAATCCGAGCGCTCGAACAGGAACTGGAGGAAGAGGAAAAAGAGCTGCGGAATTGGAAAGACGGGGACACGGATTGGCATGAATATGAACGGCAGAAACAGCTGCGCGAAAACTGGAAACAGCTCATTCTGAAGCTTGAGGAAGGCGAACAGAACGGCCGGCAAATGCAAAACCGGAAGCAGCGTCTGGAAGCGGAAGAAAGACAGCTGCTGGCAGAAATCAGCCATTTCAGGCAAACTTTGCAATTGGGTGATGGCTTCCGGCCCGGACAGCTGCCCGATGCGTTCCAACTTTTGACGGACTTAAGCGGGAAATTGCGCGAGCGGTCGCGTATCGAAAAGAAACTGGCGCAGCTTTCCGCCTCTCAGTCGGCATTTGCAGAAAGGATGGAAAACCTGTGGTCCCGGCTCCACGTCAACTGGCCATTACGCCAGGAGGGTATCTTGCTGTTGCAGCAGGCGTGTGCGGAACAACAGGAAAGAAAAATCCGCCTGCAGGAATGGGAAAAGAAATGTGCCGAGCTGGAAGAACAATTGCAGCTGCTTGAATCGGAAGCGGAAGCAACAGATAAGGAGATTAAAAAACTTTTTGCCCTTGCCGGTGCCGCGAATGAGGAAGATTTCCGGAAAGCCGGTAGCCTTTTTCAGCAATACGAAAAGTTGACCGGTCAGCTCGAAATCATAGATTTACGGATCAGCCGGGAAGACCTAGAACGGCTCGAAAGGATAGAAGATGTATCCATATTTGAGCAGGAAAAGCAAAAGCTGGAAGAGAAAATTGCGGAAAAGGCGAACGCGCTTCGCAGTATGAGAAAAGAAGCGGCGGAAATCCGGTTTGAACTGGACAGGCTGGAAAAAGGCGGGACGTTTACCGAAAAACTGCATGAATATTACAGCGCGCTTTCAGATTTCCGGGAAGAAGCTTTCGAATGGGCACGGTTTGCCACGGCGAAACGTTTGCTTTCCGGCATGATGAAGCGGCTCCGGGAAACCCGCTTTCCGCAAGTCCTGAATAAAGCCGAAGCGTATTTGCAATCTTTAACAAACGGATCGTATGTCTCCCTCCATATGGGCGGGGAGGATGGCCGTTTTTACGTTAAACGGCGTGATGATGTGCTGTTTGCTGCAAATGAGCTGAGCCAGGCAACGGCGGAACAGCTGTATATTGCTTTGCGTTTTTCCCTTGCGGAGGCGCTCGGCGGAGAATTCCCGTCCCCGGTTGTCATTGATGACGGTTTTGTTAATTTTGATATTTACCGGACAGAGAAAATGGCCCGCTTGCTCGACCAGGTGAGCGAATCGAGGCAGGTGCTGCTTTTTACATGCCAGCAGCCGATGCTCCGGTTTTTTAAAGGCCATGAGGTGAAAACCTTGGGGGCTATACACGGTCAAGAGCTGACAGGTTCTGGAAACATCAGCCGTATTCAGCCGTAAATAAGAGGGGCGGGCCGAATGTCTGTATTTCGACACGGTGGTGAAATGCACAAGCAGTAAACCAGTTTGTCCTGGCCGTAGTCGTCTTTTTCCTAATTTCAACACGGCGGTGAAACGCACAAGCAAAGCCGGTTTAGATCAAAAGCGGATTCCGGCCGGATTATGGTATACTTTAAGACAAATCAATCAGGGGTTAGATCGGAGGATTATTATGGCAAAAGGGCTACTCTACTATGAGGTGGGCGAACAGTTTGACGCGTTTTTGCTCATCAAACACGCAACAAAAGGAATTGCGAGCAACGGCAAACCGTTTTTAACATTGATTTTGCAGGACCGGACCGGGGATATCGAAGCAAAACTCTGGGATGCGACCGAACAGGACGAACAAACATATAAACCGGAGACGATTGTAAAAGTAACTGGGGACATTTTAAATTACCGCGGGCGGCTGCAGCTGAAAATCCGCCAGATCCATCCGGCACAACCGGGGGACGGTGTCCGGATTTCCGATTTTATCGAAACGGCCCCGTTATCGCAGGAAGAAATGATGGGGAAAATCACCCAGTACATTTTTGATATGAAAAATCCAAATATCCAGAGGCTGACCCGGCATCTGCTGAAAAAATACCAGAAGCGGTTCCTTGTCTATCCAGCTGCAACGAAAAACCATCACGAATTCGTATCGGGGCTGGCGTACCATGTTGTCTCCATGCTCGACCTTGCCAAGGCAATCGCGGGCCTTTATCCTTCACTCGACCGGGATTTGTTGTATGCCGGTGTCATTTTGCATGATTTGGGAAAGGTGCAAGAACTGTCCGGCCCGATCTCAACAACTTATACGGCTGAAGGGAATTTGCTCGGCCATATCTCGATTATGGTCACAGAAATTGCAAAAGCAGCGGAGGAACTCGGAATCCACGGGGAAGAAGTCATGGTGCTGGAACATATGGTGATCTCCCACCACGGAAAAGCGGAATGGGGAAGTGCCAAGCCCCCGATGATTAAAGAGGCGGAAATTCTCCACTATATTGATAATATTGATGCGAAAATGAATATGCTTGACCGTGCGCTCCGCAATGTCAAACCGGGCGAGTTCTCGGACCGGATTTATGCACTTGATAACCGTTCTTTTTACAAACCAACGTTTCATCAGTGAGATTCATAGAAACGCAAACGTTTGGAAAGCGCCCGTCTGGTGAAAAACTTTTAAAATGCCTTTCAAAATGAAAGGCATTTTTTAATGGATTCTGCCATACATTATAGCAGGGACAAACCGAAAAGGAGGGGAAAACATGGATTTCCCAATCTGGATTTATTTTGTTGTGGCAGGCATTGTCATATGTGCGTTTATGGCGGTGAAAACAGCCCGGGAAGAACACGAACAGGAACAGGAATGGATTGAAAAAGAAGGGGAAGTTTTTATTGAAAGGATGCATAAAGAAAAAGAATTGCGCAGCGGTGAAGCTGAAAAAGCCCATGAAGCATAACGGCCGTAAAAAACCGCCCCTAACCGGAAGGGCGGTTTTTTGCGGCATTATTTGCTTGATGAAGTCCCAAGCAGGGTGTCAAAAGTTGTTTTCAAATCTTCATCTTTTACTTTTATGTCAGCCGCTTTTAATTCTTTCTTCAAAACGGACTGGATTTTTTCTGTTGTCACTTTTGATTCTTTATATTGTTTGACGACGTCTTTTTTCATTTCGCTGTACGGTTTTTTCTGTTTTTCACCGGTCAGCTGAATAATATGGTAGCCGTAAGAAGTCTTAACAGGGCCGCTGATTTCATTGACTTTCAGTTTATAAGCAGCATTTTCAAAATCGCTGTCCATTTCGCCTGCACCGAACCAGCCGAGGTCTCCGCCTTTAGAAGCAGTTGCGGTATCGGTTGAATACTTTTTGGCCAGCGTTGCAAAGTCGGCGCCTTTATCCAGTTGTTTCTTGATATCTTCCGCTTTCGACTTGCTGGAAACAAGAATGTGGCGCGCTTTGATTTTCGGTTTTATGTCATTGTTATAATAATTTTTTAACTGCTTTTCCGTTGGATGTATGGTTGCCTCTGCCGCTTTTTGTTCAAGCAGTCCGACTTTCACACTGTTGCGGAAATCTTTTTCATTTGCATAACCGTATTGCTGCAGCGCTGTATTAAATGAGCTGCCCAATTGTTTTTTTGTATCGTTTACTTGTTTGTCAATTTCGCTCTTTTTGACAGTGTATTTTTTGGAAAGGACTTTTTCAATGGTAAGCTGCTGGAGCACAGTTGAACCATATTTATCCTTCATTGCATTATATAACTCGTCTTTGGTAACATTTCCGGCGTTCGTCTTCACGACGGCGCTATTGCCGCTGTTGCCGCATGCTGCAAGTCCGAACATGCTGCCTGCCAAAACAAGGGATAGTACCCATTTCTTCATTCAAGAACAACTCCTATTCATTTTGTCTTGCAAGAGAGATTTACAACCACTACTATAACATAAATTGAAAGAGAAAAGAAAGGGATTGCCGGGTTTCTTATGGAATTTTCACACCATGCCAATCTTCTTTTCATATGGGGCAGGCGTTTGTAGAAGGCAGGATGGATGTTTGCTGCATATGATATTGCATGGGGTTCCATTGTGAATTTGTGAAATTTAGGCCGGCAAATAGACGGGTGCCTTAACCAATACAGGGGTGGATGAATAATATACTGATGAAACAAGAGGAGGTGGATGGAATGAGCGGAGGAGCAGCTTACGGAGGCGGCTTTGCCTTGCTGGTTGTGTTGTTCATTTTATTGATCATTATTGGTGCATCCTGGGCTTGGTAAAATTTGGGGTCGGCAGCTGCCGGCCTTTCTTGTTGTGTTGTTATTGAGTGCCAAGGTAGGAGGAAAACAGTAAAATGGTCATGAGGATGTTGATCGTCCGAAAAACTCCCGGCCGGTGTTCTTCCGGTATTTCTTTTTTTGTACATAGATGGCTTGTCAATACGTTGATAAAGTATAATATAAAGAAAGCGTAACTGTAAAAAAAACAAGCACATACATGCCGGCCGGCCCCCCTCCCGAAAATTTGCAGTAAAATAAAGGCGGAGCGCGCCGGTTTAGAATCTGGGTTCGTAACGTTCCGCCTGTCTTTCGGATGGCAAATGTGTAATGCACGCTGGTCTTTTCCATGCAAGGTGGATGAACGATTATTCATTTTTAACAGGCACTGCCTTGAACCGCTCGTGGCGAATGCCGCGGGGAAGTTTTTAAAGGCCGGCCGGACAATGGGCCTTGCCGGAAAACACGCCCCTGTCTAAAACTGAAGCATCCCATGACCGGGGTCGCGCTGTTCTCAGCAGAATCATAAAAACATATAAACGAGGGAACTGAATGGAATCGATTGAACAAAAGCTGGAAAGACTGGAATTTTATCAAACATTGCTTTTAAAAATGATCGGGACCAGCCAATATCCGTTTTTCAGGCTGATTATGGAAAAACAGCTTTCAAAACAGGATATTGAACAATTTTATGCGCTGTGCGATCGTTTGAGCGATGAGCTGAAAGAACAGAAGGCGGACAAATTTGTATATTTTTATCCGCTTTTTCAAAAGTTTAAGGAATCCCTGCATGAAAAACTGCAGCCGGCGGAAGTGATTGCCGCCTGTTTGCAACAAGGGCTGTATCCTGACTTAATGAAGGCATTGAAACGGAATTTGTAGCTGCCCGAAACGGGTCAGAAGCGGTTCAGCGAAGGTTTTCCCAACAGTTCCGTTTCAATGACATCATCCAGCTCCCCATTGAAAATGGAATTTTCTACAATGTCCATAAAATCCTGACCATAAATCTGGCGTACGATCGCAGCCAGTTCCATCATATCCGGAAATTTGCCGTAAAGATCGTAAAGCGGCATCGTGCCTTGTACGACGGTGCTTTTTTTCGGGTTAAACGCTTCCAATGACTTTAAAAAAATCTCTCTTCCTTTATTAGTTAATTGAATATACGTGTTCCGCTTGTCGTTTTCCTTTTTCGAGAATTCGAGCAAGCCGCGCTCCTCAAGCTTTTTCGAAAAATTAAAAGCTGTTGATACGTGCATCACCCCGAATTTTGCCACGTCCGAAATCGATGCGCCCTTTAAATGATAGGCAATCCATAAAATATGATGTTCATTGATGTTCAGATCGAAAGGCCTAATCCATTGCTGCCAGTCTTTTTCAATCGTTTTCCAGAGCGCTTTCGACAATTGCGTGACCCTTTTGCAAAATAGAAGATACTCATTGGTCGTCAACATTTGTTCCGTCATATTTTTCCCATCACCCCTTACCCTATATATTATCATTATGCCAGTAAAATAAAAAGTAATAAAAAACAATTTACTAAATTTTTTTGAAAAGAATAGCAAAGAAAAAGCCCGGAAAGCGGTTGTTGCTTTCCGGACAGCGAAAAGTCAGGAAGATTTTTTCTCCATTTGTTGTTCCATGTTTTCAATCGTTTTCCGGATTTCTTTGATTTCATTTTGCAGGGCGTCTTTGTTTGGCTCAATGCTTTTTTGCCATTCTTCGATACAGTGTTGGATTTCTTCCATTACGTTCGTGGCGACTTTTTTGCCTTCTATTGAAAAATCTTCGACGGATGCTTTTAAGTCTTTTACATTTTCGGCGATCCTTTTGGCCGATTCAATGAAATCACCGGAATTATTTTTGATGGCTTCCCGTATTCTTTTTCCGGAAGCGGGTGTGGTGAAAAGGACGGAAACAGCGCCTGCTGTTGCTCCAACCAGTAATCCGTAAAATAAACTGGATTTGTTCATGGAATGCACCTCCTGGAATGGTCTTTTATCCTCATGATATAGAATTTGCCAGTCTTTTGCAAAGTTCTCTTTCTTTTTTGCCGGGCTCGTCCAAAGCGATATTCCAAGCTTGACCGCGGATTGTCCTTCACGGGCGGTATGAAGGACAAAAGAGCGGACGCCACGCATCCAACTGTCTTTCATCAGCCCGATGAAAGACAAAACCTGGCCCCCGTGCCGTGGAATTGTCCTTCACAGGCGGTATGAAGGACAAAAGAGCGGGCGGCATGCATCCAACTGTCTTTCATCAGCCCGATGAAAGACAAAACCCGGCCCCCGCACCGCAGAATTGTCCTTCATAAGCGGTATGAAGGACAAAAGAGCGGGTTCGGCGCGTGCCTCTGTTTGTTCTTTACCCGCGTCTGGTACATGTTAATCCGCATCAGGGCATATGATGTAATAGTCCAGGCAGAAAAGAGGGGGAGTTCGTTGGGGCGTGTTGCTTTCTGCTTTTTAATGGCCGGCGTTGTCCTGTTTGCCGCGATGGTCCGGCACATGCTGCTGTACCAGAAAAGAAGAATTTATCCGCCGCGGAAAGTCATAAGAAAAAGGATTGCATTTTTCGGAACGGCCGGAATGGTTTTCCTGCTTCTCGCCGCTCTGTTTCATTTATTTTAAGCTGTGCAAGCGAAAAAAACCGCCGGAAACCCGGCGGCCATTTTCACGCTTGCATGCTGTGGGCGGCATTTGTGCGCTTTGCAACGTTTGAGATGATCGGAAAAAGAATAAACATCGCAACTGCATTGAGCACGGTTGCCGGCAAAACGACGGTGCCAAACAAAATGGCAAAAGGCCCTGGCAACCCGGCAATAAAGAACGCGGATCCTAAGAAAATGATGCCTGAAATCAGTGTGCCAATGGCCGTGAATACAATCAGTGCCGGCAGCTTTTTTGCCAGTTTTCCGGAAGCGAGAAGCAAACCGTAAAAAGCAAAAGAAGTGATACATTTATCGATGATGTTCGGGAAAAAACCGCCCGGGAAGCTGGTGGTCAGGCCGGAAATGATGCCGGTCAGTACACCAAGCAACAGTACGTATTTTTTCTCCTTGAACAAAATAATGCCGATAAACATCATAGTAAGCATCATATCCGGTTTCATCCCGAACACGAAGCCCGGAATCACCGTGTGTAATACCGTGCCGATCCCAACAAGCAACGCCAAGCTGACAAGTGATTTTGTCTTCATCTGTCTCCACTCTCCTATTCTCATCTCATCTGGTGCTTTCCCGACGTACCCTCATGGCCGGCGGCGAAAGATTAACCTTATTATAGCATGCAGCCGGAAAAAGTGACGCATGTTTTGATCAAATTGGGCGCAACAAAAAATGGCAGCCCAAATGGCCGCTGAAAAAAATAAGCGCGAACCCGGCTGCAAAAACGCAAAAGTGGGCTTATTCAGTGGCACTACCCGGTGCAACTTATATTTTTTTGGAAATCTCCGTGGCGATTTGCTGGAGGTCCTCCTGGCTGTAATCTTTTTCATGTGTTTTCCAGACTGCCCCGAAGCCGTCTCCTTTTCCATATCGCGGGATCAGGTGCATATGATAATGGAATACAGACTGGCCGGCAATCTCGCCATTATTGTTCAACACATTGAGCCCCACAGGCTGGAATGCCGCTTTCAATGCATTGGCTACGACAGGGACGGATTCAAAGAAATTGCGGGCAATCTCCGGCGTCAGTTCGTAGACATTCTCTTTATGTATTTTCGGGACAATCAGGGTATGGCCCTTTGTCACCTGGCTGATGTCAAGAAAAGCGTATACATGCTCATTTTCGTACACTTTTGCACTCGGGATTTCACCGTTTATAATCTTGCAAAAAATACACATTTTGATCAACCTTTCCATTTTTTTGATTTCATTATAACGGATGAAAAGGCGAAAGAAAAGGAAACGGGGCGGAAATCTGCGTTTCCGCCCCGCTCTGCAGGGTTTTTCAACTAGCCGAAAAGCACCTTT
Organism: Weizmannia sp. FSL K6-0777; assembly: GCF_038593185.1. Taxonomy (NCBI): domain Bacteria; kingdom Bacillati; phylum Bacillota; class Bacilli; order Caryophanales; family Bacillaceae; genus Heyndrickxia; species Weizmannia sp. FSL K6-0777. The sequence continues at coordinate 978,836 of NZ_CP151971.1, forward strand.
GATCAACACTTCATTTACGAATGATATGGTTGATAATGGGCTTCCTCAACTTTTTCCAACGCGATCATCCCCTTATTGGGTAACGTTTAAAGTGCATCACCTTTAAACAGATTCACCGCCAGCACCTCATGAAAAGGGTGCCTGGAAGTCGGTTATGGCTAATGTAAAGCATCGTTACTGGTCTTTGACAACCACCCCGATTGCTTGTTTTTCCCCTGCAAGTATAGGATGGGCAAATGGTTGGAATCTATACATGCGCATTGCAAAAATTTTTCAGGCGCGCAGTTGGCATTCAGTCACGAACGCTTTCATGGTACAATAAAGGGTACAGATCAGAACTTTTGACATAAAGGGGTTCTTTAGATGACATTATTGGAAGTGGCGTCCTTAACAGGTGGATATACGAAAAAACCTGTGATTCAAGATGTTTCATTTACAGTAGAAGCGGGGCAGCTGATCGGGCTGATCGGCTTAAACGGCGCCGGAAAAAGTACGACCATCCGGCATATTATCGGGTTAATGGAACCGAAAAAAGGGCGGATCACGATCAACGGCAAAAACTTAAACGCGGATCCGGACGCTTATCGGAAGCAGTTTTCGTACATACCGGAAACCCCGATTTTATATGAGGAACTGACGCTGGAAGAACATTTAAAACTGGCGGCAATGGCATATGGCATCGATGAAAAAACCTATGCGGACAGAACCGCGCCTTTATTAAAGGAATTCCGCCTGCATAAAAAGCTCGGCTGGTTTCCGGCCAATTTTTCAAAAGGCATGAAGCAAAAGGTGATGATTATGTGCGCCTTTTTAGTCCAGCCGAGCCTGTACATTATTGACGAGCCTTTTCTCGGCCTCGACCCGCTCGGCATCCAGTCACTGCTGGATTTGATGGGCACGATGAAGAAAAAGGGGGCGGGCATCCTGATGTCCACCCACATTCTTGCAACGGCAGAACGGTATTGCGACGGATTCATCATTTTGCATAACGGGCGGATCCGTGCGAAAGGAACATTAGAAGAGCTGCAGCAGCAATTTTCGATGCCCGGCGCAACATTGGATGATTTGTATATCCAATTGACAAAGGAAGATGACGATGAACGAAATTGACCGCCTTTGGAAAGAAAGATTTGCTTCCTACTTACAAAACCTAAGGCGCTATACACGGTATATTTTTAATGACCATTTGCTGTTTGTGCTGATTTTCGGGCTCGGTGCCGCCGCTTTTTATTACAGCCGCTGGGTGAAGCATCTCAGTCCAGATTTTCCCGTTGCCCTTGTAATGGGCCTTTTGCTCGGGTTGTTTCTGGCGGCGAGCCCGGTGTACACGCTGTTAAAAGAAGCGGACCGGGTGTTTCTTATCCCGATGGAAATGCGGATGCGCCCGTTTTTTAAAAAAGCGATCCTGTTTTCCTTCAGCATTCAGGCTTATCTGCTTCTGTTTGTGCTTGCCGCTTTGATGCCGATGTATGCGGCTGTTACGGGGCACGGATTCGGCCGTTTTTTTGGTCTGCTGATCCTGCTGCTCGTGTTAAAAATGTGGAACCTGCTTTTGAGCTGGAACGTGTATAAACTGCCGGAGCCGTATGCCCCTGTTTTCGACTGGATCATCCGGTTTGCATTAAGCGCCGCGTTTGTGTTTCTCGTTGTCAATGAGGCAAACCTCTTTCTTGTGGTCATTCTGGCTGTCGTTATGCTCGGCTTGTTTCTGTATTTTTACCGGCTCGCCCAAAAACGGACACTCAGATGGGATGCGCTCATTGAACGCGAAGAAAGGCGGCTAATGGGTTTTTACCGGTTTGCAAATCTGTTTGCTGATGTGCCGGAACTAAAAAGGCAGGTCAAACGGCGCAAATGGCTCGATCCGCTCCTCGCTGGCATCCGATATGGCCAGGAACATACGTATCAATACTTGTTTGCCCGCACGTTCCTCAGGACAAGCCAGTATTTCGGGCTTTTTGTCCGGCTGACCGCAATCGGGGCCGTGCTGCTGTTTTTCAGCCATGAACGGGTGCTCGCGCTCGTTCTTGCCGTCGTGTTTATTTATTTGACAGCTTTCCAAATGATTCCGATGATCGGCTCCCACGATTTAAAAATCTGGCTACGCCTCTATCCGGTGCCCCGCAAGTTGAAAGAAACGTCTTTTATCCGGCTGCTTGCAGTCTGCCTGTATGTGCAGACGGTCATTTTTGCAGCGGCGGCCGCATTGAACGGCTTGTGGATGAACGGTCTTCTCGTCCTTGTAGCAGGCGCTGTATTTTCCTGGCTGCTTGTCGCCTGGTATGTCCCCGGAAAAATTCGGCGCCAGTAACGCCGGCGTAAACTTAAAAAATGGCACAGGCTCTCCTTGTAAGCGGCGGTTCAGTTGCGCAGGTGGCAGCCTGCCCGTAAACATGAAAAACGGCACAAGCTGGAGAGCCTGTGCCGTTTTTCATGTCCAACCGTCCCATTTGAATGCGTCCGTCTATGGCGTTTTCAGCCACTGGCCAAAAAGCCACCCCTTGTCTTTAGAGATTGCAGGCTTTTGCTGAAAAAACGGAACCCCACGCCTGCAGCGGTTTTTCAAAACGCCCGGATTGCCGGGGAAAATAAAACCAGGCCGGCAACGTTGATGCTTGAGCATTTTCAGACGTTCTGGTACCGGATGGCTGCTGCACCCAAAGTTTTGGCGGCAATAAGCATCGCTTTTTCATGGATGTCAAAGCGCGGATGGTGATGCGGATAGGCCGGGTCGGCTTTTTCCGGGTCCGCCCCTGTAAAGAAAAAGGCGCCTTTTACATGCTGTAAGTAATAGGCAAAATCTTCCCCGATCATCGACGGGTCGACTTCTTCCACTTGGGTGACGCCTTCGATTTCTTTTGCGCAGTCCGCCAAAAATGCTGTTTCAGCCTCATGGTTCACAACCGGCGGATATCCGCGGAAATAGTCATAATCATATGTGCAGTCCGCGGCCAGGCATGTGCCTTGGATGATCCTTTCGATTTCTTTTTCCACCCTGTCCCGCACATCTTCGTCAAATGTCCGGACCGTGCCCGTGATTTTCGCCGTATCGGCAATGATATTGAAAGCATCGCCGGAAGAAAAGGACCCGACCGTTAAAACCGCGGACCGGATCGGGTTAATCCGGCGGCTGATGACTTGCTGGAGATTCGTGACAAGTTGCGCCCCGGCCACGACTGCATCTTTCGAAAGATGGGGCTGGGCGCCATGCCCGCCATGGCCCTGGATCGTCACTTCAAACCGATCGGCAGCCGCCATGAACGGCCCTTTCCGGTACTGGATGTGGCCAACCGGGACCGTTGCCCATAAATGCGTGCCGAAAATGGCGTCCACGCCTTCGAGACAGCCGTCTTCGATCATGGCTTTTGCCCCGCCCGGCGCGTATTCTTCGGCATGTTGATGGATGAAAACATACTCGCCTTCCAATTCGCTTTTCACTTCATGTATGGCTTTGGCGAGCATCAGCAGTGCCGCCGTATGCCCGTCGTGTCCGCATGCGTGCATCACACCCGGCACCTGTGATTGATAGGGCACATCATTTTCTTCCTGAATCGGCAGCGCGTCAAAATCGGCCCGGAGCGCGATTGTTTTTCCCGGCTTTGCGCCTTTTATACGGGCGACGACACCGTTTCCGCCGACATGTTCGCGCGGCCGGATGCCGAGGCTTTTGTAAAAATCAGAAATATAGCGGGCTGTTTCCACTTCTTTAAAGGACAGTTCCGGGTGCATATGGAGATATCTTCTTGTCTCCACCATTTCCGGGTAAAAACCGTCCAGTTTTTTATGTAATTTTTCCAACACTGTCATCTGCGATTCCCCCAACCTGTTATTTTTACTATTATACCATAATTGTGAAAAAGTCTGCTGCTTTATCGCGGTAACAGCTAAAAGGAAGCGGCACCTGCGGATGCAGGCTGCCGCTGTTGGCATATGTGAATGGGCGGGCGCCTTACTCCATCCATTTACAGCACCGTGTCTAAACGGGCCGCTGTTGGCCTGCGCGAATGGAGAGACCATAGCTTCAGCCGCCCCGTTTCCAGCCTGCTCTGCGGTCAGATTAGAAACATCGCGACAATTGTTGTCACAATGAGGCCGGTGATGACAGGGATTAAATTGCGCCTTGCCAGTTCAAACGGGTCGACATTGCAAATGGCAGCAGCCGGAATTAATGCCCACGGAATGATCGTTCCCCCGCCGACAAAAATTGCGGCAATTTGCCCAAGCGCGGTCAGGGTGGCGGCTCCCGAACCGATTGCATGGGCAAACAGCGCTGCAATTGAGCCGGCGAGCGAAATGCCGGAAAATCCCGAACCGTCAAGGCCGGTAATGACGCCGACTCCGGCTGTTGTCAGTGCGCCGATTTCTTTTGAGACCGGCATAACCGATGCCAGGGCGCTGCCGAGATCATTTACAATCCCCTGTGAAGCGCCCGGCAGATCGGCGCCGATCATCGTATGGAAACCATCGCCGCCAAGATAGAAAAATGCGGCAATCGGAATGACGGGGCCGAACACCTGGAAACCGAACTGCAGGCCGTCTATCAAATATTTTGTCACTTTTTCAAAGCCGCTTTTACGGGAACCGGCCATTGTAATGAGAAGCAAGATCATGATCGAGGTGCCGCCAACGAGTGCGGTTGCCGCATCCCCCTGCAAATGAAAAAGAACCATGGCAACGATGTCAAGGATGAAAAACACAGGAATAAAAAAAGCAAAAAGTTTTTTGTATACCGGCTTGAGCCCGGGGACTTTTGCATCAGGCGGTGCAGTGCTCCCGGCCGTTTTCTCTCCGGCAGCAAGCAAGCCTTTTTTCATATCGCGTTTAAGCAGCAAAAAAGCGGTAACGGTCGTCACCACGCCCATCACAATGACGAGTGGGACGCTTGCTTCTATGACGGACGATACAGGAATGCCGGCGCCGTCAGCCGTCAGTTTCGGCGCCCCTTGGATGACATAGTCGCCGGAGAGGGCGATCCCGTGCCCGAACAAGTTCATGGCAACAGCCACGCCGATCGCCGGCAGCCCGACCCGGATCGCAACCGGCAAAAGCACAGCCCCCATCAGCGCGACAGCAGGGGATGGCCAAAAGAAAGTCGAGATAAACAGCATTAAAAAGCCGATGATCCAAAAAGCGAGATTCGGCCCTTTTATCAGTTTTGCGAACGGGGCCACCATCACATCATTGATTCCGGTATCAAGCATGCTCCTGCTCATTGAGACGATAATGGAAATGACAAGAATGATGGGCAGCAATTCTTTGATCGCAAATACAAAGCTTGTAAAAATACCGCTGACAGACGCAGTGAACGATCCCGTTGCAATCCATGCAATGATGAAAATGCCGGCAATACATACAAGGGACGTATCCTTTTTCAGTACCATCATCAGGATAATGAAAAAAATAAACATCAAATATACAAAGTGAATGGCAGTCAGATCAATGCCCATTTCCATTGCCCCCTTCTTGATGCAGCATATGGCGGGGGCAATAAATGGGTGACTGTCACGATCAGAGTGCTTATGGCAATATTATCTGCGTAAATCCGAATGGTAACAATAACAGATCCCGGCTGCCTAAGCAGGCGGCCGGGATCTGTTTATCCTTCCTCTTCATCTTGCGGGATGACATATTCTTTTGTAAAAGCAGGGGCATCGTATGTGCTTTTGTTTGTGCCGATTTCATCCAGATCCAGGCTATGGATAAGCAAATAGTCAATGGAACGCTTCCATCTTTCGAAACTTTCTTTGTCTTTCCAGCCGGTAATGGCGATATACGTATCCCCTTTTACCGGGCGGAGGAGCCGGTATGCTGCAAAACCGGGCTTATTCTCTATGGCCGGGGTGTTTTTTTTGAAGTGGAATTCGTAAACCGGTTTTCCTTCATCCGGAATCGGAAGATGGGTAAAAATGAAGAATATGCCGTCTTCCAAATTCCCGTTGGAGGCAGCTAGCTGATAACGGCGTGGCGAGGCAAAAACGGTTTTCCCCTCCGTTTCGTGCAGCAACAGGGCATGTTCCGGGTTTTGCAACAGCACCATCTTTTCATCGGGATATTTTTCCTTTATTTTTAAGAGAAAATCATAAGTACCCGTTGTGACGTAGACATTCATTTCTATCACCCCTCTCTACTTCCAGTTTAACCTATATCTTTCCGCTGTTCAATTTGTAAAGTTTTGCAAAATAAAGACGGCGGCCGAAAGCGAATAGAAATAGGAAGCGGCTCACGCCTTTTCATCTTTTCTGTCTGTGCCGGAGAGGCGATGGGGGAAGGAAGCGGCACAAAATGGAATAATAATGAAAAAACCGGGTAAAAATCGGACATAGCCTGTATTTCGCGTACAACCCTAAGGAAAAGCAAAATACGGCAAATTTGTGACAGTTGAAAGAGCTGGCTGCACAATGCTTTTTAAAACGATTATAGTAAAAAAAGATATTACCCTTTCAGGATAAAATAGTTTTTATTTGAAAAGAATTATTATAAAATAAATGGTGACTGTGTGGCGTGAGGAGGATAACATTTGAAGAAAAAAATCCTAAACGATTCCCTTTTAAAAGCGGCCAGGGGAGAACAGACAGGCCGCGTCCCCGTCTGGTATATGCGGCAGGCCGGCAGATCCCAGCCTGAATACCGGAAACTGAAAGAAAAATATTCTCTGTTCGACATCACGCATCAGCCGGAACTGTGCGCATATGTGACAAGGCTGCCGGTAGAGCATTACGATGTGGATGCCGCCATTCTTTATAAAGATATCATGACGCCGCTCCCCGCCCTCGGTGTGGAAGTTGAAATCCTCAAAGGAGCAGGCCCTGTCATACATAACTCGATTTCTTCGTTAAAAGATGTGGAAAAATTGGGGGAGTTGCATCCGGAAGAAGATGTTCCCTATGTGCTGGAGACGATCCGGCTGTTAACGGAGGAACAATTGGCGGTTCCGTTGATCGGATTTTCCGGCGCGCCTTTTACTCTGGCCAGTTATATGATTGAAGGCGGGCCTTCAAAAGATTATAGAAAAACAAAAGCGTTTATGTATACAGAACCAAAAGCGTGGTTTGCGCTGATGGAAAAACTGGCGGACATGATCATCGTGTATGTAAAAGCACAAATCAAAGCCGGTGCCAGCGCCATTCAAATATTCGATTCATGGGTGGGCGCTTTAAATGCAGCGGATTACCGCAATTATATAAAACCTGTAATGGAACGGATATTTACCGCATTGCGAACAGAAAATGCCCCGTTCATCCTGTTCGGTGTCGGGGCCGGGCATCTGGCGCTAGAATGGAACAGCCTGCCAATTGATGTGGTTGGCCTCGACTGGCGGCTGCCAATCCAAAAAGCGCGCGCGCTCGGCGTGACAAAAGCAATCCAGGGGAATCTTGACCCCGCCGTGCTCTTGTCCCCGTGGGAAGTTATTCAAGAAAAGGCGGCCGCCATACTGGACGAAGGCATGGCGCAGCCGGGTTACATCTTTAACCTCGGGCACGGCGTCACCCCTGATGTCCGTCCGGAAACATTAAAAAGGCTGACAACGTTTATTCATGAATACAGCGAAAGAAAACAACAGGAGGAAGCATAATGGAAAAGAAAAAAATCGGACTGCTTGTCATGGCGTACGGCACGCCGTATAAAGAAGAAGATATTGAGCGTTACTATACCCATATCCGGCACGGGAGAAGGCCCCAGGATGAGATGCTGGAAGATTTGAAACGCCGGTATAAAGCAATCGGAGGTCTGTCCCCGCTTGCCAAAATAACAGAAAACCAGACATATGCGCTTGAAGCGAGGCTGAATGAACGGACGGACGGAGCGGAATTTAAAGCTTATATCGGCTTAAAACATATTGAACCTTTTATTGAAGATGCCGTCAAACAAATGCATGATGACGGTATTGAAGAAGCGGTATCGATCGTGCTTGCGCCACATTACTCGGCTTTTAGCGTGAAATCGTACAACGAAAGGGCGAAAGAAGCAGCGGCAAAACTGGGTGGGCCCGCCATCCAATCGGTCGAAAGCTGGTATGATGAACCGAAATTTGTCGATTTTTGGGCACAGCAACTTCAGAAAACGTATGCTACAATGAGTGAAGAAGAACGTGCGTCTTCCTGCCTGATTGTATCGGCCCACAGCCTCCCGGAAAAAATTTTGCAGTACGGCGACCCGTATCCGGAACAAATCCGGGAAACAGCTGATCTGATTGCGGAGGCAGCGGGCGTCCAGGCGTATGCAGTCGGCTGGCAAAGTGCAGGCAATACGCCGGATCCGTGGCTCGGCCCCGATGTGCAGGACCTTACAAGAACGCTGTATGAAAAACATCATTATAAGGCTTTCATTTATGCTCCGGTCGGGTTCGTTGCGGAACATCTGGAAGTTTTATATGATAATGATTATGAGTGCAAGGCAGTTTGCGATGCAGTCGGCGCATCGTATTATCGCCCGGAAATGCCGAATGACAACCCGGCTTTTATTGATGCGCTGGCTGAGGCCGTTTTGAAAAAAACAAAATTCGGTTTACTGCCGCAAGAATAGGCAGCCGCCGGAGATTTTTAACGTATTTCCATAAAACATGACATTATTGCCAAAGAAGGTGCTGACCATGGCCGGAAACAGAAAAAAAGTAGCTGTACTTGGCGGCGGAATCACCGGCTTGACAGCTGCTTATTATTTGCGGCGCCTTGTTGAGGACCAACAGCTGCCGCTTGATGTGATATTGTTGGAAAAAGGGCGCCGGCTTGGCGGCAAAATCCAGACGGTCAGGCGTGCCGGATTTGTCATTGAACGCGGGCCGGATTCTTTTCTGGCAAGAAAGCAAAGCGCTTTGCATCTGGCAGAAGATCTCGGGCTTTCGCCTTCCCTCGTATCCAATGCGACAGGCAAATCTTATATTTTATTAAACCAACAGCTCTATCCGGTGCCAAGAGGGTCTGTGATGGGCATTCCGACAAGATTAGCGCCTTTTTTTGCTTCTCCTTTGTTTTCCGTTACCGGCAAAATCCGGGCGCTCTGCGATTTGATCCTGCCCCGGAAAAATACCGGTGAAGACCAGTCAGTCGGGGATTTTGTCCGCTACCGGCTCGGTGAAGAAGTGCTGGAAAACCTTGTTGAACCATTATTGTTCGGGGTATATGCCGGGGATGTCGACGAGCTGAGCGTGCTGGCAACGCAGCCTCAATTTTTCGAGGCTGTCCAAAAGCACCGCAGCCTGATCCTCGGCATGAAAAAAGTAGCAGCGGAATTTGCGCAAGACTCCAGGCCTACCCGGAAAAAGGGGGCTTTTTTAACCTTTCAAAACGGCCTTGAAACGCTCGTTGAAGCACTTGAGGAAAAAATCGGCGCTGAGGCAGTCATGAAGGGTGTGACGGTGGACGCGATTGAAAAAAGCGCGGGCGGCGGGGATTACAGGATCACATTGACAAATGGAACCCACATGAAAGCGGATTATATTATTTCAGCCCTCCCCCATTTTTCGCTCCCCCATATTTTTTCAAAGTATGCTTTTTTTGCGCCGCTCGAAAAGGTGCCATCCACGTCCGTCGCAACCGTATCGATGGCGTTTCCGGAGAGCGCGGTAAAAAAAGACATTGACGGGACAGGCTTTGTGGTGACGAGAAACAGTGATTATACAATTACAGCCTGCACGTGGACGCATAAAAAATGGCCGCACACCGCACCGGAAGGAAAAGCGTTGCTGCGTTGTTATATCGGCCGGTCGGCGGAAGCCGCGGTCGTCGATCTCGCAGATGACAGGATCCAGAAAATCGTGCTGGAAGATTTGAATAAAATCATGGAAATTACAGCAGAACCGGAGTTTACGGTTGTTTCCCGCTGGAAATATGCAATGCCGCAATATACGGTAGGCCATAAAGAAAGAATGGATAAGATTTTAGCGGCAGCCAAACATGAATTGCCGGGCATTTCTTTTGCCGGCAGCTCGTTTAACGGGGTCGGCGTGCCGGACTGCATCTCCCAGGGAAGGGCGGCGGTTGGCGAGATGCTCCGGTACTTCCAACTCAAGGCTGAATTTTAATAGACAGTGAAGAAGCGGTAGGGTGCATTCGACTGGCACCTGCCGTTTTTATTGTCCCGAAACGGGAGTCAGGCATGTATAAATTTTTCCGGCGCGTTGCCAGGTAAGTATGCCGCATCAGCGCGCACTCCCCAATGGAGAAATGCTTTATTTGAAGAAGCGGGCAAGCTGAAAAATGAAAAGCTTGAATGATTCGTTTTGGCAAGAAGCAGATTCACTGAATGCAATTACTTGATGTTCAAGGGGAAACGTGGTATATTACTTTTTGTGCAAAAATGACCAAAAAACCAAAATAGTCAATTGTTCTCGAGGGAGGTGGAAAGCTTGGAAACGGACCGCAGGCTGCAAATATTAAACGCTGCTACAAAATCTTTTGCCCAGTATGGTTATAAAGCGACAACAATGGATCTGATCGCGAAAATGGCCAATGTTGGAAAAGGGACCATTTATAACTTTTTCCGCAATAAAGAAGAATTATTCCATGAAATCATTGCCCGCCTGATTGATGAAATGGAGCAGGTGGCAGAAGCGTCAATGGATCCAGATGCTTCCTTTTATGCCAATCTGCATTCCGCTCTGTTCAGCATCCTTGAATTCCGCAAAACCCATCAGCTGACGCTTAAATTATTTGAAGAGCAGAAAGAAATGGGAACGCCGGCCGTCAATGACATGGTCGAGAAAATTGAAGAGCGGATCATTGACTATTTGAAGGGGATGCTCGAACGGGCGATACAGGCGGGGAAAATCAAACCGTGCAATCCGGAACTGACCGCTTTTATCATGTTTAAACTGTACGTCGCCATTATTTTTGACTGGGAAAAGCACCATGATTCCCTGTCGAAAGAGGAAATCGCGGAGGCGTTTGAACTGTATTTGTTAAAAGGGCTGCAGAACTGATTTTTCGGCTGGAAAAGGAGGTATTTTAGATGGACAATTTATGGTTCGCGGAAATACGGAATATTTTACGTTCGCCGAAAAAGCTGATTGAAACGGCAGCCATTATTCTTGTGCCAATTTTATATGCCGGCATGTTTATCTGGTCTTTTTGGGATCCGTACGGGCATCTTGAAAAATTGCCGGTTGCCGTTGTAAATGAAGACAAAGGAGCACAAATGGAGGGGGAACATCTCGCCCTCGGGGATAAGCTCATCAAAAATTTAAAGGAAAAGGACAGTTTTGATTTTCACTTTGTCGATAAGCAAACAGCGGAGAAAAAACTGAACGATAACCAATATTATATGATTATAGAGATCCCTGAAGATTTCTCTAAAAACGCAACCACATTACTGGATAAAAACCCAAAAAAATTGCAGTTGAACTATATTCAAAACCAAGCAATGAACTACACTTCTTCCAAAATTGAAGAATCTGCAATGACAAAAATAAAATCGAGCGTTGCAGAACAGGTGACAAAAACGTATGCGGAAGAAGTATTCGGCAAAGTGAAAGAGATGGCAAACGGCTACCGGTCTGCCGGAAACGGGGCAAGTAGCCTTGCCAAAGGGAGCGGAAAACTAAACGACGGCGCAGTTGTCTTAAGAAAAGGAACGGAAAATTTATTGACCGGCGCTACAGCCTTGAACGACGGCATCGGCCGGGTTCATAACGGCGCGGCTGATTTAAACAAGGGCGCTTTGAAACTGTATAACGGTTCACGCACGCTCGGCGAAGGAATTGCCCAGGCGAACAGCGGCGCCGTTTCCTTGAAAAACCATTTAGCCCAATTGGCGGCAAGCTCGGTTACTTTTTCAAACGGGCTGTCGGAGGCAAAATCGGGTGCTGACAAGGTCGCAAATGGTTCAAAATCGTTGGCCTCAGGCATGAACCAGCTGCAGACGGCAAGTGGCCAGTTGCTTGATGCGTCGAAACAGCTTCAATCTGGTGCCGACAAGGTGGCAAACGGGAGCGCCACATTAAGTAATGGCTTAAATGATGCAAACAAAAAGCTTCCGGCGTTAACGAGCGGCACCGCCAAAGTGCAAAGCGGCGTAAAAGAGCTGCAACAAAAGTTGCCTGAAAATCTTGCAGCGGGCATTACAAGCCAGATGGAGAAAACGATGATGTCCCCTCGTGTTCAGTCACAAATCGATGCGATGAGCGGTAGCATGTTTGACCAGCAAAAGGCACAGGCAGAAAACTTGCTCAGCCAGTTAAAACAAGTGCTGCCACCCGAAACGTATCAGACGGTTTCCAACCAAATCTTAAGTAATTATACAGATAAAAAGAAACAGGAATTCCAACAAGCATTCCAAGACGAGGTCAAAAATAAGCTTTTGGCATCGTTAACCAGCGGGTCTGCCTCTACGCAAGCCGCTTTGCAAAGCCAAATTCAACAGGCGATTGCTCCGTACTTTTCCGACCTGAACGAAGGGCTTACAAAGGTAAGCAGCGGGCAGCAAAAATTGCAAACTGGTATTGACCAACTTACCAAAGGTGCCAATACTTTGAATGCTGGCGCACAGCAACTTGCAAGCGGCCAAAATGCATTCGTCAAAAACGCAACCATTTTTAACGGGAAACTGCAACAAGCTGCATCCGGCGCAAACAGCCTTGAATCCGGGGCGACGGCGGTTGCATCCGGACTTGGCCAGCTTTCTAGCGGATCAGGTCAGCTCGTAACCGGAACGAAACAACTGGCAGACGGGTCAAGCACGCTTGCAGAAGGGACCGGAAAACTGGCTGACGGTTCAAACGAATTGACGAACGGTACACAATCGCTTGCAAACGGCTCAAGCGTGCTCGTAAAAGGCACATCCCAATTGTTAAACGGCGCAGGCCAGTTGCAAAGCGGCAGCAAGCAGTTGAACAACGGTGCGGGCAACCTTGTTTCCGGCACAGGCCAATTAAATGACGGCGCAGACAAACTGAGCAATAAACTTGGCAAAGCGGCTGACCAGGCTGGGGCTATCAACCCGACCGGCGCCACTTATAACATGATGAGCAGCCCGGTCCGGCTGAACCATGATGCTGTGACAAAAGTGCCGAACTATGGTACCGGCCTTGCTCCGTATTTCTTATCGCTCGGGCTTTTTGTCGGCGGATTATTGCTGACGATTATCTACAATGTAAAAGCACCGGCAATCATGCCGAAAAACGGGGTAACCTGGTTTCTTGGAAAATTCGGCGTCATGGCACTGATTGGCGTCTTACAATCGCTTTTGGCAGATTTCATTCTGCTTGATCTGCTGAAATTGCATGTGCAAAGTGTGCCGCTGTTTATGATCGCAACCATTGTGACGAGCCTGACCTATATGGCGATCATTCACTTTTTGGTTGCGGCATTCGCCAACCCAGGCAGATACATTGCCGTCATCATTTTGATTTTGCAACTGACGACAAGCGCAGGCACATTCCCGCTTGAATTGATTCCAAAGCCGCTTCAGGCTGTTCATGATCTGATGCCGATGACCTATTCGCTGCAAATGTTCAAAGCGGTGATTTCAAGCGGCGATTTCAGCTACATGTGGCAAAATGTTGATAAGCTTTCGGTCTTTTTTGCAGCGTTTATCTTTCTTTCCCTTCTGTACTTTGTTGTGAAATTTAGACATCTTCACAGGATGGCAGAAAAGGAAGGAGCAGCCTCTCCGGTAGAAGCATAAGAGATTTGCTGTAAAAGCAGCAGGACGAAGCCATTTTGGCCGATCCTGCTGCTTTTTTATTGCAAAATATGACGAACAGGATAAATTGCTTCAGGCAACACGTAAAGGAGGAATGGTTAGTCCGACTATAGTTGTATTTGTAAATGGAGCTGCATGCCGGTATTTTATATTTCAAGGGCTTGCCGGACATTGCTGTAAAAGACAGGTTTCCGCCATTTTCCATGTGAAGCGATCACAAAAGCAGCCCCTTTTTCGGAAACAATGATAAAACTTTCACAAACTTGTCATGAACGGGTATAAAAGCGCTTTCTGCAGGGGCTTATAATAAGATTAGAGATGGTGTAAAGGAAAGGGTGAGAGAGGTGGGCTACGAACGATTGGCCAGTAAACTGGTGCAGCTTTCGGGAGGCGGGGAAAATATTCAAGCGGTTTTCCACTGTTCAACAAGGCTCCGCTTTAAATTAAAAGACCCGGGGCGGGCAAAAAAAGCGGCGGTAGAGGAGCTTGACGGGGTGATTTCGGCCGCTGTTTCCGGCGGGTATTTTCATATTGTGACAGGGATAAATGCCGGGGAAGTGCACAATGACATGTTAAAATATCTGCATCTAGTCCGGATGGAAAGCGGGCAACGGGAAGAAACTTCTGGCTTTGAAAACCCGGTCATGCAGCCGGGCAGATTAACCGGACGCCCGGATGCGGCAGAAATATCCGGCCTTGAGGATCAATTGTTTCATCAGATGATGGACACGGCGACATCCATTTTGAATGCCCGGGGCGGAGGCGAGCCGGTTATGGTCGTTTTATTCGGGTGCAAAAACAAAGAACCGGCCGTTGCCGGAGGTATCCCGCATAAGAAAACGGAAGAACCGGTGCGATATCAGAAAAAGGAAATGATCGCCAGCCCGTTTACAGGGGAAACGATCCCGCTTGAGCAAGTCAATGATCCTGCATTTTCTTCCGGCATACTCGGCAAAGGGGTCGGCATTAAGCCTTCTGTTGGCAAGCTTTTTGCGCCGATCAGCGGGACGGTAACGGCGGTGTTTCCGAGCGGGCACGCGATCGGCATCACGTCCAAAACCGGCATTCAAATTTTGATTCATATCGGTATTGATACGGTCCGGCTCGAAGGAAAATATTATCATGTCCATGTGAAAAAAGGCCAGCCGGTTGAAAAAGGTGAAATGTTAATCGAATTTGATATTCCTGAAATCGAAGCAGCCGGGTACGATTTAACTTCCCCGGTTGTGATCACGAACGCGGACAATTATGTTGAGGTGCTGGAAACGGACCGGAAAAAAGTTGTTGCCAGTGACCAGCTGATGACGATAGTCAGTTAAAAAACAAACAGGGTGCCACATACGGCGCCCTGTTTGTCAGTAAACAATATCCACCTGATGATCTTTGAAAAAACGGAGCCATTCATCACTCGGTTTTTCATCTGTGACCACAAAGTCAACAGCCGAAAAATCCGCAAAATGGACAAAGGCAATTTTGTCGAATTTGCTTTTGTCCGCGAGCAGAATGACTTTATTTGCCTGTTTGAGCATTTCCTTTTTAATATGGCTTTCCGCTTCATTCGAGTCGGTGATCCCCCGCACCATGGAAATGCCTTTACAACTGAACAGCGCCACATCGACATTGTATTGGCGCACAGCATGTTCAGCAACAGAACCGACCAGCGAATTGGAACGTTTCCGCAGCGCTCCGCCTGTTGACAGAAGCTGAATGTTTGACTGGGCCAGTTCGCTTAATGCGATGGCAGAATTGGTTAAGACGACAAGTCCCTCTTTCGTTCTGTTCAACTCTTTTAACGCTTCCAACACGGTCGAGCTCGCATCCGCCACAATCGTATTTCCGTCTGAAATGAGCGGCTGCAGCTTGCCGGCAATGTTTTGCTTTGCTTCCATATTGACGGTGAATCTTGTCTGGTAGGGGAGATCTTCATTTGTATGGAGATTGAGCACAGCACCCCCGTATGTCCGCGTCACAATTCCTTCTTTTTCAAGCTTCTCCAGATCTCGCCTGATCGTCTCTTCCGTTACTTGAAACTCCTTTGCCAAATTGGCAACATACACTTTTTTCTCCCGGTACAGCGTATTTAAAATTTTATCTCTCCGTTCAAAAGCCAGCATGTCCCCAACCCCGTTCCTGTCCTGTATCCTTTTCTCTGATAAGCCCATTTTAGCAAAAATCGTCCGTTTAAAAAAGAAAACAACAAAAGTACAATAAAATAAATAAAAAAATCTTTTTTTATATTGATTTATGTTTGTTCTTTCGCTAGTATAGGAAATGTGAAGAAGGGTTTTCACAAACCAGTTAAAGAAAGCGGTTTCTGAACCAAATTTTGAAGTGCACGCATGGCGGCTTGTTTGTCCCGCTGCCCAACAATCAATATAACATGGAAGGAATAAGGGCGGCGGAAAAAGCCATACAGATTGCTTTTGATGGTTTGTATATCGGACTGCTGGCGGATTTTTCATCTGGTAATAAGATAGAAGATTTTAAAATAAAGGAAATCGAGGGGTAAAATGTGATCAGAAAAGCGAGTGTAATGTTTGTGCATAAGGATCAATATGAGGAATACAAGCGCCGGCATGACCATATCTGGCCGGAAATGTCAAAAGAATTAAAGGCGCACGGGGCCCGTAATTATTCGATTTTTTTGGATGAAGAAACGGGTCGGTTATTTGCTTATTTGGAAGTGGAAGATGAAGCGCTCTATGAAAAAATGGCAGATACAGAGATTTGCAGAAAATGGTGGGACTATATGGAACCGCTAATGGAAACCAATCCCGATAACAGCCCTGTGTCTGTTGCATTAAAGGAAGTTTTTCACCTGACCTAACAGCCATCCCATTCAGAACTCCAGCAGTTCACATTGTAAGCGATATCAAACCCTTCATAAAAATGATAACAGAAAGGCGGAGAAGAAATGGCGAGAATAGGAAGCAAAAGCACGACCGGCTGGAAAGCGACAATTTCGGTTGCCATGGCCAATTACATTGAAGCCGGTTCCATTATCGCAGCAGCCAGCAGTTTGACGCTCTGGCAGGCTTACCTGCACTTAAACAGCATTTCCGTGGGTTTGTTAAGCGCCCTCAGTGCCAACGCATTTGGCGCGGCAATCGGAGCACTGTTCGGCGGGTATTTAACCGATAAATACGGCAGAAAATTTATCTACACGTATGATTTGCTTGTATATATGCTTGGTGTGTTTTTGATTGCGGTTTCCGTCAACTTTCCGATGCTGTTAATCGGCACCATTATTACCGGGGTAGCCGTAGGAACAGGGGTGCCTGCTTCGTGGACATATATTGCGGAAGAAGCCCCGCATTCAAAGCGTGCGGCCCATGTAGGTACGGCGCAATTGGCATGGTCAACGGGGCCAATGATCACGTTTCTGCTCGCCGTTTTGCTTGCGCCGCTTGGCCTGCTCGGCAGCCGGATTATTTTCCTCCATCTATTAGTCATCGCATTCATCACTTGGTATATCCGCCAGGGGCTTGAAGAATCAGCCATCTGGAAAGAAGATAAAGAAAAAGAAAAAACCGACGCCCAGCTGGGGAAAAAATCAAGAAGCTCCTTGAAAGAATTATTTCGTTTAAAAGTAAACCGCCAGGCCCTCTTTTTACTGATCGGCATTTATCTATTCTGGAACTTAACGGCAGGGGCAATGGGGTACTTTATGCCCTATATTTACCAAAATGTTGGCGGCCTGACGAACGAACAGGCGAACTTGCTGCAAGCTTTCCTCTGGGCGTTAACGGTGCTGACAACCTATGTTGTCTTTATGAGGCTGGGTGACCGTTACAGCCGGCGTTTCCTCTTTGGTTTAGGGGCGGTGATGGGCATTGCCGCATGGCTTATTTTGACTTTTACAGGGATGAATTGGTTCTCCCTTTTTGCCTTTGTTATTCTCTGGGGAAGCGCTGCCGGATTCGGCGCCCAGGCGTTTTACGGCTTGTGGGCGAGCGAACTGTTTCCGACCCGGTACCGCGCGGGCGCACAAGGGTTCATTTATTTCCTCGTCCGGTTCGGAATTGCCATCTGGTCTTTTCTGCTTCCGACCATTATGGACACGCTCAGTTTTAAAGTAGCGGGAATTGTAATGATCGTATTCCTTGTCATCCATTGTATCATCGGAATCGCGCTCGCACCGTCTACACAAGGAAAAACGCTGGAAGAAATTGAAAAAGAACGGTTCGGGACCGTTCGGGACGGGGAAAAACGAGCCGTTACACCAACAACTGCAGCGGAACATTTGAATCAGTAAACCAAAAGGCACAAGTGCGGATCACACTTGTGCCTAAAAGATTATCTGTTTTTTGCCCGGCTGACCCTGAGTTCGGGCTGTTTGCTTCCGGCCGGCAACAACGTCATCAGCGAACCTGCGACGATCAGGATAATCCCGACCGTAACAGCCGGCGTAATCGCTTCTCTGAGAAAAATGAGGGCCAAAATCGGCGCCAGTGCAGGCTTAATAAAGAAAACCATCGAAGCCATTGATGCACTCGTTACATCCATCGCAAGGAAGTAAAACGCAAACCCGAGCCCAGTGACAAAAATGCCGATATAAATCAGGCTTGGCAGCGTATGCCATGCAATTCCGCGGAACACGGGCACATTTGCAAATACGCTGAGGCCAATGGAACGCAGCCAGCCCGCAACAAATCCGATTTTCGAAAGCAATACAAGCGCAAGGATTTCCATACTGCCGGTAAAAAAGCTCAGGCAGGTTAAAATGACGCCGTCGCATTTAAATTGCTGGCTGCCCTTTCTGCCGACAACACTGTAAAGCGCAAACGTAACCGCCGAAAGAAGCGCAACAATGATGCCAAATGGACTTTGGATTTCAAACGGGTTGACGATAAACAAAATGCCGACCAAGCTGATGCCCAATGCAACCAGCGTCCGCTTCGAAAGACGCTCTTTTAAAAGAAAATGGGCGAGCGGAATAACAAACAGCGGGTTGCAACTGAACAAAATCGCAACGGTGGAAGCTTTTGTATAAACAATGGCCAATTGGTAAAATGTCATGCTGATCACAACACATAAAAAGCCGGTTACAACAAAAAATAAAAAACTGTCCTTTGTCATGTGAAAATGATATTTTTTCATATGCTGAAACGCCAATGGCGACAATATAACCGCGCCAATAAAAAAGCGAAGCAGGTTCAATTGGATCGGATGAAACGTACCGGCAACCATTTTTATGGCAATTTCCATCGTGCTGAAAAATACAGCAGACAAAACAATGTACAAAATTCCTTTTTTCATGCTCATTACCTCGATCTCATTAAAATGTTTAAATGGTTATCCGGTCATCTGATGATCAACAAAAAACGGCAGCGCAAATTTCACCTATTCCAGTTTTATTCCATCTCCTATTATAATGCTCTTCCGTTCATAAGGAAAAGGACAACTATGTGAACAATAGAACAAATTGGTGGCTGCCGCTTAAAGAATTCGTTTCCTTCCCCTCTCTTCTTATTTTTCCTTTGATTTTCGCTGTTTTCCTTATGGATTTGTTTGCGGAGAAACGGGAAAGCCCATTAAGGCTTGAGCCTTCAAAACCAGGGCGAAAGGCTGGCGGCCCTTTAAAAAGCCTGAAAATGTCCTCCTTTTGCAGTGCTGTTGGGGGATGAATGAAAACAACAAAAATCAACATAAAACCTATATCGGTAATGTTTGTTTCATTTGATAACCCAACCCAATCCATTTAAAATAAAAGAAGAAACAAAAAATTTTAGATTGAAAGGCTGGGAGAAGATGAAAACGGCTACAAAAACATACCAAATGTATATTGACGGGGAATTTACTGATGCTGCTTTAAAAGAAACTTCCCAAGTCATTAACCCGGCAACAGAAGAAGCCATTTCCGAAGTCCCGAAAGCAACAATAGAAGATGTCAGAAGGGCAATCGATGCGGCAGAACGTGCCCAGAAGTCATGGGAAAAACGCCCTTCTTCTGAACGGGGCAAATACTTAACTGCGATTGCACAGGAAATCCGCCGCAACGCCGATGCTTTGGCGCGCGTGATTTCGGAAGAAGTCGGAAAAACGCTGGAACTTTCCACAACCGAAGTCCATTTTACAGCCGATTATATCGACTACATGGCCGGCTGGGCGCGGCGGTACGAAGGGGAAATCGTGCCAAGCGACCGCCCGAAAGAAAACATTTTCGTCTACAAAGCCCCCATTGGCGTCATTGCCGGCATTTTGCCATGGAACTTCCCGTTTTTCCTCATCGCCCGTAAAGCAGCGCCGGCGCTGATTACCGGGAATACGATTGTAATCAAACCGAGCGGGGAATCGCCGAACAATGCGTTGGAATTTGCAAAAATCATTGACAAAATCGGTCTGCCGAAAGGGGTCATCAATATTGTCACAGGCAGCGGAAGCACGCTCGGGGATGAACTGTCCCGCAACCCGAAAGTCAGCATGGTCAGCCTTACCGGCAGTTACAGTGCAGGAGCGGCCGTGATGCGGGCAGCCGCGGACAATATTACAAAAGTTTCGCTTGAATTAGGCGGGAAAGCCCCAACGATTGTGATGGACGATGCCGATATCGATCTCGCCGTCAAATCGGTTGTTGAATCGCGTGTGATCAATACCGGGCAGGTTTGCAACTGCACAGAACGCGTATATGTGCATGAACGCGTGGCGGACGAGTTCATCGGGAAAATCGTAAAAGCAATGCAGGCCGTCAAATACGGTGACCCGCTTGCCGAAGAAGGGCTGGATATGGGTCCGCTTGTCAGCAAAAGCGCACTGGAAAGCGTTGATCAGATGGTGAAAAGGGCGGTTGAAGGCGGCGCCAAAATATTAACCGGCGGCAAACCGGCCGAAAGGGACAAAGGCTACTATTATGAGCCGACCGTGCTTGTCAATGTCGATAACACAATGGAAATCATGCGCGAGGAAATTTTCGGGCCGGTTCTCCCGATTGCGACGTTTAAAACACTTGATGAGGCGATTGAACTGGCAAATGACTGCCAATACGGCCTGACTTCCGCCATTTTCACTTCCAATGTGGATACGATGATGCGCGCCAGCAATGAATTGAAATTTGGCGAAACGTATGTAAACCGCGAAAGCTTTGAAGCAATCCAGGGATTCCACGCCGGGTGGAGAAAATCGGGCGTCGGCGGCGCAGACGGCAAACACGGGCTTGAGGAATACTTGCAAACGCATGTTGTATATGTACAGTATAAATAATCAAAAGCGCCGGCCACCAGCCGGCGTTTTTGATTATCGCAGTCTTTCGATTTCTTTCATGATTTTGTCAGCATCAAAGTCCGCGCTCCCGTCAAAGTCTTTTATAAGCTCGCCGTTTTTATTGACGACATAAAAACTGGTGCCGTGCACAACCTGGTCATTTCCGTCCGATTTAGCGACCGGGTTTTTAAAATTTTTCATCGCAAACTTTTCGATTTTTTTCTGCGAATAGCCGGTAAGGAAATGCCACATGGAAAAATCGCTGTTAAATTGGTTGGCAAATTGTTTCAGCTTTTGTGGCGTATCCACTTCGGGGTCGATGCTGAAAGATACAAGCTCCACATCTTTGTAACCTGCTTTTTTGATTTTCTCCTGCAATTCGCTCATATGCATCGTCATCGGGGGGCACACCGTTTTACAGCTCGTAAAAATAAAGTCGGCCACCCACACTTTCCCCTTTAAATCGCTCAGGCTAAAAAATTTCCCGTTCTGATCCGTAAATTGAAAGTGTTCAACCGGATCCCCCTTTGGCGCACAGGAGGAAAGCGCCGGAAGCAAAAATACGAACAACACGAGAAGTGCAATCTTTCTCTTCAAATCAGCCCCCCCTTTACGGATGTAAGCGTTATTTTGTATGATCATTATAACATGTATTTTCAGTATAAACGGTAAAAACAGAAAAAAGAGGGTGAAGTGGTGAAAAAGTGGATTCTGGCGGGCTTGTTCCTGATGGCCGCCTCGCTCTTTGCCGGATGCGGAAAACAAGAGACGGCGGCTGTAAAACCGGCGAAAATGGTAAAAGTGCAGCTCATCGTTCCCAAAACGGCTGACGCCGGCACAAACATCCCGTTAAAGGCGGTGGTCACACAGGGGAAAGAAAAAGTAGACGATGCAGACGAAGTGAAGTTTGAAATCTGGAAGGAAAATTCGGATAAAAACAGCTCGATGCTGGAAGCGAAGCATGACCAGCACGGCATTTATACCGCAAAAACGGTCATTAAAGAACCCGGCACATATACGGTCCAGGTGCATGTGACAGCGCGGAAAATGCATGTCATGCCTAAAACCGATTTATCCGTAAATTAAAAAAACCGGGCAGCGTGAAGGCGTTTTTTCATGCCTTGCGCTGCCCTTTTTGCTATTCATGGCTTTTCACGTGCAGGCAGTTCGGGCATGTATTGCCGTAGCATTCCGACTGCTCATCGATTTTTTCGCCACATTCTGTGCAATATTTGTCAGGCAGATTTTTGAAAAAATCCAAGATATTTTGTACCATCATCACCACTCCTTGTTATATAACTGTTTAATGTATTTTTAATTGTATTATAACAGTTTTCGAATGTCAATGGCAGAATGGTGAATTTTTGAGGAAAATAGAGAAAAGATCAAAGATTGCCCACGGGCATCCCTTGTTCTATAATGAAAATGAAAGGGATTGCTTTACATTTTGCATAAAGGAGGCGGCATTATGCTGTTTATTGATAATCAGGGCATTACCGACCCGCGCATCAACCTTGCCATCGAAGAGTATGCCCTGAAAAATCTCGATATCAATGAAACTTATTTACTTTTTTACATAAACCAGCCGTCGATTATTATCGGCCGCAACCAAAACACAATCGAAGAAATCAATACGGATTACGTGGATAAAAACGGCGTGATCGTCGTCCGCAGGCTCTCCGGCGGCGGCGCGGTGTACCATGATCTCGGCAACATCAATTTCAGTTTCATCACAAAAGATGACGGCGAGTCCTTCAGCAATTTCCGCAAATTTACCGATCCGGTTGTGCAGGCATTGCGCAAACTCGGTGTAAACGCAGAATTGAGCGGGCGCAATGACATTCAGGTTGGCGACCGGAAAATTTCGGGGAACGCGCAGTTTTCCACAAACGGGCGCATGTTCAGCCACGGCACGTTGATGCTCAATTCAGAACTTGATAAAGTTGCACAGGCTTTAAAGGTCAGAAAAGAAAAGATCGAATCAAAAGGGATCAAGTCAGTGAGGAGCCGCGTCGCCAACATCTCCGAATTTCTCGACCATCCAATCTCCATGTCGGCATTCAGGCAATTGCTTTTGGAAAGCATTTTCGGTGGCAAGGAAATACCGGAGTATAAGCTGACCGAAAAGGATTGGGAAAAAATCCGCCAAATTTCGAAAGAGCGGTACCAGACATGGGAATGGAACTATGGCAAATCGCCGAAATTCAATCTCCGGCATTCCCGGCGTTTTCCGGTGGGAACGGTCGATGTACGGCTTGAAGTGAACAAAGGGATCATCGAAAACTGCAAAATTTACGGCGATTTCTTCGGCATCGGGGAAGTAAAGGATATAGAAGAAAAGCTGGCCGGCTGCCGTTATGAGCGCGCCGGTATTGAAAAAGCGTTGGAAGGCATAGATATCCGGCATTATTTTGGCAACATAACGAAAGAAGATTTTATCAGCCTCATCTATTAAGAACGCGCAAATTCCCGGGTTCCAATGGCAATCCGGGAATTTGTATTGAAATATTTTAATTGTTTTTATATAATAAATGGGTAGAATGAATGATTGTTCACTCAGAAAGGGGAGGGAGAAATTGAATTTACCGTCCAGTTTAAAAAAGACGGCGGAAATGAACGCGGACAAAACAGCTTATATTTTTATGGATCAGCCTGTTACGTACAAGGAACTTGACACGGCCGTTTCAAAGTTTGCGGACGGGCTGAAAAAACTCGGGCTCAAAAAAGGGGATCATATGGCCCTTCTGCTTGGCAATTCACCGCAATTCATAATTGCCTTGTACGGGGCGATGCGGGCCGGCGTGACCACGATACCGGTCAACCCGATTTACACGCCGGAGGAAATTCGCTACATATTGGATAACGGCGATGTGAAAGCAGTCGTGGCGCTTGATTTATTTGTACCATATGTGGATAAGATCGATGCCCTGCTGCCGAAAGTGGAGCATTACATCATTTGTGAAACCGATCCGGCAAAAGCGGGAAAATATACGCACCCAAAATTGAAATCGTTTTCACAAATACTGGCGGAAAGTTCGCCGTCCGTCGAAGAAGTGCCGCTTTCTGAAGGGGATACGGCGGTTATTTTGTATACGTCCGGAACGACCGGAAAGCCAAAGGGGGCGATGCTTACGCATAAAAATTTATATTCAAATGCGAGCGATATCGGCTCCTATTTGAAAATGAGCGCGGATGACCGGGTCATTACGGCTTTGCCGATGTTTCACGTTTTCTGCCTGTCGGTTGCTGTGAATGCGCCGCTCATCAGCGGGGCAACGCTGCTCATATTGCCGAAGTTCAGCCCGAAAGAAGTGTTCCGGGTGGCAAGCCGCTACAAAGCAACGATATTTGCCGGCGTGCCGACGATGTACAATTATTTGTTCCAATATGAAGGCGGGGATCCGAAAGACTTCGCCACGCTCAGGCTGTGCATATCCGGCGGCGCTTCGATGCCGGTTGCGCTTCTGAAAAACTTTGAAAAAAAATTCAATGTGCTCATTTCGGAAGGATACGGATTGTCAGAAGCCTCCCCGGTTACCTGCTTCAATCCGCTTGACCGCCCGCGCAAACCGGGATCGATCGGCACCAATATTGTCCATGTTGAAAATAAAGTCGTGGATGAGCTAGGAAATGAGGTGCCTGTCGGCGAAGTGGGCGAACTCGTTGTACGTGGTCCGAACGTGATGAAAGGGTACTATAAAATGCCGGAAGAAACGGCGGCTGCGATCCGGAACGGCTGGCTGCATACCGGGGACATGGCGAGAATGGATGAAGACGGTTACTTTTATATTGTAGACCGCAAGAAAGATATGGTCATTGTCGGTGGTTTTAATGTGTATCCGCGCGAAGTAGAAGAAGTGCTTTACGACCATCCGGATGTCGTGGAGGCAGCTGCAGTGGGCATCCCTGACCCCAATCAAGGGGAAGTCGTGAAAGTATATGTCGTATCGAAAAACAAAAATCTGACGGAACAGGCATTGCTCGATTATTGCAAAGAACGGCTTGCCAAATACAAAGTCCCGAAAGAAATTGAATTTCTGGATGAGCTTCCGAAAAACACAACCGGAAAAATTTTGCGCAGGTCTTTAAAAGAACAATTGCAAAAACAATCGGCCCGGCCATAAAAAATTGGGCTACGGAAAAGCCAAAGGCGCACGGTTTTCTGGAAAAATTGCAATATGGAAGTAGGGACTGCTGAAAACGATTAAAAAATCGGCGGTAAATGGCAAAAAACGCATGCAAAGCCAATCAGAATAAATCCGCCGCGGAACGGAAAACCGCTCGAAAAAGCCCGAAAGAAACGGCGGGACACCACCATTCATCGTGTCCCGCCGTTTTTTTATTGCATCTTTCTTGATAAACAACACTTTTTCAGTGCCCTTCTGAACGAAAAGCCAGATTTTTGGCATCTTGTTAGAAAAACAGACAAGGCGTATAATAGGAAAATATAAGAATATTGGATCATCATTTCAAAGCTGGGGGGATAAAAGTTGGAAGCAGCATCCATGGCGGAGGAAAAAACAGGCAGTTTCAAACCCGGGCTGCAGGCAGGCGCAAGCATTGCGATCGGATACTTTCCCATTGCGCTCACATTCGGCCTGTTGTCTAAAACAACCGGCCTGACATTGATAGAGACTGTGCTGATGAGCCTGATTGTATACGCCGGCGCCAGCCAGTATATGGGTTTAAGTTTGATCGCTGCCGGCACAAGCCCGTTTGTCATTATCCTGACCACCTTTGTCGTCAACATCCGCCATTTTCTTATGACTGCCGCCTTGAACCAAAAAGTGGAAGAACCAAGCAAATGGAAACGCGGATTGTTTGCGTTCGGCATTACGGATGAAACTTTCTCGGTGCTCGCCATGCGGAACGGAAAAATACCGCTCGGCTACGGATTTGGCGTCACTTTTATCGCTTACGCCAGCTGGGTCGTGAGCTCCGGGATCGGGTATGTGATCGGAGCCAACCTGCCGCAATTTTTGCAGGCAAGCATGACGGTTGCCTTATATGCGATGTTTATTGGCCTCCTTGTCCCGTCTTTGAAAAAAAGTGTGAAAGTCCTTTTCCTTGCCGCCCTTTCAGCAGCGTTCAACAGCATTTTTATCGGGTACGGCGTCATGGAGGAAGGCTGGTCCATCATCGTCTCCACTTTGTTGTCGGCTGTTTTGGTTGAAATAGCAGAAACATACAAACGGAAAAAGCGGGTGGAAGAAAAATGAGCACCATTATCCTCGTCATTATCGGCATGGGCATCGTGACGTTTTTGCCGCGGATGCTGCCGCTCGTCCTTTTGCAAAACAAAACGCTGCCGCCATTTTTGGAAGGCATTTTAAAAAATGTTCCGTACGCCATTTTAGGCGCCTTGATTTTTCCAAAAGTGTTTTTGATCCAAAAAGATCCGCTGTTCGGGGTAATCGGCGCGGGAACGGCCATCCTCCTCGCGTTCATCGGCGCGAATGTCATCATTGTCGTGCTCGGGGCGATTGCGGTGTTGAGCTTTTATTCTTTTCTGTTTTAAGGCAAAGCCGTATTGGCTGTTCTAAATGCCTTTTTCCTTGGCTACATATATAGAAGAGGACAAGGAAGGAGTGCATGTGGAGTGAAGATGAAGTGGGCGCTGCGGGCGATTGCGGCATACATCCTGTTCGGCCTTTTGATGTACTGGTATTTGTTTTATTACGCCGATGCTGCTCTTCCCGCCCAATATAAAGGGACAGCCGCAGATCCCGCTACTTTTATGAGCGGCCGCCAATTGTTTTTAAGCGAAGCATACGCAAAAATCAGGAATCTGCTTTTTTTCCTATCCGTGCCGTATGAATGGCTGTTTTATTTTTTGGTACTTGTGCTTGGCATTTCCAAAATGTTTGAACAATGGGCAGCGGCAGTTTCACGCATCCGCCTCATTCAAACCGCGGTTTATTTCTTTTGGTTTTCGCTTGCATCCTTTTTGTTTACCTTTCCGTTCGGTTATTTGTCCCATCGTTTTTCAAAAGCGTACGGCATTTCCACCCAAGATTTTGCAGGATGGATGAAAGATGAACTGACCGATTTCTGGGTAAACTTTGCCATCATGTTTGCTGTCGTCGCAGTGTTGTACGCCCTAATGAAAAAATTCGGGCGGAAATGGTGGCTCCCGGCCTGGCTGCTTTCCATTCCTTTTACGGTATTCATGATGTTTATCCAGCCGGTCGTGATTGACCCGCTGTATAACGATTTTTATCCGTTAAAAGATAAGGCGCTGGAGGCGAAAATTCTGGCGCTTGCGGAAAAAGCACATATTCCCGCTGATCATGTGTACGAAGTGAATATGTCGGAAAAAACAAACGCCCTGAATGCTTATGTCACCGGCATCGGTTCCAACTCAAGAATCGTACTCTGGGACACGACCCTCAACCGTATGGATGATAAAGAAATTTTATTCGTGATGGCACACGAGATGGGGCATTATGTAGAAAAACATATCTACTTCGGCATCGCGGGCTATATTTTGATGATGCTCATCGGGCTGTGGCTGATTGCCAGGTGGATGAATGCGGTTGGGCGGTGGAAAAAAAGCGGGCGGTGGATGTCCGGGATTTCCAGCATCAGCTCGCTGCCTTTATTTTTGCTCATTTCCTCGGTTCTCCTCTTTGCGTCAAGCCCGCTTACCAACTGGGCATCGCGCTACCAGGAGATGCGGGCGGATCGTTATGCCATACAGATGACGCATGATAAAAAGTCCGGGGTTGAAACGTTCCAAATTTTAACAAAAGCGGGTCTAAGCGAAGTCAATCCGCCGCTTCTCGTCAAAATATTTCGCTATGACCATCCAACAATGCTGGAGCGGATCCGTATGCTGGAAGAATAAGGGATGCTGAAAGTGCAGCAGGCACGGCCTGTTCCGGGCAAAAATCTTTTGGGCGTGCCCTGCATTTGCCATTTTTATGCAAAAGAAAAGCCGTGCAAACGGGACGGGCCTGTTTGCACGGCCTGTATTTATCCAAATTGCAGGTTGATTTTTTTCAGTTCGTTCGTTAAATACATGAACTGCTCCTTATCGCGAAGATCAAGTACATGGTCAATTTTTCTTAACAACGCTTCTCTTTTTTTGTTCAGCAGGATCTCATTCAGCAACATGTCCGTGTAAATGTGTTCCACAAATTTCTCCATCTGAATCCGGGACTTCGGGCTTTCTTTCGGCACGTCAGAGAAAGATTTTTTGTTTTCCATGTATGATCACCTTTTTCCGCTTTTTTTTATTATACAGAGCATTTCAATAAAAAGCAATGTAAAAATTGAATTTTTCTGAAACGGTAAATAAGGAAAAAAATGCATATTTTTAGAAAAACGACTAGAAATGTAGGAAATTTGTACTATAATAGAAAGTGAATTATGAGAAAAATAGAATGGGGGAATACTTTATGCAACATGGAGAATTGGACATTCATCCAAATACGATTGCGCTGATTCCTTGCCAGGAGGGAGGAGAAAAAGGGACAAAAATACTGGAAGTGGATCGGGAACGATTTGTGCCGGAACTTCCCCTGAGTATCGTGAAAAAAAGCTGTCAATACTTTGGAAGCGATTACGAAGGAAGAAAAAATGCGACAAAAAGCTTGATTCATGTTCGGCACAAGCCGCCGATCCTCGTTGATCCTCATACAGCTACCATAATTTTTCCAACAAAATCGCCCAGCCAGCCGGACTGTATTTGGCTGATCTCCGGGCATATTAAAGACCACACCCCAGAAGGCAAAAAAACTGAAGTGATTTTTTCAAACAATCAATCACTCGTATTGCCAATCAGCTACGGTTCGTTTATTAACCAGTACCATAAAGCAGCTGCTTTGCAGGTTGCTTATGAACTCAATATCCGGCGCTCCCGCATGCAATTCATGAAACAGCAGGGGTACAGAGCGATGGAAGACAGCGGGCTGTATTGGATTTAAGCTTGGCAGGGAGGGGGCCCCTGCCTTTTCGTCCAATAAAACGAACGCCTGCCCGGGAAATAAAAATGAAACATTGCGAACTGCAAGTCCGTATACAGGGGGGAGTGCATTTTGAGGAGGTAGGGAAATGAACAACCACGATATTGATTTTAAACTGGTCGGGGACGACATGCAGTTTGTTGAAGTAGAACTCGACCCGCAGGAGACCGTCATCGCTGAGGCCGGCAGCTTGATGATGATGGAAGACGGCATCCGGATGGAAACGATTTTTGGCGACGGATCGGGCAGCCAAGGCGGCATTATGGGAAAACTGTTCTCCGCAGGAAAACGGCTGATCACCGGTGAAAGTCTTTTTATGACCGCCTTTACGAACGAAGGCCGTGATAAAAAGCACGTAGCGTTTGCAGCGCCTTATCCGGGCAAAATTGTACCGATGGATTTAAGTGAACAAGGGGGAAAAATCATTTGCCAGAAAGATGCATTTTTGGCAGCGGCAAAAGGGGTTTCAGTTGGTGTTGAATTTCAGCGGAAACTTGGAACAGGGTTTTTCGGCGGGGAAGGATTTATTATGCAGAAGCTTGAGGGAGACGGCCTTGCCTTTATTCATGCAGGCGGCACGATCCAGAAACGCGAGCTCGCACCCGGCGAAACATTAAAGGTGGATACAGGCTGCCTTGTCGCCATGTCACGGACGATCGATTATGACATTGAATTTGTCAAAGGGATCAAAACAGCCCTGTTTGGGGGAGAGGGCCTGTTCTTTGCCACTTTACGCGGGCCGGGATCGGTCTGGGTGCAGTCGCTGCCGTTCAGCCGCCTGGCCAGCCGCGTATTTGCTGCAATGCCGGCAGCCGGTGGTTCGAAGGATGAAGGCAGCATGGCAAAAGGCTTGTTTAATTTGTTTAACGGGGATTAAGAGGTGTAAAAGCACTGCATTTTGCGGGACGTTTCCCGGAACAGGCAGTGCTTTTTTTTGCATGTGAAAAAATGATACGACCGGCCGGAAGCAGGGAGAGCGCTCCAATGGCGGTTGCGTGGCCCGTCCGGATGGGGAGGGCATCCGGATTGGTGGGAAGGACTTTTCCGGGGGCGGGAAAAGGCAGCCTTCGGATCAAATGGGAAGGACTTTTCTGTGGGCAGGAAAAGGCAATCTTTGACTCTGAAGCGGGCATCCCCCGGCAGAAAAAACAGGAAGCATATTTTTTGGCAAAAAGCTTGATTCATAGAAAAATATCCGTTACAATAAAAGAACAAATGTTCCTTGTCCGGCATGTTTCCGGATATGGAGCCACTGAGCTCATCAAAAGGAAGTGAACCAATTGTCCCTTCGATTTATTACCGGGCGCCCCGGGACAGGAAAGACAGCTTTCATCCACCGTGAAATCAGGCAGAAACTGCTTGGCGATCCGGGCGGGGCACCGCTCATTTACCTTGTTCCGGAGCAAATGACTTTTTTATCGGAAACACGGCTTGCGCATGACCCTGAACTGGGCGGGATGATCCGCGCCCAGGTGTACAGTTTTACGCGCCTTGCCTGGAAAATATTGCAGGAAGTCGGCGGGATCAGCCGTACCCATGTATCGAGCAGCGGGTTAAATATGCTCATTCGGAAAATTTTGGAAGACCAAAAAGAAGAACTGTCGGTTTTCACGCGGGCGGCGGATAAGACCGGCTTTATTGACAATGTCGAACGCATTCTGACTGAATTCAAACGATTTTGCGTTTCACCTGCACAGCTTCAGGAAAAACGTGCGTCAATCGAGGAAGCGGACGGGGAAAGAGTGCTTTCCGACAAGCTGCACGATTTGGAATGCGTATATCAGGCATATGAACAAAAGCTGGAAGGCAAATACATTGATTCGGAAGATTACTTAAGGCTGCTTGCTTCTGCCATTGAAAAATCCCGCTATCTGGACGATGCGGAAATTTATATAGACGGCTTCCATACTTTTAACCCGCAGGAATACTTGGTGATCGGGGAACTCCTGAAAAAATGTCGCCGCGTGACGGTTGCGCTCACAACGGACCGGGCTTTCCGCGGGATGCAGCCGGATGATTTATACTTGTTCCGGATGCCGGGAGAAGCCTATGCCCATATTTATGAACTGGCGCGCGCCTTTCAAATTGAAACGGAAGAAGACGTGGCGCTGTATGAACCGGTCCGTTTCCGGCATGAAAGTTTGCGCTTTTTGCAGTCCCGGTTTGAAGAACTCCCGTTTCCTTCTTTTCCGGGGGAAAGCAGCATCGAAATCTGGCAGGCGAACAACCGGCGGGCAGAAATCGAAGGCGTTGCCCGTTCCATCCGTGAAGCGGTTATGGAAGGCAGCTGCCGCTATCGTGACATTGCTCTCCTTGTTCGCAACGGGGAGGCCTATCAGGATTTAATCGAAACGGTTTTTTACGATTATGATGTGCCGTATTTTATCGACAGAAAACGGCCGATGCTGAACCATCCGCTCATTGAACTGATCCGTTCGACTTTGGAAATCATCCGCGGCAACTGGCGTTATGAACCGGTTTTCCGTGCCATCAAAACAGAATTGCTGTTTCCGCCTGGAGATACCCGTATGCTGCGTGAAAAAATGGACCGGCTTGAAAACTATTGTCTGGCTTACGGCATCCAGGGGGAACGGTGGACGAGTAGAAAAAGATGGGAATACCGGCGGATCCGCGGCCTCGAACTAGAAAACCTGCCACAAACGGATGAGGAAAGAAAAATCGAACAGGAACTGAATGAACTCAGGCTTCTCGTCACGGCGCCGATTTTGCGCCTGTCGCGGCGTTTGAAGCGCGCCCGCACTGGAAAAGCGCTTTGTGAAGCGTTGTATCTTTATCTCGAAGAATTGGAGATTCCGGAAAAACTGGAAGCGCTCCGGCTTGAAAAGGAAGAAGCGGGGGATCTTGTCGCTGCCAGGGAACACGACCAGGCATGGGATGAAGTCATGGGCGTTTTGGATCAGTATGTTGAAATCCTTGGCGATGAACCTGCTGATGTTGGGAAATTCTCTGCCATTATGGAAACCGGGCTTGAGTCATTAAAATTTTCGATCGTTCCTCCGGCTTTGGACCAGGTGCTCGTGGCGAATCTGGAGCAGTCCCGGCTGTCTGATGTCAAACTGGCGTTTATCATTGGGGTCAATGACGGGGTCATGCCGGCGAAAATTTCCGAAGATGGCGTTTTAAATGATGAAGAGCGTGAATATTTAAGACTTACCGGGCTTGAAATTATGCCCGGCAGCAAAAGGCGCCTGCTCGACGAAGAATTTATCTTTTACCGGGCATTGACGACACCTTCTGAAAAACTGGTACTATCTTTTCCGCTTGCCGATGAAGAAGGGAAAGCATTGCTGCCGTCCCCGTTCATCAACCGGATAGAGGACATGTTCCCGGCACGCGGCGGCGGATTATGGGTGAATGACCCGGCGGAACTGGAAGAGAAGCAGCAAGCTGCATACATCTCCCATCCGGCGGCTGACATTGCTTTTGTCACTTCGCAGCTGCAGTTGAAAAAAAGAGGGTATCCGATGGCCGACTTCTGGTGGGATACGTATAACTTTTATATGGAGCACCCGGAATGGAAAAATCGGGCGGCCCATGCTTTTTCCAGTTTGTTTTACCAAAACAAAGCCCGGAAGCTCTCCGAAAAAACGAGCCGGGAACTGTACGGCGACCATATCCTTGCCAGCGTATCGAGAATGGAGCAGTTTTTCACCTGCCCGTTTTCCCATTTTTCGACATACGGGCTGAGGCTGCGGGAGCGGGATGTGTTCCGCCTTGATGCGCCGAATATCGGGGATCTTTTTCATGGTGCATTGAAATGGATTTCCGACACCCTGCAGCGCGAAGGCATTCCGTGGTCAGAGATCACAAAACAGCAAAGCATGGAGCTCGCAAAAGCGGCTGTGGACGATCTTGCCCCGAAATTGCAGCATCAAATCCTGCTCAGTTCAAAACGCTACCAATATATTAAAAGGAAACTGGAACAGGTTGTCGGAAGGGCTTCATATATTTTAAGCGTCCATGCGAAACGGAGCGGCTTTGAACCGGTCGCGATGGAACTCGCTTTCGGGCCGAAAAAAGAGCTCCCACCGCTTTCGTTTACATTGAAAAACGGGGCGAAAATGGAGCTGCAGGGCCGGATTGACCGCGTCGACAAGGCGGAAAGTGAAAACGGTGTGTACGTCAGGATCATCGATTACAAATCAAGTGCGCACAAGCTCGATTTGACAAATGTGTATTACGGCCTTGATTTGCAAATGCTCACCTATCTGGATCTCATTATGACGTATTCGAAACAGCTGACAGGGGAAGAAACGATTCCGGCAGGCGTTTTGTATTTCCATCTTCATGACCCGCTGATTTCGGCGGAAAAAATGTTGTCGGCTGAAGAAATTGAAGAAGAAATTTTAAAAGACTTCCGGATGCGAGGACTATTGCTGGACAGCCCGGAAGTGATCACATTGATGGACCGGTCGCTTGAATCCGGCAACAGTGCGATTGTGTCGGCAGGTTTGAAAAAGGACGGCCAATTAACGGCCCGGTCCGAAGTGGCAAGCAAAGAAGACTTTGAAGCGATCCGCAGCTATGTGCGCAATATTTACACAGAGGCTGGTAATGCGATCTTGTCCGGTACAACGGATATCGCGCCATATAAAATAAACAAACAGGCGGCGTGCACATTCTGTCCGTTCCGTTCGGTCTGTCAGTTTGACCAGTCAATGGAAGAAAACAATTACCGCCTTATTCACTCGGAAAAACCGGAAGAAATCCTCGCCAAAATGAGAAAGGAGCGCAGCACAGATGAAAACAGACATTCCGGATAAACCGACGAATGCCGTCTGGACGGATGACCAATGGAAAGCCGTCATGGCAAAAGGGCAGGACATTCTTGTCGCGGCGGCTGCCGGGTCAGGAAAAACAACCGTGCTCGTGGAAAGGATTATCCAAAAAATATTGGATGAACACGATCCGCTCGATATTGATGAGCTGCTTATTGTCACCTTTACCAATGCTGCGGCTGCGGAAATGCGCCACCGCATCGGTAAGGCGATCGAGGAGGCGATCAGCAGCCGCCCGGATTCGCATCATTTGCGGAAACAGCTGAGCCTGCTGAATAAAGCGCCGATTTCCACGCTGCACGCCTTCTGCCTTGAAGTGATCCGAAAATATTATTACTTGATTGACATCGACCCTGGATTCAGGATCGCCGATGATACAGAAGCCGAACTTCTGCGCGATGAAGTGCTGGATGACCTCTTTGAAACGGAGTATGCGAAAGCGGGAAATGACCTGTTTTACCGCACAGTCGATACATTCTCAAACGACCGCAGTGATGACGAGCTCCAGCATCTGATCCGGAAGCTTTACGATTTTTCCCGTTCCCACCCGGATCCGTCTGCATGGCTCGATAAAATGGTCGAGCTGTATGATGCCGGGGATGTGGAAGAGGTGGACAGCCTGCCGTTTATGGCAGCGGTGAAAGCTGATATTCACCTCCAGCTGCAGGCTGCAAAAGACATGCTGGAGGAAGCGTATGGACTCGCCTTAGAGCCGGGCGGGCCTGCGCCGAGGGCGGAAAATTATCTCAATGACATGAAGATTACAGACAGATTGCTTGCGGCAATTCACGGTCCATGGCAGGGGCTTTATGAAGAAATGAATGCATGGCAGTTTACACGCGCCAAAACGTGCAAAGGGGATGCATATGAAGCGGAACTCGTCAAAGCAGCCGATGATTTGCGGAAATCTGCAAAGAAAACACTTGAAGGTTTAAAAAAAGACTTTTTCTCAAGGAAGCCGGCATCGTTCCTGAAAGACATGCAGGAAATGCGGCCGGTGATTGCGGAACTTAGAACGCTCGTCAAAAAATTTGCAGAGGCTTATGGCGCGGTAAAAGCGGAAAAAGGGATCGTTGATTTTTCGGACTTGGAGCATTTTTGCCTGGACATTCTTGCTGAAAAAAATGAAGATGGCAGCCTCACCCCGTCAGAAGTGGCCAAAGCTTACCAGCAGCAATTTAAAGAAGTGCTGATTGATGAATTTCAGGATGTCAACATGGTACAGGAAACGATTATGAACCTTGTGGCAAAAGGGGCGGGATTTGACGGCAACCGGTTTATGGTTGGAGACGTGAAACAAAGCATCTACCGGTTCCGGCTTGCTGAACCGAACCTGTTTTTAAAAAAGTACCGGGATTTTGATCCGGAAGGCCGGGATACAGGTCTCAGAATCGACTTGTCGAAAAACTTCCGCAGCCGCAAAGAAATTCTCGACGGTACGAATTTTATTTTTAAACAAATCATGGGCCCAAAGGTGGGCGAGATGGCATATGACAGCCAGGCTGCACTTGTGGCAGGCGCCTCTTATCCGGAAAGGGATCATCCGGTCAAAGTGGCATTGATTGACCAGGCCGATGAAGCGATTGAAGAAGACATTTCGGATGAAGAAACGCTGAACCGGGCCGAACTGGAACAATCCCAGCTTGAAGCCCGTTACCTTGCCCGTGAAATAAAAAAACTGATCGACGAAGAACAGGTTTACAATCCGAAGACCGGCACATTCCGCCCGATCCGGTACAAAGATATCGTTATCCTGATGCGTTCCATGGCATGGGCGCCGACCATAATGGAAGAATTGAAACAGGCGGGCATCCCGTTGTACACCGAACTTTCAACTGGATATTTTGACGCGACGGAAGTATCCATCATGCTTTCTTTATTAAAGGTAATTGACAACCCGTATCAGGACATTCCGCTTGCAGTCGTGCTCCGTTCTCCGATTGTCGGGCTCGATGAAGAAGCGCTTGCCCTTATCCGCATCCATGAAAAGCGGGGTCCGTATTATGAAGCGGTGAAAAAATTTATAGCAGACCGGCCGGATCCTGAGGAAGAAGAAGCGCATGAGAAAGTGTCCAGATTCATGGAAAAATTGTCGGTGTGGCGGTCTGTTGCAAGGCAGGGGGATTTGTCCTCCCTCATTTGGCAGCTGTACCGGGACACGCAGTTTTATGACTTTGCCGGCGGACTGCCCGGAGGAAAGCAGCGGCAGGCCAATTTGCGGGCTTTGTATGACCGGGCGCGGCAATATGAAGAAACATCTTTCAGGGGGCTGTTCCGGTTTTTGCGCTTTATCGAACGCATGCAGGAGCGCGGGGATGACCTCGGAACAGCGAGAGCATTGAGCGAACAGGAAGATGTCGTCCGCCTGATGACCATCCATGCAAGCAAAGGGCTCGAGTTCCCGGTCGTGTTCGTGGCCGGTCTCAACAGGAAATTTAATATGCGCGATATCAACCAGGCGTTTCTTCTTGATAAAGATTTCGGGTTCGCCGCAAAGTATATTCATCCGGAAAAACGGATCACATACCCGTCTTTGCCGCAGCTTGCTTTTAAAAGAAAGAAAAAGCTGGAAATGCTGGCTGAAGAAATGCGCGTCTTGTATGTCGCGCTCACAAGGGCAAAAGAAAAACTATATTTGGTCGGAACGGTGAAAAATCTTGGCAAGCGCCTGGAAAAATGGGGGAAAACGAAGCGACAGGAAGGCTGGCTGTTGCCAGACCATGTGCGCGCAGCGGCCGGCACTTATTTGGACTGGATCATTCCTTCGCTCAGCAGGCATGCGGACGGAACCGTGCTTTTCGGGAGTGACGGCCGGGTGGTGCTGGATGACCCGTCCAAATGGCAGATCGCCGTTTTGCCGAAAGAACAGTTTGCCGATATCCAGGAACCGGAACAAGTTGGGGAAGCGGACTGGCAGCATCAAGTGAAAGCCGGCCTCCCGGTTGCGGCGGAATCCGCTTATAAAGCACAGGTTTTCGGGCGCTTAAGCTTCCGGTACAGCAATGAGCCGGCAACATTCCGGCGTGCCAAACAATCGGTATCTGAATTGAAACGGATGCATGAAGAGCATGACGAAACGAATGGCACCCGGTTTATTCCGAATGCGGAAAAACATATCTTTGACCGTCCCCGTTTTATGCAGGAAAAATCGATTACGCCGGCTGAACGCGGGACAGCGATGCATATGGTAATGCAGCATATTCCGTTTGATGCGCCGCCGACTTATGCTTCCGTTGAGGCGCTGGTTGAAGAGATGGTGAAACAGGAGCTGCTCACGGAAGAACAGGCGGATGCCATTGCGGCTGAACAGCTTGTCCGCTTTTTTGAAACGGATATCGGCCGCCGTATCCTGGCAGCAGGCCGAGTGATGAGGGAAATGCCGTTCAGTTTGTCCGTTCCCGCAGCAGAAATTTACCGGGATGCATCCCTTGCGGAAGAACGTGTTCTTATTCAGGGCATATTTGATTGCGTGGCAGAGGAAAAAGACGGCCTCGTATTGCTCGATTTTAAGACAGACAATATCCACGGCAGGTTTAAAGGCGGATTTGAAGAAGCAGAGCCTGTCCTACGCAAACGTTATGAAGTCCAGCTGGCCCTTTATTCAAGGGCGCTGGAAACCATTTTAAAGAAAAAGGTAAAAGCGCAATACTTGTATTTCTTTGATGGTGGGCATCTTCTCCAAATCCAATCATAAATGGGCCCCCTTTAAGGGAGCCCATTCTTGCCATAGCTATAGCAACACATAAAAAATTTATCTTTCCATTTTGAAGGCAGCGAGGTAGCGGAAAATTTGCCTGCCCTCTTTGCCTTTCTAATGGTTTCCTGCAGATGGCTGATCGACAACACTGCCGTTAGCCGTATTGTTTGCACTGAGCGCGTTGTTTGTAATGACAAATGCGGAAGTGGAAAGAGAACCGGAGCCGGTAGATGTTTTCGAACTTGTTTTCGGTGAGATGACAGCCGTGTCTCCAAAATGGACAATGCCGCTTCCAACATTATAGATTTGTAAGGGGCCTACAATGGCCGGCATTTTGATCACCTGCTTTCCGGATTAATCTGGCATAACATTGCTTTCCTGGCTGACGGCAACGGTGCGCGGGGGAACACGGCCGCCAAGCTTCAGAATATTCGGGTCTAGCTGACGGGTATGGTGGACCCTTGATTCAAGGGCGATTGATTTAGTGCTCCCGATTTGCATGACGGTTGAAGTCGACATCCCAATGATATCTACATTCGAAACTTTTATGACCGGATTTTCTTGGTAAACTTGAAACCGGATTTGTTCTGTTACTGGCGGAATCGGAACGGCCAGGCTGAAAATGGGAAAAGTTTGAAACGGCGCTTCAAATCCGTAGTACAATTCCTGCTGGCGCTGGATCGCAAGGACGGTGGCAGACATCTGGATCCGCTCGGAGTCTCCAACAATAACGTTCGAACCAAATATGACGGTTTTGACCCGGAGCGTATCCACAAAGGAGTTTCTTTGCATCCTGTTATCCCCTCGGTACAAACGGCACGTACGGGCTGATAATCAGGGATTCCGGCGGCGTATCAAAGGCCGCTCCCTGCTGAATCGTTTCCGTATCGCCAATGAGGAAAACCGAGGCACTCGAAATCCCGATAATTTGGACATAATCGACACAGATTTCACGGTTTGTGACGTTCAGTTCCATCGCTGGCACCTCCGTTCATTTGCGGCGGCAAATGGGAAATAAAAACTTGTACGGCATGCGCCATATCCGCCTTGATTTGCCCAAGCAATTTGTCAAACCATTCGCCTTCAACGGGCCCGGTTGGATTGAGCTGGTTGATATAATAATCAATGCGCTGCGGAAGTTGGTTTTTTAAGTCATTTTTTATAAAATTATGATATTCTTGATTTAGGCGGACTTTGAATTGCCGCTCATTGTCGGTGATCGTTGTTGGGAGTTCTTTTTCCAAATATTCCATCAGTTTTTCGGCAAGCGCCTGTTTTAAAGCAGCACGGTGTTCATTGTTGGCATGGGGGATGCCCTGCGTTTGGGGGATGGCTGCATCCTCTATACTGGACAGGTCAGACGGATTAATGCCGATATTCAAGGTGCCATCCAGTGTTTCGATTTTCAGCTGGTCAAATGCATATTCGATCCGGTCAACCCGGACAGGCGGCCTTGCTTTCAGCTGCTCAATCTCCTCCATGAGGGAGGCAAGCGTCTTTTCCATTTTCGCCAACTTCGCTTCATGGTGCTGAAAGTATTGGTAAAGCTGCCGGAATTCGGCAAAAAGGTCTGGCATTCAAAAACCCCCTTCTGGCTTAAAGCCCGGCAGTGACCGCCGGCTTGGATCGGAACGAAACAATCAGCCTTGAACTTAAAGCAAAAATCGGCGTGCAGTGTCAATGCTGAACCTGGCGCAGGCTCCGGAAAGACGTGCAGGTTCCGTACACGTGTACATACCAGAAGTCGCTGCCGTCTAAATGTGTCAAGAAAGAACATGCCGGTTTCAGCACACGCGATCTACCCTACATCTGTCCGGAAAGAACATGCCGGCTTCAAACACGACGCCGGGAAAACCGGGTCCGCGCATCCTGCAGCCAGGAATGTATCAAGGCCGCGGCTTTTAGAATGACGCCCGAAACAAAGTGGTGCTTCAAGCCCGAAATGGCGCATAAGCCGGAAAGAACATGCCGGTCATGTTCAGGCACAACGCCGGGAAAACCGGGCCAGTGCTTTCTATCTTGAACTTGAAGCGGCAGCGCCGGACTGCATGGGAACTGTAACATTCGGATTGTAAGGCTGGTCTGCAGCGGCAGTAGGAGCCGGTTCGGAAAAATTTCCGGTATTATACAAATAAGCTGCCGGCTTGATGATGCCGGACGTGCCAATTTGGAAGACGGAAGAATTGGTAATGCCGCCGATCTTGATCATGCGGATGTGGATGCTTTGTTGCACGTAAAAATTCATCTGTTTTCACCCGTTACAAATTAAAATAGTTTCCCTGGTCAATGGCATCAAAATCATACGTGTTGGTATTGGACTGGTAGTTTGTAATGGACAGGTTTTCACCGGTATTAAAAGATCCCGCCCCGGCAAACGTTTTGGAACTGGCAACCGGCTGAATTAGGAATACGTCACCGACATTAAAGACGCCGCTTGATCCGATGCTGATAATTTGGACGGCGCCGACAAAACCGGGCATGGCGCGCACATCCTTCCTTGGTCAGTGGCAATTGGCTTTTTCATATTTTATTGTATGAAGCAACCGAAAAAAGGGTGATTTATCCGCCTAACAGGCAAAAACAAAAAAGGAGCGTTGCAATGGCTGAATGGGCGCCAATCCGTGAAAAACGGCGGAATCCTGCAATTGACATACTGAGGGGATTTTCCCTTTTTGGCATTCTGATGGTCAATATGCTTTCTTTTCTGTCCCCTTATCTTTATATAAATCCGTATGACTGGTTCAAAGCGGAGGATTGGGCAATCGTGACATGGATTGAGGTATTTTTCCAGTCCAGTTTTTATCCCATTTTTGCGTTTCTTTTCGGATATGGGCTGATGGTGCAAAAACAGCGGGCGGAAAGGGCAGGGGTCGAGGTTTATCAGTTTCTTTTCCGGCGCCTTTCCGTTTTGCTCGTTCTCGGCCTTGCCCATGCATGGCTCATCTGGCCGGGGGACATTTTAGCGGCTTATGCAGTCTTTGGCATGATGCTTTTGCCTTTTCTGAAACTGGGAGGAAAAGTTTTGATGTTTGGCGGGGCTGCGCTCTTTTTTATCCCGCATTTACTCATAAGCTTTTACCTGATGGTGATGGCCATCCGGTCGCCGGACGCTTCACTTTTGTATACCGACTGGCGCAATGCCACCGCTTCATTGCAGGTGTATGCAAACGGGAGCTTTATCGACATTACGAAAAGAAGGTGGCTGGATTGGTATGCGGTATACGGCCCTTCCGGCACATGGCATGCTTTTCTGTCTGTTTTTCCGCTGATAATGGCGGGAGCGGGCGTTTGCAGGGAAGGCTGGCTTACAAAGAGGAGGATTCCGGCAAAAAAATGGCTGCTGTTTTTTTGTTGCTGCTTTGCTTTTGGCCTGTTTTGCAAACTGTTGCCGGTTATTGTCGCCCCCATCCTGCCTTTTCTGTACATCCGGGAGACGATCGGCGGCGTCATCTTAAGCGGTGCTTATGTTGCACTCATTGAGCTCTGTGTGAAGCACCGGCTGGCGGATTTTCTCAGGCCGGTTGCAATGGCCGGGAGGATGTCGCTTTCCAATTACATCAGCCAGTCTGGTTTAGCCTCTTTGATCTTTTACGCCTACGGTCTCGGGCTTTACGGAAAGCTGTCTGTCTCAAGCGGGGTATTGCTTGTTGTTTTGCTTTTTCTTATGCAAGTGCTGGTTTCCGACATTTGGCTGCACCGCTTCCGCTACGGGCCGCTTGAATGGGGCTGGCGGCGACTCAGTTATCGAAATGACAAAAAAGAATGAGGTGTATACGATGAAATTCATGAGCTTTGTTTGGCAAGACCAGGTCCAATACGGTGTGCTTTATAATGAAACAACGATTTTAAATTTACGGGCTTTGGATAATGGTTTTCCGCCATCTTTGCTTGAAGGCATCCGGGCGGGCG
Source organism: Weizmannia sp. FSL K6-0777 (assembly GCF_038593185.1). Taxonomy (NCBI): domain Bacteria; kingdom Bacillati; phylum Bacillota; class Bacilli; order Caryophanales; family Bacillaceae; genus Heyndrickxia; species Weizmannia sp. FSL K6-0777. The sequence goes on from NZ_CP151971.1 coordinate 1,020,046, forward strand.
AGGTGTTTACCGGCCGTGTCCGGGAAGCATTGAAAAAACCGGAAGCAACCCTTGAAGGCGCGCTCGTTCCGCTTCACGAGGTTTCCTGCCTTCCCCCGATTCCGAATCCGGTGAGAAACATGCTGTGTGTCGGCAAAAATTACCGGGAACATGCGATTGAAATGGGGAGCGCGGAAGATATTCCTGAACATATTATCGTGTTTACAAAAGCGACAACAACTGTCAATGCACATGAAGCACCGGTTGATTCACACCGGACGGTTACCCGCGAGTTGGATTACGAAGGGGAGTTGGCCGTCGTGATCGGGAAGGAAGGGAAGCAGATTGCAAAAGAAAATGCCCTTTCCCATGTGTTCGGGTATACCATTTTAAACGATATCACAGCGAGGGATCTTCAACGGAAGCATAAGCAATATTTTATCGGGAAAAGTCTGGACGGATCCTGCCCGGTTGGTCCGTGGATTGTCGATCGTTCCGAAATCGAAAATCCGAATGCGCTTGATATCGTGACAAAAGTAAACGGGGAAGTCCGCCAACAGTCCAATACATCCCGCTTCATTTTCCCGGTTGAGGAGATTATATCCGAATTGTCGAAAGGGATGACGCTTTTACCCGGGGATATCATTGCAACGGGCACCCCAGCCGGCGTCGGCAACGGGTTTCATCCGCCGCGTTTCTTGAATCCGGGTGATGAGGTTGAAATTACGGTTGAAAAGGTGGGAACTTTGCGAAACACCATCAAATAAAGTAAGATGGGTATAAGACAGATAAAGAAGCAAAGGAGAAGATCGAACGATGTTAACCCGGACAGATGCGCATGTCACAACATGGGTCATTGCGATCCTTTTGTTTATTTTGGCCTTGTTCCTCCATCGCGCAGGAAAAGAAAAGGCATTTAAAACGGTCCAGATGGTTTTAAGGCTGTTTTACATACTCGTCATCGTCACAGGTGCGCTGCTCTTTTTCCATAACCAGCGCCTCGATCCTGCCCTGTACGGCCTTAAACTGCTTGGCGGGATTCTCGTGATCGGGATGATGGAAATGATTACGCTGCGGCTTTCTAAAAGAAAAAGTACCGGAATTCTCTGGGTTTTGCTGATCATCTTTTTCGCCGCCGTCCTGTATCTTGGGCTGCGCCTGCCGATGGGATGGCATCCTTTTTATTGATGCCTATGCGGTGCCGGTGTAGTTTTTCAGGATAGAAATGGAGAAGGGAGGCAAGGGCCGGCTTGCCTTCCTTTTTACATTTTTTTCAAAAGCATCCGCCTTCCGTCACTCCATGTGCACTCGAACCACTCGTCCGCTTGTTTGCCCAGCCGGAAATGGTGGTGGACGGATAAAATAGCCTCCCCGTTATCAAACAGCATGAAATTCACGCCTTCTTTTTTCTCCCGGTTGACGAGGAAGGACAATACGTTATGACAATAGATGCAATCATAAATAGAAAAGCCTGCCCCGTTTAAGAAAGAGACGAAGCGGTGAAACAGGCCGTCCTCCCACTCTCCGAAGAGCATCTCAAGCGAAAAATTGACCGGCTTCGGAATCCGCAAGCTTGCTTTTTCTTCAAGAAGAAGCATTTCTCCGTCCGATATGATGGTTTCATCTTCTGTTAATACGCCTTTTTTCCAACGCCCGGAATGGAAGATTTCGATTTTTTTGCCTACAAATTCCTCGAGCATCGATGCCTCATCAGATATATCATCAAAAAATACCCATTCTTCATTCAGCTTCTCGATTGAACCGGTTAAAAAAGCGCGGGACTGGCATTCCATGATTTTTAATCTGAACTGTCCGTCCATTTGCGGCCCTCCTTCCCGAGCATCATTTCCTTATTTGTTTTTGACAAGGGGAGGGGTTTTCATACCTTTATAAGCAGAAAGAAAAGGGTCCGGAGCTAGAGATTTTAGCCCGTAAAAATGTTCACTGTTTTGCATCAAGAAACTTTGGTCCGGGGAAATGTACGCCGGTATCGTGCGCGCCTTTTTTAAGCAAAAAGAAAACCGGAAAGGAATGTGCCTTTCCGGTGTGCGCGTCAGCCGTTGATCACGGTGCCGCCGTTTACGTGAATGACTTGCCCGGTCACATAGCTTGAGTCGTCGGACGCAAGATAGACATAGGCAGGTGCCAGTTCGGACGGTTGACCGGGGCGTTTCATCGGGACGTCGGAACCGAATTTTTCAACCTGGTCTGCCGTAAAGGTTGACGGGATTAGCGGCGTCCAGATCGGCCCCGGGGCCACGCCGTTCACGCGGATGCCTTTTGATACGAGCGCCTGTGACAAAGAGCGTATGAATGCTGCAATGGCGCCCTTTGTCGCAGAATAATCAAGCAGCTGCGGGCTGCCTTGATAGGCCGTAATCGAAGTCGTGTTAATAATGGAGCTGCCTTCCTTTAAATGCGGCAGTGCGGCTTTCACCATGAAAAATTGCGAAAAAATATTGGTCCGGAATGTTTTCACAAGCTGTTCTTCCGAAATATCCAGAATGCTTTTTTGCGGGTGCTGTTCGGCCGCATTGTTCACCAGGATATCAAGCCGGCCGAATGTGCCGGCCACTTTTTCCACTGCGTCCCGGCAATGCTGTTCCTCCCCGATATCGCCCGGGATGATCAGGCATTGGCGCCCCTCTTTTTCCACCAGTTCTTTTGTTTGCTTTGCATCCTCATTTTCATTCAGATAGCAAATGGCGACATGCGCGCCCTCTTTTGCAAAATAAATGGCGACAGATTTGCCGATGCCGGAATCCCCGCCGGTAATGAGCGCAACTTTTCCATCCAGTTTGCCGCTTCCTTTGTAGTTGTCTTTCACATTTTCCGGCTGCGGGTTCATTTCCGTTTCTGTGCCGGGCTGCCTGTTCTGGTGCTGGGCGGGCAAAGTTTTCTTGGAAGCATTTTGTTCGTTCGCCACTTTTACCACTCCTCGTTCAATTTTTAACGTTTTTCCGAAAGAAGTCTCCCATCCTCAAGGAATGTGAAGGTGCGAATCGCACCAATGAGTAGGTGGGAGATGAATTTCGGTTGGCTTTAGCCAAAGTTATTTTTCCAATCCTTTTCTCAACAATTCTAAGATTGCGGCTGTTCTAGTTGGAATCCCATTTTCTTTTTGATATTGCTCCAATTTTTCTAATATCGTCTTAGGCATACGAATTTCTACACGTTCTTTCTCTTCTCTCATGATTATCACCTCATATTGATTGTACGGATTTTTTACGATATAATCAATATATACGAAATTTTTCCGCACAAAGTGAGGTGAATTGATATGGCCAAGCAAAACAAAGCTTTCAAGTTTCGTTTGTTACCAAACAAAGAACAATCCGCATTATTAGCTAAGACATTTGGTTGTGTTCGCTTTGTCTACAATAAGATGTTAGCTGAACGCAAAGAAACGTATGAAAAGTTCAAGGATGATAAAGAATTGCTTAAAAAGCAAAAGTTTCCGACCCCTGCAAAATATAAAAGTGAATTTCCATTCCTAAAAGAAGTGGATTCTTTAGCTTTGGCAAATGCACAAATGAACTTACAGACTGCTTATAAGAATTTCTTTGAAGGAAATGCGGATTTTCCAAAGTTCAAAAATCGTAAAGCAAAACAATCCTATACAACTAATATGGTCAACGGAAATATTAAGCTAGAAAATGGTCATATCAAACTGCCAAAAATCAAAAAGCCAATAAAAATGAAACAGCATAGAGAGATACCTGCTGATTATAAAATCAAATCTTGCACTATTTCTAAAACAAAGACAGGCAAATACTACATTTCAATTTTGACAGAATATGAGAAAGATATTCGTCCAGTTAAAATACAGAAAGTTGTTGGTTTGGATTTTGCTATGGATGGTCTATATGTCGAGAGTGAACAGGGTAAGAAAGCCAATTACCCACGTTACTATCGGCAAGCCTTAGATAAATTAGCAAAAGCACAACGAATTCTTTCTCGAAGAAAGAAAGGTTCTGCACGTTGGAACAAGCAACGACTAGTAGTGGCTAAATTACATGAGAAAGTGGCGAACCAACGCATGAATTTTCTTCATCATAAGTCAAAAGAATTAGCTTCTAACTTTGATGCTGTCGTGATTGAGGACTTGAACATGAAAGGGATGTCTCAAGCCCTTCACTTTGGGAAAAGCGTTCATGATAACGGCTGGGGAATGTTCACTACTTTCTTAGCGTATAAGCTAAAAGAACAAGGGAAACAACTTGTGAAAATTGATAAGTGGTTTCCCTCCACTAAGAAGTGTTCATGTTGCGGCAAGGAAAAAGAAATGCCATTATCTGAACGTGTATATAAATGTTCTTGCGGCTTTGTATTAGATCGCGATCACAATTCAGCAATCAATATCAAAAATGAGGGATTACGCTTATTAGCGTTATCATAAGTAACAAAACTCTTGGAACAAGAGGGTTAGCTCGGTCAGTTTTCGTTGGCTAGTAAAAGCAACGATAAGTCGAGAAGCCCCCACTTCAATCAAACCGTAAGGTTGATAAGTGGAGGGTAGTTCACACGGAACGGCAATCCGGAATTTGGATTGGCTGGCCATCACCATTAGTCTATACCCGTCCAAAATTTCTATTAACCGGTATGCCCGGAAAAAAGTTGGAAGGCGTTACGGCAGCTCATTCAGGAAAAAGACGGATAATGTGCCCGGCCCGGCGTGCGACCCGATCACGGCGCCGATCGTGTTGATTAAAAATTGTTTTGTGCCGAAACGCGCTTCAATCAGCTGTTTCATTTCTTCCGCAGCCGCTTCATCATCGCCGTGGCAGATGCCGACCAGCTGGTGTTCAAGGTCCGTGCCGCGTTTTTCCATGATATCGAGCATACGGTGCAGCAGTTTTTTCCGCCCGCGGATTTTTTCAATCGGAATGAGCTTCCCGTCTTCTACATCGAGGATCGGTTTAATATTCAGCAGGCCGCCGAAAAATGCGCTTGTTTTCGATAGCCTGCCGCCTCTGGCAAGAAAATCAAGATCGGCGACTGTGAAAATATGCTCCATATGCTTGCTGCGGAATGCGGCATCACGGACGATTTCCTCTTTTCCTGCCCCGTTTTTTCGTAAATCGGCGGCTGCTTTTACAACGAGGCCGTAACCGATCGAAGCACATTTCGTATCGAGTACCGTTAAATCAAGATCGGGACAGGCTTCTTTCACTTGTTCGGCGATCATGGCCGCGGTTTGGTACGTTCCGGACAGCTCGGACGAAAAAGCCAGGTAAATGCCGGTGTCCCCCGATTTGGCAAGATCGGTAAAAAGTTTTTCAAAATATTGCGGTGACGGTTGCGAAGTTTTTGTACCCACCCCCGCACGGATCAAACGGAACACTTCTTTCGGGTCAATGCCGACTAGGTCGTCATAGGATTTGTCCTCTACATAAACGGTCAACGGAATCAAGTGTACATGGTTTTCTTTGAAAAAAGACAGCGGCAAGTCGCTGGCACTGTCAGCAAAAATTTGAATGCCCATCGTTTTCACCCTCACAATCAGTTCTGTCTTTAGTTTACCGATTTTCCTCGTTTTGCACAATTTCCAAAAGAAAATAGCTGCCGGGTTTCGGCAGCTATTCCAATTTTCCAAGTTCCTGTTGCATATCGCGCAGCTGTGCTTTTTCTGCAAGTGTCGTGTTGGCATATGCACTGGATAAAGCATTTTTCGCTTTTTGAACCATTTCATTCTTTTCTTGTTCCGTTCCGAAAGCAGCCGTCTCTTTCGCCAGTTCGACAAATTGCCTGGCCTCTTGAAACAGTCGGTTCGCCATTATAAAATGCCTCCCGGAATGCCTTCTTCGCTCCTGTTCGCTTCTGCTTCGGCCAATGTGGAGTGATACGGGAAACGCTCGCTATACTTCTTCACTGCATCTTTTCCCTGATGGACAAAACGTTTCGATTTGCTGCTTCTGCCCAAACGAAACACCGCCTTTACGGGAAGGGTGCACGGGGGTGCCGCGCCCGTTTATAGTGTTGGAATTCCCGGCGCTGATTATGCGTTTTTCATGAGATGGCTTTCAAATTCAGCGCTTCTTCAAGAAAAATGCCAATGCCGTCTTCCGTATTGGAAAGGGTGATTTCATTTGCGATTGTTTTTAAGGCCGGAATGGCATTTCCCATCGCAACCCCCGTCCCCGCGTATTCAATCATTTCCAGGTCGTTGTCTTCATCCCCGAAGGCAATGATCCTTTCTTTCGGAATCCCGTATGCGTCGGCGACTTTTTTCACGCCGGCCGCTTTATTCAGCCCGGCTTTAATGATCTCGATGATATGCCACGGAGCCCCCCAACGCCTGTGGTCGATCACTTCGGCATGGACGTCGCTTAAGTAGCTGCGGATCGACGGCACGTCTTCCTTTGCTGCATGGATCAGCATGGACGTTGGTTCATCTCTTAAAAAGCGCATTAAATTTCCGGTTGTGACATGCGGGTTTCCAATTTGAAAAATATTGAGCAGTTTTTCGTCGTGATAATGGAGGTACACCTCATCTTTCACTTCTGCTACAATATTATACAGCCGGAAATCGCCACATGTTTCAACGATCGATTTTGCTACTTGAAGCGGCATCGGTTCATGATAGATGCCAAAGCCCGTATTTTTCGGATGGTGGACAAAAGCGCCGTTAAAATTGACAATCGGCGTATCGAGTCCAAGTTCTTCATAATACGGCTGGCTGGAGCGGAAAGGGCGGCCGGTAGAGATGATGACCTTATGGCCGGCTTTGATTGTTTTTTGCAGAACGGATTTTGTTTTCGGGGAGATGGTCTTTTCATCATTTAACAATGTGCCGTCAAGATCCAATGCAATTAAATAAGGTTGAGGCATTTGAATTTCTCCTTTTTCTCGAAATGATTCAGTTTACATGCAATTTTCGTGATGATCCATTATACTAAATAATATAACATTTTCCCAGCTTAAAAACCTGCTGTAAAGCATTTTTATCTTGCATACCGTTTTGTTATGATAGTTACGGAGGAGGTTTGAAAACCATGGATGAAGCATTGAAAGAAAACATTATGGGCGCGCTTGAACAAGTGATTGACCCGGAAATTGGCATAGATATTGTAAACCTCGGGCTTGTGTATGATCTCGACCTAGATGAGGAAGGCTGCCTGACGGTGACCATGACCCTGACCGCAATGGGCTGCCCGCTCGCGGGAATTCTCGTTGACCAGGTGCAAATGGCGGTACAGGACATTCCTGAAGTGAAGGACACCCATGTCAATATCGTCTGGAACCCGCCGTGGACAAAAGACCGCATGTCGCGTTATGCCAAAATTGCGCTCGGAATTAACTGATTAAACAGCCCCCTCTTCGCCGTTGTATTTTTTGGCTGGAAAAAATAAGCGCTCATGCTTTAACAAGATCAGCCCAAACTAATGCTGACGATAAAAAAAGGGGGCGTTACTTTGGGGCAAAGCAACCTGTTTCACCCCGGAAGCAAAGCACCGAATAATGGGGTTTATGTAGAAGTTGGCGAAAATGGCGACCCGGTCGTAAACCCGAAAAGCGCCCATCTCCACAGAGGCGACCGCTTTCCGGAAACAACGAACGATGCCCGCCATTGGAGGCGCAAACGCAAACCTTAAAATCAAAACGGGGAGAAATCCCCGTTTTTTTGCTGCCGTCAAAGGAAAAACGGTAAAATAAGGACAGGTGCCCGCGCCGCGTTAAACGGTACGCGCCATTCGGAGGTGGAATGGATGGATATCAACCGCATGACTTTTACGGTACAGGAAGGGTTGGCGGAAGCCCAGCAGCTGGCCGCTCAAAAACATCACCCGGAACTCGATATTGCCCATTTATGGAAAACGTTAATGGAAAAGCCGGACAGCCTGCTTCCTGAGATATATAACGGCCTTGGCTTAAGCAAGGAAGAAATTGGAAAAATAGCAGATGGGATTCTCGCGAAAAAGCCGGAAGTGACCGGGCAAAGCGCGCCGTATTTGTCTGCGGCGCTGATCGAGCTGTTCAGACTCGCGGAAGAAGAAATGCGCGCGCTCCAGGACGAGTACATTTCGGTTGAACATCTGGCCCTTGCTGTCATGGATGTCGAACACGATGACCTGTCCCGGTATTTGAAAAGCAGGATCACGAAACAGCAACTGCTTCAGGTGATCAAAAACATAAGGGGGAATCAAAAAGTGGCCTCGCAAAACCCGGAAGCAACCTACAATGTTTTAAAAAAATACGGCACTGACCTTGTTGAAGCCGTTAAAGCCGGAAAAATCGACCCTGTTATCGGCCGGGATGCGGAAATCCGGAACGTCATCCGGATTTTATCACGGAAAACGAAAAACAACCCTGTTCTGATCGGCGAACCCGGCGTTGGGAAAACGGCCATTGTCGAGGGGCTTGCCCAGCGGATCGTCAGGAAAGATGTCCCGGAAGGCTTAAAAGACAAAACGATTTTTTCACTCGACCTCGGGGCGCTTGTTGCAGGCGCCAAGTTCAGGGGGGAATTTGAAGAACGGCTGAAGGCGGTATTGCAGGAAATTAAAAAAAGCAACGGGCAGATTTTGCTGTTTATCGATGAACTGCACACGATTGTCGGCGCCGGCAAAACAGAAGGGGCAATGGATGCCGGCAATATGCTGAAGCCAATGCTTGCCCGTGGTGAACTGCACTGCATCGGCGCGACGACCCTGAACGAATATCGGCAGTATATTGAAAAAGATGCGGCCCTCGAACGCCGTTTCCAGCAAGTGCTCGTCCAGGAGCCGGATGTGGAGGATACGATTTCGATTTTAAGAGGGTTAAGGGAACGTTTTGAAATCCACCACGGCGTCCGCATCCATGACAAAGCGCTTGTCGCTGCAGCAACATTATCAAACCGTTATATTACCGACCGTTTTTTGCCGGATAAGGCGATCGATCTTGTCGATGAAGCCTGCGCAAACATCCGTGTTGAAATGGATTCTATGCCGACGGAACTCGATGAAGTGACAAGGCGTGTCATGCAGCTGGAAATTGAAGAAGCCGCTTTGCAAAAAGAAACGGATGAAGCAAGCAAAGCCCGCCTTGGCATTTTGCAAAAAGAGCTTGCCAATTTGAAAGAAGAAGCGAACCGGATGCGCGCCAAATGGCAGGCTGAAAAAGCGGAATTGCAAAAAGTACAGGAAAAACGGGAATTGCTTGAAAAATACCGGCGCGATCTTGAAGAAGCGGAAAACCGGTATGATTTGAACAAAGCGGCTGAACTTCGGCATGGCAGGATTCCGGCCGTTGAAAAAGAATTAAAACAGCTCGAACAGCAAATGGCGGAAAAAGAAGGCAGCGGGCGGATTTTGCGCGAAGAAGTCACAGAAGAAGAAATTGCAGCGATTGTCGCGCGCTGGACAGGGATCCCTGTGGCAAAACTTGTGCAAAGCGAACGCGAAAAACTGCTAAAGCTGGAAAGCATTTTACATGAACGCGTCATCGGCCAGGATGAAGCTGTCCGCCTTGTCAGCGACGCGGTTCTAAGAGCCAGAGCCGGCATGAAAGACCCGAACCGCCCGATCGGATCCTTTATTTTTCTCGGCCCTACCGGCGTTGGGAAGACAGAACTTGCCAAAGCACTGGCACAGCATTTATTTGACGATGAAAATCATATGATCCGAATCGACATGAGTGAATATATGGAAAAATTTGCGGTCTCGCGGCTGATCGGGGCGCCACCGGGATATGTCGGCTATGAAGAAGGCGGCCAGCTCACTGAAGCGGTGCGGCGGAAACCGTATTCCGTCATTTTGCTGGATGAAATTGAAAAAGCCCACCCGGAAGTGTTCAATATCTTGCTCCAGGTGCTCGATGACGGCCGTATCACTGATTCACAGGGACGGACGGTTGATTTTAAAAATGCGATCGTGATCATGACGTCAAATATCGGGTCGTCCTATTTGCTCGATATCAAAGGCGATGACATCAGCGAAGAGACGAAAAATGCGGTGATGGCACAGTTGCACGCGTCGTTCCGGCCCGAATTTTTAAACCGGATTGACGATATCATCTTATTCAAGCCGCTCACGCTGGAAAATATGATGGGCATCGTGGATAAAATGATGCACGAATTGGCTGCACGCCTCGCTGAACAATCGGTCGGGCTTCAGCTGTCCGATGAGGCGAAAAAATGGATTGCGGAATCGGCCTATGATCCGGTGTACGGGGCACGGCCGTTGAAAAGGTTTATCCAGCATCAAATTGAAACGAGGCTTGCAAAAGAAATCATTGCGGGAAAGGTGAAGCCGCATCAAACCGTCACGCTTGATGTGAAAGACGGCGCGCTTCAAGTGACAACCGAATCATGATGAAAAAACCGGGAGGCACTTTGAATCAGCGCCTCCCGATTTCCGGTGAGGGGTGTTTTGATTTAATGTTCGGGACTTGTGTTTTTCGGCAATGCTGCATTGACAATAAATGCAGCAGCGGAAATGACAAGCGACATAATGGCCATCGTTTTCATGCTGTAATGCGAGTTTGACATGGCACTGCCAACGTAGCCGAGCATTTGGCTCAGTAAAAACACCCAAAAAATCGTTACGATGTATTTCATACTTTCACCCCGATTGAAAAACACTTTTTAAATCACCCTTTATCTTATCACAGCCGCAGCCATTGGAAAAGGGGAACCCGGTTGCCGCGGATGAAATTTTTCCCGAAGGCTGGAACGAAAAATGGGCACAGCGGCCTTTTGTCCGTTTTGGATCGTCCGGAAGTATCTTTACGGCGGGAAAAGCATATGCTTGAATAAAGATGAATGGAGGGCCGGCCATGAATCAAGCACTTGTCATTGGTGCCGGGGCGTTCTTCGGATTTGAGCTGTGCAAGGCACTGCTTGATGCGGGGTATCCGGTTATAGCGGCTGATCAAGAAACGGATCCCGGGTTTTTGTTGGAAGAAAGATGGATGGAAATCGGAAGAAATGCCAATTTGGATTACCAGCCTCTGAGCCGGTTGTCGCCGGAAAAATGCACATGCTGCATTCCGGTATACGATTATTATGTCCGGGATGCCCGTGAAGATTTACAAGATGCATGCCGCTTTTTAGAACCGTTTAAAGCGCAAATCGAACGTGTGGCACTCATTCTTCCAAACCATCTGGCGGTTGCGGAACAGGCAGAATGGGTTCCCGGCGTGCTTGGCGATTGCGCACGCATTACCTTTTTTGTTCCGGCACTGTTCGGCCCCGGTCAGCCCGGGAGCCTTGCTTTTTCCCAAATGATTAACGGGAATACGGAACCGGACTTGAAATATGACGACAGCGATGCCCTTTTTGCAGCAGATGCCGCAGTGGCCATTGTCTCCGAGCTTGAAAAAGGGGAAACGGGGAAAGCCTTTTATTTAAAAAGCCCTGACGGAAACGGATGGGAGCCTGTCGCCCGGTTTTTAACGCAGGATACAGGCAGCCCCACGCTTCCTTCGTGCAGGCTTGAGGCAAAAGGTGAACTGGAACCGATGATCGTCCGGCCGTCCGTTTCCTGGCAGGCCGCGATTCAACAGCAAATCGCCTGTCAACGGAAGAACAGCTAAAGAACGCTAATCTTCCTTTTCAAAATGGGAAAGCCACTTTTCAAAAACCGGCGTGATTTTCCGGAACAACGGCTTAAACTCCTCGAAAATGCCAACGACTTTGTCAGCTTGATCCAGCAACGCTTCCATATCCACATTCCGGAAAAAAGAAAGGTCAAACAAGCCGCCGTTTATTTCTTCATCTGCTTCTTCCTGTCCGGTCCCGGGCGGCTCTTGCCGCTTTTGCGGGAAAAACATCCGGTCGAAAGGGTGGATTTTTTCATGTTCTTCCATTTTTTCACTTCCTTTCCTTCTTTTTTGCCAGGATGAGGGCGGTCCGGATCTATGATCAGCATATGACAGAAAAACTGAATCGGCTTGCATCAATGGCCCGGATCTTATAGCGGAGGAAAACAAGCACCATGCGATCCGCGCGGCCCCGCCCTATTGGCAGCACGTTTTTTTATCCCGCCATTGTGGGATGGCCCGTATTTTCTTCTATTCGTGACAAGCAAACAGGGCTTTGTTATAATTAGGAGCAGGTCATAATATTGTGCGATAAGGAATTATGCCGCTTTGATTATTTTAGTGAAAGAAGGAATGCAAAATGAATGCTGGCATTATCGGTGTCGGAAAATATAATCCTGAAAAGGTTTTAACAAATGCAGACTTTGAAAAAATGATGGACACGTCGGATGAATGGATCCGGACGAGAACCGGGATTGAAGAACGGCGGATTGCAGCGGATGATATGGAGACTTCCGATATGGCATATGAAGCGGCTGTAAAAGCGGTGAAACATGCAGGCATTTCCGCGGAAGAGCTCGACTTAATCCTTGTTGCGACCGTGACGCCGGATCAGCCGTTTCCGACGGTCTCCAATATTTTGCAGGACCGCCTCGGCGCAAAAAAAGCTGCCGCGATGGATATCAGTGCGGCCTGTTCCGGTTTTATGTACGGGCTTGCGACGGCCAAGCAATTTATTGAGACGAAAACGTATAAATATGTTTTAATTGTAGGTGTTGAGAAATTATCCAAGATCACGAACTGGGAAGACCGCAGTACGGCGGTGCTGTTCGGCGACGGGGCGGGCGCAGCGGTTGTCGGCCCGGTATCGGAAGGCAGGGGCATCCTTGCTTTTGAACTCGGTTCGGACGGTTCAGGCGGAAAATATTTGTATGAAGATAAAAGTGGCCATCTTGTCATGAACGGTCGTGAAGTGTTTAAATTTGCCGTCCGCCAAATGGGCGAATCGAGCGTGCGCGTGATCGAAAAGGCCGGCGTCAGGAAGGAAGACATCGATTTCTTAATTCCGCACCAGGCCAATATCCGAATCATGGAATCTGCGCGGGAAAGGCTCGGCCTGCCGGTGGAAAAAATGTCGAAAACAATCCACAAATACGGGAATACTTCGGCGGCATCCATACCGATTTCATTGGTGGATGAACTGGAAGAAGGAAAGATCAAAGAGGATGACCTCATCCTGATGGTCGGCTTCGGCGGCGGACTGACCTGGGGAGCCGTACTGATCAGATGGGGAAGATAACACGCTTAAATGCAGCATACAGATTGTAAGAAACACGGTCTTCTTATACCAGGAAAAGGAGATGGCATAATGGAAAAAAGAAGAGTGGTTGTTACGGGAATCGGGGCTGTCACGCCGGTCGGAAATGACGCGCGGACAGCCTGGGAAACTGTGCTGGACGGGAAATCCGGCATCGGCCCGCTGACAAGGCTGGATGCGGATCAGTTTCCGGCAAAAGTGGCAGCTGAAGTGAGAGACTTTAACATCGAAGAATTTATTGAACGAAGAGAAGCCCGCAAAATGGACCGTTTTACCCATTATGCGGTTGCATCTGCACTGATGGCGGTAAAAGATGCCGGACTTACGATCAACGAACAAAACGCAACTCGTGTCGGCGTCTGGATCGGTTCCGGAATCGGCGGCATGGAAACATTCGAAAACCAGTTTGAAGTATTCCAAAAGCGCGGATACCGGCGTGTGAGCCCTTTCTTTGTACCGATGATGATTCCGGATATGGCAGCAGGCCAGGTTTCGATCATTCTTGGCGCAAAAGGGATTAACTCCTGCACCGTCACGGCGTGTGCAACGGGAACAAACTCAATCGGGGACGCCTTTAAAGCGATCCAGCGCGGCGATTGCGATGCTATGATTGCAGGCGGGACGGAAGCGCCGATTACAAGAATGTCGTTCGCGGGATTTTGTGCCAATACAGCGCTGTCCACCAATCCGGATCCGGAAACGGCAAGCCGCCCGTTTGATTTAAACCGGGACGGGTTTGTCATCGGCGAAGGCGCCGGCATTTTGGTGCTTGAAGACTTAGAACATGCTTTAAAACGCGGAGCCAAAATTTATGCGGAAGTGGTTGGCTACGGGTCAACCGGGGATGCCTACCATATTACTGCGCCTGCGCCTGGCGGGGAAGGCGGCGCGCGCTCGATGCAAATGGCGCTTGATGATGCTGGCCTTGCCCCGGATGAAATCGGCTATATTAATGCCCATGGGACAAGCACGCCGTATAATGATAAATACGAGACAATGGCGATTAAAGAGGTTTTCGGCGACCATGCTTACAAACTGGCCGTCAGCTCGACAAAATCGATGACAGGCCATCTGCTCGGGGCAGCAGGCAGCGTGGAAGCCATTTTTACTGTGCTTGCGATCAAAGAAGGCATTGTTCCGCCAACCATCAATATTCAAACGCCTGATCCGGAATGCGATTTGGACTATGTTCCGGATAAAGCGCGCAAACAGGAGCTGAACGCAGCGATCAGCAATTCGCTCGGTTTCGGCGGACACAACGCAACCCTTGCTTTTAAAAAATACGAAGCCTGATCCAAAAGGGGTATCCCGGTTAAAATGGGATACCCTTTTTGCATGGAAACGAAACCAAATATTGCGAAACGTTTTTCAAGGATCACGTGCTAGAAAAGCCGAGTCGCGAAAAGGGGATGGAACATCACATGCGGTTCCGATAACGTTTTGGCATGGGGATCAAAGGGTGCGGACAGACTCCCGTGCTGGCGGTTTCAAAAGTGTGATTTTTGCGGGCGGAAAGATGAATTTACAGGGGAAAAAACGCATTCCGGGATGTGCGGCAGTCTGCTCTGGCTTTTGAAAAATTTATTTTCTAAAATCCGGTCTTCCGCAATAAAATAAAGCAAACGGGAGGGGGAACCGGCGATGGGGATCATTCGGACGGATGTGTGGATGGAAGAAGCTTTCTCAAAACCGGAGCTGTTTTTAGAAACAATCAAACAGGGAAGGGAAGATCCGGAAGATTTTTATCGCTACTTGCAGCGTTTCGGCATGTACCGCCCTTCAAGGCAGGCAGAACAGATTTTTACTGCGTTGAAAAAAGCGGATGCCTGGGAGAAAATCGGGGAGTATCATGCAAAATACAAAAAGCTTTGGAACGGGCCAGATCCGGACATTTACATTTTTCCAGCCAGGAATGGAAACGGTTTCAACTTTGGCCGCAGCCGCGGAAAATCGGGCGTAACACTGCCGGGTGCCGTTTTTTTATTTCTTGCACCGGTTCGGGACCGGAAAGAATGGGAAGCGCTGTTTGTCCATGAATACCATCATGCGGCAAGAATGAGCAGGTTGAAAAAACCGCTGCGTGATTATACTTTGCTCGATTCCCTCGTGTTTGAAGGGCTTGCTGAACATGCCGTGCTCGAGTATGTCGGAGAAGAATATGTATCGGAAACATCAAAACGCTATTCCGAAAAACAGAAAAAACATGCGTGGCAACAGTTTTTCAAAAAAAATCTTGCAGCCGGAAAAGAAGAAAAAATTCATGATGACCTTCTTTTCGGCAGAAAATACGTCCCGCCGATGATGGGATATGCGCTCGGATACCATTTGATAGAGAAGTATAAAACGGCCCATTCTTTTTCTACAATAGCAAATCTCGGCCGCCGTTCCGAAATATTTGCAGAAGGAATGTTTACCAACCCGGCGGAATCCTGAATCCATAAAGTGCCAAAAAAAATACAAATATAATTTTAATTGAAAAAGCCATTGCGTTTCTTTTAGTTTTGTAATATTATCTAAACAATAGATTAATAAGATTTTAATCTATTTTCGATGTTTTCTACTTTTAAGAAGGGAGGTTTGCATATTGGAAAAACCGCTGCTTTTGCAAATTGAGGATTTGACTGTTTCTTTCCAAATCCAGGATACATACTATCCGGCAGTCGACCACGTCTCCTTAACCGTCAAAGAAAATGAAGTGGTGGCGATTGTCGGGGAATCCGGCTGCGGAAAAAGCGCCCTTGCCCTGGCCGTAATGGGGCTGCATCCGGAAGAAAAGACAAAAATTGAAGGACGCATTCTCTTTAACGGGCAGGATCTCGTGCCGCTCGGGGCAGGAAAACTGAATGAAATCCGCGGGGCGGAAATGGGCATTATTTTCCAGGATCCATTGACCGCGCTGAATCCGCTGATGACGGTCGGGCGGCAAATAGAGGAAAGCATGGATTACCATACCAGGCTATCCGGTTCCGAAAAGAAAAAGCGGACGCTTGAATTGTTAAACCGGGTCGGGATCCCTTATCCCGAAAGGACGTATAAGCAATACCCGCATGAGCTTTCCGGCGGTATGAGGCAGCGGGTGGTGATTGCCATTGCCATTGCCTGCCAGCCGTCGCTTGTTATTGCGGATGAACCGACAACAGCGCTCGATGTCACGATCCAGGCACAAATTATGGATTTGCTGAAAGATTTGCAGCGCCAGATGAAGACGGGCATTATTTTAATTACCCACGATCTTGGCGTCGTTGCTGAAATGGCCGACAGAGTGGCTGTCATGTATGCAGGCGAAATTGTCGAAATTGCGGATGTTACAACACTCTTCAAAAATCCGTTACATCCTTATACCCGTTCTTTGCTGAATTCAATCCCGTCCGCAACGGAATCGAAAGAAAGGCTGCATGTCATCCAGGGCATCGTTCCTTCACTGAAGAACCTGCCGCGCTCGGGATGCCGCTTTAAGTCAAGGATTGGCTGGATCAGCGACGCGGCGCATGAAGAAATTCCGGTTCTCCGCGAAGTGGAAAACGGCCACTGGGTGCGCTGTACCTGTTATAAACATTTTTATTTCCCGGACGAAAAGAACACGGAGACAGGGGATATGTATCATGCCACTTCTTAAGGTTGAAAATCTGAAAGTCTATTATCCGGTACGGGGCGGGTTTTTCCGCCGGGTGGTCGACCATGTAAAAGCGGTCCATGATATCAGTTTCGAACTGCAGCCTGGAGAAACGTACGGGCTTGTCGGGGAATCGGGCTGCGGCAAAACGACAACGGGCAGGACGATCGTCGGGCTTAACAGGGCAACTGAGGGCAAAATTGTGTTTGAAGGCACCGATTTGGCGCGGCTCAGCCGCAAGGAATTTCAACATTACCGGAAAGATATCCAAATGATCTTCCAGGATCCGTATTCTTCCCTGAATCCGAAAAAGCGCGTGGCGGATATTATTGCCGAACCGATTCGCAATTTTGAGAAACTGCCCCGCGAACAAGAGCGGGAAAAAGTCCGCGAAGTCATGGAAAAAGTCGGCCTGAGCCCGGACTCCATGTTTAAATACCCGCATGAATTTTCAGGCGGGCAGCGCCAGCGGATCGGAATTGCCCGGGCGCTGACATTGAACCCGAAACTGATTATTGCGGATGAGCCGGTCTCCGCCCTTGATGTTTCTGTCCAGGCCCAGGTGCTCAATTTTATGAAAGACATCCAAAAAGAATTCGGGCTCACCTACCTGTTTATCAGCCATGACCTTGGCATTATCCGTCATATGTGCGACCGGATCGGCATCATGTACCGGGGGCGTTTTGTGGAAGAAGGGACGAGCGATGAAATTTACGAGAATCCGCAACATATCTACACAAAACGGCTGCTGTCCGCGATTCCAAACGGAGATCCGGAAAAAAGAACAGCACAAAAACAGTATCGGGAAAAAATCAACAATGAATTCCGGCAGGCTTTCAGGGATTATTTTGACGAGGAAGGGAAGCCGTACCATCTCAAGCCGGTTTCGCCGACCCATTCCGTTGCACTGCCGTAAAGAGGGGGCACAGTTATGATTAAATTTATATTGCGCAGAATTCTCATCATGATCCCTCAATTAATTATTTTGAGTATTTTAATTTTCATGCTTGCAAAGGCCATGCCCGGCGATGCGCTGACCGGCCGGCTGGCGAGCAATCCGAAAATGGATGTCCAGACGCTCCATGAAATGAAAGACAAGTTGGGGCTGAATGATCCGGCTTATGTGCAGTACGCCCGCTGGGTGAAAAGTCTCTTCAAAGGCGATCTCGGCATCTCTTACATCCACCAGCAGCCTGTAACAGAACTGCTTGCCGGACGGTTATGGAACACGATTTTGCTGTCGGCGGTGATTCTGATCCTGACGTATTTGATCGCCATTCCGCTTGGGATCGTGGCCGGGAGATGGACGGATTCATGGGCGGATAAGCTGATAACCGGTTATAACTATCTCAGTTATGCAACCCCGTTGTTTATCTTTGCATTGATTATGCTGTTTGTGTTCGGTTTTGTCCTGTCATGGTTTCCGACAAGCGGCAGCGTCAATATCCAGGCCCGTGACGGCACGTTTGAATATTACATGAGCAAGGCTTACCATCTGATTTTGCCGGCCTTATCCGGATCCCTGCTCGCAACGGTGGGCACGATCCAGTATTTGCGGAATGAAATCATCGATACAAAAATCAAAGATTTTGTAAAAACAGCGCGGGCAAAAGGCGTGCCTGAGTCCAAAGTGTATACGCGCCATATTTTGAGAAACTCGCTTTTACCGATCGCCACTTTTTTCGGTTATGAGATTACCGGATTAATCGGCGGGTCCGTCATTTTGGAATCGATATTCGGTTATCCGGGGATCGGGCAGCTGTTTTTGCAATCCATTATGCAGCGCGATTACAGCGTGGTCACGGCGCTCGTGATGATTTCCGGCGTGGCGACTTTGTTCGGCACATTATTATCAGATATTATTTTAAGCGCTGTGGATCCGCGTATCCGGATTGAGTAACGGGGGGTGAGAGGATGAAAGCAGTCATTTCAACACAACAGCCCGCAACTGCCGAAACAGAAAAAAGCCCGTCCGGATTTTCGATTATCTGGCGGGAACTGATCAAAGATAAAATGGCCGTTATCTCCATGATCGTGCTGGGGCTGATTCTAGTTACAGTTTACGGCATGTCATTGATTTTAAACGAAAATGAGATTGTAAAGGTTGACCTTTTATCCATTTACGCTCCGCCCTCAGCTGAACACTGGCTCGGCACCGATTACGGCGGCCGGGATATATTCGGACAACTGATTATCGGTGCAAAAAATTCGTTTACAATCGGGCTTGCGATCACATTGATTACCGGTGCGATCGGGCTTGCGGTCGGATTAATTGCCGGTTACTTCGGCGGGATCATTGACAATATCATCATGAGAATCATTGACTTTATTCTTGTCCTACCGTTTCTCATGCTCATCATTGTCCTCGTGACAATCGTACCGAAATATAATGTGTTTTCTTTTATTCTCATTATGAGTGCATTCCTTTGGGTCGGAAAAGCGAGGTTGATTCGCTCCAAGACACTGGCGGAAAGGGAACTTGACTATGTCAGTGCTTCCAAGACGCTCGGCACGCCTGACTGGAAAATTATCCTTTTCCAGGTTCTGCCGAATTTGAGCTCGATTATTATCGTGAACTTGACGATTAACTTGGCAAGCAATATTGGCATTGAATCGAGCCTGACCTATCTCGGCTTCGGGTTGCCAGAAAGCACACCGAGCCTTGGGACTTTGGTTAGTTACGCCACAAACCCGGATGTGCTCCAGCATAAATGGTGGATTTGGTTACCTGCATCGCTCCTGATTCTGGTGATGATGCTGTGTATAAATTTTATCGGCCAGGCGTTAAAACGCGCAGCCGATGCAAGACAAAGACAAGGATAAAAAAGAGGGGGCTTAGCAATGAGGAAAAGAAAATGGTCAAGCGTATTCAGTTTGCTGGTGATGCTCGTATTGGTGCTGTCAGCCTGCAACAATTCACCGAGCAGCGGAAGCAAGGAAGACAAGGCAGTGAAAACGGAAGATTTAACAAGCAAGTTTCCGACTACCGTCAAAAACAACAAAAAAGCGATTGACGGCGGGATTTTGAATTACGGCATCGTTTCCGATACGCCGATTGAAGGCACATTCAACCTTGCTTTCTACCAAGGGACATATGACGCTGAAGTCATTCAGTTTATCGATGACTCGCTGTTAAAAACAGACAAGAACTATGAAATTACGAATGACGGTGCCGCCACGTACAAATTGTCCAATGACAACAAGACAATGACGATTAAAATCAAAGACAATGTCAACTGGTCTGATGGGAAGCCGGTAACCGCCGAAGACCTTGAATTTGCATACCTGGTCATCGGAAATAAAGACTATACCGGCGTGCGCTACGGTGATGCACTGTTCCAAAATATCGTCGGCATGGATGAATACCATAAAGGAAAAGCGAAAAATATTTCCGGTGTTAAAGTAATCGATGATAAAACAATTTCCATTACCTGGAAGAGCGCCAACCCTTCCGAAAAAACAGGCGTCTGGACAACACCGCTTCCGAAACATTACTTAAAAGATGTGCCGATCGCAAAAATGGCACAGTCGGACAAAATTCGGTTACATCCTTTAGGCTTCGGTCCGTTTAAAGTGAAAAAAGTAGTTCCGGGCGAGTCTGTTGAATTGGTCAGAAACGACCATTACTGGGCAGGGAAACCGAAATTGAAAGGTGTCGTCATCAAAGTGGTCAATCCGAAAGTGGTGTTACAAGCCTTGAAAAAAGGCGAGATCGATTATGCCGAATTCCCGGTAGACCAATATGAGGCCGCGAAAGGTGTGAAAAACTTCCAGCTGCTTGGCACGATCGATTTGGCTTACAGCTATATCGGATTTAAGCTCGGCCACTGGGATGCAAAGAAACAGGAAAACGTCATGGATAATCCGAAATTCCAAAATAAAAAATTGCGTCAGGCGATGGCATATGCGCTCGATAACAAGTCAGTTGGCGAAAAAATCTATCACGGTTTGCGTTTCCCGGCGACGACTTTAATTCCGCCATCTTTCCCGGAATGGCATGACAAGTCCGCAAAAGGGTACACGTATGATCCGAAAAAAGCAAAGAAACTGCTTGATGAAGCCGGTTATAAAGATGTCGACAAAGACGGATACCGTGAAGATCCGAACGGCAAAAAATTCGTCATTAATTTCCTTTCCATGAGCGGCGGGGATACGGCCGAGCCGCTGGCAAAATTCTATATACAATGCTGGAAAGATGTCGGCTTAAATGTCAAACTTGTTAACGGTCGACTTGCCGAGTTCAACTCTTTCTATGATATGGTGGAAAAGGATGACCCGAAAGTGGATATCTATTCGGGCGCTTGGGGAACCGGTACCGATGTGGACCCGTACGGCTTATACGGACGGAACGTTATGTTTAACTACACCCGCTTTGTCAGCAAGAAAAATGATGAACTGTTGGAAAAAGGGCATTCTCCCCAAGCCTTTGACACAGCATACCGCAAAAAGGTTTACAATGAATGGCAGGAGTATATGAAAGAAGAAGCGGCAGTCATCCCGACCGTTTACCGTTATCAATTGTATGCAGTAAACAACCGCGTGAAAAATTTGGCTGTATATCCGACTACAGACTGGTATAAGGTAAGTGTCACATCCGAAAAAGCGGATTCCCAGGAATAATCCATAAAGGCCCTGTCTTTGGCAGGGCCTTTTCCCTTTCCGGCTTGTCGGGATCGGGAGAGCAGAGCGTCTTTTTAAAGCAGAGCCTTTATCCTTTGCGACTCACTGAGATTGGGAGAGCAGGGTATCTTTTTAAAGCAGAGCCTTTATCCTTTCCGACTCACCGGGGGAGGGAGAGCAGAGCGTCTTTTTAAAGCAGAGCCTTTATCCTTTGCGACTCACCGAGATTGGGAGAGCAGGGTGTCTTTTTAAAGCAGAGCCTTTATCCTTTCCGACTCGCCGGGGGTGGGAAAACGAAGCGTCTTTTAAAGCAGGCCTTCTTCCTTTTCGACGTGGTGGGATTGGGGTTCTTCTTTTTACAAGCGAAGTGCAATCTTTATTTTCTACACAGCGGAATCCGGAAAAGAAGGAATAATTTAACTGCCCCCTGCCTATACTGAATGACAAACAGAGTATACGGGGGGTTATCCATGCTGTATCTTCACGATATATGGGTCAACTGGTTCGAGGGGGAGGAAAACAGTTATAATGTCTGCCCATTCCATGAGTGGCGGAGGGACGATGTGATTGAACTGCTGGACCAGGTGCCGCTTTTATTTGTGGACACGCTTTTATACGAGTACATTGAAAACGATTTGGCTGAACTGCCGCAAACTTTGCTGAATGATGTTTTCCAGAAGGCGGTTTTGCGCAAAAACCATGAACGAATCCAGCTGGAATATTGTTTTGTCGTGACGGATGGAAAAGGGATTTTGGCGGTGGATACGATCGGCTATACGCTGCCGATCCGCAAAAGCCGGCTGATTCCGAGGCAGGAACAGCTTGTCTATGAAATGATCGAAGGGCATGAACCGGTGTCCTATCCGTTTGAAAACCGCAGCAATCCGAAAGAACATCATATTTTATCCCCGTCGCCGGAATGCATGCAGGGGCTGACAAGAAGGGAACGACAATTAAAGCAGCTGTTATTTATGGCGCTCGACCAGCTCTATTCCTCGAAAAATACGGCGGAAGTGCGGTACTGGTATACAGAGTGGTGCCCGGAGCAGTATGAACACATCCAGTTTATGCCTTTTGAAGATGCGTGGGAGCGGCTTTATGCAGAAACAAAAACAGGCTGGTCCAAAAAGCATGAACAGTTGTGCGAAAATATGATCAAAGGGCAGCCTTTTTTTGAAAAACTATGGGAACTGGAACACAATGAAAAAAGCGAACTGATGTAAAAACGAGTTGCGAAACCTCCGCAACTCGTTTTTTTCTTAATGGCGTTTTTTTCTGCCCAATCCCATCGCATTTTCCATTTTCCTCAGCATATTTCCGGCTACAATACTGGCTTTTTCCGCGCCTTCATCTAAAATCCGGTCCAGTTCCTCCGATTCAATCAGTTCATAATACCGTTTTTGAATCGGGGCAAGCCCTTCATTCACTACATCAACGAGATCCGCTTTAAACGCTCCATAGCCGACGCCGTCATATTTCCGTTCCAGCTCTTCAATGGTCAAGCTGCTGAAGTTGGAATAGATGTCGAGCAAATTGGAAATGCCCGGTTTCCGCTCTTTGTCGTATTTGACCACGCCTTCTGAGTCTGTAACCGCGCTTTTAATCTTTTTGTCGACCAGTTTCGGGTCATCAAGCAGCGAGATAAATGCTTTTTTATTCGGATCGGATTTGCTCATTTTTTTCGTCGGGTCCTGCAGCGACATAATCCTTGCTCCGGAATTGGAAAGCTTAATGTCCGGCAGCGTAAAAATTTCGAGGTAACGTTTATTGAACCTTTCCGCCAAATCCCTTGTCAGCTCGAGATGCTGTTTCTGGTCCTCACCGACCGGCACAAGATCCGTGCTATACAGTAGAATATCAGCGGCCATGAGCGGCGGGTATGTGAGAAGCCCGGCCGATACGCTTTCTTTCCCTGCAGATTTGTCTTTAAACTGCGTCATTCTTTCCAACTCGCCGACATAGGCAACGCATTGCAGCATCCATCCGGCCTGGGCGTGCGCCGGCACTTCCGACTGGATAAAGAGCGTCGCTTTGTTCGGGTCAATGCCGACTGCCAGATAAAAAGCGGCAAGGCTCCTGATGTTTTTGCGGAGTTCAAGGCGGTCTTGCGGGACGGTAATGGCGTGCTCGTCAGCAATGCAAAAATAGCAATTAAAGCTGTTCTGCAATTCCACAAACTGCTTCATTGACCCAAGATAGTTCCCGATGTGGATCGTTCCACTCGGCTGAATAGCTGAAAAAATCGTCCTCATTTTTTCTTCCTCCTAAAGCATGGATATTTTTCCAGAAAAATAAAAAACCCATTCATCCAAAATTAGGGACGAATGGGATAAATCCGCGGTGCCACCCTAAGTGCCCGGCAATACGGGCCGCTTAGTTCCAATACCATTGGAGCCTCGTTAACGCAAGGCGTACGCCGGAAACTAATGAGGCGGCCGCCCGTTCATCTCCGGAGCTCGAAAGCCCATTCCACCTGCAGGCATGTTTGTTTCCACCAGCCACAAACTCTCTGAAAAGCCATAAACAGATGTACTCTTCTTTCTCATCGCTTCTATATACCAGTATCATTATAATGAAAAGATGGAAAAATGTCAAAAATTGCTGTCCGCCAAGGCCCGCTTGTATGCAGGATTCCGCCTTTGCCTGATCGTTTTAAACGGCCAGCATTTCAGGACGAACTTTGCAGAAAAAGGGCAATGGCCATCATTACCATCATGAACACCCCGGTGAGAAAAGGCATGGAAACACGCAAGGTAATCAGCTTCGACAGCGGGCGGACGTCCTCCTCGTTAAATTTGGAAGACATTCTTTGAAACCCGTAAATAAACGCATCAAAAAAACCGGTTCGCGCCATCAAAACCGACGCGGCAAAAAGAATCAACAGTGCCCCGATCGTAAATGAAGTATTAATATAGCTAAGCAAATCGATCCGCTTATACACCAAAAAAGAAAAAAACAAAACAAGCAACTGGGAGGCCAGCAACCAGCAGACAAGCTTTTTGAACATACGCTCACCTACAAAATGATTTTCATTCATTATACAGGAACAAAAGAAAAGATGAAATAGCGGAAAATCTAAACCTAAATTAAAGTTAAATTAAATTTATTAAAATTAATGAAAAAATTATAAATACAACGGAACGCGGAAGTTAAGCGTTTGTTAACGCTTTCAAACAAAAAACATTGTTAAAAAACCTACCAAAGTTTATTCATTTTAATAGTTTTATTTAAAATTTTTTCAACCATTTGTAAGGGGTTACAATATTGAGATGACAATATCTTTTTGGTTTATTACTCCTTTTACGTAATTAAAAAAGATTAAAAAAACATGTACAAGAAAGTGAAATGTTAGTATAATTAAATTCGAAAAGTCGCTCGCTTTTCAGAAAAATAAAAAAAGGGTGGTTAGCTGATGAAGAAGTCAAAATTTTATGTGTTTATGACGCTGACTTTTGCCCTGTCGCTCGTCCTCGGCGCATGCGGCGGCGGAAGCAAAAACAGCAGTTCAGGCTCAAGCGGCGGTTCATCCAAAACCAAGCAAGTGCTGAATATGGATGAGACGGCTGAACTTCCGACAGGGGATCCGACACTTGCAACGGATGTCGCAAGTTTTACCGTTTTCGGTAGTACAATGGAAGGCCTTTATGTCGTTGGGAAAAACGATGAACTGAAGCTCGGGATTGCGAAAGCAGAACCGACAGTCAGCAAAGACGGCAAAACGTATACGTTTAAGCTCCGTGAAGACGCGAAATGGTCAAACGGCGATCCGGTTACGGCAAAAGACTTTGTTTACTCCTGGCAAAGGGCCGTGAATCCGAAGACAGGCTCACAATATGCCTATATTTTCGGAGGTGTCATTAAAAACGCCTCAGATATCATTGCCGGCAAAAAAGATCCAAGCACTTTAGGGGTAAAAGCGATTGATGACCACACATTGCAAGTCCAGCTTGAAAAACCGGTCCCTTACTTAAAATCATTGCTGGCTTTCGGCACGTATCTGCCGCTCAACCAAAAATTTGTTGAGTCAAAAGGCAGCAAGTTCGGGACAAATAGCGACAATATGTTGTTCAACGGCCCGTTCGTGTTGAAAGACTGGAACGGCACAGGCCTGACATGGAAATACGTGAAAAACCCGAATTACTATGACAAGAAACATGTGAAACTGAAACAGATCAATGTCCAGGTTGTGAAATCGCCAAGTACCGGGGTCAACTTGTACAATACGGGCAAAATCGACCGGACTGTTTTGAATGCTGAATACGCGAAACAATATAAAAACAACAAAGATGCGATGACAGTTCCGGAAGCTTCTGTTTTCTACTTCAAATACAATGAAGTCAGAAACGGAAAGAAAACCGCTCTGGCAAACAAAAATATCCGGATGGCGCTTTCAATGGCTTATGATAGAAAAGCATTTGTTAATACAGTGCTATCTAACGGGTCTTTCCCTGCAAACGGCTTAGTACCAAAAGACTTTGCAAAAGATCCGAAAAATGGCAAAGATTTCCGTACGGAATCCGGTTCTTACCTCCAGTATGATCCTGCAGAGGCAAAGAAATATTGGGAAAAGGGCTTGAAAGAATTAGGTACAAAATCATTGTCATTTGAAATTTTATCTGATGATACCGATACGGCTAAATCAACACTGGAATTCATGCAGAACCAGCTTGAAAAGAACTTGCCTGGTTTAAAAGTGACATTGAAAAATGTACCGTTTAAAAACCGCCTGCAGTTGGATACCAACCAGGACTACGATATTCAAGTTGCAGCATGGGGACCGGACTATAAAGACCCGATGACATTCCTCGACTTGTTTGTCACAAACGGGGATAACAACAATTCCGGCTATTCGAATAAAGAATACGATAAGCTGATTGATGAAGCGAAGAACAAATACGGCAATGATCCGGAAAAACGTTGGCAAATCATGCTGCAAGCTGAAAAAATCCTGATGGACGATGCGGCGATCGGCCCGATTTATCAACGTGCTACATTACGCCTTGTTAAACCGTATGTAAAAGGGATCGAGTACCATACATTCGGGCCGGATTACACATTTAAAGATGCATATGTTCAAAAGTAAGAAAACTGCATGACTTCAATTAAAAAGGTAAAAGAGAGTATTTTCTTTCCGAAATACTCTCTTTTCACCGTTAAGCGGATTTTTATGCGAAAAATTTAAACATTCCTTTTCTTTGGGAGGTGTCACGTGTGACGAAGTATATTGTGCAAAGGATTATTTATTTGTGCATTACCTTATTTATTATTGCTTCTTTTACGTTTTTCCTGATGAAATTTTTGCCGGGGACCCCGTTCCGGAACCAGCAAAAATTGTCAACGGAGCAGGTTCAAATCCTGAACCAGAAATACGGGCTGAATGAATCTATGCCTGTCCAGTATAAAAACTATATGGTGAATTTGCTGAAAGGGGATCTCGGTGTTTCTTTCCAGTTTGACAACCAGCCGGTTGCACAGCTGATTGCGGATAGGATGGAGCCGTCCTTGCAGTTGGGGATTCAGGCCATGATTGTCGGCACGTTAATTGGCATATTACTAGGCGTACTGGCGGCAATGTTTCAAAACACATGGATTGACTACGGAAGCACATTTCTTTCGGTCCTCGGTATATCCATTCCCTCGTTTGTATTTGCCGCAGTCCTGCAATATGTGATAGGCGCGAAACTGCAATGGCTGCCGGTTGCAGCTTGGGATGGGTTCGCCTCTTCGATCTTGCCCACGATTGCGCTCGCTATTTTTCCGGTTGCCACAGCTGCACGGTTTATGAGAACGGAGCTGATTGAAGTGTTCGGTTCCGATTACATTACGCTGGCGAGAGCAAAAGGGAATTCTTACGGGCAAATCGCCTTTAAGCACGCGATCCGGAACGCGCTGATTCCGCTTATTACGGTGCTTGGGCCGCTTGCCGTTAACTTGATGACCGGATCGATGGTTGTGGAACAAATTTTTGCTGTTCCCGGGATTGGCGAACAATTTGTTAAATCCATTCAAATGAATGATTACCCGATTATTATGGGGACAACCCTCTTTTTCTCATTCCTGTTAGTTTTGATTACATTAGTTGTCGACATTTTATACGGTGTCATTGACCCGAGAATTCGATTGGCCGGGGGGAATAAATCATGAACAACAACATAGAGGCATTGCCGAAAGAATTATTTGAACCCGCAGCCCCGGATCGTGAACAAAGTGAATTGATTGCCAAACCGCAACTGTCCTTTATGCAGGATGCATGGATGCGGATCCGCAAAAACAAAGGTGCGGTTGTCAGTTTGTTTGTGATTGTAATTTTAATTTTGATGGCGATCATTGGGCCGCATCTTTCCAAATCGGGTCCGTACGCGCAAGATACATCCAGGGCGAATTTGCCGCCAAGAATTCCTGTGATTGAAAAGCTCGGCATTTTTGACGGATCCCAGACGGTTGGCGGGCAAAAAGTGAACATGTATGAACAGAACCATATTCAAACGTATTACTGGTTCGGCACGGATGCTCTCGGCCGCGACTTGTTTGCAAGGGCATGGCAGGGGACGAGAATTTCCTTATATATCGCCTTCCTTGCGGCGTTGATCGATATGATCATCGGCGTTTCTTACGGCCTCATATCCGGATATAAAGGCGGGCAGGTCGATAACGTGATGCAGCGGATTATTGAAGTTTTGTCCGGCATCCCGAACTTGATTGTCGTTATCTTAATGCTGCTGATTTTCAAACCGGGGATCCTTTCCATCACGATTGCCATGGTGATCACCGGCTGGCTGAATATGGCGCGGGTCGTCCGCGGCCAGGTGTTAAAGCTGAAAAATATGGAGTACGTATTGGCAGCAAAGACACTTGGCGCTTCGAACATGCGGATTTTATTTAAACATCTGCTCCCGAATTTAACCGGGGTGATTATTATCAATACAATGTTCACCATTCCAAGTGCGATTTTCTTCGAAGCCTTTTTAAGTTTCATCGGGATCGGGCTCCAGTCCCCGGCTGCATCGCTTGGGACATTGATTGAAGACGGTTATAAGACATTCCAGTTCCTGCCGTATTTGATGGCAGTGCCGGGCACGATTATTTGTCTGCTGCTCGTTGCCTTCAACCTGCTGGCTGACGGTTTGCGTGATGCATTTGACCCGAAAATGCGCGATTAAGAAATGAGGTGAAGCCGAATGGAAAAGATTTTGCAAGTGAAAGACCTGAATATATCCTTTCACACTTTTGCCGGTGAAGTAAAAGCGATCCGCGGTGTGAGTTTTGATTTATATAAAGGGGAAACATTGGCCATCGTAGGGGAATCCGGTTCAGGGAAATCGGTGACGACGAAATCGATTATGCGGCTGTTGCCCCCGAACAATTCGGAAATCAAGTCGGGGCAAATCCTGTTCGGCGACGTCGACATTGCCAAAGTGTCAGAAAGAAAGATGCAGTCGATCCGCGGGAAAGAGATTTCGATGATTTTCCAGGATCCGATGACTTCTTTAAATCCGACCATGACAATCGGGAAGCAGATTATGGAGCCGCTTTTGAAACACCAGAAAATGCATAAAAATGAAGCGAAAAAACGCGCAATCGAACTGTTAAAACTGGTCGGCATCCCGAATGCGGAGATCCGTATCAAACAGTATCCCCACCAGTTTTCCGGCGGGATGCGGCAAAGGGTCGTCATTGCCATTGCCTTGGCGTGCAACCCGAAAATTTTAATTGCGGATGAACCGACAACGGCGCTTGATGTTACGATTCAGGCGCAAATTCTGGAACTGATGAAAAAACTGCAGTCCAAAATTGATACCTCCATTATTTTTATTACGCACGATTTGGGCGTGGTTGCCAATGTGGCAGACCGTGTTGCCGTCATGTACGGCGGGAAAATTGTCGAAATCGGAACAGTGGATGAAATTTTTTATAATCCAAAACATCCGTATACATGGGGGCTGATTAGTTCGATGCCGAGCCTCGATGTCAGGGATGAAGAACTGTACGCGATACCGGGCACCCCTCCGGATTTATTGAACCCTCCAAAAGGGGATGCCTTTGCGCCGCGCAATCCGTACGCACTTAAAATCGATTTGGAGCAGGAGCCGCCGATGTTTAAAGTGTCGGATACGCATTATGCCGCAACATGGCTTCTGCATCCGGACGCCCCAAAAGTGGAGCCGCCGGAAGCCGTGAAAAAGCGGATGTACAAGTTTAAAGGGAACGTGCGCCCGGTACCGGCTGAGGAGGGGAAGTAAAGTGGCAGTGAAAGAAAAACTGATCGAAGTCAAACATTTAAAACAATATTTCAATGTTGGAAGGGCAAATGAAGTCCGTGCTGTCGATGATCTCACATTTGATATTTACAAAGGCGAAACCCTCGGGCTTGTCGGCGAATCCGGCTGCGGCAAATCGACAACCGGGCGGACGATTATCCGCCTTTACAATGCAACGGCAGGGGAAGTTTTGTATGGCGGCAAAAATGTCCATGACAAAATGTCCCATAAAGAGCTGAAACAGTTCCGCCGGAAAATGCAAATGATTTTCCAGGATCCGTATGCTTCGCTCAATCCGCGCTTGAAAGTGGCCGATGTCATTGCGGAAGGAATTGATATCCACGGGCTTGCAAAATCAAATGAAGAACGGATGCACCGGGTTTATGAACTGCTGGAAACGGTCGGCTTAAGCAAAGAACACGCCAACCGTTATCCGCACGAATTCTCGGGCGGGCAGCGGCAGCGGATCGGGATCGCCAGGGCACTTGCGGTCGATCCTGAATTTATTATTGCTGACGAACCGATTTCAGCGCTGGACGTCTCAATTCAGGCGCAAGTTGTGAACCTGTTGAAAAAACTGCAGAAAGAACATCATTTAACGTATCTGTTCATTGCCCACGATTTGTCGATGGTGAAATATATCAGCGACCGGATCGGCGTCATGTATTTCGGCAAGCTTGTGGAACTGGCCGATGCCGATGATTTGTATAACCATCCGCTTCATCCGTACACGCAGTCCTTGCTATCCGCCATCCCGCTTCCGGACCCTGACTATGAACGGACACGGCAACGGAAAATTTACGACCCGTCCGTCCATCAATATAAGGAAGGCGAAGAAGTAAAAATGCGCGAAGTGGCGCCGCACCATTTTGTCTACTGTTCGGAAAGGGAACTCGAGCAGTACAAAAAAGCTTATAATGGCTGACCATTCTCAAGTGGGAAGAAGAACGCATGCCGGTTGAAGTGCGTTCTTCTTTTCGCTTTTTTATAAAAAAATGAAGAATAAGGGTTTAAATAGAGAGAATTGGGGAAAAAGAAGACTATTAAACCGGGGAAAAATACAACAAACTATTTTTCAAAAAAATATATTCAATAACGCGGATATAGTGTATAATACATAATAGAGATTGTTTGATTAAACTTATTTTAATGTGAGAATCAAATGGGAATCCAAATATAAAAATTTAGGAGTGTGAATGCTAGATGGTCACATTATACACTTCACCAAGTTGCACATCATGCAGAAAAGCAAGAAATTGGCTTGAAGAAAACCATATTGAGTATAAAGAGCGCAACATTTTTTCTGAACCGCTTTCACTGGATGAAATTAAAGGGATATTGCGGATGACGGAAGACGGGACGGACGAAATTATTTCCACCCGTTCGAAAACATTCCAAAAATTAAACGTTGATCTGGATGCCCTGCCGCTGCAGGAATTATACACTTTGATCCAGCAAAACCCCGGTTTATTAAGACGGCCGATTATCGTGGACGAAAAACGGCTGCAGGTCGGCTATAACGAAGATGAAATCCGCCGCTTCCTGCCGCGGAAAGTGCGGACATTCCAGCTCAGGGAAGCACAAAGGCTTGTGAATTGACAACTTTTATCATTTCTTTTGCCGGATGCCTTTCATCCGAAAGCGTAAACCGGCAAATCACCTCCCAGGTTCCGGCCCGGGAGGTTTTCTTCACCTTTTTGTCATAAAATTGTCAAATAATGAATATGTATTTAGAAAATTTTGTCTTGAATTTCTGCAGCAAATCGGATACAATACAAAAAAGATGCAAATGATCTTTTTTTGCCGGATGTTTAAGAAATGGGCCGGCGTGGAATTTTAAAAAGGAAAGTTTTTTTATTTCCATTTGCCAGTATTTTATCATAAAATAAAAGTACAAGGTTACCTATACCTGAATGGGGGAACATGTCCCTTCACTACACCTGCAAGAAGGGAGAGCTGATGTATGGAAATCGAAAGAATCAATGAGAACACGGTGAAGTTTTATATTTCGTACGTTGATATAGAGAAACGCGGGTTTAATCGTGAAGAAATCTGGTATGATCGGGAAAGAAGCGAAGAATTGTTCTGGGAAATGATGGATGAGATTCACACGGATGACGATGTATTTGACCCGGAAGGCCCGCTTTGGATACAGGTGCAGGCGCTCGAAAAAGGGCTGGAAGTGCTTGTCACAAAAGCGCAGTTGTCGAAAGACGGACAGCGTTTTGAGCTGCCGATTCCGGACGAAAAGCTGAAAGAACTGCCAATCGGCGACCAGCTTGAAGAATTCTTCAGTGAGAACTTCCAAACGCCGATGCAGCAGGTTTTCACGGACGGCGATCCGCTCGAACAGGTCTTGTATTTCAGGGACTTTGAAGATTTGCTGGCGCTGGCCAAAAACGTTCGGATGGAAGACGTCAGCACGAAGCTGTACGCCTTTGAAGGCAAATATTATCTGTATGTCCGCTTCCCGGAAGAGGAAACGGAAGAAGCCAATGACTTTAAGTTAAGCCAGCTGCTGGAGTATTCCGACCTTTCCTCTGTCACAAGCCACCGTCTCCTGGAATACGGAAAGCTGATCATTGACAGCAATGTATTTGCGAAATTAAACTCGTACTTTTAATCGATAAAAAATCGGTGCCGCAAACGCATCGATTTTTTTGTTTATCCGGAAAAAATTCATCCTGGCAAACAGGATTTTTCGCCCCGGGTGGTGAATGTATTCAATACGGCTGTGCATGGCGTTTATACAGATAAGGGCCGGTCAATCTAAGGCTTGCGGAGAGGCCGGCAACTGCATACGACCGAATGCCACGGCCAAACAAAAGCGGGACTGCCGGCTAGAGGGCCCGCCTACAGTTAAAAAAGGAGAGGATGCCGTTGCTTTCTGCGCTAAACGAGCGGGGGGAGCTGATCATGCTGACGGAACGCTTTACAAGATTGGATCTAAAGCAGTTAAAAACCTCCCATACGTTTTACTGTCGGGACTGCCGTGAACCCCTCATTTTAAAAATCGGCAGCCGTGTCACCCCCCATTTTTCCCATTACCGCCATTCCACTTGTGCCACATTTTCTGAACCGGAAAGCCCGATGCATTTGCAAGGCAAAAAAGACTTGTTTTTATGGTTGAGGGGGCAGGGGCTCGATGTTTCCCTCGAACAATATTTTCCTTCTATCCGGCAAAGGGCAGATCTTGTGGTGCGCAAATACCGGCAGCTTTTTGCCATTGAATACCAGTGTTCCCCGATCCCGTTTGAGCGGCTGATGGAGAGAACGGAAGGGTACAGGCACCTCGGCATTTTGCCTGTTTGGATACTGGGCGGTATGCCTTTCCGGTCCTCAGGGAAAGAGGCGGAAAGCGTGTACCGTTGCAGCGATTTTCAGTTGTCTTTTTTACGGCATACCCGGCACCACTTTTATTTATTCAGCTATGCTCCCGGCAAAAAGAAGGTCTGCCTCTTGTCCCACATGACGCCCATATCCGCCAAAACGTTCCACGCCTGTTACGCGGAAAAGCCGCTGTCTGCCTTTTCTTTTCCGTTTACAGATGACCAGTTTTCACTTGTTTCTGCCCCTGTGCCGCTTCCTGAATGGTTTGCGGAAAGGCGGCGCTGGATCGGCCTGAAGATTCAGTTTGGAAAAGCCTTTCAAGACCCGTTTTTACGGCACGTGTATGAAGCGGGAATGCACCCCGGGTCCCTGCCGCCGTTTATCGGCCTGCCGCTTTTGCACATGGCTGCCTGTAAACAGCATCCGGTCGAGTGGCAATTCTATATATGGCTGGATGCCCTTTTCGCATTGCGGACAAAAGCAGCGGTTTCACTGGACGAACTGCTGCGGCTGTTTACCGTGAGGATGGAAAAAAAGGAAATTGCATTCAGAAAGTCACCGTATGTACGCGAAAGGAACGCGGCGAAAGCGATGATTTATGAGTATGCGCAGCTGCTCGTTCAATTAGGGCTCTGGTCAAAAGGAAAAGCAGGCTACTATATGAATAAAAATGTTTTTGCGCCAAAAAATACAGAAGAACTTGAACATATGGAGCGCCATCTGTCTTCCGTGCTCGGGGCCGGTGTTTCAACCGGGAAAGCGGAACAGTAGCGGGATCAGGGGAGTTACGCTAAAATGAAAAAAGAAGGAATTTTTTGTGAAGAATGGAGGAAAATTGATGGAAAATGGGAAAAAAGTACACGCGTTGCCAAGCCGGGACGAGGTTCGTGAAGCATTAACCTGGAGGCTTGAGGATATTTTTCCAAGCGACGATGACTGGAATAAAGAATACCAAGCAGTAAAAGAAAAGCTGGCCGATGCCGCTTCTTATCAGGGGAAACTTGGCGAAAGCGCTGAACAGCTTTATCATGCGCTAAAGTTCCAGGATGAAGTGACAGAAAGGTTCGGCAAGCTGTATACATACGCGCATATGCGTTATGACCAGGATACAACGAATGCCTTTTATCAGGGGATAGACAGCAAAGCGAAAAGTCTTGCCGCCCAGGTTGGGAGCGCGTTTGCGTTTGTGGTGCCGGAAATTCTTTCGATTGAAGAAGCGAAACTGAACGAATTCCTGGAAGCTTATGAGCCGCTGCAATTGTACCGGCACGCATTGGAAGAAATCAATGAGATGCGCCCGCATATTTTATCGAAGGAAGAAGAAGCATTGCTCGCACAGGTTTCAGAAGTGTTGAATACTTCCAGCACCACTTTCGGCATGCTCAACAATGCAGACCTTGAGTTCCCAACTGTGATCGATGAAAACGGCAATGAAGTGCAGATCACGCACGGCCGTTTTACACGCCTGCTGGAAAGCAAAGACCGCCGCGTGCGCAAAGAGGCATTCCAGAAATTGTATGCGACCTACAAAAAATTCACCAACACGTTTGCGAGCACGCTCAGCGGCCAGGTGAAAAAGAACAATGTTGTTGCGCAAATCCGCCATTACCGTTCGGCGCGTGAAGCTGCCCTTTCGGCAAACCATATTCCTGAAAAAGTGTACGACCAGCTTGTGGAAACGGTGAACAAGCATCTCGGTTTGCTGCAGCGGTATGTTGCTTTGCGCAAAAAAGTGCTGCAGCTTGATGAAGTGCATATGTACGATCTGTATACGCCGCTTGTCCAGGACGCCGATATGGAAGTGACATATGAAAAAGCGAAAGAGATCGTGCTTGACGGACTCCATCCGCTCGGCGGGGAATACCAGGGCATTTTACAGCAGGCGTTTGAAAACCGCTGGATTGACGTGGTGGAAAACAAAGGCAAGCGGAGTGGGGCCTATTCTTCGGGCGCTTACGGGACCAATCCGTACATTTTGCTGAACTGGCAGGACAATATTGACAATGTGTTCACCCTCGCGCATGAGCTCGGCCACAGCGTCCACAGCTATTACACGCGGAAGAACCAGCCGTATCCGTACGGGGATTATTCCATTTTTGTGGCGGAAGTGGCTTCCACGTGCAATGAGGCGCTGTTGAACGATTATTTGTTAAAAACGATCAAAGACGAGAAACAGCGGATTTACTTATTGAATCATTATCTGGAAGGTTTCCGCGGGACGGTCTTCCGCCAGACGATGTTTGCCGAATTTGAGCATCTGATCCATCAAAAAGCGCAACATGGCGAAGCGCTGACAGCGGAACTTTTGACAGATGAGTATTATAAGCTGAACCAAAAATACTTTGGCACGGATATCGCCATCGATCAGGAAATCGGGCTTGAGTGGGCACGCATTCCGCATTTTTATTACGATTATTATGTATATCAGTATGCGACCGGCTTCAGCGCCGCGACCGCATTAAGCAAACAAATCCTCGAAGAAGGGGAACCGGCTGTCAAACGCTATATCGGCTATTTGAGCGCCGGCAGCTCGGAATATCCGATTGAAGTATTGAAAAAAGCAGGCGTCGATATGACGTCACCCCAACCGGTCGAAGATGCGTTAAAAGTTTTTGAAGAAAAATTAACGGAAATGGAAAACTTGCTCGGATAAAGAAACAACGGCGGAATTTTTCCGCCGCTCATTTTGTATGGGACACTTTTTGTAGATAAGGGAGCAGGCCCGCGGCGTTGTTTTTTAAGCCGCTTGCCGCCTGTTAAATCTTTTAAAACGGTTGCATTAAAAGTATTTGAAGAAAAATTAACGGAAATGGAAAACTTGCTCGGATAAAGAAACAGCGGCGGAATTTTTCCACCGCTCAATTTGTATGGGACACTTTTTGTAGATAAGGGAGCAGGGTAGCAAGCGTTGTTTTTTAAGCCGCTTGCCGCCTGTTAAATCTTTTAAAACGGTTGCATTAAAAGTATTTGAAGAAAAATTAACGGAAATGGAAAACTTGCTCGGATAAAGAAACAGCGGCGGAATTTTTCCACCGCTCAATTTGTATGGGACACTTTTTGTAGATAAGGGAGCAGGCCCGCGGCGTTGTTTTTTAAGCCGCTTGTTACAAGTGGCGCCTGTTAAACCCTTTAAAACGGTTGCGGCGGTTTACATGCAAAAGCAGCGCGAAGATGGCCGCGAACAAAAGCGTGGACGTGAGAAAAAGAGGGAGAAGCTTCATCAGGCCGAGCAGATTCAGGCAGAATAAAGCGCAGAAACCGGCGGCAAGTGCGATAAGTTTACATTTTTTCATATCCACCAGGCTCCTTTCATCAGGTTTACACAGTCTCGGTCTTCTGTTATTTACACAGCTTCAGTGCTATTTTATGAACAGGCTGACGCGGTATGCAAAATTTAAATTTGACAGATGTGTGAACTATTTAACAAGTACTTGCATACCGGATAGGGGGATGTTATTATATAGATGTGAAGTTGATCACAAGCAAACATACCCCTTTGTTTGACCGTGAAAAATTTCTCCCATCCCCTTTGTTCGTGTTGAAAGAGGCCTTGCAAACGCAAGGCCTCTTTCTTTTTTAGGGATTGGCAAGGATGTTTGGAAAAAATAAATGCAAGCATTTTATGGAAAATCCAGGACGCGAAAGCTGATTCAACACATGGAGAAGACAAACGCACGCATTTTCGTAAATCAAACTCAAAATCGGATTCGTTCAGCAAGCCTTATTTTAAAATATAAAAATCCCCTGCCAGAGACAAGGGTCAGTTGATATATTTCCAGAATGAGCCGTGCTTTCCTTCGATTTTCCGAACCTTTTGCTGAAGAACGAGCTTTTTCAATTCTTTTTCGGCTTCATGGACCGGCAGATCGTATACCACCGCAATTTCCTTTGATGCCACAAACCCGAAATACTTCAGAAATTCCTCCAATGGGGGGAGCGGCAATGGTGAAGGCTCTTTGCCCAGCATCTCCTGAAGAACTTGTACATAAATATCATAAGAATAGAGTCCGGAAATTTTTAATCCTTCATCTTCAATATGTTCATTAAAGAAAACAAGCGACGGGCTTTCGGTTACTTCCATTTCCGACGTAATTTTCAAATCGCACTGAAAAGCCTTCGCTGCGCTTTCGGAATGGATGTCATGCAAAAATTCGTCGACATCGATGGAAGCGCCTTTTGCACAATCCACTAAAATTTGGATATCCGATATATTTCGTTTTTCAAGAAAGACGAGCTCCTGTACTTTCCGCAAAAACCGCAATCCCTGTTTCTTTCCCTGCAGTTCGGCCGCTTTTATCGCAATCGACACGATATAAGGCGACGTAATCGGGTTTTCAATCCATAAACTGCCGTCGCAGGACATGCCGGTGCGGCTCGCCGTTTTTTCCCAGTAATCCGCAATCGCTTCCCGTTTTTTCGGAATGTCGTTCAGATTGGATAATTTTCCGATCAGCACATGGCGGAGGCGGAAATAGACGCCATACTCGAGACGCAGCTTTTTTAAAACCGGTTCCAGCGCCCAGCATTCCGGGCAAAGCGGATCGATAAAAACGTAGATTTCCAGCGGCTTCTTTGAAAAACAGCTGGAATGTTTCATTAAATCAATCATGTTTTTCAATTTGCGTCACCTGGCACATCATCCGGAGTATTGACCATATGCTGTGCGGTCAGGACAAGCCTTTGAAAAAAGAAGTCGTGGAATTCGCCGTCAATCCCTGTTTCGTCCATTGCGGCACTCATGCAGGACAGCCATGCTTTGGCGCGTTTAGGCGTAACTTCATGTGGCAGGTGCCGCGCCCTGAGCATCGGATGCCCGTGCTCTTCCGTGTACAGCGGGGGACCGCCCAAAAACTGCGTTAAAAACTGCTTCTGCTTCCTGGCAACTTCCGTTAAATCATCAGGAAAAATCGGGATTAAATCCGGATGTTTGGCGACCCGCTTGTAAAACGCATCAACAAGCCGGCCAAGTTTTTCTCCCCCAATGATCTCATATGGCACAGTTTTCTTTTCCACCATAGAATAACTGCTCCTTTATCTCGTTTTTATCTTGCGTATATTTGAAATCGACGGAAAGGTTTGCTCATTAAAATTTTTGTCGACATATCTGCCATTTGTTCTTTATTTTATCAAGGGGGCCGCAATAACTCAAACAATCCGCTTTATTTGGCAAACTTTCACAGCTTCCTATGACCTGCAGCAATAGGTGTCATAATATTTATTTTGGAAAACCTGCGCGATCGGCCTGATGAAAGACAATTCATTGGGATGTAAACGTGGTAATGATATTTATCGGGGCGGGGAAGGACAAAATGTATGCGTGTGACCGGGGAAATGTCCTTCATTGCGGCGGGATGAACAAGAGGTATGCGTGTGAGGCGGCGAACTGTCCTTTTGAACCTGTCAAAAGGACAAAACAGGATGCACCCGGGCTCGAAATGTCTTTTTGAAATTGTCAAAAGGACAAAACAGGATGCACCCGGGCCCGAAATGTCTTTTTAAAGCCGCCAAAAGGACAAAAGGAGTGGCGATTGGGCTCGAAATGTCTTTTTGGGGCTGTCAAAAGGACAAAACAGGCTGCATTCGGGCTCGAAATGTCTTTTTGAGCTTGTCAAAAGGACAAAACAGGCTGCGTCTGGGTTCAAACTGTCTTTTTGAACCTGTCAAAAGGACAAAACAGGCTGCATTCGGGCTCGAAATGTCTTTTTGAGCTTGTCAAAAGGACAAAACAGGCTGCGTCTGGGTTCAAACTGTCTTTTTAAAGCTGTCAAAAGGACAAAACAGGCTGCGTCTGGGTTCAAACTGTCTTTTTGAACCTGTCAAAAAGACAAAACAGGCTGCATCCGGGCTCAAACTGTCTTTTTGATGTCGCCAAAAGGACAAAAGGAGTGACGTTTGAGCCCGAAATGTCTTTTTGAGCTTGTCAAAAGGACAGAACACGCTGCATACAGGCCCGAAACGTCCTTTTGAATCTGTAAAAGGGAAAAAACGCATGCCCGAAACCGTTGAAATGTCCTTCATCGGGGTGATGAAGGACAAAAGTGAGCCGCCAAACATTGAAATGTCTTTCATCGGGCAAATGAAGGACAAAATGCAGGCCCGAGACCGTGAAAATGTCCTTCACCGGGTTGATGAAGGACAAAA
Organism: Weizmannia sp. FSL K6-0777; assembly: GCF_038593185.1. NCBI lineage: Bacteria > Bacillati > Bacillota > Bacilli > Caryophanales > Bacillaceae > Heyndrickxia > Weizmannia sp. FSL K6-0777. The sequence goes on from NZ_CP151971.1 coordinate 1,059,047, forward strand.
CGCGAGCCCGAGACCGTGAAAATGTCTTTCACCGGGTTGATGAAGGACAAAACGCGGGCCGCCAACCATTGAAACGTCCTTCATCGGGCAAATGAAGGACAAAACGCATGCCCGAAACCGTTGAAATGTCCTTCATACGGCAAATGAAGGACAAAACGCGAGCCCGAGACCGTGAAAATGTCTTTCACCGGGTTGATGAAGGACAAAACGCATGCCCGAGACCATGAAAATGTCCTTCATCGAGGTAATGAAGGACAAAACGCGTGCCACCACACATTAAAATGTCCTTCATTGGGTTAATGAAGGACAAAACGCATGCCACCAACCATTGAAATGTCCTTCATCGGGCAAATGAAAGACAAAACACGAGCCCCGAACCGTGAAAATGTCCTTCATTGGGTTAATGAAGGACAAAACGCATGCCACCAACCATTGAAATGTCTTTAATAGGGCAGATGAAAGACAAAACGCAGGCCCGAGACCGGGAAAATGTCCTTCACCGGGTTGATGAAGGACAAAACACGAGCTCGAAACCGTAGAAATGTCCTTCATCGAGGTAATGAAGGACAAAACGTGAGCCACCAACCATTAAAATGTCCTTCATCGGGCAAATGAAGGACAAAGCGCGGGCCACCAACCATTAAAATGTCCTCCACACGACAAATGAAAGACAAAAAAGCGGAGCCTTGACCGGGTAATGTTCTTCATCGGCTCCAGTCAGAAATTTCCCCATAAAAAAATGCCGCACAGAGCGGCGGGTTTTAATCGTTATGCCAAATGATTCATAATCGATGAGACGTATTTCTGTGTTTCTTTGAATGGCGGAATACCGCCGTATCGGTCGACATTGCCGGGGCCTGCATTATAGGCGGCCAATGCAAGCTGGACATTGTGGTCGTATTTTCCCAGCAAAGATTTCAAATACTTTGTGCCGGCGTCCACATTTTGTTCCGGGTCAAGTACATTGCTTACCCCGAGCGAGGCCGCCGTTTCTGGCATCAGCTGCATCAGCCCTGCTGCGCCTGCCGCACTCACTGCATCCGGACGATAACCGGATTCCTGTTTGATGACAGCTTGAATGAGCTTTTCTGGCACGCCGTATTTTTCCGATGCTTGCTGAATCGCCTGGCTGATTTTCGCCGGGATTCCACCACTGCCGGAAGCGGCTGTTGTCTGCGTGCTTTCTGAAGCTGAATTTTGTGCAGAAGCGGAAAAAGCCGCGCTTGTTCCTGCCTGCGCAGTAGCTGCTGTCGCTTTACCGGACAAAGTGCTTAATCCCGTAAAGGCAGGCAACGTGGTAAGCACCGGATTTTCCCCTGTTAAAGAAGACAATGAATTGAACGCCGGATTTAAAGTTGCTGCCAGGGATGATAACACCCCGGATTCGTCTTTACCGCTTGCGCCAGCAGCCGTTTCATTTTCCTTTGCTTCTTCTAAAAAGCTTGACAGCATCTCCTGAAAAAGAGAGGTGCTGTTGCCCGTTTGAGCAGCATTGCTGCCGGGAGAAAGCGACTGCAGCGCCTCCAGTTCCATTAAAGACGCGATTTGGCTGATTGTACTCATCTCTCATTGCTCCTTTTTGCCTCATAAAAGCGGAGAACCTTGTTTTTTGCCGGATGGTGCGGGATGCCGTATGTTTCCAGCAATTTTAAAAATTGTTTTGTGCCTGTTTCCAGTTCACTTACTTCATATTCTATCTCAAAATCTTCCTTGTTTAAATAAAAATTATGGTCAAACACGAGCAGCCCGCCTTCATATGCAATTTCAGCCCGCTTCGTTGCAAGCTTTCCAAAATACACCAATTTACTTGGCGCCACCTGCAGTTCCATTAATTTTTCCATGACTTCGCCTTCCGGAAACCAGCCCTCGTTTTTGAGCTTTTGAAAAACTTTTTCGCCGATCATCTGGCTTGTTTCCAGCAGCCCGGTTTCCTCCGGCGTTTTCAGGGTGAGCTGGAAGCGTCCTGTCTTTTTCCGGACACGCAGGGCCGATTTTCTATGCTTTAAAGCAAAATCAGGCGTATCAAAATAAAAGTTTTTCTGCTGTTTAAAATCATGTTCCGCGATGCCAAAAGCCCGGGCAAGGCGGCAGAAATCACGGCGGGTGACCATATTTTTACATTCAATTTCAATTTCTTTGCTCATGATAAGCCCTCACTTCCATCATCATTATACTAAAGCGAATCCCTTCCTTAAAGTGTCTATTCTTTGTGGAGATATGGTAAAATAAAATGGGATTGAAACTTGTTCTCCGATGGGAAGGAGAGGGAGGGAAAACGGATTGCGAAAGATTATTGAACTGGGGCAACCTGAATGGAAAGACGGGATTCTCGAACTGTATGCTGAGCGCCCGGATGTTTCCATGCGGAGCCTGAAGCCGGCAGGGCAAATGATCGTCGATTCGGATGCCTGTGCCTTTATCTATCTGGCTGAAGACGACGGCTGTGAGGATTATACATATTTATATTTGCCTGTTCCGGTTTGGAAAGAGATTCGGACGGCGGCATTTGAACATAAAAAAGTGGTTGCTGTTTCAAAAAATGGAAAATTGGAGCTTACAGGGCTTGATGAGGAACTTCATTTTTTGCTCGATAATATCCGGGGCAACAGCAATTACGGAAAAAAGATGCTGGATAAGGTAGAGGCCGTTTTTGCATTGGAATGAGATCCGAAGAGGTGATCAGGCAGTGGATTGGGAGGAATTTTTAACCCCGTATAAACAGGCTGTTGATGAATTAAAAGTGAAGTTAAAGGGGATGCGCACCCAATTTGAAAAAGAGCATACCCATTGCCCGATTGAGTTTGTAACAGGGCGTGTAAAGCCGGTAGCAAGCATTATAGAAAAAGCAAACATAAAAGGCATCCCGCTTGGCCGGCTGGAGGCGGAAATGCAGGATATCGCCGGGCTCAGAATGATGTGCCAGTTTGTGGATGATATTAAACTGGTTGTCGGGCTTCTCAGGCGCCGAAACGATTTCCGGATTGTCGAAGAAAAAGACTATATTTCGAATAAAAAACCGAGCGGCTACCGGTCTTATCATGTCATTATTGAATATCCGGTGCAGACGATCCGCGGGGAAAAGAAAATTCTTGCGGAGATCCAGATCCGGACGCTGGCGATGAATTTTTGGGCAACGATTGAACATTCTTTAAACTATAAGTATAAAGGCAGGTTTCCCGAAGAAATTAATATACGGCTGAAGCGGGCTGCCGAAGCCGCTTTCCGCCTTGATGAAGAAATGTCCGAGATCCGTGAAGAAATTCAGGAAGCCCAAATGTATTTTTCAAAAAACAAAGAGCGCGCGGAACAAAAAAAGCCATGAAACCGGTGGCAAAAAAAGAAGGGGAGGGGAAGCAGCTTGAAATTTGCCATCACTTCTAAAGGGGATACGGAATCCAATATATGGATGCATAAAATCCGTTCTTATTTGCAGGATTTCGGGCTTGTTTACGATGAAGCACAACCGGATATCGTCATCTCGGTCGGCGGGGACGGCACGCTTTTGTATGCTTTTCACCGCTACAGTTCCCGGCTTGACCGGACGGCTTTTGTCGGGGTGCATACCGGCCATCTCGGCTTTTATGCCGACTGGGTGCCGGATGAAATTGAGGAGCTGGTCGATGCGATCGCCCATAAAACTTACACTACGGTGGACTACCCGCTTCTTGAAGCGATGATTGCGTATGAGCACGGCGGCCACGAAACGCGTTACCTTGCGTTAAATGAGTCAACGGTCAAATGCGTGGACGGCACCTTTGTCATCGATGTTGAGATCAATGGCCGGCATTTTGAGCGTTTCCGCGGCGACGGATTATGCCTTGCCACACCAAGTGGCAGTACGGCTTATAATAAGGCGCTCGGCGGGGCTATTGTCCACCCTTCCCTGCAATCGATCCAGCTCACCGAGATGGCATCCATTAACAATAAAGTGTTCCGGACAATCGGCTCGCCGCTTATTTTGCCGGGGCACCATACTTGTGTGTTGCGCCCGGTCCGGCAGAAAGATTTTTTGGTAACAGTTGACCATTTAACGCTGCTCCATAAGGAAGTCCGGTCCATCCAGTACCGCGTGGCAAAAGAAAAGATCCGGTTTGCCCGTTTCAGGCCTTTTCCTTTCTGGAAGAGGGTGCATGATTCTTTTATTTCGGATTAGGTGAAAACATGTTGACATTATCGTGGACAATTACAGAAGCTGAGGCACATCAGGAACTGAAAGAATTTTTAAAAGCGCGTCATATCTCGAAACGGGCGCTTGCGGATATTAAATTTCGCGGCGGGATGATCCTTGTGAACGGCCGCGAAGTAACGGTCCGCTATCGCTTGCAGCCGGGCGATGCGGCCGCCATTGTTTTTCCAAAAGAAACCCCGAGCCCCAATCTTACGCCCGAAAACATTCCATTCGGCCATGTCTATGAAGATGAAAGCGTGCTTGTTGCCGATAAGCCGGCGTTTATGAATACAATCCCTTCCCGCGAGCACCCGTCCGCAAGCCTTGCCAATGCGGTGCTCGGCCATTACCGGAAAAACGGGATAGAATCCGCGGTCCATGTTGTGACCCGGCTTGACCGAAACACATCCGGGCTTGTCCTGATCGCAAAAAATCGTTATATCCACCATTTATGCAGCCTGATGCAGCAAAAGCATGTAATTTGCCGGACGTACGAAGCGCTCGCGGAAGGGGCTTTTACTGAAAAAAGCGGCACAATTGAAGCCCCGATCGGGAGAAAAGAGACGAGCATTATAGAACGCGGAGTCCGGGACGATGGCCAGTTTGCGCGCACCCATTATGAAGTGGTCCGGCAATTTCCGGCATATGCACATGTGCGTCTCCGGCTTGACACCGGCAGGACGCACCAGATCCGTGTCCATCTTTCCTATATCGGCCACCCGCTTCTCGGCGACAGCCTGTACGGTGGCAACACGAGCCGCTTCACCCGGCAGGCGCTCCATTGCAGTGAGCTTTCATTTCAGCACCCGGTTTCAGGGAAAGAAATGCATTTCTTTTCTAAACCGCCCTTTTTGGATCTTCTTTGATGTTGATTCGGATTTCCCTGCTTCTGATGCCAGCGTTTAGTTTACGGCATGGGCGCTTATCCTTAATTTTGCTGTTGCATGTTCTTTTCTCCCCGGGACTTTATGATTGCTACAGGATGTCCTGAAAAAGCTCAACGCTCTAAAAAAACATGAAGATGGTTATTCCATTATTGCCATGTGGAACGGGAAACGTCAAAATAATTTTATTAAAGCTTAGTTTTTCTACTCTTTTTTAACTATTCCAATTTGTATAAAGAAAAATAAATGCCGATAAAGGAATAATGATTAACGAAGAATAATATAAAAAAGCCTCTAAAAGAGAAAGTTTCCTTTCTCTTTTAGTTCTTTTTAAATGTCGAGAATAGCCTGCCGCATATACTAGGGTAAGTAGTTGAGTTAGAAAAAGTAAATGATTTAATGTCACGATTGTTTATTCTCCTTTTAGCTGACTGGTTCGGCACCACCTATGCGGATACTGGGTTAACAAATAAACCGGTGGCAACAAGCTTTCCAGCAGCAAGCCAATTCCCCTTTTCGACTTCTCGCGCAACTTCCTGTGCCATTGATTTGCTAATGTGAATCGCATCTTGTAAGGCGTTTTCCTGTGGTTGACCACCTTTTGATTCGTAAAATCTAAAAAATTTTTAGTAACTTTAAATGAAGAGTTTTCAAGTTCTTACTGGTTAATTGTATATTCTCCCGCTTTATTTTTTATCATAACATGTTCTAATATAGGGCTTACTGAATCAGTAAAATTTCTAGATTTGGCAAGGCTGCTGACAGCTTTGACAACCATTTTAATGCAAGAGTTTTACAACAAATCTAGAGAATGATTGCCCTCGAAAGCCGATTCAACGTATGGAGAAGATCAAATCACCCCTTTTCGCAAAAGGATTCTTCTATATTTTTAAGACAGAACTTGCAGACAAATTGGGTATAAACTCAGAATCGGATCCGTTCAGCAAGCCCTAATATAATTCATGGTGTCTTGAGTCTGTTATAATTGTTCTTTAGAAAGATCGTTATAGAACTCATTCCATGAAGTAGACAAGTTAAAACATACTTCCATGGATTTTTTTCTTCCTCTCTGGGAAGGGATGCCAAATGCTTCTCAATTCAGGCGAACGTCCTGAACTTTTCTTCCACATATGGCATTGAAGAGGGGACGGAGACGGTTTCAATTTCCGGATACCGGAGTGCTGTCAGTTTGCCGCCGAATACGCAGCCGGTATCAATATTGACCGTGTGGCCGATCCATCGCGGTTCTTTCACCGGCGTATGCCCGTATACAATCCAGCTTTCCCCTTCGTCATTTTTCGCCCAGTCGCAGCGCACCGGTGTCCCGTCCGGATTGGTTTCCCCGTTAATATCACCGTAAAGCACAAAAGTCTGGACCGATTTATTCATCTTCCCAATATCCTTGCGCCGGATCCCGGCATGGGCGATGACAAGCTTGCCGCCGTCTAGAACAAGATAAAGCGGGGATTTCTCATACAGTTCCATAAATTGTTTGCTGTGCCGTTCCCGCTCTTTTACGGGGAGCGCCTCCAGTTCCGCCACCGTTGTTTCAAGGCCGTGCTTCTGCTGGACATTTCTCCCTAAAAAATATCGGTACAGCTTGTTGCAGTGGTTGCCGGGGACATACAGGCCAAGCTTCTTTTTCCACAATCGATAGACAGTATCGGCCACTTCCAAAGATGCCGGCCCGCGGTCTGTCAGATCACCGACAAAACCAAGCAGCCGGCCACCTGGATGAACGGGCATACCGTTTTCCCATTGATACCCCAGTTTTTCCGTAAGCTTCCTGAATTCCGCCATGCAGCCATGTATATCCCCAATGATATCGATTTTCATTGAACTCGCTCCTTCCATCTCTATTTTATGTTGTCCGGCGCGCCTAAACAAATGCCGGGTAGTTGAAAAAAGGTTGGTATTCCCCGGGGTCCCGGTACGATTATCCTGCAACAAATAAAACACAGGTGCTTTTCAAACCCGGAAAGTTCATGTAGAATTGGTATCAGGTACTAAAAATCGTATATAAATTGTAAATAAAGGAGTTAACATGATGCAGTTATCTTTGGAAAATAAAACATTTGTTGTGATGGGTGTTGCAAATAAGCGCAGTATTGCCTGGGGAATTGCCCAATCGCTTGATGCAGCAGGCGCAAGGATTATTTTTACCTATGCGCTCGACCGGAATGAAAAAAGCATCCACGAACTTGCTGAAACGCTGAATCGAAAGGACTATCTGATCCTTCAATGCGACGTGGAAAGCGACGAGCAGATTCAGTCATGCTTTCAAACGATCAAAAAGGAAGTCGGCACGATCGACGGTATTGCCCACTGTGTTGCGTTTGCCCGCAGAGAAGAATTAAAAGGCGACTACACAAATGTGACGCGTGAAGGGTTTTTACTGGCCCATAATATTAGTTCCTATTCGCTGTCGGCCGTTGCCAAAGCGGTGAAAGAACTGGAACTCATGCCAAACGGGGGCAGCATTGTCACCCTTACCTACCTCGGCGGCGAACGCGTGATGGAAAATTACAATGTGATGGGTGTAGCGAAAGCTTCCCTCGATGCAAGCGTCCGCTATTTGGCATATGACCTTGGGAAACTCAATATCCGTGTTAACTCGATCTCTGCTGGCCCGATTCGCACTTTGTCGGCAAAAGGTGTTAGCGACTTCAACAGCATTTTGAAAGTGATGGAAGAAAGGGCGCCGCTTCACCGCGGTGTGGATACACGCGAAGTCGGCGATACCGCGTTGTTTCTTTTTAGTGACCTGTCGCGCGCTGTTACAGGCGAAAACATTCATGTGGATGCCGGCTATCATATTATGGGCTAACCGACAATTCCGGACGATTCGAAAACTGGTCCTTCCGAATGCCGGCTATCATAAAATGCAACGGCTTGTCCAAAAGCGCAAATAAAAAAAGCCAGGAGGTGAAACCTTCCTGGCTTTTTTGACATCGCATCAGTCCCTGTAATCTTTTTTATGGCCTTTTTTGCTGTCATGGTGATAATGGTCGTTATCTTCAATTTCTGCAGCAGAGAATGTGTAGCTGACAACATTTTGAGGCGTCAGTGTAATGGTTCCAAGCAGGGTAGGTGCAACCCCCGGAATCGTTGTATCTGGAGCGAAATTACCGAGTTCAATGGTTAAGAAGTATTCGTTTTTCCCTTTGGACGGATCGGTATCTACGGCGTGAACCGTCGTTGTCACGTTTTCAAAGAGTACTGTAACGAGTCCGCCGGCTGTAAGAATGCCAATGCCGGAAATTCCGCTTTCATCCCGTTTTTGGGAAATGAGTGTCGTACCGGAAGAATTTCTTCTCCAAATTCTAAAGACTGCCGGAATGGTTAACGGAATGACGATCCCTGGTCCTGCTCCTGTAATTGCCCCAATTAAGGCTGCAAGTGTTACACCGAGTGGCAGGTCTGCTGGCGACCATTCGACAGTTGCGAGCAATGAAACACGGTCATCATAATCATCCACTTTTACATCTACTTCCGCAATGGCGTTTGCCATGTTAAAGACGCCTGTCACGGATACAGGTACGGACGGCGATTGATCCACATCGAATTCCGACAGAAGCCCCCGTTCTTCCTCGTCTTGCCGTTTGTGGCGGCGATGATCATCATAGCAGCTGTCGTTTGAGTCGTAATAAGACATTTAAATGCCTCCCTTCGTTTTGTTACTATATTCTACTCATTCGCATATTTTTGGAATAGACGGATGGTAGCGTATAAAAGCACATTTTTCCCTGCTTTATCCATTTGTGCCAATATGCTGTGGAAACCGCGGTTCCGTTCCTTGTCCCCAAAACATACGATAAGGCAGAAATAGCAAATGATTGGGAGATTCAAGCTCTAGGCACATTTCTTATTTTCATGCATAGTTATAAAGCGAGCCAGAAATCAGGAGGAGGGATTTTGGAAACATGGAGGAGAGCCAGTACAGCAGCCAAAAACCGCTTCTTTATATTATCCAGCCGAAAAATGTTCCGCTCGCGATCAAGATGCAGAAAGTGTACAGAAATGTGGTGAGCGAAAAACCTGAACATGCCGGCCATGGAACGATCGTGGAACCAATGCCTGCCGGCGGCGATACAGGGCATGCCGAAGAAAAAAACAATGCAGCCGCACACGAGAAAAAAACAGAACCGGAACAGCCCAAACCAAATAAAGCGGCAGAACAGGAAAAAACAGAAGGAGCTGCAGAACGCGGGGGAGTCGTAAACGTTTCATCCAAGACAAAAACGGCAGATCCTGCGGAACATGAGGAATCGGCAAATGCCATGGGGCAGCAACATGTTGCGGAACCCGCCGGAGCGGTGGAAGCGGAGACGGATTTGGAAACGGACGGCGCTGACAAAGCCGACACCTGGCCGGAACAAGAAACCATTCAACCGCCATCGAGAAAACGGTTCAAAGAAATGACGGTCCATGAAAAAATTGACTATTTAATTCATAAGCCAGGTTTTCTACCGGAAATCCCCGTCATGATTCAAACGAACAGCATCGCCTATCGTGCCGTGATCCTTGAACGGATGGAAGACCAATTGTCCGTCATGCCTTTTTCCTCAATGGAGACGGCCTGGATCAATCTGGACGAGATCACGGACATTAAATTACTGGTTCAGTAAAGCCACGGAAAAAAAGTCGATAAGCGGCAACTTATCGACTTTCATACATTACAAATTGACAAAAGTGTCTTCGAGGCATTGAATGGCAATGAAATCGGTTAAATCAAGCGTGATGCATGTATCGGTTGCTTCGAAGTGGACCCTAGAATGGCCGTCATGATGTTCGCAGACGCATTTTAAAACCCGTACAACAGCACAGCACCCTTCCACATTTTCGACTCTTAAAAATTTCGATTTTTCGCAGAAGTCGTCGCAGCTGTCAAAGTGGTGATTTTTGTAAAATGGTTCAAAAGCACAACCGTCTTTTGTATATAGAATGAATGGACGTGTGTTGACATGTGAATGTTTTTCCCTGTTGGCACCGAGCACGGGATTCAAGCAGTTGGTCGGGCAGCTGCTGTCTTCTACCGCAGCATCCTGCAAATCGTTGATGAAATGTACGACATCACAAACGCAAGTACGGGAATATTCATGGGATTTACTGCTCATTCATTTTTCAACTCCTTCAATGGTTTAGTTTCAGTACACTATAGAATATTGTCTCGGTGCTTTTTTTGTTACGAATGTCCCCGCGTTTTTGCAAAAATAGGCAAACAACTTGCATAGGGAATTTTGTACCCGGGGAAGGAGGCAGGAAATGGTTTCCTATTGGCTTGATTTCGTTCTGCTTGCACTGGCCAGTTTCAGACTGACGCGCTTGTTGGTTTATGATAAAATTACGGCCTTTTTACGAAAACCTTTTCATAAAGAAATAACCGAAATGGCGCCTGATGGAACAATCGAGGAATATATTGAAATCAAAGGAACAGGGATCAGAAAGTGGATTGGCGAATTATTAAGTTGCCACTGGTGCACCGGTGTCTGGTCCGCGGCCATCCTGTACGGGAGTTGGATGCTTTTTCCGCAAATCGGGTCGCCTATTGTCATGATCCTTGCAATTGCCGGCCTGGCGAGTATCCTCGAAACCGTTCTTTTGCGGATCATGGACGAATGAAGTGAACAACCGTGAAAATGCTGCATACGATAAAAAAGGAAGCGCGAATCCTGAGGAAAGGATGGTAAGATTATGGGCAAACCACGCATCAAAATTCCGGTCACCCCTTCATCCGTCCCGGCGTATACAAACAATCAGAAAAAAGTCAAAAAAGGCGGATGCGGCTGCGGCGGCAAAAAAACGCGATAAAACAAAAGCGGAAGGCAGGATTGCACTTCCGCTTTTGTTTTCCCTTTTTTCCAGGATGCGGCAAGAATTTCTAATTATAAAATCTGCGCTTGCGCGAAAAATAGAGAGGTAAAAGTTGAAAGCGCAGAGGGATGAGTATGAAAAAAATCATGTATGTTTTAGCTTCAGTATGTTTGCTCACCGGCTGCGGTTTTAACGGGCCGGAACACAAGGACAGCAAAATGGCCCTTGTGAAAAAAACACAACCGTCGCCGGTGAGACTCACGAACACCGGGAATAAGGCCGTTTCAGGACAATTGAAAAAAGATGTCCTTGGCTTTGACAGCATTTACGATGTGGCCATCATTGAAGGGCCAAAAGAAACATTGGTTGCCTACAAAGTCAGGCATCTGCACCGTTTTAAAATGAAGAAAATCGAAAAACAGCTCAACGCCTTTTTAAAGAAACGCTACCCCGGACGCAAATTTATTACTTCCAGCGACTATAAAATTTTCCTGGAAACCGTCCGCCTCAAGGAAGATATGGACGAGCACAAAATTTCAGCCGGCAAGGCAAAAAAACGTTTCAAAGACATCATCAAGCTGAAACAGGAATTAACATAGGAAAAGGGCTGAGATAATGGCAAACAAAAATCAAAACAAAACACCCGAACAAAAAGCGTATGATCAGTTCGAAAAAAAGCATGAGCTGAAAAGGCCGGTATTGAAAAACTGCATCCGTGCATTTTGGGTAGGCGGCTGTTTTTGTCTGGCTGGTCAGGCCCTTACTTACTTCTATATATACATGTTTAATTTCACCGAAAAAACGGCCGGCAACCCGACAACCGCGACAATGGTGTTTTTATCCATGCTGTTGACCGGCTTTGGCATTTATGACCATATCGGGCAGTACGCCGGTGCAGGGAGCGCGGTGCCGGTAACGGGCTTCGGGAACTCCGTTGTATCCGCTGCGATTGAACATCGGACGGAAGGCTATGTGCTCGGCGTCGGCGGAAATATTTTTAAACTTGCCGGCACCGTCATTGTATTTGGTGTGTTTTCCGCGTTTGTTGTCGTCCTGATCCGGACCGTCATCATGATGTGGGGGGGATCGTAATGCCCGCAAAATCGCAAACATGGACTTTCACGAACCGCCCGGCCATTCTTTCAACCGGTGTTGTCGGGGGCCCGTTTGAGAAAAAGGGGCAGATGGCAGACGATTTCGACCGGTTTTTTGAAGATTTGTGGATCGGCGAGGATTCGTATGAAAAAGCCCAGCGCAAACTGATCGAGGAAGCAGTTGGCATTGCCCTGAAAAAGCGAAACCTTAAGGAAACCGATATTCAGTTTTTTCTCGCTGGTGATTTGATTAACCAAATCACGCCGACAAGTTTTGCGGCAAGGACAAATGCGATTCCTTACCTGGGCCTTTTTAGCGCCTGTGCCACTTCGATGGAAAGCCTGGCGCTTGCCGCTTTCATCGTTAATCACGGTGGGGCGGAGAAAGTGCTGGCCGGGGCTTCGAGCCACAATGCAACAACAGAGAAGCAATTCCGTTATCCGACCGAATACGGCGGGCAGAAACCGCCGACCGCACAATGGACAGTGACGGGAGCGGGATTCGCGGTGGTCGGTACGGAAGAAAACGGGCCGGCGCCGCGGATTACGTCGGCCACGATCGGAAAAGTACTGGACCTTGGCATTTCCGATCCGTTTAATATGGGTGGTGCAATGGCGCCGGCTGCGGTCGATACGATTGAACAGCATCTCCGGGAAACCGGCCGTGATCCATCTTACTATGATTTGATTGTGACCGGCGATTTGGCGAAAATTGGCCGTTCCATCGCGCTCGATCTTTTCAAACAGAGGAATCTTGACATTCGCAGCGAACAGTTCCAGGATTGCGGCCTGATGGTATATGACAAGTCCCAGCCCGTGCAGGCCGGGGCAAGCGGGGCCGGATGTTCAGCGATTGTCTTGTACGGCCATTTGCTAAACGAAATGAAAAAAGGCCGTTACCAAAAAATCTTGCTCGTCGCAACCGGCGCACTATTGTCGCCTTTGTCTTATCAGCAGGGCGAAACCATTCCGTGCATCGCGCACGCCTGCGCCATCGAATATTTGTAAGAAAGGGTATTGCCTGGGTTGCGTTGCGGCATGGATTGAGCCTGCGCCATCGATATTTGCTTAGGTTGCGGCACGGATACGGATAATTTGAGGTGCGCGATCGAGTATTCGCTTAGGTTGCAGCATGGATTGTGTGAGCCTGAGCGATCGAGTATTTGTAAGAAAGGAAGGATGCGTAATGCTTGCAATGTTTTTCTGGGCCTTTGTGATTGGCGGGCTGATTTGTGTAATTGGCCAGTTGCTGTTTGATGTCGCAAAATTATCGCCGGGGCATACGATGAGTGTCCTCGTTACGGCCGGCGCGATTTTATCGGGCCTCGGCCTTTATGAACCGCTTGTAAATTTTGCCGGTGCCGGGGCGACCATTCCGATTACAAGTTTTGGCAATTCGCTTGCAACCGGCGCCATGCAGGAAGTGCAAAGGCATGGCATTGTCGGGGTATTGACCGGCATGTTTGAAGTCACATCTTCCGGCATTTCGGCTGCGATTATTTTCGGATTTATCGGCTCGCTCCTCTTTAAGCCAAGAGGATAATAATGCCGTCCCTGACACACGCCTATACCGAATGCCTGCACCTTACATATTGTATAGTGTAATACAAGAAGTGAGGTGAAAAACATGTTTGGATACGGTTATGGCTGCGGCTACGGCTATGGCGGTTACGGCGGTGGTTACGGCGGTGGTTACGGTTACGGCAGCACATTTGTATTGATCGTTGTTTTGTTCATTCTGTTAATTATTGTCGGTGCAAGCTTCTGCTGACAAGTTGCGGGGAGGATTCCCCGCCTTTTTTTATAGCCGGAGAAAAAACGCTCGTACGAGGGGAACGGGCACAAAATGCGAGGCCGGGAATCGGCGAACTGTTCTTCATAGGGAACGATGACCGAGCCGCCTCTAATTGGACAAAAGCCCCGGAACCCGAGCGTGTTTTGTCTAATTGGAAGATCCAATTAGACGCCCATGCTGCAGTGAACGCGCACCAACAGTAGAATGAAAATCAGCTGGCGCATATTTTTCAGGATAGACAAAAGTGAACCGTCAAATTGTCCTTCATCGGAGTAATGTTTTGTTTTGTCCGTGTGGCAACTTCAAAAAGACATTTTGATCCAGTCGCGACTCCTTTTGTCCTTTTGACAGGTTCAAAAGGATATTTGGGCCCAAACGCGATCCTTTTTTTGTCCTTTTGGCAGGTTCAAAGGGACATTTCGGATCCAGACGTAACGTGTTTTGTCCTTTTGGCAGGTTCAAAAAGACATTTTGGACCCGGAAGCAGCGTGTTTTGTCCTTTTGACGGCTTCAAAAGGACATTTCGGATCCAGACGTAACGTGTTTTGTCCTTTTGACGGCTTCAAAAAGACATTTCGAGCTCGGATGAAACGTGTTTTGTCCTTTTGACGGCTTCAAAAAGACATTTCGAGCTCGGATGAAACGTGTTTTGTCCTTTTGGCAGGTTCAAAAAGACATTTCGGACCCGGAAACAGCGTGTTTTGTCCTTTTGACGGTTACAAAAGGACATTTCGGGCCCGGATACATCGTGTTTTGTCCTTTTGACGGCTTCAAAAAGACATTTCGGGCCCGGATGCAGCGTGTTTTGTCCTTTTGACGGTTACAAAAGGACATTTCGGGCCCGGATACATCGTGTTTTGTCCTTTTGACGGCTTCAAAAGGACATTTCGGATCCAGATGCAGCTTGTTTTTCCTTTTGGCAACTTCAATGAAAGACAAACCCCAGGCCTGGCAAAGCCGAAATGTCCTTCATCGAGATGATGAAGGACAAAACACCGGCTGAAAAATACCAAATTGTCCTTCATCGAGGTGATGAAAGACAAAACCCAGGTCTGGCAAAGCCCAATTGTCCTTCATCGAGGTGATGAAGGACAAAACACTGGCCTGGCAAAGTCAAATTGTCTTTCATCGAGGTGATGAAAGACAAAACACCGGGCGGATAACGCCGAAATGTCCTTCATCGAGGTGATGAAGGACAAAACTCAGGTCGGGAAATGCAGAAATGTCCTTCATCAGGGTAATGAAGGACAAAACCCAGGCCGAAAAACGCCAAACTGTCCTTCACCAGGTTGATGAAAGACAAAACAAGTGCCATGAAACATCAAACTGTCCTTCATCAAAGCACTGGCTGTAAATCAAGCTTGTGCACCGGGAAAATGCACTTTTTTGCAATGTAAAATTCCGGCTAACACGTTTTCAATTGAAAATCCACTTTTGTACTGTCAATCCGGCTTCTTTTTTCATACGATAAAACAGCTTGAAGAGAGGAGCGACGAAGGTGGATCATCAGTTTTTCAAGAATATCGAAAAGAAGACAGGCGTTAATATGAATGACATTTTCCAGCTTGCAAATTCCCTGCAGAACGCGAATTTTAAAGATGAAAATACCGTCCGTGGCATCATCCAGCGCGTCTCGCAAATTGCAAACAAACGGGTACCGAAAGAGCTGGAAGATAAAATTGTTGAATCAATTGTCAAAGATGGAAAAAAGCTCGATTTTAACACGATCAACAAAATGATGAACAACGGAAAGTAACCAAAGCGGGCTTGCAAATCAGATGCAAGTCCGCATTTTTCTGTTTAAAATGAAAGAAGAGAGGGAAAAGAATATAGAAATCATTTAAAGGGGTGACTGCCATGAGTTTGATCGCTCCAATTCCAGACTATCAGGCAAGCCAGTACCGGCTTTATGACGGAATGTCCTTACGCCAGCTTGAAGTGGAAAAAGCAGATGCCGTTTCGAGGGCTTATCCTGTTAAGCGGCAAAACGGCGTCACGGGCGGAACAGAATACCATTTTAAAGCAAATGAACAACCGGGAAGAAAACCGGCAAAAAGCCGGATCATCGCAAAAATCACCGGCCTGGGGCAATATATTGATCTTTCGGTTTAAATCTTTCCCGCTGAAGTGTGAATTTTTTCACAAGATAAGCAGCAAGGTTGAAAAAGCGATTATATAAAATAAACAAAATTGGTGCAAAAAAATAAGGCCATTCTATAGACAAAGCGGCGAGACACAACTCCTTCTCGCCGCTTTGTCACGGATTCTGCAGCCCCAGTTTCCGGATGCTATTTGATCGTTTTCTCCATTGCTTTATGCGGAATGCCGGCATCGAGAAATTCACCGGAAACAACACGGTATCCGAGTTTTTCGTAAAAAGGAATCGCGTGTGTCTGTGCGTTTAATTTGCATTTTTGCACGCCTTGTTCTGCGGCATAATGTTCAATTGCCAGCATCAGTTCCCGGCCGGCCCCTTTCCCGCGCACGGACGGAAGGATGCAGATGCGTTCCACTTTCCCGTACCCGTCCACCATCCGAAAACGCCCGGCGCCTGAGGGTTTCCCTTCATCATCGTACAGCAGAAAATGCGTGCAGTCCTGTTCCAATGCGTCAATTTCTTCTTCAACCGGGACGTGCTGCTCTTCTACAAATACTTTTTTCCGGATTTGAAAAGCCGTCTCCAGTTGTTCTTCATTTTCTACAATTATTACGTCCACATTTGTTAGTCCTTTCCGAGATGATAGGTCTCATAAACGGTCCAAACCCCGTTTTCCAGCTGATATAAAAGATGGAACCGGTTTACCTTTTCTTCGTGGTCAATGCCAACCATTTCCAGCTGGCGGAACACATCGGCATGTTCCTCTTTAGACAACTCCTGGCCGATGGTAATATGCGGCACAAACGGGTACGGAGGCGGCCCGCCCGGCAGACGGTCCCTGAAATCTGCGAAAAGCCCTTCCAGTTCAGGCGTCGGTTCAACTTTAAAATAAATCGTATTGCTGACGGGTTCAAAAGATTTCACTTTTGTTACTTTCAACAAAAACGGGTTGTATTTTTTGGCAATTTCCTTCAGTTGCCCGCGAAAAACTTCCGCCTCTTCTTCGGATGCCTCGAACGCTGCTTTTAGCGTAATATGCGGCGGGATTAGCGCGTATTTCGGATCATAGCGCTTCCGGTAGGAGTTAACAAGGTCCTGAAGTTTTTTTGATGGAAAGACAACAAGCGCATAATTCATAAAATGGCCTCCTCTTTCTGGATATTAAGCCGTTATAATACAATTTTATCAGAAAAATTGCCGAAAATTAATCTTTTTTAAACAGGTACTTGAGGGCACGTGGCAAATCTTTTTGCCAGTACCTCCAAGAGTGATCACCGTCAAATTCGTCATAAAATCCGGGGACCCCTTTTTCTTCCAGAACTTGATGCAGGGTGCGGTTCGGTGTGATAAAATTCTGGATCTTGCCGTCAGTCGTTTTCACTTCCGTCTCGCCTTTTCCAGCAATATGGTAAATGTCCAGCAACTTTGGATCCGTACATTGTTTTGCGGCTTCCATCACTTTTTCATTCACGAGCGGCGACATTAATGCGGCTTTTCCAAATGTATGGGGGTACTTGAATGCCGCCATGAGCGAGACGGTTGCCGCCAGTGAGTCTCCCGCCAGTGCTCGGTCCGATGCCATTTGCGCAGTCGGAAACTCACGGTCAAGGAAAGGGACAAGTTCATGCGCCAAAAACCGGATATAAGCGCCATGTTGCTCGCCGTCAGGATGGTATTTCCGGCGCCTGTCCGGAATATCCGCATAAGGGATCCCGACAATAATCAAGTCTTCAATTTCGCCTTTTGCAAGCAGTTCATCCGCCGCACGTGCAATCCGGCCGAGCTGGAAGAAGTCTTTTCCGTCCTGGCATATGCATACGGCATATTTATAAAGCGGGGAAAAACGCGCCGGCAAGTATACCCAGAGATTGAGCGTTTCCCCGAGTTCCCTGCTTTCAAACGGGACATCTTTAATCGTGCCTCTTTCAATTTCCATATGTTGAAAACCTCCTTCTCAAGATGGGGGCTGCCTCGCCTTCCCGGAAAAAATGGCATTCAGGAAAAAATTTACACACCCCGCTGCCTGTAAATTCAGTTTACCAGCCCATGCGAAAAACATCCAGAATCCGGCAACGCTTGATATGGATAAACCAAGCACCTTTGATGAAGAGAGCTGATTACAGCATGGATAGATTTGGAAAAACGAAGACGTGAGGGAGATCCTAAATTTGAATGTGATATCCATCCGGATGGGAAAAACGGAGCTCATTTTATATGAAGAAAAATTCTCATTAATTTTTTGCCGAACCTGTCTGCATCCTTGCCAAATCTAGGAATTTTGCTTATTTAGCAAGCCCTACTTAAAAATTTTTATTGTTTTCCTTCATTCTCTTTTTCAACATTTCGCGTATAAGTCTTGTCGTTTCAATATCTTTCTGTCGTTCTTCTTCAGAAGCATAATGCTTAGTTCCGCTTACAATAGCAGTGAATTTACCATCGGATGTCATTCCTGGTGGTTCTGTCCATCGTTTGTCAGAAAATAGTTTTTTGCTGCTCATTTACATTTCCTCCAACTCAAACAAAATTTTACCGGATTGAAACTTTTGATTTAAGATTTTAAATTGACTCTCTTAAATAATACTTTGGCCTCCTGATCATTAATTCCTTTCAAATCTCTACCGATTGGGCAGCATCATTCTATCCTTCAAAGATATATATTCTTTAAAAGTAATTTTGGTTTTTAATATGTCGTTGGAATCCATGGAATGGATCATAATATTCCAACGACAAATTCTATTTATCCGGCATTTCTTTACTGGTTGATGGCGGTTATACGGCAAAATAATAAGGAAATGAAGCGTTATGTAAATATTTGCATCCAATTTTAAATTTTGATATAAACGAGCACATGATTCCGGGAACCTTTTTTCAAACTAATTCAGGTACGCTTCCGGGATCATATGCTCGTTTGTATGATTATCTATGAACTTTTGAATTTCCAGGTAAATTACCTATAACTTGGAACTTCCAATGTCATACCGTAATGGTCTAATAGATTGTATAAATTATAGATTTCATTCACTTGTTTGTAAGCCCAGCCAATGTCTGTTGCATATTGATGAGAAGCATAACCATTTGTTGCGGCGCTATCCGGATTCCATCTCATTTTATACAATGTATCTTGTCCAACGCCAAGGTAATTGCTGTTGATAAATTTAGCTCCACCAATGATGGCAGCTTCCGGAGTCGTCCAACCTTGATGATAGGCATACGCTGCCCCGTTTTGTATGGGATTGCCATCATTCGCACCAATACCATACATATTATAAACAGTTTTACCATTATATTGAACACCATTTGCAAGCTGGGATGTTCCATTACCTGTTTCAAGTAAGGCATGTGCAATCAAATAAATTTCATTTACCCCATTTTGTTTTGCAGCTGTTAAAAATGTAGAGGCTTTTCCAGATAAAATGCCTTTACCTGCAAGAATCTTTTGGTTCACTTCTGCTGCACTTAGATTGGCAGTCGTTGTTAATTTTAAAAACTGAAGGGAGCGAACTGGATCTGAAATAAAGTTAGCGGGATTTAAATAATATTTCACTTCATTATTGGTTGCTTTTTTCCATGCTTTATTGTAGCTAATTTGATACCATGGATAGCCTTCATCACCTTTTACGGTGGATAAGATGGTTACCTTTGTACCTTCTTTAAGTGTTTCACCAACTTCATGATTTTTCGTACCAGCACCATCTCTGACATTCCAACTTCCATGTTGGACAACGCCTGTTGTTTTACTGGTTAGCTTAATGGCATCACTTCTGATATATCGTTTATTTGTATCTGTTTGTGGTGAAACTTTCATTTCAATATTTGCAAATTCATCTAATGAAAGATCATATGGATGATGAATTGTTGTAATCTTACCATTGGGTTTTTTTGCAGTGGATGTTAAATATTTTGTACTAACGTAACCGGTTTTTCCGCCTATTTCCACCTTTGCCCAACCATCATTTTCTGAATAGACCTTCACAGCTGTTCCTTTATCAAGGACTTCAATTACTCCTGTTGAGGTAGAAGCACCTTTACGCAAATTTAAATTAGCTGTCGTGTATTTTGTTACCGTAGAAACTGGTGTTTTATCGGAACTATTATGGTTGTTTGATGTTGATTCCTTTTCTGTACTTGCATCAGGATCTGCACTTGCTAGATAAGATGCAAGTACATAACCGGTTTTGCTACCTGCTTTCACTTTTACCCATGGGCCTGAGGATGAGTAAACCGTTACTTTTTCTCCTCTTGGTAGACTGGCTAATCTGCTGCCGCTTGTAGAGGCTTTTGAACGTAATAATAGATGGGAGCCTTTGTCCACATTTACATATTTCGTCGTTGTTTTAGATGATGGTGAAGCCTTTGCTGCGCTGCTATCGGGTGCTTTGTTTACCAAATAAGATGCATGCACATAACCGGTTTTATTCCCGGCTTTCACTTTTGCCCAAGATCCTGATGTTGAGTAAACCGTTACTTTTTCTCCTCTTGGTAAGCTTGCTAATCTGCTGCCACTTATAGAGGCCTTTGAACGTAATAACAGATGGGAGCCTTTGTCCACATTTACATATTTCGTCGTTGTTTTGGGTGATGATGAAGCCTTTGTACTGCTGTCAGGGTCTTTGTTTACCAAATAAGATGCATGCACATAACCGGTTTTATTCCCGGCTTTCACTTTTGCCCAAGATCCTGATGTTGAGTAAACCGTTACTTTTTCTCCTCTGGGCAAACTTGCTAATAGGCTGCCACTTGTGGAGGCTTTTGAACGTAATAATAGATGGGAGCCTTTGTCCACATTTACATATTTCGTTGTTGTTATGGATAATGATGAAGCCTTTGCTACGCTGCTGTCAGGTGCTTTGTTTACCAAATAAGATGCATGCACATAACCGGTTTTATTCCCGGCTTTCACTTTTGCCCAAGATCCTGATGTTGAGTAAACCGTTACTTTTTCTCCTCTTGGTAGACTGGCTAATCTGCTGCCACTTGTAGAGGCTTTAGAACGTAATAATAGATGGGAGCCTTTGTCCACATTTACATATTTCGTCGTTGTTTTGGTTGTGCTCGTTGTTTTTGCAGTGCGACCAGGTTTTGTACTGCTTAAATATTTAGCACTAACATAGCCCGTTTTTGTCCCTGCTTTTACTTTTGCCCAACCATCAGATACAGCGTATACCAATACAGCTGTTCCTTTTTTTAAACCGTCTAATTTTGTAGCACTTGTTGAAGGCTTTGTTCTTAATAACAAGCTTGAATTTGCATCAACATTTACATACTTTGTTTCTGCTTTGACTGCTTGTACATTTGAATTATGTATGTTGTTTCCTTTCGGTGAAGCAGCCTGTACAGCTTTATCAAAAGCCGGAGTGGATAATACTGCTAAACATAGAGGTATGACTAAACCTTTTTTCATTTCAATCTCCTTTTAAAATCAAAATTTTAAAGCTTTGGAAATTCTTGATACTTATCAAAAAGAAAAATTCATTTCATTATAACCAGACTATTGAACTATAACTTTTGGCTCACTATACCAAAATCTCCAAAACTTTGTAGTACCAGTCTAGTATAATTATCGCCACTTTTTAAGGAGTTTTTAAGATAAACCCACATTTCGCATGTCTTAAATAAAATTCATTCTAATTTTTGAATGAACTATATTTAAATGGTTTGGTGGGATGATATCTTCTTATTTTTGAGGAATTTTCGATAAAGTTCTATTGAATTCGACATTCTTTTCATGAATTCCTCCTGTTGTGTGTTATTCGCCTTTGTTTTCGACATTTTTTGACACGTATATTGATAGATCATACCCGCATAATTCAATGATTTTTTTGGCTTGTGAATCAATATTATCGGGTAAGAGCCTTAATTTTTGTCGATTTTGATTTATAAGGATCACGGTGATATCTTCTAATTGCTCTAACAATGCTTGACCTGTGGGTTGATAGAGTTTCCTTTTTCCTTTCAAGATTAGAGATAGGTTCTTTTCTTTCAGTTCTTTTCTAACTCGATATTCTAAAATTCCATAGATTAATAAAGCCATCACATACACAATCCCTAAGGCCTCAACCCTTTCCGGGGTTTTCAAGTAAATGGCATCAATCATTTGTGAATCTTTGATTAATCGGAAACGGGTCTCAACGGCCGACTGTCCTTTATAAACCCTCAAAACTTCTTGATTGGATAGTGTCTCCTCGTCTAATTTATTTGTGATTAAAACAAAAGTGCTGAGCATTCTTTTCTTATTTTCGATAAAATCATGATCTTTTTCAAACGATTCCAGTTGTATCTGATAGATTTGTTCTCGTTTTGTCTGTTCGTCCTTTTTAGGTCTTCCTCTCTTTTTTCGTTTGATAGGTTGATCACTCATCTGGACGTTTAGTTTATAACAGAAATATGAAGCCTTTTGTTTTTTCTTAAAAGATTGAATTGCTTCTAGTGCGTCCTCTTTACAATGAAAGATAACTTTACTTAGTTTTTCTATCTCTTTTTTTAATTTTATTTCTTCCTTTTCGATCGCCCGATTTAGGGTTTTCTCTTTTCGTTGATCTAAATTGTTTGAGTGGACAACAAGAAACCGGTAAGGAAGGTTTTGAATTTGTCTTTCAAAAGCTTGAATTTGGTAAATAGCTGCGTCTTTTTTATTGCTAAGTGAGCCTACCCTTTCCCAGTTATTGAGCAACCATGCCTCTTTCTTTAGTTCTGTGCTTAAACCGAATGTATCAGGTAAACGGGAAATAAACGATAAATTTTGTTGTTGAATTTCCGCTAGATTTTCCGTTGTGATTAATGCAGAATCGGCTTGATAAATGAGATTTTTCCAATCTTCATGGGAAAGGATTTTTCTCATCTTTTGAATGAATTCCACATTCCAAGATTTATCCGAAGTATTCCCATTTTCTACTTTTGCAAGGATAGGAATTCGTTCAGGTGTGACCCCCATCCCCAGAACGATTTGTTTTAAGTCAGGCCTATGGGCCTTACTATACCCGTACGTAATTTGCAGTCCATCTTCCTTCGGTTGTTTATATTCACCGTAAACAGAAATTGATGTTGTATCGTTATGGAGTACACCAATAGGAAGATTCAATTTTTTTAATGCTTTTAATGCAAGGGTGGAATATACTTTCCATGCTTCGGCTTTATACAAGTAATCTAATGCTCTTCCTAATGCATCATCATTTAATTGATCGGGTGAAATCGATGTATCGAAAAGCATCTCAGAATCTAGGTTTTGATAGAATTCATGAACCTTATAAAGGGGCTTGCCGCTGCATAAAATGTTTAAGACAAGGGCTTTAATCCTTGTTCCAGGTGAGATATGACAACGGACAGAATCCCATTTAACTAAATCATTAATGGTCTTTTCGAGTTCTATTTCATCACACAGTTTAGATAAAAGTTGAGACGGCCCCACATGTAAGGTTAAAATTTGATCTGACATAAAAATTCCCTCGTCTTCCCCTAGTTTAGATAATCATTCAATTCTACAAAGAAGGGGAAAATTCCTTTAAAAAAATCATAAAATGGAAAAATTTACGTGCGGAATATGCGATAAACTATCTAATTTTCTTAAAAATAAAACGAAAGTCCTAAAAAAGCAAAAAAATCCCCTCCAAAATGAAGAGGAACAGATGCATATCAGATACTGATACGAGTGTAACAGGCACTACAGAAGCGGAATTCAAGGTTACGGTGAAATCAGGATCCACAATTTTTTGGGTCAGCTATAGCGGATCGTCCAGGTTCATTTAAAATGCATTGCAAAAGTAGGAATAAAGTCGTATAAGGTTATTGAATTGTATGATAATATGTTTGCTGGGGAGCAATTTAACTGTCACCGCCCAAGATTTGTCCCCTCGTGTGAACTCCTGTATTCCCTTCATTAGGGATTCAAGGTTGTATTCGCTTAAGGATATGCCAATCAATCGTAGTTAAAAAAATGGTTAGAAAAATTCACAATTTTGATGTAATCAGTTTTTTCTTGATTTATAATAGTTTTAAAGGTAAATATAGTGAAAAAGGGGAGTGCGATGAATAATGAAGTTTCTGCGCCACTATACATGCAAGTGCAAACCGTTTTGGAGGAAAAAATAAGGAAGGGGGAATGGGAGAAAAATTTTCAATTGCCTAGTGAAAGAGAGCTGGCGAAACAATTTAATGTCAGTACGATCACGGTTAAAAGGGCAGTTTTAGAATTAGTAAATAAAGGTCTTCTCTATAGGAAGAGAGGAAAAGGCACATTTGTAACAGCAGAAAAAAATGAGAAAGATTTATACAACCTAATTGCTTTTGAAAGTAAGAACAACAGGCAGGATCATCCTCATTTTCTTTTATATTCCGTGTTGGAAGCAGCGGGCAATTCAGTCGCTCAAAAAATGAAGATTCGTCCTGAAACGTTGGTTTATAAATTTTCCAGATTAAAAATGGAAGAAGAACACCCTGTGGCGATTGAATACTCATATATTTATTATCACCTCTGCCCGGAATTCGACGTAAAGAAGACGGAAAACAATTTGATTTTCCACGTACTGAAAGATGAATATGGTATCCAATTAAACCGCGCCAGAATCTATTTTTCAAGTGAATTGCCAGATGATGAGGTGGCAGAAATTTTACAAATAGATAAAGAAGTGCCCTTATTTATTCTGGAAAGATACACATACACGGAAAAAGAAGAAATCATTGAGTACTCAAAATTTATAATGAAACAGGAAAATGCCAGTTATTACTTAGATATATCTCTTTAATTGTTATAAAGTTATAACTTTTAAAAATGTACTTTCAATATTCTAGAGGGAGATGATGAAAAAGTTGTTTTCTTTAAATGAGCAAGGAACTTTTATAGGAAATTATAATATTATAACTTTATATTTTTTAAGGGAGAAGATTTGATGAAACAGTTGAACCAATCGAGCAGCCCTCAAGAAACCCAAGAAGAAGTAGCGTTTTCTTTTGAAGGCAAGAAGTTTACAGCCCGGAAAGGTCAATCAGTTGCCGCTGCATTGTTAAACAATGGTATCAAAAAAATCGCTTTGAGCAAAAAGTTCGGGGAGCCAAGAGGAGCGTACTGTTTAACTGGGAGGTGTTACAGCTGTACAGTGAATATTGATGGCTGCTCACATGTCAGAGCATGCATGGCCCCTGTCCAGGAAAATATGAAGGTTGAAATTGCAAAAGGATATTTTGATGTAAGGGATGATGACAATGGATTGTGATGTACTCGTCATTGGAGGGGGGCCATCAGGCTTAGCGGCTGCTTGGGAAGCCGGAAAAGCAGGGTTATCCGTAATCATTATAGATGAAAATCAAATGCTTGGAGGACAGTTAAATCAGCAGATACAAGTGATTCAAAACTTACCGGGCATTTTTTCAAAACGGCAATTAAAGGGCTTTGAACTGGCGGATGAAATGGTTCGTCTTATTGAGCCTTATGATGTCAAATCTTTAACAGGATATAGCTTTATTGGCGTGGAGGCAGACGGGACAGTAGGGGTAAATAATGGCAGAGAAACACGGAAAATCAATGCAAAATCTATCATTGTTGCAACTGGGGCAGCGGAAGAACCTATTTTGTTTCCTGGTTGGACTTTACCTGGGTCATTTTCAATTGGTGCGATGCAGATCTTAATCAATCGGGAAAAGGTTATTCCGGGCAGAACAGTCGTAATTGTTGGATCAAGCAGCCGAACCTGTGAAATTTCAAATGAGATGCAGCAGGCAGGCATAACTGTTGCGGGAATAATAGAAGAAAGAGATACATTCGACTGTCCTGCATTAGAGTTACAACGCCTGAAGGATTTAAATATCCCTCTCTTTAACGGTGTGTCCCAGATCAGGGTGGAAGGAAAAGAAGAAGTGGAAAGAATTCAATTTCAGACCAGGCATGGAAAGGAATTATCCATAAGTACAGAGCTTATCTGTATAGATGGGGGGCTTTCCCCAATTGTTGAGTCTAATTTTGTTTTAGGCTTCCAGCTTCAATTTAATTCGGGTTTAGGTAATTGGGTTCCTGCCTATGATGCTTGTTTTCATACAAGTGCGCCAAATGTATATGTAGCCGGGAATGCTGCAGGAATCACAACGCATAGCGCTATTATTATTACCGGTCTGATCGCAGGCTTAAGTGCAGCCGAGGCGCTTGGAAAGTATTCGGATAAGGAAGCTGTTTCGAAGCAGAGGGAAAAATGGTGGAGTGAACTGAAAAAAGTTGAAATGGCTTATGATTCAACCGTTTATCAGGCAAGAATTCAGCACGTGAGCCAATTTGAACATGGAAAAGTCAAACAAATGTCTTGAAAAGGAGGCGGGCATATTGAATAAAGAAACGATTATTTGTCCCTGCGAAGATGTTACGCTTTCAGATTTGGAATCCGTTCTATCATTGGGAGCCGAGACTTTTGATGATGTAAAGAGATTTACGAGATGCGGAATGGGGCCTTGTCAGGCAAAAGCATGCTTTTATCAGGTCTCCAAAATGATAAGTGAGCAGAAACAAATCCCTTTATCAAAAATTCCGTATACCCATATGAGACTACCGCTTAGAATGGTACCTTTAGAATCCCTGCTTGGTGAAGAAAAGGAAAAATCAGGAAAAATTCCAATAAGTGAAGGTCATGCAAATGAATAACCAACGTGAATATGAAGTGATCATTATAGGCGCCGGCGTTGTTGGAAATGGAATTGCGTACCATCTATCAGAAAAGAAACAGAAAAATGTTCTTGTCATTGATAAAGGATTTCCATTATCCGGAACATCCGGAGCAACACAAGCTTGGGTATGGGTACACGGTAAAAAACCGGATTCTTATGCCTATTTCACTAAATGCAGTGCAGAACTCTATCCTGAATTGCAAAGGAAAATTGGCGATATCGAATATGCTCGGACGGGCGGTATCGAACCCTTTTTTTCAGTAGAAGAAATGGAAGAAGCCGAAAAAATGGTGCAGTCTCAAAGCAAGGCGGGAATTCCGGTTGAATTATTGAGCCGTGAAGAAGTATTAAAAAAGGAACCCTATTTTTCCCGACGTGTTTTAGGGGCTACATACAGTCCGGTGGATGGAAATGTGAATCCCTTCAAATTACTGGAAAAATATATAAAAGCGAATCGGTTACAAGGTGTTACCTTTTCATTTTATAACAAAGTCATCGGGATCGATCAGACAGCTGGAAAGTTTGTTGTGCATACCCAAAAAGGAAAATTTACGGCAGAAAAGCTTGTGCTGGCTGGGGGGCTCTGGACAAAGGAGCTCGGAGCTTTTCTTCATATCTCTGTTCCAATAGAGAAAGTAAGAGGACAGATCATTGTGACAGAGCCATTAAAACCATTCATTCATCATACAATCGGCGGAATGATGAGACAAATGCAGTGCGGCCCTGTATTAATTGGTTATTCAATGGAAAAGGTTGGCTATGATCGGAGAAGCACACTCGATATTATTCAGGAAACCGCCAAATTCGGAATACAGTACTACCCTGATTTAGCCAAAGCCAATGTAGTAAGGTGTTTTTCGGGGATAAGGGTTGTTCCGGAAGATGGTATTCCAATTTTGGGGAAAGTTCCTCAAGTTGATGGTTTATACATTGCTGTAACCCATAGCGGTGTAACTTTATCTCCGTTAATCGGAACATTAATGTCTGAATTGATCATGGAAGATACTACTTCTATTTCTATTAAAGATTACAATATCAGTCGTTTTTCAAAGCAGCCGGTTTAAAAGCTAAAACTATTGATTATGGGGGGATCCTGATTAATGAGAAAGATATCGTTATTTCTATTGGCGGCTTGTTTTGCAATGATCGTATCTGCATGCGGAAAGGCAGAAAAATCAGTTGGCGCCTCTTCTAAAAAGACACTTGTTGTTGCAGCGTATGGCGGCAGTTACGAGAAGGAAATAAAGAAAACGATTATTCCACAGTTTGAAAAAAAATACAATGTTAAAGTGAAATATATAACCGGCAGCTCTGTGGATACTTTATCAAAGTTGCAAGCACAAAAGGCAAATCCGCAAATCGATGTTGCGATTATGGATGATGGTCCGCAGGCTCAGGCTAGATCATTTGGATTGTTAGCCCCATTAGATAAGAAGGTTGTAACGAATCTAAAGGACACCTATGATATAGCCAGATTACCAGAAGATATTGGTGTTAGCTTCGGTATTGTTGCAACAGGACTGGCATACAGCGAGAAAGACTTTAAAAGCCATAACATAAAACCGGTGGAATCATGGAATGACCTGGCCAACCCGGCATTTAAAAATAAATTGGTGCTGCCTTCCATTACCAATACGTATGGTATCCATATGCTGGTGATGCTCGCAAAGGCAAACGGTGGAGATGAAAATAATATTGAACCGGGATTTAAAAAGCTAAACGAAATTTCAAAGAATACTGTTACTTTTGATAAAACTGCGGATGTTTCCAACTATTTTCTTCAAGGACAAACCATCATTTCGGCGTGGGGAAGCAGCCGTGTCTATACATTAAAGAATAGTGGATTCCCTATTAAATTCGTATATCCGAAAGAAGGGGCGGTTGCCCTTATGACTACAGCCAATGTAGTGAAAAATGCCCCGAACGGCCAATTGGCACAAAAATTTGTGAACTATGTCATTGGTAAAGATGTACAAAAAGAGTTTGCCAAAGCTTTATTTGACGGCCCTGTAAATAAAAAAGTGAAACTGACAGGTGATATCACTAATAAAATTGTTTATGGGAAGGAAAATGTAAACAAATTAGTAAAGGTAAATTGGGATGTGATTAACAAAAAACGTGCTGAATGGACAGAAAGAGCTAATAAAGAAATCGAGATCGCAAAATAACAATCTTTTACCTGCTGGCAGATGGAGGGCATCTAAAATAATTGAAACCTCCGTCTGCTAATGATTTAGCTGGTTTTCAATTTGTAACGGAAATAGGAAGGGGATGGAAAAGAAATTATGAGCTTTTTAAAGCTAGATGGGATCAGCAAAAAATTTAAAGATGTAGAAGTAGTAAAGGAACTTTCGTTGGATCTCGAAAAGGGAGAACTCGTTTCTTTCCTAGGACCCTCAGGCTGCGGCAAAACGACAACCTTAAACATGATTGCAGGGTTTTTGGAAATTGACAGCGGCGATATTCTGGTTGAAGGGAATTCTATAGGACATTTGCCACCAAATAAAAGAAATATGGGCATGGTTTTTCAGAGCTATGCACTTTTTCCTCATATGACTGTTTTTGAAAATGTTGCCTATGGTTTGAAACTGAGAAAAGTAAAAAAAGCGGAGATCAAAAAGAGAGTAGAAGAAGCGCTGAAATTGACGCAATTAATAGGTTTTGAACAAAGATATCCAAAAGAATTGTCAGGTGGACAACAGCAGCGCGTGTCAATTGCAAGAGCGATTGTGATACAACCTAAAGTGTTACTTTTAGACGAACCACTAAGTAATCTGGATGCAAAATTACGTAAACAAATGAGAGAAGATATTGTGCAAATTCAGAAAAGCATTGGCATTACGACAATTTTTGTGACCCATGATCAGGAAGAAGCATTGGCTATTTCCGATCGAATTGCTGTGATGAACAAAGGTAAAATTGAGCAAATAGGTTCTCCGTTTGAAATTTATAACCATCCAAAAACGGACTTTGTATCTGAATTTATTGGGGAAGTGAACGAGTTTAAAGGGAAAGTGATGAGGAGAACGGAAGATTTCTGTACAGTGGATATTCATGGCTTAGAATTTGCGATTCCGAATGAATTTGCAACCGGCACTGAAATATCTTTTTTTGTACGGCCTGAAAATATTCGTATTACAAAAGAAAAGCCATTGAGTCAACCATCACTTATTTCAAAGGTTGAAAGAAAAATGTTTCTTGGTTCTAAAACGAGATACACACTTTTTATTAAGGGGCAAAAAGTCATTGCCGATGTTCCCAGCAACGAAAAAGATGCGGTGGATTTAGGTAAAGGCAGTGAAGCGTATATTTACTGGAAAAATGATGAACTTTTAAATATTCGGGGGTGACAGAAATGAAACAAAATCTAACGGTAGAAATTCCGAGTCAGCCAACTTTGGTAAGAACGAAGAAACAAACCAGTAAAAAATTAGGTTTTGTCGTACTTTTACTTCCGGTTTTGTTTTTATTTCTCCTGTTCTTTTTTGCACCGATGATTGTTTTATTTATTACAAGTTTCCGGACATTTAACCAATCAATAGGAGTAGAAAATCAATGGACCATCCACAACTATGCACAGTTCATAAGCGATTCTTCCTACCTGCTTATATTATGGAGAACGTTGAGAATCGGTTTTATTACAACAATAATTTGTTTAATACTAGCTTATCCGTTTGCTTATCAGTTAGTAAAAATGCCGGATAAATTAAAACGCCTTGTAATTTTATTCGTATTATCTCCCTTGCTGATTAGTATGGTAATCAGAAGTTATGGCTGGGGCATACTCCTCGGCAATAATGGCTTTATTAATCACCTGCTTGTAAACTTAGGAATCACTCGTACGCCGCTCACTCTTATGTACACAGAGTTTAGTGTAATTTTGGGAATGGTTCATGTAGTTTTTCCTTATATGGTATTGAGCATTATGGGATCGTTGGAAAGGATTGATGACAGTTTAATCAGAGCCTCTAAAATTCTTGGTGCCGGATCTATGAGGGCGTTTTTTGGTGTAACGTTGCCATTAAGTCTGCCGGGCATTTTTGCTGGATCTGTGATGGTTTTCAGTTTAACGGTCAGTTCTTTTGTAACGCCATCTATTTTAGGAGGAGCAAAAGTGAAAGTAATGTCTTATTTAACCTATGAACAATTTACAAATACGCTGAATTGGCCATACGGAGCAGCTATCGGCTTCATTCTTGTATTCATTTCCGTTATTACATTAGTTGTTTACAGTAGAATATTAAGTTTTTCAAAAAAAGGGGTGACCATTCAGTGAAATTAAAACTTGGAAGCATTTTGCTGGCTATCTACTCGGTCGTTATTCTCTTATTTCTTTTAACGCCAATCATCGTGATTGTTTTATCATCGTTTACTGAAACAAATTTTATTGCTTTTCCTCCAGAAGGCTTCTCTTTAAAATGGTATCGGGCGATATTGGATCATCCTGAATTTATTCAATCTCTAACCTTAAGTATATATGTGGCGCTTGGAACGGCTCTCATTGCCACTTTGTTTGGAACACTTGCTGCTTTGGCACTCGTGCGTTACGAGTTTAAAGGGAAAGAAGCAATTATACAGTTGATTCAATCTCCTTTGCTGATCCCTTCCATTGTAATTGGAATTGCGTTATTACAATTTTATACATGGATTGGTATAGCTGCCAGCCCGGTTGCATTGATTATCGGCCATGTAATCCTTGCGATTCCTTTTGTTGTGAGGCTTGTAACAGCCAACCTGGTTAATTTTAATCGAACCATTGAAGATGCGGCCTACATTCTGGGCGCATCGAAAATAAATGTCTTTTTTCAAATTACGCTTCCGATCATAAAGTCGGGTGTTATTGCCGGCGGTATTTTTGCTTTTATTACTTCCTTTGACGATTTGACCGTGTCACTATTTATTGTCAGCACAGATATCGTAACACTTCCGGTGAGAATCTATACGTATATGCAATATCAATATGATCCAATTATTACATCAATTTCAACGATCATGATTGTATTAACAGTCATTCTTATTGTCGTAATTGAACGGATTATTGGAGTGGGTAAACTATTTTCTGCAAAATAGATTGTTTACTCAACTTTCGCAGAATGAAAGTTGAGACTAAACCTTACCCTTCTTTATGTTATGGCTCTTTAGATAGGTTCCTTGGCAACAGACATAATCCCAAATTACGAAAGTGTAACGATTTGGTAGGTAGAATTCGACAATCTGGAACAAAATGTAAAAATTGGAATAGTGTCGTAGGGCAATGACTGTTTGAAGGCATACTTTCCCCCTCCCCATTTTTACGGGCTTTTTAATTTCAAGTATTCAGTTCCTGTTTGTCAATCAATCATTCGCACACTTTTGATCATTTTCTCGAATGCCCTTTTATGGGCATATGTTTCGCAAATGTTAAGTGAAACGCTGCGGCTGTGATGTGTCAAAACTCCGGCTGAATAAATGATTTCTCTCCGGAATCTTCTGATGGTATAGGATTTAAATGCTGGCGGACAATGCTCTTTTTTAAAGATCTCAAATAAATTGTACGCCAGTAATTTAATCAGGAGATCCATATGGTTGGCACCAAAGGAATCCGTTGGAATCTTGTCGATGGAAAAACCATATTTAGACTCTTTGATATAGTTCTCCAGACAGGCTCTTTGATTATAGAATCTCCAAATATCCATTGGTTCCCAGTCCATAGTTGTCACAATAGCTTCATAGTCCCAAAGAAAATCAAACAATTGAAGTTGGTCTTCCTCATACTTGTCGGCTTTCCGGATCACTGCAACCCTTCTTGGCTTTTCCCAGGAAGTGGCCTGATAAAGGACTGTTTTTCCCTCTATCACAATCATTTCATCATCAACATAACGAGTCCACGGAGAATCATCGCTTTGAACAAATTTTTTCAGTCTCGAAGTCCATCTCAGTTTGCCGGCATAATCAATTTTGTGCTTTTCCCAGTGGCTGTAAAACTTTTCTCCACCAAAACCCTTATCAAAACGGGCATACCGGATAAAGTACTGTGAGGAAAGCAACCGGTAGGTTTCATCGGCAAATTCGATTACATGATCAGAGGAGTGTACATTACCCGGCCTTAGTACGCCGTTTAAACAAAAATGTGATTTCCCTTCAAATACAAGAAGGGGATGGTAACTTTTTCTTCCTGGCTTATGAGGATTTGCCCCTACTTTAGCACCTTCCTGATTTCCATAGACTGTTTCTACGCTTGAATCAAAATCCAGAATGAGGTCGGAATCCAGCCAGGGTTCAATGATGTCCATTCCCCGTTCTTTAAATTCTATGGCAGCATCTTTAACATTCTCTAGCCTTAATAAATCTTTGCTTAAAAGCGTGTAGTGCGGGCATTTTCCTCCTAGGAAAGCAGTGATCAGAGGATCTTTCTGTAAAGATTGGAAATGGAACATATGGGAACAATCTGCCATCCAACCCGTAATCAGATACAAAAATACTTTGCTTAAAGGGTATTTTGCATTGTCTTTCTTTAAACAGTCAAAATCCCGGAAAGTTTGTTCAATCTTCATCCGTTCCAGAAACTGGAGTAGTGGGAGAAGCCCACTATAATTTGTACTATTCTTTAAATTGAATGCATATTTAGGGCTTGCTGAATAAACAAAAATTCCAGATTTGACAAGGATTTTGGCCACTTTTGTCGAATATAAAGTGTAAGGATTTTATAGGAAACGTGTAAAAAACCTTGCACTTGGAGGCCGTTACGATGTACAAAAAGACTGAACATCAATTAACTTTTGTAGAAGATTTTTTTCTACCATTCGGTGGAAAATTAAATAAAGAAAATCGCTGGGTCCGTCTTGCTGAATTAATCCCTTGGTGGAAGGCTGAAGAAAAGTATGCCAAGTCCTTCAAGAAAAAATTCAAAGGCGAAAAGGCTTATTCTGTCAGAGTTGCTCTTGGGGCTCTCTATATCAAAGAACGGTATAATGGACCCATAAAACTAGACACGAAATGAGGAGATGTTAAAGTAGGTTTATGAGAAAACAATATACGCCAGAATTCAAAACTCAAGTCGTGCTAGAGGTCCTGAAAGAAGAAAAAACGATGAGCGAAATTGCTTCTGCTCATGGAATTCATGTAAACCAAATCCGCCAGTGGCGAAATGCTTTTCTTGAACAGATGCCTAAAGTCTTTGAAAAAGACAACAAAAAAGTTGATAAAATGAAAGCTGAATATGAACAGACGATTGAAAATCTCTATGCCGAAGTCGGCCGCCTAACCACGCAGCTGTCGTGGCTTAAAAAAAAATCTGGCATTAAGGAGTAGGGCTGAACGTATTGAAATGATTGACTGGCATGATGCAGAACTGCCAATAACGTCTCAAGCTGAGCTGCTGAGCCTAAACCGTTCAAGCTTGTATTACAAGCCTGTTGACCCTTCTCCCGAAGAAGTGTCGATCAAGCACCAGATTGATGAGATCTACACCAAATATCCTTTTTTTGGCTCAAGGCGTATTACGGAATGGCTAAATGCCAAAGGTGAGGCTATTAACCGGAAAGCTGTACAACGCCATATGAGGGAAATGGGAATCGCCGGAATTGCGCCCGGGCCAAACCTGAGTAAACGCAATCTTAAACACCGGAGATTCTAAACAGTGATCAAGGCAGCCATTTTACAAGCCCGAAATACACGGATCTCGTGCTTCAAAATGAAATTAAAATCAGCATGGACGGCAAAAAGAGAGCCCTTGATAACATCATTACCGAAAGGCTTTGGCGGACAATTAAATACGAAGAAGTGTATTTAAAAGAATACAATTCTCCTAGAGAAGCCCGGAGAGAAATTGGAAACTTTATTCAATTTTATAATCACGAAAGACCTCATCAGTCCTTAGGCTATAAAACTCCCGCCTCCGTTTATGGCCTCTGAGTGACTCATCCTTTGGCGAGGATACTTCTCTGGGGCTGGTGTGTCAAGGGCGAGTGAAGCGAGGGCTTGCCGTACCCTTGACACACCAGCCCCAGAGAAGCAAAAATAAATCAGGATGAATCACTCCAAAAAAATATGCACCCTCCACTAAACCGCCTCCAATGAGCATCCTCACGCTCTGCCAGGTCGTGTCCATATTTGGGATCTGACCTACCTTAAAAATTTAAAATTAGTGTCTTGACGATGGGGTCCACTTTACGGCTTGGGCTATCTGACCGGGAAACAGTCGAACAGATCACGGAAAACCCGTATCTTCAGTATTTTATCGGGTTGCCTGAATTCCAGGAAAAAGCCCCATTCGATCATTCTCTGATGACTCGTTTTAGAAAACGTTTGGGTGCAAACATCATCAATGAACTGAATGAATGGATTGTTCTGGAAGAACAAGAACGCCAATCGGAAGAAGCATCTAAGGAAAATGACAACGATGATGATCACCATGATGATGACGATCATAGTAGTGGTGATCATCAACCTTCCGGTCCTGCTTCGGAAGAGAATTCAACTGGATCGGCTTCTCCTAAAACGAAGAACAAAGGAAAGCTCATTCTGGACGCAACCTGTGCACCGGCTGATATTGCTTACCCTACTGATCTGGGGCTTTTGAACGAAGCCCGTGAGAAACTGGAACATATCATTGATGTACTGCATGAACCGCACAAAGGAAAATTACCAAAGCCACGGACCTACAGAAAAAGAGCCCGCAGGGACTATCTTTCTGTCGCTAAGCAACGCAAAGCTGGAGCCCGGAAAATCCGGAAAGCTGTCGGCAAACAACTTGGATATGTGAAACGGAATCTGGAGATCATTGGAAATCTCATTTCCCAAAGCTCCCTGTCTCTTTTGAGCAAAGATGAATACCGACAACTCCTCGTGATTCATGAACTTTACCGCCAACAGGCAGAAATGTACAAAAAGAAAACACATCGGATTGACCACCGGATTGTGAGCATTTCCCAGCCGCATGTCCGTCCAATTGTGCGTGGCAAGGCAAAAGCGAACGTGGAATTCGGCTCAAAAGTCGCCCTTAGCGTTGTAGATGGCTATGCCTTGATCGAGCAACTCGACTGGGAAAATTACAATGAAGGGATCACCCTTAGAGAATCTATTGAGAACTACTACAACCGGTTCGGATTTTATCCAGAAGCGATTTTAGCAGATAAAATCTACCGAAACCGTGACAACCTAGCATACTGTAAATCTCTTGGCATTCGTCTGAGTGGGCCAAGGTTGGGACGCCCATCCAAAACGGAAGACAAAACCTTAGAACGCGTGGCAAGGCAGGATGCCTCCGAACGTAATGCCGTTGAAAGCAAATTTGGCGAAGGCAAGCGCAAGTATGGGCTAGGCCTTATTCGAGCACGCCTTCAGGAGACCAGTGAAACAGTAGTAGCCCTTCAATTCCTTATAATGAATCTGGAGCGGAAGCTCAGGGTTCTTTTTTTGAAATTTTTACACAACACTATTTTATATTTTTTTAACCGTAATTTGGCTTGTATCTGACAGAATCGGATTCGTTCAGCAAGCCCTAGATAATACGCATATTCCGCACGTAAATTTTTCCATTTTATGATTTTTTTAAAGGAATTTTCCCCTTCTTTGTAGAATTGAATGATTATCTAAACTAGGGGAAGACGAGGGAATTTTTATGTCAGATCAAATTTTAACCTTACATGTGGGGCCGTCTCAACTTTTATCTAAACTGTGTGATGAAATAGAACTCGAAAAGACCATTAATGATTTAGTTAAATGGGATTCTGTCCGTTGTCATATCTCACCTGGAACAAGGATTAAAGCCCTTGTCTTAAACATTTTATGCAGCGGCAAGCCCCTTTATAAGGTTCATGAATTCTATCAAAACCTAGATTCTGAGATGCTTTTCGATACATCGATTTCACCCGATCAATTAAATGATGATGCATTAGGAAGAGCATTAGATTACTTGTATAAAGCCGAAGCATGGAAAGTATATTCCACCCTTGCATTAAAAGCATTAAAAAAATTGAATCTTCCTATTGGTGTACTCCATAACGATACAACATCAATTTCTGTTTACGGTGAATATAAACAACCGAAGGAAGATGGACTGCAAATTACGTACGGGTATAGTAAGGCCCATAGGCCTGACTTAAAACAAATCGTTCTGGGGATGGGGGTCACACCTGAACGAATTCCTATCCTTGCAAAAGTAGAAAATGGGAATACTTCGGATAAATCTTGGAATGTGGAATTCATTCAAAAGATGAGAAAAATCCTTTCCCATGAAGATTGGAAAAATCTCATTTATCAAGCCGATTCTGCATTAATCACAACGGAAAATCTAGCGGAAATTCAACAACAAAATTTATCGTTTATTTCCCGTTTACCTGATACATTCGGTTTAAGCACAGAACTAAAGAAAGAGGCATGGTTGCTCAATAACTGGGAAAGGGTAGGCTCACTTAGCAATAAAAAAGACGCAGCTATTTACCAAATTCAAGCTTTTGAAAGACAAATTCAAAACCTTCCTTACCGGTTTCTTGTTGTCCACTCAAACAATTTAGATCAACGAAAAGAGAAAACCCTAAATCGGGCGATCGAAAAGGAAGAAATACAATTAAAAAAAGAGATAGAAAAACTAAGTAAAGTTATCTTTCATTGTAAAGAGGACGCACTAGAAGCAATTCAATCTTTTAAGAAAAAACAAAAGGCTTCATATTTCTGTTATAAACTAAACGTCCAGATGAGTGATCAACCTATCAAACGAAAAAAGAGAGGAAGACCTAAAAAGGACGAACAGACAAAACGAGAACAAATCTATCAGATACAACTGGAATCGTTTGAAAAAGATCATGATTTTATCGAAAATAAGAAAAGAATGCTCAGCACTTTTGTTTTAATCACAAATAAATTAGACGAGGAGACACTATCCAATCAAGAAGTTTTGAGGGTTTATAAAGGACAGTCGGCCGTTGAGACCCGTTTCCGATTAATCAAAGATTCACAAATGATTGATGCCATTTACTTGAAAACCCCGGAAAGGGTTGAGGCCTTAGGGATTGTGTATGTGATGGCTTTATTAATCAAAGAACTGAAAGAAAAGAACCTATCTCTAATCTTGAAAGGAAAAAGGAAACTCTATCAACCCACAGGTCAAGCATTGTTAGAGCAATTAGAAGATATCACCGTGATCCTTATAAATCAAAATCGACAAAAATTAAGGCTCTTACCCGATAATATTGATTCACAAGCCAAAAAAATCATTGAATTATGCGGGTATGATCTATCAATATACGTGTCAAAAAATGTCGAAAACAAAGGCGAATAACACACAACAGGAGGAATTCATGAAAAGAATGTCGAATTCAATAGAACTTTATCGAAAATTCCTCAAAAATAAGAAGATATCATCCCACCAAACCATTTAAATATAGTTCATTCAAAAATTAGAATGAATTTTATTTAAGACATGCGAAATGTGGGCTATTTATTGTTTTTATGGCGTTCTTTTAGCATTTTCAAAAATTCTTTTCGAATCTTCTTACCTTCTTCGATATCTCTTTGTCTTTCTTCTTCTGATGCATAATGTTTGGTTCCTATGGAAATAGCGCTGATTTCCCCATCTTCTGTTATTCCAATTGGATCCGTCCAACGACGGTCGGAATATGGTTTATTATTTTTATCCATAGGATTTCCTCCAATTCGAATATAACTCTACCATTCATAAATTGACTGGATAAGATTTTATAAGCTGTATTACGTTTAAATAATACTTCTTGCTCCTCGTCATTAAATCCTTCTAAATCATGACCATTTTTGCTTTTTATTATAAGGTGAGATTGACCATTTACGTCGTGATCATTCTTCTGCTTTTTGATTGCAGGTACCTTTTATCTCATGATTGTTTTTTAACGCTTTCAATCATAGGCAAAAGAAAAAGTACCCAGCACAAGGTACTTAAAAATTTTTATTGTTTTCCTCCATTCTTTATTTCAGCATTTCACGTATATATCTTGTCGTTTCGATATCTTTCTGTCGTTCTTCTTCTGTTTCATAGTGCTTTGTCCCACTACTAATTGCACTTGGAGATCCATCAGATTTTAGTCCTATAGGTTCAGTCCAACGAGGAGCAGAAAATAATTTTTCTTTTTTTCCCATATTAAAATGTCTCCATTTCAAAAATAATTTTTCTATCCTTAACAGTTTGGATCGAAATTTTAAATTTGGAATTCCTAACAAATAATACTTCTTGCTCCTCGTCATTAAATCCTTCTAAATCATGACCATTTTTATAAGGTGAGATTGACCGATTACGTTATAATCATTCCTCTGCTTTTTGGTTGCAGCACCTTTTATTTCACGATTGTTTTTTAACGCCTTCAAACATAAAGACTCTTTTTAACGCCTTGCTCAGGGCGAGATAAAGAGAGTCCGCATCCCCATTCCGCCAAAATAAAAAGCAACCTGATTAGAGGAAATATCTTGCTGTCAATTCGGTTTATTTAGGGGACACATCAGTTATTTTTTCAATGTCACTTTTTCTAACGGGTATCGTCCATCATTTTCTGGTATTCCACCCTCAATAAGATAAAATCTTTTTGAGCCGTTTTTAAAAACTTCAAAAATCCATCTTTTAACCCCCACATCCAATTTTTGGGGACTCATTTATCAACCCCCCTTGCTACAGCGACGTTAGGCATGGCTGCGGGGACAATACAGGAGTTGTGCGTCCACTTGGTCTGTCAAATCCATAAAATGCCAAATTCTAATTCGTTCAGCAAGCCCTATTTAGCTGCAGGAATATGTAATACCCGGCCGCATGCTGAGGAGAATCCTCCAAAAAGCCAGGGACGCTGTTTTCCACAAAAAATGGAAACGGCAATCCGGCGCGCATTTTTTTCGGAAGCGGACGCATATTAAAAGAAAGGAGGCGATCCGTGTGAAATGGAATGAACAAGCGGCACCCAATAACCATCAGGCGTCCGCTGATTTGCTTGCGGCTAAAGTGATGAGACAGAATTTCAATACGAAGAACTTTCAGACGGCGGTGAGCGGAATAAAGTGATACAAGAACAGAAAAAACGCCGTACGCACTTGTAATAGAGGTGGGGCGCCATGGAAATCAAAATCGGACAAGTATATAAAGAAAAGCAGCATGAAACACTTGCCATGGTGGTCGCAGTCCAAAACGAAAGCATTATGCTCGGCACCGGCAATCTGGTATCGCCGAAAACGATTGAAGACCGCTAAGTTCTTGTCCGGGATACCGAATAACGGTGCCCCGGACTATTTTTTTGCAGAAATCTTAAAAATATAGCCTACAATGGCATATCCGGTTAACAGACAAAATGAAAAAATCAGAGTCGGGATAAAGATCGCAACAGCCCCTTTTTCTGGAAGATAGTAGGCAAATATGTGGGAGATCAATTGATTAATAAAATAAGCCAGTACGAGCTCCCTTCGTTTTATTTTATATAGCGGACATGAAGACAAGGTCATCCATTTGTATGATAATGAGCCGACAACAAAGTAGCAAAAAATAAAAAAACCGGCAAAAGCCGGTTTTTAAGGGGGTATTGCTAGACAACAAAAAGGGGGGGTTGTCTAGTTGGTATAGGGTTTTGTAACTTGTCCTTGCTACAGGTATAATAGTACGGGTTTTTTCCTAAAAGATCATGAAAGAAAAATAAGTTTTTGATGAGAATTGTCGATTTTTGTTGAAACTCTACTTCTTGTCTTGATCGGCAGCATCGTTGCTGTCTGCAGCCCGCGCCTTGTATTTTTCCACGATCTGCGCGATTTCTCCTTTATCTCCTTTTGCATTCATCATTTCAAACCATCCGTTTAACCCTTCAGAAATTCTTTTATCATCGTTTTTCATGGCTTGCCTTCTTTCCTCTTTTCCAAATATTTTTTGATTTCGGGCCGGCAAATCAGGGCTGCGATGGCGGGCGGCACAGCAAACATAAAAAATACAAAGTATAACGTGTTCATCACATGGAGATAAAACCAGGTTTCCAAATCGTCCACCCCCGGGTTTGCTTCTATGTATATTTTTTCGCCCGGCCTTTTTCTTATACCGTATAAATTGGTTTTAACCTGTAAATCCTATAAGGAAAAAGAAGGGAGACGCCACAAATGTTCAAGCGCCTGTTAGATTTGTTCAAACTGGACACAACAGGGGACTGGGAAGATTGGGACCTGGACGATGAAAATTTGGAAGACGACTGGGATGAAGAGGACGATGAGGAGATGTAAAGCAGACTTACGGGCCGGGGCATCAAGATTGCGCCGGCTTTAATGCGAAAAAAAAACCGGCACAATGCCGGTTGGTAAGGGGAGTTTTTTCTAGACATTAAGGGGGGTATCTAGAAACTTAAGGGTTTGTTGCTTTTTCCTTGCTACACCTAAAATATAACCCTCTTACACTAAAAAGTCATGAAGAAAAAATGAGAAAAAAATGAGAAACAAATTTGTCACATTTTATGCGGGTTCCGATATATAAACACTTAACTCAATTGAAGAAAACGGTATACTAGAATGAGAGATATTTACCTCTCCATTATGAACGGAGAGGCCATTCAAACCAATTTTATTGAGGGGGAATCACCATGCTTTTTGGCGGAGTGGAAGCAGGCGGTACAAAATTTGTTTGTGCAACGGGAGATGAAACAGGAAAAATTCAGGAAAGAGTTGAGTTCCCGACGCGCGATCCGGAAGAAACGGTGAAAGATGTAATCGCGTTTTTTTCACAGTTCGAGACAAAAGCAATCGGCATTGCCTCATTTGGTCCGATTGACGTCAATCCGGAAAGTGATACATATGGATACATTACAACAACACCGAAAACAGCCTGGCAAAATTATCCCATTAAGCAAACGATAGAGAAAGCATTGGGCGTTCCGGCCGGTTTTACGACAGATGTGAACGGGGCGGCGCTCGGGGAGTCGGTGCTTGGCGCGGCGAAAGGGCTAGACAGCTGCCTGTACATCACGGTCGGTACAGGTATCGGAGCTGGAGCCGTTGTAAAAGGCAATCTCCTTGAAGGATGGTCGCACCCGGAAATGGGGCATATTCTTTTGCGCCGCCACCCGGATGATCATTTTGAAGGGGCATGCCCTTTCCATCATGACTGCCTCGAAGGACTCGCAGCCGGGCCGGCAATCGAAGCGCGGTGGGGGCAGAAAGGAAAAGAACTCTCGGACCGTCCGGAAGTCTGGGAAATGGAGGCAGATTATCTGGCACAGGCGCTCATGCAATACATTCTAATTGTGTCGCCGAAAAAAATCATCATGGGCGGCGGCGTGATGCACCAACAGCAATTGTTCCCGCTGATACACAAAAAACTGACCGAGCTGATCAACGGTTATATCAAGCTGCCTGAACCGCTGTCCGAATATATTACGTCCCCGGGCCTTGGCAACGACGCCGGCATTACAGGGGCGATTTTGCTCGGAAAACAGGCATATGAAACAGGCAAATTATAAAACAAAATTTAGCTGAGTGCTGGCTGCTTCTCCGATTTTTCGATTTAAATCGGCATAAATCGAGGGAGTGGCTGGCGTTTTTTTATGTATATTTTCTTCATAAAGACGATGAAGTTTTATTTGGAGCCTGCATAAAGACTGAATCAAAAACTTTTGCCAGGTCCCTGTTCTGTTCGTGCCGCGCTACCAAAAAATAAATCTGAAAACCTAACAATACGGTGAGGTAGCTGAAACCTAGAGTTTTTCGACCGGAAAGAATGAATAAGTTATAATAAATATGATTCTGAATTTTCGTCTAATACAGGGGGGAGTCTTTTTGATAAAGAAACGGAAATATGTGTTAACTTTTGTTTTACTGCTATTGCTGGCTGCAGGGATCTATGCCTTTGCTTTCCGGCAATCTGCAAAGTTTTTTGGTTTTCCTATTCCTGTAAGCGCAAAGCTTGTAAAGGATAAACAGTCCGTAGAAATGTATAAATGGTGGGAAGCAAGTGAAGTGAACGGGCTCCCCTATGTTTATCGGAAGGAAATCCAGTGGTGCGGATGGAAGCAAATTGACCGGGAAGGTGCTATGACCATCTATGAAAAAAAGGGGAAAAAAGTGTCTGTCATTTCATTCGATAATACTTTTTCTGTCGCAGAAGAAGACTAATCGAAGCTGCCTTCTAGTCTTTCTGCAAGGCAAGAGAAGCACCTTGGTTCTTACCCGATATTACCCGACGTTTGGGGCAATTTTTCAATTTTGACTTCTATTTAACTTTTACAACTGAGGTTCGTCTTTAAAAAGTTTGGAAGATGAATAGTGATAGGATATAATATTTATGAGCGCATTCACGAATACTTGAAAGCGCATTCAGAAAGGAGAGGGGATTATGGCAAAACTGGATGGAAAAGTTGCGGTTGTAACAGGCGCTGCCTCTGGTATGGGCAAGGCGATTGCAGCGCTTTACGCAAAAGAAGGAGCAAAAGTGGTGGCATCCGACCTCAATTTGGAAGGTGTGCAGCAGACGGTTGCTGAAATAGAAGCTGCAGGAGGCAAAGCTCTGGCAGTCCAGGCCAATGTGGCGAGCGAAGAAGATGTGCAACATTTGATTGATACCGCCGTGAAAGAGTATGGAACACTCGATATTCTTGTCAATAATGCAGGGATCATGGATAATATGGTGCCGGCTGGGGATCTGACAGACGCCCTGTGGGAAAAAGTGTTTGCTGTCAACACAACCGGGCCGATGCGCACGATCCGGAAGTCACTCCCGATCTTTATTGAAAAAGGAAACGGCGTCATTGTCAATGTTGCTTCTGTCGGCGGGCTGAACGGATCGCGGGCTGGCGCCGCTTATACGGCGTCCAAACATGCGGTGATCGGGTTGACAAAAAACGTCGGTTTTCAATATGTACTGAAAGGCATCCGCTGCAATGCGATTGCGCCAGGCGGGGTGGAAACGAATATCGGCACAACCATGAGCGAGCCAAATGCTTTCGGGCTTGAGCGGGCAATGTCCGGGTCGGCAATCAACCCGAGGAGCGGAAAACCCGAAGAAATTGCGACTATCGCCCTGTTCCTTGCTTCAGACGATGCTTCCTTCGTAAATGGTGCCGTGATTACGGCAGATGCTGGGTGGACGGCTTATTAATTTCAAAAAAGCGGCGGGAAAATATAGAAAAACCCGCTGCTTTTTTTGAAAACACTGTTTGGCAAATGTACAAAGCCAGCTATATAAAAATGAACTTAAATTTTTCGCACCAAAATCAGCTGAACATTGCTTCTGGCTATACATAAAGAAGTAGTAATATTAGTTCAACTTATATATAAAATGAACTTCAGTTTGCATCAAGCCCGGGCACCAATTTGCATGATGATGAGCGGTAATTTTTCTTTATATGACTGAAAATTTATAAAAACTCATCCATCAAATGGGTAGTAACAAGTCATTGAAAAAGCTGCTTTTTTAAAATGTATGGATCATCAGGGGAAATTTCCTGCAGACTTTTGAAACTTTTCCTGCCGGTTTGCGTAAGTACGAACAAAGGAGGGGAAATCATGTCCTTGGTGTTGGAACATGTGACGAAAAAATTTGGCGCGTTTACAGCGGTAAACGATTTGTCGTTAATGATCCCGGAAAAGGAGCTGTTCGGGTTTTTAGGGGCAAACGGAGCAGGAAAAACGACGACTTTCCGGATGATCCTTGGTCTATTAAAGCCGAATGAAGGAAACATCTCCTGGAACGGGCGCAAAATGGATTACACATTGAGCCCAGAAATCGGGTATCTGCCGGAAGAACGCGGGCTGTATCCAAAATTAAAAGTAAAAGACCAGCTTGTTTATCTTGCACGGCTGCGCGGGATGGGCAAGCAGGAT
This sequence comes from Weizmannia sp. FSL K6-0777, assembly GCF_038593185.1. Classification (NCBI taxonomy): domain Bacteria; kingdom Bacillati; phylum Bacillota; class Bacilli; order Caryophanales; family Bacillaceae; genus Heyndrickxia; species Weizmannia sp. FSL K6-0777. Next base: position 1,103,319 of record NZ_CP151971.1, read on the forward strand.
GCGGTGAAAGAACTAAAATACTGGCTTGGCCGTTTTCATGTCGAAGAATATTTGGATAAACGGGTGGAAGAACTGTCAAAAGGAAACCAGCAGAAGATCCAGTTTATCGCTGCTGTTCTACATAAGCCGAAGCTGCTGATTTTAGATGAGCCCTTCAGCGGCCTTGACCCGGTCAATGTGGAAACGTTAAAAACAGCGGTCGCAGAACTGCGGGATCAGGGCGCGACCATTGTGTTTTCAAGCCACCGGATGGAACATGTTGAAGAACTTTGTGAGCATTTGTGCATTATGCATCATGGCAGCCCGGTTGTGCATGGTGAACTGAGAGCGGTCAAACGTGCATTTGGGAAACAAAATGTCGTGATCCATGCTGATTTTGATCTGGCATTTTTACGTGCCTTCCCGGGGGTCGTCCGATTTAAGAAAACGGCGCTCGGGGCAGAGCTGCAAATTGACCGGATGGAAGCGGCGCAAAAAATTTTAGATGAAATCAACGGAAAAGGTTTCATCCGCAAGTTTGCGCTTGAAGAACCATCTCTAAACGATATTTTCATAGAAAAGGTGGGGGCTTCCTATGAATAGGTTCGGCATTTTAATCGGTCATGCCTACATGTCAAAACTAAAAACAAAATCCTTTGTGATCACGACGGCTATTTTGCTTGTTGCTGTCCTGCTGATGGGAAACATAAACCGGATGATCGATATGTTTGCCGGCAGCAAGCAGAAAAAGGTTGCGGTTTTGGATGAGACGAACACGCTGTACGGGCCGCTTAAGCAGCAATTAAAAACCGTTGATAAAGATATCCGGCTTGTGCAGGCCGAAAAAAGCGAAAGTGCGTTGCGGAAAGAAGTATTAAAGGAAAAATATGAAGGGTATGTTGTTTTATCGCTTGACGCAGCTGGCATGCCGAAAGCAGTCTATAAAGCCCCGAATCTTGCCGATACCGGGACTACGGACAGTTTGGAGCAGGCGCTGCAGGCTGTAAAAAGCAATATGGCGGCAGGAAAACTGAAGCTTTCTTCTGCAGAGCTCTCACTTTTAAACAGCCCCGCATCCTTTAAGAGCATCAATCTGGAGCGGGATGCAAAATCCGAAGCAGAACTGGCGCAGGCGAGGGGGCTTGTCTATATTTTGCTGTTTGCGATTTATTTCGCGGTCATTTTTTACGCCAGTGCAGTCGGAATGGAAGTGGCGACTGAAAAAGCTTCACGGGTAATGGAAATCTTAATTTCGAGCGTCCCGCCAGTGCAGCAGATGTTTGCGAAAATCATCAGCGGCGCCCTGCTCGGCTTGACACAGATGGCGGTGCTCCTTGCCGCAGCATACGCGACCATCAAACAAAATATCAATCACTTGACGGGCGGCTTTTTTTCTGTATTTGGATTTTCGGATATAAAGATGTCAACGATTGTGTACGCTGTGGTGTTTTTCCTGCTCGGATATTTGCTGTATGCCACTTTGGCAGCTTTTCTCGGCTCGCTTGTCAGCCGGATTGAAGATGCCCAGCAGATGATGATGCCGATGACGTTTCTTGTCATGATCGGGTTCTTCCTTGCGATGGCCGGGCTTGGAAATCCTTCTGCCAGCTATATTACCGTTCTGTCGTACATTCCGTTTTTTACACCGATGCTCATGTTTTTGCGGGTGGGCATGCTCGACTTGCCGGTGTGGGCCGGGCTTTCGGGCGTTGCGGTCATGGTTGTCACGATTGTGTTCATGGCGATAGCAGGTGCGCGCATCTACCGCGGCGGCGTGCTGCTTTACGGCAAAAGCAATTCGTTGAAAAATATTCTGAAGGCGCTGCAAATGTCAAAAGAAGGCTAAGCCTGCCAGTTTGAATTCTCCCCTTGATGGGTATACTGAATGTAACTGAAAGTCCGTGCAGAGGGGAGCGTTTTTTTTGAAATCAAAAAGAGTCGTCTTTGGTACCATTGTGCTTTTTCTTATCGTCGTGGTGCTTGCCGGTTACTTTATTTGGTTCAGCAAATAAAGCCGTATTACATAGATGAGCGATAAAGGTCCGGGCTGCCCAAAATTTTTTATGACTCGGCGGCAAGGATTGCGTGTTGAAAGACAAAATACGCACCGGAACGAACAGGCGCTTCTGCTTGTGCTAAGGCCCCATCCGGATGTGTATGCAACTCTTTAAAGACGTACGGAAACGTCCGTGAATTTGGGTGAATTTTCCGAAAACAGAACGCTCACAGCCATGCTGCGAAATAGGAAGACGGGAGCGGTTTATCTCTGCGAATGGCGATTTTGATGCAGCTGAATTTGCGTAAATCATTCCGACTGCCCCGGATGCTAAATTGAAGAAAGCGGATTTCCCATTTGCAGGAAGTCCGCTTTTGCCTGTTAAATGCTCTTTTTCATCCCGCATCTCCGGCATTCACGCAAAAACACGCCATGTTTGACCGATGACTTGAAGTGGCTGTAACCACAATTGTCACAGCGGCCCGGATGGACGTCGGGCATTTCTTTATAATCATAAACAATACTTGTATCATAACCTTTTGTTTCATAATCCTTTTCTTCACTCATCTGCCATCACCCCGTTTGAGTCTTTCTCGTAAAACAGCATACCATAATTTCGAAAAACGTGTGAAAGAAGCGGACGAAAAACCCTTCCTCACCGCACAGCGGAAATGCAAAGGAAAAATCACCGAACCGTGTCCCGTTTCAGAAAGGCATGCTTTTCCAAAACGCAAAATTGTCTTATCTGATTGAAAAAGGCGTATAATAAAAAAGAACTTACTGGAAAGGAAGATTTAAATGGCAAAAGACATTACACGGGAAATGGCGGAGCGGTTTTCCCAGCAAATCCGCGAACTGCCGCAAAACAAAGTGATTCAAAATGCAATGATGAAAAACGGATTGAAGGCCGCGACAATCAACAATGATGCTGTGGTTTCTATGAATCACGTATTCTCCCACGAAATTGAAACGGGAAAAGTGTCAAATCAGAAACAAAGCGGGCGCTGCTGGATGTTTGCCGCCTTAAATACGTTTACGCATAAGTTAAATGCCAAATTCAGATTGAAAGACTTTGAGCTTTCGCAAAACTATACGAATTTCTGGGACAAATTTGAAAAAGCCAATTACTTCCTGGAAACGATGATTGAAACCGCAGACGAACCTGTGGAAGGACGGCTCATTTCCTGGCTGCTTGAAACCCCGCAGCAGGACGGCGGGCAGTGGGATATGCTCGTCGCGCTCATTAAAAAATACGGCGTTGTGCCAAAACAGGTTATGCCGGAAACCTTTAACAGCAGCAACTCGCGCGAACTCAATTCGCTTTTAAATGCCAAGCTCCGCGAAGATGCGGTGAAACTAAGAAAAATGCACGCAGCAGGACAGCCGGAAGAAGAATTGCGGCAGGCGAAAGAAGGCATGCTTGCAGAAGTTTACAAATTGCTGGCCTTTGCACTCGGTGAGCCGCCGAAGACGTTTGATTTTGAATTCCGCGATACCGACAAACTGTTCCATCGCGAGCAAAACATTACACCACAGGCATTTTTTGAGAAATACGTCGGATTTGATCTCGACCAATACATCAGCATTATCAATGCGCCAACAAGCGACAAACCGTACGGCAAAACGTATACGGTGCAGTATTTGGGCAATGTGGTTGGCGGCAAACCGGTCAAATATTTAAATGTTGATATCGAAACCTTTAAATCGCTGGCCGTAAAACAGCTGAAGGATAACCGTAGCGTCTGGTTCGGCTGTGATGTTGCCGCGTCATCAGACCGGAATGAAGGCATCATGGATACCAGCCTTTTCGATTTGGAAAAAGCTTTCGGATTTTCGTTCGGCATGACCAAAGCGGAACGGCTCGATTATAAAGACAGCATAATGACGCACGCAATGGTATTGACCGGTGTCAACCTCATTGACGGCAAACCGGACAGATGGAAAGTGGAAAACAGCTGGGGTGAAAAAGTGGGCAAAGACGGTTATTTTGTCATGAGTGACGCCTGGATGGATGAATATACGTACCAAATCGTCATTGACAAAAAATATTTGCCAGAGGATTTGCAAAAAGCATGGGAACAAGATCCGATTGTCCTGAAACCTTGGGATCCGATGGGGTCTCTTGCCTGGATGCATTAAACAAAGGGCGCGGTTGCCATCAGCCGCGCTTTTTAAGTAGGGCTTGCTGAGCTTCCTTACGTAGACGGGCTCTAAGGGCTCTAAGTGAAGGAAGAGCCTCGTTTTTGCTTGCTTTCTTAACGTAGACGGGCTCTAAGTGAAGGAAGACCTTCAATTTTTCGTGCTTTCTTAACATAGACGGGCTCTAAGTTAAGGAAGGCCGTCAATTTTCCGTGCTTCCTTAACATAGACGAGCTCTAAGTTAAGGAAGGCCGTCAATTTTGCTTGCTTTCTTAACATAGACGGGCTCTATGTGAAGGAAGGGCCACGTTTTTTCATGCTTTCTTTACGTAGACGCCCTCTATGTGAAGAAAGAGCCTCGTTTTTTCGTGCTTCCTTAACGTAGACGGGTTCTACGTTAAGGAACATTGATTTTTTTGCGCGTTTCCTTAACATAGACACGCTCTATGTGAAGGAAGGCATTCAATTTTCCGCACTACCTTAACATAGACGGGCCCTAAGTTAAGAAAGGTCTTCGTTTTTTCATGCTTCCTTAACGTAGACGCCCTCTATGTGAAGGAAGGCCGTCAATTTTCCGTGCTTTCTTAACGTAGACGCCCTCTAAGTTAAGGAAGGCCGTCAATTTTGCTTGCTTTCTTAACGTAGACGGGCTCTATGTGAAGGAAGGGTCACGTTTTTTCATGCTTTCTTAACATAGACGGACTCTAAGTTGAGGAAGGCCGTCAATTTTGCTTGCTTCCTTAACGTAGACGGGCTCTATGTGAAGAAAGGCCTTCGTTTTTTCATGCTTCCTTAACATAGACGCCCTCTATGTGAAGGAACACTGTCAATTTTCCACGCTTTCTTAACGTAGACGAGCTCAATCTGAAGGAAGAACCCAAAGTATGTAAAATGCCCCGGAAACGGACCCGCCCCAAAATGGAAGGCAGCCTCCTCTAAATTTTTTAAAAATACAAAATATCTCCCTGGAAAGCTACTGAAAACGACTGTTCTAATATTGGAAAATTTTCCCCCGCCTTGTAAAATGGAAAAAGGGGTTGAAATTGAATGAAATATGAAAATAGTTCGGACTTGATCATGCGATGAAAAAAAACAATGATATTATACGAGTGTTAAAGCATTTCCCCGACTATAGAAAGTTATTGGCAACGACTACCGTTACAGGATTAACAACATGGGGTTCCTTTATTTCAATGCTCGTCCTTTTAGGGAAAATAACGGATAATGGATTGCAGTTAGGGACGCTGTGGGCTGTAAGCGGTTTAGTGCCGATTGCGATGAGTTTTCTATTAGGCGGGCTTATTGATAGAATGGATACCAAGAAAATCATTGTAGTATCTGAACTGCTGAAATCGCCGCTATATGCCCTTTTTATACTTGTGCCCGTGTTCGACGGTTGGGCAGCTTGGATTTTTTTCTTTGTGATCAGGTTTTTTATCGGCGTTCTCTCATCTTTGACTACCGTTGCGAGACAAACCATTATTCCGGAAATCATGAAAGAAGAAGACTTGATCATTGCGAATTCATTGAACTTTTCTTTGACCAGTTTGATTCGCTTAATCGGTGCAGCTTCCGGCGGGGTTTTGGTAACATTGCTCAATCTAAATGTCTTCTGGATCTTAACATCTTTATCTTTTATTTACGCCGGCATCACCATGTGGACATTGAATTTAAAAAATTCCCAAATAAAGCCAAAGGAAAGAAACTTTCTCAGCGAACTAAAGATTGGCTTATCCGTGGTAAAAAAGCAAATTTACATCAGATATGTATTGCTTTTTGCCTTAACAGGGGGCTTAATTGTCGGGTCTTTTAACCTGATGATTCAACAAATGGTAAACCATATTTATCATGTTCCCCCTATCGGCATTAGCATGTTATACGTTGGAGAAGGTTTGACTTCTGTCATTTTGGGTCTTTGGATTGCCAATAATAAAATTTTTTTCAAAAATATTCACCGGTATGGCTATAGTTATATCTTAATGGGATTAAGCTGGGCTGTGTTTGGGCTTTCCAATAATTTGTTTGAAGGCACTTTCATTATGGTCTTACATGCTTTTGTCGGCGGATTCATTGTCCCGTTCGAACGGCATGTGATGCAAACACATGTTGAAAGCAATCTTAGAGGGAGAGTTTTTGGGCTTTGGAATACTTGCAGCATGGTCTCCATGCAATTTGGCGCTTTTCTGACAGGGGTTATCATTCAGTATCTTGGATTGAGGTCTGTAACGCCACTTGCTGCTTTACTGGAGATCGTGCTCGGGGTTGTGTTTTTCTTTCGATTTAGAGGAAAAAAATTAGCATTTACGAATCAAGAAAGCTTCACTTCTTCATCCTAAACACCAGCCGGAAAAATAACGGAACGGCCCGGCTATAAAACTGGTGTGATGCACGAATGATGCTCAGTAAGTCCCATTAACGACAACCGGCAAAAAACTGCCGGGTGAAAAAGGGGCAAAAGCAGTGATTATAACTTGCCGGAGGAGAGTGAAAAAGGGGAGAGGAAGCGGAGTAGTTAACATGTTTAATTTCAATCCCGGTTTTTAAAAGGCGAAACATTTCCCCGAAAAGGATTCGACCCCGGATGGATGAAAAAGGGGAGGTATCAGGAAACGGGACAGTTATCATGTTCCGATTTTTAAAAGGCGAAAATTTTCACGGGAAGGATTCGATTCCGGATGGATGAAAAAGGGATACATCAGGAAGCGGAGCAGTTATCATGTTTAATCTCAATTCTGATTTTAAAAATGCGAAACATCTCCCTGATAAGGATCCGGCCCTGAAATTTTTTACCGTGATTGTAAATATATTGGTATTTTGTGCGGTACCCTGTAAAATGGAAGAAAGAAAGGAGTTGCAAATATGAAATATAAGAATACTTGGGATCTGGATGCCGTTATTCCGGGCGGCACAAAATCGCCGGAATTGCAGGAAAAACTGCGCGGGCTGAAAGAAGAAATCGGGCAATACAAAAGCCGACTCGACGGATGGGCATTTTCGAAAGACCCGTCTCCGGAGCCGTTTAAAGCCATCCTGAAAAAACAGGAAGAGATCGAAAAAGGGCTCAGCCAGTCTGCGACATTTGTGCAAATGTGGCATGATGCCTATATGGATGATGACTATGCAAATGTCGTGATGGGCCAAATCATGGATTTGTACAGCGAGATGCAAAAGCTCGGGACCACTTTTCAGAAAAAACTGGTGGCCATTTCGGACGAAGACTGGAAAAAGTTTTTACAGGACAAGGAATTGAGCGAAGTCTCCTTTGCCCTCAATGAAACGCGCGATGAAGGAAAACGGCTCTTGTCGGAAGAAGAGGAAAAGCTGATTGCCGATCTCAACCAGGACGGGCTGGCCGGCTGGAGCAGATTGTATGACACAGCTGTTTCCGTTATGACAATCCCGTTTACGGACAAAGAAGGCAAGACGGTATCCTTATCCGTCGGCCAGGCGATGAACCGGATGTATGCCGACCCGGATCCGGAAGTGCGCAAACAGCTGTTCGAAAACTGGGAAGCGGCATGGGAAAAATATGCGCCGGTTTTTGCCGATACGCTCAACCACCTGGACGGGTACCGGATTACGCTGCAAAAAGCCCATGGCAGGAAGTCTTTTCTCGAAGAGCCGCTTGAATACAACCGGATGTCTGAAGACACGCTTCATGCGATGTGGAAAGCCGTTTCTGAAAACAAGCAGCCGTTTGTCGACTTTCTCAACCAAAAAGCAAAAATTTTCGGGATGGAAAAACTCGGCTGGCAGGATGTTGATGCGCCGGTTGCACTCGGCGATATGAAACCGGCCCGATTTACATATGATGAAGCGTGCGATTTTGTCATCCAACATTTTGCTTCTTTCGGGCCGAAACTGTCTGCATTTGCGAAACACGCCCTTGAAAACCGCTGGGTAGAGGCGGAAGACCGGCCGAATAAACGCCCGGGCGGCTATTGTACCAGTCTGCCGGAGTTTGAAGAGTCGCGGATTTTTATGACATTTACCGGCTCCACAAATGATGCAAGCACGTTGGCGCACGAACTCGGCCACGCATTTCACAGCCATGTCATGCGCGATTTGCCGCGTTTGAACCGCGAATACGCGATGAACGTGGCCGAAACTGCGAGCACCTTTGCAGAAACGATCATCGGCAATGCGACTGTTGCCAATGCAAAGTCAAAGGAAGAAAAGGTTTCTTTATTAAATGCAAAGCTTGAAAATGCAACGGCTATGTTTTTAAACATCCATGCCCGATTCCTGTTTGAAAAAAGTTTTTACGAAGAGCGTTCAAAAGGCATTGTGTCCGAACAAAGGCTCAATGAACTGATGGAAAAGGCGCAAAAAGAAGCGTATGCTGACAGCTTGTCCGGCTATCACCCGCATTTCTGGTGCAGCAAGCTTCACTTCTTTATTGACGATGTGCCGTTCTACAATTTTCCATACACATTCGGTTATTTATTCAGCCTTGGCATTTACGCCGAATTTTTGAAGAATCCAGATGGCTTTGAAGACAAATATATTGCCCTTTTGCGCGATACCGGCCGGATGAAGGTGGAAGATCTTGCCAAAAAACATCTTGGCGTTGATCTGACAAAACCGGACTTCTGGGCAGCCGGCATTAACCTTATGGCAGAAGATGCCCGCGAATTTATCCGGCTTTCGGACGAATTGCTCGGCAAGTAAAGGCGCACGCCAAAAAAGCCGCACAGTTGGCAAAACTGTGCGGCTTTTCAATACGGGGCATGATGAATGTATTCAAAAATGCGGAGAGGATTTTTAAATATACAAATGAAAAGCGGAAGAACACAAAAATATTTTTGCTGCCGCCGCACGGGAATTGACGTGTGCCAAAAAGATATCGGCTATTTCAGTAAAACCGGGAGACATGATACAGAAATCAACCGGATTCTCAGCACCATTATAAAATAAAAAGCATCCGTCTGCGGCCGGGGAAAAAACATGTTTTTTCTAAAATCAGATGGGTACGATAAAAAAGAGGGAGGTGTTAACCATGGCTGTAATAATCGGTGTAGAAGAGGCTTTGACAAATGTCCAGGAAGCGCTGCGCGATAAAGGATATGAAGTGAAAACCATTAAGAACGAACAAGATGTACAAGGTTGTGACTGCTGTGTTGTAACCGGCAGCGAGATGAACGCAATGGGGATCAATGACACGATGACAAAGGCGCCTGTCATTGATGCAAAAGGCATGTCTGCTGAAGATATTGTAAAAGAAGTGGCGAGCAGAATGTAAAAGGCCGGGATACCCCCGGCCTTTTACATTTGCAAAAAGCGCCCATTTCCCGGCACTTTTTATTTTTTATTGTTTTGCGATCCGCCCGTCACATTGTTGACTGCATTTGAAGTTGCATCCACAGCGTTCATCGCCACATCTTCTGTCGTTTCCAGCCCTTTATGGACAGCATGAAAAGCGGCACCTGCCGTATTTTTTACATCTTCCGCAATATTATTTTTGTTTTGCTGGCTGTTGTTCTTTTGGTTGTTATTCTTCTGGTTTCCCACAAAATCACCTCCTCGTACAGCCAATAGCATATGTATCCGGGAAAGTTTTATACGGCCGCCTGCCCAAATGATGGTTCTGCAACGGAACTGGAGAAACATAACGGGACGAAAAAAGCGCCAAGAACATAGCTGCTATTTGACATTTTGTATGATCCAAGAAGAGGCAAGAAGCGTGCAGGGCCTTCCCCCATTTTCCATGAAACGCCTTTTCATTCGTTGACGAAATATTTCATGTCTTGGTAAAATAGTAAAAGATAACGCTTACAAAATACATCACGCAGATGGGGAGGAACTCGAGTGAAGACGGTCACAGAAGGGGCATTATTATGGCAGCCGTCAAGGGAGCGGATTGAAAAAGCAGGGGTTACCCGTTACCGTAAATGGTTGGAAAAAGAATACGGTTTAACATTTCAGCACCACCAGGATCTTTGGAAATGGTCCGTGGATCAGCTGGAACCGTTTTGGAAAAGCATTTGGGAATACTGTGGTGTCATATCCCATACGCCGTATGAACAAGTCTTGAAATCGAGGACAATGCCTGGCGCCGAATGGTTCACCGGGTCTACGCTCAACTACGCCGAGCACGTTTTCCGAAACAGCAGAAAGCATAAGCCTGCGCTCATTTTCCAATCGGAAACCGTCCGCCAAAGGGAAGTCAGCTGGCAGGAACTGAAGGAAAAAACAGCAAAGACGGCGCAGTACCTGAAAAAACTTGGCGTCCAAAAAGGAGACCGGGTGGTGGCATATATGCCAAGTATGCCGGAAACGGTGATCGCTTTCCTAGCATGTGCCTCCATTGGCGCGGTCTGGTCATCGTGTTCCCCGGACTTTGGCAATGAGAGCGTCATTGAGCGGTTTAAACAAATCGAACCGGCTGTTTTATTTGCTGTTGACGGCTATTCCTATAACGGCAGGATTTTTGACAAACGAAAAAACATCACGGAACTGCAGTCGTCACTTCCAACATTAAAGAAAACCATCGTGGTGCCTTATATGGATTTTGGAGAGATAAAACCGGACAGCAGCACGGTCTCCTTTAAGGAAGTGCTGAAAGAAGAAGCTAAACTCGCGTTTGAACCTGTACCGTTTGATCACCCGCTGTGGATTTTATTTTCATCCGGCACAACCGGCCTGCCGAAACCGATCGTCCAGGGACAGGGCGGCATCCTTTTGGAACACTTGAAAATTTTAAAAGTCGAACAAGGGGTGGAGCCGGATGATGTGTATTTTTGGTTCACCACAACCGGCTGGATGATGTGGAATCTTTTAATCGGCAACCTGCTGGCCGGGGCGACGGTCGTCCTGTACGATGGCAGCTCGGCATATCCGGATATGGATGCATTATGGGATTTGGCGGAAAAAACCGGCATGACCCACTTCGGCACAAGTGCGGGGTACATTAGTGGATGCATGAAATCCGGCGTCAAGCCGAAGGAAAAACATGATTTATCCCGTCTGAAAGCAATTTTGTCAACGGGATCCCCGCTTACGGCAGAAGGTTTCATTTGGTGTTACGAAAATGTCAAAGCGGATTTATGGGTGGTTTCGACAAGCGGGGGGACGGACCTTTGCACCGCATTTGTCGGCGGGTCGCTTGTTTTGCCGGTTTATGCCGGCGAAATCCAGACGCGCGGGCTGGGCGCAAATATTCAGGCATTTGACGAGGAAGGCAAGCCGGTTGTGAATGAAGTCGGGGAACTGGCGATTTGTGATCCGATGCCGTCAATGCCGCTGTATTTTTGGGGGGATGAAGGCAACAAACGTTACTTCGAAAGTTATTTTGATGTCTATCCGGGGGTATGGCGGCACGGGGACTGGATCAAGATTGATGAAAAAGGCAGCTGTGTCATTTATGGCCGCTCCGATTCCACAATTAACCGCCAGGGCGTCCGCATGGGCACGAGCGAAATTTACCGGGCGGTCGAAGGCATTGATGAAATTATCGAGAGCCTTGTCATCGACCTTGAACATCTCGGCAGGCAATCGTTCATGCCGCTATTTGTCGTCCTGAAGCAGGGCCGGCATATGGATGAGACATTGAAAAACCGCATCAAAACCGAAATCCGGGCGAAAGTTTCGCCACGCTTTGTCCCGGATGAAATTTATGAAGTTGAACAAATTCCAAAAACATTGAGCGGGAAGAAACTGGAAGTCCCGATCCGTAAAATATTGCTCGGCTTCCCGGTCGATAAAGTCGTGAACAGGGGCTCAATGGCCAATCCGGAAGCACTCGACTTCTTTATTGAACTCGCCCAAACGCTAAACGGCCGGGAAAAGTGAACATAGTAAAAAACCTGGATGCCTGATGAAGCAGGCATCCAGGTTTTTTAAAGAAAAATGTGTGGCGAACTTTCTCCTTCTATTCCGTTACACTATATGCTGAAGCACAATGCCGCCATAGATGAATGCCGCGCAAATAACAAGGGCAGGGTGAACTTTCCGGATATTCATGGCCCAGAAAGCGACGGCGGCGATGCCAAGTGACTGCCAGATGCCGATTTGGCTGAAAGAACTTTTCGCCATCTGCCACGTCAGCACCACCATCATAATGGTGATGACCGGCTGCACAAGCAGGGACATCCCTTTCACAACAGGAGACTGGCGGTATTTGTGCAATACTTTCAGCAACACAATCAATGCAACGGCAGACGGCAATATCGTTCCGGCAAGAGCCGCTAACAGTCCTGTCCACCCGCCCGCTCCATAGCCGACGAATGCGGCAATTTTTGTCGCAATCGGGCCTGGGAGTGCATTGCCGAGTGCCAGCATATTGGAAAATTCGCTGTCGTTCAGCCATCCGTAATGCGTCACAATTTCATGGTACATCAATGGAATGGAGGAAGGCCCCCCGCCGTAGCCAAGGATATTTGCAATGAAAAAACCGAGCATCAATTGGAACCAGATCATCCCGCTTCATCCTTTTTCTTCTTTTTTTCATCTCTCCTCCATTTTGCAACGAGTCGAAAGTGGATGCTTCCGTACGCAAGAAAAATCAGAATGACAATAGCCGGATGGAGATGGATCGTTTCAAGCAGGAGAAAGGAAATAACAAACATCGCGATTCCGAAAACCTTCCCAAGGCCCTTGACCGTTTTTTCCCCGAAATCGTAAGCCATCTGGCCAAGCATAACGGCAACAACCGGCATGACCCCTGCGATCATTCCGGCCACAATCTTTGAATGGCTTAATACCGATACAAGCGACAGCAACGCAATCATGGCGATGCTGCTCGGAAGAATATGGAATAAAATGGCGAACACGGCGCCGGTTGTCTTTTTCAACTTGTAACCGAGGTAAGCGGCCATTTTTGTTGCAATCGGGCCCGGGAGCGCGTTTGCGATTGCCAATGTTTCCCCGAATTCGTCGTCATCCAGCCATTTGTACCTTGTCACCGCCTCATACCGGAAAAGCGGCATGACAGACGGGCCGCCGCCATAGCCGAGAATGCCGGTCCGCAGCATCGCCATGGCAAGCTGGGCATAAGCATTTTGCTGTTTTTCCATAGTGCAACCCCCTTACAGTTTCATTCCTATTCGGCTTTTATAACGTTTGAGTAAAATCTGGCAATCGACGCTCATAATGCCAGGCAACGGATATAACCGTTCTTTAAGAAACAGTTCCATTTCCTCGTTGTCTTTAAATAAGCCGTGCATATGAAGTTTGCTGGGGCCTGACATATGATAAAGGCTTGAAACCGCCGGATCTTTGGCCAATATTTCGGCCACTTCCTGTAAATGTTTCGGTTCTACTTCAACATTAAAAAAAGCGGACTGGTGAAGGCCGATTTTTTCAGGGTTCACGACAGCGGTAAAACATTCAATCACACCATTTTCAACGAGGGAATGGACGCGTGATTGAACAGCCACACGGGAAAGTTTGATTTCTTTTGCCAAATCTGTAAACGAAACTCTGCCATTTCCGTTTAAAAGCTGAATGATTTGGCGGTCAATTTCATCCAGCTGAACGGCAGCACCATCATATTGCCTGGGCATAGACTCCTCTCCTTTATTTCAAAATGTAAGCAAATTCTAATCTGTAAGTATCTATATATATTAATATACTGAAAAAGCGAACGAAATACAATCAATTTTGCAAAATAAGTGACAGAACGTAAAAAAGTAGTTTTGAAATTTTTACAAATTTCCATTGGTTGCGATTACAAATAAGGCTTTTCTTTCTAAACGAAATAGAATGGGGTGCGTTCCCTTCTTTTTGAAGGAAAAAAGACGGAAACATCGCGTGAGCAGAAAAAGTGAAATATTGACAAAATTTTTCATGTTATGTTTAATAACATCATAAGAAATAAAAAGAAACATAACGAAATCTATGTAAGAAAACATTACAATACTAAAGAAAAAGGGGAGGCAGTTCATTTGAAAAAGAGGCATCCTGTTGTTTACGTTGTGTTATTTGCTTTAGGCTGGGCTTTTATGTATGCGGATCGGAATATATTGTCGCCGGTGATGGGAGTTATTCAGGATGATTGGGGTTTATCTAAAAGTGAACTGGGTTTAATGTCAACCATATTTTTTCTGGCTTATGCTGCCATGCAGATCCCTGCAGGATTTTTAGCAGACCGTATCGGCAGGGTAAAAGTATTGGTTTCAGGCTATATTCTGTTTGGTGTCGGGACCATAATGAGCGGAATGGCACCGGGGCTGCTTGCTTTTCTAATGATTAGATTTGTCACCGGCCTGGGCGAAGGCACCTACTATGGGCCCCAGTACGCGATTTCATCCGTTGCCATTTCTCAAAAATACCGGGGAATCTCTTCGGCATTGATAAACAGTGGGATGGCTGTTGGGATATCGCTCGGATTTATTGCTTCCAGCTACTTTACGTTTACACTAAAAAAAGATTGGCAGTTTTCCTTTTATGTATTCGGTATTTTGACGGTGCTCGTCGCCATCCTGATGGGGCTGTTGATTAAAGATCCTCATCGCCGTTCCAGGATCAAACCAACGGGAACAGGTGTCACGGAACCCGAAAATGTAAGGGAACTGTTTAGCAAAAATCATCTCATCACGTATGTACTCATTTTCTGTTCATTGTATGGATTTTTCAGTATGATGACCTGGCTTCCTTATTATTTGCAAACAGAACGGGGGGTTCCGGGATCACAGACAGGTGTGATCGCTTCTTTGGTTCCCTGGTCCTCGATTCCGGGTGCGCTGTTTTTCGGATACTTGTCGGACAAAATCAAAAACAAGAAAATAATGGTTTTCACACTGGCAGTCTTAGGGACGATTTGCCAATTTATTGTTCCGTATTCCGACAGTTTTTCTTTCATGATTGCCGGATTGGTTGTTTACGGATTAATTGGAAAGCTGGCGCTTGATCCGGTTTTAATTTCTTTTATCGCAGATCATACTTCATCTGCTATGTATGCAAGGGTTTTTGGAATTTTTAATTTTGCAGGTATGTTATCCTCTATTTTCGCGCCATATATAACAGGCTATTTAGCTGAAGTCACAGGAAACATGGAAATTGGTTTCTATCTGTCAGGGATATTATTGCTATTTGGCGGCTTTCTTTTCTTATTTTCTGATGGACAACCTTTTAAAGCAGCGGTTAAAAAGCAAAGGCGAACACAACGATATGAAGCCAAATTTGTTCCAGGGAGGGAAAATCCATGAAATTAAACGACCCGAAAATCGGTACAAAAACAATGATTGTCAGCCCCCACTACCTTGCCTCGGCCGCAGGTGCAAGAATCCTGGAAAAAGGAGGAAATGCCTTTGATGCAGCCGTCGCTGTTAGTGCATGCCTGGCTGTTGTTTATCCGCATATGACAGGGTTGGGCGGGGATTCCTTTTGGCTCACATGGCACCATTCCGATCGCGTGATCCGGGCATATAATGGAAGCGGCCGATCAGGCTATTGTGTCACACGGGAAAATTATGCAAATGAGGACAAGATTCCTTTAAGAGGCGCCAGAAGTGCCATTACTGTTCCCGGAATGGCAGACAGTTGGGACGCCATTTTAAAAGAATACGGCAAGTTTACCCTCAAGGAAGTGCTGGAGCCGGCAATTGAATATGCATGGAACGGTTTTCCGCTGTCCCCTGACCAGTACAAAAATACAGTGATGGCCCGTGCCATTTTAATGAAAACAAAACGCACTTCCGACATCTATCTTCCCAATGGAAAAGTGCCGCAAATCGGGCAGAAATTTGTTCAAAAAGAGTTGGGCCGCACACTTATGAAAATAGCAGAAAAAGGGAGAGATGTTTTTTATAAAGGGCCGATTGCAAAAGAGATTGTTGCGGCAATGAAAGCGGACGGCGGCTACTTGCTGGTTGACGATTTCGCTGACCATTATGGAAACTGGACCGATCCGATTTTTACCCACTATCATGATTACCAAATTTATCAAGCTCCGCCAAATTCTCAAGGGTTTTCAGCGTTAATGGCACTCAATATATTGGAAAATTTTGATTTCACGTTGATCGAACATGGATCTTATGAATATTACCATATTTTAATCGAAACATTGAAAAAAGTATTTCAAGATCGGAATGAAGTTTTGACGGACCCGGAATTTTCCCCTGTTCCGCTGGAAAAATTACTCAGCAAAACATATGCAGCAAAGCTTGCAGAAGAAATCAATTGGGATCGTGCGATGGAATATAACGCGGAACCGTTAGGGAGGGACACAGCCTACGCAGCAGTAGTGGATGATGAAGGGAATGCGGTTTCTTTTATTCAAAGCCTCTATTTCGAATTCGGTTCAGCATTTGTAGCGGGTTCAACCGGTATTTTAATGCAAAACAGAGGGTCGTTTTTCTCTTTGGATGCAGGCCATGTGAATACTTTGGAACCACATAAGCGCACTTTCCATACATTAATGCCTGCGATGGCGTTTTTGGATGGGAAACCAAGCATTTTATATGGCACACAGGGAGGGGAAGGCCAGCCGCAGACCCAAACGGCCCTGATCACAAGAGTTGTTCACTATGGCATGAACCCTCAGCAGGCCGTATCTGCACCACGATGGGTTTGGGGGAGGACGTGGGGAGAACCAACGGAAGAATTAAAAGTTGAAGAAAGAGTGGGCAGTGAGGTATGCAATGCGCTTTCAAAAGCCGGGCATGTTGTCCGAAAAGTTTCTGCATATGATGGCGTAATGGGGCATGCCCATATGATCCAAATTAACGAACACGGCTTTAGAATCGGCGGAACAGACCCGCGCTGTGATGGGGCTGCCATTGGCTGGTAGTATATGGTTTCTGCCTTGACTTCGATACCGGTGCCACAATAAAACAAGGAGAAGTGCTAAAATATGGAAGATAAATGGAATGCTTTTATTGACCCGGACGTGACTGTATGGCCAAAAAGAAATGGCTTATTGGATGGCTATACTTTTGCTGTTAAAGACGTTTTTGCTGTAAAAGGCCACAGAAATGCTGCCGGAAATCCCGATTGGTATGACTTCCACCCTGAAGCCGGGGAAAATGCCCCTGTCATTGAATGGCTCTTAAATGAAGGCGCACGGCTAACTGGTATGACACATACAGACGAATTAATGTACAGCCTGAATGGAGAAAATTTTCACTACGGGACACCCGTCAATCCTGTTCTGAAAGATCGTATTCCTGGAGGATCATCCAGCGGCTCCGCAGTCGCTGCAGCAGCCGGGTGTACAGATTTTGCGATTGGGACAGACACAGGCGGGTCTGTTCGGATTCCTTCCGCTTATTGCGGGATCTTTGGTTTCCGCCCCTCTCATGGAGTGATCAAAATGGAAGGCGTTATTCCGCTGGCGCCCTCGTTTGATACAATCGGCTGGATGTCCAAGGATCCCGGTATTTTGTATAAGGTCGGGCAGGTGCTCTTCAAGCCCGAAAAGGACATCCGTCCGCAATTTGAGTCTATATTTTTTGCGGAGGATGCGTGGGAGCTGGCAGGGGAAGAGACGCGAAAGCTACTTGAAAGTAAATGGCACCACTTGCTAAAAAACCGTAAACAACATGTTGTCAGAACGGCCATTGCAGATCAGGCGCTAAAGTCGTGGAGCCATACTTTCCGCCTGCTGCAAGGAAGAGAAGTTTGGAAAACACATGGTGCTTGGATTGAAAAGGCCCGCCCAAAATTCGGCCCGGATATTGCCGAAAGATTCAAATGGGCGTCTACGATCGTGGAAGACAGCCATTGGGAAAAAGCAAATCAACTTCGACTGAATATTCGAGATAAACTAAGGGGATTACTGGGTTCTTCAGGACTTCTTGTACTGCCGACAACCCCCGGCCCGGCGCCCGCAACCGGAAGATCCATGGAAGAGATAGAAAAAACGCGGGAACATACAATGCAACTCAGCTGTATAGCGGGATTGGCCGGCCTGCCGCAACTTACAATCCCTTTTCTCACCGCAACAGGAGAACCCATCGGCCTGTCGGTAGTTGCTGGATACAGACAAGATTTAAAACTTTTGGCTTGGGTAGAAGAGCTGATGTTATCAGCGGCTTGATTCTTGCAAAACGTGGATATTAGGCTGCAGCCGTTAAGGCCGGGGAAAGCAGTGTTCCCCGGCCAATTAATTTGAAATATAATCAAGACTTGCATTCATGGAAATTTTATGACATTATAAGCATATTATAAATTTCGGTCTGCTAAACAAAAAATCTTTGGCCGAACGTTCATACAGGGATTCCTCGATAAAAAACAGAAAAAAACCAGGCACAAATAAGCTATTTTAATGGCGGTGAGCACCAAAATCAACGCCATTTCCAGAAATCGCTTCCCCAGACAAAAAATGCCCACAGATGTGGGGGAGAAGCTGATTTTTAGTGTTATGTGCAGTTTTTTTTACATAAAATGATGGATATTGCATATCAAGGGTTTATCAATTGGATTAAAAATGGGGGCAATTGGTAAAGGTGAGATCACTTTTTTCCAAAAATCATTCGGTTTTTTTCTTATGGACGGGTCAGGGGATTTTCAGTATAGGATCGATCGTATACTCTATGGCACTTTCATGGTACGTTATAAATGAAACAAAGTCACCATTTGTTATGGGAACTGTTTTGTTAGTTGGGTTATTACCGAGAATTGTATTTTCAATTATTTCCGGAGTGTTTGGAGACAGAATATCCAAAAAGAAATTCATTTTATCAATAGACCTGCTTAGATTTATCATAAGATTTGTTTGGGGAGTTTCTTTATTCTATCATGCTTTCAATATCGTAGAAGTTTATATTTATACTTTTGTTTTGTCTCTAATTGATGCGGTATTCAATCCTATTTATAACGCCATCCTGCCCGAGGTCGCGAATACTGATGATTTATCCCGACTGGTCTCGATTAACTAAATGGTATTTAAAATTGCTTCCATCTTAGCGCCAACGTTTGCTGGCATAGCCATCATAAAATTGCAATTCAACCAATTTATCATCCTAAATAGCATTACTTTTTTAATTGCGGCGCTGTTTACTTTGTCTATAAAATATGAGAACAAAAATCAAACGATACAAAAAAAGGCCAGCCCATTTGATCATTTGAAAAGCGGATTGAAATATTTTTGGGGAAATAAGATTGTTTTTTGGTCGGTTGTTTTGATTTCTTTCGCAAATATTGCAGTAGGTAGTTATAACGTTAACCTCGTTAATATGATCCAAAATGACTTGAATTTAAGCGCAAATGTATACGGCGTAGTTCTTACTTTTTATTCAGTAGGATCTTTTTTAATCAATTTATATTGAGCGTTTATAAAATAAAAAAGTTCCGAGGTTATATTTATTTAACGAGTTTGTGTGTAGCAGGGCTGCTTTATACAACCGTATTTTTTGTTAAAACCCTTTTGCTTTATATTATCTTCTTTTTAGTAGGGAGTTTGTTTACTATTACAAGTTATATATCAACATTGATTTTGTATGAACTCTCATTGGAAGAATATAGAAGCATGGTACTCGGAATTGCAAGCATATCCACATTTTTATCACCTGTTGGATTTTTAGTATGGGGAGTAGTGGGGGATGTTATGAAGTCTTCATCGGCAATAGGTTTAGCAGGCTGTATCATTATGCTGATTGCGCTTTTCGGTTTTACAACTTCCATAAAAGAATATTGAAAAATACGGCGGACAAAAGAGTGAGTGTGCTTTTTTAAGAGCGTGGCAGGAAGCAGGTTTTAAAATCCGCCCTCTATGTAAAGGAAGGCCTTCAATTTTGCATGTTTTCTTAACATAGACGCGCCCTATGTAAAGGAAGGCCGTCAATTTCCCGCGCTTTCTTAACGTAGACGCCCCCTATGTGAAGGAAGACCATCATTTTCCCATGCTTCCTTAACGTATACGGGTTCTATGTGAAGGAAGGTCGTCATTTTTGCACGCTTTCTTAACGTAGGCGCCCACTAAGTTAAGGAAGGCCTTCAATTTTGCATGCTTTCTTCACATAGAACTTGCAGAATAAGCAAAATGCCTAAATCTGCAAAATTACTGACAAAATGGGTACAAACTCAGAATCGGATCCGTTCAGCAAGCCTCAGGTATGAATAATATTTGGGCAACAACTCGCCTTTTCATTCACAATTTGAAAAAATAAGAAAACCCCAGAACCGTTGCGGCTCAGGGGTTCTAAGGATGATTCCGACTGGTCTCGAACCAGCGACCTCCACCCTGTCAAGGTGGCGCTCTCCCAGCTGAGCTACGGAATCATATTCATCTCTGTCGGACAATATTTAGTATATAAGGAACGGGGTGCCTTGTCAATCAGTTTTTTTAAAAAAAGAATAGAAATCCTATCTCGAAAAAATGGGATTCTCCTTCATGCCGCGCACGGTCATCCTTTTTTACGGGACATCGCCCTGTAGCTGGTCGGGGTGGTTTGGTAATACCTTTTGAACACTTTACTGAAATAACTGATCTCCCGAAAACCCAGGCTGTGCGCAATATAAGAAACCGGCAAGTCATCGTTGGCAAGCATGTCTTTTGCCAGATTCATTTTTTGACGGTTGACAAAAGAAACAAAAGTTTCGCCGGTTTCCTTTTTGAAAAGTTTGCTGAAATAGTATGGGCTTAAATACACATGGCCGGCGACTTCTTCCAAAGTGACAGGCTGGTGAATGTGTTTCTGTATATATTGAAGGGCTTGCTTTATTTCTTTTTTGGAGCTGGCATGTTTTTTCACTTGAGCGGTTGATTCCTTCGCCGGTTTTGCTTCTTCATTTAAAACGGAAGACAAATAGTATTCTGACAAAGTACCCAGCACTTCGGCAGAAGCAGATAATTTTTCTAAAGAAAAAACCGGAAGTTTGCTATAGGCGGCCGCAAAATCACGGTGGGAAGACAGATCAAGCGGTTGTTGCTGCAAAAAATCTTTCACTTGAGTTTCATCGTCTTCCAGGCGCACCTGACCGCCAATGATAAAACCATAAAGCGTGTTTTCCCGGCTTTTTACCGGTACCGCAAAATCCGCGAGGCCAGCATGGCACCTGTACATGCAGGGTTGCCCGTTTTTCATTGTTTCAAAACCGCCGAATTTCGCACATGTTTGGCAGTGTTTCCGGAGATGCGGAACTTGCCGGATGATTTGACAGACAGGCGGGAATTGATCATCATCAGAAATTTCTTTTCCGTCAATATCCACATAAACCGCTGTGAGCCCGGTCGCAGAAGAAAACATTTCCATTACTTTTTCAATTTGTTGTTTGTTTTCCATTTCACAAAGCCCCCGTTTTCAAAAAGCAATCGTTAAAGCGATTACAAAATCTTGTTCAAAGCTGAACAAAAAAATACAAATGAATCTTTTACCATGCAAAAAGGCGGGAAAGCGCAAACATTGATTTCTAACCTCATTATAAATGAAAGCGCAACAAAAAAATATCATTTTCTCTATTTTTAGCTGAATTTGACGCCGGAATAGGCAAATTTGTTACAAAGCGTTTCTTTATACTTGTATTATAAGGAAATGCATATAGTTATTTGTGAAAGAGATCACATAAAATGTTGCGGATAAGATTGTTATCTTTCGGAGGGATATAAAATGAAAAAAATAATGGCCATTAATGCAGGCAGTTCTTCATTAAAATTTAAAGTTTTCAATATGCCGGATGAAAGTATTTTAATTGGAGGGGTGTTTGAACGAATCGGATTCGATGCCCCTGAAGTTTCATATAAAATCAACGGTTTCCGCCAAAAAGAAAAACCGCCGATTCACGATCACCGTGACGCTGCGGATTATTTGATTGAAATTCTTTTAAAGAACCATATTGTCGATGATTTAAATGAAATTTCAGCTGTCGGACATCGGATCACACATGGGGGTTCAGACTTTTCGGATTCTGCCGTACTCGACCGTACAGTGATTCAAAAAATTGAAAATTTATGCGAATTGGCGCCTTTGCATAATCCGGCTGGGTTACTCGGAATCAGGACTTTTATGAAAAGGCTTCCTAAAGCATGTGCTGTAGCCGTGTTCGATACCTCTTTCCATCAAACACTTGCACCTGAAACATATTTGTATCCGGTGCCTTTGAAATTATACAACCAATATCATATCCGGAAATACGGCTTCCATGGAACCAATCATCAGTATGTTGCCAGTGAAGCGGCCCTGCTTCTTGAAAAACCATTGAAAGATTTGAAAATCATTTCCTGCCATTTAGGGAACGGTTCCAGCATTTGCGCAATTCAAGGCGGAAAGTCTGTCAATACTTCAATGGGCTTTACCCCGCTGGCCGGATTGATGATGGGAACGCGTTCCGGCACGGTTGATCCTTCCATCATTCCATTTATCATGAAAAAAACAGGGCACACCATTGATGAAATGATGGATATGTTCAATAAAGAGTCCGGCTTGCTCGGCATTTCCGAGATTTCAAATGATTTCCGCGACGTGGAGCTGGCAGCAAAAGCCCATAATGAGCAGGCGGAATTGGCAATCAAAATGTTTGTGAATCGTGTGACAGAATGTGTCGGCGGTTATGTTGCATTGATGGGCGGTGTGGATGCCATTGTGTTCACGGCAGGGATCGGGGAACATTCTGCCTCCGTCCGGCAAGCAGTGGTGTCCAATTTAGCCTATCTTGGGGCAAAATTGGATTTCCAGTCAAACGAAGAAAACGGGCCGTATATTCATACCCCTGATTCAAAAGTGTCTTTACTGGTCATTCCGGCAAACGAAGAATTGATGATTGCACGGGATACCTGGCGCTTAAGTGAAGGGCAAGCCGCGCGTTTGTCCGAAAAACAAACAGTGAGGGTCTGAAAAAGCGGCAATTTAAAAAAGGACGATGCGGTAAAACGATCGGCGCATCGTCCTTTTTTGCTGGAAAACAAACGGGACTTGCCCGGCTATCCCCAAACTTCCCCGGCAATCTTTACCACGTGTGATAGTTTTGCCCATTGTTCTTCCTCAGTAAGCAGATTGCCTTCTTCTGTGGAAGCGAAACCGCATTGCGGACTGAGGCAAAGCTGTTCAAGCGGGACATACTTGGAGGCTTCGTCAATTCTGCGCTTCACATCGTCCGCATTTTCGAGCTCGCCGAATTTGGAAGTGACAAGGCCGAGCACAATTTGCAGGTCTTTCCTTTGTACATGGCGCAAGGGTTCGAATCCGCCGGCGCGGTCGCTGTCATATTCCAGGAAAAAGCCGTCAATATTGAGGCCGTTAAATAGCGTTTCGGCGACCGGTTCATAGCCGCCGGAAGCAATCCATGTCGAACGGAAATTGCCCCGGCAAATGTGTATCGTAACTGTCAAATCATCGGGCCGTCCGCTGACTGCTTCATTTATGGTGCGGGCATAAAGTTTTTCCAGATGGCCCGGATTCACCCCGCGGGCTTTCAACTGTTCTTTTTGTTCATCGGAGCAAAGGTATGCCCATGCTGTATCATCGAGCTGCAAATAGCGGCAGCCGGCATCGTAAAAAGCGGCAATCGCTTTTTTATAAGCTTTTCCAAGATCGTGGAAAAACAAATCTTCATCCGCCTGGTAACGCCCGTATGCAATCTTGCCTCGGAAATGCAGCATGCTCGGGCTTGGAATGGTCATTTTGGGCAAATGGTCCCCGGCAACGCTATGTAAAAATTTATAATCGTCAATCATCGGATGACCGGAAAAATCCAGATCCCCGATGATCCGGATGGAATGCGATTTCGTCTGCTTTTCTTTAAACTGGATGCCGCCCCCGGATTCGTATCCTTCCACACCAGTAAGATTTTCGAGAAAATCAAAATGCCAGTAAGCCCGGCGGAATTCCCCGTCCGTTACAGACTGCAGGCCGATTTCTTTCTGCTTTGCCACAATCCTTTTGATTTCCTCATTTTCTAATTCACGCAGCGCTTCTTTTGTGATTTCGCCTGATTCTTGCCAGCGGCGGGCTTGTTTCAACTTTTCCGGCCTGAGCAGACTCCCGACATGATCGGCGCGGAATGGGGGTGTTGTCTTTTTAGCCAATTGCATCTTCTCCTTTTCTTGTAAATATTTAGAATGATAGCAAAAAAAGGAAGAAAAGTAAACCGCTTTTTGGCAAATGAATGTGCCAAGTGATGTACTGCAAGCAAAAGATCAAAAACAAAAACGGGCCAGGAGCCGACCAAAATGTCTTTTTACACCGGCTCAAAAAGACAAAACCGTCGCAGCTTTCCACTGAACTGTCTTTTACAACAGCTCAAAAAGACAAAATGATGGTGGCAGGACAAATTCGAATGACGCCTGAAGAACTCAAGGCAAAGGCACAGCGCTACGACAATGCCGGGCAGCAAATTGAACAATTGTTGAGGGACCTTACCAATCTGCAAAATGAATTACGTGGGGAATGGGAGGGCCGTGCGTTCCAGGGCTTCGATGACCAGTTCAACCAGCTGAAGCCGAAAGTACAAAATTTTGCCCAGCTCATGCATGACATTAATACGCAGCTGAACAAAACGGCGGATGCAGTTGCGCAGCATGATGAAGAATTGTCCCGGAACTTCGGGCTTCAATAACACATCTGCAGTCTTTTTCCACAAAGAGCCACGCGACAGCCGTTGTGTGGCTTTTTCTCTATTGAAAATGCAAGACGGAAGCTATCTATCTTGAAAGACGCGCTTGTTCATTTTTATTCCTTTGATGGTGCTGCATTCATGCCGGCATGGGCAATGAACCTGAAATATGCACCTATTATAAATGAACTTAAGCTCAGCTGGGAGAGCGCCACCTTGACAGGGGGGAGGTAGCTGGGTCGAGACCAGTGGGAATCATCCTTGAAACCCTTAGTTTTTACATTGAGACAAGGTCATCCATTTGTAAGATGATTCCTTTTTGCAGCCGGCAACAAAGTAGCAATGGTTCATTCATTTTATAGTTTTGAAAGAAAAATTCAGCATAAAACGTGTATTGAACGAATGAAACTACGTTTTCTCGCCATATCTGAAACTTCCATATCGGTTTTCACGCGGCTTACAGCTATAGAAACATCCATTTTAATTCCAATCAAACAGGAACGAGGGGAGTGGAAAAGTTTTGAGAAGATGGTTAGCAGGGGGAGCCGTATTTCTTCTATTTATACTTGTCCTGACATCTGGCAGTTCTTATTTTGGGTTAGATGCGGCAAAGCAGGGAACCACGAGCGATGATGACAGGAAAATGGCAGTGGCGCTCGTCAATGAAGACGAAGGCGGCCAATTTAATGGAAAAAAATACACATTTGGAAATGAATTCGTCAAAAGTATCGAAAAAGACAACAGCCAGGACTGGTATGTTGTAAGCCGCGGGATGGCGGAAAATGGACTGAATGACAATACATACAATATGATGATCGTCATCCCAAGCGATTTTACAAAAAGGGCATTATCCATTGATTCCAAAAATCCGCAAAATATTGTACTCAATTACAAAGTCAATGCATCGGACAGCTCTGCTTTAAAGGAAAAAGCTGAAAAAACGGCCGGCTCTATACTCGAAGATTTTAACCGGCGGATTATCGATGTTTATTTTGCCAGTGTCCTTGGCAATCTGCATGACGCGCAGGACAATGTATCCGCCCTTGTAAACGAAGAAAAAAAACATACATCAGATTACATTCAACATGTGAAGGCACCGATTGCCGGATACACCGGGCAATTTGCAACGGTCCAGGACCAGTCGCAGCTTTCAAAAGAGGTATTTAAAGGATTTCAGGATCTGCTGAAAAGCAACAGCAGTGTACTGGCAGATGGCAAAAAGGAAGGGGACTCACTCCAAAACGATTATTTGGATTATGTCAAAATGAAAAATATGACCGACTCCCTTGCCAAAAATTTCAGCGACCGTCTTCTTTCTTTAAATGACGCGCTAACGAGCGAAGCCGTCAAACAACAGCTTGATGGCCTTAACCTTGCAAATGAAGCGGTGCGCGCCCAGTTCAGCAATAAAACGGGTGAAGATGCGAATATCCGCTTCGAATCCGATACAATCCGGCAATATCTGGCTGATACGGCGAATGCGCTTCGTGCGCAGCAGAACGACCTTGAAACGACTCTCCAATCCGACCTGCAGCAGTCGATTAGCGGGCAACTGCAAAAAAATTTCAGTGCGGGGGATCAGAAGGTCCCGTTAAACCGGTTTTTTGAAGGACCTGACAAAGCAATCCGGGCTGCTATTGAGCGCGAAATTGAAAAACTGCCGGCACTGAAATTAGAGGAAATTGAAAATGCCGGTTTGGATGAATCAGTATCTTCTGGCTTAAAAAACGTCATTTCCGTTACGAACCAATATGACGAAGAATTCGGATACACCCCTCTGGCAAAAATTGAGACGCTGCCGATTGTGGAACAAGTGGAGGATATCAAGAAAAATCTTGAAGAAAACGGGCTTGTCTTATCGGATGAAGTCGCAGACCTGCCGGAAATGAAGAAAGACGGGCAAATCTTTACGCTTCAAATCCCGGATGCTTTTACGTTGGAAAAATTGACCTTCGTTCTCCCTGGCGGCGAAGAGAAAACATATGGGGCGAACGATGTAAAAGATAACGGGGTCACGCTTCCAAAAACGGCTCAAGGACCTTTTTCAGTCAAAGCAAAAGTCATTTTGAAAAAGGATCGGGAAGACGTAAAACTTTTTGAGCCGGTTGCCTGGTCCTGGAAAATCAAACAGGAAGATGCGACAGACAGCAAAGGAAAAACTGGAGATGACGAAAGCGGCCAAAAGGAAAACGGAAAAATGGAAAAAAATAGCAAGACTGGTGACGCCCGCACCAATGCAGCACATGCAAGCAAGGGCGGAACAACCGTTAGCCGCACTTCAGAGAGCACCGGTGGAAACGAAAACAGCGGGGCTGGCGATAAAGGAGACAGTGGTTCTAAAGGAAGCGGATCCAGCAATGGCGGTAGTCCGGCAAATAGCGGCACGGAGACCGGAAACAAGGCCGGCAATACACCGGGGAATGGCTCTGGGACTAGCACAACAAATGACAATCCGGGAACCGGCTCCGGTACCGGAAATGGGGCTGGCAACGCGCCGGGGAATGGCTCCGGAACCGGCACAGCAAACGACAATCCGGGGAATGGCACAACAAATGACAATCCGGATAATGGCACAGGAACCGGAAATGGAGCCGGCAATACGGATAACGGCACGGGGACCGGAACAGGTACGGATCCTCAAAATCCCGGAAATGGTGACGCCGGAAACGGGGGACCGGGGACACAAGCGGAAACGCGGGCGGCACACAGCAGCCAGAACCGGTCACCACTGTCAACAATACGATTTCACACCAAGCGATGACGATGCTCACGGATGATCCGGAAAACAAACTGATGAAGAGTTTAAATGAAACAATCCGGGAATATCAGAAGACCGCAATGTTGTATGAACTGTACTTTGGAAAAAATGCAGATGATTTGGCAGGTGCCGGCAGCTTAAAAGATGCTGCAACGGAAGACTCGCTGTACTACCTGTTTAACAAGCAGAATATCGCGGATGTGCTTGCCGCTTATATTGCCGGGCAGATTTCAGAAGATGTCCGCGCACAGACGGCAGCATTGAAAAACAAAACGGGCGGCTGGCTCGAGCTTGTGGAAGAAACGCAAAGCCATGCCGATCAAATGGCATCGCAAATCCAGGCTGCCATGGCACAGGCGGAAAATATGAATACCGCCATTGCGGCAACGCTCCAGCAGCTGGATGACTGGCGGCAAACTTCGCTCGATCTTCAAAAAGACAACGGGCAAATGACTGAAAGCATGGGAAAAGAAGGAACAACGGTCGTTTCCCTCGGGGATCGTCTGACAACGCTGCTTGCAACAAGCGAATCATTAAAAGAAGTATCCGAGCATAACCTGCATGCTGCGGACACCGTTTTTACAACCTTTGATGAGATTGACAAGCAGGCCGGGGACATCAAAACGAGCGGGCAGACTTTGGTTAAACGGGCCAATTCGCTTTCTGACAATCTGCTCAACAAGCTTTCGGGCGATGAGAAATTCGCGAAAAATTTCGCAGGTGTATTGGCAAACAGCCGTATCGGCAACCGTCCGAATGAAGATTTGCTATACTTTTTGTCCAATCCGGTGCAGACGAAAAACAGCGGGACGATCGTTGCAAAAGACAGTTTTGTGCCGTACTATCTCGTGCTGATTTTCTTCATTTCCGCGCTGTTTACGGCTTATGTCCTTTCAACCTTTGAAAAACGGCGCGCTTCCGGCAGTTCTTTTGAAGAAGAAAAGCCGTTGTATGCGGCCAATATGCCGGCGGCTTTCCTTACAGCCGGCACAGGAATTGCGGAAGGCCTGCTGATTGGCGCAATTTCAGCCGCCTATTTGCATATCGCGGAGGACAAATATTTGCCATGGATCGGATTGTCCGTTGCCATTAGCTTTTCAATGGTGGCTGTTGCCGTATACTTATTGCGGCAACTGAAGATGGCCGGCATGTTTCTTCTGTTGATGGTGCTTTGCCTGTATTTGTTTCTCACGGATACGCTCGGCATCCACTTTGATCCGGCCTCGGCAGCTGCAATGTGGCAGCGGGTTTCGCCTTTACAGTATATCCAGAACTTGCTTGCTGGGTTTGACAGTCACAATGTGGATTCCGTGCGCTACCTGATTGTACTCGTTTCTGTTGGCTTATTGGCAGAAATCGGCCAGCTGTTTGTTCTGAACCGCTTTACAAAAGCAGGGGAGGCGGAAGATGACGATGTCCATCAGGCACTTTAACGTGGCAATCGCGGCTTTGTTTGCCGCGTTTGCCCTCCATGCTATGCCGGCTTTTGCATCAGACAACCTGGAGCATAGCGGAAAGCTGCAGATTGAATCGGGCCGTATCGGGGAAAGCAGCGGGGACCAACAGGAAGTGGAAACCGCGCAGGAAAAAATCGCTCCCGATCTTTTTAAAAAGCAAACGGTCGAAACCGTAAAAGCAAAGCAGCAGGCGGAAGCGAAAATCGGCAAACAATTGAAAAAGACTTTGTTTACGGAAAAAACCGGTACGAAACAAACGACTGCAGCCAAAGTGGCCTTGTCCCTTTTTTCAAAAGACTACAAAACCGATGCTGCAGACAGGCCGGAAATAAAAAACAAGCAGGAAGGCGGGCATGTAGGAATTTTCGCTGGTTCGCTTTTCGGTGCTGTCTGTCTGGTGGCAGGTGGCGCTTATGCCGTATTGCGGAAAGACAGTTGAATTTTCACATCAGCAATGATGTAAGGAGGGTCAAGATATGCCAACCGGAGCGCATTTAAATGTAACCGTTGATTTTCAAAAATGGCAAAAAGGAAGGTATGATGTGCGGATTCCCGCCCATCAGCCTGTCCGCCAGCTGCTTTCCCAGTTAATCGATGCCCTTGGGCTTGACACTGAAGAAACCCGCCCGTTTGCGGTAAAAATCCCGGCCAAAAAACTCGTCATATCAGATGACGACAGGCTTTGGGACTTCCCGATTGCAAACGGAGATATTCTGGTTGTTTTGTAATGTTTACATATTTGTTTGAAAAGGGGAGCCGGACAGATGGAGGAAAAACTTGTAAAGATGAATGCCGCGGAAATAAAGTACAGAATGGACGGCGGCGTGTGGAAGCTCGAAATGGCAAAATCGCAGACACGTGTAAAAGATGCCCGGCAGCTGGGCCTTTTGGAAGAAACGATGGATTTGTTTCTCCCGGTAACGGTGGAAGAGGGGGAAGACGTTTTCACTTTTTCATTCCAGACAGAAGGCCTGAACCCGTGGGAGAACGCCATGCGATTAAGCCGCAGTGAAAAACTCCGGCTGTTGCACAATCTGGCGCGATTTCGGAAATGCTTTGATACGAGATTCATCTGCTTTTTTCATCCGCAAAATCTTGTGTTTGACGAAAATCTGATGCCGTTTTGTCTGTACAGGGGGATCCGCGGTGTGCTGCCGCCGTACGAACAAAATGGGGATGAATTTTTATACCGGTATAAATGTTTGGCAGTTGCGCTGTTCTCCAAAAAATACACCTATGACGAGCTGTATGCCGGTTCTTTGGAACATGTCAAAGAAACGGAATTTGAACGCCGGGTTGCCGGGATGGAGGATGCCGGGGAGCTTGCCGCATTTCTTTATGAGCAGTACCTCCTGGAAAAGAAAGCAGCGGAGCGCACGATGCAAACCGTGCCGAAAAAGCAGTTCCGCCTTTTCAAACGGTTGTCCTATGCGATGATGGCAGTCTGCATCCTGCTTGCCATTCCGCTTATTTATTTCGCATTTATGAAGTTCCCGTTCCAGCAGCATCTTCTCGCTGCGCACCATGATTTTCTTTCCGAAAATTATTCGGGTGTCATCAGCGATTTAAACGACATGAATCCGGAAAAACTGCCTGCTGCCGGAAAATATGTTTTGGCCTATTCTTATGTAAAAACAGAAAACATGGATGATGAAGCGAAAACCAATGTGATGAACAATATCAGTTTAAAAAGTGATCCGAATTATTTGCTGTACTGGATATACAATGGGCGCGGAAATTTAAACAAGTCTTTGGATCTCGCGCTTTATATGAATGACCCGGTCCTGATCGTCTATGCTTATCTTAAAAAAGAGGAACAGGCCCAAAATGATCCCCAATTAAGCGGTGCGGAAAGGGAAGAAAAGGTGGCGCAATACGAAGAAAAAGCCCAATCCTATGCAAAGAATCGGGGATCTGCAGGAGGCACACATCCATTTTAACGGGCTTGCGGACCCGGTTGTTATCCAATGGGATGGCCGCGCATGCCGGTTGGATGGAGAAATGCTTGAAGCGGGCAAAACTTTGGAAATCGAGACAAAAAACGGGGCTGTCCGGTTGTACTTGGGTGTGGAAAAGACTGGAAATTTGTATGATGTTTCCACAAAACAGGCTGTCACATTTGGAACGGGCGGCGGGGATGATGTCCGCTTGCTCAATACTGATGCGGATTTTGTGCTGTTGCGTGATGGCACAAGCTTCCGTCTTCAGTTGAACAAGGGGCAAATGTTCCACAATTTTGCGCTTGCAAATGACGGCGCCGCAATCGAGCCGGGCGACCAGTTGTTTATAGAAGGCATGCTGCTCAATATCGGGGAACATGAACTGGAAATGCTCGCTCCGGCGGATACTTTTCACACCACCCTGGCCCCTTTGTACAGGAGCGAAAACCGGTTGCCGGATGAATATCCGGATTACCACCGCTCGCCAAGAATCATTTACAGGGAGCCGGCAGAAAAACGCAAAATTGCAAAACCACCTGTCAAGCCGACCAAACCGAGCGAACAGCTGGCACGGGTCATTGTCCCGCCGCTTGTCATGATCGCGGCCTTTGTCGTCGTTTCCATTTTTCAGCGCAACGGCTTTTACCTAATTATCATGCTGTCAATGACGGTTGTTACCGTGATTTTTGCGATCACTTCTTATTTGAAAAATTTGCGGCAGTACCGTGCAAATATTAAAGAGCGGGACGAATCTTACAGGGCCTATTTAAAAGAAAAATCGCACGAACTGCATAGAGCGGCGGAAGAGCAACGCCATGCTTTGTTCTACCATTACCCGGATATTGGGAAAATCCGCGATATGGCGCTCCGGGTTGACCCGCGGATTTATGAAAAAACAATGTTTCACCATGATTTTCTGATGTTCAGGGTGGGCACAGGAGATGTCAAATCGAGTTTTCCGATTGAATTTAATCTTGAAGAATTCACCCAGGAGAAAGATGAGCTTGTGGAAGAAGCCCGCAAAATCTGGTCGCAATACTTGACGCTTGAAAATGTGCCGGTAACCGCCACGCTTGCTGAATGCCCTGTCGGCTACATCGGGCAGCGCCATCTTGTCCTCGAACAGCTGCAGCTCTTGGCGGCGCAAATAGCCTTGTTTCACAGCTACCATGATGTCCAGTTTGTCGCCATTTTTCCGGAAGAAGAAAAAGAAAAATGGGACTGGATGCGCTGGCTGCCGCATGCCGGTTTGCGCGAGATGAACGTGCGCGGTTTTGTCTATCACGAACGGTCCCGTGACCAGGTGCTCAATTCGCTTTACCAGATTTTAAAAGACAGAAAACTAAGCATCGAAGAAAAAGGAAATAAAAACGAAAAAATATATTTTTCACCGCATTTTGTCATTTTTATCACTGATGAAAAGCTGGTTCTGGATCACACCATTATGGAATATTTAAATGAAGATCCGACGGAAATCGGGGTTTCGCTCGTATTTGTCGAAGATGTTTTGCAGTCTTTGCCGGAACATGTGAAAACGGTCATTGATATCCGTGATGCACAATACGGCAATATCATGATTGAAAACGGGGAACTTGTTAACAAACGGTTTAAGCCCGACCATTTCCCTGCAGGCTTTCATAAAGAAGATAT
Source organism: Weizmannia sp. FSL K6-0777 (assembly GCF_038593185.1). Classification (NCBI taxonomy): domain Bacteria; kingdom Bacillati; phylum Bacillota; class Bacilli; order Caryophanales; family Bacillaceae; genus Heyndrickxia; species Weizmannia sp. FSL K6-0777. The sequence goes on from NZ_CP151971.1 coordinate 1,135,668, forward strand.
TTCGCGGGCACTCGCGCCATTAAACCACCTGCAAAACCTGAAAAACGCCATTCCGGAAAGCGTCACATTCCTTGAAATGTACGGCGTGGAAAAAGTGGAAGATCTTGAAATGGAAGCGCGCTGGGCCCGGAATGAAACATACAAAAGCCTGGCTGTGCCGCTTGGGCTGCGCGGGAAGGAAGACATTGTCCAGCTGAACCTCCATGAAAAAGCGCACGGGCCGCACGGGCTGATCGCCGGCACAACGGGATCCGGGAAATCCGAAATCATTCAATCTTATATTCTCTCGCTTGCTGTGAACTTTCATCCACATGAAGTCGCCTTCCTGCTGATTGACTATAAAGGCGGCGGGATGGCGAATTTATTCCGGAAACTGCCGCATCTTGCCGGCACGATCACAAACCTCGACGGTGCACAGTCAATGAGGGCGCTTGCTTCCATTAAAGCGGAACTTGAGAAACGCCAGCGCCTGTTCGGGGAATACAATGTGAACCATATTAACCAGTATCAGAAATTGTATAAATCAGGGGAAGCAAAAGAACCGATGCCGCATTTGTTTCTGATTTCAGACGAATTTGCCGAACTGAAATCGGAGCAGCCCGATTTTATGAAAGAACTTGTTTCAACTGCCCGCATCGGCCGGTCACTCGGCATCCATTTGATTTTGGCAACGCAAAAACCGAGCGGGGTTGTCGACGACCAAATCTGGTCGAACTCAAAATTCAAACTCGCGCTCAAAGTCCAAAACACAAGCGATTCCATGGAAATTTTAAAAACGCCAGATGCTGCAGAAATCACCTTGCCGGGACGCGCCTACTTGCAGGTCGGCAACAATGAAGTCTATGAGTTGTTCCAAAGCGCATGGAGCGGCGCCAACTACGTCCCGGACCAGGACGACCAGGACATGTTGGACACCACGATTTACGCGATCAACGACCTTGGCCAATACGAACCCATTTCTGCAGACTTAAGCGGACTTGCCAACCAGAAAGAAATCACCAAAGTCCCGACCGAACTCGAAGCCGTCGTCGATTGGATCCATGCCCGCGCCAAAAAACTCGGCATCGCCCAACTACCAAAACCGTGGCTGCCGCCGCTTGAAGAGCGGATCTATTTGCCGGAATTGCATGCGGTGGATTTTAGGGAATGTTGGCAAAATGAAAAAACAGATCTTGAGCCGGTGATTGGTTTTGCGGATTTGCCTGAAATGCAAGAACAAAAGGTGCTGCAGCTCAATATGGCGAAAGATGGACACATCTTGATTTATTCAAGTCCGGGGTACGGAAAATCTACATTTCTCCAAACAACGGTAATGGATCTGGCCAGAGTGAACAACCCGGAAAACTTGCATGTGTATTTGCTTGATTTTGGTACAAACGGCTTGCTTCCGTTAAAGGAACTGCCGCATGTTGCTGATACGATAATGATTGATGAAAACGAAAAAATTTCAAAACTGATCCGGCTTACTTCGTCGGAGATTAAAAAGCGGAAAAGGCGGCTTAGCCAGTACGGGGTTGCAAACTTGAAAATGTACGAGAAAGCAAGCAAAGAACATGTTCCTGACCTGCTTTTTGTCATAGATAATTACGATGCTGTCAGGGAAGCGGATAATTCGGATGCTTTTGAGAAAATGATTACACAAATTGCCAGGGAAGGAGCAAGTATCGGCCTGCATCTTGTTATCAGCGCCAGCCGGCAAAACGCAATGCGGATGCAAGTATTATCAAATATTAAAATACAAATTCCGTTGTATTTAATAGACCGTACAGATGTCCGTGCCATTGTAGGGAAAACAGATATTGAAATTGAGGAAATACCGGGAAGAGGGATCGTAAAGTTGGATAATCCGATATTGTTCCAAACCGCATTGCCAGCGAGCGGAACGGATACCCTTGCGATCATAGAAAATATTCAAAAAGAAGCAAAGGAAATGGACCGTTTCTGGAGCGGAAAGCGGCCAGCCCCAATTCCGGTGATGCCAGAAGTCCTTGAATTTCCACAGTTTGCAGCAAATCCTGCTGCAAAGGAATATGCTGAAAAAGGATGGATTCCAAGCTGGAGTTTGAAAATGTAACGCCCATTGCAATTGACACGAATGCCAGTGGGCTCTTTCTCTTGATGAGCGACCGGCTGGATGAATTAAGCCGATTGAGAGAATCGGTCACAAAAAATTTGTCACTTATAAAAAATAAGAAGCAAATTATGGTCATTGATTCGGGTGAACAATCTTTGTCACGGATAGCTTCACAGCTCCATGCCTATATTTCGGAGCAGGAAATCATCTCCAGGGTGAAAAATGATCTGCTGGTTGAAATAGAAAAAAGAATGAAAACCGGTTTACTTGATCCCAATTGGATAATCTTTATTTCCGATTTAAAAGACTTCTGCCGGCGGACAAATCTCACAGCAGAAGAAATGAATAAGCTGCTTAAGAATGGACCCAAAACAGCCATTCATTTCATTATCGGGTCTGAATATGCTTATGTGGGCCAAAGTTTTGAAGAAGTGCCAAGACTTGTACGTGATTATGTGGAGACAGGGCTGATTAGTATGCGTTTGAGTGACCAGGATGTATTTAAACAATCTTATATTTCTAATGAAAAATATCCGAAGCCGTACGAGGGTTATTTCGTTCGTGACTATCGATATGAAAGAATTAAAATTCCTCAATAAAAGGATGGATGTATGATGGATGAAATGGTGCATACATTGATTAACCAAAAATCCAGGCTCTCAAGCCAAAAAATCCACATTCAGCAAGATCTGGCAGATATAAACGCTAAGATTGAGAGATTAAAAAGTGCTTTAGGAGAACTTGAAAAGGAGATTTCCAATCTACAAGACAAAGCAAAGCCAATTTTAAGTTTTGAAATTGACGGCAGCAAGTGGAAAGGCGAAAAAAAAGGAAAATTTGAAGAGGCTTATGATGTATATAAGAAAAGTATAAATAACTATTTAAAAAAGGCGGAAAATAAAAAGGAGCAGTTGAGTGAAGAAATCAAACATGAAGAAAGCAAACGTTCCATGTATCAGGACAGCTTATCTGCCATTATCGCACAGATTTCAAACGTGTCAAGCCTCATTGAAACTGCAAAAAACAAAAAATAGGGGTGACTTTACATGGGAGAAATTAAACTGAATGTTGACTTGTTCAATTCAAATATTGAACAACTGCAGGCAGCCGTATCAGATCTTGAGACCAGTCTCATCAAAACAACGTCTTTTGACCAGACGAACATTAACCCGTTTAAATAAGAGCTAAAACAAGTGACAAAGGCGATGGAACTGCTCAGTAAATATAAATCGATTTTGGAAGCAGATATTCAGACCCTTAAGAACACCGGGGAAGCCATCAAGAAACTCGATGAACAAATTGAAAAATCCTATGATAATTATCGAAAATTGCAACAGTAAAGGAGGCAAACCATGGGCAACAAAGTTGAGATGACTGAAGTCGTTTCTTTTTCGGATGAATTGAAATCGGCGGCAAGTTCGTTGAAAAGCCAGCTCGATGCTATTAAGAAAAGCGCAAATCAAATTGCAGAAATGGATTCCTTTACTGGATTACAGCAGATGCTGCGAAAGATTATCTCAAAGATTTTCATATGAAAACAACGGAAAACTTTATTTGAAAGCTTGAGTGTACAATTCTCCAGTCATATTTTATCGGTCCAGTCAGAAGTAGATTCAAGCAACGCAGTGCTTTTAGACAGCGACTATCTAGAACTTCCTGAATAAACAAAAATTACAAATTTGACAAGGATTTCTGCCACTTTTGTCGAATAAAAAGTGTAGGGGTTTTATAGGAAACACGTAAAATCTTTGCTTTTGAAGCCGTTACGATGTATAAAAAGACCGGACGATCGTTCACTTTGGCAAAAATGAAATAGAAAGAATCGCTGATCCGTCTTGTTGGATTGGGCATGGGTATCTTGTCGCTGGCCTGGTAAAACCAGGCTTCTGGACACCGGAATCCAATTGGAGACATGGGGAGGAGATGGGTTTATTGCGGGCGTGGTTAATGAAGCCATGCGTAGTTTTTAGCATGATCAAAATGAATGGAAAGGAAGCTGTCGTATGAGAAAAGTTGTTGCCTATGAGACGAGGGCGGATGAATTCCCCTTATTTCAAAAGTTTGCGAGAAAATTTGATTTGGATATCAAGTATGTGGATGATGTGTTAACCCCTGAAACGGCAGTGGAAGCAAAAGGGGCTGAAGCGGTGACGATCCTTGGGAATTATCCGGTGGGCGCCGAAACTTTTATGGCTTTAAGAGATGCCGGTGTAAAATATATTGGCTTGAGGACTGCAGGGTATAATCATATCGATCAGGAAGCCGCCAAAGCATATGGCATTCGTTTTTCGAATGTGGCGTATTCGCCCTATTGTGTTGCCGATTTTGCAACGATGCTGATTTTGATGTGTGTAAGGAAAGCAAAACAGATCTTAAGCCGTGTGGAGGCACAAGATTTTTCTGTGGAAGGGATTCAGGGCAGGGAAATGCATAACTTAACGATCGGGATTATTGGCGCCGGCAGAATCGGCAGTATTGTTGCGAAAAATTTGTCCGGTTTTGGCTGCAACATCATTGCACACGATACCGTTGAAAGAGATGAATTGCGCGGCATTTTGAAATATGTATCTTTGGATGAACTGCTGAAGGAAAGCGATGTGATAACCATCCACACACCCTTATTTGATCGTACATACCATATGATTAACCAGGATCGGATTGCAAAAATGAAGGACGGCGTTTGCATCATCAATTGTTCCCGTGGTGCCGTAGTGGATACGGATGCGCTTATCGCAGGGATTGAGGCGGGGAAAGTCGGCGCTGCCGGGATTGATGTACTGGAAGATGAGGAAGGGATTTTTCATTATGACCGCCGCACGGATATTTTGGCCCACCACCAGCTGGCTATTCTGAGATCTTTTCCCAATGTGATCGTCACGCCGCACACTGCGTTTTACACCGATCAGGCGGTTAGCGATATGGTGGAAATGGCGCTAACATCGCTTGTATCCTTTATGGAGACGGGGAAGAGCAGGTGGGAGATAAAATCATGAAGAGGATAAGCAGCTTTTTTATCATTGCAGGACAAATATAGAGATATTTAAGCACAGATTGAATGACCATTTTACAGCATTGCTGTTGGCCTGATCCGTTGAAATAATGGGGTGGAAGCGTATGTGTAAAATTTTACTCGACGGGGCATATGAGTGGAAAAAAATGGGAAGACGCTCTATCATCTAATTGTACACTTCAAGATGAACATCTAGAGAGAGAGGTCTTCCCATGGATATTATATCAATAATTGCTGGATTATTAAAGGATACAAAGAGTCTTATCGAATTTGAAGAACAGCTTAAACTTCTGATGCAGAAGGCTTTTACACAATGGGTTGGGGAAATATTTGAAGAGTTAGATAAAACAATTAAACAGGAGAAGTTAGAGGAGGGCTGGGTGTACTGCCGGAGTGATAACAGAAGCGTTCAGTTTCTATTTGGAAGTGTGACTTTTAAACGTTCATTAATGCGTGATAAGAGAGGGAACTCACATTATCCTCTGGATGAATGGTTAGGGCTGGTACCACACCAACGATACAGCCCGTTAGTGGAATTAAAGGTGGCAGAGTTGGCAAGTGAGAACACCTATCGGGAAGTAGCTGATATTTTAAAAGAGTGGACAGCAGTGAGTCTTAGTCACACAACTGTAGGGAACATGGTAAAACACGTAGGGAAAACTCAGGCGGAAGCCGATAAGGCACTTGTAGAAGAGCTAGAAATAGCTGTTTCCCTGCCTGAGGGGAAGAAGGTAGACTACCTGTTTTCTGAAGCAGATGGTGTATTCGTTCGGGGACTAAAAAAGAAACAGAGTATGGAAGTCCACCACGCCATTCTCTATGAGGGATGGGAAACCAATGGAAAAAGGGTCTCCCTGCGTCAGCCCACAGTCATCATGACGACGGAAGACATTCAGACATTTTGGGATGAAGTCCAAGCCACAGCTGCCAACACCTATTCCCTCGAAAAAGCGCATGTCATTACAAACAGTGATGGAGGTGCTGGGTACACAGCTGAACGGTTTCAAACAGCATTCTCACAGTCGGAATTTCCGGTGCTCAACCAGCTGGATACCTACCACGTTGCACAAGCCATCATAAGGACATTTGGGGGCGGAAAGAGCGAGATCAAGGAGCAAATTAGAAAAGCGATTAGAACGCATGACCTGGACCAATTCACGTTATATTTGGATACGCACGAAAGCACCTTGACGGATAAAAAGGCCCTCAAGAAAATCAAGGAATTCCGTTCGTATATCTTGAAAAACTGGGACCGCATTTTTGACTGGAGAGACAGGGTGAAAAACGTGCCGGAAGGTGCGAGAGGCCTAGGAGCGATGGAATCGAATCAAAGGCATATCTCCTTCAGGATGAAAAAAAGGGGCATGCATTGGAGTGAACTTGGCGCAGAAGCCATGGTGAAAATCAAACAAGGCATACTCAATGGGACATTGAGAGAAGCCTATCTGAAACACCGTTCAAGAAGCGAGAGAAAGCAACGGAACTTGAAACAATCCATCAGGATGTCTCAACTACTCAAGCAGCCTGTACGCCCGTCAGTGGGCGTAAAGCACGGATCAGTTGCCCTGCATTCAAGCAGTTCATCGGCAATGGGACATTTAAGCAAAATATTAGAGCTTTCGTTTTAAGCCTGGCTCAGTGGGGACTGATCGTTGAGGCGCGCGAAATTTACGAGACTCCTGCGGGAAAAGCGAGCCAGGAGAGACCCCGCAGCGAGGTACGAGCGAGGAGGCTCGCCGGCCGCCCGCGGAAAGCGAGTGAATTTCGCGCGCCTCAACATCCCCGTTATCCATCTTTATACGGAAATATTACATCTTTTCCGAAAATTACACCGAGCAAGTAAAGCACGGTAGCCGAAAGTGTACAAAAAGAGTGTCTTGGAATACCCGATATTTAAACCTTGTCGAGAAAAACTTGACACATACGGTGGAAGCTGATTTTTTGCGTTAACACTTCGATTATGGTAAACTAATCAATGAACCGTTCAAAAAAGCTGTTGAGCGTTGTCCGATTGTTCATCTGTAATGCGTTCCGTCTTTAACGGCATATAACCCGCTTTCACTATTTGAGGTATAAAGAAGATAGGTGGGGAACCAGCTGCCCGTAAAAATCTTTAGAGGCGCCTTAAGCCTCCGTTTCCTGTCCGCCTCCGCCCATTTTAAGCCCTTTTTCACTTTGCTAACTTGCACTCTTGCCCGCTATCTTCGAGTAGTTGATCAATTCTTGCACTACATATGCCTGCCATCTATTCGGTGGTTTTTCTGGAAATATTAGCAGAAATGCTGAAGTATCAACGAGTGGTTTTTAATTTCAATGATTCCCATTTCCATTCGCCTGCGGGTTTTTGAAAAAGAAAGCCAAAACAAATGACGGCTGATGAAAAAATCTTTTATCAATGTAGGTATTAAAAATGAATCTTTATAGAAGGGAAGACAGGTGCCGAAAACTATCAAATAAGGAGTAGATTTGAAAAATGGTATTTAATAAGAAAAAAATTAACATCGTTAATATTCGACAAACGAAAAAAAGCGTGTTTGCTACAGGAGTAGGAAACGCGATGGAATGGTTTGATTTTGGCTTGTATTCTTATTTAGCTGTCATTATCAGCCGGAACTTTTTTAGTGCCGTGGAGAATGACGAGCTGAAATTAATGTTTACATTTGCCACATTTGCGATTGCCTTTTTAATGCGCCCTTTAGGCGGTGTTATATTCGGCAGAATCGGAGATAAATATGGGAGAAAAGTCGTTTTAACCATCACGATTATTTTAATGGCTTTTTCCACACTCCTAATCGGTTTATTACCTACGTATGACCAAATTGGAATATGGGCCCCGGTGCTCTTATTAGTAGCCAGAATTATTCAAGGATTTTCAACTGGCGGCGAATATGCCGGCGCCATGGTCTATATTGCAGAATCTTCCCCGGACAATAAGCGTAATGTGCTTGGAAGCGGACTGGAAATTGGTACGCTTGCCGGCTATATATTAGCTTCACTCCTTGCCAGTACGCTCTTCATCACGCTAACTGACCAGCAGATGGCCACATGGGGTTGGCGAATTCCATTTTTGCTTGGCTTGCCTTTAGGGCTGGTAGGGTTTTATTTAAGAGCCCATTTAGAGGAAACCCCCATTTTCGAAAATGAACTTTCTGTGGAGGGTGTCCAGGAGGAAAGCTTCCTTTCGATTTTAAAAAACCATAAAAAAGACATTCTAGTATGTTTCGTATCTGTCGCATTCTTTAATGTTACAAACTATATGTTATTATCCTACATGCCATCGTATTTGGATGAGGTGATTGGTTTATCCAGTACGGCAGGGACGGTATTAATTACGCTGATTATGGTGATTATGGTGCCGCTCGCTTTATTGTTTGGGAAGCTCAGCGACCAAATTGGAAACAAGACGGTTTTAATCATGGGTTTAGGCGGATTAACCTTATTATCTGTCCTTGCATTTTACTTCATCCATTTGAATACAATTGCATTCGTATTTTTAGGTATTCTCATTTTAGGTATTTTGCTTTCAACTTATGAAGGCACGATGCCTGGTACTTTGCCAACCATGTTTTACACGGATATTCGGTACAGAACACTGGCTGTGACTTTTAATGTTTCTGTTTCATTATTTGGCGGCACTACCCCGCTCATCTCAACATGGCTGGTTCACCAAACCGGGAATGCCCTGGCGCCTGCTTTTTATCTGACATTCTTCAGCCTTATTGGCTTTTTCGTCATCTTGTTCTTGTTCACCAGTACTTCCGGAAAGTCTCTAAAGGGTTCGTACCCAACAGTGGCGACGAAGACGGAGTATAAGGAAGCTATAGAAAATCCAAGACATTCATTATGGTGGCTGATGGAAAAACAAGAGGAAAATAAGCGTCTGTACAATTAAACGGCTGTGCAAAATTTGTGCCGGAGATGGCAGGCTTGCCGGCCTTTCCGGATCCCAGCTCAGCCTTTAAACAGAAAAAGCGCCAAAAGATTTGGCGCTTTTTCTGTTGATAAAGTGAAAGTTTCCGCTGCTTATGGTTTTGAAAATGCCTGCAGTGCCTGGTAGCAGGCAGCGACGGGATGGTAGTCGGTTTTCGGCGAAGCGCTTTTCGGGCCGGGCAAGCGTTCATTTTTCCGGTTGAGCAGTTTATACCAGCCGCCGTATTGGTGGTCGATCAAGTAGTTGGAAGCATAAGAAAACAGCTGATTGTACCGCTCGGAGTAGATACTTTTTCCGGTTTTTGCGGCAAGAAGCGCAGAGGCTGCGATCGCTTCCGATATCACCCAGTAGTTTTTATCCGTATCAATGACTTCGCCTTGTGGAGAGAGTGCAAAAAAGATGCCGCCGAATGTTTCATCAGCGCCTTTCTCCCAGGCTTTTCCGTAAAGTTCTTCAGCTGTCTCAACTATCCACGGTTCAGAGAGATGGCGGTCAAGCCACATCAGCAGTTTGCTTCATTCCAGCTGATGGCCGGGAATAAAGCCGTATGGGCGGAACTCATCTTTTGTTTGGTGAAGATGATAGGTCCAATCCGGCTGCCAGTCAGGTGTGTAGTTTTCCCAGATCATTCCGCCGGATCTCTCTTTTAATGTGCGGCAGACGCTTTCTGCTAGTTTATATGCCCGGTTTAAGTATTTCTTTTCGCCGGTTGCTTCGTATGCCGTAAGCATGGCTTCACACATATGCATATTTGCGTTTTGCCCGCGGTAGGAAGAAAGTGTTGACCAGGATGCATCCCATTCATCCCGGTAGAGCCCGTCGTCCGGATCCCAGAAATGCTGCTCTGTAACATGGTACAGATCCTCGATCAGTTCCTTCGCACCCCGGATGCCGGCTTGATCAGCAATGGCGGCTGCCAACAGGGCGAATGCATGGCCGTATGTCATTTTTGCGGGATCTTTTACACTCTGCCCTTTTAATTCAAAAAAGTAGCCGCCGTATTTTTTATCACGATGGCGATTTTTCAGAAATTCAATACCGTGGGCAGCGGCCTGTGCACACCACTCCGGCCCGCCAATCAGGGAGCCAATGCTGAAATTGTAAATAAACCGGCTTGTACCGACCAGATGCTTTGTTTCCCGGTCATTGATGGAGCCATTATCGAGAAAACCGTTTATATACCCGCCGTTTTCCGTATCTATGCAGGCAGGATAATAAAATTCAAGAATTTGAATGATTTGCTGTTTTAAAACGTGAGGGTCTTTAAAGTCCATATCATCGCATCCATTTGTTCATTTGGGTGGAAGAGTTAAAAAAACTGCAGAAAAGATTTTCTGCAGTTTTTTTCCATCAGATGACATTGCCATGCCGCCGTTAACATGGATGCACTGACCGGTAATATAAGCCCCTTCATCAGAAGCTAAAAGCACATATGCCCCTGCATGGTCGGCCGGCTGTCCCGGGCGTCCGAGCGGGGTTTTAAGCCCAAAGCTTTCCACTGTCTTTTCATCAAAGGTGGAAGGAATAAGCGGCGTCCAAATCGGTCCTGGTGCTACCATATTGACGCGTATCCCTTTTGACGCAAGATTTTGTGCAAGGCTGCGCGTAAATCCGACAATGGCCCCTTTTGTAGCAGTATAGTCTAGGAGTTTCGGATTGCCTACATAGGGATTAATAGATGCCGTTGAAATGATGGCACTGCCTTGTTTTAAGTGCGGGACGGCATATTTGCACATATAAAAGACGGAATAAATGTTGGTACGGAAGGTTTTGTCCCATTGTTCATGGGTAATATCTTCAATCTTTTCAGTAGGGAACTGCACGCCTGCATTATTGACCAAAATATCGAGTTTTCCAAACTCTGCTACCGTTTTTTCAACGAGCTGTTTACATGTTGCTTCTTGGGAGACATCCCCCGGTAGCAGCAGACATTGGACGCCTTCTGCTTCAACAAGGCTCTTCGTTTCTTCAGCATCGTTTTGTTCATTTAAATAGTTTATGGCTACGTTCGCGCCTTCTTTTGCATAAGCGATCGCAACAGCACGTCCGATACCGCTGTCTCCACCAGTAATGAGCGCCACCCGTCCTTTTAATTTTTCACTGCCTTTATAATTCAGCGGTTGGACAGGCCGCGGATTCATCAGCGATTCAATGCCCGGTTGTTCCGGCTGGGTTTGGGCAGGTTGTCCGTTTTTTTGCTGTTCGTAAATATTCATCGATGCATCCTCCTCCTTCATATTGCATACAGTATTTGTATAACCTGTAAAAAATCCAATAAACCTCAAAACAAAAACGGCAACGGTTTCAATTTTTGATGGCCAATGGGCGGCAACGGTTTCTGATTTGGCCCGTATTTTGTGCCACGGCCCGGTAGCGTGGTATTCTTTGCAAGATGCTGGCTTGCCGCGCCCGCAAAAAAACATGCCGGCAGCAAAAGAGAAGAATCACTGCTGCAATTATTTTCCAATCCAATAAAAATGACGGCAGTGGTTGCAACGGATGCGGGCAAGGCCATTACCGCCTCGGAATTGTTGACCTGCTTAGGACACTTAAATGCCGCCTTGAAAGAATGGCGGTATTTAGGTGAATGAAAACCAAGCAATAGGGCAAAAATTATTTTATCAATCAACCGGCTTGGGAGTGTTCGTGATGCACATCGAAGGGAATGTGATTAAAGGAGAATTTGATAAGAACCGGAATGAATTTTCACTGCAGCATGTCAAACAATTTGTTACATCATCGACCATCAATGCAAACCAGTTCAGATCCTTATATGATTATTTGAAGAAGCACCGGGATGACCATGAAGGCCAAATCTTGACCTTATATGATCAAATGCCGGTTCATTTATCCGCTGAAGATATCCATCTGTTCATTGAAGATCTTGAAAAACTGCAACCATTGTACCACCCGGAAGGAATGTAATGCCTCTTTCTGTAAAACCATGGATCAACTGGCCGACTATATGATCTCTTTTTACTCATTTTCATGCTTGTGCGGGTGTGGCATTGTGGATGTCTGGAAGGGAGGGATATCTGCAGCCGCGGTTCATTGTAAACAGGTGCCTGTATGTCCAAAAAAACATCTCCTGCTGGCATTTTCGGAGATGTTTTTTGCCGTGCATTTATTATATGGACGCTTCATTTCTATTCTGTGACCGTCAATTTCACAGTGCCTATTCCTTCAAATTTTCCGCTGTATGTTCCGGCTTCCAGCGGCTTTGGCAGGACAAATGTGCCGGATGAGACAAACATGCCCGGTTCAAGCGCTGCCTGATGTTCGCCTAGTTTTTTCAGCAGCCATTTTACGGCATGAACCGGATGCCCCATGACAGCTGAAGATTTGCCTTCATCGAGCACCTTGCCGTTAAGGAGCAATTGGCCATGGATATTATCAATATCGCCATATGTATAATCTTTGGCTTCCCCAAAAGCTACTTTTCCGCCGACAGCCCCGTCTGCGCAAACTTGTTCTTTTGGCATTTTAGGGAACCAGTCCTTAAATCGGGAATCAGGAATTTCCAATCCCGGTGCAACTTGTGTCTTTTGGATGATTTCTGCTTCAGACGCGTCTGCCGTAAGCCGTTCTTTTACAAGAAAAACCAATTCCAATTCGATCAATGGATTAAGCGTATCTTTGCTGAGGGATATATGATTTGTCACCTGCTGATCGGTCAACTCGCCGTACAATGGTTCACGCGCATCAAATAATGCCTGCGTTTCGGGGCTTGTCATGCTGATCTTATACCCATTTAACGTTTCGTGGTTTTCTTTTTTTGCCGCAGTAAAAGCATGCTGCATCCGATAAGCCTCATCTAAATCAATGCCTGCCGGAAAAACATCCTTATTCAGCGCTTTTCTATTTTTGTAAGCATCATATAAGGTATTTAAAAAAGCTTCCTTTAGCATCGCCAAACCACCTTCTCCAAAATTTTTATATTTATATAATTTATCTATCATTTTAACACTTTTCAGGAAGGTTGGAAAAAATTTTTTTGGAAAAGACGGCCTTTCTTCACGTAGAGGGCGTCTATGTTAAGGAAGCATGGAAAAACGACGGTCTTTCTTCACGTAGAGGTCGTCTACGTTAAGGAAGCGCGAAAAAACGAGTCTCTTCCTTAACATAGGGCGCGTTTCAAGTGCAAGCTTTTTCCTGCATTTTTATAACATACTTGCATTCAATTTTTATCAAAGCTGTCAGCATCCTTGCCAAACCTTTTGCTTATTCAGCAAACCCTAATTAGTCGAATAAATGATTTGCTTAAAATAAATTTAATTTAAAAAATGCTGAGTAAATAGCCTTTCTTATTGATATCAAATTCTGTATACTCACTTAAATCATATGAATAGAATTGCACTAAATGTTCAAGTACAGATTTATTTCCATATGTGACTTTTTTAATGTCTATGTTTATTTTGTTCACCTTATTTCATTTTTGGTTTTTCTTTACTTCTACCACTATTTTGATCTCGGGATGTGACGCTGCACCACTTAGTTTTATTTTACAAGCAGTTGCCTGTAGGATAAGGGATCTTTTACTAAATCTTCTAGTGTATATTTGTCGAGCACGCGGAGATAAGCGATGAGGGCTTCGTTTAAAACATGCTTTAATCCGCAAACGGGGGAGATGATACAGGCGGAAGCCCCGTCTTCCATACATTCGACTAATTTAAAATCATCTTCTGTTATGCGGATCAGTTTTCCGACATTAATTTCGCGGGGATGCTTGTTCAGGCATATGCCGCCTCCCCTTCCGCGCACTGTTTTGATCAGCCCGAGTTTGCTTAACTCGTATGTGATTTTCATTAAATGATTTTTTGAGATGTTGTAGGCATCCGCAATTTCTTTGATGCTGGCTAATTTTCCTTCTTCCAATGAAGCGAGATAGATTAATTCACGCAAAGCATAATCAGAGTAATGGGTTAAACGCATTTATATCACCTGCCAACCCCATTATACCCGTTCCCCTCGAAAATGGCGCTCATTTTTTCCTTTTCGGAAAATGTGATAACTTTATTAAAGATGTATTTAAAATATTGCTTTAAAAACAAAGGAGCACTATCTTAAAGATATATTTTAAATATTACTATTTGGAGAGTGGAAATCATGTTATCGCAGAAAACCATTGAGATCGTAAAATCAACTGTGCCCGTATTAAAAACACAAGGGACGGACATTACTACATACTTTTATAAAACCATGTTTGCAGCACATCCCGAGCTGCTGAATATTTTTAATCAAACGAATCAATCACGAGGAAGGCAGCAAACAGCACTCGCCAATGCCGTACTTGCGGCGGCTTCTTATATTGACCATTTGGAAACCATCTTGCCGGTTGTGGAACAAATTTCACAAAAACACCGTGGCCTGGGCGTTAAACCGGAGCATTATCCGATTGTCGGGGAATTTTTACTAAAAGCCATTAAAGAAGTATTAGGAGATGTGGCCACGGAAGAGGTTTTACAGGCTTGGGCTGAAGCATACGGGGCCATTGCTGATGTTTTCATTCAAGTCGAGAAAAAAATGTATCAAGAAGCTGAAACCCAAAGAGGGGGATGGGACGGTTTTAAACCGTTTAGAGTTGTAAAAAAGGTAAAAGAGAGCAATGTTATTACTTCCTTTTATTTAAAACCTACGGACGGGGGCCCGGTGCCATCCTATCTTCCGGGGCAGTACCTTACACTAAGAGTGAAAATTCCAGGCGAAACATATCTGTTTAACCGCCAGTACAGCCTTTCATGCGGGCCGGGGCATGAGTATTTCCGGATTTCGGTGAAACGGGAAGCAGATCATGAACCGAACGGGAAGGTGTCAACATATTTACATGATCAAGTAAAAGTGGGAGACGAGCTGGAGATCAGCGTACCGGCCGGCGTCTTCACACTTGACGATGAGGCTGCACCGATTGCCCTAATTAGTGGCGGGGTTGGCTTGACACCAATGATGAGTATGCTGGAAGCTTTAGCGGATGCCAGCTCTAAACGTGAAGTCCATTTTATTCATGCTGCCCGCAATGAAGAATTCCATGCTTTTAAAGAGGAAGCAAAGCACCATATTGAAAAGCTTGAAAACGGGCATTATTATTTTGGGTACGGGCATCCCCTTCACGAAAACAGCGGCTGCGATTTCACAGGCCATCTTTCCAAAGCATTTTTGGAAAAGATTGTAACCACGCAAACGGTTTGTTATATTTGCGGACCGGTTCCGTTTTTGAGAAATGCAGTGCAGATTTTAACGGAACTTGGCGTTGCCAAAGAAAATATCCGCTATGAATTTTTTGGGCCGGCAATGGAACTGGCGCCGGCTGCAGCCGTTTAACCGAGCGGGGGAAAGAAAACTCCGTGATGAAACGCTCATTTTTTCATGCCGGCACATCGTTTGCGACCTGAACCAGTCCCTTTTTCCCGCAATTTTAAAGCGGGAAGGGGCTGTCCCATTTTGGCTCATGCAATGAAGATCGCGAAATGCTTTTGGAAATAGTGACTGAATTTCACGATCAACCAACTGTTTCGTCCTTACAAAAATAAGGGGCTCCCATCAGCCGTCTAACGACTTTTGGGACAGCCCCTTTTTCATAAAATCAGCAGCAAGCTTGCGACAATTGGAACGGCAATCATCGAAGACTTTAGCAGCGAGACGGGGGCGCGGTTTGTAAATTTGGCACCGATGTATGCGCCGGACATTGTGCCGATGACGACTTCCACAAGGAGCCCAAGATCGAGTGTCCCTTGCTGGAAGCTGGCGAGTCCGCCGCCTATTGCAATTGGGATAATGACCATCATGGTTGTGCCGGCAGCCTGGCGGACGGATAAGCCGAGAAGGATCATTAAGCCAAGCTGGATAAATGGTGTCGAGCCGATCCCGAACATCCCTGAGAGCGCGCCGGTTACGATGCCGAGCAACAGCGAGCGGGTCACAAAACGGGGCCCGAACGGAAGGGTTTTTGCCTGGATGGATTGCTTTTGCAGCAAAAACATTCTGAGCCAGAGCAGAAAGGCTGAAAACATGAGCATGCCGGCTGTGAGCCATTTTAGTTCGCTACTCGCAATATGCGCGGAGACATGGGATCCGGCCCAGGCTCCGGCAGCGCCTATGATGCCGGTTGTAATGCCTGCTTTAATGGAGACATTGCCTTCCCGGTAATGGCTTACCGCCCCGGAAAATGAAGAAAAGATCATGGCTGTTAAAGCAGTCGCAAGCGCGGTATGGATCGAAACCCCGAATAAAATCGTCAGCAGGGAAATGATAAAGCCCGCGCCGCCTGCCCCGATAAAGCCTAAAATAAGTCCTGTTAAAAACATCGTAATCAAGATGGAAACATGCATGATGGAAAATCCTTCTTTCGCATTGTACTTCTTCCATTTTATCCGGAACCGCAGGCCTTGTCACGCTGCCGGTATTTGTGGCTCCATCTTAAAGAGGTGTGCCTGAGTTTCGCCCGCTGAATGCTTCTGATATGCAGCGTGAGAAGCGGCATGTGCGATGTAAAATGGCATGGTACGCGGTATGGAATGTCCTTTTGGGGGGGCAAAAGGAAAAAAGAGGCGACAACCATTTTGAAAATGTCTAATTAGGGTTTGCTAAATAAGCAAAATTCCTGGATTTGGCAAGGATGCTGACAGCTTTGGCATAAATGTAATGCAAGGGTTTTATAAAAAATGCAGGGAAAAGCTTGCACTTGAAACGCGCTCTATGTGAAGGAAGGTCATCGTTTTTGCTTGCTTTCTTAACGTAGACGGGCTCTATGTGAAGAAAGGCCATCGTTTTTCCGCGCTTTCTTAACGTAGACGTACTCTATGTGAAGGAAGGCCGTCAATTTTCCGCGCTTTCTTAACGTAGACGGGCTCTATGTGAAGGAAGGCCGTCAATTTTCCGCGCTTTCTTAACGTAGACGCACTCTATGTGAAGGAAGAGCCTCGTTTTTTCGTGCTTTCTTAACGTAAACGCGCCCTATGTGAAGAAAGGCCGTCAATTTTCCAGGCTTCCTTCACATAGGGCTTGCTAAAATAACCAAAATTCCTAGATTTGGCAAGGATTATGAAAGGATTATTCAGTTGGTTTTTGCACTTTCTTAATCTTGGTTTTATTTAAAGGTTGAGCCGGGGTCAAATCGGACTGTTGATGAATCAAGACGTAAAAAAGCGGCGCCTGTTTTGCAGCATGAAAAAAACGGCTCCATTCTTTTAGAACGGGGCCGTTTTGGCAGTTTATTGCGTAACCGGTACAGCGAGTAGCGCGCTCAGCATCCAGATGGTTTTTTCAACGCTTTCCACAAGCGTTGTTGCCATGTCAGCCGTGCCATAATCATGATTGTCTTCAGCAAGTGCGATCAATTTTTTCAGTTCGCCGGCGATTTGTTTGTAGTCTTTTACAAGGGATTCCACCATTTGTTCAGCGGTTAAGCCGGATTTTGCTTCTTCAATGGTTGCAATTTCGAGGTATTCTTTGAAAGAAGCAGCCGGTTTTCCGCCGATCGCAAGGATGCGTTCTGCAAAATCATCGACCACCGTGGCAGCTTCGTTGTACAGTTCTTCAAATTTTACGTGCAGCGTGAAGAACAGCGGGCCTTTTACATACCAGTGGTAGTGGTGCAATTTTGTGTATAGGACGCTCCAGTTTGCAACTTGTACGTTTAACGCTGTTTCAATATACATTTTCATTCCTCCCCGGGTTTTGGTCTTGCTATATTTTTATTATAATATATATCACTTAAAAGTCAATATTAAATTATAATAATTATAAACAAGGTGGGAATGTTGATAATTTGTCCGTCTCTATCTGGTTTAATAACAATACGCCCCAAATCATCATCCCCCAGCCGTCCCGGTTTTCTCTGGTATTAAACGCAAAGGCAGGGGACAAGCGAATGCGTTTATTGCACAATATGCTCCAATTAGCACTCCCCCGGCCGCTTCACCTTTCGCTGGTTTTAAAACGCAAAGGTAGGGCAAAGAAGCTCCGCTTGCCCTCGCTTTCTACACGGTACGCTTCTGAATAGGCATCCCCCGGCCGTCCCGGTTTTCTCTGGTATTAAACGCAAAGGCAGGGGACAAGGAAATCCCGCTTGCCCCCGTTTTCAAATGCAGGGACAAGGGATTCCCTTATTGCCCTTGCCATCCGTTTTCAAATTTCCCCCGGCCTGTTGCCCGGTTTTTGCGCTTAAACTGCACGGTACGATCCGGAATCAGATTTTCTCCTGGAACGGTTTTTAGTTTCTGTCGGTTTTAAAGACAATCCCGTTTTGTTTCCGCGATTTTTCAATAACCGAAAGGACTTCATAACTGGACTGGCGCAAGGTTTCATACGTTTTTCTATCATTTTGCGCGATGATATCGGCAAAATCATTGATTTCATACATCATATTTTGCGCTTCCTGCTTCCGCGAGAAGAGGACCGGCTCCTTTGTCCGCACATCGGCAAACTTCATCTTTTCCAATTCTGAGATGCCTTCAATAATAATGCTGCCTTTTTCGCCGTGGATTTCGCTCGGAATATAAGAATGGGAAATTTTTGAGCAGATCACGGTAATATTGAACCCTTCGTATTGCAGGACAAGGGTGCCAGCCCCGTCAATGCCGTTCCGCAAAAGGACCGGGAAGTACCGGCTGTCTTTCGGTGCGCCGAATAACCAGACCGCAAGCGAAAGCGGATAGACGCCAAGATCCATTAATGCCCCACCGGAGAAGTTCCGCGAGAATACGTTTGGCTCTTCACCGGCAAGGAATTTATCGTAGCGGGAAGAGTATTGTACATATTGGAAAATTCCGGTTCTGATTTGGCCAACATCCTTTAATTTTTCTTTTAAAAGGGCAGTATTCGGATAATGGATATTCCGGATTGCCTCAAATAAAAATACACCGTTCTGATCGGCAACACGAAAAGCTTCCTTAAATTCTTCCGTATTCGAAAAAATCGGTTTTTCGCAAATGACATGTTTTTTGTTTTTCAGAAAAACGAGCACTTGTTCAAAATGGAGCGCATTTGGCGACGCGATATAAACAGCATCAATGTTCTCGTTTTTTGCCATTTCTTCAAGATCCGTAAACATATTCGGTGCGCCATGTTTTTCCGCCATTTGTTCAGCGCTTTCTTTTTTGCGCGAGTAAACGGCTTCAAGGGTTAATTTTCCGGATAATTTTGCTGCTTCAATAAAAGCAGAGGTAATCCAGCTTGTTCCAACGGTTGCAAAACGCATAGCATCGCTTCCTTTTCTCATTTTATCTTGATACGTTCATTGTATCACATGTCGAAACGGTTGATAAACAGTGAGGATTCGACATAAAATTTTATAAATAAATGGATATTTTTGTTGAAAAAGATATATAGTTGAAATATATATACATAATCACAGGAATGCCCGGTCTTCATCAGACATATATTGAGCATGAAAGTTCATTTCAAAAAAGCTTGAAATACGGATTGATAGAAAGATAGGCAGGTGCAAAAATATGGGTGTCGGAAAAATACATTATGAATTTATGGATCTCCCGCTCCGCTTTCATCTTTTTTCTGCTGTTGTCGGAATGGACGGTATTTTAAAAAGCATTTCCTCTGATATGCAGACGGTAACGGGTTTTGATGCCGGCGACTGGGTAGGAAGGCCTTTTTCTGCTTTGATGCACCACGATGACCACAACAAATGGGCAGGCATTCTAAATGGAGAGAAAGAAGAAATGGGCCTTTTCATGTACAGGATGAAATCGAAAAACGGTGATTACAAATGGGTGGAGTCCACTTATGCGGTCTTTAAAGATCTAAAATATGGCGAAAAGCCCCATATCCATTTGCTGACGAAGGATATGACGGTGGTCAAGGAATTATACGATTATCTTGTATCATCTGAACAGCTGTCCATGGTCGGGCAGCTTGCCGCGGGCATTGCGCATGAAATCCGGAATCCGCTCACCTCGATTAAAGGTTTTTTGCAGCTGATGCAGGCGGGCGTGATTGATACTGGCCATTACCTTGATATTATGCAAAATGAAATTGAACGGATTGAAATGATTTCAAGCGAGCTGCTTTTTCTCGGCAGGCCGAAAGCATCGGATATGAAAGTTTGCTGCCTGCAAACATTGCTTGATGAAGTGCTTGTTTTAATGGAGACGCAATCGTACGGAAAAAACATCCAAATTGAGACGGTTTTTCCGTCGCAGCCCATTTTTATTTCTTGTGACGATTCAAAAATGAAGCAGGTATTTGTGAATTTAATCAAAAACGGCCTGGAGGCGATGGAAGAGGGGGGAACGCTGACCGTTGAACTTTCGGTGGCCGGGGAACGTGCAGCCGTTGCGATCCGGGATGAGGGAATCGGGATCCCACCGGAAAAATTGGAAAAAATCGGCCAGCCTTTTTATACGACAAAAGAGCGCGGCAACGGGCTTGGTTTAATGGTTTGTTACCAGATTGTAAGAGAGCATAACGGAGACATCTCTATTGATAGCAAACCTGGGGAAGGCACTGTTTTCACCGTGGTACTGCCTTGGGCGGGGCCGGACGGGGAGCAGAAGGCATCCGGCAGTTTTTGATGCGTGCCTGATGGCATCCGGCAATCCATGAAGGCAAGAAGTGGCCGTTTCCGGCAGATTTCTTCCATTGAGAATAAGGAAAAACTGTTGTATGCTTATGTACAGTCTCCAATGGCCGGATGATTTGTGCATTGTTTAACTGTTCATTAGAAAGGTGAGGGCCGATGTAAAAAAACGATGCAAAAATAAACCTACTCTACAACGATTGAAAGGAACTGACATATGGCAGGATTTAAAGATGAAGTGTTATCAAGAAGGACTTTTGCGATTATTTCCCACCCGGACGCCGGGAAAACAACATTGACGGAGAAGCTGCTTCTGTTTGGCGGGGCCATCCGTGCTGCCGGGACGGTCAAAGGTAAAAAAACCGGGAAATTTGCGACTTCCGACTGGATGGAAATCGAGAAGCAGCGGGGCATTTCCGTTACTTCTTCCGTTATGCAGTTTGAATATGCGGGAAAACGGATCAATATTTTGGATACGCCCGGCCACCAAGATTTCAGTGAAGACACATACCGGACACTGATGGCCGTCGACAGCGCTGTGATGATCATTGATGCTGCAAAAGGGATTGAGGCACAGACGATTAAACTGTTTAAAGTGTGCCGGATGCGGGGGATTCCGATTTTTACGTTTATCAATAAACTGGATCGCCAAGGGAGGCCGCCGCTTGAGCTGTTGGCTGAACTGGAAGAAATCCTCGGCATTGAATCGTATCCGATGAACTGGCCGATCGGCATGGGCAAAGAATTTCTCGGCATTTATGACCGTTATCACCGCCGCATCGAGCAGTTCCGCGTGGAAGAAGGGGACCGGTTTCTCACGTTAAATGAAGCGGGCGAAGTGGAAGGGGATGCCCCGATCAAAGAAAACGCGCTGTATGGCCAGGCGTTGGAAGAAATCATGCTCCTCGATGAAGCGGGCAATGAATTTTCGGAGGAACGGATTGCAAACGGCACGCTGACGCCGGTCTTTTTCGGCAGTGCCCTGACAAATTTCGGCGTGCAGACATTTCTGGAAACGTATCTTCAATTTGCGCCGCCCCCTCAAGGAAGAAAGACGGACGAAGGGGTGGTGGATCCGTTAAGCGAACAATTTTCGGGTTTTGTGTTCAAAATCCAGGCGAATATGAATCCCGCCCACCGCGATCGGATTGCGTTTATCCGTATTTGTTCTGGAAAATTTGAACGCGGCATGTCCGTCACGCTTGCAAGAACCGGAAAACAAATGAAACTGTCCCAGTCAACCCAGTTTCTTGCGGATGACAGGAGCACGGTTGAAGAAGCGGTTAGCGGCGATATTCTCGGCCTGTATGATACCGGCACATACCAGATTGGCGACACAATCTTCTCCGGGAAACAGCCGGTCCAATTTGAAAAGCTGCCGCAATTTACACCGGAACTGTTTGTAAAAGTATCGGCGAAAAACGTGATGAAACAAAAAAGTTTCCATAAAGGGATCAACCAGCTCGTTCAGGAAGGCGCGATCCAGCTGTACCGCACATGGCATACGGAAGATTATATTTTAGGGGCGGTCGGGCAGCTGCAGTTTGAAGTGTTCGAACATCGCATGAAAAATGAGTATAACTCCGATGTCGTAATGGAATCGATCGGTTCCAAAATTCCGCGCTGGGTTGAGGGGGATACGGTGGACGAATCCCTTTCCAGTTCGCGCAGTCTGCTTGTGAAAGACCGTTTCGGAAAACCGTTGTTTTTATTTGAAAATGATTTTGCATTGCGCTGGTTCACGGACAAGCATCCCGACATTAAACTGTATAATCCGATGAATTAAAAAACACTGTGCGGCTTTGCCGTACAGTGTTTTTTGCATTTTTCCGGGGCATGATAAGAACACGTAAAAACGGGAGGATTATGACTAGCCAACTTCAGCTTTAAAGGGGCATGTGCATGAAAAAATTAGCACCGCTTGAGGCGATTGTTTGGAACATTGCCTTGCCAGGGTTTGCCCAGCTTTTGGCGGGCCGTTATGTGAAGGGCATCATGTTTCTTTTTATGGAGTTTCTGATTAATGTGAACAGCCGTTTTAATGAAGCGATCATGCTCAGTTTTCTCGGAAGAACAAGGGAAGCCGGCAACATTGTCGATTACGGATGGCTGATGTTTTATCCTTGTCTATACTTTTTTGCCATGTGGGATGCATATAAAATGGCCCGCGGCAATCTTCAGCCGTATAGTTATCTGCCTTTTGTGTTTGCTGCTTACTTTGTAACGCTCGGATTAATGCTCTCCCCTGCGGTTATCGTCCGGCAAAAGATGCCCGGGCCTGTTTTTTTCCCGATGCTTTGCACCATCCCTGGACTTTTGGCCGGCGGGCTGCTCCGCATAATTTTAACGCGAAAATCGCATAAAAATAGTTGACGGAAATGGATGGATCCCATATAATCAAAATAACAGAATACTTTTGACAATTGTCAAAGGGGAGTAGCGTTAAGTGTGCATGGCACACTTAAAACAAAGTCGTCATTACATGATCCGTTTCGGCGGTCATCGGCTTTGTTGGCACCATTTGGATGTCTAGCAAGACCTTTGCCTGTACTGGCAAAGGTCTTGCTTTTTGTCTTTACAGGAAATTGTCAAAAGTGGCACTTCACTGATCACGCCGGTACGCGTCTTGGACCGGAATGCCGCTTTTGATCTGTAAGGGCAATGGTTCCGGGTGCCGGCAAAGGAGGACTTTGTGGAATGGATTTATCAATGCTATTCGAATATGCATGGGTGTTATGCGTATTGGTCGGACTGGAAGGAATTTTAGCTGCGGATAATGCGGTCGTGATGGCGGTGATGGTCAAACATCTGCCGCACGCGCAGCAAAAAAAAGCGCTCTTTTACGGGCTTCTGGGCGCATTTGTATTCCGGTTCACTGCCCTGTTTCTCATTTCGTTTCTTGCAAACATATGGCAGATTCAGGCTGTCGGGGCCGCTTACTTGTTTTTTATTATGATCCACCATTTTGTAAAAAAGCACCGGGAAAATGGCCCAAAACTTGCCGAAGCCGCATCGAAGCCGGTTTCTTTCTGGATGACCGTTTTTAAAGTGGAACTCGCCGACATTGCGTTTGCCATTGATTCTATGCTTGCAGCTGTGGCCATGGCTGTGACGCTGTCCCCGGCCGGCTCGTTTCAAATTGGGGGAATTAACGGCGGACAGTTCAGCGTTATGTTTTTAGGCGGGGTGATCGGACTGGTGCTAATCCGCTTTGCTGCCAACCGGTTTGTCCGCCTGCTGGAAAAATATCCGGGCCTTGAAGATGCCGCTTTTCTGATTGTCGGCTGGGTCGGGGTGAAATTGCTCGTTTTTACGCTTTCACACCCGGGCGTCGGGCTGATTGATGAACATTTCCCGGAGTCTGCTTTGTGGAAACTGATTTTCTGGGCGGTGATGCTTGCGATCGCAGCGGGCGGCTATTTTTTCTCCGTCCGCAAAAAAAATCGCAATAAAGAGGCGCAATCCGCCGGGAAATCGGGTAAAAAGCAGCAACAGATGTAAAAAAACCGGCAAAGCAGGCGAATCCCGCTTTGCCGGTTTTTCTTTTATTCCGGATTTTGCCCCAAAAGGCGGGACTGGGCCTCGCGCACGAGCCGTTTTGTCATTTCTCCGCCTACCGATCCGTTTGCCCGAGATACGGTATCCGATCCGAGCTGCACGCCAAATTCTTGCGCTATTTCATACTTTACTTGGTCCATGTATGCCTCAATCCCCGGTACCAACAATTTATTGCTGTTTCTCGCCATCATCATTCTCCTTTTTTTAAAAAGTTGGCTCCTCTTTCTGCCGCTCGTATTGCGGCCTTTATGAATAGTATCGGCCTCCGGGAAAGAATTATGTTTGGAAACAGTTGTATTTGCATGCACCCTGAGCCGGTTTTGACAGATATTGCGGCCATAAGGGCGGTGGTGCACGGGCATGCTAATGATGCAGGCAACCTGAAATGGAGGGGACGGCATGGCGAAACGAAAAGCGGAATTTGATACAGCCGCGAAAAATAACAAAACCCCGAAAGAGAATCTGACTGAAACAGCTTTCTCCACGGAATTTGCCCGCGGGGAAGAAGCGGTAAAAGGGGCAAACCGGAATTCAAAAAAAGGCAGGAAAGGGCGTTCATGAACCGCAGGAAACAAAATGTCCGGGAAGAAGCGGGGCTGGAATTCGGGGACATCAATGCCGGGAAGATATATGAAATCATGGCTGAAAGAGGAACCGGCAAAAAAAAAGAAAAAATGCAAAAAAATAAAGAATGAGGATGGCAGCCGCCATCCTTTTTTGCGGAAATGGCAGCAGGAATTCCACCGTTGGACCACGAATTATCACCATATCATCCATCTTGCCAATTTCATTTGACATATCTTCTCAAAAAGAATATGTTCTTAAATAGCAGCTGGAAACCCTTATGCAGCAGACTTTTCCAGACATTTGTTGTGAACAGAAATATCATAAATTCAGGGGCATGCTTCTTATGAAGAAGGGGAGAACAAATTTGGGAACAGATCAGTTTATGAGCCAAAAGAAAAGGGGACTTGTATTAAGAGATCATGAGCAGCTTTACCGAACCCTTTTTTTGGAAGCAATGGATGCAATTGTATTTTGGGATCAAAACGGCCAGATCCTGTTGGCGAACGAAGCCGCTTTAAAAATTTTCGAGTGTACAATGGAAGAGTTTGTCGGGAAAAAGCTGAGCGATTTTGTTTATGTCGAAAACGGTGGGAATTGCCGGAAGTTCGACAGGCTAAACCAAATCCCGGCGGCCCGCGAAGAACTGCTGTTTAAAATGCCGAACGGGCAGCTGAAGCATCTCGAGTTTACATCCCGGTATATTAGCGCGGAAAATTACCATATGACCATTTTTCGCAACGTGAGCAGCCGTTACAAGATGGAACAGACGCTGCGGGACAGCGAGGAACGGTTCCGGAAAGTGTTCGAAGGATCGATCGACGGGATGGTCTTATGGAACTGGGATTTGAAAATTGTCGATATCAACCCTGCAGCTGCAAACTATTTCGACTGCAGCCGGGAAGATGCGATCGGGAAGAGAATCCAAAATTTATTGCTTACCAATGACGAAAAAATGCAAAAAGATTTTCTCCGCCATCTTTTTCAGTTAAAAGAGAACGGGACGGCAGATTATTTGTTTACTGCTTCAAAAGCCAATGAAACGAAATATTATGAGATTACGTCAAAAGGGAACCTGACGTCAAATATGAATTTAACGGTCATCCGGGATATTACTGAAAGAAGGGCGATGCAGGAGCAGCTTCGCAAATCGGATACCCTGAATATTGTCGGGGAGCTCGCGGCCGGCATTGCCCACGAAATCCGCAATCCGATGACGGCTTTAAAAGGTTTTATCCAATTGCTGCAAAACAGCATGAAAGAGGAAGAGCATTCATTATATTTTAATGTGATTACATCAGAACTGGCGCGGATTGAAGCGATTATTACCGACTTTCTGGTGCTGGCAAAGCCGCAGGCCATCCAGTTCCAAAATCACGATGTCCGAAAAATCATGCGCGATACAATTGGTTTGCTGAACGCCCAGGCGCTGATGCACAATATCCAGATTTCCTGCCACTTTGACGAGGGACTTCCGGATGTTTATTGCGAAGGCAACCAGATCAAGCAGGTCTTTATCAATATTATTAAGAATGCAATAGAAGTCATGCCGGATGGGGGCAAAATAGATATCGCGATTTGTTACGAAAAGGAAAAAGGGCTTGTCCATACGAGCATCCGCGATGAAGGGGAAGGCATCCCGGACGATAAAATAGAAAAGCTGGGCGAGCCGTTCTATACGACAAAAGAAAGAGGAACCGGACTTGGTTTGATGATCAGTTATAAAATTATAAAGGAGCATAAAGGCTTCATTCAAGTTCAAAGCAAAGTGCGGGAAGGCACAACTTTTCATATCTTTCTTCCCGTGCACCAGGAAGCAGGTGATGAAAATGGCTTTTATTTGGCTGGAAAGCCCAATCGGACCTTTAACAGTAAGGGCGAATGAAAGGGGCATTACGGCCGTTTCTTTCGGAAAAACAGATGAAGAGGGCATGCCGGAACCCCGCCACCCGCTGCTTCTGTGCGCAGCCAGTGAACTGGAAGCGTATTTTGCAAAGAAAAGAACCCGTTTTGATGTGCCGGTTTCTGTTTCCGGCACTCCCTTTCAAATGGCGGTTTGGGCAGCGCTGAAAAAAATTCCGTATGGAGAAACGTGCTCGTATCAAGACATCGCCGAGGCTGTCGGGAACCCGAAAGCCGTGCGGGCCGTCGGGCAGGCGAACCGGAAAAACCCTGTTCCGATCCTGATCCCCTGCCACCGCGTGATCGGAAAAGACAAGTCGTTAACAGGCTATGCCGGGAGCCGGATCGATCAAAAAGCATTCCTGCTCCGTCTTGAAGGGGCGATTGTCTAAAAGGGGTATCGTTTTTCAAAGTCCCGCGCGGCCTTCAGCTCAACTTTTCTCTCTTTTGTTTTTCCATTGCAAAAATTTTTCCAAATCCGGGGTCACTTGCGTCAGAAGAAAAGCGAGCACGGCGGTATCGTCAACAAGGCCCGCACCGGCAAGAAAATCAGGGATGATGTCAATGGGAGATACGAAATAAATAAGGCCGATTACAATCATGAGAATCGTCCGGTACGGAACAGTGCGGTATTCGCCTTTTGCCCATGCCCTGATCAGCTGGAAAAGGATGCGGATTTTACTCCACATATTGGCGAGCGTGATTTTGTTGGAGAGCGCTTTTTTCTCCGCACGGTTAACCAGATCGCCGGTTTTTCCCCGGTCATTTAAATACTGTTTTGCTTTTGAACGAAATAACCACCCGGCTGCTTTTGCCAGCAGAAAATTTTTAGCCATCTGCTTCACTTCTTTCATGTCTTTTTCTCTTTTATTTTTCCACTGCATGACCAAAAAAAACATAGAGCTGTAAAAAACGGGTGGTTTTTTCGGGAGATGTGAAAATTTTTGGTGAAAATTTTGTCTAATATTGCGATTGTATTTACATTTCCGTCAAGACCTGCGATACTACTTTAGTAATGGTAAAATAAGCAGGATGGGGGCAGTGCTTTTGCGCCTTTCCGGCTTGCAGCGCAACTTTTGTCACGATGCCATCAAGCGGAAAACCGGCAGTATCATCCGCCATTTTCCATGTGTAACACCTCACATTTTTGAAGCATAATCGGGGGATAACAATCATTCAATAGAAAAAGAGAACTAAAGGAGAATTTTGAAGTGGACACGCACATGTTAGAGGAGAACAAGTATCTGTACAGGATTCAGAAAAAACGCCAGGAAATGATGGAACTTGGGAAAAAACTGGGCCTGACGCATGAGAAAACGGTTCAGTGCAGTCAGCAGCTGGATTCGCTCATGAATGAGTATGAAGCCTATCGGAAGCAGTACAATACCCGGTCATCCGAAATGGTGATTATTCGGGAAATGTCATTCATATTGTATGAAAAAGTGCAGCGGCTCAATTTGGCTGAAGCGAGAAAAACGTATAAAGCCATGCAGATTGTTTAACGAACAGGGGAACTGCTTCCAACCTTTTGCATCTTGATTTTGCGCCTTTGAGTGCGGATGAATCCCTGATCAATATTCCGGATGAATATGTTTCCCGCCTTTTTGTTTGGACTGGTTTTGTGCCGGGTAATAGAACCCGGATTTCTTCCGATTGATTACAACAATCAGGTTTGGACTGCGTTCGATCTATTTACAGGCATAAAAAAATCCGGCAGACGGCCCGTGTTGTCCATCTGCCGGAATGCATAAAACCGGCATGGGCTGTGTCCGCATGCCGGTTTTTGCTTTATTTTTCCGCGATGACAATGTCGCCTTCGCGAACTTCCGCTTTTAAGTTTTTGCTTTCCGGATGGTCGAGGATAAAGTCGGCGATCCGGTCTTCGATTTTTTCCTGGATGACGCGGCGGATCGGGCGTGCCCCAAATGCCGGCTCATAACCGAGTTCGGCGATTTTTTCTTTCGCTTCTGCTGTCACGTCAAGTGTAATCGCTTGTTCGTTCAGCGTTTCATCCAGTTCACCGAGCATCAGGTCAACAATTTTAACCAAATGTTCTTTTTCAAGTGGTTTAAATTCGACAATGTTGTCGAAACGGTTCAGAAACTCCGGTTTGAAGAAGTCACCGAGTGAATCGAGAATATTCGATTCTTTGATCGCTTCGCTTTTAGCAAATCCGACTGTTTTATGCTTAAATTGGGTGCCGGCGTTGCTCGTCATAATGATGACGGTATCTTTGAAGCTGACCGTCCGCCCTTGGGCATCGGTTAAGCGCCCGTCATCGAGAATTTGCAGGAACATGTTCAAAACATCCGGGTGCGCTTTTTCAATTTCGTCGAGCAAAATAATGCTGTACGGGTTGTGGCGCACTTTTTCCGTCAGTTGTCCGGCATCTTCATAACCGACATAGCCGGCAGGTGCCCCGATCAGTTTCGAGACGCTGTGTTTTTCCATATATTCGCTCATGTCAAGCCGGATCATTGCATCTTTCGTGCCAAACAGTTCTTCCGCGAGCCGTTTCGTCAGTTCCGTTTTTCCGACACCGGTCGGGCCGACGAACAGGAACGAACCGATCGGGCGACTTTGCGCTTTCAGGCCGGCACGCGAACGGCGGATTGCTTTCGCTACTTTCCGGACGGCTTCTTCCTGGCCGATCACCTTTTTAGCAAGGTTTTCTTCCAGATGCTGCAGTTTTTTCGCTTCATCCGCTTCGAGTTTGCCGACCGGAATACCCGTTTTCTTTTCGACAATTTCCTGAATTTGCATGACATCGACAACCGGTTTGGCTTCAACTTGGCCGGAAGTAGCCAGCTCGTTCAGTTTTTGTTCTTCTTTTTTCAATTCAGCTGCTTTTTCATAGTTTTCTGTTGCAAGCGCAGTTTGTTTTTCCTGTGCAATTTCAGCAAGCCGTTTTTGGATATCTTCTTTGCTCGGAACCGCAATCGTCAGGTTCAATTTCGAACCGGCTTCATCCATCAGGTCAATTGCCTTATCCGGCAGGAAGCGGTCCTGGATGTAGCGGTGCGACAATTTCGCACAAGCTTCAAGCGCTTCATCGGTATAGGCAACGTGATGGTAGTTTTCATACCGGTCTTTTAAGCCGCGCAAAATCATGACGGTTTCTTCAAGGGTCGGTTCATTGACTTGTACCGGTTGAAAACGCCGTTCAAGTGCGGCATCTTTTTCAATTTGCCGATATTCTTTCAAAGTTGTCGCGCCGATCACCTGGATTTCGCCGCGGGCAAGCGCCGGTTTCAAAATATTGCCAGCGTCCATCGAACCTTCTGCAGAACCTGCGCCGACAAGCAGGTGAATTTCGTCAATAAACAGAAGTACGTTTTTCCGTTGTTCGAGTTCGGCAATCAATTTTTTCATCCGTTCTTCAAATTGACCGCGGATGCCCGTGTTTGCAACAAGTGAAGCCACATCGAGCAAGTAAACTTCTTTATGCCGCAGTTTAGCCGGAACTTGTTTTTCAACAATTTTTAAAGCGAGCCCTTCCGCAATGGCGGTTTTCCCGACGCCAGGTTCGCCGATTAACACCGGGTTGTTTTTATTGCGCCGGTTTAAAATTTCAATGACGCGGGCGATTTCTTCATCACGGCCGATAACAGGGTCGATTTGCCCGGCCCGTGCAGCGGCGGTCAGGTTGCGGCCGAACTGGTCAAGTAGTCCGTTGCCACCGCCTTGTGTTTGCGTTTGTACGGTTTGTTTCGCGCCGTTCGGCTGGAACCCGTTGGCATTCATTTGGTTAAAGAGGTCGTTGAATCCTCCGAATCCGAAGTTTCCAAATCCGTTATTCATAAACATGCCTCCCCAGTTGTTTTCGAATTTTGCACGTTCTTTTTGGTAGCAGGACTGGCATAGGTTCAATGTTTTTTGGTTTCCGTTCACATTTATATGCATTCCGATCGTCGCTTCGTTTTGATGGCATTTGTCACATAACATCAAACATTCCTCCTTTGATCGGTTTGATTTTGACTATCTTTGACTAATGAGATTGAAAAACAATCAAAGCGTTTTGATTTGCTTTGACCTTGATTGGGAATGAGTATAGCTCAAAATTTCACAAGATGCAAATCTTTTGCATGCACCTCTTTGATGCATTTTGGCCTTTCCAGCACAATGGCAAATTTGTCTTATGCTGAAAACAACTAAATGGATCTGCGTATCACCTTTTGACTATCTTTGACCTTTCTAATATCAGTATACAACAGCGCGGTCCGAAAATCAAAAGATTTGCATTTGCCATTAACGCTTATCAGCCAATGGTGTCATCTTTTATTTGACCAACTTTGACCTTTGCCTATAGTATAGGACAACTTTTTTTGCTTGTAAAGGGGCTTTTGACTTTTTTTGACCAATTTTTTACCGGCGGAAATGAACCGGCCGGGCTATTTTAAGAAAGCGGGACATAGGATAGTAACGGAGCTGACAGGTTGTCTTATTTTTTCTTAAAGGGGTGCAGGCGTTGAATAAGTGGGGCGGTGCTGTCCAAATCGCAGCCGTTTATATTGGAACGGTCATCGGAGCGGGGTTTGCAACAGGGAAAGAAATTACCGTTTTTTTTACACAGTTTGGGCTGTATGGATTGCTTACCATCTGCCTTTCAGGGTTTTTGTTTATTTTCTTTGGTACGAAAATGATGGAAAAAGCGATCGATTTGCATGCGGATTC
Source organism: Weizmannia sp. FSL K6-0777 (assembly GCF_038593185.1). Taxonomy (NCBI): domain Bacteria; kingdom Bacillati; phylum Bacillota; class Bacilli; order Caryophanales; family Bacillaceae; genus Heyndrickxia; species Weizmannia sp. FSL K6-0777. Next base: position 1,166,911 of record NZ_CP151971.1, read on the forward strand.
CTATGAAACTTTAAACCGGTATTTATTTGGCAAAAAAGCGGCCGGTTTCGTGAATGTGATGATGATGGCCATGCTTTTCGGGGTTTGCGGCGTCATGCTGTCCGGTGCGGGTGCTGTTTTTGAGGAGCAGCTTCATATTGGGAGGGAAATAGGGATTTTATTGACGGTGCTTCTTGCCTTTCTTGTCATGTGTTTTGGCATCAAGGGGCTGCTTGGCGTCAACACATTTGTTGTGCCGTTGATGCTTTTGTTTAATTTTCTGCTTTTGTCGCAGTCCTTCCAGTCACCCGGTTTTTTTCAAGCGCTCATGGCCCGGCCGGAAAGTGTTGATATGCCCCGTGCGCTTCTCCGCGCCCTTTCCTATGCGGCTTTGAATTTGGCGCTCGCGCAGGCGGTGCTTGTCCCGGTTGCGGCGGAAGTGAAAGATAAGGAAGTCGTCCGTGCCGGCGGGATACTGGGCGGGCTGTTTTTAACGCTCATCCTGATTTCCAGCCATTTGTCACTGGTCACGCTGCCGGACGTTGCCCAAGTGGAGATTCCGATGGCGCATATTGTGAAAGCGAGTTTTCCGGGCATTTATTTTATTTATGTTCTGCTGATTTTCGGGGAAATTTTCACTTCTATTATCGGGGATGCCTACGGGCTTGAGCGGCAAATGCAAAAATATATCCCGATGAAAAGCGGTTTGCTGTACGGGTTGATTTTTTCCGCCATTCTGCTGATCAGCAGCTTGCATTACGGCCCGCTATTATCGGTTTTATATCCCTTGTTCGGCTATTTCAGCCTTGTTTTTATGATGGCACTCGGAATAAAGACGATCCGGGGGTGACCGGTAAGGCATTCAAAACAGCTTTGCGCGGTTGTTATGCATTTGTGGCGGGCAAATGCCGAAAAAAGCCGTCCCCCTGCTTAAAAAATCGGCAGGAAGACGACAAGCAGCAAATCAAAGGTAAGATGCGACAAAATTTGTGCAGACAGGCTCCGTTTTTTTGCATACAGTAGCCCCCAGAAAATCGAACCGGCAAAAGCGGCAATGACCATGATTTTTAATCCGCAGTAAAAATAAACGGATGCGTTCAATACGGCGGAAATCAAAATCGCATATTTCGCTTCCATCATTTTCATGAGCCGGGCCTGGACAAATGAACGCCAAAAAATTTCTTCTCCGGGGATGAGAATCAGGACAAGCGCTAAGTAATGCCAGAAGGATTCGGGCGAAAAACGCCTGTATGCGCGGGCGACTTCATTGTCAAGCCCGCCCGGCAAAAAACCGAGTACTGTATTGCCAATTCTGAAAATAATATAGAGGAGAAAACCCGAAAAGATGCCATACAACAGCAATTGAAGGTACGGAAGCTTTTCGTGTTTTTCTGATTTTCCAAGAAAAACCGTGTAACTGATCAAAAACAGCATTGCTCCGGAATATAAATACCAAAAAACGGAGGTATCCCGAAACGTAATATATAGCAGAAGGTGGGCGATCAAGATACTTCCGAGAAGCTTTGTATCCACCATGTTTTTTGCCACCGCCAATGCGCTCCTTTCTTAAGTTCGCAAACCGCCGGCAAAAAACCGGGAAGGGCCAAAAAAAGAGATCCGGCCCCGCAGTCCGGCCTTCGCGGCATTGGGTCAAACAAAAATACAGTGAATATTTTAGCAGAGAAATAGGGAAAAAGGTATCCGGGAAAATAATGTTAAAAAATTCACAATCATAGAAACGGCAGTAAAAAAACCGGCATGTGCCGGTTTCTTACTGCGCGGTAAGCGTTTGAATTAATGTAAAGCCGAATGGATAACCTGATAGTTTTTATGATTGACCACTGTTTTTTCATCAAGCTCCAGTTCCTGATAGTTTTCCATATAGGTTAAATCCACGATGACCGAGTTCTCGTTCACCTTTTCGACAATTCCTTGAAGCCCGTCTTTAAATTCAATAATGTCACCAATTTGTGCTTTTTTCATTGCGGTCCTCCCGTAAGAAAGTATTGTAACCAGTTTGCACTATTTTTCTGAAAAATTCAAGGCGAAAGGAACAGAAAAATACAAATCGGGCCGGTTTTAAAAAATCGCGAAAGCAAACAAGTAGGCGGCAGGAAGAATGTGGTACAATACCGGGTGGGGTGGTCGTATGTTGGAAGAAGAAATCAGACAGGAAATCAACCGGCTTCGCAACAGGGAAATCGAAGAATTATTCGTCAGCCGTGAAGATTTTATGGACTTCCGGAAAGTGCTTATTGCCGAGGAAGACTTTAAACATTTTAAGGGCATTGCCTTGCGCGGCGGGAATGTCCGCTATATTTATTTGGACGAGCCGGAAATCTGACCGGGGCATGCATAATTTTGTGCATTTTTAAGCAAAATGAAGTCAACTCTGATGATTGTTTTATTTGGAAAGGCATGTTATTCTATTACGGGGATTTTGTTTTTCCCGCACTGTGCAATATTTGTCATTTTTTTGATCCGGCCGGGGACATGCGTGTTCCCGGTTTCGGGCGAGGCGTGTTTTTGGCACGGATGGGCCGCGCGGACTTTGAGGGAGCAGCCTGCTGAATAACCGGGGATGAACGGTGTTTGCAGGTATCCCGGCATCGCTGCGGTTTTTTTCAACCCTCGTTTGCAAAATTTGTCATTTGTATGAAGATGGTTGATAAATATTGACGAAAAATGTACAGTGCATTATTTTTAGAACTATATTATAGAAAAGGAGTCGTTCTACCCATGGCTGAAAAACAATTTAAAGTAACAGCAGATACAGGAATCCACGCACGTCCTGCTACATTGCTCGTACAAACGGCAAGCAAATTCGATTCAGATATCCAATTGCAGTACAAGGATAAGAAAGTGAACCTGAAATCGATCATGGGGGTTATGTCCCTTGGAATCGGCAAAGGCGCCGACATTACCATTTCTGCAGAAGGCAACGATGCACAAGATGCATTGAACGCTTTAGCTGAATTAATGAAAAAAGAGGGTCTGGGCGAATAATGTCAACCATTTTAAAAGGTATAGCAGCATCCAACGGGATTGCCATCGCAAAAGCATATCGTCTGGTAGAACCGGATTTGTCTTTTGAAAAAAGGTCTATCCAGAATGTTTCGGATGAATTGAAACGCTTTGATACTGCTGTGTCTGAATCCAAGTCTGAACTGCAGGCGATCAGGGAGCATGCAATGAAGGCGCTGGGGGCGGACAAAGCAGCGATCTTTGATGCCCATTTGCTCGTTTTGGAAGATCCGGAACTGTTGACGCCGGTCCAGGACAAAATCAGGGATGACCAGGTCAATGCGGAATACGCATTGAAAGAAGTTGCGGATATGTTCGTGACCATGTTCGAACAAATGGACAACGAATATATGCGCGAACGTGCAGCGGACATCCGCGACGTGACAAAACGGATTCTGGCTCATCTGCTGAAAGTGGATATTCCGAATCCAAGCATGATCTCGGAAGAAGTCATTGTCATTGCTGAAGACTTGACCCCTTCTGATACGGCGCAGTTGAACCGCCAGTATGTAAAAGGTTTTGCAACAAATGTCGGCGGGCGTACGTCCCACTCTGCGATCATGGCGCGTTCTTTGGAAATTCCGGCAGTCGTCGGGACGAAAACGGCGATCCAGGATATCCAAAACGGCGACCTTGTCATCGTGGACGGCAGCAATGGCGATGTCCATGTGAATCCGACACCTGAAGTGGTCGATGAATACAAACAAAAGCAGGAACAATTTGAACGGCAAAAAGCCGAATGGGCGAAGCTGATCAATGAAAAATCCGTTTCGAAAGACGGCCATACGGTTGAACTGGTTGCCAATATCGGCACCCCGAACGATCTCGACGGCGTAATCCGGAACGGCGGGGAAGGCGTCGGCCTGTACCGTACAGAGTTCCTCTATATGGGTAGGGACGAACTTCCGTCAGAAGAAGTGCAATTTGATGCCTATAAAGCGGTGCTTGAAGGCTTAAAAGGCAAACCGGTTGTAGTCCGTACGCTGGATATCGGCGGCGACAAAAAACTGCCATACTTGCCGCTTCCGGAAGAAATGAACCCGTTCCTCGGCTTCCGTGCGATCCGCTTGTGCCTGGACAGACAGGATATTTTCCGCACCCAGCTGCGTGCATTGCTCCGCGCGAGCGCATACGGCAACCTGAAAATTATGTTCCCGATGATTTCCAATCTGGATGAATTCCGCAAAGCAAAAGCGATTCTTTTGGAAGAAAAAGAAAAGCTTATCCAGGAAGGCGTGCAGGTTGCAGATCATATCGAAGTCGGCATTATGGTTGAAATTCCTTCCACTGCCGTAATGGCTGATTTGTTTGCAAAAGAAGTTGATTTCTTCAGTGTCGGCACAAACGATCTGATCCAGTACACGATGGCTGCAGACCGTATGAACGAACACATTTCGTATTTGTACCAGCCGTATAACCCGGCCATTTTACGCCTTGTGAAACGCGTCATTGACGCGGCGCACAAAGAAGGCAAATGGGCCGGCATGTGCGGCGAAATGGCCGGAGACGAAATCGCGATTCCGATTCTGCTCGGCCTCGGCCTTGATGAATTTTCAATGAGCGCTTCTTCGATTTTAAGGGCCCGTTCCCAAATCAGGAACCTGAATAAGGCTGATATGGAAAAACTGGCAGAAGACGTTTTGAACTTCACAACGAACGAAGAAGTAAAAGAACACGTGAAAAAAGTTCTTTCAAACGGATAAAAAAATTTTTTCAAAAACAGGTTTAGGGGTGAAGGAAGCGGGTATATGTAAACCATCCCAGCATTAAGGGTAGTATTATTGGTATCCAGTATTGTTACAATACCGGATGTATATCGTTTCTTTCTCATTTTTCCCCCTATTTTTGCCGAGTGGCTTTGCCATTCGGCTTTTTTTGGATTGCGCTTTGGCGGAGCGCACATCAAAATGCCGGATATCCAATTTTAACGGAAAAATGGTGGGGAAGCCGGTTTGAAGCTTTATCGTGTATGGATGGGGAAAAATCGTTTATAATGAAGACAGGCTTTTGTGAACATAAGATTTCGGGGAGGGATTTTGAATGGATTTAGGATTAAAAGGGAAAGCCGCCCTTGTTGTCGCTTCCAGCCAGGGGCTTGGGAAAGCGGTAGCCAAACAACTTGTAATGGAAGGCGCAGATGTCCTTATTACAAGCCGGAATGAAGAAAAACTGCAGGCGGCAAAAGAAGAATTATCCGCTTACGGCACCGGGAAAGTAGCGTATATCCGGGCAGATATTACCCATCCGGAAGATATTCGCGCCATGGTGCAAAAAGCACGGGATACATTCGGCAGACTGGATATCCTGGTCAACAATGCAGGAGGACCGCCGGCCGGAAGTTTTGAAGATATGGCGGATGAAGACTGGCAAAAATCATTCGAACTGAATCTGCTTTCGTACATACGCATCATCAGGGAAGCATTGCCACTTTTAAAGAAAAACGGCGGCCGGATCATCAACATTGCCTCTTCATCCATTAAGGAGCCGATCCCGGGGCTGATATTGTCGAATACATTCCGGACGGGCATTGTGGGGCTTTCGAAAACGCTGGCGGAAGAATTTGCCCCGTACCAAATCCTCGTGAATACGGTCGGCCCGGGCAGAATTGCAACGGACCGGATCGTCCATCTTGACAAAGTGACAGCGGAGAAAACCGGAAAATCGATGGAAGAAGTCCAGGCAAAGGAACTGGAGTCGATTCCGCTCGGCAGATACGGCGAACCGGACGAATTCGGGAAGTTTGTTGCGTTTCTGGTTTCTGAAGCCAATTCCTATGTTACCGGAAGCAGCTTCCTGATCGACGGCGGAAAAGTCAAATCGATTTAATTTGCCAGGTTTAAAGCAGGCTGTGCGGGGTATAAAATAGAGGAAAGATTGTTTTCTTCCTTGTACCCCCATGTTTGCTTTTGGCCTGCTGTGATGCAGGCTTTTTTGTTTATTTGCGAAAAGGGGGACCCATGATGAAAAAGATCGGATTTATCGGGTTAGGCGTAATGGGCCGGAGCATGGCGCAAAATTTGCGAAACGCAGGATATCCGCTTTTTGTCTATAACCGGACAAAAGAAAAAGCGGAGCCGCTTCTCAAAGCAGGAGCCGAATGGTGCAGCACGCCGGCAGAAACGGCTGCAAAATCAGATATCGTCATTACGATGGTCGGCTATCCGCACGATGTGGAAGAAGTGTATTTCGGGGAAAACGGGCTGCTTGGCGCGGCGAAAGAAGGAACGATCCTGATTGATATGACCACTTCCACGCCGACCCTTGCCAAAAAGATTGATGAAGCGGCGAAAGCGAAACAGGTGAAGGCGCTTGATGCACCGGTTTCCGGCGGCGATATCGGGGCGCAAAAAGGCAATTTGACGATTATGGTAGGCGGCGAAGAATCGGTATTTGAAGAAGTAAAACCGGTTTTTTCCGTACTCGGGGAAAATATCGTACTGCAGGGCGGCCCGGGATCCGGCCAGCATACAAAAATGTGCAACCAGATCGCCATTGCCTCCAATATGATTGGTGTGACAGAGTCGGTTGTGTATGCGAAAAAAGCAGGGCTCGATCCGGAAAAAGTGCTCAAATCTATCAGCGCCGGGGCAGCCGGGAGCTGGTCAATGTCCAATCTTGTTCCGCGCATGCTTGCGGGCGATTATTCCCCGGGCTTTTTTATCAAGCATTTTATTAAAGACATGAAAATCGCCCTTGATGAAGCGGAAAAAATGGGGCTCGACCTGCCGGGGCTTGCACTCAGCAAAAAATTATATGAAGAACTGGCTGCAAAAGGTGAAGAAAACAGCGGCACACAAGCATTGATTAAATATTGGTCCAAGTAAAGTTTGCCCGCCGGCATATGCCGACGGGCTTATTTTTTATGCGGGCGGGATCATCCTGGTCGGGTCATATGCCCATGTTCCAGCAAATTTTGTTAACACGGGAAGCCATTATGGTTTAACGCGGGCTTCTGTCCTTATGGCGAACGCGGCGCCAGCAAGGAATTTCATTTTCAACATGACGCCCATTGCCATGGAATGCAGCACCAGCAGAAAATCAGCCGGCACATAGTTTCAGGATAGATTTGCAACAAACTTTTCCATGCGCGCAAGTCCTTTTTCAAGTTGATCCATGCTGCATGCGTAAGACATCCGGAACCAGCCTTCGCCGTACTTCGAAAAAGCGCTCCCCGGGACAACCGCGACTTTTTGCTGTTTTGCCAGATCCAGCGCAAAATCGAAAGAGGACCGCTTCCACGCTTCCGGCACCTTTGCGAATACGTAAAAAGCCCCGTCCGGTTTCACATAGCCAATGCCGATCTCATCCAGCCTCCTGCATACATAGTCTCTCCGTTTTTCATATTCCGTTTTCATGGCATGCGCGTCATCGATGCCGGCTGTCAGCGCTTCAAGCGCCGCCATCTGGGAAATAGAAGGCGCGCACGACACATTATATTGGTGGACTTTTAAAATATGCTTTGTGAGCCATTCCGGCGCAAACACGAAGCCGATCCGCCAGCCGGTCATCGAGTGGGACTTTGAGACGCCGTTAATGACAATGGTCTGCTCCGGCAAAAACGAAGCAATCGAGACGTGCTGCAGATTGTACGTTAGCTCGCTATAAATTTCATCGGCCAGAATGAAAATATCACGGCCGCGGAGCAGGTCTGCAATTTCCTGCAATTCCGCCTTTTCGAGCGTAACCCCTGTCGGATTGGAAGGGTACGGCAAAATGATGCATTTCGTTTTTGCTGTGATAGCCTGGCGGATGAGATCCGCGGTTAGCTTAAACCGGTTTGCCCTTGTGTCCACGTGCACCGGAACGGCTCCCAACAGGCGGATGGCCGGTTCATACCCCGGGTAAACGGGCCCGGGCAGGATGACTTCGGAACCGGGTGTCAATACGGTTCTGAGCGTAATATCGATCGCCTCGCTGGCGCCGATCGTGACAATGACTTCCGTTTCCGGTTTATAAGACAGGTTGTATTTCGTTTTTACAAATTGTGCTGCAGCCTTGCGCAAAGCAAGGTCGCCGGCATTGTGGGTATAGGTTGTCTTATTTTCTTCAATGGCGCGGATCCCTGCTTGTTTGACATGTTCCGGCGTTTTAAAATCGGGCTGGCCGATTGTAAATGAGACCATGTCTTCGATTCCGGCAACCATGTTTGAAAACTTGCGGATGCCGGATATTTCAATCTCCCGCACATGCGGGTTCAGTAAATGTTCCAAAACCGGTTTCCTCCTCTTTCACGAATTGCTTTTCATTAAATATGTATGTCCTGTTCTTCTTCATCTTACCACGCTTGCACATTTGTGAAAAAGCAATCTTTTCCGTTTGCCCTTTTAGAGGTGAAACATTCTGGTCCATCTGCCGATATAATTCATGTGGGCAAATATTGAGAATCGGGCAGTCCGCAAAATGCTCCGCGCCGGATTTTCATACGTTTTAGAACGAGGGGGCAAAAAAAATGAGTCTAGAGCACGAGATTTTACTGGAAAGCGGCACAAACGAAGTTGAGATCGTAGAATTTTCTGTCGCACAAAATCATTACGGCATCAATGTCATTAAGGTGAAGGAAATTATCATGCCGGCTGCGGTTACCACCATTCCGCACGCCCATCCAAATATTGAAGGCATTATCCAGCTGCGCGGGGAAATACTGCCGGTTGTTAATTTGCGCAAAGTACTCGGGCATCCGCCTGAAACGGGCGAGGATGACAAATTTATCGTGACGGAGTTCAACCAGCAAAAAATTGTCTTTCATGTGGACAATGTTTCAAAAATCCACCGGTTCTCCTGGGATCAAATTGAAAAACCGTCTGGGATGTATGCGGGCACCGATACACAGGTGATCGGCGTGATCAAGAAAGAAGACATGATGATTTTGCTGCTTGATTTTGAAAAAATGATTGCGGAAATCAACCCGGAAGCCACGATCCGGGTGGAAGAAGTCAAAAAGCTTGGAAAGCGGGAGCGGAACAATAAACGGATTGTGATCGCGGAAGATTCCGGCCTGCTCAGGGAATTGCTCCGCGATACGCTGCTTGAAGCCGGGTATGAACAAATTGCGTTTTTTGAAAACGGGAAAGAAGCATTCGAATATTTATCCGGGATTGCAGAAAGCGGAAAAGAGATTAAAGATGAAGTCCAGCTTGTGATTACGGACATTGAAATGCCGCAAATGGATGGACACCATTTAACGAAAAAAATAAAAGAAGATCCTGCATTAAAAGTGCTGCCGGTTATCATCTTTTCGTCGCTGATCACGGACGCATTGAGGCATAAAGGGGAAATGGTCGGCGCCGATGCCCAAATCAGTAAACCTGAAATCAACCAGCTTATCCTTGCGATGGACGAAAAAGTGCTGTAAACGCAGAAAAGCCCCCGGCTAATCGCGGAGGGCTTTCCTGTATGGTTGCGTATCGTGATTCATCTGGAAGGGGTCTTTTACCCGGTTTTGCAAACGGATTTTCCCGTTATTTGGTTTGCGCTTGCTGCGGCTTAGAAAAAGGAGTCACCCAATTTTTTAAAAACCGGTTTGCAATTTTTCCTGCCGGTGCGGGGCTGCCCCGGATGCTGTTGTTTTTCCGTGAGCCCAGTATACTGCTCGAGCAACTGCTTAGCCTGGCTTAAAGGCATGCGGCATTTCGGGTTCCTTGTTTTATGGTCCAGGTATCCGAGATGGGGGAGGTTTTTAAAATCGTCTTTTGACGGCGGAATATGGAATGTATAATCACCGCACTTTACAAGCACATCAGACTGCTGCTGGCTGTACTTTGGATGCTCGGAAAAGTGTAGCCCGACTTTCAGTGCTTTCCCTTCCCGGATCATTTTTTCAAGCGCTTTTTTCTTTAAAAGGTAAAGAAATTTTGGATTGGTTGCGGTTTTCGCATGGCGATTGACCGTGAATACAGCATAAGAGAGGTTTTCGATTGTAGGTTGTAATGGAGCAGGTTTATGCGAATTCAAATAGAGAACTCCTTTCATTTTTAATCATATTATTTTTTAGTCAATTATACTACTTTTCGTTTATTTTGGAAAGAAAGCAACATGAAAATGTCCATTTTTTTACATACTTCTGCGGCCGTTTGTTTTATAATGGTTCAAGAGTGACGTGATCACAAGCTTGGGAGGAAACCAGTTCATGAAGCGATTGGTGCAGTTGAAATGGATTGTTGTTTTAGTATGGGCATTGATCAGCATTTTATTGGCATGGAAAGCGCCGGCAATGGAACCATTAGTCAGGGAAAAAGGCCAGATTAAGGTTCCGGAAGGTTATGCCTCGCAACGGGCGGCTGAAATCAAAAGCCGGCACCAGCAGACAGAAAACCACGGTACAAGCGTCATCATCGTGTTCCATGACCGGGTAAAAATATCCGGCCATGAGATGGGGCATATCCGGAGCACACTTGAACGGCTGGAAAAAAATAAAAAGCAATATGCGATTACGGGCTTAACAACCCATTTTCGCGAGCCGGCCCTTAAAAGTGAGCTTGTCTCCAAAGACGGAAAAACGGTGATGGCCATTGCCAGCGTGGATCCGGGCAAGAAGTCTTTTAAAACAGTGCGCGCGGCTTTGCAGAAAGCGGTAAAAACGCCGGGCGTCGAGGTGATGATGACCGGCAACAGGCTGATCAATGAAGATGTCACGGACAGCTCACAGGCGGGCTTGAAAAAAACAGAAGCGATTACGATTGTTTTCATCCTGGCCGTCCTTGTGCTCGTGTACCGTTCAATCGTCGCGCCGCTCATCCCGCTATTAACGGTCGGGCTTTCTTATCTTGTCAGCCAGTTTATCGTTGCGATACTCGTCGACAAGCTTGATTTTCCGGTTTCAAATTTTACGCAAATTTTTCTCGTTGCTGTTTTGTTCGGGATTGGTACGGATTATTGTATTTTGCTGCTCAGCCGCTTTAAGGAAGAACTGGCGGATGGCAAAGAAACATTGCCGGCCATTCTTGCGACTTACCGTTCGGCCGGGAAAACGGTGCTGTTCAGCGGCATTGCCGTCCTGATCGGTTTTGCCTCGATCGGGCTTGCCAGTTTTAAGCTGTACCAATCCGCTTCTGCCGTTGCGGTCGGGGTAGCCGTTTTGCTGCTTGCCCTGTTTTCGATTGTGCCGTTTTTTATGGCTGTGTTAAAGAAAGGGCTGTTCTGGCCTGTGCGCGGGGACATTTCCCACCATGAAAGCAAAATTTGGGAACGGGCCGGCCTTTTTGCGCTGGCAAGGCCGTTTCTTTCCCTTGCGATTGTGGCGGTGATCATGGTTCCGCTATTGATCAGCTATAACGGCAAGCTGTCTTTCAATTCTCTCGATGAACTCGGGGACAACTACGATTCCGTAAAAGCGTTCAACATCATTGCCGAAAGTTTCGGCGCCGGGAAAGCAATGCCGACCGAAGTCGTCCTCGAGAATGATGAGCCTGTTAAATCAAAAGACTATCTCGCTTTAATCGAGAAAATCAGCGCGGATCTGGATAAAGTCCCGCATGTTGCACAAGTTCAAAGCGCGACAAGGCCGGACGGTTCGGTAATGAAAGAAATTTATGTCAAAAACCAGGCCAAAACATTGGGTGAAGGGCTGGAAAAAAGCCATAACGGCATTCAGAAAATCAAATCAGGATTAACGGGGGCATCCGGTTCCCTGGAAAACGCCAAATCAAAGTTTAAAGAAGCAACCGACGGGATCGGGGAGCTGGAGGCCGGTTCAGAGAAAATCTCAGCCGGCATGGGGAATCTGTCAAACTCGCTCAGCCGGATTGAAGAAGGCATCCAGAGCGGTTCGGCGGGCGCGGACGAACTGAAAAGCGGGGTAAAAAATGCCCAGCAGCAGGCAAAGGAACTGCAGTCCGGTTTTAACCAGCTGTATGGAAAATACCAGCTCGTCCAGTCTGGCATCCGCCAGTTTATCAGCCAAACGGACCAGTTGCCGGCTGATATTCCGAAGCAGGTCAGCTCCCTGCAAGCGGCTTACCAGGCGTTTTTAAAAGATAATCCGGAAGCAGCGAATGACCCGCAATTCCAAAAAGTGCAGCAGGCGATGAATGAGCTTGGGCTCGGCGCCGGTAATGACAATGATACCATTGTCAGCCTGTACAGCCAGATTGATGCCGTCACAGCAACATTGGAAAGCGTGGACGCAAAACTTTCAGCGATTTCAGCCGGGCTTGGCCGCTTTGCCGATGGGTTTACGCCGATCATCAACGGGCTTGATCAGCTTGAAACCGGTTTGAACCAGACCGCAGCAGGCCAAAACGAAGTGATCCGGAAAATCCCGGCACTGCAAAAGGGGCTTCAGGGGATCGCGGACGGCCAGGCACAGCTGAAAACCGGCCTCACGACGTTTGGAACCCATATGAATCAGCTTTCCGATGGTCTTGATAAAAGCGCAGCAGGACTCGGGAAAATCGAATCCGGGTTGTACGATGCCGGTTCTTATCTGAATGATTTGGCAGATGAAACAAGTATGGAACAGTCCGGCATTTATATTCCGGATGCCCTGCTTTCAAATGCGGATTATCAGAAAGCGCTGGGCCATTATATTTCGAAAGACGGAAAAATGGTGACTTTTCATCTGATATTAAATGAAAACCCGTACTCCAACAGGGCAATGGCTGATATTAGTCATATCAACCGGGCATTAAAAGACGCCGTAAAGGGGACAAAATTAGAAAATGCCCACATCGGGATCGGCGGCGTGTCAAGCATCAACCGCGATTTGGATAAGATGTCGAAAGCGGATTACACGCGTACCGTCACTTTTATGCTGATCGGGGTGGCCGCCGCGCTTTTGATTTTCTTGCGGTCGATCGTCATGCCGCTCTATTTGCTGGCGTCCCTTCTTATCACTTATTTTGCATCTGCCGGTTTAACGGAAATCATTTTTGTCCATCTGCTCGGCTATCCGGGTATCAGCTGGGCGGTGCCGTTCTTCGGTTTTGTCATTTTAATCGCGCTCGGTACCGACTATTCCATCTTTTTAATGGAACGGTTCAATGAATACCAGCATTTGCCTGCAGAAGAGGCGATTTTGCTTGCCATGAAAAAGATGGGGACCGTCATTCTTTCTGCAGCCATCATTCTTTCCGGCACTTTTGCGGCTATGATGCCGTCCGGCGTTTTATCATTGCTGCAAATCGCCACCCTGACACTTACCGGGCTTCTGTTTTATGCCTTGATCATGCTGCCCTTGTTTGTGCCGGTGCTTGTAAAAATGCTTGGGAAGGCAAATTGGTGGCCCTTTATCGCAAATCAGAAGTAAAAAAGGGGCAACAAGTGAGCGACGGGCGGATCACTACCGACGGAAAAAGACAAAAACCGGGAGTGGCGGGACCCGGCAAATGGATGGCCGGCCTAGAAGGAAAGCAACGGCCGCGGATTTCCCGGCCGCACTTTCCGCCCCGGTTTTTTGTATTTTAACTATGCTTTTCGTACATTTCTCTGTAAAATAGAAATATACTTTCACCTGAGTTTTTCAGCGTCAGCAAGCATTTTCTTGATCAGAAAAAGGATGATATTATGGACAAATCGAAAGCTGAAGGACAAACAAAGAAATTCCAGGAACTGCCAATCGATGTTTTTTTCAGCCGCGATTTTCTTTCCAAGCTTTCCGAGACGGTCAGTGTTTTGAAAGTGGAGAACGGGCCGGCGTTTAAGTTTGTTTATGTGAACAAAGAAGAGCAGATGGAAAAAACCGGAAAATTTCTACAGGATGTCCTCGAGGAAGAGGAAGCCGCCCGGTTTGAATATTTTTGCCAAACTGCGCTGGAAGATAACAAAGCTGTCGACTTCATCCATCATTCGGATGCAAGGCGCATCCTCCATACTTCTTTGGCCGGCATGAACGGCGGAGAGTGGGTGATTGCCATTACAAGGGATGTGACAGCACTGCTGGATGGCGAACGGATGCTTCCGGATGCACGTACATATCAGCTTGACCCTTTAACAGGCCTTTGGAACAGGCACGCTTTGCTGGATCGGTTGAACAGGAAAACGGCGGAAGCAAAAAAAGGCGCGCCCCATCCGGCTGTATTATATATCGATCTTGACCGTTTTAAATATTTTAACGATATTCTTGGCCAGCATGTCGGCGATGAAATTTTAAAACGGATAGCCATCCGCCTGAAGCAGCTTCCCTTTTCGGATTACGAAGTGTACCGCCAGGGCGGCGATGAGTTTATCGTGCTTACGGCCGGGTGCTCACGGGAAGAAGTGAAACAAATGGCGGAACAGATCCTGGCGCTCTTTTATGACCCGTTTAAAATTGAAGGGGAAGATTATTTTTTGACGCCGTCCGTTGGCATCAGCCTGTTTCCGGAAGACGGCGAAGACGGGGAAACGTTAATCAAACATGCGGACACGGCTCTTTTTAAAGTGAAGGAACGGGGGAAAGGGCATTTCCTTTTTTACAGCAAAAAAATGGATGCCGACTTCCATAATTATATTTTGATGGAAGCCCATCTCCGCCGCGCCATTGAAAAAAACGAGCTGGCCGTCCATTATCAGCCGCAAGTGCAGCTCGATACGGGCAAAATTAAAAGTTTTGAAGCCTTGTTGAGATGGCGCAACCCGAAATTCGGTAATGTCCCGCCTTTGAAGTTCATTCCGCTTGCAGAAGAAACAGGGCTGATCACTTCAATCGGCGCGTGGGTGATCGATCACGTATGCGCGCAAATTGCACAGTGGCGGCAAAAAGGGTGGGCCGGTTTCCGGGTCGCTGTGAATATATCCCCGAAGCAGTTTCTTGATCCCGGCCTGGCCGGACTTATCGGAAGAACGCTTGAAAAATACAAGCTGCCTGCGTCCGTGCTTGAAATTGAAATTACGGAAGGCGCAATGGAAGATAAAGGCCATATTTTAAAAGTGCTTAGTAGCCTGAAAGAAATGGGGCTGACGATATCGGTCGATGATTTCGGAACCGGGTATTCTTCTTTGAACTATCTTAAAAAATTTCCGGTTGACATTTTAAAAATTGACCAGTCTTTTGTCCGGGAACTGGAAAACAGCCAAAAAGATGCGGCCATTACAAAAACGATCATTCACCTTGCCCACCAGCTCGGGCTTGAAGTCGTCGCGGAAGGGGTCGAGGAACAAGGACAGGTGGAGTTTTTGCAATCGGCCCGCTGCCAGAAAGCACAAGGTTACTTCTTCAGCCGGCCTGTCCCCGCCGAAGAAGTGGAAAAGCAGCTGTTTGTGTAAAATCCGTCCGGTTAAATTGCAAAAACGTATTTTCTTTTCCCCTGACTAATGGTACATTGTATGGTATGGTATAGAAAAAAGAATTTCACCAAGACGGCTCTTTCTATCGTTTTCGGTGCCAGCCGGAATCCGGGCCGCATTTTTGGACACGGAAGGAGCGTTCAAAATGAGCGAAAGAATGGACATGATTTTTATCCCGGCTGAGGCTGGATATATTAAAGTTTACGTTTTCGGTTTTTTGCGTGACAGTGCCTGGGGGCAGGCGTATGCGGAATATAACGGCCTGACGGTTGTGGTAAAAGGCTATAACCGTAAGAAAACGATCATCCGGGCATTAACGAAGCTGCATGAGTCCTTATTAAAAATAAAAAAAGATTCTTAGTTTCATACGCCCTGGAAGCACTTGGGCCGGGGCACTGGGATCGTTTGCGACGGTATCCGGCAGCTTGCCGAATCCGTTGATTTTTTTATATATAATGAATGGCTGTTCATTCATGAAAGGGGAGAAGGTTGATGAAAGAAAAAGTTGTCATCGTAACAGGCGGTTCAAGCGGAATGGGGAAGGCAATGGCGGCCAAATTTGCGCAGTCAGAAGCAAAAGTGGTCATTACAGGAAGGGATGAGGAAAAATTAAAGGCAACAAAAGCGGAACTGCTCCGTTACCATTCTGATATTCTCACGGTGCAAATGGATGTCCGGAATCCGGAAGACGTCCAGCGAATGGTGGAAGAGACAGACAAAAAATTCGGACGCATTGATTTCCTTGTCAATAATGCCGCCGGAAATTTTATCTGCCCGGCGGAAAAATTATCGGTAAACGGCTGGAATGCGGTCCTCAATATTGTCTTAAACGGGACATTCTATTGTTCACGGGCGGTTGGAAACTACTGGATAGAAAAAAAGATCAAGGGGAGCATCCTCAATATGGTCGCCACCTATGCCTGGGGGGCAGGAGTCGGCGTTGTCCATTCTGCAGCGGCAAAAGCGGGTGTGTTATCCTTAACACGTACGCTTGCGGTGGAATGGGGCAAAAAATACGGCATCCGCGTGAATGCGATCGCGCCCGGCCCGATTGAAAGAACAGGCGGTGCGGGCAAGCTGTGGGAGTCGGAAGAAGCGGCAAAAAGGACATTAGACAGTGTCCCGCTCGGACGGCTCGGAACGCCGGAAGAAATTGCCGAACTTGCTTTTTTCCTGTTCTCGTCCCATGCTGCCTATATCAATGGAGAAGTGATTACAATGGACGGCGGCCAGTGGCTGAATCAGCATCCTTTTTAAACGGCCGCGAAAGGAGCGGATCATGCAGCAACTGAAAAAAGAACATTTTATCACCCATTTTTCAGCGGAAAACAAGCCGGCTTACAAAGTCCGGCTGAACGAAACGTTTGCCGTGGAGACGTTTGATTGCTACGGCGGAAAAATCACATCGGAAACCCAGCTTAGGACGGAAGTGGACATTCCCTTTATCAACCCGGCGACAGGTCCGATTGAGATTGAAGGGGTCAAAAAAGGCGACATCCTTTGTATTAACATTCAAAATATTGAGCTGGATGAAGCCGGTGTTATGGTGCTTTACCCTGGGATGGGGGTGCTCGGCGAGGATGTAAAAGAAACCGATACGCGCATCATCCGGGTGAAAGACGGTCACATCCAGTTTAACAGCCAGCTTCAATTTCCGGCTGCCCCGATGATCGGCGTTATCGGCGTTGCCCCGGAAAAAGGCGCGGTGCTTTGTGAAACACCCGGGGACCATGGCGGCAATATGGATACGAGATGGATCACGACGGGGTCGAAATTGTACTTTCCCGTTTTCCATGACGGTGCCCTGCTTGCGCTTGGCGATCTTCACGCCGCAATGGGGGACGGGGAACTGGATGGTTCCGGCGTGGAAATTGGCGGAAAAGTCACCCTGCAATGCACGAAACTGGCCGGCGCGCCCGCCATCGGCATGCCGGTCGTTGAAACCGACCGCGCATGGTTTTTGATTTCATCGGCAGAAACCGTGGAAGCGGCGGCGAAAAAAGGGATGCGAGCGGCTGCAAACAGGTTCCGGGCTGCTTTCGGGCTTGGGTTTAATGACGCCTACAGGCTGTTGAGTGCCACATGCTCCCTTGAAATCAGCCAGATTGTAAATCCGCTTGTGACAGTCAGAATAGCCGTGCCGAAAGCTGTTTTGCCCGATTTGTTCGCGCCGGGCCCTCTGCTTTAAAAGCAGGACACTGAAAAAGTATTCAAGAAACGGTGAGACACTCTGGATGAGCGGTGTCTCGCCGTTTTTATGTTTTCTTTTCAATTTTTTGGAGCGGCTTCTTTTAAAACAGGAGTTTTTTCTCCGGGACAAATCGCAAAAATGTTACAAGGTCTTCCCCGATTTCGGATAAAATAAGGACAGAAACGGCACAAAATGAAAAAATTTGCCGCCGCTCCCTTTTCTAAGCGAAGGTTTTACTGTAAAATTCGAATGGGACAGGTTATCATTTGTGTGAATAAAAGGGTGAATGCCGGCATCCAAAACCGGTACTCACGTTCGTTGAAAGGAGTCCATTATGTCTCAATTATTAGGTATTATCCAAAGACTGCAGGCGATGCAGGAAGCAAAAGATACAGGGGAAGTCCAGCAACGGCGTTTTGAAGTGAACGGCAAGGCGCTCTGCCAGGTGAAATTTTTCCCGCAGACCGGAACGTTTGAACTGGAAGTATTCGATGGGCAAAAACACGCCAGCAAGTACCAGTTTGACGATCTGGATATTGCCGCCATCGAAATCTTTGATATCGTCCAGGAAGGCTCTGACAGTTAAAAAATTTTTTCGCCCGGCACAAAGCCGGGCGTTTTTCTTTCGTCAATCAAGTCCTGTTTATGATAAAATAGTAGTGATCCATCATGCATCAACGGCAAACGAAATAAGCATCTCCTCTTGAAGGTTTTTGTACCTGAAAATACGGAAGAAAAGGAGATTTTTGCAAGATGATTTCATTGCAGAGCCAGGAATTTCTTGAACCGAAAATCATGGATTTTATGATCCCGTCTGAAAAAGTGGCCCATGTGCAGGTTGGGAACAGCCTGGAACATGCTTTGCTCGTGCTGACGAAAAGTGGGTATGCCGCTGTTCCGGTTTTGGACGCCAGCTACCGACTGCACGGCCTGATCAGTTCCGCGATGATCACCGATTCCATTTTGGGGTTGGAACGGATTGAGTTTGAAAAACTAGGCGAGATTAAGGTGGAACAGGTCATGAAGGCGGACATTCCACGGCTGAATGTGCATGACAATTTTGAAAAAGCGTTGCGCTGGCTTGTTGACCACAATTTTTTATGTGTTGAAGACGATGAAGGATTTTTTGCCGGCATTTTTACACGGCGTTCGCTTCTGAAGGAATTGAACCATCATATTCATAAATTGAATCATTTTTAGCGGTGGCACCGCGCAAATGGCTGCGCGGTCCTTTTTTCCATAAACCAAAGAAAACGGATTGGGGTTAACATGAATTTTTCGGAGTGTCAGTTACTGTCTGTTTTAGCACAGGAGTTAAATATGCGGAAGGCGGCTGAACGGCTGTTTGTGTCGCAGCCCGCCTTGTCGCAAAGGCTGCAGTCGATTGAAAAGCAGTGGGGAGCGCAATTGTTTCTCCGCACGCAAAAAGGGTTGATCATAACGCCTGAAGGGGAACTGGTCATCCAGCTCGCCAACGAAATGCTCGAAAGGGAAGAAAATGTGCGGGAAGCCATCCGCACGCTCGACTCAAAAGTGTACGGAACATTAAAAATCGCCTGCGCCACGATCGTCGGCCAAAACTGGCTGCCGAAAGTACTGAAAACATTCGTTGAAAAATATCCGGAGGCAAAAATCTCGCTTGTTACGGGCTGGAGCAGTGAAATTTTGCGGTCCATTTACGAAGATGAAGTCCATATCGGCATTGTCCGCGGCTTGAATGAATGGAAAAGTACGAAAATCCATTTGTTTGAAGATCCGCTCTTTCTTGTAGACCAGGAAATTGACACCCTTGAAAAGCTGCCGGCTGCCGACCGGCCGTTTATCCAGTTTAAAAGCGATTCGAATTATTATCAGGAAATGATGGACTGGTGGCACCGCGAGTTTCAAACTTCCCCGAAACAAACAATCGTAGTAGACCAGATCGAAACGTGCAAGCAAATGGTTTTTAACGGTATTGGCTATGCGATTTTGCCTGCGATCACGCTGGACGGGGCGGAAATCCGCCATCTGCACAAAATTCCGCTCGAAGGGGAAGGCGGGGAGCCGCTGAAACGCGACACATGGCTGCTCGGTTATGACGCCGCGTTTCAATTGAAGCAGGTCCGCGCTTTTGTAAAAGTGGTGCGTGAATTTATTGCGGCGCAGCCCCATATCCTTTAAAATGAAACATATGCGCAAATGATCACATTTACGTGCGAATCTGCTGTCAGGAGGCATACATATGGACATGATGGATGCAAATGAAATCATTTCATTCATAGCAAACAGCAAAAAATCAACACCTGTAAAAGTATATGTAAAAGGAAATATCGAAGGCCTTGATTTCGGTGAATCAGCCCGTGTTTTTGCAGGCGGCGGCATGGCTGTCGTCTTTGGTGAATGGGAAGAGATTTCGGCCGTGCTGGAAGCAAATCGTGGCAAAATCGCGGATTATGTTGTGGAAAATGACCGTCGCAACTCGGCCATTCCGCTTCTCGATTTAAAAGGAATCAACGCCCGCATTGAACCTGGTGTCACGATCCGTGACCGTGTGGAAATCGGCAATAACGCCGTCATTATGATGGGGGCCGTAATCAATATTGGCGCCGTCATTGGAGAAGGCACGATGATCGACATGAACGCCGTTTTAGGCGGCCGTGCAACAGTCGGGAAAAACTGCCATATCGGAGCGGGCGCCGTGCTTGCCGGGGTCATTGAACCGCCTTCTGCGAACCCGGTTGTCATTGAGGATGATGTATTAATCGGGGCGAATGCTGTGATTCTGGAAGGCGTACGCGTCGGAAAAGGGGCGGTTGTGGCAGCCGGTGCGGTCGTCACGCAAGATGTGCCGCCGCATACCGTTGTTGCGGGCATTCCGGCAAAAGTGATCAAAGAAATTGACGAAAAAACAAAATCCAAAACCGAAATCATGAAAGACCTCAGAAATTTGTAAGCCGGGGACGGGTGCCAAAAAAACGGTGCCCGGCCTTTTTTGCCATACCGGAAAGGAAGGACTGGATATGGAAACGAATTTGATTGCCATCAGGCGGGATCTGCACCGGATTCCCGAACTCGGATACAAGGAGCATAAAACACAGCGGTACATCCTTGATTTTATTTCGCGTTTGCCAAAAGGCCATCTTGAAGTGAAAACATGGAAAACCGGGGTGCTTGTAAAAGTAAAGGGGACCTGCCCCGAAAAAAAGATTGGTTACCGGACGGATATAGACGGCCTGCCGATCAAAGAAGAGACAGGGTTCCCGTTTCAATCGGAACACGAAGGAAACATGCATGCGTGCGGTCACGATTTTCATATGACGATTGCACTCGGGATTTTATCGCATTTTGCAAGCCGGCCCGTTAAGGATGATCTGATCTTTATTTTTCAGCCGGCAGAAGAAGGGCCTGGCGGGGCGAAAGCGATGCTGGAAGAAGTGCTGCACGATGAATGGCAGCCGGACCTTGTGATGGCACTCCATGTTGCGCCGGAATACCCGGCTGGTACGGTGGCGGTAAAAAAAGGGCTGCTGTTTGCCAATACATCTGAACTGTATATTGACCTGGAAGGAAAGGGCGGGCATGCGGCCTATCCGCAGCATACAAAGGATATGGTGGTGGCGGCGGCCCATCTGGTGACCCAGCTCCAGTCTATTATCTCACGCAATATCGACCCGCTCGACAGCGCAGTGGTGACCATCGGGAAAATCACCGGCGGCACGGTTCAAAATGCAATCGCGGAACATGCACGCCTTGAAGGGACGATCCGCACGTTATCGAGCGAAGCGATGGAAAAAGTGAAGCACAGGATTGAAGCACTCACAAACGGGCTTTCGGCCGGTTTTGAGTGCCGGGCGGAAATTGATTACGGCTGTAATTATTACCAGGTGTTCAATCATCCGGAAGAGACCGCCCGCTTTATGGATTTTGTCCGAAGCTACGAGGGGGCGCACCTGCATGAATGCAGGGAGGCTTTAACAGGGGAGGATTTCGGCTATATGTTGAAAGAAATCCCTGGCTTTATGTTCTGGCTCGGTGTCGGGTCACCATACGGGCTGCACCATGCCAAATTTGCGCCGGACGAACGAGCGCTCGAGACAGCTGCCGATTTGATGATAGCCTATATTTTATCGTTGCAATAAAAAAGAAGGGGATTTCCCCTTCTTTTTTATTACGGCGTTATTCTTCTTTTTTGGAAAGGCAATGGTCGCATTCCAGCATGTATGATTCTGCTTGTTCTTCAATCGGCTGACCGCATTCAGGGCATTGTTTCGCAGGCAATGTTTTAAAAAATTCAACTGGGCTCATCATCATTTTTCATCCATCTCCTTTTTCGTGTTTGGATTTTTAGGTTGTTATAAAACCATTCAATGATGCTGCGACAGCCGGGCCCGGGCTGGTGTCAGCAAAAGCATGTTTTATAACAACAAATCATTTATCCTTCTGTTATAATACAGTATATACCCTGAAATTTGTTTTGTACAGTACTTTTTGCAAAAAAAAATAAAAAATTCTTTTCAAGCGGATGGATAAAATTGGAAACGTTTCCTCTGCAAAACGCCGGCCGGATCGGGTACACCGGTTTGGCACGCCTTTTTCAAACAGACATACAAAAAAGCACTATGCTAACGGGGAGGACACTGAAAAAATGTGTTTTAAATTTATTTATACAATGCAAAAAAACGGCGAGACACGATGAATGGTGGTGTCTCGCCGTTTTTCGTTTTCTTTTGGACTTTTCAAGTGGGCTTCCTGACGGGATCCCCTTTTTTAAACTTCCATAATAATCGGCATAATCATCGGCCGGCGTTTCGTTTTTTCGTATAAAAACGGCGCCAGCGTATCCGTAATTTCATTTTTGATTTCGGCCCATTGCGTCGTTTTCCGTTCCATCACTTTATTCAAGTGCTTTGTGATGATCGTTTGCGCTTCGTTAATCAAATCGCCGGATTCACGCATGTACACAAAACCCCTTGAAATGATGTCAGGGCCGGATGCAATTTTAAACTCGTTCATATTGATGGCCACAACGACAATGACGAGCCCTTCTTCAGAAAGGATGCGGCGGTCGCGCAAAACAATATTGCCGATATCGCCAATGCCGCTCCCGTCAATATAGACAGAGCCGGATGGGATTTTGCCAGCAACTTCTGCGGTGTCATGACCGAGCGCCAGCACTTCCCCGTTATCCATGATAAAGCAGTTTTCTTCCGGAACGCCACAGTCGTTGGCAAGCTTGGCATGCATCCTGAGCATCCGGTATTCACCGTGGATTGGCATAAAATATTTTGGCTTGATCAGCCGCAGCATCAATTTCTGTTCTTCCTGACCGCCATGGCCTGATGTGTGCACATTGTTCAAAGACCCGCTGATCACATCGGCGCCGGCGCGGTACAGCAAATTAATCGTCCGGTTGATGCTTGTCGTATTACCCGGAATCGGGGAGGAAGAAAAAACGACGGTGTCGCCCGGTTGGATCTGGATCTGCCGGTGCGTGCCATTTGCAATTCTGGACAGTGCCGCCATCGGTTCGCCCTGGGTACCGGTACAAAGAATGGTAACCCGGTTGGCCGGCAGACGGTTCAATTGTTGTGTGTCAATAAACGTATCTTTCGGGGCACGGATATAGCCGAGATCACGGCCAATTTCAATCGCCGCTTCCATACTGCGCCCGAACACGGCAATTTTCCGACCCGCCAAAACAGCCGCTTCCGTCATCTGCTGCAGGCGGTGGATATTGGAGGCAAAGGTTGCAAAAATAATCCGTCCGTCCACTTTCCGGAAAATATCCTGAATGCTTTCCCCGACACGTCGTTCAGACATCGTAAAATGCGGCACTTCGCTGTTTGTGCTGTCGGACAAAAGGCAAAGCACGCCTTCTTTTCCGATTTCGGCCATTTTCGTTAAGTTGGCCGGCTCACCCACTGGGGTAAAGTCAAACTTAAAGTCGCCGGTGTGCACGATATTGCCCGGCGGCGTTTTGACGACGATGCCGTAAGAATCCGGAATGCTGTGCGTCGTCCGGAAAAACGTAACAGATGTTTTCCGGAATTTAATCACATCGTCTTCTTTAATTTCAATCAGCTTTGTCTGCCGGAGAAGGCCGTGCTCTTCCAGCTTGTTCCGGATAAGGCCGAGTGCAAGCTTCCCGCCGTAAATCGGGACATTGATCTGGCGCAGCAAATACGGAATGCCGCCGATATGGTCTTCATGCCCGTGCGTAATAAACAGGCCCTTAATTTTGTCCGCGTTTTTCACGAGGTAGGTATAATCCGGGATGACATAGTCGATTCCGAGCAGTTCATCTTCCGGAAATTTGATGCCTGCATCAATTAAAATGATTTCATCTTGAAATTGTACGCCATAAGTATTTTTTCCGATTTCGCCTAATCCGCCGAGGGCGAAAACCGCTGTCTGGTCATTTTTAACAAATTTCATACAGTTACTCCGTTAATTTAAAATTTTCCTGCTGCTTTTCGTATTCAAGATATTTTCCCTCAAGCAGCTGAATGTATTCAATGTTGATTCGGCGGTCTTTCAACTTTTGGCGTACTTCCCTTTCCGATCCGGCTTCAATATAGAACGTCTTCGTGTTTTCCCGGACAGGAATCTCTTCAGGATTTTCCTGGTAATACACTTTGTAAATCATGATTAATCTCTCCTTGCTCCGTTTTCAATGTAACTTTTTCTATTATATATAAATCATGGTACATATCACAACTTTTTCATGGCCTTTTTTTCATAAAGAAAAGAATAATCCCTCTGGAAAAGAGGGATTCAAAAGTTCAGGCGATTAACTTTTTGCGCAGCATATCTTTCCACTGTTTTAAAAGCTTCTTCCTCAGCTTTTTTAACATTGTGGATCAACTCCCTACTTCTATTGTAATATTTATTTGGATATTGTAAAGGCGTGCGGCTCATCTTGTCCTTTATTATATGTAGGGAAAATGCGGAACCATCACGCCAAAATATGACAATTTCCGGCATGCCGGGAAAGATTGCTGCAAAAAATGGCAGCGTTTGCAACAACGTTTCGGGCCCTCGGAACCGGTTTTCCTGAAAACCTTCTCTCGCAACGTTTCCGCTTTTATAGTACAGTTTAAATTGCATATTGATACAGTTTTCCCGGGGAGAATGATTCGGTATATTAAAAAAATATCGGATAGAAAAAGCGTTTATAATTGACGCTTTTTTATTTTTCATGTACTCTATATATGTTGAATATAGTGTTGTATTAGTCACATCCGCTTTTTTATTGATACAGCGCTTTTTTGGCAGGCCAAAAATGATTGCGGTTACTTGAAAGAATTGTCGGTTTCTGCAGTAAACACACATTTTTTAAAATCGGCGAAATTGTATATCCATATATGCGGATAAAGAAAGGATTGGTGAACGGGATGGCTTCACGCACAAACCTTGATGAAGTAAAGACGCTTCATGATATTGAAGAAAAGTTTGAAACAGTCCAAATCTTAAATGAAGAAGGGAAAATTGTAAACGATTCCCTCATGCCGGATTTAACGGATGAACAGCTTCAGGAAATGATGCGGAGAATGGTGTATACGCGCATTCTTGATCAGCGGTCCATTTCCTTGAACCGCCAAGGCCGCCTCGGGTTTTACGCGCCGACTGCCGGCCAGGAAGCTTCCCAAATTGCTTCCCATTTTGCACTTGAAAAAGAGGACTTCATTCTCCCGGGATACCGCGATGTGCCGCAGCTGATCTGGCATGGCCTTCCGCTTGAACAGGCATTTTTATGGTCGCGTGGACATGTGGACGGGATGAAGGGCATTGAAAAATTGAACATTCTCCCGCCGCAAATCATTATCGGCGCTCAGTATGTGCAGACTGCCGGCGTTGCGCTCGGCATTAAAAAACGCGGCAAAAAGGCCGTTGCCGTGACATATACAGGGGACGGCGGCAGTTCACAAGGGGACTTTTACGAAGGCATCAACTTTGCGGGTGCTTTTAAAGCCCCAGCTGTTTTTATTGTTCAAAACAACCAGTTCGCGATTTCAACGCCGCGTTCCGTGCAAACTGCGGCCAAAACACTGGCGCAAAAAGCGGTGGCTGCAGGCATCCCGGGCATTGTAGTGGACGGCATGGACCCGTTTAGTGTATATGCGGCGGTAAAACGCGCGCGCGAACGGGCGCTCGCCGGAGAAGGTCCTTCTCTGATTGAAACGATCTGCTACCGTTTCGGCCCGCATACGATGAGCGGGGACGACCCGACGCGTTATCGTACGGAAGACCTTGACAATGAATGGGCGAAAAAAGATCCGCTCGTCCGTTTCCGCAAGTTCCTCGAACAGAAAAACCTGTGGAGCGAAGAGCAGGAAAATGAAACGATCGAACAGGCGAAAGAAGATATTAAAGCTGCCATTAAGAAAGCGGACAGCGCACCTAAACAGAAAGTGACGGATCTGATCTCCGTGATGTACGAAGAACTTCCGCAAACTTTAAAGGAACAATACGAATTTTACCAAGCAAAGGAGTCGAAATAAGCCATGGCCCAACTAACGATGATACAGGCAATTACGGATGCGCTCAGGACCGAGTTGAAAAATGATGAAAATGTTTTGGTATTCGGTGAAGACGTCGGCGTAAACGGCGGCGTCTTCCGGGCAACGGAAGGGCTGCAAAAAGAGTTCGGCAAAGACCGCGTCATCGATACGCCGCTCGCCGAATCCGGCATCAACGGGCTTGCCATCGGGCTTGCGCTCCAAGGGTTCCGTCCGGTTCCTGAAATCCAGTTTTTCGGCTTTGTTTTTGAAACGATGGACTCGATCCACGGCCAGATGGCGAGATACCGGTTCCGCACCGGCGGGGATTTGAAAATGCCGATTACGATCCGCGCTCCTTTCGGCGGAGGCGTGCATACGCCGGAAATGCATGCGGACAGCCTCGAAGGACTCATGGCGCAAACACCGGGCATTAAAGTTGTAATTCCGTCCACGCCTTATGATGCGAAAGGGTTGCTTATCTCCGCGATCCGGGACAATGACCCGGTCGTTTTTCTCGAACATATGAAACTGTACCGTTCTTTCCGGGAAGAAGTGCCGGAAGAAGAATATACGATTCCGCTCGGAAAAGCCGATGTAAAACGGGAAGGAAAAGATATTTCGATTATCGCTTACGGCGCAATGGTCCATGAATCATTGAAAGCAGCGGATGAACTTGAAAAAGAAGGGTACTCCGCAGAAGTGGTTGATCTCCGTACAGTCAGCCCGCTTGATGTAGAAACGATTGTGGCGTCTGTGGAAAAAACAAACCGCGCCATTGTCGTCCAGGAAGCACAGCGCCAGGCTGGTGTTGCGGCAAACGTCGTTGCG
Source organism: Weizmannia sp. FSL K6-0777 (assembly GCF_038593185.1). Taxonomy (NCBI): domain Bacteria; kingdom Bacillati; phylum Bacillota; class Bacilli; order Caryophanales; family Bacillaceae; genus Heyndrickxia; species Weizmannia sp. FSL K6-0777. The sequence goes on from NZ_CP151971.1 coordinate 1,193,614, forward strand.
GAAATCAACGAACGCGCGATTTTGAGCCTGGAAGCACCAGTATTGCGCGTAACAGCGCCGGATACCGTTTATCCGTTCTCGCAGGCGGAAGGCGTTTGGATTCCGACCTATAAAGATATTTTGGAAAAAGCAAAAGAGACATTGACATTCTAAACCGGTTTTTGCCGTAAACGGGTGATGGCGGCGCGTTGAACCGAGATACATTCCAATCAAGTTTTTTGCTGCACCTTGATGGGGGCGCATTTTGAAAAAAGGAGCGTGAACACCTTGTCATTTGAATTCAGGCTGCCGGATATCGGCGAAGGGATCCACGAAGGCGAGATTGTAAAATGGTTTATTAAACCGGGCGATAAAGTTTCGGAAGATGATGTGCTTTGTGAAGTGCAAAATGACAAATCGGTTGTCGAAATTCCGTCCCCTGTGGAAGGGACTGTTGAAGACATTCTTGTTGAAGAAGGGAGCGTCGCAGTTGTCGGCGACGTCCTTGTAAAATTCGATGCGCCCGGATATGAAAATCTTAAATTTAAAGGGGATCATGGGCAAGATCAGAAAGAAGAGGCGGCAGAAAGTGCAAAACCGGAACCGGCCAAACCGGAACCGGCAAAACAGGAAACAGCTGAAACTGCCAAGCCTGCTGAAAAAGAAGCAGAACATGGCTCCGAATCCGCGGATCGCCGCGTGATCGCAATGCCATCCGTACGGAAATATGCCCGGGAAAAAGGCGTCGATATCCAGCTTGTGTCCGGAACCGGAAAAAACGGCCGCGTGCTCCGCGAAGATATCGATGCGTATGTGAACGGGCCGCAGCAGCCGGAAGCGGAAACCGGCAAAACCGAAGCACAGGCACCTGCTTCCCAGAATGCTATTCCTGAAGGGGAATTCCCTGAAACACGTGAACCGATGAGCGGCATCCGCAAAGTGATTGCAAAAGCGATGGTCAACTCGAAACAAACCGCGCCGCATGTTACGCTGATGGATGATGTCGATGTGACGGCACTGGTCGCGCACCGGAAAAAATTCAAAGAGATCGCGGCAGAAAAAGGCATCAAACTGACTTTCCTGCCGTATGTCGTAAAAGCGCTCGTCAGCACGCTGCGGGAATACCCGGTTTTAAATAGTTCGATTGATGATGAAACGAATGAAATCATCCATAAGCATTATTACAATATCGGGATTGCCGCTGATACGGAGCGCGGCTTGCTTGTGCCGGTCGTCAAACACGCCGACCGCAAACCGGTATTTGCGGTTTCCAAAGAAATTAATGAACTGGCTGAAAAAGCAAGAGATGGAAAGCTTGCCCCGAACGAAATGAAAGGCGCTTCCATTACGATTTCCAATATCGGTTCCGCCGGCGGGCAATGGTTTACACCGGTTATCAACCGTCCGGAAGTGGCCATTTTAGGAATCGGCCGGATTGCAGAAAAGCCGGTCGTTAAAAACGGTGAAATTGTTGCAGCGCCTGTACTGGCGTTGTCGCTCAGTTTTGACCACCGTATCATCGATGGTGCCACCGCACAAAATGCGTTAAATCATATCAAACGTTTGTTGCATGATCCAGAACTTTTATTAATGGAGGCGTAATCTGATGGTTGTAGGAGATTTTCCAATTGAAACCGACACAATTGTAATCGGCGCAGGGCCTGGCGGATATGTCGCGGCCATCCGGGCAGCCCAGCTCGGCCAAAAAGTGACGATCGTTGAAAAGCAGTTTATCGGCGGGGTTTGCTTAAATGTAGGATGCATTCCTTCAAAAGCGCTCATTTCGGCGGCGCACCGCTATGAATACGCAACGGAATCCGAGGCGCTCGGCATTGCCGTTGAAAATGCAAAAATTGATTTTGGGAAAGTGCAGGAATGGAAATCCGGCGTCGTGAAAAAACTGACCGGAGGCGTAGAAAGCCTGTTAAAAGGCAACAAAATTGACATCGTCCGCGGGGAAGCCTATTTTGTCGATGACCATACGCTTCGTGTAATGGACGAGAAATCAGCGCAAACCTATACATTTAAAAATGCGATTCTCGCAACCGGTTCGCGACCGATTGAAATCCCTTCCTTCAAATTTTCAGAACGCGTCATTGATTCAACCGGCGCGCTGAGTTTGAAGGAAATTCCGGAAAAACTCGTCATTATCGGCGGCGGCGTCATCGGAATGGAACTCGGGACAGCCTATGCAAAATTCGGGACGAAAGTAACGATTTTGGAAGGGGCAAAAGACATTATCGGCGGCGCGTTTGAAAAACAAATGACTTCCCTCGTTGTCCGCAAGCTGAAAAAACGGGGTGTCGAAATTATCACGGAAGCGATGGCAAAAGGCGTGGAAGAGAAGGAAAACGGCGTAGTTGTCACGTATGAAGCAAAAGGCCAGGAACAAAAAGTGGAAGGCGATTATGTGCTGGTTACGGTCGGGCGCCGTCCAAACACAGATGAACTCGGCCTTGAACAGTTGAATTTAAAGATGACAGACAGGGGCATTATCGAAGTGGATAAACAGTGCCGGACAAGCGTGCCGAATATTTATGCCATCGGCGATATTGTCCCGGGCCCGCAGCTTGCCCACAAAGCCTCCTATGAAGGGAAGATTGCGGCCGAAGCCATTTCCGGGCAGCCGGCCGAAGTGGATTACCTCGGCATTCCGGTCATTGTCTTTTCTGATCCGGAACTTGCAACGGTCGGCTATACAGAACAGCAGGCAAAAGAAGAGGGCATTGATTATGCAGTCGGCAAATTTCCGTACGGCGCGAACGGGCGGGCACTTGCCCTTGAAGCCGGCGAAGGTTTCGTCAAACTGATTACACGCAAAGAAGACGGGCTGTTGATCGGTGGCCAAATCGTCGGGATCAGCGCTTCCGATATTATTTCGGAAATCGGCCTCGCAATCGAGGCGGGCATGACAGCGGAAGATATCGCGCTGACGATCCATGCCCACCCGACATTAGGGGAAATTACGATGGAAGCGGCCGAAGCGGCACTCGGCACCCCAGTCCATATTTTAAAATAATGATTCAAAGGCTTCACACCGGGAAGGCTGCCCCGGCGTGAAGCCTTTTTCCGTTTAAAGGCGCCGCTATAAGGCTATAACAGTAACAACTGCATATGGGACAGATTTTTTCGTGCTGGCAGGCAAGGTTATAACAACGAAACTGCGTGCATATTTTGAATTATGATGAAAGGTGCAGGTGGGACAATGAAATGTACGGTGGCATTTTTATTCCAGATCATGATATGGAGCGGTTTTAAACTGGCAGAGTGGTTGTCCGATCACGATCCAGCTATTTTTACCGCCGCCCTGTTCATTATTTTTTTATTCATTGCCTTTGCCCTGGCAAAATCAATTGTGCATTCGCTCCGGGCTGCATCTGTGGTAACGGTGCTGAGTCTCGCTGTATACGGGCTTGTGGAAGTGTCATTTTCAAAACTGATTTTCTAAAACAACCGCAAAATGATTACGCTTTCAATTGTATAACATAATTTAAAATATGTTATACAAAATCCTTGATTTTTTCTCCAGTATGACATATTATAATATTACAAGCGATTACAAAAAGCGCAAAGGGGAGGAAAATCGGATGGGAATCATTGTTTGCCAATCATGCGATGCCACGATTGACCACGTTGAGGAAGAAAAAGTATCCGTGCTTTACTCAACGTGTGACCAATGTAAACACGAAGAAGAATAGTCCTGAACTGTAGCACTTGATTTTTCCAATGCATGCGTCCATTTTCTCTCGGCCGGCTTGTTGCCCGGCTTTTTTTGCGTGATGGGACAAAAAAGCAGGCGGGAAGGCCCCAGCCTGCTTTTTCAAACTTATTGAATGGCATGATGTTCTTTAATGACGCGGATCGTTTGCAATGTTTCGTCTTCAGGCCCCTGTACGGGAAGGCCGGCTTCGATGTTTTTCCGGATATAAGCAATGTTTTCTTCCGTAATAATTTCCCCCGGGATAAAAATTGGAATGCCCGGCGGATAGACCATGACAAACTCGGCAATGATCCTGCCAGCAGAACCGGAAAGCGGAATGGATTCCGTCTCGGCATAAAAGGCATCACGCGGCGAGAGGGCAAGCGATGGAATTTCGGGAAGCATCACTTTCACCCCTACCTTGCCGGACAAATGCGAGAACGTGTCGGACAAGCTGTGTAAAGCCTCAACGAGCAAGTCCAGCTCCGTTTCCGTATCCCCGGGCGTCACAATGCAAAGAATATTGTACAAATCAGAGAGTTCCACTTCTATATGGTAGGTTTCACGCAGCCATTTTTCCGCATCATGGCCGGTGATCCCCAAATCTTTTACAGAGATGATCAACTTTGCCGGATCGTAATCATATGTTGCTTTCGTTTGGAGGATCTCGCTTCCGGCGCAATACAAATGATCGATTTCGTTTATACGCTCCCGTGTTTTTTGCGCAAGGCGGGTTGTTTCCTTGATGATCGTACTTCCCTCGGTTGCAAGCCTTTTTCGGGCGACATCGAGCGAAGCCAGTAAAATGTAGGAAGTGGACGTGGTCGTCAGCATGCTGAAAATGCTTTGGACACGTTTTTTCGATACAAGCCCTTCCTTCAGATTCAAGATCGAACTTTGCGTCAGCGAGCCGCCAAGCTTGTGGACGCTCGTTGCGGCCATATCGGCGCCGGCCTGCATGGCGGAAACTGGCAGTTCATCGTCAAAATGAATATGGACACCGTGTGCCTCGTCCACCAGTACCGGGACATGGCAGGCATGGGATATATCCACAATGCTATTCAAATCAGCGGAAATGCCGTAATAGGTCGGATTAATGACCAGAACGGCTTTCGCATCGGGATGCTGCTTGAGCGCTTTGGAAACGGACGCCGGGGTAATGCCGTGTGAGATGCCAAGCAAAGGATCCACTTCCGGGTGGATAAAAACGGGCACGGCGCCGGAAAACACAATCGCAGACATCACCGATTTATGGACATTGCGTGGCACAATAATTTTATCGCCCGGCCCGCAGACGCTCATCACCATGGCCATAATCGCGCCGCTCGTCCCTTGTACGGAAAAAAACGTGGCATCCGCACCGAATGCTTCCGCCGCAAGCTTCTGCGCCTCCTCAATCATGCCATGGGGCTGGTGAAGATCATCGAGCGGCTCGATATTAATTAAATCCAGTTTTAATACATTGTCGCCGATGAATTTGCGAAAATCAGGATCCATCCCGCGCCCGGTTTTATGGCCGGGAATATGGAATTGGACGGGATTTCGTTCAATATGCCGGAGAAGCCCGGTGTATAACGGCGTGTGATATTGTGACAATCATTCCACCTCTTTATCTCATTGCTTGCTTTTGAAGAAAAACAAGATGAATTATAGCATTCCGGACACAGTTTTTAAATAGTTTTTCTTTGCACAGGGAAAAAAAGCCGGATGCGGGCAATGGAAAAAGATAAAGCGCATAAAGCATGGAGAAATGAGGGGAAGCTAGACGGTGAATGTACAAGGCGGGGAGCCATGGGAAACCAAACGGATGGTAGCCCTTGTATTCCGGCAGATGGCGGCATCATTGGCCAGGCGGAAGCGATTCAGGTAAAATAGAACGGGTATACAGAAGAAAAGCGAGGTGGTTTGGATGGAATATCCATATCCGATTTCAGCTGACTGGTCGACACAGGAAGTCATCGACGCCGTTCAATTTTTCGAAGCGGTGGAAGAAGCATATGAAAAAGGGGTCAACCGGGATGTGCTGCTTGCCAGGTACCGCCGTTTTAAAGAAATCGTCCCCGGGAAGGCGGATGAGCGGAATATATGCAATGAATTTGAAGAGGCGAGCGGTTATTCCCCGTACCGGGCCATCAAGAAAATGAAGGAAGAGCAGGGACCGGTCATTAAAATGGATAAAAACGGATCGCGCGATTAGCGGCACGGAAAGAAAGCAGCATCACCCGCTGATGCTGCTTTTAAATTGTCTGCAAATTACGAATCGGCACAGGAGAAAAAGCGCACCGTGTTCCGGCGCGCTTTTTTCCACTCTGCATGCTGTTTAGGCCATTTTGTAGATGGGTAATACATGTACAAAGACGTCCTCGATCGTTTTGGCCAGTTCATCCGGGGACATGCCGGCTGCTTCTTCCCGCGGGATCTCAAGCCCGCAAAGCATTTCGGCTTTTTTAACAACCTGCATCCGTCTGAAAAACGTGTTTAAAGTATGGGGATTCATACGGTCAGTGCGGATGCCACCCGGTTTTGTATGATCATCCGACCAAATGTAATGGCCGGGTATATTTTCTAAAATCGGATCAATTTTCTTTTCGAGTTTTTTTCCGATGGACGCTTTTTGCGGGCACTCATTCATGACGGCCGTGACAATGAAGAGCCGGTCTTCCCACAGCCCGATTTGAAAATGAGGAAGCATTTTGTAGCCGCGCTTGCCAGGGGAAAAGGCCACCCACGTATCTTTCGGCGGATTGACGGTACGGCGGGCGTGTTTGGCAACATGATAAAATATTTCTTCACCGGTCAAAACCGACAAAACCGGCGAAAAATACTCCCCCAATACTTCAAGTTTCGGACGGACGGTTGATTTCAGCTGTTCCATCCGCTGATCGAGGCCTTCGATCCGGAAAACGTCAAAATCCTGTCCAGTAAAAGCAGTGATGCCCATTTGTTCACCTCCGTTCTGTATGAACCATGGGGATATTCATATTTTATCATCCATCAGGGAGGTTTAACAAATAAAAGCCGGTGGGTAAAAATAGGTATACACACAATTTTGTTACATCAATCGAGATTACACATAATATATATAAAGATAATATCAGAAAATTCATATCATTACCCCAGGAGGATGTGAAGAAAAATGAAACAAGTAATCTCTTCGGTGAAAAGAAAACCTTATGAAAGAAAACGGATTGCAGTATTGCGCATGGAACTGGATTACGAACTGGCTACGTTATATGAAGCGATGGAAATGAAAGATGAAGAGCAAAAAGGAAAGTCGATTAAGCGTCTGGAAAAAATCCGTGAAGAACTGCTGAAAATGAAAGCCATGTAATGGAACGAAAAGGCAGGATGTCGTTGAAAGCGGACTCCCTGTATTGGATACAGATGGGGTTCGTTTTTGTGCAGGAGAGGTTCATCTTTACTGACAAAACCGCTATGGGAAAACGATTTCGGACGCATTCTCAAAACTTGATAATTGTCTTTATTTCCTTTACGCTTAAGGGAAATGATTTGCATAGATGGAGGGCCCGACTATGGACAGATGGGAAGAAATCAATACATATGCCGTCCGGTGGATCAGGGAAGCGGGCGAGCGGATTCTTGCTTCGCAAAAACCGCTGCAAATTGAAACAAAATCGGACCGCAATGATCTGGTTACCAATATTGACAAGGAAACAGAACAATTTTTAATCGGCAAAATCCGGACAACCTTTCCGGATCACCACATTTTGGGTGAAGAAGGCTTCGGTGAGGATATTCGTGATACAGAAGGCATCCTCTGGATTGTGGATCCGATTGACGGGACGGTCAATTTTGTCCACCAAAAAGTCAATTTCATGATTTCCATTGGGGTCTACGAGAACGGAGAAGGCAAACTGGGCTATATTTATGATGTCGTCCGGAAAGAATTGTATTTTGCAGAAAAGGGCAAGGGGGCTTATTTTAACGGGGAACGGATTCCGTTACTTGCGCAAAACAGGCTGGAAGATACGATCCTTGCGCTGAATCCGTATTGCATGGTGGAAAACAGGGGTATCGACCCGGCCCGTCTGGCAGCGCTTGTCAGGGATGTGCGCGGCACAAGGAGTTACGGGTCGGCAGCGCTTGAGCTTGCTTATGTGGCAATGGGAAGGCTTGATGCTTATATTACGATGCGCCTGTCGCCGTGGGATTTTGCCGCCGGGAAAGTGATCGTGGAAGAAGTGGGCGGCGTTGTGACGGATGTTTTCGGGCGCCCGCTCGATATGCTCGGGAACAGTTCCGTGTTTGCCGGCAAGCCCGGGCTGCATGAGGAAATTTTAAAGCGGTATCTAAAAGGGCAGGAATAAGAAAAGAGGGGCTCACAGTTTCCCCTCTTCACGCATTTTTTTCTTTGTTTTAAAGCCGAATCCCATAATGACAATGAGAAGCGCGGTGCAACCGAGAATGCCGGCAACGCTTTGGGCGCCGATCGCAACGCCGATGCCGCACATGGAAAGGAATGCAGCCAGTGAAAAGAACACAAATACCCATTTGATTTCCCGCATATGATGAACCTCCCTCTCCCCTTATTTTAGCGAAAATGTTTTAATAAAGCCAGCATTGTGTTATAATATTTTAGTTAAAGGTACAGACTAACATAGATTTGCGTTTAGGCAGGAGGAAATGTTTTTGAAAAGAAGAGAAGATTTACGCAACATTGCCATTATCGCGCACGTAGACCATGGGAAGACGACACTTGTGGACCAGCTGCTGAAGCAGTCCGGTACTTTCCGTGCCAATGAGCATGTTGAAGAACGTGCAATGGATTCCAATGATCTGGAACGGGAAAGAGGCATTACGATCCTTGCCAAAAATACGGCAGTTCATTATAAAGATAAGAAAATCAATATTTTGGATACTCCGGGACATGCTGACTTTGGCGGCGAAGTCGAACGGATTATGAAAATGGTGGACGGGGTCTTGCTTGTGGTGGATGCCTATGAAGGCTGCATGCCGCAGACGCGTTTCGTGCTGAAAAAAGCACTGGAACAAAACTTGACGCCGATTGTGGTCGTAAACAAAATTGACCGCGATTTTGCACGCCCTGAAGAAGTGGTTGATGAAGTGCTTGAATTATTTATTGAGCTGGATGCTAATGATGAACAGCTGGAATTTCCGGTTGTGTATGCTTCCGCCATTAACGGGACGGCAAGCCTCGATCCGGATCCGGCCAAACAGGAAGAAAATATGAAAGTGCTGTTTGATACGATTATCGAACATATTCCGGCACCTGTCGACAACCGCGAAGAACCGCTCCAGTTCCAGGTTGCCCTGCTTGATTACAACGATTATGTCGGGCGGATCGGCATCGGCCGCATTTTCCGCGGAAAAATGCATGTCGGCCAGCAGGTGGCATTGATGAAGCTGGACGGCAGCGTCAAGCAGTTCCGTGTCACCAAAATGTTCGGTTTCTTCGGGCTGAAGCGGGAAGAAATTGAGGAAGCATATGCCGGGGATTTAATTGCGGTATCCGGAATGGAAGACATCAATGTCGGGGAAACGGTCTGCCCGGTTGAACACCAGGAAGCACTGACGCCGCTCCGCATTGATGAGCCGACTTTGCAAATGACTTTCCTTGTCAACAACAGCCCGTTTGCCGGCCGTGAAGGAAAATTTGTGACGGCGCGGAAAATTGAAGAACGGCTCCGTTCGCAGCTGCAGACGGATGTCAGCTTGCGTGTTGAAAACACTGACTCTCCGGATGCATGGGTTGTATCTGGACGGGGGGAACTGCATTTATCCATTTTAATTGAAAATATGCGCCGTGAAGGGTTTGAACTGCAGGTTTCAAAACCGAAAGTGATCATTAAAGAAATCGACGGCGTCAAATGCGAACCGGTGGAACGTGTCCAAATCGATACACCGGAAGAACACACCGGTGCGATTATTGAGTCGCTCGGTTCCCGGAAAGGCGAAATGCTCGATATGATCAATAACGGAAATGGACAAGTCCGCCTGATTTTCAATGTCCCGGCCCGCGGATTGATCGGCTATACGACCGAATTTATGACGCTCACGAGGGGTTACGGCATTTTAAACCATACGTTTGATTCCTACCAGCCAATGCAGTCTGGTCGTGTCGGCGGCCGCAGAAACGGCGTTCTCGTCTCCATGGAAACGGGCAAAGCCACGACATACGGCATGATGCAGGTGGAAGACCGTGGCACGCTGTTTGTCGAGCCAGGCACGGACATTTATGAAGGCATGATCGTCGGGGAAAACTCCCGTGAAAATGATATTGCTGTCAATATTACGAAAGCAAAACACGCGACAAACGTCCGCTCGGCAACAAAAGACCAGACGGCGGTCATCAAAAAGCCGCGCATAATGTCGTTAGAACAGGCGCTCGAATACCTGAACGACGACGAATATTGCGAAGTGACGCCAGAATCAATCCGGCTGCGCAAAAAAATCCTGAATAAGAGCGAGCGCGAAAAAGCGCAGAAACGGGCAAAAGCAGCAGAGAATGCATAAGCAAAGAATAGGGCCGGCATGACCCTGTTCTTTCATATATTCAAAGGGGAAAAGGGGAGATAGGATGACAAGCGAGGCGGTTCACCACCAATTGTCATTTTTTGCGGCGTTGTACAAAGTGGATGAAAACCCGGAACCGGGGATGTGGGCCTTGTATCTGACCATCGTCGTTCTTTCGGTCATTGTCTACCGGCTCGGATTTGCGAGAAAGTTGCCAGTTCTGAAATCTGCTGTTATTTATGTACTGCTCCTTTTGGGATGCACGCTGCTCACGTTTTTTGCCATCTTTTTGCCCGTGGGGGAGTCGCTCTGTTTAGCGGCTGTTGTGCTCGGCGTTTACAAAATCCGCCTGTATCAGCATAAAAAAACTGAAAAAAAGGAACGTTTTCCAATGTAGCACGCTTCCGGTTCCGGAAGCTTTTTTTTGTGCCGCAAAAGAACTGGACGCGCGCAATGATTCTAACCGGACTTGCCCGTACATATACTTTAGCAGTGCCTGGTCCTTTGTCCAATCCCAGCGATGAACAGGTCACACCGCGCTCACATAAACTAACATAATCCATATGAAGCAGGGGGCATCGATTTGAAGAAAATATACGTCTTGGATACCAATGTATTGCTCCAGGATCCATATGCCATCTTTTCTTTTGAAGATAATGAAATTGTCATACCGGCTGTTGTACTGGAAGAAGTGGATTCTAAAAAACGAAATATGGACGAAATCGGCAGAAATGCGCGCCAGGTATCCAAATTAATGGACGGTTTCCGGCAAGCCGGAAAACTGCATGAGAAAATCCCGCTTGAAAACGGGGGTGTGCTCAGAATTGAGCTGAATCACCGCTCCTTTCACCAGCTGCAGGATATTTTCGTGGAAAAAACAAATGACAACCGGATCCTCGCGGTTGCGAAAAATTTATCGCTGGAAGAAGAGAGAAAAGAAAATGGCCGCCCGGTGATTCTTGTCAGCAAAGATGCGCTCGTCCGGGTAAAAGCGGACGCGCTCGGCCTGTTGGCGGAAGATTTTTTAAACGACCGTGTCGTAAGCCTCGATCATCTTTATACCGGGCAAATGGAAATGTATATCAGCCCCGATTTATTGAAACGGTTTTATGAAAAGCAGGAACTGTCGCTGAGCGAAATTGCCAACCACCCGTTCTACCCGAACCAATTTCTGATTTTGAAAGATGCGCTCGGCAGCTCGGCTTCCGCAATTGCCATTGTGGATCAGGCTGGAAAAACGGCGAAAAAGCTCTTTCATGTGCAGGATGCTGTCTGGGGAATTAAGCCGAGAAACGCCCAGCAGTGGATGGCAATGGAACTTTTGCTGCGCCCCGATATTCCGCTCGTCACCCTGACCGGAAAAGCGGGAACGGGCAAAACATTGCTTGCCCTTGCTGCAGGCCTGATGCAGACGGAAGATTTGCATGATTATAAAAAGCTTTTGGTCGCTCGTCCGATTGTTCCGTTTGGCAAAGATATCGGCTATTTGCCGGGAGAAAAAGAGGAAAAGCTGCGGCCGTGGATGCAGCCCATCTACGATAATCTTGAGTTTTTGTTTAATACGAAAAAAGCGGGAGAAATTGATGGCATATTGTCCGGCATGAGTTCGATTGAGGTGGAGGCGCTGACGTATATCCGCGGGCGCAGCATCCCGGAGCAATATATCATTATTGATGAGGCGCAAAATTTATCCAAGCATGAAGTGAAGACGATTTTAACAAGGGTAGGGGAACAGAGTAAGATCGTGTTAATGGGGGATCCGGAACAAATTGACCACCCGTATTTGGATGCTTACAATAACGGGCTGACGTACGTCGTTGAGAAATTTAAAGATGTGCCGCTCGCCGGGCATGTGCAGCTGCTTAAGGGCGAGCGCTCAAAACTCGCGCAAATCGCGGCAGACCTTTTGTAAGACCACTATATGAAAAAACCGGGAGCAGCTGTCTTAAAACGTTTATGCTGCCCCCGGCATCCGGGATTATTCAATGCGCATACCGGTTACATATTTGACCGGGTTTTCCCGGTTTGAACCGTCATCCAATAAAATGTGAAGCGGGCCGTCTTCTTTCAGCGCCCTTCCTTTAATAGAAAAGGCAGCAATTAAATGGCCAGCCATTTCAAGCGGATAAGCGACAGGCCCGTTCTTTGTTTCAAACACGATTTTTTCCGCATCTTCCAGCGGCTCCGCATTTTGAATGAACAGGCCGACCGGGATGCCAAATGTCCCAGTTTTCAAATGGTGCCGTTTAAACTTTGACTTTGTCCTTACAGCAGCCTGCGGATCGGCCCCTTCTGCCATGGCTTTGTCAAAATATTTGCCGGTTTTCTTTAAGTAGGCTTCTTCCTGGCTGGTTTCCTGCTTTTCTTCGTCGAAATATGTATCAAGATCGACTTTCCGGTCATCAAATATCCAAGTGCCGATATCTAGCGTAATCGGAAACTTCACTTTTCCCTTTATTTGCATAATCATGATTGTGGCCCCTTTCTGTCCGTCTATACAGCATTATACCTTTCACGGCTGCCCGTGTCACTTGAAAGCGTATAAAAACAGTCCGGAAAGCGTTCGGGGTCGGGGAATTGCGGAATTTCAAATTCTGTCTCCCCCGCTTGTTTACGGGATTCCGGGCGTTTATTGATTTCGTATAACTTGCAAAATCACGGTTTTAAAGGTACAATTTTTATTAGATTGATATGTGAACGGGGGGATCAATTTGGCGTCTGAAACAAAGGTGAACCACCGGGAGAAAGCATACAGCCTGCTCAAGGCGGACGCAGAAAAGATATTAAAATTAATTCAGGTTCAAATGGATAACTTAACGATGCCCCAATGCCCTTTATACGAGGAAGTATTGGATACACAAATGTTTGGTTTATCCCGTGAAATAGATTTTGCGGTCCGGCTCGGCTTAGTGGATGCCGGTGACGGAAAGCGGCTTCTTGATTCGCTTGAACAGGAACTGTCCCTTTTGCATGATGCATATATAAAAAAATAATGTTGAAAACTCAAACGATGTTCCGGTTGTTTGAGTTTTTTATTTTTTGAATAAGGGTCAGGTAATGGCGGCCGGCGAAAAAGATGTTATAATTTAAAAATAACGGCAGGAGTTTTTTTAAAACGGTAGAATATTTTTTATCATGAATGTTGCAGTTTTTACGGATTGGAAGGTTCCTATGCTGAAAAAAATCTTAAAATCATTCGACTACTCGGTCATCGTTGTCTACCTGCTTCTTTGCTTATTCGGTTTGGTAATGATTTACAGTTCCAGCATGGTGATTGCAGTGCAGCGTTACGGGCTGGACAGCGCCTATTTTTACAACAAGCAGAAAATCAATTTGGCCCTTGCACTCCTTGCGTTTACCGTTACGGCTTTTCTCCCGTATAAACTATACGCGAGCAAAAAATTCCTTGCAGTGCTGATGTGCGGGTCGATGTTCGGGCTTTTGGCACTGTTTATTTTCGGCCATACGTCGAATAACGCGCAAAGCTGGTTCCGGCTCGGTTCCAGTTCCGTACAGCCGTCGGAATTTGTGAAAGTTGCGATTATTATTTATCTGTCCGCCGTTTATGCCAAGAAACAGGCATACATTGACATCTTTAACAAAGGGGTTGTCCCGCCGCTTATCTTTCTTATCGTTGTTTGTTTCCTGGTTGCGATCCAGCCGGATATCGGGACGGCGACCATCATTTTTGGGATTGGCTGCACGATCATCGTTGCATCCGGCATGCGCCTGAAAACCATGCTGAAGCTGGCAGGGCTCGGGCTTCTATTTTCCGTTCTGTTGTCGCCGTTTCTTTTTCTGGAAAAGGACAAAATCTTTACACCGGTTAAGATCGCACGGTTTACAGGCTATTTGAATCCTTTTCAGAACGAAGGCGGGGAAGGTCTTCAGCTCGTAAACTCCTATATTGCGATCGGGTCAGGCGGGCTGAAAGGGCAGGGACTCGGGGAAAGCATTCAAAAGCTCGGTTATCTTCCAGAGCCCCACACCGACTTTATTATGGCCATTATTGCCGAAGAACTTGGGGCTTTTGGCGTTTTGTTTGTGATCGGCGGGCTTTGCTACATTGTGCTGCGCGGCATATATATCGGCATCCATTCAAAAGACCAGTTCGGGAGCCTGCTTGCGATCGGAATTTCCGGCATGATTGCCATCCAGACATTTATCAATCTGGGCGGCGTCTGCGGCCTGATTCCAATTACGGGGGTGACGCTGCCGTTTATCAGTTACGGCGGTTCATCGCTTCTGATTTTGTCCCTTTCCCTCGGCATTCTGGTCAATGTGGGCATGTTTACAAAGTATGAGGAAAAGTATAAACACAAACAGGAAAAGCCGCAGGAAGCGGGCGGAGCAAACCGGAGGCCGTATCAGGTCTACTCAAGGCCGTAACGTTTAAAAACGGGTGCGCGGCAGAGTGAAAGCAGAGGATAAAATAAAAAGGCGCAAGGTTTTATGCCTTGCGCCTTTTCCGCCTATCTTACGTAAGCCCTTTGCTGCCTTATTTTGCACCAAGCCGCAACATGCGGTACCATTGGTTTTTCCAAACTCAGCGAACCCGGGCTTTTTTTAGCGGGAGGCTGTCTTTGCTTTTGGCAAACTGCTTCACTCGCCCGACAACAAGGTTCAAATAACATAACAGGCCGAACAGACAGGAAATGAAAAATGCGTGCAGGAGGGTGAAAGTAAGATTCATCCTCGAAAAAACGACCATGGCGCCTGAAACAGCCTGCAGGCAGACAAGCACGAACGCAATGATCCATCCCCAGTAAATAACGCGCTGGTTTTGATAATGCCTTACCGCTTTAAAGGTGATATAAGCAATCCAGACAAAGATGAGGAGTGCCGCCGTCCGGTGCCCCATCTGCACCCATTCGAACCGGTTTGCGGGCAAGGAAGGGTCGCTGTTCACACAAAGCGGGAAATCCCGGCAAACAAGGCTTGCATTCATATGGCGGACAAGCGCGCCCGTATAAACGACGATAAAGCTGTAAACGGTCACGCCGATCGTATGCCATCTCATGCTTTTTTCAAGGACAAGCCTGCCTGCGTCAAATTTCTGGTCCCATTCAAAAACCATCAGCGTTAGCATCAGCACGGACGCAAACGAAATGAGCGAAACGCCGAAATGAAGTGCCATCACAAGATCGGATGAACCCCAGACGACTGCCGCCATACCGAGAAATGCCTGCAGAAGCAGAAAAATGACGGAAATAATGGATAAAAATTTCGTTTCTCTTTTATGGCCGATTGCAAACCATGACCAAATGGCAAGCGCAAAGACAAGAAACGATGCGATGCCCGTGCAAAACCTGTGCAGCCACTCAATCAGCGACTCGACAGTGAGCGGATCAGGAAAAATTTTGCCGTTACAAAGCGGCCATTGGCGGCCGCAGCCAAGGCTTGAACCGGTATTGGTGACAAGTGCCCCGCCAATTAACACCACCATCATCGATAAAGTTGTCACTACTCCGAGCCATTTTAAAGTTGTGCGCAATTGTTCCACCTTCTTTTATCTCATTTGTAAACATGTATCACAAGCCACGAATGCAACATACAGTCCCGCATCATTGCAACCGTTCATATAGTAGAAAATCCGTTCGGCAAGGTGCTTCCAACTATCATCTTATCGTAAAACAGTCTGAAGGAAAAATATTTATTTCCCATGACACAAATTTGCCATAAAAATGTGTCGAAAATATCACACCTTCGCGGTAATTTATGATTAAATATAATATAGGCAGGTATATTTCGGAATTCCGCATATTTACATGTTGGGAAACTTATAAATGATCTTAGTATGACGATATCGTTACATACAGTTTTGATTAATAGCCAAAAAGGAAAAGATGGATTATAGTTGTAGTATACCGTTTTCCTTATTGGCAGCGTAAAAACATTTACAAAAGGAATCCGCCGACAACGTGTCAGGCCATTTTTTTTGAACGGTTTTGAAAAATTGGAAGGAGGGACTATCGTGGCAGATAGTCGGACGATGGATACAACAACAAGGGTAAAAGCTGCAGACGCCTCTGCGTTGAAAGATTTCTTATCCTTGATTAAAATTGGAATTGTAAACTCAAATTTAATTACGGCATTTACCGGAATGTGGCTTGCATTGGAACTGACAAACAGGCATTTTTTGCAGTCGCTGGACATTATGGTCCTTGCGATGGCGGGAACTGCGCTGATTGTCGCCGGGTCGTGCAGCCTGAACAACTGGTATGACCGGGATATTGATGTCATTATGAAAAGCAAAAATTTTAGGCCGACGGTTACAGGCAGATTTTCAAACGCGAAAGTGCTTACAATTGGCCTCGGATTTGTGGCAATCGGCACACTGCTATTGTTTATGACCACTCCAATGGCGGGGCTGATCGGGCTGTTTGGCGTATTCAGCTATGTCGTGCTGTATACAATGTGGTCAAAACGAACCCTTGTCAGCAATACCGTGATCGGCAGTTTTGCCGGCGCTGTTCCCCCGCTGATCGGCTGGGCGGCTGTTGACCCGCATCTCGGGATTGTGCCATGGATGCTGTTTTTGCTTATGTTTATCTGGCAACCACCGCATTTTTATGCGATTGCGATGAAAAAATGCGAAGAATACAAGGCAGCGGGCATTCCGATGCTTCCGGCTGTCAAGGGGTTTCAAATCACAAAATGGCATATGCTCATATGGGTGGCATTGCTTATTCCGGTGCCGTTTTTCCTGAAACCGCTCGGCATTGGTTTTATCATCCTTGCGACATTGTTTAATCTGGGCTGGCTGGCATTAAGCCTGTCCGGTTTTAAAATGAAGAATGATTTAAAATGGGCGAAATGGATGTTCATTTATTCGCTGAACTATTTAACGATCTTGTTTGTAGCAATGGTAATCGCTACGCTTTTCTAAAGGGAGTTCTTTCTTGCAAAAGAAATCCAATAGATTGCATCCTTGTTCTGACAGAAAGATACAGGAAAGAGGGGATTGGTAGAGCGATGAAACAGCGGCTGCAAAAGGGGAGTTTGCTTTTTATTGTCACTTTGTTTATGGCCGCGCTTTCGGGCTGTGGCAAGCCATATTTGTCGGCACTTGATCCTGCCGGCGAAGTGGCCCGGAAGCAGTATGATTTGATGATGTGGAGCGTTTGGATTATGGTGTTCGTCATGGTTGTCGTATTCGCCGTTTTCCTTACCGTTCTCATACGGTTCAGGCGGAAAAAAGGGGACGAATCCATTCCAAAACAGGTGCCGGGGAATCATAAGCTTGAAATCTTATGGACCATTATTCCGATTGTTTTATTGATTTTAATTGCCATTCCGACCATCAGCCAGGTCTTCAGCCTCGGAGATACGAAAGCGATGGATAAGAAAAAGGATGCCAAGCAAGGGGCGCTTATCGTTAAAGTTCGCGCCAGCCTTTATTGGTGGGAATTTGAATACCCGGGTTATGGTGTGGTGACAAGCCAGGAACTCGTTGTCCCAACAAACCAGAAAGTTTACTTCCAAGTGAAAGCCTCAGATGTGAAACACTCATTTTGGATACCGTCCGTTGGCGGGAAAATGGATGCCAACACAGATAATATCAACAAATTCTGGCTTGAAATTGATGATCAGAAGGCAGAGGATGCCGGAAATGTGTTTTATGGAAAATGCGCCGAATTATGCGGCCCTTCCCATGCCTTAATGGACTTCCGCGTGAAAGCGGTGCCACAGGATGAGTTTAAGGCGTGGATCAGCAATATGAAAAATGCAAAAGAAACAAAACCGGCGTCCGCTCTCGCACAGGAAGGGCAGGATGTATTCAAAAAAAGCTGCATCAGCTGCCACGCGGTCACGCCGAATGACACACGGCCGGAACAGGCACGGACAGCTCCCAATCTGGCAACCTTTGGCGAAAGGGAAAAAGTCGCCGGCATTTTGGACCGTAATGAGGCCAATCTCAAAAACTGGATAAAAGATCCGGAGAAATACAAACCGGGGACAAAAATGCCCGCCTTCGGGGATAAGCTTTCCGACCGGCAAATCGATGCGCTTGCGGCTTATTTGATGCAATTGAAAGCTGGTGAATAAAACAAAGGGGATATTCGAAAGCAAAGGGGAGGTTAAAGTGAGCGTAGGAACAAAAAAGGCAGGTTTTGGCGCCACTGTCTATGAATATCTCACAACAGTGGATCATAAAAAAATCGGCATTTTGTATTTGATTACAGGGGGATTGTTTTTTGTCATCGGCGGGATTGAAGCGCTGATGATCCGCATACAGCTGGCGGTGCCGAACAATCATTTTGTCGGCGCGGATACGTACAATCAAGTCATGACAATGCACGGCACGACCATGATCTTTCTTGCGGCCATGCCGCTCTTGTTTGGTTTTATGAATGCGATTGTCCCGCTTCAGATCGGTGCCCGTGATGTGGCTTTTCCGTTTTTAAATGCATTGGGGTTCTGGTTGTTTTTCTTTGGCGGTATTTTCTTGAATTTATCCTGGTTTCTTGGGGGCGCGCCCGATGCGGGGTGGACTTCCTATGCTTCACTGTCCCTCGCATCTGGCGGACACGGGATTGATTTTTATTCACTCGGGTTGCAAGTTTCAGGTTTCGGTACGCTCATTGCTGGGGTGAATTTCCTTGTGACGATTATGAACATGCGGGCGCCGGGAATGACGTACATGCGCATGCCGATGTTCACATGGACGACTTTCGTTGTGTCCGCCCTTATTCTGTTTGCGTTTCCACCACTTACAGCCGGTTTGTTCTTGCTAACATTTGATCGGATGTTCGGTGCGAAATTTTTTGACGTGGCCTTCGGAGGAAATACCATCATTTGGGAACATCTTTTCTGGATTTTCGGGCATCCGGAAGTCTACATTTTAATTTTGCCGGCATTTGGCATTTTCTCTGAAATTTTTGCACATTTTTCTAAAAAGCGATTATTCGGATACTCTTCCATGGTATTCGCCGTTATTTTAATTGGGTTTTTAGGCTTTATGGTGTGGGCCCACCATATGTTTACAACCGGCCTGGGCAATGTAGCCAACGCCATTTTTGCCGTGTCTACAATGACCATTGCGGTGCCGACGGGCATTAAAATTTTCAACTGGCTGCTTACGATGTGGGGCGGGAGCATCCGGTTTACAACGCCGATGCTTTATGCGGCTGCTTTCATCCCGTCCTTTACATTGGGCGGTGTTACCGGGGTGATGCTCGCGGCTGCACCTGCTGACTACCAATATCATGACAGCTATTTTGTTGTAGCCCACTTCCACTATGTTATTGTCGGCGGTGTTGTTTTCGGGTTGCTTGCGGCACTGCATTATTACTGGCCGAAAATGTTCGGCACGATGCTGAATGAGACAATGGGGAAAATCACATTCTGGCTATTTTTCATTGGTTTCCATTTAACCTTTATGATCCAGCACTGGCTCGGATTGCTCGGGATGCCGAGAAGGCAGTGGACATATCTGCCGAATCAAGGCTGGGATACGGATAACCTCGTCAGTTCATCCGGCGCGGTGTTGATGGCGGCAGGTGTGCTAATCCTCGTGGCCAATATTGTTGTCACGGCCGTCCAGAACCGGAAAGTCGGAAACGATCCGTGGGAGTTTGGCAGGACGCTCGAATGGTCGATTTCCTCTCCGCCGCCGGAATACAACTTTGCACAAACACCGCTTGTCAGAGGAATTGACACCTGGTGGCTCGAAAAAATGGAAGGGAAAAAACAGGTGACACCAGCAGAGCCGATCAAAGACATCCATATGCCGAACTCGTCCATCTTGCCGTTTTTTATGGCATTCGGTTTATTTATTGCCGCGTTCGGCGCAATGTATCATGCAAACCATACCAAAGCCGGCATCACGATCCTTGTCATCGGCTTGGCGATTACCCTTGGATCGATGCTGATCCGGTCGGTAAAAGATGATACGGGATACCATATTAGGAAGGAAGCCTTAATGGAACGCGAAGAAAGGGGGGCCGGGGCGTAATGGAAATAGAACAAAATTTTACGGCGAAAACATGGCCAGAGTCCCCGGAGCGGGCGACGCTTGAAGGCAGGAATAAATTTCTCGGTTTTTGGCTGTTTTTAGGCGGCGAGACGGTCCTTTTTGCTTCCTTGTTTGCAACCTACCTGGCGCTGAAAGACAAGGGCCCGGCATCAATGGTGCATGCAAAAGACTTATTTGAACTGCCGCTAACCTTTTTGGCCACGGTTTTTCTGTTAACGAGTTCCATTACAAGTGTGTATGCCATTTATCATATGAAAAATTTTGCTTTTAAAAAAATGCAGGCCTGGTTTTTGATTACCGTTTTGCTTGGTGCTTGTTTTCTTGGGCTTGAAGTCTATGAATTCCATCATTATGTGACGGAATACCATCATACATTTACAAGCAGCGCATTCGGTTCCGCGTTTTATACGCTTGTCGGGTTCCACGGCGGCCACGTGGCGTTCGGGCTGTTATGGATTACGACACTGATGGTGCGGAACGCGAAACGGGGATTGAATTTGTACAATGCGCCGAAATTTTACGTGGCAAGCCTGTATTGGCACTTTATTGATGTCGTCTGGGTGTTTATCTTTACGGTTGTATATTTGATGGGGATGGTGGGATAAGATGGAACACAATGCACAAATGGACAGACGCCATGTTGAATACGAATACAGGCGCCGCAAAAGCGCGGAGGAAATGAAGTACCAGGTCGTCAGTTTTATTTTGATGATGTTTTTGACTATTGTTGCATTCTGGGCCGTCCATGCCCATTTGTCCAAATGGTTTACCATTCCGGTTATCCTGCTTTTGGCTGCGATCCAGGTCGTATTTCAGCTGTTTTATTTCATGCATATGAACCATAAGCACCATGAAGGCCCGAAACTTTTCATCTTTGGCGGCACACTCGTCGCATTTGTCACAGTACTGGCATTCCTCACCATCATCTGGTGGTGAAAAGAAAAGCGGAGGGCGTTTGCCCGTCGGCGTATGAATTTCATAGTCCCCGAACTGAGATAAAGGAAACACGGCGAGGAACGAGCCGATGTTGACTTATCGTAGGGGAGGGGACTGGAAATTCACTAGCCGACAGCGCCCGGAGCTAGACAAAGAAAAGCGGAGGCGACTGCTTAGCCCCGACAGGCGAATGTTCCGGCCGGGATGAAGCCTTGGCTTCAGGACGGACGGGTTATTCGACCCGAGGGGCTAGGAGCCGCAGCTAGACAAAGAAAAGCGGAGGGCGTTTGATTATCGGCTGTTAGGAGCCAGAGCTAAAAGTAAAGCGGAGGGCGCTTCTTGGGCGCCCCCGCTTTAAATCGATTTGCAATGGTGCGGAAAGGAGTGGTAATGGTGCCGCTTGAAATATTCGGATTTCGTGCACTGTGGAGCCCTTATTTTTTTATCACGATCTTACTGTTTGTTTTTCTTTATTTTCTGCTTGCGTCCTTATGCAAAAGGTCTTATTTGAACGCAATGCCGCCGAGTCCGGTGCAGTCTGTTTCTTTTTGTACAGCGATGGTATTGCTTTACATCGTCAAAGGCTCTCCTGTCGATCTTATCGGGCATATCCTGTTTTCCGTCCATATGCTGCAAATGTCTATCCTTTTTTTCATTGTCGCACCGCTGTTTTTGCGTGGGATGCCGGTGTGGATATTGGAAAAGGGGATGCAGCTTCCGGTTGTCGCGCCCGTTGTCCGGTTCTTTACAAATCCGGTGCTTGCCGTTATCACCTTTAATATCATTTTTTCCCTGTACCACATTCCGGCCGTTTTCGATCAGGTCAAGGTCACGCCGTTTCTCCACAGCATCTACACCATTGTGCTGTTTCTTTTAGCCATAGCGATGTGGTGGCCGATTTTGTCGCCATTGCCCGGGCAATATGCGCTGAGTGGCCTGAAAAAAATCGCTTATTTATTTGCAAGCGCCATGCTTTTAACCCCTGCATGCGCCTTAATCATGTTCGCCAATCATCCGGTTTACAGGAGCTTTTCCGACGGAACGATGTGGCTTTCGTCCATGCATTTATGTGTGCCTGCTGACATGCTCTCCGGAGTGGCGCGTTACGGCTCCCCGGCGCTTTTCTCACCGCTTCCTGTACTGCAGGACCAGCAGCTTGGCGGTGTGGTGATGAAAATCATGCAGGAAATCGTCTACGGCATCATGCTTGCCCGCATCTTTTTCCAATGGGCAAGGACAGAACAGGAAGATGGCAGCACGGAAAAGAATCCGGTTGCCGGAGAACAGCGGAGGCTGATCGAACAGCATTAAAAAAGGCCGCTCTCTATGGCCCGCCGTTTTAAGGGGCCACAGGAGCGGCGCATTTTATTCAGCAAATACAACCAAGTCTTCTTTAAGCGCTTCCAAAATTTTTCTGCAATACATGACGAGATCATGCGGAAAATACTCGTCATCGCCGTACTCCACACCATGCGGATAATAATATTTTCCTAAAATAGGCGCCTTTAACTGAATCACGGCATCAAACGAATCCACATCCCCCTCGGTTGCAACTCCCTGCACGCGAAGATAATAGGTGCCTTCTTGAATCGTAAATTTTCTATCATATGTGACGCGTTCATAATCCCATTGCCCGGCACGTACCATCTTGTGCCGCTCCATTACATCATCCAACCGCGTCAGATCCACTTTCATATTTTCCAAACCCGTGTCATCAAACCGCAAAAATACCCCTCCCGTCCGCACAATTAAAATCTTTCAATTTTATCTTATCTGAATACAAACATTTATGCAATGCAAATGTTTATAACCGCAAAAAAACCGGCCGCACCGGCTGTCCTTCGAGGAGGTGATTGAAAAAATTGGTGCTTTTCTGCTTAAAACTGTAAAATATATAATAAAATGAATTAAAGGAGAAAAAATTTACGGAACATCAAGAGAGGTGAAGTCACCTGCGTACCTTTTTAAAAACAGCCGCGATCCTTGTGATCATATTTCTGATCGGACTTTATGTCCAGCTTCGTCCTGAAAACGGCGTACTGCAAAACCATTCCTCTAACAAGAAAATGGATAACAGTTCTGACATTCATGACCACAGCAAGGATCAAACGTACAGCCGTCCGGATCATGGCATGTCGGTATATATCGGGAAACCTGTGAAAACGTTGACCACACATTTCGGAAAACCACAAAGGGTGGATCTGTCTCCATATGGTTATGATTGGTGGATTTATAAGAAAAAATCGACCGGTTATTTTCAGGCCGGCGTGAAAAATGGCAAGGTTACGACCATTTACGCTGTCGGAACCCGTTTAGACGTAGCCCCGTTTGAGATTGGAGAAAATGTAGAAAAAATTTACAGTTCCATTTTAATGGATACGGATATGACGGTGCAAACAAATGAAGGCACATACCGCTTTGAATTGTCGGAAGAAGATTTGAATATCCGCCCGCTTGTCCGTCTTGGGGATATCTATGCCCAGCTGGCGCTTGATAAGTTCAGCGGCAAATTGCTGTTTATCCGTTTTATGGATAAAAACACACTGACGATGCTGCATCCATATGAAATGGTGTACCACGGAGAACTGCCCGAATCCGTTCCGGAGGATGATCCGAAATGGGTTGACGTAGAAAAGGCGAACGTCAGGCAAATTTTTGACCTTACAAACATTGTCAGGGCACGATTCGGTTTAAAAAAACTGGCCTGGAATACAGCTCTTTCCGAAGTGGCGTACAATCACAGCAAAGACATGGCTGACGACCATTATTTTTCGCATGTCTCCCCCAAATATGGAGACTTAAAAGAAAGATTAAAGAATGGGCATGTTTCTTATGCTGCGGCTGGGGAAAATATTGCCGCCCACTATACGGATGGTCCGGCTGCTGTGGAGGGATGGCTTAATTCAGAAGGCCACCGGAAAACATTGCTGGAGAAAGATTTCACCCATCTTGGCGTCGGGGTGTACCAGAAATACTATACCCAGGATTTCATGAAGGCACCATAGCCGGATACCGTTCCAGCCTAAGCTGGAGAGGGGTCCGGCTGATGTATGCATATAAGGCAGGCGGGCTGCCCGGGGCTTTTGAAAGGGTATTTCCGGCTTCTCATTTCAAAATGAAAAAAGAACCCGTGCAATGGGCGATCTTTGTCCCGTCATCCCGAAAGGCAGTTCCTTCCAGCACCATCGTTTGCGTGCCGCGGTGGATTACCTTTGCCTTCGCTTTTAAGCGGCTTCCCGTCCCCGGGGCAATATAATGAATGGTGAGATTGGATGTAACAGCCTGCTGACCCGCCGGCAACAGGCGATTTGCCATCACGCCCATTGCTGTATCAAGCAGGGTTGCCGTTACACCGCCGTGAACGATGGAAAAGTTATTGTAGAGTAACGGCGTAACTGGAATGGTCACCTCGCATTCTTCCCCATCGAAGTCCGCTTCCATCAAAAAGAGATCCTTGAAATATGTACGTTCGTTCCCGGCTTGTTTATTGGAAAGTCCATTTAACATTTGCTGCAATACGATTAAGTCTTCTTCCGTTGCCGCTTGGACCACTTTTTCAAAAGTATGGTGTATTTCTTCTTTCATCTCCTGATACCTCTTTTAACGCGTTTTTTTAAAAGCATACCCATATCGTATCAAAATTCACGGGAAATGAAAACCTTCACACCTGCTTACTGCCGGCATATGCTGGATATGAGGAAGGTATGTGAACGTAACAGAAAGCCAACGTTCGAAAAAAATGTTTTCTCGCGGGGTGAGCGGAAATGGGAACGAAAAAATTGCATCCTTCCGTAGAAAAGTTTAAAGCTTTTACAAAAACCCATCCTTTGATTTTAAAAGAAGTCCGGGGCGGAAAAAAGTCTTTACAGGATTTCTTTGAAGAATGGTATATACTGGGCGAAGACGACCCGGTCTGGGAAAAATACGCGGCAGAAGGCAGTGAAACGAAGGAAAAAACGGGCGGGAGAAGCAGCTGGCTGAACCAGCTCGGCGCGATGCTCGAGAACCTGGACCCAGCACAGGTCCAAGGCCACCTGCAGCATTTGACGGAAGCGATTGCCGCCGTCCAAAATGTGATCACGCAGTTTACAGGGGGGCAGACGCCACAATCCCAGGCTCCCCAGCCGAAGGGCCCGTTTTCATTCAGAAAAGACTAGAGAGGGGCTGCACATATGCGGAACGAAGTAATGGAAGTCATCCGGCAGTCGAACGAATGGAAAACTTTTTTAAGGGAGCAGCCGGCGTGGTACCGGAAATTGTCAAGGCATCCCGAGGAACTGGAGCAATTTCAAATTGCCGCGCTCCATTATTACCAGAAAACGATCCCGCAGCGGGTTGAAAAGTTTGCAAACGGGTTGCAAATGGCACAAATGATGATGCATATGGTGCAGTCCATCTATGAACAAGGATGATTTCCGAAAAAATTTGCCTTTTTTGAGTAAATCAGCGCTTTCTTGCGGAAAATAACCGCAAGGAGTGATCGAAATGAAGATGGCTGCAGGATTCCTTGCTGTATGTTTGCTGTTTGCCGGCTGCAGCGGGCATATGCCGCGTAAAGAGCAGCGGGAAGCGGATGCTGCTGCTTCCGCGGCGGAAAATCAGGCATCAGTCCGGTATTTTGTAAAAGACCGGGATTTGTTCGTGGAATGTATGATTCCAAGCGTCACCTTTTCAGGCAGCCGGCATGCCAAACCGGCAAAAATCAAAGTCTATGTGGATGGTGTATGGAAAGACGAGTACAATACGGCTGCATTTGTTGTAAAAGGGCTTGATAAAGGGGTACATACAGTGCAGCTGGAAGTAGTGGACAAAAACACAGGCGCCCGCCTAGGCATTCACAGACAGTTTTATATTTCTGTCAGCTGATCGTATGGATACACGCGGAAGCAGATGACGGATGCAAAGAGCCTCAAGAAATTCCGTTCGTATATGTGGAAAAACTGGGCTGTATTTTTTGACTGAAGAGAATG
Source organism: Weizmannia sp. FSL K6-0777 (assembly GCF_038593185.1). Lineage (NCBI taxonomy): Bacteria > Bacillati > Bacillota > Bacilli > Caryophanales > Bacillaceae > Heyndrickxia > Weizmannia sp. FSL K6-0777. The sequence continues at coordinate 1,219,673 of NZ_CP151971.1, forward strand.
CTGATGATGAAGATGAAAAAGCATATTGCTTATTGGGATTGCAAAGTAGAAATTATTTTATTAAAGAGTAACAGAACAGGAGTAGCTTTAAAGCTACTCCTGTTTTTTTAATGCATCTACAAGTTGCTTGGCATCCAACATTGACATACCTTTTTCTTCTCTTAAAAATTTCACAGTTTTAATGGCACCGAGAAGTTTTAGTTTTTCCTGTGCTAGAGCAATTAATTCATCGTTGCTTTCACTAGGTTTTGTATTTTCTTTTCTTAAAGCATTAACCTTGTTCGTTAAAACAACAATATAAATTAAAAACGCAACATTGAGAATTAGTGATGTGATTAAACCCCAGTTCATAATGACACTCCAATCATTTTAGAACCCACACTCATTCCTTACGTTTGTAAAGCCTGTTAGTTCTGCCATCAGGGCTGAAAGAGCTGCTATTTTTTCACCTGCGGTGGTAGCACCTACTAATAATTTAGCAGTTTCCCATGCCCCGCCTAATGCTTTAACATATTTCTTGATTTTAGTTAATTTTGCAATCGGAATTGCATTGGTAACAAGTAATTCTCCAATTGCTAAGCTACAACTCCACACGCTTTTTGTTTGGATTTTAGGTAAAGTATCTTTGAAATATTTTTGGATTTCATCTTGGTTTCCTTGTTCTAACAATTCATCAGGAATATGTTCAATAGCATCTAGTACCGGTAAAAGTTCATCTGCAGTTGCTCTACTCATTGGTGGGTTTTTTAGATTAACATTGTTTTCTGAAGACATAATTATACCACCTTTCAGTAATTTTTTCTAAACATGGAGAAATGACTTCTCTCTTATAATTCCATTTCCCTTTTTGTATAAGTTAAAACATATGGAGAGAGCTGATCGGGCAAATTCGCAAAGCTTGCGGAAACATGGTAAAATCATCATGTGGAGGTGAGCTTTTTGCTTGCAACATTGGAAAGCGCGGAAATTTTGTCTGAAGCTGAAGCACTGGCGAAAATGGTCATTGCCTCGGATATTGCCGAAAATTACCGGGACTGCTATAACAGGATGTATCATGATCCAGCCACACAGCAGAAAATCCGGAAATTTGCACGCCTGAAAGAACAGTTTGAGGAAGTCCAGCGCTTTGGCAGGTATCACCCTGATTATAAACGCATCAACAAAGAAACAAGGGAAGCCAAGAGGGAAATGGATCTGGATGAGAACGTCGCAAGATTCAGGCGGGCGGAAAATGCCCTCCAGGATCTGCTCGACCAAATCAGCCTGATGATTGGCAAATCTGTTTCTGAACATATAAAAGTGCCGACCGGAAATCCGTTTTTTGATGCCTCTTGTTCCGGCGGCTGCGGAACCGGCGGCAGCTGCAGCTGTTCCGCATAAATCGTGATAAGGCCGCAATCCGCGGCCTTTCCTTATTGTTCCGTGAAAAAAGGTATGGTACACTCATTAAAAAAAGCACGAAGGGGAAACGCTATGTTATCAGATCGGCAGGGCCTCATCATTTGGCTGTATCAGATGAAGCATACGAAACATTTACGAAGATTTGGCAATGTCCATTATGCGTCAAAAAGGATGAAGTATGCCGTCCTTTATTGTGACCGCAAAGAGATAGAGCAGGTAAAAGCGAAAATTGAAAATCTTCCGTTTGTAAGGAAAGTGGATTATTCCATGAAGCCGTTTTTAAAAACGGAATATGAAAACGCAAAACCGGACAAAGCAAAAGAATACGACTATAAAATAGGGCTATAAAGGCGCCGGGTTTGCATGCTAGCATTCCCTGCGTGTGCATCACCGCAAATCCGCCGTGCCCAAAAAAGCGTTGCTGCCCGGAAGCTCCGTCCCGCGCATTTTAAATCAAGCACATCCGGCTGCACTCTGGCCGAAATATTTATTGCAGCGGCGGAATCAGCCGGTTCATTCTTAATATGCCGATTAAATATTGATAAAAAAGGTTTTTGTCGGAAAAAGACGAAGATGGCCGGACTTCGAGTTCCACAATGTCCGCTCCTAAAGCAGCTGCGGTTTCGGCAAACAGGCTGTACCGTTTGTTTGGCTGCACCCTCGGATCCGGAATCCCTTCAAGGCAAACGTATAACGCCTGAAATTCCCCCGGATCGGTCGGTTTTAAAATGAGCACGGGCGAAGTGACAGCTTGATCCGCAACGATGGTATGAAGGGCAAGCATGCCGTGCAGCCGGTGCCGGTTTGCTTTTGCCAGTTCGATCAGTTCAAATAAATCTGTATATCCGTTTCCTAGTTCAATAAATCTTTGTTGCATCTTCATTCCTCGCTTACAAACAAATTTGCTGCTTCTATTCTACTGCACTTCTTTTTATTCGGAAAGTATTTCTGCAAAATAAACCGGGGGAGATGCCGGCCGGCTTTTTGAAACGACGTGCCCGGCCAAGAATGCGGAAAATAAAAAACCCTGCAGCCAATACTGCAGGGCCCTTCTATATCCTTATTCCGGACAGAAGGCAAAGGGAGAGGAGAAACCGGAGGAAGAACTTATGGGGAAACGTAAGTCTTCTCCGCGGTTGGCAGCAACATCTTTTGATGCTGCTGGTATCATTATGGCCAACTTTTCCTGAATTATACTTTTGCTTTAAATTTTGGTGGTATGTGTAAAATTTTACTCGAAGGGGCAAATGAGTGGAAAAAAATGGGAAGACGCTCTATCATCTAATTGTACACTTCAAGATGAACATCTAGAGAGAGAGGTCTTCCCATGGATATTATATCAATAATTGCTGGATTATTAAAGGATACAAAGAGTCTTATCGAATTTGAAGAACAGCTTAAACTTCTGATGCAGAAGGCTTTTACACAATGGGTTGGGGAAATATTTGAAGAGTTAGATAAAACAATTAAACAGGAGAAGTTAGAGGAGGGCTGGGTGTACTGCCGGAGTGATAACAGAAACATTCAGTTTCTATTTGGAAGTGTGACCTTTAAACGCTCATTAATGCATGACAAGAGAGGAAATTCCCATTATCCTCTGGATGAATGGTTAGGGCTGGTACCACACCAACGATACAGCCCGTTAGTGGAATTAAAGGTGGCAGAGTTGGCAAGTGAGAACACCTATCGGGAAGTAGCTGATATTTTAAAAGAGTGGACAGCAGTGAGTCTTAGTCACACAACTGTAGGGAACATGGTAAAACACGTAGGGAAAACTCAGGCGGAAGCCGATAAGGCACTTGTAGAAGAGCTAGAAATAGCTGTTTCCCTGCCTGAGGGGAAGAAGGTAGACTACCTGTTTTCTGAAGCAGATGGTGTATTCGTTCGGGGACTAAAAAAGAAACAGAGTATGGAAGTCCACCACGCCATTCTCTATGAGGGATGGGAAACCAATGGTAAAAGGGTCTCCCTGCGTCAGCCCACAGTCATCATGACGACGGAAGACATTCAGACATTTTGGGATGAAGTCCAAGCCACAGCTGCCAACACCTATTCCCTCGAAAAAGCGCATGTCATTACAAACAGTGATGGAGGTGCTGGGTACACAGCTGAACGGTTTCAAACAGCATTCTCACAGTCGGAATTTCCGGTGCTCAACCAGCTGGATACCTACCACGTTGCACAAGCCATCATAAGGACATTTGGGGGCGGAAAGAGCGAGATCAAGGAGCAAATTAGAAAAGCGATTAGAACGCATGACCTGGACCAATTCACGTTATATTTGGATACGCACGAAAGCACCTTGACGGATAAAAAGGCCCTCAAGAAAATCAAGGAATTCCGTTCGTATATCTTGAAAAACTGGGACCGCATTTTTGACTGGAGAGACAGGGTGAAAAACGTGCCGGAAGGTGCGAGAGGCCTAGGAGCGATGGAATCGAATCAAAGGCATATCTCCTTCAGGATGAAAAAAAGGGGCATGCATTGGAGTGAACTTGGCGCAGAAGCCATGGTGAAAATCAAACAAGGCATACTCAATGGGACATTGAGAGAAGCCTATCTGAAACACCGTTCAAGAAGCGAGAGAAAGCAACGGAACTTGAAACAATTCATCAGGATGTCTCAACTACTCAAGCAGCCTGTACGCCCGTCAGTGGGCGTAAAGCACGGATCAGTTGCCCTGCATTCAAGCAGTTCATCGGCAATGGGACATTTAAGCAAAATATTAGAGCTTTCGTTTTAAGCCTGGCTCAGTGGGGACTGATCGTTGAGGCGCGCGAAATTTACGAGACTCCTGCGGGAAAAGCGAGCCAGGAGAGACCCCGCAGCGAGGTACGAGCGAGGAGGCTCGCCGGCCGCCCGCGGAAAGCGAGTGAATTTCGCGCGCCTCAACATCCCCGTTATCCATCTTTATACGGAAATATTACATCTTTTCCGAAAATTACACCGAGCAAGTAAAGCACGGTAGCCGAAAGTGTACAAAAAGAGTGTCTTGGAATACCCGATATTTAAACCTTGTCGAGAAAAACTTGACACATACATTTTGGTGAAAAACTTTTCCACCCGGCCGGAAAATATGGTAGGATAAGATGGAAATCTGATGATACGTGGTGACCAGCATGAGAGTCATTTCAGGAAGCCAAAAGGGCACTGTTTTAAAAGCCGTTCCGGGAATGGGAACGAGGCCTACGACAGATAAAGTAAAAGAAGCGATTTTTAATATGATCGGCCCGTATTTTGAAAAAGGCCTGGGCCTCGATTTATATGCAGGGAGCGGCGGGCTCGGGATCGAAGCCTTGAGCAGGGGTATGGAGAAAGTGATTTTCGTTGATAAGGAGATCCAGGCGCTGCAAACCGTCCGGGCCAACCTGGAAAAATGCGAATTTTTAGGCCGGAGTGAAGTATACCGGAACGATGCCGGCCGTGCATTGAAAGTGCTGGCGAAACGGGGGCTTGCCTTTGATACGGTATTTCTCGACCCGCCTTACAAAAAGCAAAAACTAACCGCGATGCTGAAATTTATCTCGGCAAACGGCCTTCTCCGTGAAAACGGTTACGCTGTTTGCGAGCACGACGCCGGACTGACCTTACCGGAAAAAGCGGGCAATCTTTTTACATATAAAACAGCACAGTACGGCATCACCGGCATCACGATTTACACGAAAAAGGGGGATGAAACCCGTGGGGAAGACCGCGATCTGCCCGGGCAGCTTTGATCCGATTACAAACGGGCATCTGGATATTATTAAAAGAGGGGCAAAAGTATTTGACAAAGTCTATGTGGCAGTGCTGAACAATATTTCAAAACAACCGCTTTTCGATATTGAAGAAAGAAAAGCGTTGATCCGGGAAGTGACAAAAGACATCCCGAATGTGGAAGTCGATTCTTTCCAGGGGCTTTTAATGGAATATGCAGAATCAAAAAAAGCGGATGTGATTATCCGGGGCTTACGGGCTGTTTCGGATTTTGAATATGAATTGCAGCTGACATCCATGAACCGTGTGCTGAATGATAGAATTGAAACCTTTTTTATCATGACAAACAACCAGTATTCTTTTCTCAGCTCAAGCATTGTGAAAGAAATCGCCAAATACCACGGCAATATTGCGGAACTGGTACCACCGGTTGTGCATGAGGCATTGAAAAAGAAATTTCAGGGGCAATAGAAAAGCGGGCGGAACCGGACATTCCGGAAGAGCTGGACGAACACAGAAGTGTTGATACAATAGAAAAAGCAATGGGAACCGGACATACCGGCCGTACATAAAGTGCCGGAAAATCCCGGGCTGGGCCGGATGTACATTTTAAACCGGCTCCCCAAAACCGGACATGCCGTTTATACACCGCACTAAAAACTTTAAAAACAGGCCCAGTTTATTTATTGAAAAATTTGCAAAGGCATCAGAAAAAGCGGGAATGCTCCCCGCTTTTTTGTGCTTTTTTCAGGCCCGGTCTGCCCGGCACGATCGGTAATAAAGGAAAATGTACAGCACAAGACAGGACAGGGTAAATAACGGCCCGTAAATTCCAAGCCAATCCGTCACGCGCGCGTACAAGCTGCGGCCTCCACCTGGCATACCAAAAGCTTCCTGCCACGCGCTTTTTTCAGCAAAAAAGCGTAAGTAGACCGGATTCCAAACGAGCCGGATGATCACAGCCGACAGAAAACCGTGCAGCAGGCGGGCAAGAAAAAACGGCCGGAAACGGATATCTGTCTGGGCAAGAATACTGGCCACCTGCGCCTGGATGCTGAACCCGCCAAACCCGAGGATGAAGCTCGCGGCGATGACCTGCTGAAGCAGCGAGGATTCCTGCACTTCACTGATCATTTGGATTCCGAGTGTTACTTCGAAAAGGCCGGAAATGAGCGGGATGCTCAGCTTTTCCGAAAAATGCGCGAGATGAAGCAGCTGGGAGACAAGCATGCCGAATACGGATGTGACATGCATATACAGAAGCAATTTATTAAAGACTGAAAACAGGATGATAAATCCGCCGATCATCAGAAGCGTCTGGATGGCGGACATGACAGCGTCCCCGAGCAGCTTCCCGATCGGCTTGCTGTTTTTAATTCTTGTCGCATGCAAAACGAGAAGCGCTTCTTTTAAAAGAAAGGTATGTTTCTTTTTTGGCCCTCTTATATCCTCGCCGGTTCCGTAAAAACGCATCACCAGGCCGACAATAATATTGCCCGCATAATGCGCCGCGGCAAACAGAATGCCGAGAGAAGGATTATGGAAAAAGCCGACAGCGACCGCCCCGAAAATAAAAAGAGGGCTGGAAGAACTGGTGAACGCTACAAGCCGTTCTGCTTCAACCCGGTCAATCTGTTTTTCCTGACGGAGACGGGCGGTCAGTTTCGCCCCTGAAGGATTGCCGGAAGCAAGCCCCATGGCCCAAGTAAATCCGCCAACACCTGGAACACGGAACAATGGCCGCATCAACGGCTCCAAGAGGACACCGACGAAGCGGACCACTCCGAAGCCGATCAGCAGTTCAGAAATGACAAAAAAAGGAAAAAGTGAGGGGAAAACGACTTCCCACCACATATTTAAACCTTGAATGGAGGCTTTAAAAGATTCATCCGGCAATACAATCATGGAAATCGCCATTATCGAAACGCTGAAGGCCAAAATGGCGCTTTTGAGTTTAGACTGGTACAATCTGTGTTCCTCCCCTGTCTTTCAATCCGCAGCACTTGCTCGCTTGTCCTTATAAATCAAATATACTCATAGGTCTGTAAATTAGACCATAAACTGTACGAAAGAAGGACACGAGGAGGGGGGACAATGGCGGGCCGCCCGAAAATCGGATTGGCGCTCGGCTCGGGAGGCGCCAGAGGCTTTGCGCATATCGGCGTATTGAAAGTTTTCGAAGAGGAAGGCATCCCGGTGGATATGATTTCCGGCAGCAGCATTGGGGCGCTGGTTGCGGCGCTGTACGGGGCGGGGCGGACTGTCCGCGAGATGGAGCTGCTTTCCGGTGCATTTAAACGCAAATATTATTTGGACTTTAAAATTGGCAAGATGGGCCTGATTTCGGGGAAAAGAATTGAAGATCTGATCCGTTTGCTCGTTCATGGGAAAAAACTTGAAGAATTGAACCCACCTGTTGCCGTTGTCGCCGCAAATCTTTCAAACGGCGAAAAAACGGTGTTCAAAAAAGGGCCGGTTCAAGAAGCGGTGCGCGCCAGCATTTCCATCCCTGGCATTTTTGTCCCGAAAAAAATTGGCGGCCATCTTTTTGTGGACGGCGGTGTGGTGGACCGCGTCCCGGTGTCCGTTGTAAAGGAAATGGGGGCGGAGCTTTTGATCGGGGTGGATGTTTCCGTCATGAAAAAAGAAGCGGAAATCCGCCATATTTATGATGTGATTATGCAAAGCATCGATATCATGCAGATGGAACTGGCCGAAAGCCGGAAAACGGAAGCCCATGTTTTGATCCGCCCCGATGTCTCAATGTACAGTTCAATGGCTTTTACAAATGCCGGACAAATCATTAAGATAGGGGAAGAAGCAGCAAAACAATCCGTAACTGAAATACAGCAATTGCTGGAAAAATGGAAGGAGCCCGACAAATGAAACACCGAAACATCCGGCGGCGCATATTGATTGTGGCAGTGCTGATTCTTGCCCTCCTGTCCTTTGTGCCGCTGCCTTATTATATTGAAATGCCGGGGAGTGCCATGCAGCTTGCCCCGCTGATCAAAGTAAAGGGCGGCTATCCTGAAAAAGGCCAATTGATGCTGACGACTGTCCGTATGGGCCGCGCGAATCCGTATACGTATCTTTGGGCAAAAATGAGAAAACACGAGGATGTCGTACCGGTTCGTGAAATTATGGATAAAAATATGACGGACGAGGAATACAATGTCTATCAGCTTTATTTAATGGAATCAGCAAAACATAATGCCATCCAGGCTGCTTTTAAGAAGGCAAAAAGGCCGTTCAGCTCCCATTACGAAGGGATTTATGTCCTGAATGTATATGACGGGATGCCGGCCGCAAAAGTGCTCAAAGCCGGGGACAGAATTACAAAAGTGGACGGCCATGCATTCAAGTCTTCCAAACAGTTTATGAACTATGTCGCAAAGAAAAAAGCCGGGGACAAAGTGAAATTGGACTATATGCGTCATAAAAAGGCGAAGATGGCAACCGTTGCACTTGCAAAATTCAAGGAAAACCATCATAAAACGGGAATCGGGATCAGCCTTGTCGATGACCGGACCGTCAAATCCGACCCGGCTGTGAAAATGGATACCGAAAAAATCGGTGGCCCTTCCGCCGGGCTGATGTTCACATTGGAAATCTACAACCAGCTGACCAAACAGGACATCACAAAAGGCTATAAAATTGCCGGAACCGGAACCATTTCGCCAAACGGGGAGGTCGGCCGCATCGGCGGGATTGATAAAAAAGTGATTGCAGCGGACAAAGCAGGGGCGGACATTTTCTTTGCTCCAGATGATACGATTACACCTGAAATGAAAAAAGCCGAGCCTGGCATCAAGCCGAATTACGAAGAGGCAAAAGCGGCGGCGAAAGAAATCGGGACGAACATGAAAATTGTACCGGTCAAAACACTGGATGATGCACTCGCCTATTTAAACGGCCTGAAACAAAAATAACCGGAAAGCCGCTTGTTTTAGCGGCTTTTCCCTGTAAAGAAGGGGGAAGGCCGTCACGCATCCCGGGCTTTTGCCTGCAAGTCTGAAATGTAATGTGGGTTCCGGTTTTTCGCCTGCAAAAAGCTGAAAATCATGCGTTTCATCGGTTTTTCGCTTGCAAAAAGGAGAACAGCCTAAGTATGCGGCTTTCTCGTCTGCAAAAAGCCGTGCTCATACAATCATGCGTTTCATCCGGCTTTGCCCCAGCTGCATACGCGAAGCTTTCCGTCTGTAAAAAGGCAGAATCAAGCGTCACGCGCCATCCGTTTTTTCGTCTGCAAAAAAAGGTGGTTTGCTGAATTCCCGGATCATTAAGTGTTCCCGTTCGTTTGCCGGAAGCGGGAGGGCATATATCCGCGCGGCTCTTATGTCCGGTGCAAGCGACGGGGCAGTTTGCAGCGAAAATTTTGAAATAATAGGAACCGGTACCGTTTTTTTCACGCTGTTCAAATAGCGCCTTCCCGTTTCGTTCATGGCGAGCAGCCGGATATACGCCGGCTTTGCCGCATGCTTTTTGATTTCTGCTTTTTTGGCATTGGTTAACAAATGGGTGCAAATTCGCTGCAGTCTTGTCCATGTGTATCGTTTTGTTTTCACTTTTTCCATGAAGTCGGGAAAACTGTTGGCAGATGCTGCGGCTTTTTTTAAACGGTATTCAATGCCTTCTTCCACTTCATAAATGGCGCGTAATTCCTCTTCTGAAGAGGAAAGCAGCCGGTAGTGCAAAAAAGGCCAGTAAAGCGCCCAATGCAGGAAGTGCCCGTTGTTGTTGCGGTGCCGGCTCAGTACATGAAATGCTGGTTCCGGCAGCACCGGGCGGGCAGCGTGCAGATCTTCGGTTTGCAAGATGGTTTTTCTGATGGCGCTTGCACTTGCAATTTCACCGGTTATCGCGACGTCATGGTGCCCAGCCGCTTTTCTTTGGACGGTAAAAGCCTCCATCGCCGGGTTTTGCCTTGCTGCCGCGAGCATATAATGGAAGCCGAGAATATTATTGGGTGAGCCTAAATCAAGTGCACTGCCTGGTGCGAGCTTCTGAAAGCTGTTTGATAGCGCCGCCGGATAGCTGATCCCTTTTTTGACCTCGCGCTTGACGGATGCGTTAAATGCCGCTTCGTTTTGAAGCAGGACGGCAGCCGCCTGGCGGAATGCTTCGATGTCGCCGGATTCGCTGCCGAAGCAGAAGCTTTTGCACCGCAAAGCGTCCAAAATGGCAATCCCGCCTGCTGCAAATTTTTCGGCGGGCTGGACGGCAAATGCATACGGCAGTTCGACGACGAGATCCGCGCCCGATAATACGGCCATCTCCGCCCGCGTCCATTTTGAAACAAGCGCCGGTTCGCCCCGCTGCATAAAATAGCCGCTCATAACGGCAATGATACACTCTGCACCTGTCATCCGCCGCGTCTCGCGAAGATGGTGCAGATGGCCATTATGAAAAGGATTGTACTCCACAATGATGCCGGTACTTTTCAATTGTGATTCCCCTTTCCGGAAGATTTGGATGTTTAAAAGCACCCGTTTGGGATAAGTTATTTTTAACATAACCGGCAAAAAAAGCAATCCTGCCTGCTGCAAAATTTTTTTGAAAAAACGGGGAGTCTTGAAGATGAAAGCGTAAAAAGGACGCGTCTTAAACAAACCCGGGCCGGTTTCTGGTTTGAAGAAAAATTTTCGTTGTGGACATCATGGTTGTAAAGCAAAAAATATTGACAAAAGGTATGAGGGAAGCTATAATTACCTTTGTTGTCTTGGGGTGATGAAAGTGAAATGGTCTGCCATTCAATTGCAAAAATTTCGGGACAAGCGCTTTGAGATAGATGAATCGGTTGATATTACAAAAGATTTAATGGAAACTGATTCCGAGATCCGCGGGGCTTCGCCTTTTCACGTAACGGGAACGGGGAGTGCTCAGCAGGGCAGGGTGACGTTTGACCTTCACATTGAAGGAACGCTTGTGCTGCCTTGTGCCCGGACGCTTGTTGATGTACATTACCCGGTAGACTTGAAATCGACAGAAACGTTTCTTCTCGAGCCTTCCGATTATGAAGGCACTGAAGATGAAGAAGTGCATGTTGCCGAAAATGAGGTCATTGATTTGATCCCGGTTATGAAAGAATTGATTTTGCTCGATATTCCCATGCAGGTTTTCAGTGAGGAAGCCAAAAAAGGCGAACTGCCGCATACGGACAACTGGCAGGTGCTGACGGAGGACGAGTATCTGGAAATGGAGCAGAAGGCGGAAAAAGCGGTAGACCCGCGTATGGCCGACCTTGCGAAATTTTTTGACCAGGATTCTGAATAACCGCCATCTTCGGCTAAATGATATGCTGATCTCTTATAAGGAGGTGGGAAGAATGGCTGTACCTTTTAGAAGAACTTCTAAAACGGCAAAAAGAAAACGCCGCACACATTTTAAATTGCAAGTTCCCGGCATGATTGAATGCCCGCGATGCGGTGAAATGAAAATGGCACACCGCGTATGCCCATCTTGCGGTTATTACAAAAACAAAGTTGTGGTAAATAAATAATAAAAGAGCACGGCGCAAACCCGTGCTTTTTTATTTGCCTTCAAAACGCCATCCCTTTCCGCCAAAAGCTTCTCCCCGTTCCTCCTTTTTTTCTCGAAATTTCGTCTATCTTTTCTATCAACGGCATATGAATAGTATTAAAAAGGATGGGGGGAAAGATATGCCGGCAGTCAGACAGGATGCCTGGACACAGGAAGAAGATTTGCTGCTATCGGACATTGTGTTGCGCCATATTCGCGAAGGCAGCACGCAGCTCCGGGCGTTTGAAGAGGCAGGGAAGCGGATGAACCGGACCGCAGCGGCATGCGGGTTCAGGTGGAATTCTTATGTGAGAAAGCAGTACGCCTCGGAAATTGAAGCCGCAAAAAAAGAAAGAAAGGAAAGAAAGCAGCTCGTCCGGGATGCCGTGAGAGCACCGGCTGAAGAAGGGCAGCAGACAGAAGCAACGCTGTTTGATGCCATCCGTATCCTTCAGCAGCTTGCGGAAAAAAGCAGGCAAGAGAGTGGGCAGTTGTCCGCATCCCGCCGCGGTACAGAGGAATGGAAAAGCAAATATGAGGCGCTGCTTCAAAAGTATCTTGAAGAAAAGGAAAAGCATGAGCAGCTGCAAAAAGAATACAGTGCGCTCCTTTCCATTATGGAAAAAGCACGGCAGTTGTCTGAACAAGATTAAAGCGGCGGCACATCCCCTGGACCTTAAAAGGCAGGGGACATTTTTTGTTCGTAAAAGGCAAAAAAAGAACCGGAATCCGGTTCTTTAAGAAGAGGTCGTTTTTTTGTCCTGTTTTGCGTCTTTCAGCTTCACGCCGTGCGGCAACCAGACAAACGGGTTTTCACTCAAATCGCGTTCGACATTATAAGGAACAGGTTTGAACCCCATTTTTTCCCAAAATCCTCGCGACTTCAGGCGGGCGTTTGTTTTAATCGGCAGCCCGAAGCTTTTGGCAAAATCAACAAGCGCCCGGCCGTAATTCTTATATTGATAGTTCGGGAGCACTTCCAGCTTCCAAAGTTCCAAAAATGTTTGCGGGGGGTCAAAATAGAGATCGTATTTTGCATCCCGTTCGTAAAGGCTCATGCGCGCAACGAGTTTATCGGCAAAATAAATGCCGTAAAATGGCGAGTCGGCGTTGTCTTCAATAATATTGTCCTGCAAATCTTCAAGCATGGACAGTTCCTGCTGCCCGTACTCTTTAAACTGCTTGAATTCTTCGAGCGTTTTGTAGTTCACTTTCAGCCTTTCCACTTGATAAGCCATATCAATTCCCCCATCCCTCTTTATATGCTGTGTCGCAGCAGCATGGCGGCGATTCTTACATAAAACCGGTTGATATTATCATTATATAACAAACAATTGGAAGAATGAAAGAAATACGTGTAAACGGTCGCACACCATTTGTCTGGAATTTTCTTTTCCATTCCCTTATTGCCTGTTAAAATGGAGCAAAGAAAATGGAAAGGGGCGGGCAAAATGAAAATTGGGGTGATTGGCGCTGGTGCGATCGGTTTATTATACGGGGGTTGGCTTGGAAAGTTGCATGAAGTGACCTTGTTTCCAAATACGAAGGCGCAGGCCGTAGAGCTGAATGAAAAAGGGATTACCGTAAAAGACGGCGCATCTTCGTTCAGAACTTTCGTCAAAGCGGATGACACGTTCTCTTCGCTTTCCTCCCAGGATCTAGTCATTGTTGCCGTCAAGCAATATGACCTTCCTGCTGTGACAACCGTTTTAAAAAACGAAGATGGCGGGGTGCCGGTCTTGTTTTTGCAAAACGGCATGGGCCATCTTGTTCTTCTTGAAGAATTGCCGCAAAAAACGATCCTTGTCGGTACGGTAGAGCACGGCGCATCCCGGCTTGACGGCACAACGGTGAAGCATAATGGGCACGGCAAAACGAATATCGCCGTCTACCGCGGGAAATGGGATGAAAGCGTGCATTTGCATACGGATGCTTTCCCGTTCACGGTGCAGCCGGATTATGAGCTGATGCTTTTGCGCAAATGTTTTGCCAATGCCGTCATCAATCCGCTCACAGCCGTTTTAAAGGCAAAGAACGGGGAACTGGTCAAAAACCCGCATTATGCCCGTGTGTTCCGCGCCGTATTTGAAGAACTGGCGGCGCTTTTCCCGAAACTTTCGCGGGAAAAGATGTGGGAGGAAGTCACCGGCATTTGCAAAAATACGTGCGAAAATGAATCGTCCATGCTGAAAGATGTGAAAAAAGGAGCACGGACCGAGATTGACGCGATTCTCGGTTACATGCTGGAAACGGCTGCCCGTCAAAACAGCCAGGTTCCGCTTGCGTCCGCCCTTTATGAAATGGTGAAAGGGATGGAGGATAAGGGGTGAGGCACGTTCCGGGTGTTGCCGCCGTGCCCGCAGCGGCCGGAAACATGGCTTCTGTTTTTGAAAACGGGCAGCCTTGAAACGAGCAGGCAGGCTTTTTTTCTTTTTTTCACAAAAATGCTATACTCAATGAGAAAATCAATGAAAACGAGAAAGGAAGAATCATTTGATGGAACTGGAAAACTTTTCAATTCCAGCAACGAATCGGTTCGCTTCCCTCTATCTTGCGCAAAAATCTCCTGTAAAGGATTTTTTTCATTATGATATAACGGATGCTTCTGTTTTCCATAAAAGAGTGGAAGATTTAAAAAAACGGGCTTTTAACCGGGAAGGGCTGGCAGATTGTATCGGGCACTATATGGAAAAATTTGGAATCTCCCCGGAGACGGCCCATTCCTTGGAAAAATTAAGGCAGCCGAACGCTGCTGTTGTGATCGGTGGCCAGCAGGCAGGGCTATTAACAGGGCCGCTTTATACGATCCATAAACTGATTTCGATTATCCGGCTTGCCAGTGAGCAGGAAGAAGCCCTGCAAATTCCGGTTGTACCTGTTTTCTGGATCGCGGGCGAGGACCATGACTACTTGGAAGTGAACCATATTTATGCCGAACAGGAAAGGCGTTTAAAAAAATTTAGTTATGCTGAAGGGCCGCTTGAGAAAAAAATGATCTCTGATACCACACCGGATCCTGCCCATTTAAAAAAATGGATACATAAAGTTTTTGAAGCATTTGGCGAAACCGAACATACCAATGCCCTTCTTTCCAAGCTGGAGGCGTTTGCAGACAGGGCACAAAGCCTTTCTGACCTGTTTGCCTGCATGATTCACGATCTTTTCAAGGCATACGGGGTGCTGCTCATCGATTCGGCTGATGCACACTTGCGGAAGATCGAGGCGCCGTTTTTTGAACGGATGATCCAGGATTATGACAAGATTACGGAAGCGGTCCTCTGGCAGCAGCAGGAAATCGCGCAGTTTGAGTTTCCAAAAGCGATTGATATTTCCAGGCGGGCGCTGAATCTTTTTTATTATGACGGGAAGGAACGGATTTTGCTGGAGTACAGTCCGGAGCACGGCGGATTTACCGGGAAAGGCGGCAGCCCCTTTTTTACGGAGGAAGCGTTGCGCGCGCTTTGTGCGAAAAGCCCTGAACGGCTGAGCAATAATGTTGTCACAAGGCCGCTTATGCAGGAATGGCTCTTCCCAACCCTTGCGTTTATCGGCGGGCCGGGCGAAATTGCGTACTGGGCCGAGCTGAAGCGGGTGTTTGAAGAAATGGGGATTCTGATGCCGCCTCTCGTGCCGCGACTCAATATCACGTTGCTTGAGAGAACGGTCCAAAGGGATATCGAGGAACTGGAACTCGATATCGGGCATGTATTAAAATACGGGACCCGGAAAGAGCGGGAAAAATATTGGAATGACGCAAAAGATGAGAATATGGACGCGCTCATTGCAGAAACGGAAAACATGCTGAAAATGCAATACGATAAAATTTTTGCCGCAATTGGAAAGGGGTTGGAACCGCTTGCCCGCAAAAATCTCGATTTTCACCTCGGGCAGCTTGCGTTTTTGCAGCGGAAAGTGGATGAAGAGATTGCGGGAAAACATGAAAACATCCTTGAAAAATACGCGCGGGTCGAACGTGCCTTGCGCCCGGACGGCAATCCCCAGGAAAGGGTCTGGAACCTTTTTTATTTCCTTAACAAATATGGGGCGGACTTTATCCACACCCTTGCCGCCCTGCCGTTCACATTTGACGGCACACATAAACTCGTTAAAATTTAACCGGCTGACAGCGGCCGGCTTTTTTTATGCAAAAAAACAGGGGGTTTTGGTTCACGATGCTTTGTTGGAAAAATGAATTGTAAAGACGCTTCCCGCACGATACCGACGTGGTTTTGGTTCATGATGCTTTTTTGAAAAAATAATTGCAAAGCGAAAAAGCGGGTTGCCGGGACTCACCATGTTGGAACAAGGCTTTACGGCAGGCAAGTTTTAAATTGATTTTTTCTTGCAAAAAGCAGGAAAACGGAGCTGCGAGGAGAATATAAAAATTAAAGTGGTGAAAGGTGGGGGATTGTGGTAAATTATTAATATGAAGTGGGAAGCGGGGGGCACGCGCCAATGTTCATGGGAGAATACCGGCACAATATCGATGTAAAAGGCCGTTTGATTGTACCGGCCAAATTCCGTGAACAGCTTGGCGATACGTTTGTCATTACCCGCGGGCTTGACCGTTGCATTTTCGGTTACCCTGCGGATGAATGGAAACAGGTGGAAGAAAAACTGAAGTCCCTTCCGTTAACGAAAAAAGATGCCCGCGCATTCACACGATTTTTCTTTTCGGGGGCGACCGAATGCGAGTGGGACAAGCAAGGGCGCATTCTTATTCCCGCACCGCTCCTTTCCTATGCGAAACTCGAAAAAGAATGCGTGGTGCTCGGCGTTTCCAATCGAATTGAGATTTGGAGCAAAGATTTATGGGAAGAATATTTTCAGGAATCGGAGGCTTCTTTTGCTGATATTGCGGAAAACCTCATCGATTTTGACCTTTAACATGTTCGATTGGATAGGAGATTCAGTATGTTTCAACACAAGACCGTTTTGCTGAAAGAAACCGTTGACGGGCTACATATTAAACCGGACGGGATTTATGTTGACTGCACGCTCGGTGGCGGGGGCCACAGCGCCTATTTGCTTCAGCAGCTTACCGGCGGGCATTTATACGCTTTTGACCAGGATGAAACGGCGATTCAGCATGCCAAAGAAAAGTTTGCCCATGACCAAAACAGGATCACTTTTATTAAAAGCAATTTCCGGTATTTAAAATCAGAATTGAACGCGCGCGGTGTGCAGGCTGTCGACGGCATCTTGTATGATTTGGGCGTTTCCTCTCCCCAGCTTGATACACCGGAACGGGGATTCAGCTATCAGCATGATGCACCGCTCGATATGCGGATGGACCTCGATGCGCCGCTTACCGCTTATGAAGTCGTCAATGAATGGCCGTATGAAAAACTGGTCCGGATCTTTTTCCGGTACGGGGAAGAAAAATTTTCAAAACAAATTGCCCGCAAAATCGAGGCGTCCCGTGCCAAAAAACCGATCGAAACAACCGGTGAACTGGCCGATTTAATTAAAGAAGCGATTCCTGCACCCGCACGAAGAAAAGGCGGGCATCCGGCAAAAAGGGTCTTTCAGGCGATCCGGATTGCCGTGAACGATGAATTATCTGCTTTTGAAATGTCTTTAACGGATGCCATTTCGCTTTTAAAACCAGGCGGGCGGGTCTCTGTCATTACCTTTCATTCCCTGGAAGACCGCATTTGTAAAAATATATTGAAAGAATACAGCAGTGCAGGAGATTTGCCGCATGGGCTGCCTGTCATCCCAAAAGAATACGAACCCGTATTAAAACTCATTACGAGGAAACCCATTGTCCCGAATGATGAGGAAGTGGGCGGGAACAACCGGTCAAGGTCGGCTAAACTGCGCATTGCGGAAAAACGCTAAGAAAATAGAGGAGGGAGTTTTTTGAGTAATTTAGCAAGGCAGCCGAAACGTGCGCCGGAACAGCAACAACAGATTGAAAAAAGAGTAGCACCGGCCACAAGACGCGCGCAGATCACTTTAGGGGAAAAAATCATCGCAAGCCTTTTTGCTTTGTTCGTGCTGATTATGGCCGTGAAGATCGTATCGACGGAAGCTGCAATTTATAATGTCAACCGGTCGATTGAAGATACAAAAACCACGATCCAGAACAAAAACAAGGTGACCGATGATTTGAAAATGCAAGTAAGCGAATTGAGCCGCTACGACCGTATTTACGAAAAGGCAAAAGAACTCGGCTTGAAATTGGACGAGAATAATGTCAAGGTTGTTGAAAATAAATGAAGTCCAGAAAACTGAATACAAACAGGGGGGCAGCGATATTATTTATCATATTCGGTCTGTCCTTTTTTATTATCGCCGTAAGGTTTTTGACGATTGAAATCACAGGGCAGGCAGACGGGAAAGTGCTCGCGGCAAAAGCGGCGAAAAAATATTTGCGGACAAGCGCCATTCCCGCTTCCCGCGGCAATATTTACGATGCAAGCGGGGAAGTGATCGCCGAAAATGTTGTTTCGTACAATCTGGTCGCCGTTTTGGACCCGAAAGTCACGATTGATCCGGAACATCCGAAACATGTTGTCAACCCTCGAAAAACCGCCCAGGCCCTTGTGAAATATATTGACATGCCCGAATCAAAAATTTATTCGCTCCTGACACAAAAAGGGCGGTTTCAAGTGGAGTTCGGGAAGGCGGGGCAGGATATTCCGTATAACGTAAAAAATGAAATTCAAAAACAGAACTTGCCGGGCATCCAGTTCGAAGCCGTGCCGAAACGCACGTATCCGAACGGTTCGTTTGCCTCCCATCTGGTCGGCTATGCGCAGAAAAATGAGACAGGCGGCCAAATGGCAGGTGTAATGGGAATCGAAAAAAGCATGAATGCCGCTTTGGAAGGCAAAGACGGAAAAATCAGTTATGAAGGCGACTTTTGGGGATATATTTTGCCAAACGCGCATAAAAAAGTCACCAAACCGAAAAACGGGGAAAATGTCTATTTAACGATTGACAAGAAAATCCAGTCTTTCGTTGAAGATGCGCTTGGCAAAGTCCAGAAACAATACAATCCGAAAAAAGCGTTTGTTGTCGTGGCCGATCCGAAAACGGGTAAGATACTGGCAATGGGGCAGCGGCCGACATTTGATCCGGAAACGCGGAAAGGTTTGAGCGATGCTTGGCAGGACGATCCAGTCGAAACCGCTTATGAACCGGGCTCAACGATGAAAATTTTTACCTTGGCGGCGGCCGTCCAGGAAGGCGTTTTTCACCCGAATGCGACCTATAAGTCAGGAGAATTCCGGGTGAAAAATGTGCCAAACCCGATTAAAGACCATAATGGCGGGGTCGGCTGGGGCAGGATCACCTTTTTAGAAGGGCTGCAGCGTTCTTCTAATGTTGCATTTGCCACATTGCTGGATTATATTAAGCAGGATAAATTTAAGCAGTATTTGGAAGCGTTCGGGTTCGGGAAACAGACGAAAGTCGGCTTGCCGAATGAAGCTTCCGGCAAAATTTTATACGATTATCCGATTGAACGGTATACGTCGACATTCGGGCAGGGTACAACCGTTACCGCGATGCAGATGATTCAGGCGGCAACAGCTATTGCCAATGACGGGAAAATGATGAAACCGTATGTAGTCGAGAAAGTGGTCAATCCCGCAACCGGAAAAACGGAAAAAACAAAACCAACCGTTGCCGGCAACCCGATCAGCGCGGATACCGCGAAAAAAGTCCGGGATTATTTGCGGACGGTTGTGACGAATAAAAAAACCGGAACCGGCACGGCCTATAACATTCCGGGCTACGAGGTGACCGGCAAAACCGGTACCGCCCAGATCCCGAATCCGAACGGCGGCGGATATTTAACCGGTACCGATAATTATATCTTTTCTTTTCTCGGTATGGCGCCGAAAGACAATCCGAAATTAATCGTTTACGCCGTTGTCCAGCAGCCGCATTTAAAAGCCGGCGAGCTTGGCGGCGAACCGGTTAAAGCGCTGTTTAACCCGATTATGAAGAACAGCCTGCAATATTTAAACATTAAACCGGCAAAAGGAAAGACCGTACGCCTTGCCAAGCTTCCTGATTTTACGGGTGACAGCCGGTCAGAAGCGTCATCTGCCGTAAAAGCATTGGGCCTTACCCCTGTTGTGCTCGGCGATGGCGATGCCGTAACGGCCCAGGAACCCAGGGCACAGGGACAACTGCTGCCGGGCGCAAAAGTATTTTTGAAAACAAATGGCAATAAAGTAATGCCGGATATACGCGGCTTTTCGAAACGCGACGTGGCGGGCGCTGCCAAACTGCTCGGCCTCCGCCTGACCATAAGCGGGGAAGGTTATGCCGTATCCCAAAGCATTCCGGCAAAATCAAAAGTGAAATCCGGACAGGCCCTTACTGTAAAATTTAAAAACCCTTAGGCGGCCGGTAGAAGGAATACCGAAAAAAAGCAAGCACAAGGCTTGCTTTTTTTCATGCGTGTGAAAAGGTACTAGCCGGATGCGTACAAGCATATAAATGGGTATAAAGGCAACAAAGGGCATTTTATGCGCCCGGAGCGGATTTTTCAGGGTTAAAGGAAACCAAGAGAAGGCTGAAATCTTTCATCTTTCCTACCCAGGAATCTGCTGCTTTGAGATTTAAATGAAGGAGGCGCGCTCGTGAAACGTGTATCCAATGTTACGGTGAGAAAGCGGCTTGTTTTTATATTGCTTTGCGGGATTGTCATTTTCAGCATTATAGATGTGCGGCTCGGCTATGTCCAGTTCGGGCTCGGGGATATGCTGACGAACAGGGCAAAAGCGCTATGGAGCAGAAGCATCCCTTTTGAAGGGGAGCGGGGAAAAATCGAAGACAGAAACGGTGTGCCGATCGCCTCCAACCAAAGTGCCCCGACGATTTTTATCATTCCGAGGCAGGTCAAGGATCCGGCAAAAACGGCTGAAAAACTGGGGGACGCCCTTGATGCAGACAAAGAAAAGCTTTATAAAGAAATTACACAGGTCAGATCGATTGTCAGAATAAAAGAAGGGCGGAAAATCAGCAATGAAAAGGCAAATGCCGTACGCCGCCTTGGGCTTTCAGGGGTCTATATCGCGGAAGATTCCAAGCGGTATTATCCGTTCGGCCGTTACCTTTCGCATGTACTCGGATTCACTGGTGCCGACAATCAGGGGCTGACCGGGCTCGAACTGTATTATGATGATGCGCTGAGTGGAAAAAAAGGGGCAGTCGAGTTTTATACGGACGCAAAAGGGAAGAAAAAGATGAAGGATATGGCAGATGAATATGAACCGCCAAAAAACGGGCTTGACCTGAAACTAACGGTTGATACAAAAGTCCAGACGGTTATTGAACGTGAACTCGATAATGCTGAAAAAAAATATCATCCGGACGGGCTGATTGCGATCGCCATGGACCCGGGCACCGGGGAAATTCTCGGGATGTCCAGCAGGCCGAGCTATACGCCTGACAATTATAGAAATGTGCCACAGGAAGTGTATAACCGGAACCTGCCGATCTGGAGCACATACGAACCGGGCTCGACATTTAAAATTATCACACTTGCCGCCGCCCTTGAAGAAAAGAAAGTGAATTTGACAAAAGACAAATTTTACGATTCCGGCGCGGTTGAAGTCGGAGGCTCGACGCTGCACTGCTGGAAAAGGGGCGGGCACGGCAGCGAAACGTTCCTTGAAGTCGTCCAAAATTCATGCAACCCGGGCTTTGTCAAACTTGGCGAAAGGCTCGGAAAAAATACATTATTCAAATACATCCGCAATTTCGGGTTTGGCACAAAAACCGGTGTGGATCTATCCGGCGAAGCTTCCGGCATTTTGTTCAACCTTGACCGCGTCGGGCCGGTTGAACTGGCGACAACGGCTTTCGGGCAGGGGGTTTCTGTTACGCCGATCCAGCAGGTGGCAGCGGTCTCGGCTGCCGTAAACGGCGGGATTCTTTACAAACCGTATATTGCAAAGGAACTCGTTGACCCTAAAACAGGGGAAACGGTCATGCGGAAAAACCCGGTTGCCAAAAGAAGGGTGATCTCGGAAAACACATCGAAACAAATCCGCCATGCGCTTGAAACAGTTGTCACACAAGGGAGCGGAAAAAATGCTTATGTGGACGGTTATCCGGTCGGCGGGAAAACCGGGACGGCGCAAAAAGCCAAAAACGGCCGCTATCTCGAAAACAATTATGTTTTATCCTTTATCGGTTTCGCCCCGGCCAATGATCCGAAAATCGTCGTCTACTTGGCGGTCGATAATCCGAAAAATACGATCCAATTCGGCGGCCAGGTGGCAGCCCCGATCGCGGGCACGATCATCGGCGACAGCCTGCGTGCCATGGGCGTCAAGCCGGTGAAAAACCAGGCGGAAAAAGAAAAAAGTTATTTTGAAACGCCAACGGTAAAAGTGCCGAATTTAATCGGAGAGACGAAAAAAGAGATGATGAACGATCAATATAATCTCAAACTTGATGTCAGCGGATCCGGAAACAAGGTGATCCGGCAGTCCCCTGAAGCAGGCGTGAAAGTGGAAGAGGGCTCAACGATCCGGGTTTACATGCAGTAAAATAGATTCACCAATTCCGGAATGGGCCCCGCCAGGCTCAACAATCCGGAATTTGCATGCAGAAAAACAGGGCGGCGCCGTATGTCCGGCCGCCCGTGTTTTTGTTTCAAGAGGCATAAACAAGCTCTTTCGGCGTACATTTTAAAAATCAACAGGACTTCATAGCTTAATGGCCGTTTTTTTTGTACAATAGAAAAGGACTGTATTTACATGTATACACAAAGAAGATGCAGCAACAAGGGTTTGGAACAGGAAGGGTTGGAAGCAAAATGAAGTTACATACATTGTTAGAGGCATTACCATTTGTGAAAATGCCTGCAGTGAATCCGGAAATTACGGAACTTGTCCAGGATAACCGGCTTGTCACGAAAAACAGTCTGTTTATTTGTATCAAAGGCTATACGGTTGACGGGCATAAGTTTGCCGTTGATGCGGCCAAACGGGGTGCAGCAGCCATTTTAGCCGAAAAGCCGGTCGATGTGGATATACCGGTTATTATCGTCCGCAATACAAAACGGGCAATGGCGCTCCTTGCAGACCGGTTTTACGGGCAGCCGTCCCGCAAGTTTCGTCTTGTCGGCATTACCGGCACAAACGGAAAAACAACAACGAGCCATATTATCGAAAAAATATACCGGGATGCAGGCAGAACGACCGGCCTGATTGGCACGATGTATATGAAAATCGGCGATGAAACACTGGAAACGAAAAACACAACGCCGGACAGTCTGACATTGCAAAAAACATTCCATGAAATGAACGCGCGCGGTGTCACCGATTGTGTGATGGAAGTTTCTTCGCATTCGCTTGTTGAAGGCCGGGTGCACGGCTGCGACTATGATATTGCCGTTTTTACAAATCTCACGCAGGATCATCTCGATTACCATAAAACGATGGCGGAATACCGGCGCGCCAAAAGTTTATTGTTTTCGCAGCTCGGGAACTCCTGCCCGCAAGATAAGCCGAAATATGCCATCTTAAATGCAGATGACGCCGCATCAAAAGAATTTGAACAAGTAACCGCAGTGCCTGTTATTACGTACGGAATCGACCATGATGCGGATTTTATGGCCGAAAACATTGACATGCACGCCCGCGGGACAACATTCACGCTTGTGACGCCTTTTGAAAAACGGGAAGTCCACCTCAAGCTCGCCGGGAAGTTCAGCGTCTATAATATGCTTGCAGCGATCGCAGCCGGAGTTGTTTCCGGGGTGCCGCTTGATTCGGTCATTAAAACGGCGGAAGCGATGGAAGGCGTACGCGGCCGGTTTGAACTCGTAAACGGCGGCCAGGATTTTTCCGTGATTGTCGATTACGCGCACACGCCCGACAGTCTGGAAAATGTCCTGAAAACGATCCGGCAGTTTGCCCGCAAAAAAATCTTTGTCGTTGTCGGCTGCGGCGGCGACCGCGATAAAACAAAGCGGCCGGTGATGGCGCAAATTGCTTGCAAATATGCGGATTATCCGATTTTTACATCGGATAATCCGCGCAGTGAAGATCCGCTTGCCATTTTGCGCGAGATGGAAAAAGGGGTAGAAGGTGAGCAATATGAATGCATCCCCGACCGGAGGGAAGCAATCAAAACAGCCATTTTCCGTGCAGAGGCGGGGGATGTTGTCCTGATTGCCGGAAAAGGCCATGAAACGTATCAAATCATTGGAAATGAAGTGCATCATTTTGATGACAGGGAAGTTGCACTGGAAATGATAAAGGAGCGGTGAAGCATATGTTATCATTCGGGGATACAGCCCACCTTTTCAGTTTGGGCCGCGGCATGGAGATGGCGCTCGAATTTGCCACAGTCAGCGTGTTTGCGGATGTAAACCAGCCAAAGGGATTATACGTCCCTTTTTCTGAACCGGACATTAACCGGGCAATTGCACACGGGGCAATCGCGGCGCTTTGGAAAAACGATGCGCCCGTGCCCCGCTATATACCGAATGATTTTCCGCTGTTTATGGCAGAGGATGTTTCTGTTGCTTTTACACAACTGGTACAGTTTTATCTAAAAAAAATGGAAAGCAAGGATTTGGATATGAAGACAACTTTTATTTTTTACGGACCGGAATTGCGGGAAAAAAACCCTCATACATATGATTTGGCGGATGCGGAAAACAGGAAGCGGCTGCTTTGTGCATGCAGGCGCCACGGGAGGGAAAAAGCATGATCGAGCAAGTGATTTTTTTTACAACACTGATGGCTTTTTTGATTTCCGTGCTGCTTTCGCCCGTTTTTATCCCTTTTTTAAGGAGATTGAAATTCGGCCAGAGCATCCGGGAAGAAGGCCCGAAATCGCACCAGAAAAAATCCGGGACGCCGACAATGGGCGGCTTGATTATTTTGGTATCGATCATTGCATCCACACTGATCATGGCCGGTAAATTCGCAGAACCGACTGTAAGAATTTACCTTTTGCTGCTTGTGACGATCGGATTCGGGCTGCTCGGATTTTTGGACGACTTTATTAAAGTGGTGATGAAGCGGAATCTTGGCCTTACATCAAAGCAGAAACTGCTCGGCCAGATTCTCGTTGCCATCATTTTTTATGTCGTTTTCCGCCACTTCCATTTATCTTCGGAAGTCTCGATTCCGTTTACGGACAAATCGGTCGATTTCGGCTGGTTTTACTTTGTTATCATTCTTCTCTGGCTTGTCGGGTTTTCCAATGCGGTCAATCTGACGGATGGGCTTGACGGCCTTGTATCCGGGACGGCAGCGATTGCTTTCGGGGCATTCGCCGTTTTGGCATGGAACCAGTCACAGGCGGATGTCGCCCTGTTTTCGGTTGCCGTTGTCGGGGCCGTGCTCGGTTTTCTCGTCTTTAATGCCCATCCGGCAAAAGTTTTCATGGGGGACACCGGCTCACTTGCATTGGGCGGAGCGATTGCCGCCATTTCGATTCTGACCAATCTTGAGATTCTTTTAATTGTGATTGGCGGCGTTTTTGTTATTGAGACTTTGTCTGTCATTCTCCAAGTGATATCATTTAAGACAACAGGAAAAAGAATTTTCAGGATGAGCCCGCTGCACCACCATTATGAGCTTTCGGGCTGGTCGGAATGGCGTGTTGTCGTGACGTTCTGGGCGGTAGGCCTTTTGTGTGCGATTTTAGGAATTTATATCGAGGTGTGGATGTAACATGAAAAATATCACGGAATATGAACATAAAAAAGTATTGGTACTCGGGCTGGCGAAAAGCGGGGTGAGCGCGGCCTCCCTGTTGCACCGGCTCGGGGCGTTTGTGACGGTGAATGATTATAAACCGCTTGAAGAGAACCCGGAGGCGCAGGGGCTTTTGGAACAGGGGATCAAAGTCATTTGTGGCAGCCATCCAATTGAACTATTGGATGAAGGCTTTGAACTGATTGTGAAAAATCCGGGCATCCCTTATTCGAACCCGCTTGTTGCGGGGGCGATTGAAAAAGGGATCCCGGTCATTACCGAAATCGAGCTGGCTTATAAAATTGCAGAATGCCCGATGGTCGGCATTACGGGAACGAACGGGAAAACGACGACTACCACGTTGATTTATGAAATTTTCCAGGCGGATCCGCATCTTGATCCGTTAATTGCCGGAAATATTGGCAAAGTGGCCTCCACGGTGGCGCAAAGAGCACGCGCGGACCAGCAGATGGTGGTGGAGTTGTCTTCTTTCCAGCTGATGGGCGTGCAAACATTCAGGCCGCATATTGCCATCATCACGAATATTTATGAAGCCCATCTCGATTATCACGGGACAAAAGAAGCTTATGCAAAAGCAAAATCAAATATTACCCGAAACCAGACAGAGGATGATTTCCTGATTCTGAACCATGCCCAGCCGGAACTGTGGGATCTGGTCTCCTTCACGAAAGCAAAAATTATTCCTTTTTCAACGAAGGAATATGTTGAAGACGGCGCATCGGTAAAAGACGGCAGCATCATGTGGAAAGGCGAAAAAATCATGGACCGCGCTGAAATTGTGCTGCCGGGAGACCATAACCTGGAAAATATTTTAGCCGCTGTCGCCGCTGCCAAGCTGATGGGAGCAAGTAATGATGCCATCCGCGGGGTGCTCGGAACGTTTAAAGGCGTTAAGCACCGGACGCAATATATCGGCGAAATCAAAGGACGGAAATTTTACAACGATTCAAAAGCGACCAATATCCTGGCCTGCAAAGCCGCACTCGCCGCTTTCCATCAGCCGGTCATTCTGCTTGCCGGCGGGCTTGACCGTGGCAACGGCTTTGATGAACTGATCCCGGCTTTGAAGTACGTCAAAGCATTGATTACTTTTGGGGAAACCGCGCCGAAACTGGAAAGCACCGCGAAAAAAGCAGGCATTCCGGTCATCCGCACGGTGGAAAACGTGGAAGAAGCAGTCCCGGCCGCATGGGCATTATCCGAACCGGGCGATTGCATTTTGCTGTCGCCGGCATGCGCCAGCTGGGACCAGTACAAATCTTTTGAAATTCGTGGTGATATTTTCATCGACGCCGTGCATAAGTTAAGATAAGGGCTTGGACCGTTTTTGGCCGGCGCGGGTTGCCGGTTTTTGCGGGAAGCTCTAAATCTTTTCTGGGGTGGGCGCGGATGCCGTCGAAAAAAACGAATCCCGACTTTTTATTAATCATTGTGACCCTGGCGCTGCTTGCAACCGGGCTTCTGATGGTGTTCAGCGCGAGCGAGATCGTGGCGGAATACAAATTTAACGATGCATTTTATTTTTTGAAGCGGCAGCTGCTTTTTGCCGGGCTCGGCGTGGCAGCGATGTTTTTCGTGATGCGCATTGATTACTGGACGTGGCGGGCATGGGCGAAAACGATCCTGATCATCTGTTTTGTGCTGCTCGTTCTTGTTTTGATTCCCGGCATCGGGCTTGAACGGAACGGGTCGCGGAGCTGGATCGGGGTCGGCGCATTTTCCATCCAGCCTTCCGAATTCATTAAAATGGCGCTGATCGCGTATTTGGCAAAATTTTTATCGGAGAACCAGAAATACATTACGACTTTTAAAAAAGGCATGCTCCCGGCGCTGGCGCTCGTTTTTGTTGCTTTCGGGATGATTATGCTGCAGCCGGACCTTGGAACGGGAACGGTGATGCTTGGGACATGCATCATCATGATTTTTGTTTCCGGCGCCCGCATTGCCCATTTTGTCATGCTCGGGCTCCTTGGTGTGGGCGGTTTTGTCGCTCTTGTTTTATCGGCTCCATACCGGATCGCACGGATCACCTCTTTCCTTGATCCATGGTCCGATCCGCAGGGGAAAGGATTTCAAATTATCCAGTCGCTCCTTGCGATCGGTCCAGGCGGCCTGTTCGGCATGGGGCTTGGGGAGAGCAAACAAAAATTCCACTATCTGCCGGAACCGCAAAATGATTTTATCTTTGCCATTCTTTCCGAGGAGCTCGGTTTTATCGGCGGGACTTTTGTCCTGATTTTGTTTGCGCTATTGCTCTGGCGCGGCATCCGGATCGCACTTGGCGCACCCGATCTGTACGGAAGCCTGCTCGCAGTCGGCATTATTTCCATGATCGCGATCCAGGTGATGATCAATATCAGCGTTGTCATCGGCCTGATCCCGGTTACAGGCATTACGCTTCCGTTCATCAGTTACGGCGGCTCTTCTTTGACGTTGATGCTTGTCGCAGTCGGCGTGCTCTTAAACATCAGCCGCCATTCCCGGCTGTAACGGAAGGAGAACCTCATAAAGGGGTTCTTTTTTCGTTTGACAACAAGTTAACATTTTGGTAATAATCGTTTTACTGTGCACCCATTGTCGTTTAAAATATAGTAATATAGAAAAATGAATGTTTCAAACATCATATATTGATACCCGTGCAACCCAGCACGGCGTCCTGAGGTGGAAAAACATGAAAATCATTGTCAGCGGGGGCGGAACAGGCGGGCATATTTATCCGGCCCTGGCATTGATCAGAACGATCAAACAGAAACATCCTGACACGGAATGTTTGTATATTGGCACGGAAAAAGGGCTCGAATCCCGGCTTGTGCCGCGGGAAAACATTCCGTTCAAATCGATTCATATTACGGGGTTTAAACGCTCCCTTTCGTTTGAAAATGTCAAAACGGTTGTCCGCTTTCTAAAAGGGGTAAGCCGGTGCAAAAAAATCATCCGCGAATTCAAGCCGGATGTGGTCATCGGAACAGGCGGGTATGTATGCGGTCCGGTTGTCTACGCTGCCGCCAAACTGCACATCCCGACCATCATTCACGAACAAAACAGCGTGCCGGGGCTGACGAATAAATTTTTAAGCCGGTACGTTGACAAAGTGGCCATTTGCTTTGAATCTGCAAAATCTTTTTTTGATGAGAAAAAAGTGGTGCTGACCGGCAATCCGCGCGCATCGGAAGTGATCGGGGACAAAAGGCGCGGCGTCCTTTCCGGTTTCAACCTGAAAACAACGCTTCCAACCGTTCTCATTTTCGGCGGGAGCCGCGGGGCACGCCCGATTAATGAAGCGGTTGTGAAATCTTTTTCCAATTTTGCACAAAAAAATTACCAGGTCATTTATGCGACAGGGGATGTGCATTATGAGGCCGTCAAAAAAGAAATTGCATTGATCGGCGAAAAAGGAAATATCAAGGTGGTACCGTTTATCCACAATATGCCGGAAGTGTTGCGAGCGGTGGATCTTGTCGTCTCAAGGGCAGGGGCAACCACATTGGCCGAACTGACGGCGCTCGGTTTGCCAAGTATCTTAATCCCGAGCCCTTATGTGACAAACAATCACCAGGAAAAAAACGCGAAAACACTCGTGGAAAACGGCGCAGCTTTTATGCTGCTTGAAAAAGATTTATCTTCCGCAAAGCTCGTATCCTTGATTGATAAAATTTTGCTGGATCGGGAACAGATGGAGAAAATGCAGGCGGCCGCCCGCAAGCTCGGTATTCGTGACGCTTCATGGCGGCTTTATGAAGTGATGGAAAATCTGGCCGCAAAAGCCAAATCGTGATGCGGCAAATAAAAAAGGGAGGAACAAAATGGCGCGGTCTGACAAAAACATCGTTTCGCTGGAAGACCGGATCCCGAAATTAAAGCAGCAGCGCCGCCGAAAAACGAACCGGCGGCTCATCATGCTGCTGACGGTTTTTTTTATGCTGGTGATGCTGATCATCTACCTCGAGTCCCCGCTGAGCCGCGTCCACCGCATTCAGATAGAGGGAAATGAGGCGGTCAGCAAGCCGTACATTTTGAAAAAAAGCGGCATTGCCACGGGTGAGAATATATGGAATATCCGTAAAGACGCAGTCCGGAAAAGAATCGCATCCATCCCTGAAGTTGATTCGGTGAAAGTGGGCATTTCCTTGCCGAATACGCTTTACATAAAAGTGAAAGAGCATCAAAAAATCGGGTATTTACAGCAGAAAGGCGGTTTTTTGCCGGTTTTGGATAACGGTTCGGTCGTCAAAAGAACGGTGAAAGAAATTCCGGCCGCAAGCCTGATATTTACCGGTTTCAAACAGGATACGCATTTGCATGAAATGATCCGCCAGATGCAAAAATTGCCGGATTCGATCACAAATGCCATTTCGGAAGTCCGCTATACCCCTTCAAACGTTGACCGTGACCTTGTCACCCTGTACATGAATAACGGTTTTGAAGTGCGCGCAAGCATTCCGTCGTTCGCAGAAAAGATGGCGCATTACCCTTCGATCATCAGTCAGCTTGACCCGAAGAAAAAAGGTGTGATTGACCTCGAAGTCGGTTCGTATTTTAAAGCTTACGATTCGAAGTAGACATGAAAAAATTTCGCTTTTCTCCGTGTCCATCTTAGTGTAGACTTATGATGAAACCAAATTTTAGGAATTGCTATATTTTGAGACTGGAAATATTTTGATCACCAAAAGAAAATGAAAAAAGTCCGATTGAAAAAAAGGGAATTTGATTATGACGCAGAATACTTTGTTTATAATCACCTTTTTGAATGGAGGCTTCTGGCGGACTCACGGACGGAACGGCAAAAAGAGCCCGCCTCAGAAGAGACGAATTGGGAAAAATGGCGCTTTAACATAGGCGGATTGCGTTTGATCGAAAGGCAAAGGGAGGTGCCGCAGTATGAACAGCAGTGAAATATATGTGAGTCTTGACATCGGTACATCTGCCACGAAAGTCATCATTGCCGAAATGGGCAATGATTCATTAAATATTATTGGGGTTGGCAATGTCAGGTCCGAAGGCATTAAAAAAGGATCGATTGTAGATATAGATGAAACCGTCCTGTCCATCAGGCGGGCAATTGAACAAGCGGAAAGAATGGTCGGCATGAAAATTGACCACGTGATCGTCGGCATTGCCAGCAATCATGTGATGCTGCAGCCGTGCCACGGGGTGGTGGCGGTCCAGAGCGAGAACCGGGAAATTACGGATGGGGATGTACAAAGAGTGATGGATGCGGCGCAAGTGCTTTCTATTCCTCCCGAAAGAGAGATTGTGAATGTCATTCCGAAGCAATTCATTGTGGACGGTTTGGATGAAATACATGATCCTCGCGGGATGATCGGTGTCAGATTGGAAATGGAAGGCATCATTGTCACGACTTCCAAAACGATCTTACATAATACATTGCGCTGTGTTGAAAAGGCCGGCCTGACCATCGCGGAAATTGTTCTCATGCCGCTTGCAGCCGGTGCCATTGCGCTGTCAAAAGATGAAATGGAACTCGGGACGGCACTCGTTGACATCGGCGGCGGGTCGACGACGCTGGCTGTTTTTGAAAACGGCCATATCCGGACAACGAGCGTGCTGCCCGTCGGCGGGGACCATATCACAAAAGATTTGTCCATCTGTCTAAGGGCTTCAACGGAAGATGCGGAAAAAATCAAACTGAAGCACGGGCACGCGTTCAGCCAGGATGCGCTCGAAGACGATGTTTTTGATGTACAGATCATCGGCAGTGAACAAAAAGAACAATTTAACCAATTACAAATTTCTGATATTATAGAAGCTAGATTAGAAGAAATCTTTTTGTTTATCCAGCAGGAACTGAGGAAGATCGGCGTCCATGATTTGCCGGGCGGGATTGTGCTGACAGGGGGCACTGCAAATATGCCCGGTGTACCGGAGCTTGCAGAAACGGTCTTTCAAAACCGCGTAAGAGTTGCCATTCCGGATTATATCGGTGTCCGTGAGCCGCAATATACGACGGCGGTCGGCCTGATCCAGTACGCTGCGAAAAATGCGCGGCTGGAAGGGAAAAATGTCAGCTCCCGCCTGGTGGCAGCCGGAATGGAGTATGCGGAACCGAAACCGGCGAAAAAGCCGCAGTCCAAACCAAAACAAGCTTCCGGTCAGGAAGAAAAAATGTCATCGAAAATGAAAAAATTCTTTGGTTTGTTTTTCGAATAGCCTGCCGGCATCATGTGCGAAAAAACCGGAGCCCGTCCGGCAGCAGGACCGGGATAAGATACGCAATACGAATTAGGAGGATTAGTGAATGTTAGAGTTCGATACCAATGTAGACGCTTTGGCAACGATAAAAGTTATCGGCGTTGGCGGCGGCGGCAACAATGCCGTGAACCGTATGATTGAACATGATCTGCAGGGCGTTGAATTTATTGCCGTAAACACGGATGCCCAGGCATTAAACCTTTCCAAAGCTGAAATTAAAATGCAAATTGGCGCAAAATTAACGCGTGGCCTCGGTGCCGGCGCAAATCCGGAAGTCGGGCGGAAAGCGGCCGAAGAAAGCAAAGAACAAATTGAAGAAGCGTTAAAGGGTGCGGATATGGTGTTCGTGACAGCCGGGATGGGCGGCGGCACCGGAACAGGGGCGGCGCCGGTCATTGCCCATATCGCAAAGGAACTCGGGGCGCTGACGGTCGGTGTGGTTACAAGGCCGTTCACATTCGAAGGCCGCAAACGGGCAAACCAGGCGGCCGGCGGCATCAGTGCCATGAAAGAAGCGGTCGATACGCTGATCGTGATCCCGAATGACCGCCTGCTGGAAATTGTCGATAAAAGCACACCGATGCTAGAAGCATTCCGGGAAGCGGATAATGTGCTGCGCCAGGGCGTACAAGGGATTTCCGACCTGATCGCGGTACCGGGCCTGATCAACCTGGATTTTGCGGATGTCAAAACAATTATGACCAATAAAGGTTCAGCATTGATGGGAATCGGGATCGCTTCCGGGGAAAATCGTGCGACAGAGGCGGCAAAAAAAGCCATTTCGTCGCCGCTGCTTGAAACGTCTATTGACGGTGCACAAGGCGTGCTGATGAACATTACCGGCAGCGCAAATTTAAGTTTGTATGAAGTGCAGGAAGCGGCCGATATTGTCGCCTCCGCATCAGACCAGGAAGTCAATATGATTTTCGGGTCCGTTATCAATGAAAGCCTGAAGGACGAAATCGTGGTTACGGTCATTGCAACCGGCTTTAATGAAGAAGCGCAGACCCAGAGCAAGCAGCGCCCGTCGCTCGGACAATCAAGGCCGGCCTTGAACCAACAGGCAAAACGCGAAACAAAGCGTGAAGAACCCCAGTCTGAACCGCAACGCGCCGTTCAGTACAGTGAAGATACACTTGATATTCCGACTTTTTTGCGAAACCGGAACAGAAGAAAATAATGAAAGAGCCCGTCTCTGCTTTCCAGGCCATTGTCTGAAAGCAAAGACGGGCTTTTTTGCGTTTGAAAACACTTTTTAAACCCGTTTTGGATTGGCGAGATGTCGTCTGCATATTGAGAGCACCGCAGCTATGTTTATGTTGCTAAGTTGTTTTGAATTTGCGAGATGTTGTCTGTATATCCAGTCGGGGTTTTTTTCGGATGCATATCGGTGTGACAACAGAATCGAGCAAGCATGCTTGACACTTTTCGGCTAAAAAAATGAAAAGTTCTGTTTTTTTGCCAGCAGAAACTGACACACTTTAATGCTCCGCGTGCGTTATACTAGCCATAAATCTAATCAAAAGGACAGAAGCAGCAATCGGCAAAAGAGTTCGCCTGGAAGCCGGAAATTGGTTTGCACTATGTTCATTCACCGGATTGGCGTTCTTAAAGCCGCAGCAGATGCACCTTTCAGCAACAATCACCGGGTAAAGCCTTAGTCGATGTACCTTTCAACAACGTTACCGGGTTAGTATACGAAAAACCGGTACAGGTTGTATTGCGGCAAACATTCCGCAGGCCTCGGGCACGCGGCCCGGGCAAAAGCGGCCGTTTTGGCGAGGCGGTTGCGGATTCATTTGAGGCGGAGACAGGGGGGATGCGTTTGGTTGTATATATGGATGCCATCTGGCTTTTGAATTTTCTTGCCGACAGCCTGCTGTTGTGGCTGACAAGCATTGCCTTAAAACGGCCGGCCCGCCTGCTCCGGATTCTTGCAGGCGGGCTCATCGGTTCAGCGATCATCATCATGGGCTTTATGCCGCAGCTTTCTTATTATGCCGGTAACCCGGTTGTAAAGCTGCTTTTTTCCGGCATCATGGTGTTTGTAGTTTTCGGCTATAAGCGGTGGCGCTATTTTTTTTCAAATCTCCTAACCTTTTATTTTGCCACGTTTCTGATGGGCGGCATTTTAATGGGGGCCCACTACTTTTTAAGCTTTCACTTCGACATGCAGGTGAAAATGCTTAAAGCTGCGGCGGGGGGATTTGGCGACCCGGTCAGCTGGGCGTTTGTTGCGCTCGGTCTTCCGGCGGCATGGCTGTTTTCAAAGAACCGGATTCAGGGGCTTGAAATGGCGAAAATCAAGTATGACCAGCTTGTCGATGTTTATATCCGCATCGGGGAAAGTGATTTTACAGTAAAAGGGCTGGTGGATAGCGGCAACCAGTTATATGATCCGCTGACAAAGCTGCCGGTTATGATCCTTTCCATCCTGCCCGTCCGTGAGCATCTCCCCGAAGAAATTGCGGTGCTTGCGGAAGATGCGACCCGTCTTTTGGACGGAAGTGCTACACTTCCTGACGAATGGGCCGGCCGCGTCCGGTTCATCCCGGCAAAAACAGTCGGGAAACAATCGCTTCTTTTAGCGTACAAGCCGGATGAGGTACAACTGACGAGCGGAAACCGGACATGGCCTGTAAAAAAAGTGCTGATTTCTTTTTCGGCACAACGTTTATCCGGGGATGATGCATTCAGCTGCATTGTTCACCCGCAAATGATGGCAGAAGCTGCGCAATCCGCCTGATGGTGACTTTAAAGTCCTACGGTGTGATGTCAAGGGTTAAAAACAAGTGAATTGGAAATTTTGTTGGCTCTATGTCGTAAAAATGGCAATACTGAACTAAGCCTCCAGATAATTGGAATAATCTGGAAGTTTTCAAGTTCAGGCTATCGATGATGGTTACCTGGTTACCTCATCGCGTCACCTTCTTTTTCGGCGCATAAATTTGATCGTTGCGGAGCAGCGCATCGATCAGGCGCACCAGTTTTCTTGCCGTTAAGACGAGGGCGCGTTTGTGTGAGTGCTTATGCACCTCACGATATTTCTTTTGGTAAAAGGCGCGGTACTCAGGTTCGTGTCGCCGGACCAGATTGGCAGCCTCAACCAGGTAATACCGGAGATAACGATTGCCTGTACGCGCAAGCATTTTGTCATCAGCCTCAAAATCACCCGATTGGTGGCGGGGCCAGAACAATCCAGCAAATTTTGCGATCGCGGCTTGGTCGTCAAAGCGCTCAATGTCGCCGATTTCAGCGAGAATCCCAGCACAGCTCACCGGGCCTATTCCCGGAATGGTCTGGAGGGTATTCGGGATTCCATCAAGAACGCGGGCAATCGCCTTATCCAAATCCTTGATTTGGCGTTTAAGATGCCGGATGATCTCAATAGAACTGCCCAGGACCAAGTCAATCGAATCCTCCACACATTTAGAAAGCCGGTAAGAGGACCGGGCAGCTTTTTGGATGGATGCGGCCAAATCCTCGGGATCGCTAAAGCGGCCATGGCCTTTGGTCTGGAGATACATCGCTAAGTCCTCTAGAGGCATTTGGGCAATTTCATCGAGGCTATAGGCCTCAAGCAAAAATTCCGTTATGGCATGGCCGAAGACCGGTGTATCCACTTCAAGGTTAAAGGCACTGAATTTGAAAAACAGATGATTCAAAAATACCTGTTGTTCCCGGGTTAAACTTTGAATCAGGTGATAGCGCATCCGTGTTAACCGTTGAAGGGCAAGGTATTGTTCTGACTGAATCACGGATTTCGGCAATCTCCCGAAACGCAAGCGGTCCGCAATTACCCAGGCATCTTTGGGATCGGTCTTGTCCATCTCGGCATAAGCCTTTTTGAAATTTCTCACCAGCTTCGGATTCAGGGTAAACACCTTTGTACGACGCTGTTTCAGCTCGGGATCTTCATGGAAAAACATTGCCGGGTGCCAACTATACACAGATGTGGCCTCCATGGCGATCTGGATGGTGTCATCCGCCTCCGCATGTTGGAGGATGGCGTCTCTTAACTCAGAGGCACCGGGAAGATTGTTTGTCACCGTTTGGGTGGCCAACGTTTCCCCCATTCCATCCATCAGGCAGGCATCGAGGTTTTTGGAGCTCACGTCAATACCGACAAATAAGGGCATATGATTTCCTCCTCTCTGTATTGGGATCGATGGAATCGGACGCTTCGGGATATCCCCAGATGGCTTGCCGATCTGTCAGCCTCGCGTATGAGAACTCATCCGGGCCGTGGGCTGCCTGGAACTGCTCATTTCCAGCACGGAGATCCGGAGGAACGGCCTACGGGTTAGACGTTCAAGCAAGAACCTGGGGATGCAGACTTTTCGAGTAGTCAGGCTACAAGGAGGGGAAGCATTGACCCAAACGATCCTAAGACCATTATCCGGGAACATCGCGAAGCGTCCAAGTCCGAACTTGTATTCCGGGCGAGCCCGGAATACAAAATCTTATATTCACTTGTCAATGAGCAGCAGAATGAACTGGAAATTGACATCCACTTTGGATTTAAACTTATTATACGAGGAGGATGAAAATGAAACATTTACGGTTAAAACTCTCTTATTTTTGGTACAAACTCCTATTCAAGCTCGGGCTGAAAGCGGATGAAATTTATTATATCGGCGGGAATGAAGCCCTGCCGCCCCCGCTTTCCAAAGAAGAAGAAGAAATGCTGTTAAAAAAACTGCCGGCAGGGGATAAGGCAGCACGTTCGATCCTTATAGAACGCAACTTGCGCCTTGTCGTTTACATTGCGCGCAAATTTGAAAACACCGGCATCAATATCGAAGACTTAATCAGCATCGGCACAATCGGCCTCATTAAAGCCGTGAATACGTTTAATCCGGAAAAGAAGATCAAACTGGCGACTTACGCTTCCCGCTGTATTGAAAATGAAATTTTGATGTATTTAAGGCGGAACAATAAGCTCCGGTCCGAAGTTTCGTTTGATGAACCGCTAAATATCGATTGGGACGGCAATGAACTGCTGCTTTCGGATGTGCTCGGCACGGATGATGATATCATTACAAGGGATCTTGAAGCGAACGTCGATAAAAAATTACTTTACAGCGCCCTGCACCGTTTGTCGGATCGGGAAAAGCAGATTATGGAATTGCGTTTCGGCCTTAAAGGGCAGGAAGAGAAAACACAAAAAGATGTTGCCGATATGCTTGGTATTTCCCAGTCCTATATTTCGCGGCTTGAAAAAAGAATTATTAAAAGATTGCGTAAAGAATTCAATAAAATGGTATAGCAGGAAAATTTGCAGGCGGGCGGGAAGCAGGAACGGCAATGTCCGGGCATCTTCCGCAGGCAATTCCCGCTTTTTGCGCAGTGCATAAATTTCCCACCCGGGGAGATACTGTTTTTTGAACAGCAGCTCCTGAAGTCCTGAAGGGGGGAAAAGATTTGAAGCGCAACAAAGTGGAAATTTGCGGGGTGGATACCTCCAAGCTTCCCGTTTTGAAAAATGAGGAAATGAGGGATCTTTTAAAGAAAATGCATGCCGGCGATGCGTCCGCAAGAGAAAAGCTGGTCAATGGCAATTTACGCCTTGTGCTGAGCGTCATTCAGCGCTTTAACAACCGAGGCGAATATGTGGACGACCTGTTTCAAGTCGGCTGTATCGGACTCATGAAATCCATTGATAATTTTGATCTGAATCAAAATGTCCGCTTTTCAACGTACGCCGTGCCGATGATTATTGGCGAAATCCGGCGTTATTTACGGGATAATAATCCGATCCGCGTATCGCGCTCCTTGAGGGATATTGCTTATAAAGCCCTGCAAGTAAGGGAAAAGCTGATGAGCGCCACTTCGAAAGAACCGACAACAGAAGAAATCGCCAGAGAGCTGGATGTTCCGCACGAAGACATTGTATTTGCACTTGATGCCATTCAGGATCCCGTATCACTGTTTGAACCGATTTATAACGACGGAGGGGATCCGATTTATGTCATGGACCAGGTGAGTGACGAAAAAAACAAAGATTCGCAATGGATTGAAGAAATCGCCTTGCAAGAAGGAATGCGGCGTCTGAACGAACGGGAGAAAATGATCATCCGCAAACGGTTTTTCCAAGGAAAAACACAGATGGAAGTCGCAGAAGAAATCGGCATCTCCCAAGCCCAAGTCTCCCGCCTCGAAAAAGCAGCCATCAAACAAATGAACAAAAATATACAGTAGTAAGAAAAGCGGAGGCGACTGTACAGCGGCGTACGGATTTTGTAGTCTTCGACCGAGATAAAGGAAACACGATGAGCCGACAGGTGAATCGATGTTGACTTATCGAAAGGAGAAGACGTAAAAATCCGCTAGCCGCTAGGAGCCGGAGCTGGACAAAGAAAAGCGGAGGCGACTGTATAGCGGCGTACGGATTTTGTAGTCTTCGACCGAGATAAAGGAAACACGATGAGCCGACAGGTGAATCGATGTTGACTTATCGAAAGGAGAAGACGTAAAAATCCGCTAGCCGCTAGGAGCCAGAGCTGGACAATAAGAAAAGCGGAGTGCGTTTGATTATCGGCGTACGGATTTTATTAGGCCTCTGACTGAGATTGAGTGAAACTGCAATCATCAGGGCCATTGCCCTGATGATTGCAAGTTGAACCAATCGGACATTTACGGGCAGTTGCCACCGTCTAACTTACTAGGATGTAATTTCTGAGTGCCCATGGCGGGGGTCTTACTGTCCGTTAATGTGGGATAAGGGAAACACGGCGAGGAACGAGCCGATGCCCGCTTACCGTAGGGAAGAGGCCGGAAAATCCGCTAGCCGATAACGCTCGCTGCTTTTCTATTCGTAAAATGCTCCTCCCGTGCATAAACTTGTATTACATGGCGGAAAGACAGCAGGGGGGGAGAGCAGATGGTCCGGATTTCGGATTTTCAAGTGAAGGATGTTGTCAGCATATCGGACGGCAGAAAACTCGGAAACGTGGAAGATATTGATATCAACCTGGATAATGGCACAATTGAAAGTATCATTGTCGGCGGCTCATCGGGGAAAATGTTCGGCTTATTTGGAAAAGAGGACGAAGTGGTCATCCCGTGGAGCAACATCGTAAAAATCGGCACCGACGTTATCCTCGTCAGGTTTAAAGAGTCGGCCTATACACAGCAGCAGCTGCAGGAACCGAAAAAATAAGCGCGGCCTGGAAAAGAAAAAAACGGCCGCGCAGCCGTTTTTTTACTTATACACTTTAATTGTCACTGTTTTGCGGCCCCACTGAAGGGCTTTCTTTTTACTTGAAATAAATACATCAATTTTTTTCCCTTTGATAGCCCCGCCGGTATCACCGGCAACCGCCGTACCGTAACCCGGAACGTACACTTTCGAACCGAGCCGGATCACCTTTGGATCGACCGCAATCACTTTTGCGGAAGGATGCCTTTTCAAGTTGATGCCGGTGGCCGTAATCCCGCCGCCGGAACCCGCTGTGTAAGCCGTTGCTTTCACCGTCATCGTGCGGTAAGAAGAAGAGGAAGACGAAACTTTTTTTGCGGGCGTTTTCGTCTGGATTTTCAGTCTCTGCTTCACCCGGATGACATTTGACCTCAAGTGGTTCCAGCTCTTCAACTGTGCCACGGTCACATGATATTTTCCGGCGATTTTATATAATGAATCTCCCGGCTTAACCGTATATGTCGTTGTTGCCGCAAATGCGTGTCCCGTTCCAATTGACAACATACATACAGTCAGTAATGATACCAAAGCTTTCTTCAAATTCATTACCTCTTCTATGTAAGTGATTTATTACCAATAGAGTAGCAGTTTAATATAACAGAAAGGTAACATCTGTTTATTAGTTGCGTTACAAACCCGTTACATCCGGGAAATTTCCGGATGATCCCCCGTTTTTAAGCTAAAAAGTAGAGAATTTTGATGAAATTTGCTATAAATAAAATCAGTACGGAAAAAAACGCATTCAATGCGAAAATGTATAGAAGACGCATGGATAAAAAGGTATAATAGTACAAAAGAGAAACCGGGTGAGGGTGAGATGAGAGAACCGTTTGTAAAAACACAGGCATTGTATTATGCTGTCGGCGCCTGGCAAAAAAACGGGATATGTGCCGGATTTACAGTGAAAAACGGCGGCACAAGCATAAATTTTCCCGGCAGTTTAAACCTTGCTTTCCATGTGGACGACGATCCTGAATCGGTCAGGAAAAACCGGGAGATCGTTGCAAGTGCAACCGGATTCCCTTTATCAAACTGGATCGGCGCCGAACAGACGCACGAAGACCATGTGCAACGGGTCACGCGCAAAGACGCCGGCAAGGGGGCGGCTGAATACCGTTCCTCTTTTCCGCATACGGACGGATTGTACACCGATGAAAAAGAAATCTTGCTTGTGCTGGCGTTTGCGGACTGTGTGCCGGTTTTCTTTTTCGCATCGAAGTACGGCCGCGTCGGGATCGCACATGCGGGGTGGAAAGGAACCACCCGCGGGATTGCGGCTAAAATGGTTGAAAAATGGGTAAAGGATGGGGTGCCGCTTGATGAAATAGAAGCCGTCATCGGACCGTCCATTTGCGGCAAGTGCTATCTTGTCGATGACCGTGTCATCCAGGCTGTCCGCCCCTGGACCGGCAAAGGAGAAAAATTGCCGTACGCGGAAAAATCACCCGGCCAGTATGCGCTCGATTTAAAGCAGTTAAATAAAATCATATTACAGCAGGCAGGCATTCCGGAAAGCCGGATCGCAGTCAGCAGCCTGTGCACAAGTTGTTGTGAAGAAGACTTTTTTTCGCACCGGCGTGATCACGGCGCTACCGGGAGAATGCTTGGCTTTATTGGTATAAAAGGAGCACCGGAGAGATGAAAGTATCGGAAAACCTCGCGCACATCAACGAAAAAATTGAAAAAGCGTGCCAAAGGGCAGGAAGAAGCCGCGGGGATGTGGAAATCATTGCAGTAACGAAATATGTCACAACAGAAAGGGCAAAAGAGGCACTGGAAGCAGGCATTCGGCATCTTGGCGAGAACCGAGACGACGGCCTTCTGGCAAAATACGAGGCGCTCGGAAACCGCCCCGTCTGGCATTTTATCGGGACGCTGCAGACAAGGAAAGTTAAAAACATTATTGATAAAGTCAGCTACATACACTCTTTGGACCGACTGAGCCTTGCGGAGGAAATCGAAAAAAGGGCGGCAAAATTGGATAAAGAAATCAAATGCTTTATTCAGGTGAATGTTTCCGGGGAAGAATCGAAACACGGGATGGCGCCCGGGCAAGTGGTTGATTTTGTCCGTAAACTGAAGGATTTTCCGCATATTTGCGTTGCGGGCTTGATGACGATGGCGCCGCTTACGGAAGATCAGGACGTCATCCGGCGCACATTCCGCGGGCTGAAAACTTTGCAGCGGGATATTGAATCGCTGCATTTGGATTACGCTCCGTGCCGTGAATTGTCGATGGGAATGTCCAATGACTTTGAAATTGCAGTAGAAGAAGGGGCGACTTTTGTCAGAATCGGCACTGCGCTTGTCGGATAAGGGAAAACAAACGGAGGTGTAATGGAATGGGACTGAAAACGAAATTTAAGTCATTCTTTTTGCTTGATGATGAATACGAAGACCAGGAAGAAGAAATGATGGAAAAAGAGTATGAAGAACCCGAGCAACCCGCTGAGAAACCGGTCCGGCATGCGCGGCAAAATGTGGTCAGCCTGCAAAGCGTCCAAAAGTCTTCAAAAGTCATTCTGGTGGAACCGCGGGTTTATGCCGATGCACAGGAAATTGCCGACCATTTGAAAAACCGGCGCGCGGTGGTCGTCAATTTGCAAAGCATGCCGCATGACCAGGCGAAGCGGATTGTCGATTTTCTGAGCGGGACGGTGTACGCCATTGCAGGCGATATCCAGAGAGTCGGCAGCAATATTTTTCTTTGTACGCCGGATAACGTAGAA
This sequence comes from Weizmannia sp. FSL K6-0777, assembly GCF_038593185.1. Taxonomy (NCBI): domain Bacteria; kingdom Bacillati; phylum Bacillota; class Bacilli; order Caryophanales; family Bacillaceae; genus Heyndrickxia; species Weizmannia sp. FSL K6-0777. Next base: position 1,261,141 of record NZ_CP151971.1, read on the forward strand.
GTTTCCGGAAAAATTTCTGAATTCCTGCAGGGACAGGAATATGACGATACGAGGTGGCCATAAACCGGATGGATCCAATTTTATTTTCAATTTTAAAGATCATTCTGCTTCTCATGAGAATTTACTCTTACATTCTCCTGATTTATATCTTTATGTCGTGGTTTAATCTCAGGGACACCGACATCGGGCGTTTGTTTGCGCGCGTTTCGGAACCTTATCTCGACCCTTTCCGCAGAATCATTCCACCGATCGGCATGATTGATATTTCTCCGATCGTCGCTTTTTTTGTCCTGGATTTGGCAAGAGCCGGCATTGCGGAAATTTTTTCATGGTTCATGTAAAAAGAGCCATTTTCAGAAAAAGGGACTGTGCAGTTCCTTTTTTTAAAAGGAGTCAGACAAATGGAATCGATTTACCAGCATTTCCGGCCGGATGAAAAGGAATTTATTGACCAGGTGCTGACCTGGAAACAATACGTGGAAGATGCGTATGCCCCTGAACTGACGGATTTTTTGGATCCGCGCATGCAGAGAATTGTCAACACGGTGATCGGAAACCACGGCGCAGTCTCTGTCCGGGCTTTTGGCGGATACAGAGAGAGTGAACGGAAAAGAATGCTGCTTTTTCCTGACTATTTTTCTCCGGATGAGGACGACTTCCATCTTGCCTTATTCGAAGTACATTACCCTGCCAAATTTGTTTCCTTTGAACATAAACATGTGCTTGGTTCGCTGATGGCGCTCGGCCTGAAACGCGAAAAATTCGGGGATATTTTAATCGGGGAAGGGCGCATTCAGTTTTTCGCTGCGGCCGAACTTGCGGACTTTATTCAAATGGAATTCCGGCAGATCGGAAAAACGCCGGTCACCCTTACGAAAATGCAGTTGGATCAGGCCATCCGGCAGCAACAACACTGGCTTGAAAAACAGGCCACCGTCAGTTCGCTCCGCCTTGACGCGATTTTGTCCGCCGTTTATAACATTTCAAGGCAGAAAACGCGGATGCTGATTGAGCACGGGCTTGTGAAAGTGAACTGGAAAACAGTGGAAAACCCGTCATTCCAGTGCGGGAAAGGCGATACTTTTTCAACCAGGGGATACGGGAGAAGCCGGCTCATCCGCGTGGAAGGCAAAACGAAGAAAGAAAAATGGCGAATGGTGGCAGGGATTTTAAAATAATTTGATTGATTAGCAGGATTTTCCCAAAAAATCGTCGAATTCCATTATAATATAAAAAAGAAGGGGAATCTTGCAATCGAAAGTCAAATTGAACAGGAGGTGGCCACATGCCTTTAACGCCTTTAGATATACATAATAAGGAGTTCAGCAAAGGGTTTCGCGGCTATGATGAAGATGAAGTAAATGAATTCCTTGACCAGCTGATAAAAGATTACGAAATGCTGATCCGCGAAAAGAAAAACCTGGAAGATAAAGTAGCATCGCTAAACGAACGGCTGAGCCATTTTTCTTCCATTGAGGAAACTTTAAATAAATCGATTGTTGTTGCCCAGGAAGCGGCGGAAGAAGTAAAGGGCAATGCCCAGAAAGAAGCGAAGCTGATCATCCGCGAGGCGGAAAAAAATGCCGACCGGATTGTCAATGAAGCCCTTTCGAAAGCAAGGAAAATTGCGCTCGAAATCGAAGAGCTGAAAAAACAGTCGAAAGTCTTCCGGACGCGCTTTAAAATGCTGATTGAGGCGCAGCTTGACCTGATTGATAGCGATGACTGGGAAAAGCTGATGGAATTTGAAGTCGATGCTACGGAGTTTGAACTGGAAGAAGAAGAAGCAAATCAAACTTGACGAATCCGAAAATGGTCCACTATAATGGAATACATTCAATACTGTATACGAAAAAACGATGACAGGGCAGTAGGGTTGTGAAAGCTTTCCAAGCGAACCGGGGACAGTGCGAGCCCGGCAAAGCGCGCAGCCTGAACATCCCCCTTGAGTTCTTGCCTTGAACGCCGAAAAGGCCAGTAGAGTTAAGCGGGACCTTCCACGTTACGGATGTCGAGCGGGCATATTGGATGCCTACTAGGGTGGTACCGCGGGAACCTTCTCGTCCCTATTTTGGGGATGGGAAGGTTTTTTTATTGGATTTTTGGCAAGGCTGAACATAACGAAAAATTCAAAATACAATATGCAAAAGGCAGGAGGATCAGCATGGATTACAAAGATACACTTTTAATGCCGAAAACGGATTTTCCGATGCGTGGAAATTTGCCGAAAAAAGAACCGAAAATCCAGGCAAAATGGGAAGAAATGGATATTTATCAAAAGGTGATGAAACGCACGGAAGGAAGGCCGCTGTTTGTGCTCCACGACGGGCCTCCGTATGCAAACGGCGATCTCCATATGGGCCACGCCCTGAATAAAACATTGAAAGACATCATCAACCGGTTCAAATCGATGACGGGTTACCATGCCCCTTATGTACCGGGCTGGGATACGCACGGGCTGCCTATTGAGCAGGAACTGACAAAAAAAGGCGTAGACCGGAAATCGATGTCGGTTGCCGAATTCAGGAAACTGTGCGAAAAATATGCCCATGAGCAAATCGATCGCCAGCGGACAGCGTTTAAACGGCTCGGCGTGCGCGGCGACTGGGAAAATCCGTATTTAACGCTCCGGCCCGCATATGAAGCCGAGCAAATCAAAGTATTCGGGGAAATGGCGAAAAAAGGCTATATTTACAAAGGCCTGAAGCCGGTATACTGGTCCCCTTCCAGCGAATCCGCGCTTGCGGATGCGGAAATTGAATACAAAGACATCAAATCGCCATCGATTTATGTTGCGTTCGACGTAAAAGACGGAAAAGGCGTGCTTGACACGGACACAAAAATTGTCATCTGGACAACGACACCTTGGACCATTCCGTCAAACCTCGGCATTGCCGTCAATCCGGAGATCAACTATGTTGTCGTAAAAGTGGACGGCAAGAAATACCTGGTTGCCGAAGCCTTGCTCGAAGAAGTAAGCGGCGTTTTGGAATGGGAAAACGCGGAAGTCGTTCAAACGGTTCCGGGGAAAAAGCTGGAGTACATTGTCGCAAAACATCCGCTGTACGGCCGCGATTCGCTCGTCATGCTCGGCGACCACGTCACAACCGACAGCGGGACAGGATGCGTCCATACCTCACCTGGACACGGGGAAGATGACTTTCTCATCGGCAAAAAATACGGGCTTGATGTGATTTGTGCTGTAGATGACAAAGGCATGATGACAAAAGACGCGCCCGGTTTTGAAGGATTGTTTTACGACAAAGCCAACAAACCGATCTGTGAAGCACTGGATCAGGCAGGTGCGCTTTTAAAATTGAAATTTTTAACGCACTCGTACCCGCATGACTGGCGGACGAAAAAACCGGTAATTTTCCGGGCAACATCGCAATGGTTCGCATCGGTTGATATGTTCCGCGATGACATTTTGAAAGCCGTTGAAGAGGTCAAATGGACGCCTGTATGGGGCGAACTCCGGATGCATAACATGATCCGCGACCGTGGCGACTGGTGTATCTCCCGCCAGCGTGCATGGGGTGTGCCGATCCCTGTTTTTTACGCGGAAAACGGCGAAGCGATCATCACGGAAGAAACCATCCAGCATGTATCCGACCTGTTCCGCGAACACGGATCAAACGTCTGGTTTGAACGGGAAGCGAAAGACCTGCTTCCGGAAGGCTTTACGCATCCGGCGAGTCCAAACGGCGTATTTAAAAAAGAAACGGATATTATGGACGTCTGGTTCGATTCCGGTTCTTCCCATCAGGGCGTGCTGGCTGCACAGGAAGGCTTGAAACGGCCGGCTGATTTGTACCTTGAAGGTTCCGACCAGTACCGCGGCTGGTTTAACTCATCGCTTATTACCAGTGTGGCGGTAACAGGGCACGCTCCGTACGACGGCGTTTTAAGCCATGGGTTTGTGCTGGACGGCGAAGGCCGGAAGATGAGCAAATCGCTCGGCAATACGATTTTGCCTGGCAAAGTGGTTGAACAGCTGGGGGCTGACATTATCCGCTTGTGGGTCGCTTCCGTTGACTATCAGGCAGATGTCCGGGTTTCCAATGAAATTTTAAAACAAGTGTCCGAGGTCTATCGGAAAATCCGCAACACATTCCGCTTCATACTCGGCAATCTGAACGACTTCGACCCTGCCCAGCACCAAGTTGCCTATGAAGATTTGCGCGAGGTCGACCGGTTTATGCTTGTCAAACTGAACAAGCTTGTAAAGGAAGTGCGGGAGGCTTATGAACGGTACGAATTTGCCACCATTTATCATGCGGTGAACAATTTCTGTGCCACAGACCTCAGTTCGTTCTATATGGATTTTGCAAAAGACGTGCTGTACATCGAACTTGCAGACAATCCGGAACGCCGTGCGATGCAAACCGTTTTGTATGAATGCCTTGTTGCCTTAACCAAGCTGTTGTCGCCAATTTTGCCGCATACAGCCGATGAAGTCTGGCAGTATATTCCGGGTGTGGCGGAAGAAAGCGTCCAGCTGACCGATATGCCGGAATATGTGGATTTGCCGGATGCTGCGGCGCTTGAGGAAAAATGGAATGCGTTTATGGCGCTCCGCGGAGACGTTTTGAAAGCATTGGAAGAAGCGCGGAACGCAAAAGTAATCGGAAAATCGCTAACGGCAAAAGTGACCTTGTATGTGAATGCGGAGACGAAAGCACTGCTTGACAGCATTTCGGAAAGCAAAAAGCAATTGTTCATTGTGTCGGGATTTGAAGTGGCAGGGGCCATTGAAGACGCACCGGAAAATGCGCTGAAGCTTGAGCACGCAGCCATTGTTGTCGAAAAAGCGGAAGGCGAAACATGCGAACGGTGCTGGGTTGTAACGCCGGAAGTCGGCCTGGACCATGACCATCCGACGCTCTGCCCGCGCTGTGCACAAGTTGTAAAAACATTGATGCGGGAAGTGTAAAGCTTTAAGCCGGGGCTTGCATGAAGACATGCAGCACCGGCTTTTTTAACGGATTTCAGCCCATTGCCGGCGCCGGATTTTCACTGGCAAAAACCGTTTGCTGCTGCATGATTTTGTTACTTTTAGAAATCGTTTTTCTGCAAACAAGCCTTGCCTGCGGGAATGCTATAACCAACAAAGACGCGGGGAGGCTGTTGGAAGATGCGTGAAGATCCGAAACTTTGGCTGCAATCGCTACAGGCTGAATTATCCGAGTACGAGGCGAAGCATGAACTCGTGCAACATCTGGTTCAGGAAGAATTGAAAGAGATTGAGGCGGCATTGGACGGGTTTCACGGCACCCGGAAAGTTGACCCGGGCCTTGCGGAAATCCCTGCCCTGTTGCCTGCGGACCGGCAAACCATCCTGTCATACGGCAAAGTAACCGTCCCGTACGATCTTATTCACTAGAAAAGGGCGAAAGAAATGTCAAAAAGGCATTGCTTTTGCGCAACTTCAATCAGCAAAAATGGTTTCCGCCTAAAAGAAGCTGGCAGGAACGGGCGGACCGGATCCAGCCGTCCGTTCTTTTCACTTCCTGCTGTTTATGCTAAAATGCAGAAAGAAATATATTCCGGACCAGGTGGCATTTTGCGCCTGCCGTAAACACAGGCGGAGGAAAAGCGATTGGTTATTTTTTATTATGTGGTTGCACTCATTGTGATCATCTTGGACCAGCTGGCCAAATGGCTCGTTTTAAAAGGGATGGCGCTCGGGGAAAGCATCGAAGTGATTCCGGGTTTCTTTTTTCTCACATCGACGCGCAACACAGGCGCTGCCTTCAGCATACTGGAAGGGCAGATGTGGCTATTTTACCTCATTACCCTAATTGTCATTGCCGGCATTCTTTATTACATACAAAAATATGCGAAAGATAGGGTGCTAGTCGGCATCAGCCTCGGCCTTATATTAGGAGGGGCAATCGGCAACTTTATTGACCGCCTGTTCCGCGGCGAAGTGGTTGATTTTGTCCATTTGCGTTTCGGCAGCTATGATTTTGCCATTTTTAACGTGGCGGATGCCAGTTTAACGATTGGTGTTGTATTATTGCTGATTTCGATGCTTTTGGAAGACAGAAAGACAAAGGAGAAAACTGATGGAAAAAATGGATCACACCATTCTTGAACACGAAGCAAATGAACGGCTTGATAAAATGGTCTCTTCTATCCGGGAAGAATGGTCAAGATCACAAGTTCAGCAATGGATTAAAGATGGTGACATTACCGTAAACGGCAAAAAAGAAAAAGCAAATTACAGATTGCAAACAGGCGACTTGGTTGAAATTGAGGTGCCGGAGCCGGAATTGCCCGATATTGAACCGGAAGACTTGCATCTTGATATCTATTATGAAGATGCCGATGTGCTTGTCGTCAATAAACCAAAAGGCATGGTTGTCCATCCGTCGAATGGGCATTTTACAGGGACGCTTGTGAACGGCCTGATGTACCACTGCAAAGATCTATCGGGTATTAACGGCGTGCTCCGCCCCGGGATTGTCCACCGGATTGACAAGGACACATCCGGGCTGTTAATGGTGGCCAAAAACGATTACGCGCACGAAAAGCTGGCGGCGCAGCTCAGTGAAAAAACGGTAACCCGCAAATATTTTGCGCTTGTTCACGGCAATATTCCGCATGAAGCCGGCACCATTGACGCCCCGATCGGAAGGGACCCGGCTGACCGCCAGCGGATGGCCGTGGTCGATAACGGAAAAGACGCGGTGACCCATTTCCGCGTGCTGGAACGGTTTGACCGGTTTACGTTTATCGAATGCCGGCTTGAAACGGGGCGCACCCACCAGATCCGCGTCCATATGAAGTATATCGGCCATCCTTTGGCAGGCGACCCGAAATACGGGCCGAAAAAAACGATTGATTTCGGCGGCCAGGCGCTCCATGCTGGGGTACTCGGTTTCCGCCATCCGCGCACAGGAGAAACGCTCACATTTGAAGCACCGCTGCCGGATGATTTCGCGCATCTTTTAAACACACTCAGGCGTGGGTTGTGAGCATCATGATATAAAAAAGGATTGACAAACGGATGAAAAACGGGTAAGGTAAAAATAACTTCATAAGCCTTTTAAAGACAGTCCCGTGAGGCTGGCAAGGGAACGTTCATTTTACAAAGCCTTCCTGCCTTCGGTGCGGAAGGCTTTGATTTTTCTCGGGAGGAGACACCATGGCCCAAAAAGCGGTAGTAATGGATGAAATCATGATCCGCAGGGCGTTGACGCGGATCGCCCACGAAATCATTGAACGGAATAAAGGCATTGAAGATACGATGCTCATCGGGATTAAAACGCGCGGCATTTACCTTGCCGAGCGTCTGGCGGAAAGAATTGCGCAAATCGAAGGGCGCAAAGTCGAAGTCGGCGAGCTGGACATTACGCTGTACCGTGACGATTTATCGAAAAAAACGGCAAACGGCGAACCGGAAGTAAAAGGCGCGAACCTGCCATCTAGCATCACCGATAAAGAAATCGTGCTTGTCGATGATGTGCTGTATACAGGCAGGACAGTGCGCGCGGCGATGGACGCGCTGATGGATATCGGCCGCCCGAGCCGGATCCAGCTCGCGGTGCTCGTTGACCGCGGCCACCGGGAATTGCCGATCCGCCCCGACTTTATCGGAAAAAATATCCCGACGAGCCAGTCGGAAAGAATCGTTGTACAATTGACGGATGTGGACGGGCGGGACCTGGTCACAATCCACGATATGTAATCCTTTTAAGCAAGCCCTGTGAGGTTTGCAAAGGAGGTTTAAAAGCCCCTTTGTACCCTCGCGGCAAAGGGGCTTTTTCATTGAAATGAATACGGAACACCTTTTAACTGCAAGTCCGGAGAGGCTTGGAAGGGTGCCGGCCGCGCAAGGCTTTTGACTTGCCGTGCCATTTCACGCACCCTGCCATAAGCAGGGTGCTTTTTTGGCTGAAAAACAAAGGAGGATGGAACATGCAGCATTTTCTGACGATATCCGGTTTGGGCAATGAGGAAATTTTGGAACTTCTGGAAGAAGCCGATGCCTTTTCAAAAGGGGCCGTATGGAAAGCGCCGGAGCCGGTTTTTGCAGCTAATTTGTTTTATGAGCCGAGTACGCGGACAAAATGCAGCTTTGAAGTGGCAGAACGGCGGATTGGCCTTGAGCTGCTTCCGTTTGAAGTCGGGGCATCAAGCGTGCAAAAGGGTGAAACATTGTACGACACGGTGAAAACATTGCAGTCGATCGGCGTCAAAGTGGTGGTGATCCGCCACCAGGAAGATGAATATTACAGGCAGCTCGCAGGGTTGGCGCTTTCGATTGTCAATGCGGGAGACGGCAGCGGCCAGCATCCGTCCCAATGCCTGCTTGATCTTTTGACGATCAAACAGGAATTCGGCGGCTTCCGCGGCTTAAAGGTGTGTATCATCGGTGATATCGTCCACAGCCGTGTTGCCAGATCAAATGCCGAAGCATTGAAAAAGCTCGGTGCCACCGTCACATGTTCGGGGCCTGTAGAATGGTTTGATCCGACCATGCATCTCCCGTACGTTCCGATCGATGACGGCGTAGCGGAAGCAGATGTCGTCATGCTGCTCCGCATCCAACATGAACGCCATCAAGAAACCGCTCATCTGACAAAAGAAGCATACCACCGCGCATACGGGCTGACGGTGGAACGGGAACGGATGATGAAACCGGGCAGCATCATTATGCACCCGGCGCCGGTCAACCGCGATGTCGAGATTGCAACTAGCCTCGTGGAATGCAGCCGGTCGCGGATTTTTAAACAAATGGAAAACGGCGTGTTTGCACGGATGGCGATTTTAAAAACGATTTTACAGAAAGAAAAAGCGGTTTTCCAGACAGCTTGAAAAATGAAAGTTGCTATGGATCGCGCTATTTTGACAAAAAAGAAAAGGTGGTTTGCCAAGTGGACTGGTTGATTAAAGGCGGGATGGTTTTAGATGAAAAGGGAGAATCGGTAAAGCGGGATATCCGGATCAAAGATGGAAAAATCGCGGAAACCGGCCCGGAACTGAAAGAAGCGGGCGAACAGGTATATGATGCAACGGGACTCACGGTTCTCCCCGGGTTTGTCGACTTGCATGTGCATTTGCGGGAACCGGGGTTCGAACAGAAGGAAACGATCCGCACCGGGACGATGGCCGCGGCAAAAGGCGGGTTTACAACGGTAGCGGCGATGCCTAACACCAAACCGGTTACCGACCGGCCGGCGCGCCTTTTGTCTCTAAAGGAAAAAATCAGCCGGAATGGGGTTGTGCGCGTGCTCCCTTATGCTGCCATCACCCTTGATGAAAAAGGCGGCGAACTCGTGGATTTTGCCGGTTTAAAAGCAGCAGGCGCCTTCGCGTTCACGGATGACGGCGTCGGCGTGCAGGAAGCGGGGCAGATGCTAGCTGCGATGGAACAGGCAAAAGCACTCGGTATGGCGGTCGTCGCCCATTGTGAAGACAATTCGCTCATCCGGGGCGGCTGCGTGCATGACGGATCTTTCGCGGCGGCGCACGGGTTAAAAGGGATCCCTTCCGTATGCGAGTCGGTGCAGATCGCCCGCGACGTGTTGCTTGCAGAACATACAGGCTGCCATTATCATGTCTGCCATATCAGCACGAAAGAATCCGTCCGGGTTGTTCGTGACGCAAAACGGGCCGGCATTCCAGTGACAGCCGAAGTGACACCGCACCATTTGCTCCTTTCTGAAGACGACATCCCGGGCCCTGATGCCAACTGGAAAATGAACCCGCCGCTCCGGTCGAAAAGAGACCGCGACGCCCTTATTGAAGGCCTTTTGGATGGCACGATTGATTTTATCGCCACTGACCACGCTCCGCATACCGCGGAGGAAAAAGCAAAAGGCATTGAACAGGCGCCATTTGGCATCACCGGATTTGAAACAGCTTTTCCGCTTTTATATACACATTTTGTTGAAACCGGCATATTTACGCTAAAACAGCTTGTTGACTGGATGACAATAAAGCCGGCTAGCGTGTTCGGACTTCCATACGGGACGATGAAAACCGGGGCACCCGCCGATATCACGGCAGTTGACCTGGGGGAAGAAAAAACAATTGACCCGGATCGCTTTTTATCGAAAGGAAAAAATACCCCTTTTTTGGGGCGTGTATGCAAAGGCTTCCCGCAAGCCACATGGGGAAGCGGAAAACTGGTATGGGAAAAGGAGCTGGCATTGAAATGAAAAGGCAACTGATCTTGGAAGACGGCACTGTTTTTAGAGGGGAAGGTTTTGGCAGTGTAAAAGCGGCTTACGGGGAAATCGTTTTTACAACCGGGATGACCGGCTACCAGGAGACATTAACTGACCCGTCTTTTTACGGCCAGATCGTCACTTTCACCTACCCGCTCATCGGGAACTACGGCATCAACTGGAACGATTTTGAAGCGGTAACGCCGTATGTGAAGGGGGTCGTGGTGAAAGAAGCGGCTTCGTACCCGTCAAACTGGCGGAGCACCTTAACGCTCGATACCTTTTTAAAAGAAAAAGGCATCCCCGGTATATCTGGCATTGACACCCGGAAACTGACAAGAAAAATCCGCGCTTTCGGTACGCTCAGGGCCGCCCTCTGTGCTGAAGACGAAGATCCGGAAGCCGTGATCAAAAATCTTCAATCCAAACGAGCCATTCATGATGCCGTTGCACAAGTATCCACAAAGAAGCGTTACGAAATGGAAGGGCCCGGCAAACATATTGCCCTTGTCGATTTCGGCGCGAAAAAAAGCATTTTAACCGAACTTTCAAAACGAAACTGCCGCGTTACCGTGCTGCCGTATGATACAACGGCGGCGGACATTTTACAGCTTCAGCCGGACGGGGTGATGTTGTCAAATGGCCCCGGTAACCCGAAAGATGTGTCCTGTGCGGTTGATATGGTAAAAGGAATACTCGGGAAAGTGCCGCTTTTCGGGATTTGTCTCGGGCACCAGCTGTTTGCGTTGGCGTGCGGCGCCGATACATTCAAACTAAAATTCGGCCACCGCGGCGCGAACCATCCTGTCCAGGACATCCAAACGGGGAAAACGGTGATCACCTCGCAAAACCACGGCTATGCAGTCGATGAAAAGTCGCTTGCCGGAACAGGCCTTATCGTAACGGAACGGGCGTTGAACGACGGCACGATTGAAGGGCTGGCACATCGCAAATACCCTGCTTTTACTGTCCAGTACCATCCGGAAGCATCGCCGGGCCCGCACGATTCGAACCCGTTATTCGACAAATTTTTAACCATGGTTGAAAAACAAAAGGAGGAACAAACCTATGCCAAAACGCACTGATATCGAAAAAATTCTTGTGATCGGATCCGGCCCGATTGTGATCGGCCAGGCTGCTGAATTTGATTACGCTGGCACGCAGGCCTGCCTTGCTTTAAAAGAAGAAGGGTATCATGTCGTTTTGGTCAATTCCAATCCGGCAACGATTATGACCGATACGGAAATGGCGGATAAAATCTATATCGAACCGCTCACGCCGGCATTTGTCGCCCGCATCATCCGCAAAGAACGCCCGGATGCCCTCCTGCCGACACTTGGCGGCCAAACCGGTCTTAACATTGCAATGGAACTGGCGAAATCCGGCATCCTTGACGAGTACGGCGTCGAAGTGCTCGGAACAAGGCTTGGCGCCATTGAGCAGGCGGAAGACCGGGAAGCGTTCCGCGAACTGATGGGAAAACTTGGCGAGCCGGTGCCGGACAGCATGATCATCCATACACTCGAAGAAGCTTACCGTTTTATCGAAAAAGCGGGCTACCCGGTCATCGTCCGTCCGGCTTACACGCTGGGCGGAACGGGCGGCGGCATCTGCCGTAATGAAGAGGAGCTGATCGAAACCGTATCAGGCGGATTGCGCCAGAGCCCCGTCCACCAGTGCCTGCTTGAAAAAAGCATTGCCGGCTTTAAAGAAATCGAATACGAAGTGATGCGCGACAGCGAAGACCATGCCATCGTCGTCTGCAACATGGAAAACTTTGACCCGGTCGGCGTCCATACCGGCGATTCGATTGTCGTCGCCCCGAGTCAGACGTTAAGCGACAAAGAATACCAGATGCTGCGCAATGTTTCATTGAAAATTATCCGCGCCCTCGGCATCGAAGGCGGCTGCAATGTACAGCTCGCGCTTGACCCGGACAGTTTTCAATATTATGTAATCGAAGTCAACCCGCGCGTCAGCCGTTCATCTGCGCTCGCTTCTAAAGCAACCGGATACCCGATTGCGAAACTGTCAGCGAAAATTGCAGTCGGGCTCACGCTGGCCGAGATGAAAAACTCGGTCACCGGCACTTCTTACGCCAATTTTGAACCGGCGCTTGATTATGTCGTCACAAAAATTCCGCGGTTCCCGTTCGATAAGTTTGAACAGGCATACCGCAGACTTGGCACGCAAATGAAAGCAACGGGCGAAGTAATGGCGATCGGCCGCACATTTGAAGAATCACTGTTAAAAGCAGTACGGTCGCTTGAAATCGGCGTCCATCATTTGGAACTCGAGGAAGCATCCGGTATGGACGTGATGGAAAAAAGGATCAAAAATGCCGGCGACGAACGCCTTTTTTACATCGCAGAAGCGCTAAGAAGGGGTGTCACGATCGGGCAGCTGCATGACTGGAGCAAAATCGACTTGTTTTTCCTTCATAAGCTGGAAAACATCATCCGCTTTGAAAACACGCTTCAGGAGGCGCAATGGGACAAAGAGGCGGCCCGGAAAGCAAAACAAATGGGCTTTGCCGATAAGACGATTGCCGGGCTGTGGGGAACGGCAGAAGAAAAAGTGTACGCATGGCGCAAAGAGAATGGCATTTTACCGGTCTATAAAATGGTCGATACATGTGCCGGCGAATTCGCATCAGAAACGCCGTATTTTTACGGTACATATGAAGAAGAAAACGAATCGGTTGTGACAAACAGAAAAAGCATCATTGTCCTCGGTTCCGGCCCGATCCGGATCGGCCAGGGAATCGAGTTTGACTATGCAACCGTCCATGCGGTGTGGGCAATCCAGGAAGCCGGGTACGAAGCGATCATCATTAACAACAACCCGGAAACCGTCTCCACCGACTTCAGCATCTCTGACAAGCTCTATTTTGAACCGCTGACGATTGAAGATGTCATGCATATCATCGATTTGGAACAGCCGGAAGGGGTTGTTGTCCAGTTCGGCGGCCAGACGGCGATCAATCTCGCGGAACAGCTCACAAAACGCGGGGTGCGCATTCTCGGCACTTCGCTTGAAAATCTCGAGCGTGCCGAAGACCGCGACAAGTTCGACCATTTGTTAAACCGGCTCGGCATTAAACGCCCGCTCGGAAAAACCGGCACTTCTGCGGAAGAAGCCGTCCGAATTGCGGCCGAAATCGGCTATCCCGTGCTCGTGCGCCCGTCGTTTGTGCTCGGCGGACGGGCGATGGAAATCGTCTACCATGAAGAAGACTTGCGCCAGTATATGAAACACGCGGTGAAAGTCAGCCCGAACCAGCCGGTTTTGATTGACCGCTATGTGACAGGGCAGGAGTTCGAAGTCGATGTGATCGCGGACGGCCGGGATATTTTAATCCCGGGCATCGTGGAACATATTGAACGGGCCGGCGTCCACTCCGGCGACTCGATCGCAGTCTATCCGCCGCAGCGGCTTTCCGAGGCATTAAAAGCGGAAATGGTGGAGACGTGCCGCAAGCTTGCTTCAGAGCTTGAAATCAAAGGGTTAATGAACATCCAGTTTATCGTCTCGCACAATGAACTCTTTGTGATCGAAGTGAACCCGCGCTCAAGCCGGACGGTTCCGTTTTTAAGCAAAATTACCGATGTCCCGATGGCAAAACTCGCGATGAAAGTGATTTTAGGCGAATCGCTTGAAAATCTCGGCTATGGCACCGACTTGAGGCCGGAAAAAGCGGAGGTGTTCGTGAAAGTGCCGGTCTTCTCTTTTGCAAAATTGAAGCGGGTGGAACCGACACTCGGACCGGAAATGAAATCGACGGGAGAAGTGATGGGTTGCGACCGTACATTTGAAAAAGCGCTGTACAAAGGGCTCGTTGCAGCAGGCATGAAGCTTTCGCCGGATGGCAGCATCCTGTTTACGGTTGCCGATAAAGACAAACCGGAAGCCCTGCCGCTTGCGAAACGCTTTGTCGAGATCGGTTTTACCTTAAAAGCAACGGCGGGAACGGCAAAATTTTTAAGGGAAAACGGCCTGGCTGTCGAAGAAGTGGAAAAAATTGGCGGCGAAGGGGCGACCGTGCTCGACTCGATCCAAAGGGGCGATGTGCAATTTGTCCTGAACACGATCACAAAAGGCCGGGAATACGAACGCGACGGCTTCCGGATCCGCAGGGAAGCAGTCGAATGCGGCATCCCGTGCCTGACTTCGCTTGATACAGCAGCAGCCATCGTATCCATTTTGGAATCGATAAGTTTTTCGATCATGCCGATGGTGCAGGGGGCAAAGCAGGCGGTGCACGCATGATCCAGGAATATATGATCGTGAAAAGCAACCGGCTCATTGCGCAGGATATTTGGGAAATGGTGCTTGCCGGCAGTTTGGTCCGGCAAATCGCCCGCCCCGGACAGTTTGTTCATGTGAAAGCGGGAAGCGGGTTTGATCCCCTGTTGCGCCGTCCGATCAGCATCGCGGCGGTGGACCGCAAAAACGGCGCGCTTACTTTGTTGTACCGGGTGCAGGGAAAAGGAACGCGCCTGATGGCAAACATGGCACCCGGCGCACGGCTCGATGTGCTCGGCCCCCTTGGCAACGGGTTCCCGGTGGACGCGCTTCGCCCCGGGCAAAAAGCGCTCCTTGTCGGCGGCGGCATCGGGGTCCCGCCGCTGTACGAGCTGTCCCGGCAGCTTAAAGCAGGCGGCGTTGAAGTCCGCCACGTGCTCGGGTTTGAATCGGCGGCCCACGCTTTTTACGTGGAGAAGTTTTCAACCCTTGCCCCGACATCCGTCGCAACGGTGGACGGTTCATGGGGGACGAAAGGGTTTGTAACGGATGTACTGGCGGCGGAGAATTGGGCATTTGACTGTTTGTACGCATGCGGCCCGGCTGCGATGCTGCGCGCATTGGAAGCGGCATACCCGGGGCAGCGCGGCTTTTTCTCGCTTGAAGAACGGATGGCGTGCGGAACCGGCGCTTGCTACGGGTGCGTCTGCCGCCCGAAAAATGACCCAACCGGCACCGCTTCGAAAAAAGTATGCAGCGACGGGCCTGTATTTGAAATGGGGGAGATCCTAATATGACCGAGTTACCTGAACACCATGATGAAAGACGGGAAGTAAAGCACCGCGTTCCCCCGGATTTGCCTGAACATCATGCTGAAAGACGGGAAATAGAGCACCGTGTTCTTCCGGATTTGCCTGAACATCATGCTGCAAGACGGGAAATAGAGCGCCGTGTTCCCCCGGATTTGTCTGAACATCATGCTGAAAGACGGGGAATAGAGTGTCGTGTTCCCCCGGATTCACCTAAAGACCATGCCGAAAGACGGGGAATAAAGCGCCGTGTTCTTCCGGATTTGCACGTCGAACTGCCGGGCTTGTCCTTGAAAAATCCGGTCATGCCGGCATCGGGCTGCTTCGGTTTCGGGCGTGAGTACAGCCGCTGGTATGATTTGAGCGAACTGGGCGCGATCATGATTAAAGCGACAACAACAGAACCGCGCTTCGGCAACCCGGTCCCGCGGATTGCGGAAACGGAAGCCGGCATGCTGAATGCAATCGGCCTGCAAAATCCGGGGCTGGAAAGTGTGCTTGTGGAAGAGCTCCCGTTTTTACAGTCATATGATGTTCCAATCATTGCGAATGTAGCGGGCTCCACTTTTGAAGATTATGTCTACGTGTCCACCCGCCTTTCAAAAGCGCCGAATGTGCACGCGCTTGAACTCAATATTTCCTGCCCAAACGTGAAATCCGGCGGCATCGCATTCGGTACCGATCCGGAGATGGCGTTTGAACTGACACGGCAAGTAAAAGCTGTTTCGGAAGTGCCGGTGTATGTAAAACTTTCCCCGAATGTCACGGATATTGTGGCGATTGCCAAGGCAGCAGAAGCCGGCGGTGCCGACGGGCTCACGATGATTAACACACTCCTTGGCATGAAAATCGATTTGAAAACGGCGCGCCCGCTTCTCGCCAATGAAACAGGGGGGCTCTCGGGACCGGCCGTCAAACCGGTTGCTGTCCGGATGATTTACGAGGTGAGCCGGGAAGTGGATATCCCCATTATCGGCATGGGCGGTATTATGACGGCAGAAGATGCAGTGGAATTTTTATACGCCGGCGCCAGTGCAGTCGCAGTCGGTACCGCGAATTTTATTGATCCGCTCGCCTGCCCGCGCATCATCCGTGAACTGCCGGCTGTGATGGAACAGCTCGGCGCCGAAAGCATTCAAGACCTGATAGGAAGGAGCCACACGCAGCATGCATAAACCGATCATCGCCCTTGATTTTTCATCGGAAGAAGAAACGCTCGCTTTTTTACAGCAGTTTGGCGGCGAACCGCTCTATGTCAAAGTGGGAATGGAACTGTTTTACCAGACCGGCCCTTGTTTGATTGCTGCCCTCAAAGAAATGGGGCATGATATTTTTCTTGATTTAAAGCTGCATGACATTCCACATACAGTGGGGCGGGCAATGAAAGGGCTGGCACGGCTTGGAGTGGATATGGTGAACGTCCATGCCGCCGGCGGTTCGGACATGATGAAAGCCGCTTTGGCTGGTTTGGAAGCCGGCACCCCTGCAGGGAAAAAACGCCCGGCGATTCTCGCAGTAACACAGCTAACAAGCACCTCTGAAACGCAAATGCAAAAAGAACAGGGCATTTTAAAACCGCTGCGCGAATCAGTGCTGGATTACGCTGTGCTTGCTTATGATGCAGGGCTTGACGGTGTTGTCTGCTCCGCATTTGAAGCCCCTGATATTACGGCCCGGCTCGGCGGGGCGTTTTTGAAAGTGGTGCCGGGCATCCGGCTGGCCGGAGATGATGTTTCCGATCAGAAACGCGTCGTTACACCTGCGAAGGCAAGGGAGCTCGGTTCGACCGCAATTGTCGTCGGGCGTTCCATTACGAAAGCGCCCGACCCGTACGAAGCTTATTTAAAAGTGAAACAACAATGGGGGAACGAATAATGGAAAAATACATTGCCGGACAATTGCTTGACATTGAAGCTGTTTTTTTAAAACCCGGTGAACCTTTTACATGGTCATCCGGAATCAAATCGCCAATTTACTGCGATAATCGCATTACATTGTCCTATCCGAATCTGCGGAAAGAAATCGCCATCGGACTGAAAAAGCTGATCGAAGCACACTTCTCGGAAACGGAAGTAGTAGCAGGCACGGCAACTGCCGGGATTGCCCACGCCGCTTTTGTCAGTGACCTGATGAATTTGCCAATGGTATACGTCCGTTCGAGTGCAAAAACACACGGCAAGGGCAACCAGATCGAAGGTCGGGTTTCCACCGGGCAAAAAGTTGTCGTTGTCGAAGATTTAATTTCAACTGGCGGCAGCGTGCTCACCGTTGTCCGCGCATTGCGGGAAGCCGGCTGCGAAGTGCTCGGCGTTGTCTCGATTTTTACATATGAACTTCCGGCCGGAGCGGCAAATTTTGCAAAAGAAGGCATCACCGCTTACTCCTTATCGAATTACTCCGCGCTACTTCAAGTTGGCGTGGAAAGAGGGCTGATCCGGGAAGAAGACTTGGCGACACTCGAGGAATGGCGGCAGGCACCGGAAAAATGGGGGAAATCCAAAAAGGGCTGAACAAGATACTTTGGTTTGCTATTAAAATATGGCAAAAGTAAGCTTACTGTTGTTTCAGAGAGGCATTTAAAAGGACAAATGAAATCGCGGGACCATAGCAAATTGTTTTTTTTGGAGTATTCAAGACAAAAAGGAGCCGCACCTAGGCCTGAAATGTTTTTTTCAAGCTGTCAAAAGGACAAAACACGCTGCATCCGGGCTCGAAATGTCTTTTTGAAGCTGCCAAAAGGACAAAACACGTTGCATCTGGTCTCGGAATGTCCTTTTGAAGCTGCCAAAAGGACAAAAGGAGTCGCGACTGGACCCAAAGTGTCTTTTTGAAGCTGTCAAAAGGACAAAACAAGCTGTATCTGGGCTCGGAATGTCCTTTTGAAGCTGCCAAAAGGACAAAACACGTTGCATCCGGTCCCGAAATGTCCTTTTGAAGCAGTCAAAAGGACAAAACGCGTTGCATCGGGGTCCAAAATGTCTTTTTGAACCTGCCAAAAGGACAAAACACGTTGCATCTGGTCTCGGAATGTCCTTTTGAAGCTGTCAAAAGGACAAAACAAGCTGTATCTGGGCCCGAAATGTCTTTTTGAAGCTGTAAAAAGGACAAAACAAGCTGTATCTGGGCTCGGAATGTCCTTTTGAAGCTGCCAAAAGGACAAAACACGTTGCATCCGGTCCCGAAATGTCCTTTTGAAGCAGTCAAAAGGACAAAACGCGTTGCATCGGGGTCCAAAATGTCTTTTTGAACCTGTCAAAAGGACAAAACACGTTGCATCTGGGCTCGGAATGTCCTTTTGAAGCAGTCAAAAGGACAAAAGGAGCCGTGAACTGAAACAAAATGTCCTTTTGAAGCTGTCAAAAGGACAAAAGGAGCCGTGGACCGGAGCAAATTGTTCTTTTGGAGCATCCAAAAGGACAAAAGGAGCCATTGACCGGAACAAAATGTCTTTTTGGAGTGTTCAAAAGGACAAAAATAACCGGGGAACTGAGCATATTTGGTCTTTTTGAAGTGTCAAAATACCAAATGCTTTTCCCCGGTAGAATTTGTAATTCATAAGTTTGTGATCATCAATTACTCATAGTAAGACCATCTTCCACCTCTGAACTTATTGAAATTTTTTGCCAGTATCCTGCTCACCCTTTTTTTCGATTCCACAATCCTGCACCAGTCAAAAATATCATTTGTTGTAATCTTCCGCTCTGGAAACAACATCCGAAATTCTCTGACACTGCGGAGGACCGCGGCCTCAACAGATTCAGCATGTCCACAATCCTCACAAATCATTGCATGCCCTTTTACCGCACAGGAAAAAGAACCACAAGCGTCGCACACAATGCCTTTCCGCAATTGATCATACTCATATTTCGGCAAATGAAGAAAAGGCGATTCTTCTATATGCAGCGAAGATAGCTTTTCTGCCAGCCTTCTATGCTTTCCGCTCAGCTTTGCAGAAATTGCATTCAAATCTTTTATATACCGTTTTAACTGATTCGGGAAAATAAATGGCGCACTCAGGGGTGCCTGGTACAGGGTAAATTCGGGGTTTACAAAAACAACGGAAGCCGAGACCGGCATATTGAAACCGAGCGAGAGAATCAACTGCCGGAAAAGCGATTCGCAACGTTTAACCTGAAGCAGCGGATTGTTGATTTCAGACTTATTTTTTGTAAAAATTCTGTCCCGATCGTAATAAAAATCGCCTTCATAATTTTTCACTTCAAACAGGTAAATGGTTTCGCCGGTAATCATGAGGGCATCAATCTGGAACGTAGCATTGTTGCAGGAAAGCCGCAAATCATTCAGTACAAAACAATCACATGTAAGTGCTGCTGTTAAAGAGTCAAAATACCGCTCGCCTTCGTCCCCTTTTTCCAAATTCCGGAGATACTGGATGTCTTTTTCATGGAGTTTCATCCGGTTGTTCAGCGACTTTAAAAGAGCACATTCAAGTGAAGTTTTTCTTTCCTTGAAAAGCATCGTTCACATCCTTTCTAAAATTCAGACTTCACACCCATTATAAGCTACTTTTTGTATAATATAAATATCAATTTTCGCAGGTGAGCAGATGAAAAATTTACGGATTGAGCAAACGAATGAAATGATATTGGATAAATTCGGAATGGGCATAGTAGAGTTCCTTATCAGCCAGACTCATCTCGCATCAAGGCTGAATAGCGCCAAGTCAGAAACCATTAAAAGGAATCCCGGCTATTCAAACGGGGACATCGCGAAGGCCTATATCGGGCTGCTTTGCCTTGGAAAAAATAAGTTTGCTGAAATTGAACCGTTACGGAGCGACTATGATTTCCGTACTTTTTTAAAATTGGAAAGGGTTCCCTCGCCGGCT
Organism: Weizmannia sp. FSL K6-0777; assembly: GCF_038593185.1. Classification (NCBI taxonomy): domain Bacteria; kingdom Bacillati; phylum Bacillota; class Bacilli; order Caryophanales; family Bacillaceae; genus Heyndrickxia; species Weizmannia sp. FSL K6-0777. The sequence goes on from NZ_CP151971.1 coordinate 1,281,222, forward strand.
GTCTTGGAGCACCGTCTGGACGAGGCAGCTTTATCAGAAGAATGGAAACAGATCATCCTTGAAGAGTCTCTTCACCTGCTTCGCAAGGCTGGTGCACCTATCAACCCGGTGACCATACAAGGCAAAAGTTTTATACCGGTGGATGTTGCAATGCCGTTTGCTTTTATTGGAAAGGAAGGGTACTGCCTTTCCTTTGGACAAGAAACAAGCGTGTCGGTCCGTGCTGCTGAACAATTGGCGGAAGGGGCTTTCCTTTGGCGGCTCGAGGCAAAAGAAGGATCCGAAATTGCGGCAAAACTGCTGGACCTTCACATCGATTTTGTGATGAAACTTCAGACAGATGCTAGCACTTGGGTAGAAACTGCACGGAAACACGGCACATGCTCATCCGAACGGGAAGGAAAAAACGTTTACTTTGGATCTGTTGCGGAAACCAACACGACAGCCGGGGCAAAAAAACCAGCCTATTATGTTTTTAAACTCATTGAAACAACCATTGATAAAAACGGGCAAATCCTTTTGATTCCAGAGTATGAAGCGGATGTGTACATGACAACGCTCGATATTCCGCCGGAAGCTGTGCCAAGGCTTTACGACGAACACCGGAAAGTCTGTAAATCGTTGATACGGGAATTTAGGTTTGATCTTGGTTTTAAACAGCTGCCTTCCCGGAATAAAAAAACGAATGAGCTTGCCCTGCATTTTGGCATATATGCTTACAATCTGCTTCGCTTTGCCGGTCAGGGAAAAGCCCGAATGAAACGAATACGTGAGACTATCAGGGATCTGCCAAAGATGGTGATTAAAGAAGTAGAGGCAGAAGAATAAGATTGAACTTTAAATTTTTACATTGGGACAAATCGATCAATTTGCATACAGAATTTTCGCCCACCCGTAATACAGCCCAAACCGCAACCGAAGTATAACCCCGCCCTCGCTTGTGTGCCGGTAACCCTAACAGTAACGTCTTCTCTACGATCCGATAACACAAACAGCATGGATTCGTCACCCATTCCGCCTGTACGCAAGCGGGGTCATCTCTGTTTTCCACTTGAACAGTCGGTTGAAATAGGGAGGGTCCTCAATCCCGACGTCTAGGGCAATTTCTTTTACGCTTTTATTGGAGTAGCGGAGCAGTCTTTTCGCGGTGTTGATCCGAAAATGGATTAAGTACTCAATCGGGGGGATGCCGATGTAGTGCGTGAATTCCTTGCTGAGCTGGTACTTGTTCAGGCGGCACACCCGTTCCAAATCCTGCAGGGTAATTTTTTCTTTAAAATGGTCCTCCAAAAATTTTTTTGCTTCTATAATGTAATCGGGAATGTTTTCTTCCTCAAATGCAAGATCGTATTTCTGGATCAGCACTTCATTCAGCATTTCATGGATCAACAGCGAAATCCGGAACTCCGCCTTTGCATTCCGCGTTTCGACAAGCGCCATGATCTCATCAATGATTTGGGAAATGCGTCCGTTTTTTGCATGAAAAACATTGCTGCCGTTTTTCATAAATTCCCCGTAAAAAGCATCCGCATTCGGCCCGTAAAAATGGATCCAATCCATCTCCCACGGTTCATCGCTTATCGTGCTGTAATGCTGGTAATTCATGCAGTCGATGAAAAAAACATCCCCTTTTTCAAGCGTATATTCGCGCCCTTCATAAATCAATTTCCCCCTGCCGCCAAACGTATATTTTAACAAGTACGATTTCAAATGCTGCCTTTCTGTAAAATACGGTTTCATCGCTTTAAAATGGCCGATTTCCTGCACATAGTAAAACAGCTGGCGCGCCCGCTGCGACGGCGTGTTAAAACAGCGGATGGAGTCATCTGTCCAGGAATAGTCGGCTTTTTCCCAGTATTGTTCCATTTCGCTCCCTCTCTTCAAATTGATTATGCCATATCCTTCACAACCTTGCCAAGATCGTACAATGGTTTGCCAATAATGTTTCATGAAATCTTTTTTGATAACGTTTACGATAGGAATGTAAACGTTAAATTTTAATAGATGCAATGCTTCATAGAAGAAGCAGATGATGTAAAGATAATGCAATTTTGAAGGTGGAAAGGAGTGAGAAAATGATCCGGAATTACATCGCTATTGACATTGGCGCTTCAAGCGGACGGCTGATTGCAGGCACCTGCCGGCATCAAAAAATCGAAATCAAAGAAATTCACCGCTTCAAAAACGGTTTTACCAAACGGGACGGCCATGACCGTTGGGATATCGGCCGGCTGATTGAAGAAATTTTTACAGGCCTGGAAAAAGCCAAAAAGATGGGCATTGAAGCGTGTATGCTCGGCATTGATACGTGGGCGGTCGATTATGTGCTCGTTGACAAAAACGGCGACCGGCTCCAGGATCCGGTCAGCTACCGCGATCCACGGACGGTTGGCGCGATAGAAGCGCTGACGTCCAAATATTCAAAGCAATTCATCTATAAAAAGACCGGCATCCAGTTTCTTGAATTGAACACGCTGTACCAACTGTATGCCGAAGATAAAAATCTTTTGGAAAAAGCGGATAAAATTCTGCTCATCCCGGATTACATCGGGTATGTGCTGACGGGAAAGGCCGTTTCTGAAGTGACAAATTCTTCCACAACACAGATGCTGAACTTGCGTGACAAATTATTCGATAAAGACTTGCTCAACCATGTCCATGTCAGTGCCGATAAATTTGCCAAACTGGCCGATGCCGGCACGATTTTGGGCGCAATCAAATCGGAGTGGTACAAAAAATACGATCTTCCGGCATGCCAGGTTGTCACGGTTGCAACCCATGATACCGCCTCCGCTGTCCTCGGTACGCCGGCAGAAGGCGATTCCTGGGCATTCTTAAGCAGCGGGACATGGTCGTTGCTCGGCATGGAATTGAATGTGCCTGTCACAAGCGAGGAAGCATTCAGGGAAAATTACACAAACGAGTGGGGCGCATATGGCACTTACCGCTTTTTGAAAAACATTATGGGCATGTGGATCATCCAGGAAATTGCCCGGCATTACGACTACCGTTATACCTATGCCGAAATGGCGGAACAGGCCGGAAAATGCAAACCGTTTGCGCAATTTGTTCATGTCAACGACCCGCGCTTTAACAATCCGGAAAACATGGTGAAAGAAATTCAAGATTACTGCAGGGAAACCGGCCAGGCGGTTCCGGAATCGATCGGGGAATTGACAAACTGCATTTACAGCAGTCTGGCGCTCTGTTACGCAGTCGAGCTGGAAAAACTCGCCGCGATCACGGGACGGCCCATTGACCGCCTGTACATTGTCGGAGGCGGCAGCAATGTAAGCCTTTTGAACCAGCTGACCGCAAATCTCGCAAATGTCGAAGTCTCAGCCGGCCCCCAGGAAGCAACCGCTATCGGCAATCTCCTTGTGCAAATGATCGCCAAAGGGGACATTCGGGACATCCGTGAAGGAAGAAAAATCGTCCGGCAGTCGTTTGCAATCAAATCTTACAAGCCGCAGCAGGGCAATTGGAAAGCGGTAATCGACCGTTACAAAAAGGCCTTGCTTGAAACGGCAAAATGAAAGGGAGCGGAAAAGAATGGGAAAAAAAGAAGAGATCATCCGAAATTATGAAACTGCAAAACAGCGGTATGCGGAAATCGGTGTGGATACAGATGCGGCGCTTGAAAAATTGCAAAAGATTAAAATCTCGCTGCACTGCTGGCAGGGTGACGATGTCCGCGGCTTTTTAAATCCGGATAGCGACCTGACCGGCGGCATTATGGCAACCGGTAACTACCCAGGGGCGGCACACACGCCTTCCGAGCTGCGCAAAGACCTGGAAAAAGCATTCTCTCTGATACCGGGTAAGCATAAATTGAATCTGCATGCCATTTATGCGGACACGGATGAAAAAATTGACCTTGACACCATTGAACCAAAACATTTTGCTTCGTGGGTGGACTGGGCAAAAGAACAGGGGCTCGGCCTTGATTTTAACCCGACATTTTTCTCGCATCCGATGTATAAAGACGGTTTTACGCTCGCCTCCCCTGACAAAGCCGTGCGGGATTTCTGGGTGGAACACGGGAAAAGGACGCGGAAAATTGCCGAGTATTTTGGAAAAGAAACAGGGCAAACGAGCATCAACAATTTCTGGATTCCGGACGGTTATAAAGACAATCCGATAGATACGCTCGGACCGCGCCGGCGTTTAATGGAAGCGCTCGATGAAATTTTTGCGGAACCGCTCAATCCGGCTTATACGGAAGATGCGGTGGAAAGCAAATTGTTCGGCCTCGGCGCAGAAGCCTATACAGTCGGTTCCCATGAGTTTTATATGGGCTATGGTATTTCAAGAAACAAACTGGTCTGCCTTGACGCCGGCCACTTCCATCCGACAGAAGTGATTTCCAATAAACTAAGCGCCCTTTCTCTCTTCAGCAAAGGGCTTATGCTCCATGTCAGCCGCCCAGTGCGCTGGGACAGTGACCATGTCGTCATCATGGATGATGAACTGGCGGCAATCGGCAGGGAACTTGTCCGCAACGACTTGCTTGAGAAAACGAATATCGGCCTTGATTTCTTTGATGCCACCATTAACCGGGTTGCAGCCTGGGTAGTGGGCGCCCGCAACACACAAAAAGCTTTGCTGAAAGCGCTGCTTGAACCGACAGATTTCTTAAAACAAAAAGAATTGGAAGGCGATTTTACCACCCGCCTCGTCTATACAGAGGAACTGAAAGACTTCCCGTACGGCGATGTTTGGCACTATTTCTGCGAAGCAAACGGGGTGCCGGCCGGGCTTGGCTGGCTGGAAGAAGTCCAAAAGTATGAAAAAGATACGTTGCTTGTAAGGGCGTAAACAAGGAAGGGGAAGCACATGGCAAACATAAAGACGAAATTGAATATCATTGAAGCACCTTTTACACAGGAAATGATGAAAACAACCGCCAATTTGTACCGGCTTGGCTGGGACGAACGGAACGGCGGGAATATCAGCTATCTTCTCAAAGAAGAAGAAGTGGCGCCGTATCTCGATGTGAACGCCGTTATCCGGGCCATCCCGGTCAAATTCGACGCAAGGGCGCTTGCCGGCAAATATTTTATTGTCACCGGTTCTGGAAAATATTTTAAAAATGTGGCCAACAACCCTGCTGAAAACCTCGGTTTGATCCGTGTCGCACAGGACGGGCAAAATGTTGAATTGCTTTGGGGGCTTGAAGGGGGCGGAATGCCGACAAGCGAGCTGCCGTCCCATTTTATGAGCCATATCGCAAGGCTTGAGGTTGACCCGGAAAACCGGATTGTCATGCACAACCATGCGACCCATTTGCTCGCGATGACATTTACCCATCCGCTTGATGAAAAAGCTTTGACGCGCACGCTTTGGCAAATGTGCACGGAATGCCTCGTCGTATTTCCGGAAGGTGTCGGCATCATTCCGTGGATCGTGCCGGGCACCAATGAAATCGGTGAAGCGACGGCAGCGAAAATGAAAGACTATCGCCTCGTCATTTGGCCGCATCACGGCATTTACGGTGCCGGCCGCACGATGGATGAGACATTCGGCCTGATTGAAACAGCAGAAAAAGCGGCACAGGTTTACACCTATGTCCAGGCACAGGGCGGCATCAAACAAACGATTACCGACCGGCAGCTGAAAGACTTGGCCGATGCGTTTGGGGTCGTGCCGCGGGAAGGATTTTTGGGAGAATAAAGGATGGAATGGCGCATGCGACCTCTTAAAAATGTTGACATTCCGCAATCGCTTGATAAACTCGGTGTCAAAGAAGAAGATATCCCGAACCTCGCAAAAGATGCGTATGCCGATGTGTGCACGGGTGGCAACCCGCGTGATACAAGTGTCGAAGAAATCGAAGGCTTGTACAAATCCATGCTGCATGATCCGGTTGTGAAAGCTTAAGGCTGAAAAACGGATGACCCTGGGAAATGGGTCATTCGTTTTTTTCATCATATTATCGTATTATAGTAGTAACGTTATTTTTTGGAGAAGGGAGTTTCCAAGTTGAAAATTGCTTTTATTGCCCATGATAAAAAGAAAAAGGAAATTGTAAACTTTGCGGTTGCCTATGAGCCGGTATTCGCCGACCATGAATTGTACTCGACCGGCACAACCGGCAAGAGGATTATGGAAAAAACAAATTTGAACATTACCCGCTTCAATTCCGGCCCGCTCGGCGGCGACCAGGAAATCGGCGCAATGATTGCCAAAAATGAAATGGATCTCGTTTTCTTTTTCCGTGATCCACTCACGGCCCAGCCGCACGAACCGGACATTACCGCTTTACTCCGCCTTTGCGATGTCTATTCGATTCCACTTGCCACCAACATGGGTACGGCCGAACTGCTTGTCCAGGGCTTAATGCGCGGCGATTTAAACTGGCGCAACCTCGTGCATGAGAAGGAGAAGAAGAACAGGGGGGAATAAGAATTTCCACCATATTTCATACTTCGGTTTACCGGAAAAAACGATTAGCACAGACATTTTGCAGCCCCCCTGGTTTCATACCCCGGGGGCATTTTCGTTTTCACTTCAGCCCAAACATGGTAAGATGGAAAAGCGCAAATTTTTGCTTTCTGGGGTGGAAAAAAATGGACAAGGCGGAAATGCGAAGAGAAATGATCGGCTGGTTAAAGCGGTTGGATCTTAACGAAAAGCAGGCCATCGAAGAAAAACTGCAACAAATTTTGTTTTCATCCGATATATGGAAAATATCCGGAACGGTTGGCGTGACGGTCTCCCAACATTTCGAATGGGATACGCGGCGGATCATTGAAACCGGGTGGGCGCAGGGAAAAACGATTTGTGTGCCAAAATGCGTGCCAAAAGAAAAAGCGCTCGTCTTTTACCAGCTGGATGATTTCACACAATTGAAAAAAAGCTTTTTTAACCTGCTTGAGCCGGAACCGGAAGAAACGGTAAAAATTGAAAAGCAGGCCATCGATCTGCTCATTGTTCCAGGCCTTGTTTTTGACAAAAAAGGCTTTCGCATCGGTTTTGGCGGCGGTTATTATGACCGATTTCTTGCCGGTTTTCCCAATCAGACCGTGTCTTTGATTCACTCGTGCCAATTGAAGGCGCATGTCCCTAGCGAATCTTATGATATTCCGGTGCGGCAAATCGTGACAGAATCCGGAATGTTGAAAGTGAATGGAGGGGTTTCATGAAGAGTAGAACGTTTGTCATGATTAGCATTGTCTTGGCAATGCTTGTGTCATCGATTGACGCAACGATTATGAATACCACGATGCCCGTCATTGCAAAAGAACTCGGCCGCTTTGACTTGTACGCATGGGCATTTGCTTCCTATATGATCACCAGTACGATTTTATCACCGGTTGCAGGCCGGTTGTCTGACTTGTTCGGAAGGAAGAAAGTGTTCGGGTTCGGGATCGTGCTTTTTTTCGCCGGATCGCTTTTATGCGGCATGTCCTCCGGGATGATTGAACTTATCGTCTTTCGGGCTATTCAGGGCATTGGGGCAGGTTTCATGGTCCCGTTTCCGGCCATTATCGCAGGAGACCTGTTTTCTGTTGAAAACCGCGGGAAAATCCAGGCATTGTTTACCGGTATGTGGGGATTATCCGCTGTCCTGGCGCCGCTTTTAGGCTCGTTTTTTGTAACGTATTTATCGTGGAGATGGATTTTCTTTGTAAACCTGCCTGTCTGTCTCATCTCATTTTTAACGCTTTTGCCTTATAACGAGCATTATGCGCCAAAAAAAGCGCGTGTCGATTACATAGGCGCTGCATTATTTGCCGTTGCGATCACACTCCTGCTTTTGGTCACGGTCGTACACCGCAATTACTTGTTGTTTGCAGCAACCGGAATCATCTTTCTTCTCCTTTTTTATTTTTATGAAAAAAGGCAGGATTCCCCGATTGTGCCGCTTTCGATGTTTAAAAATAAGACATTTGCCCGGATGAATGTCAACTCCTTTATTGGGACAGTGGCGTTGTTCGGTGCTTCCAGCTATGTGCCGCTGTTTTTGCAGAAAGTAACAGGGCTGTCACTGCTCATGAGCGGGGTTGCGCTGCTTGGGTCGTCGATCGGCTGGATGGCCGCTGCAGTCCCTGCCGGAAAATGGATATTGCGGTATGGCTACCGGAGGCTGTTATTAATCGGGAACGGACTTTTGCTTGTTTCGGGTGTATGTTGGATCTTTTTAAATCCGGGCCACGGGTTTTGGTACGTTTTTCTCGTTATGATTGTCCATGGCGCTGCGTTCGGGTTGCTTTCGACGGTCGGGATTATCGGTTCCCAGCAAATGGTGAGCGCCCACGAAAAAGGGATCGCCACTTCGTTTTTTATGTTTTGCCGGAACATGGGAACTGCGATCGGGGTGACCGTAATGGGCGCCTTTCTGACAAGCGGGTCCACCTACATGCAGGGCATTCACCATTTATTCCTGTTCGGCTTTTGCGGCAGCATTTTGGCCCTTTTAACTTCTTTTCTGATTCATAATGATGCGAGTGAAAGCGGAAAAACAGCAGCAAATCAATAAGGCTTATCCCGGGCTTGGCAAGGACTCTGACAGTGCTGGCAAAATTTTATAAAATGCAGGCCAGAAGCCGGTTCTTTCGCAGATCCATGATTTTATCATATTGAGGCGGAGTGCTGACAAACCTTAAAAAAACCCGTTTTAGCTTATCAGGCTAAAACGGGTTTTTTGCTCCTCAGTCGGGGGAGTCTGTTTCTTTTTTTAATTGCATTTTCCTTTGCTGGTCCTGCGGTTTTTCAAATACCCCAACGGTTCGAACGGTAAAGGAAAGGGCAAATCCGATGACTGCCAGGATGAGCGTGAACATAAAACCGTACTGGACGCCGTTTGTTAATGCTGCTGCGGCATGTTGTCCGCCGGCTCCTGTATAAGCGTGTTCACCTGCAGCCAACAATGTGGCAGACAAGGCAGTGGCAATGGCGCCGCTCACTTGCTGGGCGGTATTCATAATTGCGCTGCCGTCAGGGGACATTTCTCTTGGCAATGCATTCAGCCCGTTCGTTTGTGCCGGGAACATAACAAGCGGCGCGCCGATCATGAGCAAAAGATTCGCTGCAATCACGAAAAGAAAAGAAGATGTTGTTTGGACACAGATAAACATTGCACCCGCTGCGATGCAGATCAGAAAGCCGATTCTGACAAGCCATTTTGCGCCGTATATATCATAAAACTTGCCCGAGATAGCTGACACAATCCCGTTTACAATGCCCCCTGGCAAAAGAAGGATGCCGGTAAGCGCGACAGCTACCAGTTTTCCGCTCTGCCAGTACATCGGCAGCAAAAGCATAGACGACATGATAATACTGAAGACAATCATAATCATCAGCGTGCCAATAGTGAACATTTTATGCTGGAAGGCACGCACATTCAGCATCGGTTTTTCCATTCGTAATTGCCGGATGGAAAAAATCACGAGAGCCGCAATACCGATTGCAAGGGCTACAATGACTTTTGCATTTCCCCAGCCTGAATCCCCCGCTGAACTGAAGCCGAAAACAATTCCGCCGAAACCGATCGTGGACAGCACGATAGAGAGCACATCGATTTTTGGCCGGGTGACTTCATTTACATTTTTACAAAAGATGGCGGAAATGATCAGGGCAGCAACCAAAAACGGCAGCATGACCCAGAAAATCCACTGCCATGTGAGTTTGCCCAAAATGAACCCAGCAGCAGTTGGGCCAATTGCCGGCGCAAACATAATGACAAGCCCGACAACGCCGAGTGCCGCGCCTCTTTTATGCGGCGGAAAAATCGTCATGACCGTATTAAAGATGAGCGGGATGAGAATGCCGGTTGCGATTCCCTGAACGAGCCTGCCGATGAGTAAAAAGGTGAAGGTGTGGGACACGGCTGAAATGAGCGTGCCAATAATAAATGCGCTTAATGCACTTAGCAGCAGCTGCCTTGTTGTAAACCATCTGATCATTAACCCAGATACTGGCACCAGCACGCCGACAACAAGCAAATATCCGGTTGTAAGCCATTGGACGGTGGAAGCTGTAATGTGCAGATCTTTCATCAATGAAGTTAATGCAATATTTAAGGCTGTTTCGCTGAACATGCCGATAAAGCCGCCAATTAAAAGCCCAAGCATAATTGGAAATTTTTTATAATCACTTTGCAATGGTAAAAATCTCCCCTTTATTTTTAAATAGACCGGTCAGTATAATTTGGAGAAAAAAGAACATCAAATGTTCTTTATTATTTTTGGGATTTGTTCTGCAACTAATTGAAAATAGGAAGCGTCCTTGTATGTGATCGACATCGTCATCGCGCCTTCGATTAAGATATGAAACAAAACAGCGGTTTGCCTTGCGCTTTCCTTTGTGTAGCCTTTTTTCATCAGATAATCGGTATCGGTTGCGATCCATTCCTCATACGCATTTTTGCACGCTTCCCTGATATTTTCGTTAAGGTTCGCACTTTCCGAAGCGAGCAGGCCGATCCGGAAGTCCGGCTGATCGCCAAATACTTTTTCAGCGACATGTAAAAGTTGCGCCTGCATGGCTTCAATCGGATCGTCGCAACCGGCAAGCAACTGCTCCAGTTCCTGCCTTACTTCAACCTTGACGCTGTCAATTGCGGCAATTGCAATTTCTTCTTTCCCGTTTGGAAAATGGTAATATAAAGAGCCTTTCGGTGCGCCGCTTTCCTCAATGATTTGATTGATGCCGGTCGCATGGTAGCCCTGCACCTGGAAAAGCTTTTTTGCCGCCTGGATAATTGCTTCTCTTTTACTCTTTGCCATCTTTTCTCTCCTTTTTTGTACAGAACGGTCTAACGAAAAATATATCATTGATTGACTTTATTGTCAAACAGCCGTTTTTTTTAAAATAGCTCTGTTAAACATTTATGTTGATATTTACTAAAATCAAACATTCTTCCTATAATAACAGTAAGGAACAGGTCAGCGTTTTGGTTGCGAGGGATCGTCAAAACAAACCTTCTTTAACGTGATGAGGGTCGTATTTTAACCAAGCAATTGGTTCCAAGGTCTCCGTTACGAATCCCCTTTTTACAGACGCCTGGAGAGCTTTCAAAGCCTATGCAAAAGAAAAAGGAATCGAACATTACCCGTTCAAATCCTGTGGAAAGGAACGGGTAAAAGGGCTTTACCATATTCAAAATGTTAATAACTATTACAGCCGCTTAAAGGGTTGGATGAACCGATTCAATGGCGTGGTAACCAAGTACCGCGACCATTATTTGAGCTGTTTTTGTATTTGAATACGATCCGCCCCCGAACGATTATACAACTGTATGTAGGCAGATTGTCGACAGCTGCTTATTTCCGACAATGGCGACTTATGATAAATTGAGGTTATCTATATTCAGAGCTTCATAAGCATTATTCAACTTTTGGGGCAGTCATGTTAAAGAGGGTAGGTATTTAGGCTTGTGCTAGAAAAATTCTTTTTCAGAATGGGAAGGTGCCAAAATGAATATTGCAGAAGAAATCGTAATTTCTCCATTAAAGGATGAATTAATTGAGGACATCAATAAAACAAATGATTATTTCAACGTGTTTGGTAAGGTTGTACCCAGTCTTCAATCAGGAAAATGGTCTTTTGAAGAGATTCTATTTGATGAAACTAAAGAAATTCGTTTCCCAGATGATAAACTGGATTGGAGCCGTTATATAAACCGTGAAGATAAAGCTCTATTTTTAGCTTATAAGAATCATAATTGCATTGGGCAAATTAGAATAATTAAGGATTGGAATCGCTTCTGTTATATTGAAAATATCGCTACAAAAAAAGAATTTAGAGGATATGGAATCGGGAAGTTGCTTTTAACTAAAGCGGAAGAATGGGCAAAAAAAAGAAAACTTATCGGAATGTCTTTAGAAACGCAAGATGATAATCTTGGAGCGTGCAGGTTTTATGTGAAACAAGGATTCATACTAGGTGGAGTTGACACATTGAAACAGTCATATAATCCAAATATAGAAACCACTTTGTATTGGTATAAGTTATTCAAATAACGGGTGCTAATCTTCAATATGAATCTAAAACAGGGATCCCACATCGGGTCCTTGTTTTATGATCATTTATCCACAATATTATTTAACATAGCTTTTAAAATAAACCGGAAAAAAGTTTCCTTTTCAAGTATAATCAAGATAAGAAAATAAACAAAAAATGACGGAGTGGTTGGATGAAAGAAATGAAACTCGGTTTATGGGCTAAATACATACTGCTAGCGGTTGTGGCCGTCCTTTTTGTGAAATATTTCAGCACGATTCTGGGGGCGCTAGGGGCGATTTGGCATGTTGCCTTTCCGCTTTTGCTCGGGGCTGCGATTGCCTATGTGCTCAATATTTTAATGAAAAAAGTGGAACGCGTTTATTTTCCGAACGCGCAAAACAAATTTATCCGCGCAACGCGGAGGGGCGTCAGCATTCTTTTTTCATTTGTGGTCATTTTTGGCATTGTTTCCATCCTGGTTTTGATCATTGTGCCGCAATTGATCCAGGCTTTTACGGTATTGATTGATGCCATTCCGCGTGTTTACACGAAAAGTCTGGACTATTTCCAGTCAAACAGCGTCAAGTACTCCAGCCTCGGAAAATTCATTTCAAGCCTGCAGGTCGATCTGGATGCGGTCACAAAAAAATTGACCGTATCCCTTTCAAAAGTGGTGACCGGCATTTTGAATTCGACGTTTTCCATTGCCGGCGCCTTAACAAGCGGTGTAATGAACTTGATCATTGCCATTATTTTTGCCATCTATATTTTAGCGGCAAAAGAGAAGCTGGCTGTTCAGGCAAATCAAGTGGTTCGTGCTTTTTTGAAAAAGCAGACGGCGGACAGATTGTACTACGTGCTCGGAGTGGCAAATCAGACTTTTTCAAGCTTTATTGTTGGGCAATGCGTGGAGGCGGTCATTTTAGGAAGTCTATGTACGCTTGGCATGTTTCTTTTCCAGTTTCCGTATGCTGCGATGGTCGGTGCTTTCATTAGTGCAACGGCTCTGATCCCGGTTGTCGGTGCCTATTTGGGGGCGGCATTCGGTGCCTTTATGATTTTAACAGTAGATCCGATGCAGGCAGTATTCTTTTTGATTTTCATTGTTGTGCTGCAGCAAGTGGAAGGCAACATCATCTATCCGCGGGTAGTCGGTTCGTCGATCGGGTTGCCGGGTTTATGGGTCTTGGCGGCGGTCATCATCGGGGGCGGCCTTGGCGGCGTTGTTGGTATGCTTTTCGGTGTGCCGGTTGCCGCGACATTGTATAAGCTGCTGAGCGACCAAGTGCAGAAACGGCTACAGACACCATCGGGAATAGAGGAAACAAACAGGGGCGGGGATATATAGAGGCGAATAATATTGCCTCTCGAAAAAGAACATCCGGGAACAACAGGAAGGAGAGCGCAAAATGAAATTGATCGCGATTGATTTTGACGGGACATTATTATCTGATGACGGAACAATTAGCGAAGAAAATGCCGGAGCGATTCGGGAAGTACAAGAGCAGGGGAATATCGTTGTCGCCTGTTCAGGGCGTTCGCTTCATGATACGCGGCATATTCTGAAAAAAGCAGCCTTGATTGCCCGGTGATAACGGGAAATGGTGCCGTCATTTACGATTCGGATCAATGCATTTTAAAGCTTGTGATGCCGGATAAAGTACTGGACGACTTGCTTCCGGAACTGGAAGCGCAAGGATACTATTACGAGTTATATACTAACCAGGGCGTGTATTTGCTGGAAAAAGGGAGAAAGCGCCTTGAATCGGAAATGCATTCCTTGCACGAAAAAGATGAAACCTTTTCTTTGGAGTGGGCTGCCGGCCAAATTGAGCTCCAGATGCGGCAGTACGGGATTCATTATTTCCACCATTATGCTGAGTTGGATTTGCCGCATTTGGAGGTTTACAAAATTTTTGTACTGTCCTTTCATCCTGAACGGTTAAAGCAACTCCGCAGCTGGCTAAGCGGAAGACAAGATCTTTCCATGACCACATCGGGGCGCACGAAGTTGGAAATTGCCCATGCAGAAGTTAGCAAAGGCCATGCCCTTCAGTTTATGGCCCGCCATTTGAACATCCCGTTGGAAAATACGGTCGCAATTGGTGACAATTTTAACGATCTGTCCATGTTTGAAGTAGCCGGTATAAGTATTGCGATGGGAAACGCTGAAGAACAAGTGAAAGCGCGGAGCACCTATGTCACAAAGACCCATAACAAAAACGGCGTTGCCCATGCTCTGCGGACATACATATTGGGAAAATGATGGGGAATAAAACCAAAAAAGCGGTGGCTGTTTGCTGCCGATCTCCGCATTTTGCGGCAAGTTTTTTGGGCAAGTTACGGATTCATCCGAAAAAAATGAAGGTTCACAGCTCAAGTCCCCTTTTATTCCTCATCGAGCGTTTTTCTGATCGCCTGTTTTTTCTATCTTTATAAAAAGGAAATTATAGTTTCGTGTCGAATGTTATAAGTTGAATTTTAGTTTTTACATCGAGCCCGGGCACCACCCATTTGCACGATGATTTTTTACAGCAGGCAACAGAGCTGCTCATTCGTTCATTTTATATCGTTTACAATGCTATACTGTCCGGGAGAAGCCGGCTGTAGAGGAAAATCGCATCGATGAAATCATCGCATAGGATATTTTCAATGATAGACATCACCATGCTTTGTGAAAACGGGAGGTCTCTATTATGAATTTCGATGTCATTGTCGTCGGAGCGGGGCTGGCCGGCTTGGTTGCAACCGTAGAAATGGCAGAGGCCGGAAAAAAAGTGCTGCTCTTGGATCAAGAGCCGGAAACCAGTATCGGCGGCCAAGCGTGGTGGTCGTTTGGCGGGTTATTTTTAGTAAATTCTCCGGAGCAAAGGCGGCTTGGGATAAAAGATTCCAGGGAACTGGCGTGGCAAGACTGGATTGGCACTGCCGGATTTGACCGGGAGGACGATGAAGATTATTGGGGAAAAAAATGGGCCGAAGCTTACATCGATTTTGCGGCCGGCGAAAAAAGATCGTGGCTGCACAAAATGGGCGTGCGTTTTTTCCCGGTTGTCGGTTGGGCTGAACGGGGCGGACATTTAGCCACTGGACACGGCAATTCTGTTCCCCGCTTTCATATTGTGTGGGGAACCGGGCCGGCACTGGTGGCGCCTTTTGAGAAAAAAGTCCGGGAATATATGAAAGCCGGTTTGGTTCAATATTTGCCCCGCCATCGGGTCGATCATCTTTTAAAAGAAAATGGCACTGTTAGAGGGGTAGCCGGTTTTGTTTTGATTCCCAGCACAAAGGAGCGGGGAGAGGATACGGAAAGAGAGGTTATTGGCGATTTCGAATACCAGGCCGAAGCTGTATTAGTGGCGAGCGGGGGCATTGGCGGGAACTTTGATTTCGTTCGCAAAAATTGGCCGAAGCGGCTCGGAACGCCGCCTGCTCATATGTTATCGGGCGTTCCTGCGCATGTGGACGGCAGAATGCTTGGTATTACGGAAGAAGCGGGCGGGCGGATTGTGAATCGGGATCGGATGTGGCACTATACGGAAGGCATAAAAAATTGGAACCCGATTTGGTCCAACCATGGCATCCGTATTTTACCCGGGCCATCCTCCATCTGGCTTGATGCGGAAGGTAAACGCTTTCCTGTCCCTAATTTGCCGGGATTTGATACGCTCAGCACACTGGAAGCCATTCAAAAAACCGGTTATGACTATTCGTGGTTTATTTTAACGCAAAAAATCATAGAAAAAGAGTTTGCCCTGTCAGGATCGGAGCAAAATCCGGATCTTACCGGCAAAAGTATCCGGAAAGTGCTGGGCAGAGCTTTGCCTGGTGCGCCTGAACCCGTCCAGGCCTTCATGGATAAAGGAGAAGATTTTATCATTGCCCATAATCTAGAAGACCTTGTAAATGGAATGAACCGATTGACTGGTGAAAATCGATTACACTTTAAAGAAATTGAAGACCAAATAAAGGCGCGGGATCGGGAAATAGATCATAAATTTACAAAAGATTTGCAGGTGACGGCAATCCGGGGCCATCGAAATTATTTGGGGGATAGATGGATTCGTGTTGCCCCGCCGCATAAAATACTCGATCCGAAAAATGGTCCGCTCATTGCCGTGCGCCTTCATCTTCTAAGCAGAAAAACATTAGGCGGCCTGCAAACCGATTTATCTGGAAACGTTTTAGATTCCGCAGGCCGTGCCATACCCGGTTTGTATGCAGCGGGGGAGGTTTCCGGGTTTGGCGGTGGCGGCGTCCATGGCTACAGGGCTCTTGAAGGAACCTTTCTGGGCGGCTGCCTTTTTACAGGCAGGACGGCCGGGCGATCGCGGCTGAACTAAGTTAATTGCATAACGGACCCAGTGATTTTTTACCGGGTTTTCATGTGAAAATGGCGGGTCGGGCAGAGTTCCGGGCGTTTATAGGCTTGAAAGCCGGATTCTAAATGTCATATGCAACAGAGGTCAACATTTTTGTGATCTATTTCTCCCGCGTAATATTCCGCTCGGTGAGGTCTGATTCCTTGCATATCAGACAAATTTTTTAGTTTTGCGCTCTTAGGATGATTCTTAATAAAGCTGTAAGTTGTTTATCGCCGGTAATCCTTTCTAGTTTTGTCATTGATCAGGGAGGGGGATATTTGCATTTTAATATCACTATGATTTGTAAACGCCAACATAAATCCAGCCTGCGAAATGAGAACCAAAGCAGCCGACAAAAAAATCATGATTTTTCTTTTGGAAAAGTTCGTCCTTTTTCTCCTCTGGAATTTAAAAAATAACCTCTTATAGGTGCTTCTAACTCACATTATGGCCAGCCAAGCGGCGAAAACGAGGGCAAGGGCTAACGATATTTCGACAAGATGGAGAAATGAAGGTTAATCGAGTAGGAGGCTAATCATTATTTGATTAGCCGACCTCTCACACCACCGTGCGTACGGTTCCGTACACGGCGGTTCTAAAGTTTACGACCGTACAGACAGATAGTAATCCAGAAAACTTATATACCTTGCTCTTCGGAAGAGTTCGTTTGTAAGGGTTCTAGCTAAGATATGGCTGCCGGAGATTCTCCAGTAGCCTTTTCTTGTGTTAGCCCATTCCCACGCCTTTCTTTTATTGATCCCTAATTTCTTGAGCCAATAAAATCTTGTGCGTACTCTCTTCCATCTTTTCCAAGTTACCATTCGCATTCTTCTTCGTGTCCATTGGTCCAGTCTGGTTACCAGACTTTTCATATCCGCTAGCTTGTAGTAATTTACCCATCCTCGGACAGTGTCGTTTAGCCTTTTCTTTCTTTCCTCTACGCTTAATCCGTTGCTTCTTCCTGTGATTCTGCGAATTTTCTCCTTTAATTTTTGAACACCCTTCGGGTGTACCCGGAATTTGCATTTTCCTTCATAAAGGTAGAATCCATAACTCAGGAACTTGATGTTTCTAATATGTGTGATCATCGTCTTCTCTCGGTTCACTTTGAGTCGCAATTTCCTCTCAATGAATGGGAGAATGTTATGGTATGTTCTTTCGCAGCTTCTTCGGCTTTTACAGAATATGATCACATCATCAGCGTAACGGACAAATCGGTGATTTCTTGCTTCCATTTCTTTATCCAATTCGTTTAACATTACATTGGCAAGAAGCGGACTTAGTGGTCCTCCTTGTGGAACACCGAAATCATTTGTTGTCCTTATTCCTTTGATCATAACACCTGCATTTAGGAATTTATGGATTAAGGAGATTACACGTCCGTCGTGAATTGTTTCACTCAATATCTGGATAAGCTTACTATGGTTTACCGTGTCAAAGTACTGTTCTAAGTCCAGGTCTACTACATACTGGTATCCTTCATTTACATTCTTTTGGCACTTGAGAAGTGCCTGATGTGTACTTCTATGTGGTCGGAAACCATAGCTATTGTCTGAGAACTTTCTTTCATATATAGGGACTAGGACCTGCGAAATGGCTTGTTGGATGACTCGGTCTACTACCGTTGGTATTCCAAGTTTCCTTGTTTTCCCGTTGTCTTTTGGTATTTCTACCCTTCTAACGGGTTGGGGCTTGTATGTCCCATTTCGAATGGAGAGGACGAGTTCCCTCTGATGTTCAGTTAGGTATGCCAAAAGTTCACCTGTTTTCATTCCATCGACACCGCCCGCACCTTTGTTTTTCTTTACCTTTTTATAGGCACGGTGCAGGTTATTACTTGAAAGGATTCGTTCGAGCATCCATTCGTTCTGTCTGTTGGTGTTAGTGGTGTTGTTTTCAGTTATCCTCTTGAAACTATGCCCTCTGCCATATCCTTCCTGTTCCGCAGTATCTTTTTGACAGCAGGTTTCTTCCTGTTTTCTGCATTTGTTCGTTTCTTCGGTAACTTTCATTGACTTCCACTTCCTTTAGTTCAGCCCTTCCTTCGATGCTCCAGGCATCTCCGTACTATGGCTTCTGCTGACTTCTCACGGCAAATCTTGTTTCAACCAGGTTTCATACTCTGTTTCCACCTGTCCGTGAGACCTCCCGTGGTAAGGTGATTCACTTTCATTCCATGTACCCGCACCATTTACGTTTCCACATCCGGATAGCTTTTGGGCTTTGACTTGTTCAGCAGCCTTACCCTGTGAGAGTACGCCTAATGATGTTCGTGTTCCTCGGGTCAGAATTTTGCCTCCAGCTTCCTTCAGATTCCATCTCACGATGGACACCCTTGCTCTTGGCTAATGGTTGGTCGCTACCTACCCCCATAGCGGACTTACACCGCCTAGCGAATCGCCATGCACGGCGCACTGAGAAAGCGCATTTGCATAATGCGCTTATTTTGATTGTTTTGCGCTTGCTTTAAAAATGAGCCGTTTTTGGCCGGAAATGTACGCCAACAAGTCAGTTTCTTTTCAAAAATGATAGGACGGCCGCTTTCATGATCTCGTCAAAAAAATAATTTTAAAAATGGAGATAAAAAACTATAAACAGGGTATATATGTTTTTACTTAAGATCATGAAAAAGTCCTACGGTGTGATGTCAAGGGTTAAAAACAAGTGAATTGGAAATTTTGTTGGCTCTATGTCGTAAAAATGGCAATACTGAACTAAGCCTCCAGATAATTGGAATAATCTGGAAGTTTTCAAGTTCAGGCTATCGATGATGGTTACCTGGTTACCTCATCGCGTCACCTTCTTTTTCGGCGCATAAATTTGATCGTTGCGGAGCAGCGCATCGATCAGGCGCACCAGTTTTCTTGCCGTTAAGACGAGGGCGCGTTTGTGTGAGTGCTTATGCACCTCACGATATTTCTTTTGGTAAAAGGCGCGGTACTCAGGTTCGTGTCGCCGGACCAGATTGGCAGCCTCAACCAGGTAATACCGGAGATAACGATTGCCTGTACGCGCAAGCATTTTGTCATCAGCCTCAAAATCACCCGATTGGTGGCGGGGCCAGAACAATCCAGCAAATTTTGCGATCGCGGCTTGGTCGTCAAAGCGCTCAATGTCGCCGATTTCAGCGAGAATCCCAGCACAGCTCACCGGGCCTATTCCCGGAATGGTCTGGAGGGTATTCGGGATTCCATCAAGAACGCGGGCAATCGCCTTATCCAAATCCTTGATTTGGCGTTTAAGATGCCGGATGATCTCAATAGAACTGCCCAGGACCAAGTCAATCGAATCCTCCACACATTTAGAAAGCCGGTAAGAGGACCGGGCAGCTTTTTGGATGGATGCGGCCAAATCCTCGGGATCGCTAAAGCGGCCATGGCCTTTGGTCTGGAGATACATCGCTAAGTCCTCTAGAGGCATTTGGGCAATTTCATCGAGGCTATAGGCCTCAAGCAAAAATTCCGTTATGGCATGGCCGAAGACCGGTGTATCCACTTCAAGGTTAAAGGCACTGAATTTGAAAAACAGATGATTCAAAAATACCTGTTGTTCCCGGGTTAAACTTTGAATCAGGTGATAGCGCATCCGTGTTAACCGTTGAAGGGCAAGGTATTGTTCTGACTGAATCACGGATTTCGGCAATCTCCCGAAACGCAAGCGGTCCGCAATTACCCAGGCATCTTTGGGATCGGTCTTGTCCATCTCGGCATAAGCCTTTTTGAAATTTCTCACCAGCTTCGGATTCAGGGTAAACACCTTTGTACGACGCTGTTTCAGCTCGGGATCTTCATGGAAAAACATTGCCGGGTGCCAACTATACACAGATGTGGCCTCCATGGCGATCTGGATGGTGTCATCCGCCTCCGCATGTTGGAGGATGGCGTCTCTTAACTCAGAGGCACCGGGAAGATTGTTTGTCACCGTTTGGGTGGCCAACGTTTCCCCCATTCCATCCATCAGGCAGGCATCGAGGTTTTTGGAGCTCACGTCAATACCGACAAATAAGGGCATATGATTTCCTCCTCTCTGTATTGGGATCGATGGAATCGGACGCTTCGGGATATCCCCAGATGGCTTGCCGATCTGTCAGCCTCGCGTATGAGAACTCATCCGGGCCGTGGGCTGCCTGGAACTGCTCATTTCCAGCACGGAGATCCGGAGGAACGGCCTACGGGTTAGACGTTCAAGCAAGAACCTGGGGATGCAGACTTTTCGAGTAGTCAGGCTACAAGGAGGGGAAGCATTGACCCAAACGATCCTAAGACCATTATCCGGGAACATCGCGAAGCGTCCAAGTCCGAACTTGTATTCCGGGCGAGCCCGGAATACAAAATCTTATATTCACTTGTCAATGAGCAGCAGAATGAACTGGAAATTGACATCCACTTTGGATTTAAACTTATTATACGAGGAGGTTTTTACATGGACCATTATGCCAGCCGGTTGGAGGAGGATCACGCCGGTATTCAAAACCCGGTCACGCAAACGGGAGAATTGCACCGAAAGGAAAAAATCGCATACGGTGCAGGGGACATCGGGTATAATTTTCTGTTTGACCTCGGGCAAATCTATTTGCTCAAGTTTTACACGGATACGCTCGGGCTTCCGGCTTCCATTGCAGGAATGGTATTTTTAGTGACAAAAATTTGGGACGCTTTTTCGGATTTTACCATTGGCACGGTTGTAGACCACCGGAAAAAAATTGGACCAAAAGGGAAGTTCCGTCCCTTCATTCTGTATACCGCAGTTCCGCTGGCGCTGATGACGATTACGAATTTTCTTTCTCCGGATTTTTCATTAAATGGAAAAGTGATTTGGGCCTTTGCTACATACATGGCTTTCGGCACCATCTACAGCATTTCCAGCATACCATACGGTTCAATGGCTCCGGCAATGACGAAAAATCCTAACGAACGGGCTGAATTGTCCGCCTTTAGGCAGGCCGGCGCTAATCTTGGATTGCTCATTACGACAGTCGGTTTTATGCCGGTTGTCCTCCTGTTTGATAATCCGAAAATCGGATATCCGGCAGCGGCTGCGATTTTTGCAACGGCCGGCATATTGCTGCAAATCTATTCTTATAAGCATATAAAAGAGCGCCATGTCGAACTGGAACCGAAAAAAACAAGCCACACGATAAAAGACAGCTACAAGGCGCTTGTAAAAAACGGGCCCCTTTTCATTGTCAGCCTGGTCAATTTATTTACCATTTCAGCTTACAATGTGAAACTGGCTGTTCAGGTGTATTACTGCCAGTATGTATTGCACAATGTCACCATCGTTTCTTATATGGGATTTTTTAGTATGGGTTGCGCATTTTTCGGGATTGCCCTCGCTCCTTTTGTTCAACGAAAAATCGGGAAAAAGTACACGTATATGATCGGTTGTGCCATTTGGGCGGTTACCGATCTGCTTGCTTTGTTTTTTGCCCATAATGCCGTTCTGTTTATTGTATTTGCCTGCCTCGCCTTTTTCGGAAACGCTTTTGTCAACAGCCTGAACTGGGCATTGATTTCCGACTGCGTGGAATACGGGGAATGGAAAACCGGAAAGCGGACGGAAGGTATTGTCTACTCCTTTTTTACATTCTTTCGCAAATTGTCACAGGCTGTCGCCGGGTTTATTCCCGGGTTTGTGCTGAACATTTCCGGATATGTACCGAATGCCGTCCAGTCCGCAAGTGCCATTTTTGGTATCAAAGCGCTTATGTTTATCTATCCGGCAGCACTGTCCATTTTAACGATTGTTGTCTTCGGCTTTTTCTACCGCTTGACGGAAAAGAAATATAAAGAAATCGTGGCGGAGATGAATAGCAGGTAATGCAGGTCAAGGGAGCAGTTTCAACAAGCAAACGTCCAATTTTGGAATGAACAAACAGGGAATTGGAAAGAAAAAATGCTGATTTGGAAAGAAAAATACAGATTTTGGAACAAAAAGGAAAGTCCGGAAAGCAAGATTTCAAGTTTAAATGAATTGTTCGGGAGGTAACAGGCACCCTCCCGAATTTGGAGTGAAAAGCCGCCTCTTTCCAATATACAACGCAAACTTTTCATCTGCAAAGTCTGCGTTGTATATTGGATAAAAATCACATAAAACTGTCGTCAATGAGACCGTTCTCCAGTTCCTTTTTCAACGCTGGAAAAGTGACTTCTTTGAACTCCTTGTTCGTCCGGATCAGCTTTTGCCAAAGTATACGTTGCCTTAGTGTAGCTGAATCCAAGCCTGTGTAACATCTTAGAAACACCCTTGGGAGTAAAAGACTGCTGAAACTCTTGT
The DNA here is from genome assembly GCF_038593185.1 of Weizmannia sp. FSL K6-0777. NCBI lineage: Bacteria > Bacillati > Bacillota > Bacilli > Caryophanales > Bacillaceae > Heyndrickxia > Weizmannia sp. FSL K6-0777. The sequence continues at coordinate 1,303,811 of NZ_CP151971.1, forward strand.
TGAATCCAGTCGGCAATTAATTGGAGCGTCCAAGTGTATTTTGCTTCGAAACCGACTTCTGCAGGTGTTTTATTCACGATGGTATCGGCCAACTGTTTCTGTTGTTCTTTACTTAACTTTTCGGGTTTACCTGTTGTTTTTTTCATTTGTAGCCCGGAAATTCCACCTTCTTCATAAGAATGAAAGTATGCCATAACCGTCTGCCGATTACGTCCTATAATCTTAGCGATATCCATATAAGTATGGCCTTCTAGGTGTAATAGCACAGAAAGGTAACGCTCATAAAGACGTTTATCTTTTGTATTTTTCATTGCATTTCGTAAGGATTCAATTTCTTGTTTTACCATTTTTTCTCCATCCTTTTTGGTATCATTACAGACTTTATACCCGAAAAAGGACCAAAAAATTGAGCAAAGATGATTAGTTCATCTTATATAATAAGTTCAATTAACATCGCTGTGAATGCAACAGGCTTTTTATATCTCCTTACCTTTATTTTTACGATGATCGCGTTTTTTATTTCTAGAAAAAAATCTACTCACGAAGAAAGATCAGCGCAGTTTTTAACTCCTATTTATCCATTTTTACCAGCATTAGCTCTAATGATCAGTCTTTGTTTATTAGTTCCAGTTGGTGGGTCAGGCTTTTTTTCAGGATTGATATGGATATCAATTGGCTTGGGGATCTATTTCATGCGAACTAAATCGATTAAGGACACTAGTAGGATAAGAGTAAAAGAAAAAGAGGTTAATACATCGTCAATAAAGTAATGTTACTACTGAAAGTTGCAGATGCAAATGATGAAACTTAAAAAACACCTTGAGGGAATTAAACCATATAATAGTAGGAATGCCAATAGAAGAGGTCCAAAATTTGTATGGACTTAATGATGTAGTAAAGTTGGCTTCCAATGAAAATCCATATGGTTGTTCTCAAAACGTTCAAAAGGTCATTATAACAGTACTCAATAAACTATCCCTCTATCCGGATAGCCGAGCAGATCAATTAAGAGAAAAACTGGCTAATCATCACATAGGGCTAAATCATGATCAGTTTATCTTTAGAAATGGAACGGATGAGTTAATTCGAATGATAATGTATGGCAACCTGGTTCAGCCCGGAAGATAAGGGAGAAAAAGTACCGGAACAAGAAGAGATCATCCGCCATTTTGAAACATCAATCCTCTATTATCCCTATTATATCGAGATCAAAAATTCAGGCAATGCAATGGTACAGAAACTTATGGAAGTTCTTTGCCCCCATGGCTTATCCGGGAAAAACAGCCGTGAGGGGCAAGTTGTTATCGAGTCTCTTCGCAAAGAGTCTGAATGCTTTCTGTTAAAAAATATCCGGATACAGAAATGACCCAGCTTGACGGTCCGTTGAAAATGAACTTTGATGAAGTGAAAACCTATGCGGATGGAGTCGGCCCGAGTCTGAATCATTTGAGTGAAACTTTTGTCAAACACGCACACGATAACGGGCTGTCCGTTCACGTTTGGACTGTAGACAACCAGACAACCGGGAAACGAAATAAAAACTGCAAAAATGGCAAGTCGACGCCATCTTCGCAGATTTTACGCAATTGGTGAAGGAATAAGATATAAAGGTATTTTCGCGCCACACCATTAGTTGGAAACACTTTTTGTTCAATTTACACAATAATCAGGACTTGACTTCCAAAACCTCACTCAAGGGGATATTTTTATTTTGGCAGGACTCTTAAAAAGGCTGCCACTTTAATTTCACTGCTTCATTGAAACGATTCTCCACCTCTTGCCAATTGACAACATGCCACCAGTTTTCAATGTATTTCTTTCTTTCGTTTTTGTATTGGAGGTAGTAGGCGTGTTCCCACACATCCAGAACAAGTAGCGGTATGACATCCCATTGGCTGAGATTTTGATGTTTTTCAGCCTGCAGAATTTCAAGCCGCCTTGCACGTGGGGACCAGACCAATATGGCCCATCCGACACCTTCCACCTGATTTGCTGCCTCTGAAAAATGTTTTTTAAAATGAGCAAAGCCACCAAACGTTTGCCGGATTGTTCTCTCTAAATCTCCCTTCGGCTCCCCTCCGCCATTGGGGCTCATTATATTCCAAAAAAGGGTGTGCAAATAATGGCCGGCACCGTGAAAAGCAGCTTCTCTTTCCCAATGCTTAAGGAGCCCGTAGTGATTGGTTGCCCGGGCTTTTTGCATTTCTTTTTCTGCTCTGTTTAAACCATCCACATAGCTTTGATGATGTTTATCATGATGCAGCCTCATTATTTCACGCGCGATATAGGGTTCCAATGCATCATAAGCGTACGGAAGCGGCGGAAGGGTATGCCCGCCAATTGGCACCACATCCTTCAGGGCCGCTGCACCGCCATTTCCATCCGGCTTAGCAACACTGCTTTTTCCCAAAAAAGAATTGAATTGCGTATACAATTTGTTCGCCCGGTTGTAAATATCCGCATCCTGCAAAGGTTCTTTGGTTGAAAGAAGTTTTTGGAATTCGCGGAGATTTTCCTGCCATTCATCCAACCTTTCTTTCTGGACGTTTTCCCGCAATACATCTTCAGATTTATGAAAAGTCTTTGCGATCTCTTCACTCCACTGTTTTAATGACGCACGATATTCTGACAATGAAGGCCCTCCCCAATATTAGTCGTTCATAATATATGCCGGATAACGGAAAGGTTGAATGCCTTTCAAACATTCAATCGTGCAAGAACAGGATGCTGATTGCACAAGGGCGGAACCGCTTGATCTTTTCATCGAGATCGTTTTGATAAATGGAGATTGTTTTTTCATTAAATTGTAGAAAAGGAGAGCAGAAAGGATATTGCTATTTTTTTAAAAAAGAAATACCATTAGCCTTGGTATATGTTGGTAAGCGGGGAGTATTCATATAGAAAGAAGGTTCATCACATTTTGGACACACATTATGTTCCATCAAGATTTAACGTATTATCTCGTACGGATGATCATGGCATGATTTTATACAATAGTTATACAGGAGCTATTGTCAGTTTTTCAGAAGACGAAAAGCCCGAAGTCATGGCTTGTCTGAAAAAGGCCGGGATTACGGAATTGGATTCGGATGTTAAAAAGTCTTTATATGATCATGGTTTTATCGTTCCCGGCCATGTGGATCAAAAACGGAGGGCATTGTTCCTGCATGAATCCATGCACCGAACAGATATGATGCACCTGATTCTGTTGGTAACGGAAGCCTGCAATTTCCGCTGTACATACTGTTATGAAAAATTTGAGCGCGGGAAAATGAAACCCGGGATTGTTAATGGTGTAAAAGCACTCGTAAAAGACAGGGCCGGCACATTGTCAAACTTACATATCAGCTGGTTCGGCGGTGAACCGCTGTTGCAAATGCCTTTAATTGAGGACTTGTCCCATACGTTTTTATCCATTGCGCAGGAAAACCAGATTCAGTATTCTGCCGATGTTGTCACGAATGGCTATTTTTTAACAAAAGAAGCATTTGAAAAATTGCTTTCCTGGAATGTCCGGCAGTTCATGGTGACCATTGACGGTGTTGGTGAAATGCATGACCGGACCCGGCATCTGGCTGGCGGCGGCGGTACTTTTGATCAAATTATCGAAAACCTGAGGGCGGTAAAAGAATGTAGTGCGGATTTTGATTTCACGATCCGCGTGAATTTTGACCAGGAAAATATAAAGGAAATCAGCAATCTGATTGCCTGCTTAAAAGCCTACTTTGCACATGATAAGCGCTTTGGCCTCTTTTTCCATCCGGTGGGCAGATGGGGAGGGGAGCATGATGATGAACTTCCGATTTGCAACCACATTATTTCCAATCAAAAGATTTGGGAATTTACCGAAGAAGCTGTCGATGGAGGGCTTGGCATGAGTTCCCTTATATCAGGATCCATGATGCCAACTGCTTCCGTCTGCTATGCAGCCAAACCAAATTCATTTGTGATCGGTGCTGACGGACAATTATATAAATGTACGACCTGCCTTGATGAGGAGATCAATAAAGTGGGCAAACTCCATGAAGATGGTAGCTTAGCAATTGATTTTGACAAACTTGCCACATGGGTAACATCAGGAGAAGAAACCGACTCCGGCTGCCAGTCATGCTTTTTCCGGCCGGCATGCCAGGGAAACCACTGCCCGTACTACCGGATGCTAACCGGAGAAAAACCTTGTCCCTATGAAAAGAAAAATATGAGAAAAGTATTATCTCTGATTTGGAAAGACAGTTTACAAGAGACATAATACCGTGTTCCGGCAATATCCGTCTGATTCATCTGAAGCGGTGAAAGGTGGTGAGAAAGAATGAAAGTGATTCGTCCTGCAAAATCTCCTGTTGAAAATGCTGCATCCGGCAGAATTATGAAATCCATACCGGGAAACTTAAAATAAGTTGGTTCCCGGCCTCAATGGGTGCATTATCTGTATCATATTGATGCAGTAAATGTGTCCAATGTAAAAAAGAAACCTGTTACAGCAGAATCTATGTCTGACAGGTTTCTTTTTTATAGTTTCAACAGGAAGAAAATGAGTTTAAACACATTAAGAGTGGATAGTGGGGTTTTGAGAGGGAGGTATGCATGAAAGCCTACAGCGCGAATGATTTAATAATTTTTGTCCCACTCACCGATGTAAGGCATTTCTCAATAATTCTTGTTTTTCTGTCAGGTCAAAATTCATGGGCTCAGCCTCCTAAATCATTAGTTTTATGATCACTCGAATCAGCTAATCTATCCCCAGTGATGATCATCAGCCCGTACATCGCTTGGATGATAAAGTCATAGCCAGGCAAATCTTTGTACGGACCCGTTTCCCCAAACCCTGTGATTGAACAGTAAATGATTCCGGTTTACAGCCAAAGGCCCAGGAGAATGGGGAAAGATGCTCGGCGATCGCACTCACGACAGCAATATTGGGCCGTCTCCTGCATTGACGTGAGATTTTTCCCTTCAGCCTTTATTGCCAGCATTTAAAAAATCTCCGTTAGTTTCAAGTTCGGATAGCACAATATGCGTAACTGTTCCAGCATAAGTTGTTACTGCATTAATAAACTCCTCTGCATCAGACAAATGTTTTAATCGTAGTTTTACTATGTAACAAGCACTTCCTGCAATTCGATAGCAGAATTCTGCCGTAGGATAATCAGAGATGAACTCTTTAAATTTTTTGTAATCCCCATACCTTAAAGTTACTTCTACAAAACATTCAATTTCATATCCTAATTTCTTATAATCTAATTCAATAGTATAATTTTTAATAATACCGAAAGATTCTAATTTCTTTACTCGCTCAGCTACAGACGGTGCAGAAAGGTGAATACGTTTTGAGATTTCTCGCATAGATAGTCTAGAATCGTTCTTTAGTACATTTAATATTTCTTTGTCAATTTCATCAATTTTCAAATGAAAAGAGCCTCCTATCCGTTTTGTGCTAAATGTTAACTATCCTATGTAAATAGCTTAGTACATTTAATATTTATTTGTCAATTCCATCAATTTTCAAACGAAAAGCATTTCTTATTGACTTTATTTTAAATGTTAACTATCCTATGTAAATGGTTTACATATGAAATACCAAAGTTTAGATGTTTTATTTATAATTATATGTAAAGAATTTAATTAACATAGTATTTTGTTGTGTGCCAAGCTCCGGCACATTCATTAAGAAAAAGTCGCCATAGTGGTACTTTTATAATTCCTTTTCAACCAAGAAATAGGTTTTTGACAAGATGGGTTTACTCACTTCAAAAGGAGGAATTGAAGCATGAACGGACGAAAAATAGGGTTGATGATGCGTAAGGGATATAAGATCCAAGAAGATCACATTGAAACATTAGGACGTTTGGTAGAAGAAATTCACATATGGACTTCTATTCCCAATGCTTTAGATGATCCCAGATTTCAATATGTGCATCTCATCGAAGAAGAGGACCAAGAAGTTTTATTAGAAAAAATATATAAAGTGGCAAAACAATATGGTGTAAGCAAATTTGTTACATTTCAAGAAACGGATATTGTTCTTACTGCACAACTCAATGAACGTTTTGGAAATCAATTTATCCCTGCTGATGCCGCTAAAATCTGCAGAGACAAATCAAAGCAAAGGGCATTCATGTCAAAGTACAATCCCACATTTCGCACGTCTTAAATATAGTTCATTCTAATTTTTGAATGAACTATATTTAAATGGCTTGGTGGGATGATATCTTCTTATTTTTGAGGAATTTTCGATAAAATTCTTTTCAATTCGACATTCTTTTCATGAATTCCTCCTATTGTGTGTTATTCTCCTTTGTTTTCGACATTTTTTGACACGTATATTGATACATCATACCCGCATAATTCAATGATTTTTTTGGCTTGTGAATCAATATTATCGGGTAAGAGCCTTATTTTTTGTTGATTTTGATTTATAAGGATCACGGTAATATCTTCTAATTGCTCTAACAATGCTTGGCCTGTGGGTTGATAGAGTTTCCTTTTTCCTTTCAAGATTAGAGATAGGTTCTTTTCTTTCAGTTCTTTTCTAACTCGATATTCTAAAATTCCATAGATTAATAAAGCCATCACATACACAATACCTAAGGCCTCAACCCTTTCTGGGGTTTTCAAGTAAATGGCATCAATCATTTGTGAATCTTTGATTAATCGGAAACGGGTCTCAGCGGCCGACTGTCCTTTATAAACCCTCAAAACTTCTTGATTGGATAGTGTCTCCTCATCTAATTTATTTGTGATTAAAACAAAAGTGCTGAGCATTTTTTTCTTATTTTCGATAAAATCATGATCTTTTTCAAACGATTCCAGTTGTATCTGATAGATTTGTTCTCGTTTTGTCTGTTCGTCCTTTTTAGGTCTTCCTCTCTTTTTTCGTTTGATAGGTTGATCACTCATCTGGACGTTTAGTTTATAACAGAAATATGAAGCCTTTTGTTTTTTCTTAAAAGATTGAATTGCTTCTAGTGCGTCCTCTTTACAATGAAAGATAACTTTACTCAGTTTTTCTATCTCTTTTTTTAATTGTATTTCTTCCTTTTCGATCGCCCGATTTAGGGTTTTCTCTTTTCGTTGATCTAAATTGTTTGAGTGGACAACAAGAAACCGGTAAGGAAGGTTTTGAATTTGTCTTTCAAAAGCTTGAATTTGGTAAATAGCTGCGTCTTTTTTATTGCTAAGTGAGCCTACCCTTTCCCAGTTATTGAGCAACCATGCCTCTTTCTTTAGTTCTGTGCTTAAACCGAATGTATCAGGTAAACGGGAAATAAACGATAAATTTTGTTGTTGAATTTCCGCTAGATTTTCCGTTGTGATTAATGCAGAATCGGCTTGATAAATGAGATTTTTCCAATCTTCATGGGAAAGGATTTTTCTCATCTTTTGAATGAATTCCACATTCCAAGATTTATCCGAAGTATTCCCATTTTCTACTTTTGCAAGGATAGGAATTCGTTCAGGTGTGACCCCCATCCCCAGAACGATTTGTTTTAAGTCAGGCCTATGGGCCTTACTATACCCGTACGTAATTTGCAGTCCATCTTCCTTCGGTTGCTTATATTCGCCGTAAACAGAAATTGAGGTTGTATCGTTATGCAGTATACCAATAGGAAGATTCAATTTTTTTAGTGCTTTTAATGCAAGGGTGGAATAGACTTTCCATGCTTCGGCTTCATACAAGTAATCTAATGCTCTTCCTAATGCATCATCATTTAATTGATCGGGTGAAACCGATGTATCGAAAAGCATCTCAGAATCTAGGTTTTGATAGAATTCATGAACCTTATAAAGGGGCTTGCCACTGCATAAAATGTTTAAGACAAGGGCTTTAATCCTTGTTCCGGGTGAGATATGACAACGGACAGAATCCCATTTGACTAAATCATTAATGGTTTTTTCGAGTTCTATTTCATCACACAGTTTAGATAAAAGTTGAGACGGCCCCACATGTAAGGTTAAAATTTGATCTGACATAAAAATTTCCTCATCTTCCCGTAATTAGATAATCATTCAATTCTACAAAGAAGGAGAAAATTCCTTTAAAAAAATCATAAAATGGAAAAATTTACGTGCGGAATATGCGTACAATCTACCAACACCGTATTATTATAAAGTGGATACCTTAGAGGATGCTATATTAGTATCAACAAAAATTAAATATCCATTTATATTAAAGCCTACTTTGGCAGCATCTAGTTCAAACGTTTCTTTAATAAAAAGTGAACAACAATTAAAAGAGGCTTTTAAAGATCTAGAAAATCTTAGGAAAACTAAAAAAGGCTTTTATTATAACAAAAATTCAGAGTCACTCGCTTTAATTGAGGAATTTTTATCGGGAGATGAAGTCACAGTTGACGGAGTCGTGATAAATGGAGAATTCCATTTGGGAGGTATACACAATAAAAAGAGAATGGAAGGTCCATATTTCGAAGAAGACGAATATACACTTCCTTTTGCTGGGACCGCTGAAAATGAAAAAGAAATTGTTACTATTCTAAAAAGGATAACAAAATTTCTGAACCTAAGGGAAACTTTATTAAATGTAGAATTGAGAAAAGATAATGAGGGTCGTTTTAAAATAGTAGAATTTAGCGTAAGAATTAGTGGGGGCCATGTATATCGGAATATCAGAGATGTATACAACATGGATTTAGTTGGATCACATATTTCAAGTATATTCGATGATAATCAAGGTATTCATCTATTCAGTAGACGCTTAAACTCTCCGAAAGCTAGTACCTGTATTAAATTTATTTATAAAAATGGGCTTGTTAAAAAGAACAATGTTGGGAAAGCTGGAGACTCTCCCTATTTTCGGGCTTATTATCCAACAGCCTCAGTCGGTCAAACCATTTCTTGTGCTCCGAATGGATTTGATATTACAGGTTTACTCTCTGTGAGATATAAGTACAGCTCTCCAGTGGATAGATTGAAAGTGATTGAAATAGCCAAAAATATGGAAAAAGAACTTGATTTAGAGGTGGTAGCTGAAAAGGAGGAAGGTTAGATATTTGTATATTAAAAATATTCTGTTTATAATTGTTTTAGCTCTTACTTTAAGTGGAGAAGGAATGCTAACAGTTACTCTTACTTGGACAATATTAGACAGAGGAGGATCTGTAACCCAACTTGGTATTATTTTAGCTCTAATGAGTATATTACCGTTTATTCTACAAAAATATTTTTCGGAATTGAGAAAGTTAATAGAGAACTCTCCCCTTTTAATTTTTAGCGCATGTAGGGGGATCGGTATTATTGTAGCTTTGTATAGTCTGTTTAACGCTAAACATATTGGCGTTAACAGTCTATATGTTTTTGCTGGCATTTTTTCCGTCATACTATTTTTATCTACTCAGAGCCTAGAAACATTCATGTCTCAATTAGTTCTAAAAGGAAAAATAACATCTAAAAAAGCATCCAATTTACTTCAAACTTCAATCCAATTTGGTGCTTTTGGAGGGAACACTATTGCAGGGTTTTTGCTAAATATGGGTGGATTTACTTATATTCTTTGTGCATTAATCTTTTCTCTTGGCATCGGTATATTTGTTTCTTTCTTTACAAAGAGATTAGAGAACAATCAGGATGCCAATATTGAAAAACAACAATTACATATGGAGAGAACACCAATAACTAATTTAAAAAGTAATACTCTAGTATTAACATTGACAATCGTCGCGATAGGGATACTCCCTGTTCAGTTAGCCTCATTTAACTTTCTTATTCCAATTATTTATCACGATGTTCATAAGTGGGATCCCTCGGAATATGGTATCGTAAGTTCGGCAGCGGGGGTAGGAGCGTTGCTTGCCACTTTAATTGGAAAATACGAAAAGTATATTCCTACTTATATATTCTTATTACTTGCTCTTATTGACTTGTCTCTTGGCTTTGTTAACTCATGGCTTATATCTATCCTGTGTGCATTATGTCTAGGGTTTGTATTTAATCGTTCTCGAATATTTCAAAGACAAATTATGTTTGATCATATTTTTATAAAAGAAGAAACCGTCGTTTGGACTGGTCGGTCAACTCTTGTATTACAAATTACTAAAGCGGCCACTCCTTTAATGCTTGCTATTCCCCTTGAATGGATAGGAAATAATCATTCCGGCGCTTTGTTTGGGATTATGGGAATAAGCGTTGTCCTACTTTTAACAGTTATATACTATTTTGAAAGTAAAAATGCGGAAAAAGTAAAATTAGATATAGAGTCTTTGAAAACGACGGTTTAAGGCTTATTTTCAAAGAAACTGCGAAGGAAATCAAACAGTCCAAAATGAGCAAGGTGGGTCTGCTTGGCACAAAGTATACCATGGACGAAATTTTTTACACATCGAGAATAGAAGCGAATGACATTCAAATCTTGCTGCCGGACAAACTGGATCGTGCGGAAGTCAACCGAATCATTTATGAAGCGCTCTGTGTTGGTGAATTGAAGAAGTCGAAAAAAGTGATCTAAAGCCTGCAAAATCAGGGGTGGAATGCATTATTTTGGGCTGTACGGAAATTGGGCTATTAGTCAAACAAGAGGACCTAGAGATTACATTTCTTGATACAACCGTGATCCATGCAGTAGAAGCTGTGAATGAGTCTTTATAAGAGAAGGGGGGCGGCGATTCTTGGGAAGATGGCCCCCTTTTTTCTTTTACCTGAATCCGTGACGAAATTTTCACTTAACGTTAACCCATTCGCATGAAATCTAGTATAATAAGCATATCCATTAAATTTAACTCATTCCACATTCAGGTGATCTAATGAAAAAGTTAGTGATAGAAGCCACGAAAGAACGAATTGTTGCCCAAAGCGGTTTAGCGATAGTAGGAAATTTACTAAATCTAACGAATTTAGCTTCCAGGTTAAATGCCTATCGACTCCCTGATATTTCCAGAAATCCCGTCTGTTCCAATGCTGATGTAGCCAAATCCTATATTGGCCTGCTTTGCCAAGGAAAAAGTGATTATGACAATATTGAAACCTTCCGCGAAGATGCCTTTTTTGCACTGGCTTTGGATATCCAAAGGGTTCCTTCCAGCCCGACTTTAAGGCAGCGACTGGACCAAGCTGCCTTGACGGAAAAATGGAAAGCGATCTTGCATGAAGAATCGCTGAATCTGATCCGCAATACAAATGCGGAAATTAGCCCAGTTTACGCCAAAGACAAGCCGTATATCCCGGTTGATCTGGATGTCTCCCCTTTTGATAACTCCAAAACAAAAAAAGAAGGAGTGGAAAGAACCTATAAAGGCTGCGACGGTTATGCACCTATGTTCGCTTACATTGGGCAGGAAGGCTACTGCCTGCATGTTGAGATGCGAAAGGGAAATGACCACTGCCAAAAAGGTACGCCGAATTTTATCAAGGAAACCATCCAATCTGCCAGAAGATTAACGGATCAGCCATTGCTTTTCAGGCTTGATTCCGGAAATGACAGCCGGGATAATCTCATCATTTTCTTGGAAGAACATGCAAGCTTTGTTATCAAACGCAATCCTCGTAAGGAAAAAGCAGAAGACTGGCTTCATATTGCCCAAAAATATGGGATCTGCTGTGAAGAACGGGAAGGAAAGAAGGTTTACCTTGGATCCATCCCCGAAACCATTCAATTAAAAGACCAGATACGAACCATCCGAAAAGTCTTTAAAGTGATCGAAAGAACCATCTCAAGAGACGGCCAGATTTTTTTGATTCCCGAATATGAATTTGAAACCTACTGGACAGATCTTGAAGTGCCGCCTCATGTGGTGATCTCTCTCTATCATGACCATGGCACATGCGAACAGTTTCACAGTGAAATTAAATCAGAACTGGATCTGGAACGGTTGCCATCGGGCAAATATGAAACGAATGGCCTTGTGCTCCATTTTGGTGTATTTGCGTATAATTTACTTCGTTTGATCGGACAAGAAAGCTTGAAAAAACAAGATGCACCATTGAAAAAGAAAGCAACACGAAGAAGAATCCGAACTGTCATCCAGAATATGATTACACTGGCTTCAAAGCTTGTTTACCAAGGTCGGCAATGGAAATTAAAAGTGACGGCGACCAACAAATGGTTGCCGACTTTTGCTCGCTTATACGATGCCTTTTACTAGACAACCAGGGTAATAAGCGATAAGAAGAAAAGCCGAAACAAACCAGAAAACTTGCAAAAAAATGGAAATTTGCAGGTTTATGTTTCGTGCCTAAAATAAATGAAATAGGAAAAAATTTACCTACCAAAGTTACAAAGATATATTTTATGAATAATCAGTTACATCTAGAAATCCACACTTGGGAAAACTACCTATTACCGATGTTTGTTAGATTTTCGTCACGGATTCAGGTTTTAAGATTTGCGTTTTTTTACGGTATGCAATAGTTGCCATTCATTCCCCTCCTCTTCTCTGATTGCAATACAAAAAAATTTAATTCCGGGACGGGGCCATGGATGTAGACGGAAACCCGACGAATGATCCGAATCAGCTTTAAAAGGGTCGGTTTTATCAATGGGCGGTTCAAAGAGAACTCGCTGTGGAAATTTCAACCGGAGTTTTAAAAGGTGCAGCATTTGGCCTATATGTTAAAAGCATTTCCGAGGAACAATCGTGTATGCGAATGCCGGGCATTTTTTCATTTTAATGGATATAGACTAGTCTACGGTTTCCGAGTTTAGAAAAAGAAGAAGGTGAATTCCAAAATCTTTCTGGTTTTCCAGAATACCATTATAATAGAGAAATAAGCAATGATCAGGAGAGGATGTTAACGTTGAGTGAATATTACATTCCGGAGAAGGTCCAGATATTTGGAAAAGATATTCGGAAAGAGCAATTGAAGTATCATCATAAGAGAATAGCTGTAACAAAGGAATTTACTTTCGATGCTGCCCATCATTTGCATTTGTATGAAGGAAAATGCAAAAGCTTGCACGGCCATACATACAAAGTAAAAATAACATGCAGTGCGTACTTAAATGAAATTGGCATCAGCATAGACTTTGGCGATCTGAAAAAGGTATTTCAGGAAGCGGTTGAGGATAAACTGGATCACCAATATTTAAACAATGCGCTTCCGCCCATGAACACCACTGCGGAAAATATGGTAGTCTGGATGTGGGAAGAGATTGAAAACCGGCTTAGCCGGCAAAAAGATTACAAAGACCGGGGAGCGAGATTGGAAGAACTGGTACTCTATGAAACACCAAAAAGTTATGCAACGATGAAACGGGAATGGATGGAGGAAGAAACAGATGGCAAGTAAAATTCCGGTGATCGAAATATTTGGTCCAACGATACAAGGGGAAGGAATGGTCATCGGAAAGAAAACCATGTTTGTCCGCACGGCCGGGTGTGACTATGCCTGTAGCTGGTGCGATTCTGCTTTTACCTGGAACGGGGAGGAAAAAGGCCGGATTGCGCTGATGACGGCGGAGGAGATCTTCCAGAAGCTGAAAGAAACAGGAGGAGAAAACTTTAGCCATGTCACGATTTCGGGAGGCAATCCACTTTTGTTGAAAGGCCTTGGTGAACTGGTTCATTTGCTTAAAACCCATCAAATCCGTACAGCAGTTGAGACACAGGGATCACGCTGGCAAAATTGGCTTTCGGACGTTGATGATGTGACCATTTCGCCAAAGCCGCCGAGTTCCGGCATGCATACAGATTTTGAGACTTTGGATAGGATGATTGAACAGTTAACACTGGCGGGAAGCCATTTTTGCTTAAAAGTTGTCGTTTTCGATGATAAGGATTTTGATTACGCTAAAAAGATCCATAAACGCTATCCTGTTGTCCCCTTCTATTTACAAGTCGGTAATCCGGATATTGCTTTGTCTGACCGGGATGCGTTAGCGAAAATGCTGATCGGAAGATACGAATGGCTGGTGAATCTAACCTTGCAGGCAGAAGAAATGAATGATGCTTATGTCCTTCCGCAGCTGCATGCATTGGTGTGGGGGAACAAGCGGGGCGTATAAAAAGAATGTAAAAAAACAGTGAGACACGATTATTGGTGGTGTCTCGCTGTTTTTTTGTTTTCTTTTAAACTTTTTCTGCGACTTCATTCAAATGGGAAGGAAGCACGGAAAAAGAAAGTCCTTCCTTAACCTAGAGCCTGTCTACGTTAAGAAATCGCGGAAAAAAGAAGGTCTTCCTTAACATAGAGGGCATCTATGTTAAGGAAGCAAGCAAAAAGGAAGTCCTTCCTTCGCCTAGAGCCCGTCTACGTTAAGAAATCGCGGAAAAAAGAAGGTCTTCCTTAACATAGAAGGCGTCTACGTTAAGGAAGCGCGGAAAAAAGAAGGTCTTCCTTAACATAGAAGGCGTCTACGAGTCAAGTCCAGGTTATTGTGTAAATTTATGGGCAAATGTTTTCAACCACCCCTTCATTTTTTCGGCTTAACTTCCATGGATTTTTTTCTTCATCTCCGGGAAGGGATGTCAAATGCCTTTCAATTTGACATCCCTTCCCGGAGATGAAATCATCCATGATGGAAGTTAAGCTGAAAATGCTGCTAACTATTCTTTCCCATAAGTGACTTCCTCTTCGAGTATTCTGTATCTTGATACTGCATTAAAACGGCACCAACCAAACGAAAAGCAGATTGGGTATTAGGAAAAATGCGAATGACCCTTTCCCTTCTACGAACCTCTTGGTTAAGCCGCTCGAGGGAATTAGTACTCCGTATGTGCATACGGATATTCTCAGGAAAGTTCATGTATTGGATAGTATCTTCAAAACCTTCATCTAAAATGGCCAGGGCTTTTTCAAATCTTGCTTCTGTACCAAATTTGTTTATTAATTCATCTTTAAACTTGCGTATGTCCTCAATCGTAACGGCCTCAAACACGCGCTTAATCATCACCCGGATTTCTGCAGTATCTTTTTTGGGCAGTTTTTCAATGATATTGCGTTTAAAATGAACATTGCACCTTTGCCAAGCAGTGCCAATGAATTCCCGTTGTATTGCTTTCTGAAGGCCCATGTGAGCATCGGAAATAACGAGTTTTGGTGATTGGAGTCCACGTGATTTAAGTTGTTTAAAAAATGAACTCCAACTCTCCAAACTTTCTGCATGGTCAACGCTTAAACCCAGTATTTCACGTGTATTCTTCTCTGTAATGGCAGTCGCAATATAAACAGCCTTTGATACGACCTTATGGTGCTCCCGTACTTTTATATACATGGCGTCCACAAACACATAAGGGTAGTAGGTTGTATTCAACGGTCTCTCGGCCCAAGCATTCACAATGGGATCCAGTTTTTGCGTAAGGGAAGAGACAAACGACTTGGATACATTCTTACCGCAAAGCTGTTCTACGACATTTGTGACCTTACGGGTAGAGACGCCATTGATGACCATCTCCAACATAGAAAGGACGAAAGCTTGGTCACATCTGGCATACTTTTCAAATAAGGTAGTTGAGAATTCGCCATTACGTGTCCGGGGAACTTTTAATGTAACATTGCCGATGCTCATCAACAGCTCGCGTTCATAGTAACCGTTCCGGTAATCCCGGCGTTCAACAGCGCGTTCATAAGGGCTCGTTTTTAAATAGTCATCCCTTTCCTTTTCCATAAACTCGTTTAACACGAGGACAACCGCTGATTTAATTACCGCGTCAAGATCGGAAGTCATGATGGCTTCTTTTAAAACATCCAAATTTAGGTTAAACTGTAAGTGAGTCATTTTATCTCCTCTTTTCATTGTTTATCGTCGTTGAAAACAGTGTTGCCAAGAGTTGATAAAATGACTCCTTCTTTTTACACAATTATACGGACTTAATCCGTCTACGTTAAGGAAGCACGAAAAAGCGGAGGCCTTCCTTAATATAGAAGGCGTCTATGTTAAGAAATCACGGAAAAAAGAAGGTCTTCCTTAACCTAGAGCCCGTCTACGTTAAGGAAGCAAGCAAAAACGAAGGCCTTCCTTCACGTAGAGGGCGTCTACGTGAAGAAAGCGAGCAAAAATGAGGGTCTTCCTTAACCTAGAGCCTGTCTACGTTAAGGAAGCAAGTAAAAATGAAGGCCTTCCTTCACATAGGGCCCGTCTACGTTAAGAAAGCAAGCAAAAACGAAGGTCTTCCTTAACCTAGAGCCCGTCTACGTGAAGAAAGCGAGCAAAAATGAGGGTCTTCCTTCACCTAGAGCGCGTCTACGTTAAGGAAGCGCGGAAAAAAGAAGGTCTTCCTTAACCTAGAGCCCGTCTACGTTAAGGAAGCAAGCAAAAACAGAGTCCTTCCTTAACCTAGAGGACGTCTACGTTAAGGAAGCACGAAAAAGCGGAGGCCTTCCTTAACATAGAAGGCGTCTATGTTAAGAAATCACAGAAAAACGAAGGCCTTCCTTCACATAGCCCCCGCCTATGTTAAGCAACCGCGAAAAAACGAAGGTCCTTCTTAACATAGAACGCATCATCCTCTTCTTGTTGCTTTCGCTTTTCATCATGTGTCCTTGTCATCGGTATCACTTTACCTGTCTTCGCAGGCCGTCCCCTCTTTTTCTCACATATGCTGGCTTGCGGCCGGTTTCGTGTCGGGATTGACTGCCTTTTTGTCTTTCATCCGGCTGTAGATGTTTGCGAGCAACGAACCGGACAAATTGTGCCAGACGCTGAAAATCGCGCTCGGGACGGCGGCAAGCGGGGAAAAATGCGCGGTGGCCAGCGCAACGCCGAGCCCGGAATTTTGCATGCCGACTTCCATCGAAACCGCTTTTTGCTTGGCAAGGTCCATCCCGCACAAACGGGCGAAGAAAAAGCCGATGATAAAGCCAAGCAAGTTATGCAAAATAACGACAGCAAAAACGAGTAAAGCCGTTTGTGCGATTTTTTCGGCGCTTCCGGCGACCACTCCCGCTACAATCAGCACGATCGCCACAACCGAGACAAGCGGCATCGCTTTTGCACCGGCGCGCGCCTGTTTGCCGAAAAACTTTTTCACGATAAACCCGAGCAAAAGCGGCACAATGATTACTTGTACAACTGAAAGGAATAAAGACAATACACTGACATGCACCCATTTGCTGGCAAATAGCAAGATTAAAAGCGGTGTGACAATCGGCGCAAGAATCGTGGACACGGAAGCGATCGCAACAGCAAGCGCCACATTGCCGCGTGCAAGAAACACCATTACGTTCGAAGCCGTGCCGCTCGGGCAGCAGCCGACAAGGATGACGCCGATTGCAATATCTTTCGGTAAGTTGAGCCCGACTGCAAGCAGAAAAGCGATAAGCGGCATGATGACAAAATGGCCGACCACGCCGAGCGCCACCTCAAGTGGCTTTTTGAAAACTTCTTTAAAATCTGATAATTCAAGCGTCAACCCCATGCCAAACATGACAATTCCCAATAAAGGTACGATATAATTCCCGATCCACGCAAAATGCTGCGGTAAAAAATAAGCGATGACTGCAAAAATCAGCACCCATACGGTGAACGTTTTTCCTGCAAAAGCGCTGATTTTTTCTAAAGTTGCCATGTAAAGACCTCCAAATATAAATTGTTTTCTAAAATGATAGAATATCTGACAAAATAAATCAAGGCGGTCATTTCAATATTTTGGGATTTATTTAGATCATTCGCTCCCGAAAGCGTTTTTTTGCCAAAAAAAACAGCGCAGGCCCAGTCCTGCGCTGTTTACAACCTATTCCGTGTTTTTCATGCATCCTTCGTTTTTTTCATGGCCAGCACTTTGTCGGTATCCGGTGTGACATAAACGGTTTGTTGGTTCTCGTAAATGACAAATCCGGGTTTTGCGCCGTTCGGTTTTTTCACGTAGCGCACTTTCGTATAATCGACCGGGACGGAAGCGGACTGGCGCGCTTTGCTAAAATAGGCGGCGAGTGATGCGGCTTCCAAAATCGTTTCCGGCGCCGGGTTTTTGCTGCGGATGACAACATGCGACCCGGGAATGTCTTTTGTGTGCAGCCAGATTTCATCGCGGGCGGCGACCCGGTTTGTCAAATAATCGTTTTGCTTGTTGTTCTTTCCGACAAGAATTTCCGTGCCGTCCGAAGCCTCGTATTTTTCGAGGGCGATTTTGTTTGCATTTTTCCGCCGGGCGCGGCTGTGCCGTTTTTTCAAATAGCCTTCTTCTTCCAGCTCTTCGCGGATTTCCCCGATATCTTTCGGCGAGGCTGTTTCAAGCTGCTGGAGGAGGTTTTCAAAATACAGCACTTCATCCCGGGCTTTTTTGATCTGTTCACGCACGGCGACTTGCGCATGCTTCGCTTTCTGGTAGCGGGAAAAATAGCTTTGCGCATTTTCGGCAGGGGTTTTTAGCGGATCAAGCGGAATTTCAACCATTGCCCCGTCCTCATCGTAATAGTTTTGCACTTTCACTTTGTCCATGCCTTTTTTTACAGCATACAAATTTGCTGTCAAAAGTTCGCCGTACAGCTGGAACTGTTCGGCATTTTGCGCTTCCGCAAGCGTGACTTCCAGCTTTTTAATTTTGCTTTCGTTTTTCTCTAGTTCATTTTTCACAAACCGCTCAAGATCGTGGCCTTTTTGCTTGACGCGGTCACGTTCGGCTTTACCGGCATAAAAACGGTCAAGCAGCGCGCTTAAAGTCGGAAACGTTTTGACTTCGCCTTCAAGAGACGTAAGCGGGATCATGTAGAACGATTCTTTTTGCGTGCCAATGATCATCACTGGCTGGAGGTCAAACTTTTTAATCGGCTCCATAACGGACAAAAACGCGTCCGTGACCGCATCTGGATTCGAAAACTTCGCCCGGTGCATGATTTCTTTCGCCAAAAGAGGGGAGACGCCGGCAAATTGCGCGACAATTTGCTTGTCCATTTTCCCGCTGTTCCAGTCAAGCGCTGCTATGACATCCTCTTTTGCCGCCTCAAGCGGGTTCCGTTTGTGTTGTTCAGGGGGCATGACATATTCATGCCCGGGGAGAATCGTCCGGTACGTATTCACAGCCGGTGGGACATGTTTGATGCTGTCCATGATCAGGTTCCGCTCTTTGTCGACCAAGATGATATTGCTGTGGCGGCCCATGATTTCCACGTACAGCTGTTTAAAGGAAATATCCCCGATTTCGTTTCGGTTTTTGATGTCAAAGACAACAACGCGGTCAAGGCCGGCCTGGTGAATATCCTCGATCACGGCACCTTCCAGATGTTTTCTTAAAAGCATGCAAAACATCGGCGGGTCCTGCGGGTTGTCAAATGGTTCATCCGTCAGCTGAATGCGCGCATAGGCCGGGTGTGCCGACAAAAGCAGCCGCCTGTTTTTTCCGTTTGCACGCACCACAAGGACCAGTTCATTCTGGTACGGCTGGTGGATTCTGTTAATCCGCCCACCTTTTATCGTATCAACAAGTTCTTTTACCATCGCTCTTGTAAATAATCCGTCAAATGACATATCGCATTCCTCAATTCTTTCGCGCATGCATAAAGCATTGCGTCAGTCGTTGGCATGTTAAATTATATCATTTTTTTGGACAGGGCTGAATATGTTGCTATTAAGACAATAATGGGCAGAAGCAGGGGAGAGTGTATTTTCATGATGTTTCACGAAATGAGTGAAAAAGAAGTAGAACAGGAATTCGGAACTGATCTGGAAAAAGGGCTCACCGAAAAAGAAGCGGAAAAAAGAATCAGGCAGTACGGCTTTAATGAACTGGAAGAGGCGGAAAAGGAATCTGCCCTTATGCTCTTTCTCAGCCAGTTTAAAGATTTTATGACGCTCGTCCTGCTTGCCGCAACCGTGATTTCCGGATTTCTAGGCGAATATGTCGACGCGGTCGCCATCATCGCCATTGTATTGATTAACGGGTTTCTCGGCTTTTTTCAGGAGCGGCGGGCCGAGAAATCGCTTGAAGCATTAAAAGAACTTTCCGCACCGCAAGTCAATGTGCGAAGAAACGGGCGATGGGTAAAAATCCCTTCCAAAGAAGTGACGCTTGGTGATATTTTAAAATTTGAAAGCGGGGACCGGGTTGGCGCCGATGTCCGGATTGTAAAGGCCAATAATCTTGAAATTGAAGAGTCGGCGTTAACCGGAGAGTCCATCCCTTCCCCGAAATCAACGGAACCGATTCCTGTGGAAAATGCGGGCCTCGGCGATTTGCATAATATGGCGTTTATGGGGACAATGGTAACGCGCGGCAACGGCATCGGCATTGTCACCGGCATCGGGATGCAGACGGCAATGGGGGAAATTGCCGATATGATTCAAAACGCCGAAGCGATGGCGACCCCTTTGCAAAGAAGGCTCGAGCAGCTGGGAAAAATTTTAATCGTGGTGGCGCTGCTTTTAACCCTCCTTGTTGTCCTTGTCGGCGTCTGGCACGGGCATGACTTGTATTCCATGTTTCTGGCGGGGGTTTCGCTCGCGGTTGCGGCGATTCCGGAAGGCCTGCCGGCGATTGTGACGATCGCATTATCGCTCGGCGTCCAGCGCATGATCCGGAAAAACGCGATCGTCCGGAAACTGCCGGCTGTGGAAACGCTTGGCTGTGCGTCTGTCATCTGCTCGGATAAAACCGGCACAATGACGCAAAACAAAATGACAGTCACTCATTTATGGAGCGGGGGAAAGACGTGGAAAGTGTCCGGGACGGGCTATGAGCCGAAAGGGATTTTTACGGACAATGGCGCGGAAATCCACCCGTTAAAGGAAAAAAGCGTCTACCAGCTTTTGACGTTCGGGCTATTATGCAACCATGCCGAATTGAAAGTGAAAAACAAAGAATATATCATAGACGGCGACCCGACGGAAGGCGCGCTCCTCGTTTCTGCCCTGAAGGCCGGTTTAACGAGGGAATTACTGCTGAAAGAATTTACGATTGAACAGGAATTTCCATTTGATTCAACGCGGAAAATGATGAGCATGGTGATCCGTGACAAACACGGCAAACGGTTTGTAATCACAAAAGGCGCGCCGGATGTGCTGCTTGGGGTAAGTCGGTCGGTGCTCTGGAACGGCAGGGAACAGTCATTTGATCCGGCAACACGGAGAAATGTAGAGAAAGCGGTCGAATCTTTGGCTGCCCAGGCGCTTCGGACGATCGCCATCGCGTTCAAGCCACTTGCAGCAGGCGAAACGGTAAAAAATGAACAAGAGGCGGAGAAAAATTTGATTTTTCTTGGCGTCCAGGGAATGATCGATCCGCCGCGGCCGGAAGTCAGACAAGCCATTAAAGAATGTAAGGAAGCGGGCATCCGCACGGTGATGATTACGGGCGACCATGCGGTGACTGCAAAAGCGATTGCGAGACAGCTCGGGATTTTGCGCACAAGCCGTGAAAAAGTGGTGGACGGCGCGATGCTGAACGAACTGACGGTGGATGAGCTGGAAGACGTGATTGACGAAGTTTCCGTGTTTGCACGCGTATCGCCGGACCATAAACTGAAAATCGTCAAAGCTTTTCAAAACCGCGGGGCAGTCGTCGCCATGACAGGAGACGGCATCAATGACGCACCGGCCATAAAAACGGCCGATATCGGCATCTCGATGGGCATTACCGGAACCGATGTCGCAAAAGAAGCGTCCTCGCTCATTTTGCTCGATGATAATTTTGCGACGATTAAAGCGGCGATCCAGGAAGGCCGCAATATTTACGAAAATATCCGGAAATTCATCCGTTACCTGCTCGCTTCCAATGTCGGCGAAATTCTGGTCATGCTGTTTGCGATGCTTTTGTCCCTGCCGCTTCCCGTCGTACCCATCCAAATTCTGTGGGTCAATCTCGTGACGGATGGGCTGCCGGCAATGGCGCTCGGTCTCGACCAGCCGGAAGAAGATGTGATGAAGCGGAATCCGCGCCATCCGCGTGAAGGGGTGTTTGCGCGCGGGCTCGGCTGGAAAGTGATTTCGCGCGGTTTTCTGATCGGAATTGCGACATTGGCCGCTTTTGTGACCGTATATTACCAGCATCCTGACCGGCTTCCTTACGCCCAAACGATTGCATTTGCAACACTTGTCCTTGCCCAGCTGATCCATGTGTTTGACTGCCGCAGTGAACGCTCGGTGCTTGCGCGCAATCCGTTTGGAAACGTCTATCTTGTGCTTGCTGTTTTGTCATCGGTGTTGCTTATGCTTGCCGTGATTTATGTTCCAGCCCTCCAGCCGGTTTTCCATACACTTCCGATTTTGCCAAAAGACTGGCTGCTCGTCCTCTGCATGAGTGCGATTCCGACATTTTTGCTTGCGGGGACCTATTATTTAAGAAAAAAACCTTAAATTATGCTATAATCTTAAAAGTAATAGGGGATCCTCTATTACTTTTTCTTTTGGCGAAGTTTCCCCCGGCGCTCCGGTTAAGATTTTCTTTCCTAATTGAACGGGGCGCGGTATAATCTCCGTAAAAGCTTTTTTGATTGAGCCAGGAAAAGGCGCGATGAAAGCCGTGAAGGTTAAAACCGGCGCGATAAAACCGGCGCGACGGTAGATGTAAGAAGAGATTGGGCGTGAGAAGATGGTCTTAAGCATGAC
Source organism: Weizmannia sp. FSL K6-0777 (assembly GCF_038593185.1). NCBI lineage: Bacteria > Bacillati > Bacillota > Bacilli > Caryophanales > Bacillaceae > Heyndrickxia > Weizmannia sp. FSL K6-0777. Next base: position 1,326,237 of record NZ_CP151971.1, read on the forward strand.
GGGCTATGGCAGAGGCCGCCGAAAGACGCAACAGTTCAGTGTGACAGTTGAGATCAAGTCTGTCAACCATCGCTTTTGCGAATATCAGATCAGGATGCCGAAGCAGCTTGTCAAAGTGGAAGAAGAGTTGAAAAAAATCATCGGAAACTATGTGCAGCGTGGCCGTATTGACGTGTTTGTCACCATTGCCGGTGAAGGGCTTGTCAAACGCAGGCTGCGGGTCGACTGGGATTTGCTGGACGAATACCACCGGTTTTTAAGCCGGATCCGTGAGCAATACGGAATTGAATCAGGTTTTGGCATTCGCGAGTTATTAAACCGCGAAGATTTAGTTACAATAGAAGAAATAGAGGAAGATAATGAAGAAATCCTCACCCTTGTCTTGGAAGCCTGCAAAGAGGCGGCCGGACAGTTGCGGCTTATGCGCGAAAAAGAAGGTTCCCTGCTCAAAGCCGATTTGGAAAAACATCTCCAAACGATTTCAAAGTTGGTGGACGATATCAAAACAGAGGCGCAGTCGCTCGTTTCTACATACCGATTCAAACTTGAAAAGCGGATGCAGGAGCTATCAGGCGGCCGGCTGGATGAAGCGAGGCTCGTCCAGGAAGCGGCGCTGTTTGCCGACAAATCCGATATTCATGAAGAAGTAACAAGGCTTGAGAGCCACTTGATTCAATTTGGCGAAACGTTGGCGCTTCATGAGCCAATCGGCAGAAAACTGGGTTTCATGATCCAGGAGATGAACAGGGAAGTGAACACGATCGGATCAAAAGCAAATGCTTCCGGTATTTCAACAGCCGTTGTTGAGCTCAAAACGGTCATTGAGAAGATGCGCGAGCAAGTGCAGAATATAGAATGATTCGCGCGAAGTTAATTGTATGCGAGCGGGAGAGGATGCAGGTGGTAAAACTCATTAATATCGGCTTTGGCAATATCATTTCGGCAAACCGCATCATTTCCATTGTAAGCCCGGAATCAGCGCCGATTAAGCGGCTCATTCAGGATGCACGCGAGCGTGGCACTTTAATCGATGCGACATACGGCAGAAAAACCCGGGCAGTGGTAACGATGGACAGCGGCCATGTGATTCTCTCCGCAGTTCAGCCGGAAACAGTGGCGCACCGTGTTACGGACGGGGAAACAGATGGCGAGGAGGTATAGCGTTGAAGAAAAAAGGATTGCTCATTGTGTTATCCGGTCCGTCCGGTGTCGGGAAAGGGACCGTACGGAAAGCCATTTTTTCGCAGCCGGATACGAAATTTGAATATTCCATCTCAATGACGACGAGAAAACCGCGGGAAGGTGAAATCGACGGGGTGGATTATTTTTTCAAAGAACGCGAAGAATTTGAAGAACTGATCAGGCAGGGAAAACTGCTGGAGTACGCGGAATATGTCGGCAATTATTACGGGACACCTGTCGATTATGTGAAGGAAACATTGGAAGCGGGAAAAGATGTGTTTCTCGAAATTGAAGTGCAGGGCGCACGGCAGGTCCGCGAAAAATTTCCGGACGGCTTATTCATTTTTCTTGCGCCGCCAAGTTTGTCCGAACTGGAATTGAGGATTACGCAGCGCGGGACGGAAACAGCCGAAAGGATTCGCGACCGGATGGAAAAAGCCCGCAAAGAAATCGAAATGATGAATTTATATGATTACGTCGTGGAAAATGATACAATAGAAAACGCCTGCGAAAAAATCAAAGCCATTGTCGTCGCGGAACATTGCCGGACGACACGCGTTGCGAAGCTGTATAAAAAAATTCTGGAGGTTGAATAAGATGCTTTATCCTTCCATTGATGAACTATTGAAAATTATCGATTCAAAATATTCCCTTGTCACGATCGCGGCAAAACGCGCCCGCCAGCTGCAGGACGAGCATAACGAAGTACTTGAAAAATATGTTTCCGATAAAAATGTCGGCAAGGCGCTTGAAGAAATTTATGTCGGCGTCCTCCGGATCAAACACGATGGAACAGCTTCTTAAGGCATCCTGGCGCGATCATACGGAAAATCACAGAGCAGGGACTGGCGGATATGGCGTCAGCCCTTTTTCTTATATTTGCTTTTTTGTTAGAATGGTCGTAAGGAGTTTGACTGAGATTTTACAGGGGGCATATGGATGCTTGGAAAAAATATACTATTGTGCGTAACCGGCGGGATTGCCGTCTTTAAAGCGGCTGCGCTCACAAGCAAGCTGGCGCAGTCCGGTGCACATGTGAAAGTCATCATGACGGAATCCGCCTGCAAGTTTGTGGCGCCGTTAACGTTTCAGGCGCTTTCCCGGAATGAAGTGTACACCGATACATTTGATGAGAAACACCCGGAAAAAATTGCCCATATTGATCTTGCAGACTGGGCGGATCTTGTCCTCGTTGCGCCGGCCACCGCTAATATTATTGGAAAATTGGCGAACGGAATAGCGGATGATATGGTCTCGACCACGATTCTCGCCACGACCGCGCCGGTATGGGTGGCGCCGGCGATGAATGTCCATATGTATGGCCACCCGGCTGTCCGCCGGAACCTGGAAACGCTTGGAAGCTTCGGCTACCGGCTGATCGAGCCTGCGGATGGGCATCTCGCATGCGGCTATACCGGAAAAGGAAGATTGGAAGAACCGGAGAACATCGTGGCGCTTTTGAAAGATTTTTTCAGCGGTGGCGGACCAAAACCGTTGTCCGGGAAAACGGTTTTAGTGACAGCCGGCCCGACGATTGAAAAAATTGATCCTGTTCGCTTTCTTTCAAACCGTTCGTCCGGAAAAATGGGATTTGCGCTTGCCGAAGAAGCGGCCAATATGGGGGCAAACGTTTTGCTTGTCACAAGTGTGGACAATCTGACACCGCCCGCCGAAACGGAAATCATCAAAGCGGAGAGCGCAGAGGAGATGTATCATGCGGTTATGGGCCGCTACAAAGAAGCGGATATCATCATTAAAAGCGCAGCCGTGGCAGACTACACGCCGGTCCGTGTTTTTGATAAAAAAATGAAAAAACAGCCGGGCAACCTGACGCTGGAATTGAAACGGACAAAAGATATTTTAAAAGAACTCGGCGAAAGGCCGGACAAGCCTTTTCTCGTCGGCTTTGCCGCGGAAACCGATAATCTCGAAAACTATGCGCGCGACAAAATGGAACGGAAGCGTGCGGATATAATTGTTGCCAATGATGTGAGCCGGGAAGGCGCCGGCTTTGCCGGTGATACCAATATCGTGACCATTTTTAAACGCGACGGCTCGAAACGGGAACTCCCGCTGCTTTCCAAGCATGAGGCGGCAAGGGAAATTTTGCGCGAAATCTGCCGCGAGATCGAAAAGGGCGAAAAGAAATGAAGATTGCAAATGTGATTGTCGATATACCGGCAATGCAGACAGATAAATATTTTGATTACCGGATCCCGGAAAAATGGGAAACGGCCATTCAGCCGGGAATGCGCGTCATTGTCCCGTTCGGCCCGCGTACGATCCAGGGATTTGTTGCGGGCATAAAAGACCGTTCAGAAGTGAAGAACTTGCGTGAAATCATTGCGCCGCAGGATTTGGCCCCGGTTTTGAATGCGGAGCTGCTTGCGCTCGGGGACTGGCTTGCGAAGGAAACGCTTTGCCTGAAAATCTCCGCTTACCAGGCGATGCTGCCGGCTGCGATGAAGGCAAAATATGAAAAACGCATCAAAAGGCAGGACGGGGGCGCCAACCCTTTTCTTGACGAAGTGTTTAAGGGTCATGACGAAATCAGCTGGAAAGAAGCACAGCAAAAGGGCTTTCTGCCGTTTCTCCAAAAAGAAGCGAAAAACGGATCGGTGGAAGTCGTGTATGAAGTCAAAAGCAAAGCCAATAAGAAAACGGTCCGGCTTATTTTCTGCCCGCTGTCCAAAGACGAGCTTGAAAAACGGATGGAAGAAGTGCCGAAAAATGCACCGAAGCAAAAGCAGGTGCTGCAATTTTTCCTGGAAAATCCGGATGCTAAGATGGCTTCTCCCGAACTGGCAGAAACAGCCGGCGTATCGCGGGCGGTTATCAAAACATTGCTTGAAAAAGGATGGTTGGAAGAAAAACAGGAAGAATCGTACCGCGATCCGTATGCCGGCCGCCAATTTCAAAAGAGCGTGCCACATGCTTTAACTGCGGAGCAGAAGCAGGCAATCGGCCCGGTCCTTTCCGCTGTCCGCGAAAACAGAAATGAAACGTTTTTGCTTTTTGGCGTAACCGGTAGCGGAAAAACGGAAATTTATCTCCAGTCGATACAGGAAGTGCTGAACCAGGGAAAAGAGGCGATTGTCCTTGTGCCGGAAATTTCTCTTACGCCGCAAATGGTGAACCGTTTTAAAAGCCGTTTCGGCAAAGACGTGGCGGTTTTGCACAGCGGCTTATCGGTCGGCGAAAAATACGATGAATGGCGGAAAATTACCCGCAAAGAAGCGAAAGTGGTCGTCGGGGCGCGGTCGGCGATTTTTGCCCCGCTTGAAAATCTTGGCATCATTATTATTGATGAAGAACATGAAAACAGCTACAAACAGGAGGACAACCCGCGCTACCATGCGAGGGACGTCGCCCTTTTCCGGAGCAAAAACCACCATTGCCCGGTCATACTCGGCAGCGCCACCCCGTCGCTTGAATCATTTGCCCGCGCGCAAAAAGGGGTCTATACTTTGCTGAAAATGGGAAAACGGATGAACAACCACCCGCTTCCCGAAGTTTCAATTGTCGATATGCGCGAAGAATTGCGCGCAGGCAACCGTTCCATGTTCTCAAGAGAGCTTTTTGAAAAATTGAAAGACCGTCTGGAGAAAAAACAGCAAACCGTGCTGCTGCTGAATAAAAGGGGATACTCCTCCTTTGTCATGTGCCGGGACTGCGGGTATGTGCAGCAATGCCCGAACTGTGATATCTCGCTTACTTATCACCGCTCTACAAACGAAATGAAATGCCATTACTGCGGTTACGAGACATTTGTGCCCGCAACATGCCCGGAATGCGGGAGTTCCCATATTCGTTATTTCGGGACAGGGACGCAGAAAGTGGAAGAGGAACTGGGGCGGCTGTTGCCCGAAGCGCGCGTGATCCGGATGGATGTCGATACAACCGGCCGCAAAGGGGCACATGAACGGATGCTGCAAAGCTTTGCAAACGGGGAAGCCGATATTTTGCTTGGGACGCAGATGATTGCAAAAGGGCTCGATTTCCCAAATATTACGCTTGTCGGCGTGCTGAATGCGGACACGATACTCCATTTACCCGATTTCAGGGCGTCTGAAAAAACGTTTCAGCTTTTAACGCAAGTAAGCGGGCGCGCGGGGCGGCACCAGCTGGAAGGCGAGGTTGTTGTCCAAACCTATACCCCCGAACATTACAGCATCCAATTTGCAGGGGAACAGGACTATGAACGCTTTTACCGCCAGGAAATGAGAATGCGGAAAGTGGGCGCCTATCCTCCTTTTTACTATCTCACCCTGATTACGGTCAGCCATGAAAATGTGATGAAAGCCATGTCCGCAGCCGAAAAAATCGCAGGCTTTATGCGGAACCGGGTGTCGGGCGGAAGCGTGATTTTAGGCCCTTCGGCATGCCCGGTACCCCGTGTGAAAAATAGATATCGTTACCAATGTCTGATAAAATACAAACGGGAACCGCGGCTCAATGAAACATTATCTGTTTTGCTGGAACATTTCCAGCACCAGATTGCCTCGGAAGGATTAAGCATCGCGGTCGATGTCAATCCTAATATGATGATGTAACAGGAACGAGTGATTCGAAATGATGGAGATTGTAAAATATCCTGCCGCTATTTTGGAGGAAAAATGCAAACGGGTCACGGCATTCGGCCCGTCTTTAAAAGCGGTACTGGATGAAATGTATGAAACGATGCTTGAAGCGGACGGGGTCGGCCTTGCCGCCCCGCAAGTCGGCATCAACCAGCAAATCGCCGTTGTCGATACCGGGGATGAAACAGGCCGGATTGACCTCATCAATCCGAAAATCGTAACAAGGCGCGGGGAACAGACGGATGTCGAAGGCTGCCTGAGTTTTCCCGGCGTTTATGGGACGGTTTCGCGCGCCCATTATGTGAAAGTAAAAGCACAGGATGCAAACGGAAGGGCGTTCACCATTGAAGCGGAAGATTTCCTTGCCCGCGCTTTGCAGCATGAAATCGACCATCTGCACGGCGTTTTGTTTACGTCCAAAATCATTGATTATGTGGATGAGGAAGACTTGGTTTTTGAGGAGGCCGATGCCGAATGACGAAAGTGGTGTTTTTGGGAACGCCGGATTTTGCCGTGCCGGTTTTACAGACTTTGATCCGCGACGGGTACGAGGTCATTGGCGTTGTGACGCAGCCGGATAGGCCGGTCGGCAGAAAACAGGTTTTAACCCCTCCGCCTGTAAAACGGGAGGCGGAAAAGCACGGCATTCCGGTTTTTCAGCCGGAAAAATTGCGCGAGCCGGAAAGCCTCGCCCGTATTTTGGCGCTCAAACCGGATGTTGTGGTTACATGCGCATACGGGCAGATTTTGCCGAAAGCATTGCTTGATGCGCCCCCGTTCGGCTGCATCAATGTCCATGCGTCACTGCTGCCGGAACTGCGTGGCGGGGCGCCGATCCATACGGCTATTTTACAAGGGAAGAAAAAGACCGGCGTCACCATTATGTACATGGCGGAAAAACTCGATGCCGGCGACATTTTCAGCCAGCGGGAAGTCGAAATTGAAGAAACCGATGATGCCGGCACCCTCCATGACAAGCTGAGCAAAGCGGGCGCTGTGCTTTTATCCGAAACGCTTCCGAAAATCTTGGCAAAAGAAGTGACGCCGGTGCCGCAGGATGAACAGAAGGCGACGTTTGCCCACAATATTACGCGCAGCCAGGAAAAAATCGATTGGAAAAAACCGGGGGAAGTCATTTACAACCAAATCAGGGGGCTGTGCCCGTGGCCGGTTGCCTACACCGTGCTTGGCGGAAAGACGTTTAAAATATGGAAAAGCGAAAAAGTGCCGCTTTCTGAGCAGGCGGAGCCGGGCACCATCGTCACGATAGAAAAAGACGGGATCGTGGTCGCAACGGGCAACACAACCGGCATTAAAGTGACGGAACTGCAACCTGCCGGGAAGAAACGGATGGCGGTTGCACAATTTTTAAACGGTTCAGCGGGCGGCCTTGCACCCGGAATGAAATTTGGAGATGAAGATGAGTAAAGATCGGAAAAATGTCCGTGAAGCGGCGCTTGAACTTTTGGAGGCAGTGGAGAAAAACGAGTCGTACAGCAATTTGCTGCTTGACCGCTATATTGAAAAATACCGGTTCCACGGTCCTGACCGGGCGCTGCTTACGGAAATCACTTATGGCACGTTGCAGAGAAAACAGACACTGGACTATTTTCTCGCCCCGTTTTTGCGCAAAAAAATTGAAAATTGGGTGCGGATTTTGTTGCGCTTGTCTTTATATCAAATGGTATACTTAGATAAAATCCCTGACCGCGCGATTATTTTTGAAGCGGTGGAGATCGCCAAAAAACGGGGCCACCGCGGGATTTCCGGAATGGTCAACGGCGTTTTGCGCGCCATCCAGCGCGGGGGGCTCAGAAGTTTAAAGGAAATAGAAGACCCGCTTGAAAGATTATCGGTGGCAACGAGCCATCCGCACTGGCTTGTGGCAAGATGGGCGGAAGCTTACGGCTATAAAACGACGAAAGAAATGTGTGAAGCAAACCTGATTCCGCCGTTACAGACAGCAAGGGTGAACCTGAACCGGGCATCCGTGGAAGAAGTCATCGAAAAACTGGAGCGGGAAGGGTTTACCGTTGAGCGGAGCCCGGTTATTCCGGAAGCTGTCCGCTCACGAAAAGGCAATCTTGCCCGCTCGGCATGCTTTAAAGAAGGGCTCTTCACCATCCAGGATGAAAGTTCGATGGCGGTTGCCTATGCGCTTTGCATCCAGGAAGGCCAGCGGATTCTGGACGCTTGTGCGGCACCGGGCGGAAAAACGACCCATATTGCGGAAAAGTTAGAAGGAACGGGAGAAGTTGTCGCGCTCGATCTCCATCCGCATAAAGTAAAACTGGTTCAGGAAAATGCAGAGAGGCTCGGTACCGGACAGGTCGAAGCGATTGCGATGGACAGCCGGGATGCAGGCGCCCGTTTTGAAAAAAATACTTTTGACCGCATTCTTGTCGACGCGCCGTGCACAGGTTTTGGCGTGCTGCGACGGAAACCGGATATCAAATATGCGAAAACCGTTGACGATATCCATGCGCTAAAGCAGGTCCAGCTTTCGATTTTATCGGGCGTGTCGGAACTGTTAAAACCGGACGGCATCCTTGTTTTCAGCACGTGCACCGTTGACCGGAAAGAAAACGAAGGGACGATTGAAACATTTTTGCAGGAACATCCGGAATTTGAACCGTATCCGCTGCACGTCCCGGAAGCAATGGAATCTTGCGTTGACGGATACCGGATGCAGATTTTTCCGCAGGACTTCGGCGGGGACGGATTTTTCATCGCCAGCATCCGCAAAAAGGCCGGTAAAGCATAGGTTTGCCTGATGATAAACACGTCAAAGAGTATGAAGGTGGGGGTATAATGGAATCTGTCTACAAAACGGACAAGGGCAGAGTAAGGCAGCATAACGAAGACAGTGGAGGAGTCTTTGAAAATGCCGGCGGTGATCTCCTTGCGATTGTTGCGGATGGAATGGGCGGCCATCGTGCGGGTGACATTGCGAGCGGCATGACGGTGCAATGTTTTAAAGAAGCGTTTGAAAAATTCGGCCCGGTTGCCGATGCGGAGTCCGCGGAGGCGTGGCTTTCCGAGACGATCGGCGAGGTGAATGCCCGTTTATTTGAACATGCCGCCCATCACCCTGAATGCGAAGGAATGGGCACCACACTGGTTGCAGCGGTCTGCACCGAAGGCTTTATTTCCATCGCCAATATCGGAGACAGCCGCGGCTATATTTTTAATGAAAACGGCTTCCAACAGCTGACGGAAGATCATTCGCTGGTCAATGAACTCGTCAAAACCGGCCAGATTTCAAAAGAAGACGCCGAAAATCACCCACATAAAAATGTGATCCTGAAAGCGCTCGGGACGGAAGATTCGATCTCGCCCGACTTAAAAACGATTGTATTTGAAGAAAATGATACTTTGCTGCTTTGTTCAGACGGCCTGTCGAATAAAGTGCCGACGGAAGTGATGAAAGAAGTGCTGGAAAAAGATCTGCCGCTTGGGGAGAAAGCGGACATGCTCGTGGATTATGCCAATGAAAACGGTGGGGAAGACAATATTACGATTGTGCTTCTTTCGTCCGGCCGCAATAAAGGCGGGTGCCCTTAATGTTAATCGGAAGACGGATCAGCGGCCGCTATAAAGTCAAAAGCCTGATCGGCGGCGGCGGCACGGCAAACGTCTATCTGGCCCGCGATATGATTTTGGACCGTGATGTGGCCGTCAAACTGCTGCGCCCGGATTTTGCAAATGAGCCGGAGTTTATCCAACGTTTTCACAGGGAGGCCCAATCGGCAACGAGCCTGGTCCATCCGAATATTGTCAGTATTTATGATGTTGGCGAAGAGGACGATTTAAATTATATCGTCATGGAAAATGTCGAGGGCATGACGTTAAAACAATACATACAGCAAAACGGCCCGGTTTCCGTTGAGAAAACGCTGGACATTATGGGACAGCTTGCAGCGGCGATCGCACATGCCCATGACAACCATATTATCCACCGTGACATTAAGCCGCAAAATATTTTAATCAGCCATGACGGCGTTGTGAAAATTACGGACTTCGGGATTGCCATGGCTTTATCCGCTACTTCAATCACCCGGACAAATGCCGTGCTCGGTTCGGTCCATTATCTTTCCCCCGAGCAGGCAAGGGGCGGTGTTGCCACATATAAATCGGATATATACGCACTCGGCATCGTGATGTTCGAGCTTTTAACGGGAAGGCTTCCTTTTTCCGGGGAATCTGCCGTTTCCATTGCTTTAAAACATTTGCAAAGCGAGACGCCGTCGCCGAAAAGGTGGAATCCCGATATTCCCCAAAGTGTTGAAAATATTGTTTTAAAAGCAACGGCGAAAGATCCGTTTTACCGTTATAACAGCACCGAAGAAATGGGGGAGGATATCCGCACCGCACTCCTGCCGGAAAGGCTGAATGAACCGAAATTTGTTATCCCGGAAGACGAAGATCAGACGAAAATTATGCCGGTGATTTCCGAAGTGGCTGCCGGCCCCGACCGGAATGAAGAAACGATTATCGCAAATCCGGCCGGAGAAAATGAAAAGGAAAAGAAACCGGACACAAAGCGGGACAAAAAAGAGAAAAAACGGCGGAAAAAATGGCCGTTCGTTGTCGGCACCCTTGCCTTTCTGGTCGTGCTTGCCGGCCTTGCCGCCTTGTTGCTGCCGTCCCTGCTCGGCCCGAAAACCGTCAGCGTCCCGTCAGTATCAGGCAAAACGGCGGATGCTGCTGCCGCCGTGCTTACGGCGCATGGTCTGAAAACCGGGGAGAAGATTAAAACAACAAGCGAAACGGTACCAAAGGGGCAGGTGATCAAAACGGATCCCGAAGCCGGGGAAAAAATCAAAGAGGGGACAAAAGTTTCCCTTTATATCAGCACGGGAAAAGAAACATTTACCCTGTCCGATTATACCGGCAGGCAGTTTGACGATGTCGTAAATTTATTGACTGGCGAACATTTTAAAGACATCGATAAAGAAGAAGTGTACGATGACAGTTCGCAAGGGACCATTATATCGCAGGATCCCGCGCCCGATAAAAAAGTGGTGCCCGAAAACACGGTGCTTACCTTTACTGTAAGCAAAGGCCCAGAAACTTATGCAGTTGGGGATTTAACCGGATTTTCAAAAAAACAGCTGGACGCCTATGAAAAAACATCCGGTTTTTCCATTGAATATGCCGGAAAAGATTATTCGGATACCGTGAAAAAGGACCATGTCATATCTCAATCTCCGCAGCCGGGAACGGAGCTGAAAAAAGGCTCGGTCGTAAAAGTGACCATCAGCAAAGGACAGAAAGAAATGCCGCCAAAGACGGTCACAAAGGAAGTAACGATCCCGTATGAGCCGGACACGGATTCCGCCGGGAGCACAAATGAAAACAATAGCGAAAGTTCCGGGTCGGACGGAAACAGCCAGTCCGGTGACAGCAACAGCGAATCAAACGGAAACGATTCCGGCGGCAAAACAGATGCATCTGCACAAGAAAACCCGAAACAGGAAGTGCAAATTTTTATTGAAGACATGAACCATTCGATGTCCGCACCTGTTCAAACGTTTGAGATTACGAAAACGGTGAAAAAACAGCTGGAGTTCACGATTGAATACGGGAAAGAGGCGACATACAAAATCATGAGGGATGGCAAAGTCATCGCCGAAGAGACCGTTCCGTATCCAAATTAAGAAAATGCGGGCGTCCCATCCTTAGGCGAGAGCAGAGCCGTCGTTGCATTTATGCGTTAGGAAAGTAGAAATTGAAAATTTATCCTTTCTTAACTGAGAAAGCGCTGGGCCGTAACCCGGCGCCTCCCCTGGTTTGAAAATGTCGGAGAGATGGAGGTGGATGTATGGCAGAAGGAAAAATCATCAAGGCTTTAAGCGGCTTTTACTATGTGAAAAATCGTGAAGACGGCGAAATTTACCAATGCAGGGGCAGAGGCGTCTTCCGTAAAAGGAAAATCACCCCGCTCGTCGGGGACCATGTCGAATTCCAAAAAGAAAACGGGAGGGAAGGTTATATTTTGGACATCGGCGAAAGAAAGAATGAACTCGTCCGTCCGCCGATTGCCAATGTGGATCAGGCTGTTTTGGTTTTTTCCGCAAAAGAACCAGCCTTTTCTACGCTGCTTTTGGACCGTTTTTTAGTCCCGATTGAAAAGAACCTGATTCGCCCGCTTATTCTAATCACAAAATGCGATCTCCTAGGCGCGGATGAAAAAGAAAAGCTACTCGAGACGCTTGCAGTATACCGGCAAATCGGTTACCCGGTTATGTTGTCGTCGGCGAAAGCAGGCGAAGGGGCAGATGCTTTGCTTTCGGCATTGAAAGGAAAAATCACCGTCTTTTGCGGCCAGTCCGGAGTGGGGAAAACGTCCATTCTCAACCGCCTGGACCCTGCTTTGGGTTTAAAAACAAATGAAATTTCCACGCATCTGGGCAGGGGGAAGCACACTACCCGCCATGTTGAACTGTTGCCGGTCGGAGGCGGGCTCGTCGCAGATACGCCAGGTTTCAGCTCACTCGACTTCAACAGTGTGGAATTAACGGAGCTTGGGGATAATTTTCCGGAGATCAGTGAAAAAGCGGCCGGCTGCAAGTTCCGCGGCTGTCTGCATGAAAACGAGCCACATTGTGCGGTCAAAGCTGCTTTGGCCGAAGGGGAGATCGCTTCATTCCGGTACAGCCATTACATCCAGTTTCTTCAGGAAATTAAAAACAGAAAGCCGAGGTATTGACGATGGTAAAAATCGCACCTTCTATTTTGTCTGCAAATTTTGCAAAACTGGGAGAGGAAATTAAAGATGTGGAGGAAGGCGGGGCGGACTGGATCCATATTGATGTAATGGACGGCCATTTTGTGCCGAACATTACGATGGGACCGCTCGTTGTCGGGGCGGTGCGGCCGGTCACAAAGCTTCCGCTCGACGTCCATTTAATGATTGAAAATCCGGACCAGTATTTGGAAGCTTTTGCGAAAGCAGGGGCGGATACAATTTCTGTCCATGTGGAAGCGTGCAGGCATCTCCACCGGACGATCCAGGAAATCCGGTCCCTTGGTGTAAATCCCGGCGTTGTCTTAAATCCCGCCACACCGGTCGAATGGATTGCGCCCATACTGGGGGATGTCGGCCTTGTATTGCTGATGACGGTCAATCCCGGGTTTGGCGGACAGGCTTTTATTGAATCCGTTGTCCCGAAAATTGAAAAACTGCACCGTTTAAAAAAAGAGCAGGGGCTTGCATTTGACATTGAAGTCGACGGCGGCATCCATCCGGAAACAGCGCAAAAATGCACACAGGCCGGTGCAACGGTGCTGGTTGCGGGCTCCAATATTTTTAAAAGCAAGAACCGGAAAAAAGCGATCCAGGCATTAAAATACGGGCAGTAAAACAACAGCCGGGGTTCATCCGGCTTTTTCTGCATGAAAAACCCGCGGGGAGTGGACAAAGCATCAGGTTGTCTTAAATCCGTCGTATAAAAGGGGAATGAGGCATGGAAAAGAAAATCTATATTTTAGCAGGCGGCCCGCCCGAAAATGTGCCGGATCTTGCGCCATATGCGGAGGACAAACGAGCGGCATGGGCAGGTGTAGACAGGGGCGTGCTGCATTTGCTTAAACAAGGGATCATCCCGGAAATGGCCTTTGGCGACTTTGATTCTGTCAATCAGGAAGAATGGGACTGGATCAACCGGAAACTTGAGCATATCCGCAAATTCCAGCCCGAAAAAGATGAGACCGATATGGAGCTGGCCTTAATGTGGGCAATCAGCCAGGATCCGGATGTGATCCGCATTTTTGGCGCTACCGGCGGACGGCTCGATCATGCTTTTACCAATGTCCTTTTACTTGTACATGAAAAAGCTTTGCAATTTAAAGGAAAAATAGAAATGATCGACAGGCAGAATCTCGTGGAAATGTTTTTGCCCGGAACTTATACGATTGAAAAAATGGATGCGTATCCGTATGTTTCTTTTCTCCCGTTGACGGAAGAGGTAGAAGGGATCTCTTTAACCGGATTTAAGTATCCGCTTGAAAACCGGCATATTGTAAGGGGCACCACCCTTTGTGTCAGCAATGAACTAATCCGTGATTTTGGTACTTTTTCTTTTTCAAGCGGCATATTAATGATGGTAAGAAGCCATGATTAATGATATTTCATGAACAAGCAGGCTGTATCCTTTTCGCTTACGCATGAATATAATGTGCGGGAGACCCGGATTGTATTTGAATGGGGAGGGACATACATGAAATTTTATACGATTAAACTGCCGAAATTTTTGGGCGGTATTGTCAGGGCCATGCTGGGGACTTTTAAAAAAGGATAAGAGATAAAATGGACGCATGGCGGTTCGTGGGGCAGTTCATTCTACACAGCGGGAAAATCGGCGGCGCGCCGGTTTTTTTTGCCGCAAAAAAAACAGGAAACCGGATACCCGGTTTCCTGTTTTTGCATTATACACGTTCGACTTTCCCGGATTTCAAAGCGCGAGCGGAAACCCAGACGCGTTGCGGTTTGCCGTCCACCAGAATGCGCACTTTTTGCAAGTTCGCTTTCCAGGTGCGTTTGTTTGCGTTCATGGCGTGAGAACGTTTATTGCCGGATACCGTTTTACGTCCTGTAATTGCACATTTTTTCGGCATTGTATTCCCTCCTCCTGTTGCGAAGCAGAAATAGAACATATTTATGCTTTCATCTCTTCATTTTTCGTTAAAAATTCACTATAATAATTTATCATATTGGAAGACACAATGCAAGTCCTGCCGGAAGGGATACATGCAGGACAACCTGTTTTGTGGTAAACTATAACAATGCAGACCTGCTCTGCTTTCCATGTACCCTGTCTTATAGTACAATGGCGGTAGCAGGTCAAATCCGGTTTGGAAACAGTGAAGATAAGGGGGAGCGATTTATGCCGATTGAAATAAATACGCATTACGGACAAATTGATATATCGAATGAAGTCGTCGCCACGATTGCAGGAGGTGCCGCCATCGACTGTTTCGGCATTGTTGGCATGGCCTCGAAAAATCAAATTAAAGACGGCATTACAGAAATCCTGCGCAAAGAAAACTTCTCGAGGGGCGTCATTGTGCGTCAACAGGATGAAAGAGTCGAAATTGACATGTACATCATTGTGGGCTACGGGACAAAAATTTCCGAAATCGCCCGCAACGTCCAGCAGAAAGTAAAATATACGCTGAATCAAACAGTCGGCTTATCAGTTGACGCCATTAATATTTACGTTCAGGGCGTGCGTGTCGCGAACCCGTAACGAGGAGGAAATTTTGTGGTTACATCACTGGATGGAAAGCGTTTTGCAGAAATGGTCATACAAGGGGCGAACCATCTTGCGGCAAATGCCAAAACGGTTGACGCCCTGAATGTATTCCCTGTCCCTGATGGCGATACGGGAACAAATATGAATTTAACGATGACTTCCGGTGCAAAGGAAGTGCAAAAAAATGTCCAGGCGCATATCGGGTCCGTTGCCGCAAGTTTTGCAAAAGGGCTGCTGATGGGCGCGCGGGGCAATTCGGGCGTGATTTTATCCCAGCTGTTCCGCGGCTTCTCCAAATCGATTGAAACAAAAGCGCATATTTCCGCAAAAGAGTTTGCAGCGGCTTTTCAGGCCGGGATCGAGAGCGCTTTTAAGGCGATCATGAAGCCGGTTGAAGGAACGATTCTCACCGTTGCAAGGGAAGCGGCCAAAAAAGGCGTGCAAACGGCGAAAACCGAAAAGGATCTGGCGGCAGTCATGGAAGCGATCCTCGGGGAAGCGAAAACGACGCTGAGCCGGACGCCGGACATGTTGCCGGTGTTAAAAGAAGTCGGCGTGGTCGACAGCGGCGGCCAGGGGCTTGTTTTTATTTATGAAGGCTTTCTTGCCGAGTTAAAAGGGGAAGAGCTGCCGGATACACCGTCCGTCATGCCGTCAATGGACGAGCTCGTAAACGCCGAACACCATAAGCATGTGCAGGACTTTATGCGTACGGAAGATATCAAATATGGGTACTGCACGGAAATCATGGTCAGGCTCGACCGCTCCAAACCGTCCGCCAAGACATTCTCGGAGGAGCGGTTCCGCAGTGATATGAGCCGTTTCGGGGATTCCCTCTTGGTCATTTCGGATGATGATATCGTGAAAGTCCATGTCCACACTGAGCGCCCGGGTGATGTTTTGAACTACGGCCAGCAATACGGCAGCCTCATTAAGTTAAAAGTGGACAATATGCGCGAGCAGCACAGCGCGATAGTGGGCGAAACGCATCATGCGCTTGTTGGCGAAAACGGAGCGGAACAGGAGAAAAAAGAAAAGAAAGATTACGGTGTGATTACGGTTGCCATGGGGGACGGAATCGCTGCGCTGTTTAAAAGCATCGGCGCCGATGTTGTCATTGAAGGCGGCCAGACGATGAACCCGAGCACCGAGGACATATTGAAAGCCATTGAAGAGGCAAACGCAAAACAAATCATCATTTTACCGAACAATAAAAATATTGTCATGGCAAGCGAGCAGGCAGCGGAACTAGCGGAAGAAAAAGTGGCTATTGTCCCGTCTAAAACCGTGCCGCAGGGAATGGCGGCGCTGCTCGCATTTAACCCCGGACAGCCGTTTGACAAAAACGTCCAAGCAATGGAAGAAGCGCTCGGCCGCGTGAAATCCGGCCAGGTTACCAATGCGGTCAGGGATACGAATATTGACGGCATCTCCATCAAAAAAGGGGATTATATGGGGATTTACGAAGGGAAAATCGTCAAAACGAGTCCTGCCCTGTTGGAAGCATCCGGGCAGCTGCTTTCGCACATGATCGGCGCGGAAGATGAAATTGCCACCGTCATATACGGAAAAGATGTCAGCAAGGAACAGGTAAACGAACTCGTTTCCTATATTGAAACCAACTGGCCGGAGATAGAAATCGAAGTCCATGAAGGCAGGCAGCCGTTATATTCCTTTATTTTGGCAGTGGAATAAGATTGCTTGCCCGCATATTATAAAAAGAGCTTGCTGAATACGAAAAAATGCACCATCCGCTGCTGTTTGTTTTCATCTGTTGCAGCGCTTTCAAGTGCAAAGCTTTCATCCATTCTTTTTTGGTAAAAAGGTTCCAGTTCGGGCGAGCCGGCCGAACCAACCCGGTTTTGCCCGGCAAACTTTAAAATCAGCACAACGGCGGGTGCGGTCTGAAAAACGGGGCGCACCCACCAAGATTGAAATCGCGAAAAAACACAATAATGTGGGTGTGATGCGCAATGAAATATAAAAGTGTTTTTGATATTATCGGCCCGGTGATGATCGGGCCCTCGAGCTCCCATACAGCAGGTGCCGCGCGCATCGGTCGGGTGGCGAGAAGCTTATTCGGCAGGCAGCCACAGTGGGCAGACATCCATTTTTACGGATCGTTCGCGACCACCTATAAAGGTCACGGCACAGACGTTGCCATTGTCGGCGGCCTGCTCGATTTTGACACGGATGATGAACGGATCAAATCTTCTCTTCAGATTGCGGAACAGCACGGACTTTCGGTAAAGTTTTTCGTGGAAAGCGCCGTCACGGATCACCCGAACACGGTAAAGATCCGGATGGGCGACGCATCGGGAGATATGGAACTGACCGGTATCTCAATCGGCGGCGGAAAAATTGAAGTGACAGAACTGAACGGCTTTGAACTGCATTTATCCGGCCACCATCCGGCTGTGCTCGTCGTTCACCAGGATCGCTACGGGGCGATTGCGGCCGTATCCAATATTTTATCAGCACATGAAATCAATATCGGCCATATGGAAGTATCGCGCAAAGAAGCCGGAAAGATGGCCTTGATGGCTATCGAAGTGGACCAGAATCTCGATGACGCCGTCATTGAAGAGATGAAGCAGCTCCCGAATATTACCCAGGTTGCAAGAGTTGTAGATTAATAGTGAGAAAAAAGCGCAGCTGCTAAGCAGGTGGCGCTTTCTTTTGGCTGTCTTTAAAAAATGTGCGTGCATCCTTGCCTGTGCCAGGAGAAGCAGCATGGATATTGAAGGAGGGAAATTATGTTTCGGAATGTTGCTGAGCTTGTAGAACTGGCCGAACAGCAAAATAAAAAAATCTCGGAAATTATGATAGAGCAAGAAATGGAAGTAACCGGAAAATCGAGGGAAGCCATCATAAAAAAGATGGATGAAAATCTGGCTGTGATGGAAAAAGCAGTTGAAAAAGGGATTGCCGGCGTCCACTCCCACTCAGGGCTTACGGGCGGCGATGCCGTACTGCTGCAAAAATATATTGAAAAAGGCAATTTCTTATCCGGCGCCACCATTTTGGATGCCGTCAGCAAAGCCGTTGCGACAAATGAAGTGAACGCGGCAATGGGAACGATTTGCGCAACGCCGACAGCCGGTTCTGCCGGCGTCGTGCCGGGAACGTTCTTTGCGGTCAAAAACAAACTGCATCCGACGCGTGAAGAAATGGTCCGTTTCTTATTTACAGCCGGCGCATTCGGTTTTGTGGTGGCCAATAATGCGTTTATTTCCGGCGCAGCAGGCGGCTGCCAGGCAGAAGTCGGATCAGCCGCCGGGATGGCTGCCGCGGCTATCGTTGAGATGGCGGGCGGCACACCGGATCAATGTGCCCATGCGATGGCCATTACGTTGAAAAATATGATCGGCCTCGTATGCGATCCTGTTGCCGGTCTTGTGGAAGTACCATGCGTGAAACGGAATGCAATGGGGGCGGCCAATGCAATGGTTGCGGCAGATATGGCGCTTGCCGGCATTAAAAGCCGGATCCCTTGCGATGAAGTGATTGATGCGATGTACCGCGTCGGGCAGCAGATGCCGACTGCGCTCAAAGAAACAGCGCGGGGAGGCTTGGCGGATACGCCGACCGCCCGGAAACTGGAAGCCAAAATTTTCGGTATGCCGCTTGATCTGCATGAATAGCCCGCTTGATCTGCCGGTATCCGTTTTAAAAGGGATCGGCGAAGAAACGGAAGCAAGCCTCGGGCAGATGGGGATTTTTACCATCTATGACCTGCTTACTTATTTTCCTTTCCGGTATGAAGATGACCGGCTCAAAGATTTGCGTGAAGTCGGGCATGATGAACGGGTGACGGTGACGGGGAGGGTGCATAGCGAACCCTCCCTCATCTATTATTCAAAAAAACGGTCACGCCTGTCGATGAAAGTGTTCGCAGGCGATTTTCTCATTACGGTTGTCTGTTTTAACCAGCCGTATTTGAAAAAGAAAATCCATGTCCATGATGAGATTACGGTTACCGGAAAATGGGACATGCACCGGCAGACGATTACGGCCCAATCCGTAAAAACAGGCACGGCTGATCAAACGTCCGGATTCGGGCCCGTCTATGCGGTGAAAGGAAAAATGACGGTAAAAACGTTGCGCAAATACATTCAATCCGCCTTTCATGCTTATGGCAGTGAAATCGAAGAGGCGCTCCCGGCAGAAATGCTTGCAAAATATAAATTAATGCCGAAAAAGCAGGCCATGTTTGCGATGCACTTCCCAAAATCGGAACAAGAAGTGAAAATGGCGAGAAGGACCATTGTATACGAAGAGTTTTTGGCTTTTCAGCTGAAGATGCAGGCGTTAAGGAAATTCGAGCGCGAACATTCAAACGGCCGGGCCATCCGCTATGATGTGCGGAAATTAAGACATTTTATCGACTCCTTGCCGTTTTCATTGACGGCCGCCCAGAAAAGAGTGGTAAACGAAATTTGCGCGGACATGAAGTCGCCGTTCCGCATGAACCGTTTACTCCAGGGGGATGTCGGCTCCGGGAAGACGGTCGTTGCTGCGATTGCGCTATACGCTGCGGTGACGGCGGGATTTCAAGGGGCACTGATGGTCCCGACGGAAATTCTCGCCGAGCAGCATGCCGAATCGCTTTGCCAGCTGCTCGAACCGCACGGCGTCCAGGTCGCTTTACTGACGAGCACCGTAAAAGGGAAACGGCGAAAAGCGCTTTTGGAACAGCTTGGAACTGGCGGTATCGATATTTTAATCGGCACGCATGCTTTAATTCAGGAAGATGTGGCATTTTCGCGGCTCGGCCTTGTGATCACAGATGAACAGCACCGGTTCGGGGTTGAGCAAAGACGGATCCTTCGCGAAAAAGGGATGAATCCGGATGTGCTTTTTATGACGGCGACGCCCATTCCGCGGACGCTTGCCATCACCGTGTTCGGCGAAATGGATGTTTCTGTCATTGACCAGATGCCAGCTGGCCGGAAAAAGATTGAAACGTACTGGGTGAAAAACAATCTGTTCGAAAGGGTGCTCGGCTTTATCGAAAAAGAGCTCAAAAAAGGCAGACAGGCGTATGTCATTTGTCCGCTCATCGAGGAATCCGATAAGCTTGACGTCCAGAACGCGATTGATGTGTATGCCATTTTAAACCAATATTTTAATGGCAGGTATACAGCCGGGCTGATGCATGGCAGGCTGCCGGGTGACGAAAAGGAAGCAGTCATGAAAGCGTTCAGCCGCAACGAAATTCAGGTGCTTGTGTCGACAACGGTTGTCGAAGTCGGGGTCAATGTGCCGAATGCGACCATTATGGTCATTTATGATGCCGAACGGTTCGGCCTTGCCCAGCTTCACCAGTTGCGCGGCCGTGTCGGCAGAGGCGATGCGCAATCGTATTGTATTTTGCTCGCCGACCCGAAAACAGAAATCGGCAAAGAGCGGATGAAAATTATGACGGAAACGGACAACGGCTTTGTTTTGAGCGAAAAAGATCTCGAGCTTCGCGGACCCGGCGATTTTTTCGGAAAAAAACAAAGCGGGCTGCCGGAATTTAAAGTGGCCGATATGGTCCATGATTTCCGGGCGCTTGAAACAGCCAGGCAGGATGCGCAGCAATTGATCAGTTCCGATACATTCTGGCATGACCCGGCTTTTTCACACTTGCGGCGCCAGCTTGAAGCATCAGGTGTGCTCGAAGGGGAGAAACTGGACTAAAGGGAGTTTGCGTTTTGCCAGGGCAGCTTTGGCAATTCTTGCAAACTTCCTTTTCTTTCTATATACTACGATTAGTACCAAGTCCTAAAATTTCGGATGGTGTCACCCATGAAAATGAAAAAAAAGGACCGGCAGCAAAGTTTGCAGGAAACCATCAGGCAGAATCCTTTTATCACAGATGAAGAACTGGCGGAAAAATACCATGTCAGCGTGCAGACGATCCGCCTTGACCGGCTGGAGCTTTCCATTCCGGAACTGCGGGAAAGGATCAAAAACGTTGCTGAAAAGCGGTTCGCCAATGAAGTAAGGGCGCTGCCGATCGAAGAAGTCGTCGGGGAAGTGATCGATATCGAATTGGATCGCAGCGCCATCTCTATTTTTGATGTCAAAAAAGAACATGTTTTTAAGCGAAACGCCATCGCCCGCGGGCATCATCTGTTTGCGCAGGCCAACTCGCTTGCCGTTGCCGTTATTGATGATGAACTGGCCCTCACGGCGAAAGCCACCATCCGGTTTTTGCGGTCCGCGAAAATCGGCGACCGCGTCATTGCCAAGGCAAAAGTGGCGAACGTCAATCAGGAAAACGGCAGAACGACTGTGTTTGTTGAAAGCTATGTCGGCCGTGACCTCGTCTTTAAAGGCGAATTTGAAATGTATCGGGATCATGCCGGAAAAGGCGGCAGTGCTTAACTATGCTTCGCGGACAGGTAAACCATTTTCCCGGGGACCGGCAACCCCGGTTGCGGCATGGCCGGGAAAACTTTCGCACGGGAAAAGCTTGATTTTAGAAACGGGGCTGAACAGAATGAAATTAGCAATTGATGCAATGGGCGGGGATTATGCCCCAAAAGAAATTGTACAAGGGATTAACCGGGCTGTAAACGCATTTCCGGACACGGCGTTTATCCTGTTCGGGGACGAAACGCAAATCAGGAAGGAACTGGAAACGTCTGACCGCGTTGCCGTTATCCATACCGATGAGGTAATATCTGGAACAGACGAACCGGTGCGGGCAGTTCGCCGCAAAAAAAATTCTTCCATGGTGCGTATGGCCCAAGCCGTGAAAGACGGGGAAGCGGACGCGTGCATCTCGGCCGGAAATACGGGCGCTCTAATGGCATCCGGTCTCTTTGTGGTTGGCAGGATTGAAGGTATTGAAAGGCCGGCCCTTGCCCCGGTGCTCCCGACAACGGACGGGCGCGGTTTTGTCATGCTCGATCTCGGCGCAAACGCGGAAGCCAAGCCGGAACATTTGCTGCAGTTTGCCATCATGGGCTCGCTGTATGCCGAAAAGGTAAGAGGCTTAAAAAATCCGCGCGTCGGCCTCTTAAATATCGGAACAGAAGAAAAGAAAGGCAATGAATTAACAAAAAAAGCATTTCAACTTTTAAAAGAAACTGATTTGAATTTTACCGGCAATGTTGAAGCCCGCGACTTGCTCGAGGGGGCGGCGGATGTCGTTGTCACAGACGGGTTTACCGGCAATATGGTGCTGAAAACGATTGAAGGTACGGCCGGATCCTTGTTTTCCATGATCAAAAAAGTGTTCATGCACAATCTGAAGACAAAACTGGCCGCTGCGATGATCAAATCAGAACTGTCAGGCCTGAAAAATATCATGGACTACTCGGAATACGGCGGATCGGGTTTAATGGGGCTGAATGCGCCCGTCATTAAAGCACACGGGTCATCAAACGCCAATGCAATTTACAATGCGGTGCGGCAGGCGCGTGAAATGGTACAGTCTGACGTCACCGGCAAAATCAAACACGCAATTCAACAACTTGAACAAAAGTAAGGATGGAGGAAAAGAGATGGGGAAAATAGCATTTGTTTTTCCGGGGCAGGGATCCCAGACGGTTGGCATGGGGCAGTCGGTTGCCGGTGCAAATGAAAAAGCGGCGGCTGTTTTTCAAAAAGCAGATGAAAAGCTTGGGATGGACTTATCCGGGCTCATTCAAAACGGCCCGCTGGACAAACTGACCCGTACCGAAAATGCCCAGCCGGCCCTTTTAACGGTAAGCACTGCGATTTTACAGGTGCTTCAGGAAGCGGGCATCCATGCAGATTTCACAGCCGGGCACAGCCTTGGCGAATATTCGGCGCTTGTGGCAGCCGGCGCTTTGTCTTTTGAAGATGCCGTATATGCGGTACGCAAACGTGGCGAATATATGGATGAAGCATTCCCGAACGGTGCCGGGGCAATGTCCGCCGTGCTCGGGCTTGACCGCGGCGTGCTAGAGGAAGTTGCAGATGAAGTGAGCCGTGAAGGGGAAACGGTCCAGCTCGCGAATTTGAACTGTCCCGGCCAGATAGTCATTTCCGGGACAGCTGCCGGAATTGAGAAAGCGGGCGCCCTTGCCAAGGAAAGAGGGGCGAAACGCGTCCTCCCGCTTCAGGTAAGCGGGCCTTTCCACTCCAAATTGATGGAGCCGGCAGCGGAAAAATATAAGGCGGTTCTTGACGAAATTGCTATCCGGGATGCGGCGGTTCCTGTGATCGCCAATGTTGATGCCGAAGTGGAAACGGGCGCTCAGGACATCAAAGCAAATTGTATCCGCCAGCTCTATTCCCCTGTTTTATGGGAAGATTCTGTCAAAAAAATGATCAGCCTCGGCGTTGATACCTTTATTGAAGTCGGGCCGGGCAAAGTGCTTTCCGGATTAATCCGGAAAATTGACCGCAGCGTAAAAACATATGCCGTCCAGGATATGGAAACCCTGGAAGCTGCGGTTGGCGCGCTGCAAAAATAATGGAGGAGGAGACCGAATGCTTTTAAAAGACAAAGTTGCGCTTGTGACCGGTGCGTCCCGCGGCATCGGCCACGAAATCGCGCTTGCGTTTGCCGCTTCCGGCGCGCATGTTGTGGTCAACTATGCAGGGAATGCTGAAAAAGCGGAAGAAGTGGTAAACGCCGTCCGTTCTTATGGTGTGGAAGCCTTTTCCATCCGGGCTGATGTTTCGAATGAATCGGAAGTGCAGGAAATGTTCAGACAGGTGCTGGAAAAATTCGGCAAACTTGATATATTGGTGAATAACGCCGGCATCACCCGTGATAACCTTTTGATGAGGATGAAAGAAGCAGAATGGGATGCAGTCATCGATACCAATTTAAAAGGGGTCTTCCTGTGCACAAAAGCGGCGGCGCGGCCGATGATGAAGCAGCGGAGCGGCAAAATCATTAATATTGCCTCGGTTGTCGGTATCAGCGGCAACCCCGGTCAGGCCAATTATACCGCTGCCAAAGCCGGCGTCATTGGGCTTACAAAAACGGCGGCGCGTGAGCTGGCAAGCCGCGGTATTACTGTAAACGCCATTGCCCCGGGCATGATTGAAACGGATATGACCGATAAGCTGACGGAAGACATCAAAGAAGGCATGCTGGGCCAAATCCCACTTTCCCGTTTCGGCAAGCCGGAAGATGTAGCAAAGACTGCCCTGTTTTTGGCAAGCAGCAGTTCCGACTACATTACCGGGCAAACGATCCACGTCGATGGCGGAATGGTCATGTAACGGTCGCGGCAAAGCTTGTTTTTAAGTTTCGCTTTATTAATTATAAAAAATCCTCTATAATACCTTGAGGGGAGGTGAACCGCATGGCAGACGTATTAGAGCGTGTGACAAAGATCATCGTTGACCGCCTTGGTGTCGAAGAATCCAAAGTTACACTGGAAGCGAAATTCAAAGAAGATCTTGGCGCTGATTCCCTTGATGTAGTGGAATTGGTGATGGAATTGGAAGATGAATTCGGAATGGAAATTTCTGACGAGGATGCTGAGAAAATTGTAACAGTGGGTGACGCTGTAAATTACATACAAAATCAGCAGTAATCGTCTTCATGTAAAATGTCCCGCCCCATAAAGCGGGACATTTTTCTCTAATCCGGCGTCAATCGTCTCCTGCCTGAGGATGGTAAATGGGCAAAAAAGCGCGATCCCTTTTTGCCTATTTACGACCGCCCGGGTCCTGGGAGATGCCTTTGCGTTCAGCAGTATTTTTCTATATATTTAAGTTAAGTTGAAACTATATCAAGATATCGGGTGGATGAACGATGGGTAAAAAAATAAAATCAGATGAAGAACATGTAGTAAACAAATTCGGCAACCTGCAGGAACAACTCGGGATCCATTTTCAAGACGTAAACCTGCTGAAACAGGCTTTTACGCATTCCTCCTATGTGAACGAGCATCCGGAAAAGCGCAGGCACGACAATGAAAGGCTTGAATTTTTAGGCGACGCCGTCCTGGAACTGACCGTTTCCCATTATTTATTTAATCGGTTCCCGTCGATGAACGAAGGGGAAATGACGAAATTGCGGGCGTCCGTCGTCTGTGAGCCGTCGCTTGTCATTTTTGCCAATGAGCTGCATTTCGGCGAGTATATCCTGCTCGGTAAAGGCGAGGAAATGACCGGCGGCAGAACGCGCCCGGCTCTTTTAGCCGATGTGTTTGAAGCGTTTATCGGCGCGCTTTATTTGGACAAGGGGTTAAAGGCTGTTGTTTCCCTTCTTGAAAAAGTTGTATTCCCGAAAATAGACGAGGGGCTCTTCAGCAGCACGGCGGATTATAAAAGCAAGTTGCAGGAGTACGTCCAAAAAAGAACATCCGGTGTGTTGGAATACACGATTCTCGATGAACGCGGCCCTGCGCATGACAAGGAGTTCATCTCCAGCGTGTCGCTAAACAATAAAGCGCTCGGGACAGGAAAAGGCCGCTCCAAAAAAGAAGCGGAACAGCAGGCTGCGCAAACGGCTTTATCCAATTTGCAGAAAGAAGAAAAAAAGAAGCCGTAAAGAATGGAGGGGGAACGGATTGTTTCTGAAACGTCTCGATGTGATCGGATTTAAGTCATTTGCGGACCGGATTTCCTTTGAATTTGTTCCGGGCGTGACAGCGGTTGTCGGCCCGAACGGCAGCGGCAAAAGCAATGTGATCGACGCCGTCCGCTGGGTGCTCGGTGAACAATCAGCGAAAAGCCTGCGCGGTGGAAAGATGGAAGATGTTATTTTTGCCGGCAGCGATACAAGAAAACCACTGAATTTTGCAGAAGTGACGTTAACGCTTGAAAACGAAGGCCGCGCCCTTCCAATTGATTACCAGGAAGTGAGCGTGACAAGGCGGGTGTACCGTTCAGGGGAAAGCGAGTTTTATATCAATAAACAGCAATGCCGGTTGAAGGATATTGTGGAATTGTTTATGGATTCCGGCCTTGGCAAAGAAGCTTTTTCCATTATCAGCCAGGGGAAAGTGGAAGAAATTTTAAACAGCAAAGCGGAAGAACGCCGCAGCATTTTTGAAGAGGCAGCCGGCGTTTTAAAATATAAGACGCGCAAGAAAAAGGCGGAAGTGAAGCTTGCCGAAACGCAGGATAACTTAAACCGTGTTAGCGACATTCTGTATGAACTGGAAAGCCAGCTTGAGCCGTTGAAAATGCAGGCATCGGTCGCAAAAGATTATCTGGAACAAAAGGAAGCATTGAAAAATTATGAAATTGCCGTTTTGGCGTATGAAATAGAATCATTGCATGGCGAGTGGGAATCGCTTAAATCGCAGCTTGAAGCACACCGGGATAAAGAAGCGGGGCTCTCTTCCGAAATCCGCAAACAGGAAGCACAGCTGGAAGAAAAGCGCAATCAGCTGGACGCGCTCGATGAATCGATTCAAGACTTGCAGAATGTGCTGCTTCAAGCGACAGAAGAGCTGGAAAAACTCGAAGGGCAAAAAGAAGTGCTGAAGGAACGCAAAAAGAACGCCAGCGAGAACAAAGCCCAGCTTGAGAAAAATATAAATGAAGCGGAGAACGCTTTAAAAGAACTGGAAGCCCAAAAGGAAAAGCTTTTGCAAACGGCGGCGGAAAATGAACAAGCCTTATCGTCCCTGAAAGAAAGCGTGAAAGAGAAGGAAGCGGGCCTTTTCCGCCTCAGCACGAATCTGGAGGGAAAAATTGAGTCTTTAAAAAGCGACTATATTGAACTGCTGAATGAGCAGGCAAGCGGAAAAAATGAAAAGCGCCTGCTTATGCAGCAGCTGCAAACGTCGTTAAACCGCCTCAGCCGGCTTGAAGCCGACAACCGGAAATATGTCGAAGAACGGGAAAAAGTGCGGGAAAAGAAAAAAATGGCGACCGGCCGCCTTGCAAAAATCAAACAGGAGCTGGAAGCGGCAGCCGGTGCCTATATGGAAAAGCAAAGGCAGCTGGAATCCGTAAACAGTCGGTATCAAAAACAGGAGTCCAATCTGTATCAGGCATACCAATATTTGCAAAAAGCGAAATCACGGAAAGAAACGCTTGAAGAGATGGAAGAAGATTATACCGGCTTTTACCAAGGCGTGCGTGCAATTTTGAAAGCCCGCGGCAAACAGCTGGAAGGCATTGAAGGTGCTGTGGCTGAACTGGTCCGGGTGCCCGCGCCTTACGAAAAAGCGGTTGAAACAGCACTGGGTGCTTCGATGCAGCATATTGTGACAGAAACGGAACGGCATGCGCGGCACGCCATTGCATTTTTAAAAGAACGAAAGGCCGGGCGGGCGACTTTTTTGCCGCTCGATATTATTAAGCCGCGGGCCATTCCGGAAGCAAGCCTCAAACCGCTCCGCAATGAAGAGGCGTACGTCGGCGTGTGCGCGGAGCTTGTCCGCTTTGAAAGCCGCTACCAGTCCATTGTGTCCAATCTGCTCGGCCATGTCCTTGTAGTCCGTGATTTAAAAAGTGCAAACAAAATCGCCAAAATGCTCGGCTACCGCTACCGCATCGTGACGCTTGACGGGGATGTTGTTAATCCGGGCGGCTCGATGACAGGCGGGGCTTCGAAACAAAACAGTGTGTCACTCCTTTCGAGAAAAAGCGAACTGGAAGCATTAAAAGAAAAGCTTGCCGGCATGGAAAAAACAACGATGGCGCTTGAAACGGAAGTCAAAGCATTGAAAGCCGAAGCTTCCCGCATGCAACAGGAGCTGGATGAAGCGAGGAAAAACGGCGAAGCGCTGAGACTTGGAGAACAGCAGGCGAAAGCGGAACTGGAACGGCTTGCGGTTGAGGAAAAAAATCTGGATGAGCACCTGCTCGTCTACGATATGGAAAAACAAGAGGCGGAAAAGCAGCAGGATGAAGCCCGTAAACGGATCGGCGAACTGGAAGATATGCTGGCGCGTACCGGCGAAAAAGCGCAGCAACTGGAAGCGGAAATTGAAGCCCTGACCGTAAAGAAAAACGATGATTCGACGGCAAAAAGCAGGCTCCAGGGCGAACTGAGCGATTTAAAATCGACGCTTGCCGTAAAGATGGAACAGGCGGCGCGCGACCGCGAAGAGCTTGCGCGGCTCGACCGTGAAATAAAGGAGTGGACGTCACGTAAAGCGCGTTACGATGAGCAGTACCACTTTCTTACGGACGAATCGAAGAAGCATCACATGTCGGAAAGCGAACTGGCAGAAGCGGCCGAACAAAAAGCGCGTGACAAAAACGATACGCTCGCCTTTATCGCCGTGCGCAGGGAAGAACGGGCCCGGCTGACAGCAGAGATGGAAGACCTGGAACGCGGCCTGAAGGAATGGAAACGGCAGCAAAAAGGGCTCCAGCAGGCCATTCAGGATGAAGAAGTCAAAGCAAACCGGCTGGATGTGGAACTTGAGAACCGGCTTCAAAGGCTCCGCGAAGAATACACGCTCACCTTTGAAGCCGCGAAAGAAGCCCGCCCGCTCAATGTTTCCCTGGAGGAAGCACGCAAAAAAGTGAAGCTGATCAAACTGTCGATTGATGAGCTTGGCGCCGTCAATCTCGGCGCGATCGAAGAATATGAGCGCGTATCGGAACGTTACCAGTTTTTAAAAGAACAGGAGACCGACCTGCTTGAAGCAAAAGACACCCTTGACCAGGTGATTACGGAAATGGACGGCGAAATGGTCCGCCGGTTCGATGAGACGTTTAACGCCATCCGGAACGAATTCGAACCCGTTTTCCGCGAGCTTTTTGGCGGTGGGAGAGCGGATTTGCGGCTGACGGATCCGAAAGATTTGCTTACGACAGGCGTGGAAATTTTCGCGCAGCCGCCGGGGAAAAAACTGCAAAATCTCGGGCTGCTTTCAGGCGGCGAAAGAGCGCTGACCGCGATCGCGCTTTTGTTTGCGATTTTGCGTGTGCGCCCGGTGCCGTTTTGCATTCTCGATGAAGTGGAAGCTGCGCTGGATGAAGCCAATGTATACCGGTTTAGCAAATATTTGAAACAATTCAGTGCGGAAACCCAGTTTATTGTCATCACCCACCGGAAAGGAACGATGGAGGAAGCGGACGTCCTCTACGGGGTTACGATGCAGGAATCCGGCGTATCGAAGCTTGTGTCGGTCAAACTGGAAGAATCAACCGACCTCGCTTTTCAAACGTCTTAAACAGGCGAATCAGCGCCGTGTTTAAAAAGAAGCGCCCGTGCCACAAGCGGGCCGGCAGGGATAAAAATCAGGCCGGCGATTTTTACGACTGCTCGTGCGGCTTTTATGCCGCACAAGCTGATACGCAAATTCAGGAAAGCCAAAGGAAGTGGACAAATGAGCTTTTTTAAAACATTAAAAGACAAATTCACCCGGCAAGCCGATACGGTAACCGATAAATTTAAAACCGGGCTTGCAAAAACGCGCGATAATTTCTCGAACAAAGTCAACAATCTTGTCGCGCGTTACCGGAAAATCGATGAAGACTTTTTCGAAGAACTGGAAGAAATTTTAATTCAGGCGGATGTCGGCTTCCAGACCGTGATGGAACTAATCGATGAATTAAAAATGGAAGTGAAACGGAAAAACATTAAAGACCCTTCTGAAGTCCAGTCCGTGATTTCCGAAAAACTGGTTGACATTTATTCGGCCGGCGAAGATGCCCCGAACCGGCTTAACATCCAGGACGGCGCCTTGACCGTTATTTTGTTTGTCGGCGTAAATGGCGTCGGCAAAACGACTACGATCGGTAAGCTCGCCCATATGCTGAAGCAGCAGGGGAAAAAAGTGATCATGGCAGCCGGCGATACATTCCGCGCCGGCGCGATTGAACAGCTTGAAGTCTGGGGAGAGAGGGTCGGCGTGGAAGTGATCAAACATTCGGAAGGATCCGATCCAGCCGCTGTCATGTTTGACGCCGTCCAGGCAGCGAAAGCAAGAAATGCAGATGTGCTGCTTTGTGATACGGCGGGCCGCCTGCAAAACAAGGTCAATTTGATGAAGGAACTGGAAAAAGTAAAGCGTGTCATCGAACGGGAAATCCCGGGCGCCCCGCATGAAGTGCTGCTCGTTTTGGATGCCACCACCGGGCAAAATGCGATGGTGCAGGCTAAGACGTTTAAAGAAGCAACAGACGTAACCGGGATTGTGCTGACAAAATTGGATGGCACGGCAAAAGGCGGGATTGTGCTCGCGATCCGGAACGAACTCCATATTCCCGTCAAATTCGTCGGCCTCGGCGAGAAAATGGATGACCTTCAGCCGTTTGATGCGGAAAAATATGTGTACGGGTTGTTTTCCGATCTGATCGATGAAGTGCCGGAAGAACAAGCCTGACCGTATGTGGGCCGTACTGCGAATCAGAAGGCCGCGGTATTAAAGCCCGCCGGGAGCGCTTCAAATCGGTTGTGGGGAAACGAACTTGTTTTCATTGACAAAAAACAGGAATCTTTGTATTCTGTGTTTATGTAAAGCATTTTCACTTAACAGGGGGAAGAAGCCATGCTGGAGAAAACAACGCGAATGAATGATTTGTACGATTTTTACCAATCGTTGTTGACTCCGAAGCAGCGCAGCTATATGTCCCTCTATTATCTCGACGACTTATCGCTTGGCGAAATCGCCGAACAATACGGTGTGAGTCGTCAAGCGGTTTACGATAATATCAAACGCACCGAACAAACGCTTGAAGACTATGAAAAAAAGCTTGGTTTATTGGAAAAATTTCAAGCGCGCACACGCATTTTCCGGTCGATGCGCAATCTTTTGGCGCATGATGCCAATCCGGAACTGTTGCGGCTTGTCGATGCGCTCGAAAAATTGGAATAGGGGGCGGAAAAATGGCATTTGAAGGACTCGCAGAACGCCTGCAGGGCACGATGCAGAAAATCCGCGGAAAAGGCAAGGTCACGGAAAGCGACGTCAAAGAAATGATGCGGGAAGTCCGTCTTGCCCTTCTGGAAGCTGACGTCAATTTCAAAGTGGTAAAAGATTTTGTAAAAAAAGTGAGCGAACGTGCGGTTGGCCAGGATGTGCTGAAAAGCCTGACGCCCGGGCAGCAGGTCATCAAAATTGTCCAGGAAGAGCTGACCAACCTTATGGGCGGATCACAGAGCAAGATTGCCGTTGCAAAGCGCCCGCCAACCGTCATCATGATGGTTGGCCTGCAGGGTGCCGGGAAAACGACGACATCCGGGAAACTGGCCAACCTGTTGCGAAAAAAATACAACCGGACCCCGCTGCTCGTTGCGGCCGATATTTACCGCCCCGCTGCAATCAAGCAGCTGGAAACGCTCGGCAAACAACTCGGCATGCCGGTGTTTTCGCTTGGCGACAAAATCAGCCCGGTGGAAATTGCCAGGCAAGCGATTGAAAAAGCAAAAGAAGAACATCACGATACCGTCATCATCGATACGGCCGGCCGCCTCCATATTGACAGCGAGCTGATGAATGAACTGAAGGAAATCAAGGAACTTGCGCATCCGGATGAAATTTTTCTTGTCGTCGATGCGATGACAGGCCAGGATGCCGTAAATGTCGCACAAAGTTTTAATGACCAGCTCGGCATCACTGGCGTCATCCTGACGAAGCTTGACGGCGACACGCGCGGCGGGGCGGCTTTATCGATCCGGGCCGTAACCGAAAAGCCGATTAAATTTGCCGGGATGGGCGAGAAAATGGATGCGCTCGAACCGTTTCACCCGGAAAGGATGGCCTCCCGTATTCTCGGCATGGGCGATATTCTGTCGCTGATTGAAAAAGCACAGGAAACTGTCGACGAAGAAAAAGCGCGCGCGCTCGAAAAGAAAATGCGGGACCAGTCATTTACGCTCGATGATTTCCTTGAACAGCTCGGCCAGGTCCGGAAAATGGGGCCGCTCGGCGACATTTTGAAAATGATCCCGGGGGCCAACCGGATGAAAGGGATGGATAATCTGCAAATTGATGAGAAACAAATTGCGCATGTTGAAGCGATTATCCAGTCGATGACAAAGCAGGAAAAAATCCGCCCGGACATCATCAATGCAAGCCGGAAAAAACGGATTGCGAAAGGTTCCGGCCGCCCGGTACAGGAAGTCAACCGGCTTTTGAAACAGTTTGAAGAAATGAAGAAAATGATGAAACAACTGCAGGGCATGAATCAAAAAGGCCGGAAAAAAGGCTTTAAATTCCCTTTTATGTAAAAAACGAGGGTGTTAAGAGAAAAGACTTTACACCATCATGATTTTCTGATATGATACAGTCTTGTGAGAAACTTTTTTGGAGGTGTATGATTAAAATGGCAGTAAAAATCCGCTTGAAACGCATGGGTGCAAAAAAATCCCCGTTTTACCGCATTGTTGTGGCAGATTCCCGTTCACCGCGTGATGGACGTTTTATTGAAACAGTAGGAACTTACAATCCTGTTGCAGATCCTGCAGAAGTAAAAATCAACGAGGAAGCCGCGCTCCAATGGCTGAAAAACGGCGCCCAACCGTCTGATACGGTACGTAACTTGTTTTCAAAACAAGGTATTATGGAAAAATACCATAACGAAAAACACGGCAAATAATCATGGACCAACAGATGGATGATTTAATCCTTTCGATCGTCAGGCCGATTGTCAGCCATCCGAATGAAGTGCGGGTAGAACGGGATGAACAAGAATCCGGAACGCTCTACCGCCTGATTGTCCATCCGGATGATGCCGGCATGGTCATTGGTAAAAAGGGGCGTACCGCAAAGGCCATCCGTACGGTCGTTTATGCGGCGGCCGGCGTGCACGGACATAAAAAAATCCGTCTTGAAATTGCCGAATAATGGACAACGATGGATAGAACACCAGTGAAAGGGAGGGGCACACCTCCCTTTTTTATACATCTTTCGGGCTTTCCCCCTCATCTTAACCGACATCCGCTTTTTCCGGCTGCATTTTTTGGGTTTTTTATTGAATGGCGCGAAAAGGAGGGCAGGGCATTTTGAAAATCCTTCAAAAAGTGACGGTCAAGCAAATCCTGACCGAAAAGAGCAAAGGAATGCTTTTGGATACATACCGGCAAAAGAAACAACAACTTCAAAAAGAGTGTGAGCAGCTCCGGTTTGAAACAAAAAAACTGGAAAAGCAAAAAAAGTTTTCGGGAACCAATTTAAAAATGCATTTTGAAAAAGAAATTGAAAGCCGGCAGGAGAAAATCAAACTGGTGGAGTTCCAAATTGAACAACTGCTTTTGCTTCCGATCGGGACAGAATTAAAAGAAAAAGAAATTCACGCCATTGTTGACGTCCGGGAAGGCGACGATTGGAATGCGGTGACAAAAGAGAAATCGATTATTATAAAAGATGGCATCATCCATGAAATTCGCGAGAGGTGAGCATATGACACAATGGTTTAATGTCGGCAAAATCGTCAATACACACGGCATCCGCGGAGAAGTGCGGGTGATTTCCAAAACGGATTTCAAAGCGGAGCGCTATAAACCGGGCAATACGCTTTACTTGTTTCTTCCCGGCCGCGATGAGCCGCTTGCTGTTACGATTGAATCGCACCGGGTGCATAAGCAGTTTGATTTGCTGAAGTTTGAGGGCTTTGATTCGATTGAGGAAGCCGAGAAATGGAAAGGCGGCATGTTGAAAGTTTCCGAAGAACAGCTGGATGAGCTTGGCGAAAATGAGTTTTATTTTCATGAAATCATCGGCTGTGAAGTCGTGACAACCGCAGGCGAGAAAGTCGGGACGGTAAAAGAGATTTTAACGCCCGGGGCAAATGACGTCTGGGTGGTGAAAACAGCGCAGCAGAAAGAAGCGCTGATCCCGTATATTGAAGACGTCGTCAAAAAAGTCGACAAAAAAGAAAAAAGAATTGTGATTGAACCGATGGAAGGGCTTTTGCCATGAAAATAGATATATTGACGCTGTTCCCGGAAATGTTTGAAGGCGTTCTCGGATCCTCCATTTTAAAAAAAGCAGAAGAAAAAGGGATCGTCCATTATCATCTGGTCAATTTCCGTGAATACAGCGACAACAAGCATAAAACCGTCGATGACTACCCGTACGGCGGCGGGGCGGGCATGGTGTTAAAGCCCCAGCCGGTGTTCGATGCTATCGAAGACCGGCTTGAGGGAAGCGAAAAAAAGCCGCGCATCATTTTGCTCTGCCCCCAGGGGGAAACGTATACGCAACAAAAAGCGGAAGCGTTTGCGGAAGAAGAACATCTGATCTTTATTTGCGGCCATTACGAAGGGTATGATGAACGGATCCGGACGCTTGTAACCGATGAAATCTCAATCGGAGACTATGTGTTAACGGGCGGCGAGCTGGGCGCAATGGTCATGATCGACAGCATCGTCCGCCTGCTTCCCGGTGTTTTGGGCAATGAAACCTCGCCTGTTACTGATTCTTTTTCGACCGGGCTGCTGGAACATCCGCATTATACGCGGCCGGCGGATTTTCGCGGAATGAAGGTGCCGGACGTGTTATTATCCGGAAATCACCGGCTGATTGAAGAATGGCGCGAAAAAGAGTCGCTGTACCGCACCTATACGAGAAGGCCGGATCTTTTACGCGGATATCCGCTATCTGAAAAGCAAAAAGCGTGGCTGAAAGAATGGGAAGAAAAACGCGGGTAGCTGTTGCAATCAGCATGCGTTTATGCTAAGATTGCTTTTGTGGTTTGCTTGAAAACAAGGCAGACCGCCGTAAAACGATGTTCCGCTGCAAATACGATGGAAGATTTGCAAGAGCATTTGTTGGAAGGAGTTGAATACGATGCACAATATTATTGACGAAATTACAAAAGATCAACTTCGCACTGATCTGCCTGCTTTCCGCCCGGGGGATACGGTCCGCGTCCATGTAAAAGTTATCGAAGGTTCACGCGAACGTATCCAGGTTTTTGAAGGTGTGGTCATTAAACGCCGCGGCGGCGGGATCAGCGAAACGTTTACAGTCCGGAAAGTTTCTTACGGTGTCGGCGTTGAGCGTACATTCCCGCTCCATACACCAAAAATTGCGAAGCTTGAAGTCGTGCGTCGCGGTAAAGTTCGCCGTGCGAAACTTTACTACCTGCGTAATCTGCGCGGTAAAGCTGCCCGTATTAAAGAAATTCGCTAATTTGCTGCAACGGCTGTTCGAAAAGGGGCTATCATGGCCCCTTTTCTTCATACTTATACATAAATAACCCGGGTGTCTCTGAGGTTTTCAATCGGCAACCAATCCTGTTATAATGCAAAATATCAGGGAATATACGCTTATGGATACATGGAATGAGGCGGTGTAAATAAATGGCAAAACAGAAAAAACCAAAAAATGAACTGTTCGAATGGGTGAAAGCGCTGCTGATTGCTGTGGCACTGGCCGGCATTTTGCGCTACTTTTTCTTCGCCCCGATCGTGGTCGACGGCTCTTCCATGATGCCGACTTTGAAAAACGGCGACCGGATGATTGTGAATAAAATCGGGAGCCCGAAACGGTTCGACATCATCGTTTTCCACGCCCCGGAAGGCAAAGATTATATCAAAAGGGTCATCGGGCTGCCGGGCGACCGGATCGAGTATAAAAATGACATCCTGTATATTAACGGGAAAGCGTATAAAGAGCCTTATCTCGATAAATATAAAAAAGCCGTAGCCGACGGACCGCTTACGGAAGATTTTACCTTAAAAGACTATATCGGGCGCGACACGGTGCCAAAAGGGCAGATTTTTGTGATGGGCGATAACCGCCGGTACAGCAAAGACAGCCGCCAGATCGGGACGATTCCGCTCAGCAAGGTGGTCGGGGAGACAAACTTTGTATACTGGCCGGTGAAAGATGCCCATATGATCAATAAATAAGCGCCCGTTCGTTGCGCATTTTACGGAAAAAAGTAACCGTTATGGAGTTGACGCATGATGGCAATACAATGGTTTCCGGGCCATATGGCGAAGGCAAGGAGAGAAGTGACCGAAAAATTAAAACTGGTCGATATTGTTTTTGAATTGCTTGATGCAAGGATCCCGGTTTCCTCCGCCAATCCGATGCTGGATGAACTGATTCAGCAAAAGCCGCGGATCAAATTGCTGAACAAGGCCGATATGGCAGATCCGGCCGCTACAGCCCGCTGGCTTGAAAAATTGTCCGGCGGCAATACGCATGTCCTTGCCATTGACGCGCAAAGCGGAAAAGGGCTCGACAAAATGGTGAAACTGGCTGAACAGATTTTGGAGCCAAAATGGGAGAGGATGCGGGCAAAAGGCATCCGGCCGCGTGCGATCCGGGCCATGATTGTCGGAATTCCGAACGTCGGTAAATCGACGCTCATTAACCGGCTTGCCGGGAAAAATATCGCCAAAACCGGCAATACGCCGGGCGTGACAAAAGCGCAGGCATGGATAAAAGTCGGGAAAACGATGGAGCTCCTCGATACGCCTGGGATCCTTTGGCCGAAATTCGAAGACAAAGAAACCGGTTATAAGCTCGCTTTAACCGGTGCGATTAAAGACACGATCCTCAACCTGCAGGACGTTTCCGTATTTGGCCTGCGTTTTCTTGAAAAACATTATCCCGGCACATTAAAAGCCCGGTACAAGCTTGAGGATATCCCGGATATTGTCCCCCTTTTTGACCATATCGGTCGCCTGCGCGGCTGCTTGCGGGCGGGAGGGGAAATCGATTACGACAAAACGGCTGAAGTGATTATCCGTGATATCCGCGGCATGAAACTGGGGCCTCTGACATTTGATTTGTAATAAGCGCTCTCCGTAAGGGAGTGCTTATTTTTCGGGGAGGGGAAACATTGAAAATCAGTGAAATTGAAGCGCGTCTTCAGGAAATCACAAACCCGTCCGATCCGTTTATCCAGGCGCTAGGCCGGGACGAACGGAAAGGCGCACAAAAAGCGCTGGAAAAATGGATGAGAAAATTACAAAAAGAGCGTGAACAGCTTGAAAAATTCCGGGAGATGGGACGGTTTGAAGACGCCCTGCGCAGCCACGGCTGCCGCCTGATCGCCGGAATTGACGAGGCAGGCAGGGGGCCGCTTGCCGGGCCAGTTGTAGCCGCTGCCGTCATTCTTCCAGAAGATTTTTACCTGCCCGGCCTGAACGATTCCAAACAGCTTTCCGAAAAACAGCGGGAGGCCTTTTTTGCGCGGATCCAGGAAGAAACCCTTGTCGGCGTCGGCTTTGCCAGCGCAGAAGAAATTGACAGGATGAATATTTACGAGGCGGCCAAAAAGGCGATGCTTGCGGCTTTGGGCCATTTGCCTGCTGCTCCTGACCATTTGCTGATCGATGCGATGGAAATTCCCGCTTCGTACCCGCAAACTTCGATTGTAAAAGGGGATGCGAAAAGCATTTCAATTGCCGCGGCATCTGTGGTTGCAAAAGTAACGAGAGACCGGTATATGCAGGAAATGGATGAAAAATATCCCGGTTACGGTTTCGCCATACATAAGGGGTACGGGACGAAAAAACATCTGGAAGCGCTCATGAAGCTTGGCCCGTGCCCGATCCATCGAAAATCGTTTGCGCCGATTAAAGACAGACCGGCAATCCGCCGATAAATAAGCAAGAAGAAAGAAACAGGGCGGGGGAATAGCATGCAAATTTTTTTAGGCAAACAGCCATTTTCTATTGATGCCGGCTCAAATATCCGCACGTTTGCATTTCAAACGGGGCAGATTTTTTCCGGTGCCATCCAAAAACTGTTTCCAAATGACACCGCACTTGTCCAGGCAGGCGGGCGTACATTTGCCGCGAAACTCGAAGTGCCGCTTGAAGCCGGAAAAAACTACTGGTTTCAAACGGTTTTGGCCGACGGTGAAGTGCAGTTGAAAATGCTTTCGGAAGCCGATGCAAACGGCATGGCCGGGAAAGCTTTGCTCCCGCAAATGCAACTGCCGCCAGGAAAAACGTTCCAGTCCCTTGTTTCGTACTTGGCTGAACAGGAAATTCCGTTTACGAAAAATGACATTGCTGCGATCGGCGCATGGCTGAAGCATGTACCGGATCTGGCAAACGGGCTGGAAACGGCTGCCTTTATGCTCCAAGAAGGCTTTCCTGTGTCAGAGGGCGTGTTCACTTCGCTCCTTGCCGCAGGTCAAAACATACCGGCGGATCAGCTTTTAAACCGGTTGCAGCAGGCGCTCAAGCAGGGGGAACAGACGCCGGAAACGAGGCAATTGCTTGCACTTATCGGGGAGCTTGGGACAGGCAGCAAGCAGGTGACAGGAGAGGCGTTACGCCGGCAAATCAAAGAGAAGATTCAAAAAATGGGACTTTTTTATGAGGCGGGGCTTTTGCATGAGGACAAAGCCGCGGACAAGGACGGGCTGCCTTTAAAAGCGCTGCTTGTTGATTTGCTGCAAAAAGGCGGGGGAACAAAAGCTGCCCGGGATGCAGCAGACGAAATCGTACAGAAACTGAACGGCCAGCAGCTGCTCGCGCTTCCCGGCGGGGTAGTGCAGCACATTTGGATGGAAATTCCGCTTTCATTCGCGCACTTTCAAACGAATGCCGTTGTACAATGGTCAGGCAGGCGGAAAAATGGCGGAAAAATAGACAGTAATTATTGTAAAATCATTTTTTACTTGAATCTTCAGTTTATGAAAGAAACATTGGTCGAGATGAATGTGCAAAACCGGATCGTTTCCATCCGCATTTCCAGTTTGAAAAAGGGTCTTCAGGAAGCCGTGAAGCCTTTTTTGCCGGCTTTAAAGGAAGGCCTTTCCAAAACCGGTTACACATTGTCTGACGTTCGGTTCGGGGAATTCCAGCCGGATGCTGTGCGTGCCACGCTCAGCCGGCCGGAGGTTTCCGGGAAAGGGGTTGATCTTAGGATATGAAGGATCCACAAAAGGACATAAAAGAAGCGGTCGCGCTCCAGTACAGCCCGGATGCGCATTCCGCCCCTGTCGTGAAGGCAAAAGGTAAAGGGGATGTGGCCAGGCGGATTATTGAAGAAGCAAAAAAAGCGAATGTCCCGATTCAGCAGGACCCGGATCTTGCCGCACTGCTCGGCCGGCTTAACATCAACGAAGCGATCCCGGAAGAACTGTATGCAGCTGTGGCCGAGGTGTTTGCCATGATTTACCGCCTCGACCAGTCGCTAAAAAACAAGGATAGAAAATGAACGAAAGCTGACCATTAAGCCTGGGCACCCATTTGCATAAAGGCTGCGGTGACAATAGGCCAACGACCAGTAAAATCCCGTCCATTTTATACCGAAAAAAATATTTTTGAATAATAATAGCCATTTTAGTTCATTATGGTAGACATCTTTTCCGATGTTTATTAAAATGAAAGCGCAGTTAATTTTTTGAACAGTTTGATAGGAGGATGGAACATGAATATTCACGAGTATCAGGGCAAAGAGATCCTGAGAAAATACGGGGTCGCTGTGCCGAACGGGAAAGTGGCCTTCACCGTGGATGAAGCGGTGGAAGCAGCGAAATCGCTCGGTACACAAGTATGTGTGGTAAAAGCGCAAATTCATGCCGGCGGCCGCGGAAAAGCAGGCGGCGTCAAAGTGGCAAAAAATTTGGATGAGGTTCGTACATACGCACAGGAACTGCTTGGCAAAACGCTTGTGACGCATCAGACAGGCCCTGAAGGAAAAGAAGTGAAGCGCCTCTTGATCGAAGAAGGGTGCGACATTCAAAAAGAATACTATGTCGGCCTTGTTTTGGACCGTGCCACAAGCCGGGTTGTGCTGATGGCTTCTGAAGAAGGCGGCACGGAAATTGAAGAAGTGGCGGCGAAAACACCGGAAAAGATTTTTAAAGAAACCATTGACCCGGCAGTCGGGCTCTTGCCATTCCAGGCGCGCCGCATTGCGTTCAACATCAATATTCCTGCTAAACTTGTAAATCAGGCCGTTAAATTTATGACAGGCCTTTATCAAGTATTTGTGGAAAAAGACTGCTCGATCGCGGAAATCAATCCGCTTGTTGTAACCGGCGACGGAAAAGTAATGGCGCTCGATGCCAAATTGAATTTTGATTCGAACGGCTTGTTCCGCCAGCAGGATGTTCTGGCGTACCGCGATCTCGAAGAAGAAGATCCGAAAGAAATTGAAGCGTCGAAATACGATTTGAGCTATGTCGCCCTTGACGGCAATATTGGCTGCATGGTAAACGGCGCCGGCCTTGCGATGGCGACAATGGACATTATTAAATATTACGGCGGCGACCCGGCCAACTTCCTTGATGTCGGGGGCGGCGCAACGGAAGAAAAAGTAACGGAAGCGTTTAAAATCATTTTATCGGATGAAAAAGTCAAAGGCATTTTTGTCAACATTTTCGGCGGCATTATGAAGTGCGATGTCATTGCTTCCGGCGTCGTTGCAGCCACAAAACAAGTCGGACTCGACATCCCGCTCGTTGTCCGTCTTGAAGGGACCAATGTGGAACTTGGGAAGAAAATTTTAAACGAATCTGGGCTGAAAATTGTTGCCGCTGAATCGATGGCAGACGGCGCGCAAAAAATTGTCGAACTGGTCAGCTGACAGCAGCTGTTCATTCAGACCAAATGCGAACAAATATTCTTGAATGAAGAAGGCAGGGGAAAAAAGTGAGCATTTATGTAAATAAAGACACGAAAGTCATTGTCCAGGGGATTACCGGGAAAACGGCGCTTTTCCATACAAAACAATGCTTGGAATACGGGACGAAAATTGTCGGCGGCACAAGCCCTGGCAAAGGCGGGACTGAAGTAGAAGGCGTGCCGGTCTTTAATACGGTGAAAGAAGCCGTTGAAAAAACGGGCGCAACCGTTTCAGTTATCTATGTGCCGGCTCCGTTTGCGGCAGATGCGATTATGGAAGCGGTCGATGCAGAACTCGATCTTGTCATCTGTATTACGGAGCATATCCCGGTATTGGATATGGTCAAAGTGAAACGTTATATGGAAGGAAAGAAAACGCGCCTGATCGGGCCGAACTGCCCGGGCATCATCACGCCAGACGAATGCAAAATCGGCATTATGCCGGGTTATATTCATAAAAAAGGCCATGTCGGCGTTGTTTCCCGTTCCGGTACGCTGACTTATGAAGCCGTCCATCAGCTGACGCGCGCCGGCATCGGTCAGACAGGGGCGATCGGCATCGGCGGCGACCCTGTGAACGGCACCAATTTTATTGATGTATTAAAAGAATTTAACAATGATCCGGAAACGGAAGCGGTCATTATGATCGGTGAAATCGGCGGGACGGCGGAAGAAGAAGCCGCCAAATGGGTGCAGGCAAACATGAAGAAACCGGTTGTCGGATTTATCGGCGGTGTCACCGCGCCTCCTGGAAAACGGATGGGCCACGCCGGCGCCATCATTTCAGGCGGCAAAGGAACCGCAGCGGAAAAGATCCGCACGATGAACGAATGCGGCATCCAAGTAGCCGAAACGCCGGCTGTCATTGGGGAAACGCTCGTTCGTGTACTGAAGGAAAGAGGCCTTTACGAGAAATGTAAAAACCTTTAAGCGGCGGCACCGGCCGTCCCGGAACCCGCATTTTCCGGGACAGTCCGGTAAAACTGCCTGGATCCGGCTGCCATTTTTAAGCGTGCAGCCGGGTCCTAAATGTTTTTCTTTTTCAATGAAATACGGTTTGAAAGCGAGGCAAACAATGGAACCATTAAAAATCAAATACATTCATTTGGATCATTGCAGGGGAATTTCCCGCGTGCAAAAAATGAAAATCCTCGAATTTGATCCGCTGCTTGAAAAAATCTGCCGGATTCCCCCTGAAACACTGCGCGCCATGCTTCATATGCAAAAGGAAACATTTGAACGCTTTTATGAAGATCTTCTCCATCTTGACATCAAACCCTATTTAACCCTCTACCAGAAAAAACAGATCCGAATGACAGCCCGTTTTGAACCGGAATATCCGCCGCTTCTGAAAGAAACGTACCAGCCTCCTGCCGTACTCTATTCAATCGGAAATGTATCATTGCTGAAAAACCGTGCGCTGGCCGTTGTCGGGTCAAGAAAGGCCGGTTCCTATGCAGAAAAAGTCGCCGATCATTTGCTGCCACCCCTGATCGAAAAACAGTTTGCCATTGTCAGCGGGCTGGCGAGAGGGGCGGATTCGATTGCCCACCGTGCCGCCATGAAATACGGGGGGAAGACGATTGCGGTGCTCGGAAGTGGGTTTTTTCATATTTATCCGCGGGAAAATATACAAATGGCGGAAAAAATAAAACAGGGCCATTTACTGCTGTCGGAATATCCGCCGTTTACGCGCCCGGAAAAATGGCGTTTTCCGGAACGCAACCGGATCATCAGCGGCATTTCTGAAGGTGTGCTCGTGCTTCAGGCGGAAAAACGGAGCGGCTCCCTGATCACGGCAGATTACGCCCTCCAGGAAGGCCGGGAAGTTTTCAGCGTGCCGGGAAACGTGCTGGACAGCCTGTCGAAAGGAACAAACCATCTTATCCAGCAGGGCGCAAAATTGGTAACATGCAGCGGAGACATTTTGGAAGAACTGCTTCCGACAAGGTAAAAAATAGTTAGAGAAAATTCATAAATGGGCAGTGATTTTCCGATTTTGTGAAAAAACGCATGATTTTTGGATAAAATGGTTATAAAATAGAGAAAGAAAAGATAAAATTTTCAAAATGAAACCGCTTGCGATGTTGATTTTTCATCATTCGTGCTGTTACAATTGACAAATGCGGGCATCCATGCCCATAATTACAAATGATTTTGTTTGAAAAATGAAAGCAAAGTTGCTGCAAAGAGAGGGTATAAGCTCTCCAGGGAGGATTTTTGAATGTCAGACTACTTAGTGATTGTAGAATCACCTGCAAAAGCGAAAACGATTGAAAAATATTTGG
Organism: Weizmannia sp. FSL K6-0777; assembly: GCF_038593185.1. Taxonomy (NCBI): domain Bacteria; kingdom Bacillati; phylum Bacillota; class Bacilli; order Caryophanales; family Bacillaceae; genus Heyndrickxia; species Weizmannia sp. FSL K6-0777. The sequence goes on from NZ_CP151971.1 coordinate 1,368,931, forward strand.
GAAAAAAATATAGAGTGAAAGCTTCCATGGGGCATGTGCGCGACTTGCCGAAAAGCCAAATGGGGGTGGATGTGGACGACCATTTTAAGCCGAAGTACATTACAATCAGGGGCAAGGGGCCGGTCTTAAAAGATTTGAAAAACGCGGCCAAAAAAGCAAAAAAAGTCTATCTTGCCGCCGACCCTGACCGCGAAGGGGAAGCAATTGCCTGGCATCTCGCCAACAGCTTGAATCTGGATGTGCATTCGGACTGCCGCGTCGTGTTTAATGAAATTACAAAGGACGCGATTAAAGAATCATTTAAACATCCGCGCCCGATCAATATGGACCTTGTCGATGCCCAGCAGGCAAGACGGATTTTGGATCGTCTCGTCGGTTATAACATTAGCCCGCTTTTATGGAAGAAAGTGAAAAAAGGTTTGAGTGCGGGTAGGGTACAGTCCGTTGCCGTCCGCCTTATCATCGACCGGGAAAATGAAATTAAATCGTTTGTGCCGGAAGAGTACTGGACGATTGCCGGGTCCTTTAAAAAAGGGAAAGACACGTTCCAGGCATCTTTTTACGGTGTGGACGGGAAAAAAATGCAGCTGAAGTCAGAAGCGGATGTGAAAAAAATTACCGGCATGCTGAAAAGCGACAAGTTCCAGGTTTCTTCCGTCATGCACAAAGAGAAGAAACGGAATCCGGCACCGCCGTTTACGACTTCTTCCTTGCAACAAGAAGCCGCCCGGAAGCTGAACTTCAGGGCAAAGAAAACAATGATGGTGGCCCAGCAGCTGTATGAAGGCATCGACCTTGGAAAAGAAGGGACTATCGGGCTGATCACGTATATGAGAACAGACTCGACCCGGATTTCGGAAGTCGCAAAAACAGAAGCCAATCAATATATTCGGGAAAAATTCGGGGAAAACTATTTGCGCCAGGAAGAAAGAAAAGAGAAAAAACAGACAAATGCCCAGGATGCACACGAAGGGATCCGGCCAACAAGCATTTTCCGGGATCCGGGTTCGGTCAAGTCCTTTCTAAGCAGAGACCAGTATAAGCTGTACAAATTGATTTGGGAACGCTTTATGGCAAGCCAGATGGCCCCTGCGATACTGGATACGATGAGTGCCACGCTGGCAAACGGCACGGTTTTGTTCCGGGCGTCCGGGTCAAAAATCCAGTTTCCGGGTTTTATGAAAGTGTATGTGGAAGGTTCCGACGACCAGCAGGAAGAAGGCGAACGTTATTTGCCGCATCTCGAAGAAGGGGATGTTGTCCAATCTGAGTCGATCGAACCGAAACAGCATTTCACCCAGCCGCCGCCACGCTATACCGAAGCCCGGCTTGTCAAAACGCTGGAAGAACTTGGAATTGGGCGGCCGTCCACCTATGCGCCGACATTGGATACAATCCAAAAGCGCGGCTATGTGGCGCTTGAGAATAAGCGGTTTGTCCCGACAGAGCTCGGCGAAATCGTGCTCGAATTGATTCGGGAATTTTTCCCGGAAATCATAGATGTCGAATTCACCGCTGATATGGAAAAAGACCTGGACGAAATTGAAGAAGGAAAAGTACCATGGGTCCAAATCATTGATGCGTTTTATCAAAATTTTGAAGTCCGCCTGAAAAAAGCGGAAACCGAAATGGAAAAAATCGAGATCAAAGATGAAGAAACCGGGGAAATGTGCGAGCTGTGCGGAAGTCCGATGGTGTATAAAATGGGGCGTTATGGCAAGTTTATGGCTTGCAGCAATTTTCCTGATTGCCGCAATACGAAGCCAATCGTCAAAAAAATCGGCGTCACTTGCCCGAAATGTGGTAAAGGTGAAATCATTGAGCGGAAAACAAAGAAAAACCGCATTTTTTACGGGTGCGACCGTTATCCGGAATGTGATTTTGTCTCTTGGGATAAGCCGGTTGGCAGGAAGTGCCCGAAGTGCGGCGACATGCTCGTTGAGAAAAAGCTGAAAAAAGGGACGCAGATCCAATGTGTGCACTGTGACTATAAAGAGCAGTCGGTGAAGTAATGATCGACCTTGCCGGAACTTTGGCGGCCTTGCGTGGAGCGGGCGGCAAAGTTCCGGTTGATCAAAATGAATATTTACATTTTTACGAGAAAATGCATCTTATTCTTTTACTTCTTGGAGCAGCTGTTGTAAAATGCTTAAAGGACAGTTGCGACAAAAAACGACAGAATTCCCGAATCGTTGGCGGGCAGCGGCCAAAAGCTTTTCAATAAACGGCATTCCCGGCTTTTCACGGCAGGAAGCGCCAGTCAAAAGGACAATTCGAAAATTTATGAAAAATATGTAACATTCGTTGCAATCCGATCCGGAAATGTGTTATGATTTAACCGGATTTCCGAATGCCGTCCCTTGGCTTCGAAGCATATGAGCCGGCGGGAGACGGGGTTTCGGTTGGCGCAAGCCGGGGCTTACGGATACCCGGACCGGCGCAAAAAGCCCGGCTGGCGGGTTTGTCCGGGCCGTTTTACCGGCTGAAAAAAATGGCAATAACCCCGGAAAGCCTATTGTTGTCTATCAACGTGAAGAGTGGCGTAAAGCAGGCCCGTTTCCCCGCACATGTGAGGTGTTAAACAGATGAACGGCGAACTGTCCGGCTATTTGCTTTCTTTTATGGAATACATGCAAGTGGAGAAAAACTATTCCGCATACACAATCAAATTTTATCGCCTGGACCTGGAGGATTTTTTTGCGTTTTTAACCGCACAGGGGATTGCCTCGCTGGACGAGGTGGGGTATCCGGCAGGGAGACTGTATTTGACAATGTTGCATGAACACGGATACAGCCGCGCCACGGTAGCACGGAAAATATCCAGCATTCGCAGTTTTTTCAAATTCCTGATGCGGGAGAGAATCGTCAAAGAAAATCCCTTTGCACTTTTATCACAGCCGAAACAACATAAGCGCCTGCCCAAATTTTTTTATGAGGAAGAAATGGAGCAACTGTTTGCGGCATGTGAAGGCGATGATGCACTGTCCCGGCGCAACCGTGCTTTGCTCGAAATCCTGTATGCGACCGGCATCCGCGTGAGCGAATGCGTCAATATTCGGTTGCAGGATATTGATTTTGAATTCGAGACGATCCATGTAAAAGGGAAAGGAAAAAAAGAACGGATCGTGCTGTTCGGCCATTTTGCAGGGGAAGCCGTTTCGGATTATATGGCGCATGCACGGAAAACGTTGATGCGCGGTAAAGAAGACCATCCCTATTTATTTGTAAATGCACGCGGCGGCGCATTGACCGATAAAGGTGTCCGCTATATTTTAAATGAAATGATCAAAAAAGCGGCACTGACCGGAAAAATTCATCCCCACATGTTGCGGCATACATTTGCAACCCATTTGCTGAACCATGGGGCTGATTTGCGCACAGTACAGGACCTTCTTGGGCATGAAAGCTTGTCTTCCACGCAAGTCTACACACATGTAACCAAGGAGCATTTGCGGCAAACTTATATGGCTTACCACCCGAGAGCATAGCAATGCAAGGCGGTTCGCTTTGATTACATAGGAGGTGCTGATATGGGTGATTTTCACGCAACCACAATATTTGCCATCCGCCATAACGGAAAAAGTGCAATGGCTGGGGATGGGCAGGTGACGCTCGGAAACTCTGTCGTGATGAAAAATACGGCCAAAAAAGTCCGCCGGCTGTTTAACGGAAAAGTGCTGGCCGGTTTTGCCGGCTCGGTTGCGGATGCTTTTACGCTTTCCGAAATGTTTGAAGGAAAACTGCAGGAATATAACGGCAACCTGACGCGGGCAGCAGTGGAACTGGCCAAAATGTGGAGAAGCGATAAAGTGCTCCGAAAGCTCGAAGCGATGCTGATTGTCATGGATGAAAACAATTTGCTGCTTGTCTCGGGAACGGGGGAAGTCATTGAACCGGATGACGGCATCCTCGCTATCGGCTCGGGCGGCAATTACGCGCTCGCTGCCGGCCGTGCACTGAAACGGCATGCGGCAGAGAACTTCACCGCAAAAGAAATTGCGCGGGCTTCCCTTGAAATCGCATCTGAAATTTGTGTATTTACAAATTCAAACATTATCGTGGAAGAACTATAAGCGGAAAGGTTCCCGTACCGGTATATTTCCATAAAGGAGTGAGCGGATTGGCCAACACGTTTAGAAAAACAAACAGTTTGACACCAAGGCAGATTGTTGAGCGCCTGGACCAGTATATTGTCGGCCAGAAAGAAGCAAAGCGGGCTGTTGCCGTGGCGCTCAGGAACCGTTACAGAAGAAGCCTACTGTCTGAAAAAATGCGGGAAGAAATTATTCCGAAAAACATTTTGATGATCGGGCCGACCGGTGTCGGAAAGACGGAAATCGCAAGAAGAATGGCACGGCTTGTCGGTGCCCCGTTCGTCAAAGTAGAAGCCACGAAGTTTACGGAAGTCGGATATGTCGGCCGGGATGTGGAGTCGATGGTACGCGACCTTGTCGAGACGGCTGTCCGGCTTGTAAAAGAGGAAAAAATGAACGGCGTGCGCGATCAGGCGGAGAAAAATGCAAATGAACGCCTCGTCGATTTGCTTGTCCCGTCGCGGAAGAAGCAAGGGAATTTCAAAAACCCGTTTGAAATGATTTTTGGCGGCGGCGGGCAGCAGGACACGGCACCGGATGAAGAGGAGGAAGAATACTCCAAAAGGGAACAGAAACAGCGTATACGGGAAAAGCTCTTAAACGGTGAACTGGAAGATGAACCGGTTACCGTGGAAGTGGAAGAGCAGGCTTCGTCCATGTTTGATTTGTTCCAGGGTTCCGGCATGGAACAAATGGGCATGAGTGTGCAGGACGCGCTTGGCAATCTGCTACCGAAAAAAACAAAACGGCGGAAATTGCCGGTCAGGGAAGCAAGAAAAGTGCTTGCACAGGATGAGGCACAGAAACTGATCGACATGGACGAAGTGACCCAGGAAGCCATTTTCCGGGCAGAACAAACCGGCATTATCTTCATTGACGAAATTGACAAAATTGCCTCCAAAAACGGGAACGGGTCCCAAGCGGACGTATCGAGGGAAGGCGTCCAGCGGGATATTCTGCCGATTGTCGAAGGATCGACGGTTGTCACAAAATACGGCTCCATTAAAACGGATTATATTTTGTTTATTGCTGCCGGCGCTTTTCATATGGCAAAACCGTCCGATCTGATCCCCGAACTGCAGGGACGATTCCCGATCAGAGTGGAGCTTGAGAAACTGACCGTCAGCGATTTTGTCAAAATTCTTGTCGAGCCGGATAATGCCCTGGTAAAACAATATATTGCATTATTGGAAACAGAAGGTATACAAATAGAATTTTCTGACGAAGCTATTACCAGAATTGCTGAAATTGCTTTTGAAGTGAACCAAAATACCGATAATATCGGGGCGAGAAGACTTCATACCATCATGGAAAAACTGCTTGAAGATCTGTCTTTCGAAGCACCGGACATCCATTTGGAAAAAGTGTCCATCACCCCGCAGTATGTGGACGAAAAGCTCGGTGCGATTTCACAGAACAAAGATTTAAGCCAGTATATTTTATAACCGTTTTGAAAAATCGGATAAGGGTAGACGTGTAATGAAGGCTTTCTCTCTTTTGCGGCAGGTCCCGGCAATTCAATGCAGTTCAAATACCGAATCAATCTAGGAGGAATGGAAATGAGTTTGTTAGATAAAACAAGGAAAATTAATTCGATGTTGCAAAAAGCAGCCGGACGTCCGGTGAATTTTAAAGAAATGGCGGAAACGCTGAGCGATGTGATTGAGGCCAATATTTACATCGTCAGCCGCCGCGGGAAATTACTCGGTCTCGCCATCAACCAGAAAATTGAAAACGAGCGGATGAAACAAATGTTTGAAGACCGCCAGTTTCCGGAAGAATACACGAACAGCCTGTTTAACATTACGGAAACCTCATCCAATTTGACGATTGAAAGTGAGTACACGGCATTTCCGATTGAAAACAAAGACCTGTTTGAAAAAGGCCTGACAACGATTGTTCCGATCGTCGGCGGCGGGGAAAGAATCGGTACGTTGATTCTGGCTCGTCTTGAGCGGGAATTCGATGACGAAGATCTTGTTTTGGCAGAATACAGTGCGACGGTTGTCGGCATGGAAATCCTCCGCGAAAAAACAGAAGAAATTGAAGAAGAAGCGCGCAGCAAAGCGGTCGTGCAAATGGCCATCAGTTCTTTGTCCTACAGCGAGCTGGAAGCCATTGAGCATATTTTTGAAGAATTAAACGGGAAGGAAGGCCTGCTTGTCGCGTCCAAAATTGCGGACCGCGTTGGCATTACCCGCTCTGTCATCGTGAATGCGCTGCGTAAACTGGAGAGCGCAGGGGTCATTGAATCCCGTTCCCTTGGCATGAAAGGGACCTATATTAAAGTATTGAATAACAAATTCCTCGTTGAACTGGAAAAAGTCCGTTCTAACTAACGGATAAGCTTTACGGCAATTTGCGCCAAAAAAGGATACGATTCGTATCCTTTTTTTTATTGGTATTTAATTTACCATAAAAACACATAAATACCAATATATAGATACTGATAAAATTTAAGGAAATCCGACCTTCCAATAGTGTTTCCTAGTAATTGTAAATTTTTGTAATCCTAGGTGTATTAAGGTGCTTGAAAAATTTTTCGGCATCTTTTTCGCGGTGTGGGAGTAAGGGATTAATCCAAAAGTCCTACTATCAAAAAAATTTTTTTGTGATTTAAGAATATGTTCATTTACAGCCCGTTATGAAACAATTAAAATAAAAAATAGCAAACAATTTGTCGTATAAAAGAAAAAAATGTCAAGTTTATGTAATGAGGTGTCCATTGATGAGTCTCTCTTCCAATACGTTGCGGTCGCTTGAGCATGCATTGCAGTATGCTTCGCTCCGGCAGAAAGTGATTTCGAACAATATTGCCAATGCGGATACACCGAATTATAAGGCGCAGGATGTCAGTTTTAAAAATGTGCTGGAGGATTCGGTCAATGCCATTTCAGCGAACCGGACCGACCCCCGGCACTTCCGTTTTTCTGCCGGGGATTCAAGTCCAGAAATCGTGACGGAATCCGGCACCACTTACAACAGCAATGGCAACAGTGTTGACATCGATACCGAAATGGCGAACCTTGCCAGCAACCAGATTTATTACGAGTCACTGATTGAGCTGGAAAAAGGAAAGCTCTCATCCTTATTAAATGTCGTGAGAGGAGGACAGTAAGATGTCCATGTTCACCGGAATGAACATTTCTTCTGAAGCCTTATCGGCACAGCGCCTGCGGATGGATGTCATCTCTTCCAATATTGCGAACGCTGATACAACAAGAGATACGTATGTAAATGGGAAATGGCAGCCATACCGCCGGAAAGAAGTGGTACTTGCTGCAGGAGGCGGTTCTTTTGCCTCCATATTTCGTTCGAAACTCGGAATGCAGGGTGCTGGGTCCGGCGTCCAGGTGGCCGGCATTGTCGAAGATAACAGCGATTTTAAAAAAGAATACAATCCGGATGATCCTGATGCGGATGCAAACGGATATGTGACAAAACCAAATGTGGATCTTTTAACGGAAATGACCGGTATGATCAGCGCCACCCGCTCGTATGAAGCCAATGTCACGGCGCTGAATGCTTCCAAAGCGATGCTGATGAAGACGCTCGAACTCGGCCAATAACAGAGAAAATTCCGCATATGAAAGGAGGCGAATGATGTGTCTGTTCAATCAATCAGTCAGACGCCGTTCGCAAGTTTGAGCGGGCTGTCGCCAAAATCAGCAGGCGCCGCTTCGTCCGCTAACGGCTCCGTTTCATTTTCGGACCTGCTGAAGCAGTCTGTCAATGAACTGAACAAACAGCAGAACCATTCCGACACCTTGATTACAAAACTATCGAACGGCGAAAATGTGGACCTGTACCAGGTAATGGTCGCCGTACAAAAAGCAAACCTTTCGATGCAGACGGCACTCGAAGTCCGAAATAAAGCAGTCGAAGGCTATAAAGAAATGATGCAGATGCAAGTGTAACGTTCTGATCCGGCGTACATAAAAGCCGTTTCCCGGCCGTAACGCCCGGATCCTTTCCGTCTGCCCTAAAGGCGAAAAGGATGCCGGAACGTTTGCTGTCCGACTGTTCTATTGATGAAACACCGTGAATTTTTTATCCCGGGGGATAATGATGAATGAAAAGTTAAAACAATCTTTTCAAAACCTGAAGGGGTTTTGGAAAAGCAGGAGCAAGAAGCAGAAAACAATCGGCATATCCGCCGTTGCCCTTATGCTGGTACTTGCTGCCGGAATCACTTATTTTATGACAAAAACAAAATACGCGCCGCTCTACAGCGGGCTGGATGTCTCCGAAACAGGATCCATCAAGGACGAACTGGACCAGGAAGGCGTACCGTCCAAAATCACGGATGGTGGCAAAACGATCGAAGTGCCTGAAGACCAGGTGGACGATTTGAAAGTCACATTGGCTGCAAAAGGGCTGCCAAAGACCGGCAGCATCGACTATTCTTTTTTCAGCCAGAATGCAAAATTCGGGATGACAGACAATGAATTTAACGTCGTAAAGCTCGATGCGATGCAGACGGAACTGGAAAATCTGATTGAACAGATGGACGGCGTCGAAAAAGCAAAGGTGATGATCAATCTTCCGAACCAAAGCGTCTTCGTAGCCGACAGCCAGGCAAAAGCTTCCGCATCGGTTGTCCTGACGTTAAAACCCGGTTATGAATTGGACCAAAACCAGATAAAAGCCGTTTACAATCTTGTTTCAAAAAGCGTTCCGAATCTTCCTACCGATAATATCGTCATTATGAACCAGAATTTTGAGTACTATGACTTAAATTCTTCAAATTCTTCCGGAAATGCTTATACACAGCAGCAGGCGATCAAAAAACAAATTGAACGGGATATTCAGCAGCAGGTGCAAACGATGCTTTCCACACTGATGGGTGCAGGAAAAGCGGTTGTCACCGTTACAGCGGATATCGATTTTACGCAGGAAAAACGCGAGGAAGATCTCGTTGAACCGGTTGATAAGACGAATATGAAAGGCATTGAAATCAGCGCCAAAAAAATCCAGGAAACATACCAGGGTACAGGCGCAGCAGCCGGAACGCCATCTGGCAGTACAGATTCTGTCGGCTCTTCGTATGTATCCGGGTCGAACGGGAACGGGACGTATTCCAAAACAAGTGACACGATCAACTACGAAGTAAACCGGATTAAACGGAAAATTACAGAGAGCCCGTACAAAATCCGCGATCTCGGCATAGAAGTCATGGTCGAGCCGCCGGTCAGAACAAAACGGTCTTCCTTGCCCGCTTCCCGGTTAAAAGATATTAAATCGATGCTTTCTACGATTGTCAGAACGTCGATTGACAAGTCAAGCGGCACAAGGCTGACCAATCAAACGGTTGCCGATAAAATCGCAGTTTCCGTCCAGCCATTTGCAGCCAATGCGCCGGAGAAGGCGAAAAAAGCTTCGATTCCGTGGTGGGTATACGCGATTGGCGGAGGTTTGCTGCTCGTGATAGCCGGGCTCATCTTCTTCTTGATCCGCAACAGACGGCGGGCCACTTCGGAGGCTGAAGAAGACATGGCGGAAGAAACGCCGGAAAAACCGGCACCGCCCCGCATTCCGGACGTAAATGAGGAACAGGAAACCGACGCTTCAGCAAGGCGGAAACAGCTTGAAAAAATGGCAAAGGAAAAACCGGATGAGTTTGCAAAATTATTGCGGTCATGGCTTTCCGAAGAATAGGAGGGAAACAAGATGGCAAGTAAAGAAAAAACATTATCCGGCAAAGAAAAAGCAGCCATTCTCCTGATTTCTCTCGGCCCGGACGTATCGGCATCCGTCTACAAACATTTAACAGAAGAAGAAATCGAAAAGCTGACGCTGGAAATCTCAGGAGTCAGAAAAGTCGACAATGACACGAAGGAAAAAGTGCTGACCGAATTTCACCATATTGCTTTGGCACAGGACTATATTACCCAGGGCGGTATCGGTTATGCCAAAATGATTCTTGAAAAAGCGCTCGGCCCGGAACAGGCGGCATCCATCATCAACCGGCTCACTTCATCGCTGCAGGTGCGCCCGTTTGATTTTGCCAGAAAAGCAGATGCGGCCCAGATTCTGAATTTTATCCAGGATGAACACCCGCAGACGATCGCCTTGATTCTGTCCTACTTGGATCCGGAAAAAGCGGGGCAGATCCTTTCCGAGCTTCCGCCTGAAATGCAGGGGGACATTGCCAGAAGGATTGCCTTAATGGAAGGCACATCCCCTGAAATTATCAGCGAAGTGGAAGCCATTTTGGAAAGAAAGCTGTCCGCGACGGTGACACAGGATTATACGCAGACAGGCGGGGTGGAATCCGTTGTCGAAGTGTTGAACGGGGTCGATCGTACGACAGAGAAAACGATCCTTGACTCGCTGGAACAGAAAGATCCCGAACTTGCCGAAGAAATCAAAAAACGAATGTTTGTATTTGAAGATATCGTCACCCTTGACAATCGTTCCATTCAGCGCGTCATCCGCGAATGCGAAAATGAAGACCTGCTTCTTGCACTGAAAGTCTCAAGCGACGAAGTAAAAGAAATTATTTTCCGCAATATGTCGCAACGGATGGCCGATTCCATGAAAGAAGAAATGGAATATATGGGCCCGGTGCGGCTGCGTGAAGTCGAAGAAGCCCAGTCGAGAATTGTGTCCATTATCCGCAGGCTGGAAGACAGCGGCGAAATCATTATCGCAAGGAACGGAGGCGACGACATCATTGTCTAATATTATTAAAACAAAGCAAGATGCAGGTGTTGTTTCCAAAATGCGCGTGATCAGCGTGCGCCGGCTCCCGGCTTTGCCCGAAGAAACGGGAGATGCAACCGCTGTGAAAGAGGATATTTTCGCAAAATATCAAACCGAGGCAGAGCGCCTGCTTTTAGACAGTCAAAAAGAAGCAGAAGCAGTACGCCGGCAAATTGCCGAAGAGAAAAAACAGTGGGAGCAGGAAAAAGCAAAGCTCACCGAACAAGCACAGCGCCAAGGGTTTGAAGCCGGTTATGCAGATGGCCGCAAGGAAGGGTTTGAAAGCATCCGCGACCATTTAAACGAGTCCATTGACATCGTCAACCGTTCCAAAGAGGCGTTCAAAAAACATTTAGAAGCATCGGAAAAAGATATTTTGGAAATTGCGATGAAAGCAGCGGGGAAAATTTTGCAAGACACACTTGAAACATCCCCCGAAAAAATGTTTGCCATCGTAAAAAACGTATTAAAAGAAGCGACTGGGTATAAAGAAGTCGATCTCCATATCCATCCGGGGCAGTACGCCTTCGTCATGGACAACAAGGAAGAACTGGATGCCCTCTTCCCGAACGATACAAAATGCTATGTCTACCCGGATGATTCGCTTGAACCGTACCAGGTCTATATTGAAAGCGGCAGCGGCAGGATTGATGCAAGCATTGACAGCCAGCTGTCTGAACTTAAGGCAAAGCTTTTGGAACTGATCGGGGAGGATGCGGAATGAAAGCAACCGATCTCTTAGACTATATACCCGAAATTGGGACGTTTAAACATTACGGAAAAGTAAAAAGAGTGATCGGCTTAATGATCGAATCACTCGGGCCGGAAAGCTCCATCGGTGACGTCTGTTATATTCATGTGGATAACAAAAAAAATACGAAAAAAATCATTGCCGAAGTTGTCGGGTTCCGTGACGGGAATGTTATTTTAATGCCTTATACGAACATCCAAGAAATTTCTCCCGGCAGCCTTGTGGAAGCAACAGGGAAACCGATGCGGGTGAAAGCAGGCCCACGGCTGTTGGGGAAAGTCATTGATCCTTTGGGCGTGCCGCTCGACCATTCCCCGCTTCCCGCCGGCCTAAAACCGATTCCGATCGACCGGACGCCCCCCAACCCGCTCAAGCGCCCGCCGATCAGGGAACCGATTGAGCTTGGCGTCCGCGCGATCGACAGTCTGCTGACGGTTGGAAAAGGCCAGCGGATCGGCATATTTGCTGGAAGCGGCGTCGGCAAAAGCACCCTGCTCGGCATGATTGCACGCAACACAAATGCCGATCTGAATGTGATCGCCCTAATCGGGGAGCGGGGCAGGGAAGTAAGGGAATTTATTGAACAAGATCTCGGCCCTGAAGGTTTAAAAAAGTCCATTGTTGTCGTGGCAACAAGCGACCAGCCGGCATTGATGCGGATTAAAGGCGCCTATACAGCAACAGCGATAGCGGAATATTTCAGGGACCAGGGGCTAAATGTCATGTTTATGATGGACTCGGTTACCCGGGTCGCGATGGCCCAGCGTGAAGTCGGACTGGCAACGGGGGAACCGCCGGCTACAAAAGGATATACCCCGTCCGTTTTCGCGATTTTGCCGAAACTTTTGGAAAGGACCGGAACAAATGAGTCCGGCACGATTACCGGGATCTACACCGTGCTTGTCGACGGGGATGATTTGAATGAACCGATTGCCGATACGGTGCGCGGCATTTTAGACGGGCATTTTGTTCTGGACAGGGATTTGGCAAATAAAGGGCAATACCCGGCTATCAATATTTTAAAAAGCGTTAGCCGGCTGATGAGCCAGCTTGCAAGCCCCGCACACAAAAAAGCCGCAGAAAAGATTCGCGAACAGTTAAGCACTTATTTGAATTCGGAAGACCTGATCAATATCGGCGCTTATAAACCGGGCGCATCAAAAGAAATTGATGAAGCGATCGAACGCTATCCGAAAATCGTTTCTTTTATCAAACAAAGCACCGACGAAACCTATAGTATGGAAAGCAGTATCCGGGCTTTAATCGGACTTGCGGAAACGGGTGAGTGGGCATGAATTATCATTATAAATTCGAGAAAATCCTTGATGTCAAAGAAAAGGAAAAAGACGAGGCGCTCAGTGCATACAAAAATGCGGTACAGGCATTTGAAAATGTGGCCCGGGAGCTGTACGCGCTTTTGAAAAAGAAAGAAGACCTGGAAGCCCACCAGGCTGAAAAAATGAAAGCGGGCCTTTCCGTCCAGGAAATCCGGCATTACCGGCGGTTTATTGATGATATTGAAAAATCAATCCATTATTATCAGAGCCTCGTCATGAATGCACGAAACCGGATGAACTGGCATCAGCAGAAACTGCAGGAGAAAAATATAGAAGTCAAAAAATACGAAAAACTGAAAGACAAAGATTATGGCCGTTTTCTGATGAGACTGAAAATACAGGAAGAAAAGCAGGCAGATGAAATTTCAACCCAGACTTTTTATCACTAAAGCCTGAAAACCGGGTGATGTTATGCGCAAACAAATGGAAGAAATCGAGACAGCAGCAGAAGAAAAAAAAGGCGGTAAACTGCAGTGGTTTTTTTACGTGATCCTGATTCCGCTACTGTTTGCCACCGCGATGGCGATCATTATCGCTACTATCTCGGGTGTCAATGTGATCAGTAAAGCATCGGTCCTCGCCCATCAGGTGACCGGGATGTTTGGCACAGGCGGGAACGAAAAAGGGGAGAAGCAAAGCGGCACGTTCAGTGAAACACAGTATAAAAGCCAGATCCGTTCTTTACAAAAACAGGCGTCAGAAAAAGACAAAGAAATCAGCAAGCTGCAATCCGAACTGGACAAAAGCCAACAGAACAATTTGAAAATGAAACAAACCGTCTCTGATCTGAAGCAGCAATTGAAGAAAGCCCAGCAACAACAGGCAGCCAATCAGAAAAAATTAAAAGAAATCGCAAGCACCTATGAAAATATGAATCCGGAAAATGCGGCTGCCATTATTCAAAAAATGAGCGATCAGGAAGCAACGGGAATCCTTTCCCAGCTCAGTTCGGAAACACTGGCGAACGTCCTTGAAAAAATGAGTGCCGATAAAGCAGCAAAATACACCCAAATGCTCGGGCGTACAGGATCATAAGCCGTCCGGCAAACTTGAAAGGAGGTGAAAACATGAATGTAAATTCGGCTTTTCCAGCTGTACCATTTTCTCCGCCGGGTACGCAAACGTCTGGCGCGCAACTGCAGACGCAGCCATCCGGGTTTTTTCAGCAATTGAGCCTTGCCGGCCAGGACAGCGGTCGGATGCCGGAAAACGAGGAGGCAGTGCATGTTTGCCAAAAGCTTCAACAAAGGATTGTCGCGGTTTTAACGGAAAAGGCTGGGGCAGCGGAACAGGCTGCAGAAGATGGAAGCCGGGATGAAGAGGCTGATATGCAGGCCGTTTCCGCCCTTTTTAACCGGATTATGCGGTTTGCCGGCGCTGAAGACGAAAACAGCAAAAAAAAGATACAAGAAACAAAAACGGCCATCGAAACAGGCGATGCCGCAGCTGCCATCATGAATATGGCACAAATGCTCGCCTCCATGCCAGTCCCGTCTTTAATAAAGCTCGGACTTGAAGATGCGGAAACATTGCTCAGGCAGGCGGGGGCTGTTCTAAAAACGTTTCCCGAAAATACAGCAGCAGGCATCAACATGATGCAGACAACGGAACAATTAGCCCAGTTGTCCGAAAAAATCGGCCGTTTTCTCAAGGCAGTTTCAGCAGATGCGCTAAACGCGGGGCAGACGGTTTCAAGCGCGCCGCAACAGCCGGGCATTGCCGTAAAAGAAGAAATATTAAAAACTGCTTATTTGCATTTATCCGGCGGAAAAGCGGATCCATCGCTGTTTAAAAAAGTACCTGTTCTTCCTTTATCTCCAGCTGCCGCGGCTCTAGGAATGGCTTCCAATCCGGATCATGCCAACTCGGCGCAAAATGGACAGGAAAGTAACCGGGTATTGCTTCAAAACGGCCCATTTTCTGCAAATGGGGCGGTTCCGGATATGACGGCAGCGGCATCTCCGGCAAATGAAGGAAGCGAACCGGCTGCTCTAGACATTGGTACTACCGGAACAGCACTGCTAAAAACGGATAACAATGGAGTGACGGAAGCCTTATCAAAGGATGGCCGCTCATCCCGGCAGGAAGGGGTGCCGTTTAGTCTGGCGGCAGAATCCGTCGCCGCGGATGAAAATGCTGGGAATCCGGCTGCAAAACCGCTGCAGGCGGGTACTTCAGGAGCGGACGCGCAAAATGGCAAAGCAGCGATTCGGGGCAATGGTGAAAGCGGAACAGGTGGGCCATTGCAAAATCAGGCGCCCAGTGTGCAAACGACCGCCCATCTAGAGGCAAATACCGGGCAGCCTGCAGATAGCAGCCAGCTCAAGGCGCTAAAAACAACGGCTGATGAGGTGCAGGCTGCTGCAAGCCAGCATATTGAGCTCATGGAAGACGGAATACCGGGAAGCAACGGCCGGGTGAAGACGCAGGCAACAGCTGGTGAAAATGGCCGGATTGCTGTACCTGGCCAAAATTGGGGTCCCCAGCAGGAAAACGGAAAACTAGAAGACAGCAGCCGGCATGCCGCATTGGATTTTTCCCGGGAAATCCAGCAGACAGGACAATCCGGAAACGACAGCACCGAAGATGGATGGGCAAACGGATGGGAAACCGGTAAACGGGGCCCCGTTGCGCATAACAGCAGCCATCTCGAAGCAGCCGAAGAAATAAACGGGAACGGCAATACAGCCCCGGCATTTTCACTCTCTGGCAAAGTGGAACAGCTCGTCCTTTATACCGGCGAAAAACACAACCCGGTTTCGTACCGGCAGTTTGTCCAGGAATTTGCCAATATCATTCAAAAGGCGGCCTATTCCAGCCATAAAGGCGCAAACAGGCTGTTGATCCGGCTTGAACCGGAAAACCTCGGTTCTTTGCGCGTGGAATTGCTTGAGCAGGACGGAAAACTGGCAGCAAAGATCCTGACAGACACTGGTGCGGCAAAAGATTTGCTTGATTCCCAGCTGCAGCAGCTTAAACATGCTTTGGCAGGCCAGCAGGTTCAGTTAACAAAAATGGATATTGAATACCGTGACACAGCGGCACAAACCGCCCACGGCCAGCCCGGGGACAGCGGGGGCCGTGAACAACGGCAACAGCAGCAAAAACGTCGGGAAAACCGGGAATTGGGACATTTCTCGGCCATGCTCGAAAACAATATGATTGATGCGGAAGCGTAGGTGAAGTGACTTTGACTTCTATTGACCCAAGCCTGCTGTTAAGCAATCAAAATACAGCTACCGGCACGCGTACGGGGAGTAAGACGTTGGATAAAGATGCTTTTTTGAAAATATTGATTGCCCAACTTCAAAACCAGGATCCGACCAAGCCAATGGACGACACGCAATTTGTCTCACAAATGGCGCAGTTCTCTTCATTGGAGCAAATGACCAATCTGAAAAACGATATCGACAATCTGATCAAACTTTCGCAGCAATCGCAACAAATTGCATATACGCAGTATATCGGGAGAACGGTTTCCTGGGAGAAAACCGAAACAGCAGATGACGGAACAGCATCCGTTAAGTCGGGAACCGGGACGATTACCGGCATTTCGTTTGGGGATGACAATGCAGTTACCTTCACGCTGGATGACGGAACGAAAATCAGTTCTTCCGATATGAGAGGGATCAATAGCAACACTTCAAAAGAAGCAGCATTGATTCAGGCAAGCCATTTGATTGGAAAAAAAGTGGCCTATACAAATGATGCCGGAAAAGAAGAAACAGCTTCGGTCAGTGCCGTTTCCATCCAAAACGGCAGCCTCGTCTTTACACTTGATAACGGGCAAAAAGCCGCAAGCAGGCAGCTTACGAAAATTGCAAACTAGGAAGTGATTGAATGGATCAATCCTATCCGTCCATTCCATTGCAGCGAACCGCGCCTGTGCGTTCTCTTGATGGAACGCGAGAATCCGGCCAGGGGAAGAACCAAACCGGCCATTTTTCGGATTATTTCAAGCAGGCATTGTCCGGGCAGTCTGAACCAGCCACATTAAAAATCAGCAAACATGCCGGCGAAAGGCTGCAGGAACGGGGGATTGAACTGGACGATTCCACTTGGAAGCAGATCAGCGAAAAGGTGGCGGAGGCAAAGCAAAAAGGGTTGGATGAGACACTGGTCTTGGCAGATGATGTCGCGCTCATCGTCAGTGCAAAAAATGCAACCGTGATTACTGCAATGGACCGAAGTGAAGCCGGTTTCCAAATTTTCAGCAATATTAACGGCGCCATCATTTTAGAATCACCGGCCGGACCGGAAGGAAGGCCGCAGCTGCCGAATGACAGACGCAGCTGAAAACAAAAATGGAGAGGGGTTAATGCAATGTTACGTTCATTATATTCAGGTGTAAGCGGCATGAAAAACTTTCAAACAGAACTTGATACAATCGGAAACAACATCGCAAATGTGAATACTTACGGGTACAAAAAAGGGCGTGTGACGTTTAAAGATGCGATCAGCCAGACGCTAGCCAGCGCGACGCCCGGCACAAGCGCCCAGCAGGTAGGCCTTGGGTCTCAGATCGGTTCAATTGATACCGTTGATACTTCAGGAAGTCCGGAATCAACGGGGCGTCCCCTTGACTTTGCGATTACAGGAGACGGATATTTCAGAGTAGCAGATGGCAACAACACGTACTATACGCGTGCCGGCAATTTTTACTTTGATGATAACAGAAGACTCGTCAATTCAGAAGGTTTTACTGTGCTGGGTACAAATGGACAAGCCATCACCCTTGGCGCAAATGTCAAAAGCTTTTCAGTCGCAACAGACGGAACCATTACCGATCAGGATGGCAATACAATTGGAACAATCAGCATTGCCACTTTCCAGAATCCTGCCGGGCTGACAAAAGTCGGCGGCAATTTATATACCACAACGAATTCCAATGCGGGGACGGTCACAGTAAGCCAGCCGGGACAAGACGGTGCAGGCACAATCAAATCCGGCTATCTCGAAATGTCCAATGTCGACCTGTCGGAAGAGTTGACCAATATGATCGTAGCAGAACGCGGGTTTCAGGCGAATACAAGAATTATTACGACATCCGATGAAATTCTGCAGGAACTTGTCAATCTGAAACGATAGGGGGAAGGGGGCCAGGGCTCTAGCCCCGGCCCGCATAATGTGATTGAAGTGACAAAATTAAACGGCAGGGCATTCTGGATAAACGCTATTCATATTGAAACGGTGGAAAGCATGCCGGATACAAGAATCATCCTGACAAACGGACACGCTTATATTGTTAGGGAGTCGAGCAAAGAAATCGAGCAAAAAGTGACCGCCTTTTTCCGGTCTGTTTCTTTGCTTGGAAGAAATACCGGGGAGGAGGGGCCGGAATG
Source organism: Weizmannia sp. FSL K6-0777 (assembly GCF_038593185.1). NCBI lineage: Bacteria > Bacillati > Bacillota > Bacilli > Caryophanales > Bacillaceae > Heyndrickxia > Weizmannia sp. FSL K6-0777. The sequence goes on from NZ_CP151971.1 coordinate 1,387,160, forward strand.
AATAAAATGGTGCGGATCATGCTTGTGATGATTTCCGTCATTTTACTGGCCGGCATCATCACCATCATCGTCATCTATAAATCGAACGAGGCAACAAAGGCAAAAGGGCCAAACATTGATGAAGTTGTCGATTCTTCCGTGGACATTGACACGATGACAACCAATCTGAAAGACAACCACATCGTCCAGATTGCCATCAAAATTGAAGGAAACAATAAAAAAGCAAAAGAAGAACTGACAAAAAGAGATTTTCAAATCAAGGACATTATGATTGACGAGCTGTCAAATATGAACATGCAGGATTTGCAAGCTGAAAAGGGGAAGCAAAAGTTCAAAACAGACATAAAAAACCGGTTAAATAAAATGATGCAGGACGGCGAAGTTGTAAATGTATATATTACTTCCTTTGTTATCCAATAAAAGTATGCCGCCTGTTGAAGCAATAAAGGCAGAGTGTAGCAAACAGGCAGTGCCGCAGCAGGCAGTCCGGCCCCTGTGCCTGTATGTAAACAAGGGGGGTGGGTAAACTTGCCGGAAGATATTTTATCGCAGTCTGAAATTGATGCGCTGCTATCCGCCCTGTCAACGGGGGAAATGAACGCGGAGGAAATAAAAAAAGAGGAAACCCGGAAAGTCAAAGTATATGATTTCAAGCGGGCACTCCGGTTTTCAAAAGACCAGATCAGAAGCCTGACAAGAATTCATGAAAACTTCTCAAGGATTCTGACAACCTTTTTATCTGCCCAGCTCCGGACTTACGTGCAGATTTCCGTTGCATCGGCTGACCAGATTCCGTATGAGGAATTTATCCGTTCGATACCGAAAATGACGCTTTTGACGGTTTATGAAGTTCCCCCGCTTGACGGGAATATTATTATGGAAATTAACCCGAACATTGCCTATACGATGATGGATCGTGTGTTGGGAGGGTACGGGGAAAGCATCAATAAAATTGACAAACTCACTGAGATTGAAAAGAAAATCATGACGAGAATTTTTGACCAGACCATCGACCAGTTAAAGGAAGCGTGGAGCGAGATCATCGAAATCAATCCCTTTCTGACTGAACTGGAAGTCAATCCGCAGTTTCTGCAGATGATTTCTCCGAATGAAACCGTGGTCGTCATTTCTCTCAACACGACCATCGGCGATACAAGCGGCATGATCAATTTATGCCTGCCGCAAGTGGTGCTTGACCCGATGATGCCGAAATTGTCCGGGCATTATTGGATGCAGCACGCCGGAAAGGAACCGGACCCGAATAATATCCGCCTGCTCGAAGAAGGCATTAAGGAGGCAAAAGTGCCGCTCACCGCCGAACTGGGGACGGCAACAATAAAAATTGAAGATTTTCTGAATCTGGAAATTGGCGACTGTATACGGCTGAACCAAACCATTGAAGAGCCGTTGGTTGTCAAGGTGGATAAAATTCCGAAATTCATTGGGCAGCCGGGCAAGCAAGGCACTAAAATGGCTGTCCAAATCCTTGATATCATAGAGGAAGGGGAAGAAGAACAGTATGAGCGATGATATGCTGTCGCAAGAAGAAATTGATGCCCTTCTTAACGGCACTGCAAATCTGGAAGACGCAAGCGCCAAAGATTCCCTCCGTGTGGAAGATTATCTCGATTCCATGGAAAGGGATGCGCTTGGGGAAATTGGTAACATTTCGTTCGGGAGCTCTGCGACGGCATTGTCCACCCTGCTTTCACAAAAAGTTGAAATTACAACGCCTGAGGTCAGCATTGTCCGGCACGACAAACTGGCGGATGAATTTCCGCATCCTTACGTGGCCATTCAGGTGAAATACACGGAGGGCTTTTCCGGCGTGAATGTGCTCGTCATTAAACAATCCGATGCCGCCATTATTGCCGACTTGATGCTGGGCGGAACCGGCGAAAATCCGAGCAGCGAACTGGATGAGATCCATTTGAGCGCGGTACAGGAAGCGATGAATCAGATGATGGGTTCTGCCGCTACCTCGATGTCTACGGTTTTTAATAAAAGAATCGATATTTCCCCGCCGGCCGTTTCACTTTTAAATATTTTGGAAGGCGAAGGCACGGACAAGCTTCCGGACCAGGATTTGCTTGTGAAAGTCTCGTTCCGGATTATGATCGGGTCATTAATCGATTCGCAGATCATGCAGCTGTTGCCGCTTTCGTTTGCAAAAAAACTGGCGCGCGATCTCATTCATCCTGAACAACCCGCCGAAGCTGAAAAAAAAGCAGAGGAAAAGCAGCCGGATCAAAATATGCGCGGCCATGCTGCGGAAAAACCGGCTGAGCCTGCTCAAAATGCAGCAAAACAGGAGATGTACCAAAATGTGCAGCCAGCTGTTTTTACGAGTTTTGAAGAAACAGCGCCGCGCGTTGAAACGAAAAATCTGGACATGCTCCTTGATATCCCGCTTGAAGTGACTGTTGAACTGGGCAGGACATCGAAAACAGTAAGGGAAATTCTTGAGATGGGCGCCGGCTCCATTGTGGAACTGGACAAGCTCGCCGGAGAACCCGTGGATATTCTCATCAACCATCAGTTAATTGCCATTGGGGAAGTGGTGGTGATTGATGAGAACTTCGGTGTGCGTGTGACAGATATCGTGAGCCAGAAAGACCGGCTGAAAAAACTGAGATAATGGGGGAAGATCCAAATGGCAAAGAAAATTTTGATTGTAGATGACGCTGCGTTTATGCGCATGATGATTAAAGACATTCTGACAAAAAACGGATATGACGTTGTCGCTGAAGCGGGAGACGGCGCACAAGCAATCGAAAAATATAAGGAACACCGGCCGGATCTTGTGACAATGGATATTACAATGCCGGAAGTGGACGGGATCAGCGCGCTGAAGGAAATTAAAAAAATCGACCCGGATGCAAAAGTCATCATGTGCTCGGCAATGGGCCAGCAGGCGATGGTCATTGATGCCATCCAGGCCGGTGCAAAAGACTTTATCGTCAAACCGTTCCAAGCTGACCGTGTAATTGAGGCCATCCAAAAAACGCTCGGCTGACGATGCCAGGAAGGTGACAATGATTTGCAAAGCCAAGTGACGAAGGGGCTTTTGCTGTTTGGGATTCTGCTGTGCCTGCTGTACGGGTTTTCGGCACCCGGCAATGCCCTCGCGGCTTCTTTTAACGGAAATGTGAAAGAATGTATCGACCATCCGAAACAGTGTCAAAAACAAACGGACGGAAAATCCGAAAGCCAGGCTACACAATCGGAAACGGCAAATCCGGCGGTAACCTTCGGGGATATTGCGCGGATGATCCTCGCACTTATTTTCGTGATTTGTTTACTATACTTTGTTTTAAAATTTGTCAACAAAAGAAGCCGTGCCTATCAAAGCAGTAAAATGATACAGAATTTCGGCGGCACGCCTTTGGGCGGAAATAAGTCGCTGCAAATTGTAAAAGCGGGCGACAGGATTCTTATTTTAGGTGTCGGGGACGATGTGCAGCTTGTCAAAGAAATTGATGACGAGGAAGAGGTCAGGCAGTTCGTTGACCAGTACAATCAAAAGCTCGAGCAGCAACTGGAACCGCGCGATATTGCGACAAGGCTCATAAAAGCGGTGAAAAACAGGGAAACTGGGGCAAAAACAGAAGCAACCCCGTTCGGGCATTTGCTGAAGTCGCAAATTAGCGCGATCAGGGAGGAGCGGGCGCAGGCGATGAAAGAACTGGAACAAAGGGAGAAGGAGAAACAGAACGATGAATGAGTTGTTGAATACATTAAGCAGCACATCCGGCGATACCGTTTCCCTTTCGGTCAAAATCCTTTTGCTTATGACCGTTCTTTCATTGGCACCGAGCATTTTAATCCTATTGACTTCTTTTACGCGGATTGTCATTGTCCTGTCTTTTGTCCGGACTTCGCTCGGCACGCAGACAGCCCCACCGAATCAGGTGATCGTAGGCCTTGCGCTGTTTCTGACGTTTTTTATCATGGCTCCGACGTTTCAACAGGTAAATAAACAGGCGCTCACGCCGTTGTTCCATGATAAACTGACGCTGGAAGAGGCTTATGACAAAGCCCAGAAGCCGTTTAAGGAATTTATGGCGAAAGAGACCCGGCAGAAAGACTTGCAGCTGTTTTTGGATTATGCCCATAAAAAGCAGCCTAAGTCGGTGCAGGATATTCCAATGACAACCCTTGTTCCGGCATTTACAATCAGCGAATTAAAGACGGCTTTTCAAATGGGCTTCATGATTTTCATTCCTTTTCTTGTCATCGATATGGTCGTGGCAAGTGTCCTGATGTCGATGGGAATGATGATGCTGCCGCCTGTGATGATCTCGCTGCCTTTTAAAATCTTACTGTTTGTGCTCGTGGACGGATGGTATCTTGTTGTGAAGTCGCTGCTTGAAAGTTTTTAAAGAAGGTGAATGGATTGAGTGAGGAAATGGTCATTTCACTGGCCGAAAAAGGCATCATGGTGACCTTTATGGTCTGCGGTCCGCTTTTATTGATTGCGCTTGTCGTCGGTATGATTGTCAGTATCTTCCAGGCTGCAACGCAAATCCAGGAACAGACGCTGGCATTTGTCCCGAAAATTGTTGCGGTGCTGCTCGGCCTTGTACTGCTTGGCCCGTGGATGCTAAGCCACATGCTTACATACACAAAAGAAATTTTATCCAATTTAACACAATATATAGGTTAACATATGGATGAACTGATTCCGTCATTCAGCATATTTTTACTCGTTTTCATTAGGGTCACCACTTTTTTTATCATGATGCCGTTATTTTCCCACAGGAGCGTACCGGCCCGGTTCCGGATCGGCCTTGGCTTCTTTTTGTCCGTCCTTGTGACATACACGATCCATGCCAAACCGTTCACCATGGATGGCGCCTATTTTATGCTGATGATTAAAGAAGCACTTGTCGGCCTGCTGCTTGGCTTTGTAGCCTATTTCATTTTGTCGGCCGTGCAATTGGCCGGTACGTTTATCGATTTTCAGGCAGGGTTTTCCATGGCCAATGTGATTGATCCGCAATCAGGGGCGCAAACGCCACTTACCGGGGAATATTTGTACACTTTTGCGCTGCTTTTATTGCTTTCCCTGAACGGGCACCACTTGCTTTTGGACGGGATTTATTACAGCTATTCGTTTATCCCGCTCGATCAGGCATGGGTCCATCTCGGGTCTTTCAATCTCGCAAAATATTTGGCAACCCTTTTGGCCCGTGTCTTTCTCGTCGCTTTTCAAATGTCGGCACCTGTTGTCGCCGTCCTGTTTTTAACGGACATTGCGCTTGGCATCATCGCCCGGACCGTACCGCAACTTAATATTTTTGTGGTCGGCTTTCCGGTCAAAATTGCCGTTAGTTTGATCGCGCTGGCGGTGGCAATGGGCACGATTTATATCGCGGTTGAACATTTGTTTGAATGGATGTTTGTTGCGATGCGGAATTGTATGGCACTGTTGGGGGGATCCGTTTGAAGCACCTCTCACTCGATTTGCAGTTTTTCGCAGGGGAGAAAACAGAAAAGGCAACGCCGAAAAAGCGGCGTGATGCCCGCAAAAAGGGGCAGACAGCCAAAAGCCAGGATATCGTAACGGCTGTCATGCTTCTTGCGGTGTTTCTGTTCTTGTATTTCGGGGCCTCCTCGATCGGAAGCCCGATGATGGCACTCTTTCGCCAGGCTTTTTCAAAATATATGCTGCAGGATGTCACGGAGCAAAGCGTTGGCAAATTGATGACCGGCGTCATGAAACAGCTGGCTTCGATGCTTTTGCCGGTTATGGCCGTTGCCCTTTTGGCCGGCGTGGTCGGAAATGTGGCCCAAACCGGCCTCCTTTTTACCGGTGAAGGGCTGAAACCGAATATAAACAAAATCAATCCCGTCGCCGGATTAAAACGGATTTTTTCGATCCGGGCGCTTGTGGAATTGTTAAAATCCGTTTTAAAAATGGCGGTGGTCGGCGTTGTTGCTTTTTACGTCATTTGGGCCAATATCCAGGATATTTCAGGCCTGCCGTTTAAAAGCGCGGGCGATACGCTGGCTGCAGTCGGGCATCTCGCCGCCATAACCGGCATCAGCGCTTCTGTTGCCCTGTTTGTGCTCGCCGTTCTTGATTACTTGTACCAGCGTTTCGATTTTGAAAAAAATATCCGGATGTCCAAGCAGGAAATCAAGGAAGAATTTAAAAATATGGAAGGCGACCCGCTGATTAAATCAAAAATCAGGCAAAAGCAACGCGAAATGGCGATGCGGAGAATGATGCAGGAAGTGCCGAACGCCGATGTCGTCATTACGAACCCAACGCATTTTGCCGTCTGCCTCCGCTACGATGAAACAAAGAGCGATGCGCCCATCGTTGTGGCAAAAGGAGCGGACTTCCTTGCCCAAAAAATCAAATCGATCGCAAAAGAGCATGACATTGTCATGCTGGAAAACAGGCCGCTGGCAAGGGCGCTTTATGAGCAGGTGGAAGTTGGCGGACGCATTCCGGAACAGTTTTTTAAAGCAGTAGCGGAAATTTTGGCGTACGTATACAAAATCAAGCATAAAATTTAAGCTTTTTCATGCAAGTTAGGAGAGAAACCGTATGAGTGCAAGAGATTTGAGAGATATTCCCGTGATCGCAGGTGTCATTTTAATCGTCACTATGCTAATTATCCCTTTTCCGACATGGGCATTGAGCTTTTTAATTATATGTAATATTTCTCTTGCATTGATGGTACTTTTAATCTCAATGAATATGAAAGAGCCGCTTCAGTTTTCCGTCTTTCCGTCATTGCTGCTCATTTTAACCTTATTCCGGCTCGGGCTGAATATCTCAACCACCCGCTCGATCCTTTCCACCGGCAATGCCGGCGGGGTCATTGAGACGTTCGGATCGTTCGTTGTCGGCGGCAACATCGTCGTCGGGCTAGTCGTCTTTACGATTTTGATTATTATCCAATTTATTGTGATTACAAAAGGCGCTGAACGGGTGGCTGAAGTCGCGGCCCGGTTCACGCTCGATGCGATGCCGGGCAAGCAAATGAGCATTGATGCGGACTTGAATGCCGGCATGATATCCGATCAGGAGGCGCGCGCTCGCCGGGAAAAAGTCAGCCGGGAAGCAGACTTTTACGGCGCGATGGACGGTGCCAGCAAATTTGTCAAGGGCGATGCGATTGCCAGCATCATTATCGTTCTCATTAATCTTATCTTCGGGATCATTATCGGCATGACCCAGCTCGGCCTCTCCATTAGTGATGCCGCGAGCCAGTTTTCGCTGATGACCGTTGGCGACGGCATTGTCAGCCAGGTGCCGGCTCTGCTCATTTCGACAGCAACCGGGATCGTGGTCACGAGGGCGGCATCAGACGGCAATCTTGGCCAGGACGTAATGGCGCAGATGCTGTCCTATCCCAAAATGCTATATGTCGCGGGCGGCACGATCTTTCTGCTCGGCTTGTTTACGCCGATTAATGATTTTTTAACCATGACGGTGGCAGCGGCGCTGTTCATCGGCGGTTTCCGGCTCCAGCAAGTCCCGAAAAAGACGGAACAGGAAAGCGCGGAGAAAGCGGAAGAACTCCAGCCTGAGGAATTGAAAAGCCCGGAAAGCGTCATGAGCCTGCTCGATATTGACCCGATCGAATTCGAATTCGGCTACGGCCTGATCCCGCTTGTGGATGCCAACCAGGGGGGCGATTTGCTTGACAGGATTGTCATGATCCGCAGGCAGCTCGCCATCGAACTCGGCATTGTCATTCCGGTTGTCCGGATCCGCGATAATATCCAGCTTGAGCCGAATGAGTACCGGTTGAAAATTAACGGGAATGAACTTGCCAAAGGCGAGCTTCTTCTCGACCATTATTTAGCGATGGCGCCCGGCGAAGATGACGGCTCCGTTGAAGGTATTGAGACGGTCGAGCCGGCTTTCGGAATGCCGGCAAAATGGGTGACGGAAGAACAAAAAGAACAGGCGGAAATGATGGGCTATACGGTCGTGGACCCCCCGACGGTTGTCTCGACCCATATTACGGAAACGATCCGGCAAAACGCGTATATGCTGCTCGGAAGGCAGGAAACAAAAGCGTTGATTGACCATTTGAAAGAGTCGTACCCGGTGCTTGTGGAAGAGGTAACACCGAACCCGTTGTCCGTCGGCGAGATCCAAAAAGTGCTGGCGAATCTTTTGAAAGAAAATGTTTCCATCCGAAAACTGCCGATTATCTTTGAAACGTTAGCCGACTATGGTAAATTAACAACAGATACCGATTTGCTGACGGAATACGCCCGCCAAAGTCTCGCGCGGCAAATTACGGCGCAATATGCGCAAGACGGGCAATTAAAAGTCATCACCGTTTCGGGGAAAGTAGAGAAATTGATTGCGGATGGCATCCAGCGTACGGAACATGGCAATTATCTTTCCCTGGACCCGTCCGTGTCGCAAAAAATTGTGGAATCCGTTGCACAGCAGGTTGAGAGGGTATCGCTTACCGGCAGTTCCGCGGTCATCCTTTGTTCGCCTGCCATCCGCATGTATTTGCGGCAAATGATTGAACGGTTCTTTCCTCAGGTGCCGGTTCTTTCCTATAATGAACTGGAAGCAAACGTTGAGGTACAAAGCACAGGGCTGGTGAACATAGAATGAAAATTAAAAAGTTTATGGCGCCCAATATGTCTGAAGCAATGAAACAGATCCGTCTTGAGCTTGGGGACCAGGCCGTCATTTTAAATTCAAAAGTGGTCCAGCACAAAGGCTTTCTTGGATTTATGAAAAAGCGGAACATCGAAGTAATTGCAGCCGTTGACCCGGATGCCGGGAAAAACAGTCCGGTACAAACGGCCCCTGCCCGTGGTGAAAAACCTGCGCGCGCACCGGATGCCTCCGTCCGTTCAGAAAAAGAAAGCCTGCAAAAAGAAATCGCAGCGCTGAAAAAAGTGGTCCAGGAAGTGTCGAAATTTGGGAATCCCGCTTACCAAAAGTATCCACTGCCGATTCAAAAACGATTAAACACAGGTTTGCAGCAAGGGCTGGATGAATCGCTGCTGGTTGTGATCGGAGATGCCCTGTATGAAGAATGGGAGAAAGCAAACGGCAATCTGACGGAAAACGAAATTTTAAAGCAGGCGAAGGCACTGCTTCAAAAAAAGCTCGCCCATTTGACATACGGGGGGAGCCAGAAAAAGTACGTGAACCTGATCGGCCCAACCGGTGTCGGCAAAACGACGACACTCGCCAAAATGGCTGCACAGGCCGTGCTCGAAAAAAAAGAAAAAATTGCTTTCATTACAACGGATACGTATCGGATTGCAGCGATTGAACAATTAAAAACGTATGCAAACCTGCTGAATGTGCCGCTCGAAGTGGTCTATAAATTGTCCGATTTCAAAAAAGCGATCGAAAAATTTTCCGATTTTGACCGTGTTTTTATCGATACCGCCGGCCGGAATTACAGGGAGCTGCAATATGTCCGCGAGCTTTCAGGACTCATCGATTTTCATGCGGAAATGGAAACCTTTCTGACGTTGTCGTTAACGATGAAAGAGAAAGATATGAAAGCCGTTTTTGACAGTTTTCAAAGCATCAGGATTGACCGGTTTATTTTCACCAAGCTGGATGAGACATCCACTTACGGCGCTGCGATCAATTTAATGGAACAGTATGGAAAAGGCTGTGCTTATGTGACAAACGGCCAGGATGTCCCTGATGATATGCTCGAGGCAACCCCCGGTATTTTTGCCGAATACGTATTTGGGGAGAACGACAAATGAGAGACCAGGCAGAACAGCTGCGCGCAAAGTTAAAAATGCAACACGGGATTCCGGCAAAAACGCTTGCAGTCGCAAGTGGAAAGGGCGGCGTCGGGAAGTCGAACATCTCGGTCAATTTGGCAATGGCACTTGCAGAAAGGGGAAAAAAAGTCCTTTTATTTGACCTGGATGTCGGCATGGGCAATATCCACGTCCTTCTCGGGCTTGACGCACCATACACGATCTCGGACTTTATCAACCGGAATATCCCACTTGCCCAAATGATATGCGACGGGCCGGCCGGTATTTCTTATATTTCTGCCGGCAACGGGTTTGCCCAGATTGTCGAGATGGAAGAAGCTGCTGTAACCAGGCTTGTCACAGAGCTCGAACTGCTCCAGTATGATTTTGATTACATCATTTTCGATATGGGTGCCGGCGCCGCGCCATCAAGCCTTAAAATTTTGCTTTCGGCTGATGATATTTTTATTGTCACAACACCTGAGCCGACAGCGATTACCGATGCTTATTCGATGATGAAATATATTTACATGCAGCAATTCAGCGCCCCCCTTTATTTAATTTGCAACCGGGCGGAAAAAGAAAAAGACGGGATGTTGACGTTAAACCGGCTTCAATTTACAGTTAAGAAATTTTTAGGGAAAGAAGTGAACATTCTCGGCGTTGTGCCGGAAGATGCGCATGTAAAAAAAGCTGTATCAAGGCAGCTGCCGTTTTACAGTGCATTTCCACATTCAGCGGCTGCAAGAAGAATCGATGAATTGCTTAACCGCTATGTATCCGGCAATTCGGACGGGCCCAGCCAGCGCGCACCGGTATTTATGCGGAAACTGAGGGGGCTTTTGTTGAAATCTTAAACATGCATGACAATAACAGGGCAATGAAATGACAGTTTTGAAAAACAGGGGGCAGATTTGTGAAATGGGAAAAACGTAAAGGAAGCGAACCGGAAAAAAACACGCAACCTTTGTCCGATCCTGTTCAAAGCGGACGGATAGCACAGAAAAAATTGGTTTGCATCGGAACATCGACCGGAGGCCCGCGCGCCCTGCAAACCGTTCTTTCTTCCCTGCCCGGGAATTTGGAAGCGCCCGTTCTGGTTGTCCAGCATATGCCAAGCGGATTTACAAAGTCGCTTGCCAACCGGCTGAATGCCATTTCAAACATCAGGGTGAAAGAAGCCGAGGATGGCGAAATGCTCAAGCCGGGGGCGGTTTATATTGCGCCCGGGGACTTCCATATGGGCGTGGAGGCGCACGGCGCACATCTCTTTATCCAGCTTGAGCAATCCGCGCCGGTTAACGGGCACAGGCCGGCTGTGGATAAAACATTTGAATCGGTGAGCATGCTAAAAAACTATGAAACACTTGCCATCATCATGACCGGGATGGGTTCAGACGGAACAAAAGGTTTGATCGCCTTAAAGAATCGCGGGCACGTAAGAGCGATTGCCGAAGCGGAAGAAAGCTGCATCGTTTACGGCATGCCGAGAAGTGCCATTGCCGCGAAAGTGGTGGATGAAGTTTTGCCGCTGGAAAAAATTGCGGAGGCAATCATGAAATTTATTAGTGATTAGGGTGTGGTATAGATGGAAATGAGCCAGTACTTGGAAGTGTTTATTGAAGAAAGCAGGGAACATATCCAGTCGTTAAACGAAAATGTGCTGCTACTTGAAAAAAGCCCGGATGACTTGCAAATTGTCAATGAAATTTTCCGTTCCGCCCACACATTGAAAGGGATGTCGGCAACAATGGGGTATGAAGATCTCGCCAATCTGACCCATAAGATGGAAAATGTGCTTGATGCCATCCGGAACGGGAAGCTGTCTGTAACCCCGGACATTATCGATGTGATTTTTACTGCGGTGGACCATCTGGAAGCGATGGTGGAATCGGTTGCAAACGGTGGGGACGGCAAATTGGATGTGAGCGGGACGATCGCCCGCCTCGAAGCGGTAGATCATGGTTCAGCCGGAGAGAAGAAGACGGAGAAAGAAACTTCAGCTGCGACAGCGGAAAAGGCGGAAACAGAGGAAGACGAATTTGACCAGTACGAACAGGCCGTGATTGTTCAATCGGAAGAACAAGGGTACAACTGTTACCAGTTCACGGTAAAATTGCGCAGCGACTGCCTATTAAAAGCGGCGCGGGTATTCATGGTCTTTGATATCCTTGAAAAATGCGGCGAGATCATCCATTCCGATCCGCCGGCCGACCAGCTGGAAGAAGAACAGTTTGACAATGAATTTAAAGTGACACTGATCTCAAAAGAAGACAGGGAAGAGATTCGCGAAAAAATCTGCAAGGTGTCAGAGATTGAAGATGTTAAAGCAAGCACCGTGACTCTCACAAAGCAGGATGGGCGCGGTCAACACCCGGAAACGGCAGAATCGGAGAAACCGGCAGAACCAGAGCAGAAAAAACAGGCAGCACCGGACGCAGCGGAAAAGCATCCGCAAAAACCGGCAAAAAAGCATCCGCAAAAACAGAAACATACAACCAAGACGATCCGTGTGAACATCGAGCGGCTGGATAATCTGCTGAATCTATTTGAAGAGCTGGTCATTGACCGCGGGCGCCTCGAACAAATTGCAAAAGAAGTGAACCATCCGGAGCTCAATGAAACCGTTGAAAGGATGTCCAGAATTTCCGGCGACTTGCAAACGATTATTTTGAACATGCGGATGGTGCCGGTCGAAACGGTGTTTAACCGTTTTCCGCGGCTTGTCCGCCAGCTGGCAAGAGAATTGCACAAAAAAATGGATCTCGACATTATCGGCGCCGAAACAGAACTGGACCGCACCGTCATTGATGAAATCGGCGACCCGCTTGTCCATCTGATCCGGAATTCGTGCGACCACGGCATTGAACAGCCGGAAGAAAGAAAGCGGGCAGGGAAGCCGGAAACAGGAACCATTACGTTAAAAGCTTATCACAGCGGCAACCATGTGTTTATAGAAATTGAAGACGACGGCGCCGGCATTAACCGTGAAAAAGTGTTGGAAAAAGCCATTGAAAAAGGCATTGTCAAAAAGGAAGAAGCCGGCAGTTTAACAGACAGCCAGATTTATAACCTGATTTTTGAATCCGGTTTTTCAACCGCTGACCATGTATCCGATATTTCCGGCCGGGGTGTCGGGCTGGATGTGGTGAAATCAACCATTCAATCATTGGGCGGCTCGATTTCTGTCCATTCCGCAGAAGGGCGCGGGTCCGTCTTTACGATTCAGCTGCCGCTTACCTTATCGATCATTTCCGTCATGCTTGTGGAAATCGGGACGGAAAAATATGCTGTTCCGTTATCCTCTATTGTAGAGACGGCCATTATTAAGAAGGGCGAAATATTAAAAGCGCATCACCAAAAAGTGATCGATTTCCGGGGCAAAGTGGTGCCGCTTGTCTTTTTGAATGAAATATTTGAAGTTCCGGATGCAAAGCAAAATGATGAATATGTCTCCGTACTGATTGTGCGAAAAGGGGAAAAACTGGCTGCATTTGTGGTGGACGCCTTTATCGGCCAGCAGGAAATCGTATTAAAATCTTTAGGAAATTATTTAACGAATGTATTTGCCATATCAGGCGCCACCATTCTTGGAAACGGCCAGGTTGCCCTTATCATCGACAGCAATGCGCTGATCAAATAGAAAACAAGGCGCTTGCCGCCCATTTCATTGCCCAGGAAAGAGGTTGAGATCGTTGGAGAAAGTGATCGTATTTCAGTTGAATGATAAAGAGTATGCCCTGCCGGTTACGCAGGTTTTGGCCATTGAAAAGCTGCAGCATATTACAAGAGTGCCGCTTACCGCTCCTTTTATACTTGGCGTGATGAATTTACGCGGTATCATTATTCCGGTCATTGATCTGAAAAAACGGTTTGGCATGGAGGATGACACGGACGCTGATAAGGAGGAACGCAAGCTGATCATCGTCCGGTTTGGAGAAATTGAAACGGGCCTGCTTGTGGACGAGGCGACGGATGTTCTGGATATCGACGAAAAAAAAGTGGAACCCGAGCCGGAAGTGGTAAACGCGGGCAAAGAGGACTTTATTTCCGGTGTGGCGAATATAAACCAGAGGCTTTTGCTGCTGCTTGATTTAGAAAAAACTTTAACGCCATTACAATAGGGGTATTTTAAATGGATATTAAAAATAAAATCACAAATCTTCACCTTGATGTCTTAAAAGAAATCGGGAATATCGGAGCGGGACATGCCGCAACGGCGCTTTCCAAATTGCTGCATAAAAAAATCAAAATGACGGTCCCGGATGTCCATATTGCCTCCTTTGAAGAAATTATGGAGCTGATCGGCGGCGCTGAGCTCGTTGTGGTGAGCGTGTTTTTGCGGATTGAAGGCGATGCGCCCGGCAATATTTTTTTCATCGTGCCGGTTGCCCAGGGCGAAAGATTCATTAAAGAAATGATCGAGGATCCGTCGTTCTCCTTTGAAAAGCCGCCATACCCGGAGCTCGGGCTGTCGGCGATGCTGGAACTGGGCAATATTTTGTCGGGGTCTTATTTAACGGCGCTTTCCGATTTTACGAAGCTGGATATGCTGCCTTCCGTCCCGGCACTCAGCATTGATATGTTCGGTTCCATTATCAGCTATGGTTTGATTGAACTGTCCCAGGTCAGCGATTATGCCATCGTGATTGATACAGTGCTGAGCGATGAGCAGGCGGAAAATTCCGATATGAAGGGGCATTTTTTCCTCTTTCCGGATCCGGATTCTTATGAAATCCTATTCCGTGCGCTAAGGGTTGAATTAGATGGATAGCGAAATGAACATTGTCAAAGTGGGCATTGCGGAAATGAAGATCGTCACTTCTCCCGGCCTGATCAGGACAACCGGGCTTGGCTCATGCGTTGGCGTCGTTTTGTACGATTTGCCGGCTAAAACAGCCGGGCTTGCCCATGTAATGCTGCCTTCATCCTTCATTGCGAAGAATGGAGAGCATATGAATAAAGCAAAATTTGCGGATACCGCTATTTTTGAACTGATCGGCATGCTGAAAAGCGCAGGCTGCCACCAGAGCAGACTGCTAGCAAAAATCGCCGGCGGAGCCGAAATGTTTTCTTTTTCTTCCATGAATGAAGCGATGCGGATCGGGCCGCGCAATGTCGAGGCTGTAAAACAGGAACTGAAAAAGTACCGCATTCAATTGGTGGCCGAAGATACCGGGGGAAAAAGCGGCCGCACGATTGAATTTAACCCGGGAAATGCCGTACTGACCGTGAGAACGGTCAACCAGGGTTCTGTCGAAATATGACGAGGCCGCCCCTTTGTTTTCGGGAAAAGCGATGGCAACAAGGAGGGATGCGATATGGCGGAGGAGCCAAAACAGGGTGAGGAGCAGAAAGATTGGGATTTGTGGCTTAAATCCCGTGATCCGGAAGCCGGAAATGCCCTTGTGAAAAGATATATGCCGCTTGTTTCTTTCCATGTCCAAAGAATTGCCGCCGGGCTTCCCCGCAACGTGTCAAAAGAGGATTTAAAAAGCCTTGGCATGTTCGGGCTTTTGGATTCATTAAACAAATTTGATCCGTCCCGCGAACTGAGATTTGATACATATGCTTCTTTTCGGATCCGCGGCGCGATTTTGGACGGCCTGCGGAAAGAAGACTGGCTGTCAAGAGGCACAAGGGAAAAAGCGAAAAAAATTGAAAGCGCCATTGAAAGTCTCGAGCAGAAATACTTGCGCACCGTTTCTCCAAAAGAAGTCGCTTTGGAGCTTGGCATGGAAGAAACGGAAGTCTGCACAACGATGAATGAACAGTTTTTTGCCAATGTCCTGTCGATTGAAGAAACGGGCACCGATAATGATGAACCGGAAGCAGCATCCCGGTTCGTGTCCGGGGACAGGAATGCCGGCCAGCCGGAATCCGAGCTGGAAAAAAAGGAAACCGTAAAGGAACTGGCGGAGGCCATCCGTGCCCTGTCGGAAAAAGAGCAGCTTGTGCTGAGCCTCTTTTATCAGGAAGAATGCACGCTGACAGAAATCGGCGAAGTGATGGGGCTTTCCACTTCCCGGATTTCCCAGATCCATTCGAAGGCCATTTACAAACTGCGGAATATTTTGGAAAAACGGCTGCTGTAATCAGAGGGGGTGAATCAAACGGTTATTTTTTTCCTCATTCTTTCTTTCCTATTTAATGTGCTCTCCATTTTTGCCATCATCCTGCTCTATTTACGGCAAAACCGCTTTGCCCGGGCAGAACAAAACGTCAATAAAATGGTGAAAGAAATTGAAGACATCTTTTCCGTATACCTGATGGAGTTAAAAGAAGAAAACGATGCTTTCATCAAAAAAATGAAAGCAGGCAGGATGAAAGAGGCAAGCCCGGGGGAAAAAGCAGGGCCGGAAACGGGACAGCCGGGTTCGGAAACAAAACAACCGCCTGAGACAGAAGAAACAGCGGAACTGAAGTCAGATGCGCTCATCCAGGTATCCGCAAACCGGGCGTACCGGAATGCGGCCCGGCAAATTTCAGGGGAACAAAGCGATGGGCAGCTTCAGGAAGAAAAAAGCCTTTTGCAAAAAGTGAATGATTTGCAACAAAACGGGTATACTGTTGATGAAATTGCCCAAAAATTAAATAAAGGCCGCACGGAAATCGAGCTGCTTCTCAAATTTCAGACAGGACGCGGATAATGCTTGATTCGCATTTTTTTTTATGGTATAGTAATCGTTGGTGTTATCACACACGCTTCATGATTTAAAGGACGGTGCTGCTTTTAAGCGGTCTCCTTTTGAAAAGGATTGGGGCGGAGGAAAAAAACCATAGGAGGAAATAAAATGTCAGTAATCTCAATGAAACAACTGCTCGAAGCCGGTGTCCATTTCGGCCACCAGACGCGCCGCTGGAACCCGAAAATGAAAAAATACATTTTCACGGAACGGAACGGCATCTATATTATTGACCTGCAAAAAACGGTCAAAAAAGTAGAAGAAGCTTATAACTTTGTAAAAGATCTTGCAGGCAACGGCGGAAATATTCTGTTCGTCGGCACGAAAAAACAGGCGCAGGAATCCGTTAAAGATGAAGCGGAACGTTCCGGCATGTTTTACGTGAACCACCGCTGGCTTGGCGGAACCTTAACCAACTTTGAAACGATCCAAAAACGGATTGACCGTTTGAAACAAATCGAAAAAATGGAAGAAGACGGCACATTTGATGTCCTTCCGAAAAAAGAAGTCGTCCAGTTGAAAAAAGAACACGACCGTTTGGTGAAATTCCTTGGCGGCATTAAAGATATGCGGAACCTGCCGGATGCATTGTTTGTAATCGATCCGCGCAAAGAACGCATCGCGGTAGCGGAAGCAAGAAAATTAAACATTCCGATTATCGGGATTGTGGATACAAACTGCGATCCGGATGAAATTGACTATGTCATTCCGGCAAACGATGATGCGATCCGTGCGGTCAAACTTTTGACCAGCAAAATGGCGGATGCTATTGTGGAAGCAAAACAGGGCGAAGAAGGTGCCGCTGAAGTTCCGGCCGAATCCGGCGAAGCAGCGGGCACGGAAGAAACGACTGTCGAAGCCTGATCCGTTTTCCGGCCGGGGTTTGACAGCGGCCGCACCTTACCCAAAATATCCCAATAAAAAAGGTGATAAGAAGGTTTGTGCTTATCACCTTTTTTTAGGGAGACGTACATAAACTTGAAGGAGGAAATCCGATGGCAATTACAGCTCAAATGGTGAAAGAACTTCGTGAAAAAACCGGCGCAGGCATGATGGATTGCAAAAAAGCGCTGACGGAAACGAACGGCGATATGGAAAAAGCGGTGGACTATCTTCGTGAAAAAGGGATCGCAAAAGCGGCGAAAAAGGCAGACCGCGTTGCTGCAGAAGGAACCACTTACGTATTAAGCGAAGGCAACCACGCCGTCATTCTCGAAGTCAATGCCGAAACAGACTTTGTTGCAAAAAATGCAGAATTCCAAAACCTTGTAAAAGAAATCGCTGAACATTTGCTTCAAAGCAAACCGGCCGATCTGGATGCCGCTTTACAATCAACAATGGCAAACGGATCGACTGTCAATGATTTTATTACACAGGCGATTTCCAAAATCGGTGAAAAAATTTCGCTCCGCCGTTTTGCCCTGAAAACGAAAACGGATAACGGTGCGTTCGGCGAATACCTCCACATGGGCGGCCGTATCGGTGTGCTCACTGTTCTTGAAGGCACAACCGATGCTTCTGTTGCAAAAGACGTTGCCCTTCATGTTGCAGCGATGAATCCGAAATACATCTCCCGCGACCAGGTTTCGGAAGAAGAAGTGGCCCATGAACGCGAAGTATTAAAACAACAGGCGCTGAACGAAGGCAAACCGGAAAAGATTGTGGAAAAAATGGTGGAAGGACGCTTGAAGAAATACTTCGAGGAAATTTGTGTGGCAGACCAGGCGTTTGTCAAAAATCCGGATCAAACGGTTGGGCAGTTCGTCGCTTCCCATAATGCAAAAGTGGCAGATTTTGTCCGTTATGAAGTCGGCGAAGGCATTGAAAAACGCCAGGAAAACTTTGCTGAAGAAGTCATGAATCAAGTGAAGAAAAACTAGTTTTAAAAGGGGAACACAGTGTGTTCCTCTTTTTAAAAGAAGGCAGGATTTTAACCTTGCAAAAAAAACGCCCCGTTTACCGGCAAAGATGGACCGGGGCAATTTTACATAACCATATTGGAGGTTCAAAATGGACACCCCTAAATATAAACGTGTCGTATTGAAATTAAGTGGTGAGGCATTGGCTGGAGAGCAGGGCTTTGGTATTCATCCGACGGTCATCCAGTCCGTCGCGCGGCAAGTAAAAGAAATTGTCGAGCTTGGCGTTGAAGTGGCGATTGTCGTCGGCGGCGGCAATATTTGGCGCGGCAAGATCGGCAGCCAGATGGGAATGGACAGGGCAACGGCTGATTATATGGGCATGCTCGCCACGGTCATGAATGCAATGGCCCTTCAGGACAGCCTGGAACAGAGCGACGTGGAAACACGCGTGCAGACTTCCATTGATATGCGCCAGGTGGCAGAACCTTATATCAGAAGGCGGGCCATCCGCCATCTGGAAAAGGGTCGTGTCGTTATTTTTGCCGCCGGTACGGGCAACCCGTTTTTCTCCACCGATACGACCGCCGCGCTGCGTGCAGCAGAAATTGAAGCCGATGTCATTTTAATGGCAAAAAATAATGTGGACGGTGTTTATTCTGCCGATCCGAAACTGGACAAAGATGCTGTGAAATATGAAGAGCTTTCATATCTGGATGTCATCAAAGACGGCCTCGCTGTCATGGACTCCACCGCGTCCTCTTTATGTATGGACAATGACATCCCGCTTATAGTATTCTCAATTATGGAGGAAGGAAACATCAAACGCGCCGTCTTGGGCGAAACCATTGGGACAATCGTTAGGGGGAAAATATGATGGCAAATCAGGTCATTGACACTGCAAAAGATAAAATGGCAAAAGCAATCCAGGCTTTTCAGCGCGAACTCGGCTCCATCCGTGCGGGGCGTGCAAACGCGGCCCTGCTCGATAAAATCACGATAGATTACTACGGCGCTAGGACACCTGTAAACCAGCTTGCGTCCATTTCCGTGCCGGAAGCGCGCCTGATGGTGATCCAGCCGTATGATAAAACGGTGCTGGGTGAAATTGAAAGGGCCATTTTAAAATCGGATCTCGGCCTTACGCCGAATAATGACGGTTCCGTAATCCGCCTTTCCATCCCGCCTTTAACGGAAGAACGTAGAAAAGAACTGGTGAAGCTCATCAAAAAAGAAGCGGAAGAAGCAAAAGTTGCCATCCGTAACGTGCGCCGTGATGCCAATGATGAACTGAAAAAGCAGGAGAAAAACGGTGAGATTACAGAAGATGAGCATCGTGGTTTCGCGGAAGACGTTCAGAAAATCACCGACCAGCACATTCAAAAAATCGATAAAATGACAAAAACAAAAGAGCAGGAAATTATGGAAGTCTGACTGCCGGACAAAAAACTTCCGTTGGCAAGCGGCCGATGGAAGTTTTTTATTATGTTATCAGTGCGCGCTTTTCCCGGGAGCATGGAATGTTCCGGTTCTAAAATCCTGTCATATTGCCGGAAAATGGGGCTACACACGCGTTTAAAAGGGGATACAAAGCCGGTTTTCCATACACCCCCAAACCAAATGGCCGGATCGTTTAAAAAACAGAACTACACAAACGCATCCATTTTCTCTATAATAGAGGTTGGCAAATGGAATACAAAGGTCATACCACTTTTGCCGGAAACGACTGAACACGTATGGCCGCGGTACCGTGCATAAAGTTGCAGGCGGATACCATTTGGAGGGCAAATGTGCATATGAATTTAAAAAGATGGAAATCTTTCGATAAAGAAGGCCGCGACACGACAACCCGCGGCGAAAAAGTGAAAGCTGCCGCCATCCCGGAACATGTCGCCATCATCATGGACGGCAACGGAAGATGGGCGAAAAAACGCCATTTGCCGCGGGTGGCCGGCCATCACGAAGGCATGAAAACCGTCCGGAAAATTACCCGTATCGCCAACCGGCTCGGAATCAAAGTATTGACGCTGTATGCTTTTTCAACAGAAAACTGGAAACGGCCAAAATTAGAAGTGGAATACTTAATGAAGCTGCCGGAAGAATTTTTATCCACTTATCTTCCCGAGCTGAAAGCGGAAAATGTGAAAGTGCAGATGATGGGGTGCAAAGAAAAAATCCCGCTTCATACTCAAAGGGCCATCAATAAAGCGATCAGTGAAACGGCGCAAAACGACGGGCTGATTCTCAATTTTGCGTTGAACTACGGGAGCAGGGATGAAATTATGCGCGCCGTGAGAAATATTTTAATGGATGTAAAAAATGGTATAATGAATGAAAACGAGCTGACCGAGGAAGTGTTCCACCAGTACTTAATGACGCACGGCCTGCAGGACCCCGACCTTTTAATCCGGACGAGCGGGGAAATCCGGCTCAGCAATTTTATGTTGTGGCAGCTGGCGTATACGGAGTTTGTGTTTACCGATGTGTTATGGCCGGATTTTAATGAGGAACATTTTTTAAGTGCGATTGAAGAATATCAAAAACGTTCCCGAAGATACGGCGGTTTAAAAAGTGAGGAGCAGTCTGAATGAAGCAAAGAATCATTACAGCCATCGTGGCAGCAGCTTTTTTTATTCCTTTTGTGATATACGGGAGATGGCCGTTTGCGCTGCTCGTGTATGCCATGGCGACCGTTGCGCTATACGAGCTGTTGCGGATGGGAAAACAGTCATTTTTTTCCTTTGGCGGCCTCCTTTCCGTCCTGCTGCTTTGGCTGATTTTATTTCCATCAAAGTATATGCATGTCATCGCACAAACAGGCTTTTCAAAGCTTGAATTGGTGTATATGATCGTGCTGCTTTTTCTTGCCTACATGGTGGTGACGAAAAACCGGTTTACATTTGAGCAGGCTGGTTTCCACATTTTGTCCGCCATCTACGTTGGCATCGGCTTTTATTATTTTATTGAAACAAGAAATGCGCCAGATGCGGGCATAACCTATATTTTTTACGCCCTGTTTCTCATTTGGGCAACGGATTCCGGCGCTTATTTCGTCGGACGGGCTTTTGGAAAGCATAAGCTGTGGCCAGAGATCAGCCCGAATAAAACGGTTGAAGGCGCGCTTGGCGGCGTACTGTGTGCGGTCATTGTTGCTGTGCTGTTTTTTTTCTATTCCAATATCGGCCTCGGGCTCGGGCGGCTCATGGTGTCCACGGTCGTCCTCTCCGTTTTCGGCCAGATCGGGGATTTGGTGGAATCCGCGTATAAACGGCATTACGGGGTAAAAGACGCAGGGAAAATCCTGCCCGGGCACGGCGGCATTTTGGACCGCTTTGACAGTTTATTGTTTGTCCTCCCGCTTATCCATTTTTTAAAAATGATGGCGGGATAGAAAAAGAGGTGGATAGCATTGAAGCAAATCAGCTTATTGGGGGCGACGGGCTCCATTGGTACACAAACGCTGGATGTGATCCGGAACCATCCGGAAGCATTCCGGCTCGCGGCCTTTTCAGCAGGGAGAAATCTCAATTTAACGAGGAAAATTATTTCGGAGTTTCATCCGGCGCTTGTCTCTGTCGCTGACAAAGAAGACTGTGCCCGGCTGAAAACCGAATTCGGGGACAGCCCGGTTGTGCTCTACGGGGAAAAAGGGATGGTCGAAACGGCGGTATATGCCGAATCGGATATTTTGGTCAATGCGGTGCTTGGCAGTGTCGGGCTGTTGCCGACTTTGGAGGCGATCCGGGCGGGGAAAACTGTTGCGATCGCCAATAAAGAAACGCTCGTCACAGCCGGTCATCTCGTGATGAATGCAGCAAGGCGCGCCGGCACTGAGATTCTTCCGATTGACAGTGAGCATTCCGCCATTTTTCAATGTTTGCAAGGGGAAAACCAGGATGAGATCGAACGACTCATCATCACCGCATCCGGCGGCAGTTTCCGTGATTATACAAGGGAACAGCTTGAAACCGTCACCGTAAAAGATGCGCTGAACCACCCGAATTGGTCGATGGGCGCCAAAATCACGGTTGATTCGGCAACAATGATGAATAAAGGGCTCGAAGTCATTGAAGCACACTGGCTGTTCGGCCTTCCCTTTGAAAAAATTGATACTATCCTGCACCGCGAAAGCATCATCCACTCTCTCGTCGAATTCCGTGACAGCAGCGTAAAGGCGCAGCTCGGGATGCCCGATATGCGCATCCCGATTCAATATGCGCTCGGATTTCCAAAAAGGTTGCCGCTACCGGATGCAAAGCGGCTCGATTTGGCGGAAATCGGCCGGCTTCATTTTGAAAAAATGGATGAAGAACGCTTTTACTGCCTGAAACTTGCCTATGAAGCCGGAAAAGCCGGCGGATCGATGCCGGCCGTGCTGAATGCGGCCAATGAGGTGGCGGTCCATGCCTTTTTGCAGGAAAAAATTTCGTTTTTGCAAATTGATCAGTTGATTGAAAAGGCGCTTGCAAGGCATAATGTAATTATACACCCTGATTTGGAAACGATCTGGGCCGTTGACCGTGAGACGCGGGACTATGTGGCCTCGCTCATATAAGCGGGAGCTTGCCCGGAGTTCCTGAAAAAGGCGGAGACTATTTTAAAGTAAGGTGGTATTCATTTGACGACAGTTATAGCCTTTATTTTGATTTTTGGTTCACTTGTCATTTTCCATGAAGCCGGGCATTTCTTTGTTGCCAAAAAAGCCGGGATTTTATGCCGCGAATTTGCGATCGGATTCGGCCCGAAGATCCTTTCGTTTAAGAAAAACGAAACGCAGTATACCGTCCGCCTGCTTCCGATCGGCGGATACGTACGGATGGCGGGGGAAGACCCGGATATGCCGGAGTTGAAGCCAGGCCAGCGGGTTGGGCTGCTTTTCGATGAAAACGAAGCCGTTGAAAAAATCGTGGTGAACGGAAAAGACCGGTATACCGGATTGCGCATGATTGAAACGGAATCTGCAGATCTGGAACGTGCGCTTGTAATCAAAGGCTATGAAGAAGGCGATGATGAACACCTCCGGACGTTTAAAGTGAAAAGGGATGCCGTGCTTGTCGAAGACCGGATGGAAATGCAAATCGCGCCTTGGGACCGCCAGTTTGCCTCCAAATCGCTTGGGAAGCGGGCGCTCACGATTTTTGCGGGCCCGCTCATGAATTTCGTTCTGGCAGCCCTTGTCTTTACCCTTATGGCCGTGGTGCAGGGGGTGCCGATGACCGATCCGGTGCTCGGAACGGTTGTCAAGGACAGTGCTGCGGCAAAGGCCGGGCTGCATAAAGGGGATACAGTGATCAGCATTGACGGTGCCGAAATCTCGACGTGGAATGACATTGTCGACGTGATCCAAAAACACCCTGATGAAAAAATTACGTTTACAGTGGAACGGAACGGCAAAACAATGGACATTCCGGTGACGCCAAAAAGCATTTCAGAGGACGGGAAGACCATCGGGAGAATCGGCGTGACCAGCCCGGTTGACCATTCCCCGCTGAAAGTAGCCACGTACGGCATTACACAGACATACGTTTGGACGGTGGAAATTTTTAAACTGCTTGGCCACCTGATCAGCGGCGGCTTTTCCATTGATATGCTGTCAGGCCCTGTCGGCATTTACAAATCAACAGAGACCGTCGCCAAGTCGGGCATCATTTATTTGTTTAAATGGGCAGGATTGTTGAGCATCAACATCGGGATTATGAACCTGCTCCCGCTGCCGGCTTTAGATGGCGGCAGGCTGCTGTTTTTCGGCATCGAAGCATTGCGGGGCAAACCGATTGACCGGCAAAAAGAAGGCATCGTCCATTTTATCGGTTTTGCGCTCCTGATGCTGTTGATGATTATTGTCACCTGGAATGATATCCAAAGATTTTTCCTGTAAAGTTTCCGGTTTCGAGGGGGTTCCAGCGGGCCCTGTTGCAAAAGGGCCTGCTTCCTTACCTGCTTTACGGAGACGGTTATAAAATGGATTTGCATTTTTGATCCGCCATTAGCCCGGTTTGGCCCGCTCGTCTTCACAAGCAACGCCAAATCTTCGTATTTTTACCGTGCGGATCCCTTTTAAAATCTGCATTTCTAGCACCCTGGCCCGGCTTTTGATTTACAATCTCTTACCATCCAACCTTGGACCTGGTTTGCTGAATCGGGGGAATAGAAACGAAGGAACGTAATCAACGCGACTGATCTATAATAAATGAATACGGGAGTGCGATGTATGAAACAGAGCAAATTGTTTATTCCGACATTGCGGGACGTACCGGCAGAAGCCGAGGTGAAAAGCCATCAGCTGCTGCTCCGTGCCGGTTACATACGGCAAATTGCAAGCGGTGTTTATACGTATTTGCCGCTCGCGAAAAAAGTCTTACATAAAATTGAAGCGATTATCCGCGAAGAATTGGAAGCGATCGGTTCCATGGAATTGCTGATGCCGTCCCTCCAGCCGGCGGAATTGTGGCAGGAATCGGGGCGCTGGTATTCTTACGGGCCGGATTTGATGCGCCTTAAGGACCGGCATGAACGGGACTTTGCGCTCGGGCCGACGCATGAAGAAGTGATCACAAGTTTAATTCGGAACGAAGTAAAATCGTATAAACGCCTGCCGCTTTCTTTATACCAAATTCAAACGAAATTTCGGGATGAAAAGCGCCCGCGTTTCGGCTTGCTGCGCGGACGGGAATTCATCATGAAAGACGCGTATTCTTTCCATGCCAACAAAGAGAGCCTTGATGAGACGTATAAGGATATGTATCGGGCTTATACCAATATATTCTCGCGGTGCAAACTGGATTTCCGCGCCGTATTGGCGGACTCGGGCGCGATCGGCGGGAAAGATACGCAGGAGTTTATGGTGCTGTCTGAAATCGGGGAAGACACCATTGCGTATTCCGACTCATCCGATTATGCGGCAAATATTGAAATGGCGGAAGTGAAGACCGTTTACACAAAGCCGGATGAAGCGGAAAAACCGCTCGAAAAAATTCCGACCCCGGGGCAAAGAACGATCGCGCAAATTGCGGACTTTCTAAAGGCAGATCCTGAAAAATGCCTGAAGACCCTTGTGCTGAAAGCGGATGATGAATATGTCATTGTGCTGGTCAGGGGCGATCATGACGTAAATGAAGTCAAAGTCAAACATCTTCTCGGTTCTGAAACGATTGAAATGGCAGATCCGGAAGCCATCAAGTCGATCATGGGGGCGGATCCCGGTTCGCTCGGCCCTGTCGGCGCGCCGGAACAGATCCGGATTTTGGCCGATCACGCCGTCCGCTATGTAGTCAACGGCATTTGCGGTGCCAATGAGAATGACTTCCACTATGTGAATGCGAATCCGGAGAGGGATTACCGCGTCGATCTATACGGGGATCTCCGCAATATCCAGGAAGGCGACCCGTCACCGGACGGAAAGGGAACGATCCGGTTTGCACGCGGCATAGAGGTCGGGCATATTTTCAAACTCGGCACAAAATACAGTGAGGCCATGCACGCCGCCTTTTTAGACGAAAACGGCAGGGAGCAGGTCATGTTGATGGGGTGTTACGGGATTGGTGTCTCCCGCACTTTAACAGCAGTGTGCGAACAGCATAACGATGATAAAGGGCTTGTTTGGCCTGTCAATCTGGCGCCGTTTGACGTGCATCTCGTTCCGGTAAATATGAAGGATGCCCAACAATCCGCCCTTGCAGAATCGCTCCATGCGGAACTTGAAAAGCAGTTTACCGTCTTGATGGATGACAGAAACGAGCGCCCGGGTGTGAAATTTGCGGATTCCGACCTGATCGGCCTGCCTGTCCGGGTAACCGTCGGGAAAAAAGCGGCGGAAGGCATCGTCGAAGTGAAAATCAGAAAAACCGGGGAAGTGCTCGAAGTGAAAAAAGAGGATTTGGCCGAGACAATTTCTAATATTTTAGCACAACTTGCTTCATGACAGGGGCATCGGCTTACCGGCCGGTGCTTCTCTTCTTTTCCTGCAAAAAAGAGGCAGAAAATGTTTTGCCTGGAAAATTTCAACACCCGAACCTTTCAACACTACCGGAAAAATTCCGGAAAGATTGCATTCGGGACGCTTGTTTTTTAAGATAAAGATAGATTGAATGAAAAAGGATGGGAGAGGACAAGATGATTGAAAATCCCGCCGGAAAGAAAGAAAGGTTCCAGATTTTGCTCCGGCAGCTGGAACTGCTTGATGACAGGTTTTACGAGCATTTTAAATACGGAGAAATTGAAAAACTAGTTGTGGAACGCCAGTCAAAGCGATGGCATTTTTATTTTTTGCTCGAAAAAATTCTCCCCTTTGAAGTGTACTTGACATTTACAACCCGTTTGCGCCAGGCTTTTCAGCATATTGCCGACGTCCGTTTTTCAATCCGGGCGAAAGACCCTTCTTTTGGGCCGGCGCTGATTGCCGATTACTGGAAAGCGTGCCTAGGAGAACTGGAAGGCATGTCGCCGATGCTTTTGTCCCTACTTGCGGAGCAGGTGCCGTCACTTTCCGGCAATAAGCTGGTGGTAACCGGCCGCAATGAACCGGAAGCAGCGACATTAAAACAAAAATACGGGGAATGGATCGTCCGTTTTTACGAACGGGCCGGTTTTCCGCAGCTGATGTTTGACACGGAAATTTCGGCGGCACCTGAAGCAAGTGAAGCATACGCCAAATTTATGGAAGAAAAGAAAAAAGAAGATGAGGAACGGGCAAAACAGGCCGTTCTCGAAATGCAGAAGCACGTGAATGAGCAACAGAGCGGGGAAGAAACGCACGACGCGGGACCGCTTATGATCGGGCTGAGAATCCCGCCCGATGATGATATCCGCCGCCTTTCCGAGATTGTTGATGAAGAACGGCGGATTACGGTGGAAGGCTATGTGTTTGACGTCGAAACGAAAGAACTGCGCAGCGGGCGGACGCTTTTGACGTTAAAAATCACCGATTATACGAGCTCCATTCTCGTGAAGATGTTTTCGCGGGATAAGGAAGATGCCGCACAATTTGCCCGCGTGAAGAAAGGGATGTGGCTGCGTGCGCGCGGCAGCATCCAGAACGATACGTTTGTCCGTGATCTGGTCATGATCGCCAACGATCTTTCTGAAGTAGCCCCGCGCGTCCGGAAAGACCATGCGCCGGAAAATGAGAAGCGGGTCGAACTCCATCTCCATACGCCGATGAGCCAGATGGATGCGGTCACTTCCGCGTCTACCCTTGTCGCCCAGGCAAAAAAATGGGGCCATCCGGCGATTGCGATCACAGACCACGCCGTCGCGCAAAGTTTTCCGGAAGCTTACAGCGCCGGCAAAAAGAACGGTATAAAAGTCATCTTCGGCGTTGAAGCCAATCTTGTCGACGACGGGGTGCCGATTGCCTATAATGATGCGCACGTCCACCTTGATGAAGCGACATATGTCGTCTTTGACGTTGAAACAACGGGATTATCTGCCGTTTATGATACGATCATCGAAATCGCTGCGGTGAAAATCCAAGACGGCGAAGTGGTCGATACGTTTGAACGGTTTGCCAATCCCGGACGTCCGCTGTCCAATACGATTATTGAGCTGACCCATATTACCGACGATATGTTAAAAGATGCGCCGGACATTTCCGAAGTGTTGAAAGAATACAATGAATGGATTGGCGACGCGGTGCTTGTAGCCCACAATGCTTCGTTCGACATCGGGTTTTTAAACGTTGGCCTGAAAAAAGCCGGGCTGCCGAAATCCAATAACCCCGTCATTGATACGCTCGAACTCGGACGGTTTTTATATCCGGATTTCAAAAACTACCGGCTGAACACGCTCGCGAAAAAATTCAATGTGGAACTGACCCAGCACCACCGCGCAATCTACGATACGGAAGCAACAGGACAAATCTTTTTAAAAATGCTGAAAGACGCCCGTAACCGGGGGATCACATACCATGACGAGCTGAACCAGTATATGGGGGAAGGCGGCGCGTACAAGCGGGCGCGCCCGTCGCACTGCACGCTGCTTGTCCGGACGCAGGAAGGCTTGAAAAATTTATTTAAACTGATTTCTCTTTCCCATATCGATTACTTTTACCGTGTGCCGCGTATTCCGCGTTCCGAGCTGCAAAAGTACCGGGAAGGCATTCTCGTCGGGTCCGGCTGTGACAAAGGCGAAGTATTTGAAGGCATGATGCAGAAAGATCCGGCGGAAGTAGAGGAGATCGCCCGCTTTTATGATTATCTTGAAGTCCATCCGAAAGAAGTGTACGCCCCGCTCATCGACCAGGAACTGATAAGGGATGAAAAGGCGCTTGAAGAAATCATCACGAAAATCGTCAGGCTCGGGGAAAAATTAAATCTGCCGGTTGTCGCAACAGGCAATGTCCATTATTTAAACCCCGAAGACAAAATTTACCGGAAAATCCTGATCAGCTCCCAGGGCGGTGCCAATCCGCTGAACCGGCACCGGCTGCCGGACGTGCATTTCCGCACGACGGATGAAATGCTTGCATGCTTCTCGTTTTTAGGCGAAGAAAAGGCAAAAGAAATCGTGGTTGACAACACGAATAAAATTGCCGGCTTAATCGAGGACGTCAAGCCGGTAAAAGATGAGTTGTACACGCCGAAAATTGAAGGGGCGGAAGAAGAAATCCGCGAGCAAAGCTATAAGCGCGCGAAAAGGATTTACGGGGATCCACTTCCCGAAATTGTCGAAGCACGGCTTGAAAAAGAGCTAAAAAGCATTATTGGTCACGGATTTGCGGTCATTTATCTGATTGCCCATAAACTTGTCAAGAAATCATTGAATGACGGTTACCTTGTCGGTTCGCGGGGGTCTGTCGGCTCTTCGCTTGTTGCAACGATGACGGAAATCACCGAAGTCAACCCGCTCCCACCGCATTATGTGTGCCCGAACTGCAAGCATTCCGAGTTTTTCAATGACGGTTCGGTCGGTTCCGGTTTTGACCTGCCGGATAAAAACTGCCCGGCGTGCGGAGCAAAATACAAAAAAGACGGCCATGATATTCCGTTTGAAACGTTCCTTGGCTTTAAAGGGGACAAGGTGCCGGATATTGACCTGAACTTTTCGGGTGATTACCAGCCGCGCGCCCACGCCTATACAAAAGTGCTGTTCGGCGAAGAGTATGTATACCGTGCCGGCACGATCGGCACGGTTGCGGAAAAAACGGCCTACGGCTATGTAAAAGGGTATGCCCAGGACCATAATCTGACATTCCGGAGCGCTGAAATTGACCGGCTTGTCCAAGGCTGCACCGGGGTGAAACGGACGACCGGCCAGCATCCGGGCGGCATTATCGTCGTCCCGGATTATATGGATATATACGATTTTACGCCGATCCAGTATCCGGCGGACGATCACAATTCGGAATGGCGGACAACGCATTTTGATTTCCACTCGATCCACGATAATATTTTGAAGCTTGATATACTCGGGCACGATGATCCGACCGTCATCCGCATGCTCCAGGACTTAAGCGGGATTGACCCGAAAACGATCCCGACCGATGACCCGGAAGTGATGAAAATTTTCAGCGGGCCGGAACCGCTCGGGGTTACGGAAGAGCAGATTATGTGCAAAACCGGCACGCTCGGCATTCCGGAATTTGGCACAAAGTTTGTGCGCCAGATGCTGGAAGATACAAAACCGACGACTTTTGCCGAACTGGTCCAGATTTCAGGGCTTTCGCACGGAACGGACGTATGGCTCGGCAACGCCCAGGAACTGATCCAAAACGGCACCTGCACCCTGCCTGAAGTAATCGGCTGCCGGGACGATATTATGGTCTATTTAATCTATCAGGGCTTAGAGCCGTCCCTTGCTTTTAAAATTATGGAA
This sequence comes from Weizmannia sp. FSL K6-0777, assembly GCF_038593185.1. Lineage (NCBI taxonomy): Bacteria > Bacillati > Bacillota > Bacilli > Caryophanales > Bacillaceae > Heyndrickxia > Weizmannia sp. FSL K6-0777. The sequence continues at coordinate 1,417,242 of NZ_CP151971.1, forward strand.
TCGGTACGGAAAGGGAAAGGGCTCACGCCTGAAATGGAAGAAGAAATGATCAAGCAAAACGTGCCAAATTGGTATATTGAATCGTGCAAAAAGATTAAATACATGTTCCCGAAAGCCCACGCCACCGCCTATGTGCTGATGGCGGTAAGGATCGCTTACTTCAAGGTGTACCATCCGCTGATCTACTATGCGACGTATTTTACGGTGCGCGCGGAGGATTTCGATCTCGATGTCATGATCCACGGTTCGAATTCCATCAAGGCAAAAATCAGTGAAATTAATGCAAAAGGGATGGACGCATCGGCGAAGGAGAAAAGTTTGCTGACCGTGCTCGAACTGGCGCTTGAAATGACGGCGCGCGGCTTCCGCTTCCAGCCGATTGATTTGTACCGGTCGGAAGCAGACAAGTTTGTCATTGACGGCGATTCGCTCATTCCGCCGTTTAATGCGATTCCGGGTCTTGGTACAAACGCTGCGGTCAATATCGTAAAAGCGCGCGAAGAAGGTGAATTCCTTTCAAAAGAAGACTTGCAGCGCCGCGGAAAAGTCTCCAAAACGATTATGGAATACCTTGACGGGCACGGCTGCTTAGAGTCGCTGCCGGAGCAGAACCAGCTGTCGCTTTTCTAAATACGGGTTAAGGCCCGCTGTTTGCTTTTTTTTGCCTGTTATGGTATAGTTTTTTATGGAAATACTACGGATAAACGCTCGTGCGAAAGAGTGGGGCCATCACCCCGCTCTTTCGTGTTTTAAATCGGATTTTTGAGGAGGTCAGCATGAGTAAAGTCGTTGAAGTGGTGGAACAACTGGCATCCCCGGTTGTGGAAGGGCTCGGCCTTGAACTTGTTGATATCGAATACGTCAAAGAAGGAAAAAACTGGTTTCTTCGTGTTTATATTGACAAAGAAAACGGGGTCGATATCGAAGAATGCGGGCTCGTCAGCGAACGGCTCGGGGAAAAGCTCGATGAAGCGGACCCGATTCCCCATAATTATTTCCTTGAGGTTTCCTCCCCGGGTGCGGAACGCCCGTTAAAAAAAGCGCGTGACTTTGAACGTGCTGTCGGCCGGACCGTCCTCGTGAAAACGTATGAACCGCTTGACGGGGAGAAAACGTTCCAGGGAAAATTGATTGCTTTTCACAACGGGTGCCTAACATTAGAATGTAAAGTGAAAACGAAGAAAATCGAGAAGGAAATTCCGTATGACAAAGTGGCCAACGCACGGCTTGCCGTTGAATTTTAAAAATGCATCATTTTTCAAAAAATGAAGGGGGATCCAATTTCCATGAGCTCAGAACTGGTAGATGCGCTTACGATACTTGAAAAAGAAAAAGGAATTTCGCGGGATGTGCTCGTTGAAGCCATCGAAGCCGCGCTTGTATCGGCATACCGCCGCAATTTTAACCAGGCACAGAATGTAAGGACGGATTTAAATCTGGCGAACGGGACGATCCGTGTGTTCGCGCGTAAAGACGTGGTTGAAGAAGTATTTGACCCGCGCCTTGAAATTTCGCTTGAAGATGCCCAGAAAATCAATCCGTCTTATGAAATCGGCGATGTTGTCGAATTGGAAGTCACGCCGAAAGATTTTGGCCGGATCGCCGCACAGACAGCAAAACAGGTTGTCACGCAGCGCGTCCGGGAAGCGGAACGGGGAATCATTTACAATCAATTTATCGACCGTGAAGACGAGGTCATGACCGGGATTGTGCAGCGGAAAGATCCGCGTTTTACGTATGTCAGCCTCGGAAAAACAGAAGCACTGCTGCCGCCGGGGGAACAATCCCCGAATGAAACGTACAACCCGCATGACCGGATTAAGGTCTACATTACAAAAGTCGAACGGACAACAAAGGGGCCGCAAATTTTTGTCTCGCGCACCCATCCCGGCCTTTTAAAACGGCTGTTTGAACTTGAAGTGCCGGAAATTTACGATGGCATCGTAGAAATCCGTTCGATCGCCCGCGAAGCAGGGGACCGTTCGAAAATTTCGGTTTACACCGACCGCCCGGAGGTTGATCCTGTCGGCGCATGCGTCGGGCCTAAAGGGCAGCGCGTCCAGGCGATTGTAAATGAACTTCACGGGGAAAAGATTGATATTGTAAAATGGTCGGACGACCCGGCTAAATTTGTAGCAAATGCGTTAAGCCCTGCAAAAGTGCTTGATGTGCTTGTTGACGAAAACAATAAGGCTACAACGGTCATCGTTCCGGATTACCAGCTGTCGCTTGCAATCGGGAAACGCGGCCAAAACGCCCGGCTTGCCGCGAAACTCACAGGCTGGAAAATTGATATTAAGAGCGAAACGGATGCAAGGGAGTCAGGCATTTATCCGCGTTCTGAAACCAATGATGACATAGACGGGGAAACACCGGGGCTTTTTGATGACGATGATGCCGGCCGCACTTCCGAAGCACTGGCCGTACCGGATGCGAAAGAAGCGGATCTGCCTGAAAACGGTGGGAAAGATGAAGAGATCGAATAAGGAGTGGGGCTGATGGCGACACGTAAGAAAATTCCGATGAGAAAATGCGTAGCAACGGGAGAAATGAAACCGAAAAAAGAAATGGTCCGTATCGTCCGTTCCAAGGAAGGCGATGTTTCGATTGACCCGACCGGGAAAAAGTCAGGAAGAGGCGCCTATCTTTCAAAAGACGAGGAAGCGGTGCTGTTGGCAAAGAAAAAAAATATTCTCTCATCCCATCTTGGTGCCGCTGTAGAAGATGCTTTTTACGATGAAATCATCGCGTTTATTCAAAAGGAAAAAAAGGAGAATAAACAAAAATCATGAACGGGAAGCAGGCAATGTCCCTTTTAGGCCTTGCGTTCAAGGCAGGAAAGATCGTTTCGGGAGAGGAGCCTGTCCTGAAAGAAATCCGGGCAGGCCAGGCAAAACTTGTATTGCTTTCAAAAGATGCCTCATCCAATACGTCAAAAAAATTGTTAGACAAATGCCGTTTCTATCATGTACCGGTACGGTGGATAGAGACGAGGGAAATGCTTGGAAAAGCCATTGGGAAAGAGGCGAGAGTCGCAGTGGCAGTAAGTGACCGCGGATTTGCGGAAAAACTTGCTGAACTGCTCGATGAATCATAGGTGGGGGTGACGACATGAGCAAAATACGTGTTTACGAATATGCGAAAGCTCATCATACATCAAGTAAGGAAATTATCACGAAACTAAAACAAATGAATATAGAGGTATCCAATCATATGTCAATGATCGATGGGGAAACAGTAAGGAAGCTGGATACGGTTTACAGCGGCAAAAATCAGCAGGATGGCAAGAAAAACGGGCAAAACGGGCCGACCAGAAATGAAAGAAGCACCAGGTCCGAAACCGGGGACCGACAAGGAAACAAACCCGAAAACCGCACCCGGCGCGAAAACCAGAAGCCGAATCACGGAAACGGCCAAAACAGCAAAAACCAAGGGGATAACGGAAACAGCAGAAACAATAACAATAACCGCTCTGGCGGCAGCAACCGCAGCGATGGGAAGAGCAGAACGGGCGGCAACAATCGGAATAACAGGAACGGCCAAACCGGCGGCAACAACCGGAGCAATGGAAACACCCAGGCCGCAAGCAACAACCGGAATAACGAAAAAAGCCAGGCTGCAAGTAACAACCGGAATAACGGAAACAGCCAGAACACAAGCAACAACCGGAGCAATGGAAACACCCAAGCCGCGGGCAACAACAGGAATAATCAAAACAGCGGGAACAGCCGGAACAACGGGAATAACCGCAACAGTGGCAATGGAAACCGTAGCAATAACGGAAACCGCGGCAACAACGGACGGCCGTTTAACAAACAAAAGAAAAATAACCGGAAAAATAAAAACTTCAAACCGCAGCCGCAGCCGGTCCAAAAGGTAAAAGAACTGCCTGAAAAAATTACGTTCACAGAATCGCTGACCGTTGCGGAACTTGCGAAGAAGCTCTACAGGGAACCTTCCGAAATTATTAAAAAACTGTTCCTGCTCGGCGTTGCGGCAACGATCAACCAGCAGCTTGACAAAGACGCCATTGAACTGATTGCTTCGGAATACGGCGTTGAAGTGGAAGAAAAAGTGATCGTTGACCAGACGGATCTGGAAACGTATTTTACGGAAGACCGTGAAGAAGACCTCGAAGTCCGCCCGCCGGTTGTCACCATTATGGGCCATGTTGACCATGGGAAAACGACAACGCTCGATTCCATCCGCCATACAAAAGTCACCGCCGGAGAAGCAGGCGGGATTACCCAGCATATCGGTGCATACCAGGTGAAAGTAGGCGGCAAAAAAATTACATTTTTAGACACGCCGGGGCATGAAGCCTTTACAACAATGCGTGCGCGGGGGGCGCAAGTGACGGACATTACCGTGCTTGTTGTTGCTGCCGATGACGGCGTGAAGCCGCAGACAGTGGAAGCCATTAACCACGCGAAAGCAGCCGGCGTTCCGATCATTGTTGCGGTCAATAAAATTGATAAACCGACAGCGAACCCCGAACGAGTCATGCAGGAACTGACGGAATACAATCTGGTTCCGGAAGACTGGGGCGGGGATACGATTTTTGTCCCGATTTCTGCTCTAACCGGTGAAGGGATTGACAATCTGCTTGAAATGATTTTGCTTGTCAGCGAAGTGGAAGAACTGAAAGCAAACCCGAACCGCCGCGCACTCGGTTCGGTTATTGAAGCGCGCCTTGATAAAGGCAGGGGCCCGGTTGCCACTTTGCTCGTACAAAACGGCACTTTGCGCATCGGCGACCCGATTGTCGTCGGTCACACTTACGGGCGCGTCCGTGCGATGGTCAATGATCTCGGCCGTCGCGTGAAAGAAGCAGGGCCGTCCACGCCTGTTGAAATTACCGGTTTAAATGATGTACCGGAAGCCGGCGACCGTTTTGTTGTCTTTGAAGATGAGAAAACAGCCCGCCAGGTCGGGGAAGCGCGGAAACAACAGGCTGTCCAGGCGCACCGTAACGAAACCGCGCGCGTCAGCCTTGACACGTTGTTTGAGCAAATGAAGCAAGGGGAAATGAAAGAATTAAATGTGATTGTCAAAGCGGATGTGCAAGGCTCTGTAGAAGCATTGACCGCCGCTTTGCAAAAGATTGATGTGGAGGGCGTCAACATTAACGTTATCCATACGGGCGTCGGCGCGATTAATGAATCCGATGTGACGCTTGCTTCCGCTTCGAATGCGATTATTATTGGCTTTAATGTCCGCCCGGATAATAACGCCAAACGCGCAGCCGAAACGGAAAAAGTGGATATCCGCCTGCACCGCATTATCTACAAAGCGATCGAAGAAATCGAATCTGCCATGAAAGGGATGCTTGATCCGGAATACAAAGAAAAAATCATCGGCCAGGTTGAAGTGCGGCAGACGTTTAAAGTATCACGGATCGGCACGATTGCGGGCGGCTATGTCACCGACGGAAAAATCACCCGTGACAGCGGCGTGCGCGTCATCCGTGACGGCGTGGTCATTTATGAAGGTGTAATTGATACGCTGAAACGCTATAAAGATGATGTGAAAGAAGTCAACCAGGGATATGAATGCGGGATTACGATTAAAAACTTTAATGACATCAAAGAAGGAGATGTCATCGAGTCCTTTATCATGGAGGAAATTGAAAGAGCATGATTGGGAGCGCCCGTTGCGAATTTCGCATTTATGATGCCCGTTCATTGAAAGAAAAAAGGGCAGTGCTGCAAAGAATATTGACGCGGCTAAAGCAAAAATATAATGTTGCAGCCGGTGAAATGGATTTCCAGGATGCCTGGCAGCGGACCCTCGTTGAAGTCGTGACCGTTGCTTCAAGCCGGGCGGCGGCTGAAAGAGAATTGCAGCGGGCAATTCTCTTTCTGGATTCCTTCCCTGAATGGGAGCGTCTTGAAACAAATATTGAATGGCTATAAATGAGGTGTGATTGATGAATCTTCGTGCAAATAGGGTTGGCGAGCAAATGAAAAAAGAGCTGAGCGACATTATCGGGCGAAAACTAAAAGATCCGCGTGTCGGCTTTGTCACTGTAACCGATGTGGAAGTAACAGGCGATCTTCAGCAGGCAAAAGTGTACCTCACCGTCCTCGGCGATGAGGTACAAAAGAAAGACACCCTTGACGGCCTGGAAAAAGCAAAAGGCTTTATCCGCTCGGAAGTTGGCAAAAGGATCCGGCTCCGCAAAACGCCTGAACTGATTTTTGAAATCGATGAATCCATCGAATACGGCAACCGCATTGAGACGCTGATCAAAAAAATCCATGACACGGATGAATGAATGTTTCAGGAAACTGATCGGAGCCGGAACACGGTTCGGTAAGTTTCCTTTTTTTGAGTGATTCTATTGGATTTGCGAAAGGAAGTGGCGCCATGGATGGCATTTTACCGCTCTGGAAACCGGCGGGGATGACTTCCCATGACTGTGTTTTTAAAATCCGGAAGCTTTTCGGCACAAAAAAAGCAGGCCATACCGGCACGCTTGATCCGGATGTGGAAGGGGTCCTCCCGGTTTGCATCGGGCGTGCGACAAAGATTGCCGAATACCTTCAGGATGCCGGCAAAACTTACGAAGGTGAAGCAACGATCGGGATTTCAACGACGACAGAAGATGCTTCCGGCGATATCATTGAAAAAAAGGAAATTAGCCGGCCGATCAGCCGGGAAGAAATTTTAGCCGCACTCGCTTCGTTTACCGGGCATATTACCCAGATCCCGCCGATGTTTTCCGCCGTCAAGGTGAACGGAAGAAGGTTGTATGAATATGCGCGGGCGGGCATCGAAGTGGAACGCCCTAAAAGGAATGTGCAAATTTACAGCCTTGAACTATTGGACGGGCGGGAATATTTTGAAGGGCCGGTTGTGTCGTTCCGTTTCCGCGCTTCATGCAGCAAAGGCACCTATATCCGCACGCTTGCTGTTATGATCGGAGAAAAGCTCGGCTATCCGGCACATATGTCCAATCTTACAAGAATTGAAGCAGGCGGTTTTTCAAAGGAACAATGCGCCACCTTTCAGGAGATTGAAAAAGCCGCGGAAACCGGCGACAGGGAAAGCCTGCTCTACCCGCTCGAGGCCGGGATCCGCCATTTGCCGAAATGGGAAATTAGTGATACATTAGCAGAGAAAGTAAAGAACGGTGCCGTGTTGAAAAAACCGGAGACCTGGCCGGAAACAGGAGACAGGCTTGCTGTCTTTTTCCGCGGAAAAATACTCGCGGTATACGTGGCGCATTCCGGCAGGCCCGGCTTTATCAAACCGGCGAAAGTGATATAAAAAGCCTTCCGGGTATAAAACAAGGAAGGCGGCTGCTTCAATTTGTAAAAGGGAAAAGGTGAGAAATTTTGAAAACAATAACGGTCCATCATCCCCATTCCTTTAAACCCGGCGATTTTCCGCCGCTTGCCATCGCATTGGGTTATTTTGACGGCATCCATCTCGGACATCAGAAAGTGATTAAAACAGCCCGCGGGATCGCTGAAAAAAACGGATGGAAAAGCGCCGTCATGACATTTGAACCCCATCCTTCTATTGTGCTGGGAAAGAAAAAGGATGGCATTGAACTGATTACACCGCTTGAAGACAAGATCAAGTTGATTGAAAAACTTGGTGTCGATTATCTGTTCGTCGTCCGTTTTACCTCCCGTTTTGCGTCTCTTTTGCCGCAGCAATTTGTCGACCAATATCTGGCCGCACTCGGTGTGAAACATGTTGTTGCTGGTTTTGATTATACATACGGCAAATTCGGGAAAGGCAATATGGAGAATCTCCCTGAATATGCAAACGGCAGGTTCGGGATTACGGTGATTGAAAAACTGGCCCTTGAAAATACCGGGGAAAAAGTCAGCTCCACCCTGATCCGGTCAAAAATCAGGGAAGGAAAAGTCGGGGAAGTGAAGCCGCTGCTCGGGCGCGATTATGAGATCAAAGGCATTGTCGTCCATGGGGAGAAGCGGGGACGACAGCTCGGGTTTCCAACGGCAAATCTAAAGCTTACCGCGTCGTATATGCTGCCGCCAAACGGGGTATACATTGTGCAAATGAAGGTCGCGGATATGTGGCATAACGGCTTATGCAGCATTGGCTACAATCCTACGTTTAAAAATCCGGAAGAATATGAAAAAACGACAGAAGTGTATCTGCTTGATTTTTCCGATACTATTTACGGGGAAGAAGCAGTTGTCAAATGGCTTGCGCGCATCCGCGAAGAGAAAAAGTTCGCCCGCGTGGAGGACTTGATTGAAGAAATGAAACGGGATGAAACGGCAGCAAGGCGTTACTTTGAAAAACAGGGAACTGCTACTTGAGTTTTGTGCGAAAAAGTAGTATTCTATTACAGTACCGGAACCTGTGCTTGGCAGCGCGACTCACCGACGCCTGCTCGGCAACAGGGGATAGGAAACAGAGGAGGTGAACAGGATGGCGATTTCAAAAGAACGTAAAAATGAAATCATCAACCAATTTAAAATCCACGAGAACGATACCGGTTCTCCGGAAGTGCAAATTGCTGTATTGACAGAAGAAATCAACAAATTGAACGATCATTTGCGTGTCCATAAAAAAGACCACCATTCACGCCGCGGCTTGATGAAAATGGTAGGGAGACGGCGTAATTTGTTGACCTATCTGCGCAATAAAGATGTGCATCGTTACCGTGAATTGATTAACCGGCTGGGCTTGCGCCGATAAAAAAATGCAGAATGCAAAAAGCGGGAGTATTCCCGCTTTTTTGCAATGTGTTTTTCCCCCCTTAATTTTGGGAACAGATGTATTTCAAATTGCCGCCGGGTTTTCGCACTGACCTGGCGCGGCTTGTACATACATAGCAAACGGTTGATTCGTTTTTGAATCATTACCCGTGCTTATCTTTGCATAAATGTGAAACAATATAGGCAAAAAGAAAGGAGATTTTCATCTGTATGGTACAGGATAAACATACCTATACGATAGATTGGGCCGGCCGCCCGCTCACCGTGGAGATCGGCCAGCTCGCAAAACAGGCAAACGGTGCTGCACTCGTCCGTTACGGCGAAACGGCTGTCCTCAGTACAGCAACCGCTTCTAAAGAACCGAAAAATGTGGACTTTTTTCCACTGACCGTAAATTATGAGGAACGGCTATATGCTGTCGGGAAAATTCCGGGCGGCTTTATCAAAAGAGAAGGGCGCCCGAGCGAAAAAGCCATTTTGTCAAGTCGGCTGATTGACAGGCCGATCCGCCCGCTCTTTGCCGACGGCTTCCGCAATGAAGTGCAGGTTGTCAGTATGGTCATGAGCGTCGACCAGGACTGCACGCCGGAAATGGCCGCGATGCTCGGGTCTTCGCTCGCACTTTCCGTCTCCGATATTCCGTTTGAAGGCCCGATTGCCGGCGTCATCGTCGGAAGGGTGGACGGCAAGTTCCTCATCAACCCGACCGTGGAACAGATGGAAAAAAGCGACATCCATTTAACCGTTGCCGGCACAAAAGACGCCATTAATATGGTTGAAGCGGGTGCGAAAGAAGTGCCGGAAGAAGTGATGCTTGAAGCGATCATGTTCGGGCATGAGGAAATCAAGCGCCTGATTGCTTTCCAGGAAAAAATTGTGGCAGAAATCGGAAAAGAGAAAATGGCTGTCGAATTGTTCGAACTTGACGAAGAACTGGTGGAAAAAGTCAGCGGCATGTGCCGGAAAAAAATGATTGAAGCCATCCAGGTTCATGAGAAGAAAGCGCGCGAAGAAGCGATCAGAAAAGTGGGCGATGAGGTGCTTGCCCAATTTGAAGCAGAAGAAGCCGATGAAGAAACGGTCAAGCAGGTTAAACAAATTTTGCACGATATTGAAAAAGAAGAAGTCCGCAAGCTGATCACGGTCGATAAAATTCGCCCGGACGGCCGCAAAATCGATGAAATCCGGCCGCTTTCCTCCGAAGTCGGGGTTTTGCCGCGCACGCACGGTTCCGGGTTGTTTACCCGCGGGCAAACACAGGCTTTAAGCATTTGTACGTTAGGCGCTTTAGGCGACGTGCAAATTTTGGACGGGCTCGGCATTGAAGAGTCAAAACGGTTTATGCACCATTACAATTTCCCTTCATTCAGCGTCGGGGAAACCGGGCCAATGAGAGGGCCGGGCCGCCGCGAAATCGGGCACGGGGCACTGGGTGAACGTGCGCTGGAACCGGTCATTCCGGATGAAAAAGAATTTCCGTACACGATCCGGCTTGTATCCGAGGTGCTCGAATCGAACGGCTCCACTTCACAGGCAAGCATTTGCGCATCCACCCTTGCCATGATGGATGCCGGCATTCCGATTAAAGCGCCGGTTGCTGGGATTGCGATGGGGCTTGTGAAATCCGGCGAACATTATACGATTTTAACCGATATCCAGGGCATGGAAGACCATCTCGGCGATATGGACTTTAAAGTGGCCGGCACGTCGAAGGGCGTCACCGCGCTGCAAATGGATATTAAAATTGCAGGACTGTCAAGGGAGATACTGGAAGAAGCGTTGCAGCAGGCGAGAAAGGGCAGAATGCAGATTCTCGACCATATGATGTCGACGATTTCGAAAACACGTGACCATTTGTCCGTCTATGCGCCGAAGATTTTAACGATGACCATTCATCCGGATAAAATCCGCGACGTCATCGGGCCAAGCGGTAAACAAATCAATAAAATCATTGACGAAACCGGCGTGAAAATTGACATTGAACAGGATGGCACCATCTTTATTTCTTCGACGGACGAAGAGGCAAACAACAAAGCGAAGAAATTGATTGAGGATATTGTCCGGGAAGTCGAAGTCGGCAAGGTTTATCTCGGTAAAGTAAAACGGATCGAAAAATTTGGCGCTTTTGTGGAAATCTTTAACGGCAAAGACGGCCTTGTCCACATTTCCGAACTCGCCGAAGAACGCGTCCGGAAAGTCGAAGATGTTGTCAAAATCGGCGATGAAATTCTGGTCAAAGTGACGGATATTGACAGCCACGGGCGCATCAACCTTTCCCGCAAAGCTGTTTTAAAGGAGCAGCAAAAAAAAGAAAATAAATCGTGATGAAAGTCAGGGAGCCCTGGCTTTTTTTATTTGTCCCGCGCGCCCGTTCTATGCCCCTTTCCCTTTTCATACTTTTTTTAAAGAAGGGGGAAAATAACGTGAATAAAGCAAAACGCTTGATTGCGCTTGGCTTGATTGCTATTCTAGCATTGTTGCTTGCGGGAAATCCGCTTTCCACCCGGTATTTGCAGGAGCGGGCCGCCTTTAGCACAAAAGAGAACGAGCTTCAGGAAAAAATTGAACAGGCTGCAGAACGGTTTTACCGTCCGCCGGAAAATGCCAAGATTGACAGGGTTTGGAAGGCGATCCCCGGCTATAACGGGGTGGAAGTGGACAAAAAAGCTTCTTACTCGAAAATGAAACAGGACGGCCGTTACGACGAACGCAAACTGGTATTTAAACAAATTCCCCCTGCCGTCCACCTTAAAGATCTGGACCCGGCCCCCGTCTATACGGGAAATCCGGATAAACCAATGGTTGCTTTTTTAATCAATGTCGCATGGGGGAATGAATATTTGCCGGATATGCTAAAAACTTTAAAAAAGCATCATCTTCATGCTACCTTTTTCTTAGAGGGGCGATGGGCAAAAGAAAACCCTGAGCTTGCCCGCATGATTGTAAGCGGCGGGCATGAAACCGGGAACCATTCCTATACCCACCCCGATTTTAGCACTTTGCCGGAATCAAAGATCAAAAGCCAGCTGGTGAAGACAAACCGGGTGCTTGAAGCGATTACGGAAGAAAAAGTGAAGTGGTTTGCCCCGCCAAGCGGCAGTTACCGGGATGAAGCGGTAAGCATCGCAAAATCAATGGGAATGGAAACGATCATGTGGACGGTCGATACGGTCGACTGGCAGAACCCCTCCCCGGAGACGATTGTAGAGCGCGTGACTGCGAAAGCACAGGGCGGTTCGCTTATTTTAATGCATCCGACCGCTTCTACAGCGAAAGCGTTGGAACCGTTGATTGCCAGGCTGGAAAAGAAAAATTTACAAGTCGGAACCGTTTCAAAATTGCTCGATGAGGAAAGAATCATTAAAAATGAGGACGGAACATTTTTAAACAGCGAAAAGGATCCCGCTGATACAAAAGACGGCACAGAGTGAAATGAGACTGCGAGGAGGCACAACATGATACAAAAATATACTTGCCATAACGGCTTGAGGATTGTACTGGAAGAAATTCCAACTGTCCGTTCGGTTGCGATCGGCATTTGGATCGGCACCGGTTCGAGAAATGAAAATGAAAAAAACAATGGCATTTCCCATTTTCTTGAGCATATGTTTTTCAAAGGGACGGAAAAAAGGAGCGCAAAAGACATTGCCGAGGCCTTTGATGCCATTGGCGGCCAGGTGAATGCTTTTACGTCGAAAGAATATACATGCTTTTATGCGAAAGTGCTCGACACGCATGCACCGCTCGCGCTTGAAATTCTGTCGGACATGTTTTTCCACTCCACTTTTTCAGAAGATGAAATGGAACGCGAAAAAAGCGTTGTCAATGAAGAAATCAAAATGTATGAAGATACGCCGGACGATATTGTCCACGATTTGCTTGGCAAGGCCATTTATGAAAACCATCCGCTCGGCTATCCGATTTTAGGGACGGAAGAAACGCTTGCATCGTTTACGAGCGACGATCTCCATCAATATGTATATGATATGTATACCCCTGACCGCGTTGTCGTCTCCGTTGCCGGCAATGTGCTGCCGTCTTTCGTAAAGGAGATTGAAGCGTTGTTCGGTTCCTATGAAGGCGGGAAGGAAGAGACAGGCGGCGAAACGGCCGTTTTTCATACGAATGACCTTGCGCGCAAAAAAGAAACAGAACAGGCCCATCTCTGCCTCGGATTTGAGGGGAAGAAAATCGGCAGTGACGATATTTATGAGCTGATTGTCCTGAATAATATATTAGGCGGCAGCATGTCCTCCCGCCTTTTCCAAAATGTGCGGGAACAGCGGGGGCTTGCATATTCGGTGTATTCCTACCATACCGCCTATAAGGACAGCGGCATTTTAACGATTTACGGCGGAACGGGCGCCTCCCAATTGGACGAGCTGTTTGAGACGGTGCAGGAGACGCTGCAGACGCTGAAAGCAAAAGGGGTAACAGAAAAAGAAGTGCGAAACTGCAAGGAACAGTTAAAAGGGAACCTCATGCTCAGCCTGGAAAGCACGAACAGCCGCATGAGCCGGAACGGAAAGAACGAACTGTTATTAAAGAAGCACCGTTCGCTTGATGAAATGCTCGAGGAAATCGACCGTGTCACCGTGGAAAAAGTCAATGCTTGTGCGAGGGAGATTTTCTCCAAACCGTATTCGGCATCTTTAATCAGCCCGGACGGAAAATTGCCGGAGCGGTTGTCTTAAAGACGGCATATCTTTTCCATCCCCCGCATAAAATGGAATCAGTCCATGAGAGAAAGAAGGGGGAATATGCGGCTCAGCGAACTCAGCGGAAAAGAAATGGTCGATTTTAAAAAAGCGGAACGGCTCGGGGTATTGGGCGCAACGGACCTTGAAATTGATGAAGCGAGCGGAAAAGTGGAGGCCCTGATCATCCCGGTCGGAAGGCGGTTTAAAAAACAGGCGAACGAGATCCGCGTCCCGTGGAACCGGATCAGAACGATTGGGGCCGATATGATGATTTTGGAAGTGCCTGAAAACCAGTACAGCTATTAAAAAGGCAAAGAAGCATGCCGGGTATTCCGGCATTTTTCTTTGCCTTTTTTCACAAAAAACATGCTGCCGCCATAAGATATGGGGAATTCCCCATGCACATGGAAAAGAAGGTGAGGCATTTGTTGACCGGCGTCCAAATTGCCATCATAGGCGGAGATGCGCGCCAATTGGAAGTGATCCGGAAACTTGCGGATCTCGATGCGAAAATTTCATTGATCGGATTTGAACAGCTTGATTTTGTGTATTCCGGCGTCACGAAAGAAAAATTTAAAGATATCCGGTTTTCGGAAATGGATTGCGTCATTTTGCCGATTACCGGGACAGCGGATGACGGGAAAATCGATTTGATTTTTTCAAACGAAGAAGTTGTGCTGACCGGTGATATGCTGGCTGAAACGCCGCCTTATTTTACAATCTATACCGGCATCAGTAATCCTTATTTGGAACAAATTGCGAAAAAAGCGGGCCGCCGCCTTGTGAAACTATTCGAACGGGACGATGTGGCCATCTATAATTCGATTCCGACCGTTGAAGGAACGATCATGATGGCCATCCAGAACACGGAATTTACGATTCACGGCTCAAACGTTGCCGTCCTCGGCCTTGGCAGGGTCGGAATGAGCGTTGCCCGTGCTTTCCACTATCTCGGTGCGAAGGTGAAAGTCGGCGCGAGAAAAAGCGAACATCTTGCGAGGATAACGGAGATGGGACTTGCGCCTTTTCATTTAAACGATCTTGAACAGGAAGTAAAAGACATTGACATCTGCATTAATACGGTTCCACACTTGATCGTCAATGCATCCGTTATCCAAAAGATGCCTTCGCATACGCTCATTCTGGATATTGCCTCCAAACCGGGCGGGACGGATTTCCGATATGCCGAAAAGCGCGGCATTAAAGCGATGCTGGCACCGAGCCTGCCCGGCATTGTCGCGCCAAAAACAGCTGGGCGGATACTCGGAAATGTGCTCGGCCGGCTGATTGAAGAAGACGTTTTAAAAAGAAAGGGGTCATCGCCATGGATGTAAAGGGTAAAAGAATCGGCTTCGGCTTAACCGGCTCCCATTGCACTTACGCGGCTGTTTTTCCTGAAATTGAAAAGCTCGTGGCATTGGGGGCAGAAGTCATCCCGGTTGTCACGCACACAGTGAAAACGACGGATACAAGATTCGGCAAAGGCTCGGAATGGGTGGAAAAAATCGAAAAATGCACCGGGCAAAAAGCGATTGATTCGATTGTTGAAGCCGAGCCGCTCGGGCCAACCTTGCCGCTTGACTGCATGGTGATTGCGCCCCTGACCGGATTTACGATGAGCAAGCTGGCTAATGCACTCACTGATTCCCCAGTGCTAATGGCGGCAAAAGCGACGCTCCGCAATTTGAAACCGGTTGTGCTCGGCATTTCGACCAATGATGCGCTCGGATTAAACGGCGTGAATTTGATGCGGCTGATGGCAACGAAAAACATCTATTTTATTCCGTACGGGCAGGACGACCCGGTCAACAAACCGAATTCAATGGTGGCGAGAATGACTGCCCTTGTCGATACGGTTTCGCTTGCACTCGAGGGGAAACAAATCCAGCCTGTCATTGTCGAACGTTTCCGCGACGGAAAATCAAATTGAAACCGATTTAAAATTAAAAAAATACACACGGTGCCGGAAGACTTGTGATACAATAATAGCTATAAAAATGAATTTGGTTTTGGAATTGGAAGGGGAATACGCCAATGGCAAACACATCAGGTTATCACGTAGCTGTTGTCGGGGCAACCGGCGCTGTCGGCCAGCAAATGATTAAAACTTTGGTAAACCGCAAATTTCCGTATAACAAATTGACGCTGCTGTCATCTTCGCGTTCCGCCGGCAAAAAAATAACGGTAAACGGGGAAGAAATTACGGTCCAAGAAGCGGTGCCGGAAAGCTTTGAAGGAGTGGATATCGCCCTTTTCAGCGCAGGCGGGAGCGTGTCGAAAAAGTTTGCGCCGGAAGCGGTGAAACGCGGGGCAATTGTCATTGACAATACGAGCGCCTTCCGCATGGACCCAGAAGTGCCGCTTGTGGTCCCGGAAGTAAACGAAGAAGACATTCAAAAACATAACGGCATCATCGCCAATCCGAACTGCTCGACGATCCAGATGGTTGTTGCGTTGGAACCCGTCCGCAAAAATTTCGGCCTGAAGCGGGTGCTCGTTTCCACGTACCAGGCTGTCTCCGGTTCGGGCGCGGCTGCCATCCAGGAGCTGAACGACGAGACGAAGGCGTTGCTTGAAGGGCAGACTTACGAGCCGCATGTACTGCCGGTAAAAGGTGACAAAAAGCATTACCAGATTGCGTTTAATGCCATCCCGCAAATCGATGTGTTTACGGACAACGGCTTTACATTTGAAGAAATGAAAATGATCAACGAAACGAAAAAAATCATGCATATGCCGGAATTAAAAGTTTCCGCCACATGCGTCCGGATTCCGGTTGCAACCGGCCACTCGGAATCGGTTTATTTTGAAACCGAAAAGGACGGCATAAATGCTGGGCAGATCCGGGAAGTGCTCGCGTCTGCACCTGGTGTTGTACTGGAAGACCGCCCCGAAGAACAGATTTACCCGATGGCCGTCAATGCGGTCGGCAAGTATGACACATTTGTCGGGCGGATCCGCAAAGACCCGGATGAAGACAACGGATTCCATATGTGGGTTGTTTCCGACAATTTGCTGAAAGGCGCTGCCTCAAATTCCATCCAGATTGCGGAAAGCCTGATCAGGATGGGTCTCATCTGATTTGGGGACAATTTAGGCTGACCTTTTTGCAATATTGGTGATAAGATATAGGGAAAGAAAAGTTATGCCGGAATCCGGTATCGGAGAGGGTTCCATTTCCTGATATATTTTATGGACACGTATGCCGTTTCCTTTCCGGTCGGGAAGGGAACGGTTTAAAAACGGCCGGAAAAGCCCGCACGTTACCGGAATCACTGTTCTTATTTATCAGTTCATAACAGAGGTGTTCTTCATTGAAAATCGTTGTCCAAAAATTCGGCGGCACATCCGTACGGGATCATGATGCAAGAATGCATGCCAAACATCATGTAGAAAAAGCGCTGGAAGAAGGCTATAAGGTGGTTGCCGTCGTTTCGGCGATGGGCCGCAAAGGGGAACCGTATGCAACAGATACGCTCCTGTCACTCGTTGGCGGATCCGACACCTGTTTAAGCAGGCGTGAGCAGGATTTGCTGTTGTCAACCGGCGAAATCATCTCCAGCCTTGTGTTTGCCAATATGTTAAACGCACACGGCATCAGTGCGTGTGCCCTGACCGGCGCGCAAGCCGGTTTCCACACGAACGCGGAGCATACCAATGCGAAAATCACGGACATGAAGTGCGACCGTGTCCTGCGTGAACTGAAACTGCACGATGTTGTCGTCGTTGCAGGATTTCAAGGAGCCGCAAAAAACGGGGACGTCACCACGCTCGGACGCGGGGGCAGTGACACATCCGCTGCGGCGCTCGGTGCTGCGCTTCAGGCGGAGTGGATTGATATTTTTACCGATGTGGAAGGCATCATGACAGCTGATCCGCGAATTGCTGAAAATGCGCGGAAGCTTCAGGTTGTCACGTATAACGAGGTCTGCAATATGGCTTATCAGGGCGCAAAAGTGATCCATCCGCGCGCCGTTGAAATCGCGATGCAGTCGAAAGTGCCGATCCGCATCCGGTCCACTTATTCCGACGATATCGGTACGCTTGTCACATCTTTAAGCCACCGTCAGAAACTCGGGACCGATATAAAAGAACGCACTGTTACCGGAATTGCGCATGTACCGAATGTTTCACAGATCAAAGTATATGCAAAAGACGGGCAGTATGATTTGCAGACGGTTGTGTTTAAAGCGATGGCTGCTGAAAATATCAGTGTCGATTTTATCAATATTTCCCCGACAAGCGTTGTCTACACGGTTTCAGGAGAGGTGGCAAACCGGGCTGAAGCGGTGCTGAAAAAACTGGGGCATGAACCGGTAATTGAACGGAACTGCGCCAAAGTATCGATTGTCGGCGCCGGGATTGCGGGCGTGCCGGGTATCACGTATAAAATCGTGTCGGCGCTTTCCGAAAAAGGGATCCGGATTTTACAGTCTGCTGACAGCCATACAACCATCTGGGTGCTGGTGAAGCAGGAAGATCTGGTTACAGCGGTCAATGCCCTTCATGATGCCTTTAATTTAGAAAGCGAAACGGAAACGTATGAAATTCATGCGTAAAAAATGAAAGATTTTCTGCCGGGCGTTTTCATCTTGCAACTTGCAAAACCCGGCAGGATGAGGAGTGTAAGTATGAGTCGTTTCGGAAAAGTTTCAACGGCAATGGTGACGCCTTTTGACCATAAAGGGAATCTGGATTTGCAAAAGGCGGCAAAGCTGGTTGATTATTTAATTGAAAACGGAACAGAATCTTTGGTTGTTGCGGGAACAACGGGGGAATCCCCGACACTTTCGCCTGAGGAAAAAACCGCGCTGTTCAAGCAGGTTGTGAAAACGTCAGACGGGCGGGTGCCGGTCATTGCCGGAACAGGGAGCAACAATACGTATGCTTCGATCGAATTGACGAAGCGTGCGGAATCATGCGGCGTGGATGCCGTTATGGCTGTCGGCCCGTATTATAACAAGCCGAACCAGGCTGGCATGTATGCCCATTTCAAAGCGATTGCGGAATCCACGAGCCTCCCGGTTGTCATTTACAACATTCCTGGCCGGTCGGCTGTCAATATTGAACCGGAAACGATCATCGAACTTTCCAAAATCCCGAATATCGTTGCGGTTAAAGAAGCAAGCGGGGATTTGGATGCGATGGCGCAAATTATTGCCCGTACGCCGGATGATTTTGAATTGTACAGCGGGGATGACGGCCTGACAATTCCCGTGCTTTCAATCGGTGGGGCGGGTGTGATTTCGGTTGCTTCCCATGTTGCCGGCCCGGCCCTACAGGAAATGGTGCAAGCCTTTTTTGCCGGGGATGTAACAAAAGCGGCAAAACTGCATCAAAAGCTGCTTCCATTGATGCGCGGCCTGTTTATGGCGCCTAATCCGGCACCGGTCAAAACCGCTTTGCAATTAAAAGGGATGGATGTCGGCGGCGTCCGCCTCCCGCTCGTTCCGTTAACAAAAGAAGAACGGGAAACCATTCACCGCCTGCTTGGCGATCTTTAAGCAAAAAAACGGCCCTTCCGGAAAAACGGACAGGGCCGTTTTCTTTTGCTTAAGTGATCCCATACCGGCTTCGGGAAAGGAAAACAGGCCCCGTTTCTGCGAATCTTCCGGCAAACAGCAGATAGCGGAAATGGGCAGCATTTGTCGATAGAAATATCACACGGTATGTGTAAAATTTTACTCGAAGGGGCAAATGAGTGGAAAAAAATGGGAAGACGCTCTATCATCTAATTGTACACTTCAAGATGAACATCTAGAGAGAGAGGTCTTCCCATGGATATTATATCAATAATTGCTGGATTATTAAAGGATACAAAGAGTCTTATCGAATTTGAAGAACAGCTTAAACTTCTGATGCAGAAGGCTTTTACACAATGGGTTGGGGAAATATTTGAAGAGTTAGATAAAACAATTAAACAGGAGAAGTTAGAGGAGGGCTGGGTGTACTGCCGGAGTGATAACAGAAGCGTTCAGTTTCTATTTGGAAGTGTGACTTTTAAACGTTCATTAATGCGTGATAAGAGAGGGAACTCACATTATCCTCTGGATGAATGGTTAGGGCTGGTACCACACCAACGATACAGCCCGTTAGTGGAATTAAAGGTGGCAGAGTTGGCAAGTGAGAACACCTATCGGGAAGTAGCTGATATTTTAAAAGAGTGGACAGCAGTGAGTCTTAGTCACACAACTGTAGGGAACATGGTAAAACACGTAGGGAAAACTCAGGCGGAAGCCGATAAGGCACTTGTAGAAGAGCTAGAAATAGCTGTTTCCCTGCCTGAGGGGAAGAAGGTAGACTACCTGTTTTCTGAAGCAGATGGTGTATTCGTTCGGGGACTAAAAAAGAAACAGAGTATGGAAGTCCACCACGCCATTCTCTATGAGGGATGGGAAACCAATGGAAAAAGGGTCTCCCTGCGTCAGCCCACAGTCATCATGACGACGGAAGACATTCAGACATTTTGGGATGAAGTCCAAGCCACAGCTGCCAACACCTATTCCCTCGAAAAAGCGCATGTCATTACAAACAGTGATGGAGGTGCTGGGTACACAGCTGAACGGTTTCAAACAGCATTCTCACAGTCGGAATTTCCGGTGCTCAACCAGCTGGATACCTACCACGTTGCACAAGCCATCATAAGGACATTTGGGGGCGGAAAGAGCGAGATCAAGGAGCAAATTAGAAAAGCGATTAGAACGCATGACCTGGACCAATTCACGTTATATTTGGATACGCACGAAAGCACCTTGACGGATAAAAAGGCCCTCAAGAAAATCAAGGAATTCCGTTCGTATATCTTGAAAAACTGGGACCGCATTTTTGACTGGAGAGACAGGGTGAAAAACGTGCCGGAAGGTGCGAGAGGCCTAGGAGCGATGGAATCGAATCAAAGGCATATCTCCTTCAGGATGAAAAAAAGGGGCATGCATTGGAGTGAACTTGGCGCAGAAGCCATGGTGAAAATCAAACAAGGCATACTCAATGGGACATTGAGAGAAGCCTATCTGAAACACCGTTCAAGAAGCGAGAGAAAGCAACGGAACTTGAAACAATCCATCAGGATGTCTCAACTACTCAAGCAGCCTGTACGCCCGTCAGTGGGCGTAAAGCACGGATCAGTTGCCCTGCATTCAAGCAGTTCATCGGCAATGGGACATTTAAGCAAAATATTAGAGCTTTCGTTTTAAGCCTGGCTCAGTGGGGACTGATCGTTGAGGCGCGCGAAATTTACGAGACTCCTGCGGGAAAAGCGAGCCAGGAGAGACCCCGCAGCGAGGTACGAGCGAGGAGGCTCGCCGGCCGCCCGCGGAAAGCGAGTGAATTTCGCGCGCCTCAACATCCCCGTTATCCATCTTTATACGAAAATACTACATCTTTTCCGAAAATTACACCGAGCAAGTAAAGCACGGTAGCCGAAAGTGTACAAAAAGAGTGTCTTGGAATACCCGATATTTAAACCTTGTCGAGAAAAACTTGACACATACTATCACACGCTCTTCATTGACCGGATATACCCTTTTCGGTTAAGCTATACATAAGAGAAAGGATCGGACAGCAATTTATTTTTACGGGCTCAGAAAGTCTTTTTCGATAGAACCGGAACGGTGCAAGTGATCGTGCGGGCGCCTCATGCAAGGCATGACGTTTTTAAAGGGATGCGGCGGGAGAGCCGGCCGCTTATTTTTATGCCGGAAACTTGAATATGCGCAAAGCCGTATCGGACGGAATCCGGCAACCCTTTGCGATCTATCAAAAAGAAACGTGATTCCTGCTCTAGAATTTCAGACAACACGGGAGGAAAAGAATTTTGCGTAAGGAAAAAAACGAAACCATTAAGGTCATTCCTTTAGGAGGAATTGGTGAAATCGGAAAGAATATGTACGTGGTGGAAACCGGAGAGGACCTGTTTGTGCTCGATGCCGGGCTGATGCTGCCGGAAGACGAAATGCTCGGGATCGATATCGTCATCCCGGATTTTACGTATTTAATGGAAAACAGGCAGCGGATAAAAGGGATTTTCCTGACACACGGGCATGAGGATGCGATTGGTGCCCTGCCGTATATCCTGATGAAATTGAACGTGCCGGTGTATGCCACAAAGTTTACCGTCGCGCTGGCGAAAGAAAAATTGAAGGAACTAAAAGTGAAAAAGCATATCCGCTTTACGGAAATCGACGCTGACACAGTTCTCCATTTTGAGGCTTGCGATATTCGCTTTTTCAAAACAACGCACAGCATTCCCGACTCGGTCGGCATTTGCATTTCCACATCGAAAGGCAATATTGTGTATACCGGCGATTTTAAATTTGACCAGGAACTGGGCGGGCATTATCGTTCAGAAATCGGAAAAATGTCGAAAATCGGTGAAGAAGGCGTGCTGCTGTTACTATCCGACAGCACGGAAGCGGAACATCCAGGCTACACGACCCATGAGTCTGTTGTGGCGGAAGAAATAACGGATGCTTTCTACGATGCGAAGGGCCGGATTATTATCGCAAGCTTTGCCTCGAATTTAATCAGGGTGCAGCAAGTGCTCGATGCGGCTTCTGCTACCGGCCGCAAAGTTGCGTTTGTCGGAAATTATCTTGAAAAAATATATAAAATTGCATTAAAATTGGGATACTTGCAGGCCCGGATAGAGGACCTCATCATACCGCTGCAACAAATTTCAAAATACCGGGACGAAGAACTGGCGATTTTGACAACAGGGAGCCAAGGGGAACCGTTTCTCGTCCTCCAGAAAATGGCGAAAAAGAACCATAAGCAGGTCAATATTCAAAAAGGGGACACGGTTATCCTTGCCACAACGCCGTCTCCGGGGCTGGAACTGTTCATGGCGAAAACGATCGACCTGCTGTACCGTGCAGGAGCCGATGTTTACGCAGGCGACAGGAAAATTCATGTGACCGGCCACGGCTGCCAGGAAGATTTAAAGCTGATGCTTGATTTAATGAGGCCCAAATACTTTGTCCCGATCCAGGGGGAATACAGGAGCCTGTATGCCCATGCAAAACTGGCGTACAAAACGGGGATGCCGAAAGAGTCAGTCATCATCTCCAGCAACGGGGAAGTATTGGAATACAAGCACGGCAAATTCCAAGCGAGCAGCCGGGTTGCTTCCGGCAATATTCTCATTGACGGAATCGGCGTTGGCGATGTCGGCAATATTGTATTGCGGGACCGGAAACTTTTAAGCCAGGACGGGATATTGGTTGTCGTCGTCACGCTTGATAAAAAGCATAAAAAACTGGCTGCTGGCCCTGAAATTATCTCGCGCGGGTTCGTCTATGTCCGCGAATCCGAAAAGCTGATCAGCCATTCGTCTAACATCGTAAAAGAAGTGGTGGAGCAGAACACGTCACAGGAAGCTTTTGACTGGACGAGTATTAAACAGGGGATCCGCGACCATCTCAGCTCCTTTTTATATGAGCAGACGAAAAGGCGCCCGATGATCCTGCCAATTATTATGGAAGTTTGATGCTTAAACGACAGAGGGCGGGGCGGGGGTTCCCGCGTGCCCGCGCTCATTGCGGCACAAGGCCCGCCTGGTGCACCATTAAAAATGCAAAGCAAAGCCCCGCTTCCGGTTCCGGAAACCGCGGGGCTTCCGTATGAAAACCCCTTCCATGCAAATAATAAGGCGTAAAGGCGTCACGCCCTTACATTACAGGCAAAAAGGGGTTTTAGAAAAATGAGCGACCAGCAACCGAATAAAGAAGAACCGAAAGAAGGAAATGCGGCATCCGCGCTTGTAGAGAAAATCCAGCAGCTCGGCCAGACAAATGTGCCGCAGCTCGGGCAGGACTCCAATATCCACTGCCTGGCCATCGTCGGCCAGATTGAAGGACATCTGCAGCTGCCGCCCCAAAATAAAACGACAAAGTATGAGCATATGATCCCCCAGCTTGTGGCGATTGAACAAAATCCGAAAATTGAAGGGGTGCTCGTCATTCTGAACACGGTCGGAGGGGACGTGGAGGCCGGGCTTGCCATTTCCGAAATGCTTGCTTCCCTTTCCAAACCCACTGTTTCGATTGTGCTCGGCGGGGGGCATTCCATCGGCGTGCCGATCGCTGTATCCTGTTCGTATTCCTTTATTGCTGAAACCGCGACGATGACGATTCATCCGATCCGGCTCACAGGCCTTGTCATTGGCGTCCCGCAAACGTTTGAATATCTGGATAAAATGCAGGAACGGGTGATCAAGTTTGTGACGCGGCATTCGCATGTGGAAGAAGAGGTTTTTAAAGACTTAATGTTTGCGAAAGGGAATTTGACAAGGGATATCGGCACCAATATTGTCGGTCAGGAAGCCGTCCAGTACGGTTTGATTGATGAAGTGGGCGGGATTGGCAAAGCGCTTGGCAAATTAAACAGCCTCATTGAAAAATACCGGGATGAAAAAGGGAAAGAGGGGCTGATCCAATGATTCTCTATACGATGATGCCGCAGGAGCTGATTTTTCCTGAAGATGCAAACGCCTGGAATAAAATTAAAATGTTAAACGTAAAAGGCGTGCCGGTACTGGCAGAGCAGCTTGATGAAGGGTACCGGATTACCCGCATTCTCAGCTCCAATCCTTTCGACTATCTGAATCCGGAGCTTGCACCCGGAAATGTGATCCGCCATTTCGGACCGTAAACCACCCGGGCCGCAAATATGCTATAATATGTTAAAACAAGCAGCCACACAGGCTGCTTTCTTGCATCCCGTTCCGGCAGGCAAGACTGAAAAATACGTTTTCACTATCGAAGGTGGTTATATGGCGAAAAAAAAGCGGCGCAGAAGAAAAAAAGCTGCTGAACAAATCAAGATAGATTTAAAGTTTGAGCTGCTCGGTATTATCCTGCTTACGCTCGGCATTTTTACCCTTTACCATATCGGCAAAACGGGCACAACCCTGATTCTGTTCTTCCGGTTTTTCTTCGGCCGGCTGTACTGGGTTGCGGTTGCCTCTCTGGTCGTGCTCAGCGTTTTTCTCATGATTAAACGGGCATGGCCTGCATTTTTCACTGTCCGCATGACCGGTTTTTATTTATTATTTGCGAGCGCCCTCCTATACTGCCATGAGCGGCTTATCGGGTCATTGGCAAATGCGCATGAACTGTCCGGCAACAGCGCGGTCGAAAATACGATCAGGATCTGGCATCAGGAAGAGCAGATCTGGTGGAAGCTTGTGCTCGGCGGGGATGTGCACGGCAATATTTTCAGTACGCAGATCGGCGGCGGCATGGCAGGTGCAATTTTGTATGCGGCCTCCCATTTTTTATTTGACTCGGCGGGTACGAAAATCATTTGCGTTTTACTCGCGCTCATCGCTCTGATGCTTTTAACGGGCAAGCCTGTAAGCCCGTATGTGGAAAAGGCATTGGAAGGGCTCTGGCTGTTTTTAAAAAAGCAATGGAACCAGATGAAAACAGAGTTCCAGGCATGGCGGGAAGCTAAAAAAGAAAAACAGGAAAAGAAACGGCAGAAAGCGCCGTCGCAGCCGCAATCCGCCTCCGCAGACGGGGAAGTCAGCGACGGGGATGCCGGACCGGCAGGCGAGGAAACGCCTCCCCCGATTATTTCCAGCTTTACGGAGCAGTATGCCGGCACGGCTCCGCAAGCGGAAGAAGCGCAGCCGGAAACGCCGGATACAGAAGCGGAAGAGGACCATACGCCTCCGATCCAGTTTACGGAATATGAAAATGAAGACTATCAATTGCCGCCCCTGACGCTGTTAAATAGGCCGCGGGCAGCGGACCAGAGCAGCGAATATAAAGCAATCCATGCCAATGCGGCAAAACTCGAACGGACTTTCCAAAGCTTCGGGGTTAAGGCGCGTGTAACACAGGTGCATTTAGGTCCTGCCGTTACAAAATACGAAGTGCACCCTGATGTCGGCGTGAAAGTCAGCAAGATTGTCAGTTTAAGTGACGACATTGCCCTTGCGCTGGCGGCGAAAGATATTCGGATGGAAGCGCCGATCCCGGGAAAATCAGCGATCGGCATCGAAGTCCCGAATAAGGAAATCGCGGTCGTATCGCTCAGGGAAGTGCTTGAAGGAAAGGAAAATAACCCGCAGGCAAAACTGCAGATCGGGCTGGGCCGGGATATTACAGGGCAGGCGGTACTCGCAGAGCTGAATAAAATGCCTCACCTGCTTGTGGCCGGCGCAACGGGGAGCGGGAAAAGCGTGTGCATTAACGGGATCATTACGAGCATCTTAATGCGCGCCAAACCGCATGAAGTGAAAATGATGATGATTGACCCGAAAATGGTCGAATTGAATGTTTATAACGGTGTCCCGCATTTGCTTGCACCGGTTGTGACCAATCCGAAAAAAGCTTCCCAGGCGCTGAAAAAAGTCGTGAATGAGATGGAGCGGAGGTATGAGCTTTTTTCCCATACCGGCACACGCAACATCGAAGGATACAACGATCATATTAAAAAAAGCAACATCGAAACAGGGGACAAGCAGCCGCTTTTGCCTTATATCGTTGTCATTATCGATGAGCTTGCCGATTTAATGATGGTGGCAAGCGGCGATGTGGAAGATTCCATTACGCGGCTGTCGCAAATGGCGCGGGCGGCAGGTATTCATCTGATTATTGCCACGCAACGGCCGTCTGTTGATGTCATTACCGGTGTCATTAAAGCGAACATCCCGTCAAGAATCGCTTTTGCCGTGTCTTCGGCGACTGACTCGAGAACGATTTTGGATACGGGTGGCGCGGAAAAACTGCTTGGCCGCGGGGACATGCTGTTTTTGCCGGTTGGGGCTTCCAAACCGGTACGCGTCCAGGGCGCTTATCTTTCCGATGAAGAAGTTGAAGAAGTCGTTGATTTCGTCATTTCCCAGCAAAAAGCACAGTACCAGGAAGAGATGATTCCGGAAGAGCCTCAGGACCAGCCGGATTTCGACGATGAATTATATGATGAAGCGGTTCTCTTAATCTCGGAAATGCAGACCGCTTCCGTCTCCATGTTGCAGCGCCGTTTCCGGATTGGCTATACAAGGGCGGCGCGGCTGATTGATGCAATGGAGGCAAGAGGGGTTGTCGGGCCGTATGAAGGCAGCAAGCCGCGTGCGGTTTTAATCCCGAAACCTTCAGAAGAACAGAGCTCATAGCACGCCAAAGAAAAAACCTGCGCACACCTTAGCGGCCACAAAACGCCGCGGTGCGCGCAGGTTTTACTATTTTCGACAAAAATATAAATTTATGTTTCTTTCGCAATTAAAAAATGATATATTTATGTCGGTAAGCAGGATAATAGGCTGTTTCTAAAGACTGTTATCCAAAATAACTTTCCCGGGGGGAACAAAAGTGAAAAAACGTAAATTTGGTTTGGCTCTTGCCGCTGTCCTGGCAGCAGGGACGCTTCTCGGCGCATGCGGCACAAAGAGCGACAATTCCGCAAGCAAAGGTAAGGACAAGTTCACCGTTGCACTCGTAACCGATACCGGCGGAATTGACGATCGTTCTTTTAACCAGTCGGCATGGGAAGGCTTACAGCAGTTCGGGAAGGACAATCACTTATCAAAAGGTAAAGGCGGCTTTGACTATTTGCAATCCAAATCGGATGCAGATTACACAACAAATCTGAACACGGCCGTCCGGAACCAGTTTGACCTCGTTTACGGCGTCGGCTACAAGCTGAAGCCGGCCATTGAAAAAATTGCGGATCAGCGTAAAAATACCAATTTCGCAATCATTGACGATGTCATTACCGGAAAGAAAAATGTGGCAAGCATTACGTTTAAAGAACAAGAAGGTTCCTTCCTTGTCGGGGTCGTGGCAGGCCTGGCGACAAAAACAAATAAAATCGGATTTATCGGCGGGACAGACAGCGATTTGATCAACAAATTCGCAGCCGGGTTCCGTGCGGGCGTCAAAGCTGCCAATCCGAAAGCAAATGTGCAAATTCAATATGTCGGCTCGTTTGATGATGCAAGCAAAGGGCAGTCGATGGCTTCAGCAATGTATAAATCTGGCATCGACGTGATTTACCATGCAGCCGGTGGCAGCGGGAAAGGCGTCTTTACAGAAGCGAAAAATATAAAACAGAATGATCCGAACAAAAACGTCTGGGTTATCGGTGTGGACCGCGACCAGGCAGATGAAGGAAAGGTAACGGTTAAAGGAAAGGAATACAATGTGACACTGACTTCAATGGTCAAACGGGTTGATAAGGCAGTCATCGATTTATCGACCAGAGCGAAAGACGGCAAATTTCCGTGCGGGAAAAATATTGTTTACGGCTTGAAAGAAGATGCCATCGGGATTGCGCCGACACAGGACAATTTAACGCCTGAAATGAAATCGGTTGTGAAAGACTGGAAACAAAAGATCATTAACGGGAAAGTGAACATTCCATCAAAATTGAAGTAATCGATCCATCTCACGGGACTGGTTTTTGCCGGTCCCGTGTTAAAAATGTTTAAAAAATGAAACAATTTCAGCCACAAAGGCAGGGCGGATTCCCCGAAGCTGCTGTCTAAAGACGCCATGACGATTGCTTTCTTTATACCCCAATGTTAAGGAGTGATAAAGGGTGGACTACGTAATTGAAATGCTCCATATTCGCAAAGAATTTCCGGGAATTGTTGCGAACGATGACATCACCCTGCAGGTAAAAAAAGGAGAAATCCACGCGCTGCTTGGAGAAAACGGCGCCGGAAAGTCGACGTTAATGAATGTACTTTTCGGGTTGTATCAGCCGGAAAAGGGAGAAATCCGTGTAAACGGCCAGAAAGTGAACATTACCGATCCGAATGTCGCAAATGATCTCGGCATCGGCATGGTTCATCAGCATTTTATGCTCATTGATAAGTTTACGGTGACTGAAAATATTATCCTCGGCAAGGAACCGAAAAAATCCTTTACCATCGATATCAAAAAAGCGGAACAGCAAGTCCGGGAAATTTCCGACCGTTACGGTCTGGATGTGGATCCGCAAGCGAAAATTTCAGATATTTCCGTCGGTATGCAGCAGCGGGTGGAAATTTTAAAAACGCTGTACCGGGGCGCAGAAATCCTTATTTTTGACGAACCAACGGCTGTGCTTACGCCACAGGAGATCCATGAACTGATCGGCATCATGAAGACGCTGATCCAGGAAGGAAAATCCATCATTTTAATTACCCACAAATTGAAAGAAATTATGGAAGTATGCGACAGGGTTACCGTCATCCGCAAAGGGAAGGGCATCGGGACGCTCAATGTCCAAGATACAAACCCGCAGAAGCTCGCCCATTTAATGGTCGGGCGGGATGTCCTTTTCAAGACGGAAAAAACGGAGGGCCGCCCGGGGCAAAATGTGCTTGAAATCGAGCAATTGCATGTGAAAGATTCACGCGGGGTGGAAGCGGTCAGAGGGCTGGATTTAACGGTCAGGGCCGGCGAAATTGTCGGTATTGCCGGTGTGGACGGTAACGGGCAATCAGAGCTGATTGAAGCGATTACAGGGCTCAGAAAAGCAGACAGCGGCACGGTCCGCCTGAACGGTAAAAACATTACGAACTTAAGGCCGCGCAAAGTAACGGAAGCGGGCGTCTCCCATATTCCCGAGGACAGGCATAAATACGGGCTTGTACTCGATTATACGATCGGGGAAAACATGGTGCTGCAAACGTATTACAAAAACCCAATGTCCCGTAACGGTATCTTAAATTACAAAGAAATTTATAAAAAGGCAAAATCGATTATTGCAGAATTCGATGTCCGTACCCCAAGCGAATTTACAAAAGCGCGGGCGCTCTCAGGGGGAAACCAGCAGAAAGCGATCATCGGGCGTGAAGTGGACCGCGATCCGGACCTTTTGATTGCGGCACAGCCGACCCGCGGGCTTGATGTCGGGGCAATTGAGTTTATCCACAGGCGGCTGATTGAACAGCGAGACCACGGAAAGGCTGTCCTGCTTGTATCGTTTGAACTGGATGAAATTATGAACTTAAGTGACCGGATTGCCGTCATCTACGAAGGAGCCATCATTGATATTGTCGATCCGAAGCAGACGACAGAACAGGAGCTCGGGCTCTTGATGGCCGGTTCCAAAAAAGAAAGGGAAGGTGAACAAACCAATGTCTAACCGAACATTGAACCTTCTGATCCCTGTCGTGTCTGTCATTCTCGGACTTTTGGCAGGCGCATTGATTATGCTTGTCAGCGGCTATAACCCGGTGGATGGATATATTGCACTCTGGAACGGCGCTTTCGGCCAGGCTTTTTACGTCGGCGAAACGCTGCGGCTTGCAACGCCTTATATTTTTGCGGGGCTTGCCATTGCCTTTGCGTTCCGGACCGGGCTGTTTAATATCGGGGCTGAAGGCCAGCTGATCGTCGGGTGGATTGCGGCTGTCTGGGTCGGCGTTGCTTTTGATCTGCCAAAAGTGATCCACTTGCCGCTCGCGATACTTGCCGCCTGCTGCGCCGGGGCATTTTGGGGATTCATTCCCGGCCTTTTGAAAGCGCGGCTCAGGGTGCACGAAGTGATTGTGACCATTATGATGAATTATATTGCGCTGCACACATCCAACTATTTAATCCGGAATGTGCTTTCAAAACAGCAGGATACGACACCGCATATTCATCATTCGGCATCGCTTTCGTCTCCGTTTTTTCAGAAGATTACTGACTTTTCCACTTTGCACAATGGCATTTACCTTTCTTTGGTTGCTGTTGTGGTGATGTGGTTTATCATTGAAAAGACCACGCTCGGCTTTGAACTGAAATCGGTCGGGTTTAACCAGAGCGCATCCGAATACGCTGGCATGAGTGTGAATCGCAGCATTATCCTTTCTATGGTCATCTCCGGTGCTTTTGCCGGGCTCGGCGGCGCAATGGAAGGGCTCGGGAATTACGGCTTTGCCTTTTTGCAATCTAACTTCTCCGGCATCGGGTTTGACGGTATTGCAGTGGCGCTGCTCGGCGGGAATACAGCGCCCGGCGTTTTAATCGCAGCTGTTTTATTCGGCGCTTTAAAAGTCGGCTCGCTGAACATGCCGGTCGATGCCAACGTGCCGAATGAGCTGGTCAACATTGTCATTGCTTTGATTATTCTTTTTGTCGCATCCGGCTATATCATCAAATGGTCCCTGGCCCGTTTGAAAAGGGAGGCGAAATAAAATGCATTTTATGACCGCTTTGGAAATCATTATTTCGGCGTCTTTACTATCTGCAGCACCGCTTATTTTTACTGCTTTGGGGGGCGTTTTCTCCGAACGTTCCGGCGTGGTGAACATCGGCCTTGAAGGGTTAATGATCATGGGGGCTTTTATATCGATTGTCTTTAATTTAACGTTTTCTCATGCCCTGGGCGCCTGGACGCCGTGGATCGCGGTGCTGGTGGCGATGCTTGTCGGCGGATTATTTGCCTTGATCCATGCGGCTGCATCCATTTCTTTCCGCGCCGACCAGACAGTCAGCGGCGTTGCGATTAACTTCCTTGCGCTCGGCGTCGCGATGTTTCTCATCAAAAACATTTACGGGAAAGGCCAGACCAATACGATCAGCGAATATTTCCAGCAGGTGGATGTTCCCGGCCTCAGCCATATTCCCGGGATCGGCAAACTGTTTTTCCAGGGGATTACATACCCTTCTTACATTGCCATCCTGATTGCGATTCTCGTCTGGTTTATCCTTTACAAAACGCCGTTCGGCCTACGCCTCCGTTCGGTCGGGGAACATCCGATGGCGGCCGATACGATGGGCATCAATGTTGTAAAAATGCGCTACTTTGCCGTCTTTTTATCCGGTGTATTCGGCGGAATCGGCGGGGCCGTGTACGCACAGTCGATCACCCTGAATTTCAGTTCTTCGACGATTTCAGGGCAAGGGTATATGGCGCTGGCTGCGATGATTTTCGGCAAATGGAATCCGCTCGGCGCGATGGGGGCCGCTTTATTTTTCGGATTTGCACAGAGCCTCAGCATCGTTGGCAACAGCATTCCGTATTTGAAAGAAATCCCGAGCGTTTATTTGCTCATTGCGCCGTATGTCCTGACCATTCTGGCACTCGCCGGATTCATCGGGCGTGCGGAAGCCCCGAAAGCAGACGGCGTCCCTTATATCAAGGGTGAACGCTAGGTTATTCCATCCGGCATCAGGCTGCTTTTCCCGCCTGGTGCCGGTTTCTTTATGTGCCGTAAAACTTGCCGGGACACCTGTCTCCCTTGTATAGTAAAATTAATGCATTTACAGGTTAAACAACCCCCTAGTCAGGCATACTTTTACTATTGGCACGAAGCTCGTTGAAAAAGGAGGATCCATATGGCCATTTCAAAAGAGACGGTTCGCAAAATGAAAGGGTACACACTACATACCATCAAAACGGACAAATACAAAACGAATACGCTTGTATGGAAAATGAAAGCACCGCTTGAAAAAGACACGGTTACGCTGCGGGCCCTGCTCCCGAATGTGCTTCAAAGCAGCACGAAGCGTTTGAATACGACCGCAAAATTAAGGGCGTATCTCGATGATTTGTACGGCGCTCATTTTTATGTCGATACGGCCAAAAAAGGGGAATACCATATTCTAACCTTTACGATTGAAATTGCGAACGAAAAGTTTTTGCAGGATGCAGAACCGCTGCTCCAACGGGGGGTTGAATTTTTGGCGGAAGTTTTGCTGAACCCGCATGCAGACGGCGGGCAGTTTGACAGCCAAACGGTGGAAAAGGAAAAACGGGTGCTGAAACAGCGGATCCAGTCTGTATACGATGATAAAATGCGGTATGCAAGCATGCGGCTGATTGAAGAAATGTGCAAAGGAGAGCCGTACGCACTGCAGGCAAACGGTGTTCTTGATGATGTGGACGCCATCACGCCTGCCGATCTTTATCAATATTATCAAAAAGCCATCCGGGAAGATGAACTGGACTTATTTGTGACAGGTGATGTCGATGAAGACCGGCTTGCGGCCATTTGCGAATGCCTGCGTTTTCCGGACCGCGAGCCGACACGCGCTGCCGCAAGAACGCTTCAAAAGGTCTCCAGCGTCAAAAAAATCAAAGAATCGCAGGATATCCGCCAGGGCAAGCTGAATATCGGCTACCGCACCAATATTACGTTCGGAGACAGCGATTATTTTCCGCTCCAGATGTTTAACGGCATTTTCGGCGGTTTTTCCCACTCCAAGCTTTTCCTGAATGTACGGGAGAAAGAAAGCCTTTGCTATTATGTCGCGAGCCAGATCGAGAGCCATAAAGGGCTCATGATGGTGATGAGCGGCATCGAATCCGCGAATTTTGACAAGGCCGTCTCCATTATTGAAAAACAGCTGGAAGCAATGAAAAACGGCGATTTCAGTGAGCAGGAAATCGGGCAAACGAAAGCCGTTATCCGCAACCAGCTGCTTGAGTCAACGGATACATCCCGCGGCCTCGTTGAAATTTTGTACCATAACGTCATTGCCGGCACCAAGACCGGCGTGGAAGACTGGATAAGGGAAATCAAGGCAGTCGGAAAAGGGGAGATTGTGAAAGTGGCGGAAAAAATTGAACCCGATACGATCTACTTCTTGTCCGGAATGGAGGGGAAATAAATGGAAACCCAACAATTCAGCCAGCTTGGCGAAACGCTTTACGGTGAAACACTTGATAACGGATTAAAAGTCTATGTGCTCCCGAAGCGCGGGTTTAACAAAACATTTGTCACGTTTACGACAAAATACGGTTCTGTTGACAACACGTTTGTCCCGCTTGGAAAAAGCGATTTTGTGCGGGTCCCGGACGGCATTGCCCATTTTCTCGAACATAAAATGTTTGAAAAAGAAGACGGGGATGTGTTTCAGCAATTCAGCCGGCAGGGCGCATCCGCCAATGCTTTTACAAGTTTTAACCGGACGGCCTATCTGTTTTCAAGCACCGATCAGGTGATGAAAAACCTGGAAACGCTGGTCGATATGGTGCAAACGCCGTATTTTACCGCACAGACGGTTGAAAAAGAAAAGGGAATTATCGGCCAGGAAATCATGATGTACAATGACAACCCGGACTGGCGGCTGTATTACGGCCTGATTGAAAATTTATATGCCAACCACCCGGTAAAAATTGACATTGCCGGGACGGTTGATTCGATTGCAAAAATCACCGCGGAGCAATTGTACGAGTGTTACCATACATTTTATCATCCAAGCAATATGCTGCTGTTTGTCGTCGGAAATGTATCGCCGGATGAGGTTCTTTCTTTTATGAGAGAAAACCAGGCGAAGAAAAAGTACGAAAAAGCACCGGAGATTAAAAGACGTTTTCCGGAAGAACCAGCACAGGCGGCCGAAAAAGAGCAGAAATTGCATATGAATGTGCAGATTCCAAAATGCCTTGTTGGCGTTAAGGCGCTTCATACGAGCCAGCGCGGCGCTGAAATGCAAAAGAACGAACTTGTGGTCAATGTTCTCCTTGACATGCTGTTCGGGCGCAGTTCAGATGCGTACAATGCGTTGTACAATGACGGCCTGATCGACACCAGTTTTTCTTTTGACTATTCCCAGGAGCAGGGATTCGGATTTGCGATGGCCGGAGGGGATACGAAAGATCCGGACCTTTTGGCAAAACGGCTGAAAGAGGTGATGATTGCGGCAAAAGAAGGAAAAGGTTTGGCGGAAGAAGCGCTTGAACGGACGAAAAAGAAAAAAATTGGGGGATTCCTGCGCCAGCTGAATTCACCTGAATTTATCGCCAACCAGTTTACAAGATATGCGTTTAATGATATGAATTTATTTGACGTCGTCCCTGCGCTTGAACAAATCCGGTTCAGTGATGTGCTGGAAACGGCGGAAGCTTTTTTTGAAGAAGAACGGTTTACCGTTTGCCAAGTTTTACCGAAATAACCCGGGACTCTCCCGGGTTTTTAAGTGGGGGAGAAAATTGAAAAAGTTTGCGTTGATTACGGGTGCGAGTGGCGGCATCGGGAAGGCAACAGCTGAAATGCTGGCAAAAGAAGGATGGAATTTGTATTTGCATTACCATCAAAATGAAGCGGCCATCAAAGAACTGCTTTCCATTTGCCGGCATTTCGGGGCGGAAGCGATCCCGATCCGCGCCGATCTTGCAACGGACGGCACCGTAAAAACGATTGCAGAAAATGTTTTTCATCTCGATGCGATCATCCATGCGGCCGGCATTTCCCACTACGGGCTGCTTTCGGATATCGATGAGGCAGCCATTGACAAGCTTTACCGGATTCATGTGAAGGCGCCGCTTCTGATCATCAGGCAGCTGTTGCCCAAATTGCGGCAAAATGCGGTTTCACACATTGTGCTTGTCAGTTCAATCTGGGGACAGGCAGGCGCGGCGTGCGAAGCCGTATATTCGGCGATGAAAGGCGCACAGATCGCATTTGTAAAAGCGCTCGCCAAAGAAACGGCAAGAAGCGGCGTACGGGTGAATGCGGTCGCGCCCGGGGCGGTTGGCACCAATATGCTTTCAAGGTTTGCGCCGGAAGAAATTTCGGATCTCGAAGCGGACATCCCGCTCGGCCGGCTTGCCAAACCGGAAGAAATTGCCGGCGCGGTTTCTTTCCTGCTCTCGGAAAAAAGCAATTACATCACCGGCCAGACGATTGGCGTCAATGGGGGCTGGTATATGTAGTCCCGCCTGGAGAAAGTTGCAAAGGAATCCTCTTTGTTTTTTCGCGGATTAACCAAAAAAGGGCAACAGCACACCGTTTTGCCCGGCTGGTGCCTTGAAAGAAGCACGGGTTCCATTTTCCATGCATAGCCTTCCACGCCGGGTCACAAACTAAGGTTGAACAACTTGAAAGGAGGCTGTGACATGAACGTATTCGAAAACTGGGACCAATGGAAAAACTTTTTGGGGGACCGCCTCAACCAGGCAAAGCAACAGGGGATGCCCCAGGAAACGATTAACAAACTTGCTGAGCAGGTCGGCGATTATTTGGCCGCAC
This sequence comes from Weizmannia sp. FSL K6-0777, assembly GCF_038593185.1. NCBI lineage: Bacteria > Bacillati > Bacillota > Bacilli > Caryophanales > Bacillaceae > Heyndrickxia > Weizmannia sp. FSL K6-0777. Next base: position 1,452,545 of record NZ_CP151971.1, read on the forward strand.
AAGTAGATCCGAAAAATGAACAGGAACGCGTTCTTGCTGACTTATGGTCAGTGGCATCGCAGGAAGAACAGCAAGCCATTGCCAATGTAATGGTAAAACTCGTTCAAAATAACGGTACCCAGTCATAAAGAAATACCGGCGCATCATGATAACAATTGGCTGCTTTTTTACAAGAAAAGCCGGTTGTTTGGCTGATGCCGCCGGTTTTTTCATGTCACGACAAAATTCACGATTTTTAGAGCTTTCGCTTCCTTATTGATGTAAAATCATATATCATATAACCTAGATATGTTCGTTTGGATCCGGATTTCGGGAGGGGTTATGGGTGGATGACAGGAAAGAGTGGTACTTGGAATATGAAATCACGATCAACCGGCCGGGGCTGTTGGGTGATATTTCCTCTCTCTTGGGCATGTTAGCGATCAATATCAGAAGCATTAACGGCGTTGACCATAAAAAACGAGGCTTGCTGCTGTTTGTCAAAAATGAAGAACAGATCGGCCGGCTCGAATCGATATTGCGAACAGTGGAAACGATAAAAGTAACGAAAATCAGGGAATCCAAGCTCAGGGACAGGCTTGCAGTCCGGCACGGAAGGTATATCCAGCGCGATCATGACGACCGGAAAACATTCCGCTTTGTGCGCGATGATCTCGGGATTCTGGTCGATTTTATGGCCGAGCATTTTAAACAGGAAGGCCATAAGCTGATTGGCATTCGCGGGATGCCGCGCGTCGGAAAAACAGAATCGATTGTGGCTGCAAGCGTGTGCGCCAATAAAAAGTGGATTTTTCTCTCCTCCACGATGATCAAACAGACGGTGAGAAGTAGTCTGATTGAGGATGAATACAATGCAAACAATATTTTTATCCTGGATGGCGTCGTATCCGCTGAGAGGGGAAACGAACGGCACTGGCAGCTGATCCGTGAAATCATGCGGCTTCCGGCTGTTAAAGTGGTGGAACACCCGGATATTTTCGTGCAGCGTTCGGAATACACGCTTGATGATTTTGATTACATTATTGAGTTGAGAGAAGACCCGTCACAGGAAATTACATATGACTTACTCCAGCAAAACCGGATGTTTCAAGGCGAATTTGGAGGATTTGATTACTAGATTGGCAGGTGTTACCATGACGGAATTAGGGAATCGTTTAAAAGAAGCAAGGAAAGAAAAGGGCATCAGCCTGGATGATTTGCAGGAGATGACCAAGATCCAAAAAAGATATTTGAAAAACATTGAAGAAGGAAATTATGATTCAATGCCTGGAAAATTTTACGTCCGGGCATTTATTAAGCAGTATGCCGAGGCAGTCGGGCTTGATCCGGAAACTTTATTTGAAGAGTACCAGAGCGACATCCCCCGTACGGAACAGGAAGAATTTCCCGAGCAACTTTCGCGGGTGCAGACGTCCTCCAAAAGGGCCGCACCGGATACCGTCAAGATGATGAACGTGCTGCCAAGGATCCTTGTGGTCGCCGCCATCATCGCGATTTTATTTTTGCTTTGGTTTGTCGTATATAAGTTTGCCGGTCACAACACAAAGGAAAAGTTAAACAGCGGGGCTTCCGGCGATGTGAGCGTACAAAAAGAAAACGTCAAATCGGCTGAAAAGGTGTCATCCGGCAAAAACACCGGCAGCTCTTCCGAAAAAAAGGCGGCGAAAACGTCAAAAAAACCGGCCTCGAAAACGAAGAAAACAGCCCAAAAACTGGAAACCGTATCTTCAAGCGGGTACACGACCACCTATAAACTGGCCGGCACCAACCAGTTCAAACTTGAACTGAAAGCAAACGGCGGACGGTCATGGGTACAGGTGAAAAACAGCGACGGTTCAACGAACTTTCAACAATTGCTGAATGACGGGGACAGCCGGACAGCGGATCTGTCAAAACAAAAACAAGTCACGATCACGGTCGGAAACACCGTCAATACGGAAGTGTATATCAATGGCAAAAAACTAAAATACAATATTCCGGCATCCAAAGAAGTACGCCAGGATATGATCGTCCAGTTTAACGGGTCACAAACGAAATAAGCCTTGTTTTAAGGCTTTTTCTTTGGAAAATATATAGACAGTTGGAGGAAAAGCCAGTGAATTTGCCGAATAAAATTACTGTATCACGTGTATGTTTAATCCCTGTTTTTTTACTCATCATGGCGGTGCCGTTCGATTGGGGCACCTTTGATTGGCTGGGAGCCAAAATTCCGGTCACCCATTTTGTCGGTGCGGTGATTTTTGCCATTGCCTCTATGACAGACTGGATCGACGGCCACTATGCCCGCAAATACAATCTCGTTACCAACTTCGGGAAATTTCTCGATCCGCTTGCGGACAAACTGCTTGTTTCAACGGCGTTTATTTTGCTCGTTGGGCTCAAGCTGGCGCCGGCATGGATTGTTGTCGTAATCATTGCCCGCGAGTTTGCCGTGACAGGCTTGCGACTGATTTTAGCAGAGGGCGGGGAAGTAGCAGCAGCCAATATGCTTGGGAAAATCAAAACATGGACGCAAATCATTGCCATCCTTTTATTGCTGTTGCATAACTTCCCGTTTTCGGCGCTCTCTTTCCGCATGGATCTGGTCGCTTTGTGGGTGGCGCTCATCTTTACCATCTGGTCAGGTGCTGATTATTTCTATTTAAACCGGGGCGTACTTGCCCGCTCGAAATAACCATGCAGTGAAAGGCAGCCTTTCACTGCTTTTTTGCCCGCCAGTGGCTTGTGCTAATCCGGCACGGGAGAAAAAGGCAGCCATTGCTTCGGGTGGATTGGCGGCCTGGATTGCGCCGTCATGTGTTCGTTTTTTTGCTTTAAAAGAAAGGGAGGAATGGAAAGTGAATGCCGAAATTATTGCAGTCGGTTCGGAACTTTTGCTTGGCCAGATCACCAATACAAATGCCACATTTATTGCCGCACAATTGGCGGAGATCGGCGTGGATGTGTACTACCAGACCGTTGTCGGCGATAACGCAGAGCGGCTCGAAGCGGCAATCCGGACAGCGGAGGGCCGCGCCGATCTATTGATTTTTACTGGTGGGCTCGGTCCGACAAAGGATGATTTAACAAAAGAAACGATTGCATCGCACATCGAAAAAAAACTGGTGACAAACGAAGATGCCATGCGCTCCATCGAACAGTTTTTTATCCGTACAAAACGAAAAATGACGGAAAACAACAAAAAGCAGGCACTGGTCATCGAAGGTTCAAAAGTGTTTCCGAATGACCACGGTATGGCGCCGGGCATGCTGGCCAAAAGCGGAAACCATTATTATATGCTGCTGCCCGGCCCGCCGCATGAACTGGAACCGATGTTTATCCATTACGCCAGCCCCGCAATCCAGGAAGAACTGGAAACGATCGAAAAAATCGAATCGCGCGTTCTCCGCTTCTTCGGGATCGGCGAATCCCAGCTGGAAACAGAAATCCGCCATATACTGGACAGCCAAACCAATCCGACTGTTGCTCCGCTTGCGAAAGAAGGGGAAGTGACACTTAGGATTACGGCGAAACACCAGTCGGCGGAAACGGCGAACGAAATGATCGATCAAGTGGAAAAAGAGATTATGCAAATTGCCGGATCGTATTTTTACGGTTATAATGATATGACATTAATGGAGGCCCTGCTCGAAAAGCTTTCGAAAAAACAGCTGACGCTTGCCTGCGCGGAAAGTCTGACTGCCGGCAAATTTGCAGCGGAAATGGCGTCCATCCAGGGTGTCAGCACAATGTTGAAAGGCGGCGTTGTCGTCTATTCAAACGAAGCGAAGATGAAGCTTGCCAAAGTGAAAAAAGAAACGCTTGACAAGTACGGCGCCGTCAGCAGCCAGTGTGCAAAAGAACTGGCGGAAAATATCCGTAGCATTATGGATGCCGACATTGGCATCAGTTTTACAGGCGTGGCTGGCCCGGACTCCCTTGAAGGCCATCCGCCGGGAACCGTGTGGATCGGCATTGCGATAAAAGGGAAAGAAACTGCCACTTATCTGTTGGAACTTCCCGGATCCCGCAACAACGTCCGCACGCGATCGGTGAAATACGGCTGCTGGCATTTGCTGAAACTGCTTTAGGTCGAAAGCCGCTTCTGCTCATGGCAAGTGACGGAAGCGGCCTTTTTATAAAAAAATTTGTTTGCCAAAAATTCAATTTTCGGCTCTTTTTGCCGGGGGAATTTTCATTTTTACAGGGGGAAAACCCCATTTTTTTGCCGGATTTTTGCAAAAAAGAGACGAATGAGCGTTCGAGATTTTGCTTGGCAAACAAAGAAAAAACGGGTATAGTATAGATATAGATTCATTGCTTTCGAGAGTTTGGAATGAATAAAAGGAGGAAATTTTGTGAATGATCGTCAAGAAGCCTTAGACAAGGCTCTGAAACAAATAGAAAAGCAATTTGGTAAGGGTTCCATTATGCGGTTGGGCGAGCAGACCGACCGGGTTGTCTCCACGATCCCGACCGGTTCGCTTGCGCTTGATATTGCCCTTGGTGTCGGTGGTTACCCGCGCGGCCGTGTCATTGAAATATACGGCCCTGAAAGTTCTGGTAAAACAACGGTTGCCCTGCATGCGATTGCGGAAGTCCAGGCACAGGGTGGACAAGCGGCGTTTATTGATGCGGAACATGCACTTGACCCGGTTTATGCCCAAAAGCTCGGTGTCAATATTGATGAGCTGCTCCTGTCCCAGCCGGATACGGGCGAACAGGCGCTGGAAATTGCGGAAGCGCTCGTCCGCAGCGGCGCAGTGGACATTGTAGTCGTTGACTCCGTTGCTGCGCTTGTGCCGAGAGCGGAAATTGAAGGGGAAATGGGCGATTCCCACGTCGGCCTCCAGGCACGGCTGATGTCCCAGGCGCTGCGGAAATTATCGGGTGCAATCAACAAATCGAACACGATTGCGATTTTCATTAACCAAATCCGGGAAAAAGTCGGCGTAATGTTCGGTAATCCTGAAGTCACACCGGGCGGCCGTGCGCTCAAATTCTACTCATCCGTGCGCCTTGAAGTGCGCCGTGCCGAACAGATCAAACAAGGGAGCGACATTGTCGGCAACAAAACGAAAATCAAGGTTGTCAAAAACAAAGTAGCGCCTCCGTTTAAAACGGCAGAAGTGGATATTATGTACGGCGAGGGGATCTCAAAAGAAGGCGAGATCGTCGATATGGGAAGCGACCTTGACATCATCCAAAAAAGCGGGGCCTGGTATGCTTATAACGGCGAGCGGCTCGGCCAGGGGCGTGAAAATGCGAAGCAATTTTTAAAGGAAAATGCGGATCTGAAAAACGAGATTGCCGCAAAAATCCGGGAACATTACGACCTGACAGAAGATGCCGGTTCCCATGAAACCGAGAAAGCTATAGATGAACAAGAAGCTGTGGAAGGACAGGAAGAATTAAATTTGGAGTAACCGGTGTATAAGCGCCTGAAATGCTGACCGCATCCAGGCGCTTTTTGCCGTCCATTTACCGCACTTTTTTGCGCCACAAAATCTGCATGGCGGAGAGGAATCAACACAAATTTACAATGGCAATCTTTCCGCTTCACTTGACAATAAAAATTCCCACCTTTAAAATTAATATGTATATTTTATTTTTCTAAAAATGACTTTCTCCTGTACGGAAAGCAAATCCTCCCGGAAGTTTCCGGAAGGGGGGCCGGTTTTTTCATCCGGCGGCTTTTCCGCATGCGGCTGATGGAACCATCCTCGTCTTCAGCCGGACCGGGACGAAACGCATGATTGGGTTTTCATGCATATACACCGGAGGGGCTTGCCCCGGGATCGACGTTTTACTTTTTAAGCCAGGCGCTGTATACTGTAAACCTAAGGATTAATGTAACAGCCGACATTTTTAACGTAGAAGAAGTTCATAGCAAGAGGAGGTGAGATTGATGGAGTCTCTCATATGGATCATCTCCCTTTTGCTTGTCCTTATCGTCGGTGTAGTTGTTGGCTATTTCATCCGGAGATCAATTTATGAAGCGAAAATTGCAGGGGCGAAAAATGCGGCAGATCAGATCGTTGATGAAGCAAAACGCGAAGCTGATCGCCTGAAAAAAGAAGCCCTGCTTGAAGCGAAGGATGAAAATCATAAACTTCGTACGGATATGGAACGGGAATTGCGTGAACGAAGAAATGAATTGCAAAGACAGGAAAACCGCTTATTGCAAAAGGAAGAGAACCTCGATCGCAAAGATGAATCGCTCGATAAGCGTGAATCGATGCTTGAAAAGAAAGAGGATTCTTTAAACCTGAGACAACAACATATTGAAGAGATGGAAAGCAAATTGGAGGAGATGGTTAACGAGCAGGAGTCTGAGCTGGAAAGAATCTCGGGCCTCAATCGCGAACAGGCGAAAGCCATCATTATTGAAAAACTGGAAAACGAGCTTTCCCATGACATTGCCGTTAAGGTAAAGGAAGCGGAAACAAGGGCAAAAGAAGAAGCCGATAAAAAGGCGAAAAGCATTCTTTCGCTGGCCATTCAGCGGTGTGCAGCCGAGCATGTTGCTGAAACAACGGTATCGGTTGTCAACCTGCCGAATGATGAAATGAAAGGCCGCATCATCGGAAGGGAAGGCCGCAATATCCGGACACTTGAAACGCTGACCGGGATTGACCTGATCATCGATGATACGCCGGAAGCGGTGATTCTTTCGGGATTCGATCCAGTGCGCCGGGAAACGGCACGCATTGCACTGGAAAAACTGGTTCAAGACGGCCGCATCCATCCGGCCCGCATTGAAGAAATGGTTGAAAAAGCAAGGCGGGAAGTGGATGAACATATACGCGAAGTGGGGGAACAAACCACTTTTGAAGTTGGTGTCCATGGCCTCCATCCGGACTTAATCAAAATTCTTGGCCGGTTAAAATTCCGCACGAGCTACGGGCAAAATGTCCTCAAGCACTCGATAGAAGTCGCATTCCTTTCCGGATTGCTGGCTGCCGAACTCGGGGAAGATGAAATCCTTGCCCGCCGTGCCGGTCTGCTTCATGATATCGGAAAAGCGGTAGACCATGAAGTAGAAGGAAGCCATGTGCAAATTGGCGTCGAACTCGCAACCAAATACAAAGAACATCCGGTGGTCATTAACAGTATTGCTTCTCACCATGGCGATACGGAACCGACCTCTGTTATCGCGGTGCTTGTCGCTGCCGCTGATGCTTTATCCGCTGCACGGCCTGGGGCGCGCAGCGAAACGCTTGAGCATTACATCAGACGGCTTGAAAAGCTGGAGGAAATCGCCGAATCGTATGACGGTGTTGAAAAATCGTTCGCGATCCAGGCGGGGAGAGAAGTACGCATTATGGTGAAACCGGAACAGATCGACGACCTGGAAGCTCATCGCCTGGCACGTGATATCCGCAAAAAAATTGAAAATGAGCTGGATTATCCGGGCCATATTAAAGTAACGGTTATTCGGGAAACGCGGGCTGTTGAATATGCAAAATAAGCGGTGACGTGTTCACCGCTTATTTTCTTTAACGTTTTGAAAAGAAAATAAAGATTGTTTTACAAAGCATAGAAAGGATTTATTGCATGAAGATTTTATTTATAGGGGATGTTGTAGGGTCATTAGGGCGTGAGATGGTGAATGAATATTTGCCGAAGTTAAAGGCGAAATACAGGCCGCATTTGACCATCGTAAACGGGGAAAATGCAGCCGGCGGGCGTGGGATTACCAAAAATATTTACCGCGGCCTGCTGGATGCAGGTGCGGATATCATCACGCTCGGAAACCATGCATGGGACAACAAAGAGATTTTCGACTTTATTGAGGATGCAAAATGGATGGTGCGCCCGGCCAATTTTCCGGACGGGACCCCGGGAAAAGGGATGGCGTTGATCAAAGCGGAAGGAACGGAGTTTGCAGTCATCAACCTGCAGGGCAGAACGTTTATGAACGCGCTCGATGACCCGTTCCGGAAAGCAGAAGAGATGGTGGCACTGGCAAGAAAAAGAACTCATTTTATCTTTGTTGATTTTCATGCCGAAACGACAAGCGAAAAGCAGGCGATGGGCTGGTTTCTCGACGGCAAAGTGTCTGCCGTGATCGGGACGCATACGCATGTGCAAACCGCGGATGCAAGAATTTTGCCAAACGGTACAGCCTATCTGACCGATGCCGGCATGACCGGGCCGTACGATGCCATTCTCGGCATGGACAAAGAAGCGGTAATGAAAAAATTCCTGACTTCGCTTCCTGTCCGTTTTGAAGTGCCGAAATCGGGAAGGAAAATATTAAGCGGATGCATCATCAGCCTTGATAAAAAAACAGGCAAAGCCGCAACGATCCAGAACATTTTAATTAATGAAGACCACCCGTTTATCTCTGAATAAACGGGTTTTTTCTTTTTCCGGATGGGTGCCGGGCAGGACAGCGCCTCTTTTTATGTACCGGTGCTTATGAAGGATGGCATAACTCGCAGAACAAAGGAATATAGTAGCAGTGAAATGATTTTTCCCGCTGTGCGGGGGGCAGCTCCCCGGAGTTTTTTTGAGCAAGAGACGTTCACGAAAGCCCGCACGACAAGCAGGAAAATCAGTAGCCTATATGCGGGGCGGCTGCCGGATTGTTTCGGACAGCCGCCCCGTTTCCAGCGAAGCCGGGAAAAGGCCGGGCTGGAAACGGGCAAGAGATACTTCACGTTCGAACATGAATCGTCACTCTGAACGGACATTCGGTTAACGGAAGGAGACAAGGAGGAGAAGGAATGGAAATATTAAAAGTTTCAGCAAAATCTAATCCTAATTCTGTAGCTGGTGCACTTGCCGGTGTTCTTCGTGAAAGAGGGGGGGCGGAAATCCAGGCGATCGGGGCGGGCGCCATTAATCAGGCTGTAAAAGCCGTTGCCATCGCAAGAGGGTTTGTGGCCCCGAGCGGTGTGGATTTAATTTGCATCCCGGCTTTCACGGATATTCAGATTGAAGGAGAAGAAAGAACCGCTATTAAACTCATCATTGAACCCCGCTGATATAGATTGAAAAGAAACGCTGTTTGCAGAAGCAGACAGCTTTTTTTTGTATGGAAAAAAGGTTTGCGGAAACTGTCATACTTTATCAGCAAAAAGAACCCGTCCACGTGATAAAGTAAAATCGTGGCGCGCTTTATCTTTGCGCCTTTTTTACTGCAGCCTGAAAAGTGGCTGAAGGAGGGGTGGAAGTTGATCCATATCATTGCTACTGCTGAATCGTCCGGGCAGGCTGAAGCGCTGATTGCGGCCGGAGTGGATACCCTCTATATCGGGGGGAACCGTTTCGGCTTGCGCATGCCCGGCCATATCACGCTTGAAGACATAGGCGACATTACAAAGTTTGCACACCGGCAGAATAGAAAAGTGTATACAGCCGTTAACGGATTGATGCATAACGGCCATATAGAGGCGCTTCCGGAATATTTGTTATCACTTGAAAAAGCGGGAGTGGATGCGATTACTGCCGGGGATCCGGGCGTGATACAGCTCTTAAAAGAAATGAAACTGAATCTGCCTTATATTTACGATGCACAGACGCTTGTCACATCGGCAAACCAGATAAAGTTCTGGCTCAAACGCGGGGCAATAGGGGCCGTGGCGGCGCGCGAATGTACTTTTATTGAATTAAAAGAGATACAGGCGCAAATCAAGCAACCCGTCGAGGTACAAGTATACGGCCCGACATGCATCCACCACTCGAAGCGCCGCTTGCTTTCGAATTACACCCAATTTGCGCATCTTAATGCCGGCACAACTGTCCGTGACAGGCTCAGCATCAGCGAGAAAAAAGACAGGGAAAATCAGTATCCGCTTTTTGAGGATGAAAATGGCACCCATATTTTTTCCGCAGAAGACATTGCGCTCATTCGGTATTTGCCGGATCTGCACAGGGCGGGGCTGGATACGTGGAAACTCGACGGCATTTTGGCCGAAGGGGAAACCTTTACGGATATTGCCGCCCTTTATGTCCGGGCAAAAGAAGCGGTGCTGTCCGGCACTTTTGATGCGGCGCGTTTTTCAGCTGAGCTTTTGCAATTGCAGCCGGAAACGCGGAAGCTTGGCACGGGGTTTTTCCTGCGGCAGCCGGATGAAGTACAGTAGGAGGGAGAATATGCGAAACATCATCAAAAAACCGGAAGTGCTTGCGCCGGCCGGAAATCTTGAAAAACTGGAAATCGCCGTCCGCTATGGCGCGGATGCCGTATATATTGGCGGACAGGCTTACGGCTTGCGTTCAAGAGCCGGCAATTTTACGTATGACGAAATGAAGGAAGGGGTCCGCTTTGCGCATGCCCGCGGCGCAAAAGTGTATGTAGCTGCAAATATGGTCGGCCATGAAGGCGATGATGAAGGGGCAGGGGATTTTTTCCGCACATTAAAGGAGATCGGGATTGACGCTGTCATCATCTCCGACCCGGGTTTTATCACCATTTGTATGGAAGAGGCGCCCGGCCTTGCCGTCCATTTGTCGACCCAGGCTTCTGCAACAAATTACAAAGCGCTTCAGTTCTGGGAGCAGGAAGGGGTCGAAAGGGTGGTCCTGGCCCGCGAAGTCAGCCTTGAAGAAATCCGCGAAATCCGGAAAAATACCGGTATGGAAATAGAGGCGTTTGTACAGGGGGCGATGTGCATTTCGTATTCCGGGCGTTGCGTACTGTCCAATCATATGGCGAACCGCGATGCAAACCGCGGCGGATGCGCCCAGTCATGCCGTTGGAAATATGACTTGTTTGAAAATGAAGGAGCCGACATCTTAACAGCTGGCGGCGAGCCGTTTTCCATGAGTGCGGTGGACCTTACGATGATCCATCACGTGCCGGAATTGATTGAAGCGGGTGTGGGAAGTTTTAAAATTGAAGGCAGAATGAAGTCGATCCACTATGTTTCGACTGTGGCGAATGTGTACCGGGCGATTGTCGATGCCTATTGTGAAGATCCGGACCATTTTGTTTTTGACCCGGCGTGGGAGGAAGAAATTTGGAAAGTGGCACAACGGGAACTGGCCACCGGTTTTTACTTTGGGGAACCGGATGCCCACCAGCAACTGTTCGGGCGCCCCCGCAAAATTCCGAAATATACTTTCGCTGCCCGTGTTTTGGATTACGATCCGGCTACAAAAATCGCCACGCTTGAACAGCGCAACCATTTTACGACAGGGGAAGAAGTGGAGTTTTACGGGCCGGGATTTGCCCGTTTCACCCAAACCATCCGCAAGCTTTGGGATGAAGACGGCAAGTGCATTGAACGTGCCCCGAATGCGATGATGACCGTGAAAACAATCGTCGACCATCCTGTAAAACCTTATGATTTGATGCGGATACGCAAAATGCCGGTGAGTACGGCACGCTTTTCAAACTTTCCTGGACAGGCTCCAAGTGAATGAAAATTTACCTCAAAACGGCGGGATACAAAAATACGTTCCCGCCGTTTTTGCATCCCCGGCTTTCGTCAATTTGCCTTCCAATGGTATGCAAAACAGGTGAAACTATGCAATATTGCATAAGAAACTTTCCGTTTTTCCCCCTACCCCTCCGAACTCCCGCGACTGCTTTTCCTGAATTCTGAGTTTTTCAAATCCTCCTCTTGTTTTTCTAATAATTGGTATGAAAATTGCAAAGATGTAGAATAATAGGCCTTCGCATGGATGGAAGCGGAGCAGCCTTATTAGCGTACCAAAAAGCAAACATCTTTGATTCGTGGAAGAGAGAGGGAGGATGATAAAATTGGAGAATGCGACATTAAAGCGTTCACTCGGTTTATGGGCCATCGTCGGACTTGGATTAGGGTATATGACGCCTACCATTGTGTTTGATACTTTTGGCATCGTATCAAAGGAAACCAACGGGGTGGTGCCGCTTGCCTATATCACTGCGTTGATTGTCATGCTGTTTACCGCCATCAGTTACGGGAAGATGGTAAAAGTTTTCCCGAACGCCGGATCTGCCTACACGTATACAAGGGAAACGATGAACCCCCATCTCGGTTTCCTTGTCGGGTGGGCGGCGTTGCTCGACTATTTGCTGTTGCCCATGGTGAATGCTTTAATTATCCGGATTTATATGGTATCCGTCTTTCCAAACGTGCCCGCCTGGATCTGGGTGGTGACGTATGTAGCCGCCGTGACGGGCATCAATGTATGGAGCATGGGGAAAACGTCCAATATGAACACCATTCTTGTCGTTTTTGAACTCGTGCTAATCGGTGCTTTTCTTGTGCTGGCCGTTGTACAATTTTCGCACGGAATGGGAAAAGGTACGGTTTTCACTTTCGATCCGCTTTACCACTCCAATGTCCGTTTGAGCGCGGTCCTGACCGGAGCGACAGTCGTATGCTTCTCGTTTATCGGCTTTGATGCGGTAACGATGTATGCGGAGGAAGCGAAAGATCCCAAAATCATGCCGAGAGCGATCATGCTAACGGTTTTTATCGGCGGTGCGGTCTTCTTTATCGCCAGTTATTTCGCGCAAGCCTTGTTTCCGGACGTTTCCCATTTTAAAAACACGGATGACACATTGCCCGAAATCGGATTGTATGTGGGCGGAACGCTGTTTAAATTATTGTTTATTTCCGGTGCATTTGCCGCCACGGTTGCGTCCGGCCTTGCTTCCCATGCCAGTGTTTCGCGGCTGTTATATGTGATGGGGAGAAACGGCGTCCTGCCGAAGCGATGGTTCGGGTACGTGCATCCGAAATTCCGGACCCCCGCATGGAATGTAATCCTTGTCGGCCTGGTGTCGCTGCTTGCGATCACGCCCAGCCTGGAACTCATTTCCTCGTTTATCAACTTTGGCGCCCTGATTGCTTTTACATTCGTCAATTTATCTGTTATTGCCTTCTTTGTCTTCCGGAAAAAGCGCTATAAAACGGCAAAAGATGTGTTTTCCTACCTGGTGATGCCTTTAGCCGGGGCAGGGCTGACGGGCGTTTTATGGTCCAACTTGCAAAAAGACGCCCTCATTTTCGGCATTATCTGGTCAGGCATCGGATTTATTTATATGGCGATCCAAACGAAATTTTTCCGCAAGCAGGTCATCGATTTTCAATTGGATGAAGCAGAAAAAACTTCTATTCTTTAAGATAAAAAGCAATGGTTACATGGCAGAAGATGTGCAGGCATCTTCTTTTTTTGTGCCGGACTATTTCCAATATTAAAATATAGTGATACTATATTTTTAGAAGGTGCAAGGAGGAATCGCAATGCCGGCAATTGCAAAAGAAAAAATAAAGCCGATCATCCCCTTTTCGGTTGACGGTGAAGAAGATTTAAGGCTGGCGTTACAAAAGCATAAAGGGCCTTTTCTGTTTTTAAAGAAGGACGGAGAATTATTTGCCTATGCCTTGCTGAATCATCAACTGCTGGAAAAGCTTAAAAAAGGCAACTTTTCAAAAGAAACCCTGCTTCGCCACGCAAAACCGCTTGACGGGATCAGCCGTCTCGATGACCATATTTCCATTACGAGCTTGTTCCAAATCATTGGTGAACCATTTGCGCTTGTGAGAAGCGAAGATGGCCGCCCGTCCGGCTACATCCAAAGAGAGGACATGCTGGCGGAGCTCTTTAAACAGGAAAACGAAAGCGCCCACTTTCTGAAAATCTTGCTCGCATCGATCCCAATGGGCATTTTTGTGCTCAACAGGGAAAAACGGATCATCCATTGTAACGAAGCAGGTTTACGAATGATTAAATTGCCGCACGAAGCGGTGCTGAATGCCCCTGGTAAAAGTATTTTCAGCCATGACCATATCGCAAAAGCGTTTGAAACCGGGAAAACGTATCTGAACCATCTTGAATTCGCAAACGGGGTCGGGGTTTTGGCCGACTACAGCCCGATTCAAAATTTCGCCGGTGAAGTTGAAGGCCTGATCATTGTCGTTCAGGATTTGCCGATGGTAGAAGAAATGGCACTTGAAATCGAATATATAAAAGACTTAAATAAAGACTTGAATGCGATTCTGTCGACGATTTATGACGAAATTCTTGTCGTCAATGCAAAGGGCGAACTGCTTCGCTACGGGGAGAACATCATTGAAGATTTCTGGCAGGTGGACGTAAAAACGCTGATCGGGAAAAATATCCTCGATTTTGAAGACCAGGGCTTATTCACCCCGTCGGTTATAAGGCTCGTGATGGAAAAACGGAAAAAAGTATCCGTTGTGCAGGAAACGCGGACGGGAAGAAAGATTCTGGCCGTCGGGAACCCGGTTTTTAATGAAAAAGGCGCGCTTGACCGGATCATTATTGCATCAAGAGACATAACCGAGACGACCCGGTTAAAAACCGAACTGAAAGAGATGAAAGAAATTTCAGCCCGGTACAAAAAAGAGCTCGACCAGTTCAAAAACAAAGACCGGTTTTTGAAAAAAATGATTTACTGCAGCCCGAAAATGGAAAAAATCATGCACCAGGTAAAGAAAATCGCCGAATTTTCGTCCACTGTTTTACTGTCCGGCGAATCGGGCGTCGGAAAAGAAGTCATTGCCCAGGCGATCCACCAATTCGGGAAAAGGTCGGAAAAACCGTTTTTAAAACTGAACTGCGGTGCGATTCCGGAAACTTTGCTGGAAAGCGAATTGTTCGGATATGTCAAAGGCGCCTTTACAGGTGCGGAAAAAAACGGAAAAGAAGGATACTTTAAGCAGGCGGACGGCGGCATTTTGTTCCTTGATGAAATCGGCGAATTGCCGGTGCACTTGCAGGTCAAATTGCTGCGGGTGCTGCAGGAACAGGAAGTGATCCCGATCGGCAGCACAACCCCCATTAAAATCGATGTCCAGATCATTACGGCGACAAACCAAAACCTGGCAAAAATGGTGGAAGAGGGACGGTTCCGGGAAGATTTATATTACCGGTTGAACGTCATTCCGATCCGGATCCCGCCGCTCCGGGAACGGCCGGAAGATATATCGCTGCTTGCCTTCCACTTTTTGCAACAATTAAACGAAAAATACGGCCGGAAGTTTTATTTAACCCCGGATGCGATCAATGTGCTGGAATGTTATCCGTGGCCGGGAAATGTGAGGGAACTGCAAAATATTATTGAAAGGCTGGTCGTCACTGCGGACCATGCTGCCATCGACGGCGGGTTTGTCAGCCAGTTTTTAACATTCGGCTCTGAAAGGAAAAAAATGAAGCCGGTCGTCACAAGAATCATGCCGTTGCAGGAGGCGATGGAGTCCGTGGAGGAGCAGCTCATTTTGCAGGCCATGAACCAGTATAAAACGACAACAAAAGCGGCGAAAGCACTGGGCATCAGCCAGTCTTCCGTCAGCCGCAAATATCAAAAAATATTAAACAAGAAAAACAGGAAAACAGAGGATCCCGTTTTCAAGTAAAGCTTCTTCTAAAAACCCCTGCTGCCGCAAACAAAGCCTAAAAAACGGCGGGACGCTACCATTCACAGTGTCCCGCCGTTTTTTTGCAGCCTGCAACTTGTTTCAGTGCCTCCCGGTGTAAACGCGCCGGTTTTCTTTTTTACTTTCCCCGCTCCGTTTCCATGCAGAAAAAAATAGCATTATGCAAAACTGCATAATGCTGTGCGCGCGAAACCGCATAAATCAGGCTGAAAATTAATTGGCACCCTTCTTGCAAGATTATTCGTCGAAGAGAATAAAGGAGGATGAAAAATGGTCGGGGTACAACAATCCGTCATCAACCTGAAAATGTATATTAACGGCGAATGGATCGATGCAGATAACCGGGAAACGCGTGCCATAAAAAATCCTGCGAACGGTGAAACCATCGCCATTGCCCCGGAAGGCACCACCCGTGATGCCCATGAAGCAGTAGATGCAGCCCGAAAAGCTTTTGAGTCAGGGGTATGGTCCGGCCTCTCTGCACAGGAAAGAGCAGCATATTTATTTCAAGTTGCCGATAAAATCGACGAAAACGCGAAGGCTTTAACCAGGCTTGAAACGTTGGACAACGGGAAACCGTTAAGAGAAGCAAGCTATGATATTGCCGATGCGGCTGCCTGTTTCCGTTACTACGCCGGCTTAATTACGAAGCCTGACGGGTTTACCTACCATGTCGCAGATCCGATGCAGGCAATGGTTGTCCGGGAACCCGTCGGGGTATGCGGCCTTATCGTGCCATGGAATTATCCGCTTTTAATGAGCGTCTGGAAAATCGCGCCGGCACTGGCAGCCGGAAATACGATCGTTTTTAAACCGTCCGAGGTGACGCCGGTGACAGCCATGAAGCTCTTTGAAATCTTTGAAGAAATCGGCTTGCCGAAAGGTGTCGCCAATATGGTCATGGGCGCGGGGCCGGTAGTAGGCGAGGAGATCGTCACCCATCCGGAAGTGGATATGATTTCCTTTACCGGCGGCACGAAAACCGGGAAACATCTGATGCGGCAGGCGGCCGATACGTTGAAAAAAGTTTCCCTTGAACTCGGCGGGAAATCTCCGAATATTATTTTTGCCGATGCAGATTTTGAAACGGCCGTTGATTACGCCTTGTACGGCATTTTCAGCGGGGCCGGCCAGGTATGTTCCGCCGGCTCGAGAATCCTTGTTGAAGAAAGCTTGTACGAAAGATTTGTCTCCCATTTTGTGGAAAGAGCCGCCAAAATTAAAGTCGGGCCGGGGGATGATCCGGATACGGAAATGGGCCCGCTTGTCAGCGAAGAACATATGAAAAAAGTGCTTTCTTATATTGAAATCGGCAAGCAGGAAGGCGCCACCTTAGCGCTTGGCGGCAACCGCCTATTGGAAAACGGGCTGGATAAAGGGTATTTTGTCGGGCCGGCCGTGTTTGTGGATGTTAAACAAAACATGCGGATTGTCCAGGAGGAAATTTTCGGCCCTGTCGTTGTTATTCAAAAATTCAAGGATGAGGCGGAAGCTGTAAAATTGGCCAATGACACGGTATACGGGCTGGCCGGTGCGGTTTTCTCCAATGACGGGGCCAAGGCGTTAAGGGTCATTAAAAAGATCCGGTCCGGCATTACGTGGATCAATTCCTATCATCCTACTTATAACGAAGCGCCGTGGGGCGGCTATAAACAAAGCGGGATCGGGCGCAGCCTCGGCACATTCGGGCTCGAAGAATTTCAGGAAATCAAACAAATCAACATCAATTTACAAGTGGAACCAACCGGCTGGTTTTCACATGAAAAATAAGGAGAGATCATAAATGGGGATAGATATCAAACAAGAGAAGAAAAACAGCGAAGAACAAGCGGTACTCGGTTATATTCATAAAGTGCTGAATTTAATTGAAAAACAGGAAGTCACGCAGGAAGAAGCGGAATGGATTACGAAGGAAACGGTGGACGGATTCCGCGAATATGTGAATCCGGGCTTTCTGGAATACCGGAAAACCGTGACGGAAGGCGGCCAGTTTGCGGCAGTCGAATGGTCCGACAGCGGCGCCTGTTTTAAAGATGTAAACGGCAAAGAATATATCGACTGTCTGGGCGGTTTCGGAATCTACAATGTCGGGCACCGTAATCCGAAAGTCGTAAAAGCTGTGACCGACCAGCTGAAACGCCAGGCGCTCCACAGCCAGGATTTGCTTGACCCGCTTCGGGCCATGCTTGCAAAAATATTGGCGGATATCACGCCCGGCGATTTAAAATATGCGTTTTTCACAAACAGCGGAACGGAAAGCGTGGAAGCGGCATTGAAACTCGCAAAAATGTACAGCGACCGGACAACCATCATTTCGACTACCCGTGCTTTTCATGGGAAAAGCCTCGGTTCATTGTCCGGGACGGCGAAAGGCATGTTCCGCAAACCATTCCTTCCGCTTGTTCCGGGCTTCCGCCATATCCCGTACGGCGACATTGACATGATGCGAAAAACGTTTGAAACATGCGCCCTTGTCGGAGAAGATGTTGCAGCCGTCATGCTGGAGCCGATCCAAGGGGAAGGCGGCATTATTCTCCCGCCGGAGGGCTACTTGCAACAAGTCCGTGAACTTTGCGATGCGTTTGGCGCGCTGCTCATTTTTGATGAAGTGCAGACCGGCATGGGCCGTACCGGAAAAATGTTCGCGGCGGAACTTTACGGCGTCGTCCCGGATATTCTCTGTCTCGCGAAAGCTTTTGGCGGCGGTGTGATGCCTGCCGGCGCGGTGGTCGCGAAAGAAGAAGTGTTCAAAAGCTGGTTCCCGAATCCGTTCATGCATACTACCACTTTCGGCGGAAATCCGCTTGCCTGTGCTGCGGCAATTGCAACGATCGGTGTCCTCATCGAGGAAAAGCTGCCGGAACGCGCAGCTGTTGCCGGGGATTATTTCCTGAACGGCTTAAAAGAGGCGGCAAAAGGCCACGAAGACATTGTCCAGGAAGTCCGCGGGAAAGGGTTAATGATCGGGATAGAATTCCATTCGGATGAACTCGGTTATGAAGTGGCAAAAGGCATGTTTGACGGGGGCGTGCTTGTCGCAGGCACATTGATTAATTCGAAAACTTTGCGCTTTGAACCGGCACTTACAATCAGCTATGAAGAAATCGACCAGGTTATCCGTACGTTCAAACACGTTTTATCGCAAGTGAAGGCATAAAATGTAAAACGGAAGAGAAACGCAAAAAGCCTCTGCCTGAAACAGGAAGGGGCTTTTTGCGCCGGGCACGAAGGTAACGGCTTCTTTTTTCCCGGTAAAGCGCACAGCCCGGTGTTTTGCCAATGTGACACCGGCACAAACCGCGAATGAATCCGCGTTAAATGGTTAAACAAACGGCTTTTGAAGTCCGGATGTTCCGGGAATCGTGAAAAACTTGACACATACCGGGAACGGGGGTTTGTTGTAATAGGAGAAAAAACCATTTATACTGGTTATACGCATGATTTTTATATGGTTGCCGCAAATTGAGCGCGGCATGGTGCAAACAGAAAGGGGATTGCCATGAACGAGAAACAACGTTTGGAACAGCAGCAAGTGAACCCTGTAGAGCCTGCGGACAAAAAATCCGAAAAGGACTACAGCAAATATTTCCAATCGGTTTATATTCCGCCGAATTTAAAAGAAGCAAGAAAACGGAGCCGGAAACCAGTCCAGTATTTTAAAGACTTCGAAATCGATGAAGACTTAAAAGGCATGGGCGACGGATTGAAATTTTACATCCGGACTTACGGCTGCCAAATGAACGAACATGACACGGAAGTGATGGCCGGCATTTTTATGCAGCTTGGTTACACACCGACCGAAACGGTGGAAGATGCGGATGTGGTTCTGCTAAATACATGCGCCATCCGTGAAAATGCCGAAAATAAAGTGTTTGGCGAAATCGGCCACCTGAAACCGTTGAAAACGGAAAAACCGGACATGCTGATCGGGGTTTGCGGCTGTATGTCGCAGGAAGAATCCGTCGTCAATAAAATTTTGCAAAAACACCCGCATGTCGATATGGTTTTCGGCACCCACAACATTCACCGCCTGCCGCACATTTTAAAAGAAGCGTATATGTCCAAGGCAATGGTTGTGGAAGTATGGTCCAAAGAAGGCGACGTGATCGAAAGCCTGCCGAAAGTGCGCAAAGGCAACATCAAGGCATGGGTAAACATCATGTACGGATGCGATAAGTTCTGCACGTATTGTATCGTGCCGTATACGCGCGGAAAAGAGCGGTCAAGGCGTCCGGAAGACATCATCCAGGAAGTGCGTGAACTGGCAGCCAAAGGCTACAAGGAAATCACGCTGCTCGGCCAGAACGTCAATGCCTACGGAAAAGATTTTGATGACCTTGAATACGGACTTGGCGATTTGATGGATGATCTGCGCAAAATCAACATCCCGCGCATCCGCTTTACCACGAGCCATCCGCGCGATTTCGACGACCGTCTGATCGAAGTGCTGGCGAAAAAAGGAAACCTTGTCGAGCATATCCATCTTCCTGTCCAGTCTGGTTCAAGCGAAATTTTAAAAATTATGGGCCGCAAATATACGCGGGAACAATATTTGGAACTCGTCAGAAAAATCAAAGCCGCGATTCCGAATGTGGCGCTGTCTACCGATATTATTGTCGGTTTCCCAAACGAAACCGAAGAGCAGTTTGAAGAAACCTTGTCCCTGTATAAAGAAGTCGGGTTCGAAACGGCCTATACGTTTATTTATTCCCCGCGCGAAGGCACGCCGGCAGCCAGAATGAAAGATAATATCCCGATGGAAGTGAAAAAGGAAAGGCTGCAGCGCCTGAATGAACTCGTCAATGCCTATTCAAAAGCGGCCATGGAAAAATACGAAGGCCAGGTTGTGGAAGTGCTTGTAGAAGGCGAAAGCAAAAACAATCCGGAAATTTTAGCCGGTTACACACGCAAAAACAAACTCGTCAACTTCAAGGGGCCGAAATCAGCAATTGGAAAACTTGTGCAGGTAAAAATTACGAAGGCGAAAACATGGTCACTGGACGGGGAAATGGTGGCCGTGCCTGATCCGGCCGGGGTGGAAGCGTGATGCAGAAGTTTACAAAAGATGATATCGTCGCAAAAGCTGCCGAACTTGCGAAAATGATTGCGGAAACGGAAGAGGTCGATTTTTTTAAGCGGGCGGAAGCGCAAATCAATGAAAATGAGAGAGTCCGCAATTTAATTGCCAATATTAAAGCTTTGCAAAAGCAGGCTGTCAACTTGCAGCATTATGGAAAAAAAGAAGCATTAAAACAAGTAGAAGCCAAAATAGATAAACTGGAGGAAGAACTGGACGGCATCCCGGTCGTTCAGGAATTCAAGCAGTCACAGGTGGACGTAAACGACCTGCTCCAGATTGTCACAAATACCATTTCCAATACGGTCACGGATGAAATCATCAAATCGACCGGCGGCGATCTTTTAAAAGGCCAAACCGGATCCCAGGTGAAATATTCTTCCGGCACCCTCCACTGAAAAAAACGGTGTGCATCTGTGCACACCGTTTTTTTGGTGCGCAGCACAAGGCAAATCCATTGTACGGGCACCCTCCTATTGTCGCGGCATATGTTAGGATTACCCGGAGGTGGCGAGAAAAAGAATTGGCACACCGGCCTGGGTAAAAGCATAGGATGAATTGAAAATAGATGAGGAGGGTTCGCTCGAATGGCAGAATATAGAGAAATCATTACAAAAGCAGTCGTTGCGAAAGGGCGCAAATTTACGCAGTCCAATCATACGATTTGCCCGCCGCAGCATCCTTCGAGCATTTTAGGCTGCTGGATTATCAACCATAAGTACGAAGCCAGGAAAATAGATAAAGAAGTTAAAATCCGCGGCTCTTATGATGTGAACATCTGGTATTCCCATAATGACAATACGAAGACATCGGTCATGACGGAAAAAGTCGAGTATACCGATACCGTTAAATTGCATTACAGGGATCCGGATTGCCTGGACGACAAAGAAGTCATCGCAAGCGTCCTGCAGCAGCCGAATTGCATTGAAGCGGTCATTTCGCCAAACGGCAATAAAATCATTGTCAGTGTTGAAAGAGAGTTTCTCGTGGAAGTCATCGGAGAAACAAAGGTTTGTGTTGCCATCTCGCCTGAAGGATGCAGCGATGACGATGAATGGGAAGAAGAAAGCAGCGACGAGTTTGAAGAATTAAACCCTGACTTTTTAGTGGGAAGTGAAGAAGAATAGAAGCCACAAACTAGGAGACATGCACTCCTAGTTTTTTTCTGGGCATCCGGCGGTAAAAGCGCGGCCATTTGCCCCACCAAAACGCATGCTTAGAATGCACGCGAAATCCTGTAATGGGTTTTGACACAGGCAGAAAAAACCTGGCATCCCTGGAGGAGACATTGAAAATCAACAGACAAGGCCCGGCTTTGTAAAATGATCCGTATTTCAATTTATGAAGGCCTTCATGCAAATATGTTATAATAAACAGGATTGAAGAATGATTGAAAAGCAGGAAAGGAATTTGGTAAGAATGGCTGCGTATACCCCAATGATCCAGCAATATTTGCAAGTGAAGGCGGAATATCAGGATGCCTTTTTATTTTTCCGTCTCGGCGATTTTTATGAAATGTTCTTCGAAGATGCCATTAAAGCGTCCCAGGAACTGGAAATTACATTAACGAGCAGGGACGGCGGCGGCGACGAGAAAATCCCGATGTGCGGGGTACCGTACCATTCCGCCAGCACTTATATTGAACAGCTGATTGATAAAGGCTATAAAGTGGCGATATGTGAACAGATGGAAGACCCGAAACTGGCAAAGGGTGTTGTCAAGCGGGAAGTCATCCAGCTGATTACCCCTGGCACCTTGATGGAGGGCAAATCGCTCGCGGAAAAAGAAAACCACTATATTGCGTCTGTTGCATCCCCGGCGGACGGGAATTTCGCGATTGCCTATATAGATTTGTCAACAGGGGAGGGCAGGGCTTGTCTTTTGGAAGGCCCGTTTGAAGAAGTACTGAACGAACTGGCGTCGATCGGCGCAAAAGAAGCTGTGGTAGATCCGGAATTTCCGGATGAATACGCGCGGCTAATGAAAAATACAGGAAATATCACCATTTCGTTTGAAACGGATACGGCTGTAAAGGAAGGCTTTGAAAGGCTTCTGCCCCAGTTGGAACCGGAGCTTTTGCGGCTGGCTGCAGCAAGACTGTTAAACTATTTATTCCGCACGCAGAAAAGGAGCCTCGATCATCTGCAGCCGGTTGAAATGTATGAAGTCCGCCGGTTTTTAAATATTGATTATTACTCCAAGCGTAATCTCGAACTGACTGAGACGATCCGCGGGCAAGGCAAAAAAGGATCGCTTTTATGGCTGCTCGATGAAACGATGACAGCCATGGGCGGCAGGCTTTTAAAACAGTGGATCGGCCGGCCGCTGCTTAAGCAGGAAAAAATAGAAGCACGGCTTCAAATGGTGGAAACCTTTTTAAACCATTACTTTGAGCGGGAGGATATCCGCGAGCGCCTGAAGGAAGTATACGACCTGGAAAGGCTTGCCGGCCGGGTGGCATTTGGCAATGTGAATGCACGTGACCTCATCCAGCTGAAATGCTCGCTACAGCAAATTCCGGGTATCCGGGCGGTCATGGAAAGCTTGGAAAGCCCGGAAAGCAAAAAATTGGCGGCGCTTCTTGACCCGTGTGAAGAACTGACAGATTTGCTCGAACGCGCGATTGAGGACAATCCCCCGGTTTCCGTGAAGGAAGGCGGGATGATCCGCGACGGCTATAACGAAGAGCTGGACCGCTACCGCGACGCGAGCAAAAACGGCAAGCAGTGGATTGCAAGCCTCGAACGCGACGAGCGCGAGCGGACCGGAATCAAGTCGCTGAAAGTCGGATACAACCGCGTGTTCGGCTACTATATTGAAGTGACGAAGGCGAACCTCCACCTGCTCGAAGAAGGCCGGTATGAACGGAAACAGACGTTGGCGAACGCCGAGCGGTTCATCACACCGGAATTGAAAGAAAAAGAAGCGCTTATTTTACAGGCGGAAGAAAGAATGATCGATCTAGAATACGAGCTGTTTACGGAAATCCGGGCACATGTAAAAGAATTTATTCCCAGGCTGCAGCGCCTCGCAAAAGCGGTCAGCACGATTGATGTGCTGCAAAGCTTTGCCGTCGTAAGCGAAAAACGCCACTACACAAAGCCGGTATTCCGGGAAGACGGCGTGCTGAAGATTACGGAAGGGCGCCATCCGGTCGTGGAAAAAGTGCTCGATTCGCAAAGCTATGTGCCAAACGACTGCCTGATGGATGAAAACCGAGAGATTCTGCTGATTACCGGGCCGAACATGTCCGGGAAAAGCACGTATATGCGGCAAATTGCGCTGACGGTAATCCTTGCGCAAATCGGCTGCTTTGTGCCGGCACGCGAGGCGGAGCTGCCGGTTTTTGACAGGATTTTTACACGGATTGGCGCAGCCGATGATCTCATTTCCGGCCAGAGTACGTTCATGGTCGAAATGCTTGAAGCGAAAAACGCGATTGCAAACGCAACGGAACGAAGCCTGATTTTATTTGATGAAATCGGGCGCGGAACGTCTACATATGACGGGATGGCACTCGCCCAGGCGATGATCGAATACATCCATGATGAAATCGGGGCCAAAACGCTTTTTTCCACCCATTATCATGAGCTGACGGCGCTTTCTGCTGAACTGGGCAAGCTGCAAAACGTCCATGTCAGCGCCATGGAGCAAAACGGCAAAGTGGTTTTCCTCCATAAAATCAAAGAAGGCCCTGCAGATAAAAGTTACGGGATCCATGTGGCAAAGCTGGCCGGCCTGCCGGAACAAGTGATTCGCCGCGCCGAAAAAATTCTCCATGCGCTTGAAAACCAGGATAACGGCGAAACGCAGATGAACCCCCCGGAGGCGGCTGCTGCCACAGAGCCCGCGCAACTGTCCTTTTTTGAAGAGCCGGAAACGCCGCGTCAGAAAACGGTTGAAGCAAAGGAAAGAAAGGTGCTCAAGCAAATTAGGGAACTCGATTTGCTTGAGATGACGCCGCTTGCGGCCATGAATGCACTCTATGAGATTCAGAAAAAATTAAAAAAATAGGTGGTGTTGTCCGCGATGGGAAAAATTGCACAACTGGACGAGTTGCTTTCTAACAGGATTGCAGCCGGTGAAGTGGTCGAACGGCCGGCATCTGTCGTGAAGGAACTGGCGGAAAATGCCATTGACGCGGAAAGCACAGTTATCGAAATTGATGTCTGGGAAGCCGGTATGGAAAAAATCCGTATGATTGATAATGGAACCGGCATCGAGCCTGACGATGTTGAGCTTGCTTTCTCACGCCACGCCACAAGCAAAATCAAAAACGAACATGATCTGTTCCGGATTCGTTCGCTCGGTTTTCGCGGCGAAGCGCTCCCGAGCATTGCTGCTGTTTCCCGTGTTGAGATCGTCACCTCAACCGGAAACGGGCCCGGGACAAAAGCGGTCATTGAAGGCGGGAAATGGGTGGCCCGCGAACAGGCACCGAGCCGGAGAGGAACGGAAATTACGGTCACCGATTTATTTTTTAACACGCCTGCGCGGTTAAAATATATGAAGTCGATCCATACCGAGCTCGGCAATATTACCGATGTGGTGAACCGCCTCGCGCTCAGCCACCCCGAGGTGTCTTTCCGCCTCCGCCACGGCGGAAAGATGTTGCTTCAGACAAGCGGGAACGGCGATGTGCGCCAGGTGCTTGCCGCCATTTACGGCTTAAACATTGCCAAAAAAATGATTCCGGTACACAGCCAAACGCTTGATTTTGAAATCAACGGGTTTATCGCTTTGCCGGAAATTACGCGGGCTTCGCGCAACTATATTTCCACGATGGTAAACGGCCGGTTTATCAAAAATTACGTGCTTGTAAAGGCCATATTGGAAGGGTATCATACACTGCTCCCGATCGGCCGCTACCCGATTGTGTTGATGTCGCTAAAAATGGATCCGGTTTTAGTCGATGCGAATGTTCACCCGGCCAAGCTTGAAGTGCGGTTCAGCAAAGAAAAGGAGCTGTGCCGGGCGATTACGGGCGCGATTAAAGCTGCTTTCAAAAAGCAGGAATTGATTCCGTCCGGCATGGTGCGGCAAGCAGAAAAACCAAAACAGGAACAGGTGTCGTTCCAGCTTGACCATTTGCCGGGAAAAACGGAACCGGAAACTCCGAAAGCTTTCTCCGCGCCTGTTGCGCCGCACCCATCGCCCCGGCCGGAGGAAACGGAAATGGGGCAGCACGATAAAAGCCCGGATGCAGAACCCCATCTCAGCGTGGAACAGCCGGCCGCAGATTTCCCGGCATTTTCAGGGGAAAATCTGGATTCTGTTTTTCCAGATGAAATCCATGAACCGGCGCGCGATGGATTTGATGTTGAAGAGGCAAGAGGGCAGGACGCGGCACAGCAGCCGGCATCCCGCATCCCGCCGATGTATCCGATCGGCCAGATGCACGGCACGTATATTTTTGCCCAAAATGAAAACGGCTTGTATATCATTGATCAGCACGCCGCCCAGGAGCGGGTCAAGTATGAATTTTTCCGCGAAAAAGTCGGCGAAGTGAAAAAAGAAGTGCAGGAAATGCTTGTGCCGCTGACTTTAGAATACGCAACGGACGAAGCCATTAAAATTCAGGAGAACCTCGATGCGCTGAAAGAGGTCGGCGTTTTCCTTGAACCATTCGGGCACAACAGCTTCATTGTCCGTTCCCATCCGACATGGTTTCCGAAAAATGAGGAAAAAGAGGTCATTGAGGAAATGATCGAGCATGTCCTTTCTATAAAAAAAGTCGATATTAAAAAATTGCGTGAAAAAGCGGCGATTATGATGAGCTGCAGAGGGTCCATCAAGGCGAACCGGCATTTGCGCAATGACGAAATCCAGGCACTGCTCGATGCGCTCCGAATGGCATCCGACCCGTTTACATGCCCGCACGGCCGTCCAATCATCATCCATTATTCGGTGTACGAACTCGAAAAAATGTTCAAACGTGTCATGTAATTCCCCGATCACGAAACCCCTTGTTAAACAAGGGGTTTCGTTCTTTTTAACGGATGTTTGACTACAATTTGGCTACATTTATTGCTGGACGCTGTTCTTTCGGAGCGCTTCAGCCAAAAGGATTACTGCTTTCTTTGTTTTAGCAGATTGACTTCATATTCAGTATCGGCGACTTTACGGTTTACAAAAATAACCCCTTCACGCAGTTCTTTAACAGCGTCCTTGACACCTGCAATTTCGCCATGGGCATGGTGGACATCCATTGACAGGGCATCAAGCTTTGCATCGGTTTCTTCCTGGCGGTCGCGGATTGCCCGGACAATTTGATAAAGTTCATCCTGGCCGGATTTCATAACTTCCAATTTTTTGTTCAGTTCTATTTGGCCTGATTCCATAACTTCCATTTTTTTGTTCAGTTCTATTTGGCCCGATTCCATAACTTCCAATTTTTTGTTCAGTTCTATTTGGCCTGATTCCATAACTTCCATTTTTTTGTTCAGTTCTATTTGGCCCGATTCCATAACTTCCAATTTTTTGTTCAGTTCTATTTGGCCCGATTCCATAACTTCCAATTTTTTGTTCAGTTCTATTTGGCCTGATTCCATAGCTTCCAATTTTTTATTCAGTTCAACTTGGCCTAATTCCGTAACTTCCAATTTTTTATTCAGTTCTATTTGGCCTGATTCCAACGAGTTTAATTTATCCAGAATAATGTCCAGCTTCTGATCCATTGCCAATCTCCTTTCCATTTGTTTTGGTTCACCTTAATTGGTGTTATAGTAATCAATCAAGGAACGCCGTTTTCCCGTCAGATTTCAGTTCTTGTTTCGCAGTCTGTCATTTTATTATAACGCAATCATTGCGTGCAAAAAACTGGTTTCACACTCCATATTATTGTTGAAAAGAGAGAAAACGGACTGAAGGATTTAATCACGGAATGAGCCGCCCTTGCTTTGTGCGAGCATGCCCAGCTGGTATTCATAAATCAGTTTGTCCAATAATTGGCTTTGGCGGATTGTTTCCGGGTGGTTCATGCCGTTTTGTTTGGCACACTGCATCAATTGTTCGCGGAGGATGAAAATATTGCGGGACAGATGGGCAGAGGCAAGTATGAGATACTGATTCGTTTTTTCCATGCAAACATCCCTTTCGGAGAAAAATAAGAAGATTAGAAAAACAGTTTTGAAGAAAAGGCAGCATGAGCGTGTTTTGGAGGCGGTTGTGCTTAAGATGGTTTTTTTGCGGAGCTGGCAGGCATATCGTTTGAATCAGGGTCAATGGCATGCCTGAGCAAAACGATATCTTCATATATGCTTTTTTTCACAGCCTCATACGGGCATTTGTGGTATTCATCTAAAAGCCGCCCTAATTCAATGATGAAAATGATGCGTTCGTCATTTTTAACCATACGAAAAAACCTGCCTTACATAGATCATAATGATTATCCTTATTATATAGTATAAATGGACCGGATGTGAAGCAGGACTTTAGCCCTATACACACTTTTTTAAATATTTTTTCGTAAGTGAATTTTCAAGGATGAATAAAATCCCGAAAAAAGGGAAACTGTATAGATGTTCTGTTTGCTGTTTTATGGTACGATAGAGACGGAAAAATCCGGGGATTTAAAGAATGCTGCAATCTCCGGCATAAAAGGTAGGGTACGAATGGCAAAACAAAAACTGATCGTACTGATCGGCCCGACAGCATCAGGAAAAACGGCACTTAGCATCCGCCTCGCGAAAAAATTCAATGCTGAAATCATCAGCGGCGATTCGATGCAAGTATACAGAGGCATGGATATCGGCACAGCAAAAATTACGCAGGCTGAAATGGAAGGGATTCCCCATCACCTGATCGACATTAAAAATCCGGATGAGTCTTTTTCGGTTGCTGAATTCCAGCAACTGGTACGGGAAAAAATAAGCGATATTGCTTCCCGCGGCAAGTTGCCCATGATCGTCGGCGGCACAGGGCTTTACATACAATCTGTCTTATACGATTACCGTTTTTCGGACATTGCCGGAGATCCGGCATACCGCGCGGAACTTGAAAAGATTGCAAGGCGGGAAGGGCCCGGCCTGCTTTATAAATTACTGGAAAAAACCGATCCGGAAAGTGCCGCAAAGATTCATCCACATAATGTCAGAAGGGTGATCCGGGCGTTGGAAGTAGGCCATTTTTCCGGTAGGACGATGCAAGACTACAAGAAACAGCAACAGGATGAACCGCTTTATTGTGCGGCGCTCATTGGGCTTGTGATGGAGAGGGAGAAGCTGTATCAACGCATTAACGAACGGGTCGATCAAATGATGGAACGCGGTTTAATCGAGGAAGTGAGAAAGTTGTATGACAAAAATTTGCGCGGTGTCCAGTCCATCCAGGCGATCGGCTACAAAGAGCTTTACGATTACTTTGACGGGCGCATGACCCTTGACGAGGCTGTTTCCCGCTTAAAACAAAATACAAGGCGTTTTGCCAAAAGACAGCTTACCTGGTTCCGCAATAAGATGGAAATTGAGTGGTTTGACATGACAAAAGAGGAAGAAAAGGAAAAAAAATTTAAAGAAATTTCCGCTTTCATAGCAGGAAAGCTACAATTAAAATCGAATAGTTTATAATATAGAGTATAGCCAGGAACACGCGTGACTTCAGTCATGAGATGCTCCGGGCACCGAACCGCAGAAACTGCGGGGGCTGCCTGCTAAAATCACCGGAGATCCACCGGCGTTTGCAGGAATCTCGCGGCTTTAGTCATGAGCAGGTTAAAATAGAGAGAAAGAGGAGGATTCGCAATGAACAAAGCCATCAATATTCAGGACCAGTACTTAAACCAATTGCGGAAAGACGGTACGGTTGTCACAGTCTTTTTGATGAACGGCTTTCAGCTTCGCGGCCAGGTAAAAGGCTTTGATAACTTCACCGTGCTGATTGAAACAGACGGCAAACAGCAACTCGTTTTCAAACATGCGATTTCAACGTTCCAGCCGCAAAAAAATGTTCAAATCAATTTCGAGGAAAATTAAAACAAAATGTCCGGCAGCTTGCCGGGCATTTTAAATATGTGTACTGTTATCCGCTTCTGAAACATAAACTGATACAGATCATTATTTCTCGGGAAAGCGCAAAAACCGACAATTTCCCCCGCCATTTTGGATGGTGCTGATTTTCGACCGGTGCGGATTTGAAAAACAACCGGTTTTCTTATGCCGGACAACAAGTTTTTGTACGTGGGCATTTGTCACACTCCCGGCCCAATCCGCGTATATTGTCTGTAGAATGCGAGGTGGCGGTGATGGATCAACCGATTCGTATGAAAAATAACGGCCAGATCAATATTGTCCTCCATGCGGGCCAAAGGGAGGCCGTTATTCCCCAGCCGAAAATAGAAACCGGCAAAAAAGATTTATCAGCAGAACATGAAATTTTAAAAGAAATTGAAGATGAACTTGGCACGCTCGTCGGAATGGAAGAAATCAAAAAAATGGTTAAAGAAGTTTATGCCTGGATCTATATTAACAAGAAAAGGGAAGCCGCCGGGTTAAAAACGGGAAAGCAGGCCCTTCATATGATGTTTAAAGGCAATCCCGGAACCGGCAAAACAACTGTCGCCCGATTGATCGGGAAATTGTTCCATAAAATGAATGTATTGTCAAAAGGCCACTTGATTGAAGCGGAAAGGGCCGATCTGGTTGGCGAATACATCGGCCATACGGCGCAAAAGACAAGAGATTTGATTAAAAAAGCGATCGGCGGCATTTTATTTATTGATGAAGCGTACTCTCTCGGCCGCGGCGGCGAGAAAGATTTCGGGAAAGAAGCAATCGATACGCTTGTAAAGCATATGGAAGACAAACAACACGAATTTATTTTAATTTTGGCCGGCTATTCAAACGAAATGGATTATTTCCTAAGCCTGAATCCGGGACTGCATTCCCGGTTTCCGATCGTGTTCAACTTTCCTGATTACTCGGTAGAGGAACTCATGGATATCGGGAAAAGGATGCTGACGGAAAAAGAGTATACGCTCAGTTTGGATGCAGAACGGAAGCTTCGCGATCATCTGGCTTTTGTCAAAACAACGAGCACCCCTGCCAGTTTTTCAAACGGCCGGTATGTGCGGAATGTAATTGAAAAATCAGTGCGCGCCCAGGCCATGCGGCTGTTAATGCAGGCTTGCTATGACCGCCATGAGCTGGTCACGCTGCGCAGCAGTGACCTTGTTTTTCCGGACTGACGCCTGCATCCTATGCGGTTTGCAGCAGGCACTTATTTTCCGTAGGGAAGCTTAAATCGGCTTTTTCGGCCAGATGTTTCGCACGGAAAATAAGCAGCCCGGGAAGACATTTTTAAGAAAGGTAAGCCCGGGCATAACAGCGCCCGGGCTTTTTTAATGGGGGCGGTAAAAAAGCGATATCGCATGAAGCCATGCCCTGTTTCCCAAAAAAAGCGCCTCGACATGTTATACTTGGGCGTTTTTTGGTAAGATAACAGGTATACTGGACGGAACAGGTGATGAAATGGAAAATAAAAAAGAAAGAGCAATTCTTGTCGGATGCGAATGGAGCGGCATCAGCCACAGCCGTTTTGCCTATTCAATGGAGGAGCTGAAGCGGCTTGTCGAAACGGCGCAGGGGGAAGCGGTGCTTGAAGTCGTACAAAAACGGGACAGGGTAGATGCTGCTACGTATATCGGAAAAGGCAAGGTAGCGGAACTAAGGGCGCTTGTTTCAGAACTGCAAGCTGATCTGATTGTTTTTAACGCGGAACTTTCGCCGAGCCAGCTCCGCAATCTCCAGGCCGCGGTGGATTGCCGCGTGCTGGACAGGACACAGCTCATCCTTGATATTTTTGCGACGCGTGCCCGCTCAAAAGAAGGGAAGCTCCAGGTGGAACTGGCGCAACTTGAGTATTTGCTGCCGCGTCTTGGCGGGCGCGGGACGGAGCTGTCGCGGCTCGGGGGCGGAATCGGCACGAGGGGGCCGGGGGAAACCCAGCTTGAAACGGACCGCCGCCATATCCGCCGCCGCATTTCTGAAATCAAGGCGCAGCTTGAAACGGTTGTCCACCACCGGGAGCGGTACCGCGAAAGGCGGAAAAAGAACCATGTGTTTCAAATTGCGCTTGTCGGCTATACCAATGCCGGAAAATCGACATTGTTTAACCGCCTGTCTGCCGCAAATTCTTATGAAGAAAACCAGCTGTTTGCCACGCTTGATCCGATGACAAGAAAAGTTGTGTTGCCAAGCGGTTATACGGCTTTGTTGACGGATACGGTCGGATTTATCCAGGACTTGCCGACGACACTGATTGCGGCGTTCCGCTCGACCTTAGAAGAAGTGCGGGAAGCCGATTTGCTTTTGCATGTCATTGACAGTTCCAACCCGGATTATGACAACCATCAAAAAACGGTGCAGCGCCTGCTTTCCGAACTGGAAATGAACCATCTACCGCAGCTTGCCGTTTACAATAAAATGGATATAAAAGACAGCCATTTCGTGCCCAATGCACAAAACAGCATCATGATCAGCGCGAAAGACGAAAAAGACATCCACCGGCTGCTGTTGGAAATTGAAAAACAAGTGTTGGCCGAAATGGTGCCGTATCGCGCGCTTGTCCCGCAAACAGAAGGAAAGCTGCTTTCAGTTTTAAAAAGTGATACCATTTTAAGAGAACTAATTTTTAAAGAAGAAAATGAGGCATACCAGTGCAAGGGATATGCGCTTCCAGGCCATCCGGTTCTGGGCGCGATACAACAATATGCTGAATAAAAACCTTGCGCGCGGGTGCATGCAGCGGGTTGCCTTGCATGCACCCCATATTTTGAACGGAAAGGTGTAGAAAATGTACCAGTATTTGACTCATGGTGCCAAACTCAGGCAAATGGCAGAAGAGGCCGAGCGCCAAATCCGCCCGGTCCACAGCGCAATAGAAAAACGGGCGGAAGAGAACCAGTTCCGCGTTTTGCAAAGTTTTCAAAAGTATAAAGTGAGCGAGTCGCATTTTTATCCGTCGACCGGATACGGCTATGATGACGCCGGCAGGGAAACACTTGAGAACATATATGCCGATGTTTTCGGCGCGGAAGCCGGGCTTGTCCGCCCGCAAATCATTTCCGGGACACATGCGATTACGATTTCGCTTTTCGGCGTCCTCCGCCCGGGGGATGAATTGTTATACATAACCGGAAAGCCGTACGATACGCTTGATGAAATTACAGGGGTGCACGGTAGCGGTAACGGTTCGCTGCAGGAGTTTAACATAACCTATAATTATGTAAACTTGAAGGAAGACGGCACGGTCGATTTTGAAGCGGTAAGAAAAGCGATCCATCCCCATACAAAAATGATTGCGATCCAGCGCTCAAAAGGGTATGCGTCAAGACCTTCGTTTACAGTGGATGAGATCGGGGAAATGATCCGCTTTGTAAAAGAAATCAAGCCGGATACAGTTGTGTTTGTCGACAACTGCTACGGCGAATTTGTAGAGGAGAAGGAGCCATGCCATGTTGGCGCGGATTTAATGGCCGGCTCGCTTATCAAAAATCCGGGCGGCGGGCTTGCGAAAACGGGCGGCTATATTGTCGGGAAGAAAAAATGGGTGGAAAGCTGCGCATACAGGATGACATCTCCCGGAATTGGCGCGGAAGCAGGAGCATCGCTTTACAGCCTTCTTGAGATGTACCAGGGCTTCTTTCTGGCGCCGCATGTTGTGGCAGAGGCATTAAAAGGTGCGGTGTTTACATCGGCAATCTTGGAAAAATCCGGGATGAATACGTATCCGAAATGGGATGCGCCGAGGACGGACCTCATCCAGTCCGTTGAATTTGGCGACCCGGACAGCATGGTTGCCTTTTGCCAGGCGATCCAGTTTGCTTCACCGGTGAATTCTTATGTGACGCCATATCCGAGTGATATGCCCGGTTATGCGGACGATGTCATCATGGCAGCTGGCACGTTTATCCAGGGGGCAAGCATCGAGCTTTCCGCCGACGGCCCGCTCCGCCCGCCATACACCGCCTATGTTCAGGGCGGCCTTACGTATGCGCATGTCAAAATGGCCGTCCTGCTCGCGCTCGACCGGTTGATGGAAGAAAATCTTGTAGATCCCAGTTGAATTTTTCCCTGCTTTGATCCACGGTCGGCTGGATTTCAACCGGGCACAATGGTTCGCCCGTTTAGAACCGCCTTTTTTCAATGCGGCCAGTTGCTGGTTGTGTTATAATAACAGGATGATATTTGATGAGGTGATCGCATGAATAAGAGGCCGCATTTGCTTTTAATTGACGGGATGGCGCTCCTTTTCCGGGCTTTTTATGCCACTGCCGTGACGGGGCAGTTTATGGTGAATTCTAAAGGGATGCCGACAAACGGCGTGCAGGGCTTTTTGCGCCATTTGCTTTTGGCGGCTGAGAACAAAAAACCGACGCATGTGGCCGTTTGCTGGGATATGGGGAGCAAAACGTTCCGCAACGACCTGTACGGTGAATATAAAGCAAACCGGGACGTCCCGCCGGTTGAGATGATTCCGCAATTTGACCTGGCGAAAGAAACAGTGGAAGCTTTTGAAATTCCAAATGTCGGAGTGGCCGGGTATGAAGCGGACGACTGTCTCGGCACCCTTAGCAGCCGGTTCAAAGACGAGGCGGATATTTCCATTTTGACCGGCGATCGCGACATCTTGCAGCTTTTGGATGACCGTGTGGAAGTCCATCTTCTCCAAAAGGGGTTCGGAAATTATAAAACCTATACAAAAGCGGCATTTATGGACGAATACGGGGTGACGCCGCGGCAGTTTATCGATGTAAAAGCGCTGATGGGTGATACAAGCGACGGGTATCCGGGTGTGAAGGGGATCGGTGAAAAAACAGCGTTTAAGCTCGTCAGCCGGTTTGGAAACATCGGCGGCATTTTGGAACATCTCGGGGAGCTCACCCCGTCGCAGCAGAAAAAAATCGAAGCGGGATTGGAAATGCTGCATCTGAGCAGAAAACTTGCTGAAATCCGATGTGATGTGCCTGTGGCTTTTTCTTTGGAAGAAGCGCGATTTGGCCAGATTCCGGAAACGTTTATGGAACTGATGGAGGAACTGGAATTAAAAATGGTAAAACGCCATTTGATTACAGCGCGGATAAACGCAAGCTTCATTTCTTAACCACTTTGCCCGGTTTAATTGGGGACGGAAAGTGGAAAAACAGCATTCAGGACAAGAATGCTGTTTTTCTTCTCCGTTTTGCGATTGTCAGATTTTTGTATTGGACTTTTTCGCGCGGTTTTCAAGGGTTGTTTTTGGGTCCGGCGCGAATGCCGCATCCTGTGCGATTCCTTGCGGCGTAACGGAATTTGCCGCTTTACCGCGGTTTGTATTGTCTTTTTTAGCCATCCTGATCACCTCTTGTTATAGCATGCCCAAATTCGGGGAAATTTTGATAAAGGGATCCCCGGGAAAGTCAGGCGTGCCGCAATGGATAAATGCACGTGCAATGCGGATGGGAAAGCTGGCGGAAAGAAAGAAGGGATAAAGATGGAAAGAAAACAACTCATCCGGGAAGTGGATGAAATATTAAAGACGTATTGTGAAGGCTGTTTTTTAAAATCGCATTTCCGGAAAACACGTGGGAAAAAATATGCCCACCAGTTTTGCATCCGGCAATGCACGGTAGGCGAAAAGCTGAAAAAATACGGCGACCGGTTATCGTGACGGGTGTTACAAAATGCGGGAAACAGG
Source organism: Weizmannia sp. FSL K6-0777 (assembly GCF_038593185.1). Lineage (NCBI taxonomy): Bacteria > Bacillati > Bacillota > Bacilli > Caryophanales > Bacillaceae > Heyndrickxia > Weizmannia sp. FSL K6-0777. Next base: position 1,487,621 of record NZ_CP151971.1, read on the forward strand.
CGGCACCCGAAAACGGTTGCCCGTCTTGCCGTATTAAATCGAACAAAGTCGGCTCAGACAACAGGCGTGGCGGAAGACATCGCAGACTGTAAACAGTATACTGATGCAACAACCGGAAAAATGCCACAATCCGGTATTGTGAGGACTTACACAAATGCAGAAAAATAAAAGGCTGGCATAAAAGCCAGCCTCGTTGCATTCTATGATTTATGAAAGTTTTGTTACATTCGCTGCCTGAGGTCCGCGGTTGCCTTCAACGATGTCGAAAGAAACAGCTTGGCCTTCTTCCAATGTTTTGAATCCTTCACCTTGAATAGCGGTGAAATGAACGAAAACATCGTCTCCACCTTCAACTTCAATGAACCCGTAGCCTTTTTCGTTATTGAACCATTTTACTTTACCGTTTTGCATTTCTTAATCCTCCTAAATCAAAAGCACGTTCGTGCCAAAAAATGTTGCATTAAACAGATGAAAAACCGCCATCAAGGTCTGGGAAATCACTTGTTTAATGTTATAATTAATATACTCCATCCGGTATGGATAGTCAAGACAAACGAATCAAAAATGAGGGAAAATTGTTGTGAATTCTTAAATTTGCAAGCGGTTTAAAACTGGCGCAGCTTTTTTCAGGAATTCTTGTACATCATCCGTGATTATAGTAAACTGATGGTATTGTTATTGTACCGGCAGACTCAATATTTGTTGTAAGAATGGGGGCCCGTGGATGCCGACACCTAGTATGGAAGACTACATTGAACAGATTTTTATTCTGATTGAAAGCAAAGGATATGCGCGTGTTTCTGATATTGCAGAAGCGCTTTCCGTTCATCCTTCATCCGTCACGAAAATGGTACAGAAGCTGGATAAGGATGATTATCTTGTTTATGAAAAATACCGCGGACTGGTCCTCACCCCTAAAGGCAAAAAAATTGGAAAACGGCTCGTCGACCGCCATCATTTGCTTGAACAGTTTTTAAGGATCATCGGGGTCGACGAAGAAAATATTTATAGAGATGTAGAAGGAATTGAACATCACCTGAGCTGGAATTCCATTGACCGGATCGGAGACCTTGTCCAATACTTTGAGGAAGATCCGGGCCGGGTGAACGACCTGAAGCGGCTTCAGGCACAAAACGAGGATTGAATTTTCCGGCCTCCCTGCCCTTGAAATGGGTGCTGGTTCCTTTTTATGCACCGGATGATGGGGCATGTTGCCTAAAAGGCTGTCTGCCGGCACGCATCAGGATTTAGAACCCTCCCTGCTTGATGCAAGCAGGGCTCTTTCCCGCCAGCCGGAAAACAAACTTCGCATGGCGCCTTTATGCAGAAAATTAGGGCTAGAGCCAAACGATTTTCCGGTATGGGTGAAAAAATCCTTTTTTCAGGTGCAATGGGCTACAGGGGTATGTAGAATAGAAGATGGAAGCAGATTTTTGATGAAGCGGAGGATTTGACATTGCCAAGCCATTCGATTGGAAAGACGGATATTGATATTGCACAGCATGCTTCGCTGAAACCGATCAAAGAAATTGCGGAAACCGTGCAGCTTGCAGAAGAAGACCTTGAATATTACGGGAAATACAAGGCGAAAATTACATATGAAAAAATCAAGCAGCTTAAAACCAAAAAAGACGGAAAATTATTTCTTGTCACTTCCATCAATCCGACGCCGGCTGGGGAAGGCAAGTCAACCGTCACAATCGGACTCGGCGATGCATTAAAACAGCTGGGCCATAAAACCGTGATTGCCTTAAGGGAGCCATCACTCGGACCGGTCATGGGGCTGAAAGGGGGCGCAACGGGCGGCGGTTATGCACAAGTCTTGCCGATGGAAGAGATCAATCTTCATTTCACAGGCGATTTTCATGCGATTACCGCTGCCAATAATGCCATTTCCGCTTTGCTGGACAATCATATCCACCAGGGAAATCGATTGCAGATTGACCAGCGCCGCATTGTCTGGAAGCGGGCGGTCGATTTAAATGACCGGGCGCTGCGCCATGTGGTCGTCGGTCTCGGCGGTCCCGGCCAGGGCGTGCCCCGTGAAGACGGATTTGACATTACGGTGGCTTCTGAACTGATGGCCGTTTTATGCCTGGCGGAAGATCTCGAAGATTTAAAAAGGCGGATTGCGAACATCGTTGTAGCCTACAATTACGAAAAGAAACCCGTGACCGTCGGTGACCTCGGAATCGAAGGCGCGATTGCCTTATTGCTGAAAGATGCTTTGAAACCGAATCTTGTCCAGACGATCGAACATACACCGGCGCTTGTCCACGGTGGCCCGTTTGCCAATATTGCGCACGGCTGCAACAGCGTGATGGCGACCAAAACCGCTTTGAAACTGGCCGATTATGTCGTCACGGAAGCCGGCTTTGGTGCCGATCTCGGTGCTGAAAAATTCCTCGACATTAAAGCGCGGGCAGCCGGCTTGAAACCGGACGGCGTTGTGATTGTCGCCACCATCCGCGCATTAAAAATGCACGGCGGGGTGTCAAAGGAAGATTTGGCGGCAGAAAATATTGCGGCTCTTGAAGCCGGGCTTTTAAACCTGCAAAAACATGTTGAAACGATCGCTTCATTCGGTCTGCCGTTTGTCGTTGCCATCAACCGGTTTATATCGGACAGTGATGCGGAAATTGCTGTCTTAGAAAATTGGTGCAGTGAACGTGGCATTCCTGTGTCGCTTACGGAAGTGTGGGAAAAAGGGGGCGCAGGTGGCATAGATCTTGCGGCCAAACTGCTGGAAGCCGCCAAACAGCCACATACATTCAGGCCGGTTTACCCGCTTGAATCAACCATTGAAGAGAAGATAGAGGCGATTGTGCGTCAGGTGTATGGCGGCCGCGGTGCCGAATTTTCCGCGAAGGCGCAAAAACAAATCCGCGAATTTGAACAATTCGGATGGGGACATCTTCCTGTTTGTATTGCAAAAACGCAGTATTCCTTATCCGATGACCCGCACAAAACGTGCCGTCCGTATGATTTTGCGATCCATGTCCGCGAACTTGTCCCGAAGCTTGGCGCCGGGTTTATCGTTGCCCTGACAGGAGACGTTCTGACCATGCCGGGTCTTCCGAAAGAACCGGCCGCTTACCGGATGGATGTTGATGCGGACGGCCGCGCATCCGGGCTCTTTTAAACGGGGGACAGGCGATGTTTGACCCAACTGCTTTTGAAAATATGAAGACTGTATTCGAAGGTGCTGCCTATGAGCTTGATTTACGAGGGGAAGCATCCATCACCGGAAGAAAAGACCTGGTCGACCTGGCGGAAATGTCCCGGGAATACCGCATTACGCTTCAGCTTCCGGAATGGCAGGAAGCAAGCGTAACGATCTGTCTTTCGGCTTCGCTCGGGCAGCTGGCGGCGGAAATACTGGATCTCGCGTCCGGCGCCAAAGCGGGTGCCAGTGCGGCCGTAACTTTTTCCTGGAAAAACAGAGACCGATCCGCTGATTATAAACAGATTATCTTTTCCGCATGGGGAAACGGCAACCGGCGCCGCATCGAGGAAAGGACTGTCCGCTCATCACGCTCGGGTGTAACCGAAGAAGTTGCCATCGATTTTGCCCGGCTGATAACGGAAGATTTAATGGATGATTTGCTTAAGATGCCCGCAGATGCCGTGAAGACTTTGCGCCGGATGAGGGTCTAACAAAAGCTGCATGCTCTGTCGTGCAGCTTTTGGCTTGCTTGCCCAAAAAACATGATAAAATGAAGGCAAAGAAAGGGGCATTTATGTATAAACATCCGGTTCTTTTACAGATTGAACAGTTCGCCCGCGCTTTCCACAGCGGAGATGCTTCCGGTCATGACTGGCACCACATTAGGCGTGTCCGCGGGCTTGCACTCTATATTGCGGAAAAAGAGGAAAAAGGTGATCGATTTATCATTGAAGCTAGCGCCCTTTTGCACGATATTCCGGACGTAAAGCTGAACGCGGACAACCAGAAAGGGGCGAAAAAACTGAAGGCCTTTTTAAACAGCCTGCCGCTAGCGGAATATCAAAAAGAGCAAATTCAAAATATCGTTGCAAGCATTTCTTTTAAAGGCGGCAATGAAACAGAACTGTTGCATTTTGAGGCAATGGCTGTCCGTGATGCCGACCGGTTGGATGCAATCGGGGCAATTGGGATCGCTCGCGCATTCGCATACGGCGGAAAAAAGGGTCAGCCGCTCTATGACCCGGAACTGCCAGTGAGAAAACAAATGACTGAAGAAGAATATCGAAACGGGAAAACTTCCTCGATCCATCATTTTTATGAAAAGCTATTACTTTTAAAAGATAGGCTGTACACTGAGACGGCGAAAAAACTTGCAGAAGAACGCCACTACTTTATGGAGCAGTTTTTACAGGAATTTTTCAAAGAATGGAATGTTGAACGATGAAAATATTTCAAGCTCAGGGACTGACAAAATCTTACGGGGAAAAAGTGCTGTTTGGTGATCTTTCTTTCCACATTGGGGAACAGGAACGGATCGGCCTTGTCGGCGTCAATGGCACCGGAAAATCGAGCCTGCTGAAAATCATTGCGGGACAGGATGAAGCGGATAGCGGGGAACTGAGCACGCCGAACGATTATACCATTGGTTATTTGCCGCAGGAGCCTGAACTGAATCCGGCCTTCACGGTCCTTGAACAGGTATATAAAAGCGAGTCTCCAATTATGGCGCTTTTACGTTCCTATGAAGAGGCGCTGCTTGAAGTCGGGAAGGATCCGGGAAATGCAGACAAACAGGATCGATTGTTCCGGCTGCAAAAAGAAATGGATGCCGGCGGTGCATGGGAAGCCGGCGCCAATGCACAGACGGTCCTTTCAAAACTTGGCATCCGCGATTTGGACAGAAAAATTTCGGGATTGTCAGGCGGACAGAAAAAGCGGGTCGCCCTTGCCCGGGTATTAATGGAAACACCCGATTTGTTGATTTTGGATGAGCCGACCAACCATCTCGACTATCCGGCTGTCAAGTGGCTGGAAGCATTTATTGCAAAATATCCCCGTTCTGTCCTGTTTGTGACACATGACCGCTATTTCCTCGACCGGGCGGCAAACCGGATTTTCGAGCTTAATGGTGGAAAACTGTACAGCTACAAAGGGAATTACCAGGATTTTATGGAAGCAAAAGCGCAGCGGGAAGAAGCGCAACTGCAGCAGGAAGAAAAACGGAAAAATTTGTACAGGCGGGAGCTTGCCTGGATGAAGCGCGGGGCAAAGGCGCGTTCGACAAAACAAAAAGCAAGGATCGGGCGTTTTGAAGAACTGGAATCCAGCCTCGGTAAAAGCCCCCGGCAGCAGGAAGCCGATATCGCTTTGTCCGGCAGCCGCCTCGGCAAACAGGTTTTTGAACTGCAGCATGCTAATAAAGCGTTCGGTTCAGAGACGATTCTAAAGGATTTCAACCTGCTCGTAAAGCCTGGTGACCGGATCGGCATCGTCGGGAAAAATGGAAGCGGAAAATCAACTTTGATGAACATTCTCGCTGGCAGGATTCCGCTCGATTCCGGGGAACGCCTCACCGGGCAGACCGTCAAAATCGCGTATTACCGTCAGGAAACGCCAGGCATGAATGAAGATAAGCGGATGATCGAGTATATACGGGAAGCGGGGGATACGGTGACAACAAAAGACGGGGAAACGATTTCCGCCGCGCAAATGCTGGAAAGATTTCTTTTTGACATGCACACGCACGGCACCCCGGTCAGAAAACTGTCGGGCGGCGAAAAGCGCAGGCTGTATTTGCTCAGGCTTCTGATGTCGCGGCCAAATGTGCTGCTTTTGGACGAACCGACGAATGATCTCGATACGGAGACGCTTACCGTGCTTGAAGATTATATCGGAGAGTTTCCGGGCGTCGTCATCTCGGTTTCACACGACCGCTATTTTCTTGATAAAACCGCGGAGCAGCTGCTTATTTTTGAAGGCGGCGGCAAAATCAGCCGCTTTTTTGGCCGTTACAGCGACTACCTCGAAATCGCGCATGAAACGCCGGCACAGGAGGAAAAAACGGATGTGCCGAAGTCTAAACGGGAACCGAAACGAAAAAAATGGTCTTACAATGAGCAGCGGGAATGGGAAGAGATAGACGAAAAAATTGAAGCATGCGAGCAAGCCATTGCCGCACTGAACGAACAATTGGAACAAGCCGGCTCCGATTTTGTCAGGGCCCAGGACATTTCAAAAGCGCTCGAAGAAGAAAACGAGCGGCTGGAAGGCCTTATTGAACGCTGGAGCTATCTTTCCGAGCTGCAGGAAAAAAACGACAACTAACTTTTTCTGAGGAAGGCGACCCGTTTTTTGCCGGAAAAGCGTGACAGTTGGTCCGTCGCTTTCCGGGCTGGAGGAATGGGCGGCAGCCGGAAACATGCTTTTTGAAAGGAAAAAAGGGCGAGCCGGCGAACGCGCGAAAGATGTTTCCCATTTTTAAGGTACGCTTGATATTTATGAAAAGAATCAACTCATTCGTGTATCCACTGTGTTTATGTTAAAATGCAAGTAGACTGGATGGGAAAGGCGGTGTGGAAATGAAAATTAAAGCGATTGAACCAACGCCGAGCCCGAATACGATGAAAGTCGTATTGACGGAAGCACTGCCGGACGGCGCCCGCAGCAATTATAAGAAAGGGCAGGAAGAAGGGGTGCCGCCTGTGATCCGCCGTATCCTTGATATTGATGGCGTGAAAGGCGTATACCATGTTGCGGATTTTCTCGCGGTGGAGCGGCATGGTAAAACGGACTGGCAGGACATTTTGCCGAAAGTGCGTGAGGTGTTCGGGGAGGCGGAAACAGAAACCGGAAACAGCCCCCGTGCCAATGAGCATTTCGGGGAAGTCCAGGTGTTTGTCCAGATGTTTAAAGGCATTCCGCTCCAGGTCAAACTGACGGACGGGGAACAGGAAAAACGTTTCGGGCTGCCGGCTTATTTTGCCGAGGCGCTTGCCGCTGCGCAACTGGAAGGCGACAATTATGTTTTCTTGCGGAAATGGAAAGACTTCGGCGTGCGATACGGAGAGATGCAAGAAATCGGTGCGGAAGTCACAGAAGAAATCATTGCCGCTTATCCGAAAGAAAGGCTAAACCGGCTTGTAAATGAAGCGCAGCATCCGGAGCAGGTTCCCACTGCCAAAAAAAGGCTGAAATTAACGCCCGGCATGCTGGAAACGGATGACTGGCGCAAAAGGTACCGGCTCCTTGAACAAATGGAAGACCCAGATCTTTCCGACCTGCCTGTCCTTGAGAAAGCCTTGGAAGATGAAAAACCATCGATCAGGCGGCTTGCCGTTGTTTATTTGGGCATGGTGAAAGACAAGCGGGTACTGCCGCTTTTATACCGTGGTCTGCATGATGCGAATGCAAGCGTGCGGCGGACGGCAGGCGACTGTCTTAGCGATCTCGGGTTCAAAGAGGCATGCGGGGAAATGGCAAAAGCGCTCAAAGACAAAAGCAAAATTGTCAGGTGGCGCGCCGCCATGTTTTTATACGAAGCGGGTGACGAAGCTTCTCTACCGGCTTTAAGGGAAGCGGAAAACGACCCTGAATTTGAAGTCAGGCTCCAGGTCAGAATGGCGATTGAGCGGATTACAAAAGGCGAAGAAGCAAAAGGCTCGGTCTGGAAGCAGATGACAGAAGCAAGGCAAATCCAGCCATAATTAAAGGAGGACATCAACATGTCAATGGCATATGAAGAATACATGCGGGCGCTTATTACCCCGATGAGGGAAGAATTGACGGCAAACGGGTTTACGGAACTGCGTACACCGGAAGAAGTAGAGGCCTATATGGAAAAAGCGGAAGGCACCACGCTGGTTGTCGTGAACTCGGTGTGCGGTTGCGCAGCCGGGCTTGCGCGTCCGGCAATTGTTGAGGCAATCCGGACGGCTGAAAAGAAGCCGGACCATCTTGTTACGGTATTTGCCGGCCAGGACAAAGAAGCAACGGCAAAAATGCGTGAATATTTTACCGGCATCGAACCATCCTCCCCTTCTGTGGCGCTTCTTCAAGGGAAAGAAGTGGCCCATTTTATCCCGAGAAGCGATATCGAAGGGCATGAAGTCGAAGAAATCATCGAAAATCTGCATGCTGCTTTTGACCAACACTGCGCATAAAAATTGCGGTCTCGTTTTGCATCATTCCGGTTGCAAAATGGGGCCTGTTTTTTCTGTGTAAATATTATATAATAAATACATATTCGAACTGTTGGGATATGGAGGGGATCACGTGAAAAACTGGCTGAAAAAATCAATGGTTATCCTTGTTTCTGTTTTAACATTCGGCCTTGTCCCCCCTTCCCATGCAATCTGGAATCATCTCTATAAAACTGGCAATGAAACGGCGGAAACGACTTCTGCTTATTCCAATCGGACGGCTGCCACAAGCCGCAAGATTGATAGTGCCGCGCTTGCTCGGTCATTCGTTGAAGCTGCAGAAAAACGGGCTTATCTGAAATTCGGGGAAAGGATCAGGCCTGTTATTGAAGACGAGTTCCGTGCTGCCGTTTTGCCAAACATTCAAACCGCCATTACGGAAACGCTGCAGGAGTACCCGCAGGATAAACTACCGCTGCTCGCTGTTTCAGACCAGCCGAGTGCAGGAACCGGTGAAAAAATGTTTCATATTTACAATACGGAAACAAATAAAGACATCATCCGTTTCCATGTCCGGCGCGACCATCCGCCCGGCGACGGCTACTATTTTAATTTCCATTACCATGTAGCCTTTGACCATTTCCAAACGCACCGCCACCTTGGCACCATTTACTGGGGCAAAAACATGCCACCGCAATGGATGAAAGGATAAAGGCGGGTTGAAGAACGCTTGCCGCGGCAGCAGCTGACAGCGCTGCAACGGATAAAAGACTAAAGCGGTGTGGAAGACGGACACCCCTAACATCCAGTCGAACATTTCATGCGCTTTTTGCAAACGCAGTGAATACAGCACCGGCAGAAGGATGTAAAATGAGCGAAACATGGCTTCTTTGTTGCCGGCCGCAAAAAGGAATAATTATGCAAATGGATGGTTTTGCCCCATTGTAAAAACTGGATTTCAATTTATATAACGCAATTTTCCAGGATAGAAACCCGGATATTTGAATGACAAAGGATGGAATCATGATGAAACAATATTTAGATCTTTGCCGCGAAGTGCTTGAAAACGGCGTCAAAAAAGATGACCGGACCGGTACCGGAACGATCAGCGTTTTCGGCCATCAAATGCGGTTTCATCTGGAGGACGGTTTTCCGCTTCTGACAACTAAGAAACTGCATTTGAAATCGATTATTTATGAACTGCTCTGGATGCTTGAAGGAGATACGAATGTAAAATACCTCCAGGAAAACGGCGTCCGCATTTGGAATGAGTGGGCAGATGAAAACGGCGACCTCGGCCCGGTTTACGGGAAACAATGGCGTTCATGGCAAACCCGGGACGGGCGGACGATCGACCAGATCACCCAGGTCATTGAACAAATCAAAACCAATCCGGATTCCAGGCGCCTGATCGTTAACGCATGGAATGTTGGGGAGATTGACAGGATGGCCCTGCCGCCGTGCCATTGCTTTTTCCAGTTTTATGTGGCAAACGGCAAGCTGTCATGCCAGCTGTACCAGCGTTCGGCCGATATTTTCCTCGGCGTGCCGTTTAACATTGCTTCTTACGCGCTGCTTACGATGATGATTGCGCAGGTTACGGGGCTGGAACCGGGGGACTTTGTCCATACGCTTGGCGATGCCCATATTTACTTGAACCATATCGAACAAGTGAAGCTGCAGCTGACACGGGAGCCCCGCAAGCTGCCGAAAATGGTTTTGAATCCTGAAGTAAAAGACATTTTCTCCTTCCGGTACGAAGATTTTACATTAAAAGATTACAATCCGTATCCGCACATCCCGGGGAAGGTGAGTGTATGATTTCCTTTTTATGGGCGGAAGATGAAAAAGGCGTGATTGGAAAGAACAATGCGCTTCCGTGGCATCTTCCCGAAGACTTGAAGTATTTTAAAAACATAACAATGGGTCATCCGGTTGTCATGGGAAGGCGGACGTTTGAATCGATCGGAAAGCCGCTTCCCGGCAGAACGAATATTGTGATGACGAGAGACCCGGATTTTAAGGCCCAAGACTGCGTCGTTGTCGCAGGCAAAACAGAACTGTTAAAATGGGCGGATGCACATGGCGGTGAGATTTTTGTCACGGGCGGCGCGGAGATTTTTGCCCTGCTGCTTGAGGAAGCGGAAAAATTGTACCGGACGAAAATACATGCTGACATGGAAGGCGATACCTATTTTCCGCCTGTTGACTGGGAGGAGTGGGAAATGGCTTCCAGCACAAAAGGGATAAAAAACGAAAAAAATCCTTATGACTACGAATTTCAAGTATTTGTACGGAAAAGGTAAAAAACCATGGAAACATTCCCATGGTTTTTCTCTGTGCCATCAGACATAAAATAAAATCGTGAAGTACATAAACGCGCTTCCGGCAATGACAAAGATATGCCAGATCGCATGGGAGTAAGGAAGGTTTTTCCATGTGTAGAACACGGCGCCTACCGAGTAGCAGATCCCACCTGAAAAAAGGAGCCAGAATCCCGGAGCCGTAAGCCCTTTATACAAAGGCTCAATCGCAATGAGGATCAGCCAGCCCATGATTAAGTAAAGCATCGTGGACAATAATTTAAAGCGGTGAATGAGAAAACATTTTCCGGCAATGCCAATGGCAGATACTCCCCATACGACCGAAAACAGTACCCATCCCAAAGTGCCATGCAGTGTAATCAGCACAATCGGCGTATACGTTCCGGCAATTAACAAGTAAATGGCAGAATGGTCCAGAATCGCGAGAAATGTTTTCACTTTCGTCCAGTAAAAGCTGTGCAGCAGTGTGGAAAACAAATACAAAAGCAGCATGGAAACCCCGAAAACAAGAAAACTTCCTAGATAGAGCGGGTTATTCTTTTCTGCGGCGAAAACGACGAGTATAACCATCGCCGGAATGCTGAGCAGAAAACCGATGCCATGCGTAACGGCATTGGCCAGTTCCTGTTTCCAGGATGAAAGCAGTGTTGAAGTTGTCAAAAATTTAAACCACCTTCGTCTTTAAGCTTCTCTTTATTATAGGGTTTTGCGGGGCAATCTGCAATGGAAACAACTTGCGTCTTTAGCGGGTGCAATTTTATGCATTCATCAGCAGAAGATCCCGTTTTTCATGTTATAATGGGTACATTGTAAATTCAGAAAGGCTAAGTGGTGTCAAAAATGAAAAAATGGTTCATTCCTCTTCTCGCTTCCGTTGCGCTTGCCTTATCGGGCTGTTCACACGGCATAACCGGCCTGTTGTTTAAACCGGCAAGCAACGAAAAAAAGATGGTGCCCGTTCCGCTGCACATCGTCTCGATCGGGGACTCCCTGACTGAAGGCGTAGGCGACAGCAAAGGGCGCGGCGGTTACACCTATTACTTGAAAAATGAACTGGACGCCTTAAAGGGTGTGAAAAAAACCACCATTGCCAATTATGGCGTAAAAGGGAACCGGACCGACCAATTGCTTGCCCGGCTCCAAGATGAAAAAATCCGGAAGTCCATCAAGGATTCAGATGTTGTTATGATTACCATCGGCGGCAATGATATGATGAAAGTGCTCCGTGAAAATATTTCCAATTTAAACAAGCAGGAGTTTGAGGCGGCCATTCCGGGGTACAAACAACGGCTCGATCAAATTTTCCGCCGCATCCGCGCGATCAATCCGAATGTAAAGATTGCGCTCGTCGGCCTCTATAACCCTTTTTCGAAGTGGCTGACCGATATAAAAGAAGTGGACCAAATGCTTGCAGCCTGGAATGATGCCAGCAAAGAGGTGGTATCGCGCTATAAAAATACCATTTTTATCCCGGTTGCCGATATTTTTGAGAACAACGAAGATGAATTGCTTTATGACGATCATTTCCATCCGAACGATGAAGGGTATAAACGGATGTCGAAACGGATTTACCGATATCTCCTGAAAGGAAATTTTTTGGGGATTCCAAAATAGCAAAGTGGTAAAGGAATGATGCTTGCGTGAAAAGAAACCCATGGAAAATCGCTTTTTTTGCACTGGCTTCAGTGGTTGTGGCCTTTGTACTTGTGCTTTCCTTTTTTCTTTTTGTGCCGGATGGCCGCGTGCCCAAACCGGAAAAAACCGGAAAAACGATTGATTTGCGGGTAGAGACAAACAAGGCGGACTTAACGGCGCTCATTAACCGTTATTTGCGGGAAGAAAAAATAAAAGGGAAAGTGCTTTTAAATGATGAAGTCGTCTACTATGGAACTGTCGGGGTCTTTTCTGAAAAAATGCAGTACAAGATGACGTTTAAGCCGAAAGCGTTAAAGAACGGGGATCTCGTTTTAAAACAAAAATCGGTATCCCTCGGTTCCGTCCATCTCCCGGTATCCTATATTTTACAATTCGTCAAAACGACCTACCATCTGCCGAAATGGGTGATCATCCAGCCGGGCGAAAAACTGGTGTATGTCCAGCTGCAAAATATGAAGCTGGAAAACGGCGCCAAGGTGAAAGCCAACGAATTTGATTTGCAGCATGATGACATCTCGTTTACACTTGGATTTCCAAAATAACGCAAAAAGCCGGCCCTTAAAAGCCGGCTTTTCAATATGCCACAGAAGGTTTCGCCGCCGCCTGTGCACATGATACGGGTTTTAAACGATCTTGACGCGGACGTAAACGGCACCAAAACACTTGTCTGTGCGCATTACACGGGTTTTAAACGATCCTTAACCCTTTCGGATAAAAGTTTTTCAAAATGCCGCCCGCTTCTTTGCTCCAGCCGAGCGGAAAACCGTCCACCGTGATCAGGACCCAGCCGCGATTCTCGCTTGTTCCCGGCAGTGTCTCCCCTTTTAAATAGCGGATGCATTCACTGCTTTCGGCGCGAAGGTCCATCCGGTGTTTGCATTGTCCGGCTTTCAGGGCAAGCGCGAGCGCGTGATTCGGTTCAAATCGGTTTTTTTTGAAAGTACCGAGATGCAGGCCGCACCGGACAAGGCGGAGCCCCTTTATCTGCGGACAGTTAAAAGGCAGCAGGAAAAGCTCGTTTTTATACATAAAAAAGGAGCGCCTGCCCGGGTCAAAATGCTGGAGGGTGTTTTTGGCAAAGGTTGTCCAGTCTTTTTCCTGTTGTATTGAAAGCTTCATGCCCTTTTCAAGCGGCACCGTTTGCCCCGTTTCCCCCGGGTGTTTGCGCATTTTTGCAGCAAAATGTCCTTCGCCTTTTAAGCGGTGCGGCCATAAACGCGCCGCATTGGACAAATCTTTCCGCTTTTCTGTTGCCCATTCCGGCTTTCCCGGTCCAACGCCGTGTTCATGGGGAATCGGCACCAGTGCCATGTCTTCATGCCGCGCCAAAAAAGCTTCAATTGTCTGTTCGTTTTCTTCCGGAGAAAAGGTGCAGGTCGAATAAACAAGGGTGCCGCCGGGCTTTAGCATCTTCCAGGCATGCTCCAAGATCGTGCGTTGTTTTTGCGCGCACGCTTCGACATGTTCCTGGCTCCAGAAACGCGCGGCTTCGGGATCTTTTCTGAACATGCCTTCCCCGGAGCAGGGGGCGTCAACCAAAATTTTATCGAAATAGTTTTCGAAATGCCGGCTCAGTTTTTCAGGCGTTTCGTTTGTCACAACGGTATTGGAGAACCCAAGCCGTTCAATATTTTCAGAAAGCGCGCGCACCCGCTTCGGATGGATTTCATTTGCAAGCAGAAATCCGTTTTCGCCGATTCCAGATGCAATTTGCGTCGATTTGCCCCCCGGCGCGGCGCATAAATCAAGCACTTTATCGCCTTTTTCAAGTCCGAGCTGCCCTGCGATAAACATCGCGCTCGGCTCCTGGATATAATAGAGCCCGGCGGCATGGTACGGGTGTTTTCCAGGCTTGTCTTTTTCTTCATCAAAATAATAACCGGAGGCAAAAGGAATTTTTTCCAAATGGAAAGGGTTGTGCGCATGCCATTCCGTTTCGCTCACTTTTGTCGGATTCAGGCGCAATCCGGACGCCCGCGGTTTTTCATAGGAGCGGAAAAAATCATCGGCTTCCTTTCCAAGCAGCTTCCCCATCTTTTCCATAAAGGTTTCAGGTAATTCCAATCATGAGACCCCTTTCCGTTAAAATCGCCGCTATGATCCATTATAATGAAATCGGGGCTTGCAGTCACGAAACTGGATGAAAACAACATCAACAGGTAAAATAAAAAATAATCTTTTATAAAGGGGGGAGCCGCATGGCAGAGGAAACCGCGATTTTTGCCGGCGGATGCTTCTGGTGCATGGTCCATCCTTTTGACCAATTGCCCGGCATTCAAAAAGTTGTTTCTGGGTACACAGGCGGAACAAAGCCGAACCCGACATATGAGGAAGTGTGCTCCGGTGCGACCGGGCATACAGAAGCTGTTGAAATTACGTTTGATCCGGAAGTTTTTCCTTACGAAAAGCTGCTTGACATTTACTGGCGGCAAATTGACCCGACAGATGCAGGCGGGCAGTTTTACGACAGGGGGGGCTCTTACCGGCCGGTTATTTTCTATCAAAACGAAGCCCAGCGGCAGGCGGCGGAAGCTTCAAAAAAACGGCTGGAAGAGAGCGGGCGGTTTAAAAAGCCGATTGCTGTCACAATTGAACCGGCTTCTGCCTTTTATCCGGCGGAAAGTTACCATCAGGATTATTACCGGAAAAATCCGACCCATTACGAGGCTTACCGGCAAGGTTCAGGCAGGGCCGCATTTATCCGCAACCATTGGAGGGATGAACATGAAGGATGAAAAACTGACGCCTTTGCAATATGAAGTGACGCGGAAAAACGGAACGGAACCGCCGTTTCAAAATGAATACTGGAACGAGTTCCGCGACGGTATTTATGTCGATGTTATTTCCGGAAAACCGCTGTTCAGTTCAAAAGATAAATATGATGCAGGCTGCGGCTGGCCGAGTTTTACAAAACCGATTGATGCCGGCCAACTTACCGAACGGCTTGATACGAGCCACGGCATGATTCGTACGGAAGTGAGAAGCAAGGCGTCTGACGCGCATTTGGGCCATGTGTTTCCGGATGGGCCAGGCCCTGCGCATCTTCGGTACTGCATGAATTCAGCCGCGATGCGTTTTATTCCGAAAGAAAAGCTTGAGGAAGAAGGATATGGGGAGTATCTTGCGCTCTTTGAAGAAAAAGAATAAGCCGGCTGGGCGGATGCACATACAAAACGGGCCCGTATCCCATACGATGCACTGTACAGAAAAACAGTTTTTTTGAGGAGTGAATGGGATGTATTACGGCCATGAAGGTGCTTACCCTGCATATGACCCCTGCTGCGGCTACGGATACGGTTATGGGTCTGGTTACGGATACGGTTCCGGTTACGGCTGGGGCTTTGCAGGACACAGAAACGGCTTTGCTTTAATTGTTGTGCTGTTTATTTTGCTGATCATTATCGGCGCATGCTGGATCGGCCCCAATTAAAAATGAAAAAAGCCCAGGGCTATGCCCTGGGCTTTTTTCGTGTCCCTTTTATATTTTAAAGTTTCCGATCAGCTTGCGCAGGTTTTCTGCCTGCTTTGACAACTCCGAGGCTGCGGCTGTGACTTCTTCCATCGATGCAGACCCTTCCTCGGTACTTGCTGCGGTCATTTCCGTATTTGCCGCGGTATTCATGGCAATCTTGCTGACGGCATCGAACGAATTGGCGACATCGACAGAAAGTTTTTGCGTTTTTTCAATTTGGGCGGCCATGTCAATAATGACATTTGTCGTTTCATTCGTTTGTTTTTGAATGACTTCTAGCGAGTGCATCGTTTCATTGGAAATTTGCACGCCGGAAGTAACCGCCTCTACCCCTTCCTGATTCTGGCCGATAATGGTGCTAATTTCTTTTTGGATCGAACGCACAATATTCGTGACTTCCTGGGCAGCAGACTGGGATTGTTCGGCCAGTTTTCTGACTTCATCTGCTACGACGGCAAAGCCGCGCCCGTGCTCCCCGGCCCTGGCTGCCTCGATTGCCGCATTCAATGCAAGCAAATTGGTTTGTTTGGCAATCCCGGTGATCGTCATAATGATCTTTGTAATATCATCCGACTTTCCACCGAGCGCCTCTACCGTTTTGCTCGTATTTGTCATGATCGCTTCAATGCTCTTCATTTTGCCGGACGTTTCCATAATGGACCGGCTGCCTTTTTCTGCCGATTCTTTCATATGGAGCGAAGCCTGTTTTACCGTTTCCGCCTGCCGGAAAAGCGTATCGACCACTTCTTCAAGCGACTTCATTTTCGATAAGGATGTATCCATCTTGGAAGAAGTTTGTTCGCTGTCTGCCGCGATTTCATTGGCTGTTTCCGCAATCGACTGGATCGTTTTCGATGTTTCTTCAGAAGAAGCGAGCAGTTCTTCGCTTGAGGCAGAGACACTTTCCGCCATCGCGGATACTTCTTTTACAAGCCGGGCAATGCCGTCTATCAGCTGGTTTGTATCTCTTGCCAGTTTTGCCAGTTCGTCATTGGACGTCACTTCAATCCGCCTTGTCAAATCCCCGCCGGCATCTGCGATTCCCAAAATCGACCGGCTGATTTTTCTCGTGCTCGATTTGATGTTTTTCGTTAGGCTGATGCTGAGCATGACAGCCAGCACGATGGCAAGCAAGGAAAGGGTGACGGTTACGATCCGCGCAATCAGGACGGAACGATGCAAGTCGCCGATCCGGCTTTCTGATGCCTGTGTGGTGCTTATCAGCAAATCATGGATGCTGCTTTTCAAATTTTTCATGTAGTCGGATGCCTGGGAATCCTTCACTTGTGCAACCGCTTCTTGTTCCGACCCGTACTGCCTTGCTTCGACAACCCGGTCAACTGTTCCTACCCAGAAATTATAGGCTTCCGAAATTTTTTCGAGTTTTTGGCTCTGCAACCGGTCATCTTTCAGCATTTTTTGCAAGCGGCTTAACGTGCTGCTGGCTTCCTGTTTCCCCTGGTCATACGGCCGTAACGCAGCTTCATTTCCGGAAATGGCGTAATTCAGGGCGCCCGTTTCAATTTCGCCGGTCTGATTGAGCAGGCTTTGGACACGATCGTGCACGGCGAGGTCATGCTGGACAACATGATTGATTTCATTCTCCAGCTCGCGCATGTTTATGTATGAAGTGACGGTTAATACAATGAGCAAGACGGTTAAAACCCCGAATGAAATCACAATTTTTCCCCTGATCGTCTGCAAATAATAAAGGGGAAGCCGATGCAGCTGGCGGTTCGGACGGGAATTTTTCCGTTTCTCGCTTTTTTGCTTTCTTATTGCAAAAATGTTCCTTTTATTCAATCAAAAGCCCCTCCTTTTTACCCTGTGAACCGCAAATCATCATCTATATTTTAAACATGTTTTCTATCTTTTTCTAGTTTTTTGTAAAAAATTCCTCTTCCCGTAATGCCACCCTTTCTACTTTACGCGGGGGAGACGATCCGCTATATTGGAGTAAAAATCATTTTGGGGGATACTTATGAAATCTTTTTACCAGTTTTTAATGAGATATAGGGATCCGCATCTCCGTGACGAGTTGACGGTTTTTGCCAATGGGGCATACAATGATCACAGTTTTCCGAAACATTCAACCAACTATCATGAAATCAGTTCCTATCTCGAATTAAACGGGCATTATATCCCGTCAATGTCGGTTTTTGATCGGGCATGGGAGATTTATAAAGGCGAAAGCAAATAACCGGCCGAAAATTGTGCTGTTCGCTTTTTCCGGAGCGCATGCATAGAATGAAGTAAAACGTGTTTCGTTTTCAAGGAGCATGAAAAATGGATGCAAAAGCGCCGAAGTTTCAAGTTGGAGATACAGTGGTCGTAAAAGTATACGGGACGGTGGGAAAAATTACGGCTGTGAGACAGCTGGAAGGAGGGTATTTCTATGTGGTCAATGACCGGGAAGGCCTCCTAGCCGAACAAAGCCTCGCCCGCCTGGAAGAATATGACGGGATTCTGTATAAGAAAGAGGAAGTCAATATAGAATTGAAATTTTTTATCGGGGATATTGTAAAAGTAAAAGGCTATGGCGGCGTTCTTTTTAAAATTGTTGGTTTCCGCACGGAGATTTGGCGGTATGCAGAAGATGCATGGGAAGATGTGATTTATGAAATGGTCAGCATTCCAAAGGGCGAATGGCTTGAAGCGGATGAAGAAGAACTTTTGTTAATCGCCGATGCCGGGCAGGCCGATTCGTTTGTCAGCCGTTATCAATTTTTTTACCCGATGAAAAGCAGCCCCCTGTACCAGCTTGTCACTTCCGACTTGAAAACGCAGGAAAAAATCGACCACCTGCTCGATATGTATAATGATTATACGCTGCTGTTAAACCTGTTTGGTGATGAGGCGTACAGAGCCATGCTTGAGGCGGTCAAAATGCAAATCCAGGTTCTTTCGGCGCACGGCGGCCCGGATTAGTTTAGCGGGGTTTGGCATATCAGACCGTACGGGGTCATATTTATATCAACAAACAGAACAAAACGCGGGGTGGCTGCGGGATGAAAAAAGGGGGCGTTTTTAATGGAGAATATGGATGTTTATATTGATACAGAGGAAATCGCCGCATTCTTTTTTAAAGAGCTCGTGAAAAGGGGATTTGCGCCCCGTGAAGAAGAACTGGACGAAATTGCCGATATCACTTTTGAATACTTGCTTGCAAAAAGCATCATAGACGAAGAATATGAAGACGATTCCATATGAGGCGATCTGTTTGCAGGCCGTACAGGGAAAGGTGCAGCATCGGTATCCGGGACAGCCTTTTTCGGTCCCGCACGAAATAGCACTTGATGTCCCGTTGAATTTGCCTTAAAATAAAAAGAGAAATCGCAGGGGGAGAAACCTGCGATTTTTTTTGGCAAAGGAGCGGGATGCGGACGGTTGTGCGCTTAACGGGAATGTGCTTGCTTTTTCCATCGCAGAAAGATCCGGATGGGGCATTCATGCCGCTTCTTTTGCAGTACCGGCTCAAAATGGGGGCGAGCATCCATTTTGGGACAGAAGCCCATGCCGCAGTGAACGCGGTACCGGTAGAAGGATCAAAAGCACAAATTTTTTAGGATAGAGAAAGGTGACAACATGAGAAAATATGTATATACCGGCCTTGCCGCGATTTTTTTGGCCGGCTGCAGTGTAACAAACGGAAACCAGCCGGAAACGGGCGCCCATAAAAGTACCGCGCCGGCGAAACCGGCCCACACGGATACCGCGAAAAAAACCGGTTCCGGTTTGGTGCTTGATGCAAAATATTTTAACAAAATCAAAACGGTTAACGGGAAAAAAGTGATCCAGAATCCGGACAATATTTTGGCGCTTGTCAATAAAAACTATATTCTCGGGGATTACAAACCGAAAGACCTCGTCCGGCCGAATGTCCGCTTTTCATTTGGCGACGAAAGAATCGAAAAAAGCTATATGCGGAAAGAAGCAGCCGCGGCGCTTGAAAAAATGTTTGCCGCCGCCGAGAAGGACGGCATTGAATTATATGCCGCTTCCGCATACCGGTCGTATAACCGCCAGAAAGCTGTGTATGCGGCAGAAGTGCAAAGTTCGGGGGAAGAACATGCAGAACAGGCGGTTGCCATCCCGGGGTCGAGCGAACATCAGACCGGTCTCGCCGTTGATATTACAAGCCAGACCGCCCATTTCCTTCTCTCACAGCAAATGGGGAAGCAGAAGGAAGGCATCTGGCTTGCAAAACATGCGCATGAATACGGGTTTATTTTAAGGTATCCGAAAAACAAAGAGAACATTACGAAATATGAGTACGAGCCCTGGCATTTCCGGTATGTCGGAAAAGAGGCGGCAGCCGTCATTTACAAGCACGGCTGGACGCTTGAAGAGTATTTCGAACATGTACATAAAGCTGAATAAATCCTGGGCTCTTTTATTAAAAAGAAAAAGCTGGTAGAATAAAGAAGTTAGAAATCGGGAGCTATGACTTTTGGAAAACGGCATGAAAGTGGTGAAGCCTTTGGACGATGAGAAGAAACAGACGGAATCCGGCCAGGAAGAACAAACCGGTTATATCCGTATGAAAAAATTTAAATTTGTCATGCTTTTGTTTTTCGTGATTTTCATAACAGCCGGCATTACGACCGCTGCCTTTGCGTTCGGCGACCAAAAAGCCGTCAACGTGACGACTGTCAACCGGCCGGAGTTTGACAAACTGTATAAAGCATATGACAGCATCCAGAAAAAATATTACACAAAAGTAAAACAGAAGACGCTTGTCGATGGGGCCATTAACGGAATGGTGGAATCGCTCAATGACCCGTATTCTGATTATATGTCAAAAACCGAAGCATCAGACTTCAATAACACCATTTCTTCTTCTTTTGAAGGAATCGGTGCGGAAGTGGAAGAAAAAGATGGCTATATTGTGATTGTTTCGCCGATTAAAGGTTCTCCGGCCGAAAAAGCCGGCCTGAAGCCGAACGATAAAATACTCGCGGTTGACGGCAAAAGCGTCCATGGCATGAGCGCCAATGAAGCGGTCATGTTGATCAGGGGCAAAAAAGGGACAAAGGTGACACTCACGATCCAGCATGTCGGATCGAAAGACGAAACGAGAGTGACCTTGACACGCGACACGATCCCGGTCAATACGGTTTATGCGAAGATGTTGAAAAACGGGGTTGCCCATATCCAGATTACGACATTTTCAGACGGCACATATAAAGAATTCAAGGCGGCCGTTGAGAACATGAAAAAGCAGGGCATGAAGTCGATGATTGTCGATGTGCGTCAGGACCCGGGCGGACTGCTTGACCAGGCTATTAAAATTGCGAATATGTTTGTGCCGGAAGGGCGTACGATCCTGCAGACGGAAGACCGGAACGGCTCCCGGGAGAAATATGTGGCAGAAAGTGGCACGAAAATTACGGTCCCGGCGGTTGTGATGATCGACGGCGGCAGCGCGAGCGCTTCTGAAATTTTGGCGGCCGCACTGAACGAATCGGCAGGCATTCCGCTTGTCGGCGAAAAATCATACGGCAAAGGCACCGTGCAGTCTGCTGAAAAATTCAACGACGGATCGATTTTAAAATTCACCGTCCAAAAATGGCTGACACCAAATGGCAGCTGGATCCATAAAAAAGGGATTGAGCCGGATGAGAAAGTGTCGCTTCCGGATTATGCCAAACTTCCGGTGATCGGAACAGATGCAGAATTGAAACTGTATTCGGTCTCGGAAGATGTAAAGACGGCGGAAAAAATGCTAAAAGCACTCGGTTACAATCCGGGCAGGGTTGACGGGTACTTCGACTGGAATACAAAAACGGCTGTCGAAGCTTTCCAAATGCATGAAAAAATGCAGCCGACAGGCATCATCAATGGCGATACGGCAACCAAACTGATGTCTGAAATCAGCAATCTTATTACGCGGCATGATACGCAGCTCAAAAAAGCCGAAGAAGTTGTCCAAAAAGAAAAATAGCAAAATAAGCCGGGAGATTTGCTCCCGGCTTATTTTATGCAATCCCATGCACGAAAAATGATATAATAAAGTCAGGAGATTCGCTGTCCCATATGAGAAAGGAAAGGAATGGGAGTGTTGGAGACAAAAGATACAGTTGATCTGGAATTCATCTTCCGTAGAATATACCGAAAAATTAAAGAAGAACTGCATAGCTTGTTAAAAGAGCATGTGACGCTTAACGAATTTATGGTGTTAAAACTTTTATCGGAATCCTCGATGCGTTCATCCGATTTGTCGAAAATACTGCAAGTTTCCGCCAGCCATATTACTTCTGTAACCGATTCGCTCGTGGAAAAAGGGCTGATTGAGCGGAGAAGATCCAATAAAGACAGGCGCGTGGTCGATTTAATTTTAACGGAAAAAGGAAAATCGTTAATCAGTCAGTTGAAAGAAACCAAATCCCGGTTTCTGAAAGACCAGTTGGACGTTTTTACGGAGGAAGAACGGGAAACATTGTACAGGCTATTCCGGAAGTTTGAAGATCACCTCAATCAAATGCACTGATATGAAAACGCGCCCATATACACAAAAAGCGCCCTGAAGCCGCAAGCCCGGCTTCGGGGCGCTTTTTTTAAATGAATGTGGCAGCATGCAACATTTAAGAAAAAAATGTAACAATACCCGTCCTTTTTCCGCCTTGTCAACCCCGAAATCCTTCCATCTTTTGGATATTTAAAAAGACGGTGCCAATGTGTGAAATGATAGGAAATTCGCACGATGCATGGGAACCTTTGATACAGCTGGCTTTTTCATTTTCAGTTTGCAAGCAGGCCCCTGCTTTGCTGCTTGTTCTATTTTCTCCCAGAAATATTACAAAAATCGTATGTTATGATTCTATTGTGTACGAGAGAGAAACCAACGAAAACGAGGGAGGACATCATTGATGAAAAAGGCCATGTTCACAACAGCAGCAGCACTTGCACTGATCCTTGCACCGGCAGTTTCCGGCAAGGCGGGGGCAGCCTCAAACGAAACAAACTGCAGCCCGAAAACGGTTGTTCAACATGAATACAAGTTTCATAGCATGCAGGAATTGGAGAACTGGTTAAAGCAGCATAACATCCGTTTTTCTTTTAAACCGGCAACCAATCAAACGGCTTCAAACAACGCAGGCAAAACGAACCAGACAACGGCAGCACCAAAGCAATCGGCACCGGAACAAACAGCAGCACCAAAGCAATCGGCATTAAAACAAACTTCAAC
This sequence comes from Weizmannia sp. FSL K6-0777, assembly GCF_038593185.1. Classification (NCBI taxonomy): domain Bacteria; kingdom Bacillati; phylum Bacillota; class Bacilli; order Caryophanales; family Bacillaceae; genus Heyndrickxia; species Weizmannia sp. FSL K6-0777. The sequence goes on from NZ_CP151971.1 coordinate 1,510,347, forward strand.
GCAACCGGCAGGCGGCACGCAGTCACAGGCTGCCAACACGTTAAACGCCTATGAAAAACAAGTGGTGACCCTTGTAAACGAAGAACGGGCGAAAAACGGCCTGGGCGCGCTGAAAATCGATACGGCTTTGAGCAAAATGGCGCGCGTCAAATCGAATGATATGGCAACCCATAAATATTTTGACCATACAAGCCCGACTTACGGCTCTCCGTTCGATATGATGAAGCAATTCGGGATCTCGTATCAATATGCCGGCGAAAACATCGCAATGGGCCAGCAAACACCGCAGGAAGTCATGAATGCATGGATGAACAGCGAAGGCCACAGGGCGAATATTTTAAATAAAAACTTCACCCATATCGGCGTGGGCTATGTTGAAAACGGCCATTACTGGACACAAGAGTTTATTGGAAAATAAATTGCTTATCGCAGCCTCTTTTACGGGGGCTGCTTTTTTGTACGCACTTTTTGAAACGTCACTTGCGGAAAACGGGTCCACTTTCCTGCAAGCTGGTCCATCTGCCGGATGTGCCCCGCTTGCGCCAAACCTTATCCGTTCTTTTTCAGCAAATCTCGGGCTTTTTGCTGGATATAATGCAAGCGCCCTAAAAGTGTTACCGCACCTACAGCAAGGCCTGTGATCAGTCCGATCCAGTAGGCAAACGGGCCGAGGGCGGTGACGGCATCCAGCAAATATCCGAGCGGAAGCCCAATAACCCAATATGAAACAAACGTCATAATGGTCGTAATCCGGACATCTTTATACCCTCGAAGCGTACCTTGCACCGGCGCCTGAACCGCATCTGACCATTGGAAAAAGATGGCATACAGCAAAAAATGTCCGGTTAACCGGATGACAGCCGGATCATCACTGTAAAACGCTGCCACTTGTTCATGGAATAAGTAGAGCAACAGCCCGGTCAAGGTGGCGATCACAACAGCGGTTATAAGTCCGATTGTGCTGTACAGGCGGGCGTCTTTAAATCTTCCGGCCCCTGCTTCAAAACTGACAAGAATCGTCATTGCAAGCGAAATGCTGAGCGGAAGCATGTACAAAAGCGATTCAAAATTCATGGCGGCCTGATGGGAAGCGATCGTGTCAGTGCCAAATTTGCTCATGAACAATGTCACAACCGAAAAAATGCTCGATTCAAAAAAAGTCGACAACCCCATCGGGATCCCAAGCGACAACAGCGCTTTCCAGCTGCGGAAAGAAACCGGGTAAAACGTGCGGAACAGCCGCATTTCAGCAAAACGCGGCAAACGCATAAGCACAAGGATTGCAATCAACAAGATAAGCCAGTAGGTGATGGCGCTCGCAACGCCGGCACCTGCCCCGCCAAGCTGCGGAAATCCGGCATGCCCGAAGATGAACAGAACATTCAATCCAATATTGATGGGCAGCGCCAACAGCGTGATCAACATCGATATTTTTGTCAGCCCGGTCGCATCAATCAGCGAGCGGCAAACCTGGTAACAGAACAACGGAATCAGCCCGAAGGACAGGGCAAATAAAAACCGATGCGCGACCCTCTCCACATGCGGTGCTAAATCCATCCGGCCAAGGACCGGCCCGATCGATAGCCCGCCTGCAAACAGCACCAGTACAGCCATACAGACGGCGACGTAAAGGCTCTGGATAAATGTACGGGGGATTTCATCCGTGTTTTTGCTGCCGATCAAATGGGAAATGATCGGGGTAACCGCCTGTAAAACCGTTCCCAGCCCGGTTGAAACGGGGAACCAGAGGGATGCGCCGATCGCAACACCGGCCAGATCGGCTTTGGAAAAATGGCCGGACATCGTTGTATCGAAAAAATTCATGAGCAGCATCGCAAGCTGGGTGATGAGAATCGGCAGAAATAAATGCCAAAGCTGTGCGATTTTTTCTTTTAAGGTAAAGGTTTGTTTCATGTTCATTCCCCCAACTTTTCCACGGACTCCAAAAAATTATAACATATTCATTTTTCGGGCCGCCATGGATAGCCTGCCATGAAGATGGAAATGCCCGGCGAAAGATTTGCAAACCCGTAAAACCATCATGATTTATAAAAAGTCTCATATAATAGAGTGACCAGACAAAAACGGGAGAGTCTGTATGGAGCTGAAAAAAACCTATTCGACGTTGTCTCACATGTACCTGTGTCAAACCGTTATTCTTGCATGCGGCCTTTCCGCATTTTGTCTCACGCTGATGTATATCGGGCGCGGCGGCATGTTCAACTGGCTGATTTTGGCCGTCTGGCTGTTCATTCTCTACTTTGCTGCGCGCTATTTCTACTATCAAAAGATAGAAGAAAACATATCCGGAGAAAAAGGGGAGGAAGAAAGACAAGCGGACAGCGGGCAGTACTTGATCCAGTTTCCGCCCGGTGCAAAACTCTCGGTGCAGCTTTATGATGGAAGCGGCCGCTTAGGGTGGCTGCTTGAGGAAAAAGCTTTCAGACAACAAATCCGGTATTTCCGCCTTGAACGGGGAGCGGGCGCCACATTTAGCGCCACGGTCCGCAAACGGCAAAATTGGGAAATCAGCATCGGGTTTCCGGCATATGAACGGTTCTTTTCATTAAAAAGAGCAAAGGGAAAAGAAATGATATTTGAAAACGGCAGCCGGACTTGTGCGATCCGGAAAAATGGAAACCATGATTTGGAATTTTACCGGGACGAACAACTTTTAGCAGTGGTGTCACGCGGCGTGATGCCGGTGAGCTGGCAGCAGAAGTTTCCGCTTAATGCACCGGTACTTACTTTTATACGGGGGACGGAAGAAGACGAAGTACTCGTCATCGCACTGCTCGCCTTTTTTTACAGGCATAATAAATATTTCGTGTAAAAAAAAAGAAGAAATGATACAATTTTTGTAAGTATAAAGAAAGAAAAAGAGAGGAAATCCATCATGCATGTGAAACTGATTAAATGCCACGGCTCAGGCAACGATTTTTTGCTGATCGATGAAACGGAAATCTCTGCGCCATTAACGGACGACATCCGCAAAAAAATGGCTCTGTCATTTTGCCGGCGCGATGCCGGGCTCGGGGCGGACGGCCTGCTCTTTGTGTCGGAAAGCCAGCAGGCAGACGCAAAAATGCGGGTATTCAATGCGGACGGTTCCGAGGCGTCCATGTGCGGGAACGGCCTGCGCTGTGTTGCGCGGTACGTATCCGAAAAACGCGGGAAAGACGATCTGTTAATTGAAACGATGAAAGCAAATCTATATGCCCGCAAAGCAGAGCCCCTATTGGACGGCATCCCAACGTTCCGGGTCGAAATCTCGCCTGTCTCCTTTGACTTGAACAAACTGCCGATGCATATTGATAAAGAAGTGCTCATCAATGAACCGGTTAAGGCCTTGTCGGAAGATTTGTCGTTTACAGCAGTTGCGGTGCCGAATCCGCATCTGATCGCCTTTGTCGAAAATGAAGGATTCCGGTCTGATACGCAAAAAACATTGTCCGAGTATGTGAACGGACCAAATGATATCTTTCCGGACGGCGTGAATGTCAGCTTTGCCAAACCGATTGGTGAAAATGGCTTATACGTCCGCACGTTTGAACGCGGCGTCGGTTTTACAAATGCGTGCGGAACGGCGATGTCCGCTTCAAGCCTTGTGGCCTGCCTGTTAAGATTGCGCCCGTTCGGTGAAATGATCGACGTGTTCAATAATGGCGGTAAAGTACGGTGCTTTGTCCAAAAAATTGAAAAAGAAGGGGAACCGGCATACACGATTGACCTGATCGGTAATGCCACCTATTTATACGAAACCGCTGTTTCTTTTGACGATGGGTACCCGGAACAGTTCCGGATTGCAGAAAAAAAGGATTTCGGCGAACAGAAGCTGTATCAAAAGCTCGAAACCCATGCAAAAGAAACGGTAGAGAAAGCATTGGCTTAAAATTTTCGTCTCCTGTAAAAGGGAGGCGTATTTTTTTCGATTGGAAAGCTGCGCCAAACTATATGGGGCGCCCTTTGTTCTGCTTTAAAAATGCAAGTACCGGGGCAAAAGGCTGGCCGCTTTTGCAGGCAAAGAATCGCGCAAACGGGCAGCCGTACCGGTTCACACGCGAAAGGACCGTTTCAATGGTAAAGTCATACGGCGAAAGCGACGCGTTTACTTCTTCCCAGAAAAGCGGCGCCGCCACAAGCGCATCCTCATGCCCGCGCATCGAATAAGGTGCAATGATCGTTTTTCCTTCCGCATGCTGGACGAAATCAACATATAATTTTCCGCCCCGTTTTTTCTTCATCCGTTCGATTGTAAAATGTTCAGGCGATTTCGAAATGAAATAAGCAGCCATAAATTCCGTGAACAGCCTTGTATCTTCCCATGAGAACTGCCTGTCCGGCAATGGAATGTAGACTTGCAGCCCTTTATTTCCAGAAATTTTGACAAAGCTCTCCAAATGAAGGGCATCCGTCACCTGTTTTAACAGCAAAGCCGCTTCTACTGCAAGTTGAAACGCATCCCGGGAAGGGGGGTCAAAATCAAATACAATCTCACTGACGAAACGGCTGTTTACGGTCTGAAACGGGATATGGTATTCCACCGCTAGCTGGTTTGCGAGCCACATCAGTGTTTTTAAATCGTTGCAGACAATATACCGGATGTCTTCATGCATAGCCGTATCCACAAAAGCGGGCGCATAATCGGGGCAGTTTTTCTGGTAAAATGCCTCGCCGAAGACGCCGTGCGGGTAACGGATGACGGTCAAAAGCCTGTCCGAAAGAAACGGCAGCATAAAAGGAGAAATTTCCCGCATATAGGCAAGAAAGTCGAGCTTTGTCACATGGCGCTTTTTCCATAGCGGTTTATCCGGATGCGTCACTTCCACTTCTTCCGGAATGGCGGCGTTACGGAGCCTGAAATCTTCAAACGTGCAGGCATCCGGCGAAAGGTCAAAGCGGAAGCGGTGGAAATGCGGTTCCCGCAGATTGGCGCCGTCCCATTCCAAATAAAATATCTCGACGCAAATCGAAGGATCGATCGTGTAGACGCCGTTTTCATTGTTTGTGGCATTTTTCCTGACCGCTTCTGTGAGGATTTGTTTTTCGTCCGGATTCATGCTGAAAAGAAACTGGCCGATTGGAAAAATGTCGCCATCTTTAAACACTGCGACATCGAAATACCCGTTTTTCTCGTCGTAAGCCGTAATAAAGCAGGCGGCTGTCTTCCAATTTTTCACTTTTATCCATGTTTCAACTCGTTTTCCCGCTTCCCACTTGCTGTCCGTTTGTTTTGCGACAATGCCTTCACTGTTAAAATTTTTCACCGTCTCTTTTAAGACGGATGCGTCACGGGTGAACGGGATTTGCTGAACCCGTGCCGTTTCGCCCGGGGCGGGGGAGAGCGGCAGCGCGAGCGTTTCACATAAGTTTTCCAATGCTCTTTTTCGCTGCAAATACGGTTTGCCGGCCATATCCTCTCCGCCAAGCATGAGCAAATCAAATACGAGATAATGGGCGGGGCGCATTTTCGCCTGCTCTGCAGCTGCTTCAGCTTTCATCCGCCCGCGGCGTTGCAGCTCCCTAAAGCCAGCTTTATACGGATTTTCAAGCAGCACAAGTTCGCCGTCAAGCCGTAACGGAAGCTGCCCTTTTACACGGCCTTCAAGCGTTTGCAAAAAGGTGCGGATTTCCGGAAACCGGGGCAGCAAATCTTTTCCGTTGCGGCTCCATAACCGCATGCCGTCTTCTGTCCAGTCGAGGATCGCGCGATAACCGTCATATTTAATTTCGTATACCCACTTTCCTGTATCTGGCAGAGACCATTTTAAAACCGGCAACATCGGTTTCATTTCGAGCACCCTTTCTTTTTCCAAAAGTTGAAGTACATAGCGGGGTGGATTCGTACATATATTATCTTCAAAAAGCGAGGCGTTTCATTCATGCATACGATGTGGAAAGGCACGATCAGTTTCGGACTCGTCAATATCCCGATTAAACTGCATGCCGCAACGGAAGATAAAGATATCAAATTGCGTTCCCTTCATAAAAAATGCCATTCCCCGATCCGGTATGAAAAGGTTTGTCCGGTGTGCGAGGAAGAATTGGACGCAAAAGAAATCGTAAAAGGATACGAAATCGCGAAAGGAAAGTTTGTCGTACTGGAAGAGGAAGAACTGGAAGAACTGCGCAAACAGACAGAAGAAAAAGCAGTGGAAATTATGGATTTTCTTGATATGCGGGAGATCGACCCGGTCTATTTTAACCGGAGTTATTACATGTCCCCGAATGAAGGGGGCGTAAAAGCTTACGGCTTGTTGCGGAAAGCGCTGACCGAATCAGAGAAAGTCGGACTTGCCCGGATTGTTATGCGTTCAAAGGAGCAGCTCGCCGTTATCCGCGTGTATGAAAACACGCTTTTGATGGAAACGATCCATTACCCGGATGAAGTCCGGAAAGCATCTGACGTTCCGAATGTGCCGCAAGATGATGAAGTCTCGAAAAAAGAAATTGAGACGGCAATTTTGCTGATTGATCAGTTAACGACATCGTTTGAGCCTGAAAAATATACGGATGCATACCGGTCAAACCTGATGGCTTTAATTGAATCGAAACGAACCGGAAAAAAACTCGTCACGGCAAAAGTAAAAGAACCGGAAAACAATGTGACCGACCTGATGGCGGCGCTCCAGGCTTCCATCGACAGGGCAAAGCCGGCAAAAAAACCGGCAAAAAAACCAAAAAAAGCGGCCAAAACAAAGGCAAAAGAAGCGTAAAAACCGGGCGGTACCGGATAGCATGGGGAATGCCGGAAAATTTGCCGGAAAGCCTCCAATATGGTAAATTATTTCATATTGGAGGTTGATGATGAAAAGGCAGACGATTGTGCAATGGGTGTTCGTTTTACTGGTGCTTTCCTTCTGCACCTGGATTTTTTTTGAAATCGCCGGTCACTTCAACCAGGCGGAGATCCGGCATTTTGACCTTCCGATTATCTCATTTGTCCAGGGGAATATTTCCGGCCGGCTAACGAGCGTGATGCTGGCTGTTACCTTTCTCGGATCTGTAAAAGGGGCGGCGGCGGTCACCCTCTTTCTTTCCCTTGTGCTCTGGATCAAAAAATACCGTACACTAAGCCTTTATCTCGCTGTATCTGTCGCGCTTGGAGCCGGGGTTTTTAACACCATATTAAAATACATATTCAAGCGCCAGCGTCCCGATATTATGCGTGTCGTCCAGGAAACGGGTTACAGCTTCCCAAGCGGGCATTCGATGGGATCCATGATTTTATACGGCTGCCTCGTATTGATCCTGTTCCGCATTGCGAAACGCCGGTGGGTGAAGGTCGCGGGGACGCTGTTTGCCCTTTTATTGGTGCTTGCCATCGGCATTAGCCGCATCTATTTAGGGGTCCACTACCCGAGCGACGTTGCCGGAGGATATGCGGCCGGCCTTGTTTGGGTCATTTTATCTGCGCTTGCGTTGAACTTGTTTGAAAGAAAATTGAAATTGTAATAAAATATGGTGGAAATAAAAATATTTGGCGGTGGGTATGCGGAATTCCGGCGCGGACAGCCCCGCTTGGCCGGAAAGGGCTGCCCAGGGGCTGGAAAAGCCGTTGATGAGCGCTTGCTTTTTTTTAAAATTGTATTACAATATGTTGGTATGAATAAATGAAGCGTCCTGAAATTGTTGCCGGAGAGTTTGGCAATTGGGAGGGAATACTGAATGAAGATCTCGTTTAACCAGATTAAAAGTTTGCTAAATAAAAAATACGCCCTGTACTTTCTCATGGTTTTATTGTTCTGGGTAAAAACTTATATTGTCTATAAAGCGGAATTCAATCTGGATCTGCAAAACGGCATGCAGAAATTTTTGCTTGCCATCAATCCCATCAGCTCGGCACTGTTCTTCTTTGCGCTTGCGCTTTTCTTTAAGGGACGCGGCCGGATCATTGCAATGACTGTGATTGACGTGCTTTTGTCTGTTTTGCTGTACGCGAATGTATGCTATTACCGTTTCTTCAATGACTTCATTACGCTGCCGGTTTTGTCGCAGACGAAAAACTTCGGCGACCTCGGCGGGAGTGCAGCTGCATTAATGAAGCCTTATGATATTTTTTACTTTTTTGATACGATCATCCTCATTGCCTTGATTGCAACGAAAACCGTCAGGGCCAACGCAGGGAAAATCAACCGCCGCTCGCTTGCCGGGCTGATGATTGCCGCGATTGCATTTTTCATTTTTAATCTCGGGCTTGCCGAAGCGGACCGCCCGCAGCTTTTAACGCGGACTTTTGACCGTAGCTATATCGTGAAATATCTCGGTATGTACAATTACACGCTTTATGATGCGATCCAGACAACAAAATCGTCTGCACAGCGGGCGATGGCTGACAGCAGTGACGTGAGCGATGTGGAAAACTATGTGAAAGCGAACTATACCGAGCCGGACAGCAAATATTTCGGCGCGGCAAAGGGTATGAATGTCATTTACGTTTCACTTGAGTCGTTCCAGAACTTTTTGATCAATTACAAATTGGACGGCAAAGAAGTCACACCGTTTTTAAACTCGCTGACAAAGGATAAAAACACCTTTTATTTCGATAACTTTTTCCACCAGACAGGCCAGGGGAAAACGTCTGATGCCGAATTTATGATGGAAAACTCGCTGTTCCCGCTGCCGACGGGGTCTGTATTTACGACGAAAGCACAAAATACGTACCAGGCAGCACCTGCCATTCTTGGCCAGAAAGGCTATACATCGGCTGTTTTCCACGGAAACTATAAGACTTTCTGGAACCGTGACGAAATGTACAAATCGTTCGGCTATGACCGTTTCTTTGACGCCAAGTATTACGATATGAGCGACAAAAATACGTTAAACTACGGGATGAAGGACAAACCTTGGTTTAATGAATCGATGCAGTATTTGACCAAATTGCCGCAGCCTTTCTATACGAAGTTTATTACGCTTTCAAACCACTTCCCGTTTCCATTGGATGAAGAGGATGCTGACTTCCCGAAAGGCAATTTCGGTGATAAAACCGTTGATAACTATTTCCAAACCGCCCATTATCTGGATGAAGCGATGCAGCAGTTCTTCACCTATTTGAAGGAATCCGGGCTTTATGACCATACCGTGATTGTCATGTACGGTGACCATTACGGCATTTCGGAAAATCACAATGCGGCAATGGCGAAAGTGCTCGGTGTCCCTGAAATTACGCCATATTTGAACGCGCAGCTGCAAAGGGTGCCGCTGTTTATCCATGTTCCGGGCGTAAAAGGCGGGATCAAGCATACGTACGGCGGTGAAGTCGATGTAATGCCGACGGTGATGCATTTGCTTGGCGTTGATACAAAAGACTACATCCAGTTCGGGTCTGATCTTTTGTCCAGCCAGCACCGCCAAGTCGTTCCGTTCCGTAACGGCGATTTTGTCACCAATAAGTTCACGCAAGTATCCGGAACGCTTTACGACAATGCGACCGGTGAAAAAGTCAATCCAAAACTTGGCAAAAATGATGAAAAGATTGCAAAAGAGATGCTGAATCTGTCTGATAAAGTGGTGTACGACGACCTGCTCCGTTTCTACACACCAAAAGGTTTTACGCCGGTGAACCGGAACAAGTACGATTATTCCTTTGACCAGACGGATATGAGTGGGTTGCCTGAAACCTCCATTCCGGATTCAGCCAAAAAGAATAAATAAAACAAACAACCCCCGGTGAATCAACCGGGGGTTGTTTGTTGTGCCGTGCAAAAAGAATATTGTGAATGCATCATTCCGGATTTCTTATGGGTTTGCACAAGTATGTCCAGCTTTCCGTTTTCACACTTTATTCAAGCCCTTGTCTATTCTCACGATGTTGATGGATTAATTGTAATACCCACTTTTCGTCAAAACGGAGCTTTTCTAACCGGTGCCGGAAAAAGGTCAGGATATACTGCTGTTCTTCCTTGGGAATCCGTTTATCCCCTCCCGCATAAACCAACCGTTCTTCCTCATGGCGGATTTCATAACGCAAGTAATCTTTATATTGATGCAAAATTAAAAACTGCACTTCCTCACTGACCAGACCAAAATTTTTCAGCTTCATATAAAAATGCAGTTCATAATCCGGTGAGTATGGAATCGGTTCTTCCATCAGCCGGAAAAACCGGATTCTACCTTCATCTGTAAGTTTGTAAATCTTTTTCTTTTTTCCTTTTCCCCGCCGAGCGCCCTCCGGTTGTTCTTCGGGGACCTGCTCGATCAGACCGTCTGCAAGCATGCTGTGAATGAGTGGATAAAGCGCCCCCCAGCTGATTTTTCGTGTGGGGCCCACAATTGCGTTCAAAATTTGATGCAGCAAATAGCCGTGCATCGGGTTGTTCATCAATTCGCCAAGTATGAACAATTCGTTCAAGCGAACGTCTCCTTTCCGTCTAACTTCCTTTTTATGGAACAAGGGATGCTGAACCATGAATATCCAACAAACAGACTCTCGCCATATAATTGTGGGAAGATGGTGCAGCGGGAAGCGCCGGGATTCCGCTTAACCTGTCTGGCGGCTGCCAAGTTGGCATGGATGACATTTGAAAGCCGCCTCTTTTTTAATGATCAGATACTAAGTAAAGGGTATTGCCGTCAGGGTCATTGAAGTGTACGACCTGGGCTGCCTTCCCTTCAACATAATCATGGAATTTAACACCATGGGATTTCAATGTCTTGATGGCTGCCTCTAAATCCTGCACCACAAATCCAATCGACATGCTTTCTGATTTTGCCGATTGGGCATTCCGCTCTCCGGTAAGATGCAGGAGCCCAATCGTCAATCCCGGTGCTTCGATCTGTACAAAATGATCGTCCATTTCGCCCTGCAGCTTCAATCCAAGGGTTTCGGTGTAAAATTGAACGGCTTTTTTTAAATCCGCTACCGTAACTGTTACATTCGCACTCGTAAACATGATATTGCCTCCTTCATAGGTTTGGTCGCTTTTATTATATCAAAAATTTATAATGTGTAAACATGTTTTTTTGATATAAAAAATTGGAAGAAAGAAGATGAATGGAAAATGCAAGAAGATAGATTTAACGGCAATCAGAAAATGGTGCGTATTTCAAAAAGGGATTATCCTAGCAAAGCAAACGGAGCAGCATCATCATAGTTCCGGGCAACTGTTCATTTTCTGCTCCCCGTATGTAATAAAAAAAGGAAGGCATCCACCTTCCATGCATAAATCATTTTTTAAAGAGCAAATCCATGGCAGTTTGAAAATCATTTGTCGGTTGATTGCAGCTGAAGTTTTCACAGACATAAATGGTTGGTTGTCCGTTTATCATGGCATAATCTTCAATAAAGGAAGCGATTTTGGAGAGTTTCGCCTGTTCACGCCTTTTTACCACCATGACGGAAATGCCAGGGTAGAAGTTCTTCTGTATATGGTTAATGAAATCAACAACTTCTTTTGTTTCATCATCCATCACGATCACGACTTCTTTTGTTGCCTGCTGTGCGTACATCACAGCCTGCAGCATCATGGCGTGGGCAGTGGGTTCATCATCGATATCCTTGCTGAAGGCCTGAAACAATTGCTGGACTTTTTCTTCCAACGTAAAATCCCCAGTCAGTTTCGAAAGCCTTAACAACTGGCAGGCTGCAACACTGTTCCCGGAAGGTAGTGCCCCGTCATAAGACTCCTTTTGCCTGACGAGCAATGGTTCATCGTCGTTTCCGCTAAAGAAAAAGCCTCCTCCATGACCATCCCAAAATAAATCGATCATATTGCCGGCCAGTTTTTTTGCTTCCGCCAAATAAAAAGGGGCAAAAGTGGATTCGTACAGTTCCATATATCCCCACAGGAGAAAGGCATATTCGTCTATAAAACCTTTATTTTTTACTTCGCCATCGCGGTATCTCACCATTACACGGTCATTTTGAATCAAGTTGTCCCTGATAAAAGAAACCGCTTTTTCTGCAGCCTGCACATAGGATGGTTGATGAAAAACACGCCCTGCTTTTGCGAGCGCTGCAATCATTAAGCCGTTCCATGCCGTTAAAATTTTATCATCGCGGAACGGGCGTACCCGCTTTTCCCGGTGTTGAAACAAGCTTTGCCGTGCCGTTTCTAATTTTTCTGCGAGCGCCGCGGGAGAAATCCCTTCTTTTTTTGCAATTGATTCTAAATGCGTTGTAATCTGGTTCGGGATATTTTTTCCTTCGAAATTTCCCTGCCCGGTAATGCCGTATGCCTGGCAAAAGAGCGTGCCCAACTGTTCCCCCAGCACATCTTTTACTTCTGCAGGCGTCCACACATAAAACTTTCCTTCCTTACCTTCTGAGTCGGCATCTTCCGCGGAATAGAACCCGCCATCCGGATGGGCCATATCACGCAGCACATACGTGATGATTTCTTCCGTTATTTTTTTGTACTGGGCATTTTTCGTCATCCGGAAAGCATCGGTATAGGCCAGCACAAGCAGCGCATTGTCATAAAGCATTTTTTCAAAATGTGGCACCAAAAATTTTTCATCAACGGAATAGCGGGAAAAACCGTAACCAATATGGTCATAAATTCCCCCGCGCGCCAGCCCGTCCAATGTTTTGGTTGCCATCCTAAGCGCATCCCGGTTTTCATAAAATTTGGCATACATCAGTAAAAATACGAGTGAATGCGGCATTGGAAATTTCGGCGCCTTTCCAAAACCGCCGTAGCGGGGATCAAAACCTTGTTTGTAAGCTTGAAAAGCGCGCCCAATCGTTTCTTTTGTTAAAGCCGTTTGTTTCCCTTTTTCCCGGCTTGCCTCGAGCGCCTGTTTGACTTGTACCCCTACATCCTTGATACAGTCCGGATTTTCGGTATATTGTTGGGATAAATAAAGCAACACTTCTTTAAAACCGGGCATCCCATACCGGCTTTCCCGCGGAAAATAGGTTCCCGCATAAAAAGGAACCCTCTCCGGCGTCAAAAATACACTCAACGGCCAGCCGCCCTGCCCAGTCATCATTTGGCAAACAAGCATATAGATAGCATCAATATCCGGCCGCTCTTCCCTGTCCACCTTAATCGCCACAAATTTCTCATTCAGGATCCGCGCTACCTCTTCATTTTCAAAAGACTCCCGTTCCATCACATGGCACCAGTGGCAGGTTGAATAGCCAATGGAAACAAAAACCGGCTTGTTTTCCCGCTTCGCTTTCGCAAAAGCGTCTTCGCTCCACGGATACCAGTCAACCGGATTACGGGCGTGTTGCAGCAAATAAGGCGATTTTTCATGGATTAACCGATTGAATGGTCTGTTTTCAGCCAAAGCATTCCCTCCTTCTTTCTTTCAGTTTCTTCGTCATCAGTTTACCTGAAACGGTAAGGCGCTACAAATGATATCGCACAGCGCCAAAATTTAGGCAGGGGAAGAAGCTTCAGCGCGTGATTTGTCCGGTTTCACCGCCACAAATGTAAGTCCTGCCGCCACCAGGCAGAAACCGGCCATGATCACCATGCTGATCTCAACCCGCCCTTTCATAAAATTGGCCATAAATAACGGACCTGCCGCCACGCCGATGTAGCGCATAGAACTGTAAATGGCGCTGATCGTTCCGCGGACTTCTTTTTCAATCGACTGATTAATCAGTGCATCCAAAGGCGTAAGGGAGGCGCCGATTCCAATTCCGCAAATGAGAAAGGTCCCTATTAAATAGAAAAAACGGTCCGAAAAAGTGATCACGAGCACGGAGGCTCCGGTAATGAGCACGCTGGAGAAAATAATCCATTTCATCAGTACCATGTTTTCTTTAATGATTTTCCCAGTTATAAAGGAAGAAAGGCACAATGCCGCAAGCGGGACGGCCAAAATAAACCCTTTCTTCACGCCATGGTAGCCGTATTGGTCTTCCAGATTGGACGACAAATAAAACAGCACCGCAAACAAAATAAACATCACGATGGCCCCGATCGCAAATACGGCCGACAGCCAGCGCCAGTGCTTTCGGAACACCTTTTTCGTATTCCCTATAAATGCTTTGATTCCCGGCCCCTGTTTTTCGTGTGCCGGCCTTTTGACAAGAAACAAAACAGACAGGATAGAGATCAGGCAAAAGACAGGGATGGCCGCAAAAGGCAAAAACCAGATCAATCCTGCCAAGAAGGATCCGAGAATCGGGCTCAATACTTTTCCAAACGTATTGGCCGTTTCAATAATGCCGAGGGTGGTGCTCACATCCCGGTTGCGGTGTAACATATCACCGACAAGCGGCAAAACGATCGGTGCTGCGCCGGCCGTCCCAACGCCCTGCAAAGTCCGGCCGATCAAAATAAGGGAATACGGGTGATCAAGTTGCCAGGCCGCGTATGCCGAAATCGCCCCTCCTATAGCCGTAATCGCAAGTGACGGGATAATGACCATTTTTCGGCCGTATCTGTCCGATAAAAATCCGGCAACCGGAATAAGGAAAATGGCGACAATTGAATAAAAGGTGATAATATAGCTGGATTGGACTTTGCTGATGCCCAGTTTGTCCTCCATGAGGGGAAGGACCGGAATCAACATTGAATTCCCCAGTGTCATAATCAGGGGAATGGACGATAATGCAACAATCGCCCATCTTTTTTGATGGATTTCATTGTTTTTATCGGATAAAGGTGTGTTCGTTGTCAAATGATCCATTGTCTGTATTTTCCTTTCTTCTTCTCAATGTCAGCACTCTTCTTTACTACTATCTGCCCAACCGGAGACATTTATGAATGGAAAAAACGGGTTTTCTTTCTCATCATTTTTTAACAAACCATTCATATCTTTTTCCTTTCATTCGGTTAGCATATAAGAAAAAGCGGATTCTCCTTGATCATGCGCTGTCCGGAGCTATAATAAGGGCAGCGGAAAAGAAAGAGTTCCGGCAAAAGAACTTCGAGGGGGAATCATCATGAAACGGATATTACTGGTGGAAGATGAAAAAAATCTGGCCCGTTTTATTGAGCTGGAGTTAAGGCATGAAGGATACGAAGTGAAAGTGGCGTATGACGGGCGGGAAGGGCTGCAGTCGGCTTTGGAGGAGGAGTGGGATGTGATTCTCCTTGATTTAATGCTGCCGAAACTGAACGGCCTTGAAGTATGCCGCCGCCTGCGCCAGGAAAAAGAAACACCGGTCATCATGATTACCGCTCGGGACAGCATTATGGACCGTGTATCCGGGCTTGACCATGGGGCGGATGATTATATTGTCAAACCATTTGCGATTGAAGAATTGCTCGCAAGGCTGAGAGCCATTTTCAGAAGGATGGAGTACGCCGAGCCCAAAAAAGCAGCGCTAACAACGTACAAGTTTCGTGACCTTGTGCTGGAAAAAGAAAGCCGGCTTGTTAAAAAGGCAGGGAAAACCATTGAATTGACAAAGCGGGAATACGATTTGCTGCTTACGCTTTTGGAAAATAAAAATATTGTCATGACCCGTGAAGCGCTCCTGAACAAAGTATGGGGATATGAAACCGAGGTCGAAACGAATGTCGTCGATGTGTACATCCGGTACTTGCGCAATAAAATTGATACAGAAGGCGAAGACAGCTATATCCAGACAGTGCGGGGAACAGGATATGTGATGCGCGAATGAGGGCGGTAAAACACTGGCTGCAAAAAAGTTCCTTGAAAGTGAAATGGTCCGTCGGCGCAAGTGTAGCGATCTTTTTAACGTTTCTGATTTTCGGATTTTTCCAGTATACACTAATCAGTAGATGGCTATTGCATGAAGAAGCGACTTCGGTATCCGAGGCGCTGGATGATTTGAACAACAAGGGGGAAAACATCGATGACATTTTATCGAACCGGACGCTTTTTCAGCAGGTGCTGGAAAAAGACCAGTCGATCCGGATCATCAATGCGGAAGGAAAGGAAATGCTTGTCGTAAAAAGCATTCATTCTACCGATGCAAAAGTGCCGTTTATGCCGGTGAACGAAAAACGGGTCAGCCTGATCCGCGCGGGCAATCATCAAATTTTAGTCGGAAGGAGCCCGTTCCGCTCCCAGTCGTTCAACGGCTATATTGAAGTGATCTATCCTTTATACCGGTATGAAAATTTAATGCGGAATGTTCTGTTTGTCATGATGGTCGCCGGATGCGTGGGCTTGCTTTTGAGTGCTTTTCTCGGGTTTATGATGGCAAAAAATTTCCTCAAACCGCTGAAAAAGCTCTCTTCCACGATGCAAAGCATCCGCAAAAAAGGATTCCAAGAACGGATGGAGCCGAGCGCCTCTAAAGACGAAATGGGGGAATTGACCAATATTTTTAACGATATGATGGACCAAATTGAACAGTCGTTCCGGCAGCAGAAACGGTTTGTCGAGGATGCTTCCCATGAATTAAGGACCCCCGTCCAAGTGATGGAAGGGCACTTAAATTTGTTAAACCGGTGGGGGAAAAATGACCCTGCGATTCTTGAAGAGTCGCTCCAGGCTTCGCTGCAGGAATTAAGCAGAATGAAAAAACTGGTGGAGGAACTGCTCGATCTTTCGCGGGCGGAAGAAGCCAAAATACTGGCCAATGAGGAAAAAGCAGATCTTTTGGCAGTCACAGAAAGGGTGATCCGCAATTTTAAAATGATCCATCAGCAGTTCGACTTCAATTTTCAATATGATCCCAATCAGGCCTATGACATCCAAATGAGCGAGAACCATCTTGAGCAGGTGCTGATCATTGTATTTGATAATGCGATAAAATATTCCGACCGCATTTACAAAGTCGATATCCGACTCAAGCAGGAAAAGGGGAGGGCCATGTTAACAGTAAAAGATTACGGCATCGGGATCCCGAAAGAAGATTTGCCGCAAATTTTCCACCGCTTTTACCGGGTGGATAAAGCAAGGAGCCGCGCAAAAGGCGGGAACGGACTCGGGCTCGCCATTGCCAAACAACTGACTGAAGGATATTCCGGCACGATAGAAGCAGCGAGCGAGGTTGGTAAAGGGACCGAGATCCGGTTTACATTCCCCCTTGTCGCAAAACAAAAAACAGGTGGAAAAGAGGGCGTTTCGAAAAAATGAAACGTTCTTTTTTCTTTTTAAAGAAAAGGTGCAGGGCCGTGTCTGGCAAGGTGTCCGCCTTTCGCCCGTGATGGGTAAGTCTTTTGATACGCAAAAAAACGGGAACTGTCAGAACCAACTGTAAGTTTTATCGAGAAGGCAGAGTCGTTAAAAATCAATGCCGACTTCTGTCATTTCATGTTCGCTTTTTTTCAGGAGCCGGATTTCCAGGATGCCATCCCGGTATTTTGCGGTCGTCCCTTTCCTGCGTACCGGGGAAGGCAGCCGTATCACCTGTTCCGAGTCCGGTTTTGGAAATGATTTTAACATGACTTGAAGGGAAGTGTGGAAGATTTTTAAGCCTGTGAGCATGCTTTCCTCCTGGACAGGGACGCGGATAAAAATAAAATCCAGTGTTTCAAATATTTTTATAGACGGGGCGCCCGTATCCGGGGAAGAGGGAGCCGGATCATCGGCCCCGTCCCCCTTCTTGAACGCAGCGCCCCATTCGTCCCATTGAGAAAGGGCTTGGTTGATATGTTCCTGTACAGGCGGAAATGGCATATTCATCATCTTGAAGATCTCTTCGGTGAACGGAAACGTTTTCCATGGGAACATTTTTTTGCTCCTTTCTGCAACGGGGATATAATAAAATATGCGGTTTTGAACAATCAGGTGAGGCAAATGCAGCATCACTTTCCGGGAAAAAACAGAATGAATCACTATTCATGCAAATTTTTAAAAATAAGAGTTTTTAACTTTATCTATTACGCTTACAGTGCTAAAATTGAGTTTGTAAGCGTTACAGCTTTCAAAATTCTTTATCGTTACATAATTTCATGGTTCCGTTTTGGTATCCGCCAGACGAAATCATACGAAAGTGAATAAGGGACGAAGGGCTGGAGGTTTTTCAAAATGAATGCAACTACACCAAAGGGATTTTGGGAAAGTTTTTCCGGGCCTAATCTTGGGTATGTCATGGATTTATATGAACAATACCTGGAAGATCCGGAGAGCATCGACGAAGAGGCGAGAAAAGTATTTGACCAGTGGGGCGCGCCCGCTGTTTCCGAAGGCGGGAGCCCGACACAGGGGCAGGCGGATATTTCTTTCCAATTGCCGGCAAACCCGACGATTTTCAGCAAAATGGTCGCTGCCGTCAAATTGGCGGACAATATCCGGACTTTTGGCCATCTCGCAGCGGATATCAACCCGCTCCAAAAACCTGTTGGGGATGTCAGAAGAATTGAACTGGGAGAATTTGATTTAACCGAAGAAGATTTGAAAAAAGTGCCGGCATCCTTTATTTGCCCGGATGCACCTAAAAAGGTCAAAAACGGGCTTGATGCCATCAATTATTTAAAAGAAGTGTACACCCAAAAAGTCGCCTTTGAGTTTGACCATATTCATGACATGGAAGAAAAGCACTGGCTGCAACGGACAGTTGAATCGGGCAGCTTTTTCCGCGAACTCGGCCGGGAACAGAAAATCGGGATTTTAAAACGCCTTTCCGATGTGGAAGGATTTGAAAAATTTATTCACCGGACATTTGTCGGGCAGAAGCGTTTTTCCATTGAAGGGCTTGATGCGCTCGTTCCGCTGATGGAACAAATGATCATTGAAGCGGTCAAAACGGGTGTGAAAACCGTTAATATCGGCATGGCGCACAGAGGCCGACTCAATGTGCTTGCCCATATTCTTGAAAAACCATACGAGCTCATTTTTGCGGAATTTAAGCATGCTTCCAATAAAGATTTAATCCCTTCCGAAGGATCGATCGGCATTACGTACGGATGGACCGGCGATGTTAAATACCATCTCGGCGCGGACAGAAAAGGGCAAAACGGCGGTCCGATCGGCGCGCGTATCGTGCTTGCCAACAACCCAAGCCATCTGGAAGTTGCCAACCCTGTTGTCGAAGGGTATACACGTGCCGCGCAGGATAACCGGAACAAAGCGGGCTATCCGGACCGCGATCCGGACCGCGCATTTGCGATTCTTGTCCACGGGGATGCCGCATTTGCGGGGCAGGGCATTGTCGCAGAAACGCTGAATATGAGCAAGCTGAACGGATACGGGACAGGCGGGACCATCCATATCATCGCCAATAACAATATCGGGTTTACGACCGAAACATACGACTCGAGGTCAACAAAATATGCTTCTGATCCGGCAAAAGGCTATGAAGTGCCGATCCTCCATGTGAATGCGGATGATCCGGAAGCATGCGTACAGGCGGCGCTGTTTGCTTATGCTTACCGCGAAAAATTCCATAAAGACTTTGTGATCGACCTGGTCGGCTACCGCCGCTACGGCCATAATGAAATGGATGAACCGATGGTAACCAACCCGGTAATGTACCATGCGGTGCACAATCATCCGACGGTCAGGGCCATCTACGGTGAACAGCTTGTAAAAGAAGGCGTCCTGACAGCCGAAGAGGTTAAAACGATTGATGAAGCCGTTCAGAAAAAACTGCAGGCGGCTTACGAAAAAGTGCCAGACGGCGAAGCAGAACCCGATACGGCCATGGAGCCCCCAGAAAATGTGAAAAAAGGCTATTTGAGCATGAAAACAGGGGTGCCGGAACAGGAACTGAGGGCTTGGAATGCTGAATTGCTCGCCTGGCCTGAAAACTTCCACGTCTTTAAAAAACTGGCGCGGATTTTGAAACGCCGCGAACACGTTTTTGACGGCAAAGGGAAAATTGACTGGGCCCATGCGGAAGCGCTCGCGTTTGCAGCCATTTTAAAAGATGGCGTGCCGATCCGGTTTACCGGCCAGGATACACAGCGCGGCACGTTCGCACAGCGCAATCTCGTC
This sequence comes from Weizmannia sp. FSL K6-0777, assembly GCF_038593185.1. Classification (NCBI taxonomy): domain Bacteria; kingdom Bacillati; phylum Bacillota; class Bacilli; order Caryophanales; family Bacillaceae; genus Heyndrickxia; species Weizmannia sp. FSL K6-0777. The sequence continues at coordinate 1,530,105 of NZ_CP151971.1, forward strand.
CTGCACGACGAACAGACGGGGGAAGAATATATTCCGCACCATCATCTGTCCGGCGTTCAAACTTCATTTGCCATTTATAACAGCCCGCTGACCGAAGCCGGCGTTGTCGGGTTTGAATACGGCTATAACGTCTTTTCGCCGGATACGCTCGTCATTTGGGAAGCCCAGTTCGGCGATTTTGCAAACATGGCACAGGTCATGTTTGACCAGTTCATTTCATCCGGCAGGGCAAAATGGGGGCAAAAATCAGGGCTTGTCATGATGCTGCCGCACGGATACGAAGGACAGGGTCCGGAACATTCAAGCGGCAGGGTGGAACGCTTCCTGCAACTGGCAGCGGAAAACAACTGGACAGTGGCAAATGTTTCGACAGCCGGCCAATACTTCCATATTTTAAGAAGGCAGGCAAAATGGCTGGCAAAAGAAGAAATCCGCCCGCTCGTTCTCATGACGCCAAAAAGCCTGCTTCGCCACCCGCTGGCATCTGTAGAGCCGTCTGTACTGACGGACGGAAAATTCCACACTGTGCTGGAAGGCCCGGGTACGAAAAATACGGATGCAGTCGAAAGAATCCTGCTTTGCAGCGGGAAAGTGGCTGTAGACTTGGAAGAAAAGCTGAACAGTGCGGAAAATACCAGCTGGCTGCATACGGTAAGGGTTGAGCAAATTTATCCTTTCCCTGAACAGGAATTAAAGGAAATCTTCGCGCGCTTTAAAAACGCAAAAGAAATTGTATGGATGCAAGAGGAGCCGAAAAATATGGGTTCCTGGTCTTTCGTTGAACCGTATTTAAGAAAGCTGGCGCCTCAGGGAGCGGAAATCCGGTACATCGGCCGGCCGAGAAGATCAAGCCCGTCGGAAGGCGACCCGGTCGTCCATAAAAAGGAACAAAACAGAATTCTGACTGAAGCCATTACCCGCCCTTAAACGGCGGCCCGCTCCTTCCAAAGGGGCGGGGGCTTCAATATGCGCAAAATAACCGCTGCTTTGCCCGCTTCATCCTGCAGCCCGTGCTGCTCGGAAGATGAAGGAGGAGGCTTTGATATAAAAAAAGTGATACTTTTAAGGGAGGACAAGTGTTGTGGCTGAAATTAAAGTGCCTGAACTGGCAGAATCCATCACGGAAGGAACCATTGCACAATGGTTGAAACATCCGGGGGACCATGTGGACAAAGGTGAATATATTGTAGAACTTGAGACAGATAAAGTAAATGTAGAAGTCATTTCAGAAGAAGAGGGTGTCGTCCAGTCCCTCCTTTTTGAAGAAGGGGACACAGTACAAGTTGGCGATGTCATTGCAATTGTCGGCGAAGGAACAGGGGAAAACAGTGCAACGCCATCCGCGCCGCAAAAAGAAGCGGAAGCACCACAACCGGCACAAGCAGAGGCGCCGGCGCAAACACAAGCGCCTGCTCCGGAACAACAAAAGCCGGCTCAGGAAGAAAGCGAAAGCCGCCCGATTGCTTCTCCGGCTGCCCGCAAACTGGCACGCGAAAAAGGCATTGACTTATCGCAAGTGCCGGCAGTGGATCCGCTTGGCAGGGTAAGGAAACAAGATGTGGAAACTTTCAATCCGCAAGCTGCGGCAAAAGCGCCGGCAGCACCGGAAAAACCTGCAGCTGGAAAAGTTGTGCCGGAAGAAGCCGGCAAACCGATTGAAAGAATCCGCATGTCACGCCGCCGCCAGACGATCGCAAAACGGCTCGTTGAAGTGACACAGACAACGGCGATGCTGACGACATTCAACGAAATTGATATGACAGCTGTCATGGATTTAAGAAAGCGGAAAAAAGAACAGTTCGTTAAAGATCATGACATCCGTCTCGGTTTTATGTCGTTCTTTACAAAAGCCGTGGTTGCGGGATTGAAGAAATATCCGTATGTTAATGCGGAGATTCAGGGCAATGAGCTGCTGCTGAAAAAATATTATGATATCGGCATTGCAGTATCCACAGAAGAAGGGCTTGTCGTACCGGTTGTCCGGGATTGCGACCGGAAATCGTTCGCGGAAATTGAAGCGGATATTGCTGCATTTGCCCAAAAAGCACGCGATAATAAACTTGCATTAAGCGATCTGCAGGGGGGAACCTTTACGATTACAAACGGCGGCGTCTTCGGCTCGTTGTTCTCGACACCGATTATCAACGGGACACAGGTTGGTATCCTCGGCATGCACACCATACAAAAACGCCCGGTTGCAGTCGATGGAGACCGAATTGAGATCCGCCCGATGATGTACGTGGCGCTTTCCTATGACCACCGCGTCATTGACGGAAAGGATGCTGTCGGTTTCTTGAAAACGGTGAAGACATTAATTGAAAACCCTGAAGATTTGCTGCTGGAATCTTAATAGTATGAAAGAAAAGCATCGGTTTTGCCGATGCTTTTCTTTTTGGTGCCCTTTAAGGGTTGGCAATCCAGACGCTTTTGACTTCCGTATAGTTTTGGAGTGCGTAAGAACCCATTTCACGTCCAATGCCGGATTGTTTATAACCGCCAAACGGGGAAGCGGCATCAAACACATTGTAGCAGTTGACCCAAACTGTGCCCGCACGGAGACGGTTTGCAATATAGTGCGCATTGGCCACATTTTCCGTCCAAACCCCTGCCGCAAGCCCGTACTCGCTGCTGTTGGCGCGGCTGATTACTTCATCAAGGGATTCATATGGCATGGCCGCAATAACAGGACCGAAAATTTCCTCTTTGGCGATCGTCATCTCATCACGGACATCTGCAAAAATCGTCGGTTCAACAAAGAAGCCTTCTTCACGCGGTTTTTTCCCGCCTGTTACAATTTCCGCTCCTTCATCGAGTCCTTTTTCAATGTAATTCAAAACGCGCGCTTGCTGCTCATCTGAAACAAGCGGCCCCATTTCCGTATCTTTATTGAGCCCGAAGCCCTGCTTAATCGACTGGGCGTGGGAGGCCATATCGGCAATGACATTATCAAAATGTTTCTTTTGAATGAACACGCGCGAACCGGCACAGCATACTTGCCCCTGGTTGAACATGACACCGTTTAAGGCGCCAGGAATCGCTTTCGACAAGTCGGCATCTGGCAAAATAATATTCGGGGATTTTCCGCCAAGTTCGAGCGTCACCCGTTTTAACGTTTTCGAGGCATTGGCCATAATCAGTTTTCCGACTTCAGTAGAACCGGTAAAGGCAATTTTATCTACAAGCGGGTGGTCGACAAGGGCGGCTCCGGCAGTTTCCCCAAAGCCTGGCACAATATTGACAACGCCGTCCGGGAAGCCAGCCTCGCTTACCAGCTGCGCCAAGTAAAGGGCGGAAAGCGGCGTTTGTTCAGCCGGTTTTAAGATAATCGTGCAGCCGGTCGCAAGCGCGGCACCCATTTTCCACATTGCCATTAAAAGAGGGAAGTTCCAAGGGATAATTTGCCCGACAACCCCGACCGGTTCATGGCGGGTATAGTTAAAGTAAGGGCCGTTTACGGGAATGGTCTGGCCGGTGATTTTCGTTGTCCAGCCGGCATAATACCGCATATGTTCGATGGCAAGCGGAATATCGGCATTTGCCGTTTCACGGATCGGTTTCCCGTTGTCGAGCGTTTCGAGCTGCGCCAGCGCTTCCCGGTGCTCTTCCATCAGATCCGCCAATTTATACATTAACCGGCTTCTATCGGCAGGGTTCATCCGCGGCCACGGGCCTTCGTCAAATGCTTTTCTGGCTGCTTGTACGGCACGGTCGATATCTTGTTTATCCCCTTCATAGATCGTAGCCAGCGTTTCGCCGGTAGCCGGATTCGGCGTATCAAATGTTTTTCCGGATGCACTTTCAACAAATTGCCCGTTGATGAACATTTTCTTTTTGCCCTGAAGGAAATGCTGAACCCTTTCATCCAACTGCACGGTTAATTGTTCCATTCCAACCCCTCCATTTATGTTAATTTCAAGGAGACAAGCCTCCTTATATACTTGCTTTGTGCACCAGCCTGTCAGCGCTTACATCCATATTCTACTAAATATCAAAAATAGACGCAATAGAAATCATTCGAATAATTTGAACATAATCTGCGGAAAATCGCAAAAATTCGACATACCCCTTTATGAATAATTATTCGCTACTAATTTTCTAATAAAAAATAATTATTTTATCTTTTTATTTTACTAGTTTCATATTATAATCTATATATACATATATTTTAAGAAACGAGGGATAAAATTGACAATGAATGAGAGAATGGCACTAAAAATCCGCCTGGAGCAGCTGGAAGACGCTGAGATTCGGGTTATACAGGAATTCCAAAAAGAACGGGAAAATATTTTTAAAAGATTAAGGGAGCTGGATGAAAATGAAGGCCAGCAGGTAAAAGCATCCGGCAAACCGGAATATGTATCTTTTAATGCGCTTGCGTCCGTCTCGCCGGAAACCTCAGGCGGCGAAGCCCTTACGAATGAAAGAAAGGTGCGGAAATCGCGGTCGTCAAAAAAGGGCAGGTCGGGCAAGATGAGAGAAGAGGCTATCCAAATACTAAAAAACGTTTCGGAACCGATCAGAGGGGCTGAACTGCAGCGGATGATCGAAGAAAAAACCGGCTATAAAATCGCTAATATGACCTCTTTCATGAAATCCGTCGAAAAACTCGATCCGCGTATCCGCAAACCGGACCGTGGGTTGTACGAATTTGTGAATGATACAGCAAATACGGAAGAACCGCATCAGGAAATGGAGCAAAATGAGAACTTGCCGGAGGAAAACGAGGCAGTTACTGAACAGAAGTAAACCGGTATAAAAAATCCCCGGAAACCCGGGGCTGTAAACAACATAAAAGCGGCGGGAACACATCAACTGTGACCCGCCGCTTTTTTATATTTTGATGATCAGATACAATTATGAATTGGATTCTTCCTTCGGCGGATGGGACTGATAAAATTTTTTCTGAATCAGTGTTTGTCCGATCATAAAGAGCCCGCTCACTGTCCAGTACAGCGGCAGAACCGCCGGAGCTGAAAAAGAAACAAAAAGGATCATGATCGGCGACATGAGCATCATATATTTCATTTGTTTCTTCTGTTCCTCAGGAATACCGATCAGTGAAATTTGGGCTTGGATAAAATAAATGACACCAGCGAGAATGGCCATCGGAATATCTGTTTGTCCGAGATTAAACCATAAAAAGGAGTGGGTGGCGATTTCTTTCGAGCCGCGGATCGCATAATAAAACCCCATTAAAATCGGCATTTGGATGATAATCGGCAGGCAGCCCATATTCAGCGGGTTAACGCCGTGTTTTTGATACAACCCCATCATTTCCTGCTGCAGCTTTGCCTGTTCTTCTTTCGTTTTGGCCGCTTTGATTTTTGTCTGCAGCTTATCCATTTCCGGCTTCAAAACTTTCATTTTATCCTGCATGATTTGCTGTTTTTTGAATGTATGCAGCATAAAAGGCATGAGAATCAGCCGGATGATTAACGTCAAAACAATAATGGCAATCCCGTAATCACCATGAAGCAGCTGGGCCGTTGCTTTAATGACAACTGAAAACGGGGCAACAAAATAATGATGGAAAAATCCTCCGCTGTGCGTGCTGTTTGTTGAATTTGAACATGCGCTTAAAACGAACAGCAAACTGCTTAAAACCAATGTAAAACTGAAAAATCTTTTCATGAAATATCCTCCTTTAGTATATTGCACAAATCCTGTCCTTTCTGACCGGTCTTAAATCCGGTTCCGAATCAGGATCTTCAGAAGGATATGTCCGTATTCTGACGCAACTTAAAATCCAAATCGTAAAGAAATTGCACCGGCATTCCGCAGCCGGGCGGGTGTGTACAGTAAAATCCTGCATGACGGCGGCAGGCCTTGCTTCAACAAACGCTGCCGGCCTGATCACAAACCGACTCAAATAAAGAAAACCTGCTGCCAGTACGTAAAATGACAGCGTGCAGACGGCCGGGTCATTTACAAAATCGATGATGTTTTGAATCAAAGCTATTCACTCACTTTAAAGAGATCAGTACAAAGTATACTTTAATTTTGTCTGTTTTACAATCGTAATCATCATTTTACCATACACTGCGAAAGAATCCTAATTTAAGGGAGGGGGAGGTATGTGTCAAGTTTTTCTCGACAAGGTTTAAATATCGGGTATTCCAAGACACTCTTTTTGTACACTTTCGGCTACCGTGCTTTACTTGCTCGGTGTAATTTTCGGAAAAGATGTAATATTTCCGTATAAAGATGGATAACGGGGATGTTGAGGCGCGCGAAATTCACTCGCTTTCCGCGGGCGGCCGGCGAGCCTCCTCGCTCGTACCTCGCTGCGGGGTCTCTCCTGGCTCGCTTTTCCCGCAGGAGTCTCGTAAATTTCGCGCGCCTCAACGATCAGTCCCCACTGAGCCAGGCTTAAAACGAAAGCTCTAATATTTTGCTTAAATGTCCCATTGCCGATGAACTGCTTGAATGCAGGGCAACTGATCCGTGCTTTACGCCCACTGACGGGCGTACAGGCTGCTTGAGTAGTTGAGACATCCTGATGAATTGTTTCAAGTTCCGTTGCTTTCTCTCGCTTCTTGAACGGTGTTTCAGATAGGCTTCTCTCAATGTCCCATTGAGTATGCCTTGTTTGATTTTCACCATGGCTTCTGCGCCAAGTTCACTCCAATGCATGCCCCTTTTTTTCATCCTGAAGGAGATATGCCTTTGATTCGATTCCATCGCTCCTAGGCCTCTCGCACCTTCCGGCACGTTTTTCACCCTGTCTCTCCAGTCAAAAATGCGGTCCCAGTTTTTCAAGATATACGAACGGAATTCCTTGATTTTCTTGAGGGCCTTTTTATCCGTCAAGGTGCTTTCGTGCGTATCCAAATATAACGTGAATTGGTCCAGGTCATGCGTTCTAATCGCTTTTCTAATTTGCTCCTTGATCTCGCTCTTTCCGCCCCCAAATGTCCTTATGATGGCTTGTGCAACGTGGTAGGTATCCAGCTGGTTGAGCACCGGAAATTCCGACTGTGAGAATGCTGTTTGAAACCGTTCAGCTGTGTACCCAGCACCTCCATCACTGTTTGTAATGACATGCGCTTTTTCGAGGGAATAGGTGTTGGCAGCTGTGGCTTGGACTTCATCCCAAAATGTCTGAATGTCTTCCGTCGTCATGATGACTGTGGGCTGACGCAGGGAGACCCTTTTACCATTGGTTTCCCATCCCTCATAGAGAATGGCGTGGTGGACTTCCATACTCTGTTTCTTTTTTAGTCCCCGAACGAATACACCATCTGCTTCAGAAAACAGGTAGTCTACCTTCTTCCCCTCAGGCAGGGAAACAGCTATTTCTAGCTCTTCTACAAGTGCCTTATCGGCTTCCGCCTGAGTTTTCCCTACGTGTTTTACCATGTTCCCTACAGTTGTGTGACTAAGACTCACTGCTGTCCACTCTTTTAAAATATCAGCTACTTCCCGATAGGTGTTCTCACTTGCCAACTCTGCCACCTTTAATTCCACTAACGGGCTGTATCGTTGGTGTGGTACCAGCCCTAACCATTCATCCAGAGGATAATGGGAATTTCCTCTCTTGTCATGCATTAATGAGCGTTTAAAGGTCACACTTCCAAATAGAAACTGAATGTTTCTGTTATCACTCCGGCAGTACACCCAGCCCTCCTCTAACTTCTCCTGTTTAATTGTTTTATCTAACTCTTCAAATATTTCCCCAACCCATTGTGTAAAAGCCTTCTGCATCAGAAGTTTAAGCTGTTCTTCAAATTCGATAAGACTCTTTGTATCCTTTAATAATCCAGCAATTATTGATATAATATCCATGGGAAGACCTCTCTCTCTAGATGTTCATCTTGAAGTGTACAATTAGATGATAGAGCGTCTTCCCATTTTTTTCCACTCATTTGCCCCTTCGAGTAAAATTTTACACATACGGAGGGGGAGTATGCCCGGGCAGCATGAAAATGGAAAAATTTTTACGCGCATATAAAACGGGGCTGCCCGGATGGACAGTCCTCAGTTACGCTGTTAGTGAATGTCTTTCTTCTTAAATCTGCCGCCGCGCACTTCTGATATGTTTCCAACCGCGATAAAGGCGCTTTCGTCAAATTCTTCTACAATCGATTTCAATTTTGCTTCCTCAAGGCGGGTGATGACGCAGAAAATGACTTTTTTATTGTCTCCGGTATAAGCGCCTTCCCCGTTTAGATAGGTTACCCCGCGGCCGAGGCGGGCCATGATCGCATCACCGATGTCATACATCTCGTCGCTGATGATCCATACCGATTTGGATTCATCCAGCCCCTGTACAACCACGTCGATTGCTTTTGTGGCGATAAAATAGGTAATGACCGAATACATAGCATATTTCCAGCTGAACACAAAGCCGGCACAGGTAAAAATGAAGAGATTGAGGCCGAGTATGATTTCACCGACAGAGAAAGGAAGCTTTTTGTTTAATAGAATGGCAAGCGCTTCTGTTCCGTCAAGGCAGCCACCCCAGCGGATGACAAGGCCGACGCCGATGCCAAGGATAATACCGCCAAAAACCGTACACAGCAGCAAATCATCCGTAAACACTTTTACAGGGGTCAGCAGGATGGTTGTCACCGACATGATGGAGATGCCGTAAAGGGTGGTCAAGGCAAAAGTTTTCCCGATTTGCTTGTACCCGATATAAAAGAATGGGAGATTTAAGATGAAAATAACTGGCCCCAGTTTCCAGCCGGCAAGGTGGGAAAGGATAATCGAGATGCCGGTGATGCCGCCGTCCAGAATCTGGTTCGGGACAAGGAACAGCTCGAGGGCAACCCCCATAATCATCGCGCCGAGGCTGACAAAGATAAAACGCTGGCCAAGTACCGCCCACTTATTTTTCTTCTGCCTGAATTGGGCATATGTTTTTGCCGTTTCTTCCATATTTTATCCCCTTTCCAAATGTTTTTGTGAAAAAATGTACATTTTACGCATACATAAGCCGTTCCTTTAAGAGCGGCGTTTTCCAAAGCCAAGGATTTTTCCCTGAACCGGAGAACGAAAAAATATTTACAATGAAGGACGCTCCCGATCAAACAGATGAGAAAAAGCGGGCTTTTAACACAGAGGAGAAAATCGGTATAAATATCTATAATATAATTATATTATAAGAAAGTTAAAAAGTGAATGAATATGCATTTCCATGTTGTTTAAATTTTTCCCGGCCGTTTTGAATCATGGGGAAGGGCGCGCTTTTAGGGGCCCAAATTGCCCGTATTGACCGCGGAAATGTTTATAAAAAAAGCCCGGCTCGGCCGGGCTTTTCAAATATCCAATCTATTCTTTTTCCAAGGCGGCTTTTAAAGCATCTGCCAGGCTGTTGCCGAAACTTTCCTCTTTCTTTGTGTATTTTTGCAGCAATTTCTTTTCTTCATGTTTTGACAAAGTTTTTTTCTTTTCGTCTGCTTTTTGGACAATATTGCAGTGGCGGCACTGGAAATAGACGCCGGATTTGCCGTGATGGATCTCCATCTTTTTATGGCAGGTCGGGCAGCGCCTATTTGATAGTTTCGGGCTTTTCCGCTTTGTAAACCGGCATTCCCGGTTTGAACAGACAAGCTTTTTCCCGTCTTTGCCGTTTACTTCTTTCATAAGGGAACCGCATTCCGGGCATTTTGTTCCCGTTAAATTGTGGGCGCGGTATTTTTTGTCACTCGTCCGGATTTCACGGACGAGGCGTACGGTTTCCCGGCGGATGGTTTCCAAAAACTGCTTCGGGTTGCCTTTTCCGCGGGCAATTGCTTCAAGCTGTTCTTCCCATTTGGCGGTGAGTTCCGGCGATTTTAGCTCGTCATTGACAAGGTCGATCAGCTGCTTGCCTTTCGGGGTCGGCACAAGGCGGCCGGACTCACGGCTGATCGTTTCGGAGGAGACGAGCCGTTCAATGATATCGGCGCGTGTTGCCGGCGTCCCGAGTCCGTATTTTTCCATTCTCGAAAGAATATCCGCTTCGGAATACCGTTTCGGTGCTTCGGTTAAATGCTGGCTGAGCCGGATTTGTTCCAGCTTAAATTTTTTTCCTTCTTTGATCGAAAGCAGCGCCGTATTTTCCCGCTCCTGTTCATGGTGCAAAACAGCGGTAAAACCGGCATTTTTCACGGCCATTGTCCGCCCGGTCATGGTTTTTCCGCCTGCTTGAAGTTTAAATTGGACGGTTTCATATTCATAAACCGGATAGAATAGCGCAAGGAACCGTTTTACAATCAGATCATAGATTTTCCGTTCATCGGCAGACAAATCTGATAAGGCCGGGCGTTCATCTGTTGGAATAATCGCATGGTGGTCCGTCACCTTCGCATCATTGATGACACGTTTGGCCAGTATTTTACCTTTCCGGGAAAGGATCGGCTGAACTTCTTCTTTGTACGCATCTTTCACCGCAAGCAGCCGGTCGTACATCGTATTTTCCATATCTTTCGTCAAATATTTCGAATCGGTGCGCGGGTAGGTAACGAGTTTATGCTGTTCATATAAGTTTTGCAGCACGTTCAATGTTTTTTTTGCTGTAAAACCAAAACGGTGGTTGGCATCGCGTTGCAGTTCCGTCAAATCGTAAGGGAGCGGCTGCTGCTCTTGCTTCTGTTTGCGGATCACCTCTGTCACGACGGCAGTCTGCCCGGATAAAGCCGCATGTATGGCATTTGCTTTTTGCTCGTCAAATATCCGTTTTTCGCCATGCTGGTCATACGATACTTCGAGTTTTCCGGCGAGCGCTTCAATGGTCCAGTATTTTTTCGGCACAAAAGACTGGATTTCCCGTTCGCGCTCGAGCACCATCGCCAATGTCGGCGTCTGCACGCGCCCGGCGGAGAGCGGATCGTTGTATTTCACGGTTAAAGCACGGGAGACGTTCAATCCGATCAGCCAGTCTGCTTCGCTGCGGCAAACGGCGGAGTGGTACAGATTGTCATACTGCTTTGCCGGTTTTAACTGTTTGAATCCGTCTTTAATCGCTTTATCGGTCTGGGAAGAAATCCATAACCGTTTCACCGGTTTTTTCCAGCGCATTTTTTCCAGAATCCAGCGTGCGACAAGTTCGCCTTCGCGCCCGGCATCGGTTGCGATAATGCAGTCTTTGATGTCGCTTCTTTTGCCAAGCTGTTCGATCGCTTTATATTGCGGATAGGTCTGCCGGATTGTTTTAATTTCCATTTTATCCGGAAGAATCGGCAGGTCTTCCATACGCCATTCTTTATATTTCGGATGATAATCTTCCGGCATTTTCAGTTCGATCAAATGGCCGAGCGCCCATGTCACGATATAGCGCGGCCCCTCAATATAACGTTTTTTATTTTCCGTGCAGCCGAGGACGCGCGCAAGTTCGCGCCCGACGCTCGGCTTTTCGGCGAGTACAAGCGATTTCATTGCATAACACCTTTCTTTTATTCCTGTCTGAACAAGTATAACGCATCAAACAGGATTGATAAATCATTTCGTTTCTTCTGTTTTCACAGTGAAAATTTTGAAATACAAACGGGCTTTTGGTAAAATTGTGGTTTGTAAGAGACAGTGTAACCTGAAAGCCTGCATTATATCTTGCAAATATAATTGGATAGGTGGTTATCAATAATGGAACAAACAAAGCCGTACAGAGTCTTATTGTATTACAAGTATGTTGAAATTGAAAATCCGGAAGCCTTTGCAGCCGAACATTTGCAGTTTTGCAAAGAGACCGGTTTAAAGGGGCGTATCCTCGTTGCCAAAGAAGGGATCAACGGCACCGTTTCCGGAACGGTTGAACAAACAACCAAATATAAAGAAAAGATGCACGCCGATCCCCGGTTCCGGGACATGGTCTTTAAAGAAGATGAAGCAGATGGCCATGCGTTTAAAAAAATGCACGTCCGCCCGCGTAAGGAACTGGTTACGCTGCGGCTTGAAAAAGATATCAATCCGAATGAAAAAACGGGAAAATATTTATCCCCGAAAGAATTTCGCGAGGCGCTGCTGGCTGAAGATACCGTTGTACTGGATGCGCGCAATGATTATGAGTATGATCTCGGCCATTTCCGCGGAGCATTGCGCCCGGATATCCGCGCTTTCCGCGAACTGCCGGGATGGGTGCGCGAACATAAAGATCAATTAAAAGGCAAAAGAATTGTGACGTATTGCACAGGCGGCATCCGCTGTGAAAAATTTTCGGGCTGGCTTTTGGAAGAAGGGTTTGAAGATGTCGGCCAACTGCACGGCGGGATTGTAACATACGGAAAGGATCCGGAAGTGCAGGGCGAGCTGTGGGACGGCAAACTGTATGTATTCGACGAACGGATTTCCGTTCCGGTCAATCGAAAAGAACATGTCGTTGTCGGCCGGGATTATTTTACGGGGGAACCGTGCGAACGTTATGTCAACTGCGCCAACCCGGCCTGCAACAAGCAAATTTTATGCTCGGAAGAAAATGAACATAAATATATGCGGAGCTGCTCGCATGAATGCCGTACCGTACCAAATAACTTATATGTAAAAGAACACGGCCTTACACCGGAAGAAGTGGCTGAACGGCTGCGCCGGATCGAAGAAGAAGACGCGGCGTTAAACCGGTAACCGGTGCGGCTTTTAACCTTACGATCCGAAAAGCGGATGGTGAAAAAGGGCATGGAAACCGTGCTCGCTCCCTGCCGGAACGATTCCTTGCTTCGGAAACGGCATTTTCTTGAAAGAAACAAGGCCTAAAGAGCGGAATGTGAAAAAGAGAAGAAAAACCGGGAACTGCTGCAAACATCCCAGCTCGGGGGCAGGGTTAACAAGCGGTGCGTTCCGGAACAGAGAAAGGATTTGGTGCAACTGGGCCAAATCCTTTTTATCTGCCTGTTTTTTGTGTAAAATGGGGAAAAATGGGCATCTTTGCCGCTTCATACGCGGTATGGCAGAGGATGAAAATCAGCGGGCAATATTTTCAGGATAGAAAGAAAGGCGGGATTTGGATGTGCGGGAGGTACACGTTAACGGCATCTGTAAATGAATTGGAAGAAAGGTTCCATGCCAAAGCTTCTTTTTCAAGCAGTGAATATGCCAAAAGTTATAATGTCGCGCCTTCGCAAATGGTGGCTGCCGTGATCAGCGCCCATGGGCAGTACAGACTCGGTTTTTTAAAATGGGGCTTGATTCCTTCCTGGGCAAAAGATCCGAAAATCGGGCATAAGATGATCAATGCCAGAAGCGAAACCGTATTTCAGAAACCGGGTTTCCGGGAGGCAGTGAAAAGGCGGCGCTGCCTCATTCCGGCCGATTCTTTTTTTGAGTGGAACCGAAAAGACGGCACCCGGGCGCCGATGCGGATCAGGCTTAAGAACAGGGGCATTTTTGCGATGGCCGGGCTTTGGGAAAAATGGATGGACCAGGAAGGGAATCCGGTCTTTACTTGCACGATTTTAACGACAAAGGCGAACAGGATGATGGCAAAAATTCACGACCGGATGCCGGTGATTTTACGCAGGGAAGATGAAGAAAAATGGCTGGACACATCGGTCACTGAGGCGGGCCGGCTGTTGCCACTCCTTTCGCAGTATGATGCAGACCTAATGGAAATGTATGCCGTATCTGAACGCGTCAATTCGCCGAAAAACAATTTTCCGGAGCTGTTATTGCCAAAAGATTAAATTTTTTGTTGAAATGTTGTGGCAAAAAGTTTATCATAAAGGTGACAATTTCATGAACGTAACCACAGGGGGAGCGTTAAGCTGAGAGTGAACGCCATGTTCTGACCCTTTGAACCTGTCCGGTTAATGCCGGCGTAGGGATGTGGAATTTCTTTTGTCCTCCCATGGTTCGTTATGTTCATGCATACCAAAAGGGGGATTTTTTTATGGGCAAATTAAGTTTACAGGCTATGATTGAAGCGGCTATTTTTGCGGCGTTCGCGCTCGTGTTGGACTTATTGCCGTCCATTAAGGTGACGTCCGCGATTTCTCTGTCGTTTGCCATGCTGCCGATTTTTGTGGTCGCTTTTCGCTGGGGATTTAAAGCAAGTGTTGCTTCCGGATTTATTTGGAGCCTGCTGCAGATCGTCACCGGTGATGCTAATGATATTCTTAACCCGCTTCAGGGCATCATGGAATATCCGGTCGCTTTTTCGTTCATCGGGTTTGCCGGGCTTTTCCGGCCGCTTGTCGAAAGAAGCTGTCGTCACTATAAAAAGGGCACGATGACTTTTTGGATATGCCTTTCCGTTCTTACCGGAAGTTTTGCCCGCTATTTCTGGCATTTCGTAGCCGGCGTGATTTTTTGGGGTTCCTATGCGCCTAAAGGACAGTCGGCGTTTCTCTATTCTCTCATCATGAATGGCGGCACGATGATTGGGAATGCGATTTTATGCGCAGCTGTTGCGGCGATTCTCTTGAATGCCGCCCCGCAGCTGCTGACAAAATACCGCAATCCGCACAGGCATGCGGCATAAAAGCAACTTGAAAACGGCAAGGCCAACTGCGCCTTGCCGTTTTCGCTGAAGGAAAGAGGCTTCATGGTAACAGGCGCCTTGTAAAGCCGGCAGTCCGGTTTTTACTGCTTTTTCGGTTGATGATAGGAGGCTACGGGTAATGCTTTCGAGAAACGGGAAAAGATAAATAGAAGGAAAATGAAAGAAAGGGGATTTTATGGACAAAGACATTCATCACCCGTTTGGCCACCGGGTCATCCCGATGGCTTCGATTGAAAGCGGAACAGGCAGAGAATTGCTGCCGGATCTCTATTGCCTTACCATCCAAATTGTCAATGTGTGCCTGATCGGCAGGGCCGGAACCGATGCATTTGTTCTCGTGGATGCCGGCATGCCGGGTTCTGCCGAAGCGATATTTTCAGCCGTGCGGGCACGCTTCGGGGAAAAGGCAAAACCAAAAGCGGTTTTACTGACGCACGGCCATTTTGACCATGTCGGAGCGATTGCGCCATTATTGGAAAAGTGGGACGTGCCGGTTTTTGCACATCGATTGGAGTTGCCCTATTTAACCGGGCGTGAAACGTATCCGGATCCCGATCCGTCCGTTGAAGGCGGCCTGCTGGCGAAGATTTCCATGATTTATCCGAATGAACCGGTTGATCTTGGCCATGCTGTCCAGCCCCTTCCCGAAGACGGGACGGTCCCATTTTTGCCGGGCTGGAAATGGATCCATACGCCCGGCCATTCGAGAGGGCATGTGTCGTTCTTCAGGGAAGCAGACAGCGTGTTGATCACGGGGGACGCATTTATCACCGTCAGGCAGGATGAATTTTGGAAAGTGCTGGTGCAAAGGCAGGAAGTAAACGGGCCGCCGCGCTATTTTACAAATGACTGGAAAGCGGCCAAACGCTCAGTTGAAAAATTAGCTGCCTTAAAGCCGGAAACTGCTGTTTGCGGCCACGGGATCCCGATGTCTGGCTCCGGCTTGCGGAAAGGGCTTGAGGCCCTTGTATCCGGATTTGATGAAATCGCGCTCCCGGATCACGGGAAATACGTAGATGGCACACAATAGGCGGTTTGTTCATTGCTTCCTTCCCCGCAAAGGTTTACAATAATTTGTAAATGGATGGATATAAAGGGGCGAGAAAATTGGAAGTCAAAGATTTTATGATCCGGGATGTTATTACGGTAAAAAAAGAGACAACGATCCGGGAACTGTTAAAGGTGCTTGCCCACCACCGGATCGGCGGCGTACCGGTCGTGGACGCGGAAGGAAAGCTGCTCGGTATGATCAGCGACGGGGATGTCATCCGCTTTTTGCAGCCAAAGGCACGGACCGTTTACGATTTTTATATTACGATCGTGGTAAATGAGCAGGAAGACTTTAATGAAAAATTGGTGCACAGCCTGGACTTCCCGGTGGAAAAGATTATGAAACGGCGGGAACTGTATACGGTAAGGCCTGAAGACGATTTTGAAAATGCGCTCAGGATTCTGGCAAAACACCATTTTAAAAAGCTTCCGGTCGTCAATCAGGCAGGGCGTGTTGTCGGCGTCATCTCAAGAGGCGATATCATGCGCCAGATTACGGATAAATTGCTCAACAGCTAAATCGCAATGTTTAGACCGGCCTCCCCGGGGAAGACTATACATAACAGTCTTTCGGGGAGGTCAAATCATGAACGGAACTTCAATGCCGCAATCTCCTGAACCGTTGTGGCGCAAAACGGTCACGATGCCGCAATTTCCATCGTTAACGCAGGATATGGAAGCCGATGTGGCCGTTGTGGGTGCCGGAATGGCCGGGATTGTAACTACCTATTTGCTGGCAAACGAAGGGTATAAAACGATCCTGTTTGATGCCGGATCCATTGCAAATGGCACAAGCGGGCATACGACGGCAAAAATCACCGCACAGCACGGGCTCATTTATGATGAATTGATCCAGCATATAGGAAAAGAAAAAGCATCCCTTTATTACAAAGCAAACGAAACAGCTGCATCGTTCATTGAACAAACGATCCTGAAGCACGGGATCCGCTGTGATTTTTCGCGGCAGGATGCCTTTCTCTATACCAATTCCGATGCATATATTGAAAAACTGGAAAAAGAAATGCAGGCGTATGAAACCCTCGGCATCCCGGGAGAATGGATCGGTTCGCTGCCGGACGGGATTCCCGGGAAAAAAGCGGTGAAAATGGCCGGGCAGGCACAGTTCCATCCGCTTTCGTACTTAAAAGCACTGATTGAATATTTAATGGACAAAAATGTCCCGATTTTTGAACAAACCACTGCGAAAGATATCGATTTTGGCAGCCCATTAAAAATCAAAACGGAAAAAGGGCATACCATGACGTGCAAATACATTTGCATCTGTACACACTATCCTTTTTACAATGCGAAAGGCTTGTATTTCTCAAGAATGTATCCGGAACGTTCGTACTTGCTTGCCGTGAAACCTGTAAAACCTTTTCCGGGCGGCATGTACATTAATGCGGAGCAGCCGTCGCGTTCATTCCGGGAAGCGGAAGGAGCCGGGGAAAAACTGCTTTTGGTCGGCGGAGAGAACCATAAAACCGGCCACGGGGAACCGGAGATCCGCCACTATGAAGCATTGCAGAAGTTTGCAGAAGAAACATTCGGAATCGGGGCATTCTGCTGCCGATGGTCAGCCCAGGATATGACCACATTGGATAAAATCCCTTATATCGGCCCCATTACCAAAAATGAAGAAAGGGTCATGGTCGCAACCGGATTCCGCAAATGGGGGATGACCGGCACCCATCTCGCCGCCATGCTGATGCGGGACCGGATTATGCAAAAAGAAAATCCTTATGCCGGTATCTTTTCCCCGCAGCGTTTTGAAGCGGATCCGATGGTCAAAAAATTTATCTCGGCAAATGTCGATGTTGCCGGGCAGCTCGTCAAAGGAAAACTTGACATGCGGAATCAATCTTTAGATGCGTTAAAAAATGACGAAGGGGCCGTTGTCCGTATCAATGGAAAGCGGGCAGGCGCCTACAAAGACCAGGACGGGAACATCTATCTGCTTGATACGACGTGTACCCATATGGGCTGTGAAGTGAAATGGAACTCGGGAGACCGCACATGGGACTGCCCGTGCCACGGTTCGCGGTTTGCTTGTACAGGTGAAGTGATAGAAGGGCCGGCGAAAGAACCGCTGAAAAAAATCGGGCACCAGGACTAAAGTGCTGCAAACACCGTCACAATTCGACGGTGTTTTTCTGCTTCTATGCGCGAATTTGTGACTTTATGCCTATGTTACAAATTTTTCACTGGATTACAAAGAGGCGTTTTTGTGTAACCAAATCAACATTTTGCCGTTATCCGCCTGTTAAATCCGTGTGTTAGGATTTACGGTGTTGGCACAAAAGCCGGCAAAAAGAGGAGGTTACATTTTATGAAAAAAGCAGTATCAGCACTTGCAGCTGCGGTGACCATCACAAGCGTAATGGCTGTCAATGCACAAGCCGCAGCGCCGGATACTTATACCGTAAAACCGGGGGATACACTTTGGGGGATCTCTCAAAAATACAATACATCTATTAAAACAATAAAACAAAATAACCAACTTTCCACCGAAATGATTTATCCTTCACAAAAGTTAACCATTTCCCCAAAAAACGTTTATGTCATTAAAGCCGGTGACACGCTGTCGGATATCTCGAAAAAATACGGCGTGCCGGTTGAACAAATAAAAGAATGGAACGATCTGTCATCGGATGTCATTTTTCCGCATGATCAAATCGTTATTCGTTCCAATCCGAAAAGCAAAGTGACAGTAAAAGAACGTGCGGCGGAAGTTTCCGTCCAGCCGCAAACGAGCACGGAAAATGCCAAAGTGGACGTGAAAAAGCCGACCGTGCACGTGGAATCTTCCAAAGAGACCACTCAAAAACCGCAGGGGAAAACGATGACCGTCACGGCGACCGCTTATACAGCCAATGATCCGGGCTGCTCCGGCGTTACAGCGACCGGCATCAATGTTAAAAATAATCCAAACGCAAAAGTGATTGCCGTCGATCCGAACGTGATTCCGCTCGGTTCAAAAGTATATGTCGAAGGGTACGGGACCGCTGTTGCAGGTGATACGGGCGGCGCCATTAAAGGAAACCGTATCGATGTCCTCGTCCCGGATTCAGGAAAAGCCGCCAACTGGGGGCGCCGTACGATCCAAATCACCGTGCTGAATTAACGGGCGCACGGATGGTGATCCGGTACTTGCACCCGAAACATTCAACAGGCACAGCAAAACAGAAAACAACCATTCAGGAAGTAACAATGAACGATGGGGGAAATACCGCATTTTGAAACACCGCCCGGCCGGGTAAATCCAGTGGAAAAGGATTTACCCGGCCGGGCGTTTATTTTTTCTTGGCAGCGTGTGAAAAACATTGTAAAGTAGAGCTAGAAAAAGAAAGGAGTGATCTGTTTGTCTTTTCCTTTGATCATCGCTGAAAAACCTGACCAGGGGCGCACCCTTTGTTCGGTTTTTCCGCATGTGAAACGGGAGGGGTATATTGAAATCCGGCCGAATGAGATCTTCCCGGAAGGCGCTTTCTGCACATGGGCGATCGGCCATTTAACCCAGCTCGTCCCGCCGGAACATTACAATCCCGCCTGGAAGCAGTGGAAACTGGAAACGCTGCCGATTCTCCCGGAAACATTCAAATATGAAGTGGCAAAGTCAAAATACAAGCAATTTCAAATCGTCAAAAAACTGGTAAAAGACGCGCGTGTAACAAATATTATTCATGCAGGTGATGCCGGCCGCGAAGGGGAACTGATCATCCGCAACATCCTTCATTTGTGCGGCGCCAAAAAACCGCTCCGGCGTCTATGGATCTCGTCTTTAACCCCGCAGTCGATCCGGGAAGGGTTCCGCCATTTATTACATGATGAAGACACCCGCCCTTTGTATGATGAAGCATACGCCCGCGCCTGTGCAGACTGGCTGGTTGGCATGAACGCCTCCCGTGTCTACAGCCTGCTTTTAAGGCAAAAAGGCATGCGCGATGTCTTTTCGGTCGGTCGCGTCCAGACACCTACGCTCGCTTTAATCGTAAAAAGGGAGCTGGAAATTGAACATTTTAAACCCGAACCGTTTTGGGAAGTCACCGCAATGTTTCAATTTGATGACAAACAATACGAAGGCAAATGGGTGAAAGATGGCGAACCGCGTTTGAATGACCCGGCCATGGCAGCACGGATTGCCGCATTTTGCCGCCAAAAACCGGCGGAAGTTGCAGAATTGAAAAAAGAAAAAAAGGAATTCCAGCCTCCGCTGTTGTTTAACTTGTCATCTTTGCAGGCAGCCGCGAACAGGGCTTTTCAATTTCCACCGAAAAAAACGCTTGATCTTGTCCAATCCCTCTACCAAAAAGGGATCGTTTCCTATCCCCGTTCCGATTCCCAATACGTGACAAAAGGGGAAGCCGAAACTTTTCCCGGTATTTTGGAAAAACTATCCGCCTGCCCGGAATATGCTCCGTATTTCCCGCTTCCAAAGCGTTCCATCCTTCAAAATAAGCGTTATGTAAATGAGAAAAAGGTTTCCGACCACTACGCGATAATTCCGACCGAACAGGTTGTGGCACCAGGCAGTCTTCCGGACGGTGAGAAAAAAATTTATGATATGATCGTCCGCCGCCTTATTGCTGCCCATTACGGCAATGCCGTTTTTCATTACACGACGGTGAAAACGGTCGTGGATAGCCGTGCAACATTTCTTTCCAAGGGCACGCAAATGGAAGCGGAAGGCTGGCGCAAAGTCATTTTTTCGAAAGAAAAGGAAAAAGATGGCATTTTGCCGGATGTAAAGCAGGGGGAAAAAGGGGTTGTCATCGATACAAACGTCAAAGAAGGCAAAACGCAGCCGCCGAAACGGTACACGGAAGGCCAGCTCATCACGCTGATGAAAACGGCCGG
Source organism: Weizmannia sp. FSL K6-0777 (assembly GCF_038593185.1). NCBI lineage: Bacteria > Bacillati > Bacillota > Bacilli > Caryophanales > Bacillaceae > Heyndrickxia > Weizmannia sp. FSL K6-0777. The sequence goes on from NZ_CP151971.1 coordinate 1,550,425, forward strand.
AAAATATATTGAGGATAGGGAACTAGAAAAAGTCATGGCGGAAGTGGAAGGGCTCGGTACGGAAGCAACAAGGGCCGGCGTCATCACCATTTTAAAAGACCGGAAGTATATTGAGGTGAAAAAGAATCAGGTCTATGCCACTGATAAAGCGAAAGTGCTCATCCGTGCCATTGGCGGCAAAATTCTGGCTTCTCCGGAAATGACTGCAAAATGGGAAAAACGGCTCCGCGAAATCGGGAAGGGGGCGGCAGAAGCAGCCGCTTTTATGGAACAGACGAAAAAGCTGTCCAGAAAAATTGTGCAAGATGCTGTTCAGGCAGCGGCCGAATGGGATTTTTCCGGCTTAAAAACGGATGACATTAAAAGGCCGGAATCAAAATATACAATCGGGAAAAAAGCCGGCAAATGCCCGGCATGCGGCGGCGACATTGTGGACAAGGGCGATTTTTACGGTTGCAGTGCCTATCGGAAATCAGGCTGCACTTTTACGCTGTCAAAATCGATCCTTGGCAAGAAAATCAGCCTGGCCAATGTAAGGAAACTGCTGGCCGGTGAAGAAACAAACATGATCAAGGGATTCCGAAAAAATGGCAAAACCTTTGATGCAAAATTGAAATGGGAGGACGGGAAACTCCGGTTTATTTTTGCAAAGCAACAAACCGGCCGTTGATTATTCAGGGGCCGGTTTGTGCGAAGCTTGTTTTTTCTTCCGGCTCACGAAAACGGCAATGGCAATGATGATCACCATGACGATGAAACTGGCATAAAACCCGGGGCGAATTTCTTTTTCCGCCAGTGTCCCGCTGATCGCAAGCAGCAGGAAAAGGATACCGGCTATGGCCGTGATTTTTCCGCCGCCGTTTAGTTTTAAAACACGGAAAGCCGAAAAAATAATAAATAGCCAGTTCATCAGCAGCAAAATCCCGGCTGCTGTTGTAATGTATTCATAAATTTTCCCCGGCAGCAAAAGGGCTGTAATAATGGAAAGAACCAGGCCGCAAGCCGCAAGCCCGAGCGAAGGAAGCGGAAGGTTTTTCCATTTTTTTATTTTTTTGCCGAACCATTTTGGCGCATCCCCGTCATTCGACAAGGTTACGAGCAAATTGGTAACCCCGAACAGCGCGGCCGTCATCGTCGAAAATCCGGCAATGATAATGGCGCCGTTAAAGACGTGGGGGAAAAAGGTGAGATGATAGTCCGCCATTGCCTTGACAAACGGACTTTCTTTATCATTAAAAGCCGTATAGTGTTCCATTGTGACGGCAAGCCCGAGCGAGACCACGTAAATCATCGTTAGAACGACTAGCATGATCGATCCGGCTTTCGGCGCATCTTCTTTGTTTTTCAATTGCATCGCCATCAGCCCGATCACTTCAATGCCGCCAAACGCATAAAACGCATAAATGAGCGAAGCCCAAAAGCCTAACGCGCCATGGGGAAAATAGCCGTGGAGACCATCAGGGAGGCACCCGCCCGTTCCCCGCCCGCCGTCAATCCAACCAAAAAGGGCACAAAAGGCAAGCAAAATAAACATGATGATGGCGGCCGTTTTGATGACAGCGAGAATATTTTCCACCTTATCAAAACCTTTTGTGCCAAGCAGGACAACAACAATGGAAAGGGCTGCGTAAATGGCGGCCAGTATCCATAGCGGCATTGCATGAAACCAGAATTTTGTTAAAATGGACAATGCGGTCAGCTGGCTCCCCATAATAAGCACATTCGAACACCAGTAATTCCAGCCGCAGCTGAATCCTGCCCAGTTGCCGTAAGCTTTTTTTGCATAATAACAAAACGAGCCTTCGTGTGGGTCGCGTGCCGTCATTTTCGCAAGCGCGCGGAAAACAATATATGTACCGGCGGCCGCAATCAGGAATGACAACACGATAGAAGGGCCTGTCGTTTTGATCCCGATACCCGATCCGAGAAAATAGCCGGTTCCGATCGTACAGCCGACACCGACAAGCGAAAGCTGCCACCACGTCAGGTTGCCGTTTTTTGTCGCTTTAGATGGTTGCTTCTGGTTGCCCATCCCGGTTCCCTCCTTTACCTTACATACTGTTTGATAAAGCAGGCCGGTTTATGTACAAGTCCTTGATGCTTCTTAAGACAGAAGCGTTTTGATCCCCTGCACGCCGAAATACAGGCCGAATCCGATTAAAGACGCGCCGGAAGCGAGGGAAATGATTTGCAGTGTCCGGTGATTGAAATAGCGCCGGAATCCGCCCGTCAAACCGGCGATGAACACATCCCAGATGGCAAGTCCCACAAAAATCATGCTGCTGTATGCCAGCAACATGCCCGTCCCGTAATGGCCGGCGGTTTTGGCAAGGACAGACCCGTATATGCCAAGCCAGAACAAAATGGATAAAGGACTTGTGATCGACATGATAAATCCTGTTAAAAAGCATGCGGCAAGCGGATCTTTCTTCCGGTATAAATCAACGGTGATCGTTTTTGAGCTGATTACACTTTCCACGCCGGTATAAATGAGGATAAATCCGCCAAACAGCCAGAGAAAGACCTGCACCATTTCAATATTTAAAAACCGGACAAGCCCCAAGTACACTGCCGCCATAAAAATGCCGTCCGCGATCATCGACCCGGTCCCGACCATCCACGCATGCCAAAAACCGTTTTTAATGCCTTTGTCAATGCGCGCGGAATTGACCGGCCCGATCGGCGCAGCCAAAGAAAGCCCGAGAAACACATAGCCGGCAAAAAGGCCGATGTCCACATCCCCCACTCCTCCCGAGGAAAACTTGTACATTTTATGCACGGGCTTGCCTTTTCATGTATGCCATGCCTTGACAAAGCGTGTTACCCGTTCGCTTTTCCGCCACCAACAGTGAAAACCTAAAAGGAAGAGAAACGTTTGATACAGCAGGCAAGCGGGAATAAAAAAGGGAAGAGAAAGGGGGAAGACGTTTGTTACATCTGTATAAAAACAAGGAAAACAACTGGAAATGGTATCAGCTGGAAAGTGCGGATGAGAAAGAAATCGCACGGATTATTGATGAAAACGAGGAATGCAAAACATGGATTAAAAATATAAAAAATGATGATACAAACACTTTAAAGATTGATACAACCCAAAATGACCGGCCGTTTGTCGAAGGCTCGCTTATTTTTGACCAGCACACGATCAACCGTGAGGAACATGATATGTTTCACTTTTACATCACCGAAAAAACGCTGTTGACGGTAGATCTTGATTTTTCCAAGCTGAAAAATACGGAAATCGAAAAAGTCATCGGGCAGATGGCCTATTCCCGCAATGCCATTGAGGCATTTTTTATTATCATCGGCGCGATCGTAAATAATTACCTAGATAAAATAGACGAATTTGAAATTAAATTAAACGAACTGATCTGGGAGATCCAAAAAAGGAACAATATTGACACGCTCGATAAAATATACGAACGCCGCCACGAACTGCTCGTCTGCCGGAATTTGATGATCCCGGTGAAAGAGATATTATACGGCATGCAGGAAGGATTTGGCACTGATATTTTGGAATACCCGCAAGTCCGGCAAAGGGTCATGAAAATCGAAAGATGCCTTGCGCTTTTGCAGGATTACCAACAGGAGATCGATACGCTGCTCAAAGTGGAAGAAGTGGTTTCAGGCCACAGGGGAAATTCGATTATGAAAACTCTGACCGTTTTAACGACGCTGTTTACCCCGATTTCCGCCTGGAGCGCCTTATGGGGCATGAACTTTAAAAACATGCCGGAACTCTCCTGGCGCTACGGCTATATTGCAGCGCTCGGCCTGATTGTCGTAAATACCATCCTGCTTTATATCTATTTGTACCGGAAAGGATGGACAGGCGATATTTTAAAAGGAAATAAGAAAAAATCATTATTTAAATAGCCCTTGCTGAACGAATCCGATTTTGAGTTTGTACCCAATTTGTCAGTAAGTTCTAGAAGAATCCATCTTTAAAAATACGATTCTGTCTTCTCTATACATTGAATCAGCTTTCAAGTGCAAGCTTTTCTCTGGATTTTTATAACACCCTTGCATCTAAATTTTTGCCAAAGCTGTCAGCATCCTTGCCAGATCTAGGAATTTTGGTTATTTTTGCAAGCCCTATGTTAAGAAAGCCTGGAAAATTGACGGCCTTTCTTCACATAGGACTCGTCTACGTTAAGGAAGCAAGCAAAAACGAGGCTCTTCCTTGACATAGAGCCCGTCTATGTTAAGGAAGCGTGGAAAATTGGTGGCCTTCCTTAACATAGGGCGCATCTACGTTAAGGAAGCACGAAAAAACGAGGCTCTTCCTTCACATAGAGCGCGTCTACGTTAAGAAAGCGCGAAAAAACGAGGCTCTCCCTTCACATAGAGCGCGTATATGTTAAGGAAGCGCGAAAAATTGACGGCCTTTCTTCACATAGAGCCCGTCTACGTTAAGAAAGCGTGAAAAAACGAGGGTTTTCCTTCATATAGAGCCTGTCTACGTTAAGGAAGCGTGGAAAATTGGTGGCCTTCCTTAACATAGGGTGCGTTTCAAGTGCAAGCTTTTCCCTGTATTCTTTATAAAACCCTTGTATTAAATTTATGCCAAAGCTGTCAGCATCCTTGCCAAATCTAGGAATTTTGCTAATTCAGCAAGCCCTAAATAGCCCTTTTCCGGCTGCGGGACTGCCCGCTTTTTTTTGCGCCCGTTTCATTGATGTGAAAGCCAAATTCCTGTATGTTAAAAACAAAGAAAAAATTTCAAAAGGAGCGTTTCCAATGAAAGTGTACGGCCCGGTGGTAGATGATGAGACGCGCTGCATCCATTATGCTTCTCCGTTGGATGTCGTAGCCATCCGTTTTAAATGCTGCGGAAAGTATTATCCGTGTTATCAATGCCATGAGGAAGCGGAAGCCCATCCGATCGAGCGGTGGGAAAAACGGGAATGGGATACAAAAGCGGTTCTTTGCGGCGTCTGCAAGCATGAAATGACGATCCGGGAATATATGGGGGCAAGCGCTTGCCCGCATTGCGGCGCGCCATTTAACCCCGGATGCGCCGCCCATTATCCGCTCTATTTCCAAATCGACCGGGACAAGCCGGCTTGTCAAAAATTTTCACCTTGACCGCTTTTCTGAAATATGGTATCTTAAATGCAATCAAATCCTTTAGTGTATTAGAGTACTAACATAATAAAGAGAAAGTACAGGATGTGAAACCGATGTTTTTACCGGAAGGCAGCCAGGATGAAATGGGCACGGTTGTCAAAAACCGCGCAACCGTGTTTGAAATGTTCCGTCGCACGGCGGAGAAGCGGAATTATACGGAAATCTCGACACCGCTTGTTGAGTACGCGGATACGTTTACAAATGAAAAGGTTGGCATGAAGCTTCAAAATATGCTGAAATGGTTTGACAGCCGCGGCCAGATTGAAGTTTTGCGCCCGGACTGGACCACCTCCATCGCAAGGGCGCTTTCGCAAAAACCGTTTCGGGCGTGTAAATGGGCTTACCAGGGTTCAGTGTTCAGAATGGATACCCCCGGCCTTGAGAGCCGCCAGGTCGGGATCGAAATGGTAGACCTGCCGGAACTTTTAGGGGAAGGTGAATGCCTGTTTTTTGCCCATGACTTTTTTAACAGGCTCGGCGTTACCGGGGTGATGGTGGAGCTTGGCCATGCCGGTATTTTTGAGGAACTGGTCGCACGCCTGAATCTGGAAGACGGCCAGGTTGACCGGTTAAGAGGGGCCATGCACGATAAACGGAAAGATGAAGTATTCGAGATTGCAAGTTTAAGCGGCAATGCAAAAATTGCCGCGGAACTGGCGGGACTTGTGGATGCGTACGGTCCGTTCGAAATGATCCGGACATTTCAGGAAAGATGGAAAACGGAACCGGCACTTTCGGATATGCTTATTCATATCGAAAAGCTTGGTAAAATTTGCATGGCTGTCGGAATGGAAGACATCATGATTGACCTTGGCCGGGTGAAAAATCTGCCCTATTATACCGGCATTTTGTTCCGGGGATTTTTAAAACAAACCGGCGCTTCCTGCTTTTCTGGCGGGCGGTACGACAAGCTGTACGAACAGTTTCACCGCCAAACAACAGCTGTCGGCATTGCTTTTGACGCCGATATGCTGGCTGAGGAACTGGTTCAGGAAGAAAAACCGGAAAAAATCTGCATCATTGCCGGGGAAGAAACGCTTGCGGAAGCAGAAAAGCTGCGGGCTGCATACGACGGAAAAATCGTGGATATCCGTTTCGCGCCGCCTGCAGAAGGCGAATTCAGTAAGGTCCTCAAGTTTAAAAATGTGGGCGGCCATTGGGAGGCGGAAGAAATTTGACGATCAGCATTGCCCTTACAAAAGGGAGAGTGGAAAAACAATTTTTGCAATATTTAAAGTCGCGCGGCTTTCATGTTGAACCGCTCGTTGAAAAAGGGAGAAAACTCCTCGTTGAAACGGATGCATTCACCTGCATTTTCGTAAAAGGCTTTGATGTTGCAACATATGTAGAGTACGGCATTTGCGATCTTGGCATTGTCGGGGAGGACATTTTGGCGGAAACGCATCCCGATGTTTTCGATTTAATGCCGCTTCCGTTCGGGAAATGCCGGTTTGCCCTTGCAGGTAAACCGGAGGCTGTCCGCCATCAGCGGAAACGCCGGATCGCAACCAAATACCCAAATGTGACCGAGCAATTTTTCCGCGAAAAAGGGGAATCTGTGGACATCGTGAAACTCGAAGGCTCCGTTGAACTCGCGCCGATCGTTGGCCTTGCTGATGCAATTGTCGACATCGTGGAAACGGGTAACACATTGAGAGAAAACGGGCTTACCGTCATAGAGGAGATTCAGCCGGTCACAGCGCGGCTGATCGCCAACCGGTCGGCGTTAAAAATAAAAAAGCAGGCAATCTGGCCGTTTATTGAAAAACTACAGGGAGAAGGGGTCGCAAAATGATACGGGAATACACAAAAGAAGCATTTGCCGAAACGTTTTTGCAATCGAAAAACAAGAGCGGCGTGCATGATGAAGGCGTGCTGCGCACCGCGAAGGAAGTGCTGGAAGACATTCGCTTAAATGGGGATGCCGCCGTGAAAAAATATACCGCCAAATTTGACGGGGAAGTGCCGGAATCGTGGGAAGTTTTACCGGAAGAACGCAAACAGGCATGGCACGAAGTCCCGCAAGATGTGATTTCCGCCTTGCAAAAAGCAGCGGAAAATATTCGCCGTTTCCACGCGAAACAGCTGCAAAACTCCCGGATCATGGAAATGAATGAAAACATCATTTCAGGCCAGCTGTTTCGGCCAGTGGAAAAAGCCGGGATTTATGTGCCGGGCGGGACTGCCTGCTATCCGTCATCCGTTCTCATGAACGCAATCCCAGCTGTCCTTGCCGGCGTGGAAGAAGTGATCATGGCGACACCGGCGAGAAACGGCACGAAAATTGCACCGGTTTTATCCGTAGCGGCCGATATTGCCGGTGTCGGGACCATTTACAAACTTGGCGGCATCCAGGCGATCGGGGCGCTTGCATACGGCACGGAAACGATTCCTAAAGTCGATAAAATTGTTGGCCCTGGGAACGCATATGTCGCTGCCGCCAAATCGCTCGTATATGGCACGGTCGGCATCGACATGATCGCAGGCCCGTCGGAAGTCGCCATCATTGCCGATGAAAATGCTAATCCAGTATATATAGCAGCCGATCTGATCGCCCAGGCCGAACACGACGAACGTGCAAGAACGTTTTTGTTCACCACCTCACAGAAACTGATCAATGAAACAAAGTCGGCACTTGAAAAACAGCTTGTTGTCCTCCCACGCCGCGACATCGGGGAAGTGTCCATCAAGATGCAAAGTGCAGCCGTGCTTGTTGAATCGATAGATGAAGCCTTTGCACTTTCGAACCGGCTTGCGCCAGAACATTTGGAAATCCAGGTGGAAAATCCGCTCTTGCAGCTCTCAAAAGTGAAAAATGCCGGCTCCGTTTTTCTCGGAGAAAACACGCCGGAAGCCATCGGCGATTATTACGGCGGCCCGAACCACATCCTGCCGACATCGGGAACGGCGCGGTTTTCTTCCGGTTTGTCTGTTGACGATTTTTATAAAAAAATTACGTATTTATATTATGGTGAAAAAGCTTTACAGCAAGCGGCGCCGGATGTGATGGCGATTGCTACGGAAGAGCAGCTCGCCGGGCATGCGCGGGCGGTCCAAAAACGGGTGAAAGGGTGAGTGCGTTGCGGAAAGCGGCAAAAAGCAGAAAAACAAATGAAACATGTATTGAGATTGCCGTCAATCTGGACGATCCGGCGGAAGTGAAAGTGGATACGGGTGTTGGATTTTTTGACCATATGCTCGAACTGTTCGCGCGGCACGGGCGCATCGGACTTGTTGTAAAAGCGGAAGGCGATTTGCATATTGACAGCCACCATACCGTCGAAGACACAGGGATTGTGCTCGGCCAGCTGGTACGTGAAGCGCTCGGCGATAAAAAAGGCATCACCCGTTACGGCTCCGCTTATGTCCCGATGGATGAAGCGCTCGGCTTTGTCGCCCTCGACATCAGCGGCCGGCCTTTCCTGCATTTTGAAGCGGAATTTGAAAACCCGAAACTCGGCAATTTTGACACAGAACTTGTGCGCGAATTTTTCCAGGCGTTTGCGTTCCAGGCGGCGGTTACTCTTCACGCCAGGGTGCTGTACGGCGAAAACACCCATCACAAAATCGAATCGCTGTTTAAGGCGTTGGGACGGGCGCTTCACCAGGCAGTGGAAGTTGACCCGGAAATCAAAGGCGTCAATTCGACAAAGGGGCTGATAGAATGATCGCAATTGTCGACTACGGCATGGGTAATATTGCAAGCGCCTCGAACGCTTTCCGTACGCTTGGGCTTGAGGTTGCCGTAACGGACGACCCGGAAAAACTCGCTGCCGCCACCCACATCATCCTGCCCGGCGTCGGTGCATTTAAAGCAGCAGTGGACGAAATTGAAAAGCGCGGGCTGCGGCCGGTTTTAACGGAGCTTGGGAAGAAAAAGCCGTTTCTCGGCATTTGCCTCGGGATGCAGCTGTTATTTGAAACAGGATTTGAAAATGGTGTTGCGGAAGGGCTCGGCTTTATTCCGGGGACGGTGGAACGGATTCAGACGAATGAAATTTTACCGCATATCGGCTGGAATACGCTCGATGTGAAACCGGGTTTTCCGGCTTTTGCGCCGTTTCAGCATCAACATGTGTATTTCGTTCACTCCTACCAGGCGAAAACAGAGGCGCCGTATATTGTGGCTTCAACCGATTACGGGGCGGAAATTCCGGCCATTGTCAAAAACGGGAATGTGTATGGGATGCAGTTTCATCCCGAAAAAAGCGGCAAAACCGGCATGGCACTGTTAAAAATATTTTTGCAGGAAAGCAGTTTGGAGGTACAGGCATGAGAATTATCCCGGCTATCGATTTAATTGGCGGAAAATGCGTAAGGCTTTACCAGGGGGATTTTAACCAAACGACAGAAGTGGCACCCGACCCGGTGGCACAGCTGGAACGCTTTATTGAAATGGGGGCGGAAATGGTCCATATTGTCGATTTGGACGGCGCAAAGACAGGCCGGCCGGCACAGTTTGAACTGATTGCCTCTTTATGCAAGACTGCCGCCGTTCCAGTCGAGGTAGGCGGCGGCATCCGCAATTTGGACACAGTCCATCAATATGCGGAAATAGGCGTTTCCCGGATTGTGCTCGGAACGGCCGCAATCGAAAACCGGGATTTTTTAAAAGCGGCGGTCGCCGAATATCCGGAGAAAATCGTCGCCGGCATTGATGCAAAAAACGGGAAAGTCGCGGCACACGGCTGGCTTGCTGTTACCGAAATGGATTACATCGGTTTTGCAAAAGAAATAGAAAGCCTGGGCGTTTCGCGCATCGTCTTTACCGATATATCGAGGGATGGCACGATGAAAGGCCCGAACCTTGATGCGTTAAAAGCGCTCATTGAAGCGGTCAGCTGTGACATCATTGCTTCCGGCGGCATCACAAGCGAACAAGACGTGAAAAACCTGGATGCAATCGGCGTCAAGGAAGGCATTGTTGGCAAAGCGATTTACGAAGGCAAAATCCGGCTCAAGGGGGCGGCACGATGATCGCAAAACGGATTATTCCGTGCCTCGATGTGAAAGACGGGCAGGTTGTAAAAGGAACAAATTTTGTCGGGCTCCGCAATGTCGGCGATCCCGTTGAGCTTGCAACATTTTATTCGGAAAGCGGCGCTGATGAACTGGTTTTTCTTGATATTACCGCAACCCACGAACAGCGCGATACGGTCATCAATATGGTGGAAAGGACAGCTGAAAATGTGTTTATCCCGTTTACGGTCGGCGGCGGCGTGCGGACGATTTTCGACGTGACCCGCCTGTTAAAGGCCGGCGCCGATAAAGTGTCGGTGAACTCGGCGGCGATCAAAAACCCGGACCTGATCCGAAAGGCGTCCGACCGGTTTGGTGCGCAGTGTGTCGTCGTGGCGATTGATGCCAAAAAAACTGCGGAGGGGAAATGGACTTGTGTCGTAAACGGTGGCCGCATCGATACCGGAATCGATGCGATTGAATGGGCGAAGGAAGCAGAACGGCTCGGTGCCGGGGAAATTTTACTGACGAGCGTTGATACCGACGGGGTAAAAGACGGCTTTGACCTGGCGCTGACAAAAGCGGTCGCCGGTGCCGTCAAAATTCCAGTGATCGCATCGGGCGGTTGTGGCAAACCGGAACATTTTGCCGAAGTGTTGAAAGAAACAGGCGCTTCTGCAGCCCTTGCCGCCTCCATTTTTCACGATGGCACGTTTACCATCCGGGAAGTAAAAGACATTTGCAGCAAAGAAGGGGTGAACATCCGTGAAGCTTGATTTTTCGAAAGGGCTGATTCCGGCCATTGTGGTCGACGATGCGACGGGGGATGTGCTCATGCTCGCTTATATGAATGAAGAAGCGTACGAAAAAACGCTTGAAACGAAAGAAACATGGTTTTATTCCCGGTCCCGCGGCAGCCTTTGGCATAAAGGCGAAACGAGTGGAAACACGCAAAAAGTAAAATCGCTCCAGGTGGATTGTGATGCCGACACGCTTTTAATCCGTGTTGACCCGGAAGGCCCTGCCTGCCACACGGGGGAAAGGACATGCTTTTATACAAGGCTAGATGAAAAAGGGGAAGCGGTGGAAGCGGAAATTCCCTCCAACCGGCGCATCTTTGACATGCTGGAAGAGGAGATGGAAAGCCGGAAAATCAAGCCGGTTGAAAATTCCTATACCAATTATTTGTTTGAGAAGGGCATCGATAAAATCGCAAAAAAATTTATTGAAGAAGCGGGCGAGGTCATCATCGCTGCCAAAAACAACAGCAAATCAGAACTCATTTACGAAACAGCGGATTTGTTGTTTCATACCTTTGTCCTTCTGTCTAACCAGAATGTCAAACTATCGGAAGTGGAAGCCGAACTGCAGGCCCGTTCTGCCAAAAAAGGCAACAGCAAAGGCGACCGGAAAAAAATCGAAAAATGGTAATGAAAAAAGGATGTCCGGATAAGGGACATCCTTTTTTCATTACTTGATGCCAGCACGGCAGGGTTATTTACAAACGCGGATGTAATAATACAACGTCGTTCCGTCTTTCACTTTCGAGAGCACTTCATGCCCATGCCGTTTGCACGACGCCGGCACGTTAATAAAAGATTGCGGGCAGTCGGCGATCACTTCCAATATTTTCCCGTCTTCTAATTTTTCGATGGCCTCAAGCGTATAAAGCTCCGGATACGGGCATGATTCGCCACGGACATCCAGTGTTGCATCCACAGTAAAATTTTCCGCCATTTTTACCGCCTCCTGATTACGCAGACGTTTTCTTTTCGAATAACGTGCGTTTTGCGTTTATTTTTTTCGTATACCAATTTTCCCGCCATACGATAAGAAGATAAAGGGCCAGCAGAAAAGCGCCCGTACCGAAAAGCGCCCCGCCCCATCCGAATGACGTGACAATATTGACTTCCGGCCATCCTTTGACAAACACATCGAAAATGCCCCAATGATCCCATCCGTATGCCAGGAGGGTTGCCCCAACGATATTGCCGGCGCCGACTGCAAAAAATTGCACTTGCCCCTCTGTAATGCGGTACATCCACCCTGTTTCACAACCTCCGGCAATGACAATGCCAATGCCAAACAGGACGCCGCCGACAAGAGCACCAGGGCTTGCCCAGTGGATAACAGGGGCTTCGCCTTTAAATATGAAAATAGCGGTGCCTGCCGTCTGGATCGCCATTCCCACAATGATCGCTTTTCCGAGCGTTCCCCGCCCGGTCAGCCATAAATCCCTGAGCCCGGAAGTAAAGCAAATTTGGCCGCGCTGGATCAGTATCCCAAATGCCGCCCCGAACAGTGCGGCAAGCCCCAGCATTATTTTACCGGATATGAGATACCAGGCGGCAATCAGCGCAATAAAAAGCAAAACCAAAACAGCAGCATAAAGCTGGTAGTTCCCGTGTTGCGGATCCGGCTGTGTGCTTTTGGCAGCATGCCGGCTGAACGATATTTTTGGTTTTCCTTTAAAAATGGGCAATACGGCAAGTTTGACGCCAAAATAAGTACCGATCGCGGTGCCGACAATAAAGAACCAGGCGTGGAGAGAAAATTGCGGCAGTCCCGTAAAAAACGCAGCCAAATTGCAGCCCATCGCAAGGCGCGTTCCGAATCCGGCAATGATGCCGCCAATAAAACCCCACACCCAGCGCCGTTTCTGGCGGGGAACTTTCCATTTAAAATTCTTGCTGGCAAGGGCACTGAACAAACTGCCAAGCAGCATGCCGATGACCAGCCATCCGTCTGTCCGGTCCTGCGGCTCTCCGATCAGTTTGATCGCTTTAAAATACGCCCAATCAGCCGTATCGACGCCGAACAGCTGAAGCAAATTCCCTCCCCAGCGGGTAAATTCGCCTGTGACGGCCCAGAGCGTTCCGGTCAGCCCAAAATAAAAAGCAGCAAACACGCCTGCCAACAGTAAGACAATAAAAGGATTCCAAAACCCGCTGAAGTACTTTTCATGGGCTTTTTCCAACCATATACGCATGCCTTTCCGGCCTCCTTCATGAAAAATCATACATTCCCTATTATAGCAGAGTTTTCCGTCGGCACATTGATAAAAGTAAAGGTTGTAAAGCGGTTTGCTTTTTCAAATCTGAAAATAATGGTAAAATAATGAAACATATCATGGGGAAAGGGGGGAGATGGCCCGGGGACGGCGTATACCTGGACCAGCGAAGCAACAAATGGGAAACAATCAAAAAAGCGGGGTGTTATACACCTTTTTTGCTTATTTTTTGTGGGGGCTTTTTCCGATTTACTGGAAAATGATTGAGCAGGTGCCTGCTATTGAAATTCTCGCACACCGCATTTTCTGGTCTTTTATTTTTATGATCATACTTTTAGCCTTTTTAAGGAAAATGGGTGATTTAAAAACGAGCATAAAAGAAGGGGTCCGCCACCCGCGCACGCCGCTTTTATTGCTTCTCGCGTCCGTGCTTGTGAGCGGGAACTGGTTTATCTACATATGGGCGGTCAACAACGGGCATGTCATTGAAACAAGTATGGGATATTACATCAACCCACTTGTCAGCATCCTGCTCGGGATGGTCTTTTTGAAAGAAAAACTGAACCGATGGCAATGTCTTGCTTTTCTGCTGGCAGCGTGCGGCGTCGCGATCCAGACGTTCAGCTACGGGCATATTCCCTGGATCGCCATCGGCCTTGCCCTCACATTTGGGTTTTACGGCCTTGTGAAAAAGAAAGTGGACATTGATGCTTTTATCGGCCTGACATTCGAAACATTCTTTGTGATGCCGGTTGCGCTCCTCTACTTACTGGTGATCCAGGTAAAAGGCACGGCATCTTTTGCAACGGTTTCACCGGGATTAACCGTATTGTTAATTGGCACAGGCGTTGTGACGGCAATCCCGCTCATTTGCTTTGCACAGGGGGAAAGAAGCATTTCCCTGACAATGATCGGCTTTTTCCAATACTTGACGCCGACGATGACGCTGATCATGGGCATTGCCTTTTTCAAGGAACCTTTTACGCATGTGCAGCTTTTGTCCTTTGCTTTTATCTGGCTGGCGCTTATCGTGTTTTCCGTTTCCGGTTTTTTGCCGAAGAAGAAATTCCATGTGGAAGAAGTTGCCTGAGGTTGCCATGCCGGAACGGGTTTACTGGAAAAGTTTTTAAATGCATACAAAAAAGCGGCGGGAACCCACCTGGTTTGTCCCGCCGCTTTTATATATGCGGCAACTTGTCTGCTAAAAAAGGTATTTTAACAAATGATCTTTTCGGCCGGCTTTTTTTTAACGGGAAATTTCAGGTATAATAGGGAAGATCGAAGTCACAAGGGAGATTGATTTATGTCCAGGTTCCAGTTCCGCCCGGCAACGTTTAAAATGGTTTTTTTCATGTATTTGCTGGGCACGGTTATTTTTGCCATTTTGTATTTGCTGCCGGTTTCACACAAACAGCCGTTGCTGCCGGTAGATGCTTTTTTCCTGTCCGCAAGCGCCATTAGTGCAACAGGGCTGTCCACTGTTACCATTGCGCAAGAACTTACAACGGCTGGAAAAATCATCCTGCTCATCCAGATGGAAATCGGTGGGATCGGCGTCATGGCCTTGGTCGGTGCGCTTTTAATTGCATTGCGTACGAACGCGCCTGTTCCGTCACAAACATTGATGATTTTTGACCAGAACCAGAACAGCAGCCGTTCGATATCCAAACTGATGGCCTTTATTGTAAAATACACATTAATCGTCGAGACGGCAGGCTTTCTGCTGATTTTGCCGTCTGCACTGCATCACGGCAGCCATGCTTTTGCCGCTTTTTTTCTTTCGGTGTCGACATTTACAAACGCCGGCTTTGAAATTTCGGGAAACGGGCTTGATAATTTTAAAGGCGAGCCGTTCGTGCTTGCCGTGTTAAGCTGTATGATCATTCTGGGCGTCCTCGGGTTTGCCGTCGTCATGGAGTTTTTGCAGTCGCGCCGGAAAAAGAAAAGCCTTTATTTCAAAGTAAATGTTTTGATGCACGGCATTTTGCTTTTGGCCGGCTTTCTTTTCTTCTTTTTTGTCGATTTTATACATATGCCGGGGCTTTCTTTTACAGAAAAAATTATCCAGTCCCTTTTCTTCAGTGCGGCGCCGAGAAGCGGGGGGCTGGCATCACTCGATTTGCACGTTTTTTCTTTCCCGTCTCTGCTGTTTATGATCGTGCTCATGTTTATCGGCGGGTCGCCAAGCAGCTGCGCCGGCGGGATCCGGACGACCACATTCGCCGTCATTCTTGCCAAATTGTGGTCTGTCATCCGCGGTTCAAATGAGACGCATATGTTCAGAAAGACGCTGTTTGCCGAAGACGTAAACAAAGCCTTTCTCGTCTTTTTCGCTTTTCTATTTTTGTTCTTTTTCTCTTTTTTTGTATTGTCTTTTACGGAAAAAGCAGCACCGTTTCCGCTTGCATTTGAAATTATGTCGGCGCTGTCGACATGCGGCTTTTCACTCGGGATCACGGCCGGCCTGACGGTGTTCGGCAAAATTTGGCTGGCTTTCCTTATGCTGATTGGCCGTCTCGGGGTAATTATTTTGATCTATACCTTTATGAATCAAAAAAAATCCACAATCAAATATGCAAAAGAATCCATTTTAATCGGTTAGGGGTGGGATTGTGAAACATTTAAAAGAAAGTTTTCTAGTGCTCGGGCTCGGCCGCTTTGGGTCAAGTGTGCTGAAAGAATTGGCGAGGCTCGGATACGATGTTGTCGGCGCCGATAAAAATGAAAAGGTACTTCAGGATGAGGAACTGCAGGACGCCGCATCGTACCTTGCAGAAGGCGATGTGACCAGCACCGCTTTTTTGGAAGAATTAAATGTGACCAATTTCGATGCGGTGGTCGTCAGCATGGGAGATGATTTTGAATCCGCCATTTTAACGGTGCTTGCTTTAAAAGATCTTGGCTGTGAAACGGTTTATGCGAAGGCGAATGATCAAAAGCGGGGGAGAGGCTTGAAAGGGGCCGGTGCGACGGACGTGTTTTTTCCCGAAGAAGAAACGGGGCGCCGGGTTGCCTACCATATTGCAAACCCGGGCATTTTGCAGTATATCCGCCTGTCACCGTATTGCTCCGGCCTTGAGATGACAGTGCCGGAAGATTTTATCGGAAAGTCTCTGACAGAACTCGATTTCCGCAACAGGTATAAAGCCCTTGTTGTCATGGTCACTTCCCAGACTGAAGAAACGCCGGTTGTCTCGCCGGCACCGGATTATATTTTTCAGCCGGGGGACACCATTTTCACAGTCGGTGCGGAAAAAGATTTGGAAAGACTGCGCCGGAAATTTTACTAGAAAGGTGAGGTATTTTCCGGCTGCGTTGAATTGAACTGCAGGAGCTGCCGTTTTTCCGGTCTGGGGATTCCCATTCGGGGCGTCGGCACGGGAGCCGGAAAAACTTACCCGCCGGGGGATAAGTCTCCTTGCCCCCTACATATTTTGCAGAAAAATCGTTGCGGTTAAATACCGCCTTGCGAGCATTTGAAAATAAGCCGTAAAAACGGAAAGGGTCGCGATGACGATGGTGTTGCGGATGGCTTCTTTTTTCGGATCGTCCGGCGATATGTATTTCGATATCATCTCTTCCGCTTTTTCAGTAACCATACCTTCCATTGCCGAAATCATATGTTCGTGTTTTTCGGCCGGGAACCGCCCGACTTCCCGCATGGAATTCAGCTCTTCAAAAAGCTGGGAATAGGTGGCATACAGCTGAACCGGATTAATCAAATCATCATGCTCATCTTCGGGGTCATTGACGATCAATTGCAACAGCTTACGGATGGAATCGAAATCGAGCGCCGTTTTCAAGTCTTCCACCAGAAACAGTAGCGCCATCTGGTCAATAGAATATTTTTTCCCTTTTTCCGGCGCCACGATCATTTCTTTAATATCGCGCTTGACCCAGTTTTGAATCGCGGTCAGTGTAAAATTTGTATTTTCAATCTGGCTTCCGAGCGCCACGATTTCATTTAACGAAAATCCGAAGTCATCCGTGTTCTTCTTCAGTATTTTTGTAAAGATGGGGGGCATTACAGCAGCTGCAAAGGGGTGATGCGGGTCTTTGCCACCGTTTTTCTTTGCCCATAAGCCTTGTAAAAACGTTGCAGGCGTCATGGGGCCTGCTCCCTTCAGCGCAAGTAGCAGATCTGCCATTTCCCTGCGTGTCATTTGGAATAGTTCCATTAACAGCACCTCCCAAACATTGGCATGCTACTTTTTATCGTAAGATTGATGGATGGAAAAGTCAATGATGATGATAAGACTCTTTGTATCCTTTCATCATCCAGCAATTCGTGATATTATATCTATGGGAAGACCTCTCTATAGATGTTTATTTTACGGTGTACATTTAGATAATAGAGTGTCTTCCCATTTTTTCTCCTCATCTGCCCCTTCGAGAAAAATTTTTACACATACGGCGTGACAAGATTTCTCCGGTGTCCCGGAATGCCAAGGATGCCTTATTCTTTCAGGTGAAACAATCCGCACTTTTAGGAAGAAAATTGCCCCCGCCCTGGTTTGAAAACGTTTAATGTCAGCATTTCAGGGGAAATAAAAACCGGGAATCGCAATCTTTTGTCAAAAAAGCTTGCATTTTGATTGATAAGTTCATATAATAAGTTCATAGGAACCTAGTATAAAAATAGAAAAGGGGAAATGAAGTTGAAGAAATTTTTTGCGCTGCTCCTGGCATTTACGTTTGCCTTTTCAGTTGTCGGGATTCACTTTTCAAACCCGGTTGATGCAAGGGGATACCGTTCTGTAAAACGGTCTTACCAGACGGTGCCAAAGACAACAACACCATCGTCAAAACAACAGTCCCATTACCAGTCGAAAACGAACCAAAATACAAATTCGGTTTCCGGCAATAAAGCCAATACAGCGTCGTCTTCATCGAGAGGCAGCTTTGTAAAGGGGATGCTGCTCGGCGGTCTTGGCGGCATGCTGTTCGGATCGATGTTCGGCCATCTCGGCGGTTTGGGAACGGCTTTGACGGCAATGGTCAATATTTTAATCTTTATTGCGCTGATTCTCATCGTCATCAAATTGTTCCAATCCGTATTCGGCAACAGGAAAAAAGATCGTGAGGCTTATGACAGATGGAAGAATTAAAACTGTCAGAGCAAGATTTGATTAACGCGGTTTGCACGTTTGTGGCAGATCAGCATTATGCTTATCCGGAAAATGTGATGGCGATGCTCACATACGATGATGATACCGGCTACGGCGCAGATGTCGAACTGAACGGTAAAGATCTCGAGCCGCTGACTGAGCCGAAACTGATTCAGGCCATCCGCAAATATTTAGAAGAAGAATACAGCATTGACCCGTTTGCCGTCAGTATCCGACTGGAAATTGAAGATCAAGATGGTATGGTGGCATACGTAGATTAAGAAACAGCCCGGCAAATGCCGGGCTGTTTTACACTATTTTGATACATATTTGTTTCGTCCTGCGCCGGCTCCTGCGGCAAGCATGAGGATGCCACAGATAATCATGACCACAACCGGCATATGCCAGTTATGCGCCCGGTCATACAACCAGCCGATCAAAAATGGGCCGGCTGCCGCCACGAGATAACCAGCAGACTGGCTCATGCCGGACAAATTGGCAGCTTCAGTGGCCGTTTTCGAACGGAGGCCGATAAACGCAAGCGCGAGGCTGATGCTGGCACCCTGGGCGATGCCGATCAAAATGATACAAATCCACATCCACAACATATGCCCGCCGTACAAAAGGCCTGTAAGCCCGCACAAATAAAAAATCGTAATCCCGAAAACAAGGGGAATCTGGTTTTTCATCCGCTCCGCCCAAATCGGCGTCATAAAAGTGGCGGGCAGGCTGACGAACTGCATGATTGACACCATCCAGCCGGCCGCTACGAGGCTTGCCCCATGGCTGACCATAATTTCCGCAAGCCAGGCGATGGTGCTGTAAAATAGAAACGACTGCAGGCCGAGAAAAAGCGTCACCTGCCAGGCGAGCGAAGACAGCCAGACCGATCTTCCGGGCGTTTCCTGATGGGTGGAAAACTTTACTTTGGCGTGCTCACGCAATTGCGGGATCCACACCAAAGCAGCCAGGATAGAGAGGATGCCCCAGACGAGCAGCCCCCATTTCCACCCGAGCCCCAGGCCGTTCACAATCGGGACGCTGACGCCGGAAGCGAGCGCGGCAAATCCGCCCATAACGGTTGTATAAATACTTGTCATCAACCCGAGTTTTGCAGGCACCCGGTGTTTAATGAGGCTTGGCAGCAGCACATTCCCGATGGCAATGCCTGTTCCGATAAAAGCCGTGCCGATATAAAGCATGGCGGCATTCCCGGCCGTACGCGCCAAAATGCCGATAAATAATATGACGATCCCAAGAAGCAATGTCAACTCCTGGCCAATCCGGCTTGCCAGTTTTGGCGCAAGCGGTGAAATCAGTGCGAAGGCAAGAAGCGGGAGCGTTGTAATAAATCCCGCTTGTGCATTTGACATATGAAGGCTGTGGCGGATCGTGCCGATTACGGGCCCGATGGAAGTGATTGCCGGCCTGAGGTTTGCTGCAATACAGATAACGCCTGCCACAAGCAGCCCGGATAATACTTTTTCTTTTTCTTTCTGATCACCCATCTTTTTCTAAACTCCTTTAAAACTTTCCTGATTTAAAAATGGACAGCAACAGCCATAAAAGCATCAATGTTGCGACACCAAATCCGATCTCAATGATCGGGTTTTTCCAGATCACCGTCGATTGGCCGCTGATGGACGTTCCGATCATCAGCCCGACCATCAGGATACTAAAGGCGAGCAGGACGATCGCGAAGGAAAGCCGGTTGCTGATCCTGTCAAGTTTTTCCAAAAATAAATGCAAATCCGGTATGACGACTTCCATCCTGAATTTGCCTTTCCGCATCGTTTTGGAAATATCGCGCAAATTTTTCGGAAGCTCAAGCAAAATTTCCGCCTGGTCCAAAAACGTTTTCCATCCTTTCTGTGCGACCCTGCCCGGCCGCAAACGGTCCCGAAGCAGCCTTTCCCCAAATGGGCGCGCAGCTTCGATCAGGCTGAATTCCGGGTCAAGCGATTCCACGACACCCTCCACCGTAATCAGCGATTTGCCGAGTATCGTCAGATCGGCAGGGAAGCGGATATGGTATTTGAACGCAAGATGGTATAAATCATTGATGGCTTCCCGCAAGCTTAACTGGCTGAGCGGCAGATCATAATATTTTTCGCGGAGAACTTCGACATCTTCCTTCAGCAGATGAAGATCGGTTTCTTCCGGAATTTCCGCAAGCGCATCGACCGACTTCATAATGGCATTCGTATCCGCCCGCATCAGCGCAATGACAAGTGAGGCGCAATGGTACTTGGTCTCTTCCGTAAGCCGGCCGACCATGCCAAAATCCATATAACAAATCACATCGCCGGGCAAAACGACAATGTTTCCCGGATGCGGATCGCCGTGAAAAAATCCCTCCACAAAAATCTGCTGCAGCATCGAATGGATCAGCCGTTCAGAAATGGCTTTTTTTCGGTATCCGGGGACTGTTTCACTGAAAAATTCGCTGATTTTCCTGCCCTTTATGTACTCCATGGTCAGGACTCTTTTTGTGGAAAAGTCCCAGTAAATTTTCGGAATCCGGATGTTTTCATCGCCTTCAAATTGTTTGGCGATCCGTTCCGCATTCCGGCCTTCATGGTAGTAATCTAGCTCGGACAACAGCGCCTGGGAAAATTCTTCGACAATGTCCCGCAATTGGTATGCCCTTGCCCATTCAAAACGGGACTCTAGGGAGAGGGACAGGCTTTCCAATATTTCAAGATCGGTTTCAATGACTGGGCGGATATTCGGGCGCTGGATTTTGATCGCAACCGGCTCTTCCGTATGCAATTTGGCTTTATGCACTTGTCCGATCGATGCGGTTGCGAGCGGCTCCGGATCGAATTCGGCAAAAAGCTCCTCAACGCCCGCTCCAAATTCGTCCCTGATAATCTTTTTTACTTCTTCAAACGGAAACGGCGTGGCCTTATCCTGTAATTTTTCCAGGTCAGCAATAATCGATTCCGGCAAAATATCACGGCGGGAGCTGGCAAGCTGCCCGAGTTTAATAAAGGTCGGGCCCAATTCCTCTAAAAACAGCCGGATCCTTTCCCCGGTGCTGCGGTGGGGGGTGCGGGGAGCCGCTTTTTTCGAGGGAAAAGGAAGTAAATCCGAAAGGCCCCAATCGCTGATTAAATAACCGAGGCCATTTTTAATCAGGGCGCCGGCAATTTCCTGGTATCTTTTTCCGTGCTTCATTTTTCTGGAAAGCAAGCAACCACCCCCGGTTTTGTTTTATGCAAAAAAACAGCCGGCCCCGGGCAAAAGGGCCAACCGGTTTACGGATTCAACCGTTCTTCAAGCTGCTGGATGCGAAGTTCCAGCGCCTTGATTTCATCTTTTGTCGCAACATTCATTTCAGAAAGGATCTCGTTGACCCGGTCTTTCAAGGCCTGATTCAATTCTTGTTTGGATTGTTCCCCTTTTTCCAGCAGTTCATCAATCAATTGTGTCGATTCCGCTTTTGTCAGGTTGCCTTTTTCCACGAGGCGGTTGACTGCTTTTTCCACTTGTTCTTTGCTGAGCACCGCCATGCCAAGGCCGAGTGATAACAATTGGTTCACTTTATCGCGCATTCCAATTCCTTCCTTTCTCCTCTATCTTAATGTAATCATAGCCCAATCCGGCCGGAATCACAAACGGAAAGGTGTGAAAAATGGCCAATGAACGGACTACTTTCCCCAGTGGGAAGCAATAAACGTGTCGCGGCCCGATTTCGCCCGGTCTTCATGATAGGCATTCGGATTTTTCTTATAAAAATCCTGGTGGTAATCTTCGGCGGGATAAAAAGGCTTCGCCGGCAAAATTTCTGTCACAATCGGCTTTTTGAATTTGCCGCTTTCTGCAAGCTGCTTTTTTGAAGCTTCTGCCAGCCGCTTTTGCTCTTCATTATGGTAAAAAATAGCCGTCCGATAGTTGGAGCCGCGATCCTGGAACTGGCCGCCGGCATCGGTCGGATCGATTTGCTGCCAAAAGATTTCGAGCAGTTTTTCGTACGGAAAAACTGCCGGATCATATGTAATTTGGACGGCTTCGTAATGGCCGGTCGTTCCGGTCTTTACTTGTTCATACGAAGGATTGTCGACCGTTCCCCCTGTGTATCCGGAAACAACTTTTTCAATGCCATCCCACTGGTCGAAAGGTTTGACCATGCACCAAAAACAGCCGCCGGCAAAAGTTGCTTTCTGAAATTGTTCTGCCATTTCTTCTCCTCCAAAGGTGTTGCTTTTTCTAAATCGTAACATTTCCTACCCATCACGACAAGAAAGAATGCCCAGTCTGCTGCGAAAAATCGAAA
This sequence comes from Weizmannia sp. FSL K6-0777, assembly GCF_038593185.1. Lineage (NCBI taxonomy): Bacteria > Bacillati > Bacillota > Bacilli > Caryophanales > Bacillaceae > Heyndrickxia > Weizmannia sp. FSL K6-0777. The sequence goes on from NZ_CP151971.1 coordinate 1,572,911, forward strand.
AATTTCGGTTGTATTTGTCCAGCTTTGAATTTTAGAGCATATCATTTTTTCGTTGTCCACTAAAGTGCAAAAAATTTTTAAAAAATGTGTTTAAAATTTGAACATTTTGTGAACATAAGGTAATATAATATACAAAAGGGGAGGGTTGTGAAATGAAGGAATTTAATGGGTACTATTTGGTTGCAACCGCTGAGCTGATCATGAGTGCGATTTTTCTTTCTATTCACTTTATTGTAAGCGCTCACACAACAGACTGGTCTTTGATTTTGTTTTGGGGTTTTCTGCTAGGGGGAATGATTACTTACGGGCTCGGCATGGCATACTTGCTGATGCTTTGCGCGTCAGGGAAAGAATTGCCGCATGAATATCCGGAAAACGATCCGTCATATAGAAAAGCGGGATAATCGTTCGCACAGCATGAACCCTGTATACACGGGGTTTCTTTTTTTGGGGGGAAGTGGGCGCCGATCCATTCGGATCTATGATGGCTGAAAAAATTTAAGCGGCGGGAAATACGGCCTTTTTCATGCAAAAAAACGATGCCGCAAAGGGCACCGTTAGTCTTCTTTTTGAACATTTGCCGCCTGCGGACCGCGTGAACCTTCTTCCACGTCAAACGATACTTTCTGGCCTTCTTCAAGCGTTTTATAGCCTTCACCCTGGATGGCTGAGAAATGGACAAACACGTCGTCTCCGCCTTCCCGTTCAATAAAGCCATAGCCTTTTTCACTGTTAAACCATTTTACTGTACCATGTTCCACGTTTAATGCCTCCTAATTTTTAACCTTTCTTGCTTTTAATATATCCAGAATCCCGGGTTTTAAACGCCATTTCTCACTTGCAGGCAAAATTTGCGGCTTTTTTTGCTGTATCTTTATAAAATGAACTTCAGTTTTTCGTGACAAAATCAATTGCGATCGCGATAGACATTGCTACTGGCAACATTTACAGAAATAGTAATTTAACTTATATGCCCTGAAAATATACGCCGGCCGGTTTTCACCCCCCGTTGGTGCCCGGATCCATCCCAGGCGTGGGCGTCCATTTGGAAAAAGCTTGATACACTTTGCGGCATCAACATTTGATATAATCGGGCAGCCGTTGTACACTTTTAAATAGCCGGATAGTGAAAACTTCATTGCAAAAGGAGCTGTACCCATTCATGATTGTTTCCGGACAAAAGGAACATCAACTCATAGAAGAAACTTTTAAAGATCAAATAGATCATCCCGCTGTGATCAGCAAAAAGCTCGAACAGTCGGGTCAATTTATGGAAGCTGTCCGCAGTCTGGTTGACTTATGCGGCGATGATCCGGACCGCGACGGCTTGCAGGAAACGCCTTACCGGGTGCTGAAGGCCTTTTTGGAATATACAGAAGGGTACCGGGAAGACCCGAAAATGCATTTGGCAAAAACATTTGATGTCGACCACGACCACAAGGAGCTCGTACTTGTAAAAGATATCGAATTTTATTCCATATGTGAGCACCACTTCGCGCCATTTTTCGGCGTCGCTCATGTCGCCTATTTTCCAAATGAAAAAATCACCGGCCTGTCGAAAATTGCGCGCATGGTCGACGGCTACGCCAGGCGTTTTCAAGTTCAGGAACGGCTGACAAAACAAATTGCGGATGCGGTGGAAGAAGTGCTTGAACCGCAGGGCACGATGGTGGTTTTAGAGGCCAAGCATATGTGCATGTGCGGGCGGGGCGTGAAAAAGTCGGATGCGTCCACGACCACGATGTCTTACCGTGGCATTTTTGAAGGGCGGGCGGATTTGCGCGCCGAATTTTTGTCCTTACTCAAATAGAAAAAAGGATGGTGTTTATGCTAGATGCGGACATATTGATCATCGGGGGCGGCCCTGCCGGCATTTCGGCAGCGATCTGGTGCAACCGGCTTGGCATGGACCATCTGCTTGTTGAGGAACACAAGATGCTTGGCGGGCAGCTCAGCCTGATCCATAATCGCATTATTGATTATCCCGGCCTGCAAGCGGAAAACGGGGAGGAAATGCGCCGCTATTTTGTTCGGCATGCCGAGTCGTTGCAATGCCGGTACCGGGTGAATACGCGTGTCGTAAAGATAGATGCCGAAAGAAAAGTTGCGGTGGTGGAAACAGGCGGGCTTAAGACCCAAATCGGTTTTCGCTACTTGATTTATGCCGCCGGTGCCGTGCGTAGAAAACTCGGTGTGCCGGGGGAAAAAGAGATGTTCGCCCGCGGGGAAATTTATTCGGCGACGAAGGACAGCCATTTGTTTAAAGGAAAATCTGCTGCAGTCATCGGCGGCGGCGACCGTGCTTTTGAAGGGGCTTGTTTGCTTGCCGAAGCAGGGGCGCACGTCTATCTTATTCACCGCTCGGAACGTTTCAGGGCCAGGCAGGCATATCTCAGTCGGGCCCAATCTTATAAGAACATCCGGATTTTGCCGAATATGCGTGTGAAAGCCATTATCGGGGAAAACCAAACCGAAGCGGTGGAACTCATCCATTCAAGCGGTGAATCCTGTTTTTTGTCGGTATCCGCGGTTTTCGTCCGGATTGGGATGGAACCAAACAGCGCACTCGTTCAAAATGTTACGGGGACAGATGCGGACGGGTACATTGTTTCGGACGGTTACGGGAAAACCGAATGTGAATGGCTGTATGCAATCGGAGACAACTGCCTTGGTCCGCTTTATTCCAGTATTGCAGGGGCGGCCGGGCAGGGGGCTGCTGCAGCAAAGCATATTGCCTCCCGTTTGGCGGAGGTACCCGCGCGGTAAAATAAACGATCTGCTACCGGCTTTACGGCCCCGCGCACGCCGGCATAAAGCCGGGTAATGCGTCCCGGTGAAAAGATGGAGCGTTTTCGAAAAAAACAACGAAAGTGTACAGAGGCGATAGTTTATAAAACATTTTTCCCCGTGCCTTTTTTGTTTTAATCCCGGCCGCCAGGTTGTGAGGCATCTTCCCCGCCCAACACCCGGCTGAATGCGGCAGAAACTTTTTCATATTCTTCGTTTGAATGGAGAGCGTCAAGATCGCCTTCTTCGTCTGTTTTCAAGAAAAACACATCTAAGTCCCGGCCTGTCTGTTCCTCTAAATCTTCAACAAAAGAAACGGCGGCATATTCTGTTCCTTCTAGCGACAATACGCCGATGATTTCCACTTCTTGCTCACGTCCGTTTTCTGTAATTGTAAACACTTCACCCTGTTCAATATTTGCCATCAGGTCTCCTCCTTCGCTTCTTGTTTGGTATTGTATAAAAAAACGGAAAAAACATGCCGAAAAAATACGCTTATGATCGCAGCCGACTATCGGAAAGGAGTGTTTATATATGGATAAAAAAGACATGGAAGAAAAAATCATTCAGCAATACAAAATGGATGAGAAAATGATGGCACTCATTTTTGCCCAGTGGTGCGTGAACAATGGGCTTGATCCGGAAGAACTTTACAGCAGGGCATATCCGCAACAAGAAAAAAATGGCTTGCTGGAAGAAGCGCTTGCCCTAACGGTACCGAAAGAAGAAGCGGGAGAAATCAGCACCGGGACTGTATTGAATGTATTATCCTTATTTGGCAATGACGATTTGGCTTTCGTTGTGTCGGAAGAAAACGCCAAGTTAAAACGGTGAGTCCAGAAACAAACCTGCGTGGAGACGACCCATAATGGTGTTTTTTCAATTTCGGAAATGACAAAATCACCCCTTGGATGCCCAAGGGGTGATCATTATAAGGAATCGCGTATCGCCTTTTTAAATCCTTCGACAGAGAGCAGGGCAAATACCGAATAAAACAACGTATATAGGCCCATCACGATCAGCATCGGTGTCCACAGTTCGGACCCAAAAAAGAACCAGCCGGATTTTACTGCAAAGTAGCTGTGCGCAAGACCGAGCAAAAGTGGAATGCCAAAATTGTAAAGCTGCTTGATCCGGATCCCTGTTGTTAAATCCTGCATGGTAAAGCCAAGCTTGCGCAAAATGGTGTAGGCCGGTTTTTCCTCTTCGCTTTCTTCCATTTGTTTGAAATACAAAATGCAGCCGGATGTGACCAGAAAAGTGAGTCCAAGAAATCCAACAATAAACATCATCACCCCCATGTTTTCTTTTTGCATTTTGATGATTTCAGGACTGGAGTAGGCAAAGGAATCCGACGGGAAATGCAGACTTTGGAACAGCTGGTTTGCTTTGTCAAGATCTTCATCTTTTTTCAGATTGATGCCGGTAAAGAGATTCGAGTTCAATTGAATTTTCGGGTCCGTATCCTTTTTTAACGCCTGGAATAATACATCATCCGTTACCAGAACGGGCATGCTGCCTGAAAAATAATTGGAAAGAACCTGGTCTTTTCGAAGGGCAACGGTGCGCAGTCTGGCTGTTTTCCGCTTGCCCGTTAAGTCAATCATCCCTTCCGATTTCATCGGCAGAAATCTGGCTAAAGCATCGGAATAGCCGGAAAAAACCGCCTGCCCGGGTTTTACATCCATTCCTTTTACTGCCGCATCGCTTACGACCGCTATCGGTACAGCTTTGGAGTCGAACTTCAGATCTTTTGATTTTTTATCGAACAGGCTGCTTAAATCGGCTGTAACCCGTACGACTTCAATTTCTTCTTTTTCATAGGGGATGTTGTTTTCATTTAAACGTTCTGTAAATTGTTTCGCCTCATTCGTCTTGATAAATGAAAAGTCCGCAGCTGTCATATTATGGGCTGTTTCTTCAGCAGAATAAAAGGTAATGTAGCTTAATGACAATAAGCCGATCGCAAGGGCCGACACGGTTGTGATGATGGTCAGCAGCACTGCGTTTGAACGGATCCGGAACATGATGGCGGATAGTGACATGACATCCCGGATATTCAAATACCCGCCTTTCTTTTTCCGGATGAGGTAAAAAACAAACCGGACAGATGTTTTATAAAAAAGATAGGTCCCGAAAATAACAAGGGCTAAAATGCTAATCATTGCCGTATACAAAGCACGCACTGTTACAAAGTCTCCATTGAACAATTCTGATGAAATATAGTATCCTGCCCCGATGCATACAAATCCGATTATTCCAAGCAGCAATCCCGCTTTGGAGATTCGCCCGGCCCGGTCTTCCGTGGAGGAAACGGTACGGAAAAGGGAAAGGATCGTCTGCCGTTTGATAAAGATGCTGTTGATCAGCAGGATCAGGATGAAAATAATGGTAAAGACAAGGAGCGTCTGCCCGAAAGCCTTCATCGAAAAATAAAGGGAAACCTTTGTTTCCACTTGAATGATCCGGAGCAGCAGCATCATCAGCAGCTTGGATGCCGCAAACCCGAAAAAGATGCCGGCAAAGAGTGAGCCGTAGTAGAGCAAAAAATTCTCCGTCCCTAAAATCCGGAACACTTCTTTTTTCGTCATGCCGACAAGCTGGAAAAGCCCGATTTCCTTGCTCCGCCTTTTCATAAACAAATGGTTGGCATAAAAGAGAAACACCGCCACAATGACGATCAGCAAAACCGACGCCACCTTTAGCGCGGCCAGCCCTTTTACGGAAGATTTTACTTCGGCGAGAGAAGGGGCGTATTGCAGTGTCACAAACGCAAAGTATAATGCAGCACTAAAGGCGAGTGCGAAAATATACAGCGCATAATGTGGAAGGTTCTTTTTAAAATTGCGGTAAATCAAACCGTTAATCGTCATGCTGCACACCTCCCAGCACGGCCTGTGTTTTCAGGATGGCCTGATAGAAATCCTGTCTTGATTCGGTGCCTTTATGCAGTTGCGAATAAATCTGCCCGTCTTTGATGAAAATGACCCTGCCCGAATAGCTGGCTGCGGCCGCATCATGGGTGACCATTAAGATGGTTGCGTTTCTTTTTTCGTTCAGGCGGCTTAATTTATTCAAAAGGTCGGATGCCGACTTTGAATCGAGCGCACCTGTTGGTTCGTCGGCAAAAATAAGACCCGGTTCATGGACAAACGCCCGCGCTGCTGATGTCCGCTGCTTCTGCCCGCCGGATATTTCATTCGGATACTTGTCCTGAATATCGGTAATACCGAGTTCTTCCGCAACCGCATGGAATTTTTCGTTCGCCTCGCGTTTTGAAACTTTTTTCACAGACAGCGGCAGCAATATATTTTCCTTCACCGTTAACGTATCAAGCAAATGGTATTCCTGGAAAATAAAGCCTAAATGCCTTTTCCGGAACTCTGCCAGCTGCTTGTCTTTCATTTTCGTCAACGCCTTGCCTTCGATTTCAATGGAACCGCGGCTGGGCCGGTCAATAGAGGATAAAACATTTAACAATGTCGTTTTTCCGGAACCTGACGGCCCCATAATGCTCGTGAATTCTCCTTTTTCAACATTTAAATCAATCCCTTTTAAAACTTCTTGTTTGTTCCACTTGTTGCCGTACGTTTTATAAACATTTTTTGCTTCAAGGATCATGATTGGCTCCCCCTTTCTGATATGATTTCATTATAGAAAAGCCGGCATGTTTCTTCCTTCGTTTCAGCTAACAATACAGAAAAGCATATGACAGTTTTGTCACATGCCTGTAATTTGCTGCAAGCTATTTCTTTCCGGGAAGATGAGCGTAAAGGTCGAACCGGCGCCGGGAACCGACTGGACAGTAAGCAGGATATTTAATTTTTCTGCCGCCCTTTTGGCAAGATACAGGCCGAGGCCGGTTGCCCCCCTGTTTTGGCTGCGGTCAGAAGAGGTGAAGCCCTTTTCAAAAATGCGCGGCAAATCTTTCGGGTCAATGCCGCGCCCCTTGTCTGCCACCGATAATTGGAAGCGGCCGTCTGCTATTTTTCCGGAAATGGAGATGTCTGTCCCGCAACTGTACTGGACCGCATTTACCAGCAATTGCCGGAGGATAAACGACAGCCATTTTGCATCTGTAACCATTGCCGGAACCCCCGGTGAGACGTCAAAACCGATGCCTTTTTGAATGCACCATGGCTGAATCGCTTTGATTTCCTGGAAGATCAGGCGTTTCAGGTCAACATTTTCCATATAAACGTCATTTTCCATATTGCCGATCCGTTTTTCATGAAGCTGTTTGTCAAGCAGGTGGTGGATGCGCAGCCATTCATAATTGAGCGACACTTTTGCTTCTTCATCTTGAAGCCGGTCAATGATGAGCTGCATGGCGGTCATCGGCGTTTTGACCTCATGTACCCATGCTGTTAATTCATCTTGTTCTTCTTGCACCGCGGACGCGTTCCGGTCGGTTTCCGCCCGTAGATGTTCCGCCTGCGCTTGTACGGCCTGATGCACGATCTGTTCAAAAGGGGTTCTGGGGCGGGTGATCTCGCTCGTATCAAGATCCCCATCCCATTCTGAAAGGCTTTGATAAAATTTCACTTCTTTCCGGGCGCGGAAGAAAAGGAAAAGAAGAAAAGCAATCGTTTCTAAAAAAACGATATAAAGAACGGATGAAAGCGCGATTTGCGGATCAAGCCATGCAATGAAAAGCAGCATCAGCTGGCAGGCGGCAAAAAATATTACCCAGCTTTTTCGTTCAACAAGAAATATCCGGATCATAGGCCGGCATCCTTTTCAAGCGCCATATAGCCTTGGCCCACTTTTGTTTCGATACAGTCACCGAGCCCGATCGTGGAAAGTTTTTTCCGCAGGCGGTTGACGTTCACGGTCAATGTATTATCGCTCACAAACCTTTCATCGTCCCATAAACATTCGATCAGATGCGTGCGGCTCACAATCCGGTTTTTCATGTCCACCAATATTTTTAAAATAAACATTTCGTTTTTTGACAGTTCAATGCATCCATGTTCATTTTCGACCGTGTTTTTCTGCAAATCGATTGTGGCCCCGCACCATGTTTTTAAAACCGTCTGCTCGCTCGTGTAGGCATATACCCGACGCAAAATAGCCTGGATTTTGGCGATTAACACGTCGATATGAAAAGGCTTTTGCACATAATCGTCCGCGCCGAGCTGCATCGCCATCACCATATCTGTCGGATGGTCGCGGGAAGAAAGGAAAAGGATTGGGACATGGGAGTGCGCGCGAATTTGTCGGCACCAGTGGAACCCGTCAAATTTCGGTAGCTGGATGTCAATGACTACCAGATCAGGCCGGAATTCCGCAAATTCCTCCATCACCTGTCCAAAATCGCGGATCCCCGCAACTTCAAATGACCACTGCGAAAGTCTTTCTTTCACTTCACGAAACAGCGTCACATCGTCTTCAATGATTAGAATTTTTATCAACCGGACCACTCTTTCTATTTTTGCTACCCTCCATTTTACAAGAAAAGGCGAAAGCAGGCTACATTAACCATCAACGAGAAAGCGCGGCATACTTCCTTTTGCTGCGCTTTTTCCTTATCACTTCTTTTAGAAAGCAAACCAATGCTCTTCCAAATCACAGAAAAAGGAACGCAATGCCCGAAAGCGCTAAAATATATGAATGATAATCCCAGATGCGTGCAATCAGAATGCTTATCGAGAACCCGAAAAGAATAAATTGGTACCTGTAGAAAGGACGTTTTTCGTTGGAGAAACGCGGGAGATGCGTCAATTGGCTGATGGACGCTATGCAGTACAGCTGTTAAAATCAACTTAAATGAAAATTTTGAGGATGTACAAATATAAAAATTTTGGTTTATTTTCCAAGGAAGATGGGTAGATAATATTGCTTTTTAATAGAATGAAAGTAGAAAGGTAATTTTTTTCGCGGATTTATGTACTGTTTGCAGCGGGCTAAATGCTGGTATTGTTGAGGTGAGAACATGAAGTTTAAAAGAAGCGTAATAATCATGATGATGCTGTTTTTGTTAGGAAGTTGTAGCTTGATGCCGAATAAAGCGGATGAAAAAAAGCAGGCGGAAGCATCAGAGTACATGCCGGTACAAGATTACACGGGGCAAGGTTATTCGTTTGATAATGGAGAAGAGACAGGGAAATTTGCCAATCAGCACCGGAAACAAATCGTTGAAAAGGTTAAGCAATATTTTAGACAAAAATACCATCTGGATATTACTGTCCATCAGATCTACGGGGCAACTGACGCGGCAGTAGTTTTTGTTGAATCCAAAAAAGATCCGAAATTTCACACCTCTGTCATCGTTGGAATTGATTTGGAAAACAAAAAGATTGGCAATGTAGGCGCCTATGAGGGCTCGGTTGAAGGGGCAATTACATCAGGTTTGTACGTCATGGCATATGAAAAGGAATTTCAAAGACTGGATGATTTTTGTACGGCGATTACGAAAGAATACCCGGTTATTGGCAGGACAAAGGAAGCTGTGGATCATACAGTTGATTCCGGTTATGCTACGCCATATTATTATTTAAATACGACGCATTTAGAGTTTTTAAAGGCTTACAAATCTTTTCTAAATAACCCAAAAACCACTGGTCAGAATCTAAAAAAGCAGATAGAAGATCAAAAATTCGTTCCTGACAATATGATAATAGAATTAACATTTTATATGCGAAAAAAACATGAGCACCCTGATAAAACGCTTGTAAATAAGATAAAAGATGAATTGAAAAAACAAAAAGATTTTCCGCCGGGTGAATATTCAATATCCGTAAATAGTAATGATATTTTAATGCGGACTGGAACCGAAAAGGATTATGAAGATTCAGATACAAAAAACAATGATGTGATTATTGAACCAAATGGGGAAGTGGCGAAATGAAAAAACGTATTTCTGATCAGGATTTGATTAAATTGAGCGGATTCCATATATGTGACCATCCTCAAAAGATAAATAAATTTCGTTCGTATATCTATTGTTAAACAAACTAACTATAATCATTCATCTTCCGGTCCTGATGCAATGGTAGTCGGATACAACGCCAGGCATTTTAGATCAGTTTTTCTAAAAAGGAAAATTACTTTTGTTTGGAGTGTAAATAATGACTTTTAAAAGAAGCGGAATGGTCGTGATGCTGCTGTTTTTATTAGGGGGGTGTAGCTTAATGCCGCATAAAGGGGATGAAAAAAAGCGGGCGGAAGCATCAGAGTACATGCCGGTACAGGATTACACGGGGCAAGGTTATTCGTTTGATAACGGAGAAGAGACAGGGAAATTTGCGAATCAGCACCGGAAACAAATCGTTCAAAGGGTCAAGCAATATTTTATCCAAAAATACCATCTGGATATCACCGTCCATCATATATACGGCGCAACTGACGCGGCAGTTGTATTTGTTGAATCCAAAAAAGATCCGAAATTTCATACCTCTGTCATCGTTGGAATTGATTTGGAAAACAAAAAGATTGGCGATGTGGGCGCCTATGAGGGCTCTGTTGAAGGGGCAATTACAACAGGTTTGTATGTCATGGCATATGAAAAGGAATTTCAAAAGCTGGATGCATTTTGTACGGCGATTGCGAGAGAATACCCGGTTATTGGTAGGACCAAAGAAGCTGTGGATCATACTGCCAGCACTGGTTTCACCACCCCATATTACTACACAAGTACGTCGGATTTAATATTTCCAGAAGCCTATCATGCCTTTCTGCTATACATTTAATAAAGCAAACACCATTCGATAAGGAGGGAATGATGATTACGCTCACATTTTTTATGGAGAAAAAACATAGTCTCCCAGATAAATCAATAGCCAAAGAAGTGATTAATAAATTAAAAAAATCAAATGGGTTACCACCGGGGAATTATGGTGTTTATATCAAAAGTAACGAAATATTAAAAAGAACAGGAACGGCGAAAAAGCAGGAAGGTACGACATCAGGGGTAGATGATATCATCTTGGAACCTAGTAAATGAGGTGTGGTTAATGAGTATTTTAAAGCAAAATGATAATACTTCGGTCAAGTCTTTTTTTGTGTGTAAATTCCTCTCAGTCGGGATAGAGTAATTAACCCGAATAAATGTCTGTCGCTTTGTTGGATTGGTCAGACGATTTCGGTTGTTTGGCTTTCCATTCAAAATAGTCTTCCATCTTCAAATAGCGGCGTCCTTCTGCCCATTTTTCATCCTTTTCCATGAGAACAGAACCCATTAGCCGGATTACGGAATCCCGGTTAGGAAAAATACGGATAACCTGTTCCCGACGGCGAAATTCTTCATTGAGTCGTTCCATGCCGTTTGTCGTTCTCAGGCGACGACGATACGGCTCCGGAAGTGAGAGTGCTGCAGTGACATCGTCAAAGGCTTCCTCTACCATTTCAGTCACTTTAGGCGCTTTATCCTGATAAGTATTCAGAAAGGACTGAAGTAGTGTGTGTGCTGTTTCAATGTCTGGAGCGTGGAGAATGGCTTTCACTTGTTCAGTTCCTTCGCTCTCTAAATGTTTTGGAAGCCGATCGTGTACGTTACGCAGAAAATGAGCTTGACATCTTTGCCACGTTGCTCCCTGAAACGCTTTTTGAACAGCGCTGACTAAACCGCCATGATCATCGCTAACGATTACATCTACGCCCTTTAGTCCACGAGATTTTAGCCAATCAAAATAATTCTTCCAAGCCTCTGTGCTTTCACTGTCATCGACTTTTAGGCCAAGAATCGATCGATAGCCTTTCTCGTTGACACCATAGCTAATCAATACACCCCGGGAACGGACACGGCCATTTTCACGCACCTTTGTATAAATTGCATCCACAAACAGAAACGGATAGCTGCCCTCTAGGGGACGGTTATTCCAGCCCGTAACCACGGGATCCAGCTGCCCACAAAGATTCGACACGGTCGACTTCGAGAAGTCTGAACCACAGAGCTCTTCGGTGATTTGACTGACACGGCGCGTAGAAACACCATTAATCACCATTTCCATCAAAGACAGGACCAGTGCTTGTTCACTACGCTGATAACGCTGAAAGAGATCAGTTGAAAAATGACCGTTGCGCAGCCTGGGAACGTACAAAGAGAGCTTTCCCACGCGGGTTTTTAGTTGGCGGGGGTAGGAGCCGTTTCGGTAATCAATTCTAGCTTCATTACGTTCATATTTTTCGGCTTTCAGCTGTTCGCTGGCCTGTGCCTCCAGAACTTGATTCAAAATCGCCTCCAAAAGGGCATTTATACCCGATTCTTTTGAATCGCCAAGAAATAATTGATGCAAAAGTTGTTCATCTAGAGTAATCTGTAATTGAGCCATCCCTGAATCTCTCCTTTAGAAATTTAGTTTTTTGGTTAACTCTATTCTAACTGAGATGATGGGCTCTGGCTCATTTTCTATAAAAAAATGATAGAGACGGCAAGAGAAATGAAATCCCGCTGTTTTTCTGGAGGGGGCTGGCCAGCCCCCTCCAGAAAAACAGCCCCTATACTCCATATTCCCTCATATTCAGATAACCCTTTTTACACAATTATACGGACTTAACTAATACTTCTGATCGAGATCTTATTAAATTGTGTGGTTTTAATGTTTATCAACATCCTGAAGATCGTGCACTACTAAAAATCAATAGGAAATTGTACCATGTCCGGTATACTTACTTTAACCGTGCATCTTCCGGCCTCGATGCAATGGTCGTCGAAAATAAGGCAACAGGCGAAATTTCCCTCATTTATGAAGGCACACAAAAAGAAAAACGTAACCAAGATGTGCTGACAGATGGGGATTTGGTATTATCGGATGCAACGCCCCAGCAGTTTAAAGATGCCGATCAATTTTTTCGTAAAATGAAAAAGAAGTACGGCCGTATTGATCATGTTGCCGGCAATTCATTAGGCGGTGCGCTGGCAAACTATGTTGCTGTAAAAGAAGGCGTTCATTCCGTCACGCTCGATCCGGCCATATTGCCACCAGAGGTTACCGATGACATGAAAGGCAAAAAGACGAAGAAACTCCGGATCACCAATTACTGTGGTTCCTATGATCCTTTAACGTTACTGGAAAAAGCGGCTGGTTTGGAAAACCGCCTTCCAGGTGAAAAAGTAAAACTTGATTTTGGCATTAGCTGGTTTAAATGGTTTGCAAACAATCACACCGGTTATATCGAGGATAAAAACACCGGCATGCCCGTGGAAAAAGTGACAATCGGCCAAAAAGGCACTGTCTCTTACGGAAAAATCCGGTTCAGCGCCGATGCTTGGGTTCCGGCAAGTGTCTGGACAGGGGAAACGTTAACAGCAGAAAGCGCAGGAAAGGGGCAAAAAATTGATATTGATACGGAACATATCGGACAACTCGCTCAAGTATTGGAATCGCGCATCCTCGCAGCATGCGAAGAATCTTTTCAATATTTGAAGAAATCGATTGACATCGTGGAGACAGAGGGGAGCAGACTTGATAACAGAAAAACAAATCTCCAGCATGCCTTTGACGCAATCATGGTAGAACATCAAGTACTGAAAGAAATCTTGCATATTAGTGAAAAATGGTTGGCCGAAAAGGCCGTAGTGGCAGTCTCGCCCGATATATCCCGATTTTTAAAATTAAAGGACGCGGTTCATATCCCGCTTGCTGATCAGATGTTTGCAGCAGTTGAAGCAGCGGCAGCCCGCCTCGCAGGCCCTTTGCTGGAAATTCCTTATACCATTGAAAAAATCATACATGCAATTGATAAAATGAAAGAAGCACTTACAAATTTAAAATACAATCACCTGCCGCTCATATTTTGGGGCATTGACAATGGCTTTCTTGATGGCATTGTCGATGAACTGAAAGCGCATTACCGGGTGATTGAGACGAATAACAAAAATGTCCGCCGGGATGTTTCCCTTTTTCTTACACACACGAAAGATGTAAAAATGGGGATGGAAAAAATAGATAGAAAAATCGGAGAAGCCATGCAAATGGAATCGGGAAATGCCCAGGTTGCGGCAACAGTTTCTGCATCGCCAGCTGAAAAAATAAATTGTATTGATTCACCATATTTAAAATCGGGAATGGCAATTCGACGTAACCAGCTTAACAAAAGCTTTCAAAAATTTGCCGACCGGTTTACAGCATTTATGGAACCGCTCATTGCCGCATCACTGAATGAGGTATACAAATTGGAAGCATTGCTTTGTGAAGTAGATTTACTTGTGAAAGCATTAAAATGGGAAATGGCCATCATTCGTATCCCGTTTACAAATGTAGACAATCTTATCCGTTCTGAATTTTCCGCTTTAGATCATTTTCTCCGGGAGAAAATGGATACGGTTCAACATCTGCAAAAATTGTTTTTGACTTTAATGAAAGAAATGCCTGATATTCTAGATGCATTAAAACCGTATATTGAAACCGCGATTTTTAACGGCACACAGTATGAAGCTGTTATTCTTTACAACAAAGCGGCTTTAGCCGTTTTGGAAGCCATGAAACTGGAGTTTGCCGACATTGCGTACCAGCTTCAAGAAAACGAATCACTTGCCATTTCTGAACTGGGAAAGCATGCTGCCAATGTCAACCATAACATTAGCACTTTAATGGAGCAAGTAAAGATGGGGACTTTAATTTAATAATTCGAACAATTCGCATCCGTTATCATTTTATAAAGACAAAAAAGAGATAATCCTGAATTACGAAAGTAAAATAAAAAGGTGCCCTGAATCTCTCATATAAGGGAGGGGAGGGCACCTTTAAGTTGAATGATATCACCTCTGTCTTAAAAATCAATTATGCGTTCCATTTAGGGAAGAGTGTCAATTTTAGCAGGCTGCTCCCGATTTTGCAGTTTCTGGAAAGTATGAAGATTAAACAGACTTTCCAGGATTTTGACTGCTTGAAAAAATACAATGCCAAATATTCTTTAAGCAAAATCTTTGTATACCTGTGATTGACTGGCTGGCCAATTGTTTCCGGCTGTTTCATTTCCAGACTTTGCAGGATAATCCTTTTCTCACGTCCTTTATAGACGGAACCTGTCGGCGCGATACGCTTTTAAATAAGGACCTGTTATAGCTGAAAAAGATGGAGGGTGCCGATCTTGAATTCAAAACACGCACGATGGATCTGATGGAACCCTTTTTGGATTTTGTTTCAGAATCATATGTTGACATATCGTTATTTTTCGATATAATGATTTGTATGGAACTCATTGAAGTCTTTAAAGCCTTATCCAATGAATCAAGATTGCAAATTTTAAAATGGCTGAAAGAACCGGATCGTCATTTTACGCCCCACGAAGGGATTGATATGAATACTACAGGGGTATGTGTTAGTCAAATAACAGATAAATTGAAAATGACGCAATCCACAGTATCTCAATACCTTTCCATACTGCAACGAGCTGGGTTAATTACGGCAGAACGTATTGGTAAATATACTTACTACAAAAGAGATGAAGAAGCCATAAAAAAAATTGCCACTCTATTTGAAAAGAATATTTAAAAAATGAAACTGAATCCTGATTATGAATACAGTTTCATTTCCTTAAACATATCGACATATCACGATATGTGTTTTTGTCGATACAAAACGTTCAACCCTGATATATTTTGATGATGAAGGAGTGATTTATTTTGTCAAACACTGGTAAGATCTATATCTTAGCGATCGTAAGTTTTTTAGTTGGAACTTCACAGTATATCATTTCCGGAATTTTGGATAATATTTCGGAATCATTAGGCATTACTCTCGCAGCAGCTGGTCAGTTAATAACCATTTTTTCGCTTGTATATGCTATTTTCACACCTGTATTAATGGCTATCACCTCCAGAATGGATAAACGTAAGTTAATGATATATTCACTTGGTCTATTTGTTATTGGAAATATTCTTGCATTCATCCTTCCTGGTTATGGATTCTTTATTGTCTCAAGGATTATTATGGCCTTTGGTGCAGGAATGGTTGTAGTGACAGCCTTAACGATTGCGGAGAAAATTGCTCCAAAAGGGAAGAAAGCTAGCGCCATTGCCACTGTCATTATGGGATTGACAGCATCATTAATCATTGGCGTTCCACTTGGAAGAATGACGAGTGAGGTACTGGGTTGGAAGGCTGTTTTTGGAGGGATTGCCTTACTTGGATTAGTTGCGATGGTTATTATTTCGCTTACCATTCCAAAAATTCAGGTGGAAAAATTGACACCTTTAAATCAGCAACTCGCTTTATTAAAAAAACCAAAAGTGGTACTCGGATTAGCCATCACTTTTTTCTGGCTTGGCGGATATTCCATTGTTTATACCTACTTATCCCCTTACCTGCTAAATATTTCAGGTGTAAGTGACAAATTGCTTAGCGGCGTTCTCCTTATATTTGGTATTGCCAGTCTAGTTGGATCAAAGTTTGGCGGATTTAGTACCGATCGGTGGGGTGTGCGGTTCACACTCATTGGTGGCATGATCTTACATATCACCATGCTCGTTCTGTTATCAATCGTTACCCACTCTTACGTGGGCGTGTTGGTCATATTAATATTATGGTCCTTTGCAGCATGGTCTACTGGCCCGACTCAACAATATCACCTAGCTACAATAGAGCCGGAGTCGTCTAGTTTATTGCTAGGTCTCAATCAGTCAATGATGCAGTTGGCCATGGCGGCAGGTGCAGGAATTGGGGGTATCTTTGTAGAGAGAGTTTCCCTCACTTCCATTACCTGGCTAGGCGCTTTAGGCGTTACAATCGCAATTGGATTAACAATATTGACTTCACGTTCTCCTTCTAAAAAGACCTCAGTCGACTGCAACGTCGTGAAGTCGCAATAAATTGTTAGAATCGTATCTTGTTGTCAAATTAGTGGATTTAGATTTCAAAGTAAGGATGAAGGAATTCATAACGAATATTAAGTAAGAATTTCTGCTCATGCTCAGATTGTAGACAAATAGGGGTTCAGAACTTGTCCCTAAGTTCTGAACCCCATTATGATGCTCATCTTCAAACTCGTAAATAGAATATAAAAAATATACTAAAATAACAAATTTTAGGTTTTGCTCGCTCATCCAAGTGTATTGCCCCTTATAAGTGGGTACAAGAAATTATCCGGCAAGCATAATCACGTAACGATGACGGAGGGATAATGTATGAGTGAACAAATCCGAAATGGTCAAAAACCGGCAAAGGGGATTGCCCCAAATGTGGAACCCGATGCCTTATACAATGATAAAAGAAAAGTTTTCCTCTTTGGTTCCCCAAGCTACACAAATATCGGGGACCAGGCCATTGCCTATGCAGAGGAAAAATTTATCCGTAACCATTTTCCTTATTACGAATACATCGAAATAATGGACTATGCGACGGATGAGGGAATTGATTTTGTGAAAAAGATCATTGGGAAAGAGGACATCGTCTGCTTTACAGGCGGCGGTAATCTCGGCAGTCTCTACCTGGACATTGAAGAAGACCGTCGAAAAGTGATCTCGGCTTTTAAAGATTATAAAACCATCTCTATGCCGCAATCCGTTTATTTTGAACCTACCGAAAAAGGACAGCGGGAGAAAAGGAAATCGCAGGAAGCCTATGGCAGTAATCCAAATCTCACCATATGTGTTCGCGAATCGCAAAGCCTGGAAATCGTCAAGGAGACCTTCAACGCAAATGTATTGTACACCCCGGATATGGTTCTGTCGTTAAAAATTGAACCGCAGGATCTAAAAAGGGATGGCGTGCTTTTTGTATTAAGGGCGGATAAAGAAAAAGTGACAGATGAAAATTTTGTCTCCGAACTCATGGAAAGAGCTGCGAACATCGGGCCTGTTGACCGCACGGATACCGTGTTATCGGAAGTGGACACGATCGATTATGCGGACAGGGAAACATATTTCATGAAAATGCTGCACCGGATCGGCTCGCGCAAACTTGTCATTACCGACCGATTGCACGCGATGATTTTTTCGATTATCACCAATACGCCGTGCCTCGTATTCGGCAACAGCTACGGAAAAGCAAAACATTCCTATACCGACTGGCTTTCCGGGTTGAATTTTATCCAGTATACGGACAAGCAGGATCCGGATGAACTGGAACCGTTGATCGCCCGCCTGCTTCAGACGGAACCGAATGAAATAGATTTGTCGGAAGATTTCCAGGTACTGCGGGATTATTTTAAATCTTAAAATGGTGCACGCCTATCCGATGTCGGCCGTATTAAACCCACTTTTATGTTCAGCTTGTATCCGCCGGGCTTTTTTAACAAGGCGTGCATGTTTACCACTTGCCTGCAAATAGTAAAACAAGGGCGCAAAATTAGGCGGGGCAGCCTGACGCGCGGTCCCGGCTGAACGTGAATCAACAACAAAGGAGAATGCACATGAAGAAAAAAGATCGATTTTTGGAAGGCGCGAAAGTCACGAAAGACAATCAAATATTCGGGACACCGAACAGCAAAGCAAAAGATGGAACTGGAAACTCACCGAACGATGATGTAAGAGAAAGAAACAACCGGTAGCGGGCCCGATGCACTGTTTAAAAAGACTGCTCCTCTTTGGGGACAGTCTTTTTTAAAAACAAATAAAAAAAGGAATGTTTAAATTATTCTATGATAATAAAATACTTGTTCCTTGTATATAAACAATTGTATTTCGGGTAAAAACATATTACAATGAAAAAGTAATTTGTTATAAAGACTGACAATGCTATTTTTCTATTTTTTAAGCATGTTTGAAAAAAACAGCGGGAGTGAATGGCGTGGAAGAAAGAGCGTTAAACAGAGGCTTGCATGCGCGGCATATTCAAATGATTGCGATTGGCGGTACAATCGGTGTCGGGTTGTTTATGGGGTCTGCCAGCACCATTAAGTGGACAGGGCCGTCCGTGTTGCTGGCGTATGCGATTGCCGGGATTTTTATCTTTTTTATTATGCGTGCAATGGGAGAAATGCTCTACGTTGAGCCAAGCACGGGCTCCTTTGCCACATTCGGCCATCAGTACATTCATCCGCTCGCAGGTTTTCTCACAGCCTGGAGCAACTGGTTCCAGTGGGTGATTGTCGGTATGTCGGAAATCATTGCCGTTGGATCTTACATGCAATTTTGGTTTCCGCACTTGCCGGCATGGATTCCGGGGCTTGTAGCCATGGTGATCCTCGGAACGGCCAACCTCGTATCTGTAAAATCGTTTGGCGAGTTTGAGTTCTGGTTTGCGATGATTAAAGTGGTAACGATTATTTTTATGATTATAGCCGGGCTTGCCATCATTTTATTCGGGATCGGCAACGGGGGGCATGCCGTCGGGTTTTCCAATCTGTGGGAGCATGGCGGTTTCTTTACCGGCGGGCTGAAAGGTTTCTTCTTTGCCTTATCTTTGGTCGTAGCAGCCTACCAGGGTGTTGAACTGATCGGCATTACGGCAGGCGAAGCAAAAAACCCCAGCCATACATTGAAAAATGCGATCCAAAATATCATTTGGCGCATATTGATCTTCTATATTGGCGCCATTTTCGTCATTGTTACGCTTTATCCGTGGAATGAACTTGATTCCATCGGCAGCCCGTTTGTGGCGACTTTTGCAAAAATCGGCATTACGGCCGCAGCCGGCATCATTAATTTTGTTGTCGTTACCGCCGCATTATCCGGTTGCAACAGCGGTATCTACAGTGCCGGCCGGATGCTGTATACGCTCGGCGTGAACGGCCAGGCACCGAAAATTTTCACGAAAGTATCAAGCAATGGCGTTCCACTTTTAGGTACAATCGGTGTTCTTGTCGGCCTTGTGATTGGTGTAGTGTTAAGCTATATCGCACCGAAAAATCTGTTCGTATATGTATACAGTGCAAGCGTCCTGCCGGGGATGGTGCCATGGTTTGTCATTTTAATCAGTCAGATCCGGTTTAGAAAGATGAAAAAGGCTGAAATGAAAAACCATCCGTTTAAAATGCCGTTTGCACCGGTTTCCAACTATGTAACCATTGCATTTTTAATCGCTGTCCTGATCGGCATGTGGTTTAATGATGAAACAAGGATGTCACTTGTTGCGGGCATTGTCTTTCTTGGCCTTGTCACGGTCTGTTACTTTGTTTTCGGCATTGGCCGTGCAAGTTCAAAAAATGCGAAAGTGCAAGCATCCAAAGGGAAAAAGATACTGGATCACCCCCAATCATGAACAAAAATAGCGTGCGAATGGAGCACGCTATTTTTGTTCATTTACGATGGCCCCGGCTTTCTTCTTCAACCGTTCAAGCACATGATCCAGTTCGTCCGGCTGCAGAAATTCAACGGGGGAAAACCCTTTTTCAAAGAGGATGGATTCAGACTCGACGATCGTGACATACCGGTCTCCGATTTTGGCGAGATGGACCGTTTCGCCAAAATCGGAAAGGAGGGCATTCACCGAAATATGGTCCAGTTTCATTCGCAAATCGGCCTCCGGGGCAGTTTCGACAATCTGGGCCGCGGCTTCGATAACCTGTTCCGCCGGCAATCGTTCCTGTAACGTCCGCTTGGGGCTTGCTTCCCAAATCTCAAGTTCTTTTTCGAATTGCTCGTATTCGATGCTGTCTTCATGCAGCACTTCCTGAAAATGTTCTTCCACCATCGTCTTCACTTGCGCTTTCATGATTTCCGGCATCGATTCGCCGTATTCCACATACTTTAAAAATTCTTCGAAATAACGGGCGTGAGATGCCTGGTGAATTTTCAGCTCTGATTCTTCAATCATGCCTTCTTCCGGCATATGCGGATACTGGATGGATTTCATGCCTTTTGTGGTAATCGCCATTTCCACTTTTTTCAACAATGTGGATTCATCGGCAATCGTGGCGACTTTCGGTTCGAAATCGCATTTCAACAAAAAAACAAACGGTTCATCGAAGTATTTCCGCATCGTTGCATTTGCGATCAGAAACGCGCCGTCCCTGACAGCATTGGTGTCCAGATAGGCGGCGAGAAAGGCTTCGCTTGCTTTTTGAAACTCACCAATCGTGCCGGCCATACGCGCACGGTTAAACAAATTGAAGTTCGGGTTGGAGTCAAGGCCGTAGCCCGGTTCCACAATAAAGCGGCCGATTTTCGTCGGTACTTGTTCGGACTTCGGATGCTTATCCACTTTCCTTTTTACGATTTTTTCAAGTTCGCCATCGAGAAAGTCTTTTACGTTACTTATCTCATAATTTTCGCGATCTAAAGTTTGAAAGTGCCTGAACTGTTTTCTCGTTTGTTCGCCTTCCCCGTCTGTCTGGATGACATAGAAGGAAAGGAAATTGATGTTAAAATCCAATCGTTTCACCCGGTTTCTCTTTTTTCACTGAGCACTATTTTACTTGAAAAAACGGGTTTCCACAATGTGCTTGCTGGACGCGGATGATTTGCGGGATTAAAATGGATAGGAAAACGGATTTTTGAAAAAAGAGGTGGAGATTTGCAAACCTTTTTACATATTCTGCTTTTAAGTACGGTTGAACTTTTCAACCTGCTTGGAACGATCATTGTGGTCGGGTTTGTGCTCGGTTTTTTGGAAAAGCGGGCAACGGCCTTCATTTACCACGCTTTCGGGTGGAAGGGGATTGCGGTGACGGCATGGCTCGGTACGCCGGTCCATGAATTTAGCCATGCCTTGATGTGCGGCATTTTCAGGCATGAAATTGTCGAGATCAAATGGCTCCAGTTGAAAAGCGGGGATGGCACGCTTGGGTATGTAAGCCACCAATACAACCCGGACAGCGTTTACCAAAAAATCGGAAATTTTTTCATTGGAACTGCCCCGGTGTATATCGGCATTTTGATTTTGTCGCTAGGCATGTATGTGCTATTGCCGGATACATACCGGCCGTTCATGCAGGCAATCAGGGCAGGTCTTCATCCGTATTCCGGCCTCGAAAGTTTCTTTGCATTTTTTGGCCATTCCATCGGCGCACTCGCTAGTCATCTTTTTTCAATCGAAAACTTAATGAACCCCCGTTTTTGGATTTTTGCTATTGCCGGCATTTGCATTTCCGCGCATATTTCGTTGAGCACCGCGGATTTAAAAGGGGCATGGAACGGCTGCCTGTCAATTTTTGGTTTTCTTGTTTTCCTGAATGTGGCCGGTTTTCTCTTCGGATTCCGGACAAACGGCCTGATTGCGCGCATCTCGGCTTATAATTTATATATTTTAGCGTTTTCGGGCATTGCGTTCCTGTTTTCTCTTGTTTGGATGAGCATTGGGTTGCTTTCTGTATGGGCAAAAAAGATCCGATAACGAAAAAGCGTGGCATGCTTCCTTTTGCCGCGCTTTTTCCGTTACCCCTCGTGCACACGCAGTTTTCTTCTTGAAGGTTGTAAAAGGAACATCGATGCCTCGAATCATCTCTTTTTTGATAGGCTTCATTTTCGTAGTTGAATGACGCTTAAATGCCCGAAGTAATTGCAACCAAAAGAAAGCTGTTAATCAAAATACTCAACACAATGAGGATGATGGTTAGAATCGGAACAAATTTCAAGTGTTTCGATGATTTGGATTTAGCCAGTTTTATATATCCAATGAACAGATAGATAATACTCACGATTGCCAATATATAAGGTATCGAAAAGGAAACAATCGGATTGTGTATGATCGTAAGTAGGTCTTGTACACCTGCTGATAAAAAAAACGAAAACAAGGAAAAAATCAATGAAACCACAAAGAAATTCGTCTTTTTTGATGACAAAATGATCACCTCTATTCGACTCTACAGTTATACTCCATTATATACCATTACAATAAATAAGGGCTTGCTGAACGAATCCAATTTTGACTTTGTCTCAATATATAGAAGAATGGTGTATCTGTGAAAATGCGTCAAGCTGCCTTCTCTATACATTGAATCAGCTTTCGAGTGCAAGCTTTTTCTGGATTCCATTGAAAACGATATCCAGTGGGTGAAAGAAAAAGCTGGAAAGGCGGAATCAGATGCTTAGAGAAAAAGGCCAGGCGTATGACACCCCTGACCTCATCCGTAAAATAAAATTTGACAAAGAAAAGCAGCATTTGGATGCATAATACATTAGTAAGTTGTATGCTTTGATGACGGGGTCTCAAAAGCCGTTACCTTCCTCTATTTTATACCGCCCGGGCACGCGCAGTTTTTAAGCTGAGGAGAAAGAAAAATGCGCTCACTGCAACTAAAACAGCTGACAGGATAAGAAAACGGGCTGTTGACATGCCGCTTGCGAACACAACGCCGAGCACGACCGATGACAGGATCGAGCCTAAATACCGGCATGTTTGGAAAAGGCCGGAGCTTGTGCCAACCATGGCTTCAGGCGATTCGTTCAGCATTGCCGCCTGCAGCGCAACATTGCCGATCCCGTAACCGATACCGAGGATAAACAGGATCACACCCATCAGCCAGACCGAGGCATGGATAAAGAAAACGGCCATGAAAACGGCGCCGGCAATCATAGTCAAAGCACTGATCCGGATCGGTCCGGCGGTTCCGGCACGGTCAATCCATTTACCCGAAACGAGGGAAATGAGGATGCTTGCGCCGGACATAAAGAGCATCATGAACCCGCTTGTGTGCACGCTGAAATGAAGCCCGTCCTGGTAGAAGCTCGGCAGTCCGAAGAATAAGCAGTAATTAAATAAATTCAGCACGATGAATTGCAAATACACAACAGAAAGGGAACGGTGCTTGGATAAAAAGCGGACATCAATAAACGGGCGGCCTGTTCTGGCTTCATAGATCACAAATAGGACAAGCAGCACAATGCCTGCCACACCCGTCCAAATATGGACAGCCGACTCCAGTTCCAACAGAAAATACAGAAGCAGTACAAGCCCGGCCGCAAATAAGAAAATGCCGGTCCAGTCGAGCTCGTGCACAACATCTTTGAAAGAAGCATGTCTGTTCTCCGGATCTTTCGGGAAGATAAACCAGCCAAGTAGAAAACTAATCACGATAAAAGGGAAGTTCACGAGAAAAATCGACGGCCAGCCGCCAATCCCGATTAAAATTCCGCCGGCAGTCGGTCCGAGCGCCGTCATGGCAGACGCAAAAATGGACAAAACAGCAAGCGCAGAGGCTTGGTTTTCATGAATATGGGTACGAATCAGTGCGACACCGGACGGATAAATAGCACTGGAACCGATCGATTGGAAAAGCCGCATGAGCAGCAGCACGAAAAAGGCCGGGGCAAGCGGCGCACCGATTGCCGAAACGGCAACAAGCAAAAGCCCTGCAAGAAACATTTTTTTGCGCCCGATCATATCGCCGATTTTTCCGGTCACAGGCTGGGCGACCGCGCTTGCCAAATAAAAGGATGAAATGAGCCACGACACAGTTGAAAAACTCAAATGGAAATCTTTTTGAATGCTGTGAAGGGCGAGCGAGATCATCGATGAATTCAGCGGGTTCAGCATCGTACCAGATGCAATGGCTGTTAAAAAAACCGTTCTTTTCGATAAAGGCATCACAATCCTCCTCGCTTCAGATGAAAGCCTTCTTTCTAGAGCATATCTTTTACCTTGTCTTCCACGTCCATTCAAAACAGAAGTATCATACAACAAATATTTCGGGGGTGCAAATATTATGTCAGTGAAGGTCCGCTTTTCTAAGCCCGCCTTTTTCGTGCAGCTGAAACAAGCCATCCTGAGTGCTCTCCCAAGCCGCAAAACCAGCCAAAACTGCCGGAAAGCACCTGCTTAGTAAACTTGAACCCCAGCAATGAAACAAAAGCGGTTTGTCCTGTAAGAATGCTTCAACCCTTTACGTGAAGCATTCCAGTTTGCGATTTCCGTTTTTTCTGTCATAATAAAGAAACAAAAACAAGAAGAATTGAGGTAGGAACATGAACGTTAAAATCAATCGGAATGCCGCAAAAATGTTTAAAAAAATATTGGAGGAGGAAGATGCGGAAGGAAAAATGATCCGCGTCTTTGTGACCGAGATGCACGGCGACCATGCCCATTACGACATCACGCTGGATACACCGGGAGAACATGATGAAATTGTCAAAACGGATAAGGGCATTGATATTTTACTTGATTCACGCGAGCCGTATTTGGACGGCATCTGGATCCAGTATTTTTACGTGCCGCAGGAAGAATTCGTCATTACAAACCCGAGGATTGAACGCGAACACGGTCATCACCATCATCATTGATTTTTTTTATGTTGAAAGGCAGTGCTTTTTAAATTGGCCAGCCATCAGGCGATGCACATTTTGAAAAAGGGGATGAACAAGATGAAGCATCATCCGGTTTTACTGTTGTCTTACGGAGAGAAAGAAGGCGGATAGAGACAGAAATGACGGGAGGAGGACGACGGTTTGTTTAGTGTATTGGGGAAATTAGGGTGGTTTTTTAAAGCCTATTGGAAAAGATATGCGATTGCAGTGCTTGCGCTTTCAATTGTTAACTTGTTGGAAGTGCTCCCGCCGATGATTCTCGGCGATTCCATTGATAAAATATTCACCGGGGAAATGACAGCACACATTTTTTCCCTCTACATCGGCGTCATGCTGGCGATTGCAGCTGCCCTTTACGGCCTGACCTATATATGGCAGTATAACTTGTTTGGCGGGGCGTTTATCGTGGAAAAAATGCTGCGGTCCCGGTTAATGAACCATTTTTTAAAAATGGCGCCTCCTTTTTTTGAGCGGAATCGTACGGGCGACTTAATGGCGCGGACGACGAATGATTTGCGGGCGGTGTCCCAGACAGCGGGTTTCGGGATTCTGACGCTTGTTGATTCAACCATGTATATGCTGACCATTATTCTGACCATGGCCGTGCTGATCTCCTGGAAGTTAACGCTCGTTTCGATCTTGCCGCTTCCGTTTCTGGCAGCCGGCATTAAAGTGCTGGGAGAGAAAATTCATAGACGTTTTACTGTTGCCCAGGACGCCTTTGGGGATTTAAATAACCGGGTGCTGGAATCGGTTGCCGGTGTCCGCGTCATCCGTGCCTATAACCAGGAAATAGCGGACGAAACAAGATTCCAGTCGATGACGGAAGACGTTTATCAAAAAAACATTGCGGTCGAAAAAATTGACGCGCTTTTTAATCCGCTGACAAAAATCATTACCGGGATGAGTTACACGATCGGCCTTGCTTACGGCACTTATCTCGTTTTTCACCAGCAAATTACACTCGGAAATCTTGTTTCCTTTAATGTCTATTTGGGCATGCTGACATGGCCGATGTTTGCGATTGGGGAATTGATGAATGTCATGCAGCGCGGCAATGCTTCACTTGACCGTGTAAATGAAACGTTGCGGCATGTGGAAGATGTAAAAGACCCGGAAGCCCCGAAAACGGTTGAACAGCCGGATATCATAGAATTTGCCGATTATACTTTCCGCTATCCAAAATCGCGGGAAGAGAACCTGAAGCATATTCATTTAAAGATCAAAAAAGGGGAGACGATCGGGATCACCGGTAAAACCGGCAGCGGGAAAACAACGCTGATCAAACAACTGTTGCGCGAATATCCGCTTGGAAGCGGCCGGCTGCTTGTCTCCGGTGTTCCAATTGAACAATTGACCAAAGAGGAAGTATTAAGCTGGATCGGGTATGTGCCGCAGGACCATGTGCTTTTTTCCAGAACGGTGAAAGAAAACATCCTGTTCGGTACCGATTCGGCCGGGGAAGCGGAACTGCAAAAAGCGATCCGGACTGCATCACTTGAAAAAGATATCGAGATGCTCCCGGACGGACTTGAAACGCTTGTCGGTGAAAAAGGGGTCGCTTTATCAGGCGGGCAGAAACAGCGGATCTCGATTGCACGGGCGGTCATAAAAGATCCGGAAATTTTGATCCTGGATGACGCGCTGTCCGCTGTGGATGCTAAAACCGAGGCGGCCATTATTTCGAACATCCGAAAAGAGCGGAAAAACAAAACGACCATCATCGCGACCCATCGGCTGTCGGCGATTGAACACGCCCAGTGGATTGTCGTCCTCGATAACGGCCGGATCACGGAGGAAGGGGCGCACGAACAGCTGTTGAAAAACAAGGGCTGGTATTACGAACAGTATATGCGCCAACAGCTCATGTCCCGTGAGGAGGTGGAAGCATAATGGTTGCAAAACGGCTTTTCCGCTATGCGATGAACTTTAAACGTTCCATTTTGATTGCGCTCGCGGCCCTTATGGTTGCCGTTGGGGCGGATGTGTTCAGCCCGATCGTGGCAAAAACGATGATTGACCGCCATATCACCGGCATTGAAAGCGTATGGGTGGAGACCCATGATGCCCGCCAGGCGGTTTCTTATCACGGCCGCCATTACAAACGGCTTGTTTATGCTTCCGCTGAGGAGAAAAAAGGGAAGAAGCGGACGATTGTCCAGGCAGGAAGAAACTTTTATTTCGTAAAAGGCCGTGTTGAAACCGGCGGGAAAAATACGTACCGGGACGGAAAACTGTATATGACCTATAATGGCAAAACGGCTTCTTACCGGGCGGAAAAGATATCCTATGCGGGCGTGCTCCGCTTTTACAGCCCGGAAATCCCGTATATTTTGAAACTGTTAATCTTGTATTTCGGCCTTTATGTTGTGTCAGGATTCGGCCAGTTTACACAATATTTTTATTTGCAAAAAGCTGCAAACCGGATTATCCAGAAAATGCGGAATGACCTTTTTATCCACTTGCAAAAATTGCCGATCCCATTTTTTGACAACCTGCCGGCCGGAAAGATTGTCTCGCGCATCACCAATGATACGGAAGCCATCCACGAATTGTATGTGGCTGTGCTGTCAAACTTTTTCAGCGGCCTGGTTTATATTGCCGGCATTTATATTGCAATGTTTTTGCTCGACTGGAAACTTGCGCTTGTCTGCCTGTTGTTAATGCCAATTTTATGGCTGTGGATGCGGGTATACCGGAAGTTTGCCCAGCAGTACAACCGGATGATCCGTTCGAAAGTGAGCGAAATGAATGCCATGATCAATGAGTCGATCCAGGGCATGCCGGTCATCCAGGCTTTCCGGCGCGAAAAGCAAACGAAGGAAACCTTTGAACAGCTGAATCGGACGCATTTTAAATACCAGAACAAAATGCTGGTGTTAAACGCCTTGTCGGCCCATAATTTAACCGGCATTTTAAAAAATCTCGTGCTTGTGGCGTTTCTCTGGTATTTCGGGCACAGCGCCCTTTCCGGTTTGTCAGCCGGGCTCTCCGTCGGCCTTTTGTATGCCTATGTGGACTATATTAACCGGCTGTTTAACCCGATCAGCAATATTGTCAACCAGTTCAGCAATCTTGAGCAGGCGCTTGTTGCCGGGGAACGGGTTTTCAGGCTGCTGGATGAAAAAGGCGAGGATGTGGGGACAAAATCCGTACCGCGCTTTAAAGGGCATGTGGAGTTTCGCCACGTCTATTTCGGCTACAAAGAAAACGAATATGTGCTGAAAGACATTGACTTTGAGGCAAAGCCGGGTGAAACGGTCGCGCTTGTCGGCCATACCGGATCCGGAAAAAGTTCGATTATGAATGTGCTGTTCCGTTTTTACGACTGCAATGAAGGAGAAATCCGGATTGACGGGACGGATATCCGGTCGCTTCCGCGGCAGTCCGTCCGTGAACATATGGCGATCGTGCTGCAGGACCCGTATTTGTTTACCGGCACGATTTATTCAAATGTCAGCCTCGGGGACCCGCGCATTACAAAAGAAAAAGCGGCTGCCGTGTTAAAAGCGGTCGGCGCCGATCAAGTGCTCGGAAATCTGGAAGAAGGGCTTGATGAACCGGTCTTTGAAAAGGGGAGCACTTTATCGAGCGGGCAGCGCCAGCTCATTTCGTTTGCCCGTGCACTTGCTTTTGACCCGGCCATCTTAATTCTTGATGAAGCGACATCCAATATTGATACGGAAACGGAATTGGCCATCCAGCATGCCATGGATGTCCTGAAAAAAGGAAGGACCACTTTTATCATTGCCCACCGGCTTTCCACCATCAAAAATGCCGACCAGATTTTGGTGCTGGACCGTGGCCAGATTGTGGAACGCGGCAGCCATGAAGAGCTGATGGAAAGAAAAGGAAAGTATTATCAAATGTACCAAATGCAACATTCAGGCGGAACGGAAGCAGCCGGGTAAATCGGCATGCGAAGCGAATCTGTACTATAACAAACGGGCAGGGAAATTCTCTGCCCGTTTTACTGTTTCTTTAATTGTTCCTGCGCCATCCGGACCAGTTCTTTCACCATGTTTCCGCCGATCGGCCCGCCAATTTTTCCGGCCTGTTCAGCCGTCAGTTTGCCATTATAGCCCTTTTGAAGCGGAATGCCGCGTTCACTGGCTACCTCGTATTTGATATCGTCAGGTTGATCCGTATCAGTACGATACCCTTCTTTGGCCATGACTTCGGTTTTGAACCGGTCAAGCGCGCTTCTTGATTCTGCGATAAGCGGTTTTCTTTTTCGTTTTGGCATGCGGATTCCCTCCCTTTATAGGATGCGGACGGCCCGCTGCCTTTATACACCGGGGAGAAAAAGCGAAAAATGATTTTTTTTAAAAAAATCATACAGGATATTTAAAATCTGTATGGAATATTTGTATAATAAGAACTGTAATAATACAGCAAATCAAAAAGGGAGTATGCAACGTGAAAAAAGCAGTTATTGGTGCATTGCAGATCGGTTTGCTCTGGGTCATTTACGAATTCGGGCTGGAAGCGGTCAAAATCCTGCATTTGCCGGTTCCGGGGAATGTATTTGGCATGTTGGTTCTGTTTCTTTTATTGATCACGGGCATTTTGAAGCTGCAGTGGATCGATACGGGCGCAACATGGATTTTAAAACATTTATCCTTCTTTTTTATTCCGATTTCCGTCGGGCTGATGTCGCTCGGTTCATTTTTCCTCCATAATGGCGTGGTGCTGACCGTAATACTGGCTGTCAGCGCGGTAGCCGGCATTGTAGGGACGGGGATGTCCGCCCAGCTTTTGGCAAGGGGGCGTGAGGCAAGCCATGAGCAGCAGTTACGCCGTGACACTTTATAGCATTTTCATCACCGTTTTCGTTTACCTGCTGTCGTTGCGGTTATCGAGAAGGTTTCCTTCCCCGTTCACAACGCCTGTATTTTTCAGTACGGTGGTATTGATCGTGCTATTGGCCGCAAGCCATATATCCTATAAAGCGTATCTTCCCGCAAAAGGGGTCATGACCTATTTTCTCGGCCCGGCCACCGTTGCGCTGGCTGTGCCGCTTTATAAAAACAGGGCGATTCTTGCGCGCTATTTTCTGCCGGTTGTCGGCGGCATTCTTTCAGGCAGCATGCTGACTGTCGGGACCGCCCTCGCCCTGGCCAAAATTTTCCAGCTGTCGCACAATATTTTTGCTTCCCTTGCCGTGAAATCCGTCACCGTGCCGGTTGCAAGCGAGGTAGCAAAAATCATCGGCGGCAATGAGGTGCTGGTTGCGGGGTTTGTCATGATTACCGGGATGATCGGTGCCATGTTCGGCCTGAAGCTCTTAACTTTGGCGCGCGTCCACGACCCGGTATCACGAGGCCTTGCGCTCGGCACGATTTCCCATGGGATTGGAACGGGGGAAGCCGTGAAGGAAGGAGAACTGCAAGGTGCCGTATCAGGGGTGGCGATGGGGATGGCCGCCATTTTAACTTCTTTTATCCTGCCATGGTTGTTCTAAACCGGGATAAACATATATTACAGCTAAAGGGGTAGATACTGATGATGAAGACACCGCTTCTGCTTTCTACTATGATCGAGAGGGCTGAACGCTATTTTCCCGAAAAATATGTCATTTCACGTACACACACCGGGATTCAGCGGATTCCGTATCGTGAAATTGCAAAACGGACACGCCGGCTTGCCAGTGCGCTGGAAAAACTCGGGATGAAAAAAGGAGACCGGGTTGGTACGTTTGCATGGAACCACCACCGCCATTTGGAGGCCTATTTTGCCGTGCCATGCCGCGGGGCTGTCCTTCATATGGTCAACATCCGTTTGTCAGAAGACCATCTCACCCATGTCATTAACCATGCGGAAGATAAAATTTTGCTGATCGATGAAGATCTCGTCCCGGTGATTGAAAAAATCCGGGATCGCCTGAAAACGGTCGAGCATTTTATCATTATGAGCGATGAGAAGGCGGTTCCGGAAACTACCTTGTTTCCTGTCTCCTCTTATGAAGCCATCCTGGAAGAAGGCGATGAGCGTTATCCGTTTTTACACGACCTTGATGAACATGCGCCAGCCGCGATGTGCTACACGTCGGCAACAACCGGCTATCCGAAAGGGGTTGTCTATTCCCACCGCGGCCTTTATTTGCACAGCATGGCGCTCGGGCTTAGTGACCAG
This sequence comes from Weizmannia sp. FSL K6-0777, assembly GCF_038593185.1. Classification (NCBI taxonomy): domain Bacteria; kingdom Bacillati; phylum Bacillota; class Bacilli; order Caryophanales; family Bacillaceae; genus Heyndrickxia; species Weizmannia sp. FSL K6-0777. Next base: position 1,603,899 of record NZ_CP151971.1, read on the forward strand.
CTCAGCGTTCAGGAACGCGACATCGCCATGACGGTCGTTCCGATGTTTCATGTCAATGCCTGGGGGCTTCCCTATGCAGCCACCTGGTTCGGGGCAACCCAGGTGCTGCCGGGGCCTTCTTTTACACCGGAAATTCTCGCACAGCTCATTGAAAAAGAAAAAGTCACGATGACACAAGGCGTCCCGACGATTTGGATCGGCATGCTGAAAGTGCTGCAGGAAAAGCCGTATGATATCAGCAGCCTCCGCCTGATCGTAAGCGGGGGTGCGGCATCGCCTAAGGGATTGATCCGTGCTTACGAGGAAACGTACAAAGTGCCGTTTATGACCGGCTACGGGATGACGGAAACGACCCCGGTTGTTTCGCTGGCCACGTTAAAAAGCAGCATGGATCATTTTACCGTGGACGAAATGGTGGATGTGAGAGGAAAAACCGGGCTGCCTGTTCCCGGCGTTGAAGTGAAAGTCGTCAATGAGAACGGAGAAGTACCGTGGGACGGAAAAACAATGGGGGAACTGATCGTAAGAGGGCCGTGGATTGCGGATGAATATTACAATGACGAGCGTACGCAGGAAGCATTCAGGGATGGCTGGCTGTATACCGGAGATATTGCAGTCGTGGATCAGGAAGGGTACCTAAAGATTACCGACCGGACAAAAGACCTGATTAAAAGCGGCGGCGAGTGGATTTCTTCCGTCGAACTTGAAAACGCTCTCATGTCGCACGAAGCGGTCTTTGAAGCAGCCGTCATTGCCGTTCCCCACCCGAAATGGCAGGAACGCCCGCTCGGCTGTGTGGTTTTAAAAAGCGGATATGAAAACAAAATCACGTCCGCGGAACTAAAAGATTATTTAAAAACACAATTTGCCTCATGGTGGGTCCCTGACGACATTTTGTTTATGAAAGAAATCCCGAAAACGTCTGTCGGCAAGTTTTTAAAACGGGCATTGCGCGAACAGCTGCAAGACCATTATGCAGGCGTGCAGTAAAGCATGCGGGAAAAAGCCGGAATCTTCCTATGGATTTCGGCTTTTTCATTCGATAATATAAAGGGGAGAGGTTTTAACGGAAAGACGAAAGGATTCAAATGGAAATGCCCAAAACATGGAAGAAAAAGAAGCGGAACCGGGGTAAAACGTGGATCGTCCTGCTTATTCCGGTCATCGTGTTAAGCGCCTATTTTATTTTCGAAGAGAACATCCAGAAAAAAACGAATCCCCAAATCCCTGAAAAATATTTGTCCATCTATTTGGAAGCAGAGAAAATATACGGGGTTCCCTGGTATGTGCTTGCCGCTCATCACCGGGTGGAAACCAGGTTTTCAACGATGAAGCCGATGGTCTCGCCGGCCGGCGCCCAAGGCCCGATGCAATTTATGCCGTGCACATTTGTCGGCTGGAAACATCCGTCATGCAGCGGCCTTGGAAAAGGAGACATCCCGAAAAATGAAGAAACGAACCCGGCTGTCATAAAAAAATACGGAGGATATGGCGTCGATGCGGACGGGGACGGGAAAGCAGACCCGTTTAACGATAAAGATGCGATTTTCAGCGCGGCAAATTATTTGTCGAAAAACGGGGCGGCAAACGGGCAGATTCAAAAAGCGGTTTTTGCGTATAACCACAGCCGTAAATACGTGTCCGAAGTGATGCATTATGTACACCTTTATCAAAAAGAAGGTTTAGAAAAAGCAAGCAAGTAAAAAAGGGCGGTTCCGGCCGCCCTTTTTTACTGTTATGCTTTTCTTGCTGTTCTTAAAATAAAGCTTAATACAAAGACGAGAATGATCGCCCCGATTAAAGCCGGTATGATCGCCATCCCTGCGATATGCGGCCCCCAGTTTCCGAAAATCGCGCCGCCAAGCCATGCACCGACAATCCCGGCAATAATGTTCCCGATGATACCGCCCGGGATGTCCCGGCCCATGATCAATCCTGCAAGCCATCCGATAATCCCACCTACGATTAAATATAGAATAAACGACATTTTCACATTCCTCCTGTTAACTTAAGTTTCATGTCTTTTTATCGAACTTGGTGTACTTATTACCTTTTTTGTACCAGACTAAACATGGGCAGGCGTATTCTAAAACGTCTAAAATGACAAATATGCGGAACTTTTCAGGGGAAAGCGGGAAATCCTCCGGTTTGAAGTTTATAGATCATGCCCGGGATTGTGCTTTTGCCTTGAATGATTCCGGTTTTTAACCTTTTTTGAGCCGCTTAACGGTTCCGGCTGCCCGCTGTTGTTTGCTTTTGGCTGGTTTCTGCGTATATCATTTCCGTCGTTTTTATTTACCATTTTCATCCCTCCAACTATACAATTTGCTTTTTGTAAAGCGGTTATACAGCATACCATGAAAAAAATTGAACATACTATCGTTTGAAGGAGAGATGACAATGCCTTACCATAAAGACAAACAGCAGGCGTTCCAAGCGGCCGAGCAGCACATGGCCCTGACGGAAGACATCTTGCAGAATGTAGAGATGGGAAGTGAAGACGCCGGGCACCAGCTCGCCCATTTGAAAGAAGAAATCAACGAAACGTACCAAGAGATCGAAAATGCACTCGAAGTGGCGAGCGAAACGCAACGGGTGCAATTGGAACAGTTCCGGCGCGATTTGGATACAATCGTAAAACATACAGATTTGCATTAAAGCGGGGAGGAGGATCCCTGCTTTTTTTCATCTGCGCCCGGATCTGGTATAATATAGAATGGTATCAAGCCTGCGACCGGGCGGGGTTCATACATATGAAAAATAATAAACAGGAGGGAATCGAAATGGCTTTGCCAAATTTTGAACAGAATTTACAAAAATATGCGAAATTGCTCGTGACAAAGGGCATCAATGTAAAGCAGGGCGACTGGGTAAAAGTATATATTGCAGTCGACCAGGCAAAACTTGCGCGCCTTGTCGTAAAAGAAGCGTATGCACTAGGCGCGGAAAAAGTAATCGTCGAATGGTCGGATGATGAAATTACAAAACAGCATTATCTGAATCAGCCGCAGGAAGTGCTGACACATATTCCGGATTACAAAATTGCCGAGACGGAAGACCATGTGCTCAACCATAAAGTGAGCCGGCTGTCTATTCTTTCAAGCGATCCCGGCCTGCTCAATGATGTCGATCCGCACAAAGTGGCCGCTTATCAAAATACAGCAGCGAAAGCTTTCAAAGCGCAGCGGGTTGCCACGCAAAATGACGATATCAAATGGACGGTTGCTGCAGCGGCGGGGGCCGGATGGGCAAAAGCAGTATTCCCGGATTTAGAAACCGAAGAAGCACAAGTCGATGCGCTTTGGGATCAGATTTTTAAAACATGCCGTGTCTACGCGGACGACCCGGTTGCCGCCTGGGAACAGCATAAACAGACGTTAAATGAAAAAGCGGCGAAGTTAAACGACATTCAATTCGATGCCCTTCATTATACGGCGCCGGGGACGGACCTTACACTCGGCCTTCCGAAAAACCATATTTGGGCCAGTGCGGGCAGCGTGAACCCGAAAGGCGAAGAATTCATTGCCAATATGCCAACGGAGGAAGTGTTTACTGCACCGGATACGCACAGGATGGAAGGCGTCGTGCGCAGCACAAAACCATTAAGTTATGCAGGCACTTTAATCGAAGGCATTGTTGTCCACTTTAAAGACGGGAAAATCGTCGATATTTCTGCTGAAAAAGGCGAAGAAGCGATCAAAAAACTCGTGTTTGAAAACGAGGGTGCAACAGGGCTCGGGGAAGTTGCGCTTGTACCGGATCCGTCGCCGATTTCACAGTCCGGCATTACATTTTTCAATACATTGTTTGACGAGAATGCCTCGAACCACCTGGCCATTGGTGCAGCCTATCCGACAACGATCCAGGGCGGCACGAAAATGAGCGAAGAAGAACTGTTAAAACACGGCATGAATGTCTCCAATGTCCACGTTGACTTCATGATCGGCTCTGCTGATATGAATATTGACGGCATCAAGCAGGATGGAACCGTTGTGCCGGTATTCCGCAATGGGGACTGGGCCATCTAAAGAAAAACATTAATATTATATTGATAAAGATTCTCAATGGGCAAAACAAAGAAATCAGCCCATAAAGCTGATTTCTTTGCCATCCCATGCTACTGGTTTTTCTTGCGTTTTTTGTTAAACTGCCTTTCTTTTTCCGTTAAAGGCTCGTTTGAAAATTCTTCATTGTATCCGGCGCCTTTCCCTTGCGCTTTTGCCGCATTCATGCCCGGCCGGATATGGTTTGCTTTCTGTCTTGTCACAAGGCTCACCTCCCTGGCTACAGTTTCAGTATGTTGAATAAAGGGAAAATCATACCTTACCGATAAATTTTTTGCAAACCAAATGGCAGGCGATATAATTAAAACTTATCACAGACAATAATATTATTGTTATTTACTTATGTCATTTATTGTAATATGATGAAGCTGTGAGGCGTTTTTTTATACGAATCATTCTGTTAATCTTTTAAATGACGAAAATACGAATCTTGACAAAGGGGGAAAAGACATGTCCAATGATGTCTTTAAAGCGCGTACCGTTTTTGAAATAAATGGGAAACGCTATCACTATTACCGCCTGACAGCGCTGCAGGACGCAGGAGTCGCCAATGTTGCGCGCCTGCCGTATTCGATTAAAGTGCTGCTTGAATCGGTGCTCCGCCAAATGGACGGCCGCGCGATTACGAAAGAACATGTTGAAGACTTGGCGAAATGGGGATCGGATGAAGTAAAGGACAAAGAAGTCCCGTTTAAGCCGTCACGCGTTATTTTGCAGGATTTTACCGGTGTTCCAGTTGTTGTCGATCTTGCATCGCTCCGCAAAGCGATGGCTGATTTGGGCGGAAACGCGGATAAAATCAATCCGGAAGTACCGGTTGACCTTGTGATCGACCACTCGGTTCAGGTTGATAAATACGGTGCGCCGGATGCCCTTCAGGTGAATATGGATTTTGAATTCAAACGCAATGCCGAACGCTATAAATTTTTAAACTGGGCCCAAAAAGCGTTTGACAATTACCGTGCCGTTCCGCCTGCAACGGGGATTGTCCACCAGGTAAACCTTGAGTATCTGGCAAGTGTCGTCCATGAAAAAGAACTGGAAAACGGCGAATATGAAACGTATCCGGATACCCTCGTCGGGACCGATTCCCATACGACAATGGTCAATGGACTCGGGGTGCTCGGATGGGGTGTCGGCGGTATCGAAGCGGAAGCCGGCATGCTCGGCCAGCCTTCGTATTTCCCAATTCCGGAAGTTATCGGCGTAAAAATGACCGGATCGCTTCCGAACGGGGCAACCGCAACCGACCTTGCGTTAAAAGTCACCCAGCTTTTGCGCCAAAAAGGCGTGGTCGGCAAATTTGTCGAATTCTTTGGCCCGGGCGTCTCAACGCTGCCGCTTGCAGACCGTGCGACGATTGCAAACATGGCGCCTGAATACGGGGCAACTTGCGGTTTCTTCCCGGTTGACGATGAGTCGCTTGCCTATTTGCGCTTAACCGGCCGCAGCGAAGAACATGTAAAAGTGGTGGAAACTTACTTGAAAGAAAACGGCATGTTCTTTACGCCGGACAAAGAAGACCCGGTTTATACGGATGTGCTTGAACTGAACCTTTCTGAAATTGAAGCCAACCTTTCCGGCCCGAAACGCCCGCAGGATTTGATTCCGTTATCGCAAATGCAGTCTGCTTTCCAAAAAGCGATTACGGCGCCTGCCGGCAACCAAGGTTTCGGACTGGATGAAAAAGAGCTCGATAAAGAAGCTGTGATCCATTTTAACAACGGCGAAACAGCTGCGATAAAAACCGGCGCAGTCGCCATTGCAGCGATTACGAGCTGCACAAACACTTCAAACCCTTACGTTATGCTCGGGGCCGGCCTGCTTGCGAAAAAAGCGGTTGAAAAAGGGCTGGAAGTGCCGAAATATGTGAAAACATCGCTTGCGCCTGGATCAAAAGTCGTGACCGGCTACTTAAAAGACTCCGGTTTAATGCCGTACCTCGAACAACTTGGCTTTAACCTGGTCGGTTATGGTTGTACAACCTGTATCGGAAACTCCGGTCCGTTGAAGGAAGAAATTGAAAAAACCATCATGGACAATGATTTGCTCGTAACGAGTGTCCTTTCCGGGAACCGGAATTTTGAAGGCCGGATCCATCCGCTTGTCAAAGCCAACTATCTGGCTTCGCCGCCGCTTGTCGTTGCTTATGCGCTCGCAGGAACGGTGAATATCGATTTAAACCATGACCCGATCGGCAAAGACAAAGACGGCCAAGACGTCTACCTGAAGGATATTTGGCCGCAAGCGGATGAAATCAAAGAAAATGTTCAAAAAGTCGTCACGCCGGAACTGTTCCGCAAACAATATGAAAACGTCTTTACCGACAATGAACGGTGGAATGCGATCGAAACGAGCGACGAACCGTTGTATACATGGGATGCAGAATCGACTTACATTCAAAATCCGCCGTTCTTTGAAAATCTCTCGCCTGAACCGGGCGAAGTACAGCCGCTGTCGAGCCTGCGCGTCATCGGCAAATTCGGCGATTCGGTGACAACGGACCATATTTCGCCTGCAGGTGCGATCGGCAAAGACACCCCTGCCGGAAAATACCTGTTGTCAAAAGGAGTCGAACCGCGTGACTTTAACTCTTATGGTTCCCGTCGCGGCAACCATGAAGTCATGATGCGCGGAACATTTGCCAACATCCGCATCCGCAACCAAATTGCACCGGGTACGGAAGGCGGCTACACGACTTACTGGCCGACGAATGAAGTGACGTCGATTTATGATGCAGCCATGCGTTATAAAGAAAACGGCACCGGCCTTGTGGTTCTTGCCGGCAAAGATTACGGCATGGGCTCATCGCGCGACTGGGCGGCAAAAGGCACATACCTGCTTGGCATTAAAACCGTGATTGCGGAAAGCTTTGAACGGATCCACCGTTCCAACCTCGTTCTCATGGGCGTGCTGCCGCTGCAGTTCAAAAAAGGGGAAAATGCCGACACACTCGGCTTATCCGGCAAAGAAACATTTGATGTCCATATTGACGAAAATGTTAAACCGCATGACTGGATAAAAGTGACGGCTACCGACGAAAACGGGAAGAAAACGGAATTTGAAGCGCTTGTCCGTTTCGATTCCGATGTAGAAATTGACTATTACCGCCACGGCGGCATCCTGCAAATGGTGCTGCGCGAAAAACTACAGCAGTCCAAAAATGAAGTGAAATCAAAATCATAATGTTTAAAAAAGCTGCGGCCAAAGCCGCAGCTTTTTTTGAATCAAATTTATAATTTTTCCCATAATTGCCCATACTAAGTAAAAATACTTGTAAGGAGTGGCAAATATGAGAAAAACCCATAAAAAGACCCTTTCGGATCTTGTTGCCGAAAATAAACAGGAACTGTTGCGCGACAGGGATGCGCTGATGCGGATAGAAGAACGGCTGGACCGGAAACACGAGATGAAATTAGCAGAATAAGCCACTGTTTGTGAATCATAATCCGCTTTCCTCCTGGGGAAAATGTATAAGGAGGGGGGAGATATGATGGGCAACCCAAACAAGAAAAGCAAATATTTCGTTCCCGATCATCTTGGCACGCAGCCGCGCGGATTTTCCGGCAATAAGGGGAAGAAGATGCAGGACCGTTCGGGACAGCACGCCCAGGTGATACAGACAAAAGGGGAGTAGCTTTCACAGCCGAAGGAGGAGAACACAATGGCGCATAACCGACCGAAACCGGACGACCGCAGCGATAATGTGGAAAAACTGCAAAACATGATCCACAATACGATCGAAAACATGGAAAGCGCGGAAGAATCGCTTGCCGTTACAAGCGATGAAACGCAAATCCAACAAATAAAGGAAAAAAATGAGCGGCGCCGTGAAAGCCTCGAAGCGATGAGAACCGAGGTAAAAGACGAAGCCGCATACAAACAGCAGCAATAAACGAAAACGGCCTTTCGACGGAAAACAGCAGCGTTTCTTTGGAACCACGCCTTTTCCCTCTCGGAAAGGCCGTTTTTTCTCTCCTTTTGCTGCGACCATGCGTGCATCCGAAGTTTTCCCGGCCCCGTATCAGGCATCCTTTTAGGAGGGGGAATTTTCTTTATGCTAAAATAAAATTGACTGTACATATGAAAGAGGTGTCCGGGATGTTTGTATCAGAAACAGAAGTCAAAGTGCGGTATGCAGAAACAGACCAAATGGGGGTTGTGTACCACGCCAATTACCTGATTTGGATGGAAGTGGGGCGGACGAAATTAATCGAAGACCTTGGCTTCCGTTATGCGGATATGGAAAAAGACGGGATTTTGTCGCCGGTCATCGATATTCAAATTTCATACAAAAAACCGGCCCGTTACGGGGAAACAGTGACCGTAAAAACATGGGTCGATGCATATGACGGGCTGCGCGTAACGTACGGCTATGAGATTTACACAGAAACCGGCGACCTTGCCGTGGCCGCGAGTTCAACACATGTCTGCGTAAAGAAAGACAGCTTCCGACCGGTTTCGTTCCGCCGCCTCTACCCAAAATGGCATGAAGCATATGAAAAAGCAAAAAAATCATAAAGCGGGGGGATGGATTTGGCTTTTGGCATACACCGCAACCAGCTTAAAGCGTGGAAAGCGGCGATTGACCGCGGGGAGATTGCGTTTTTAACGCATTTTTGGCTGGACGACCGTTTCCCCGGCGCAAAATCGGTCACAAAAGTCGGCTGTAAAGATCTGGAGAAACTCGCTGCATGGGGAGCACGCTACCAGCTGAAAAAAGAATGGATTCATGTCCGTAAAGACGGTTACAGCCATTTCGACCTGCTTGGCAGGAAGCAGCGAGAAATTTTGCAAAAAGAAGGGCGCCTTGCGGAAGCAAAAAAATTTTTAAAATGAAAAACCGGCATCACTGGCAGCAAAAAAGCAAAAGCTGCCGGATGATCCCGGTTTTAACCTTTTTTATATTCATATACCGGTTCATCCCGTTTCGGGTCATACCCGATATACAAATCATGGCCGTCAAAATACCATTCGTCCGTGCCTTCAATGAAAAAAGCATGGCCGTTCCGTTCAACGGCCGCCACCGGATCGTCGGGAACGTCTTTTTGAACACCAAGTGAAAACCCGTGTTGGACAGGCGTGGAGCCGCCGTATTTGGCAAAAAAACGGACGGACTCGCCGTCGTCCAGTTCCAGTTCCCTTTTAAACCAGTTTACTGCCTCATCTGTAATGTGCATTTTCATGCCGCCACTTCCTTCCAACTGCCTTTTACATTTTCATTATAGACCAAAGCACGTTTTTTTCCCTAACCTTTTGCCTTCGTTTACCGGCCCCGGGTTATAGGAAACATCAGATTTAGAAACAATGGCTGCCTTACAGCCACTTGACTTTTGGCTCGGTCTTATTTTTAATCCGCTTAATATTGGCTTTATGGCGGTAAATAATGAAAGAGGCAAGCGCCAGAACGATGACGAACAGCGGCCAGTCATGTGTTACAATCATATAAATGAGCGTATACAGGATGCCAAAAACAGCCGCCATGATAGAAGAAAGCGAAACGTATTTGCTCCATTTTAATGTAATCAAAAAAACGATGATGACCATGACAAACAATGGCCATTGATAGGCAAGAACAACGCCGGCGGAAGTTGCCACCGCTTTGCCGCCTTTAAATTTGGCAAATACCGGAAGCATATGGCCGATAACAGCGATCATCCCGATTAAAAGCGGGTGCACCGTATGCTCCAGGCCAAAAAAGTGGGGCAATAAGGTGGCGATTGTCCCTTTCAGAATATCCACCACTGTTACGACACTGCCGGCTTTGAACCCGAGCACACGGAACGTATTGGTCGCACCGAGATTTCCGCTGCCGTGTTCGCGGATGTCTATACCGTAAAAAAGCTTACCAACGATCAGGCCTGTCGGGATTGAGCCGAGCAGGTAAGCCAAAAGGATCATCAGGACAATATTCATGTACAAAACTCCTTGGAAAAAATCTATGCTTATTGTAGCATGTTCTTAAAGGAAAGAGGAATATTTTTTGCCGATTCCGTGCAGATTTTCTAACCGAGCAGGAATTGGAAAAGATCAAGTGAATGTTTAAGTTGGGATCAGACTGGCGAAAGTACAAGAAAGGAGAGGTGTTGATCAAATGGCAATCGAAAATCCGAGCAGGGAAGAAATCAGGGAAATTTTACAAAAAGCAAAACGAATTGCAGTGGTTGGCTTGAGCAATAACCCGGAAAAAACATCTTATACGGTAGCCAAAGCCATGCAGGATGCCGGCTATGAGATTATTCCGGTCAATCCGAAAGCAACGGAAATTCTCGGGGAAAAGGCTGTCCCGAGCTTAAAAGATATCGAAGGCCATGTGGACATTGTGGATATTTTCAGGCGGCCCGAATATTTGCCGGAGCTGGCACGGGAGTTTGATGAAATCGATGCGGACGTTTTCTGGGCGCAGCTCGGCATCGAAAACGAGGAAGCATACCGGTTTTTAAAAGAAAAAGGCTATACCGTTGTGATGAACCGCTGCATTAAAGTGGAACATGCCCTGACAAAATAGGCTTTTTCAAGCAGGCGCCAGCTTAAAGGGCGCTTGCTTTCTTTATATTTTCCCAATAAAACGGCCGTTTACTGGAGAAGTTTTTATAACCGTTGCTTTGCCCCTCCCGTTCCCGTCATTTCCGCATGCCCTTTTACAAATTCCGTTTTATCGTTAAAATGAGTATGATAAAAACGGCAAATGATGTTATAATGAGAACGAATATTTGTTCTTATGAACGCCGGTGCACGTGCTTTGCAATTGAAAGGGGAATAGATGTGGCGAAGAAACAAAATATATTGGAATATAATGATGATGCAATCCAGGTGCTGGAAGGGCTGGAGGCCGTAAGGAAAAGGCCGGGCATGTACATCGGGTCGACCGATGCGCGCGGTTTGCACCATCTTGTCTATGAAATCGTCGACAATGCGGTGGATGAGGCGTTGTCCGGGTACGGAAACCATATCATCGTCAACATTCACAAAGATAACAGCATCAGCGTCCAGGACTTCGGGCGCGGCATGCCGGTCGGGATGCACAAGCTCGGTAAGCCGACGACAGAAGTGATCTTGACGATTTTGCACGCCGGCGGAAAATTTGGGCAGGGCGGCTATAAAACGAGCGGCGGCCTGCACGGTGTCGGCGCGTCCGTCGTCAATGCCCTGTCGGAATGGCTTGTTGTTACCATACATCGCGACGGTTACGTGTATGAACAGCGTTTCCGTGACGGCGGCAAACCGGAAACAACGCTCGAGAAAACCGGGAAAACCAATAAGACCGGCACAACGATCCATTTTAAACCCGACCCGTCCATTTTTAGCACCATCACTTTTAACTACGATACATTATGCGAACGGCTGCGCGAATCGGCCTTTCTTTTAAAAGGGTTAAAAATTGAAATCACTGATGAACGTTTCGGGCGGCATGATCTGTTCCACTACGAAAACGGCATTGAAGCCTTTGTCCAGTACTTGAACGAAGGAAAAGAAGTGCTCCATCCGGTTGTGTTTATCGAGGGGGAAACAAACGGAATCGAAGCGGAATTTGCGTTTCAGTTTAACGACGGCTTTTCGGAAAACATTTTATCTTTCGTGAACAACGTGCGCACGAAAGACGGCGGCACGCACGAAGCCGGGGCAAAAACGGCATTGACGCGCGTCGTGAACGATTATGCAAGAAAAACCGGGCTGTTAAAAGAAAAAGATAAAAACTTAGAAGGGACGGATATCCGCGAAGGGCTGTCCGCCATTATTTCCGTCCGCATTCCGGAAGAACTGCTCCAATTTGAAGGACAAACGAAAGGGAAACTTGGCACAAGTGAAGCCCGCTCTGCAGTTGATACGATTGTTTCGGAACACCTTTCTTATTTTCTTGAAGAAAACCCGGATACGAGCAATCTTTTAATCCGGAAAGCCATCAAGGCGTCGCAGGCAAGGGAAGCAGCGAGGAAAGCACGGGAAGAAGCGAGAAGTGGCAAAAAGCGGAAGAAATCGGAAACGACTTTGTCCGGAAAGCTGACGCCGGCGCAAAGCCGCAATCCGCAGCGGAACGAACTGTATCTCGTTGAAGGGGATTCCGCGGGCGGTTCTGCGAAACAGGGGCGCGACCGGAAATTCCAGGCTGTTTTGCCGCTGCGCGGAAAAGTCATCAATACGGAAAAAGCAAAGCTTGCGGATATTTTTAAAAATGAAGAAATCAATACCATTATTTATACGATTGGTGCCGGCGTCGGCCCTGAATTCAATTTGGAAGACGTCAATTACGACAAAGTCATTATTATGACCGATGCCGACACGGACGGTGCCCACATCCAGGTGCTGCTTCTTACGTTCTTTTACCGCTATATGCGGCCTTTGATTGAAGCGGGAAAAGTGTACATCGCGCTGCCACCGCTTTATAAAGTCAGCAAAGGCACCGGCAGGAAAGAAATCGTGGAATATGCTTGGACCGAAAAAGAACTGGATGAAACGATCAAAAAAGTCGGGCGCGGCTATATCCTGCAGCGTTATAAAGGGCTCGGTGAAATGAACGCCGACCAGCTTTGGGAAACGACGATGAATCCGGAAACGCGGACTTTGATCCGTGTCCGTATTGATGATGCGGCCCGGGCTGAACGGCGGGTGACCACGCTTATGGGCGATAAGGTTGAACCGCGCCGGCAATGGATTGAAAATCATGTGGAATTCGGGCTTGAGGACGACACCAATATTTTAGACAATGAGAATTTGATGATTGAGGAAGGGGACATGAACGGATGAAGACGGCTGAACGTTTTCAAGATTTGCCTTTGGAAGAGGTGCTGGGCGACCGCTTCGGCCGGTACAGCAAATATATTATTCAGGATCGTGCCCTTCCGGATGCGCGGGACGGCCTGAAGCCGGTGCAGCGGCGGATTCTTTATGCGATGCATGTAGAGGGTAACACTGTTGACAAGCATTTCCGGAAATCGGCAAAAACGGTCGGCAACGTCATCGGCAATTACCATCCGCACGGGGATTCTTCCGTTTATGAAGCGATGGTGCGGATGAGCCAGGACTGGAAGCTGCGAAACGTGCTCATTGAAATGCACGGCAATAACGGGAGCATTGACGGCGACCCGGCCGCGGCCATGCGGTATACAGAAGCAAGGCTCGCCCCGATTGCATCCGAACTCCTTCATGATATTGATAAAGAAACGGTTAAATTTATCCCGAATTTCGATGATACCGCAAATGAGCCGATTGTGCTGCCCGCCCGGTTTCCCAACCTGCTCGTGAACGGATCAACCGGCATCTCGGCCGGATATGCAACCGAAATTCCGCCGCACCACCTCGGGGAAATCATTGACGGGGCCATCATGCGGATGGAAAACCCGGATTGCACGGTGGACGACCTGATGACAGTCATAAAAGGCCCCGATTTTCCAACAGGCGGCATTGTCCAGGGAATTGACGGGATTAAAAAAGCGTATGAAACCGGCAAAGGCAAAATGGTCGTAAGAGGCAGGACATCGATCGAAGAGATCCGCGGCGGGCGAAAGCAAATTGTCATCGCAGAGATTCCTTATGAAGTCAATAAAGCCAATCTTGTCAAAAAAATCGACGAGCTCCGGATTGACCGGAAAGTGGAAGGCATATCCGAAGTCCGCGATGAAACCGACCGGACCGGGCTCCGGATTGTGATCGAACTGAAAAAAGATGCGGATGCAGATAGCGTCCTGAATTATTTATTCAAAAACACTGATCTCCAGGTTTCCTACAATTTCAACATGGTGGCCATCCATAACCGTCGGCCGCAGCTGATGGGCCTCCGTGAACTGCTCGATGCTTATATTGAGCACCAGAAAGAAGTGGTCACAAAAAGAACGGAATTCGATCTCAAAAAAGCGCGTGACCGCAAGCATATTGTTGACGGCCTGATGAAGGCACTTTCCATCCTGGATGAAGTCATTGCAGCGATTCGGGCATCCAAAGATAAAAAAGATGCAAAAGCGAACTTAATCGCAAAGTTTGCTTTTACCGAACCCCAGGCTGAAGCGATTGTCACGCTGCAGCTCTACCGCCTGACCAATACGGACATTACGACGCTGGAAAATGAGGCGGCAGACCTTGAGAAAAAAATTGAGACCTATCTCGCGATTTTATCCAGCGAGAAAAAACTGTTTACGGTGATCAAAAAAGAACTGAGAGATATCCGGAAAAAATACGCGGATAACAGAAGGACAACGATTGAAGCGGAAATACAGGAATTAAAAATCAATCTGGAAGCGATGATCCCGAATGAAGATGTGATGGTCACCATTACAAAAGACGGTTATATCAAACGGACAAGCCTCCGTTCATATACTGCTTCAAACGGCCGGGACCTTGCTATTAAAGACAGCGACCGCCTGCTCTTTAAACAGCAGCTCAATACCGTCCAGACGGTGCTACTTTTCACAAATAAAGGAAGCTATATCTATTTGCCGGTCCATGAACTGCCGGATATCCGCTGGAAAGATCTCGGGCAGCATGTTTCCAATCTTGTGACGCTTGAACGCGATGAAGGCATCATCAAAGTGCTCCCGATTGAAGATTTCAACCAGCCGCAGTTTATTTTGTTTTTCACGAAAAACGGCATGGCGAAGAAAACGGAATTGCAGCAATACCAGGCACAGCGCTATTCGAAAGCCCTCGTTGCAATCAACTTAAAGGGCGATGATGAAGTGGTCGATGTTCACCTGACAGACGGCTCAAAAGAAGTCTTCCTCGCTTCCCGCCTCGGTTACGGGCTCCGGTTTGATGAAGCGGAAATCAGCGTTGTCGGCCAGCGGGCAGCAGGGGTAAAAGGCATGAACCTAAAAGAAGGCGACAGGCTCGTTAGCGGGAAAATCATTGAAGATCCGGAAAAAGATAAAGTCTTTATTGCCACCCAAAGAGGCGCCGTCAAGAAAATGAAAGTGTCCGAATTTGACAAAACAAGCCGGGCCAAACGCGGCGTCATCATGCTGCGCGAATTAAAAGCCCATCCGCACCGGATCGCCGGGGCTGTGATTGCAGGCGACGATGAAACCGTCTCGGTCATCACGGAAAAAGGGCATCAGGAAGACATTCGGCTCCACGATTTGCGCGACCACGACCGTTATTCAAATGGCTCATTTGCCATTGATGAAGAAGAGAACGGGACCGTGACAGAAGTATGGAAGCAGGAACCGGAAGAGGGTGCTGCGGAAGAAAACGATTGAAAAAAGTGTTTGCCGTTTTCGGCAAACACTTTTTTCATCTTCAGGCAAGTTTTACATAATTCGATGCTTGCGGCGTATCCTAAAGAAAAACGGATGCGGGGTGAGAAGATGAAAAAAGAATACATGCTTGCACTGCTCGCATTATGGTTTATGGCAGCCGGCACGGTTGTGATCGCGGACGCGGGCGGGAAGACGAAAGCCGGCAAAACGGTGATTCACCGGTACGAGGCGGATGTAACCGGCGACGGAAAAAAGGATGCGATTGTATTGGAAGGCATCCCGTTTGCAGCCGGCAGCCCGTATATGAAAAAAATTTGGGCGCGGATTGCCACGTCGGAAGGAAAGAAATATAAATTGCCGTATGAGCCTGGGTATGAACCGGAAATCCAGTTCACCGATCTCAACCATGACGGCGTAAAGGACATGCTCGGATCAAGCAACAGCGGCGGAAGCGGGGGCATAAACCAGTACCGCCTCGATACGCTGAAAGGCGGCATTTTAAAACATTTGCCGATGCCGCCCGTGTTAAAGCTTAGCGGCAAATTTGAAAATGCATTGTCGGCCAGGCTCAACATTGAAAATACGAACGAAACATTTTTGATTGATTTAAGAAAACGAAAAAAAGATTATATCCGGCTCGGTATTTACCGAAAGGACGGAATGCTCAATGAGCCGTTTGAACTGATGATCGATCCGGCGGCGGTTTACAAACCGGTGAAAATAAAGGGCAAAAAAGGCGTCGGGCTCGAAGGTTATCAGCAAGTAAGCGGTGCCTACCATGCAGATAAACTCGGCAACGTAAAGGCAACATGGTATTTTAAAGACGGAAAATGGATCCTGGTTCGTGCCAAATGGCAGCCTACAAACGCATAAAAAAACTCCCGGCGGGGGAGTTTTTTTATTGCGGATTCGAAAATTGAAAATGTTTTTGCGCAAAAATAGATTATAATAGTAATAAATTCCAAACAAAACAGGGGTAGAGCAGATTGGACAGACAAAAAAGCAAGTACAGATGGGTTGTTTTTTTCGCGGTGCTGTTTTCCTACATGGTGATTGTCAGCCAGCGAACGGCGCCAGGCTTGATTTCGGATAAACTGATGAGCGAGTTTCATATGACAGCGTCCGTCATCGGTTTATTGACAGGTGCGCAGTTTCTCGCTTATGCGGGGCTGCAAATTCCGATTGGGATTTTTTCCGACCGGTTCGGGCCGAACGTTTTTTTGGTCACAGGCACTTTATTCAGTGGCATCGGCACGTTCTTATACAGCATTTCGCCGAATGAAGCCTGTTTGCTCGTATCCAGGGTGCTTGCCGGCATGGGGGATGCGACCATTTGGATTAATCTTGTCTTGATTTTAAGTCAGTGGTTTTATGCGAAAGAGTTTGTCGGGCTGATCGGTTATGCCGGCATGGCCGGAAGCGTGGGTTCTTTGCTCGCAACCGTTCCGCTAACGGCCTGGATTTCAGCTTCGGGATGGCGCCAGCCGTTTTTTGTAACCGGTATTCTGCTCCTCGCAAGTACGGTGATGCTGTATGTCGTGCTGATCCGACTCCCGCAAAAGCGGGAAGGGGGAACGCATGCGAATACAAAAGTCCGCCATGAAAAAATGCTTTTGGTTCTAAAGCGGATCTTGAAAAGCAGGCAGGCGAGGGCTGCATTTTTATGCCATTTCGGACTTGTCGGCACATATGTTGGTTTTATTGGTACATGGGCTGTGCCGTACGGGATGCATATTTTCGGCATGAACCGCCCGGAAGCGAGCCAGCTGGTCATGACAGGATTAATCGGAGCAATTATCGGCGCGCCGGTTACCGGATGGATCGCAAGCAGACTCGGTTCAAGGAAGAAGCCATATTTGCTGATTCAAACCCTGATTTTTCTGGCATGGACGGTTTTCTTTTTGAGCGGGGGCAAACCGCCGTTATTTTTCGCGGTGCTGTTAATGTTTGTCATCGGATATGGTAATGGTGCAAGCGCGCTGACGTTTGCGGTCGTCCGCCACTCCTTTGACGTAAGGGAAGTCGGATCGGTTTCCGGATTTGCCAATACCGGCGGCTTTTTAAGCGCGGTGCTTTTGCCGAGCTTGTTTGGAAAAGTGCTGGACCATTTTCATGCTGAAGCGAGTGTGGTCGGTTATCATTACGGCTTTTTAATCCCGGCGTTCTTTTCGCTTTTTGGCGTGCTCGGGACGGTGATGATCCGGGAGAAAATCCGCGCCGGAGAGAATCAGGCAGCATAAAAATTTTTAAACGGTGCACAGCAGTTGCCTGTTTTACATGAAATAAAAATTTTAAAAAAAAACCGGTAAAATGGTTCACGCATCCTTTTAAATGTGTTATACTAATGAACGATAAGTATAACACATTTGTCAAACAGTGCATATACTGATGGCATACGGGAGGGGCAGTGAAAAGAAACCATATACATACGGAGCCATTTTCCGGTTCGAAAAGGATGGGAACCATACATGGAACAAAAAGAAATTGTGCATATCATCTCGGACTCGGTCGGAGAAACGGCTGAATTTGTTGTAAAAGCGGTTGCTGCGCAGTTTAACGGCGGACACATCGAAATCAGGCGGCATCCGCATGTGGAAGAAACAGACGATATCGAACCGGTGATTGAGACGGCAAAAAAACAAAATGCCATCATTGCTTACACGATCGTCGTTACCCCTTTGAAAGCATACATTGACCGCCGTGCCAGCGAAGAAGGGATCATTGCGGTCGACCTGATGAATCCGTTGATGGAAGCTTTTATGAAAAAGTTTCACAAGGAGCCGTACCACCGTCCGAAGTTAATGCGCAAGCTGGATCAGGAATATTTTAAAAAAATTGAAGCAATTGAGTTTGCCGTGAAATATGATGACGGGCGCGATCCAACCGGACTGAAAAAGGCGGACATTGTCCTACTCGGCGTCTCCCGGACGTCGAAAACACCGTTGTCGATGTATTTGGCACATCACAGCTTTAAGGTGGCAAATGTTCCGATCGTGCCGGAAATCGCGCCGCCTGATGAGTTGTTTTCCATCCCACGGGAAAAATGCGTCGGGCTGATGATATCGCCTGAAAAACTGAATGAAATCCGAAGAGAACGGATCAAAGCAATGGGTTTAAAATCGGACGCCAATTATGCGAGCTTTGAACGGATTTATGAAGAACTTGTATACGCGGAAAATTTGATGCGGAAACTCAGATGCCCGATCATTGATGTTTCGAACAAAGCGGTGGAAGAAACAGCAAGCCTTATTATTGAAATGTTCAAAAACAGGGAGGAGCTGCTCAAATGACAAAATTTGTCTACTTGTTCAACGAAGGGAACAGCCATATGCGTGACCTGCTTGGCGGCAAAGGAGCCAATCTGGCGGAAATGACAAACATCGGCCTGCCGGTGCCGTTCGGATTCACGATTACAACCGAGGCATGCAATGACTATTATTCAAACGGCAAAAAAATTTCAGATGCAGTCGAAACACAAATGGAAGAAGCGCTTTTGAAACTGGAAGAAAAAACCGGCAAAAAACTGGGCGGGAACGAGAACCCGCTGCTCGTCTCCGTCCGTTCCGGCTCTGTATTTTCGATGCCGGGGATGATGGATACGGTACTGAACCTCGGCATGAACGATGAGACCGTGGAAGCCGTTGCGAAACTGACCGGCAATCCGCGCTTTGCCTATGATTCGTACCGCCGGTTTATCCAAATGTTTTCTGACGTGGTGCTCGGGATCGAGGTATACCATTTCGAACATTTGCTTGAACAAACCCGGGAACAAAAAGGGTATACAGCTGATCCGGAAATGACTGCGGAAGACTGGAAAGACATCATTGCCGGCTATAAAAAGATCGTTAAAAAACATACGAAACAGGATTTTCCGCAAGACCCGAAAACGCAACTGTACCTTGCCGTAAATGCCGTTTTTGATTCGTGGAATAACCAGCGTGCCATTGTATACCGCCGCCTGAATAAAATTCCGGACCATCTTGGGACCGCAGTCAATATCCAAAGCATGGTATTCGGAAATATGGGGGATGATTCCGGAACCGGCGTCGCTTTTACACGGAACCCGTCAACAGGCGAACGCGTGCTGTACGGCGAATATTTAATCAATGCCCAAGGCGAAGATGTCGTTGCCGGTATCCGCACCCCGCAGCCGATCCAGGTACTGGCAAAAGACATGCCGGAAGTGTACCGCCAGTTTGTAAAAACAAGCAAATTACTGGAAGAACACTACAAAGACATGCAGGACATTGAATTTACGGTGGAACGCGGCAAACTGTACCTTTTGCAAACCCGGAACGGCAAACGGACGGCGCAGGCTGCAATCCGCATAGCCGTTGAAATGGTGAAAGAAGGCATTCTCGATAAAAAGACAGCGCTTTTAAGGGTTGATCCGGAACAGTTGAATCAGCTCCTGCACCGCCGTATTGATGATGTCGCGGCCAAAAACCATCTTGCAAAAGGGCTGCCGGCATCCCCGGGAGCTGCAACCGGCGCCGTTGTATTTGATGCTGATGAAGCGGAACGGCTCGGCAAGGAAGGGAAAAAAGTGATTTTAGTCCGCCCCGAAACGACACCGGATGATATTCACGGCATTATTGCATCCCAGGCGGTTGTGACAAGCCGCGGCGGGATGACGAGCCATGCGGCGGTTGTCGCGCGCGGGATGGGGAAAGCGTGCATCTGCGGCTGCGAATCTATGAAAATTGATTTGAAAGCGGAACAATTTACGGTCGGCGATACGGTTGTCCGTTACGGGGATGTCATCACGATCGACGGTTCGACAGGTGAAGTGATGCTCGGCGAAGTCCCGATGATCGACCCTGAGCTTTCCGGCGAATTCAAAACGCTGCTTGAATGGGCGGATGAGGTGCGCGATCTCGGCGTGCGCGCCAATGCCGACAACCCTGCGGACGCGAAAAAATCGCTCGAATTCGGTGCAGACGGCATCGGCCTTTGCCGGACGGAGCATATGTTTATGGACATTAAGCGCGTGCCGATCGTTCAGGAAATGATCCTCGCCGAGACTTTGGAAGAGCGCGAAAAAGCTTTGGATAAACTGCTTCCGATGCAGCAGGGCGATTTTGAAGGCATCTTTGAGGAAATGGCCGGCCATCCGGTGACGATCCGCCTGCTCGATCCGCCAATGCACGAATTTTTGCCGGATAAGGAAGAACTGCTAGTAGAAGTAACAAAACTGCAGCTTACGGCACCAGGCTCAAAAGAACTGGAAGAAAAAGAATACTTGCTGAAAAAAGTCCAGCATCTTGCTGAATTCAATCCGATGCTCGGCCACCGCGGCTGCCGGCTCGGCATGATTTTCCCTGAAATCTACGAAATGCAGGTCAAAGCAATTTTTTACGCTGCCGCTGCCGTCCTGCAAAAGGGAATAAAAGTCCAGCCGGAAATTATGATTCCGCTTGTCGGCCATGTGAATGAGCTGAAACGGATGCGCGCGCTCGTGACGGATATGGCGAATCAGGTCATGGAGGAAAAGGGCTTGAAATTCGATTATACAGTCGGCACGATGATCGAAATACCGCGCGCCGCCCTTACCGCAGACCAAATTGCAGAAGAAGCCGATTTCTTCTCGTTTGGCACGAATGACTTGACGCAAACGACGTTCGGCTTTAGCCGTGACGATGCGGAAGGAAAATTCTTGCAACAGTACATCGAGCAAAAAGTGCTGCCGGAAAATCCGTTTGCCGTCCTTGATCAGGAAGGCGTCGGCAAACTTGTCGAAACCGGTGTCAAACTCGGCCGTCAGACAAAACCGGGCTTAAAAACCGGCATTTGCGGCGAACACGGCGGGGAAAAAAGCTCGATCGAATTCTGCTACAAAACCGGCCTGAACTACGTCAGCTGTTCGCCTTACCGCGTACCGCTCGCAAGGCTCGCCGCTGCACAGGCCACCATCCGGAACAAAAAAGAAGACACCGACAAAGTGACAGTCGCTGCAAAATAAATCATTTTCCTTAAGGCACACGGTGGATTGCCCCCGTGTGCTTTTTTCTGCGCAAGTCCATGAAATAGGCATGCCGGGGGTGTAAAGAAGCCATAAGCAAATCTTATCAAATGAGTTGTCAAAGCCATTATTTAAATGACAAAAGAATGAATGTAAGATGAATGTAAGGAGGGATGAGATTGGCATTTAATTTTATCGCAATCGACCATGTTCAGCTTGCTGCTCCACGTGGCAGTGAGCAGACAGCAAAAAAGTTTTACGCAGAAATCCTCGGATTTACGGAAATTGAAAAACCAGCAGAATTGAAAAAACGCGGCGGCTGCTGGTTTCAAAACGGAAAAATACAAATCCACATCGGCATTGAAGAGCCTTTTTCACCCGCCAAAAAAGCGCATCCTGCATTTGAAGTCAGAAATCTCGAAAGCTTGAAAGAAAGGTTTACCCACTATCAAATGAAGTGGACAGAAGACGGTAAACTACCAGGGGCAGCGCGCATTTACGCAACAGATCCATTCGGAAACAGGCTGGAATTTTTAGAATGGAAGAGCAAGTAAAAAAACGTGCGAAATGGTGAAATGAGAAATTGGCAGGGGGTGGAATATGGCTGTAAATTGCACAATGATGAAAGCGAATCTCCCGTCCGGAAATCCAAAATGCATGCATGCCTGACCGGGTCTTGGTTAAAGTAACAATGACGGGCGGAAAGGAGGCACGACATGGACAATACGCATGGATTTGTGCAGAAGCTGAATGAACAGCAAAAGAAACAGGAACAAAACAAAAAACGGCAGGGGAACGGAAACCCAAGTGAAAAGCTGCCGACAAACCGGCATTAAAAAAATGGCGTGTGGGATACACGCCATTTTTCAAAAGAACGGGACAGCCACGCTCTAAAAACGGGAATTGGTTTACATAATAATATTATAAAAAACCACACATTTCTTTTCCGCTGTTGGGAAGATGTCTGTTTATCCTGAAAATGGAAAAGGCAGCCAATCAGATGGCTGACTGGTTGCCCATGTTTTCTTCCATTTTCATGCTTCGCGCGATTTGTTGTGCATGGCGCTTCGCTTCTTTCACGGACTTTCCTTTTACCGTAATCAATCGTCCGTCAATAATGAAGTTGAAAATTCTGGTTCTCATATGCTATCACCTCTTCTTTGTTTACCCATTGTTCTTTTTTTAAAACATATGCTTCTTTCGGAAAGTTTTTCAGAAGTTGAAGATGCAGTGAGTAGAAAAATATTGCAGCGGGCAGTTTCATGTTATCCGTCGTGCGCAGGGATTTTTTGCGGAACTCGGGCTTTACATTTATAGAATTATAACAGATAAACGAAAAAAATACAACATATTGATATGGAAAGAGTTTTTCTGCCCATATTTTGAAAAGCGCTGCATTCATTTGGACGGGCAACAGGAGAGGGTTTTCACTATTTTTAAAATGTTTAAAATAAATCAGAATCCTGTTATAATGGGATAAAGGCGAATGGGGAGGCATATGGCCACTTTTGTGATGGATGTCGTGAGTTGAACACTCGTCATTTTGCTTGTTTGCTATATTTTTAGGCATATTGTAGAGCTTCCGGTATATGTCATTCCGGTATTCAGTGCGGTATGCAGCATTGTGCTCTTGTTCAGCAGCTTTTTCAAAGGAGGATGGGGCGGAATGGGGCTGGGTGCAATAGGGCTTGTGCTGTTGCTCGCATCCGTCCTGCCTTTTATGCTATCCGCGTTATTTTTAAGGCCGATGGTGGAAAAAAATCGTGAGCTGTCCGGAAAACGGCGGCACATGGCATGCTGCTATCAGAAAAACGGAACGCGAAGATCAGTAACAAGCATTTTACAAGCAGGACTGTAAGCGCTATGATCAGAAAAAAGGTAGAATGGTTTTGAGGGAGGAATTTGGATGTTGAAAAACGTTTTGACCGAACGGCTGAAAATACGGTACCCGATGATTCAGGCTCCGATGGCAGGGGGCATCACCAAACCGGCATTGGTGGCTGCGGTCTCAAACGCCGGCGGGCTGGGCATGATCGGGGCAGGATACTTGACCGCTGCCCAAACAAAAGAACAAATCCGGGAAATCAAACAGTTAACCGGAAACCCTTTTGGCATCAATTTTTTTGTTCCCGGCGAGTTTGAAGTAGATGAAAAAGTAACAGCCGCAAATGGCATTTTAAATCGGGTCCGCAAACAGTTAAAAATAGAGGCAAAAACGGAAATAGAAGTTCCTGGTTTACATAGCGTACAAGATCAATTTTTGGCACAGGTGCAAGTGGCCATCGAAGAGAAAGTGCCTGTTTGTTCATTCACTTTTGGAATACCTTCCAGGGAAGTGATCGAAAAGCTGAAACAAAACGGGATCCTCCTCATTGGAACGGCAACAACCGTTGATGAAGCGATCGAAGTGGAGCAAGCCGGAATGGATATGGTGGTTGCACAAGGCAGTGAAGCGGGAGGCCATCGCGGGAATTTTTTGAAAGAACATGAGGAAAGTATGATTGGCCTGATGTCACTAATTCCCCAGGTTGCCGACAATGTCCGGATTCCCGTCATTGCGGCAGGCGGTATTATGGATGGCAGGGGGCTTGCAGCAGCGCTTTGCTTAGGGGCAAAAGGCGTGCAAATGGGAACTGCCTTCCTGGCCTGTGCGGAAAGCGGCGCACCTCAGTCCCATAAGGAAGCCGTTCTCCATGCGAAAGAAGATGAGCTTGTCCTCACCCGGTCATTTTCCGGAAAATGGGCAAGAGGCGTAAAAAATGCATTCATCTCGGAAATGAAGCCGCATGAAGCGCTTTTTCCGGATTATCCCGTGCAAAATACGCTCACACAGGATATCAGAAAGGCTGCCGGAAAGCAGAACAACCGTGAGTTTATGTCACTTTGGGCCGGCCAAAGCCCGCGACTCGCAAAACATCAAACGGCAAAAGCATTGATAGGCCATGTCATAAAAGAAGCTGAAGAAATCATGGGCAAAATGCCTGAAACTCTATAATTTTTCGCCGGCAATGAAACAAGGCATCAAGGCACACGAGAGGGTGAATCATTTTCATGACAGGTTTTCTTGCCGTGTTTTAGGTGGCGTGGAAATCTACGTGAAGGAAGCAGGCGCAAAAGATGATGTTTCTTAATGTAGAGTGCGTCTCCGTTAAGGAAGCGCGTGGAAAAAACGATGTTTCTTAACGTAGAGTGCGTCTAGGTGAAGGAAGCTGGGGCAAAAGTCGGTATTTCTTAACGTAGAAGGCGTCTACGTGAAAGAAGCGCGGAAAAAAGACGATGTTCCTTAAAATAGAGTGCGTCTACGTTAAGAAAGCAGGCGCAAAAGACGATGTTTCTTAACGTAGAAGGTGTCTACGTTAAGGAAACGCGTGGAAAAAACGATGTTTCTTAACGTAGAGTGCGTCTATGTTAAGGAAGGGAGCGAAAAAATTGATGTTTCTTAACGTAAAAGGCGTCTACGTTAAGGAAGCGCAGAAAAATGCTGGTCTTTCTTAACATAACCCGCAAAGTGAAGGAAATGTGAAAAAATATCAGCAGGATCTGCTAAGATTGAAGGAATAGTTGTTATCTATAATTTTATTATGTTAACTAAAAATATGACCATATCAAATGATCCTCCTATTATTGTCTGCATTGTAAGCCGAAATAAGCAGGACAAACCCGAACTGAAGACGAATCATAGCGTAAATAGCTGTGAAGTGTGCCAAAGCCATAACAGGTTTGTCCCCCTTTCCCTTTCGCAATTTCTCGGACCACCTTACGGGCGTTTGTCCCACGGTTCCAGTTGCCCGACAATATGCCTTTTTTTGCCTGACTGGATGGCTTCGATGACGCCGTCCGAAATTTCTTCATTTGTCAGCCATCTTGACTGATGATTTTCGCGAATAAACCCAAGCTGGATTTGATGGTAATTGCAATTTTCCAAACCGGCAAGCTCGTTCAAAAGTTCATCCGGATTCCGGGTGCTTCCGAGGACGTGATACAGTTCCCATTGGCGGCTGTTCTGTGAAAAAACATTTGAAATCGTTACAAGTGCTTGATCTGCATAAGAATGGATCCAGGCTACTGCAAGGTCAACCGGTCCGTGCTGCCCAATCAGTTTATCTAAATGTTCACGCAGTGCACTCGAATCAGCGTAATCCGTTAAAACAGGGGTAATCCGGCTCCGGTCAGCGGCCCGGGAAATGCATGCATCCATTTTTTCGGGATTGCGCGCAATAATGGAAACATGGTCAGCCTGTCCGGCGAGCCACAGAGATACATTGCATAGCATGCCGGTTCCGCCGACGACTAAAGCGTGTTTCAAGGAAGTTCCCCCCTGCTTTTTATGAATAGATATCCTAAGCTCTCTGCTGCCCGCAAGGAAAGTTAATGGACTTCCCGAATTTGCGAGAGCGGGTAAAATACCGCTTCGGTTTTTCCCACGAGTTCTTTCTTCGGAATAAGGCCGAGCCCGTTTCTGCTGTCTTCGCTGTACAACCGGTTATCGCCCATTACGAAATATTTATTTCTTGGTACGGTGAGAGGCCCGAAGTTATTCGTCAACTTGCTGCCTTTTTTACGTGCTGCTTTCAGGTTTTTTGCAAGGTAAGGCTCTTTGTGCAACTTCCCATTAATGTAGAGATGGTCATTTTTGACTAGAATGGTATCTCCGGGAAGGTCGATAATCCGCTTTACATAGTTTTCCGTTTCTCCCTTGATGATGATGATATCGCCTCTTTGGTAATCGGCAGCAGAATGGACTTTATAAACGAGAATTTTATCGTGGTTATGAAGTGTCGGCTCCATTGATTCCCCTTCAACCATATAAGGGGCAATGAAAAATCCCCTGATGACCGCAACAAGCAGAATGGCAAATATGAATGATTTTAACAAGGTTTTTATCCCTTTGCTCATTTGACCAGCTCCCATGCATATCTTCATCGTATTCTATTCTTCCAGAAAGACAGGAAATCCTTTATATTGTTTAATAATATGCAACATTTCCATGTTATAAACATAAGAGATGGGGCACAGGAGCGATTTGTGCCATTCAAGGCGGCGGGAAATTGCGGAATCATCCGCCGTCCGCGGGATCTCGGAAAGCTGTAAAAATGCCCGTTCAACAGTCTTTAGGCAATTCGCACAAATCATGAGAGCTGGTAAATTTTTTTGATCACAGCATCTGTAAAAGCTGTTGTGGAAGCAGAGCCCCCCAAATCATGGGTAACGGTCCCATCTGCAATGGTACCCAAACATGCATCTTCCATTTTTTTCGCAATTTCATTCAGGCGGGGATCGCGGTGATGTGCACTTAACCATTGCAACAGCATGACAGCTGACAGCAGCATGCTTGTTGGATTTGCAAGATCCTGTCCGGCAATGTCCGGTGCTGAACCGTGTGCCGCCTGGGCCATTGCCTGTTTCCCGTTTGTGTTTAAGGAAGGGGATAATCCCAAGCTTCCCGCCAATTCACCGGCCAGGTCCGACAAGATATCACCGAATAAGTTTTCTGTCACAATGACATCAAAGTCACCGGCCCTGCGCACGAGGCGTGCTGCCATTGCATCAATAAGGACATCTTCCACTTTGACTTCAGGATAATATTTTTTGCCGGTTTCATAGCAAATATCGCGGAATAACCCGAATGCCAATCTAATGACATTGGCTTTGTGGACAATCGTGACCTTCTTTCTCCGGGACATAGCCAGCTTAAATGCTTCATGGGCAATTCTTTCAATTGATTTTCTGGTAAAAACGCCGGTTACAAGTGCTACATCCGGTGTAACCATACACTCTCCGGTACCGATGTACATATTCCGATCGGATAAAAAGCCTTCGGAGTTTTCGCGTAAAATTATCAGGTCGCTAAACCCGGCGACACTTTTTGTCCCGGGAAAAGTCCGACTTGGGCGAATATTGGCAAATAAATCAAAGCAATGCCGTAACTCGCCGCTTGGATTTCTTTTGAATAAACGGTGTTCATCCGGATATGCGGAGGAATCATGCGGCCCCATCAACCAGCCATCGGTTTCTTTCAGCCCTTGTTTTGTCACGTCCGGCATAGGATCATTGTATTTTTTAATTCCTTCCCAGCCCATTGGAAGCTCTATGAAAACAAATTCGGTTCCGTTTGCTGCTTTTGAAGCTGCAGCTTTCAACACTTTAACAGTAGCGCTTACAATCTCAGGCCCGATCCCGTCGCCATATAATACACCTAATTTATACGTTGTCATCCTTCAAACTCCTCTCCATTGTTTTAAAAAACCAGCATGTTTCTTCGAAAGGGGTGATTCGTGATGTGTTCGGCATTCCAATTGTCTGCTGGCTTCATTACGGATTCTCCTTCTCTATTTTGCTGAAAAGTAAAAATAATATGGGTTTAAATAAAATATATCATACATCAAAAGGAAATGAGGATTGTAAAATTTTATTTTTCCGGATTGCGGTTGCTGCCAGGTGCATGAATTCGTTTCCAAGAGCAGATCCCGCGTGATAAAATGGTTGTAATACCCGAGGAAAATAAATGCCCTGGTTTTAACCGTGGCGCTGGTGGGATTGTTATTTTCGTATTACTGAAAAAAAGCCTTAACACCGGTTTGCCTGCTTTTGATCCGGTTATCAATATCCGGCTTCTCTGCTTTGCCATATTGGAGATTATCATTTTGCTACAAATGAAAATATTCAATTTACAAGAAGGAATTTTGCATGTGTGCCCACAATAGTTAATATTAGATGTATCGCTTGCAGACAGGGGATGATTTTTTTGAAAATGGCTGGCGTGATTTTTGTAGTGATCGGGGTAATTCTTCTTCCGTTTGGCATTTTGCAGTTTAAAAAAGAATGGAAAGCCTACCGGAAATTTTCCCCGAAAACCCAAAAGGTATTTGTGCTGATTGAAATATTCGATGTATTATCGGGTGTCCCCATCCTGTCAACCTGGTTGATGTACTGTTACTGGCGCCCCAAAATGGCAGGAAATTGACGGTGTTATTTGTCCAGAAATTGACGGAATTGTTGTCAATTAAGAGGGAAGCCAGTTTGCGCTTTATTGTGGCTTCCCCTATGAGTTTAATACTTAAATTTAAATCATTGTCATTTCACGAAAGTTCCCCTTCAATCACACGTTTTACCATATGATCGTCAATGATTCGATGCCTGTTTTGTGCTCCGTAAAGTAGACAGTGGGTACAAATCTTGTTGATGATCCTTGCGGCTCCCCCGGAAAAACGATGGATTTCATCTAAAGCTACATCTGTGAAAATTTGCTCAGTTACTCCTGAATATTGTAAATGCATGGCAATATATTCTGCAGATTGAGCTCTGTCGTAATGCCCCAGTTTGAATTGAATATCAATCCTTTGGCGGATTGCTGTGAAGGATTGGAGGCGCAGGCGGTCCCATAATTCACTTTGTCCGACAAGAATCAGGCTCATAGGGCTTTGGGCATCCATTTTGAAGTTCAGCAGGAATCTGACTTCCTCCAACATTTCCCGATCAAGAAGATGGGCCTCGTCCACGACCACTACCGGCTGAACACCATGAATTCCTCTCATAAGCTCAATTTCCCGATGAAGCTGCCGTTTTGCATCGCCTCTATAAAATTTAGACTCGCACCCGAGTTGTTCCAACAACCCTTTGTAAAAATGCCGAGGCGTTAATTTGGAATCAGACAAGTACAGTACTTTATATTGTCCATCATCAAGCCGGTCAACAAATTTACGGATAGTCGTCGTTTTCCCAGTCCCACAATCGCCTGTTAAAACCGCGAATAACTGCCTTTCAGCCGTATATTTTAACCGCCCCAGTATTTCCTGCATCATAGGAGAATCATAAAGCTTTTCAGTCGGAATATCCCGTGAAAAAGGCGTATGAGTCATACCGTAGAAGGCTTCAAACATTCTCACCGTCCTCCTTCCATACAGCCCGGAAGGAGACGGCTGGTGTTTGTTCCATCTGTCGTTCCTGATACTTTTGTTCCGCAGCTTTTAATAATCTTGATGAATCGGCTTCCTGTGGCTGAAGATGATCAGGAAGGGGTGGCCTTTTCCCTGACCTTTCACCAATTTCAAGTTTATGAGCTTTCCATGGCGAATACCCTTCAAACTCAATGGTGAGTTCCTCCAGATCCGCAGGATCATAGATAACTTCGACTTTCTGCCCAATAAATGCCAGGCCTACTTCGTATTTTTGATCCATGAAACTGATACAGCCGGATTTATCTACCTTGCGTGTTTCGCAATGCAGGAATGCATCCGCCAACGTATCTGGCTCAATGAAACGAAGTGCTTTTCTGTCACTCCTAAATGCCGATCTTGGGCTTATCTTTTCCCCAAGCGCAGAATGCGGCTTCTCCTGATAACACTCTGTCAGCCAGACTTGAAACAGTTCATTTAACCGTTCTAATGTCTTCGGCTTTTCTAGTGAGACTTCCCCCAGAAAAGAATCAATGAGCCGGTTGAATTTTTCAACCTTGCCTTTGCTTTCTGGCGAAAATGGCTTCGCGTAAACCAGCCGGGTTCCAAGTTTTGAACAGGTTCTCCCCATCCATTTCGTCCTGTATTGTTTGCCATTATCAAAGTAAACGGCTTCGGGAGCACCATATTTTTGCACTGCTTGTCGAAAAGCATCCTCCACAATCCGGGAATCAAGTGTCGGATAAAATTCACCGTGTAAAACATACCTCGTCGCATCATCAATAATGGCGACCAAGTATACCTGCTTCTTGGCACCATTTGGGCCAATCGGTAAATACGGGCCATATTTGATATCAGACTGCCAAAGCTGATTCCGATGTCTTTTTTGAAACCTTCTGGCTGCCACTCCTGATTGCGAATAAAGCCTCATCTGCCTGGAACTGTATCCTCTCTCTGATAGCTTTTCCTGAAGGGTTGAACGTTTGATTTGCCCGGGTTCTGCAAGACCTTCCCATTCAAGTATCTGTATGATTTGTGAAACACTTCGGCTGGGGGCCTCTCTTCTAAGTAGAATGGCCTGTTCTATGATATGTGGCGGGACTGCCTCAGGCTTGGTTTGGGACTGCTTTCCTTTGGGCTTCAATCCTGAAAATCCTTCTTTTCGAAACTGCGTTAAATAACGCCTGATAGTCCTTTCAGAAAGGCCGGAGGCCTTACAAATTTGTTCCTTTAATTCCTTCGCTTTTCCGGCATCCAATCCATCCGCCAATAATGGAGAAATGAGTTGAAACCTTTGGGCTGCCATTTCATCTGCTTTCTTGTGATCCATTCATGATAGACTCCTTTCCTATTTATCTACCATGAGTGTAAATCAACCCCCGCCGGACAAGAATGCAGAACGGGTATGTACCCATAAATAAAAATTTACAACGGGTCGGACAACACGCGCCAGCCATCCGGAGGCATTGCCCACCAATCGCCCTAATCTTTGGAGTGCGGTCCCCGAAGTTTCGGGCAAAACTTTCAGGTCGTCCCCATCTTGTTTGGTCTGATGTTTAATGGAAACAAGGCAATGGATCCAGTATTCTACATAAAAATAAAACCAGTCTATCCAACGATAAAGTGTTGATTCATCTGCCGGAATATCATGATTGGAACGATTAGTCAAAACCGTTTCAATACATTCCGATTTATATCTTTTATAAGGCACCAGAAATTCTGGAAGTTCGTGATGAATCTTTCCGCATTGTTCACATTGTAAACGTCTGATATTATAAATATGCTTCTTTCCAGATCTATCAATGGCTTTTCGATCTCTTGTCCCAATAACCTTCATATGTTTACCACAACAAGGGGAAGGTACTTTTTCCGCACCCCTAACCAAAAACACCAAGTTGAGTATTTTCAATTAGCTTATAATCTGATACAATAACCATAATCGTTATTTTTGGTGGGACATTCCCCGTATAGCTGATGGTACAGTTATACATCATGGGGGATGTCCTTTTCCTTTCTCAAGAATAAATACGAGGACATTATACTCGTCAAATTCCGGACAGGCAATACCGTCAACTTTCGGTTATTTTTGGATGTCAGAAACAATGTACCTTTCAGCATTCTGTATTGTGATGGGTGTCATCATGATCACAACGCATTAAGAAAGATGATGAAAAACGCGAAAAGATGGCGTCCTGCTGTTGTTTTGAGCCGGATGGGGAGTACATCGCCAAGTTGACATAAAAAAGCGCTGGAGATGAGGGGGCAACTGGATGTTAAAAAAATGCTTATTGGTGCTGACTGTATTTTTACTGGCTGCTGATGCTACTATTTTGTATATATGGCTTGTCAAATGGCAAAAGCTTGCAACGATTCCCGGTATGGTGGGCTGGGGAATAGCCTTTTTGTCAGGGTTGCTTTTATATATGATCTTAAAAAAGTTGAGTTCCGGAGAAAAAATGGTGATGGTCTTCAGCCGGCTTGCACTCGGTTCCGCTGTCCTGCTTGGCGGTTTAGCGGTTTTGACGGTTCTCATTACCCTTACTGTCCGCTCGATGCCGTAAGAGAGGTATGCTACATATCCCTTTGCAAGAACAAAAAATCTGCGGGTGCTAATCTGATTTCATGTTGCCCGCTTATTTTTCAGCTTATCAATAAAGCTGAGGAGTTCCACTGTCTGTTTTTTTCTGTTTTTTTCCATTGGGGAAGGAGAAGGGGGCGGAGAGTAAACGCTTGTTTCTTTATGGAACTTTTTCACATGATCACCTCTGCTGATTATCTGCAATAGTGTATGTAGAGTTGTTAAAAAGTATGAAGGGCAATAACCAGTTTGTTATTGCCCTTGAGAAGATTTTTTGCCGTACTTTTTCAGGATCTGTTCGTTTTCTTCCATGATTTTTAAAGTCGTCGGGCTGATGCCCACTGAAGGAACACGGACTCTTGATTTTCTTCTGAAAGTTCCCCGAATATTTCCGGTTTCATTTCTCTGTGCCAGGAGTGCACTGCTTTTTTTCATTTTTGTCACCGCCTTGTTTTTCAATCCATGTCGTCCGGCGGAGCCGCAAAATCATAAACATGGGCCATGATGACAAACAGGATACAATCCATTTCTGTAATGGCTCTGGAACCGGATATTTTTAATAGATACAATTCGTCATGAAAAAGATAAATCGGATGGAGCGCATCGTTTCCATCGACATGATACACCGTCTCCAGCCTGTCCAATTTCGCGCGGACGGAACCGGGATTTGCGTAACTATACAATGCCTGATCTTTCTCTAACGGTGTTGTAAACGGCAAAATGTTAACGCTCATATCCGCTTTTTCCGCATAAGATGACAGTACTTCTTTTAAACCTAACAGATATCCTTCTTTACTACCATAATACCCTACGATGCCCTCGTTATTCAAGATGTCGAGCATATTTTTAGCCATTGACAGATTGTCCTGAAGCAAAGACTCGTTTGCAGAAACGGTTTTCGTAAATCTTTCCAATTCATATTTTCCGGCTTTGCGGAAATACATATTTAAAAAAATAAAACCGTCGATAGCCGCAAAAATAAGCGCGGTGATGGCATAGTTTTTAAATTCCGTGAAAATGCTCGCCGGGTGGATCGTCCAGTAAACCAGCGCGCCAAATAAATAAACCAAATACCAGATTTTCCGGATCAGAAAAACTTTTGCATCCATCTTTTCTTCATTTTTTCCATAAAGGTAAGTGTATATCACGAGACCGGCAAAACAAAGCCAAACAAAAGTTTTAAAAAACAGCGTTTCCAAATCTCCGCCCCCCTATATTCCAGAAAAGTACTATCTGCCATTATTTTATCATAAAAAGGGGAACTATTGTTTGTATTTCTTCATAAAAGGCAGAATTGATGAAATGTTCCTAGGATGATAGACTGATAAAGAGAGATATGTTAGAATTTAACAAAATATGGGGGGAGCTGGCAGTTTTGGAAGTAAAAAAAGCGTTAAACATCCGGCAACTGGGAAACAAGGAAAAACTGCCGATGGATTTACTGCTGCTTGCCGACCCGTCACGCGAAATGGTGATGGCCTATGCCAAACGCGGAGAATGCTATGTGGCGGAATTCGAAGGAAAGATAATCGGCGTTTATATCCTGCTAGCGGCAAGGCCGGGAATCGTGGAATTGGCGAATGTAGCGGTTGCAAAAGAACATCATGGAAAAGGATTTGGAAAACGGCTTGTGCTGGATGCCATCCAGAGGGCAGGAAGAAAAGGATTTAAATCGATCGAAGTGGGTACCGGTAATTCCAGCATCAGCCAGCTGGCCTTATATCAAAAATGCGGTTTCCGGATCTCCGGGATGGACAGAGACTTTTTCGTCAGGCATTATGATGAAGCGATTTATGAAAACGGGATTCACTGCCGGGATATGGTACGGTTATCACTCGATTTGGAAGAAACGACATGTAAGGGGTAATGGAATTGGAACTGGTCTTTTACAATGATGATTTAAAGCAACAATTGGACAACTATACGATAACGGATGATCAGCTCCGTTTTACGGGGCATCCAAATGAAGCCATTGCCCTTGCAAAAGAGGATCCGGAACGGCACCCTGTTGTTGCAGTCCGCCATAACATGATCACAAACTTTTTTGTGCTTCATGAAAAAAATGGCGCCAGGTCCTATACAAATCATCCGCATGCCATATTGCTGCGGACTTTTTCAACCGATTTCCACCAGCAGGGAAAAGGATACGCCAGGCAATGTTTAAAACAGCTGCCCCATTTTGTCCGTACCCATTTTCCGGAAATAGAGCAAATGGTCCTTGGGGTGAATGCGGAAAATCTTGCTGCCCAAAATTTATACAGACAAGCCGGGTTTGTGGATGAAGGGGACAGGATGATGGGGAAAAAGGGCGAATTGATTATTATGCATTACCATTTAGACAAAGAAGGGGTATACAGGTGAAAATAAAAGAACTTACAGCCCGCGAAGAGTGGAAAGCGGTGTTTCCGGTGATGAAACAGCTGCGGAAACATTTGGACGAAGAAAACGATCTTCAGCTGGTGGAGGCGGCGGCAAAGACATCGGATTACAAGATGGCCGCTGTAATAGATGGCGGAAATATTGTGGCGGTAACCGGGTATATGCCGATGATTACTTTGTACAACGGGCGGTTCATTTGGGTATGCGACCTGGTGACGGATGAAGCGCACCGATCAAAAGGATACGGCGCCAGGCTTTTGGCGTATGTGGAAAAACAGGCTGGCGAAAACGGATACGGCATTGTTTCCCTGTCATCCGGCCTGCAAAGAAAAGACGCCCACCGGTTTTATGAAGAAAAAATGGATTATGATAAAGTCAGTTATGTGTTTTTGAAAAGACTGTAGTTTTTGCATTTTGGCTTAAAAAGCGCAGTTTATCGCCGTACCTCTTCATCTGCGGGCTGGCCGGTGTCATAATGCTGATAAGAATCAAAATTGAGTTAAAAATGCGGCAATCTCTTGACATTGTGATTAACTTAATATAAAATATTGTCGAACTGGAAAACTGGAGCTAGGGTTCCGCTTCATTCAGAAGGTCTGCGACCGAGGGCTTCATCTCTTGTAATAAAACAAGAGGCACCTATTGATATAAAAGATCCGAGGGGAAAGGTTCAGTGTATTTCTTATGCGCTGATTCTTTCCCCTCTTTTTTTATTTTTTGAAGGAGGAATGAAGCATTGAATGTAATCGACCAAATTTATCCGGGTGTAGCCGTTGTTCTTTTTGATCAACAGGAAAGAGTATTACTTCAAAAGCGGGCAGATGTTGGAAAATGGGGTCTTCCAACCGGCCATGTTGAACCTGGGGAAACTGTTTTGCAAGCAGCAATCAGAGAGATGCAAGAAGAGACAAACTTAACAATTCGGATAAAACAAATAATTGGTGTTTATTCCGACCCTGAATTTCAAGTTTTCAAGTATCCTGATGGAAAGTGTGTCCATTTTATCACCACTTGTTTTTTGGCGGAAATTGCAGGAGGAAAGCTGCGAAACAATTCTTCCGAATCTTTAGCACTCCAATTTTTTCAGAAAGATCAGCTTCCTGCAAATTTATTAAAAATGGTTCCGCTGTGGCTTGGGGACGCTTTAGCAGGCTATGCAGGTGCATTTATCCGATAAGATTTAAACGAAAAGAACAGGAGAGGCAGTTCAATATGAAACAAAAAATCTTTCTGACAGCACCTTTTAAAAAAGTGATGGATCTCCAAACATTATAATTGTAAGTCTCTCTGTTTCCAAATTTCAGATAAAAACAAATGTCAGCAAGAGCTACATAAAACCGTCCAGAAAAGATATACCGTCATTCTTTTGGTCGTAAAAATGTAATTACCAAACCAATTGTTTTAACAATATATTTCGTTATCAAAAAATGTGAAAGGTCGTTTTCAAATGGAATCGAATGAGAAATTAAAAGTCCAATACTCATTAGAAGTAGTGCCAAAAAAGGAACAGCAAATTGCTTCGTTGCAGATTGCACTGTTATGGATCGGAGCAGGATTAGGACTGGCTGCTATTTTTTCAGGAAATACACTGGCAGGTCTTGGTTTGAAGAATGGATTACTGACGATTATCGTTGGCATGCTTGTCGGGTCAGTTCCTATGTATTTCATGTCCCGCATTGGAACAAGAGAGGGAGTATCAGGTATGATTGCTACCCGTGCTTCATTTGGGATTAGAGGTTCTTTTTTTCCGAGCTTGTGCAATGCACTGCAGTTAATTGGCTGGACAGCTGTGATGATTCTGATGGCAGCTGAAGCCTGTGTATCTTTAAAATTTGCAGGAGTTCTTGGGAACCGGGATTTTTGGATTATCTTGATTGGTTTGATCACAACGGTTAACGCGCTTTTGAAACACAATCATTTAAAATGGTTTCAGATATTTACAGTTGGTGCAACATTGATTTTATCCATCATCATGACCTATGCTGTTTTGTCAACAGTAAATGTTGCAGACTTAATGGACAAGAAACCTAAAGGTCATCTTACTTTCTCTCTCGGATTAGATTATGTGATCGGCATGTGCCTTTCCTGGGTTCCTTTGGTTGCAGACTATTCCCGGTATGCAAGGAATATTAACGGGGCCGCACACGCTACATATTGGGGTTATGCTCTATCCAGCATCTGGATGTACTTTGTTGGCTTGCTTTGTACCATTGCTACTGGCCTTTGGAATGCAAGCCCAATTCCAATCATGGGTGCACTGGGCTTGGGTATCCCAGGTCTGCTTATTATTTTTTTCTCCACTGTAACGACAGCTTTTCTAGATGTTTTTTCAGCAGGTGTTTCTGCAAGCAATTTATTTCCAAAGTTTTCGGAGAGGCGGCTTGTATTCATTGCAGGAGTGTCAGGCACACTGATTTCGCTGGTGTTTCCAATTGATAAATATCAAAGCTTTTTATTAATCCTTGGTGCTGTCTTTATTCCCATTGAAAGCATCGTATTGGTTGATTATTTTTTGATCCGTAAACACCTGAAGCCAGCAGACTTGACTAAACCAGAAGGATCGTACTGGTACCGGGGCGGTGTTAATCTGGTAGCTTTCGTCGCTTTTGTGGTTGGTTTTGCTCTCTATGAAGTCAGCTATTTTCAAGCTTGGCCAATTGGTTCGTCATTTATTAGTCTGATTATTACGGCAGTCCTTTATTATTTCCTTATGAGACTTCTTCATAGGGATCAATTTTCAAAGGTTAGAAGCAGTGGCATATACAAGAATCATGCAGCAGGCTGATAAGTTATTTTCAAAAACATTATAACAAATGGATGGGATCCAATCTGTCAAATGCAGAAAAAAAATAATACTATGATCATTTTAGAAGAGGTGTATATTAGATGAGACCACAGGTATTAACAATTGCAGGAACTGACAGCGGTGGCGGTGCAGGTATTCAGGCCGACCTGAAAACTTTTGAAGAGAGGGGTGTCTACGGCATGTCTGTAATCGTTGCCGTGACAGCGCAAAATACAAAAGGAGTTCAGGGAATTTTTCCAATGCCGGTTGACAGCATTGTCCGTCAAATGGAATCCATTGCGGACGACTTTTCAATTGCAGCTTTAAAAACGGGTATGCTGTTTGATGCAGAACGCATAGAAGCTGTTGTTGACGGAATTAAACGATTTAAATGGAGGCCGCTGGTTGTGGATCCGGTCATGATTGCAAAAGGTGGGACACATCTCGTTGCTCCTGAAGCAATTGCGACGATTAAAAAGAAATTGGTTCCGGTTGCTGATGTCATTACACCGAATACACCGGAGGGGGAAGTTCTGTCAGAAATGACGATACGTACTGATCAGGACCGGGAGCACGCAGCACGACTGATTCTCAAAAGAGGGGCAGGTGCTGTGCTGTTAAAGGGCGGACATGATCTGGTTACATCAGAAACTGTTCGTGATTGTCTGGTGACGAGGGAGCAGACAATATGGCTCGAATCTAAACGCATTGATACCGTTCACACTCATGGAACTGGTTGTACATTGTCTTCATTGATTACAGCTGAGTTGGCGAAGGGCCATCCCTTAGAAGACAGCGTAAAAACAGCTAAAAAATTATTGACAAGAGCAATCTCTGAGAGCCCGGGAATTGGGCATGGCCATGGACCAATTGCCCATTGGGTATTAAGAGATGAAGATGGAGAAAGATAACAAAGCTAAATTCACATAATATAACCCCTGCCGGTGATTTTCATTAAGCTTTACAAAGCATAATAGAAAAGCTATAATTGAAAAAAGTAAATCTTTCAAACTACTAGGGGTGCCCGGATTTGGCGGGCTGAGAGAAAAACCGGCGTTTTTCAACCCTTTGGACCTGATCCGGATCATACCGGCGTAGGAAAGTAGGAATTTGTAAAAAATTTCTTGCTGATGAAGTCAGGTCTTTTCGGGCCTGGCTTTTTTGCATGGGAAGGGGTGGGACAAATGAAACTGGATGAGCAGGTGGTCGTCATCACAGGCGGAAGCAGGGGGTTAGGCAAAGCAGTTGTAAAAGCTTTTGCAAGAGAAGGGGCGGGCGTTGTCATCAACTATTTTGAGAGTGAGGGGAAGGCAAAGGATCTTCAGAATATTTTAGGAGAAAAAGCGGTTGCCCTGAAGGCGGATGTAAGGGATCCGGCGCAGGTAAGAAAGATGTTCCGGCAGGCCGAAGCTTATTTTTCCAGGCCTGTCACGACAATTGTAAATAATGCCCTCGTGCATTTCCGCTTTGATCCGGAATCCCGGCACGATGCTTCCCGAATTTCGTGGGAGGAATACAGCTTGCAGATGGAAGGTGCGGTTCGCGGCGCATTAAATACCATACAGGCCGGCCTTGCGGAAATGAAACGGCTGCATTTCGGCAGGGTGATCAATATTGGCACAAACCTGTTTCAAAATCCGGTTGTCGCCTACCATGATTACAATACGAGCAAGGCAGCGCTCCTCGGCTTCACCCGGAGCATGGCGAAAGATCTGGGGCAATATGGCATTACCGTTAATATGGTATCCGGCGGCCTTCTGAAAACGACGGATGCAAGTGCAGCCACATCTGAAGCGGTTTTTCAATTGATTCAGGAAACTACTCCGCTGCAAAAGGTGACAGAACCGGAAGACGTTGCGGATGCCGTGTTGTTTTTTGCATCGCCATGGGCGAGGGCGGTAACCGGACAAAATCTCGTCGTTGACGGCGGACTTGTAATGGATTAGGAGGGAATGGAAATGGAAAAGGAAAAACCAATTGAACTGCTTGAAAAAATCAGGGAAGCCAATCCGCTTATCCATAATATCACGAATATTGTGGTGGCTAATTTTACAGCAAACGGGCTGTTGGCACTTGGCGCATCTCCGGTAATGGCCGATGCGGTGGAAGAAGTTGCCGATATGGCGAAAGCGGCAAATGCGGTCGTGTTAAATATCGGCACTTTAAATGAAAAAGCCGTCGAAGCAATGATATTGGCGGGAAAGTCTGCAAATGAAAATGGCGTTCCGGTCGTCCTTGATCCGGTAGCTGCCGGTTCAACCCGTTACCGGACAGAAACGGCAAAAAAATTGCTGAAAGAAATCCGCTTCACATCCATCAGGGGAAATGCCGGAGAAATCGCCAATCTGATCGGAATAGATGCCAAAGTTAAAGGCGTCGATGCAGGAGATACCGGCCTGGATACGGGCGAACTCGCTTTAAAAGCGGCAAAAACGCTTCATACTACGGTCGTGGTAAGTGGCAAGACGGATGCGGTGTCAAACGGTACAAACCTTTATCTCGTACATAACGGCCACCCGCTTTTAACAAAAGTCACCGGGACAGGCTGCCTTTTGTCCGCGGTTTGCGGCGCCTTTCTCGCTGTTGAGAAAGATCCGGTTCAGGCATCCGTTTCGGCGCTTGCGATTTACGGCGCTGCTGCGGAAATCGCAAGGGAAAAAACAGGCGGGGATTTGCCGGGCAGTTTTCAAATGGCGTTTTTAGACCAGTTGGCAGAAATAGGGCCTGAAGAAATCCAAAAATATGCCTCTTTTGAAAAGAAAGAAGGGTGAACATCATGAAAAAAGCACTCACGATTGCCGGTTCTGATTCCGGGGGCGGTGCCGGCATCCAGGCGGACTTGAAAACATTTCAGGAATTAGAAGTATACGGCATGTCCGTAATTACCGCGGTGACGGCGCAAAATACACGCGGGGTCCAGGGGGTATTTCCGCTTGGTCCCGAAGCAGTCTCCCGCCAATTGGCGTCCATTGCCGAAGATATGGGGACGGATGCACTAAAAACCGGCATGTTGTTTGATTCCGGCATCATCGAAGTGGTCGCGGAAAAAATCAAAGCCTACCGCTGGGAAAAACTCGTTGTGGACCCGGTGATTATTGCAAAGGGCGGAGAAACCCTTTTGCAAAAGGAAGCGGTTAAAGCCTTAAAAAGCCAGCTGCTTCCGCTCGCCTTCATTGTGACGCCGAATCTTCCGGAAGCGGAGGAACTGGCAGGAATGCCCATCCGAAATACTGATGATATGAAGGAAGCGGCACGCATCATTGCGGATTGCGGTCCTCGGTATTGTCTCGTTAAAGGCGGACATCATGAGTCTTCCCCGGTTTCGAGCGACTTGCTTTTTGACGGGGCGAACTTTTACGAATATACAGCGAAAAGATACGTAACAAAAAATACGCACGGCACCGGCTGTACGTTTTCTTCAGCGATTACGGCAGAATTGGCAAAAGGCGCGGATATATTTGCTGCTGTGTCGACAGCAAAAGCATTCATTTCCGCGGCGATCGAAGACGGCATTCAAATTGGACACGGGCACGGGCCGACGAACCATTGGGCGTACCAAAAAAGGAGAATGAAAAACCGATGACAGGCGAACATTTGCGTGACGCATTGAAACTGTATTTTATTATGGGCAGCCCGAACTGCACGCTGCCGCCGGAACAAGTGCTGGAAAACGCCATCAGAGGCGGCGTCACCCTTTTTCAATACCGCGAAAAAGGAAAAGGTGCACGAAAAGGCGAAGAAAAGAAAGTGCTTGGTGAAAAATTGAAGTGGATATGCCAAAAAAACGGGATTCCTTTTCTTGTAAATGATGATATTGCACTTGCGTTGGAACTGAATGCTGATGGTGTGCATGTCGGGCAGGAAGATGAACCGCTGGCATCCGTACGAGAAAAGTTGGGGGATAAGATCATCGGCGTCTCGGCCTATACGTTGGAGGAAGCCAGGCAGGCAGCAAATGGAGGCGCGGATTATCTTGGCGTCGGCCCAATTTTTCCGACGAAATCGAAAGAAGATGCGAAAGAAGCGAAAGGCACAGCCGTCATTCGCGAAATCCGCCAAAATGGCATCCGGATTCCCATTGTCGGAATTGGCGGCATAGGGGCGGGCAATGCAAAAAGCGTCATAGAAGCAGGGGCAGACGGCGTTTCCGTCATTTCTTCCATTGCAGGCGCGGAAGATGCGGAAGCGGCAGCTGACCTGTTGAAAAGGGAACTCACTTTATAATGAAGGCGTAAACCCCCCTGCGCCTTTTGACAGTTTAAAAATGGAATCAAGATAAGCCGGGTGTAGGAGCCTGGCTTTTTTGGTGCCAAGCAGGCTGAATGGCGGTGAATTTTTTGCGAGAATTTTTCAATATCTTGATTGATAAAACTTTTGTTCTTGTGATAAAATACAAACAAACATTCTGATAAAATAATGAAGCGATAAAAATTTTAGAAACCTTTCTGCAAAAGGATTGAAAACAGCGAATTCGGAAAGCTGAACGGGAGACCCGCGGGATTTTCTTAAAATGTTTTTCAAAATTTACGCAAAGGATGGTAAAATTTAGATAGCAATTTGGGGAAGGAGCGAACGTGATGGCGGACGGTGTTGTTGTTTCGGTAAATACAGGCAAACCAAAGGCGCTTACCTATAAACAGAAAGTGGTGCAGAGCGGCATTTTTAAAATACCGCAGGAGGGCCCGGTATATCTGGCAAAAGAAAATTTTGAAGGGGACAAGCAAGCGGACCTTGTTCATCATGGTGGAGCGGATAAAGCAGTCTGCGTGTATGTTGGTGATCATTTTCCGGTATGGGAGAAGAAATTTAACCGAACTTTTGAGCCGGGGGCATTTGGCGAAAATATTACGCTCTCGGGATGGTCGGAAGCAGATATCCATATCGGTGATGTTTTTCAAATGGGGGAAGCGATTGTGCAGGTATCACAGCCGCGGGAGCCTTGCTATAAAATTGCTGCGAAACACGGATTGGACAGTTTTCCTGCCGACATTGTGGAAACCGGTTGGTCCGGCTTCTATATGCGTGTGCTTGAAGAAGGCTTTGTCCGGAAAAATGACAGCTTTATCCTGCTTGAAAAAGGGGAAAAACAGCTTTCCATTCTGCATATCAATAAAATCAGATACCATGATAGAACAAATTTTGATGCGATAGAAGAAATTTTAAGTGTAAAGGCACTTGCCGGCGACTGGCAAAAAGCATTCCGAAAATTATGGATGAAAAAAGGGAATGGATAAAAGAAGCGGCAGCTGTGACAGCTTTCTCCAATGTAAACATACGAAGGAGTACTGCGGTTCCCTGAAAATGACCGGTACGTATGTAACTGAGGAAGTCAATGCCGTTCCGCCATCTTAACTCGCAGCATAGATCCCTGTTTCTTCATTATATTATAGAGCAGGGATCTAAAAAGAGATGGAAAACATTACCTTGCTCTATCTTATTGACTTAAGTTACGAATAAGTGATATGATATATGAGCTGGCCCGTTAGATGATTAAAAAACGGGTTTAAAAAAAGATGTTGACAGCGAATTGATATTTTGGTATAATAATTGAGTCGCTGTTAAGAACAGCAAAGATTGTTCCTTGAAAACTGGACAAAACGAAACGTCAAATTCTTTTTGAGCTTTTATCAAACATCTTTACTGAGAGTTTGATCCTGGCTCAGGACGAACGCTGGCGGCGTGCCTAATACATGCAAGTCGTGCGGACCTTTTAAAAGCTTGCTTTTAAAAGGTTAGCGGCGGACGGGTGAGTAACACGTGGGCAACCTGCCTGTAAGATCGGGATAACGCCGGGAAACCGGGGCTAATACCGGATAGTTTTTTCCTCCGCATGGAGGAAAAAGGAAAGACGGCTTTTGCTGTCACTTACAGATGGGCCCGCGGCGCATTAGCTAGTTGGTGGGGTAACGGCTCACCAAGGCAACGATGCGTAGCCGACCTGAGAGGGTGATCGGCCACATTGGGACTGAGACACGGCCCAAACTCCTACGGGAGGCAGCAGTAGGGAATCTTCCGCAATGGACGAAAGTCTGACGGAGCAACGCCGCGTGAGTGAAGAAGGCCTTCGGGTCGTAAAACTCTGTTGCCGGGGAAGAACAAGTGCCGTTCGAACAGGGCGGCGCCTTGACGGTACCCGGCCAGAAAGCCACGGCTAACTACGTGCCAGCAGCCGCGGTAATACGTAGGTGGCAAGCGTTGTCCGGAATTATTGGGCGTAAAGCGCGCGCAGGCGGCTTCTTAAGTCTGATGTGAAATCTTGCGGCTCAACCGCAAGCGGTCATTGGAAACTGGGAGGCTTGAGTGCAGAAGAGGAGAGTGGAATTCCACGTGTAGCGGTGAAATGCGTAGAGATGTGGAGGAACACCAGTGGCGAAGGCGGCTCTCTGGTCTGTAACTGACGCTGAGGCGCGAAAGCGTGGGGAGCAAACAGGATTAGATACCCTGGTAGTCCACGCCGTAAACGATGAGTGCTAAGTGTTAGAGGGTTTCCGCCCTTTAGTGCTGCAGCTAACGCATTAAGCACTCCGCCTGGGGAGTACGGCCGCAAGGCTGAAACTCAAAGGAATTGACGGGGGCCCGCACAAGCGGTGGAGCATGTGGTTTAATTCGAAGCAACGCGAAGAACCTTACCAGGTCTTGACATCCTCTGACCTCCCTGGAGACAGGGCCTTCCCCTTCGGGGGACAGAGTGACAGGTGGTGCATGGTTGTCGTCAGCTCGTGTCGTGAGATGTTGGGTTAAGTCCCGCAACGAGCGCAACCCTTGACCTTAGTTGCCAGCATTGAGTTGGGCACTCTAAGGTGACTGCCGGTGACAAACCGGAGGAAGGTGGGGATGACGTCAAATCATCATGCCCCTTATGACCTGGGCTACACACGTGCTACAATGGATGGTACAAAGGGCTGCGAGACCGCGAGGTTAAGCCAATCCCAGAAAACCATTCCCAGTTCGGATTGCAGGCTGCAACCCGCCTGCATGAAGCCGGAATCGCTAGTAATCGCGGATCAGCATGCCGCGGTGAATACGTTCCCGGGCCTTGTACACACCGCCCGTCACACCACGAGAGTTTGTAACACCCGAAGTCGGTGAGGTAACCTTTACGGAGCCAGCCGCCGAAGGTGGGACAGATGATTGGGGTGAAGTCGTAACAAGGTAGCCGTATCGGAAGGTGCGGCTGGATCACCTCCTTTCTAAGGAAATTAAGGAAAACTTCGTTTTC
The DNA here is from genome assembly GCF_038593185.1 of Weizmannia sp. FSL K6-0777. Lineage (NCBI taxonomy): Bacteria > Bacillati > Bacillota > Bacilli > Caryophanales > Bacillaceae > Heyndrickxia > Weizmannia sp. FSL K6-0777. Next base: position 1,647,970 of record NZ_CP151971.1, read on the forward strand.
CACAATTAAGTTTGACGTTTCCGTTTTGTTCAGTTTTGAAGGTTCAATCCTTCAGTATGTGTTCTTTGAAAACCGGATAGGAGAAACAAACCAAGTAAACCGAGAATCGCTTATTTTTGGATTTAAACCTTTTTATGGTTAAGTTAGAAAGGGCGCACGGTGAATGCCTTGGCACTAGGAGCCGATGAAGGACGGTACAAACACCGATATGCTCCGGGGAGCTGTACGTAAGCTTTGATCCGGAGATTTCCGAATGGGGAAACCCCCTGTCTTTAATCGGACAGGATTCCTGCCTGAATCCATAGGGCAGGAAGGGCACACCCGGGGAACTGAAACATCTCAGTACCCGGAGGAAGAGAAAGCAATTGCGATTTCCCAAGTAGCGGCGAGCGAACAGGAAACAGCCCAAACCGGAAGGCTTGCCTTCCGGGGTTGTAGGACACTCATATGGGAGTTACAAAAGAACAGGTTAAGTGAAGCGGCCTGGAAAGGCCTGCCGGAGAAGGTAAAAGCCCTGTAACTGACACTTCGTTCTCTCCCGAGTGGATCCTGAGTACGGCGGGACACGAGGAATCCCGCCGGAATCCGGGAGGACCATCTCCCAAGGCTAAATACTCCCTAGTGACCGATAGTGAACCAGTACCGTGAGGGAAAGGTGAAAAGCACCCCGGGAGGGGAGTGAAAGAGATCCTGAAACCGTGTGCCTACAAGTAGTCAGAGCCCGTTAACGGGTGATGGCGTGCCTTTTGTAGAATGAACCGGCGAGTTACGGTCTCATGCAAGGTTAAGCTGAAGAAGCGGAGCCGCAGCGAAAGCGAGTCTGAACAGGGCGAAAGAGTATGAGGCCGCAGACCCGAAACCAGGTGATCTACCCATGTCCAGGGTGAAGGCAAGGTAACACTTGCTGGAGGCCCGAACCCACGCACGTTGAAAAGTGCGGGGATGAGGTGTGGGTAGCGGAGAAATTCCAATCGAACTTGGAGATAGCTGGTTCTCTCCGAAATAGCTTTAGGGCTAGCCTCAAGCGAAGAGTTTTGGAGGTAGAGCACTGTTTGGACGAGGGGCCCTCATCGGGTTACCGAATTCAGACAAACTCCGAATGCCAAAAACTTATGCTTGGGAGTCAGACTGTGAGTGATAAGATCCATGGTCGAAAGGGAAACAGCCCAGACCGCCAGCTAAGGTCCCAAAGTATACGTTAAGTGGAAAAGGATGTGGCGTTGCTTAGACAACCAGGATGTTGGCTTAGAAGCAGCCATCATTCAAAGAGTGCGTAATAGCTCACTGGTCGAGTGACGCTGCGCCGAAAATGTACCGGGGCTAAACGTATCACCGAAGCTGCGGATGGACACCATTTGGTGTCCGTGGTAGGAGAGCGTTCTAAGGGCGTTGAAGCCGGACCGGAAGGACCGGTGGAGCGCTTAGAAGTGAGAATGCCGGTATGAGTAGCGAAAGAAGGGTGAGAATCCCTTCCACCGAATGCCTAAGGTTTCCTGAGGAAGGCTCGTCCGCTCAGGGTTAGTCGGGGCCTAAGCCGAGGCCGAAAGGCGTAGGCGATGGACAACAGGTTGATATTCCTGTACCGCCTCTTCACCGTTTGAACGATGGGGGGACGCAGGAGGATAGGGCAAGCGCGACACTGGTTGATCGCGTCCAAGCAGTTAGGCCGGTGCGGAGGCAAATCCTTCGCGCCAAGGCGGAGCTGTGATGGCGAGGGAAATTTTAGTACCGAAGTTCCTGATTCCACACTGCCAAGAAAAGCCTCTAGTGAGGTGAAAGGCGCCCGTACCGCAAACCGACACAGGTAGGCGAGGAGAGAATCCTAAGGTGAGCGAGAGAACTCTCGTTAAGGAACTCGGCAAAATGACCCCGTAACTTCGGGAGAAGGGGTGCTTTTTGGGGTGTATGCCCCGGGAAGCCGCAGTGAATAGGCCCAGGCGACTGTTTAGCAAAAACACAGGTCTCTGCGAAGCCGCAAGGCGAAGTATAGGGGCTGACACCTGCCCGGTGCTGGAAGGTTAAGGAGAGGGGTTAGCCGTCAGGCGAAGCTCTGAACTGAAGCCCCAGTAAACGGCGGCCGTAACTATAACGGTCCTAAGGTAGCGAAATTCCTTGTCAGGTAAGTTCTGACCCGCACGAAAGGTGTAACGATCTGGGCACTGTCTCAACGAGAGACTCGGTGAAATTATAGTACCTGTGAAGATGCAGGTTACCCGCGACAGGACGGAAAGACCCCATGGAGCTTTACTGCAGCCTGATATTGAATTTTGGTACAGCTTGTACAGGATAGGTAGGAGCCTTGGAAACCGGAGCGCCAGCTTCGGCGGAGGCATCGGTGGGATACTACCCTGGCTGTATTGAAATTCTAACCCGCACCCCTTACCGGGGTGGGAGACAGTGTCAGGCAGGCAGTTTGACTGGGGCGGTCGCCTCCTAAAAGGTAACGGAGGCGCCCAAAGGTTCCCTCAGAATGGTTGGAAATCATTCGCAGAGTGTAAAGGCATAAGGGAGCTTGACTGCGAGACTTACAAGTCGAGCAGGGACGAAAGTCGGGCTTAGTGATCCGGTGGTTCCGCATGGAAGGGCCATCGCTCAACGGATAAAAGCTACCCTGGGGATAACAGGCTGATCTCCCCCAAGAGTCCACATCGACGGGGAGGTTTGGCACCTCGATGTCGGCTCATCGCATCCTGGGGCTGTAGTCGGTCCCAAGGGTTGGGCTGTTCGCCCATTAAAGCGGTACGCGAGCTGGGTTCAGAACGTCGTGAGACAGTTCGGTCCCTATCCGTCGCGGGCGCAGGAAATTTGAGAGGAGCTGTCCTTAGTACGAGAGGACCGGGATGGACGCACCGCTGGTGTACCAGTTGTCTTGCCAAAGGCATCGCTGGGTAGCTATGTGCGGAAGGGATAAGTGCTGAAAGCATCTAAGCATGAAGCCCCCCTCAAGATGAGATTTCCCACAGTTTATACTGGTAAGATCCCTGAAAGATGATCAGGTTGATAGGTCCGGGGTGGAAGCGCGGCGACGCGTGGAGCTGACGGATACTAATCGATCGAGGACTTAACCAAATAGAAAAGCGAAGGGCGCCTTGAAAAAGGTGCACTGGAGCTAGACAATTCTCAAAGTTAGAAACGCGTTCTCCGTTTACAGTTTTTTCTCCCATCCGGTTTTCAGGGAACACATCCCAAAAATTATACAGGTCCGGTGATGATGGCGGAAAGGTCACACCCGAACACATCCCGAACTCGGAAGTTAAGCTTTCCAGCGCCGATGGTAGTTGGGGGTCTCCCCCTGCGAGAGTAGGACGTTGCCGGGCCAAAGCAAGCCGCAGATTACGATCTGCGGTTTTTCCAGTGCGCCGTGCATGGCGATTCGCTAGGCGGTGTAAGTCCGCTATGGGGGTAGGTAGCGACCAACCATTAGCCAAGAGCAAGGGTGTCCATCGTGAGATGGAATCTGAAGGAAGCTGGAGGCAAAATTCTGACCCGAGGAACACGAACATCATTAGGCGTACTCTCACAGGGTAAGGCTGCTGAACAAGTCAAAGCCCAAAAGCTATCCGGATGTGGAAACGTAAATGGTGCGGGTACATGGAATGAAAGCAAATCACCTTACCACGGGAGGTCTCACGGACAGGTGGAAACAGAGTATGAAACCTGGTTGAAACAAGATTTGCCGTGAGAAGTCAGCAGAAGCCATAGTACGGAGATGCCTGGAGCATCGAAGGAAGGGCTGAACTAAAGGAAGTGGAAGTCAATGAAAGTTACCGAAGAAACGAACAAATGCAGAAAACAGGAAGAAACCTGCTGTCAAAAAGATACTGCGGAACAGGAAGGATATGGCAGAGGGCATAGTTTCAAGAGGATAACTGAAAACAACACCACTAACACCAACAGACAGAACGAATGGATGCTCGAACGAATCCTTTCAAGTAATAACCTGCACCGTGCCTATAAAAAGGTAAAGAAAAACAAAGGTGCGGGCGGTGTCGATGGAATGAAAACAGGTGAACTTTTGGCATACCTAACTGAACATCAGAGGGAACTCGTCCTCTCCATTCGAAATGGGACATACAAGCCCCAACCCGTTAGAAGGGTAGAAATTCCAAAAGACAACGGGAAAACAAGGAAACTTGGAATACCAACGGTAGTAGACCGAGTCATCCAACAAGCCATTTCGCAGGTCCTAGTCCCTATATATGAAAGAAAGTTCTCAGACAATAGCTATGGTTTCCGACCACATAGAAGTACACATCAGGCACTTCTCAAGTGCCAAAAGAATGTAAATGAAGGATACCAGTATGTAGTAGACCTGGACTTAGAACAGTACTTTGACACGGTAAACCATAGTAAGCTTATCCAGATATTGAGTGAAACAATTCACGACGGACGTGTAATCTCCTTAATCCATAAATTCCTAAATGCAGGTGTTATGATCAAAGGAATAAGGACAACAAATGATTTCGGTGTTCCACAAGGAGGACCACTAAGTCCGCTTCTTGCCAATGTAATGTTAAACGAATTGGATAAAGAAATGGAAGCAAGAAATCACCGATTTGTCCGTTACGCTGATGATGTGATCATATTCTGTAAAAGCCGAAGAAGCTGCGAAAGAACATACCATAACATTCTCCCATTCATTGAGAAGAAATTGCGACTCAAAGTGAACCGAGAGAAGACGATGATCATACATATTAGAAACATCAAGTTCCTGAGTTATGGATTTTACCTTTATGAAGGAAAATGCAAATTCCGGGTACACCCGAAGGGTGTTCAAAAATTAAAGGAGAAAATTCGCAGAATCACAGGAAGAAGCAACGGATTAAGCGTAGAGGAAAGAAAGAAAAGGCTAAACGACACTGTCCGAGGATGGGTAAATTACTACAAGCTAGCGGATATGAAAAGTCTGGTAACCAGACTGGACCAATGGACACGAAGAAGAATGCGAATGGTAACTTGGAAAAGATGGAAGAGAGTACGCACAAGATTTTATTGGCTCAAGAAATTAGGGATCAATAAAAGAAAGGCGTGGGAATGGGCTAACACAAGAAAAGGCTACTGGAGAATCTCCGGCAGCCATATATTAGCCAGAACCCTTACAAACGAACTCTTCCGAAGAGCAAGGTATATAAGTTTTCTGGATTATTATCTGTCTGTACGGTCGTAAACTTTAGAACCGCCGTGTACGGAACCGTACGCACGGTGGTGTGAGAGGTCGGCTAATCAAATAATGATTAGCCTCCTACTCGATTGCACTTTACTTTATAAATCCGGTAGTTGGTCTTCGTTTAAATGGAACGCTCACATCAAATGAAGTAGTTGTTCTTTTAAATGGCTGCAGTTATGATATCCGGAAAAACAGATCGGCTTCAGTTTCATGTACGTCATCAAACATTCCGGTTTCCTCCTTTAGTGTCCAAATAGATCATATTTTCTAACAAGGTGAACTGAACCAAGCCGGCTGGGTTATTTGTTTTTCGCCTTTTTAATTTTATGATCAATGACGGAAATTCCAGTAAACTCTATCAATAAAATAAGAGGAATGACAAGACTGTTTACGGTTTTAAAATATAATACTACTATAAGAAACAGGAATAAAATGGCAGCACTAAAAATATATCTCAATTTCAGGAAGCGAACGATCTGTTTATTGGGTATGTTATTCATATGATGGGATTCTTTTATAAAAAAGGAATCGATTTTAGACAGTTTCTTCGTTTTCATAAGAACGAGATACCGGTAAAGCAAAAAAAGTATAAGAATGATCATAGCAAAACCTAACACAGTATTTATCACTGTATCAAACATTTCGGAGCCCCCATTTCCGCATCCTTTACAGTCTCAACATAACATATTGCTTCAAAAATGACTATCCATAATTGACCGTTGATTCACGCTGAAAAAGTAAACGGACAATGTAAAAGAAGGAAATCCGCAGTTCTTGTGCTACAATAAATGACGATAAGAAAATAGAGAATTGTGCCAACCGATTGATAAATGGATTTCAGCTGCCGGGGCGAAAAGAAATGATAAAGGGCTGGCAAAGGAGGAAACAAGAGAGGAGGTTAATAAATGGATTTTATTCCCATTCAAGTTAGGCAGCATCTCCAGTATATTCTCCCGTTCCGCAGGGATTCTTTTATCGTAAGCTTCGGAACGGATGCAAATTTCAATGCAAGAGAGTACCTTGAATGGCTTGAAATGCAGCAAGTACGATTTCCGGAAGGTTTTATGCTTGCGATTGAAAATGGAGTTCCAATTGGACAGCTTGAGGTGACACGTAAAGATTTTGTAGGCAAATCGATTGGCTATGTCAACTTGTACTATCTTATTCCGGAAAAACGCGGCTTGGGTCTTGGTGCTGAGCTGCATGCGTATGCGATGAGCGTTTTCAAAAAACATCAATTGGAGGAATACCATCTCAGAGTATCCCCGACAAACAAGCAGGCCATTTCGTTCTATGAGAAAATGGGGATGAAATGGCTAAAGCCTGAAATGGACGGGAAAGTGTTCCGGATGGCAGGGAAGGTTTAGAACCTTTAACGATAAATAAAAAGCGGATAGAAGAGGAGCAAATGCATATCCGTATTTTACATGAGTCTGATGCTGACGCGTACCGGAAACTTTGATGCGTGCACTGCAATCAACCCCGGAGGCATTTGTCCTATCATAAAGAGAGAAGTCAAATTCACAACCGAAACTGTTAAAAAACCACTGGCTTCGACTGAGGAGGAGGCAACTTAAAATGAGAAATCATCCATACGAAGAATATGAAAATACTGATTTATGGAATACCATTTGGATGGCGATTGACGATCTTGCCAAAAACCAAGACCTTAAAGAAAGGACGCCCCGGGCATATATCGTTGGTTATTTATGTGAAAAGATATTGAAAGACGGCACACTGTGAAATATGGATGATCATCCGTAATCCATTAACTCATTTCCACTCCTCCTATATATTTTCCTATTGTTAAGGGAACTATCTTCATCTTCCTTTGAGGGGAGTACAGTACAGCATTCTTTTCGACCAAACTTACTTCAAATCCGCCTTTTTACGGGACTTTTGTAGAAAGGGGGTGGGGGGCACTTTAAAAAACGAATAAGCATAGCGAAAGAAACCAAAGGCCTGGAACAAATCAATTTAACTGTTATCCGGAAATACAATCGCAAAGAAGCGCCAGAAGCGCGGGCGCATTTTTGAAAATATTCATTTAGCATAGGGGGGACTGCATTGAAAAACAACAGAGCGCCAATTGTAATCATAAGTTTAATTGCAGTCGTGCTTTTGTTCCTGGTAGCGGCATACATCCTAGGATTTGGCTATCATATTCTATCCGTATTTTTTGTGTTTTTAGCCCTATTTGTTCTCTGTATTCCTGTGTATGTGATTGCCAGATTCCTATCCAGCTTTAAAAAGGGAACACAAGTAGCCCCATCCATCAAAGTCAAAACAATGGATACGGTGAATGCAGCCGTGCTTATTTGCCTGTTGATCGTGGGGTGTTATCTGAACGCTTATGGTGCAAGGGCAGGCGAACAGCTGCACGTTTATGAAATCGGAGGGCGGGCGGACGGCTATGCTTCATTGGCTCCTAATCATATCCTTTCAGCGATTGTGTTGGTTGTATTGGGCCTGGTTGGGTTCCTGATATTGAATTTTTATCCCGGCCAGGTTTCACCGGTTATCTATGTCGTGAGCAGTATGATACTGGTTCCAAATATTGGGTTTGCTGCTGTTTATTTTACACATACGCTATTCTCAAAACTTGGGGATATGTATTCCGTCCGAGCATTTCAATATAGCTTATTTTGCCTTGCTTTACTGTATATCACCAAGTTAAAAGATTCACTGAATGAGTTTTCAATAAAAATGAGGAAAGAGACTGTACAGTATAAGGGATTTCTTCTTTTACTCTTTAAAATTTCCGTACGGTATAGTAAAATGCCTCGATTGTGGGCGGTTTGTTTTTTTCCTGTTTTGCTTATTGTCCAAATGGTCCTCATATTATTTGGTCAGCGGCCGGACAGCTTTATCCGTTTGTTTTTAGATACAAGTTCTTTCACCTATTCCAGGATACCCAATCCCCCTCCGGAAATGTTAAAAGGAGACGAACACTATTTATGTTCTGTGGCAGCGAGGGGGCACACAAAAGTCGTTAAGCCGGTAAGGGCAGGGCTCCGGCACGGCAAAAGAATTCCTGTGAATCGCCAGTTGCTCGTTGCGAATGCCTTCGAACATCTTCTTGAAGAATACATGCCGCGTGTGCATCACTTCATCCGCTATATTTATGATAAATACGGTTATCCTCTCAGCAGGCATATCCGTACAAAGTGGTCAGCGGACCTTGTCTGTCTTTTCATGAAACCTTTGGAATGGTTTTTTCTGTTTATCTTATATACAGTGGATCAAAAACCGGAAAACAGGATTCAGATTCAATATAGCGAATTGCGTAAATAACGATTCTTATCGTTTTATATCTGAACCAGGTTCATATCAACCGGGTTCAATCTTAGTGTCCAAATGCCAGTCTGTATTTTCATCGGGGCGCAAAGCCTGGATTAAGTATAAATTTAACGCCTCAAGTTGGCCGCCTACTGCTACTCTTTCCGGTTCCTCCACATGGGCCATTAAAATCAGGCCGTCCCATATGTTCACCATAAAATTGACGATCGTTTCAAGCGGCTGTACCGGGTGAAATTCACCCTGTTTTACGCCCTCTTCTAGAAGCGCTAAAAAGCTTTTCATGGCTCGGGTATACCTTTTTTGGAAAAATGCCTTTCTTTCCGGATTGCGCCACCTGGTGACAGAGTATTCATACATCACGATCCCGTAAGGATTTGGCAAACTCTGGAAAACCACTTTCTGATAGGCTTGAATGGCATCCCATACTTTTTCATGGCTGCTTACCAGGTCTTGAATGTACGTATAAAATGAATCGTCATTTTTTTCAATAACCGCCTGCATGATTTCCTCTGTGTTAGAAAAATACTGATACAGATTTCCTCTGCTAATGCCGGCTTCTTTTACGATATCCTGCATGGTAACAGGTTCATAGCCTTTTCGTTCAAACACCCGCTTCGCAGCATCCAATATATGATTTTTTCTTTCTTCAAGATGTTGTTTTGATACCCTCGGCGACATGAATTTCCTTCCTTTCTGCTTTTTTCATTGCGATTGCGGAAACGGCAGCAAGCAGGCAAGTGGTTCCGCCAGAGATCAGAAATGCGAGACGGACGCCAAACCACTCTGAAAGCGAGCCTCCAAGTAATATGCCAACAAGCACAGCGAGTGTAGAAAGGCTGTTGATGGTACCGAACACTCTTCCGGTATGCGTTTCAGGCGTTTTCTTTTGGACGAGCACATCGAAAGGAATGGCAGCCATTGTAAAAGAAAAACCCATCAGAAAAAAGACGCAAGGGTAAACGGCTTCAATGATGCCGATCGGCCAGCCGGTACCCGTACTTACTATGATACACCCCAAACCAAGTATGGCGGGGCTGATTTTTAAAGTGATTAATTTCTCCCCTAACTTTATTTTCGTAAACAGCACGGAAGCAGTAAGCATGCCAAAACCGCTTGCCGCAATACACCAGCTCGCAAAATGGACCGTTGCGTTCTTGATATCCCTTATTAATAACATGGCCTGGGAATCAGAAATTTGCAAGGCCAGTATCATGGTAAAAAAAACGATCAGACCCATTTTTAACACGGGAAAACCGGAGAGAAAGCGAAATCCTTCAGTTAGCGCGCCCTTTTCCCGATGTTCTAGATCACTTTTTACCGGGCTCTGTAATGTCGGCGCTTTGATTCCAAACAGCAGAATAGCGGAGAGAAAGAAATGGCATCAAGATAAAAAGCGCCTTTGATTCCGGTCAGGCTGATCAATGCGCCGCCTGCTACTGGCCCGATGATTTTGGCGCTGTTATTGATCATCTCGCTTGTACCGATTGCCGCCTGTATTTGGTTTTCACCAACAACTTGGCGGAGCAGGCCGCTTTCTGCAGGGGTAAAGACGGCTGAGAAAAAGCCCAAAAAAAATAGAAAGATATAAACTTGCCAAAGCGAAACGGAAAAAGCAATCCCGAGCACACAACCGCAGCGGGCGAAATCCGAGAAGCTCATCAGCACTTTACGGTTAAACCGGTCTGCCAGCCAGCCGGCAGGGGATCCAAATAAAATTGACGGCAGCACCATGCATAATGTAATGCCTGCCATTGCAATCGGGTCAGCGTGCCACTTAAATGCCACTAATGCAAACAATGCAACAAGATGCAGCCAGTCCCCAAGATTTGAAACGGTTTGCGCACTGATTAAGAACAGAAAGGAATGATTTTTAAAAAGCGGATTTTTCATTTATGCTCCTCCTTAAATGACATTTGTGTCGTTTTTATTATTATAAGCGACATGAATGTCATTTAACAAGAAGATTTTAAAATTTTTCATAAAATTGGGTGCTTTTTGTGAGTTTACAAGCACGAGAAGAGGGGGCGATGTGGTTGTTTCCGTAAGCACTTACAACCGCAGCCGTTGCCATATAAATAATGGTTAAGCAAAATAACATATCTGAATGGCTGTCTATTCAGTTTACGATGACGGTTCGTGAGTATCATCATGATTGAAAATTTTTGCGGTTTTTTTCGGGATTTTTGGAAAAACAGGAGCCCTGACTTGGAGCTAAATAATTGAACCAATCACCATAGAAAAAAGCCTGCACCACTTTACACAAGCAAATAGAAAGCCTATAATGGAAAAAAGTAAATATTTCAGACTACTAGGGGTGCCCGGATTGGCGGGCTGAGAGAAAAACAGTTGGTTTTTCAACCCTTTGGACCTGATCCGGATCATGCCGGCGTAGGAAAGTAGGGATTTGTGAAAATTTTCTTGCTTATTAAAGTCAGGTCTTTTACAGGCCTGGCTTTTTTCTGTTGGAAGGGAGGGAAAATAGCTGCTTTTAGGGCGGTAACCGGAAAAACCCCGTCAATGACGACGGGCAGGAAGAAATAAAAACAAAAAGTAGGTGGAAGATTGCTATAGCAGGAAAAAATTCAAATGGTTGAACGGGCTTTGGAACGGTTTGCAGCTTGTACATATTGGAAGTTTGGATGAAAGGAGGTTTCCTAAATGAAGTGGCGAAAATGGCTGGGGGATTACGGACTTTTTTGCGTTACGATGCTGGTCTTGATAGCCGGCTGGCAGTGGGTCATACAGAAAGGGATGATCCCGTCTTTCATTTTGCCGTCCCCTACCCAAATCTATGCATCTTTCATAGAAAATCACAGGCAATTAATAAATGTGCATTTGCCAGCGACAGTGGAGGAAGTCGGCATCGGTTTTCTTTTATCCGTTACGGGTGGAGTGATGATCGGTGTCCTCATGTATGTTTCCAAAATGGCTGAAAAAATCTTTTATCCGTTTCTTGTTATTTCGCAAACGATCCCGCTTGTCGCCGTATCACCTGTTTTTATGATGTGGTTCGGTTATTCAGTTTGGAGCAAGGTAGCGATCATTGTGTTAACGGCTATCTTTCCGATTGTAATCAGCACTTTTGACGGATTAAAAACCGTTGATTCCGCCTATTTGAATTTGTTTCGGACAATGGGCGCCAGCCGCTGGGATATTTTTCGAAAACTTTCTGTCCCAATGGCTCTTCCTCAATTTTTATCCGGCTTGAAATTATCGGTTGTATATTGTGTCAGCGGGGCAGCGATCGGGGAGTGGCTTGGCGCAACTGCGGGGCTTGGATTTTTTAGCAAGCGAATGTCCGGATATTTGCAGTCGGACGCAGTTTTTTCGGCCGTTTTTCTTTTGGCTGCGTTCGGCATGGGATTATTTTTGCTTATTTATGGGATGGAAAAAGGCTTATTGAAAAACAGAACAAAAATTTAGGGGGATTTTCAATGAAAAAACGATGGATAATGGCCGCTGTGCTCGCATGTTTCCTAGGTGCCTGCAGCAATCATTTGCAGCAAGCAACGAAACATGCGCAAAAAGTAACGATCATGCTGGATTGGTATCCAAATGCGGTTCATTCTTTTCTTTATGTAGCCCAGGAAAAAGGCTATTTTAAAGCGCAGGGCCTTGATGTCAGCATCAAAATGCCTTCTGACACAAATGACCCGTTAAAACTTGCGGCTGCGAATCGAATTGATATTGCATTAAGTTATCAACCCCAAGTGTTAATCGCACGCGATGAGAATATTCCGGTCCAATCTTTTGGCACCGTCGTCCGCCATACGCTGAACCGTGTGATGGTGCCGGCTTCAAGCGGCATCCGCTCACCGAAAGACCTGGCGGGCAAAACGGTCGGCTACTCTTCCATTCCGCTGGAAGAAGCAGCCGTGCGGACAATGGTCAAAGCAGACGGGGGCGATCCGGACAAGGTGAAAACAGTGGATGTTGGCTATGATTTAATCCCTGCTCTGACAGCCCATAAAACTGATGCGATCGTCGGCGGTTTTGTCAATCATGAACAGCTGCTGCTGGAAAAGGAGGGCGTACCCGTTAGAGCGTTCAATCCGGCAAAATACGGCGTTCCGGATTATGAAGAACTCGTTTTTATCGCAAACGAAAATAAGCTGAAACAGCAGCCAGACATTTTTAAAAAATTTCTTGCTGCCGCCGAAAAAGGCCAGCAATATGTCAAAAAACATCCGGAAAAGGCACTTGCCATTTTGTTAAAACATGAAGATGCCTCTTCACCGCTGGATAAAAATGTGGAAACGAAGAGCCTGCACATTTTACTGCCGAAGATGGACGAGAAAAATAAAACTATTGCCGATCAGGACCCAAAAAAATGGCAAGACGTTTCGGATTGGCTGTACCAGGCAAAAATCACAAAAACACATGTCAATCCCGAAAAGGCTTTTGTCAACATAGAAAATCAATAAGAAACCAAAATGACCGGAAGTGAAGACAACATTTACTTCCGGTAGCGTTTGAATTCGAAACCGATGAAGGAGCGATAAATTTTGGCGTTTGTTAACAACTTCCGGACCTATCCCCGAATTTCAAGCACCGCTCCTTCCTGTAAGAATTCGAAAAAAACCGCAGCTGTATGGTCTGCGGTTTTTTGCATGGTTTGCTTGTAATTTTTTGATGTGAAGCAGAAGGAAGGCTCACTGCAACTTCGTGAAGAACCCGGCGTAAAACATCAGCCGCCTTTTGCTGAGGCAGATTAGGAGTAGAAACCGCTACACCCAGAGCATGCCTGCAAGCCGACAAAATGGGGTCGCTGTCTAGAAAAAGCAGGCGCATGGCCCGGCCTTGAGCAATGAATGGGACTGGTTAATATACCATGCTTTCATCATGGTAATATTTAAATTCGAGCAAGTTGTTAGAGGGGTCTTGGAGGAAAAATGTCCAATGTTCCTCTTGCCTGCCCCCAAATCGGACCATTTTCTCCTGGAAAAATGGTAAATGGTTTTTCCTTGCAGATTGAAGGGTTTCCTCAAATGCTGCTTTATCCAAAAAAGTAATGCCGAAATGACGGGGATACATTTTCGGATTGAGGTCAATTTTTTCAGGGCTTAGATGGCAGACAACCTGGTCCCCGAAAAAATTGAAAGTGACCCGGTCATCATATCGGCGCGCCACCTTGCAGCCTAATTTTTGATAGAAATCGGCTGTTTCATCAAGATCTTTGCACGGAATCGCCAAATGAAAAATTTTATCCGTTTCTCTCATGGGAATCTCCTCCAATAAAAAAAGTATCTGATCGCAAACCGAGCCTTAATGTTTCAAGCGCAAGGGCATCCGAAAAAGGGATGTTGGCCAAATTGGCATCCGGGCCGAGATGGTGGATAAAAAAAGCCTGGAGCTGCTTGTTGGGTGCTTCGAAAATGAAAGAATCGCGGGGAATCCCCGAGTCCAGGATGGCCGCAAACATCTCCTCCCGTATTTCACCGTCCCCGTTGCAAATGCCGCTCGTGCCGCTTTCCCTTGCCTCTGTCATCACTTTATATGCGCCTGCTTCTAAATCTTGACTAATCGATTCCAACCATAATGCTGGCGTATCGGCCATTGATTTGGCAGCATCTTTTGAGCCGACTTCACTTAACACTTTAAACTCCTTTGAAAACTCCGCAATATAGCGGCATTTTTCCGTATTGGACAGCGGCAGGGTGCCATTTGAGATTTCAACATATTCGCATTCAAACCGCCGGCAGTATTGAACGTACCGATCCGTTTTTCCCTGGCTGGCAAACTTTTCAAATAAAGTGCCGCCGAAAAAGAAGGCAATGCCGTTTTGCCTCAAGTGATCTATTTTTTCTTCCAAATGGCGTGAAACGACCGATGTCCCCCAGCCGAATTTGACGAAATCAATATAAGGGGCTGCACTGTTCATGGTATCTTTAAAAAAGTTCAGCGGAATGCCATTGTCAATTAAGATGGTGATTCCGCAATCCCGCGGTTTCTCATTGCGTAAAGGCAGTGTCAAACCATGGTCATTCATCTTCAACCCTCACGATCGTTGGAAATTCTCCTGTTGGATCCATTTTCATCACAAACCCGCAGTCTCTCTCTTTAATGCAAAATTCCAGGTCAGCCGGGTTAAATGCAGGCTGGCCGGGATCAAGAAATTTCTTTGCAACACTGGCATCTACAATCTCCTTGATCACTGATTCCGGCTTTATCGTGCCGGAGCCGGTGAGGATGCTTTCCATGTATAACGCGCATGCCAGGTCATCTTCCCCCGTCGGATGGGAAGCAATCATGTTGATGCGGGCGTTGTCTTTGTCTTTCCATTTGCGCCGGACCCATTTTGCCGTCGTTTTTGCATTCGAAAAGCCGGTAACATAGACTTCCTTTGCGTGAAGGGCGTGAAAAACTGCTTTTACCCCGTTTGTCGATGTTTGTACCAACGTTTTGCCGGCTAACGGCTGTTTGGCGATGGCGGCCGGTGAATGACCAAAATCAAATCCTGGGATCGGAAGGCCGTGCCTTTCGCCCGTGAGCAAAACATGCGGGTATTTGTTTTTGATACGAAAAGCCGTTTCTATTGAGTCAGCCAGCCATATTTCTTTTACGCCGCCCAAAAAGGCATGGTGGGCAACCGTAAACGCGCGGATTACATCGATCACAATATTGGCATCTCCATCTTCCGGCGTCATCTCATTCCCCTGGTAAATGCGGATATTCATCCATTCCCCCCTCATTCTGTGCAAAAGATACATAAAGTATATTGGGGGGACGCTTGATGCGGAACTTGCCACCCTTTTCCTTTTTTAAATGTCCCATCTGTTCAAAAAAGAATTGACTGTACCTGTATTTGATTGTATAATGTTTTCAATGATTTCTAAATAATGATTTGTGCTTCTTATCCAGAGAGGTGGAGGGAAAGGCCCTTTGAAGCCTCGGCAACAGGTTGAAAAACACTGTGCCAATTCCTGCAGACAATCGTCTGAAAGATAAGAGAAGTTGACCATTGTGCGCCGGCTCTTCTTATCTTTGTAAGGAGAGCTTTTTTCGAAGGCGCTTCTCATGGAAAGAAGCGGATTAAAATCCAAGTAAACTTCTATGTCTATTTGGATTAGGATGTCATACATAAATAAACAAATGAAAAGTGCATGCAAACATTGCGAGGTGGAAGATTTGCCGTTAAGTGTACAAAACAGCCCGTTTAGTAAAGAACAGGCGGAAAAGTTAAATGAACTGCTGCAACTATTAACGGATCAGCAAAAATTATGGCTAAGCGGATATTTAACCTATCCGTTTGCCGAACAAGGAACGAATCCCCCGGGAAGTACAGCTGTTGCTGAAAAACCGGTACAGACGGCAACCAAAACGGTTACGCTGCTGTTTGGTTCCGAGACAGGCAATGCCCAGGCGCTTGCCGAAGCATTCGCCGCCAGATTAAAAGAAATGCAGTTTACCGTATCTTTTTCGGCACTCGATGCAGCCAAGCCGAAAGATTTAAAAAATGCAGGGTATCTGCTCATCATTACAAGTACACAAGGGGAAGGGGATCCGCCTGACAACGCATTGTCTTTCTATGAGCTGATCCACAGCAGAAAAGCCCCAAAACTGGACGGGGTCCCTTTTTCCGTTTTGGCGCTTGGGGACCAGACATATGAGTTTTTTTGCAAGGTCGGAAAAGAGATCGACAAGAGGCTGGAAGAGTTGGGCGGGGAAAGGCTCTATCCGCGGGTGGATTGTGATGTGGATTATGAAGAGGACGCCCGCGAATGGTTTGAAGGGGTTGCAGGCGTGCTCCGGGCATCTGCCTTGCCGGCTTCAACCGCTGCGGATGCCACCCGGCCTGCAAACACCGATTATTCCAAATCCAACCCGTTCCAGGCGGAAGTGTTGGAAAATATCAACTTGAACTGGGAAGGGTCCAATAAAAAAACGCACCATATCGAACTATCCCTTGAAGGGTCCGGTTTTACATTTGAACCGGGGGACAGCATCGGGATTTACCCGGAAAATGATCCGAAACTCGTGGAACGGCTGATCGAAAAGCTCGGCTGGGATCCGGAAGAACCAGTTCCGGTCAATAAAAAAGGGGAAGTGCTGCCGGCCAGGGAAGCATTACTCAGACATTATGAAATTACGAGATTAACAAAACCGCTGCTTCAGCAGGCAGCCGTGCTTTTCGGAAACAAAGCGCTTACGGCTTTGCTTGAAAATGAAGCGGAGGCAAAGGCGTACCTTGAAGGGCGGGGCCTGCTCGATCTTGTCGAGGAATATCCGCCGGAAAAAGTGGAAGTGCAAGCTTTCGTACAAATGCTCCGGAAAATGCCGCCGCGGCTTTATTCGATCGCAAGCAGCTGGAAAGCGAACCCCGATGAAGTCCATCTTGTCATTGCACTGGACTGCTATACAGCAAACGGAAGGGTGCGCGAAGGGGTTTGCTCCGGGCAAATCGCAGGCAGGATAAAACCGGGAGACAAGCTGCCGGTTTATGTCCACCGCAATCCGAATTTCAAACTTCCGGCTGACCCGGATGTGCCGGTGATCATGATCGGGCCGGGAACAGGCGTGGCGCCGTTCCGTTCTTTCCTGGAAGAAAGGGAAGCGGAAGGGATCACCGGACGAACATGGCTGTTTTACGGGGACCAGCATTTTGCGACGGATTTTCTGTATCAGCTTGACTGGCAAAACTGGCTGAAAAATGGCGTGCTCGAACGGATGGATGTGGCTTTTTCGCGCGACCAGGCAGAAAAAATATACGTCCAGCACCGGATGCTTGAAAAAAGCAAAGATTTTTATGCATGGCTTGAAAAAGGCGCCTGTGTGTATGTGTGCGGCGATGAAAAGCAGATGGCCCGCGACGTCCAGGAAACGCTGCTTGAAATTCTTGAAACAGAAGGCAATATGGCGAGGGAAGAGGCAGAGGATTATTTACAGGAAATGCGACGGGCAAAACGATACCAGCGTGATGTGTATTAACAGAGAGGGGCAGGAAGATGGCTGATAAAAAACTTGATCCGCTTGAAACGATAAAAGAAAAAAGCCGGTTTTTAAGAGGGACGATTGCGGAAGGGCTCAAAGATCCACTGACCGGCGCGATATCCGAAGACGATAATAAACTGTTGAAATTTCATGGCAGCTACCAGCAGGACGACCGCGATATCCGCAACGATCGGCGCAAAAAGAAACTGGAGCCGGCTTACCAGTTTATGGTGCGTGTCCGCATTCCGGGCGGTGTTGCGACCCCGGAACAGTGGCTTGTGATGGATGAACTGGCGCAAAAATACGGGAACGGAACGCTGCGTATGACAACCCGGCAGACATTCCAGATGCATGGCATTTTAAAATGGAATTTAAAGCAGGCCATCCGGGAAATGAACGATGCGCTCATGACGACGCTTGCCGCGTGCGGGGATGTGAACCGGAACGTCATGTGCAACCCGAACCCGTACCAGTCGGATGTGCATGCCGAGGTGTATGAATGGGCGAAAAAAACGAGCGACCACTTGTTGCCGCGGACTTCCGCGTATCATGAAATCTGGCTGGAAGATGAAAAAATCATTGATACAAAAGAGCAGGAAGAGGCAGAGCCGCTGTACGGGCCAACGTATTTGCCGCGGAAGTTTAAAATCGGGTTTGCTGTGCCGCCTTCCAATGATGTCGATATTTTTTCACAGGATTTAGGGTTTATCGCCATTTTGAATGAAGGGAAGCTTGAAGGGTTTAATGTCGCGGTTGGCGGCGGGATGGGCATGACCCACGGCGATCCGAAAACATATCCGCAGCTTGCCCGGATCATCGGTTTTTGCACGCCGAACCAGGTGATTGAAGTGGCGGAAAAAGTGGTGTCGATCCAGCGCGACTACGGCAACCGCGCGAACCGGAAAAATGCGCGTTTCAAGTACACCATTGACGCGCGGGGGCTTGAATGGATCAAGGCGGAACTGAATGAACGGCTCGGCTGGGATCTCGGGGAGGCCCGCCCGTTCCATTTTGACCATAACGGCGACCGTTACGGCTGGATCAAAGGCGATGGCAAATGGCATTTGACGTTATTTGTCCAAAGCGGCAGGATCAAAGATTTTGACGGCTATCCTTTGATGACCGGGCTGCGCGAAATTGCAAAAATCCATCAGGGCGAGTTCCGCCTGACCCCGAATCAGAATGTCATTATTTCCAATGTCACCGACGAAATGAAAGGAAAGATCGGCGAGCTGGTTGAAAAATACCATCTGACGGACGGCAAGCATGCTTCCGCCCTCAGAAGAAACTCGATGTCCTGTGTCGCATTCCCGACTTGCGGCCTTGCGATGGCGGAAGCAGAACGGTACTTGCCGGAACTGCTCGGAAAAATCGAAGAGATTTTGGATGAAGCGGGGTTGCGCGAAGAAGAAATCGTCATCCGAATGTCAGGCTGCCCGAACGGCTGCTCAAGGCCGGCGCTTGCGGAAATGGCTTTTATCGGGAAAGGCCCCGGAAAATACAATTTGTATTTGGGCGGCAGCTTCACTGGCGACAGGCTCGCTTGCCTTTATAAGGAAAATATCGGGGAAGAAGAGATCCTCGCTTCCCTGCGCCCGATTCTTTTGCAATATGCAAAAGAACGGCAGGAAGGCGAACATTTCGGGGATTTCGTCATCCGCGCCGGAATTGTAGAAGCGATCCGTGACGGACGTGATTTTCATAAACCGGAAGCGGTGAATAAATAATTTTACAAACTGTGCCTAGAAGGATTTTATTCTCCGGGCACAGTTTTTTGTTTCTTTACAAAAGCTTCCAATTGGGACATACTGTTTAGCAGAATACCTCATAAAGGATGGTTGCCATGCTGGGAAAAAATTTAAAAACATATATCGAAAACCAAAAGGATACTATAATAATATTATGTAAACAAGAAATAGCGTATTTGGAGCGCTATAAGGATTTTTTCAAAGATGCTGTCAGGGAAAAAGAAATTGTTGAAAAAGAGGGTACCGCCCGTTTTGCCGATGCATCTATTGAACGGTGCAGCAAGGAAGCCGATGAGACCCTTGCGGTGGAAACGGCGGCGTTTTTAAATGAACCTGTCATCTATTTGAAAAAGCATAGGAAAGAATATGTCTACATCGTGTCAGACTGGTTTGGCATCATCGGCGTCGACGGGATTGCCCTTGAGCTGGATGATGTCTTCGGCCATTACAATTGCATGCTCGGGCTCAAAGTGCAGAAAAAATACGGGCCGGCGATTCAAACGGGATTGTCTGAACTGCTCGAAGGAGACGGGAAAGGGGAAATCGTTTTTGATGGCAATGAAGGCATCTGGGATGTGAACTTTCCGTTGAACGATGTGCCCGGTTTCAAGGAAGAAATGCCGCTCATGGAAGCTTTCGTAAAAATTTACGAAGTGCTGTTTGCCCTCCAGGAAAAACTTGAAAAAATGTCTTGACCCTCACGCTGCGTCACCCCTTACAGTAAAAAAGGAAGGGGGGCTGCACGATGAGAATTAAAGAAGTTGCAGAGCTGGCCGGCGTCAGCATCCGGACATTGCGCCATTATGACGACATCGGGCTGCTAAAACCGGCTGAAGTTTCACCGTCCGGTTACCGGCACTATTCGGAAGAAAACCTAAAAACGCTCCAGCAAATCTTATTTTTCAAGGAATTGGGCTTCCCTTTGCAAAAGATCAAGGAAATCATTGAAAGCCCTTCGTTTGACAGGCTCGGGGCGCTCGAGCTCCAGCGCCATTTGCTGATTGAAAAACAGAAGCGGCTCGTGAAAATGATTGCTTTGATCGAAAAAACAATCCAATCGGAGAAAGAGGGAATGGAAATGTCTAGTGAAGAAAAATTTGCCGGTTTCCGCTTTGACAACAATCCGTATGAGCGTGAGGCACGCGAAAAATGGGGGGATCAGGCAGTAGATGCAGCGGAAGCGGGAATAGCGGGGCTGACCGGGGATGAAAAATCCGCCTTGGCTGCTGAAATGAACGGGATTTACCGTGAGCTTGCCGCCATCCGCCATACGGACCCGCGCGCACAAGGAGCGCAGACAGCGATCCGGAAATGGTTTGATTTTTTAAACCGCCATTTCGGGAATTATACGCCGGAAGCCTTTAAAGGGCTTGGCCAAATGTATATAGAAGACAGCCGGTTTACAAAAAACATTGATCAATTTGGCGAAGGGCTTGCAACGTTTATGGCCGCAGCCATGGCGGAATTTGCGAATCAAACGCATAAATAAAAAATGCAGGAGCTGCCAAAAGGGGGCTCCTGCTTTCTTTTTTTCGTTTGCCGCCTTTCAAAATAAATTGGAAAATTAATGAAACTTGTCTTACAATAAAGAGAAAGCATGACAAGGAGGTATAGGAATGCCACAAACCTATCAGCAATATTTAAAGGAACACCATGAGCAGCATTTAAAAGAACTGTTTGATTTTCTCCAAATCCCGAGTGTCAGTTCCTTATCCGAACATCAAACAGATGTGAGAAAAGCAGCGGAATGGCTGAAAGCGGAGCTTGGGAAAACAGGCCTCGAACATACCGCAGTGATGGAAACGAAAGGCAACCCGGTTGTATACGGCGACTGGCTTCACGCAGACGGGAGGCCGACCGTCCTGATTTACGGGCATTACGACGTCCAGCCGGTTGACCCGCTGAACCTCTGGAAAAGCGATCCGTTCAAACCGGAGATCCGCGATGGCAAAATTTTTGCCCGCGGCGTGAGCGATGATAAAGGGCAGGTGTTTATGCATATCAAAGCGATCGAGGCGCTGATGGAAACGGAAGGGGAACTGCCTGTCAATATCAAAGTGTTGTTTGAAGGGGAAGAGGAAATCGGCAGCCCGAATCTTGCGCCATTTGCAGAAGCGCATCAGGAACTTTTAAAAGCGGATTTGATCGTCGTTTCCGATACCGGCATGCCGGAATTGGGAAAACCGACGATCTGCTACGGGCTGCGCGGCTTATGCGGCCTTGAAATCCATGTAAAAGGCGCATCAAGCGATCTTCATTCCGGCGAATACGGCGGCGGGGTGCAAAATGCTGCCACTGCGCTGGTTGAATTGCTGGCATCCTTCCATGGCCAGGACGGCAGGGTTTTGGTGGAAGGCTTTTATGACAAAGTGGAAGCAAGCACGCCGGAAGAAAAAGAAGCGTTCGCAAAACAGGCGGCATATGAAAGCCAAATACAGGCGCAGCTTGGCGTGCCTGTATTGTTCGGGGAAAAAGGCTACTCGTACGCAGAAAGAACATCCGTCCGGCCGACGCTTGAGATCAACGGCTTACAAAGCGGTTTTACCGGGGAAGGCCTGAAAACCGTTTTGCCGTCTGAAGCCTTTGCGAAAGTGACCTGCCGCCTTGTGCCAAACCAGGATCCGTACGAAATTCTGTCGTTGCTGAAAAAACATATTGAAGCCCATGCCCCAAAAGGCGTAACCGTTTCTGTAACCGAATTTGACAAAGGTTACCCGTATGTCACGCCGCGCAAGCATCCTGCCATCCAGCTTTGCGGAAAAGCGTATGAAAAAGTGTACGGCGTGCCGGTTACTTATACAAGGGGCGGCGGGTCGATCCCGATTGTCGCAGAATTTGACCGCATTTTAAAAATTCCGGTCGTGCTGATGGGATTTGCCCTTTCGTCGGAAAATGCCCATGCGCCGAACGAACATTTCCATCTTGAAAATTTTGATAAAGGCATCCAGACCATTTGCACGTATTGGAACGAGCTCAAAACATGGCCGCTTTCATAAGATAAGGAGGAATGCCCCGTATGCGGGTTTTCATTTCCAAAACGCTATAAAAAGGATGTGGGAGATGTTGCGTCCGGTCTTATTAGGGGTATGTGCCGCCTTCTTTTTCGCGGTGACATTTGTTTTAAACCGGTCGATGGAACTGTCGGGCGGCAGCTGGATTTGGAGCGCCTCCCTCCGGTACATTTTGATGGTTCCGTTTTTGCTTGTGATCGTGCTTGTCAGGAAAAATTTTCAAGCCTTATGGGCGGAAATGAAAAAGCATCCGGCCAGGTGGTTATTGTGGAGCTTTACCGGTTTTGTTCTTTTTTATGCGCCGTTATGTTTTTCGGCAGCCTATGCACCCGGATGGCTCGTGGCCGGCACCTGGAAGATCACGATTTTATCCGGTTCACTGCTTGCCCCGTTCTTTTTTAAAACGGTGGAGACGACGGAGGGCCTGATGAAAATCCGGGAACCCATCCCGTTCCGCGGATTGCGCTGGTCGCTTGTGATTTTGCTCGGCGTTTTGATGATGCAGCTTGAGCAGGCCGGCCGGATTAGCTTCCGGGAAATGATGCTAGGTGTCCTTCCCGTCATTGTGGCGACTTTTGCTTATCCTTTGGGCAACCGGAAAATGATGGAATTGTGCGAAGGCCGGCTCGATACATTCTAGCGTGTGCTCGGCATGACACTTGCCAGCCTGCCCTTTTGGTTTATTCTGTCATTGTACGGTTTAAAGGCGTCCGGCCCGCCGTCCGGAAACCAAATCGTGCAATCAGGCGTGGTTGCGGTCTTTTCCGGGGTGATTGCCACGGTATTGTTTTTCCGGGCAACCGATCTTGTCCGCGGCGACATGCAAAAATTATCGCTTGTGGAAGCGACCCAGTCATTGGAAGTGCTGTTTGCGCTGTTCGGGGAGATGGCCATTTTACCGGTTGCGGCGCCATCGCTGTTGTCCTGGTTCGGCATCATCACAGTTGCAGCCGGTATGGTGCTGCACAGCCTGATGTCACGAAAACCCGTTGCACCGGCTGCATGGAAAATGAAAAAGTCAGAAATCAGCGGATAAGAAAATATGGGAAAAAATGAGACAAAATGAGACAGCTGTCCCGGTTTGTCTCATTTTTTTATGTGCCGGGCAGACGAAGCAGGATGAAAGCGGGGTTTTCAGTTGGCACGCTTTTTGCTTGTTTACCAAGTGAAAGACGACGATAAGGAGGATGGATAAATGGAGACAGTAAAAGCGGGCGAACTGCAGTTAACGAAGGAAAAAGCGCAGTGGATGTTGCAAAAAATGTTTGAAATCCGCAAGTTTGAAGACAAAGTGCATGAAGTGTTTGCGACCGGCATTTTACCGGGCTTCGTCCACTTATATGCCGGTGAGGAAGCGGTTGCAGTCGGCGTTTGCGCCCATCTGAACGATCAGGATATGATCACAAGCACACACCGCGGCCACGGCCACTGTATCGCGAAAGGCTGCGATTTAAAAGGGATGATGGCGGAAATCTACGGGAAAGCGACAGGTCTGTGCAAAGGAAAAGGCGGTTCCATGCATATTGCCGACCTCGACAAAGGCATGCTCGGTGCAAACGGGATTGTCGGCGGCGGGTTCCCGCTGGCATGCGGCGCAGCATTGACGGCGAAAGTTAAAAAGACGAGTAATGTAAGCGTTTGCTTCTTTGGGGACGGCGCGAATAACCACGGTACGTTTCACGAAGGCATCAACTTGGCAGCCGTATGGAAGCTTCCGGTCATTTTTGTGGCGGAAAATAACGGCTATGGGGAAGCGACGCCATTCCATTATGCGTCAAGCTGTAAAACGATTGCCGACCGTGCCGTTGCCTACGACATTCCGGGTGTTCGTGTCGACGGGAAAGATATCGTCGCCGTGTACCAGGCGGCAAAAGAAGCGGTGGAACGCGCCCGCAACGGGGAAGGCCCGTCGCTGATTGAATGCGTGACGTACCGAAACTACGGGCATTTTGAAGGGGATGCCCAAACTTATAAAGCAGAAGCAGAAAAGGCGAAACAGCTGAATGAAAAAGATGCGATCGTCCAATTTAAAAAATTTGTGCTTGAACAAAACTTGTTCAGCGAAGCAGACATCAACAGCCTGGAACAAAAAGTGGAACAGGAGATCGAAGAAGCTGTGAAATTCAGCGAAGAAAGCCCGTATCCGGACCCTTCCGAACTTTTGAAAGATGTCTATGTATCCTACTAATCTATGAAAAAAGGAGGCCTTTCCAATGGGAAGACAAATTTCTTTTTCGCAGGCCATTAACGAAGCGATGAAACTGGCGATGAGAAGAGATGAAAATGTAATTTTGATGGGGGAAGATGTTGCCGGCGGTGCGGAAGTTGATCACCTGCAGGATGAAGAAGCATGGGGTGGCGTGCTTGGCGTGACGAAAGGCCTTGTCCAGGAATTCGGCCGCGGGCGGATTTTGGATACGCCGATTACGGAAGCGGGCTATATGGGGGCTGCGATGGCTGCTGCTTCAACAGGATTGCGGCCGATTGCAGAGCTCATGTTCAACGATTTTATCGGCAGCTGTCTGGACGAAGTGCTCAACCAGGGCGCGAAATTCCGGTACATGTTCGGCGGCAAGGCGCAAGTGCCGGTGACGGTCCGGACGATGCACGGCGCCGGTTTCCGGGCGGCGGCCCAGCACTCGCAAAGCCTGTATGCGCTGTTTACGTCGATACCGGGCTTAAAAGTCGTCGTGCCGTCAACGCCATATGATGCGAAAGGGCTGCTTTTGGCTGCGATCGAAGACAATGACCCGGTTATCTTTTTTGAAGATAAAACGCTTTACAACATAAAAGGGGAAGTGCCCGAAGATTACTATACGATTCCGCTCGGTAAGGCGGACAGGAAACGTGAAGGAAGCGACATCACCATTGTTGCAGTTGGCAAACAGGTGCAGACGGCGCTTGAAGCGGCAGAACGGCTTGCCAAAGACGGCATCGAAGCGGAAGTGATTGACCCGCGCAGTTTATCGCCGCTTGATGAAGGGACGATTCTCCAGTCGGTCGCAAAAACAAACCGGCTCATTGTGGTCGATGAAGCGAACCCGCGGTGCAATGTGGCAACCGATATTGCGGCACTTGTTGCCGATAAAGGGTTTGATGATCTGGATGCCCCGATCAAACGGATCACGGCACCGCACACGCCGGTTCCGTTCTCGCCGCCGCTTGAAGATTTGTATTTGCCGTCCGCCGGGAAAATTGTGCAGGCGGTATCAGAGCTGTTGGGGGAACCGGTCGGGCAATAACAGACAGATAGAAAGGAGTGGTTGGCATGCCGGTTGAAGTTATTATGCCCAAACTTGGGATGGCGATGAAAGAAGGAACCGTTTCACAGTGGAATAAAACAGAAGGAGAAGCCGTTAAAAAAGGCGACCCGATCGCTAGCATCAGTTCGGAAAAAATAGAGATGGAAATCGAGTCCCCTGCGGACGGCAATGTATTAAAAATCAATGTGCCGGAAGGAAAGGGCGTACCGCCGGGAACGGTGATTTGCTATATTGGAAACCCGGATGAAGAAGTGGCGGCAACAGCAGCCCCGGTGCAGGAAGAAAAAGGACAAAAAGAAGAAATAAAGGCGGCCCGTCCCGCACCGCTCCCGAAAAAACCGGGGAAAGTGCGCGTGAAAATTTCCCCGGTCGCGCGGAAAATGGCGGAAGCAGCAGGCATCAAACCGGAAGATATAAAAGGGACCGGGCCAGGGGGCAGGATTACAAAAGAAGATGTGGAACAGGCAATTGCGTCAAAGAAAGAAAGCCGCAAACAGGACAGCCTCATCCAGGCGCCGGCAGGAAAAGAACCGAAGCACACACCGGTATCCGGCATGCGCAAAGTGATCGCAGAACGCATGCATGCCAGCCTGCAATCGGCTGCACAGCTGACGATCACGATGAAAGCGGATGTCACGGAACTATTGGCGCTAAAAACGCAAGTGAAAGAGACAATCACAAAACGGTACGACAGCAAACTGACGATCACGGATTTTATAGCAAGAGCTGCCATCCTTGCCCTCGAAAACCATCCGGAAATGAACAGTGCGTTTATGGATAACACAATTGTCACTTACCCGGAAATCCATTTGGGCATCGCAACGGCGGTTGAAAAAGGGCTGATTGTCCCGGTCATCCGCAACGCCGACAGCAAATCGCTGATCGACTTGGCAAAAGAAATCAAAGAAAAAACAGCGGCAGCAAGATCCGGAAAACTGCCGGCAGATGAGATGCAAGGATCCACTTTTACCATTTCAAGCCTGGGTGCAAGCGGCGTCGAATTTTTTACGCCCATTTTGAACCCGCCGGAAGCCGGAATATTGGGTGTCGGTGTCGTTTCGGATGAAGCTGTTTTTATCGGGGACAAAATTGAAAAACGGAGCCGGCTGCCGCTCAGCCTGACGTTTGACCACCGCGTGCTCGACGGGGCGCCGGCAGCGGCCTTCCTGCAAACGGTCAAGCAATATTTGGAAGAACCGGTTACGATGCTTTTGTAGGAAAGAAGGGATCAGGATGGAAACCATCGGGATTTTAGGCGGCGGGCCTGCGGGCTACGTCGCTGCCATTACAGCAGCACAGCAGGGTGCGGATGTCATTTTATTTGAACAGGCGACACTCGGCGGCACATGCTTAAATGAAGGGTGCATGCCGACCAAGACACTTTTGGAAAGTGCAGGGCGCTACCGGGACATTCGGGAAGCGGACAAATTCGGGATCCGGGTGAACAAGGAAGCGGTGTCCATTGACTGGCCTGCCCTGCTTGAAAGGAAAAATGCGATCGTTTCCCGGCTCGTGCAAGGCATTCAATACTTAATGAAGAAAAACAAAATCAAAATCGTGCAGGGAAAAGCGGCATTCCAGTCACCCCATGTTGTTCTTGCAGAAACAGCAAACGGCACGGTTGAAATAAAAGCGGACCAGTTCATCATCGCAACAGGGTCTGAACCGAGTTCCCTCCCGTTTGCGCCGTTTGATGGCAACTGGATCATCGACAGCACGCAGGCCATGTCTCTTCCCGGCCTGCCTCCATCGCTCGTGATTGTCGGCGGTGGGGTAATCGGTTGCGAGTTTGCGAGCATTTACAGCCGGCTTGGGACAAAAGTGTCGATCATAGAGATGGCCCCACATATTTTGCCGGGGGAAGATGCAGATATCGCGAATATTTTAAAAGAGCAGCTTGAAAAAGACGGGGTGGACATTTATACATCTGCTGCCGTAAAAAAACTGGACCGTGATAAGAAATGCGCGCTGATTGAGCAGGAAGGGGAAACGCGCGAGATTTACGGGGAATACGTGCTTGTTTCAATCGGCCGGAAACCGTCTGTCAACGGGATCGGCCTCGAAAATGCCGGGGTGGCGTATGAAAAATCGGGCATAAAAGTCAATGAAAAGATGCAGACGAACATCCCCCATATTTATGCCTGCGGCGATTGTATTGGCGGCATCCAACTTGCACATGTCGCTTTTCATGAAGGAAAAGTGGCGGCGCTCAATGCATGCGGAATGGAGGCAAGTGCGGATTACAAAGCCGTTCCCCGCTGCATTTATACGTTTCCGGAAATTGCCGGCACCGGCCTCACCGAAAAGCAGGCGAAAGAAATGTACGGCGCTGTTCGGATCGGCGAATTTCCGTTTTCGGCAAACGGAAAAGCGATGATCAGCGGGGAACAGGTTGGGAAAGTGAAAGTCATCATCGAGCCGGAATACGAAGAGGTGGTCGGCTTGTCCATTTGCGGCCCGCATGCAACAGAACTGGTCGGGCAGGGGGTATTGATGCTGAACGGGGAAATGACGGCTGATCTGCTTGAGCGCTTGATTGCCGCTCATCCGACCGTCTCAGAAGCCATCCATGAAGCCGTTTTAAATGCACAGGGGCATCCGGTGCACGTATAATCATTCCCGGCAGTCTCTCAGACTGCCGGGAATATTCATAAGCCCTGTCTACATATTGAAAACGCTTTCCGTATTCGATTATAATAGAAAAGAACATCACGACTTTCTTCCTGATGCGCAATTTTCTATGATGAGTCGGAGGGATGAAAGATGGCTGTATGTTATTGGAATACGTGGAAAAAGTTTGTGCAGGAAGGGACATTGGATCCCGAGAGAATCAACAACCGAATCGCTGAATCGTGGTACCGCTGTAAAAAACGGGATGTGAACCCGTATTTGCGGAAAGGGCAGCATATCCTGCCTGTTGAAAAACTATTGGCACACCGGGAAAGGCATAAAGATTTTTTAAATATTGCCGAACGCCATGTGAAAAAGATGGAGCCTGTGTTTCAGGAAGCCGGCATGATGGCGCTCCTGATTGATCCTTGCGGGCATGTGCTGTCCGTATCAGGAAACCGGAAAACCATTTTTGAAGCGCAAAAAATTAATTTTGTCGAAGGGGTTTGCTGGACGGAAGAGCGGGTCGGCACGAATGCGATCGGCACTACGCTTGAGACAGGGGAAGCCGTGATGGTGAACGGCCCTGAGCATTTTTCGGTTGCCTCCCACCAGTGGAGCTGTGCAGCCGCGCCGGTTTACGACAGCCAAAGGAATCTTGTTGGCGTCATGGACTTAACATGTCCATATACCGAATCCCACCCTTTCATGCTCGCCATGGTTTCATCGCTGGCTTATACAGTAGAGCAGGAAATCGTACGCATGGCAAAAAGCCGGCATGAACGTTTCATCCAAAAAGCTGTTGAACTTTCGGACCAGTACGGGGACCGGTTACTCGTCATTACGGATGAAGAAGGAAAAGCCGTTGCGGCAAGCCGGCCGCTTCGGAAGAAAATGCCGGATTATTTTGGTAGAACGATTGAAGAAATGACCTCCCAAACGGATACCATTGTGAACCAATCCATTCCATTGCCTTCCAGCCGGGAAAAAATCGGCACCTGTTTCTTTTTGTCTGAAAATAAAAATCTTTCCGGCACCCTTCTTCAAAAAGAAAAGTTCGTCTTCCGTGGCGTCACCGGTATAAGTAGAAGTTTTCAGGAAACGTTGCGCAAAGCCCGGATTGCTTCCCTTTCCGATACCACTTGTTTTATCACGGGTGAGACCGGAACTGGAAAGGAGCTGGTCGCACGAGCCATCCATGAAAACAGCAGCCGGAAAAACGGCCCGTTTATTGCCGTCAATTGCGGGGCTGTGCCGAAAGAATTAATGGAAAGCGAGTTTTTCGGTTATGCCGACGGGGCTTTTACCGGCGCAAAACGGGGTGGCCATAAAGGAAAATTCGAGCAGGCCCATGGCGGCACCTTATTTCTTGACGAAGTGGCCGAGCTGCCGTCTGCCATGCAAACGGCGTTGCTCCGCGTCCTGCAGGAAAGAAAAGTCGTGCCGGTCGGTTCTGCAAAAGAAGTAAGTGTGGACGTCCGGATTATTGCCGCGACCCACAAGGATTTACCGAAGCTCGTCAAAGAAGGGAAGTTCCGTGAAGATTTGTTTTACCGCCTGTATGTTTTTCCCGTCCGCCTTCCTGCTTTGCGCGAAAGAAAAGAAGACTTGCCTGCTTTGATTCAGTATATCAGCAGAAAGAAAAATCAAGACGTCGAAATCCCGCCGGCGGTTATGAAGAAAATGCAGGATTATCATTGGCCCGGCAATATCCGTGAACTGATGAATGTGATTGAAAACGTCCGACTGCTTGCTGTGGCCGGTGAAGAAGAAGCGGAACGGTATGTGGACGAATATGTTTCCGGAGAGACCGGGCTTAACGGCATGGAAAAACAGGTCACGACGCTGAACCCGCGGGAAGCGATTGAGCGCGATATGATACTGGAAGCTTTGAAACATACGAAAGGAAATGCGGCGGCAGCGGCGAAAATGCTGGATATTCCGCGCAGCACATTTTACAGAAAACTGCGGAAATACGGCTTGTAACGATTGAATGCCCGGTTTCAGGGTATAGAAAAAATATCATCTTGGAACCGGGTGGTTATGTTGTTGGATACAGTATGGAAAGAATTCTCGGACATTCATCTTTTTCGTTTTGCGCTTGATACGGTCGTTTTGCTTGTTGCCGGCAAGCTGTTGAAGTGGACGGTATCCGTGCTTGCAAAAAGGAACCGCCGGCTGCAAAAAACGGTCGAGCCAGCGGTTTATTCAATTACAAACTGGGCTTGTTTATACGGTGTACTTTTGATCTTCCTGTTTGATTTCTCCGATAACAGGTGGTTGTTTTACCCGCTTTATTCCAAAGGCGGGCTCGATGTCACGCCGTTTTTGCTGATTGTTGCTTTAATGATTGTCACGCTCGCGCACAGGCTTGTGAAGCTTCTGACAAAATATGTGCTTTCAACCGTTTATGACCATTATCACGTTGACCGAGGACTCGGGTATACGTTTAACCGCCTCATTTATTATACCGTCATGATTGCTGCACTTTGTATCAGCTTTACAACGGTCGGCCTTGACCTGTCTGCACTTGGGGCGGTTTTAAGCGTAATCGGGATCGGGCTCGGCTTTGGCATGCGCAACATCGCGGCAAACTTCGTATCCGGGATCATCATTTTATTTGAACGCCCGATTGAAGTCGGTGAAACGGTTGAAATCAATGAGGAAACCGGCAGAGTGGAGAAAATCAATCTCCGCTCTACAACGGTCCGGCTCGATAAAAGCGGTACGCTGATTGTTCCAAATCAATATTTTATTGAACAGGTCATTAAAAACCGGACGACGGAAAAGCCTTCTGCTTCTATTCAGGTCAGCGTCAGTTCCGAAATGGATACAAAAAAGGTGGAAAAGCTATTGCACGAGGCTTTTGAAACAGTAAAAGAAGCAGATCATGGTCTCGCACCGGATACGATAGCGTCTGTAAAGTTGATCCGGTTGCGGAACCATAGCTTTGATTTTCTTGTAGAGATCCCGCTTTTGCCGGGCAACCAGAAAGATGAGATTGAAAATGAAATGCGCCATGTGATCGTCCGGCTGTTCCGCGAAAACGGCATTGAATTTGCAAAAGAACCGATCGAACAGGTGATTTTGCGGGACAGTTGAGCCCAGCCCAAAAAGGCAGGTACTTATGGCACCATCTGCCTGATTGGCGGCATCATGCATACGATTAAAAAAAGTGAAAAAGTTTGCCCCAGTTCCTCCGAAAAGTTATGCTTATGGTAGGAGGGGATGGATTTGGCAAGTTTTACAGAGAAAAAGGATTCATGCGACTTCACGAAAGTGGCGGAAAATGTATGGAAACTGGTCGTCCGTTTTCCATTCGGCATGCGGGAGGTCAATTGCTATCTTTTTAAAGGAAAAAAAGGGTACACGATTGTGGATACCGGGGACTTCCATGAAACGGCGAAGGAAACATGGAACAAAGTGCTGGCATCGGTTTTTCCCATTGAAAAAATTGTGCTGACACATTCGCATCCCGACCATCTCGGGCTTGCGAAATGGCTGAAAGAAAAATACAGTGTACCTGTTTTCATGTCCGATTTAAGCTTTCAGACCATGCAGGAAACAAAGGCCCGTTTTGCCGTTTCACATGATAAATACGAAGCGGTTTTGCAAAAGCATGGCGGGCCGACTTTGCCGAAACGGAATTTTGCACGGGAGATCCCGAAATATGATTTTGAACCGGACGGCCTTTTTAAAAATGGCGAACAGGTTCTGCTCGGTGATGATCCTTACGAAGCGATCCGGACGCCTGGCCATGCGCCGGACCATTTTTGTTTTTACAATCGCAAAAAGCAAATTCTGGTGCTCGGAGACCATGTGTTAAAAGACTTGTCCCCCATTGTTGCCGCCTGGTCTGAGAACGACAAAAACCCGCTTGGGGATTATTTTGATTCGCTTGACCGGATTAAAGACCTGCCTGTCAAAGTGGCGCTTCCGGGGCACGGCGGGCTAATTGAGGATGTAAAGGCGCGGGCGGAGAGCATCCGGATGCGCCATGAGCATAGACTCAAGCAAATTGTCATGTCGCTTCAAGAAGGAGAGAAAACAGCGGCGCAAATCTGCCGGGATACTTATGGGGATATGGCAATAAAGCAATTTTTCGCTCCGTTTATGGCAACAATTACAAGATGTCTTTATCTGGAATTTGCCGGAAAAATATCGAGCCGACTGGTGAATGGACAAATTTTATATTTTTTGCCCTGATCAGCTCGCATCTGCTTCAGCTTAAGAGGCAGATGATTTTTTTGCGCCGAAGGAAAAGACGTGCAGCCGGTAAACCAAAAACCGGTTGTTCAAGTTTGCGCAGAAGGTATGGCTTTAGACGGGCGATAAATATAGGGCAAGCAGAAAACCGGGCTTCCGATTTCCCTACATATATAGGAATTGGCCTTGAAAGGTTCGGAATATATAATTAGTTGTGAAAGCCACTTTTACAACAAGGAGGAACCGCATGGAAACCGTTGACGAAATTTTTCAAACAATTGATGCTGCCTTAAAGAAAGATCCTTCCCGGTCACAAGGAATGAACGCGGTATACCAGTTTAATTTAAGTGGGGAAGAAGAAGGGACTTACCATGTCGTTATGCGTCCGGAAGGCAGTTACGCTGGGGCGGGGGAAGCGGAGGATCCGAATTGTACGCTCTCCATGTCATCCGCTGACTTTAAAAAACTGGTGCAAGGCAAAATGAACGGCACGACGGCTTTTTTAACCGGCAAACTCCGGCTGAAAGGGGATATGGGGCTGGCTTTGCGGTTGCAGGACGTTTTGTCAGCATATAACGCTTCCTGATGGAAACAAAAGAAGCGAAAGCCCTTTACAACACCGCTCCTGGGATCCGTTTTGAAAAAGGGAAACCCTGGTGTGGCAAGGGATTCCCGCTCGCTTGGGTGTGCCGGCACAGAAGTTGACCGGATTTTTTGGCGGAAGCTGATAAACCGAGCACCATGCCTGCCGGTTAGAGGCACGACAGGACCGTTCCGGCATGGCGCACCTGACAAGGAGATGAAAAGATGGCGCATGAACGTTTTCAAACCGTTGAGGGTCAAATCAACTGGAATGACCCGATGTATAAGCTTTATGAAAAAGCAAAGCGGAACGGCGGGTGGAATCCGGCTGACATTGATTTCAGCCAAGACCGGGAAGATTTTCTCCAATTAAGGGAGGAAGAGAGGATAGCATCGTTACCGCTTATTTCCTCTTTTTCAGCCGGGGAAGAAGCGGTTACGCTCGATATTTTGCCGATGCTCCATGCGATGGCAAGACAGGGCCGGCTTGAAGACACGATGTTTTTGACTACCTTTTTGCACGATGAAGCCAAACATACGGAAATGTTTTCGCGCTGGCAGCAGGCAGTGGGCGTCGGCGATCTTGATTTATCGGCCTACCATAATGACAGCTACAAGCGGATTTTTTACGAAGCGCTGCCCGAAGCAATGGAGCGCCTGTATACAGACGATTCGCCTGAAGCGGTCATCCGTGCGGCGACGGTTTACAATATGATTGTGGAAGGCGTGCTTGCGGAATCCGGTTATTATTCGTTCAGGCAGATTTATAAAAAAGCCGGCTTGTTCCCGGGCATTTTACAGGGCATTGATTATTTAAATATGGATGAAGGCAGGCATATCCAGTTTGGCATTTATACGATACAGCGGCTTGTAGTTGGAAATGAGGAAAGGTTTAAATTGTTCCATGACTATATGGATGAGTTGTGGATGCATGCTTACGGCGTTGTCGAATACCTTGTCGGACTGGCGGTTTTACAACGGGAACAGTCAAATTTTGAATCGCAGATTGTATTCGAGCCGGATATAATGCGGCAATACGCTGTTAAACAGTTTCATATTCGAAAAAGCAAGATCGACCGGGCCAGAAAATACAAGAACCTTTCCGAATTGGAAGCTGCTGCAGATTCCTAAAACAGAAGACCCCGGGCCCGGGGATCCAGCGGGAGGACAAAGTAAGTTTCCCGGTGAAGCGGCATGGATGTGGAAAAACGGCGGCAGCTGCGAAACATCTGTAAAAATGTCTCTGCTTCCCGGTTTTCCAGCACGTACCGGCCCGGGCAAAAAAGCCGGCATGCTGTGCGAAACCTCAATTTACCAGGATTGTCACTTTATTGCCCGATTTTTCGCTATCATATGAAATGCTTTTCCATTCTGTTGCTGCTTTTTCGTACGCTTGTTTTGTCCGCTCGTCAAAACACACCATCCACACTTCCTGCACCGAGTCGGAAGTTTCAAGGAATGTACAAATGGTGCGGACAGCGATCCGGGCAGCCGCATCCAGCGGGAAATGGTATACACCGGTGCTGATGGAAGGAAAAGCAACCGTTCGCAGTCCTTTCGATTCAGCGAGGCGCAGGCTGTTTTGGTAACTGTTTTCCAATAATTCGGCTTCAT
Organism: Weizmannia sp. FSL K6-0777; assembly: GCF_038593185.1. Lineage (NCBI taxonomy): Bacteria > Bacillati > Bacillota > Bacilli > Caryophanales > Bacillaceae > Heyndrickxia > Weizmannia sp. FSL K6-0777. The sequence continues at coordinate 1,682,402 of NZ_CP151971.1, forward strand.
GATGGCCGCCTCCCTGCCAGACGGGGCCGGGCGTATGAATGACGTATTTTGCCGGCAGCCGGTATCCTTTCGTCATTTTTGCTTCGCCGGTCGGGCATCCGTTCAATTTCCGGCATTCCTCAAGGAGCTCGGGCCCTGCTGCTCTATGGATGGCCCCGTCCACACCACCGCCGCCGAGCAGTGTTGTATTCGCCGCATTTACGATGGCATCCGTTTTGACTTTTGTAATATCGCCAAGTACGATTTTAAAAGACTTCATCTCCATCATCTCCGTTTCTGTTCTTTGTTTTATTTTAACAGGAAGGGGTGGATGTTTAAATACCGGTATAGTTTCACACTCCCCTATCCATACTTTAATTGTAAAAAGAAACGGAGGTTTTGGTATGGATGCAAGACGTGCGCAGGAAATTATGAATGTGCCAGAAATGGTGACGGTCACTTTGAACGGGGAAAGGATTTACATCGAGCATGTTGACCGGCAGGAAGAAACAGCAACGGTGCATACCCTTGATCATCCGGATAAAAAGATGAGCGTTCCCGTCAACCTTTTGCTGGAACATTAAAACCGCTTTTTGAGCGGTTTTTTTTCGGTTGACAGTGAAAATACAAACATTTAGAATTTTAGATACGGAACAGATCTTCATGGGAGAGGGGTTTAGTCAAATGAATCTGGAAAACAGCACAGCCATTGTAACCGGCGGGGCATCAGGGCTCGGGGAAGCAACGGTAAGGAAATTGGTGGAAACGGGCGCGAAGGCGGTTGTTTTTGACCTTCAACAGGAAAAAGGAGCAAAATTGGAGCAGGAACTAAAAGGGCGGGTTCGTTTTTTCAAAACGGATGTAACGGATGAGAAAAGTGTTCAAGATGCGCTAGAACAAATTGAAAGCGTTAACATACTGGTAAATTGTGCCGGCATCGGAGCGGCGAAAAAAACATACGGCAAAAGCGGCGTACATGATCTTGCCTCTTTTCGGAAAGTGATTGAGGTGAATCTGATTGGCACGTTTAATGTGATCCGGCTTACCGCTGAAAAAATGGCACAGAACAGCCCGAACGAAGAAGGGGAAAGAGGAGTGATCATTAATACAGCCTCGGTTGCCGCTTTTGAAGGGCAGATCGGGCAGGCAGCCTACAGCGCGTCAAAAGGCGGCATTGTCGGGATGACGCTTCCGGTTGCCAGGGATCTTGCCAGCCTTGGCATTCGTGTTGTCACGATTGCACCGGGTGTATTTGAAACGCCGCTTTTCGCTTCTTTGCCAGAAAAAGCAAGGGATGCGCTTGGCAAGATGACACCGTTTCCTCCCCGTCTCGGACGGCCGGCAGAGTATGCGCAGCTTGTCCAAAGTATTGTCTTGAATCCGATGCTGAACGGGGAAACGATCCGACTTGACGGTGCGATCCGGATGCAGCCGAAGTAATGTGAAGCTGATGATGGAAAAATCCGCCTGGCAGGCAGGCACGGGAAACATCTCAAAATCGCACGCGCAAGGCGGATTGGGCCGGTTGCTTAACGGGTCGATAAAAACAGTCCGGGCCGGGCACCATTTTCAAAAGAGTCCCGTGCAAATGCGAGACTAAGACAGGAAATACGGGTTTACAAGCGGAATCGCAGTTTAAAAACGCAGGGTATAAGATGAATGGAATATTTTTATGGTGAGGGGAATGCGGATGCGGGAAGCGGTCATTATAGAAGCGGTTCGGACACCCGTTGGAAAGCGGAATGGATTATTAAGCGGGATCCGGGCAGAAGAGCTGGCGGCGAAAGTTTTACAGGAAGTGGTCGAACGGGCGGGGATATCTCCGGATATGGTGGAAGATGTGATCATGGGCTGTGTTTCCCAGGTCGGGGAACAGGCGTCTGATATTGCGCGGCAGGCAACGTTGATCGCAGGATTTCCGATTGAAGTGCCCGGCGTTACCATTGACCGCCAGTGCGGATCCAGTCAGCAGGCGGTGCATTTTGCAGCTCAGGCGGTTCTCTCCGGCGATATGGATGTGGTGATTGCAGGCGGGGTTGAGAGCATGTCGCGCGTTCCGATCGGCTCCAACAGGAACGGCGCCGCATTCAGCAAGTTGCTCACTGCAAAATACAACATGATCCATCAGGGGCTGTCCGCAGACTTGATTGCGGAAAAGTGGGGCATTAGCCGTGAAAAGATGGACCACTATGCGCTTAAAAGCCACAGGCGTGCATTGCAGGCGCAAAAAGAAGGGCGTTTTGACAGGGAGATCATGCCGGTTGAAGCGGAACAGCCTGATGGCAAGACCGTGACAGTTGTGAAAGATGAAGGCCCGCGTTCAGATACATCGATTCAGAAATTGTCCGCGCTGAAACCGGCTTTTCAGGAAGACGGGCGTATCACGGCAGGTAATGCGAGCCAGATTAGCGACGGGGCAGCTGCCGTTTTAATCATGTCCCGCACAAAAGCAGAGGCACTTGGCCTGAAGCCGCGGTTCCGAATTCTCGCCCGGACCGTTGTTGGGTCTGATCCGACACTGATGCTGACAGGGGTGATCCCGGCTACGGAAAAAGTGTTATGTCAGGCGGGGCTTTCGATTGATGACATCGATGTATTTGAAGTGAACGAGGCATTTGCTTCCGTACCGCTTGCCTGGCTTTTAGAAACCGGCGCCAGTCCGGAAAAACTGAACCCGAACGGCGGTGCGATTGCGCTTGGCCATCCGCTTGGCGCAAGCGGGGCGCGGCTCATGACAACGCTAATACACGAGCTGGAACGAACAAACGGTCGTTACGGCTTGCAAACGATGTGCGAAGGTTACGGTATGGCAAACGCGACGATCATTGAAAGATTGGATTAAAAAACATGTTGTTTCCGGCTGGGGAAAGGAGCGTATCACCGCAGCCGGCGCTTTACTGCGGCAAACGGAAAAACCGGGTTTTTCGAACAGGAGGAGTAAAAATGTTTGTTGGGCAACAGCTCAAATGGCATGCCATTCATCAACCGGACCATATCATTACGTCTTACCGGGGAAAGAAAATGACTTATGCTCAATTTTACCGGGAGGCGATAAATGTCGCCGGCTTTTTCCAAAAAAAGGGGTACAAAAAGGGAGACATTATTGCCCTTTTTCTTCATAATTCCGATGTGCTGCTCATTGCCTATTATGCCTGCCAACTGGGCGGTTTCACAGCCATGCCTGTCAATACAAAATTTGCACCACCCGAAGTGCAGTATATTTTTCATCACTCAGAAGCAAAAGCCCTCATCTATGATACCCGTCTGCTCCATATATTGCATGAAATTCCGCGCGAGTTTCATCAATTCCAAGACCGCCTGATGGTCGGCGGGGAAGACACATTCCGGGCTATTGCCGGAGAAAATACGGATGCTTTTATGCCTCCCCAAATAGAGGCAGATGATACTGCTGTGATTTTTTATACATCCGGCACAACCGGCAGGCCAAAAGGCGTCATGCTGTCTGCCGCAAATGTCCGGGCAGCGGCACAAATCTGGGCTGAGGCAATGGATTTAAGCAGGGAAGACCGTGTGCATATTGTCACCCCATTATTCCATTGCGCGGCATGCCATGTCTTTAGCATTCCGGCCATCTACCGTGGTGGCACCATGATCATAGAAGAACAATTTTCCCCTGAGAAAACGCTTGAAACAATGGAAAAAGAAAAAGTTACTGTTTTCTTCGGGGTGCCGGCAATGTACAGTATCCTTCTCAATACGCCGAAAATGGCTGAAGTTGACCTGTCTTATTTGCGATTGTTCTGTTATGGTGCGTCTCCGATGCCGTATGAACGTGTGCGCCAGTTAAAAACGCGTTTTCCGACAGTAAAAGTACAAAATTTATACGGCCAGACCGAAAATGCGCCGGCAGCTTCAACATTAACTGACCGTTTTGCTATGGAAAAGGCAGGTTCGGTTGGCCAAGCATTGCCGCAAACGGAAATTCAAGTGGTAGATGCGGGCGGTTCACCTGTTCCCGCCGGGGAAGTAGGCGAAATCATCGTTAAAGGGCCGCAAGTCATGAAAGGATATTTGAAAAATGAAGAAGAAACGCGGAGGGTATTGCAAAACGGTTGGCTTTACAGCGGAGATTTGGGCTATTTCGATGAAGCCGGCTTTCTGTATTTAGTTGACCGTAAAAAAGATATGTTAATACGTGGAGGCGAAAATGTTTATCCGGTGGAAGTAGAGGAAGTGCTGTATGAAATGCCGGAAATTTTGGAAGCGGCAGTAGTCGGAATTCCGCATGAAATATACGGGGAAGTGCCAAAAGCCTATATTGTCGTGAAAAAAGGCGAAACATTGACAGAAGAAAAAGTGTTTGCCTATTGTTCGGGAAAACTTGCAAAATATAAATGGCCGGCCGAAATTGAATTTTTACAGACGCTTCCACGAAATGCGAGCGGGAAAGTTTTAAAACACGTTTTGCGAAAACAAATTTCCGGGGTGTAAGGCAAACAGCACGGCAGCAAAAAATACCCATTTTGAGAAAGGGCGCCCGTGCCGTTTGGGAAAAGCGTAATGCCGGCAATGCGCCGGTATTTTTTTGTTTAATTTGGTTTAATAACACTATGTGCTAAAAGATAAATAACTTTTGACCAAATGTTTGCACGATAAAAATGAACGAATTTTTACCATTCTTTTGCCGGCTTAGCCGGATGCACGGTTGATATAAAACGCGACTCCATTTTATAGAAATGAAAGGGTTTCAGAGCAGATTTCATAAAAATTACACAATGTGCTAAAAACACAATAAAAAAACAAAAAACCTACAACTAAAATAACATACGTTCGAGTGTTATTTTTTGTGTGCTGCCGGTACATTTTACTATAATGGAAGAAAAAGGGGTGAGTAGCATGGCGGAAAAACGGCAAAGGGAGAGTACCGGCTTTTTAATCAAACAGCGCGCCTTTTTAAAACTTTATATTATCACCAATATTGAAAACGGACGGTGGTACGGGCTGCAGCTTTTGGATGAATTGAAAAAAGAATTTAAGCCGCTCGGTTTCGAACCGCAGCATTCCGAAATCTACCGGGCGCTTCATGAACTGGAAGATGAGGAGCAAATTTTGACCAAAATAAAAGTAAAACCGGACGGGGCAAAAAGAAAAGAGGTTGTTGTATACAAAATCAAAGACATGGAAAAAGCAAAAGCGTACAAAAAACTTGTCAAGGCTGACTTGGAACGGTGCGAGCAGCTCTTGCGAAAAGCGCTTCAAGATAATTTTTCATAAAAGAAGCCGGGGTTGCCGGCTCTTTTTATTCATTTTTCACTGCTAAAACGGACGCTCCCCCTTATGCTTGATCGATCACCCCGAGCATTTCCAAACCATGGTAAATACCGGATTCGGTAACGCTTGTCGTCCGGTGTTTTGCATAAGCAAACAGTCCGGGGTTGCTGTTTGCCATCGCAAAACTTTCGCCGACTGCCTCCAGCATTTCTTTATCGTTCATGCCGTCCCCAAACGCAACGGCTTTTTCTTTTGGAATGCCGAGGATATCCAGGGTTTTGGCTACAGCCATGCCTTTATTCACTTTATCAAGAATAACGTCGTAACAATGCCTGAATCCATCAATGTTGACCTGGGATAAATGCAGGCCGGGCAAATCTGCATACAATGCGGCGCCGTTTCCCCGGACATTCACAAGCGTAATGCCCAATACTTGATCAAGTACTGCCGGTGTAAAAGGGGCGTTTTGGCGAAGGTGGATTTTTTTTATAAAACTTTTCACTTCAGGCACATCAAAAGAAGTGATAAAGTTTTGCCGGTCCGTATACAAAACGACTTCATGTCCGTGCTTTTCGGCAATGCCAATAAATTTATCGACAATTTTAGGGTCCATTACCGTTTTAAAAAGGTTTTTTCCTCTATAGACAGCAAGTGTGCCGTTATAGCCGATCGCGGATTCGATTTCCAGTTCGTCCATCAGCCACGAAATTTCATGAAGCGGCCTCCCGGTTGCCAGGAAGACTTCCATGCCGTGCTTTTTTGCTTTGACCACGGCCTTTTTTGTTGAAGGCTGGATCGTATCTTCCGGTGTCAAAATCGTTCCGTCTACATCTAAAAAAAGTGCTTCATAGTGTCCCATCATTTCGCTCCAGTATGTATAATTTTTCACTTTTACTTTACCACAAATAAAAATGAATGTGAAAAACTTCGCTATTGTTGTTTGTCTACCAATCTTCATGCTATCATGAAAGCATATGATTACAGAATATAAAATGCGGGGTGCATGAAAACATGAATAAAGGGAACAGTCCTTCTTACCAACCGAAAAGTGATAAAAATTTTACGGCGCTGATTATCACCGTTTCCCTTATCGCAAATATTATCATTTTGCTGCTCTTTTTTACGAACATCGGTTACAAGGGTAAAGTAGGATTTGATATTTATATTTTGCCGAGGATGAACGCCGTTTTTAACAGCTTTACGTTTATTTTTCTCGTCTGCGCGCTCATCGCCATTAAACGGAAAAATATCAATGTGCATAGAGGATTTGTACTGGCCGCTTTTGCGTCAACGTTTTTGTTTTTGCTTTCTTATTTGACATTCCATTATCTTTCGCCTGAAACGGCAAGATATGGCGGGGAAGGGGCAATCCGGTTCATCTATTTCTTTATCTTGATTACCCACAGTTTTCTCGCGGCCATTATTGTTCCGCTTGCTTTGTTCGCACTTGTGTGGGGATGGACAATGCAGGTGAAAAAGCACAAAAAAATTGTCCGTTGGGCGATGCCAATCTGGCTTTATGTCAGCATCACCGGCGTGATCGTTTACTTGATGATGGCACCGTATTATTAAAGAACAGTACACCAGCCGCTGGTCCGGTTGGTGTTTTTTTTGTGCAACTTTTGTCATAAATTCTTGTTTTTTATCGAAAATAAAAGGCTGGACATGTATAATAATAGGGTACAGGAAGAAGATTTTTGAAGGAGGGGTACATATTTGATGGTCTGGACATTGGTAATTTTATTTGCGGTATCCGTTGTGTTGCTGATCATGTCCATCTTTAAAACGCGGAACCGTGCGAAAGAGGAACAGCAGGAATTGGAAACGGTGCATTTGGCACTCATGGATGAAATCAATCATCTGAAAGACGGCATCCGGACGCTTGAACTGGAAATGGACATTCTTGAAAAAGAAGCCGGCATCCAGCTTTCTGCCTTTGATAAACAGTTCAGGCTTGAAGTGCTGGATTTATATAAACGCAACTACTCTATTGAAAGCATTGCAGAAAAAAAACAAGTGACAAAAGCGGAAATTGAGGAAATTCTGGCCCCGTTTATGGCGGCGCAAAACGAAAGGAGCAAGGTTGCCGGTGGGAATGAATAAATTGAGCAGCTTTGCCGCAGGGATTTTGCTCGCCACGGCTGTAACAGGCGCCGTTTATTTTTCCGAAACAGGCAAAGCAGCGGACAATACGGTGAAAAAAACAAATACGGCTGAAACTGCAAAACTCTCCAACAGCCAGATGAAAGACAAACTAGAGCATGCAGGATATGTCGTTCAAACCAAGGCTGCATATGACAAAGATCTGGCTGATGCGAAGTCATCCGCTGAAAAATCCGCGAAAACCAAAACCGTCAACCGGGTTGTGTTCCAGGTGACGGATGGGATGACGAGCATTGATGTCGGCAAATTGCTTGAGAAAGCTAATATCGTGGATGATGCATTTCAATTCAGTAAAGATGTCGAAAAGAAGGGTGTTGAGAATCATCTTCGCCCTGGTACTTATGTCGTGGACAGCACGATGAGTTACGATAAAGTGATTTCAACCATTTTTAAAAAATAATCATGAAGCTAGCTGCCTGCCGTACTGCGGACCGGGCAGCTTTTTTTGCGCCGTTTTTCCGGTTTACGAAATTTTCACTGCAATAGTATGATTTTAAATGTTAAAATAAAGAAAACAAGGAGGGAAGACAACTGTGAAAAAGACAAAATTAGTAGTTGCAGGCGTTGGGCATGTCGGTTCGTATGTGCTTGCAAATGCGATGAAACTGGGCCTTTTTTCGGAAATTGCTGTATTGGATAAAAAGAAAGGGGTCGCATTTGGGGAAGCGCTCGATTGGAGACATGCCACGGCACTTACATATATGCCAAACACAAGCGTGAAAGCAGGGGATTACTCGGAATGCGCCGATGCGGACGTCATTATTTGTGCAGCAGGGCCAAGCGTGCTTCCGTCGGAAAAAGACGAAATGCCGGACCGGGCAGGGCTTGCCAGGACGAATGCCGCCGTGGTGCGGGAAGTCATGGCAGGGATTACGAAATATACAAAAGAAGCTGTCATCATTTTCATTACAAATCCGCTTGATACGATTGTCTATATTGCTGAAAATGAATTTGGCTATCCGAAAGGGCGGATATTCGGAACAGGCACCATGCTTGATTCGGCCCGCCTCCGCCAGATTGTTGCCGAAAATTACAGCATTGATCCGAAAAGTGTAACGGGTTATATGATGGGCGAGCACGGGTTTACCTCATTTCCGGTTTTTAGCCGTTTAAATGTACAGGGATTCCGTGAAAAAGAACTGGACAGCGTGTTTAAGGGAAAAGAACCGTTGGACAGGGAAGCTTTCAGACAAAAGGTGGTGAAAACCGCTTTTGATGTCCTGAATGGGAAAGGGTGGACCAATGCCGGTGTCGCTGAAGCTGCAGTGACATTGGCAAAAGCCGTGATGCTGGATGAAAAAAGCATTTATCCAGTTTCCGCCACTTTGCATGGTCAGTACGGATATAATGGTGATGTCGCTTTAAGCATACCAAGTGTCATCGGCCGTAACGGAATCGAACAACAGCTTGAAATTGAACTCGATGAACAGGAAACATCCTGGCTGCACGAATCGGCAAAATCGATCCAAAATACAATGGCATCGGTAAAAACCGGAAAATCGTATATTCAGGCTTGATCTAAAAAATCCGCTGCATTATACAGCGGATTTTTTAGGTGAAAACGATTCTGGCCAAAGATAATCTCTGGGTACAAGGGAAAAGGAGTGGCCGGGCAACTCCGCAATGTGATGATTTTTATCTAGTTAACATAATATATATTATAGCTAGTTGAGGAGTAAAACGAAATTTTGTCTCAAAAAAGAAGATTACTTAAAACATTGAGACAGAAACATTTTTTCCGTGAAACACAATCTTTATTGCATCTTTCCATCTCATCAGGATTTCGGTTTGTCCGGTATGCGTTTCATTGATCGTTCCAGATTTATTCCATCACGCAGCGTTGTTGCATTTTCGCACATGCTTTCATTGAGTCATCTAATCTTGGTTTGTTCTTTTATTTGCAATCCCTGCACATTCTTTTGCCTTAAAATTCTTCTTCTGGCTGATTTTCCTATATTTGTGCATGAATGAGCATTCCTCATCGGTTTCATTTTTCGCCTGTTTTTTCTTTAAAATAACTGCAAGTGTTTATCCTTTTTTGATGGTTTTAAACCTGTCTATTGATATAAGTCGATTTTTCGAACTGTTCTTTCCTTTTATTGTAAACCTTTTCTTGCGGTGATACACTAAAAATTGTAAAGAAAAGTAAACGCTTACTTTTTCTAAGAATATATCCATCAGGAGGTATGCATCATGTCAGGCAAAGTTGCAGTGATTACAGGCGCCGGCAGCGGGATTGGCCGGGAAACCAGTTTAACTTTTGCACGTAAAGGCGATTCCGTTGTGGTTGCCGATATTGATGAAGAAAAAGGGCTTGAAACGGTGGAATTGATCAAACAAGAAGGCGGAGATGCTGTTTTTGCCAAGACGGATGTTTCCAAATTCGAAGAGGTTGAATCACTTGTCAATCAGGCGGTTGAAATATACGGGACGATTGATGTGATGTTCAACAACGCCGGAATCGGAACGCTCGGGCATATCCTGAGTTTGAAAATAGAAGATTACTTGCGTGTCATTGATGTCAATCAGCACGGCGTTGCATATGGAATCATTGCCGCTGGCAGAAAAATGCGCGAGCTGGATGTCAAAGGCGTTATTATCAACACGGCTTCCGTATTCGGATATTTGGCCAGCTTCGGTACTTTCCCATATCAGGTTGCAAAAGGCGCAGTCCGGATGATGACCCAAAATGCTGCGCTTGAACTAGCACAATACGGTATTCGCGTCGTCGGCATTGCACCGGGCAGTGTGGATACGCCGATTATACAGGCATATAAAGATGCCGGAATGACACAAAAAATGACAGAACAGCAAATGCGCAAAAAACTGATCCGTCCTGAAGCCATTGCAAATGCGGTTTATCTATTAACGCTTGAAGAAGCAGATGTCATTAACGGAAGTGTTGTCATGCTTGATGACGGCTATGCTTCTTTCAAATAACTTTCTTCATTTGTTTTTTTCACACGTCCCCTATTCCTCCCCGTTCCGTTCAAAAGGGCCTCCTCCCTTTTGAACCGGATGTGGATATCCCCCTCTCTATTTCTTTAATCTTATGGCCACCTGCACGAAAAAGTGAAAATCCAAACGCTATACGATAGCAAATGAACCTTAGCGCAGCGGTTCTTTTTGTCATTTTAGTGGCAAATTATGTTACAATATTCATACAGCTCTCGTTGTGGGTCTGGCTGTCTTCGTCCACTCCTGGGCGATTTGAAAGAAATTACGAGAAAGTGGGAGTATGTATGGGAAGTCAATCATTTACATCAGCGCCGTTAGAGGCAGAAAATCCTTTTTTTCGCCGTGCGCTGTTTACGTTCAGCGGTGCGCATTTTTTAAATGACCTGGTGACAACCGGCATGGTCCCTGCCCTTGTTGTCATGTACAAGCATGCGCTCCATTTGAATTATACGCAATCCACTTTAATTGTGCTGGTTTCTTATTTTACTTCATCGGTCACACAGCCGGTTTTTGGCATACTGACGGACCGGAAACCACGGGTCTGGCTTTTTTCGTTTGGTGTCTTTTTATCGATTGCCGGCCTGAGCCTAACCGCAATTGCGCCATCACTCACATGGCTTTTGCTTTTTATTGCGCTTTCCGGATTCGGGTCAGGCGTCTTTCATCCGGAAGCATCACGCGGCACCCATTTTGCGTCCGGGTATAAAAAAGGATTGGCACAGGCAATATTCCAGGTTGGTGGAAATGCCGGACAGGCTTTCGGGCCGCTTATGATTCCGCTCTTTTTGGTACATACCGGCATACACGGCCTGATCTGGTTGCTTCCGGTTGCTCTTTTATCCCTTATTTTAACCGCCCCTTTACTTGGCTGGATGAACAGCAAAGTGCAAAATATCCAGCGCCGGAGAAAAGAAATCGCCGGAAAAAACCATATTCCCGGCGTCATCCTGCTTGTTCTGGTCATTATTTTGCGTTCCTGGTGCCAGGTCGGGGTTGTCATTTTTCTTCCGTTTTACATGAAACATGCAAGCTTGGAAATGAGCGAACTATTGAACTTTGTCTTTGTCGGGGCCGGGGCACTGGGCACACTTTTTGGCGGCATGATTTCGGACCGGGCCGGCATGAAACGGCTGCTTGTCGTGTCCATGTTCCTTGCCACGCCTTTTGCACTGCTGCTTCCGCATTTAAGCGGCTGGCTGGCTGTACTCGATTTGCTCTGTTTCGGTTTCAGCGTCCTTTCAAGCTTTTCTGTCGGCGTGATCTATATGCAAAAGCTGTTGCCTAAAAATATCGCGCTTGCATCCGGCCTGTCAATTGGTTTCGGGGTCGGCGCCGGCGGGATCGGTTCTGTTTTCATGGGCGGCGTTTCTGATATGTTCGGGGTTGCCAGTGTATTTACCATTTTATCTTTCTTGCCCATGATCGGTGCTGTTATATCCTGCTTCTTGCCAAACGAAAAAAGGCTCGCAAATTAAAAAGTGTTATACACATTTTCGCATGTTTCAGCTGTCGGTTCGTAAAAACAATGCAATTTATACCGGGCAACGAACGGCTGGTCGTACCATGTGGGCGGGCAGTCCCCCTGCGGCCTGAAATACCATAAACTGTATTTGGCGGGCCAATGCCTTTCGCCGTTAATCGCACGTCTGGCCAACCGCCGTTCGCTTTCCCGTGCCCGCTGGTAAAAATATCCGTGAATCACTGCTTCAAAAGCATGCGGCTGATAAACCATTTGCGGAATGGTCCGGAGTCCGATAAAATCCGAACAATTCGCCCTGATCCGGTTTACGCCGACATTGCCGACAAGCAGCATGCCAAGCTGCCCCTCTCCTTCTGCTTCCGCCCTTAAAAGCCGTGCCAGTAAATCGATGTCTGCACTTGATGCCTTTACGACTGCCATTTTAAGCCTCCCTGAATTTGCAAATTGCGCACAAGTTTCGCTTTTTATCTTATGCCGCAAAACACAAAAAGAGAACCCCGCCTGTGTCCGGAATAAATCAAGCACCCGGGCGGAAAACACCGGATGCTTGATGTTTGTTAAATCGGAAGAGTACCGGGCTTTAAGTTTGGGCGCACGGCACAAAAGGGCAATCGGCAGAAACGGATCCTGCAAATTAAAAATTGGTTTCTAAAAATACCGGACAGTGGTCACTGCCCATGATCTCCGGATACATGCCGGCATCTTTTAAACGGCCGGCCAGTCTTTTGGATACGAGAAAATAGTCAATCCGCCAGCCGATATTCCTTTCCCTCACTTTGTTCATATAAGACCACCATGTATAAGCGCCTTCCCGCTCAGGATAAAAATACCGGAACGAATCAATAAATCCGCTGTTCAGCAGCCCGGTCATTTTACCGCGTTCTTCCGCTGTAAACCCAGAATTGCCAACGTTATTTTTTGCATTTTTTAAATCTATTTCCTGATGGGCAACGTTCATATCGCCGCATACAATGACTGGCTTCTTTTTGTCAAGCTCCGTTAAATAGGCCCGCATCCGGTCTTCCCATTCGAGGCGGTAACCGAGGCGGGCTAGATCGCGCTGGGAATTCGGCGTATAAACATTAACCAAATAAAAATCTTCATATTCGAGTGTCAAAATCCGGCCTTCCGGTTCTGTCCGATCTTCGCCGACGCCGTAGCGCACGGAAAGCGGCTCTTTTTTTGTAAAAACGGCCGTGCCTGAATACCCTTTCCGCTCGGCATAATTCCAATATTGATAATAGCCGTCCAAATCAAGGGCGATCTGCCCTGCCTGCAGTTTCGTTTCCTGCACGCAAAAAATGTCGGCGTCCGTTTCTGCAAAAAATGCAAGAAACCCTTTTTTTACACAGGCGCGGAGCCCGTTCACATTCCAAGAAACAAATTTCATCCCCGGTTTCTCCTCCATTGCATTTAAAAGTTCAGCTGTTTTAATGCTTGATAAACCGCAGCGACGTCCGCTTTTCCGGTTCCGTCTGCTTTCGCCCGGCTGTATGTTTTTTCGGCTGCATCCGCCAGTGGCAGCGACATACCGGCTTTTTTGATTTCCTCTTTTGCAAGGCCAAGATCCTTTGCCATTAATTCGAGCATAAATGCAGCCGGAAAATCTTCTTGTAAAAATGCCTTCTTTTTCATTTGGAAAATAGGTGTATTGCATGCAGAAGCCGAAATCATTTCAATCAGATCCTTCTTTTCAAGCCCTAGTTTTTCCCCGAAGAGAATGGCTTCGGACGCTCCCTCGATCGTCAGGCCGAGCAGCAAATTAATCGATAATTTCGCGGCACTGCCTTTTCCGTTTTCGCCAAAATGAATGATGGTTTTTCCTAATACTTCAAACATGGGGCGCACAGCATCAATCTCTTCTTTCCGGCCGCCGGCAAGAATGACGAGATTCCCTTCTTTTGCAGGCTGTACTGAACCCGATACCGGTGCATCAATAAAATGCCCGCGCTTTTCTTCCACCCATTTGGCAAAACGGATGGAATCGGAAGGGCTGACGGTACTCATATCCACGACTGTTTTCCCTTTCGTAAGGCCGGCAAGCACCCCGTCCTCTCCTTGTAAAACGTTTTCTACTGCCGCGGCATTGGTCAGCATCGTGACAATGACGTCTGTATTTTCGGCGATGTCTTTCGGCGTTTTGCAAACGGCTGCGCCGGCTTCAGCTAGTTTTTCCGTTTTCTTAATTGTGCGATTATACACAAACAAATCGAAATGCGCATCTAAAAGGCGGCGGGCCATCGGAGATCCCATATGCCCTAGACCGATCCAACCTATCTTCATGACAAAAGCCTCCATATTTAGACAAATTCACCTGAAAAGCCATAAGCTTTAAAGGGATATTCTGTTCTTATTCTAATGTTAAAGAAAAAATGCGGCAAGAAATACGCAATTTTTGTAGAAATATTTGGTGTTTGTATTGAAGAAAAAAGCGGTATTATACAAGTACAATCGATGTTCGCCAATCCTTGTGTGGGGGGGTGGGAAAAGTGAAAATCAAAGTCGGAAGCTGGAATATGTTAACGCTTCAAGATAAGTTATCGATTTTAAAGGCCATCAGCCGGAGAAACAAACATGGGCATCAGTAAAAGGCGCCAGTACGAAGCAGGCGCCTTTTTCCATTTTGTTTAAGAGCTCCCCGTTCTTTACGGGCATAACTCTTCATACAGCCGGATATATGCATTTGCAGAATGTACCCAGCTGAAATCAAGCCCCATCACCCGTTCAGATAACGACTGCCATGTTTTCGGCTGGTAGCGGAAAAACCAAACGGCCCTTTCAATCGTGTACAGCATATCGTGCGCGTTATAGTTTGTGAACGAAAACCCGTTGCCTTCGCCCGTGAATTCATTGTACGGCTTTACGGTATCTTTCAGCCCGCCGGTTTCACGCACAAGCGGCAATGTGCCGTACCGCATGGCGATCAGTTGCCCGATGCCGCACGGTTCAAATTTGGATGGCATTAAAAACAAGTCACTGCCCGCATAAATTTTATGGGAAAGGGCTTCATCAAAATAAATATGTACGGATACCTGACCTGGATACTGGCTTTCAAGATGCCGGAATGCTTCCTCGTACTGATGCTCGCCTGTGCCAAGAAGTACAAACTGGACATTTAAACTTAACATCTCATGGATCACATGCAGCACCAGATCGATGCCTTTTTGTTCTACCAGCCTTGTCACCATTGATATAACGGGAATGCCGGAATCCACTTGCAAATGGAAGGCTTCCTGCAAGGCTTTTTTATTCTTTAATTTTCCCGGGTAGTCCTCATATGTAAAGAACAGTGCATCGTCTGTTTTGGGATTGTAAGCATCCGTATCAATCCCGTTGATAATGCCTTCCAAGCGGTTGCTTTTCATCCGCAAAAAGCCGTCAAGATTTTCCCCGTAATACGGCGTCTGGATTTCCCGGGCGTATGTCGGGCTGACGGTTGTAATGGCGTCTGCATAAGCAATCCCTGCCTTTAAGTAGCTGACATTCCCGTAAAATTCAAGACCATCCACATGGAAATATAATTCGCTTAAATCGAGCAGATCTGACAGGACACTTTTTGGAAATACCCCCTGGTAGCGCAAATTATGAATCGTAAACATCGTTTTGATGCCCTGGTAGAAAGGATGGCTGGAAAAATGCGCTTTTAACAGTACGGGAATCGGCCCGGTTTGCCAGTCATGGCAATGAATGACATCCGGTTTTTCATTCAAATAAGGAAGGGCTTCAAGCACTGCACGCGAAAAAAAGGCGAACCGTTCGCCATCATCGAAATAGCCGTAACTCCCATGCCGTTTAAAATAATACTCGTTGTCCAAAAAATAATAACGGATCCCCCCTTCTTCCAATGTTTCAATCCCGCAATACTGCTTCCGCCATCCAACCGGCACGGTCAGGCTGGTCATAAAGGAGAGGCGCGCTTTCACTTCAGGCTGTAAATCTTCATATTTCGGCAGGATGACTACCGGATGGATCCCCGCTTTTTTCAAAGCTTTGGGCAATGCCTGGATCACATCGCCCAACCCCCCTGTTTTAATAAATGGTGCGCATTCTGAAGCAGCAAATAATACGTTCATCTTGTCTCCTCCATCAAATGATCTCTTTTTTGGATAATACTGTCGGATGCGACGGGGTCCCGACAACCACCTTATGCTGGGTAACGGCTACCTGCTTGTCTGCGATGACATTTTCCAATACCGCATCTTCTTCCACTTCTGATTTTTGCATGATGATACTGTTTTTCACGACTGTTCCTTTTTTGATTTTTACGCCGCGGAAAATAATACTGTTTTCCACCGTCCCTTCAATTAAACAGCCGTTCGCAATAAATGAATTTTTTACGTCCGCTGTTTGTCCGTATTTTGTCGGCGGCTCATGTTTGATCTTGGTCAGAATTTCCCAGTCGCTGTAAAAGAAAGCGCGGATCGTATCCGGGTCGAGCATGGCCATGTTTGCCGCGTGGTAACTGTCCATGGAGTGGATAAAGATCATATTGCCGCGGTGGTGATACCCCTTAATTTTAAATTTATGGACATTCGCTTTGATCGCATCCCGCAAAAAGTCATATTCTCCGTTTTCATAACAGGTTTGGATGAGATCCATCAGCAACGGTTTTGACAGCACATAGGTTTCCAGGCAGACAAGATCACCCTTTTGCGGAGCGGTAAACAGTTCGATGTCCCGTACGTTGTCCTCTTTATCTACCACTACTTGATGATAGTTCGGTTTTTGGATCGGCTCCCCGTCATATTTTCTGTATACAACGGTGATATCCGCCTGGCTTTTCTCATGGGATGCGACCAGCTCACAAATATCGAGTTTGCTGACGTTGCTTCCCGGCGAGATGATGACAAGGTCTGCCGAGGCCCGTTCAAAGAATTCGCGATGATCATAAAAGCCCTGGATATCCCCCTTCAATTTTGCATCATCGGCAACCGGCGGCAGGATAAACAGCCCGCCGTCGTACCGGTCCAAATCCCATTCCTTTCCGGAACCAATATGGTCTATGATCGATCTGCCGTTGTCTTTCGTAAAAACGGCAACCTGGGTAATTTCAGCATGAATGAGATTGGAAAGTGCAAAATCAATGAAGCGGTATCTGGCGCCGAACGGAACGGAAGCAAGGCAGCGGTGTTTCGTCAGCTCCTTTAAAATCGGCTTTTCGTTGATCAAATTGATAACTCCTAGTACGTTCGTCATGTTTCACCCGTCCCTCTTTATAAAACTTCTTTTATTTCCGCTTCTTCGCCGTTTTGCGGACAGCTGTACAACTGAATATCATTTGGTTTTGAAGGCGTGATTTTTTTGCCGTTTTCAATGACGGTGCCGCTTGCAATAATGGCGCGTTCGATGGTCACATTGCTGCCGATCGTGACATTCGGCATGATGACGGAATCCTGGATTGTGCTGTTTTTGCCAATATAGACATGATCCGAGATGACAGAATGGAAAACATTCCCGTAAATCCAGCTGCCTTCGTTGATGAGCGCGTTTTTAATATTGGATTGGGGCGCAATATATTGCGGAGGGTGGTTCGCATCTCCGGTGAAAATGCGCCAGTCCGGGTCATCCAGATCAAATGCCGGTTTTTCTTCCAGCAAGTCCATATGTGCTTCCCAGAAGCTTTGGACCGTGCCGACATCTTTCCAGTAACCTTCAAATTTATAAGCATACATTTTCTTTTTATCTTTCAGCATTTTCAGAATAATATCTTTCCCGAAGTCGTGCGAGGAAGCGCTGTTTTTCTCGTCCTGTATTAAATATTCGCGCAAAAGCTTCCAATTAAATAAATACACGCCCATAGACGCGAGATTACTCTTTGGGAATTTCGGTTTTTCTTCAAATTCAACAATTCTTCCTTCTGCGTTTGTTACCATAATGCCGAATCGCCCTGCTTCCTGCCACGGGACTTCAATTACGGCAATACTCGCCTGCGCCCCTGCTTCCATATGCGATTTTAATAGTTTCCGATAATCCATTTTATAAATATGATCGCCTGAAAGAATGACAACATATTCCGGGTTGTAGTGGTCAATATACTGGATATTTTGGTAAACCGCATTGGCTGTCCCCTTATACCATTCGCCACCGTCTTTCCCTACATACGGCGGCAGCACGGCTGTTCCGCCGAAATTTTTGTCAAGGTCCCATGCTTTCCCGTTTCCGACATACGAGTTTAAAAGATGGGGTTCATATTGCGTCAGCACACCGACCGTATCAATGCCCGAGTGCATGCAGTTGCTTAGTGAAAAATCAATAATTCTGTACTTGCCGCCAAAAGGCACTGCCGGTTTTGCCAGCTGGGACGTCAAATCCCCGAGCCTTGTTCCCTGTCCCCCTGCTAAGAGCATTGCCATCCATTTCTTTTCTGCCACTATTTTTTGCCACCCCTTTGCCGTTTTTTTGATTGCTTTTTAAAGATCAATGCACTGAGTGGGGGAATGCTGATTTCCATACTGTATGGCTGGTTATGAAAAGGCTCCTTATCCACTTGGATTGCTTCTTTGTTCAACAAACCACTGCCGCCGAACCGTTCATCATCCGTATTGAAAATTTCGATATATTTCCCAAATGAAGGCACGCCGATTCGGAATTTGTCATATTTGATTTTTGAAAAATTACAGAGGACGATGCAATAATCTCCTTTCCGCTTCCCTCTTCTCATAAAAATTATGATGCTCTGCCTGCGATTATTCGGATCAATCCATTCAAAACCTTCAGGGTTATGGTCCAAGCGCCACAAGCTTCTTGTGTTTTGATAAAATGCGTTCAAGGCTTTTGTAAACTGAAAGAAGGTACGGTGCGTTTCAAAATCCAGCAGCATCCAATCCAGCTGCGTCAGGTCTTTCCATTCGTCAAACTGTCCGAATTCGCTTCCCATGAATAATAATTTTTTACCCGGATGTGTCATAAAATAAGCATAAAGAAGGCGTAAATTTGCAAATTTTTGCGGGAAATCCCCGGGCATTTTATTGAGCAGCGATTTCTTCCCGTAAACCAGTTCATCATGCGAAAAAGGCAGTACATAGTTTTCCGAAAAAGCATAGTACATGGAAAAGGTGAGGAGATCATGGGCATCAGGCCTTTTTTCCTCCGGTGTCTGCATATAGGTGAGCACATCATGCACCCAGCCCATATTCCATTTATAATTAAAACCGAGCCCGCCCGCGTAAACCGGCGCTGTTACGAGCGGCCACGATGTTGCTTCTTCTGCAATCATTAAGGCATGCGGAAACATTTTAAAAACGGCTTCATTTAATTTTTTGATAAACTCGACAGCTTCCAAATTGACATCACCGCCATATTGGTTTGTCAATTTCTTTTCGTCTCCCCTGTCATGGTTTAAATAAATAAGAGAAGAAACTGCATCCACCCGGAAGCCATCAATATGATAAACGTCTATCCAAAAAATGGCGTTGGAAATAAGAAAACTGAAAATTTCAGGTTTCTGAAAGTCAAAATTGTATGTACCCCAAATCGGCCGTTCTGCCATGTCAGGGTCTGCAGGCTCGAACAGCGGTGTTCCGTCAAAGCGCCCGAGTCCGTGGGCGTCTTTGCAGAAATGGACGGGAACCCAGTCTAAAATCACCCCGAGGCCGTTCTGATGGCATTTGTCGATAAAATACATGAAATCTTCCGGCTTCCCGTACCGGCTTGTCGGTGCATAGAAACCGGTAATCTGATAGCCCCATGACCGGTCAAACGGATGCTCCATCATCGGCATGAGCTCGATATGCGTATAGCCATGCCCGGCAATGTATGGGACCAGTTCGTCTGCCATTTCACGGTAGGTGTAAAAATCGCCATTGGCTTTTTTCTTCCATGAACCGAAATGCATTTCATAAATCAGCATCGGCTCGTGGTACGGATCGGATTTTGCTTTGTGGCTCATCCATTTTCTATCCTGCCACTGATATGTGCCGGGATCATAAATGACAGATGCCGTTTTCGGACGCACTTCCGAATAGAACGCATATGGATCCGCTTTAAAAAAAGTGTTGCTGGAAGGCCCTGTAATTTCATATTTATACAGCTCACCCGGCGCGAGATCCGGAATAAACAACACCCAGATGCTCGAATCTTTTAGTCGTTTCATTTGGTGTTTGCTGCCGTCCCAGCCGTTAAAATCGCCGGCTACGGCAACGGCTTGCGCATTCGGCGCCCAAACTGCAAACCGCACGCCCTTTTTTCCTTCATACTCCATGACATGTGCCCCGAACAAAGTATAGCTTTCGTAAAGGGTGCCTTCGTGGAATAAATAAAGCTCGAAATCAGTGGGCAGGACTTGTTGCGAATACTTAACTGAGTTTTCCAATGTCACACCTCCGCTATTTCAGCATACTTTTACTATTCGTTATGAATTTTACGAATCCTGCAAAAAAAGCCGTCTAATTTTGTCGAAATGGAAACAATATGATTTTATTTGCAAATTCGTCATTCCGTTTTTCAATAGACGCCCATGCTGCAGTGAACGCTGCATCAGTGGAAAAAGAAAATCAGCCGGCGTATATTTTCAGAATAGAAAAAAGCTGTTTTAAATGCGCCGCATTGGTTTGACATGCAATGAATATGCGGGTCGCGACTTAAAACAGCTTAAAATCGGCTGTTCAATTGTTTAACGGACGTCCATTGTTTTGAAGAACTGGTACGCCAAAGAAACAGACCAGGCAAGCGGTTTATTTCCATTCGGCACGTACTTGCCGCCGATATAAAGTTCCGGGATTTCCCAATTTTCCGTAATGATGCTTTTGGTTTTTTCCACATATTCATTTGCCTTATCATACATACCCAGTTCATAGAAACATAAACCAAGCCATGGAAAACCAAAGCACCATTCGGCTTCGGCGCCTTCATTATAGTATTGGTCGTTGACATAGCGGATCACGCCGTATTTCCGTTCAAGCGTTGTGGTGACATCTTCCAGTATTTGAAGCGCCATATCTCGGCTGACAATCCGGTAAGGGTAAATGAGAGACAGTAAAGCAAGGTCGGTCGGTTTGCCTGCGCTCTCCCGCGGCAGCAGTTTATAAAGTGTTTCTTCCCCTTTTTCAATCAGCCCATCCTCCACATGCACGAGCATCCTGACTGCTTTTAAGCCGGCAACGCATGCCCCGACACTTGAAGCATGCACTTCCATATTCTCTTCCCACATCCCGTTATCTTCGGCCTGCCAATATTCCAGACACTCGAGATAGTCAACCAGTTTTTGGATAATCTCCAAATCTTTCTGGCTGCGGATGATTTTTTGGCCGTGGTGGACGCCTTCCCCTACGCCCCAAAGGAAAGCACCGATAGCATCGTTTTGGGCATGGCCCCATTCTTGCGGGAGTTCCTCGAGGTCAGTGGAATAGCGGGCGTGGATATATTCGTATAAATACCGTGGCCTTTTCTTTGTATGAATGTCAATTTTCCACTCATAGCGGATAAACAGATCAAGCAATGCCTGGTATGCTTTTTCATAATACGGGGACGGCGTGGCTAAAAAAGGCAGAACGGTATATACGACATCTCTGATCCAAACATAATGGTAGTCGGAAGACAAACTGGCGGTATAGGCACCGTTTGGCAGGCGCATCCGGTCAATGACCTCAACAGCTTTTTCGATGTTCATCAATCTTCACCTCCAAAAAGTTGATCCATACCATTAGTGTTGGCAAGAGGCTGATCCTTTTATAACCATTCCAACATAACTCCCCTGTTTTAAAGCGCTTTCAAGAAGATCTTTGCTTTTTGCAGATGCATTCAAGCCGGGAAAAGCCGTGATTTGACAAACGGCGTTGCTGCCATTGCCAGCCATTTCTTTTCCTGGACGGTTGTTTTTTATATATTATGTCTGCATTTGTTGGATGATTATATAGAAAGCCTAATCAAGCCCGATTTTTTTGCCCGTTTCTGCCCGCTTGAATTCCGGCATCCCGGAGTTTTTTCCGTTCCTTTCCCTTAAATGCTTGTTTTGGTTTTTGTTTTTATTGTGTTATCAGCACACAGTGTAATTTGATTATTTAGGCGCGGCATGGTTTCCAATTTGGCATAGTTGCGGCTTTGTTTGCTATTCATTTTCTGTTATTAGTAAAATGTGCCATAGGTACATCTTAATCTTGATATTGATGAGAAAATGTGTCACTTTATGAGTTTTTAGCACATTGTGTCTTTTGATTTTTTTGCTCTGCCTTTCAGCCGGATTTTGCCCAAAACACACAGGATGTGTAATTTTGCCCTTTCTGCACAAGCTAGAATTGATATTCGGTATGAATATCAGCGGTATCCAAATCCTTCCAAGAGGTGATCGTATGAGCTACAAAGACCAGTTGGATCCGCATTCCGAGTTGTTCCATTACAACTGGACGCGGCGGAAACATACAAATTCCCAGGTCAATGGCGAGACGGAAGTTACACAAAACACCATCATCTTGAGGAGCAATGCAAAAGCGCATCGCTGGTGAGGATACTAAAAAGGCCGGGATGATTCCCGGCCTTTTTTGGTTGTGGTAATAAACGGAAATCCGCCAAAACGCTTGTTTTTCGTTTAAAATCATGCTATATTGGTATAGCGATGAGCTGAATTGCATAAGCCGGCAAGGCAACCTTTTTGGAATGCACAATGTGGAGTGCAAGCCTTAGCCGCCGCAAGAAAGATTGGAAAAAAGCGCCCCGGACCGGGCGCTTTTTTCATGTTTATATGGCCGCCACATAGGTTTCTTCTCGCCATGCTTCATGCATGGACTGAACAATAAAATCAACCGGGCGGGCTCCCGAAATCGCATATTTCCGGTTGATGACCATAAAGGGGGCAAAATCCGCGCTCAATAGATCTGCTTCTGCCTGGTCTTTTTTGATATGCTCCAAGTAAACATCCGTTACAATGGCTTTTTCAGCCGCTCTTTTATTCAGTCCGGCCATTTGGGCAGCATGTAATAAATCTCCTGTACCTGGTGAAGGCTGCCGGGCATACGTTTCAAACAGTGCCTTCGCAATGAACGTCTGTTTCCCGTGTTGTTTTGCAAAGTGCAGCAATTTATGGCTCTCTTCAATATGTACTTCTTTTTCGGGGTTTTTCACGAAACTGCGAAATTCCAGTTGAATGCTTTCCCTGTGGCCAAATTGTTCCAGTGCCTCGCCAAGTCTTACAAAGGCAAGATAAGAATCTGCCGATGAAAAATCCGACCATAATTCTATTTTCATAACTTTATAGCTCCTTAAGCCTTTAAAAATCCTTGAATTTTTTTACCAGTGATGATTAAATCGTGCATGCGTCCGTCAAGCACAGCCACTTCTTTCAAATGCCCCCAAGTTTCAAACCCGAAGGATGCAAACAACTTTAAACTGGCCTTGTTTTCGCTGAAAATAAAGCCGAGCAGTGTTTCCACCCCTAGCTTCGGGCAGGCTTCCAACATTTTCCCGAGCAGGTGCTTCCCGGCTCCTTTTCCTCTCCATTTTTCGCTGACATAAATACTGACCTCAGCAGTAGGCTGGTAAGCGGGCCTTCCGTAAAAATCGCTTAAACTAATCCAGGCAGCAATCTCCCCGTCTGCTTCCAACACCCAAAGCGGCCGGCTGTCCGGGTGATGGGCTTTAAACCACGGCAGTCTTTCTTCTACGGTGACCGGGACCGTATCAGCCGTTATAATCCCGTTTCCGATGCAGGCATTATAAATGTCCAGGATCTCCTGCAGATCTTCTTCTGTGGCATTTCTGATTAGGCCATGCTGTATCATCGCTCATTTTCCCTCAATTGTAAAAGTCCCCTCCGTTTCCGGAACGGAAGCTTTGTATTATAAACAACATTTTATAATAATTTCCCGCAATTGAACAGTTTTTTATGTCCTGCACACCAGACCATGCTGAAAACACCCGGTATGAAGGCGCCCGGCTGCCGGATTCTGGCGGCATTTCCGGTTTCCGAAAGGGCAGGACAGCCGCCACGGGCATCATTCAAGCTTTATCCGCACCCAAAATATCCATAAAGTTTTTCAAAATGCCGGCGGTTAATCCCCAAATAACATAATCCCCGTAGTAATAAAAATACTCGTCCATTTGCTGGCTGTTCCATTTATATGATTTACCGCCCTGAATTAAATGGAAAGGAAAATCCTGGTCAGGCTCTACCTTAAATTCAATCCGGTAACATTCCGGCGCTGTTTTGGCAAAATGCGAAAGCGGGACTGTAAAGACTTCTTCCACTTCGCCCGGATTCGGATGAAAAGGCATATCCGGCAAAAAACCCGCAAACGGAAAGATCGCGCGCCTTCCATATGATGAAACGACATAGTCAAGCGGGAATACGTTGCGGATGACAGACGCATCCATGCACAGTTCCTCGGTTGTTTCCCGAATCGCGGCTTCCATTGGGTTTTTGTCCGTCGTTTCAATTCTGCCGCCCGGAAAACAAATTTCCCCCGGCTGTTTTCTTAACTGCCGGGACCGGACTTCAAATAAAACATGAAGGCCATCGCCTTTTTGAACGAGCGGCAACAGGACCGCAAACTGGGACAAACGGTCCATCCCAAAAACGGACGGTTCCCGCCTTTTTAATTTTTCGATAATGAATGCCTCGTTCAATCGATTCCCCCCTTTTAAACCTCGTTTCCATGTTGTGAAAACAGTTTTCCCTATACCTAATATATACCACAGTTTTCAAGAAAAGGATGCATTTTTCTCCCCTCCTTTTTTCTCCCGGAGCAGAGGCCATAACAGCACAGGAATCGGGCATAATGAACAAAAAGCATGTTTTCCATAAAAAATACAGGGGAAAATGCATGCAAAAGGTTTACTTTTTCGCAAACATTGAATACAATAGTACCAGATAAAGTTTTCCCTAAGGAAACTTTTTTGTTTCAGGGTTAAAATTAAAGAAAGGGGAAACATCTATGAGTGAAAAAACGATGAGCCAAAAAATGCCAGGCCGCACGTCCCATAATACAACGAGCGCACAAGCTGTACTACGGGGGGATGTGAAAGGGTTAAAACGGATTTTGCCTTTCCTAGGCCCGGCCTTCATTGCAGGCGTTGCTTATATCGATCCCGGTAATTTTGCCACCAATATTACGGCAGGATCGAAATACGGCTATATGCTGCTTTGGGTCATTGCCTTTTCAAACTTAATGGCCGTTTTAATCCAGTCCCTTTCCGCAAAGCTCGGCATTGCAACCGGGAAAAATTTGCCGGAAGTGGCACATGACCATTTTCCAAAACCGGTGTCGATCTTTTTATGGATTCAAAGTGAGTTAGTCATTATTGCAACAGATTTGGCAGAATTTATCGGCGCAGCTTTAGGCCTGTATTTAATTTTCGGCCTTCCGCTTTTGCCGGCCGCATTGATTACAGCAGTCGGATCGTTTGCTATCCTCGAATTGCAGCGCCGCGGCTACCGATCGTTTGAGGCAGTGATTGCCGCCCTTGTGATGATTGTCGTGCTCGCTTTTGCTTTGCAAACATTTCTGGCAAAACCGGAATGGGTAAAAGTATTCGGTGGGATTGTCACGCCAAAATTCGATGGCATCCAAAGCATTGTCCTGGCTGCCGGCATTCTCGGCGCCACCGTCATGCCCCATGCCATCTATTTGCACTCTTCATTGACGCAAAACAGAATCGTCGGAAAAAACGAGCTGGAAAAAAGAAAAATTTTCAAATTTGAATTGATCGACATCATCATCGCAATGGTGATCGCCGGGGCCATCAATATGAGCATGCTTGTGATTGCGTCCAGTGTATTTTATAAAAACGGCCTTGTCGTGGAAGATCTGGATGTCGCGTTTCGTGAGTTCTACACCCATATCGGACCGGCAGCGGCGATCTCTTTCGGCCTTGGCCTTTTGATTGCAGGGCTTTCCAGCTCCTCTGTCGGCACATTATCCGGTGATGTCGTCATGCAAGGGTTTATCAACAAACGGATCAATCTTTATTTGCGCCGTGCGATCACAATGATCCCGCCGCTTCTCATTATCATGATGGGCACCAACCCGACAAGCGCGCTTGTAATAAGCCAGGTCATTCTCTCATTCGGGATCATCTTTGCCCTTGTCCCGCTGATTCTGTTCACGAGCAACAGACAGATCATGGGTGAACTGGTGAACCACCGGATAACGAGCATCATCTCGTGGATCGTGGCAGGATTCGTCGTATGCCTGAATCTGTTCCTTTTGATTGATACATTTATATAAAGTGAAACAGCCCTTCCATCAAATGGAAAGGCTGTTTTTTTATTTGCCGCTGCTTTTTCACGGCTTAGGAAAAAAGCAGCGGCATTTACCGTTTGTCCGCCATCGCATCCAGCATCCAAATATCTTTGTCAAACCGGGTCAGAAAACGGGTGAGCAGATTGACGGTGGCATTGTCCTTGTTTTCTTCCGCCAGCGGAATCCCCGTTTCCCGGATTTCCTTTGCCAACTGCGCCAAATCCTCCCTTAATTGCTGCAGCAGTTCGCCCTCTTCATTATCCGCGCTCGCTTCAACAAGCGTCTTCTGGTCAAGGAATTTCGACATGGTCGCAAGCGGCCGTCCCCCGATTGCCAAAATTCTTTCGGCAAGCACATCCATTTGTTTTGAAAATGACCGGTACAAATCTTCAAAATAAGCATGGAGCGTGAAAAAGTTTTTTCCCTGAATATACCAGTGGTAACGGTGCAGTTTGATATAAAGCACTGTAAAATTTGAAAGTTCCTGGTTTAAAAATCGGACCAGTTTTTCTTCATCCAATGCATACTTCCCCCCTTTTACAGGCCGGCCATTGATTGGTCCTCGTTAGATTTTCACCGCAGGGCTTTTCTTATGCATATTTAACGCCAAATCTCAATTTTGATTTTTTTCACAAGCTTGCGGACCAGTAAAAAGATACCGTAACCGCACAATCCACCCGTTGTATTCAGCAAAATATCATCCACATCAAAACCTCCGACATGGAAATATCCTTGAATGGTTTCCACCAAAGCCGATGCTAAAAACGACAGCAATCCCATTATCCAGACCTTTCTCAGCCGCCTGAAAAGAAAGGGCAGGAAAAACCCGAACGGCATAAACATGAAAATATTCCCAAACAGATTGGAAAACCAGACTTCAAATTGAAAGTAACGGTAATAAAGGATATACATTCGGATCGTTTTAAACGGAATGATATTTTGGCTGGCAGAATTGGGCGCATGGCGGTACGGGATAAAGAACAAAAGTTCCGCTAAATAAGCAGCATACACAATGAAAATGAACAAAACGGCCGCATTGATTTTTTTCCGGTTATTTTTTCCCATATCATCCTCCAGCGGTTCGGGCAAGCCTCCCATTATCATCCTATTCAGTGGGTGCACACGCTATGCGCCGCCCGTACAGCCTGATACACCCCGCCCCCAAAAAAAGCAAAGAGAGACCTGCTCTTGCAGATCCCTCCTTCACCCAGCCCTTTGCCGCCATTTTACCTGAATTTACCCGCTGTATCAAAACGCAATATCGCGTTTTTGAAAATACCAAAAGGTCAAGACCATAAAAACGACATAATAAACAGCAAGTGTGATTAGTGAAAACGGCAAGGTGACGCCGTCTGTAAGTTTATCCTGGTACGCGTAAACAGATAAGTCCAAATGCGGGAAAATCAGGAATTTCAGCCAATGGTACCGGTCCATCAGAAACAGAAAAATCCCGCCCAGTGTGTTTGTGATAAACAGGGCAAAAATGCCGATCCCGACAGCCAGAGCCTGGCTCTTGAACAAGGTCGAAAGCATGAACGCAATCGCGCTTACCATGACAAGGCTCGGCAAATAAAGGGCAAATTTCAGGAAAAATTGCGGTCCGATTTCTTTAATTTTATATTGGCTGTAATCCAAAGTATTTTCGATCATTTTCATATGGAAACTGCCGGATCCCTGAAAAAGGATACCGATCAAATAGCCGGCTATAAGCAGAACGGCAAGCAGCAATACCGCGTATGCTGTGACAGCAATGTATTTGGACAGCAAAATTTTCCATCTCGCATGCGGGCGGATCATCAGTTGCTTAATCGTCCCGGATGCAAATTCCGATGAAACGTTGGCGCTCCCCACGATCACACTGAACAAGGTGACAAATGAACCGAGCGGAATGACCACATTGTTCATGAAATGCCAGTTTGAATGGGCATCCGGATTGATATTGTATTTCAAATAATCTTGGTTTTTTTGGATGGTTGGCGCAAGGTCCGCGTATTGTTCAGGATCCTTTTTCATTAGTGCCTCATCCGCTTTGATTTCTTTCTCGATTTTCGTACGCCAGTTTGGATCGTCTTTGCCGTAAACCTTATTGTAAAACAGTGCAGCAATCAGCACGAACGCTACAATCAGGAGCATATAGACCCATGCGCTTTTCCGGGCAAATATTTTCATCCATTCATTTCGGATTAAAGCGATCATTGATTTTCCTCCCCTGTTGTATGATTCGTGAGTTCAAGGAAACGGTCTTCCAGCGTTTTCTTTTCAAAATGAATTTCATAGACGTTGCAGCCGTTTCCTACCAATGTTGCGTTGATAACGGCTGCATCTTTGTAAGCTGCCGAAACCAAAATGCGCGTATCATCGACAATGGAAACCGGAAAATGGAGCTGTTTCTCTACTGCCTGCTTCGCCCTTTCGCTGTCATCCGTTGCAAACAGGATATCGCGGCGGTCATCCTGTTTTACCGTTGTCGTTTCTGCCATCGTTTCAATATGGATCAGTTTCCCTTTTTCAATAATGGCATACCGGTCGCACATCAATTCCATTTCCGAAAGAAGGTGCGAGGAAACGAGGACAGATACCCCGCTTCCTGCCAGCTCCCGCAAATAGCCCCTGAATTCGCGGATGCCTTGCGGGTCAAGGCCGTTTGTCGGCTCATCAAGAATCAATAACGAAGGCCGGTGCAAAATTGCCTGTGCAACCCCAAGCCGCTGTCGCATTCCTAACGAATACGTTTTGACTTTTTGTTTAAGCGCATCTTCCAGTTTGACAAGCTTTGCGACTTCCCATAATCTCTCTTCAGAAATGGGTTTCCTTGACATTCTCTTATAGTGGACCAGATTTTGATAGCCGGTCATATACGAATAAAATTCCGGATTTTCAACGATCGCGCCGATTTCATTCAAAGCGCCTTTGAAATCTTCATCGAGGCTTTTGCCGTTAATAAAGATTTCTCCGCTTGTGCGTTTCATCAATGAAACAATCATCCGGATAATCGTTGTTTTACCGGCGCCGTTCGGACCGAGAAGGCCGAAAACCTCGCCTTTTTTCACTTCAAAACTGACCTGGTCTACAATTTTGCGCGAGCGGATTTGTTTTGTAATCCCTTTGACCGAGAGTGCCATTTCACTCATAACATCCCTACTTTCTGCTAAACGAGTCTAATCCATATACGAAACTGGCCTTAAAAAGTTTCAAAAAAGATTCGGTTAAAAAAGCATTTGATTGTGGTATATACATATTTTAATGAAGAGCCCCATAAAGATATTCATAGAGACGTTTTGGGAGTAGAGGGATGACCAATGGAAAAACTGAAATGGAAACTGGCTTTATTCATCATCTGCCTGGCCGTGCTTGCAGGATTGATCTTTTTTCAGCGCCCGGTAAGCTATCAGCGCGTAAAGATTACCGATAAATTTTACACGCCCAACCGGAAAGAAATGCCGGTTGCAACCGGTGTGAAAACAAAGCGAAAAATAAAAGTGGCACCAACAACGACAAAACCGTATTGCGCGATCGCATTCAATAACGGCAAAACGCTTGCGATCGACTGCGATACGTATTTAAATTTTAATATTGGCGACCAAGTGTACATCAAATACCGTGGAAACCGGTTAACCGATATCCGCCGGAAAGGATGAAAAACATCCCGGTTCCTTTGCGTATAAAAGAACCGGGATGTTTTTTAATCTTCCCCGATAATTTTTACTTCTGTCTCAAGATCTACCCCAAATTTTTCTTTTACCGTTTTTTGGACAAATTTGATCAAATTCATATAATCCGTTGCCGTTCCGCCGCCGACATTCACCATAAACCCGGCATGTTTGGTCGAAACCTCGACGCCACCGATGCGTTTCCCCTGGAGCCCGCTGTCCTGAATCAGTTTCCCTGCAAAATAGCCGGGCGGCCTTTTAAACACGCTGCCGCACGATGGATATTCAAGTGGCTGTTTCGATTCCCTGAGATCAGTCAATTCATCCATTTTGGCTTTGATCTCCTGTGCGTCGCCCGGCTCCAGGCTGAACGTCCCTTCAAGCGCAATCTCCCCGTTTTCCGCAATTGAACTTTTCCTGTACTGGAAGGACAAATCGCTTTTTTCAAGCCTTTTCATCTCGCCTGTTTTGGTCAGGACAAGCGCGCTTTTCAGAACATCTTTGACTTCCCCGCCATACGCCCCCGCATTCATATACAGCGCACCGCCGACAGATCCCGGTATCCCGCAGGCGAACTCAAGCCCTGTCAGCTTTTGCTTTAAAGCATAGCGCGATACATCGATAATGGCTGCACCACACTGGGCTGTAATGTCATTGCCTGTGTGCGATATTTTCGCTAATTTGGTCAGAATCAGCACAATTCCCCTGATGCCGCCGTCTTTGATGATCAGATTGGAGCCGTTGCCGAGGATCGTGTACGGCACGCCGTTCAGAGAGGCAAAACGGACCGTCTTTTGCACTTCTTCATATGTCTCAGGAAAAATCAAAATATCCGCTTTTCCCCCTGTTTTTGTAAAAGTATATTTGCTTAACGGTTCATCTTCCAGAATTTCACGCGGATAAATGAGCGAACGCAAGTCTTGTAAAATTGTCTTTTCAGCCATGCTCTTCTCCTTCTTTTCTTTGATGCCTCTTTATTTCCGGATAGTGGAGGATCATCGCCGCCAAACAAAAAAGCGGATACCCGATCAGCACCACACCCGAAACAAAACCGTTTTTCGTAAACCATTCATGAATGATTGTATGTAAAATAAACGGGACCGTCATGACAAAGCATGACATTTTCCATAAATGCTGGTACGCCAGTTTTCTCTTCCACAGCTTCCTGAGCCCGTATCCGGCACAAGCGAGCAGGGAAATGCCGGCCAATACGCCACACAGGACAACGAGCACATAAGCGAACAGAAAATAAAAAACAAATTGGATGGCATTCAGGGCATCAAGGGATCCGCCGGTTAAAAGTGCAGGGATATGCAGACAGGAAACCATAAGAACAAGCAGAACCACATACAAAACCGTCCTGTCCATCGGAAGCCTGTTCAAACGAAAAGCAGCTCTTTTTCCCGGCAATAAACAGCTGTATTTGAATGCAGTCCAAATATCCATCCTGTTATCCCCCTCTCCCGAATGCTCCACTCCACATTATAATATAAAAAACAATTTGAAACGAGAACCATTTACGACAGATTCTTTAATTCCGTTTCAATTGCTGCTTTTATTTTTTCAAGGCAAGCCTCAGGCGTTTTGGCAAAAATCCTTTTTCCGTTCACCATCGCAAACGGACTGTAGGTGCATAACCCGCACGCCATTAAGCATTCATTTGAAATCACCGCAACTTCAGGATACCGGGATTCAAGTTCTGCTTCCACATCAATTGTGTTGATCAGGCTGCCTTCACATATTTCGACTAAAATAATGCCCAATCCCGTTTCCTCCTTTTGCTTAAAAGCCGTAAAACGGCATCTTTATCCATTATACTGTAAGCTTTAAAAAAATCCCAACAGGCGCGCTTTCCCGGAGGTCCCCGTTCATCGGAAATCGTATACACGGACACTTCTTTCCCGGAAAATATAAATATTTTCCGGCCAGGCTGTCTTTTTCTTTATAATAACAGGAGATATTTGGTACAATAATGTAAGACTTCCATTTTGCTTGCAGCCACCTGCGCGCAAAGGAAAGACTTTACAATCTAATCATGTTGAGGTGTCTACATTGGAAAAACAGCAAATCGGCGTCATCGGTTTGGCCGTCATGGGGAAAAACCTTGCGTGGAATATCGAAAGCAAAGGTTACACCGTTTCGGTCTTCAACCGTTCCCGTTCAAAAACCGAGCAAATGTTAAAAGAATCGGAAGGAAAAAATATTTTCGGTTATTTTACAATGGAAGAATTCGTCCATTCGCTTGAAAAACCGCGAAAAATCCTGCTGATGGTCAAAGCGGGCGAAGCAACAGACGCCACGATCGAGCAGTTAAAACCGTTTCTCGACAAAGGCGATATCTTGATTGACGGCGGCAACACATTCTTTAAAGATACACAGCGCCGTAACAAGGAATTAAGTGCACTCGGCATCCATTTTATCGGCACCGGTGTCTCAGGCGGTGAAGAAGGCGCGCTGAAAGGCCCTTCGATCATGCCTGGTGGGCAAAAAGAAGCATACGACCTTGTTGCACCGATTTTAAAAGACATTGCTGCTAAAGTAAATGGTGACCCGTGCACAACCTATATCGGTCCGGATGGTGCCGGCCATTATGTGAAAATGGTTCATAACGGCATCGAATACGGCGATATGGAGCTCATCTCAGAGTCCTACAATCTGCTCAAAAATATCCTCGGCCTCACTGCGGACGAGCTGCACGAAGTGTTTGCCGACTGGAACAAAGGCGAGCTCGACAGTTATTTAATCGAAATTACCGCTGATATTTTTACAAAAAAAGACCCAGAAACCGGCAAACCGCTTGTCGACGTCATTTTAGATACGGCCGGCCAAAAAGGGACAGGCAAATGGACAAGCCAGAGTGCGCTTGATCTAGGGGTTCCGCTGCCATTGATTACGGAGTCCGTATTCGCCCGCTTTATCTCGGCCATGAAAGAAGAACGGAAAGCGGCAAGCAAATTGCTAAAAGGGCCTGAAAAACCCGCTTTTTCAGGAGACAAAAAAGCGTTCATTGAAGCGGTCAGAAAAGCATTGTACATGAGCAAGATTTGTTCTTACGCCCAGGGCTTTGCGCAAATGCGGGCCGCTTCGGAAGAATATAACTGGGATTTGAATTACGGTGAAATTGCGATGATTTTCCGCGGGGGCTGCATCATCCGCGCGCAATTTTTGCAAAAAATCAAAGATGCGTACGACCGCGATCGCAATCTTAAAAACCTGCTCCTTGACCCGTATTTCAAGGAAATCGTGGAAAGCTACCAGGATGCGTTGCGCGAAGTCATCGCGACAGCTGTCCGCTTCGGCGTACCTGTGCCGGCTTTGTCCGCAGCGCTTGCCTATTACGATTCGTACCGTTCGGAAGTGCTGCCTGCCAATCTCTTACAGGCCCAGCGTGACTATTTCGGTGCCCATACGTACCAGCGCGTTGACAAAGAAGGCATCTTCCATACGGAATGGCTTGAGTTATAATTCAGAAAAATCCCGCCGCACCTGGCGGGATTTTTTTACTCTCCGTACATTTTGAACACGATTTCGCCTTTGATCACTTTTCCCCCGTCTTGATTGGCCACCACTGCTTCATACGTTTGCCGGGCGCCTTGCGCTTCTTTCAGCGTTGCCGACAGTGTCAAGCGATCGTCTAGAAAAACCATGCCCGCAAAGCGCACGCTAAATTTTTCGATGAATCCTTCGCCAACATACGGTGTAAACAGCTTTCCGAGATTTCCCATTGTCCACATCCCGTGGGCAATAATGCCGGGCAGCCCGGCTTTTTCTGCTGCTTCATCGATCGTATGAATCGGATTAAAGTCGCCGGAAGCACCAGCGTACTTGATTAAGTCCAACCTTGAAACCGGCGGGAGTTCCATGCTTTCCAGGCTGTCCCCGGGTTTTTTCGCGCGAAGGTTCATCCTTTCATCCCCTTCCGGACCGTTTCAGAAAGAATAATCGTTTGGGTTGCGGTCATGACGATTTCACCATTCTTATCTTCCGCCGTGCTTTTTATAAACAAGAAACCCATCTGTCCGAGCTTTCCTTTTCTTTCCTGGTATTTTTCAATTTCCCTATAGCAGTGCAATGCTTCTCCGACATAGAGCGGCCGTTGATATTCGAAATTTTGTTCCCCGTGTATGAGCCCAGCTTTCGGAAGGTCCAGGCCTTCTATTATCCCGTAGTCAAACGTGACCGGGAATGTCAGCGGTGCGATGTTGGCTTTAAACCCTTTTTCAGCCGCAAAGGCAGGATCTGTAAAAACAGGGTGCGGGTCACCGATGGCTTCGGCGAACTTTCTGACAGCGCCCCTTTCGATCGTATTTTGGACCGGATTTGACCGTTTTCCAATCAGTTCTTCAAACATCCGCCCGCCCCCTTATTATGCTTTCGGCCCGCCGGCAACATAGAGCACCTGGCCGTTTACGAACGACGATTCTTCCATCGCAAAGAAAAGGACCGCGTTTGCAATATCTTCCGGCTTTCCTGTCCGACCGACAGGAATCATCGATTGATTAAATGCGATAAAGTCGTCGAATTTAACGCCGAGCCGCTCAGCCGTCGCTTTTGTCATGTCGGTTTCAATAAAGCCGGGCGCAACCGCATTGGCGGTAATGCCAAACTTTCCGAGTTCAATGGCCAGCGTTTTTGTAAAGCCCTGAATGCCCGCTTTTGCCGCCGCGTAGTTTGCCTGGCCGCGGTTGCCGAGCGCGGAAGTGGAAGAGGTATTGATGATTCTTCCGTATTTATTTTCAACCATGTTTTGCTGGACAGCCCTTGAAAAGAGGAACGCCCCTTTCAAATGGACATTCATGACGGTATCCCAGTCTTCGTCCGTCATTTTAAACAGCAGATTATCGCGGATCACGCCTGCATTGTTGACAAGAATATCAATCTTTCCATACCGGGTGCACACAGCTGAAACCACCGCTTCCACCTGCGTGCGGTTTGCCACATCCGCCAGCTGCCCGAATACATCGTAACCGCTTTCTTTGAAAGCCTTTACAGTTTCTTCCAAAGCCTTTTCATTGATATCGACGAGACAGACTTTTGCCCCTTCTTTGGCAAAGGCGGCTGCAATGGCTTTGCCGATCCCTCTGCTTGCACCCGTTACAATCGCAACCCTGTTTTCAAACCTTTTCAAAACCGCTCCCCCCTCGCATGTTCGAATTTTTCTGTTTGTTTTAAATATATACAGTAAACAGTTTAAATTAAACGCTTCCTTTTGTAAATATTTGTGCATCCCTTTCAAGCACTCCACTGCCAAAAATTTTGTCAGCGCTTTATTTTTCGTATATTATAAAAAGTAGAAATATACATAAAGAGGTGGCAAGCTTGGAAAATTTTATTTTAAAACTGAAAGAATTGATCGGCCCGGATTTGGTCAGCGGAAATGAAACGGTTCTTGAGCAGCACAGCAGGGACGAATCCTATCAT
Organism: Weizmannia sp. FSL K6-0777; assembly: GCF_038593185.1. NCBI lineage: Bacteria > Bacillati > Bacillota > Bacilli > Caryophanales > Bacillaceae > Heyndrickxia > Weizmannia sp. FSL K6-0777. Next base: position 1,717,456 of record NZ_CP151971.1, read on the forward strand.
ACACCCCATTTGCCGCAGGCTGTTGTATTTCCCGAGTCGGTGGAGCAAGTAAGGAAAGTGGTTGCTTTTGCCAATGAAAACCGCATAATGAAAACCGCATTCCGGTGATTCCTTTTGGCCTCGGTTCCAGTCTCGAAGGCCATGTCATTCCTTATCAGGGCGGGATTACGCTTGATATGATGCGGATGAACAAAGTGGTAGAAGTACTTGACCGTGACTTTATTGTCCGGGTGCAGCCGGGTGTGACGCGCACGCAGTTAAACCGGGAGCTGAAAAAGTATGGTTTGTTTTTCCCGGTCGACCCGGGGGCGGATGCAACATTGGGAGGGATGGCCGCGACCAACGCCAGTGGCACCACTTCTGTTAAATACGGGGTCATGCGCGACCAGGTGTATGATTTAGAAGTGGTACTGGCGGACGGAACGGTCATTCATACCGGAAGCCTTGCCGCAAAATCATCGTCGGGCTACCATTTAAACGGGCTCATGGTCGGGTCTGAAGGGACACTGGGCGTCATTACCGAACTGGCTTTAAAAGTATACGGCATTCCGGAAGCAATGGTTGCGGCAAGGGCCGTTTTCGAAACGGTCAGGCAGGCGGTTGATGCTGTTGTCGCGATCCGCCAAGCCGGGATCCCGATGGAAAGGATGGAACTGGTTGACAAACGGTCGCTTCAGCAGGCAAACCGGTTTATGGGGACATCGTATCCGGAATGGCCCACTTTATTTTTGGAATTTACAGGGAACGAATCCGGGTTAAAACAAGATGTCAACTTTGCGAAAGACATCCTTGCCGAATTCCAATGCAAAAATGTTATGTTTGAAAAAGATGAAAAAGCGCGCCATAAGCTCTGGGATGCGCGGCATAAACTTGCCTACGCTTTTGTCCGCGGCACGCCGGGAAAGAAAATGATGGTAACCGATGCCTGTATCCCCCTTCATTTCCTTCCCGAAGCCATTGAAGATACGCGCAAAACGCTTGACAGAATGGGCATGGACGGGGCCATTGTCGGCCATGTTGGCGACGGCAACTATCATGTCATTTTAATGATCGATATGGGAAATGAAAATGAAATTCGGCAGGCACAGGCGTTAAATGAACATATTGTGTCATTTGCGCTTTCAAAGGGCGGTACCTGCACAGGCGAACACGGCGTTGGGATTGGAAAGGCAAAATATCAGCGTGAAGAACACGGGCCCGCTTATGGGATGATGAAGAAAATCAAGGATCTGTTTGACCCGAATCATATTTTAAACCCCGGTAAAATCTTTATTTGAGGCTTTTGCCCGCATTTTTTTCACTTTTTGGGGCAAATGTCTATAACCATGCGCCCTGATCCACATACTCTAATGTTGAACACCGAAAAGGAGTGGGTTGAGATGGAACAAACATATGGAAATTATCCGCAATCTCAGGGGTTAGGGCATTTCGGCAGCTATGCCGGGGGAAGCCAGCCTTATTATGATGATGATATGGATATGATGCAGCATTACGGTCCGATGGGGCAAATGGGCCAGATGGGAGCAGCAGACGGTTTGGCAGGGCAATATCCGATGGCAGGGCAAATGTACCCGGGACAGCATCCCGCAACTTCGATGTATCCGGGCATGTACGGCATGCCGGGGTACGGTCAGCATATGGGAATGCCGATGGGCCCGGGGTACACAGGCGCCGGTTACGGTCATGGACAAATGCCGGGTTATCCAGGATATGCGGGCGCTGGGATGGGCATGGCCCCGGGAATGATGCACGGTTATTACCCGGGCATGACAGGCAGGGATTGTCATTGCTGACCGGGGCATACCCGCGAGCCAAATCCATAAGGCGTGCCAAATAAATCCGCAGTGATACATGTAAACAGCCGGCCTGCCATTGCTTTAGTGCAACGGAAGGCCGGCTGTTTTTAACATTTCTTTTAATTGGCCGAGCGCTTCGTCGGTATGTCCGGCCCGGATCGTTTTCACCCTTTCTGTCTCCTCTATTCCGAGCGAATGGTCATATCTTGGATCATAATAATATTCGAGCAGCCATTTTACGGCCTCATGATATCGTTCAGTCTGTAAATCTTTCTCGATTTCTTTTGCAACCGGCGTGTGAATCCGTTCTTTGATGCTTTGAAAGGCACGGATGCACGCTTCTTTGTTCTCCCACGGCCGGTAATCATCCAAAATATTGCGGACCCGTTCCTCCACCGGCAATTCAATCATAATTTTCGTGCCGCGCGCTTTGTTTTCCATCAAAAATTCCGGCACCACTACTTTTCCGATTCTTTTGCTTTCCGCTTCCATCAGAATATACGGCGCATTTTTCAATTGTAAAATGCGCTCTGCCAACAAAGCATCGAACGTTTTCTGGTTATGGGAGCTTAGGCCGATATCCCCGAAAATGCTGCCGCGATGATTGGCCATGCCTTCCAGGTCAAGGACCGGATAGCCTTCCGAAGCAAGCGCCCGGAGCATATACGTTTTACCGGTGCCTGTATAGCCGCCCAGCACATACGTAACCGGATGAAAGTCCATATTTTCAAGCAGACCTGTCACCCATTTCCGGTAGGCGCGGTAGCCTCCCTGGAGCCGGTAGGCATGGATGTCCATCAGATCCAAAACGGTTGCCGCCGTTTTGCTCCGCATACCGCCGCGCCAGCAAAATACCGCTTTTTCCCCTTCTATTTCACGGAAAGCCTCGATAAAACCGGGCAACTTTTTCGAAAAAATTTCAAGTCCGCGTTCTTTCGCAGCGCGGTTGCCGGATTGGGCATAAATCGTCCCCACTTCCGCCCGTTCTTCATCATTAAATAAAGGGATATTCACGCTCCCCGGAATCGTTGCGTTCCGGTATTCGGAAGGGGAACGGACATCCACCCATGTGAGCTGCTTTTTCTCCATCCGTTTTCTTGCTTCTTCAATGGTAATGTCTTGAAACAAATATTTCCCGCCTTTCTATGGTTCCTGATGGGACTATTGCACTTTGATACGGCCGGGATGACTCGCGACGACTTCACCGATCAGGCAGGCTTCCACCCCTGATTTTACAAGTTCTTCGAGCAGCTGTTCCGCTTCATCGCCGGCAACGGACAGCAATAGGCCGCCTGATGTGACCGCATCACTTAAAATCCATTTATCTATTTGGTCCATGCCTTCTGGGAAGTCGACGACATTTTCAATATGGGCAAAATTATTCTTTGTGCCGCCCGGAACAGCACCTGCTTCCGCCAGTTCACGCACGCGCGGCAGCACCGGCACTTTGTCTTGGTAAATACGGAGCCCATTTTTGCTCCCCTGCGCCATTTCGGATGCATGGCCCAAAAGCCCGAACCCGGTCACATCGGTCGAAGCATGGATGGTGTAATCCCGGGAAATTTCAGCTGCTTTTTTATTTAAGGTGGCCATGACATTGGTCACGCGTGTGATCTCTTCTTCCGTTAATAAATCCCGTTTAATGGAAGTGGTCAAAATCCCGACCCCGATCGGTTTCGTCAATATCAGCTTGTCCCCCGGTTTGGCCCCTGCATTCGTGCGGATATTTGCCGGGTGGATCGTGCCAGTCACCGCCATCCCGAATTTAGGTTCCTGGTCATCAATCGAATGCCCACCGGCTAAAGTGACCCCGGCTTCTTTGCACTTATCACCGGCGCCTTTTAAAATATCGGCAAGAATGGCTTTGTCGAGGGTATGGATCGGAAAAGCAACAATATTCAGCGCAGTTAGCGGCGTACCGCCCATGGCATAAATATCACTAATTGCGTTTGCCGCCGCCACCTGGCCGAATGCATAAGGGTCATTGACAATCGGTGTAAAAAAGTCGACTGTCTGCACGATTGCCAAATCATCCGTCAGCTTGTAAACGCCGGCATCATCGTTCGTATCGAGCCCGACAAGCAAATTCGGATCCGCTGCCTTCGGTGGCAGCGTCCGCATCACCTGCTGCAAATCCGCCGGACCGATTTTGCATCCGCATCCGCCTTTTGTTGTCAGTGAAGTCAATTTTATTTTTTCTGATTGTGCCATATTGCATCAACCTGACCTTTCTTAAAGCATGTCTGATCCTTGTACCATTATAGACCACTTCGCAGCAAAATGCATTTTCTTCCGCTCCGTCCGCCTAATGAGGACGCTGAAAACGGATCCCGGTGGTGAAACCAGGCAGGTCGGGATAAACCCGCAACCCATTATGGTATAATAAAGGAAACAAATTTTTGAGGTGATCGCGTTGAAACTGGCATTTATATCCGATATTCACGGCAATGCGCATGCGCTCGAAGCCGTGCTGGAAGATATTGAACAAAAGCGGGCCGATAAAATTTTTGTCCTCGGCGATCTTTGCTTTCGCGGCCCGGAACCACAGCGGGCATATGAGATGGTGATGGCTTTAAATACGGAAGTGATTAAAGGAAATGCTGATGAATGGGTGTACAGGGGTGTCGGCATGAACGAAGTGCCGGAAAAGGCTTATGAAATGATGAACCGGGAGCGGGACTGGACGGTTTCCCGGATGGAGCAGAATGCAGTGGAGTCGTTGCACCAGCTCCCCGAAGAGGTAAAATACGAATACGGCGGCATCAAAATTCACGGATTTCACGCCACCCCGTACAGTTTGTTTGAAAATGTGCCGCCGGATAGTGAAAACAGCAAGTTGAAAGAGAAGTTAATGCAGGAAGACGCGGATATTTATTTATACGCGCACATCCACCTGCCGTTTATCCGCACGTTTGATGGCAAAACGTTTGTCAATCTCGGCAGTGTCGGTCTGCCGTTTGACGGGATCGCCAAAGCCTCTTATGCGATGGTGGAAATTGGCGATCACGATTACCAGGTTTCCAATGTCCGTGTTTCCTACGATGTGCAAAAGACGATCGGGTTATTTGAAGCTTCCGATTATCCGAATAAAGACAAGCTGATCGACATTTTAACCCGGGCAAAAAATGATTGAACCCACCCCCGGTTTTAACCGGGGGTTTTTTTCGGCAGAAGTTTTTGTGAAATTTTTCACGAAAGAGCATAAAAAAGCGCAGCAGCCCCATGCCAAAAAAGAGACAGCCATTGGCATCACCCGCCATTTATTTTTTCACCTTATTATGTTATCATTAACAATTGGTATAAATTTTACTGTCATAGAAATGGAGATGTTGTTGCTTTGGCTGTTGTGAATCATACGGCAAAACCTGAACAGCAATCCGAGAAAAAGGCGGCATGGCTTGCCGTTTTGTTTCTCGTCATTGCCGCGTTCGGCCTTTTTTATGTAAAATGGTGGCCGTACTATGAGAAGTCTTTGCTTGCCGCCCATACGCATTCCATCGGGACATCGATTCTCGGGGATCCGGGCAAATCGGCATCATTTTCATGGGATGGCACCTTCCAATATGTGATCGCGTATTTTCAGGCTGTTTGGAAAGCGGCCGTGCTCGGCATTTTGCTCGGTTCGCTCGTGCAAGTGCTCCTGCCTTCTGCATGGCTGCTTAAAGTGCTCGGCAAAACGTCATTTGGAAGTACGGTCATTGCCGGAGCGAGCGCCATTCCCGGCATGATGTGCACATGCTGCGCAGCACCGATTGCAGTCGGGCTGCGCAAAAAACAAGTGTCCACACCTGCGGCACTCGCCTTTTGGATTGGTAACCCGATGCTGAATCCGGCAACGCTGATTTTCATGGCTTTTGTATTATCATGGAAATTTACCCTTCTCCGCATCGTCGCAGGGCTTATCATGACGTTCGGGGTCAGCTGGCTGGCGGGCCGGCTTGTGAAAAACGAACAACCGGTGAACATCCGCCAGTTCGAGCCAGATGCCGGAGAAAACAACGGGTCCTTTTTCTTAAGATGGGGAAAGGCCGCCGGAAATATGATCCTGTATCTTGTTCCGGCTTATTTGCTTTCGGTTGTTGTGTTAAGTGCGGCCCGTTTCTGGTTGTTTCCGGCATTCGGCCAGCATGCCGGAAACAGCATTACGGCGGTGATCCTGCTTGCTCTTGCCGGCATGCTGTTTGTCATTCCGACAGCAGCTGAAATTCCGATTGTCCAGACGATGATGGCTTTCGGGCTCGGGACAGGTCCGGCCAGCGCACTGCTTGTGACGCTTCCGGCCATCAGCCTTCCTTCCTTGATCATGGTTGGCCGGTCGTTTTCAAAACAAACCCTTCTGTTTGTTGCAGCCTCCTGTGTTGTGGTCGGGATTGTGGCAGGATTATGTGGAATGTTTTTTTAACCAAACGATTGCCCGGAGCATATGAATAAAACGGCGCGGCTATCTGGCCGCGCCGTTTTGCATTCATTCTCTGACTTGGCCGCTCCCGTAAATCCAATATTTTGTGGACGTTAAGGCATCCAACCCCATCGGACCGCGGGCATGCAGTTTCTGGGTGCTGATGCCGATTTCCGCCCCGTATCCGAACTCAAAACCGTCTGTAAAGCGGGTGGACGCATTATGGTACACACAGGCGGCATCCACCATGGACATGAAATGTTCCGCCCGGGCCCCGTCTTCTGTTACAATCGCCTCTGAATGTTTTGTGCCGTAACGGTTGATGTGCCGGATCGCTTCATCTGTATCTTCCACCGTTTTGACGCTGATTTTAAGCGCGAGATATTCGCAATACCAGTCCTCTTCCGCCGCCTCTTTTGCAGCCGGAAAAATTTTTCGCACCGGCTCGTCTCCGTAAATCTCCACCCCTTTTTCCGCCAGTGCGCTAAGCAGCTTTTCACCGTGCTGGGCGAGCCAATGCGCATGGATTAAAAGCGTTTCGATAGCATTGCAGACGGATGGGCGCTGTGTTTTTGCATTGACTGCGATCCGGACGGCCATTTCCGGCTGTGCTGTTTCGTCAATATATAAATGGCAATTGCCCGCCCCGGTTTCAATCACCGGTACAGAAGCTTCGCGGACAACAGTATCAATCAGCTTTTTCCCGCCTCTCGGGATCAAGACATCAAGATAATCACGAAGGTGGAACATTTCTGTTGCCGCCTCCCTGCCTGTATCTTCGATGAGCTGGACGGCATCTTCAGGAAAGCCTGTCTCCGCCAATGCGCGGTGAATGGAAGTGACGAGCGCCTGATTTGAGCAGATGGAAGACGAGCTTCCCCTTAAAATGACCGCATTGCCCGTTTTGATCGCAAGCGTGGCAGCATCGGCCGTAACATTCGGGCGCGCTTCGTAAATCATGCCGATGACACCGACCGGCACTTTCTTTTTGAGGATGAGCAATCCGTTTTCTTTCTTGATTTCCTCGACCGTTTCCCCGACCGGATCTCTTAATTTCACAAGCAGCCGGACCGCTTCTGACATATCATGGATCCGCTTCTCGTTCAGCATCATCCTGTCGAGTATATTTTCCGGAAGGCCTGCCCGGCTCCCCCGCCTGAGGTCTTTTTTGTTTTCGGAAATGATCGTTTCCCGGTCCTCAAGCAAAACACGGGCAATCGCCAAAAGCGCTTTGTTTTTTTCTTCCGTTGTTTTTTTGGCGAGCACCATGCTGATATTCTTCGCTTTTTTTCCTTTTTCTGCGGCTTCAGACATTTAACCCAGCCCCTTTCTGTTTAAAGGCACCCAATGATCGCGGTGAATGACTTCTTCTGCTGCCCGCCCGCTAGGCCTCATAAGCACGCGCAACAGCTCTTCTGCACCGTAAAGCACTTCCCCTTTTCCAAGCAGCCCTTTTGCGCCGTAGACGTCCACGACATCGCCTTTTTGGAATGTGCCGGAAATTTTTTGAATGCCTGCCGGAAGCAGGCTGCTCCCTTTTTGCAGCAAAGCCTGTTCCGCGCCGCGGTCAATGTATATTTTTCCGGCACTTTCCGAAAACAGCGCGATCCATTGTTTCCGGCTCTTTACAGCTGGGCGGGTGGCTCCGATATACGTGCCGTCCCCTTTTCCTTCGAGTATCCTGACGAGTTTATCGCACCCTTTTCCTTTTCCAATAAACACCCGGACGCCGAGGGAGACAGCTGTATTTGCGGCTTTTAACTTTGACAACATGCCGCCTGTTCCCGCTTTCGACCCGGCGCCTCCAGCCATTTTCATCATCTCGGGCGTAATATGATCGATAAAATCAATGCGCTGCGCACAACGGTCGTATTTTGGATTCGTGCTGTACAGCCCATTTACATCCGTTAAAATGATGAGGCATCCGGCGTGGACAAGCCCGCTGACAAGCGCTGACAGCATATCATTATCGCCGAAAGTCAGTTCTGAGACCGACACGGAATCATTCTCATTGATAACTGGGATGACGCCGCGGCGCAAAAGCTCTGTTATCGTTGAATAAGCGTTATGGTACCGGTCTTTTGTGGAAAAATCTTTCCGGGTCAACAAAATTTGCGCCGGTATTAAGCCGTAAGCACCGAGCGCTTCCCTGTAACGCTGGATGAGCACACTCTGGCCGATAGCAGCAGCAGCCTGCTTCCCTTTTAACGTGACGGGCCGCGCCGGGTAACCGAGCAGCCGGAACCCGCACGCGACGGCGCCGGATGAAACGACGACCACCTCATGCCCGGCTTTGTGCAATGCGACAAGGGCGCCGATATGATCGGCAAACTTCTGTTCATCGATTTCACCGGCGTCATTTGTTAAAGAACTGCTTCCGATTTTTACGACGACTCTGTTTTTCTCCATGGCTTTTCTCTCCTTCTAAAAAAGGTGAAACAAAAAGGCCTTTCCGTCCCTGTAAAAAGGACGAAAAGGCCTTGCTTTTCGCGGTACCACCTTTTTTGGGCGACATTTGCGCCCCGCTCTTTTTTGATAACGCAAAACTTTGCGCCCGGTTTTCCGGGACCCGGAAGGCAGGTTCGGCAGGCCGCCTGCTGCTGCACCTTTCAGCCTGTGGGTGCCGCTCTCTTATGCAAGGGTGATCCGCCTACTATTCCTTCGTTCACGTTCAGTATTTTTAATTATCTTACAACAGCAGTAGCAGAAATGCAAGCAAAATATTTTGCTATGCATAACCCAGGCAGCCGGGACAAAAAATAAGCTTACATGCGGATTTTCCCCGAAAATGGAAAGCAAATTACTTTCTATACGGTGAAAATTTGATATACTAGTCATGTATGAGGTTTCATCACCTTTCTTTGTGAATCTTGGTACGTAATTATGGGAGGAAATTCACAATCAGGAGGGGGGAATCAGGGAACCCGTATATTTTTTTGCATCTACATATGTGTGGGAATTCCATCAGAAAAGGAGAAATAGGAGATGGCAGAAACTTCAGCTCAAAAAGGCAATCCTGAAGAAAAACCGGAAGTAACCCCGGAAACGGCAGTCGCACAGAAAGATTTGCTGGATCAATTATTGGATCCGGAAATCCAGCAATCTTTGACGGTGTTGGTTGAAAGCCTGCCGAAAATGGCCGAACTGGTCACCATGTTAAACAAAGCCTATGATTTTGCGCAATCCATTATGACAGATAAAGTGCTGGTCAATGATTTTAAAGGCGGATTTCAAGGCTTTCTGGATCCCGTTGCCGAAAAAGCAAAGGGGCTTGCCCAAACTGCGATTGAAGCAAAAGACCGTGCCGAGACGTCCACAGACACGATCGGATTGTTCGGCCTGTTGAGATTGCTGAAAGATCCGCAAGCCCAGAAGCTGTTCCGTTTCCTGCAGTCTTATCTTGCAGTCGCGGAAGAACGCAGCAAACAGCAGTAAGGTGAATGAGAATGAATGAAAACGGGGGATCCATATGAGTAAAAAAATTGTCATTTTAGGGGCCGGTTATGGCGGCCTGTTATCTGCGTTATCAGCGCGTGAATATTTGTCAAAAGACGATGCAGCGATCACGGTCGTAAACCGTGTGCCGGACCATCAAATTATTACGGAATTGCACCGTCTGGCAGCGGGCGGCGTTTCTGAAAAACGGGTGTCGCTTCCGCTCAGAAAACTGTTTAAGGGCAAAGATGTCGACGTTCAGGTGGATGAAGTCACAAAAATCTCGCCTGATTCGAAAGAGGTATCGCTTGGAAGTGGCTTTAAGCTGAATTACGATGTGCTTGTTGTCGCACTCGGCAGCGAAACAGCTTTCTTCGGCATTCCGGGCCTTGAAGAAAACAGTTTTCTGTTAAAATCAGTGGACGATGCGAAACGCATTCATGCCCATATTGAGTCCTGCCTTGCGCAGTATGCCAAAACGAAAAACAAAGCGGATGCCACATTTGTTGTCGGCGGCGGCGGCCTGACCGGGATTGAACTGGTTGGTGAGCTGGCGGACAAGGTGCCGGTATGGTCGAAAAAATTTGCGATCGACCCTTCCGAAATCTCGCTTATTTGTGTCGAAGCGGCGCCTTCCATTTTGCCGAACTTCGCGCCAAATCTGATTGAGCGGGCAACGAAGAGCCTGGAAGCGCGCGGCGTGCAATTTTTCACAGGCATCCCTGTTACAAAATTCCAAGACAATGTCGTGGAATTAAAAGACGGCCAGAAAATCGAAACGAAGACGCTTGTCTGGACGGGCGGCGTGCAAGGAAACCGTGTCGTTGCGAATTCCGGGATTGAAGTAAACCGCGGGCGTGCAACGGTAAACGCCTTTTTGCAATCCACTTCCCACCCGGATGTGTTTGTTGCAGGCGACAGCGCGGTTGTCTTCCCGTCAGAAGGCGCACGCCCTTATCCGCCAACAGCACAAATGTCATGGCAAATGGGCGAATTGATCGGCTATAATCTTTATGCTTATTTAAAAGGCGGAAAAATGCAGACGTTCCAGCCGGTCAACTCCGGTACGCTTGCAAGCCTCGGCAGAAAAGATGCCATTGCGTTTATCGGGGAAAACCAAACGCAATTAAAAGGCTTCCCTGCTTCCGCTATGAAAGAAGCAAGCAATATTCGTTACCTGGCCCATATTAACGGGTTATTCTCACTTGTATATTAAGGAAAAAGGCGCATCCAAACGCGGATGCGCCTTTTTTAAGCCCCTTTTTCCCCGGCAAAACCTAAGTTGCAGGCCGCGCTTTTTTTCGTGCAAATTGGCCGCAACCGGCTCTATACCTGCACGAAAAAAAGCCCGGCATCACCGGGCAGCTTTACAAACCACTTTCGCTTCTTTTTTTCTTTTTGTCCATATATTCCAAATACGCATCATCGTGGGTAAGCCATGCTTGGAACTGGCGCTTTACAAATTTTTCCGCTTCTTCAAAGGCAGAAAAAGAAGGAGACTGCTTTAAGCCTCTTGCTTCGATCGCCCAGCCTTTTTGAGGGTCTTTATAAATAAAGATCGGTTCCCCGCTGCGGTTTTGGTATAAACATCCCGCTTCCTGCCCTTTGATATTGGACTGGTTATGGGCAAAATCGCGTTTAAGCGGTTCTGTTTTAAACGTTTCGACGACAAACTTCCGGAACGCCTCTTCCGTCAGCACAGCCCCCGAGGCTTTTTTGTGCCCGCCCCCGTCGTATTTTTTGGCAATTTCCGATACGTCAATATGGTCATGAATCGTCCTGAAACTGATCCGTTTCTTTCCGACCATGCAAATGGCGATATAATCGAGATGCGGGTATTCTTTTGCAACGGCATTCCCCAATTCGGAATGATGCGACTCGGCATGGATAACACCTGCATAATAGCCGTCAATCACGGCCTGATAGACTTCCCGCTTCTTTCCGTTGATATACCTTTCGATTTTTTTCTCTTCCAGATCGAGGATCTTTTCTTCCAAATCATCAAATGAAAAAGTCTCACTGCCGCTAAGTTTATGTAGCAAAATCTCTTCAAACTCTTCGATCGGATACAGGTAGAAAAGATCATTTAATTTTTTGGCCTGCATATTCCCGTTGCGTTCCCATTCCCATGTATCCATTTGCCGGACAAGTTCGACAAACGCGTCAATGGCCCCGGTCGCGCTGATTTTTCCTTCCGCTTGCAGATACCGGTAAAACAATGAAGTAGCGCTTGCCTGTTTGCCGTCTTCCTCCACCTGGACAGAAGCCCATTCATGCTCATTTAAGTGAAGCGCGCTTTTATGGTGGTCAATCAGTTTCACTTTTCCGCCCTGTGCGGCATAGGCATCAAGAAGCTGCGCATTTTTTTCATTGACCGATAAATCGGTAATCCATAACATGTCTTCTTTATGTTCTTTTTTCAAAAAAGCTTCAACCTGGGTATTTAAACCGGACACGGAATTATACTGGATTTCAATGTCTTTGCCGAATGCAAGCCTGGCAAGAATCCCGCAGCCAAGCCCGTCCAGGTCATTGTGGGTTAATAAACGATACATCAATCTTCCTCCGAAATTCAATTTTCTGTATGGTCTCCCATACGGCTGTTTTTTCACAAAATAATGCTCTTTGCCTCCGCCCGGTTCTTGGTATATACCTTGCTGCCGTCCCCGATGACAACAAGATCGCAAATGCCGAGAAAAAGCCCGTGTTCAACAACACCTGTGTAACCATCAAGCCAGGCTCCAAACGCGCCGATATCAGGCGATTTGAGCTTTATATCCACGATATAGTGGCCGCCGTCTGTTACATACGGCCGGCCTTCTTTCATCCGGAGGACAGGGTTTAATCCTTCCCGCTCAAACGTTTTCATCAAATGCTTGTATCCGAACGGGACCACTTCCACCGGCAGCGGAAAAGCGCCAAGTTGTTGAACCATTTTCCGGGAATCCACCACCCAGATATTTCTTTTTGATGCCTTTGCCACCAGCTTTTCAAACAACAACGCCCCGCCGCCGCCTTTAATGCCATTTAAGGAAGGGTCCACCTCGTCGGCTCCGTCAATGGTCATATCCATTTGCGCCGTATCGTTCAAGTCTGTTATCGGAATGCCGCATTCGCGCGCAAGTTTTGCTGTCGCACGCGACGTGGGCACGCCGGTGATGTGCAGGCCGCTTTGCACCCGTTCCCCTAATTTTTTTATCGTGTAATAAACGGTTGAGCCGGTCCCAAGTCCGACAATCATTCCATCTTCTACGAGTTCCGCCGCTTTCTCCCCGGCCATCTTTTTCCCGTCCATACTCTGCACCTACCTTTACTTTGATTTTATTACAGTCTTAAAGAATTATAAAGGAAAGCGCAGACAATATTGAAATGAAAAGCCCTGCCTTTCAAGGTTTGAACGCAACATACATGTACAAGGGACATTTTTGGATAATATAACCGGACATGCCGGGCCCTATACAAACATACATTCACGGGCGGCAGCTTTTTGCGCTTTACAGGGCAATCCAACCACTTGAAGCTCGTTTTCCGCCAAGCTTTTTGTTCATCGGATTACAATAGCTTGGCTGCCCATCTGCTTCCACGCTTTCTCAAATGCTTCACGGCCAAGCTGCTTATTTTTTGTTCCATACGGGTCATTCACATAAATATGGCCTGGATCGTACCCTGTAATGACAACACTGTGTTCGCTGTATGTGATGTTAATACTTCCCTGGGGCGTGTCCCATGTTTTGAAATCAGAAACCGGCTGAAACCGGGCTGTCGTAATCACCCAGACAGCATGCCCTTCCTCAACATTTTCCAGGATTTTTGAAAAAGGCTGTCCCGTTAAATCCGCCGCTCTTTTGCCGGCATATTTTTTGGCCAGTTCAAAAACAGGGCCGTGGTACACGCCATACCCGGGACCATCCTCCATGTTCCCGACAAAACCTGCGTTCGGATTGCCGTGCTGCCCGTTTTTATAGGTAAACGGCACATACTTGATTTCTTCCGCCAATTGATTCTTGGTCACATGAAAACCGTTATCGACAAGCAGCATCGCGAGGCTTGTCACTTCACAGCCGTTATAAAGGCGGGGCGCATCCATTTGCCTGATAATCGGCACATCGAGCAGTTTTTTGGCAGCAGCGTTATTTTGCGCGGATTTTTGGGCCGATTCTTTATGGGTCAGATACTCATTTAAGGCGAGCAACATGACGATCAATACGATTGCTGCAAAAATGAGCCTGGATGATTTCATCTGTGCTACTCCCCTTTCGGTTATGGCGAAAGCATTCACCGTCTTTCCGTTCTTTCCTGTATGCACTTTAACCCCTGCCGGCCGGGGAAGCGCACGGGAAACTGTCTGTCCCGCTTTTAAGCCGGCCACGGGAAGCCGCCATTCCTGCAGAGAAACCAGTCTTGAATTATTATATGGATAAATTGGAAAGAACTCAACTCCGCGTAAGAGCAATCCAAAATGAACATCAAAGGACTGCTGTTATGTAATCTCACGTGCCGATGAAAAATACGTATATTTTTGTCAGGTTTTCTTACACAAAGATGGTCTAAACGGCTTTTTTGGTATATATTAATAAAAACACCTTACAAAGGGAGGATGCACCGGTGGCAACGAATGAATCATACTTGGAAAAGAAAGTCATCTCGATCGGAACGGTATGTGAATTAACCGGCTTAAGTGAAAGAAGAATCCGCTACTATGAAGAAAGGAAATTGATTTTCCCGGAACGGACAAACAGAGGGATCCGGAAATATTCATTTACCGATGTTGAACGCCTGATGGACATCGCCAATAAACGTGAAGAAGGCATCCAGACTGCGGAAATCCGCAAAGAATATATGAAAGAGAAAAAATACAATGAACGCACGATGCGCGAACAAGTCATCCGCGGCCAGCTGAATGCTTATTTCCGCACAAGAGAATAATGCATCAAACGGCAGCCGGGCAGGCTGCCGTTTGCGCAAGCTGTTTATTCATACACGCTCCGGATATCCGTGTTTGCAGGAAGGGCGAACGGATTGTCCTTGTTAATATGGTCATAGAACATAATCCCGTTCAAGTGGTCCATCTCATGCTGAAAAACAATCGCGGGATAGCCCTTTAATTTAATGAGCACTTCATTCCCGTCCAAATCGTATGCCTTTACTTTAATCCGTTCATAACGCGGCACAAAACCATCCACTTTCCGGTCAACCGACAGGCAGCCTTCCCCTTGCGGAAGGTAGATCATCGATATCGAATGGCTGACCAGTTTTGGATTAAAAACCGTGTACGCCTTTTCACCGTCTTCATCCGCAATATAAACGGCAAACATCCTTTTATTAAGGCCGATCTGATTTGCGGACAATCCAACGCCTGCACGCAAATTGCATTTGCCGGCAATCTCCGGATCCTGGCTGTTTTTTAAAAACTGGAGCATGCAGCGCAGTTCCGCTTTGTCTTCTTCAGTTGGCGGCATGTTCACTTCATCCAGCACTTTTCTTAAAATCGGATCGCCTTCCCTGACGATATCATCCATTGTAATCATATAATCATCATTATATTTGCTCATAGATTGAACCCTCATCTGCCTTTTTCCTGAAATTCTATTTACCCGGCACGGGACGGCCCCGGAACCGGCTGCCATTATACCTGTTTGGACATTGTTAATCTTACCATACCGCAGCAAAAAAATCTAAACAGACGGAACGCCGGACACGGTTTCCGCCAATGCGAACCCCCTGCCTATCATAAACCGGGCACACCTTTTAAAGGGCGGCCCGGTATTTTCAGCTTTTTGCCGTTTTGGCCCGAGATGGAGCGTCCGGCGCACAACAGCTTGCTGTATTGCAGTGGTTTTTCAATGCACAGGAAGCGCACTGCCCTTCCCTGCTTTTTTTGATAAAACGGATCAGCGTAAATGCCGCATAAGCAAAAATCACAACACCGAGCAAAATACTAAATAACATCGGAACATTCCCCCGTTTTAAAAAGCGATGAACCGCCCAATATTGTAAATCAGAAAAGCGATCAAGTAAGCAATCACAAGTGCATAAGCGATCGAAAAAAGCGTCACTTTCCCCGAACCGGTTTCTTTATGGATAATGGCCACGGTCGAAAGGCATGGAATGTATAAAAGAATGAATACCATGAAACTATAGGCCGAAAGCGGTGTAAAAGCATGGGAAATCACACCTGCCAGAGATGCGCCGTCTGGAACAAAATAGAGGACGTTCATCGTCGAAACGACCACTTCTTTTGCCATAAAACCGGTCAGAAGGGCAGCCGCGGCCTGCCATGTTCCAAAACCGAGCGGCTTGAAGACAGGCGCAATCCATCCGCATAGGATCGCCATAAAACTTTTATCGACAGGCACATTGAATCCGCCCGGCCCCGCATTCGAAATGAGCCAAATGGCTACCGTGCCACCGAAAATCAAAGTCCCTGCTTTCCGGACGAAACCTTTCCCTTTATCCCATGTGCTTCTGTACAAACTCCGCGCATTCGGCACGCGGTACGGCGGCAGTTCAATGACAAAAACAGAACCTTCCGTTTTTACCACCATTGAAAATACTTTGGCAAGCAAAAGCGCAACGACAATGCCGAGCACATACAGCGACAGGACAATGAGTGCCTGATGGTGGCGGAAAAAAGCCGCGACAAACAAACTGTAGACCGAAAGCCGCGCAGAACAGGACATCAATGGGGTCAAAAGCGTCGTTAACAGCCGCTCTTTCGGCTGTTCAATCGTCCTTGCTGCCATGACGCCGGGGACATTGCAGCCGAAGCCGATAATCAGCGGAATAAATGCTTTTCCGTTTAAACCGACTGCCTCCATCACCCTGTCCATGACCATCGCTACCCGTGCCATATATCCGGAATCTTCAATCACCGAGATAAAGAAAAACAAAACAAAAATTTGCGGCACAAAAACGAGAACGCCGCCAACTCCGGCCACAATCCCGTTTAACACAAGATCACGGATAAACGGTGTTGCCCCCGCTTCTTTCAACCCTGCTTCAATCCAGGCGGTCAGCGGGCCTGAAAAAAACTTGTCAAGCCAATCCGATAAAGGGGTGCCGAGCCAGTTGAATGTAATGCAAAATACCAAATACATCATCACAAGAAAGATCGGCACGCCAAGGTATTTATTCGTGACGACGGCATCTATTTTCTCCGTCAGCGTTTTCTTTTCTGCCGCCGTTTGTTCAACAGCGGTTTCCATTAGCCTGTCAATAAATTGCTGCCGCTTTTTAAACATTTCCTGCTTAATGGAAGTATGCGGGTTGGCGGCACGGAGCCTGCGCTCCACACCCGCGCAAAAATCTTCGAGTTCCGGCTTTACATTCATAAACGCCGGAATTTGGCGAATCACTTCATTGCCTTCCAAAAACTGGAGCGCCAGCCATCGTTTGTTCAATGACCGGAAATCCGGCAGCTGGTCCATGAGATAGGTCGCCGCATGCTCCAATTCATCGCCGTAATCAATACGGAAATCGGGCACAACCGCCTTTTCTTGCATCTGCTCCGATATGGTCTTGCATCCTTTTCCTGTCCTTGCAATAATCGGCACGACCGGAATGCCGAGGGCTTCTGCAAGCGAACGATCATTCACTTTCATGCCGCGCGATTTTGCAACATCTATCATATTCAGCCCGATCAGAACCGGCTTTCCGTACTCCATCAATTGGATGGTCAAATGCAGGTTCCGTGCGAGCTGGGAAGCGTCGACGATATTCAAAACGGATGTGAAGTCTTCCTCAATTAAGAATCTCGATGCCACCGCTTCATCTTTGGAAAGCGGGTTCAAGGCATAAATACCGGGCAAATCAATCAGCACCCCGGCATTTTCCTTCAGCTGGCCCACCTTTTTTTCAACGGTAACACCTGTCCAGTTTCCAACATATTCATATGATCCGGTAAGCTCATTAAAGAGTGATGTTTTTCCTGTATTGGGGTTTCCAAATAAAGCGACCTGCATTATAAACACTCCACTTGGATCCGCATTGCTTCTTTTTTGCGGATGCCGATGCACTGCCCGCTGACTTCAAGCATGCAAGGCCCGCCGAAAGGCAATCCGCATTTATAACAAACTTCCCGGCCTTCAAGCACACCCAAATCAAGAAGGCGCCTTTGAATACTTTGATCAATGCTTGATAAATCTGTAATAATCCCTTTGCTTCCGGGTTTCAGTTCGGTCAAGACCATGGTATGCCCCTCCCAGAGATAGAGAAATAGCGTCTGTTCATTGATAATGATTATCATTCTATATTCCTATCATACCGCATTTCATTGTGAGCGTCTATCTTATTTTCAGGGAACAAGGGAAACTTTCACATATTTATGTGAAATTATTCACATAATATGCGTTGACAGCCGGCTTGGCCGCCCCAACATGCAAAAAGCGGGCCCCTTAAAGGAGTCCCGCTTTTTGCGGCAAATGCACGCCGCTTTTTTCAATGCGGCGGACAGCTTCCATAAGCCTTTCTTCATCCTGTACAAGCGCGATTCTGACATATCCTTCGCCGTGGGGACCAAAGGCGTTGCCAGGCGTAACCACAACGCCGGCTTTGTCCATCAGTTCATATGTAAAAGCGAGGGACTTTTTGCCTTCCGGGATTTTGGCCCACAAAAACATCGTAGCATCAGACGGGCGGATTTCCCAGCCGATCCGCGATAATCCGGAAACAAACAAATCCCTTCTTTTCTCATACAGTGCAGCATTGTGGCGCGCGAATTCCTTGCCGTTTGCCAAAGCAGCGGCAGCCGCCCTTTGGACCGGTTCAAAAATGCCGTAATCCATATGCGATTTCATTTGGGCAAACAGCCGGATCACTTCCCGGTTCCCTGCCAGAAAACCGATCCGTGCCCCCGCCAGGTTAAAGCTTTTCGATAAGGAATTAAATTCAACCCCCACATCTTTTGCCCCGTCAACAGACAGGAAACTGACCGGCTTTTTCCCGTTAAAGACGAGTTCACAATAGGCAAAATCGTGGACGACGACGAGATCATATTGTTTTGCAAATCGGACGGCTTCTTCAAAAAACTTTTTCTCAGCAAGCACCGGGATTGGGTTGCCCGGAAAATTCAGCATCATCATTTTCGCTTTTTTTGCGATCTCTTCCGGGATTTTTGACAAATCCGGCATAAATCCGTTCTCTTCCAGAAGTGGCATCGGATAAGGTACGGCTTCCGCCAGTTTTACCCCTGATTCATAGGCTGTATAACCGGGATCCGGTACGAGAATGATATCGCCGGGGTTACAAAAGACGAGTGGAAGATGGATAATGCCATCCTGGGAACCCGCAAGCTGAATGATTTCGTGTTCAGGATCCAGTTTCACTCCGAACTGTTCGTAATACCGGGCCGCCGCCTCGTAGAAAGCTCCGATCCCGGAAATTGTATACCCGTATTGGCGCGGGTCAGCTGCATTTCGGGCCATTTCTTCCATTACAAAAACAGGCGGTGCCTGATCCGGACTCCCGATGCTTAAGTCAATCATCCGGTTGCCTTCTTCTATTTTTTTCTTTTTGTACGCTAAAAGCTCATTGAATATCAACGTCGGTAACTGGTTCATGCGTCTTGCAGTGTCAACCAAAAGCTTTTCCTCCCAATTTCCCGGCCCTAGGGCTTTGTGTGCCTATTCCAGGATGCATTAGCATAAGATTAAAAGGTTTATAATGATTTATTGTACCACACTTTCCGGCATCCTGGGAGCTGTTATCATACAGTTCTAGTTGGAAGCGAAGGATCCGGCCTGATTAAAAGCCTGACGATTGCGTAAGAAGCCCGTTTCTTATGCTTTTGATTCCGTAGCCACGTTTGCATCCGCTTGTTCAATCCGGTTTGCGGAGTTGTTTTTCCGCCATCTGAAGCTGTGCCGCCACTTGTGCATGTCCTGTTCCCCCGGCGCTGTTCCGCATTTTTACAACATGAACCGGTTTCAGCACTTCAAAAATATCGGCCTCAAAAAGCGGGCTGAACGACTGGTATTCATCCAGTGTCAGGTCAAGCAAATACTTGCCGTGCTGAATGCCATAAAGGACAATCTGCCCGATCACCGCATGCGCCTCACGGAACGGCAGCCCTTTTTTTGCCAAATAATCGGCAATATCGGTTGCATTCGCGTAATCGTTCGAGACAGCCCGGAACATCTTCTCCCGGTTCACTTTCATCGTTTCAATCATCGGCGCAAGCAGCTTAAGCGCCCCTTGAAGCGTATCAGCCGTATCAAAAATGCCTTCTTTATCTTCCTGCATGTCTTTATTATAGGCAAGCGGCAACCCTTTCAGGACGGTCAACAGCCCGATGAGGTTCCCGAACACCCTTCCCGTTTTCCCGCGCAAAAGTTCGGGGACATCGGGATTTTTCTTTTGTGGCATAATGCTTGACCCCGTGCAAAAAGAATCATCCAGCTCGATAAACTGGAATTCCTGGCTCGACCACAGCACTAGTTCTTCCGACAAACGGGAAATATGCGTCATCAACATAGCGGCATTTGCCAAAAATTCAAGCACAAAGTCGCGGTCGCTGACAGCATCCAGGCTGTTCGGATAAATGCGGGAAAATCCGAGCAGTTCGCGCGTCCGTTCCCTGTCAATCGGAAAAGTCGTCCCGGCAAGCGCCCCGGCACCGAGCGGCAGCCAGTCCGTCCGCTTCAGGCTATCTGAAAATCTCTCTTTATCACGCTCCAGCATCCAAAAATAGGCGAGAAGATGATGGGCAAACAACACCGGCTGCGCCCGTTGCAGATGGGTGTAACCGGGCATCATCGTTTCTTTGTTTTCTTTTGCTTTTGTCACGATGGCTTCCTGGACGAGCGCAATCAGGCGGATCATTTCTTTTGTCGTTTTCCGGACATACAGGTGCATATCGGTCGCAACCTGGTCATTCCGGCTCCGCCCTGTATGCAGCTTCCCGCCGGCAGGGCCGATTTCATCCATCAACATTTTTTCGATATTCATATGGATATCTTCATTCTCAACTGTAAATGCTGCTTCTCCGTTTTTGATTTTTTCGGCAATTTTCCGAAGCCCTGCTTTGATCTGTTCCACATCGTTTTCAGGCAAAATGCCGCATTCGCCGAGCATTTGGACATGGGCAAGGCTCCCTTCAATATCTTCAAAAGCAAGCCTTTGGTCATATCCGATCGAAGCTGTATAGCTTTCAACAAGCTGATTCGTTTCCTTTGTAAAACGTCCGCCCCAAAGCTTTGACAATGTCATTTCCTCCTGCTGCAATAGAATTAAAAAATGAAGGCTGCACGGCAAACCGCCACAGCCTTCCGGATATTTTACCGTTTTCTCCCGGCCCGGTAAACAAGTGAAAAATACCTGAACGGGCCGGTTCCAACCTTGAAATTTGCCGTGCTTATGATTTAACATCAGGAACAGCGGCCAAATGGCTTATTGATTTAGCACTTTCCCGTTTTCCTGGATTTCGGCAAATACTTTTGTCGGCAGCCCCCACAGTTTGATGAAGCCGACTGCAGCATTATGGTCAAACGAATCGCCTTTCAAATAGGTCGCCAGTTCTTCATTATACAGGCTGTACGGGGATTTTCTTGCCACTACCGTGTGGGTGCCTTTAAACAGTTTCACGCGGACCGTGCCGGTGACCGTTTTCTGTGTTTCCTCGACAAACGCATCGAGCGCGGCCTTTAACGGCGAATACCAGAGTCCTTCATAAATGATTTTGGTCAACTGCTGTTCCACCGTTGTTTTAAATTGTGTCACTTCACGCGGCAGCGTTAAAAATTCCAGTTCTTTATGGGCATTGATCAGCACGACTGCAGCAGGGTTTTCGTATACTTCGCGCGATTTGATCCCGACAAGGCGGTTTTCAATATGGTCGATTCTGCCGATGCCATGCTTGCCGGCTGTCAGGTTCAGCTCTTCGATCATTTGGACGAGGCCCATCGCTTTGCCGTTTAAGGCAACCGGGACGCCTTTTTCAAACGTAATTTCAATATATTCTGGCTCATCCGGCGTCATTTCGACCGGCGCAGTCCAGTCGAATGCTGCTTCCGGCGCTTCGTTCCAAGGATTTTCAAGGACGCCGGCTTCGCACGCTCTTCCCCATATATTGGCATCAATCGAAAACGGATTATCTAAGTCTACCGGAATCGGAATATTGTTTTTCTCCGCATATGCAATTTCTTCATCGCGGGTCATGCCCCATTCACGGACAGGCGCAACGACTTTCAGGTTCGGGTTCAGCGCCTGAACGGACACTTCAAAACGGACCTGGTCGTTCCCTTTTCCGGTACAGCCGTGCGCCACGGCAACGGCGCCTTCCTGTTCCGCGACATCCACTAGAAGCTTTGAAATAAGCGGGCGGCTAATCGCAGAAGACAGCGGATATTTTCCTTCATAGAGCGCATTTGCCTTTAATGCCGGCAATATATAATCTTTTGCAAGCATTTCTTTCCCATCTATGATCACAGCTTTGATTGCACCGACATTCAGCGCTTTCTGGCGGATCGCATTTAAATCTTTGCCTTCGCCGACGTCAATGCCAAGAGCAATAACATCATAGCCGTATTTTTCCTGAATCCATTTAATCGATACGGATGTATCCAAACCGCCTGAGTAGGCCAATACAATTTTTTCCTTTGCCATTTCTCTCTCCCTACCTCTTTGTATAATTAATATTGAAGTTGAATTTTTATACACCTATTATATCGGATTCATTCAACATTTTCCAGTAGTTTTTTTAAAATGGCTTTATGGGCATGGAGCCGGTTCTCCGCCTCGTCAAAAACCGCGGAATGCGGGCCGTCAATGACCGCCTCCGTGACTTCTTCGCCGCGGTGGGCGGGCAGGCAATGGAGGAAAAGAAAATCTTTTTTTGCCAGTTTGCATAATGATTCATTTACCTGATAATCTTGTAAATCTTCGAGCCGTTTCTTCGTTTCGTCTTCCTGCCCCATGCTCGCCCACACATCGGTGATGACCACATCGGCATTCCGGATCATTTCTTCCGGGTTTTGGCCCACTTCAATACAGACCCCTTTTTTGGCCGCTTCTTTTTGAGCCTCGGCAAGAATGCCGGCATTCGGCAAATAGCCTTCCGGGGCAGCGACGGACATATGCATGCCCACCTTTGCCGCCCCCTCGAGCAATGAGTGGCACATATTGTTATTGCCGTCCCCGAGGTAGCAGATTTTAAGCCCGGCCAGTTGTCCTTTATATTCCTGAATGGTCAGCAAATCAGCCAAAACCTGGGTCGGATGGTGCAGATCGGTCAGCCCGTTGATTACAGGGACATCTGCGTGGCGCGCAAAAGACTCGATGGTTTCGTGCGCGAATGTGCGGATCATCAGGCAGTCGACATAACGCGACAACACTTTTGCCGTGTCATGGATCGTCTCGCCGCGCCCGAGCTGAATATCCCTTGAACTGAGGAAAAGAGCGTGGCCGCCGAGCTGGAGCATGCCGGCTTCAAAAGAAACCCGGGTGCGCGTGGATGATTTTTCAAAAATCATTCCGAGCACTTTCCCTTTTAAGTACGGGGTCTCCTTCCCTTCTTTATGCGCTTTTTTTAAAGCGGCCGCTTCCTGAAGCAGATCGTTCAACTCCTCTTCCTGCAGCGCGCCGATTGTTAAAAAATCTTTCTTTTTCGTACGGGCCAATGTCGCCATCTGTATCTTCCTTTCTGCTAAACTTCTGCTTTTATACGGTTAAAATCGTGAAGCGGGGCCACTTTTGGCGTTGTCCCTGTGGCATAGCGGGTAATGGCTTCCAATGTATCCAGACAGGTAAACAGCGGAATATGGAAACGCATCGCTGCTTCACGCAGCTTGCTGCCGCCCCTTCTTTGGTCCCGCCCTTTTGTCGGGATGACCACCGCAGCGGTTACGGGTTGCTGTTCGAAAAAGGCGGAGGCATCCTCAAGGCCTACTGTTTCCGCCGCCACGCCGTTTTTCGCCAGGAACCGGGCCGTATGTTCCGTTGCGGCAATCCGGTAGCCTCTGTCCGCCAATGTTTTCAATACCGGGAGCGCGGCTGCTTTTTCGCGGTCCGTCACCGAGCAAAATACAAATTGTTCTTCAAGCGGCGGCTCAAACACCGGGTCATGGACGGACAGAAGCGTTTTTTCGAGTGCTTCCCCGAATGTCCGGGCAAGGCCGAGCACTTCGCCTGTTGATTTCATTTCAGGCCCTAAAACAGGGTCGACATCTTTCAGTTTTATATAGGAAAATACCGGTGCCTTCACGGCGACAAGTTCCGGCGGTGCAGGAAGCCCTTTTTCTGCAAGCGGTTTTCCGAGTTGTATGGCAATGGCGAGATCAATCATCGGAATGCCGGTGACTTTGCTTAAAATTGGGACGGTTCTTGAAGCACGCGGATTCACTTCCAGCACATAAACGGTCCCTTCATAAATTAAAAACTGGATATTGGCAATGCCTTTGATTTTGCCCTTTAAACAGATTTTTTCGGCATACCGGATAAGCGTTTCCTGCACAGACGGGCTTAAATGCTGGGGCGGATAAACGGCCATGCTGTCGCCGGAGTGGACGCCCGCTTTTTCAATATGTTCAAAAATGCCCGGGATGAGCACCTTCTCCCCGTCACAAATGCAGTCGAGTTCGCATTCCGTACCCGGCAAATACTGGTCAATCATAAGCGGCCAGCTTTTTTCGCTTGCGTACTTCAACGCATCCGCATAAGCGTTGAGTTCGTCTTCGTGGTAAAAAATGAACATTGACTGTCCGCCAATAACATAGGACGGGCGGACAAGCACCGGAAACGACAGGTCTTTTGCCCCCCGTTTCAGTTCTTCTGCATCATAGGCGGTATGCCCTTTAATATGCGGAATGCCAAGCTCATCCAGCAGCTTGTAAAAAAGGTTGCGATCCTCAAGCTGGTCGATTTGTTCCACGTTCGTTCCAAACAGTTTCACGCCTTCAGCTTCAAGGCTCGATGCGACATTGATCGCGGTCTGGCCGCCGAATTGCGTGAAGACGCCTGCCACCTGCTCTTTTTCAATAATATGCAGCAAATCTTCCGGGCGCAGCGGGTCAAAATACAATTTATCCGCCATTGAAAAATCGGTGCTGACCGTTTCCGGATTGTTGTTTACAACAATCGTTTCATAGCCAAGTTGTTTGAGCGCCATAACGGCATGGACCGAGCAGTAATCAAATTCAATTCCCTGCCCAATGCGGATCGGTCCGGAACCGATGATCAGCACTTTCGGGCGGTTTGATACTTCCACTTCATCCCGGCCGCCCCAGGTGGAATAGTAGTACGGCGTTTGCGCCTCAAACTCGGCGGCACAGGTGTCCACAAGTTTATAAACCGGCATAAGCCCGAGCTGTTTTCTTTTTTCGCGCACCGCTTTTTCGCTGCATCCGCATAATGCCGAAAGACACTCATCACTGATGTTCATTTTTTTGGCTGCGCGCAGCAAAGCAGCCGGCATCGTATCGATCGTATATTGCTTGCATGTTTCTTCCATATCCACGATATTTTTTATTTTTTCAAGAAACCAGCGGTCGATTTCCGTGTATTTTTCAATGTCATCCAGCGCCATGCCTTTACGCATCGCTTCCGCCACCGCAAACAGGCGGATATCGGTCGCTTCCGTTAAAAGTGGGACCAAATCATCCGGCTGTTTTTCAGCAAGCGCCGGATAGAACAGACCTGAAAGCCCGAGTTCAAGCGAACGGATTCCTTTGTTAAGCGCTCCTTCAAATGTGCGGTCGATCGCCATTGCTTCGCCGGTCGCCTTCATTTGCGTGCCAAGTTTCCGGTCCGCTTCCGTAAATTTGTCGAACGGAAAGCGCGGAATTTTCACGACAACATAATCAAGGGCCGGTTCGAAGGAAGCAAACGTGTTGCCGGTTACCGGGTTTAAAATTTCATCCAGATGATAGCCGATTGCGCATTTCGTGGCAATGCGGGCGATCGGGTAACCGGTTGCTTTCGAAGCCAAGGCGGATGACCGGCTGACGCGCGGATTGACTTCAATAATATTGTACTGGTCGGAGTGGGGATCGAGCGCAAATTGGATGTTGCACCCGCCGATCACCCCGAGCGCGCGAATCACTTTTAAAGAAGCGTCCCGGAGCAGCTGGTACTGCACATCCGATAAAGTCTGCGATGGCGCGACCACAATCGAGTCGCCCGTATGCACTCCGACCGGATCGATATTTTCCATATTGCAGACAATGATGCACGTGTCGTTTGCATCGCGCACGACTTCGTATTCAATTTCTTTCCAGCCTTTGATGCTTTTTTCAAGCAGCACCTGGTGGATCGGGCTCAGGTCAAGGCCGCGCTGGAGCACTTCCCGAAGTTCTTCATCATTGGCTGCAAATCCCCCGCCGGAGCCGCCAAGCGTATAAGCGGGGCGGATAATGACGGGGTAGCCGATTTTTTTCGCAAATGCCAGCCCGTCTTCCATATTTTCCACAATTTTTGACGGCGGGATCGGTTCCCCGATATCAAGCATCAACTGGCGGAACTTTTCGCGGTCTTCCCCCTTCTGGATCGAATCCACCGGTGTCCCGAGCAATTGTACCCCATACTTATCGAGAATCCCCGCTTCATAGAGCTGGACGGTGAGATTCAGGCCGGTTTGCCCGCCCAATGTCCCGATAATGCCGTCCGGACGCTCTTTTTGTAAAATCTGTTCTATCGACTCCACCGTCAGCGGGTCAAAATAAATCCGGTCGGCCATTTCTTCATCAGTCATGATCGTTGCCGGATTGCTGTTGACAAGCACGACTTCAATTCCTTCTTCTTTCAAGGCAAGGCAGCTCTGCGTACCCGCATAATCAAATTCGGCGGCCTGGCCGATAACAATCGGGCCGGAGCCGATCACAAGCACTTTTTTGATCGATTTATTGAATGGCATAAGACAAAACTCCCGCTCTTTGTTGTACTCGTTGTAAAAAGTGGTCAAAAATGTATTCGGAATCACGCGGCCCCGGATGTGCTTCCGGGTGGAACTGGACGGAATAGACCGGCAAGTCCGGATGGATGCAGCCTTCAACCGTGCCGTCATTCACATTCTTAAAGGAAAGCTCGAGTTCCGATCCGGCAAGTGATGCTTCATCGACAACATAGCCATGGTTTTGGGCTGTCATCAACACTTTTCCAGTCTTTAAATCTTTAACCGGATGGTTGCCGCCCCTGTGGCCGAACGGCAGCTTTTTCGTCTTTGCCCCGTAAGCGAGTGCCAATAGCTGGTGGCCGAGGCAAATGCCAAGCACCGGATAAGCGGCGCTTACTTTTTTGATTTCCGGCAGCCACTCGGCTAGTTTAGCAGGATCCCCAGGGCCGTTTGAAATGACAATGCCGTCAGGTGCAAGTTCCGCCATTTGTTTTGCCGTAAAATCAAAGGGCACGACGGTCACTTTGCAGTTGCGGTCAAGCAAGTATTGCAAAATGGATTTTTTGTAGCCGAAATCCATCAAAGCAATGTGCAAAGGGCCATCTCCATACGTTTCCGGTTGTTTTATGGCCACTTCGGCTACGAAAAATTCATCGCCGCCGCATGGCACTTTTTGATCGCGGGACGTTGAAACAAGGCCGCGCACAGTGCCGCGTTTTCTGATCGTTTTTACAAGCGCGCGCGTGTCCACTCCTGCAAGGCAAGGGACACCCGACTTTTCCAAAAAGGATAGGGCCGTCTTTTCCACTTTATAAAAACTCGGGCTTGCGCATATTTCACCGGTCACAACCGCGCGCGCCGAGATGCTTTTGCTTTCGTGATCATCGCCGTTTACGCCGTAATTGCCGATTAAAGGGTAACAAAACACCAGAATCTGCCCGGTGTACGACGGGTCGGTGAGCATTTCCTGGTACCCCGTCATGCCGGTGTTAAATACCACTTCTCCCGTTGTTTCAGCGGGGTTTCCCGCAAAAAAGCCTTCAAAAATTTCTCCCGTTTCAAGAATAAGATATCCGCTTGTCACGATGTCTGTCCTCCCTTGTCTCTTTGCCGGTTAAAGATTGTTTTGGCTTGCCTTAGTAAAAACAGTTTTCATTTTTTCTGCAAAAAGCGCCGTTTCCTTTTCCGTAATAACAAGCGGCGGCAACAGACGGACAACATGCGGGCCTGCTGTTAATACAAGCAAATGCTCAGCCAATGCCGCCCGGGTGATTTTTACAGCTTCCATTTCCGTTTCAAGGCCGGCCATCAGCCCTTTCCCGCGGATTTCTTTAATAAAAGAAAATTGCGTCTTCAAGTCTTCCAATTTTGTCCAAAAATCGATGCTTTGTTTTTGGACATGTTCGATGATATTTTCTTCCGCAAACGTTTCAAGCGTTGCCAGACCGGCTGTCGCAGATAGCGGGTTGCCGCCAAAAGTGCTGCCGTGCGTACCGGGCGTAAAGCTTTGCGCGATTTTTTCTTTCGCGAGCATGGCGCCAATCGGAATGCCGGACCCCAGCCCTTTTGCAAGCGTCATGATATCCGGTTCGAAGCCGTACTGTTCATAGGCAAACAGTGTACCGGTACGGCCCATGCCCGTCTGCACTTCATCTACAATGATTAAACAATCGTTCTTTCTGCACGTGCGGACAAGGGCATCCACCCAATCCTGTTCCGCAGGGATGACGCCGCCTTCCCCCTGAATCAGTTCAAACATGACGGCAATGGGCTTAAGCTTTTCGAGATCGCGGAGTGCCGTGATGTCGTTAAACGGCAAATAGGTGAATCCCGGCACAAGCGGTTCAAAGCCATGCTGGATTTTTTCCTGTGCCGTTGCCGACAATGTCCCGAGTGTCCGGCCGTGGAACGAAGCCTTGAAGGTGACGATGGGCCCCGATTTTCCGCGTTTTTTTGCATCAAGGCGGGCCAGTTTGATCGCCGCTTCATTGGCTTCCGCGCCGCTGTTTGCGAAAAACACCCGGTCAAATACGCTTTGTGCTGCTAGTTTTTCAGCCAGCTCTTCCTGCGGCCCGATTTCAAACAGATTGGAAGTATGCCAGATTTGGTCCAGCTGGCCGGTCACCTTGGTTTTTACCTTTTCGGGGACATGGCCGAGATTGCAAACGGCAATGCCTGAAGTAAAATCCAAATATTTTTCTCCATTTTCATCCCATACATAACTGCCTTTTCCTTTTACAAACTTTACCGGCGTCCGGCTGTACGTTTGCATAAGTGCTTGCTTTTTTACCGTTTGCGTCATCTTATCCATCGATCAAAACCCCGTTCCCTGTAAATTTCGTCCCGGTTTTTCCGCCGCCTGCCAAAAACAGGAGGCTGTCTTCTTCTGTCCCGTCCACAATCACCACTTCTTTTACGCCGGACCGGATGCATTCCGCTGCTGCCCGGACTTTCGGAATCATGCCACCGGTAATGACTTGTTTTTGGATGAGCCCGTCAACCTGTCCGGGGGTAAGATAAGGGAGCACTTTCCCTTCCATCATGACCCCGGGGACATCCGTCACCATCCAAACACGCGCGTTCATTTTCCGGGCAACCGCGGCTGCTGCCAAATCAGCATTGACATTCAGGCGCTGGCCGTTTTTATCCGTCGCAACCGGGGAAATGACTGGGATAAACTGCTGTCGCAATAAAGCAAGCAGCACCTGTTCGTTTACAGATTCGATTTCCCCGACATACCCGAGATTCGGTGTCTCAATCTTCCTGGCAGTTAAAAGCCGTGAGTCGGTTCCGCTGATGCCGACCGCTTTGGCCCCCGCCTGCGAGAGCCGGCGCGTAATCCATTTGTTGATGGAGCCGGAAAGCACCATCTCAACGACGTTTAACACCGGCTCGGTCGTAACGCGCAACCCGTTTTTAAATTGCGTTTTGATCTGCATTTTTTCCAACATGGCTGAGATCGCCGGTCCCCCGCCGTGAACGATGACAGGTTCAAGCCCGAATCGCGCTTTGATTTGCACCAGATTTTCAAAAAATGCATCCGGCAGCTGATGGAGAATGCTGCCGCCGCACTTGATGACAACGTATGCCAATTTGGCCAACCCCTTATAAATAGTTATTGAATTGTATAATTATGCAACAATGCGTGCACAAACATTATGAACGATAAGTGGCATTGATTTTCACATAATCATAGGTCAGGTCGCATCCCCATGCAGTACCCTGGCAAGTTCCGGCACCAAGGTCGATGGCGATACAGATTTTGTCATTTTCCTTTAAATAGGCATGTGCCTCGTCTTCGGAATAGGAAGCCGGCATGCCTTTTTCCACTACGGGAATCCCGCCGATGCGGATAGAAAGCGCTTGTTCATCCACTTGGACGCCGCTGTATCCGATCGCATTGATAATCCTTCCCCAGTTCGCATCGGCGCCAAAGACAGCAGCTTTTACCAAATTTGAGCCGATAACGGTTTTTGCGACCGTTTGTGCCTCTTTTTCCGTTTCAGCCCCGGTTACACAGACTTCAACCAGTTTCGTCGCGCCTTCCCCGTCTCTTGCAATTTGTTTGGCAAGTTCCCGGGCAATATAGGCAAAGCTTTCTGCGAATTTCTTCCAATCCGGGTGTGCATAGGAAAGCGTATCGTTTCCGGCCAGCCCGTTTGCCATTACAACGACCATGTCATTTGTGCTTGTGTCGCCGTCCACCGTAATCATATTGAACGTTTCATCGACCGTTTGTTTCAGCAGGTTTTGCAATGCAGCGGCCTCAACTTTGGCGTCTGTCGTGATAAAAGCGAGCATCGTTGCCATGTTCGGATGGATCATCCCCGATCCTTTGGCGCAGCCAGCAACCGTGACCGTTTTCCCATCAATTTCAAGCGTTACGCAGGCGCGTTTTTGAAAGGTGTCCGTCGTAAGTATCGCTTTTTCAAAAAGGTCCGGATGGGATGTGCCCTCTTTCTCGATACGGCGAATGCCGGTTTCAATTTTTTCAACCGGTAAAAGCTCGCCAATGACACCTGTTGAGGCAACGCCGATCAGGCTTTCGTTTACGCCGATTTGAGCGGCGAACCATTCCCGCATCAGGCGGGCGTGGCGGAGGCCTTCATTGCCTGTAAAGGAGTTCGCGTTTCCCGAATTCACAATGATGCCGGACAGCTTCTCACTTTCCATAATGCTTTCTTTTGTAATCTGGATGGGTGCAGCTTGAAACTGATTCGTCGTGTAGACCGCAGCCGCTTGTGCCGGGACAGCGGAGTAAAGCCACCCAAGATCCGGACGTTTTCTTTTAATGCCGCAATGGAGCCCACCGGCAAAAAATCCTGCCGGGCTCGAGATGTTTCCGTCTGTTTTCGTAAAAAATGCAGTACTTTCTTTTTCATATAATTGATTCATTGCCATCCTCCATATATAAACGGTATGTTTAAGATTGCCTTATGGATAAACCGGAACATGGTCGAGCCCTGTATCTTCTTCCAGCCCGAAAAGCAGATTCATATTTTGGATTGCCTGCCCGCTTGCACCTTTTACAAGATTGTCAATGGCAGAAATGACCACGAGCCTCCCCGTCCGTTCATCCACATGGACGCCTATATCACAGTAATTTGAGGCGTATACTTCCTTTGTAGATGGAAAAGAACCAGCCGGCCTGATCCGGATAAATTTCCGGCCTTTATACACTTTCCTATAATATTGGCGGACATCTTCGGTGGTGACTTTTTTTGCTAAAGGCGCGTATATCGTGCAAAGAATCCCCCTCGTCATCGGAATAAGATGGGGCGTAAATGAAATTTTCGCTTCTTTTCCGGCAAACGCCTTGATGAACCGCTCGATTTCCGGTGTATGCTGGTGGCTTCCGACTTTGTACGCACCGGTATTTTCATTTACTTCAGTAAACAAGTTGCCTAGAGAAGGGGTTCTTCCCGCACCGGAAACACCGGTTTTACCATCAATCACAATAAAGGAAGTATCGATGAACCCCCCTTGAACAGGCGGGAGAAGTCCTAAAAGCGCTGCGGTCGGGAAGCAGCCGGGATTGGCGATCAGTTGAGCCTCTTTTATCCTGTCCGCATTCATTTCTGAAAGGCCGTAGATAGCTTTATCCAGCTCTTTTTGCGGGGCGGGTTCGCGTTTATACCATTGCCTGTACGCTTCCCCATCCAGCCTGAAATCCCCGGACAGGTCGATACACTTTAAACCTTTATCAACAAACCGTGGTACCCAGTTTTTGGCTACCCCAGACGGCGTTGCGAAAAACAATAGTTCTACCCTGCCTGCGATTTCATCCGGAACCATGTCTTCCAATCCGGCTTCTATGATTTGCTGGAAATGCGGGTAATGTGCGGTCAGCATCGTGCCTTTTGTGCGGTGCGATATCAACATTTCCAGTTGTGCGCGGGGATGGCGGGCAAGAAGTCTGACAAGTTCCGCACCGCTGTATCCGTTTGCCCCGACAATCCCTATTTTCAACATTTTCATCTCCCTATTGTTATGTATGTGCATTATTATAATTCATTATGTATGATTATACAAGGTTAAAAATATAAAAAAATAGAAACTTTTCGCTTTCAAGCATAACAAAAAAGATCAAGGCCTGCATCCGGCAGGGCTTGATCTTTTTCGTCTGCAAGGAAAATTAGTCGTGTGCCAATACGACGATTTTTCCGTTTGCCGCCGCACCGACATACCGGGTGGCAATTTCAAGCGGAATTCCGAGCTCAAGGACCTTTTCCAATATTTTTTCCGGGTATGTTTTTCTTTTGACCAGTGCTTTCAGTTCATTCATGAGATCCACATCCGTATGAAGGCAT
Organism: Weizmannia sp. FSL K6-0777; assembly: GCF_038593185.1. Lineage (NCBI taxonomy): Bacteria > Bacillati > Bacillota > Bacilli > Caryophanales > Bacillaceae > Heyndrickxia > Weizmannia sp. FSL K6-0777. Next base: position 1,749,718 of record NZ_CP151971.1, read on the forward strand.
ATTCCGTTTACACCTTTTCCGGCTTCGCGGCCGACTTCACGGATGGCCGCAGCATTGTTGGCGATGACAGTAATGCGCCCATTTTCTCTATGATGATGTAAAATGGCTTCCGCTGCTTCCCCGGGTCCGGCAAAAATTCCAATTAACTGCATATGCGTGTCCCCATATTAATCACCAAAAGAAATGACGAGTTTTTCCAGTTCCGCCGCGCTGGGTTCCGTCATCGTAAAGCCGAGTCTTTTCATTTCTTCAGCTACTGCCGCTGCATGGCTTTGATCCGTAACAATAAAGGTGCGGTCGCGCTGAATGGTGTCTTTCACTTTCGCCAAAAAGGAAAACAAAGCAGCGGTTTTCGGTTCTTGAATTTCACGCATAAAATGGGAAGATTTCTCGGTTACCGGCAAAATCCAAATCTCACATGCATATGGCATTTTTAAAATTTCATAGAAAGCATCTGTTTTTTCGAGCGGCGTACGCAGCGTATAATCGAAAAACTCATACACTTTCCGGCTGGAAAAAGGGAAGTTTGCAAACGGGCGAGAATCTTCCTTGTCGAACACGTGAATGTCCACTTTCGATTTATTTTTTTCAAAATAATTGTCTTCTGTTTTTGCAACGATATTTTGCATCGTTATGTTCCCCCTTGTATGTAAATCAGATTTCTTTTTATATTGCCTTTTTGCCCCGTTCTTAAACACCGGCGTTCGTTTTTTTCGAATGTTTAACCCGTTTTTCCTAGGGTAGACAGGAATTGAAGATCAAAACCGGAACAGGAGTGGAGCAGATGTTTTTACACAAAAAAGAGTTGCAGTTTGAAGCAAAACCTGAAAGGCCGGATCCGGTTTTCGCCAATAAAGTGCAGGAAGTGCTCGGCGGGCAATACGGGGAAATCTCTGTGATGATGCAGTATCTTCTCCAAGGATGGAACTGCCGGGCAGATGAAAAATACCGGGATATGCTGCTTGATATCGGGACAGAAGAAATCGGCCATGTGGAAATGCTCGCCACATTAATCGCCCGCCTGCTCGATAAGGCACCGGTCAAAATGCAGGAAGAAGCGGTTGCGAAAGACCCTGCCATTGCAGCTGTCATGGGCGGGATGAATCCGCAACACGCCATTGTCGGCGGGCTCGGCGCGTTGCCGGTCAACAGTGCGGGTGTTCCGTGGAGCGGCAGTTATATCGTATCAAGCGGGAATTTAATCGCTGACTTCCGCGCCAATCTCAACGCTGAATCGCAGGGGCGACTTCAAGTCGTCCGCTTATATGAAATGACGGACGATCCGGGCGTGAAAAAAACACTATCGTTTTTGATCGCGCGGGACACGATGCATCAGAACCAGTGGCTGGCCGCCCTGCGTGAACTGGAAGAACAGGAAGGTGTTGTCGTGCCGAGCACATTCCCTCCTGAACAGGAGCCTGAAGAATTTACCCATCTCTTTATCAATCATTCGGAAGGCAAAGAAAGTGCCAAGGGAAGATGGGCGAGCGGCGAAAGCATTGATGGAAAAGGTGAATTTAAATTTGTCGAACCTTTTGCATCCCATGACCGTGTCGGACAACAACCGGCACCGCCCTATGTGCACGGAACACTGCCAATCGTTAAATAAAGCAAAAACCGAAAGAAGACTTCCCTTCTTCCGGTTTTTTTGCCATTTCTTAATATGCACCCGCCATCACCGGTTGGCGGTAGGCAGATAGCGACTCATCCATGATTTTTTGAAAAAGCGGCTCAAGATGTGCGGGGATCAGCTGGCCGGCAAAATCCCACGCATTTTGCTCAATCGTAAGTGCCAGTGCTTGCTTTTCCGGTAAATGCCCGGACTCTTCAAAGGCGGCGGACAATAGAGGCAGATTTTCATCCATCGCATGGCCGATTTCATGTGCAAGCACAATCGTGGCGTAAGGCAAAAACCATTCGCAGCTTCCAAACAATAGCTCGCACTGCCGCCGGATTGTCTCTATATACAGCGTAATCGTATCGGTGTGCGGATGGTATTTGCCGCCAACAAGGCGCCCGCCGGGGAACTGTTTCTTTATTTTCAAATGGGCGGTGCACCCGGCGTTTTTTAGTAATTCTGTTGCCATTTCTCTGATTTGCAAAATTCCCCTGTCTCCTTTATCCATATTGGCATTGCTCTTATCATATATTATGAAAGATCGCGATTGCAATATGTATCTATTTTTTATCCGAAGCGGCCGGATTAAAAGGATATTTTTTTTCCTAGCAAAGGGACGTGTGAACCTGATTCCCAAGGCAAAAAAAAACAGGCCATAAAGGCCTGTTTTTTATAATTTCGAAACGTTTGCAGCTTGTGGTCCGCGGTTGCCTTCTTCAATATCAAAAGATACGGATTGGCCTTCTTCCAAAGTTTTAAAACCTTCGCCCTGAATCGCTGAGAAGTGAACAAATACATCGCTGCCGCCTTCGCGTTCGATAAATCCGTAGCCTTTTTCCGAATTAAACCATTTTACTTTACCTTGTTCCATTTTGTTTCCTCCTAATGTGTTTGAACACAAAATTACTATCCTTGCTCAAGTGATTTCAGGGGGTCAGTTTTAAAACTTCTTCCTTCCTTACCATACCGAACAAAAATAATTCTTTATTATAATAGCAGATTATAAATGTGGTGTCAAGACGAATTGATTATTTTTTTCTTTATTTTTTTCTCCACTAATGCCGTGATTTTTTCGGATGAAAACCTTTCATGGCTGCCGAATCCATCCGCCTGGAAAAATGCTGCTGCAAAAATGGGAAAAAGATGCCTGCACGCAGGCATCTTTTTCGGTAAAGCGTTTTATTTTTCTTCCCTGTACCCGTGGCCCGGAAAATTCCCGTATCCGCTGTGGCCGTAATGCCCGGAATGGTAATGATGATGGTGGCCGTGCGGGTAACCATAACCATGTGAGTGGCCGTACGAGTGGCCGTACGAATGCCCGTACGGATAACCGCCGTAACCACCGTATCCTCCATAATGGTGGTGGTGCCCATACGGCATATAATGGCCCGGATAGCCGCCATAATACTGCCTGGATTCTGCCAAATTTGTCACTCCTTTATCCATTGCTGCTTTTACAATATGGCAGTTGGAAGCGCATCGTTTGTGCATCCGCCTGCAAGCGGGAAAACAGGCGCCAATTTAAACGGCCGGATGTGCGTCTGCATTGTAAACCCCTTGCTAGGCCAGCCTGCTTCCGGACATACCGTACGGGCAATAAGTATGCGGTTATGATGAGAACGATATGCAAGCTTATTCAGCGACAATGGTTTCGCAAAAATGCAGGCGTTGGCCTACTGTATCCAGTGTGACCGGGATGCCGAGCGGAAGCGCCAGATTCGGGGTACCGTGCCCGGACTGTATGCCGGCAAGCACCGGCTTACCGCTCCCGTAAAAAAACTTTTTCAGGACATCCTGTGCCGTAAACCCATCCGCGTATGCTTCCGGCTCACAGTCCATCCATTGCCCGAGCACAAACCCGGAGGCGTCATCCAGTTTTCCGGAAAGCTGAAGCTGGGTCAGCATCCGGTCGATCGCATATGGCTCTTCATGCACTTCTTCAAGAAAAAGAATTTTTCCGCTTGTATCGATTTCAAACGGCGTTCCCATCAGTGCGCAGATTAATGACAGATTCCCGCCTGTAAGCGGCGCTGTCATGACCCCTTCACCCCACGCTTCCCCCGTGTAACTGCCGGTAGGAACACCGGTTGACGCCAGCTTGAGCAATGATTGTACCGAAAGCGCATCGTCTGTGATAAATTCGACAGCCGCCATCGGGCCATGGATCGTGGCGAGGCCGCATTTTTGCTGGAAAACGATGTGTAGTGCTGTAATATCGCTGTAACCGATAAATAATTTCGGATTCTCCCGGATCCATTCAACGTCGAGATACGGTAAAATTTGCGGTGTCCCGTACCCGCCGCGCAAACAAAGAATTGCCCGCACGTCATCGTCTGCAAACATCGCATGCAGATCGGCTGCCCGTTCAAGCGGCGTGCCGGCCATATACCCACCGTATACTTTCTCCGCATTTTCCCCCACTTTTACCCGGAAACCGAGCCGCCGCAATTTCGCAACAGCAGTTTGAAGCCTTTCGATTGAGACCGGGCTTGCAGGCGCGACCAGCCCGATCGTATCTCCCGCCTGCAATCGTTTCCCTTTTCTCATCCTTTTCCCCCCTGGTTGATGAATTGCAGTACAATTTGCTCTTCCGCTTGATGTACTGCTTCTTCATCCAGTACATTATTGATCAAAATGGAAAAAATCAACTTTTCCCCGGATGTTACCTGCATATAGCCGGAAAGTGTGCTGACGCCTGTAATCGACCCAGTTTTGGCAAACACCTGTCCTCGAGCAGCCGTCCCCTTAAACCGGTTTCTGAGGGTTCCGCCTTCCAACCTGTTTTCAGCCCCCGCAACAGGCAGCGCATCGAAAAAGCACGGAAACCAGTCTTTTTCCTGTATCCGGTATAAAAGCGCCGTCAAATCATTTGCCCGGACCAAATCGGCGTGGGATATGCCCGAACCATCACGGAGCATCATCTGGTCAGGGTCCATGCCAAAGTTACCTGCAACGCTGCGAATGACTTCAAGCCCTTTTTCCCAGCTTCCTTCCCCTTTTTCCGTTTTCCCCATTTCTTTTACAAGCATTTCGGCGATGGTATTATTGCTGAATTTTAAAAACGGCACCATGATGCTTGATAAAGGCGGCGATTGCGAAAAGAGAACCGGAACTGCTGCATCCTTCACCCTGCCCGTTTTGATCGTGCCTTGAACGGTGATCCCGTTTTCCTCTAACGTTTTTTTGAAAACAGACAGTACCCATTTCGCCGGGTCCCAGACCGCTTTCCATTGCCGGACTGCGGCGGAATCGGCTGTAATCGTCCCGCTTGCCGTAAACGTATTCCCGCCATGTGCCCGGCTGATGACGATATCGTCCTCCTGCTGCTCACCGTCTCGCACGGTTCGGACATAGTTGACCAGTTTAACCATCCCGCTTTCCGGAACCATTTTGATTCGCGCTTTCATGCCGGGTTTTTTTGCCGGAACAACTTCAAAAATGGCCGTCCCTGCATCATAATCCCGGTTAGGCGATAAAGTTAAAGCCGAAATTTGTGCCCCGTAATATTCCTGTTCATCGCTCCACGGCAAGTCAAGTGAATACCGGGTATCGTCATAGCGCGATTCATCACCGACCAGGTCCCCCTGAATACGCCGGATCCCCTGCTTCTTTAATTCAGCCGCCCAGTCCGCTAAATCGGATTTCAATAAAGCAGGATCTCCTCCCCCTTGTATGTATATATCACCGTAAAGCGTACCGTTTTGGATCGCGCCTGTCCGGTACACGCCCGTTTTAAAACGGGCATTTTCCCCGAGCGTTTCAAGCGCGGCGGCTGCGGTCAGCAGTTTCATATTGGATGCAGGGCGCAACAGCGTATTGCCATTTTGTTCGTAGAGCAGTTTCCCGCTATCAGCCGAACGGACGCTGATCGCAACGATCCCGCCTTTTAAAGGGGCGGCCTCAAGAATACCGGCAATCTTTGCGTCTGTTTCTTTTTTCCCGTGGCCTTCCCTGTCCCCTGCTGCATAAGGCCCGGTTCCCTGAATAAATAGAAATGCCATCGTCCATATCACGACCCATCTTTTATGCAATCCGTTTCCCTCCGTATGAAATTCTGCCTTGCTTTATCATATTCCTTCTTTATTTTAATCTTTCCGTAAACGCTGTTTTGACTGCTATCTTCTTTTTTCCAATGATTCATTTCGCGTTTTTAAATATTTTTTGCCAAATTAGTAGAACAAGCATGCCTGTATAGTATAAAATGCTTGTGGGGGTGTAATCATGTACCGGTTTGGCTATTATGTTGTTGCCGGCATTTTTTGGCTGCTTGGCGGCAACATCAAAAAAGAAAACAAAGAGAAAATCCCTGCGGCTCCGTTTGTGGTCGTTTGTACCCACCAAACATGGCTGGATATTATCTACCTTGCGATTGCCATCTGGCCTGTCCAAATTCATTATATGGCGAAACAGGAACTTTTCTCTAAAAAATGGTCAAAATGGCTGTTCACAAAGTTGCACGCTTTTCCAGTCAATCGTGAAAATCCGGGCCCGAGCTCGATTAAAATTCCAATGAAACTTTTAAAAGAAGGGAAGGTCGTCGGCATTTTCCCTTCCGGAACACGCAAAAGCGAACATGTTTCTTTAAAACGCGGTGCCGTGACGATTGCTTTAAAAGCAAATGTGCCGCTTGTCCCGGCCATTTACGAAGGGCCGAAAACGTTCAAAGAAGTCCTCGCGAGAAAGCCGAAACGCGTGCGCTTTGGCGACCCGATCAGGCTGGCAGACGGAAAAAAAGGAACAAAAGAAGAAATTGAAAAAACGATTGTTCTGCTGCAAGACACTTTTGAAGCGCTGAAAAAACAGTAAAAATGCTTTCTGCTTGCCCGAAGCAGATGAAAAAGCACAAAAGAAATCAAAAAAACGGCGAGGCACCGCATTCAAAGTGCCTCACCGTTTTTTTCATGGACAAATAAAGATAAAACATCACTTTTTCTCTGTCCCCTGCCGGCCGGAGAAAGGGTTTTTCCTTTTTTAATTGAAAAAACAGTCCATTTTTTCTTATAATAAAAGCGAGTACTTGCCAGGGAGGAGAGCGTCATGCTGAGTGGATGGTTTTCTGCCTTTATTTTAATATGGATCCTCTGTCTCGTTTTTCTCTTTTCAGTTGGCGGCTATTTTATGTTCCGAAAATTTTTGAAAAGGCTTCCGAAAGAAGACGGAAAATCGATACTTGACCAGCAGGAAGAGACAATCCTTAAAACGCGGCACCTCTGGACGCCGGAGTACAGAGAACTGCTTGAAGAACTAGTAAGCCCTGTCCCGGAATTGTTCCGCGATGTGGCCAGGAAAAAAATCGCGGCAAAAATCGGGGATGTGGCGCTTTCCAAAAATGCAAAGAAAATGACACTGGACAATATCATTCAGGGCTATATCCTCGCCACGCCAAGAAGGGACCATAAATTCCTCCGAAAAAAATTAAAGCAGCTGGACATCGATGACAGCCGCTACGAGCATTTGTTTGCGCAGAAAAAAACAAAATCGGTCCGGTAAATGAAAAAACATCATTCGGCAAAAGCGAATGATGTTTTTCAAGCACGGACCCCTTCATCCAGTTCCTGCATGAGCCGCCTGTACTGAATATACATGGCGACGCGCCACGGCAGAATCATGCCGAATGCGAGCAGAAAAAACATGCCGCTGAGCTGCCCGATTTGAATCGAGGAGCTGAGTACCACCTTCATCAGCAACCGGATGAGAAGGAGCCCGATCAGAATAAACGGAAAAGCTTTCGACCGTTTTAAATATACATTTCCGTCACGGACTTCGAAACGGGAAGTTTTAATTAAAAATATGGAAAAGAACATTCCGACCACAAATGCTTCCAATACTTCGACAGGCGTCACGCGAAAATACGGGACGACAAACATCAATGCCCCGGTACTCATAAAGACCGGCGGCAACAATATTTTTTTTGTGGAAACGGGCTTGTTCTGCCCTTTTAAACGGACAAAAATGACCAAAGACCCCATCAAAATCGCAACAATGAACGAGATGACAATGCCTTCCATGTCTCAACCCTCTTTAGTAACAGATTTTTAACAAAATAAATATAGCTACGGTAAATATAAGTTTCCTATGCTAATATTCAACCATAAAAGCGGGGTTGATGTCCAGCCGGAATGCCTGCCTCTCTTTTTTTGCGGCGCCTGTCAGTTCAAAACGCGTTCAACCGCTTCTAAAACACGCGTTTCATCAAAAGGCTTGACGATAAAATCCTTTGCGCCGGATTCTATTGCTTCGACGACCAGTTTTTGCTGGCCAAGCGCGGAGCAAATAATAATTTTTGCGTCCGGGAATTCGCGCACGATCTTTTTCACAGCTTCAATGCCGGTCATCTCCGGCATGGTAATGTCCATCGTAACGACATCCGGCCTGACTTCACGGTATAATTCAATCGCCCGCTGCCCGTTCTCCGCTTCGCCCACAACGGTATGGCCGCCGTTTTCCAGCATTTTCGCCAAAGTCATCCTCATAAATTTTGCATCATCCACAATCAACACATTTGCCATCGATCGAATTTCTCCTCCTCATTGATCCGTTAAAATGCAACCCGGATTAAAATCCCTGGAATCCCCCGAACAGCGCACTCATATAACCGGAAATGACAGGCATCCAGTCAAAAAAGAACAGGATTCCGGCGAATATCATCACAACACCGCTCCATTTTAATAGTTTCACGCTATATTTTTGCATCCACCCCAATCGTCCGATAAAAAAAGCAAGGACAAAAAAAGGGATGGAGAAGCCGAACACATATGCAGCCATATAGACGGACGCAGAAGCCGGATGGGCCACTGCCATCGCCAATACCGAGGCAAGAATCGGCCCGGTGCAAGGCGTCCAGCCGGCAGCAAATACAAGCCCGACGAGAAAAGAACCCAAGAATCCGACCGGCTGCTTTTTTACATCGATTCGGTACACTTTCATAAAGATCCCCGGCTGAAAAATGCCCGCAGCAAGCAGCCCAAAAAAAATGAGCGCGACTGCACCGAGCTGCCGGATGGCATCCTGGTAACGGATAAAAAAACTCCCGATCCAGGAAGCACCAAACCCCAATGCAATAAAAACTGTGGAAAATCCTGCGAGGAACCAAACGGTATGCAGGATACTTTTCCACTCCCGCATGCCGCCCCCGCTTTTTAACCGGCTAACAGAAGCGCCTGTTATATAAGAAACAAAAGCAGGGTAAAGCGGCAGACAGCAAGGCGATATAAAGCTCATGAAACCTGCCCCGAAAGACAGCCATACTGTTACATCAGCCATCGGTTCACTCCCCATCCCGGCTCATTTTCATTTTAACATAAACTGATTGAAAGAGAAAAAACATCACGAAAGCAGTATGTGTCAAGTTTTTCTCGACAAGGTTTAAATATCGGGTATTCCAAGACACTCTTTTTGTACACTTTCGGCTACCGTGCTTTACTTGCTCGGTGTAATTTTCGGAAAAGATGTAGTATTTTCGTATAAAGATGGATAACGGGGATGTTGAGGCGCGCGAAATTCACTCGCTTTCCGCGGGCGGCCGGCGAGCCTCCTCGCTCGTACCTCGCTGCGGGGTCTCTCCTGGCTCGCTTTTCCCGCAGGAGTCTCGTAAATTTCGCGCGCCTCAACGATCAGTCCCCACTGAGCCAGGCTTAAAACGAAAGCTCTAATATTTTGCTTAAATGTCCCATTGCCGATGAACTGCTTGAATGCAGGGCAACTGATCCGTGCTTTACGCCCACTGACGGGCGTACAGGCTGCTTGAGTAGTTGAGACATCCTGATGGATTGTTTCAAGTTCCGTTGCTTTCTCTCGCTTCTTGAACGGTGTTTCAGATAGGCTTCTCTCAATGTCCCATTGAGTATGCCTTGTTTGATTTTCACCATGGCTTCTGCGCCAAGTTCACTCCAATGCATGCCCCTTTTTTTCATCCTGAAGGAGATATGCCTTTGATTCGATTCCATCGCTCCTAGGCCTCTCGCACCTTCCGGCACGTTTTTCACCCTGTCTCTCCAGTCAAAAATGCGGTCCCAGTTTTTCAAGATATACGAACGGAATTCCTTGATTTTCTTGAGGGCCTTTTTATCCGTCAAGGTGCTTTCGTGCGTATCCAAATATAACGTGAATTGGTCCAGGTCATGCGTTCTAATCGCTTTTCTAATTTGCTCCTTGATCTCGCTCTTTCCGCCCCCAAATGTCCTTATGATGGCTTGTGCAACGTGGTAGGTATCCAGCTGGTTGAGCACCGGAAATTCCGACTGTGAGAATGCTGTTTGAAACCGTTCAGCTGTGTACCCAGCACCTCCATCACTGTTTGTAATGACATGCGCTTTTTCGAGGGAATAGGTGTTGGCAGCTGTGGCTTGGACTTCATCCCAAAATGTCTGAATGTCTTCCGTCGTCATGATGACTGTGGGCTGACGCAGGGAGACCCTTTTTCCATTGGTTTCCCATCCCTCATAGAGAATGGCGTGGTGGACTTCCATACTCTGTTTCTTTTTTAGTCCCCGAACGAATACACCATCTGCTTCAGAAAACAGGTAGTCTACCTTCTTCCCCTCAGGCAGGGAAACAGCTATTTCTAGCTCTTCTACAAGTGCCTTATCGGCTTCCGCCTGAGTTTTCCCTACGTGTTTTACCATGTTCCCTACAGTTGTGTGACTAAGACTCACTGCTGTCCACTCTTTTAAAATATCAGCTACTTCCCGATAGGTGTTCTCACTTGCCAACTCTGCCACCTTTAATTCCACTAACGGGCTGTATCGTTGGTGTGGTACCAGCCCTAACCATTCATCCAGAGGATAATGTGAGTTCCCTCTCTTATCACGCATTAATGAACGTTTAAAAGTCACACTTCCAAATAGAAACTGAACGCTTCTGTTATCACTCCGGCAGTACACCCAGCCCTCCTCTAACTTCTCCTGTTTAATTGTTTTATCTAACTCTTCAAATATTTCCCCAACCCATTGTGTAAAAGCCTTCTGCATCAGAAGTTTAAGCTGTTCTTCAAATTCGATAAGACTCTTTGTATCCTTTAATAATCCAGCAATTATTGATATAATATCCATGGGAAGACCTCTCTCTCTAGATGTTCATCTTGAAGTGTACAATTAGATGATAGAGCGTCTTCCCATTTTTTTCCACTCATTTGCCCCTTCGAGTAAAATTTTACACATACACGAAAGCATAAAAATGGAACATGAAATCAAAAACCACCTTTTCTGTGCAGGAAATTGGCAGAAAAAGTGGTTTACAGAATCGTGAGAAGCTTAACAATGGTGATGGATATACCACAAAAGCCGGTCATCCAGCTTAAGATTTCATTTGTTTGTTCATGGCATTCATCATTTGATTGATTTTCTTCTGAGACGGCTTCATACCCATTTGCATCATCATCATTCTCAGCATTTGTTCATTAATCGGCGGATTTTTCTTCAGGTAATTCATCATATATTTACGGGCGATGAAAAACCCGATTGCTGCGCCTGCCAAAAGAGCAATAAGGGCTACAAGAACGAACACCCAAATCATAATATACCTCCTTCACTCACATACAGTGTACTAAATCCATTTGAATTATACAATACTTGTTTTCTTCTCACACGAATTTTCTTTCTTTAACCGGTTTTATCCAGCCGTATCGTTTATGGTCGTAATCGATTGCAAGCAGATTTCCTTTGAAGTTCCTCAGAATTTCAAAAACGGCGGTTTCTGTATCATAACTACCGGATACGTTCAGGCGGAGCATTCTTTCTTCTATAGTCACTTCCAGCACCTGCCCCTCTTTTTTTGAAAGAAGTTGGCAAGCGCCGGTTTTCGTCATGTTAATGGTGTCAGAAAATAACGGCTGCAAGACATGATGGACAGGCAAGAGCGGAATCTGCTTTGTAATATAATGGATCTGTCTGCTGAGGACATTTTTCAAACTTCCGGAAACGTGCGCATACTGGTGAAAAAGGTTAAAAAACATTCGTTCCCTGCCGTAATAATATTGTGCAAACTCCTCTTTTATCAGGTAGATAGAATAGGATCGCATATGATCTCACTCCCGCAACTTTGTTACCTTCACTATAATGGACGGGCCCCAAAAAAGTTGTCGTTTGTTGTAACAAAATTTAAAAAATTACTGTGGAACATTCGATTACACGTACATACAGGAAAATAAGCGTAAATGTATCAAAGCGTTGCTGCAAAATCGGTTGCGTCCAAGGGAGAAGCTAATTCAACTCAGCTCCGGTACTTCAAGCCCCTATTCTTATACCCTTCCTTCATAAAAATGAGCCTGCTTTTGCGAATACCGCAAAAGCAGGCCTGGAACGATTACATGCCCAATAATTTTTTTACACGTGCCACAACATTTTCAACGGTAAATCCGTATTTTTCCACAACGGTATTGCCGTTTCCGCTTGCGCCAAACGTATCAACCGACAAAATATCGCCTTCATCGCCGGTATACCTTTCCCAGCCGAATGGTGAAGCCATTTCAATGGCAAGGCGTTTTTTCACCTGTGCCGGCAATACGGATTCTTTGTATTCTTTGCTTTGCTGTTCAAAACGGTCCCATGACGGCATGCTGACAACAGCAGCATCAATCTTTTGTTCCGCCAATTGCTGTTGCGCGAGCACAGCCAGATGGACTTCCGACCCGCTGGCAAGAAGGAGAACGTCAGCCGTTTCTTTTTGTGCAGGGGACACGACATAGGCACCTTTTGAAACGCCTTCCAACGCTTTTTCAGACGTCCCTTTCAAGGTTGGCAGCCCTTGGCGCGTCAAAACAAGCGCTGTCGGATGGTTTTCAGATGACAGAGCAAGGCGCCAGGCAGCCGCCGTTTCATTGCCGTCCGCGGGGCGGATGACCGACAAGCCCGGCATCGCTCTTAAAGAAGGAAGCTGTTCAACCGGTTCATGTGTCGGACCGTCTTCCCCGACAGCGATACTGTCATGCGTAAAGACGTACGTTACCGGAAGGCCCATAAGAGCAGCTAGGCGGATGGCAGGACGCAAATAATCCGAGAAAACAAAGAACGTGCCGCCGTATACATGGACACCACCATGAAGCGCCATACCGTTCATGGCTGCGCCCATCGCAAATTCGCGGACACCGAACCAAATATTGCGCCCTTCATAGGCATCCGGCATATAGTCCTTGTCTTCTTTCAGCCGCGTATTGTTGGATCCGGCAAGGTCTGCAGATCCCCCGAACAAAGACGGCAAATGTTTGGAGACGGCATTTAGCACTTCCCCGCTTGCCGCACGGCTGGCAAGGGTTTTGCCTTCTTCATAGACCGGAATGTCCTTGTCCCATCCATCCGGCAGCCCGCCTTTTATCGCCTGTTTTAGTTCAGCCGCAAGCTGCGGGTATTGTTTTTCATAGGCCTCAAACAGGGACGCCCACTCCTGTTCCTTTTTCACGCCATTTTCCACAACCAATTCACGGAACCGTGCGTAAACTTCATCCGGAACATAGAAGTCTTCTTCAAATGTCCATTTATACGCTTCTTTCGTTAGTTTCAGTTCATCTTCTCCGAGCGGGGCGCCGTGGGCAGCCGATTTCCCGGATTTGTTTGGAGAACCGTAACCGATGATCGTTTTCACTTCAATGAGTGTCGGCCGACTTGTATCCGCCTTTGCTTCCTCGATCGCTTTTGCGACCTGTGCCATATCATTCCCGTCTTCAACCCGCAAATACTGCCAGCCGTATGCTTTAAACCGGTCGGCAACACTTTCGGAAAAGGCCTTATTTAAGTCGCCGTCAAGGGAAATGTCATTGGAATCGTACAATACAATGAGACGTCCCAATTTTAAGTGTCCCGCCAATGAAGCAGCTTCGGCAGATACGCCTTCCATTAAGTCGCCATCTCCGCATAAAGCATATGTATAATGGTCAATGACAGGGAAATTTTCTTTATTGTATACAGCCGCCAGATGCCGTTCTGCCATCGCCATTCCGACTGACATGGCAATCCCCTGCCCGAGCGGACCGGTCGTTGCTTCCACGCCTTCCGTATGCCCGTATTCCGGATGACCCGGGGTTTTGCTTCCATATTGCCGGAAATTTTTAATATCATCCATGCTTAATGCATAACCGGATAAATGGAGCAGGCTATAGAGCAGCATGGAACCATGCCCTGCGGATAATACGAAACGGTCCCGGTTAAACCAGTGCGGGTTTTCCGGATTATGGTTCAAATATCTTGTCCAGAGGGTGTATGCCATTGGTGCAGCCCCCATCGGAAGCCCCGGATGACCGGATTTTGCTTTTTCAATGGCGTCAATGGACAAAGTTCGAATTGTTGTGACTGCCAGTTCGTCCGTTTTATCAAACATCTGTTAACATCCTTTCTTCATGGGTTACAACTCTATATTAAGGCAAGTGAAACCCATAACACAACTCTTTTACCATTTTGTATGGATTTTGTAAGAAAAAAGCAGAATGGTTTCCTTTTTAGTGCAGCTTTCTTTTTGTTTGGATTTGCTTAATTTTTTCAGGGGTAACGTCCTGGCCAGCCGGGTCAAGCACACGGACATTTTCAATCGTTTTTCTGAATGAAGAGCGGAACGCCTGCAAATACTCGCTTCGCAATTTTGACTGTTCCTTTGCTTCTTCACTTGTCAGGGCACCGGTTTTCGCTTTTTTCGCCAATTCGTTAATCCTTGCCATTTTTTCTTTTGAAAGCATATTTTCTCTCCTTTTATCCGTGATTGATGCCATCTTACTAAAATATGGACTCGTCTGCAACGAAAGCGCACCCGTGAAACCGGTTTTGGTACTATTTATCATGCCCCGTTTCCTCCATATATTCCCTGTAACGCCGGTGGACGGTTGCTTTTGAAACTTGGTAGCCGAAACCGCGCATTGTCGCAGCAATTTCCTGAAAAGTCAAGCCGTTATCCCGCAGGCGGATAATTTCTTCAACAGGCACTTCCTTTCGCTCCCTGCCGTCCGGATTCCGCTTCCCTTTTAAATTTTTTTCCGGGCGGTAGCCGTTTTTGACTGCACGCTCCATTCCCCTTTTAATTTTTAAGTTATGCAGCTTTCGCTGATACTCTTCAACCATGCTGACAATTTTCAGTACCATTGAATCGGATTCCGAAAGCTCCAATTCTCCGTTTTGCGCATAACAATATACTTTAACCCCTCTTTTATATAAAAAATGAAGCAATGCAATTTTTGCGTTTCCTCTTCCGATCCGTGTTTCATCCTGCACCAGTACGGCGTCAATCTTTTCATTTTCAATCGTATCAAGAAGATCAAGGATGCCGGGCCTGTCCAGGTCATAGCCGCTTGCCCGGTCACAGATCACCCCGGACACTTGAAAACCGTGGGAATCCGAAAGCTTCACCAGCTCTTCCCGCTGCCTCGCCAAGGAAGTTTCCTGGCTTTCTTTTTCCGTGCTTACTCTGCAATATAAAACAACTTTCATTTTTTCGTCTCCCGTTGTGATTTCATCGCAAGTTCCCTTTTATCATCGCTGAATTCATTTTTTTCTACCGGAATGACAATTTTTTCGCCGGCTTTGATCATGTTGCCGTCAATATCATTATGACGCTCAACCCAGCTGATAAATGCTTCCCTCGACATTTTGCCCTTTTCCGCATACTGTCCGGCGATGTTCCAAAGCGTCTCGCCCTCTGTGACGCTGATTTTGATATAGTGTGGGGATGGATCCCGCAGACTTCCAATCATGAAAAATCCGAAAACAAGCGTAAGCCCTGCTAAAATCATAACATAGTTATACTTTTTCCATAATCGTGACATCTCCATCTTCCTCCCGCGAATATTCGTTCGTCCAATCACCAGTTCTATTATAAAACGAACGCCTGTTTTTCGTCAACATTTTTTTCGAACTTACGTTTGTTTTATCTGCTGCAATGTGATATAATAATAGCAAATAATGGCATTCCTCCCGTAAGCGTCCCCATACGCAGCGCGGGTGCCAAACAAAACTGTGACGAGGTGAATAGAATGGCAAAACTATCAAAACGGCAACAGGCGATACTTGATTTCATCAAGCATGAAGTAAAAACAAAAGGTTATCCCCCTTCCGTGCGGGAAATTGGCCAGGCAGTCGGGCTTGCTTCCAGCTCAACTGTTCATGGCCATCTCGCAAGGCTTGAAAGCAAGGGGCTGATCAGGCGCGACCCTACAAAGCCGAGAGCGATTGAAATTTTGGACCATGATGAAGAAATACCAGCCCAAAATGTTGTCAATGTGCCTATTGTCGGAAAAGTAACAGCAGGCATACCGATTACAGCTGTAGAAAATATTGAAGAGTATTTTCCGCTTCCAGAACATCTTGTCCCGTCTGACGAGTCCGTCTACATGCTGGAAATTGAAGGGGACAGCATGGTGGATGCCGGGATTTTAAACGGCGATTATGTGATTGTCCGCTCCCAGCAGACGGCAAACAACGGGGATATCGTGGTCGCTATGACAGATGAAAATGAAGCGACAGTAAAAAGATTTTTCAAGGAAAAAGACTACTTCCGATTGCAGCCTGAAAACCAGACAATGGAACCGATCATATTGAAAAACGTCACCATTCTCGGCGTTGTCATCGGGCTGTACAGGCAAATGGTGCACTGATCAAAAAGAAGCAGTTTCGGCTGCTTCTTTTTTAATAGAGTATATGCGCGTTTGATAGCAAACATACCTGTGGCACGGATTTCTGGGCATTCAATCTATTTTCGGAGGAAAAATCGGGGAAATTAATGGGCATTGGGCGTTCGCCGCAAAAATGCCCGATAAACAAAAACCCCTCAAAGCCTTACGCTTCAAGGGGTTTCTTTCTTAATACATTTCAATATACTGGTCGCGTTCCCATTGGTGGACTTGTGTGCGGAACATATAAAATAGAAGAAAATCAATTCAAAACAATTCAATATGGTAGCCACTTCTTCGCTATTGCTCCCAAAATTAATGACTTTCCCTCAGTTCTTAAACCTGGCGAATGCGGGCCCGCCTGTGAGATCGATGAGCGAAAACTCCACATCATCCGGTTTTTGTAAAATTAGGCTTGTGATGAGGGATTTCATGATGACAGATTTTCCAAAACCCGTTGTTCTGGCTAAAATAAGGTGTTTCCGCATGTCGAAGTCGTGGTACAATTTTCGGCATGATTTTGACCAATAAGCACGGACCAGGTTCCCGGTTTTAAACAGTCCGTTGACCATAGAATTTTGAGTGACAACGGCTGCTTATACACCCGGATTTTTAGCAAACCGTCATAATACATTCCGATTTCCTTTTTGGCGGTCATTTTTTTCGCAAATATACTTTTGAGCTGTTTAATCACTGCCCGGTCTAATTTAAGGTTTTTCAGATCTTTGATCTACAGTTTCATCCGACGACTCACCAGACCAGCTTCCAAGCTCTTTGTTTGACAACATAGTCCTCGAAACTTCTGCCAATGGTATCCGACACCGGTATTCCGTGCCCCATTCGTAATCCCGTTTTTTGACTAGCTGTGTAGTGTACGTTTGTTTGCCATCTTTGACGTTTACCCCGATCAGCGAAAAAATCTCCTTTATTTAATCCGAGTCATCATTTGACAAACCATTTTTTGCCAAGTATGCTTTTGTCGCGATCCCGCCCACTCCTCCCTTCATCTGCAACACTCCTTTGTAAATTACGGAGTAATTTGTTGCTAAAATCAAGAAGTTCCAAAACGACCCACAAAGCATCGCTACGCGTGGATCTGGAATATTCCCGAACTACCTTCTCCAGCGGCATTTGATAAAGCAACGATCGGGAAGGTGGAAATATATCTTGTCCATACAAAATAACTTATGATTTTCTGAAAGAAATTTGTAAAGGTAAATAATAAACTTGTATCGAATTACATACAATGGGTGATGAGATTGAAGGATGATAATGTTATAGTTTTATTGGGAGCATGGATTAAGCAGTCAGGAATCGATCGCAAAGATATTTGTAATAAATTTGGGATTTCCGCAAATACCTTATCTAATTGGTGCACGGGAAAAACATATCCATCTGTTCCGCAGCTCCTAAAACTTTGCGAGCTCTTAAACGTAAAATTTGAGGACATATATAGGAAAAAGGAGGAAAACAAATGAGTGCATTTCTGGGGCTAATTGGAACCGCCGGCATAATAGTCAGTATCGTTTTAATGATTTTGGGGCGGGTTACTAAAAAGAAAAAACACGGATTGACAGTATTTTTAATATCTCTTGTGTTTTTTATCGCGGGGCTTGCTATCCCAAGCAACAATACGGGGGAAAAAGCCACCGATAAGAAAACTGTAAAAAACGTTTCGACCGCTCCAAAAGAAAATGCCGAGAAAAAGGAGGCCTCAAAGCAAATCAAGGATAAGGTAGCAACTGCCACAACTGCTGAAGAACCAACTCCAAAAAAGGAAGCTAACAAGACTAATGAAAATATTGGCGAAAGTACAGTAGCAGCACTGGAAAGTAACGACTTTATGAAATTTGTTAACGAATATAAAAAATTGGGTGGCAATAAAACAGCGGTATGGGATAAACAAATATATGGTAAAAAGGTAACTTGGACTGGAACAGTCGAACATGCAGGAACCAGTGAAGTATTTGTTTATGGAAATGACGATTATAACGGAGAAACTTGGGGCGAATTAGGGGACAAGAAAAAATTATTTTATTGTTTTGTTGCGAAATATAAAGATCCGTCCCAATTCAAAAATATAAAGCAAGGAGAAAAAATTACAGTACGTGGAAATTTAACGTCTCGAGGGGATTACGATTTAAATTATAATTGGAAAATTTACAATGCAGTTTTGGTGAAATAATTTATAGCCCCCTGCAAACGTGAGGCGTTTGGTGAGCTGATGAAAAGCCGGATCTGGGAACACATTGACACTGCAGGATATAGGAAAAAGTACACAGCAAAAGAATTGGATATATCGCCGACACAGTTATCAAACTGAATAAGTTGACGGTCATACTCTACAGTGGAAAAGGCTTTTAAATTGGCAAAGCCGCTTAGATGTAAGGTTGACGATTTACTAGGAGGATGATGAAAATGAGCTTTGACACAATCGCGTCACTGCAAAGGATGCAGCAGATGCAACAGGCGGAGGCTGCAGCCGGTAAACGCCTGGTGTTAAGAAGGTTGAACTCCGGCGTTGATATTGGACTGACGATTGCCGCGTTTTTATTAATACTGCCCACATTTACTTTGTCACTTTGGCTTCTGCTGATTTACCTCACAATTAAAGAAGCATGCACCAAAACATGCTTGGTGAAAAACGTTGCAACTGGGGAAAAGTTTAGAGTTATGAAATCGGAATTTAAACAATATAAAAGAATGGTGAAAAGCAAAGAAAAAGAAGTGAGGAGTATCATCCCGGCAGCTGCAGCGATTGAAGAGCCACCAGCCTCGCCTGCAGAGGAAGAAAAAACAGAAGTTGAACCGCCAGTTGTTAAGAGGCTGACACCCGAACCGCTACCGGATCCAGTAATTCAAGAACAGCCAGAAATAGTTCAAAAACCCGAGCCCAAACCTCAGCCGCCTAAAAAGAAAAGCATCACCTTTAATGTTTCCGGGGTGACATTTGAAAATGATAAAGGTAAGGAAATTCAACCTCTTTTGCGTCGGATTGCCCGCGAGATTGCAAAAGAGCAAGATGTTGAGTCGTACGGTGGATGGACAAATAAAGACATCTTGGAATTTATGGCTGAAGCTTCGGAATTTGAAGATGTGATGTTTGGGGACTATGTATCATTTGAAAAAGAGCCAGACAATGAATTTGACCAAAATGCCATAAAGGTAATGGCCAATTTGAACGAAAAGCAATTTCATATCGGATATGTACCGAAAGAATATAATGTCCAGGTCTGTAAATTACTGGATAATGATTTGATTGACAAAGTAACGGCCAGTTTTGTGGGCGGAAAAACAAAGAAAGTTGACTATGATTTTGAGAAGGATAAAGACGTTGTTGTAATTAACGAGCTCACTTTGGGAGTAGAAATTACATTGACTTTGAAAGAAGAAGAGTAGCCCCCGCAAACGCGAGGGCTTTTTTGCTTTTTATTATAGCACATAAGGAACACAGGTTCTATAATTAAATTATACAATATTTTGTCGGGAGGAAAAGGCGAAGTGAATAATTTGAATCTCAATTTTTACGACTATAAACGAAAAAATTCCAAGCAGACGTCTGGGAATATCGAATAACTTATTTGGACCAATAACGAAAAAGCAACGTGAAAAATCAAAGAAGGGTTTCAACTCAAAAGAAGAAGTAAAGGCTGCCGCTGTTGAAATTGTACATGTTACCATGCACAACACTTTTGAAAAAGCTGTGACAACCAAACTTATTTTTGACAAACCAACCAAAGGGGTGAGCATAAAAAGGGAAAAAGAAGGAGGCTCTTATGTTCATTGAATCTGACAAAGTATTACATCTGATGTATACAGCCATATCTCGGAAAAAATCGAACGTGAGAAAATCGAAAAGTTTGATGACTATTACAGCCGGATCAAAAACTGAAATTTTTTTGGTCAAATTTTGGTCAACTAATTATTCACCACCCAAAAAAAGCAATTTGACCAAAATACAGAAACCCCTCAAAGCCTTACGCTTCAAGGGGTTTCTTGCTTAATACATTTCGATATACTGGTCGCGTTCCCATTGGTGGACTTGTGTGCGGAACATATCCCATTCAATTTCTTTTGCTTCGAGGAAATGTTCGAGAATGTGATCGCCAAGGGCGTCTACCATTACATCATCCGATTTTAAGTTTTCCAGCGCCTGCAGCAGTGTGCCCGGGAGGTCGACAATGCCGGCTTCTTCTCTTTCTTCTTTCGTCATGACATAGATGTTGCGGTCGACCGGTTCCGGCGCCTGCAATTTGTTCGCGATGCCGTCAAGCCCTGCTTTTAACAGGACGGCGAGCGCGAGATACGGATTGGCAGACGGGTCAACGCTGCGCACCTCAACGCGCGTGCTTAAACCGCGGGAAGCCGGAATCCGCATGAGCGGGCTGCGGTTGCGAGCGGACCAGGCAACATAACAAGGCGCTTCATAACCCGGCACAAGCCGTTTATAGGAGTTCACCGTCGGATTCGTGACAGCCGTAAAGTTCGAAGCATGCTTCATAATGCCGGCAATGAACTGGTATGCCGTATCGCTCAGCTGCAGTTCTGCATCGTTCGGGTCATAGAATGCATTTTCTTTTCCTTTAAAAAGCGAAAGATTGGTGTGCATCCCGGAACCGTTCACGCCAAACAACGGTTTCGGCATAAACGTCGCATGCAGGCCATGTTTGCGTGCAATCGTCTTGACCACCAGTTTAAAGGTCTGGATATTGTCGCATGCCCTGACTGCATCCGCATATTTAAAATCAATTTCGTGCTGGCCGGGTGCAACTTCATGGTGGGACGCTTCAATTTCAAAGCCCATTTCCTCGAGTTCCAATACGATGTCGCGCCGGCAGTTTTCGCCAAGGTCCGTCGGCGCCAGGTCAAAATAGCCGCCGTTGTCGTTCAGCTCCAGTGTCGGTTCATTTTTTTCATTCAGCTTGAAGAGGAAGAATTCCGGTTCAGGCCCAAGATTAAAACTCGTGAAGCCAAGTTCTTCCATTTCTTTCAATACCCGTTTCAAATTATTCCGCGGATCACCTTCAAACGGGGTGCCGTCCGGATTATAAATATCGCAAATCAGACGGGCGACTTTCCCTTTCTCAGCGGTCCACGGGAAAATGACCCATGTATCATAGTCCGGATACAGATACATATCCGATTCTTCAATCCGGACAAACCCTTCAATCGAAGAGCCGTCGAACATGATTTTATTGTCGAGCGCTTTTTCAAGCTGGCTGAGCGGGATTTCCACGTTTTTAATCGTCCCCAAAATATCCGTGAACTGCAAGCGGATGAATTTCACATTTTGTTCTTCGGCATTTTTCAAAATATCTTCACGTGTAAACTTAGGCATGAACAGTATTCCTCCCTTTAGGCAATAAAAAGTATATATCTAAGCTATAAAACTAGCTTTTCAACAATGTTAATGGAAAAACCGGGGCGCATCGGACAACCGCTGGCTCGGTCTTTGAAAACGGCCGGCCTGCAGCAGTTCCTGGCGAAGCCGTTTGCGGATTTCTTCATCCGTTACATGATTTTTGACGAGTACCGGCCCGGTTCCGCGGCGGTCGTTCATCAATAAGATTTTTTTGATGCCTGCAATATTGATCCCCTGATCCAGCAAATCTTTAATATCAAGAAGCCGGTCGACATCATTTAAAGAATAAAGGCGGCGATTGCCTTCCGTTCTTGCCGGTGTAATCAGCTCGTGTTCTTCATAATAGCGGATCTGCCGGGCCGATAAATCTGTTAGCTTCATAACGGTTCCGATCGGCAAAAGCGGCATCGAACGGCGGATTTCTTTTCGACCCATGTTATACGCTCCTTTTCTTTATATTTTTACTATATTCCATGTGAGTTTTTTTGTCAACAAAATGTTATATTTTCTCACATCATTTTTTATCCTCAGGAAGGCAAAACGAGTTTTTCGCGGATTTCCATCCATTCTGCCACGTTCACACTTTCTTCAAGGGCTTCAAGACGGGCATCGAACTGTTCGGCAATATCGAGTAAAGCTTCCGATTGCATTTTCGCAAACTCTTCCTCCAGCCATGAGCGGAACGAACCGGCAAGCTTTTCTCCTTGCACGTCAAGATACTGCTGCGCAAGCGGTTCAAACATCGCCTGCAGTTCTTCCTGCATGCCGGCTTTTCCCCCTTTTTCAAAAAAAGTGCGCGCATTTTTAAAATGGCGGAATGCCTTTTCAAACGGTTCCAAATCCGTTTCCGAAAAGGCCGCAGGAAAATCAGGCGTAGCGTGTGCGCCCGCTTCAAACGTGCTGACAGACAAATCAGGAAGCAAACGTTTCATCTCCCTGTTCCATTCCGCGCTTTGCGATGTGAATAATTTCCGGCAATGGGCTTCAAGCCTTACATTTGTCGCCCGCATCTCCTGCGCAAAATCATAGCCAACGAGTTCTGCAAGCTCTTGAAGGGCGCCCGGCAAATCTTTCGCTGCCTTCACCGTTGCCGGATTAAAAGCTTCCTTGAAAAAGTCGGCGAAGCGGTAGAAAACGCGCTGTTTTACGTAATAGAGCAGCTCCTTCTGCTCCTGCATGACGCTGTCCGTGAAAAACGCCGGCTTTGTATTTTTCAAAATGGCTTCTGCCTCTTCCCGCCGTTTCCGGAGAAGTTCCCGTTTCGCTTTCTTTGTTTCAATCGATTCATTGGCATCGCGGATCACGGCATCCACCATTGCAAGGCCGCGTTCCAGCTCGTTTTGTGCAGACTGAAGCACCATATTCAGCAAATCATGGTCGAGAAATTGGCGGAAGCCCGCTTCAAATTCGGCCATTTTCGCTTCCTCCCGCCTGCCCGAAAGCGCAAGCAGGCTTGATACACCATAAAGGCGCGGATTGTGGATGCCGAAATGGAGCAGCTGACCCCTGACATAGTCCATCACTTCTTTATATTCTTCGCCGGACGAGGCAAGATCAATCGCATTGACAATAAAAAACATCTTATCCAGTTCAAATGCTTCTTTTACCCGCCCGAGCTGGATGAGAAATTCCCTGTCTGCGCGCGCGAAGGCATGGTTGTAGTATGTGACGAAGAAAACCGCATCCGAGTCTTTAATATATTCAAATGCTACGCCGGTATGCCGGGCATTGATCGAGTCGGCTCCGGGCGTATCAACAAGCGTAATGCCAAGTCTTGTGAACGGGCAATCATAAAATAAATCAATGGATTCAACAAAACAAGACTGGGTTTCATCGGCAACAAACCGGCGGAACGCTTCCATCCCGGCATTCAAGTTCTGTCCGGCCCGCCCGTTAAAATCAGGGAAGCCTTTTGCAAAGGCACGCAAAAAAGATAAATGAACTTTTTCGTTTGCTTTGCCCGTTTCTTTTGCGTGCAAAGTTTCAATTTTTTCAAGCACTTCCTCGAACGAACGGCAACTATGCCCGAAAACAGCAAGCGACTTGTTTACATCTTCCAGCATCTGCGCCTCCGTTTTCAGCTTTACGGCTGCCGTTTTATGCGGATGTGCCGCATCAGGCGGGCAGATCCTGCAAATGGCCGCTGTTGTCGGATTCGGTGAAACCGGCAGTACTTTTTCGCCGGCAAGCGCGTTTGCAAAAGACGATTTTCCCGCGCTGAACGCGCCGAACAGCGCAACGGTATAGCGGCGGTTTTTCAGGCGCCTGCTTTTGGTTCTGAGCGTTTCGGTATACCGCCCGAAACCGTGCTGGTGCTTAAGCAGCGTAATCGCCTGCTCTATTTTGGCAAGCACGGTTTCAGGCGGCAATGTGCCGGCTTGTTTTTCTGTCGGGCCCGGGCTTTCTAAAGCCTTGCCGGTTTCTTCAGGCTGTTTTGCATCCTTTTCCCCGCGATACACCCGGTAATGCGCCTTTTCACCCGCCCATTCTTTCTCTATTTCAGCCAGCAGCTGTTCCGGATGTGCGGCAGGCGCTTTCAATTCAGTCCGTTTTTCGGCAAGCTGCCTTTCTATTTTTTCGAGATTCCTGTAAGCCTCTGCCAGTTCTTTTGCCTGCACGGCCTTTTTCCGAACCATTTTAAGCTGTTCATCCGTTTCCAAGGCAGCCTGTTTCAGGACGAGCGCTTTCCAATCGTTCCAAGCCTCACGGGCGGCTCGTTTGATTTCATCCGAGACATTTTCGCAATAATGGAGGATATAGTCGCCTGTCAGCCGTGCACCCTCTTTTACCTGGGCGGCGAGCATTGCTTCGCTGAAATCTGCTTTAAGCATGCCGGCCTGTTGTTCCAGCATTTGCGCGCCAGCAAGATGCAGCGGTTTTAAAGCTTCTTGCGCCAGCGGGCGGAGATGCCAGTCGATTTGTGCTTCGGTATTGGCTTCGAGGGCGGCATAGAAATCATGGAGCCGCTGTTTTCTTGCTTCTTTGGTTTTTTTCTTCTTTGCAAAAAAAACGCCGGCATGGAAATCTTTTTGCATGCTTTCAAGATACGCCTTTGCTTTCTCTCTCGTTTCAAACGGCATTAAATAGGCGCCGTCCAGAAACGTTTGAAGCTTTTGCCGCGTATCCTCATCCCAATTTTCAATGCGGGTAAGAAGCGCCCGTTCTTTTTCAAGCCACTCTTGTTCCGCTTCGTACGCTTCCGTTTTCCCGGTGCCCGAATATTTTGCAAGCACTTCCTCATATGCTGCTTTTTGCGGTGCGTACTGCGCTTCAAGCCAGTCGTCATGCTCTTTTTCCAAGACGCTTAAGGATGCTTCAACAGACCGTTCCAGTCGGGCGGATTTTTCGGAAACGGCGTGGTCAATGAGCGCTTTCAGCCGGCCGAATTCATTATCGGGATGATCCGGGTCTTTTAAAGAGGTGTAAAAAATGCCGCCCGGCTGGACATGCCAGGATGCAAATGCATTTTCAACCCCTCGCCGGAATGCGGAAAACGGCAGCTCTTCGCTCTGGTGCTTGTCAATCTGGTTAATAATTAAATAAAGTTCAAGCCCGTGATCGAGCAGTTCTTTTGTAAAGGTAAAATTGAGTTCCGACTGGACATGGTTGTAATCCATCACATAAAAGACAAGATCCGCCATATAAATAGCCGATTCCGTGGCAATCCGGTGCGCATCGTCGGTTGAATCGACACCCGGCGTATCCATCACCGTCAATCCCGCCGGCAAATCGGAATCGGGCTTTGTGATTTCAATTTCCTGGACATGCCCTTTTTTGCAATAATTTTTGACAACTTCAAAATCATACGGCGCGTGAAAAATCAAAGGGGCTTCCCCTTTTTCATAAACGATGGCACAGTCTTCCGTCCCCTTTTCAATTTTGACAAGATTGGCGCTCGTCGGAATCGGGCTTGACGGAAGAACACGGCTGCCTAAAAGCGCGTTAATCATGGTGGACTTGCCGGCTGAAAAATGCCCGCAAAACGCGATATGAAAGTCTTCGCGGCGGACTTTTTTCAGCAGGTTTTTCGCTTTTTCCACCCTTTGTTCATCCCCGTTTTGCCGGAAATGTTCAATTAAGCTTAAAATCTGTGTTGTGTTTTTGCTTTTTTCCTGTAGTTTGGCCATCACTTTACTCCCCATTGTGTGTTGATAGCTCTATTTTAACGAATTTTTCATCGTATTCATACTATATTAGACTCATTTTTTCCCTTGCCTGGGCGAATGCTGCGGACCGCGGATAATTTTCCGGAAAAAAACCTATAATATGGCTGTATCAGGAGGTGACCGCAGATGGGATTATTCCGTTCCCTTTCTGCCTGGCAGTCCGCAAGACGTGAAAAATACATGTCCACGATGCAGGAACAAAACAAATGTCCGGATTGCGGCGGGCGCGGTTTTATCATGCCGGCCGCATACGAATACGCTTATCCGTTTGACTGTTCCGGATGCAACGGAACGGGCTCCTTTCAGGAATGGCAGTTAAACCGGCAGTAGCCGCCACACTTCGGCGGCTTTTGTTTTGTTAAAATATTACAGGATTTTCCTCGCCTCAGCGTGACGGCAATATGCCGGCATGTTATGATGAAGTGAAGAGAAAATAAAAGAGGTGGGGATAAGATGTCCGAAAAGAAAGCTTGGCACATAAACGGTTTTCTCGGGATTTTAGCGATTGTCGTTTTCGCGCTTCTAGGTTTGTTTTTCCTTTTTGCCGTCAATTTTTTTGCCGGTATTGTCCTGCTTGCCATAAGCGTCCTGCTTGTCTCGGGAATTTGTGTCATCCAACCGAATCAGGCGCTGGTTGTCACTTTTTTCGGCCGCTATATAGGCGCGATCCGGGAAAGCGGCTTTTACGTAACGGTCCCGCTCAGTGTAAGGCGGCGCGTTTCGTTGCGGGTAAGGAATTTTAACAGCGCCAAATTAAAAGTGAATGACGTGGACGGAAATCCGATTGAAATTGCGGCAGTCATCGTGTTCCGTGTAGTGGATGCTGCAAAAGCCGTGTTTAATGTGGAGGACTACGAGGAATTTGTTGAGATTCAAAGCGAAACGGCGCTCCGCCATGTTGCCACAAAATACCCTTATGACAGCGCGGAGGAAGAAGGAATTTCGCTGCGCGGAAACGGGGAGGAAGTCTCCAAACATTTAAAAGAGGAACTTCAGCCGCGCCTTGACGTTGCCGGCGTGGAAATTATGGAAGCGCGCCTCACGCACCTTGCCTACTCTACAGAAATTGCCAGCGTCATGCTGCAGCGCCAGCAAGCTTCCGCCATTCTTGCCGCCCGGAAAAAAATCGTGGAAGGGGCAGTCGGCATGGCCCAGATGGCGATTGCGCAACTGGAAAAAGACGGCTTTGAACTGGACGAAGAGCGGAAAATGGTGATGATCAACAATCTGATGGTTTCGATTGTATCCGACCGGGCCGCACAGCCGGTCATCAATACCGGCAATTTAAATTAACCCGAAAAAAGCTGAACCGGATTCCGGTTCAGCTTTTTTCATGCTGTCAGGATGCCTGTGTCCCGACTTTTTTCACCTTTGCTTTTGCCTCTTGTTTATTCGGAAGGATATGGAAAAAAAGATTCAGCACAATCGCCGTCACACTACCTGCGACAATGCCACTTTGCGTAAGGAGCTGGATATTCGACGGCAAACCTTTGAAAATATCCGGTACCACCGTGACGCCAAGGCCAATCCCGATTGAACAGGCAATGATAAACAAGTTTTCGTTATTGGCGAAATCGACTTTGCTTAGCATTTTGATGCCTGACGCAATGACCATCCCGAACATCGCAATCATCGCCCCGCCGAGTACGGAAGATGGAATAATCGTCGTTAGGGCGCCTAATTTCGGAATCAGCCCAAAAAGGAGCAAAAAGGAGCCGACAAGTACCATCACGTTTTTCGATTTCACGCCCGAAAGCTGGATGAGGCCGACGTTTTGAGAAAAAGCGGTGTACGGGAAAGCATTAAATAATCCGCCAAGCATGACGGCAAGACCTTCAGCCCGATAACCCCTCGCAAGGTCATCTTCATGGAGCGGCTGTTTGGTGATCCCGCTTAAAGCGAAGTAAACACCGGAAGACTCCACAAGACTGACGAGCGCCACAAGGATCATCGTGATACAAGCGCTCCACTCAAAAGTCGGCATGCCGAAATAAAACGGCTGCACGATATGCACCCACGAGGCTTCCGCAACCGGGGCAAAGCTGACCTTTCCGAACAATGCAGCCGCGACGGTGCCAATTGCCAGCCCGATTAAAATCGAGATCGAACGGATAAACCCTTTTGCAAACCGCTGCAAAAGGACAATAATGAGCAAAGTGCCGAATGAAAGAGCAATATTGGTTAGGGAGCCGAAATCTTTGCTTCCGTCTCCGCCCGCCATATCTTTCATGGCAACCGGAATAAGCGTCACGCCGATAATCGTGACAACCGACCCAGTTACAACTGGCGGGAAAAAGCGGGCCAGCTTGCTGAAAAATTTGCTGATCAAAATGACAAACAGCCCTGATACGAGAATGGCGCCGTACACAGCTGAAACGCCGTACTGCTTGCCGATTGCGATCATCGGCCCGACGGCGGTAAAGGTGCAGCCGAGCACAATCGGAAGCCCGATGCCGAAAAACCGGTTTTTCCAGATTTGCAGCAGTGTCGCAAGGCCTGACATGAAAATATCAACGGAAACAAGATACGTCAGCTGCCTGCTATTCATTCCTAGGGAACTGCCGGTAATAATCGGTACAATGACTGCGCCCGCATACATCGCCAAAACGTGCTGGAGCGCCAGTACGGTCATTTTCGTTTTTTCCGGTTTCATTTGGCATGCACCTCCTCTTGAAATGTGACCGTACCGTTTTCAAGCGACCGAATGGATGCGAGCGACTCCACGCGGATGCCCCGGTCGCGCAGCCTTTTTCCGCCCGGCTGGAATGCTTTTTCAATCACAATGCCGATGCCGCAAAGTTCAGCCCCCGCCTGGTCTATTATATCGATCAGCCCTTCTGCTGCCTGGCCGTTTGCGAGAAAATCATCTACGATAAGCACCCGGTCAGCTTGATTTAAAAAAGCGCGCGAAACGGAAATGATATGGTTTGTTTGTTTTGTAAATGAATGGACGGAAGCTTCATATACGTCCGCGTCCTGCGTGAACGGTTTTCTTTTCCGGGCAAAAACCATCGGAACGTTTAATTCAAGTGCTGTCATTAATGCGGGCGAAATGCCAGAAGATTCGAGCGTCAAAATTTTGGTTACACCATCCTGCTTAAACAGCCCGGCAAATGTTTCCCCGATCTGTTTCATAAGGACAGGATCGACCTGATGATTTAAAAAAGCGTCCACTTTCAGCACCTCGTCCGAAAGCACGATGCCATCTTTTCTAATTTTTTCTTGTAAAGCTTTCAATGTTTTTCCTCCTCTTTGCCTTCGCTGCATTGATCTTGATTGAAACATGCGGCCTTCAGAAAAAAAGCCCAAAGGCCGCTGCACCCACAAAAAATGGAGTAAGCAACGCCTTTGAGCTTTTTCATGTGCAAAAAGGAAAAGGAACATCCACAACGTTCCCATTGCCCACCCATAGTCAGGCCGTTTACGGCAGCCTGGTAGAAACTTGCGGGCCATATTCCCGCGATTATATGAGTGAATGCGTTCAGTTTTTATAATAAAAGTATAAGGGTATCTTTCCGGCATGTAAAGACGAAATTTCCGAACGGCGGATTTTCCGTCTTTCTTTTTGTTCGCGTTTGGCAAAATGCAGGCAACATCCGCCGAAAATTTTACAGAAAAGTCGGCGGGCAACATGGATAGAAAAACCGGAATATCCACCGTTTTTTCCATCGTTACAATTGCCTGTGTTAGGGTACGCACACCGGATCTGCAGCATACGCAGGTTTCCGGTTTTCTTTCTGAAACCGGCGGCTGCCGCACTGTTTGTTAGCCGAAAGTTCTATCTTAATCTTTGATCCGGTATACATCGGTATATTTTTCGGTTAAGTAATCAATCAAGTATTTCGGGTTGAGCGCTTCACCAGTGGCATCGCGCAAAATATCGGCAGGTTTTTTCAATTTGCCGAACCGGTGAACATGCGCCGTGAGCCATTTCCGCACCGGCTCCAGATTGCCCGATTCCACAAGCTTGTCAAAATCTGGAAGCGATTTTAACATCGCATGTTTGAACTGGGCGGCGTACATCAGGCCGAGCGCATAAGACGGAAAATAGCCGAAATCCCCGCCGGCCCAATGCACATCCTGGAGTACGCCTTCTCCGTCATGTGCCGGCCGGATGCCAAGATAGTCCACATATTTCGCATTCCAGATTTCCGGGAGTTCCCCGACTTCGATTTCATCATTGAGGAGCGCTTTTTCAATTTCATACCGCACCATAATATGAAGCGGATACGTCAACATATCGGCTTCAATCCGGATCAGGGATGGTTTCGCCTCGTTCACTGCACGGTAAAATGCTTCAAGCGGCACGTCATCAAACTGGCCGGATGCAAACTGTTTCAAAAGCGGATAATTTTTCTTCCAGAACGGAAAAGAACGGCCGATGATGTTTTCAAAAAACAGGGATTGTGATTCGTGTATCCCCATTGACGCGCCTTCTGCAAGCGGCGTACCCGACAAGTCTTTTGAAATATGCTGCTCATACAAAGCGTGCCCGCCTTCATGCATGACGCCGAACACATCGACGCGCCAGTCGTTTTCATTATAACGTGTCGTAATCCGCACATCCCCCTGGTTGATGCCGGTTGCAAACGGATGCACCGTTTCATCCAGCCGTCCCGCCTCAAAGTCAAAGCCCATTTGCTTTAGTATTTCAAGCGTAAACGCTTTTTGCTTTTCTTTCGGGAATGGGTGAAAAAGAAATGCCGTATCCGGTTTTTCTTCCGACATACTGATTTTCTGGACAAGCGGCACAATCGCATCTTTCACTTGTTCGAATACACGGTCGAGTACATCGACCGTCATGCCCGGTTCATACAGATCGAGCAGGGGATTATACGGATGGCCTTCATACCCCCAGTAGCGGACAAATTTCTTTTTGAATGCCACGATTTGTTCGAGATAAGGCTTGAACAAGGAGAAGTCTGCTTTTTCCTTTGCTTCTTCCCAAACATTTTCCGCTTTCGAGACGAGCACCGTATAAGCCTGGTATTCGTCAGGCGGGATTTTTTTGCTGCGTTCGTATGTTTTCCGGCATTCTTCCAATGTACCGGCTGTCCGTTCCGGCAATTGCTGCTTGTGCGGCAAAAGCTTCTCCAAAAATTCGGCCATTTCTTTTGAAGTTTGCATGTCAAAGACTTCACCCGATAAAATGCCGATCACTTCCGCGCGCTGCCCGACGCCTTTTTTCGGCGCGCCGGTCCGCAAATCCCAGTATATGAGGGCGAGCGCTTCTTCATAAGCTTTGATTTTTTTGACATATGTCAAAAAGTCCTGCTCCAGTTTTTCAATCGACTCTGTTCCCATCATCATGCCTCCCGTCAAATCACTTGCACGTCCATCTTATCATGTTTCACGCGGCGCACAAACGATAACCATTCGGCTTGCTTAGTTTTCTGTTTTCCGCGGCGGGCGCGGTCCCCAAAACTGGTACAGATCGGTTTTGATCGACCCGTTATAAAGCTTTCTCTTTTTCGTCGCTTTTTTGCCGTATGCGCGTT
This sequence comes from Weizmannia sp. FSL K6-0777, assembly GCF_038593185.1. Lineage (NCBI taxonomy): Bacteria > Bacillati > Bacillota > Bacilli > Caryophanales > Bacillaceae > Heyndrickxia > Weizmannia sp. FSL K6-0777. The sequence goes on from NZ_CP151971.1 coordinate 1,780,946, forward strand.
CAAACTGTTCGTCCGACGTCAAAATATAAACTGACCATGTGTCAAGCTTGGCAAATGCCCGGCCCATCTCCCGGTACATGTTTTCCACTTCCGTCCGTTCACCGATTCTCTCACCGTACGGCGGATTGCCCACAATCGTGCCGTATGCTTCCTGCGCCGTAAAATCGGCCACCTGCATCTGTTTAAACGTGACGATGCCGCCAAGTCCTGCCTCATTGGCATTTTGCCGTGCGATTTCAACCATCCCAGGGTCGATATCTGAACCGGATATATCAAGCGGCTGGTCGTACCGGGCGAGATCTTCCGCTTCTTCGCGCGCTTTTTCAAAGACGGTCTCACTCATCCACGGCCATGTTTCGCATAAAAAATCGCGGTTAAAACCCGGTGCAATATTTTGCCCGATGAGCGCAGCTTCGATCGGAATCGTGCCGGAGCCGGAAAACGGATCGCGAAACGGCCGGTCCGGGTGCCAGTTTGTCAGCCGGATCAGCGCGGCGGCAAGCGTTTCTTTGATCGGCGCCGGCCCTTGCGCCGCGCGGTAGCCGCGTTTATGCAGCCCGGCCCCGCTTGTATCGATCGTAATCGTGGCCACGTCTTTCAATAACGCCACTTCAATTTTAAAAAGCGGGCCGTTTTCTTCAAACCAGCTCGTTCCTTTATAGCGGGACTTTAGCCGTTCAACGATTGCTTTTTTGACGATCCCCTGGCAGTCCGGGACACTGAATAGCTTTGACTTGACCGATTTTCCGGTGACGGGGAACTCGGCATCGCGCGGCAGAAAATCCTCCCAGGGAACCGCTTTTGTCCCTTCAAACAGTTCATCGAAAGTTTCCGCCTTAAATTCAGCGGCTTTGATTTTGACGCGGTCCGCGCACCTCAGCCAAAGATTGGCACGGGCAATCGCCGATTCATCCCCGGCAAATTCAATTTTCCCGTTTTCCACCGTACAGTCGTAGCCGAGTGAACGTACTTCTTTTGCAACAAGCGCCTCAATCCCCATTGCGCTTGTCGCGATCAATTGAAAGCCAGACATTTTCCCACCATCTCTCATCTTATATTTCTTATTGTGCGGCATTCAGTACCAGATAACCCCGTTTTAAAAAATTATGTATAAAAAAGGCCGGGCGCCTGCTGTATATCTAAATACCGCAGCGCCGGCCCGATTCTTTCGATTCAGCCAGAATAACGTTCTGTAAGCCATGTTCTGTACCTTTGTACTGCAAACGATGTGGCGCCATCTCGTACGAAGGCGGTAATCATCTATCTACAAGCAATACGCTTGTCTCTTTCCTCGTTCATTTCCTCAGAAAGAGTGCCTCTACCATGATTTGAGTTGCTCGCTTGCGGGGTTTACCTCGTTCCACCTTTACGGTTTCCCGTAAAGCTCCGTCACTGTGGCACTTTCAAGGGTACTCCGCCATTGCCTGAAGGTTTAGGCGTTTTCCCTGCCGTCAGCCTTGAACCAAGGCTGCCCTGGCTTATGAATTCGCCAGGCACAAACACTACGGGCATCTCAGCACCGTGCGAGCATGGACTTTCCTCAACAGCCGTTTCCAGGCTGCAGCGATTACCCGAACGTTATTCACAACGCTTATCTATTATATAAAAAGAAACCGGGACTTGCAAGCTGTAATTTTTAACGGATGTGTCAATTTCTTCCCCCCGCGTTGCTATACCGGGTTTGGGCAAGCGGTTGTCTGTTTTTTATGCCGCTTCCCCGGGCCCTTTTCCACAGAAAAATTCCCCACATGCTTTTGAGCCAGCTATTCATTTAATTTGTTGCCGAAAACATGTTTTTCAAGATTGGACAGCCGTTTTAAAATATCGAAATTCGTTGTCCCGGTCATTTGCTGTACAGGCTGCCGTTTTGTCAGTTCTTCCGCCTGCTTTTTGAGCCGGAGGTTTTCCTGCTGGAGCTCCTCAATCGTCTGATTAAACGTTTCATAATCTTTTATGATCAGATCCAGAAATTTGTCTACTTCTTCCTGCCGGTAGCCTCTGACAGCCGTTTTAAACTCTTTTTCCAAAATGTCTTTCGCCGTCAATTTAATTTGATCCGATAACATGTTTACACCACCTTACATCTCCCAGACATAATTTCATTTTTTCAAAAACCTTTTTATTTGTCAATTGTACCACAGCTGCCTAAAAATCTGTCTGTTCTTCTTCTATTATTGCCTGTAAATCGTAAAAGTCAATGATGCGGATGTCATACGGATGCGATTCGCTGAACTTTTTTGCTGCTTCGAACAAGTATTTCGGAGACCCTTCGCGTTCTTCGTCATACACAATCATCAGGCAGTCGCTTTTATGTAAGAAAATCCGGTTTTTATTGCGGAACTGCTGCGGGCTTTCGTACGGCCTCTTCGAGATGGCGGCAACAAAATCGGCTTGGGAAAGCACCATCTCGTAGTATTCTTTTTGTTCGTCTTTCCACTTTTCTTCCTGCCCTTCAAACGGCATTAACACAGCGAGTTTAAGTTCCGGATATTCCGCTTGCAGATCAAAAACAGTTTCAGCGGCCCAAAGTTCGGTGCCCTGCTGCCCGGAAATGATGACCCATTCGTATCCTTCATCGAGCAATTCCAGCAACCGCCTTCTGATTGCCGTTCGAATATAGCGAATACCCGGGTGACCCGTCTCGAATATCCCCAGTTCATACGGTTTATAACCTGTAATGGCGACAACTTTTCCCAATGCTTTACGCTCCTTTTTGTTTTCCTAAAAGCAGGACGGCAAGGATTGCCCTTGCCGTCCATTTGTCAGCAGCACTTCGGCCCGTGCGGCCTGACTGGATCAAAAAAGTTGCTGACCGTTCCCGGATCGGTTTGATTGACATACGATTCCGTGTGCGGAAAGTAGTTTTGCTGATGAAATACATGGTGATTCACATGGGTTGTATGCGTCGGGAAAACATGCGGCACGATGACATCCTGGACGGTGTGCGTAACGCAGCATTTTGTCGGATGCACAACAGCCGGCATGATCCGCGGCGGGCAATGGTGGTGAAACATGTTCCGATCTCCTTTCATCATCAGATGTCTTTTTTCTTACACTACTAACCTATGACCCGGAAAGGGAACATGTACTAATGAAAAAACCCAATTTGCCAATAATTCACGCCCTTATCCCCATTTCGGGAGCAGCCGAAGCCCGGTGCATCGTTTTCTCGGCCTCTTTACATTTCTTTTTGATCAAAACCATTTTAACGGGGCTTTTGGCGGGCTACAATCACAACATACGGAAATCGACAAAGGGCGCGCATTTTTCTCTGATCCAAAAGAAACCGACAAATCCCAACAAGGGGCGTTCCAAAATCCCGGACTCCTCGTCGAATCATGCGCTTGCCCAGGAAATAGCGGTTAAAAACCGGTTCTTTTCCCGGGCATTTCCTTGCTGAAAGAGGATCTCGCCGGGATATGGGCTTTCCGATACAGCCGTAAAAGGCGTTTTTCCGTTTCCAAACAGCATTTTTTCCATTTCCCTGAACCGAACCTGCCGTACTTTTGATAAATTTCCAGACCTTTTTCGGCATAGCGGACGGCTTGCAAAAGGTCTTTTTCCTTGTGTTCATACAGTTTGGAGAGCTCAATGCATGCTTCGGCTCTTATCGTATCCGGCGCATTTTCGGCTAATTCCGCCCACAGCATTCCGGCTTTTCTGTATGCTTTTTGTTTTTTATACTGGAAGGCCAGGCGGTGTTTGGCAGCCAGATCATTCTCGCCGGCGGCCGCTTCAAAACGTTTCACCGCGGCATCATCTTCGCCGATATATTCAAACCATTTCCCGACAAGCCGTTTTTCCTTTGCCGTCTGGTCCGGGTCGGCCTCTAGAATTTGAAACGTAAGGTGGGTGTACAAAGAAATGAGCGATAAAATGTCCTCTTCGTTATGGCGGATGACGCCAAGCAGGCCTTCCGGATTTTTGCGCTCAACGAAATCAAAATAAATCATCGGCGCCAGGTATCCCGGAATATCCTCTTCGCGTTCCACCCCCAGAATTTCGCGCTCCACATTCGCTAATTTCACGGACCCGAGTTCATCTTTCCACAGCCTTTTTGCCGCATGGTACAAATCAAAATGGCCAAATTCAGGCAGACGCGGCACATGGTCGCGGATCAGCGTATGGCGCGTCTTCACCTGGGGCCAGTCAAACGCCTTCCCGTTATAAGTAACGAGCGCAGTGTAATCGATATTTTCCAGGAAGCTGTAGTAAAGCGGCACTTCAAGCCCCGGCTCCGGAAGAATATGCTGTTTTAAAATGACATTTTCTTCGGTAAAGGAAGCATATCCGAGCAAAAAAATCGTGTTGCCCGCCCCTCCCCCGAGGCCGGTCGTTTCGGTATCGAAAAAAAATAAATCAGACGGGCTGTACCCTTTGGCGGATAAAGGGTGGCGGACCGGCTTTTGCTGCCACAGTTTGATGGCATCAAAATAGTCGCGAAAAGCATATTTGCCGTGCTTTGTTTCAAGCGGGTAGCGGACTTCACGGATGAGGCAGTAATCGCCATCCAAATCATACAGCGAAACGCCCGCTTTTTCCCACATTTCAAAGAAAGGGACAGAATCGGCCCCGAGTGCTTCCGCCCGTCCGGCAGGCTCCGGCTGGTCCCTCACGATATGGTTTTTCATCCGGTTTAATTTATCTTTTAATCCCGGCATGATGCTCGCCTCCTTTGATCGCCCCGAGCCAGAAATCAAACAGCCGGACGGCGGCCTGCTTTGCGCCCGCGGCAGCCGTTTCTGCGCCCGTACAGGAAGGGCACCCGTCTTCGCAAGGGCAGTTTACAACCATCGCTCTTGCAGATTCCAAAATTTTCCTTGCCCCGCCATAGATTTTTTCGCTCAGGCCGATGCCGCCCGGATACCGGTCATATAAAAAGATCGTCGGCTTTTCATCATGGATCGCTTTCACCTGGGGCACAGCCTGGATATCATGGGCGTCACACATGGCAAAAAGCGGCGCAATCGACTGGAGTGCGTGCGCAGCGCCGGTAAGCGCGCCTTCCAGCAAATGTTTTGGCACCGCATCTTCCCCCATGGAAAACCAAACGGCATTTGTGTGCAGTTCCATTTCCGGAAGGTGGATCGGCCCCGAGCCAATGTTTTCATGCGTGTTAAATTTAATTTTTTTGAAAATCGTCGGCATCGCCCGGACCATCACATCCCCATAGCCGATTTTTGCATCTTGCAAAACGGTCTCTCGGTCCTGTTCCAGCACTTTCAGCTCCACCGCCAGATTGGCATCCGTGTAATAATCAACAGCGACTTCACGGACAAAGGCTTTTTTCTCTTCCCAGTCCAGCTTTTCAACCTGATACTGCACCGCCTGATGCAAATAAATCGCCTCTTCATGGAGCAATGTCATCGCGCTGAACTGGTCCATTTCACCGATCACGCGCACATCCGGCGCATGGGTTGTATCGATAATGACGACATTTTCCTGCGATGCGGAACGAAGGCTGATATTATGGGCCGGAAAAGCATCATTCATCCAGTACCACGCATCACCGCGGCGGTGGAGAATCCGTTCATCCGCCAAAAACTCGAGCACGTCCTCGATTTCAACGCCGCCAAACGTTTCCCCTTTTTTAAACGGCAGTTCGTATGCCGCGCATTTGACATGGTCCACTAAAATGACAAGATTATCGGGGTTGATGCGCGCCGTCTCCGGGGACCGGTTGAAAAAGAAGCCCGGATTGCGGATGATGTACTGGTCAAGCGGGCTTGAGCCGGCAACAAGGATGACAAGTGATTCCCCCTGCCTTCTTCCTGCGCGCCCGGCCTGCTGCCAGGCGCTCGCAATTGTGCCCGGATAGCCGGTCATAATACAGACTTGGAGCTGGCCGATATCGACACCGAGCTCGAGGGCGTTCGTGCTGACAATCCCGTATATGTCCCCGTTTCTTAACCCCTGCTCGATTTTCCGCCGCTCCGTTGGAAGGTATCCTCCCCTGTAGCCCATGATCGACTTTTCCCCGAGTTCATCTTTTACGAGTTCCTGCAAGTATTTTAAGATGATTTCGACGCGCACACGACTTCTTGCAAAAACAATCGTCTGGATTTTGTTTTTCAAAAGTTCCCCTGCAATTTTCCGGACTTCAAGCGTGGCGCTTCTCCGGATGTTCAACGGCTTATTCACAAGCGGCGGGTTGTAAAAAAGAAAATGCTTCGTTCCACTTGGCGCGCCGTTTTGGTCAATCAATTCCATTTTTTTGCCGGTTAGCTTTTCCGCCAGCTCTTTCGGGTTTTGAATCGTCGCGGACGTGCAAATAAAAACCGGATCGCTCCCGTAATAACGGCAAATCCGCTTTAATCTGCGCAACACATTGGCAACATGGCTACCGAACACGCCGCGGTATATATGCAGTTCGTCGATCACCACGAATCTTAGATTTTCAAAAAACGACACCCATTTTGTATGGTGGGGCAAAATGGCGGAATGCAGCATATCCGGATTGGTGATGACGATATGGCCGGCTTTGCGCACGCGCTGCCGGATATTTGAAGGCGTATCCCCGTCATATGTATAACTGTTTACAGGTACGCCGGCTTCTTCAATAATTTCGTTTATTTCACTTTTCTGGTCCTGCGCGAGCGCTTTTGTCGGGAACATATAAAGCGCGCGTGCATCCGGGTTTTGAAGGATGGTCTCGAGCACGGGCAGATTATAGCAAAGCGTTTTGCCTGATGCAGTCGGGGTAACGGCCGTAAAATCTTTTCCTGCCATGGCAAGCTGATATGCCTCTGCCTGGTGGGTATACAATGACGAAATTCCTCTTTTTTCGAGTGCCGAAAGCACAGCCGGTGTGATGCTGCCAGGAAAAGGCACCGTTACAGCCGGCTTTCCTTCAATCGTATGCCAATGGACGATCCGCTCCTGGAAAGAACGGTCCATCTGCAACTGCTCCAATATTTCCTGCAAATTCTTTTTTCTGAACATCTTTCCTCACCCCGCTATCTATTATATCGAATAGACGTTCGTTTTAAAAGCATTCTTTCACATTTTCCGCTTGGTTTTCATATTATACAGCGAAAGAGTGCTGTGCAACCATTCATTTTCTTTATCATCAATAAGAAAGGAGCCTGCCGATGTCCAATTTATCCGGCCCGGATGAAAAGCATCCTTTTTACGGGCTGATGCAAGCGATGGACCAATTTTTTCAGGAAAAACCGGTCAAACATTTTTTTGAGAATCTCGATGAATTTTTTTCTTTTGATACGATCCCGGTCCGCCTTGAAGAAAAAGATGAAGCTTATGTACTGACAGCCAAACTGCCCGGGTATGAAAAAGGCCAGATTGAGATTGAAGTTTATGATCAATATCTCACCATTAGCGCCAGGCATGAGGAAGCCGTTTCAAGTTTGGATGAAACGAAAAAAGCTTACGAAAAGAAAAGCGCATTCCGCCGGATAAGCCGGACGGTGCCCCTGCCGCCACTGGTGGACGGGGATCAGATTCAGGCAAAATTTGAAAACGGGCTGCTTGTGATTTTGATGCCGAAAGGAAAGAAAAAAAAGCTGAGGATTGAATAAGAGGCCGGGAGCGTCCCGGTTTTTTCCGTTTTTTGTCCCTTTTTTAAGCAAAACGGCCCGGAAGCCTATTTTGTAAACAGGCCCCCGAGCCCTTTGACCATCGATGATACTTGATTAATCGCATTGATCATCTGTCCGGCAGTATTGACCATTTTATTAAAATCAATGGAGCCATCCTGGGATTTGAAGGAATTCAAAAAAGATCCCCCCATTTGCGGCGGCTTTGGCGGAACAGGCTGATGCGGGTACGGATGGCCGAACCCTGCCGCACCGTGCTGGGTGTTTGGCTTTTCAGCTGCCTCGAGCGGGTTTCCGAACAAATGCATGGCAGCTTCTTCCCCGGCATGCTGGCCGCTTTGTCCGTGCATATGCCAGGCCTGACCGTACCCGCCCGGATGCTGGCCGTACGGATACGGCGCTGGGGGGTATCCATAAACATGCGGGGAATGCTGCCCGGGATATGGAAATTGCGGGTAATACGGACCGGCCCCCGGCATTACAGGATACCGTCCTATGTTTCTTGTGCGCCGGCTGCTGTAAGGATCTTGAAAAACGCGCATTGCCATCGCCTCCTGCCTGCTTCACCAATAATGTATGTGGCATCTGGCAATTGGTGATGTGTCCATATCCTTTACGATTTCTCCAATGCTTCCTGCAAGCATTGGAGAATATATTTCACCGACTGAAAATGGTCGAGCATCATTTTGCGGCTCGATGACGGGTAAAAAGCACGCACCGCAACCATTTGCAAATTTTCGGCCGTATGTTCAAGCTGGGACGGAAAAAGATGCGCCGGCCTCCGGGCTTCCACCCATGCTTTTGCGGCCGGGAGCCACCTGTCAATGGCATCCTGCAACGTATCGCAAAAAGGCTTGACTTCGCTGAAAAAATCCTTTTCCACCCCTGTTTCCTTTACTTCCTGGTACAGGTCGTAAAGCTCAAGCGTGTACGCAATCAGCTGCTCGTTTAACGCTTGTAATTGCCCTTCTTCCATTTCTGTTCACCCTTCTAACCGGATATTCTCCCTTCGCCGGGTTTTTTTACGGGAGACTTCTTTCATTTTAGGAAGTTTTTTTGTTTTCATCAATCCGCAAGCTTTCCGCCCTGTATGTTTTTCTGAATGCTTCCGCCCTTTTTTCCAAATGATCCAGCTTCATTTCTGCTTTTTTCAAATGGTACCACTGCTTTATCGACTGCTTTCTTGCTTCCTTCTCCGCCTTATGCCGGATCTCTGTCCCAATATTTTCGAGTGCCTCTTCCATTTTTTCCAGCCCGTTTAAAAATGCGGCTTTCGGTATCATTTGTTTTCCCCCTTGAATTTCATCATGCCTATTCATTCTCTGCCAGGCGGCCCGGTCCCTTCATGCCTGACAAAACTAGAAGCAATTCGGCAAAGAAAACGGGTTTCTTCATTTTGCGTTTTCTTTCGACAGCGTGCCTCCATTTTGGGCGCATTTTTCCCGGCTGCGCCAACTTTCGTGCCGGCATGTATGCAAAAGGCGGAACTGCAAACAATAAATATGCCGGAAAATCCGGTGACACCAATTTCAGGAGGTGGGTTTCCATGAAAACGAATGACAACAAAGCACAACAACAGAAAAAAGCACGGGAACAGAAAGGGTCTTTGGCAAAAGGAGATAAGAAGCTGAACGGCCCTGACCGCCCTTCCACCTAATGAAAGCAAAAAGCAAGGAAATGTTTCCTTGCTTTTTGTTTTGCCTGTTTTTAGCGAAAAAAACCGGGCAGGCCGGTTCCTTGTCCCCCGCCGGCGCAAAAGGGGCCGAAAGACTGTTTTTTTTATTACATATTCTTTGTCTGTTCTGCTATGATATAATTTAGCTTATGAGGTGAGGGAACATGGAATTGCGTTATCCAAACGGAAAAAAGTATAAAGGGAAAAAAAACAAAGCCGGACGGAAAAATGCGAACCAAATTTTATACGGCAACCGCGGGATGACACTGGAAGAGGATCTGAATGAAACCAATGCTTATTATTTGCAGGAAGGCATTGCCGTTATCCATAAAAAACCGACCCCGATCCAGATTGTCCAGGTCGATTATCAGTCACGGAGCACAGCCGTCATTAAAGAAGCCTATTTTAAACAGCCGTCCACAACCGATTACAACGGGGTGATGAACGGTAAATATATAGACTTTGAAGCAAAGGAAACGCAAAACCATACTTCTTTTCCGCTTCATAACTTCCATGAGCATCAAATCAGCCATATGAAACAGGTGGTGGCGCAAGGCGGAATTTGCTTTGTCATTCTCCGTTTTGCGAAGGAAGAAGAAATTTTTTTGCTGGAATCCCGCCATTTATTTTTTTATTGGGATAGAATGCTTGCCGGAGGGAGAAAATCGATAAAAAAAGAAGAAATTGAAGAAAACGGGCACCCTATACCGGTTGGATACCGGCCGAGAATTGATTACATCGCCGTTTTAAAACAATTGTATGCTTTATAGTTGTTGCCCGGCCGGATGATTGACGGATCCGGCAACAATATGTTTTGAATCTAAATCGGCTTTTTCAGATTTAGAAGAAAGGAATGCTGAGCATGGCAGAAAAATACCAATCCCGCGAAGAACGCCGGAAACAAATGCAGGCAAATCAACATAAAAAGAAGAGGAAAAAACCGAAAAACAAATTTTTAACATTTATAAATCGGCTCATTCTTGTCTGCTTTCTTGTCGGGCTGGCCGGAGTCATTGCGGGAATCAGCACTTTTGCGTATTACGCAAGCAGCTCCCCAAAACTGACGAAGAAGCAGTTATCCGACCCGATTCCATCGGTGATTAAGGATAAAAGCAACAAAACAGTCGCAACGCTCGGGGCACAGAACCGGAAATATATTGATTATGAAGAGCTTCCAAAACAGATGGAAAACGCGATTCTTTCGACGGAAGACGCACGGTTCTATCATCACCACGGGATCGACCCGATTCGGCTCGGGGGTGCGGTGGTCGCAAACTTTACCAAAGGGTTCGGATCCGAGGGGGCGAGCACCCTCACCCAGCAGGTCGTTTCCATGGCATTAAATAATAAAAACGAAAAAACATTAAAGCGGAAGGCCCAGGAAGCGTGGCTAGCGATCCAGCTTGAGCGGAAATATACAAAGCATGAAATCCTTGAAATGTATGTCAATAAAGTCTATATGTCAGACGGTGTCTTCGGCTTTGAGACAGCCGCTGAACATTATTATGGCAAATCTTTAAGCAAATTATCACTGCCGGAAATTGCCGTACTGGCCGGCATGCCGCAAAGCCCGAATAATTATAATCCGTTTGACCATCCGGATCTGACGAAGAAAAGAAGGGACATTGTCCTGTCAATGATGTACAAAAACAATAAAATTACAAAGGCAGAAATGGAAAAAGCGCAGGCCACCCCGGTTTCGGCCGGACTGGTCAAAGAAAAAGAGCGGAATACAAACGCGAACAAATATCCTGCCTTTGTCAATGAAGTCATTAAGGAAGTGCAGAAACTCGGGAACTATAATGTGTATGCCGATGGTTTAACCATTTATACAACCCTGGATTCTTCCGCACAGCAATATACGGAAAAAATCTTAAACACCAATTCGATCATCAATTATCCGGATAAAAAAATGCAGGCCGGCATTGCCCTGATCGATACGAAAACAGGCGAAATCCGTGCGCTCGGCGGCGGGCGCAATATGAAACTTGACCGCGGCTTCAACTATGCCGTTGATACGAAGCGTTCGCCGGGATCAACGATCAAACCGATTCTTGACTACGGGCCGGCGATTGAGTACTTGCACTGGTCAACCGGGCACCAATTGAACGATGTCGCAACCACTTATTCGGACGGAACGCCGATTAATGACTGGGATAACCGGTTCCTTGGCAAGATGAGCATGCGCAAGGCACTGTATTTATCACGGAATATTCCTGCCTATGAAACATATAAAGAAGTTGGCAAGGAAAGGGCCATCCGTTTTGCAAAAAAACTCGGCCTTGATTTAAACAGCAAAGAAATCGTTGAATCTTCATCCATCGGCGGAGGGGTGCAAGTTTCACCGTTGCAGATGGCTTCCGCTTACGCCGCATTCGGCAATGAAGGCATATACAACAAGCCGCATGCCATCCGGAAAATTGTCCTGCGTGACGGGGTCACGGAAATCAAACCGCATGTCCAGTCCAAAATCGCCATGAGTGATTTTACGGCTTATATGATTACGGACGTGCTGAAAGATGTGCTGACAAAAGGTACCGGGACAACCGCCCATATTCCAGGATTGCCTGCCGCCGGTAAAACGGGCACAACGAATTTTGATAAAGATGAGCTGGCAAAATACGGGATTTTGAGTTCTTCTGTGCGGGATTCCTGGTTTGCGGGCTACACGACAAGATATTCGTTAGCTGTATGGACCGGATACGAAAGCGAGAAAGGCAAAAAATATGGCGTCACAAGGCCGTATCAAACGGTTGCGCAGCAAATTTACCGCCACTTGATGCGCTATGTATCGGAAGGCAAAGAAACGCCTGACTTTACGATGCCAAAAAGTGTCGTCAGAATGGGAAGCGAATTGTATATCCGCGGCCATATCGATACAGCGATTGATAAAAAATCCGTTACCCAGGATGCGCCGGCAAATGTTCACGCAGCGTATGATGCAAACAGCAAAAAAATTACGGTTACCTGGGATTATGAAGGATCAGGTGCAACCTTTAACGTCTCCGGCACAATAAACGGCAGCGCGGCGTCATTCGGTTCGACTTCAGGAAAATCGATCACCGTTGCCAATCCGAAAGCGGGCGCAACGTATGTCTTCAATGTCACCGCCACGGTAAATGGCGTGAAAAGCAAAGCGGCATCCGCCAGTGTAACGGTTCCGGGGGATAGCACGGACACGAAGGCGGATGATAACCAAAACAAGCAACCGGAAGACAATGCCCAAAAACAACCGGATGCAAACAATTCAAATACGAATAGCAATACCGGCACTGACACCAATCAGTCCGGCGAAAACAAAGACAACACCGGCTCAGACAAGGGAACAAACAGCGGCAATTCAAACGGCACCGGCTCGGAAAACAGCGGAAACGGCAACAGCAACAAAGATAACAACAACGGTCCAGGAAACAGTTCAGGCACTGGCCCTTCAAGCGGAAATGACAGACCGGCAAACAATGGAGCAGGCACTCATGGCAAGGGAAACAGCGGTTCAAACGGAAACCAAGGGACCAATACGAACGGCGGGAACAGTTCCAATAAAGGCGAAAACAGTTCGGGCAACACGTCCGCAAATAACAATACCGGTTCTGAATAAAAAAGCACGTGATTGATGGCTTCCTGTGCTCCCGCCGGTTCGCACCAAAAAAGCATGGAGAATCAGTTCTCCATGCTTTTTGTATTGTTATTTCTTGTTCTCTTTCTGCTTCATCCGTTTCTTCCCTTCCCTGCACAGGTCAAGAAGCGGGCAGATTTCACATTGCGGGCGCTGGGCCTTACAATGGTAGCGGCCGAAGAAGATCATCCGGTGGTGCGTGATCGACCATTCTTCTTTCGGCACTTTTTTCATTAAGGTTTGTTCCACTTCCAATACACTGTCTTTGTAGCGGCAAAAACCGAGCCGTTTGCTTACTCTCTCCACATGGGTATCGACAGCAATGGCCGGAATGCCAAAAGCAACCGACAGGACAACGTTTGCCGTTTTTCTGCCGACGCCGGGCAGTTTCATTAGTTCTTCACGTGTTTGCGGCACTTCCCGCCCGTATTCCTCGATGAGCATCCGACAAAGTTTTTGGATGTTTTTTGCTTTGTTGCGGTATAGGCCGATCGACCGGATGTCCTGCTGCAGTTCTTCAAGCGGCACGGCAATATAATCATCCGGCGTTTTATACTTTTGAAACAGATTTTTTGTCACTTTATTGACGAGCGCATCGGTGCACTGGGCGGATAATGTTACCGCGATCAGCAGCTCAAAAGGATTTGAATGATTCAATTCACAGCGGGCATCCGGAAACATTTCCCCCATTGTCTCAAGGCAATGCCGGATTTGTTTTTTTGTCAGCATTTCTTAAACTCCTGTAACTAGTTTACATAAAATTATTATTGTCACCTTTATTGTTCGAGCCAGTTATAAAACGGCACCGGATTGGTCGTTTTCGGTTTTTCTGTTTGCGGTTTTGACGATTTACGGAAATTCCTTCCATATTCACGTGCTTCATCCACCGTCCGGATGCCGTTCTTTTTCCATTCAAACAAAATGCGGTCTATGTAGCGGAAATTCAGTTTGCCGGAGATGACGGCTTCGCGCAGGGCGGCTTTGATCAGATCAGGGGATTGCCCGTCCTGGTCAATCCACATCGCCAATGTTTCGCATTCGAGCGGCGACAGCGGCCTGCCAAACTCCTGTTCAAACGTGGTGTATAAATCGGTTTCTTCGTTTACGCTTTTTTCAAGCTCGTCCTGTTTTTTCTCATAGATAAATTCATCGGCGAGTTTCGCCCACAGCGGCATGATCGAATATTTTTCATACAGGATGCCACCTTCCCCTTCTTCAATGGACAAAAACTGATGCTGGATTAGACGCCGCAAAATCGAAACGCACATACTTTCCGGAATGGTAAGCCTGCCTGCCAGATCTTCAGGCGTCGGAAACGCATTTCCCTCTTTTAAAAAAGAATAAACTTGCAGCAAAAGCACAAGTTCCGTTTCATTCAGGCCAAGCTGTTTGTATTTTTTCAATAAGAGCTGGGGGACGGTCAATATCCCTTCTTCCCACCAGGCAAGCAAAAGATCTTTATCCATGTCGGACACCTCAATGTAAGTATAGCAGTTTAAAAACGGCAAGGGAATTGAAAAAAACATCTGAAAAGAAAAACGGCTGCACACCGTCAATGCAGCCGTTTTTTCAATTACGGATAGATCCGGTTTAAAAGCCTCGGGAACGGAATCGTTTCGCGCACATGCTCAACGCCCGAAATCCAGGCAACCGTCCGCTCAAGGCCCAGCCCGAAGCCGGAATGCGGAACAGAACCGTATTTTCGTAAATCAAGATACCATTTGTAAGCTTCTTCCGACAGATTGAAATCCTTGATCCGTTTCAGCAACAAATCATAGTCATTGATCCGCTCGCTGCCGCCGATGATTTCCCCGTACCCTTCCGGCGCAATCAAATCGGCGCACAGCACGACTTCCGGGCGCTTAGCATCCGGCTGCATGTAAAACGGTTTGATTGCAGCCGGATAATGCGTAATGAACACCGGCTTGTCGAAACTTTCGGCAATCGCGGTTTCATGCGGCGCACCAAAATCTTCGCCCCACTTGATATCATCAAATCCTTTTTCATGGAGCAATTCAATTGCATCATCATACGTAATCCGCGGAAACGGCGCCGACACTTGTTCAAGCTTTGAAGTATCGCGGCCAAGCCGGTGCAGGTCGAGTTTGCAGTTTTCCAAAACGGACCGGACGATATAAGAGACATACTGTTCCTGTACTTTCAGGCTGTCTTCATGTTCATAAAAAGCCATTTCCGGCTCGATCATCCAAAACTCGATCAAATGGCGGCGCGTTTTCGATTTTTCGGCGCGGAACGTCGGGCCGAAAGAAAATACTTTCCCGAATGCCATTGCTGCCGCTTCCATGTAAAGCTGCCCACTTTGTGATAGATAGGCCTCTTCGTCAAAGTACTTCGTATGGAACAGCTCGGTCGTTCCTTCCGGCGCACTGCCGGTTAAAATCGGCGGGTCGATTTTCGTAAACCCGTGCGTATTGAAAAACTCATACGTCGCCCGGATGATCTCGTTCCGGATTTTCATGACGGCGTGCTGGCGGCGGGAACGGAGCCATAGATGCCTGTGGTCCATTAAAAATTCGGTCCCGTGCGCTTTTGGTGTGATCGGGTAATCTACGGCTTCATGAATGATCTCTATGCCGGTCACCTGGAGCTCGTAGCCGAACGGGGAGCGGGCATCTTCCCGGACTGTCCCGGTAACGTAAAAAGAAGTTTCCTGGCTCATCGATTTCGCCGTTTGAAAGACCTCTTCCCCGGCTTCGTTTTTTACGACGACCCCCTGGATAAAGCCTGTCCCGTCACGCAGCTCGAGAAAAGCAATTTTGCCGCTTGAACGTTTGTTGTTCAGCCAGACCCCGATCGTCACTTCCTCCCCGATATGCTGGTGTACTTCTGAAATGGTGATTTTCACGGTATTTCCCTCCAAAACAATTTCCGGCTTGTCTCCCATATGTACCGAAATCCATTATACTAAACAAAGGCGGAAAAAGGAAACAAGCCAAAGTTTCACGCTTTTTTCCGTGTTTCCACGAACTGTTTGATCCGCTTGAGCGCTTCTTCGAGATTTTCCAAAGAAGTGGCATAAGAAAGCCGGATATTGTTTTCCGCGCCGAAACCGGAACCCGGGACGACGGCAACGCGCGCTTCCTCGAGCAAAGCCTCCACAAATGCGTCAACCGTTTGAAACCCAGTCAGCTTTGCGGCTTCTTTCACATTCGGGAATAAATAAAAAGCGCCTTGCGGTTTGATGCAGGTAATCCCGTCAATTTCAATCAGCTGGTTAAAAACAGCATTGAGCCGTGCCTCGAAAGCCTGGCGCATCTCTTCCACGGTGCGTTCATCCCCGCTATATGCGGCGAGTGCCGCGAACTGGGAAGGCGTTGCCGGATTGGAAGTCGAATGGCTGGCAAGATTTGTCATCGCTTTGATGATATCCCCGTTTCCGGCCGCATAGCCGATCCGCCAGCCGGTCATGGAATGGGATTTTGAGACGCCGTTAATGATCACCGTCTGTGCTTTCAGTTCCGGTGAAATGGTGGCGATCGAGACATGCCGGCTGCCGCCGTACACCAATTTTTCGTAAATTTCGTCCGACACGATCAAAATATCGTGTTTCAGGCAGACTTCACCGAGTTTTTCAAGTTCTTCCCTTGTATACATCATGCCGGTCGGATTGCCGGGAGAGTTGAGTACAAACGCTTTTGTCCGCGGCGATATGGCTTTTTCCAGCTGCTCCGGCGTTATTTTATACTGGTTTTCTTCTTTGCCTTCTACAAAGACCGGGACGCCTTCTGCAAGCTTTACCTGCTCGGGATAGCTTACCCAGTAAGGAGACGGGATGATCACTTCATCGCCCTGGTCGAGCAGCACCTGAAACAATGTATACAAGGCGTGTTTTGCCCCGTTGGTAATGATGATTTCATTTGCTTTAAAGCCAAGCCCCTGGTCTTTTTGGAATTTTTCAATGACGGCCTCTTTCAGCGATGCCATTCCGCCGGCCGGGGTATACTTCGTCTGGCCGTCCAGCATCGACTGGTACGCGGCTTCGATAATCTCCCTCGGTGTATTAAAATCGGGTTCACCTGCGCCAAGGCCGATCACATCGATGCCTTGCGCCTTCATTGCTTTTGCCTTTGCCGTAATCGCCAACGTGGATGACGGCGTTAATGCACTTACCCTTGATGCTAGTTTCATACGATTCACCTCTCCAAACGGATCAATTGGATTTTTTTAAAAAAGGAACCTCATCATAGCCGAGGCTGTTTCCTTTTATATAAGCAACTTCCCAAATGGGAACCTGGCTTTCCATGCCGAGCCGCACAGATAAAATTTTATCCGGCTGCCTTTTCTGCACCACTTGTTTCACTGCATCCTGTTTTGAGATGCCGGTATTCAAGTCTAGGACGGTCACACGTTTCGGTTTCTTTTCAGGGATCCAAACCGCTTTTTTCTTCCCGCCTTTTCCTTTCCCCACGACAACATAATAGGTGCTTTTGCCATTGTAAAGATAAAATGCATCGGCAGCCCGGATGCCGGCTTCGCTTTTGGCAACAGCGACCGCTTTGTTGTAGGCTTCATGATACGGTTTCCGTGCTTTCCAATAAGTCTCTGCCGCAAATCCGGCTATCACGATGACCAAAATGCAAATCGAGATCAGTGCTTTTTTCATTCCGAACCCTCATTTTCCATGGCGTAAATCCTTTTAAGCAGAAATTGTCATTCATATCAGTTCCCATGCAGGCCATCCTAAGCTTAGAATCATTTCCTTCATCATTATACAGCAAAAATGAATGAAAAAATGATGCATTTGATCATTTTTCCGGTCTACCCTGTTTTGTGCTGCATTGTCGCAGCACTTTTTTTACAGCCAGCTTTCAATGACCTCAAGCGTCTCGTTCAGATCCAGGTGCCTGATGCGGACCGGCGGCAGAGACTTTGTGAACGCCGGCCCGTATGTGGCCGTTTCAATCCTCCGGTCCAGGACAAGAAAAATGCCGCGGTCATGACGCGTCCGGATAAGCCTGCCAAACCCTTGTTTGAACCTGAGCACGGCTTCAGGCAAGGCATAGGCGGAAAACGGGTTTTTCCCCTTTGCCCTGAAATAATCGGACTTTGCTTCAGTAACCGGTTCATCCGGGGGCAAAAACGGAAGGCGGGCCATCACAAGGCAGGAAAGGTCATCGCCAGGGATGTCGACCCCTTCCCAAAAGCTGCTTAAACCGAAAAGAATGGCTTTGTCAAATTTTTGAAAGCTTTTCGTTAACCTCGACCGGCTGCCGCTTGATATTCCCTGGGCGATAAACATATAATCTTCAAGCATTCCGCTTTCTTTCATCAGGTGGTACACGTTTTTCAGCAAATCAAAGGATGTAAATAAAATCATCATCCTGCCTTTTGTGGCCTCCGCAACGGCAAGCAGATAACCTGCCATTTTTTCCGCAAAGTCTTCTATACTGACGGATCCGATATCGGGAAGGTCGTTCGGGATAATAAACTGCACCTGCCTGTCGAACCGGAAAGGCGACGGAATGCGGACCGTTTTTGTGGTGTGCGCTAGCCCCGTCTCGTCCAGAAAATAGCGGAAGCTTCCGCCAACGGTCAATGTCGCGGAAGTAAGCACAACGCTCTTTTTTCGCGAAAAAAAAGCTTTTTGCAATGTTTCTCCGGCATGCACCGGCTGGCAATAAATGACAAGGCTGTTCGGGAGGGCGCGCAAATCCCCTTCCACCCAGACGACATTTTCATCCCCGCCGTTTTGGCCGGCGAAAATGGCCAGGTTGTCGCGCAAAAGGCGCCAATCTTCCAAAAAGCTGTACATTTCTTCGATAAAAGCGAGTGCCTGTTCTTTCATCTGTTTTTCGGAAAGCAACTGCGAAAGTCTTTCTTCCAAAGCCTGTGAAATCTCTTTCATGGACGCCCTGATCCGTTCCGTACAGAGCAGAACTGCGTGCCATGCTTTTTGTTTCCAATTTTCTTTTTTAATTCTTAATTTGATTTTCTGGTAACCATTTGTTTCCCGGTTCACGCGCATTACTTTTTGGGCAAGCATACCGAATAAATCATCGAGCTCAGCCTCAAGGCCCTGCAGGATTGCATCGCATTCAAACGCGTGCAGTCTGGCTTTTAGCCCATATTTTTCCATCATTTTTTCCAATTTGTAAAACAGTTGTTTTTGCTCATACAGACCAAGCCTTGCCATCATATATTTCATTTGGTTGTAACTTGCGCGTTTCCCGATCGTTTCCCGGGCCGCTTGTTCAAGGCGGTGGGCTTCATCAATGATGACGTATTGAAATCCGTCAAACACCGACTGGTCCCTTTCAAGTTCCGCGCACAGCATCGCATGGTTCGTGACGGCGATGTCAGCAGAGGCTGCGCAGGCTTTGGCGTAAAGATAAAAATCCCGCGATTTCCACGGATCTTTTTTATCCGTATGCCAGCCGTCCTGTTTAATCCGCTGCCAAAAATGTTTTCCGCCGCCAGATAAATGAAGCTCGTCAAGATCGCCGCTTTCTGTTTCGGTAAGCCAGACCAGGATTTGCATTTTGGCAAATACGGCGTCGTACTGCCGGTCCGGTTCTTTTAACGACTGTTCAAACTTAAACAAATGCAGGTAATGGCTCCTCCCCTTTAGCAACACGGTCCTGACCGGGGTTTTCAGCATCTGTTCAAGCCTTTTGATTTCCTTATTTAAAAGCTGGTGCTCAAGCGCAACAGTATACGTGCTGATTAACACCGGTTTCTGTTCCGAAATCGCTTGGAAAGCGGCCGGCACAAGATAGGCAAGGGATTTGCCGATGCCCGTGCCTGCTTCTAATGCGACATGCTCCTCAGCAGAAAAAGCTTCCCGGACATGGTCCATCATTTCAAATTGGGCGGGGCGCGCTTCCATCCCGGTACCTGAAGCCGCAAACCAGGATTCTTTTTCAACTGCATCCTGCGGGTAACGGCCAATCTCACGCGGTCCGTTATCCGGCGGGAGGATTTTCCGCTTTAATGCAATACCACGGTATACTTCCATATCCGGCGGCAAATGCTCGATATGCCGCCGTTTCTCTTCCAGTATATCCTCAAAAATGCCGGCAAGGTCGTTTTTCAAGGAATAAGAAAGCGGCACGAGTTGTTCAAGTGTGACGACAGGAAGGGACGCACACTTTTCCATGCAGGCAAGAAGCAGCTTTGCCGTCACAAAAGCATCACTGTCCGCCCGGTGCGGCCGTTCATGATAAAGAGACAAAGAATCGGCCAGATCCCCCAGTTTATAACTGTTCAAAGTTGGAAATGCAATTCTCGAAAATTCAACGGTGTCAAGGCTTGGCCCGCGAAACGGCGGAAACCCCGCAGCCTTTAATTCCTGCTGCAAAAACGGCAGGTCAAACAGCACATTGTGGGCGACAAATATGCTGTCTTCCAAAATTTCCATAATGCGCGGGGCGATCTCCGAAAATACCGGCGCTTCTTCAAGCATGCCGTTATCGATCCCGGTCAATTCCGAAATAAACGGCGGTACCGGCTTTTCGGGATTAACGAAGCTTGTAAATTGCGTTTTTATCTCCCGGCCTTCAACCACAACAGCGGAAAACTGGATGATGCGATCGCCTTTTTTTGCTGAATTTCCTGTTGTTTCAAGATCTACGACTACATAGCGCTGCATAACATCACCTGACTAAAAATAATTGCCCCGTTTCTTCCATATTGTACTATTTTAACATAAAATCGATCATTCGCCACAAGCAGATGCAGAAATTAAAAAACCGCCCTGCCGGAAAAAGCAGGTGCGGTTTTACCTTACAAAATCGTGGAAGCCGGTTCTTCCGATAACATTTTTTCAATTCGGTTTTTTGCATCAAGCAGGACAATTTTCGGATGGTGGTTTTTCATTTCTTCTTCCGTCAAAAGGGCGTACGAAATGATAATCACAATATCGCCGGGTTGTGCAAGCCGGGCGGCCGCGCCGTTCAGGCAGATGACACCGGATCCCCTTTCACCCGGGATAATGTACGTTTCAAATCGCGCCCCGTTGTAATTGTTCACTATTTGCACTTTCTCATTGGGCGCCATTCCCGCAGCATCCAGCAAATCCGCATCAATCGTGATGCTTCCGACATAGTTTAAATTCGCTTCCGTCACGGTTGCCCGGTGGATTTTTCCGTTCATCACAGTCCGCAGCAAAGCAATCTCTCCTATTCTCATGTTGTTTATTCTGCAAAAATGATATTGTCGATGAGCCGTGCTTTTTCAAATTGGACGGCGACTGCGAGGATACAGCGCCCATGTATGGCATGGACCGGTTCGAGGTCAGGATATGAATACAATTCTACGTAATCGATTTTCCCGGACAGATGCGCGGAAAGATGCGCTTTCACAAGGGAAATCACTTTTTCCGGGTTTCTCTCTCCCTGTTCAACCGCTTTGTTTGCCAATTGCAAACTTTTGTATATTTCGGGTGCTTCTTTCCGCTCCGCCTCCGATAAATAGACGTTTCTCGAACTTTTTGCAAGGCCGTCCGGTTCGCGCACGATCGGGCACGGGACAATGTCAATGGGAAAATCCAAATCGCGAACCAAATTTTCGACAACGGCCACCTGCTGGGCATCTTTCAATCCGAAATAAGCGCGGTCCGGCTGAACGAGGTGAAACAATTTCGAAAGAACCGTCGCCACGCCGTCAAAATGGCCCGGCCGCTTTCTTCCGCAAAGGACATCCGTCCCTTTTGTCACTGTCATTTGAACCGATAAAGCGCGCGGATACATTTCTTTAACAGAAGGGATAAACAATACATCAACGCCGGCTGCTTCCGCTTTATGCCGGTCCCCTTCGGCATCGCGCGGGTACCGGTCGAAATCTTCATTCGGACCGAATTGGAGCGGGTTTACAAAAATACTCATGATGACAATATCGTTTTCTTTTCTTGCCTGCTTTGCCAGGGCGAGATGGCCTTCATGCAAGTAGCCCATCGTCGGGACAAACCCGATCGACTTGCCTTCCTTTTTATACCGGGATACTAGCGCCCGGATTTCCTGCTTCGTTTCTGTAACGCTCATCGCCTGTGCGGTTTTCATTTTGCATGCCCCCCGTACAGTGTTGCCAGTTCTTCTTCTTTCATCGTGTACGTATGCTTTTCTTCGGGGAACGTCCGGTTTTTTACTTCCTGTACGTATTGGCGGAGCCCCGCGCGCATCACGGCATCCGCATCGGCAAATTGCTTCACAAATTTTGCCACTTTTTCGCTTCCGTATTTTACCAGGTCATGGAATACAAGGACCTGCCCGTCTACATCAAGGCCGGCCCCGATTCCGATGGTTGGAATGGAAAGTGCGGCTGTCACTTCTTCCGAAAGCTGCCGCGGGACGCATTCCAGGACGACAGCAAAAGCGCCGGCCTCCTCGCACGCTTTCGCATCTTCCAGCAGCTTTTTGGCGGCTTCCGCTGTTTTCCCTTGGACTTTATAGCCGCCGAAAATCCCGACCTTTTGCGGCGTCAGCCCGATATGAGCCATCACCGGGATGCCTGATTCCGTAAGCGCTTCAATTTGAGCCGCGACTTCTTTCCCGCCCTCCAGTTTTACGGCATGGGCACCGCCGTCCTGAATGATGCGGGCGCCGTTTTTTAATGTTTCTTCGCGGCTCAAATGGTACGACATAAACGGCATATCGGTGACGATAAAAGTGTTTTTCGCCCCGCGTTTGACCGCTTTCGTATGGTGGACCATGTCCGCCACGGTCACCGGAATGGTCGAATCATAGCCGAGCACGACCATGCCGAGTGAATCGCCGACAAGAATCATGTCAACGCCCGCTTCTTCCGCAAGCTTTGCAGAAGGATAATCATAAGCGGTCACCATTGCAATTTTTTCTTCTTGCGTCTTCATCTTCACAAAATCCGTCGTTTGTTTCATTTTCCAACACTCCTCACCTGTCATGGATTGACCGGTGCAGAGGAAACAAACAATTGGAAAAAGGAGCCCGTCACTGGACAGACGGGCTCCCTGTTGTTTCAATTGTTCATTTTGGCCCTCTGTCCCCGTCCGTTTAAGGATCAAGGCAGAATCTATTTTGTATAAAAAGCTGAATTGGTATAGTTCCGAAATAGATACTACCCAAGTTGATTATAGCAGGAATGGCCAGATTGCGCTATATCCGGCCAAAAATTTTTTCAATTTTTTAACGTTCGATTTCAATATCTGCGGAGTAAATGGCATGCATCTGTCCGTCTTCCTCTTCAAGCTGGAGCACGCCGTCATCCGTGATGCCGACCGCACGCCCTGAAATATCCCCTTTTAACGTATGCGCCGTGATTTTTTTCCCTGCCACATTGGCATAGCTTTCCCATAAAATTTTAAGCGGCGCAAAACCGTTTTGGAGATAAATTTCCTCGTATTTTTCCAATTTCTCAAGGATGCGCTGAATGAGCAGCGCGCGTTTTACTTTTTTACCAGAAGCAAGGGAAAGGGATGTTGCGATCGATTTTAAGGGGTCCGGGAAATCGGTTTCGTTTACATTGATCCCGATCCCTGTGATCACCGCCTGGATCCGATCCGTGTCCGCTTCAAGCTCTGTCAGGATCCCTGCGCATTTTTTTCCGCCGATTAACAGGTCATTCGGCCATTTGATCTCCGGCACAATCCCCGCTGTTTCTTCGATTGCCTGTGCGACCGCAACGGCGGCAATGAGCGTAAACGGGGGCGCCATTTGCGGCGGAAGATCCGGCCGCAGGACAATACTCATCCAGATACCGGTATATTTAGGGGAATACCAGGACCGCCTGAGCCTGCCCCTTCCTCCCGTCTGCTGCTCTGCAATCACAAGCGTGCCATCAGGACAGCCTTCCTGTACGAGCTGGTGCGCAAGCCGCTGGGTAGAATCGATCGTTTCCCGGTAATGAATGTTTCTTGCAAGCCGTTTTGTCCCGAGCCCGTACCGGATTTCATTTTCCGTCACTTTGTCGCCCGTTCCTTTAATCCGGTAGCCTTTTTTCCGAACCGCTTCCAATTCAAAACCTTCTTTGCGCAGCTCTTCCATATGCTTCCAAACCGCCGCCCGCGAGCAGTTCAGCTTTTTCGCCAGCGTTTCTCCCGATACAAAGCCGTCCCCAGCTTCCGTCAGCAATTCTATTATTTTTTCTCTTGTGGATATTTGCACAAAACCCACCTCCGGATTGCCTCATATTGGTTTTCGATTTCGCCGTTTATCAGCGCTTTTTCAATCTCACGGAGCATTTCTTTCAGCCACGGGCCGCCTTTTTTCGAAAAAAGCGCCATCAGCTTTTTCCCGTCGATTGCCAGCTCGCTGCGGTTTTTCACCGGCAATTTCTGGAAAGCCTGCCGGAGAGCGGAAATGCGGGGCGCCGGGTTTTCGCGGCGAAAAGCACAGAAAACCGCTTCAGCATCCAATGCCGTTTGTTCGCCGGCATCGTAGAGCATAAGCGGATCCCACTTTCGCCCGGCGCGCATCCTGAAAAAGCTGAGCGTACGCACGATGGCTTTCCGTTTTTCATTCGGCAGTTTCCATTTTCGCAAAAAAGCGTTGGCATCTTCCGGGTTCGCGGCGGCAACAAGGTACACCCAAAGCTGCTGTTCTGACAATTCGTTTAACACCGGGTGCAGGGCGGAAAAAAGTTGCGCTTCCCTGCCGCAAAGACCGGGGAGAAACCCGAGCAGCCCGGTTTCCTCAAGCAGTTGAAGCGCTTCATACGGATGCTCTCCTTCCAGCAATTTGATAAATTCCTGGGTTATCCGCTCAACAGCAATATGCCGGATAAGCGGTGCATGGCGCCGGATGGCCTGCTTCGTCCCGGGTTCAATACCAAAACCGAGCTGACTTGTAAACCGGGCGGCCCGCATCATCCGGAGCGCGTCTTCCCGGAATCTTTCTTCAGGGGATCCGACCGTTTCAATCCGCTTCATCCGGATGGCTTCACTGCCTCTAAACGGATCAATCAGTTTCCCGTTTTTATCCATCGCCATCGCATTCATCGTGAAGTCGCGCCGTTTTAAATCTTCAAGCAATGAGTCCACATATTCAACCGATTCCGGGCGCCGGTAATCTTTATAGGCCGACTCGGTCCGGAACGTCGTGATCTCGTACTGGTTTCCTTTATATAATACAAGCACTGTTCCATGTTCAATGCCGATGTCAACAGTATGTTTAAAAAGCGCCTTTACCTCTTCCGGTTTTGCCGAGGTGGCAATATCGACATCGTGCACCGGCCGCCCGAGCAGGCTATCGCGGATCGAGCCCCCGACAAAAAAAGCTTGGAACCCTGCGTCTTCAAGCGTCCGGATAATGGGAAGCGCCGTCTGAAATGGCGGGAGCATGTCCATCAACCTCATTTACCGTTTGTTCATATATTTGTTCGTATTGTTTCAAAATGTTGCGGGAATAAAATTTCTCTTTTACCGTCTTTTCGCACGCTTTCGAAAATGCAGCATAAAGGCCTGGATCCTCAAGCAGCCGGACGGCTTTTCGGGCAACGTCGCTCACATCACCCAACGCGCACAAATAGCCGTTCACCCCGTCTGTGATGACTTCCGGAATGCCGCCAACCCGGGTGCCAATGCACGGGACACCGCACGCCATCGCTTCAAGCGCAACAAGGCCGAAACTTTCCTTTTCCGATAAAAGCAGCATCAGGTCGCTGATTGCGTACAGCTCCTCGAGCCGGTCCTGCTTTCCTAAAAACAAGACATCTTTTTCTATACCGAATTGGGCAACGAGCCGGGAGACGACGGTCATTTCCGGCCCGTCGCCGACAAGAAGCAGTTTCGCCGGCATTTGTGCCCGCACTTTCGCAAAAGCCTTGACGACATCGGGCACGCGCTTTACCGCCCGGAAATTGGAAACGTGAATCAGCACTTTTTCCTTTTCCGAAATGCCGTAATCCTGTTTTAAATGGCCTGCCTCCCTTTTCCGGTATACGCGTTCATCGACAAAATTATAAACCGTCGAAATGTTTTTCTGCGGCCAGATCAAATCGTACGTTTGCCGGACGAGCGCTTCAGAAACGGCCGTTACTGCATCCGACTGTTCAATCCCGAACCGGATGGCGGAAACAAGCGACGGGTCATACCCGAGCACAGTGATGTCCGTGCCATGCAGGGTGGTCACGATTTTCATCCGGGTGCCGGCCATCATTTTGCCGAGAATGGCGCAGATGGCGTGTGGAATTGCATAATGGACATGGAGCACATCCAGCTTTTCCCTTTCCGCCACTTCTGCGATCTTAGAGGCAAGCGCAATATCATAAGGCGGATATTGAAAGACGGCGTACTGGTTCACTTCCACCTGATGGGTATAAATATTCGGGTACATTTTATTGAGCCGAAACGGGACACTCGAGGTAATAAAATGGATCTCGTGGCCGTTTTCGGCAAGCAGCTGGCCGAGTTCCGTTGCAATGACGCCGGATCCGCCTACGGTCGGATAGCACGTAATCCCGATTTTTAACTTTTTCATAAGTCGAGCACATCCAAATTCACAAGAACCGGTTTTTTGCTTAAAAACCCTTCTGCATATTTCACCCCGAGCTCTTTCCCGAACATCCTCTCACGCGCGGTGACCGCTTCAATATAGCCATCCGTAAGCGGTGTATGGACACTTCTTTCCCGTATCGAAAACTGGCTTTCATAGGCATGGAGGCTCTCAAGTTTTTTGTCCATAAAATTGGTGACATCGACGACAAAATCGGGCGGATGAAAACCGTTTACCATATAAAAATAAAGATGTTTCGGTTTATGGGAAGGAAGATCCGGTTCAGAACGGTATTTCCCGATGCCGGCCGAAAAAAAGGCTTCCTCTGTAAGCCTGCCGCAGTTACCGTGATCGGGATGGCGGTCTTCATGAAAAGGCGCAAACACGACATCCGGCTGAAACTTCCGGATGACACCGGTAACGGCGCGGATAGCGTCCGCTTGCATAAAAAGGCCGCGGTCCGGCAATTTCAGCGTTACTCTTTCTCTAACCCCGAGGCAGGCTGCCGATTTTTGCGCCTCTTTTTTGCGGTTTTCAACCGTCCCGTTCGAAGACAGCTCCGCTTCTGTCAAATCGCATATCGCAATTTTTTTCCCCATTGATGCCCATTTGGCAATAGATGCCGCCATGCCGATTTCGACATCGTCGGCATGGGCCCCGAAAGCGAGAATATCCACCTTGCCGGCCATTTCCTTTCCTCCTTCCGGTTAATCCAAAATATTTTCGAGCCCATAAACAAATGTATTGAGGTTCATCACCGTTTCAACGGCTACTTTCACCCCTGACATGAAAGAGGCGCGATCCATCGAGTCATGGCGGATCGTAAGCAGCTGGCCGTCCCCGCCGAACAGCACTTCCTGGTGGGCGACAAGGCCGGGCAGGCGGACGCTGTGGATATGCATGCCTTCAAAATCCGCGCCTCTTGCACCTTGTAATGTTTCTTTTTCATCCGGATGCCCCTGTGTTTTTTTTCTTCTTGCTTCCGAGATCATTTGCGCCGTTTTTACGCTCGTGCCGGACGGGGCATCTTTTTTCCGGTCATGGTGTAGCTCGATGATTTCCACATCCGGGAAATATTTCGCCGCCATTTGCGCAAATTTCATCATCAGCACTGCCCCGATTGCAAAATTTGGTGCAATGATACAGCCGATTCCTTTTTGTGCGGAAACGGCCTTTAGTTCTTCCAGTTCCGCATCGGTAAACCCGGTCGTCCCGACAACCGGGCGGACACCATGTGCAAGGGCCGTTTTCGCATGGAGGAACCCTGCTTTCGGCACCGTCAAATCAATCCATACATCCGCCGGGCAATTTTCAAGGCATGCTTCCGGGTCGGTATACACCCGGACCGGTTCGCCGTTATAATCGGATACATCATTGAACAGTTTGCCATCAAAAGTCCTGTCCACTACGCCAACGAGTTTAAAATGTTCCGTCCGCTCGATCAGCCGGACCGCCTCGCTCCCCATTTTCCCGCGGGCCCCGGCAACAATAATCCGAATATCATCCATGTTTCATTACTCCTCCTGCTCTTTTCGCGTCCATCTGTCTTTATCACGCGTGTTAAATTTCTGCAAAACCATTGTATGGGCTTCCTGTAAATCAATATGTAAAGCATTTGCCATGCAAATGACGACAAACAGCAAATCGCCGAGCTCTTCTGCTACGGTTTTCGGCTTCTCATCCGGTTTTTTCGGTTTTTCCCCGTAATAATGATTGATTTCGCGCGCCAGCTCCCCAAGTTCTTCCGTCAGCCTTGCTGTAAGCGCAAGCGGACTGAAGTACCCTTCTTCAAACTGGCTGATATAATCATCGACTTCTTTTTGCATTTGCCGGATCGATTTGTTTTCTGCCATTTTCATCCCCCAATCCTGTAATCCTCTTCCATGTTAGCCAAAAACGGCAGATTTTACAAATCATATATTTGCTTTTCTCTCTGCCTGATTGCCCTTTTGTACCGCTTTCGCTATAATGGGAACGCCGGATATATACCGGGGAAGGAGGATACGGATTATGCTGAAAATGAAAAACATCTTTTTTATCCTGCTCGGCTCTTGCATCTTTGCCTTTGGCATTGTCCATTTTAATATTCAGAACCATCTGGCGGAAGGCGGTTTTACCGGAATTACGCTGCTGCTTTACTATTTATTTCATATCAACCCCTCTTACTCCAATCTGATTTTGAATATTCCCGTATTTTTTGTGGGATGGAAGCTACTTGGAAAAAAATCGTTTTACTATACACTGGTCGGGACGGTCGGCTCCTCTCTTTTTTTATGGATTTTTGAGAAGAAACATTTCCATATTCCGCTTCGCGATGATATGTTTCTTGCGGCGCTGTTTGCCGGGGTATTTATCGGCGTCGGTCTCGGCATTATCTTCCGCTACGGGGGGACATCTGGAGGCGTCGATATCATTGCCAGGCTCGTGTTTAAATATAAAGGCGTGGCGATGGGCAGGACCATGTTCATGTTCGACGCATGCGTGATTACGCTGTCGCTTATCACCTATCTGCATTACCGTGAAGCGATGTACACGCTCGTTGCCGTTTTTGTCGGCTCGCGTGTTGTCGATTTTCTGCAGGAAGGGGCCTATACGGCAAGAGGCGCTTTTATCATTTCGGACAAGCATGATGAAATTGCCGAGAAAATTATGAAGCAGATGGACCGCGGCGTTACGGTTTTTCGCGGGCACGGTATGTTCACGAAACAGGACCGGGATGTGCTGTACTGTGTCGTCGGAAAACATGAGGTGTCCCGTTTAAAAGGCATTATCCATTCCGTTGACCCCCATGCCTTTGTGTCGATGATGGAGGTCCATGATGTGCTCGGGGAAGGCTTTACACTCGATGAGAACAAACAGCCGATTGAAGATTAAAAAAGAGCTGCCGCGGCAGCTCTTTTTTAAATCTGTTTTTCAAAATGCAGGCGTTTGTTGATCAGGTAGATGACCGGCATACCAATCAGCATCACAGCAAGTTCACCGATCCCTGCCGTCAGCCAGCCGAAAAAGAAAGGCACGCCGTTAAACCATTGCATTTCCCATGCGATAATAAACATGGAGGCCGTAAAAGCAATGGAATTAAGGATCATCTGCCCCCAGACGCCCTTTATAAACCGTGCGGATAAAATGGTAATCGCAAGCGCAAGGACGGACTGACCCGTGCCGATGAACATATCATACTTGATCGGCGAGAAAAACAAGTTTGAGAGAAAAACGCCTAATACAATGCCAATCATATACTTCTTGTTAAACACAACGAGATGGTTAAAAATTTCAGAAACACGGAACTGGATGTTCATAAACGCAAGCGGCTGAATAAAAAATGTCACCGCAATATACAGCGCCGCGACAATCCCGTTGACGACGAGTGTTTTCAGTTTCATATGCATCTCTCCTTAGTTTTTTTACGTGGGATGGTTTCGAACCACGGGTTGGAAACAACCAAACTTCTTCATTATAATGCAAACTAGAACATGCAGCAAGACAAAAAAAGCTTTCCGGGTTGCCGATTCACCCCGGAAAGCTTTTCGTACTGTTAATTATTGTTGTTATTGCCGTTTAAGTTGGTAAAGATGAGGATTAAACGCAGCAGTTCAATGACCGCAACAGCCGCGGCAGCCACATATGTGAGCGCGGCAGCCGATAACACTTTGCGCGCTTCCCTTTCTTCCCCGCCGCGGACAATGCCGAGCGATGTGACTTGTGCAAGCGCACGGGACGATGCATTGAATTCAACCGGCAATGTCACAAGCTGAAACAACACGGCAAGCCCCATGAGAATGATCCCGAGCAGGAACATGCCTGTCGCATGCGTGAACATCCCGATCAAAATAAAAATCCAAGAGGCATTGCTGCCGATATTCGCCACAGGCACGAGGCGGTGACGGAAACGGAGCGGCCCGTAATTGACTTTATCCTGAATGGCGTGTCCGCATTCGTGCGCCGCAACAGCAGCCCCCGCAATCGAACGCCCGTGGTAGTTGGCAGTCGACAAATTGACCGTTTTGTTAATCGGATTGTAATGGTCGCTTAGAAAGCCGCTGTGTTCCAGCACTTTCACATGGTATAAGCCATTTTCGTCCAAGATCATCCTTGCCACCTCGGCGCCTGTCATGCCGGATGCATTTGCGACCTTTTCATACTTGCTGTATGTGTTTTTTACCTTCAGCTGGGCCCAGATCGGAATGATTGCCAAAATGAGATAGTAAATCAAAAACGACATTTGCCACCCTCCATACCCTCCATGGTAATCTTACCTTTATTGTATCCGAATAAGGTCAAAAGGTCAATCCATATGATCGGTCTCGTGACGCTCTTCTTTTTGCCCTTTGTATTTTCTCCATCCGACATACGATAAAGTAAGAATGATGATGCTGCCGGTGGAAATCATAATCCACCAGAGGGAGGGGTCGGCTTCATCTTCCTTCATGGCTTCAAACAGCTGCTTCAAATCTGTCCGGAGCGCCTCCAGTTCCTTTTTTCCGGACCCGCTGCCTGCCACCTTGTCCCGATAACGATCAATATAAGCGATTTTCGAATCGAGCCGCTGTATTTTTTCAACCGGCAGATCCACTCTTAAACTCGGCTCGATCACTGCATATTGTTTGAGGAACAGGTTTAATTTTTCGTTGTACGTTTCGCGCTTCCCTGTTGCGGCTGCTTTTTGCACCTCTGTAAATGAAGACATCACCGGCCCTTCCATCTGCGTCCAGAGCGGCTGATACTTCGATTGGATCGCATCCACCACGAGCCGGAATGACGTGCAGGCATCCACTTTCTCCTCAGGCTCTGCGCTTACTTTCGTCAACGCCTTTACCGCTTCATCATGGGTGACGGTCAAAACTCTCAATTCATCCATCGTTAAACGTTTATTTTTAAACGATTGCCTGGAAAATGTTTTCGAAAATTCATTCAGCACATTTTTTGCTTCTGCATATTGCCCGTTTTTCGCCAGCTGCAATGCCTCGTCGCTTAGGTCATTTAAATGTGCCAAAGCATCATCCGAACCTTTTGCAAAACTTTTTCCGGCAAAACTTAACATGAACACACAAAGAAGGATCACTACTTTTCTCCTCATCCTTGTCCCCCCTCATACTGTTACTAACTTATGAAGGGAGGGACAAGAGTAGACCATAAAAACAGCCCGGCGTCCATTTCGGGGATTCCTGCTTTCTGCCGACGGAAAAAGCGATTTAAAGTTCGAGGCGGAGCCGCCTTTTGTGCACGGCAAACCGGTATGCAAGCAAAAGAGAAAGGATGCTCAGCCAAAAGGTAAAATAGCCGATTTCACGGATATACCGGTATACATCTTCGTACCGGGGAAACTGCATAAAAACGTAGTCAATAATATCATTGTGCAAAGTCCATACCGCCGCAACCAAAAGATGCTTCCATTTGAATTGGTAAAGCGGCGCATACAATATTCCCTCTATCGCCATTGCCAAATGGGAAGCCATCAGCATATATCCCTGCCATGGCAATGAGCCGTTTACGATCAGTACGAGAAGGTTCATCGCAACCGCCCAAATCCCGTATTTAAAAAGCGTCACCATTGCAAGTGCCTCCACATACGGCCAGTGTTTCCGCCATAAAAAGGCAAGCAGCACAAACAGAAAGAACAGGCTTGCGGTCGGGCTGTCCGGGACAAACAGCCAAAACGCAGGCGGCGTATCGCGAAGCTGCCACCCGTACCAAATGTAACCATAAATGGTCCCTGCAGCATTGGCTAAAAAAAGCATCCAAAGGACACGCCTGTCTGCCAGCGCCGCATACAATGCCGGTCCATTCATCGTCTTCCCCCATTTCAAAAAAGATAGATTCATTTTAACAAAACAGACAGCACGAAAAAAGCCGGCTTTTGCCGGCTTTTTTGCTTTTATTTCGATTTTAGCCCGGCGATATAATCCGCCAGTTTTTTCAAATCCTGATCCGAGCCTTTAAATTGGTTAGGCGGCATTTTCCCCTTGCCTTTTTTGGCGATTTTTGCGATTTCATCCGCACTTAAGCCTGTGCCGACTAAAGAAGGGGCTGCCGCACTGCCCTGGAGATTTTCTCCGTGGCACGTCACACACGTCTGCTTGGCAAATATTTTATAGCCTTCTGCGTTTTTGTCAATGGCAACCTGTTTCACGATTTTCCCCTGCTCTTTCGCTTTTTTCCAATCGTGGTGGGCCGCCGCTTCCCATGTCAGGTAGAATATTGCACAAACCGCGAGCAGCATAAACCCGGTTGCAAGGGGCCTATCAAGCGGCCGCCGCTTAGGGCCGCGGTCAATAAACGGTGCCAACAGCAGTGCAAGAAAAGCAACGCCCGGGATCGCGAGCCCGATCACCTGGTACGGGCCGGAAGAATAAGTATACTTTAATAGTTCATACAGGAATAGAAAATACCAGTCCGGCATCGGAATATAACTCGTATCCGTCGGGTCCGCAATTCGTTCAAGCGGCGACGGGTGTGCGGCAGTGAGACATAAAAAGCCGACGAGAAAAACAGCGCCGACGAGCCACTCTTTCAGCAAAAAGTTCGGCCAAAAAGCTTCCGTTTTACCGGGATACTCCGAGTAATCCTTAGGAATATTCGGTTTGCGGTCCGCATTAATTCTGGAATCACCAACAAATCTCATTCCTTTTCCGCGATGCATCCTTCCCCCTCCTTTTGCCCGTTATGGATACTTATTCATTACAGCGGTCCGGAAATTCCCTGCTTGCGGATCATCAAAAAATGGGCTGCCAAAAGCAGCATCAGCACCGCTGGCAGGAAAAAGACATGGATGGCAAAAAATCTCGTCAGCGTCTGGGCACCGACAATATCCGGATGGCCGGCCAAAAGCGTTTTAATATACGGCCCGATAAACGGCACCGAATCCGCAATCTGCAGGCTGACTTTTGTCGCAAAAAGCGCTTTCATATCCCACGGAAGCAAATAACCGGTGAGGCCGAGCCCGAGCATGACGAAAAAGATGAGCACGCCGACAATCCAGTTCAGCTCGCGCGGCTTCTTGTATGCGCCCTGGAAAAACACCCGCAGCGTATGTAAAAACATCATGACGATGACGAGGCTTGCCCCCCAGTGGTGCATTCCTCTCACAATCTGGCCGTATGCCACATCATGCTGCAAATAATAGACAGAGTGCCAGGCATTTTTAATATCCGGAACATAGTACATCGTTAAAAACATACCCGACAGAATCTGGATGGCTGTTATAAAAAAAGTGAGCCCCCCAAAACAATAGACAAAAGCGGAAAAATGGTGCGCCGGGTTGACATGCTCCGGCACTTCATGGTCAGCAATATCCCGCCAAAGCGGCGTAATATCAAGGCGCTCGTCGACCCAGTCATACAATTTGCTAAGCATCTCTTCCCCCTCACTTCACATATGGATTTTTCTGCGGTTTGCCCAGGTACAGATAGCCGCCCTTTGTTTTGACAGGGTATGCATCCAAAGGCGCGGAAGGTGGTGTTCCCGGTATGTTTTTCCCGTTTTTCTCATACCGTCCGCCGTGGCAGGGGCAAAAAAACTGATTCGGATGCGCTTTGTTCGTATTCCAGTTCACGGTACAGCCAAGATGTTTGCAAACCGGTGAAAGCGCCACAATATCGCCTTTACTGTCTTTATACACCCAGGCCGTCTGGGTGACATCCGACTTATACCAGCCGTCCGTCTGTTCGTATTTAAAATCGACACGCACCGGTTCGCTCTTAATATCAGAAACTTTCAATTTGGTTGGATGAAAGTCGCCGGCTGCTTCCGCCTCGAGCACCGGGTCGACGGCAAAACGGAGCATCGGCATCAGCGCACCCGCAGCCATAAATCCGCCTACGCCCATCAGCGTGTAATTTAAAAACTGCCTCCTTGACACCGGATCTTTTTTGCTCAACCTGTTCCCCCCCTTACAGAACTGTTGGTTTCCTAATATTTTCAAGATGTAGCAAATACACTCTTATGATAAAACAAAGATATTTGCCGGTCAATGAATATTGTCTATTTTATGTCAAGTATCTTTCTACTCGAAATAAACTGATATTTTAATATAACTTTTTCAGTTTTCTCCCCATGACCGGACAATAATGGAGATAAGCTGTTTTACCTGTTCATCTACAATGGCATCCTGCTGTTTTTGTTCCATATGTTCAAGTGGGACAGCCGGTAGCCAGACCACATTTCCGTTCAGTTCGGCCTGAAGCCTTTGCCAGCCGGGATCGCTGGTCAAATAAAAAATATGCCGGAACCCGCTTTCAGTCAATTCGGCTTCCCATGACTTGATGGCAGGCCCCGCACTGTCCGGGATCGTCTGCTGCAAATAAGGGAAAGCGGGCAGCAAAACAATCCGGCCTTTAAATTGCGACTCGAGGCAGCCTGCGATCATCTGGATCCATTCATATCCGGAAGCGAGCTGTCGGATATGGTCTCCGAATGAAACCGGGACAAGCGGCAGGACTGCCGTGTCAATAAAGTAACGTTCCTGTTGATACAATTCCATGTCTTTTGCACGCCAGCGCACAGATGATACCCCTTTCATTTTCCCCGCGGGCAGAAACCGGAAAGATTAATCATCCAGTTTTTTCATCTCCCCGCTTAATTCGACAAAACGGCCGTAATCTTTCTCATCGAGCGCTTTGTCGATTTCTTCCCGCAGTTTATTCCGTTTAAAGTCTTTCATGCTTTTTTCCAATAATTTTTCCGCCATTTGCCGGTCTGTCTCGTTTATATGGAGATCTTTCGGCATATACGGGTTTTCTTCAAGCACAGCCGCATACTGGTACGATAAATGGGATTTTTTGAAATTGAGCTGGATATAAATGTCTTCCTCACGGTTCAGCCGGATATCATGGAAAGACTTTTCCGCATCCGTTGTCATAATATTATCTTTATAAAAGCGGAACGGCACATTGTCCACGCAATGCGTCGACATGATAATGCCGCGCGGACAAAGATGCGCTTCCTCGACGAAATGGACTTTTTCCATCAGCTGGTCGTGGCTCATTAAATAATTCAAAATCCAGACTGACTCCCGTCTTTTTAATTGGTAATGATTTAAAAACCAACGGATAAACTCCTTTTTCTCGTTGATTGAAACAGGGGTGAGAGCCATCGTAATCCCTCCTCTGCAAATTGAATGGCCGTGTTTACAGCGGGCAGCTTTTTTGATAAAACATTGGTTTACACCTTCATTATACCTTTTCCCGTCTAAACCGCCTACGAAAAAGTCCGGCAACGATGGCCGCAATTAATTTCCGTCTTCAAGCCTTTCAAGAAGTGCAATCCATTCATCATTTGCCGGATCTTCGCGCAAAAGCTTTTGGAAAATGCCGTAAGCCTCTTTCCTTCTCCCTTCTTCAATCAGGAAATAACCGTAATCCTCCAGAAACACCGTGTCGTTTTGTAAATCATTATATGCATATCCATAATACTTTAATGCCTGAGAATATTCTTCCAAATGCTTAAGCGATATGGCCAGATCCCAGTAAAGCCGAGGGTCGGTATCCCCTTCTTTTTCCATGCTGAGGGCCCGGTCACGGACTTCTTCGTACCGCTCCTTTTGAAGCAGCAGCTCGTTGTAGGAAAGGGCCGCATCCAAATAGCCGGGATCCAGTTCCAGCGCTTTTTTAAAATAATTTTCCGCTTTTTCCTCATCGCCTGCTTTTGTAGCCATTTTTCCAGCAAAATGATAAAGTTCTTTATCATACTCGTCTTCTTTTATGCCCTTTTCAGCAGCAGCAAGCGCTTCTTCCGGCATTTGTTCGTGCTCATATGCACGGCCAAGATACAGGTAAAGCGGATGGTAGCCGGGATCCGTTTCC
The DNA here is from genome assembly GCF_038593185.1 of Weizmannia sp. FSL K6-0777. NCBI lineage: Bacteria > Bacillati > Bacillota > Bacilli > Caryophanales > Bacillaceae > Heyndrickxia > Weizmannia sp. FSL K6-0777. Next base: position 1,817,014 of record NZ_CP151971.1, read on the forward strand.
CGCAATTCTTCAAACAGCTCTATCGCTTTTTCATAAAATCCTGCCTGGTACGCGGTTAAGGCATATCCAAATAATGTGTTCGCCTCAAAGCGGCCTTCCATCGCATGCTCATATTGGTGCAAGGCCTCTTCAAACGCGCCCGCTGCGCTCAGCACTTCTGCAAGGCGCCCGTGGATGTTTGTATCCGCAAATGTATCGATCCCTTTGCCCAAAAGCCACTCATATTCACGGGAAGCTTCCGCATATCGGGCACAGGAAGCGTAGAACTCGGCAAGCGCAAAATGGATGACAGGTTCTTCCGGCAAAAGCGATGCAGCTTCCATCAGTTTGTTTTCGCTGACCTCATACAGGCCCTGCATTTGATACAAATCCGCAAGCAAAAGCAGTGCACGCGGGTAATCGGGGTCCGTCTCCGGAATGCGGTCGAGGTATAATATGGCTTCTTCTTCCTTGTCCATATCAATAAGCGTTTCCGCCATTAAGATCACAAGCTCGCCGTCATCCGGATAAGACGCAAGCAAATCTTTATATAATTGCTGTGCTTCATTCAGAAAACCGAGGCCCTCAAGCTGCCCGGCAAGCGCATATTTCTCTTCGTCCGTGCCGAGCGCGAGAAAATCTTCAAATGTTTTTTTCGCCTCCTCGAGCCGGCCTTCTTCCAAATGATCCAACAATTGTTCCATTAAGCTCATGAAAATCTTCCTTTAATCTTTGATGTGTTTCCTTTTGCTGAACCTTTTGCAACGTTAGCCGCGGGATTTTTGCAAAGCCAGAATCTTGCAAAGCCAAAATCCCCGGTTGCCGCTAAAAGTGCTCCCCCGGTCCCCTGGTGAAATGGCAATCGCCCTTTTCCCGGAGCCCACTTGCCTGCAGGAAAAACCGCGGGTGGCCTTTGGCTAAATCATAATGAATTTTGAAGGCCAGGGCAAATCATTTGCCTTTCCGGGTTCCCTGTTTAAGTATTTCTCCGCCGTGCATGAAAATCCCTTTTTTTCACAGCAAAAATAAAGCGGGGCACGGGATTTTGAATTTCCGCACCCCGCTTTTCCACGGGCATCATGATCAGGCTGTTCTCTGTTATCCTGAAAACAGGCACCGGCTGATTTTCATTCTTTTGCTGGTGCCTGTTTTCAATAGGCGTCTAAAGCCGTTACAGAACGGATTTCAGATCATCAAAAAACTGCGGGTATGATACGGCGATTGCTTCCGCCCCTTTCAGGCAGACAGCATCCTTTGCCACAAGTGATGCAACGGCAAGCATCATCCCGATTCTATGATCCCCGTGGCTTTCCACCGTCCCGCCTGAAAGCCGGCAAGGGCCTTCAATGATCATGCCATCCGCTGTCGCTTCAATATGGGCGCCCAGTTTCTTTAATTCCCGGACAACCGTGTCAATCCGGTTTGTCTCTTTCACTTTCAGTTCTGCGGCATCTTTTATGACTGTCCTGCCTTCCGCCTGTGTAGCAAGAAGGGCAATGATTGGAATTTCATCAATGAGGCGCGGAATCAGCCCGCCGCCGATTTCAACGCCTTGTAAAGCAGCCGGACGGATCACCAACGTGCCTGTTTGCTCGCCGTCAGATGGGGCATGTGTTTCGACCACTTCCATATCCGCGCCCATTTGCTTTAAAACGTCAATGATCCCGGCACGGGTCGGATTGAGCCCGACATCCGGCAAGACGATTTCACTCCCAGGCACGAGCGAAGCAGCAGCCATAAAAAAGGCGGCGGATGAGATATCGCCGGGCACAACGATCTCCGTGCCATGGAAAACCGTGCCGCCCCGGACGGAAATTGTTCTCCCTTCCGTCCTGACCTCGCCGCCAAATGCCCGGATCATTCGTTCAGTATGGTCGCGGGTGGGCTGCGGCTCATACACGATTGTAGTGCCGTCTGCCTGAAGACCGGCTAAAAGAAGCGCGGATTTTACTTGCGCGCTTGCAACAGGCAGCCGGTATTCGATTCCCTGAAGCGCCCCGCCCCTTATAGAAAGAGGGGTGAAATTGCCGCCCATTCTTCCGTCAATGTGCGCGCCCATTTCGCAAAGCGGTTTTGTGACGCGCTGCATTGGGCGCTTTGCAATCGATTCGTCGCCGGCAATGACCGAATGGAAGGGCCGGCCGGCAAGAAGACCGAGCATCAGGCGGGTCGTCGTACCGGAGTTTCCGGTATCGAGCACCGTTTCCGGCTCCGCCAAACCGTCCCATCCTTTTCCAGCAATCACCACCCGGGTGCCATCCCGTTCGATCGGCACGCTCATTTGCTGAAAACAATGAATGGTGCTCAAACAGTCGGCGCCGGGGAGAAAATTTTCTACCATCGTTTTTCCCCTGGCGACAGCGGCAAACATAACCGACCGGTGGGAAATCGATTTATCCCCCGGAACTTTAATCGTACCTTTTAACCCTGTTTGCGCGGGTGCCAATTTTTCCATTGCAGCCACCACCTTCTATTGGATATAGACTTCATGCGGGGTTTCTTTTTTTAAAAGATTCATGGCTAGATCGCGGTCGTTTTCCGAGCGAAAACTGATCCGGAGCACGCCGTATATATCTTCCCGCGCCTCAAGGATGCGGATATTCGTAATAGAGATTCCTTTTTCCGCCAGTTTATTGGTAATTTGAGAAACAACCCCCGGGACATCCGGAATATCGACAAATAAATCGTAAAAAGACGGGATTGCGCCCGATCCGCTGATTGGAAGGCAGTCGCGGTATTGTTTCGCTTCCGCATAAAAGCGGTGGAGAAGCTCATACTTGTTGTCTGCAAGCGCCTTTTTCACTTCCTGAAGATTTTTCGCCCATCTATCCAAAAGCCTGATCAGGTTTTCCCTGTTACCGCAAGAGATGTCCGCCCACATTTGCGGGCTTGAGGAGGCAATCCGTGTAATATCACGGAAACCTCCGGCAGCAAGCCTTTTTAAAAGGGGATATTCCGCATCTGCATCTTTCACAAGATGGACAAGTGACGCTGCGATAACATGCGGAAAATGGCTGATGACCGCAACCATTTCATCATGCATTTCCGGAGAAACGGTGATGAAATTTGCCTTTGTTCCTTTCAGCCACTGTTTCAATTCTTCCGTCCGCTGATCTTGTTCATGGAAAGGCGTAAGCAAATAAAAGGCATTTTCAAACAGGGACAGGCTGGCGGCCGTAACGCCGCTTTTATGGGAACCGGCCATCGGATGCCCGCCGATAAAAACGGTGTTGTTGCCGGCGAGCCGCTGCGCCTTTGCCATGATGCTTTCTTTCGTGCTGCCCGTATCGGTGATGATCACATTTTCCTTCAATTCCATTTGCCCGAGCTGCCCGATCAATTTTTCCGTTACAAGCACCGGCGTGGCCAATATAATTAAATCCGCGCCACGCACGCCGTCTTGGATCGTTTCCACGTAATCATCCACGACCATCAGGGCTTTTGCCATTTTCATTTCTTCCAATTTGGCATCATACCCTGTGACCTTGGCTTCCGGATGTTCCTTTTTAATCGCTAGTGCAATGGATCCCCCGATTAACCCGAGCCCGATCACAAACACATTTCCTTTCAAAGGTGCCACCTCTTTTTGTAAAAAGGCGGCCTTTTGCTGTCAAAAGGCCCGCCGTTGTCAAGTTCATTTGCGGCTTTCCAGAAAAGCCCCGATCGCCCCGAGTACGCCCCGGTTCTGTTCTTCCGACCCGATGGTCACCCGGACCGTCCCCGGCATCCCGAGCGCTTCCCCGGAGCGGACGATATATCCCCTGCCAAGCAAAAACCGGCAAACTTCCTCACTATCGCATTGAAAATCGATTAAAATAAAATTTGCCTGCGACGGGTAAAATGCAAGGCTGTTGCGGCGGCAAAACGCATAAAAGTGTTCGAGCCCCTGCCGGTTTTTGTCGCGGCAGCTCTGGATAAACGCCTGGTCCTCCAACGCCGCCTGGGCAGCCAGCTGGCCAAGGACATTGGTATTAAATGGCGGGCGCACCGGCTCGAGCTTTTGGATGATCGTTCGATCGGCAATCCCGTAGCCGACGCGTAAACCGGCCAGTCCGTAAATTTTCGAAAATGTCCGGCTGACAATCAAATGATGATACCGGCGGAATAATGTCAGCGCCTGTTCGTAATCTTTTGCGACCACGTATTCGCTGTACGCTTCATCGATAAAAACGAGCACGTCTTCCGGCACGCGGTCAAGAAAAGCGGTCAACTCCTGTTCGGTCGTATACGTCCCCGTCGGATTGTTCGGGCTGCAAATCCAGACAACCGCCGTGTTTTCATCAATTTGCCCGAGCATCGCCTCCAGGTCATGCCGCCCGTCTTTTAAGGGTACTTCACGGACTTCGGCGCCCTCGATGATGGCATTATGTTTGTATTGGGAAAATGTCGGTGCGGCCATCACCGTATTTTTGCCTGGTTCGAGGAGTGACCTGGAAACGATTTGGATCAGTTCGTCCGTCCCGTTTGTAAAAATCAGTTCGGTTGGATCAACGCCGAGATGTGCGGCCATTTTCTGTCTCAGTTGTAAGGCGTGCCCGTCCGGATAACGGGTAAAAGCAGGCTGAAAGTTTTTCAAAGCCTCATCCACTTTCGGGGAATAGCCGAACGGATTTTCATTGGATGCCAGTTTCACGATTGAATCGAGCCTGTATTGTTTTTTCACTTCATCAATGGTCTTTCCGGGCACATATGCATGCAAATCCGTAATTTTTGTTCTCCATTTCATCATCTTTAGCGAGAGTCCCCTGCTTCCATGCAAGAGCGCAAGCCAGGGGGTGATCGCATTCTCTCCTTTCGGTTCGTGACACGTTAGCATTCTCTTATTTTGTTAAATCCGGACGAAGCACGGCTGCACGGCGCAAATACACATGTTTTATGTCCTCCTGCCCAATGTCCGTGTCGACATGGATCAGGATACGGATGCAGCGGACAAGGCTTCCTTCAACCGGAATTTCTTGCATATTCATAATCGGGACATACTTCCAGCCGCTGAATTGGCGCATGACTTTCGAAGGAAAAGCCGAACGGATATCGGCTGTTGCCGAGAACAAAAGGGAAGCAACGCGGTCCGGCTTGATCCCGTTTTTTTCGATCAAGGCATTCATCAGCTCAGAAGTAGCAGCAAGGACTTCGCTTTCGTGATCGCGCTCGACCGTAGTCGCTCCGCGTATTCCGCGTATCATGTATGCAAATCCCCCTTTTGCTGCAGCAGAAACAGACGGCTCAGCCGGTCTTTGTCCACTTCAGCCAGCACCGGTTTGCCGACAGACTCAAGCAGGACGAAGTGAATATTGCCGGCAATTGTTTTTTTATCGCGTTTCATATAAGCATAGATTTCGTCAAATGCTGCGCCAGCCGGAATTTTCCAATCATAGCCGAGCGTTTCGATCCAGCTGAGAAATTGCGGCAAATCAAATTGAAGGCCGGTCTGTTCCCTGCTGATCAAAAGCGCGTAGACGATACCGGTCATGACCGCTTCGCCATGGGTGATTTTCCCGAACCCGCCGTGCGCCTCAAGGGCATGCCCAAGCGTATGCCCGAAATTCAAAAAGGCACGCACACCCGTTTCTTTTTCATCTTTGCGGACAATATCTGCCTTTACTTTGATCCCTTTTTTCAACAAGTCCGGAAGATGCGGGGATAAAAGATGCCCGCCGTCCGGAATCTTTGTTTGCAATTCTTTAAGGAACTCCTTATCCGAAAGAAGCGCATGCTTTACAAGTTCGGCAAATCCGCTTAACAGCTGCTTTTTGGGGAGCGTGCGCAGGAAATCTGTGTCATACAATACAAATTCCGGCTGGTAAAAAGCGCCGACGAGGTTTTTTCCAAGCGGGTGATTGATCGCTACTTTGCCGCCGACCGCGCTGTCATGGGCCAAAATGGTTGTCGGGATTTGAATAAACGCAATGCCGCGCATATAGGTTGCCGCCACAAAACCGGCAAGATCGCCGACCGCGCCCCCGCCAAAGGCAAGAATGCATGATTTCCGGTCTAAATGATGTTCCACGGCAAACGTCAAAGCTTCTTGGTAGACTTCAAACGTTTTGGCATCTTCCCCAGCTGGCACGGTCAGTACACACTGTTCCGCGCTTTCCGGAAGCTGTGAAAGCAGTTTGTCCAAGTGAAGCGGCCGGACATTTTGATCTGTTATGACCATGCAGCGCGTATATTTGCGGACGAGCGGACCCAGCTCCTGGAGCGCGCCGCTTGCTATGTATACCGGGTACTGTTTTGTTTCTGTATCAATGATGATCGTTTCCATTTAAAACAACCTTCCGTATTCTCTTTGCTCCGCAACCGTTTTTTTCAGCACATCCATCCTGTCGCTGTAAAACTGGGCAGTGATCGCTTCCGCCAGCTCCCAGGCGACAACGGCCTCACAGACGACGCTCGCTGCCGGCACCGCACAGCTGTCGGAACGTTCGATGCTCGCTGCAAAAGGTTCCTTCGTTTCGATATCAACGCTTTGAAGCGGCTTATACAATGTCGGGATCGGCTTCATGACACCTCTTACGACAATCGGCATGCCGGTTGTCATACCGCCTTCAAAGCCGCCGAGCCGGTTCGTTTTGCGCGTATAGCCCGTTTCTTCCGACCAGGCGATTTCATCATGGACTTCGCTCCCGGGCCGGTGTGCCATTTCAAAGCCAAGCCCGAATTCCACCCCTTTAAACGCATTGATGCTGATGATGGCGCGCGCCAGCTTTGCATCCAGCTTCCGGTCGTAATGAACATAACTGCCGACACCGGCCGGCATCCCGGTTGCGATCACTTCGACAATGCCGCCGATCGAGTCGCCGTTTTTCTTTGCCGTGTCGATGGCTTCCATCATTTTTTGCGCCGCCCCGTCATCCAAACAGCGTACCGGTGAACCGTCCGCTTTTTCCTGCAAGGAAGCAAGGGAATCATATGACACCTTTTCCGCGCGGACACCCCCGATTTCAAGCACATGCGAGGCCACTTCAATGCCGAGCTCTTTCAGCAGTTTTTTCGCGACAGCCCCGGCGGCCACACGAACGGTGGTCTCGCGTGCGGAAGAGCGTTCGAGCACATTGCGCAAATCCCTGTGCCCGTATTTGATCCCGCCGGCAAGATCGGCATGCCCCGGGCGCGGACGGGTCACACGCCGTTTCACATCGTCCGCATCGTCTGGAAGGGGCTCAATGCCCATGATCTTATTCCAGTGCACCCAGTCCCTGTTTTCAACCGTGAGCGCAACCGGCGAACCGAGCGTCAATCCGTGGCGAACGCCGGCAGAAATGATTGCCCTGTCCTTTTCTATCTGCATTCTCCGTCCCCGGCCGTAACCTTTCTGCCTTCTGGCAAGGTCAGTGTTAATTTCTTCAGCTGTCAGCGGCATGCCCGCTGGAAGGCCTTCAATAATGGTGGTCAGCGCCGGGCCGTGCGACTCGCCTGCTGTCAAATATCTCATTCTGCATCCCCCTTCATCACTTTAAAGCATTACATATCTATTACTATACCACAATCGCTATAAATCGAATAGATGGAGCGCTTTATATTTTTCTATAGAAAAAGGTGTCTACAATTTCAAATCCATACGCAGCCGGATTGAAAATCTGCTCCGTGCTGCCGACAAATAATATGCCGTTTGCCGACAGCGTTTTGCTGAAATTCCGGTAAACAGACACTTTGGCTTCTTCTGTAAAATAAATCAGCACGTTCCGGCAAATAATCAGATCCGCTGCCGGATAAGGGTCGTGCAGCAAATTATGTTGTTTGAACACCACCGCCCGCCTGATTTCGTCCGCAATTCGATAGAACGGACCTCCGCTGCTTTTTTGAAAATATTTTTGTTTCATTTCGCGCGGCACTTCCAGGATCGAACGTTCGGAATAAACGCCGGCTTCTGCTTTCTGCAGGGCTTTTTGATCAATATCGGTCGCCAGAATCTGAATCTTATTAAGCGGTAAATACTTGGACAAGATCATCGCCATCGTATACGGTTCTTCGCCCGTAGAAGAAGCGGCACTCCAGATTTTCAGTTTTTCTCCTTTTTCTTTCAGCAGCCCGGGCAAAATGTTCCGTTCGAGCACATCCCATCTTGACTTATTTCTATAAAATTCTGAAACATTAATCGTCATTCTGTCCAAAAATTCTTCCAGCAAATGTTCGTTTTTGTCCAATCCGTGAAAAAATTCACTGAAAGATGAAAAACCTCTTTTTTCATATAATGTCGTCAGCCTTCTTTTCATTTGCGCTTCTTTATACAAAGATAAATCGATCCCCGTTTTCTTTTTGACTTGCGCAATGAACCGGCCGTAATCATCCAGTTCTGTTTTCATTATGCAATCCCCGTATTTTTATTCAGATTTGTTGGTTCATACCGTTTATTTTAACATAAAAAAAGATTGGCGCGGAGAGGATCGCCAATCTTTTTTTGCATGATTTAATAAATCGAAGCATCCGCCGGCCGACTGTATGAGATCAGCTCATCTTCCCGGAAAAACAGGGAAATTTCACGTTTCGCGCTTTCTGGTGAGTCGGAACCGTGAATAATGTTTTTGCTGACAATCACGCCGTAATCGCCGCGGATCGTCCCCGGGGCGGCTTCGGCCGGATTCGTTTTGCCCATCATTTGCCGTGCGGTAGCGATGATGTTTTCGCCTTCCCAAACCATGGCAAAGACCGGACCGGAAGTAATAAATGCCACGAGATCATTGAAAAAAGGGCGTTCTTTATGCTCAGCGTAATGCTTTTTTGCAAGTTCATCCGAAATTTGCATCAATTTTGCCCCCGCAAGCCGAAACCCTTTCTTTTCAAAGCGGGAAACGATTTCGCCGATCAGCTGGCGGCTGACCCCATCCGGTTTTACCATTAAAAAAGTCCTTTCCATCTTCATCCACTCCATTCGCATTTCTACTATGTAAGACATCTTGGCCATAGAAAATCGTACCATGGTGGCGGGAAAATCTCAATATGTTTGAAGTAAGCGCTTCAAAACCGGGCCGCCAACGCAGGGCACTGCCCGGCAGCCCTGCTTTCTTTTAAAACTTTCTTTTTCCCATATAACGCGCCAAATCTGCCAGCATTTTTTTAAAACGGGTATCCGGAAGCTGCTCAAGCGTACCGAGCGCTTTCTCTAGATAGCAGTTGCTCACTGCATAAGACCGTTCGATCGCGCCGGACTGTTTGACCAGTCTGACAACGTCTTCAAGCTCCGCTTTTGGCATGTGCTCATGGACATATTCCAGCTTTTTTCTGATTTTTGGGTCTTCCCTTGCAAAAAGCACCGGAAGCGTTACATTGCCCTGGCGCAAATCTTCGCCTGCCGGTTTTCCAAGCTGCTTCTCCGTGCCGGTAAAATCCAGGATATCATCAATAATTTGATAGCTCATCCCGACATTGTAGCCAAACCGGTACAATTGGCGGTGGATGTTTTCGTCGGCGCCCGATGCAATCGCCCCGAGCTGGCAGCTAGCTGCAATCAGCAACGCCGTTTTCCGCTTGATCCGCCTTAAGTAACAGCGCAAATTTTGATGAAACCGGTATTTATCCTTAATTTGCTCAATTTCGCCGACGCACACTTCAACAAGTGTATCCGCCAGAATTTGGTGGGCGGAGAGATCCTCCACTTTTGTAATATATTCAAGCGCGGTTGCGAGAATATAATCGCCTGTATACATGGCAATCCGGTTGTCCCATTTGGCTTTTACGGTCGGTTTTCCCCGGCGCAATTCGGCATCATCAATGACATCATCGTGCACGAGCGATGCCATATGGATCAATTCCAGTGCAACAGCGACATTTTTGACACGTTCGATTTCGTAATCTCCGAATTTCGCGCCGAGCAGTACAAATACGGGGCGGATCCTTTTTCCTCCCGCTTTCAGCAAACTTTCAGATGCCTGCTGTATCAAAGCAGCGTTTGATGCGACAGCGTTGGCCAGCTCTTGTTCAATAAGCTCAATATCCGTTTTTAAAAACGAGTACAGCATTTGTACCTTCATTCCGTCTCCATCCGATCATCATTTCTCTTTCAAGGCAATATGTGCAGCTGCGGCCCCGCCGGCAAACGGCTTGTACAAAATCCGGCCAAAACCCGCATCGGAAAAAGCAGCCGCCAGTTCTTCCATTCCCGGAAACTGCAGTGCCGATTCCTGAAGCCAGGAATATTCCCGGTAGCTTTTTGCGAGCCATTGTCCGAGAAGCGGCATGATCCGGCGGAAATAAAAGTAATAAAGCTGCCTGTACCCGGGAATCACCGGCTGGGAGGTTTCCAGGCAGGCCGCCATGCCGCCGGGCTTCAGCACCCTGTACATTTCCTGCAAAACCTGTTTGTAGTCCGGGACATTCCTGAGTCCGAACCCGACCGTCACATAATCAAACGTTGCATCTTCAAATGGCAGTTCCATTGCATTTCCGTAACGGAGCGCGACATTTTTTAAGCCAAGCGTGTCCACTTTCCGCTTCCCGACTTCAAGCATGCTTTCACTGAAATCGAGCCCTGTCACACTGCCGGATTCGCCCACTGCCTGTGCGAGGGCAATCGTCCAGTCCGCCGTCCCGCAGCACAGATCGAGTGCGTTGCTCCCTTCTCTTACCGCCATTTTCCGCATCAGGTCTTTCCGCCACCGTTTATGCTGGCTGAAGCTGATCACCGAGTTCATCCTGTCGTAGTTTTGCGAAATTTTTTCGAAAACGGCGTGTACCCGTTCTTCTTTTGGCATCATGGTTACCCTTCCTCCGCATATAATCTCGTTGCATCGCCATACCGCCCCAACAGCAGGCGGATCCGCTCTGAAAGCATTTCGTTTCCGCACGACATGGCCGCAGCCTGCAGCGCACGGATGCTTTCTTTCAAATACTTCTCACAAATATAAAACAGTTTCCGCTTTTTCTCATGCGGCAGCTGCTCAAAAGGGCGCCCGTCACCCGGGTAAGCCATTTTGTTCAAGGCTTCAAACAGGATGGAGCGCTTCCCGTTTTCAGCCTGTTCCTTTTCCCTTAACAGCCGGTTAAACAAAAGCAGTTCTTCGCTTAAACGAATGAGCGGCTGCGAACCGAAAAACTGCATAAATTTAGTAATAATCGCGGATTCGGTTTTTTTCAAATGCCCGACGAACGTTTCCGCGTCGGAATCGTCAAATTGGTAAAGCATCACTTTATATTCATTTACGGATTTGATTCCTTCCGCCAGTATGCCGACAAGCCGGACGTTGTGCACGCCCGCAAGCAGTTTGTAGTAAAGGCTGCTGAAATAATCCCCCGCTAGAACAGTAAGCTGGCGGTTTTTTTGATTTTCATTTGCATTGGTTACTTTTTCATGGGTGTCAAGGGCAATCTGGATCAGCATGGCAGTCGCAACAAACTGCTTCACTTCATGTTCCGTATACGGCTGCCCCGCAAGGCTGCTTATCAAAAGCAAAATCCGGTCTTCATCTATGTATGGGGCATCAATAAACTGATTTAAATAGTCGTGTGCCACTTCTTCTTCAATCGCCTGTTTGATTGCGGCAATTTGCTGCTCCCTCTGGTATGACATAACCCTTTCCCCGTTTCTTCGTTGATCTGGCCTAAAAATAAGCTGTAGTTTATTATATCACATATGTAAAACGGCCGTTAACAAATTGATTTCGGTTTATTTTTTCGCTTCGCTTTGCAAACTCCCGATGCCGGTCATGATTTGCGCTTCACCGCGAATCTTGATCATGGAAGTATGTTCGGTAAACTGTGCGACCAGCACTTCGCCATCATCCAGCATTTCCGTATGGTTCAGCTTCGTATCGGTACCCCTTGACAGCCCAATGACGCTCACCCCGTCCTGCAACGCTTTCACGACGATATAATCCGCCTGCGCCTCTGCTTTCATTTTCGGGCCTCCTTTTTATTCGTTTAAAAAACTTTTCATATATTCATCTTACCACAGCGCCGTTTACAGTCAAAGCGCCGGAAACGCCGCGCTCATGCTCTCCCCGGCTGTGCCGGGATTTCGCAGGCATTTGCCCCGGGAAAACGGGCATCCAAACGTATGCACGTTTCCCTTTTTCCGTTTTTTGGGCCCTGCTGTATTAAAAAAAGGCTGCCCAGGCAGCCTTTTTTCCGCTCAAAGCCAACCATATGTAATTACTTCACTGCGTCTTTAAGCGCTTTCCCCGGCTTGAATGCAGGCACTTTGCTTGCCGCAATGTCGATTTCCTCGCCGGTTTGCGGGTTTCTTCCTTTACGGGCAGCGCGTTCGCGCACTTCGAAATTACCAAACCCGATCAGTTGGACTTTATCTCCGTTTGCCAATGCATTTTGAATTGTATCAAAAATAGCGTCAACTGCTTTTGTCGTATCTTTTTTGGAAAGTTCGGTAGCTTCTGCCACTGCATTGATTAAATCCGTTTTATTCATTCCATTCACCTCCTCCAAAAGAAACGTAGAAGTCATTTCCAGTTTCTTCTCTTCAGTGTATACGGTTTTCCCTCATCATAAACGTTTAAAACCGGATAGAATCAGGCTTTTCAGCACCAATTCTGTTAAAAGATTATCATAATCGCAAGAGAGGTGCAAGAACTATTCGCTAACAAAGGAAAACTTTTCAACTTTTTTTCGGATTTAAAGTACTTTTCCCGAAAAATTCTAACTTGCGGCAAAAGATGCTCGTGTACGTATACAAAAAAGGGATACCGCGGTATCCCTCTTACAAAATAATGGCGATCAGGCCGCCTGACCCTTCGTTAATGATCCGTTCGAGCGTTTCTTTTAACTTATAGCGGGCATTTTCCGGCATAAGCGATAATTTTGCCTGAATGCCTTCCCTGACAATGGAACTTAAGTTACGCCCGAATATATCCGAATTCCAGATGGACAGCGGGTCATCTTCAAAATCCTGCATTAGGTACCGCACAAGCTCCTCGCTCTGCTTCTCCGTCCCGATGATCGGGGCAAATTCCGACTCGACATCGACTTTGATCATATGGATGGACGGCGCCACCGCCTTCAGCCGGACGCCGAAACGGGATCCCTGGCGGATGATTTCCGGCTCATCTAGGCTCATATCCTGCAGGGAAGGCGAGGCAATCCCGTAGCCGGTTTGTTTCACCATTTTCAGGGCATCGGAAATTTGGTCGTATTCCGATTTTGCATGGGCGAAATCCTGCATCAGCTCGAGCAGATGATCCTTGCCGCGGATTTCGACGCCGACGATTTCCTTTAAAACCTGGTCGTACAGTTCATCCGGCGCCTCGAGGTCGATTTCCGCCACCCCTTGCCCCATTTCAATGCCGGCAAGGCTTGCAGATTCAATAAATTCATATTCGTTAAAAGCCTGGACAACGCGGTCCACATCGCGCAGCCGCTTAATGTCTTTTACCGACTCTTTCACGGCGTCCTGATAATTTTCACGCAGCCAGTGGTTTTCTTTTAACACCATGACCCAGCTCGGCAGGTTCACATTGACTTCCAGTACCGGAAATTCGTACAGCGCTTCCCGCAGCACATTCAGCACATCGGCTTCACGCATGCTTTCCACTGACATGGCGAGCACCGGAAGATCATACTTTTCCTGCAATTCCGCCCTCAGCATTTCCGTCTCCGAATGATGCGGCTTTGCCGAATTGACAACAATGATAAACGGTTTGCCGACTTCTTTTAACTCGGCAACAACCCTTTCTTCCGCTTCCACGTAATCCTCACGCGGAATTTCGCCGATCGTGCCGTCTGTCGTGATCACAACCCCGATGCTTGAATGTTCCTGAATGACCTTTCTCGTGCCGATTTCCGCCGCTTCGTGGAAAGAAATCGGTTCTTCATACCACGGCGTATGGATCATGCGCGGGCCGTTTTCATCTTCATATCCTTTCGCGCCCGGAACCGTGTAGCCGACACAGTCGACAAGCCGGATGTTCACATCAAGCCCTTCGTCGACATGGACAGCAACCGCCTGGTTCGGCACAAATTTCGGTTCTGTCGTCATAATCGTTCTCCCAGCCGCGCTTTGCGGGAGTTCATCCTGCGCCCGGTTTCTGTCCGCTTCGTTTGTAATGTTCGGAAGCACAACGAGTTCCATGAATTTTTTAATAAAAGTGGATTTCCCCGTTCTGACGGCGCCCACGACCCCCAAATAAATATCGCCGCCCGTACGTTCTGCAATATCTTTAAAAATATCAACTTTTTCCAATTTGTTTCCCTCCCCACATTCGTTCCCGGGACACCATCATTCGCGCTGATGATAGGACATTATATGTGTATGATGTTGTCCGACCGCCTTATGTCTATAAAATGATTTTTTATAGATTTTCAAAAAGTTGCTGTACAGGATTTGCCCCTGTTTATTTTTTCAAAATTTTTCCTTACGAAGAGACGCAGGACCAAAAAATAAACCCTTTCTCTAACAATATATTGGGATGAGAAAGGGTTATGACTATTTTGCCATAAATACCGGTTCATTTTTTTGATTTACGGTGCAGGGAAGGGAATAAGCCGGTACAAACGGGGAGCCTTCAGTTAACAGCACGCGGATATCTTCCCCGGGTTTAAACGCCCGCTTGCCCGTTTTGAGCGCTTTTGCCAGATCAGCCCGGTAATCGACATAAATGCCGCCTCTCCCGGTAATGACAAACGGCAGTTTCCGGCCGGTATACGGAGACACCACGTACGGATCTGTTTTGTAACCGAGCTTTTTAAAATCTAAAGCGTATACATTTCTTGCAATCTCTTTTTTAAATGGCGGATAGCCCTGGGACGCAATCCGGATTTGCAAGTCTCTTATTTTCTCGGGTATTCTCGTATCAAACACTTTGACCGTCGGATGATGTTCCGGATCAAGGAGCACATATTGCAACGTGCCGCCGTTGTCATACGCATTTGCCGGCGGATCGGGCAGGTAGTTTTTCGGGCTTTTCAGCTTGTTGAAATCAATCGGGTATTTTAAATAGACCGGCGTATTTTGCGGCTTTGTCTTGATCGGAAGCAGGCCGCTATTGTCTTTCCGGTATTCATCTACAGCTTTTTGCACCATTTGAAGCTGCATGTCATCCGGCAGCCCGCTTTCTTTTTCCTGTGCCCCCGGATAAAGGCAGCCGCCTAAACTGATGCAGGCGCAAACAGCTACAAGCAATAGCAGCATATTTTTGAAGTGCAAAACGATCTCCCCCTCCGGTTAATTTGCCGGCCCGCTCAGCACGATATAAGCCATAATCAGGCCGCCCAGCGCCAGGCAGGCATACGCAATCACAGCAGCCGCCCATTTGAACAGTTTTTGTTTCAGCCTGTATCGGCTTGCAACAATCAATACCATCGCCAAACAGAGCAGGCCCATGCCAAAAAGCGAAATCCACATATTCGCCATCCCCCGGGACAAAACCATCTCCCCTTTCTCCCTTGTAAAATTCGTAAACTTTTCGGACTTCGGACATTATATCATAAGCTTTTGAAATGTTTCAATTTACGGCATAAAAAAGGCCGGGGCGAACGTCTGCCCCGGAGAAAAGGTTGACTATACCCAGCCTGCGCAGTTTAAAGCGAATTCTTTTTCCTTGCAGTTTATGCAACATGCATCCATCCGGTATCGTCCGAAAGCCTACCGGGACTTTTTTGCCAAGATGCCTAGTACTGTTCCCCCAGCATATCCATCAAACCTTCCATTTCATGTTTTTTCAGCCGGCCCATTAAATTGTCGACTGCTTCTTTCGGATCAAGTCCTTCAAATAAGACATGGTAAAGGGCATCGGTAATCGGCATTTTCACTTCGTACCGGCTGGAGAGCTGGTAAGCCGCCTTTGTTGTCCGGACGCCTTCCACGACCATTCCCATTTGTTCCAGCACATCATCGAGCTTTTTGCCTTTGCCGAGCATATTGCCGGCCCGCCAGTTCCGCGAGTGGACACTCGTACACGTCACGATCAGGTCGCCAATTCCGGCAAGCCCGAGAAAAGTGAGCGGATTTGCACCCATTTTAGTGCCGAGCCGGGCGATTTCCGCAAGCCCTCTTGTCATTAAAGCCGCTTTCGCATTGTCCCCGTAGCCGAGGCCGTCCGAAATGCCGGCTGCAAGCGCAATAATATTTTTCAGGGAACCGCCCAATTCGACGCCAATGATGTCGGGATTCGTATAGACGCGAAAATTCGAGTTCATAAAAATGTCCTGCGCTTTTTTGGCAGCTGCCATTTTTTTCGATGAAACGGTTACGGTCGTCGGATGGCGCAGGCTGACTTCTTCAGCATGGCTCGGCCCCGATAAAACCGTGAGATCCCGCAGCAACGATTCCGGCATTTCTTCTTCAATCATTTCCGAAATGCGCATCAGGGAACCCGGTTCAATCCCTTTCGTGACATGGATGATGGAAAGCGGGCTTTTCCGCACCGCTTTTACTTGCCTGCATACATCACGCACCGCTTTTGTAGGGACCGCCAGTACAGCGGTATCAATGTCGTCTAACGCTTCTTCAAGTGAAAAGATGCCGGTAATGGCAGATTGCAGCTGAATGCCCGGCAAATAAAACGCGTTTGTATGGGATGTATTGATTTCATCGATCTGGCCTTTTTTGTTTCCCCACAACCTGACCTGAAAGCCGTTATCAGCCAAAACAATCGACAAGGCAGTGCCCCAGCTCCCCGCGCCGAGCACTGCAATCGTTTTTTTGGACAAATGAAACACCCTCTTTATGTTTATTTACGCGCACGGGCGATGATGTGGATCGGCGTTCCGGTAAAACCAAACGCATCACGGATCCGATTTTCCAAAAACCGTTCGTACGAAAAATGCATCAATTCGGGATCATTGACAAACACAACGATCGTCGGCGGTTTGACGGAGACTTGCGTTGCATAAAAAATTTTCAGCCGCCGCCCTTTGTCCGTCGGCGTCGGATTCATCGCAACCGCATCCGTTATAACTTCATTCAGCACGCTGGACTTCACGCGCATCGCATGGTTCTCGCTGACCGTCTTAAGCAGCGGGAACAGCTGGTCCAGCCTCTTTTTCGTTTTTGCCGATACGTAAATGACCGGCGCATAATCAAGAAACTGAAAATGGTCCCGAATTTTCTGTGTAAACTGATTCATCGTTTTTTCATCTTTTTGAACGGCATCCCATTTGTTGACGACAATGATCACGCCGCGGCCCGCTTCATGGGCGTAGCCGGCAATCCGCTTATCCTGTTCGCGGATCCCTTCCTCGCCGTTTAAAACGACACAGACGACATCGGAACGCTCAATCGCCCTCAATGCGCGCAGCACACTGTATTTTTCCGTGTTTTCATACACTTTTCCTTTTTTGCGCATCCCTGCTGTATCAATCATAACATAAGTTTGATCTTCATAAGTATAGACGGTATCCACTGCGTCTCTTGTCGTCCCTTCTATGTCGCTAACAATGACGCGCTCTTCGCCGAGAATCGCATTAAACAGCGAAGATTTTCCGACGTTCGGCCTCCCGATGAAACAAAATTTAATGACATCTTCCCCGTACTCCTCGTCCGCTTTTTCCGGAAAATGTTTGACAACTGCATCGAGCAGGTCGCCAAGGCCGAGGCCGTGTGCGCCTGATATCGGGAAAGGATCGCCAAAACCGAGGGCGTAAAAATCATAAATCTGGGTGCGCATCTCGGGATTGTCGACCTTGTTCACTGCCAGAACGACCGGCTTTTTTGACCGGTACAATATTTTGGCGACCATTTCATCCGCAGAAGTCACGCCTTCTCTGCCGCTTGTGATAAAAATGATCACATCCGCTTCCTGGATGGCGATTTCAGCCTGCTGCCGGATCTGCTCGAGGAACGGTTCATCCCCGATATCAATGCCGCCTGTATCAATCACGTTAAATTCGTGTGTCAGCCATTCAGCCGGACTGTATATGCGGTCCCTTGTCACTCCCGGAACATCTTCCACAATCGAAACGCGCTCTCCTACAATTCGGTTAAAAATGGTAGATTTGCCTACATTCGGGCGTCCGACAATTGCCACAACCGGTTTTGCCATACGATTCACCCTTTCTGTTCCGTTTTCGCAAAACAAATCAACTTTAGTAGTTTATCAATATTTTCTTGTTCAAGCAATATGCCGTAATTCATCCTGGCTTTTCCTTTTTTGCCGCTCTTTCTGAGATGAGATTCAAGGCGGTATCGATGAAATGCCAGCCGCACGCGTAGAGGAGAAAAAGCCCGGCGATATCGAGATATGCCGCAGATCCTGCCGTAATATGGAAATCCCATTTTGCAAGCACGAGCGCATACAGGATTTCCCCTTGTGCCGTACCGGTGAGTGCAGCGGCAACAGCATCCATTTTTGAGCGAAAAAGCAAATGGACAAGGATAAACAAAAACAGGCTATAGCAAATAGTACGCCAGGCAAACATCCAGACCGGATCGTACAGTTCAAATAACAACAGGCCTGCATAACCTGTCATCACGATGAAGACGCCGGCGAGCCGGACCAAAAGTGCCCATTTCGAAAATCTGCCGAAGTACCCATAACCGGCAGCCATAATGACGATGAGCGCCCAGCTCATATCAAGACGGCCCACCGCCGCTTGATGCGGAAAGGCAATCAAAAGCAGCAAAGCAACCAGTGCTGCCGGAAACCGCAAAGGGTGATCCCTTTCCAGCAAAAATGTCGCCCAAATCCATACCGCCCACATCACCCCCAAAAAAAATGCTCCTTCCACGGTGCACCCTCCTTTATCTCCATTATGGGAAAGATTGCACCGGGTTAACCGCAAGTTTTTCGCTTTTTTCAGGCATACTACAAGCGGGGGTGAATGGGCAATGGGAAAAGACCGCCAGGAGAAAAAACTGCGCCAAAGCGGGCGTGTAGAAAGCGACCGTGACCAAGCGCTCCATTACGGAGGGGCAACCCGCCTCGAAAGCGCTGACGCAGCACGCAAACGGCAGTAAAGAAAACGGTTTATAGAAAAGACAAAGCGCAAAAAAGCTGAGCGGCACCGGCAACCCGGGCGCCGCTCAGCTTTTCCATTCCATCCGGACATTTTTACTGTTTAAATTTCTTCAACTGGTCCCCAATCATATCCCCGAGCTGGAACCCGGTATTTTCTTCAGGCAGGTCATAATCAGAAGCTTCTGTATCGGCCTGTTCCAGTTCTTTCATGCTTAAGGACAAGCGGTGTGCCTGTTCGTTGACATCGAGCACTTTCACCTGCACTTCCTGTCCTTCCCTTAACACTTCATGCGGGGTGGACACATGCTTATGGGAAATTTGTGAAATATGAACAAGCCCTTCAACGCCCGGGAATACTTCTACAAACGCCCCGAACGAAACTAGGCGTTTTACCGTTCCTGTAAGGACAGTCCCTTTCGGCGCTTTCTGTTCAATGCCTTCCCAAGGGCCCGGAAGCGTATCCTTGATGGACAAGGAAATCCGCCCGTTGTCCCGGTCCACCGACAACACTTTCACTTTGACTTGCTCTCCTTCTTGGACGACATCGGACGGCGTTTCCACCCGTTCGTGCGCAAGCTGGGAAATATGGACAAGGCCGTCAATTCCGCCGATATCGACAAAAGCGCCGAAACTCGTCAGCCTTTGCACGGTCCCTTCCAGCACCTGGCCTGCTTCGAGATGGTCAAGGATATCCTGGCGTTTTTCTTCTTTTTCTTTTTCCACAACAGCTCGGTGTGATAAAATCAACCGGTTTTTGTCTTCGTCCAGTTCAACGATCAAAAAGGGCAATGTCTTCCCTTTATAGTCGGAGAAGTCTTCAACAAAGTGGTCCTCGACAAGGGACGCAGGAACAAAGCCGCGGACACCCAAATCGACAACAAGGCCGCCTTTTACCACTTCATTGACTTCCGCTTCAATGATTTCCTGGTTTTCAAATTTTTCCTTCAGCTCATCCCAGGCTTTTTCAGCATCATATTTCCGTTTGGAAAGAATGACGGCGTCTTCTTCCACTTTCGTAACGACGAGATTCAGCTCGTCCCCTTCTTTCACGGCATCTGATGCGGTTTCAATATGGAGATTGGAAAGCTCGCTGATCGGAATAATCCCGTCCACTTTGCTGCCTTCAATGGAAACGAGCACTTGCTTTTCCTCCACTTTGACAACCGATGCTTTCACTTTATCCCCTACAGAAAGGGACCGTACTTCTATTTCATTCATTTCGTCTGACATATGTACTTCCTCCTTATCCGGCGCTTCAACTACCATTGAATATACCCGTTCTTTTCAAATTAATTCGTATAATTCAAAAAGAAACGCTTTCCTATCAAATTTCTAACATCTTTTACTTTTTGTCAAGTAAAGAAGCCGATTGCTGCTGTGCCATTTTTTCTTTTGCCATCGCAAGAATCTTTCCGGCAACTTCATCAATATCCATGCTTGTCGTGTCCAGTTCTACGGCGTCCGCCGCTTTAGAGAGCGGTGAAACTTCCCGTTCGGAATCCAGCCTGTCCCTTTCCTCAATCTCCTGTTTTAAACGGCTGAGGTCTGAAGGGATCCCTTTTGCAACATTTTCGGCATGGCGCCGCTTTGCGCGCTCATCGGCGCTGGCTAGCAAAAAAATTTTCAATTCGGCATCCGGCAGTACTTTTGTCCCGATATCCCGGCCGTCCATGACAACGCCGCCACCGCGGGCGAGCATCCGCTGCCGCTTGACCATTTCTTCACGGACAACGGCATGCTTTGAAACAGCCGAAACTGCTCTCGTCACTTCCCTTTCCCTGATCTTGCCGGTTACGTCTTCACCGTCGACAAAAACGACCTGGCCGTTTTCCCCCGGCTCCAGGCGGATATTTGTCTTGTACAAAAGTTCGGCAAGCGCATTGCCGTCTTCAAGGTCCGTTCCGTACTGCAGCGCTTTATAAGTAAGCGACCGGTACATTGCCCCTGTATCAATGTAAATATATTGCAACTGCTCGGCAACTTTTTTCGCCGCCGTGCTTTTCCCTGCAGCAGCAGGACCGTCGATGGCAATATTGATTTTTTTCATACAACGATTTCACCCTATTCTCTCTTGTTGCATATACCCGTTTTTTGGGCAGATAAAAGGATACACCCTTTTTATAGTGTACCATAAAATGGTGAATCCTCCTATCCATGAAATGCAAGTTTTATCCGGAAAGCCCCTTTTTACGGAGCAAAAGCTGCTGCTCGAAGCAAAAACGCAGGATATACTGCCTCTCTTTCGCGCTTGTATTTTTAAACTGGAGCGAGGCCCCTGTTTTTCCGCCGGTTTCAAACAGCCTAACGACGGAAAAATGCAGCTGTAAGTATTGGTAACCTTCTTTTAGCGGCAGGACAAGAAGCGCTTTTCCTGTTTCATGCTCCCTTGGGCGGATATCATCAGGCAAATAGACCGCACAGCCGCCCGAACTGATGTCTTTTGTAACTGCCGTTGTTTTCAAATTGGATTCCGGAAAGGTGAGGGCAATATCGAGTGCGGCGTCTACCCTGACATACTGCCGTCGCTGGATTTTGCGCACATCTTCCGGATCAGGAGCGGATAAAATGAGCATCGGGATATTGCCGAGTTCCCTGCCGGTTACTTTTGATGAAAACCGGTAAGGAATCTGGCCGTCCGAAACGAAATCAACGAGCAGCCCCTGGCCGAGCAGCAAAAATACGGTCCGGTTTGTTTCCATGTCGATCGGGTAATCAATATAAATTTTATCCTCTTTTATATCCGCAATTTTACATCTATATCTTTTACCTGTATCTTTATCTTCCAGTGTGAGTTCCAGCCCGACTTTTAACATCTTCCCAAACCCCTTTTATAGATTCCAATCTTATTATGACACAGGCTGGGCAGTTTTGTATTCTTTTTTCGCGTTTCATTTCATTTTTTGCCAAAAGGCCCGGCTGTACGCCGGGCAATGCTCATATGGACTTGCCGTATGCTCTTTCCGTGTTTTTCAGCTTTTCCACTTTTTCTTCGTTGCCGTTTTCCGCGTTGATATAAATCCGGTACGTTTCATCATGCAACACGCCGAGAAATTCATAACAAAGCACTTCCCGGTTCATGTCGCCGGTCATGATCGCAAGGCGGCTTTCCATAATGTCAAGCTTCGGATTCACACGGGACCTTGCTTCTTTTTCGCTGATGGCGGGCTTTGGAATATCCCTTTTTTGATGGCTTTTCAGAAAATCATCCGCTACAAACCCGATCACCTGGCCGTTGTCAAGCGCCACTTTTAATTTGACCGTTTCCGGATAAATGCGGACATTCCCCTGTTTCGCAGCGAAAGAAAAAACACCGACGTTGTCATATTGTGTGCTTTCAAACATGTCCATTTTCTCAAAATGGTGCCGGTTTAAAAAATCCGCCGCTTTCTTTTGGGCCTCGTTTAAACTGATTTTTTGCTTTCCCACCGGACGCTTGTTGAAAAACCAGACCGGGTATCCCCCTTTCCGCGTCACATCTGCGGTTGTTTCATTGCCGTTTTTGTCTTTTATACGGACGGTGTAAAAAGAAAAACGGGCGCCTTTTTGATTCGGTTTGGCTTCCGCCTGGCGGGCCGTTTTGAGTCCGGCGTATTGTTTTACAGTGGCGACCGCCTGTTTTTTGCTGATCATTTTTCCTTCCAGGTGCTCATAATGGTCATCGCGGTTTTGGAAACTCGTAAAAGACGGGCTGTTCAAATCGGCATTGTCATAGCCTTTGACCGTCCTTTCGACCGTCTTAAAGCCGTCGATGATCGTGTTATCCTTCGTTTCTTTTCCTTGGGCAAGGGCGCGTTCCACGTCCATCCAGCGGAGATTGTGCTTTAAAACATTATTTTGCACGCCCCGGAGCTGGTCCTGGATATCCGCGCTCTGGCCGTACAGTTTTTTCAGTGAAGCATACTCTTTATCGGATAGAGGTTCTTTATCCAAATCGCGCACCGCCGTCCGGTAGCTGAAATTCCCGATATTAGTCAGAAATTCTTCCGTTTTATGAAAAGGCAGAAGCGATAACGGAAGTTGGCCGACATCCGCATGCGCTTCTGATGTCAGGCGCCATACTTCAGCCAGTGCCGGTGAAAGGGACTTGCGTGAGTTCATGGCGAGGGTGTTTCCGATTTCATCATGCAAAAGGTCCATTCTGTATGCAAGGTCATGAAAAGCCCTTTGATACGTGCTTTCTGCATTTAACAAGACCGCCTCTTTTTCACGGTGCTCTTTATATGCCCAGGCAGCAGTCCCGCAAAGCCCGAGGGCAAGCACAACAATCATTGCCCGTTTCAGCATATTCATTTCCCCCTCTTATTTACAAAAAATATGTTTGCCGATTCGTTTGATTTGCGGCCTTGACCAGATCCACTTGCTTGTTGCGGTCGCCGGATTAAAATAATACAGCGCATTACCGGACGGATCCCAGCCATTGATCGCATCGAGGACGGCTTTTTTTGCCGTATCATTCGGCGCAAGCCAGATCTGCCCGTCGGAAACACAGGTAAACGCACCCGGTTCGAAAATCACCCCCGAGATGGTGTTTGGAAAAGACGGGCTGTCAATACGGTTTAAAATAACAGCCGCCACGGCCACCTGCCCTTCATACGGTTCGCCGCGCGCCTCCCCGTAAACCGCTTGCGACAAAAGGCGAATATCGTTTTGCGAAAATCCGTTCGGCACATTGGTAGCGGTTTGGACGGGTTTTTTGGCTGCCGTTTTCGGTGCCTGCTTTTTTGTGCCGCCGTAATACGTGAATTTTTTCCCGCTTGCAACCATGGACTTTACGTATGCCGCATCGTATTTTGACGCTTTGACGAGTTTCGCTTTGACGCCCGGGCCGGCGAGGCCGTCAACAGGCATTCCGTATGCCTTCTGGAAATTTCTTAAAGCCCAGTAAGTGCTGTAACCAAACACCCCGTCAATCGTTCCTTTATAGTAACCGATGTACTGCAGCCTCGCCTGCAGTTCAATCACATCATCCCCGACCGCTCCTTTTTGAATCACCTGATTCGAAAACGCCCGGGCCGTCCCGCTTGTGCCAAAAGAAAACAAGGCCAATACGGCACAAAGCAGCAACATGTATTTTAAGCGATTTTTTCCAATCATACCGCACCCCCCAAAAACTTTAAGCATTATCCGTAGTTTCTGGAGAAGGCGGCAATTTTATGCAAGACATAAAAAAACAACCGGCGATTGATCCGGTTGTTTTGCCCATTATCATAATTGTTGTGTCCCTGCCGCATCCTGCGCAAAATGTTTGGCAGAAAGGCTGTGCGCCTGCTTTGCTTTTTTCAGGCCGAGCCACCAAAGCCCGAGCATAAACGGTACCATAAAATACAGCCATTTTTGCTGGGTGAGCATGATCCAGTCGTAAAAACCGTGCAGGATCACCGGCACCATAAAAGAAAAAAGGAACCAGCACTTTTTGCGCGGGGAGAATCTGGATTTTCCCATATAAAAGCCCATCATGACACCGAAAATGGCATGGCTTGATACAGGAAGAAGCGCACGCCCGAACGCCAGGTCAACGCCGCCCGAAAAAAGCGATAAAATATTTTCGAGCGTGGCAAATCCGAGCGAGACGCTGACGCCGTAAACGATGCCGTCAAAAGGTTCATCAAATTCCCGGTTAAAAAACACAATAGCGGCCAAACACAGCCACTTGCAAAGTTCCTCCGGCAAAGCGGAATGGAGGAAAGCATGCCAGATGCTGCCCGAAAAGAGATGCTCCCGTTCGAGGATAAACTGCAAAAACATAACCGGCAGCGTGACAAGCGCACCGTATAAAAACGCTTTTGCAACAACAAGTATCGGCTCTGGCTCAAACTGGTCCCGCAAATAAAAATAGCATAGCAGGGCAAGTCCGGGGGCGATGCCGGCTGACAAAAGGACAAGCATATCGAAACCTCGCTTTTTGCAAAACTCAAATGATCCGTGCCAAGTCATTTGTTTTCATCGTAACATGAAAAAGCCGGAAAAGAAATACTGCCCCCCGAAAAAACCCTTTAATTTCCTTTTTGCAAGAGAGCCTCCCGGTTTTTGATCGCTGTGGCAATTACACCGCCATGGAAACGTCCGTTTTCAATAAAAATCTCATTGGCATTGTTTCCGGCAGCAAGCACGCCCGCAATAAAAATCCCTTCAACATTCGTTTCCATTGTCTCTTCGTTGTAATGCGGGCGGCCTGTTTCCGGGTCAACGTCCACTCCCATTTTCCGCAAAAACGTATGATCCGGATGATAACCGACCATCGCAAATACAAAATCATTCCGGATCTCTTTCACTTCTCCGCCTGCTTCGTATACAACGCTCTGTTCTTTAATTTCTTTTACGTGCGCCTGAAATTCCATTTTCACTTTCCCGTGGCGGATAAGCGAATCAAATTCAGGCAATATCCACGGTTTAATGCTTTCGGAATAATGATCGCCGCGGTACAGCACGGTCACACGGGCACCCGCCTTGTGAAGCTCAATGGCAGCGTCCACAGCCGAGTTTTTTCCGCCGATCACACAAACATCGGTGTCAAAAAACGGATGGGCTTCTTTAAAATAATGGTACACTTTGTTTAAATCTTCCCCCGGAACATCCAGCCTGTTCGGATTGTCGTAATAGCCGGTTGCGACGACCACATAAGGCGTCTCATATTGGCCTTTTGTCGTCGTAATGGAAAAGGTTCCGCGTTTCTTTTCGACACGGAGCGCTTCTTCAAACCGGTGGATGCGAAGGGCCTTCAGTTTCGCCACTTCACGGTAGTATGTAAGCGCTTGGTTGCGTTTCGGCTTTAAATTTTCGGTAATAAACGGCACATCACCAATTGCAAGCCGGTCGCTTGAACTGAAAAAAGTCTGGTGCGTCGGATACCGGTAAATCGCATTGACGACATTTCCTTTTTCCAGTATAAGCGGATGTTTCCCGATTTCCTGCAGGCTGATTGCAGCAGCCAATCCGCAAGGGCCGCCGCCGATAATAATACAATCTTCTTTTCGCATGTTTGTCCACTCATCCTTTTTTCGTATCTGCCTTTTCGTTTTCATCCGTTTATTTAAAAATCTCCCACCGTGAACACGACAGGAGATTTCAGCCTTTCCTTCTTCTGAACCTGTAAAGCCCCGTTTGCTGCCCAGCTGGAGCCGGCTTTCGGAAACTCTAAATCCAGCCTCTGAACCGCGAAGCTTCCGCCACTCTTCTCACACCGATCATATAAGCGGCAAGCCGCATGTTCACCCGGCGTGAGCGGGAAGTATTGTAGACCGTATTAAACGCCTGGACAAGCACTTTTTCAAGCTTTTCTTCCACTTCTTCCTCCGTCCAGTAATACCCCTGGTTATTTTGTACCCATTCAAAATACGAAACTGTGACGCCCCCTGCAGATGCGAGCACATCCGGAACGAGCAGAATGCCGCGGTTGGTTAAAATTTCGGTTGCTTCAAGCGTTGTCGGACCGTTTGCTGCTTCCACCACGATTTTCGCCCGGATATTATGGGCGTTTTCTTCTGTAATTTGGTTTTCAATGGCGGCCGGAACGAGAATATCGCAATCCAGTTCAAGCAATTCCTTGTTCGTAATCGTATTTTTAAACAGGGTTGTAACCGTCCCGAAACTGTCGCGGCGGTCGAGCAAATAGTCAATATCGAGGCCTTCCGGATCATGCAGCGCGCCGTATGCGTCGGATATGCCGATCACTTTTGCGCCCGCATCATGCATAAATTTTGCAAGGAAACTTCCGGCATTGCCGAACCCCTGAATGACAACCCTGGCGCCTTTTAAATCAATCCCTTTTTTTCTGGCCGCTTCACGGATGCAGATGGTTACCCCTTTGGCCGTAGCGGATTCGCGGCCGTGCGAACCACCAAGCACAAGCGGTTTTCCTGTGATAAAGCCCGGCGAATTGAATTCGTCAATCCGGCTATACTCATCCATCATCCAGGCCATAATCTGCGAATTTGTAAACACGTCCGGTGCCGGAATGTCTTTCGTTGGGCCGACAATCTGGCTGATCGCCCGGACATAGCCGCGGCTCAAATTCTCAAGCTCGCGGAAAGACATTTTCCGCGGATCGCAGATAATGCCACCTTTTCCTCCCCCATACGGCAGATTCACAATGCCGCATTTCAGCGTCATCCAGATAGATAAGGCTTTCACTTCATTTTCCGTCACATCCGGGTGAAACCGGACGCCTCCTTTGGTCGGGCCGACAGCATCATTGTGCTGCGCGCGATACCCCGTAAAAATCTTAACCGTACCATCATCCATTCTGACGGGAATTTTAACCGTTAACATACGGACCGGCTCTTTTAAAAGTTCGTATACTTCTTCAGGGTATCCAAGCTTTTCAAGAGCTTCGTGAATAATTGTCTGTGTCGATTTCAGCACATCTCGACTTGCTTCCATTGTTTGATGATCTGCGCCCTTTTCGGCTGCCATTATCGCAAACCTCCTAGATACGAAAGAAATATCTGCTATCAAATTTAGTATACAACTTTCCCCAGCAGATGAAAACCTGAAAAAACATGGCGGACGGTTACGGGAAATGCTTCAGGAGTTCCGCAAGCGCATTTTCCTCAAACACCGCGATCCCGTATTCCCGGACCATAAACGGGGAAATCCGGGCGCGCTCGCCGTATTCAAGAATAAGCGGCGCATTTTGTGTTCCCGGTTTTTGCAGCAAATAATACTGGTCTTCGAATATATAAAGGCTGCACGCGGAAATCCGGCCGATCTGGTTTAAAAAGCCCGCAAGCGCAATCACTTCCTCAATCGATGGAAAAAAGTAGGCTTCTTCCTGTTCCAGCGTTTCCGGATCCGCCCATTCGCCCGGATCCGCGTCGTCCGCTTCGCCCACTGTCAGAATAAACACCAATTCCTGGACATTAAATGAATAGATTTCAATGGTCAGCATATCGCTTTCGCCGACATGGTAAGCCTGATCCGCCAACTCCAGCATTTCTTCAAATAAATGATTCCAAATGGGCGAGTCGAGATCGTTTTCCATAATACCGCGTTCCGATAACTCTTCAAACGTAATGGAGTATTTAATTTTATTGGATGAAATCCGTTCCAGCTTCATTGATTTCCGCCCCCTGCATACGGATCTTACCTTATCGTATGCGGAAGGGGAAAGATGGTTCATGATGGCCGCCTGCTGCTTTCGATCGTAATTAAATGGGCTTCCGGTTTTGCACAAAGCCTGAGTGGAACAAGTGTCGTGCCGTAACCGTTGCTTATGAGGTGGATGACATTGCGCACTTTTCTCACCCCGCCGCGCCTGTAACGGCTAAGGCCGAGAATACGAATCTGCCCGCCGTGCGTATGGCCGCTCAGCATCACATCGATATTGTCCCATTCATGAAGCTGGTGGATCATTTTCGGGTTATGGCTGATTAAAATCCGGAGATCGTCCGGCTGCACCGATTGAAGTGCTTCATCGAGATTTTCGTTTTCCGTCGTCAAATCATCCACGCCGATCAGCGCAATTCGTTTTTTCCCGTTTACATATACAAAATCCGCCGCGTTGCGCAGCGTGCGGACGCCGGTTCTGGCAAAAACGGTCGCGAGCGCTTCGCCGTCCGCTTCATAATCATTATTTCCCCACACAAAAAATACCGGGCCAATTTTTTTCAGCAACCGCAAATTTTCCTCTGTTCTGGAAAGCGGAACCCCCTTTTCCAGCAAATCTCCCCCGATTATTGCAAATCGTGCTTCTCCTGTTGCCTCTTCGACCAGCCTGGGATCAATTTTGCGCCGGTGGATATCAGAAATAAAGAAAAAAGTGCACGGCTCCTCTCCGGCCGGATACTCATCAAGCAAAAACCGGTGCCGGATGAGCCGATTTAACGATGCTTCATAATGCATATACATCAATAAAACAATGCCAAGCAAAAAGGCAATCGATAAAAATGCAAACATACACGAGTGCTCCTGTTCCGCCGGGTGCTGGCCGGCACAAACGAAATTTTCTGCAATCCCTATCCGTATTATATCTTAATCATGGCAGATAGAAAGCATTCCGGCATTGTTTTTGACATAGCGGGAGAGAACCGCACATAAAATGAAAAAGACTTTTAAATGTCAGGAGGACTGAGATGAAAAACCATTATAAAACGTATCATCCCTTTATCGGACCGTTTGACCCCTGCCCGCCGATAACCGAAAAAGTTTACTCCACCCCGCCGAATTTGTATTTAGGGTTTCAGCCCCCGAACCTTCCGCAATTTGCACCGCAGGAAGCGTTAAGGCGCGGGACGCTTTGGAGGCCGCTTTATGACCCGTATTACAGCCCTTATGAACGGGCAAAGGAGGAAAACGATTGAAGCAGCTGCCAAAAGAGTATTACACAAGGCTTGAAGAACTGCAGGCCCTTGATTTTGCACTTGTGGAACTGAACCTTTATTTGGATACCCATCCCGATGACCAGGCAGCGATCGAACAGTATAACACTTTTGTCCATGCCAGGAAAAAAGTCAAAAGAGCATTTGAAAAACAGTTCGGGCCGCTGACAAATTTCGGGCACAGCTATTCGCCAACGCCTTTCCAGTGGAAAGAGCCGCCGTGGCCATGGCAGGTATAAGCAAATAAAGGAGGAAACCGTACATGTGGATCTATGAGAAAAAATTGCAATATCCCGTCCGGGTCTCAAGCTGTAACCCGAGACTTGCGAAACTTTTAATCGAGCAGTACGGCGGAGCGGACGGAGAGCTTGCGGCAGCGCTCCGGTATTTGAACCAGCGCTACACCATCCCAGATAAAGTGATGGGGCTTTTAAATGATATCGGCACAGAAGAACTGGCCCATCTTGAAATGATCGCGACGATGGTCTTAAAATTAACAAAAGATGCCACGCCGGATCAATTGATTGCTGCCGGCCTTGACGCGCATTATGTGGACCATGATAAAGCGCTCCATTATCATAATGCCGCAGGAGCCCCGTGGACAGCTACCTATATCCAGGCAAAAGGGGATCCGATTGCCGATATTTATGAAGACATTGCCGCCGAGGAAAAAGCGCGGGCTACGTATCAATGGATCATCAATTTAAGTGACGACCCTGACCTAAATGACGGGCTCCGCTTTTTAAGGGAGCGGGAGATTGTCCACTCGCAGCGGTTCCGCGAAGCCGCGCAAATTTTAATGGAAGAAAGAGACAGAAAAAAAATTTTTTAGAAGATGCCGGGGCATCTTCTTTTTTTCGGCGGCTTTTAGTCTCCGTACCTGTTCCGGTGAATGGCTACTTGTTCTCGTGGTATAAATTAATATCAAACTCTTTTTGCATCATTTCGAATACAAGGTGGCGATCCTTCCAGCTTTCCCCTTTCCATAAATCTTTGCTTTTATCAATAATTTCGCAGCGGAGCGCATGAAATTCTTTTTCAGCCTTTTCCCGCTTGTCAAACAAGATTTTGCTCATGCCCCAAAGCGCAGCGGCCAAAAGCAGGAAAAACAGGTGAAACGGGCTTTCAGAAATACCGGAGAAAACGGAGAACACGGAACCGGCATTTTCAAAAGACCTGTAAACATAGTAGGCCCATGCGCATGTGTAGAGCATGCTTGTCCAAAGAAAAACAAGATGCCGCTTCCGCAGGCGGTCAAATTTTTTTTTGCGTTTGACAGCACTTTGCAGCATCTGCTTTGTCGCCGCATCTGTCCCTTTTAGCCCGGTGATGGACGGCTCCATACTGATCCCCCCTCACTCTACTATATGCGGCAAGGGACAGATCCATGACAAGCAGGCAGCTGCCCTGTCCTGAAATTTCGCCGGCAGATTCTCCTCTTTTTGGGGCGCCATTTATCGCGGGATGGGCATCTATCTGAAAAACAAAAACGTATAACAGATGTAAACGGCAATTGGCACTAAAATAAAAATGACAGCCAATAGGTTCACAAGCGGCAACCGGGAGCGGGATTCCTTTTCGGTACTTTTCCGCTTTTCTGCCCGCGAAACGGCCGCCGCCGTTTGTTTCTCCGTTTTTTCCTTTGCTTTGCCGGCCGGTTCAAGCTTTTGCCGCCGTTTTTCCATTTCAATGATATATTTTTCGTCTGACATGGCTTCCCCTTCCCCACATCCGGACTAAATCCCCTGTTTTTTGATGCGGATACCTAGTAAACAATCGATTGTAAAATGCATGATGATGACCGCCGGAAGATTTTCATGAGAAAGCACATAAACGGCACCAATCCAAAAACTCAAAAGCAGCACATTCGCGATTAAATACCAGTGGCCAAAATACCGGATATGCATGAGTGCAAAAATAAGGCTTGCTGCCGGCAATCCAAAATGCGTCTGGATGGCGCCCCGAAACAAGAGCTCTTCCGCCACCGCGATCAGCGCCGTTAAAGCAATAATAGACGGAACCGAACGGGTTTTAAAAATCCGCTCATTCACGCCCCCGTCATCATAATACGCTTTCGGGAGCCATTTCATGAGCAAAGTATCCGCAAAAACGACAGCAACTCCGTTTAATAAACCGTATGCACATTTCGCAAATGACATACGAAAGTGCTGAAAAAATGCTTTGCCATCCGGAAATAACAGAAATCCGAGCAAAGCGGCAGCAAACAGGAGAATCAGCTGTGTCAAAATTAAGTGAAAAGTAAGTTCCCG
The DNA here is from genome assembly GCF_038593185.1 of Weizmannia sp. FSL K6-0777. Classification (NCBI taxonomy): domain Bacteria; kingdom Bacillati; phylum Bacillota; class Bacilli; order Caryophanales; family Bacillaceae; genus Heyndrickxia; species Weizmannia sp. FSL K6-0777. The sequence goes on from NZ_CP151971.1 coordinate 1,848,418, forward strand.
GTCTGTGAGTTCCTTGATCAAATCCGCCTGTTTTCTTCGTGCCATTTTTGTTCCCCTTTTCTGAATAGGTCCTGCAAAAGCAATTCCCATGCAGGAACGGTTTCGAGGGTGCCCCCGCTTTTTTGATTGCTTTCATATAAGGCTGTTTCAAGGCCGCAAATGTCACAGCACGCTTCATTGCCAGCAGCGGGCGGTTCACCGAAATACCGTAAAATTTCCGAGCGGCGGCATGACGAAGACCGGACCATCTGCACCATTTCCTTTAACTTCCGGCGCTTGTACGCCATCCGCTCGTTCCGGATGGCTGCAACCTCCCGGGTCCATGCTTCTTCCGGCAGGTTAAGCACTCTGTGGTGCAGCAGAAACCGGAGTTGCGGTTCCGTGCATCCAAGCGCCGCCCCGGCTTCCTTCAAATCTCCTTTCCATCTGCTGAAAGCGGCCAATTGTGCATCAGTCGGAAGCTCAGCCTCGATCAGCTGAAGCGGGAGCCGTTCATCCCCTTCCGTATACAAAAGGACGGCAATGCTCGGAAGCCCGTCCCGCCCGGCTCTGCCGATTTCCTGCAGATAGGCTTCCATCTGCAACGGCAGGTGAAAATGGATGACAAAGCGGATATCTGCTTTGTCCACCCCCATGCCAAACGCGCTTGTCGCACAAATGATCTTGATCTGTCCGTAAATAAACTGCTGCTGGATCAAAATTCTTTGCTCCTGGTCGATGCCGCTGTGATAGGCGGCCGCTTCGGCGATTCCCTCCTGCCTTAACCGCGCCGCCATTTCCTCAGCCGCCTTTTTGCTTGAAAAATAGATGATGCCGGGCTTCTGCAAGTTTTTCGCATAGGCAACTAGTTTTTCCTCTTTTTCGCGGTATGAAGGAATCCGGTCTATTTTAATGGCGATATTGGGCCTGTTGACAGAATAAATAAACCGGTTTGGGTCTTTTAAGCCAAGATACTTGCAAATATCGTCCCTCACCTGTTCTGTTGCTGTGGCGGTCAGAGCTAGGGTAAGCGGTGTGCCCAATTGTTTCCGGACTTCGCCAAGGTTTAAGTATTCCGGCCTGAAATCATGACCCCACTGGGAAATACAATGCGCTTCATCGACTGCAAAGAGCGCAGTCCGGATGGTTTTTAATTTTCCGAGGACATAGCGGTTGTGCAGCATCTCCGGCGAGACAAAGATGAATTTGAAAGCGCCCAGATGTGCAAGGGCCGCTTCCCGCTCCGGACCGGTTAAAAACGAATTTAACGCAACCACACTTTTTTCGCCGCGCATTTTCATCTGCTCTGTCTGGTCCTGCATGAGCGATAAAAGCGGGGAAACGATGATGCAGGACCCGTCCAGCAAATAGGCAGGCAACTGGTAGCATAAAGATTTTCCGGTACCGGTCGCAAGCATCGCCAGTGTATCTTTGCCGTCCAGCAGTGAACGGATGACTTCTTCCTGCCCCGGCCGGAATGCGCTGAACCCGAACTTACTTTTCAAAAAGCTTAAAAGATCCACTGCGGCCCATCCTTTCTGCCAATACAAGGCGAATATGGAAATACGGGATGTCCCCTACTTTTTCTTTAATCGGTTTTAATTTCTTCGTATTTAAATCAGCGGCTGCCTGGATGATCTTTTGTTCTTCATCCTTTGGCACATACCGGTTCAGTGGAAAATCCGGGACCGTTAACGCGATTTCAATCAAATGGTCTTCAATCGTGCTTTGTTTTAACCCTCTCAGCGTGCTGATTTCCGCAATCGTTTTCCCTTGCTTCAAGAAGCCGAATGTCACCGCGGCAGACCGGGTCAGTGGCAAGGCCTTTTGCACATCGTGAAGCATTTGGTATAAATACCGGAATGTTTCAGGATCTCCAAGGATGCGCCGGACGATAAAATGAAGCAAATGCAAAAATCGGTACCAGTACTCTACAGGATCAAGGTGCAGGGCGGAGGCAGCCTGCGTGATCGTATATCCGATCCGGCCCGCACCCGTCAACCGAAGGACAAAAATTTCAGGCTTTTCCGGCGGGCTGCCGGAAAACAGGCTGTAAAATTCACGGTACAGATGCTCCGCTAACGCAATCCTGCTTTTTGCATGCTGTTTCAGCCAGTTTTTTGCCCAAGCCTGAAGAGCCGGGTCCCTTTGAACCGGATAATATACTTTATTTCCATACACTAAGTTGGATACGGCCTGGGTAATGAGATTCAACCTTTTCCAAAACAGATTTGCCGAATCCTGGTATTTCAAGCCGTCCAGGTAAGGAAACCGTTCTTCCATCCTGCCGGTTGCCAAAAGCAGGGCAGCACCTTTTTCTGTGACCACGCAGGCATCCGGGCCGCTTTTTTGCAGCAACCCGGCTTTTAATAGGGCCTCTACTTCGCGTGTGAAAGCCTCACGGGAAATAAATGGAAACGTTTGAAAGAGCCTGCCAATCTTGAAAAAATGGGAATCCTGGATCGTCTGTGCTGATTTTTTGCCGTTTAATAGATGAAAAACAGCATAAGGGGTGCGTTCTCCATTCAGGTTGCTGAAGCAATCCAGCAATACAGCCTGTAAAAAAGGCATCTGAATCCTCTCCTGTTCTTTAGCTGAAAAAAGGGGGAAGTGCAAGGAAAAATCGGGGGTTGGTTCTATTTTAACATGGAAACAGGCGATTTGTTTACCATTTTTTTCATTGATTCGACAGGTTTCACGAACTCCGCCAGCCCGCTATTGAAATAAGAAAAAAAGAGTTTTAAAATGAAGGAGAAACACCGGCATGCCTTCGTGCACATGACGAGGCTGCCTGTTTTTCTTTTCTGCCATGATTGAACAACGAGGAGGAATCAAAATGGCAAAGTTTACAATCGTGGACAAAGATACATGCATCGCTTGCGGCGCTTGTTCCGCCAGCGCTCCTGATATTTTCGACTATGACGATGAAGGGCTTTCTTTCGTGATTTTGGATGATAATAAAGGCACTGCGGAAGTCCCGGAAATATTGGAAGATGACCTGATGGATGCCTTTGAAGGATGCCCGACAGAATCGATTAAAGTTTCCGACAAGCCTTTTGATGGCGATCCGTTAAAATACGAATGAAAAAAGCAGGCTCAAATGGCCTGCTTTTTTTCATATTCTTTTTCCCCCAATGGCGGATGCTTTGTCAATCCAATTTTTCATTTTTGTAAACATGAGCATAAACAAAACCGTCACGATGAGGCCTTTTACAAGATTAAAAGGCAGCACGCCCGCCACAATATACGCTTTTACATTCCCGACCGAAAAGTTCATGAAGTACAGGTAAGCCGGTAAAATGACGAAATAATTTAAAATGCTCATACATACCGACATGGATACCGTGCCAGTGACTAGACCTACAGTCATGCCTTTTTTTGTCCGCATCCGTTTGTAAATGAGATATGTCGGCAGGACGAACAGCATCCCTGCAAAAAAGTTTGCCACATTCCCGATCGGTACCCCTGCTTCACTGCCGAGCGATAGATAATTCAGGATATTTTTGATCAGTTCCGCTACAACAGAAGCCATTGGCCCGTAAAGAAGGGCTGCCACCAATACCGGAATGTCGCTGAAGTCCACTGTTAAAAACGATGGAAAAGGCGGAACCGGAAATTTAATAAACATCAGCATAGAAGCCAGAGCACTGAGCAACGCGACCGCAACGAATTGCTTTACATCCCATTTCTTCATTTAAACTTCCTCTCTCCTTGTGACCGATTTATCATCAAAGGAAGAAAGGTGCCACGGACCAAAATGAAAAGCCCCTGACAAAATGTCGGGGGCTTTGTAATAGGCGAGTCCAAATAAGCGTTTAACACGTCATTAAACACTGGCAACCTTTATCTTCTCCCATCCAGACTATACTGTCGGTTTTGGAATTTCACCAAATCCTGCCGAAAATCCGGCTCGCGGACTGAAAGGCAACTGCCTTATCACCGCCGGTCGGGAATCTCACCCAGCCCCGAAGATAAATCGTATGAAATTTTGATTACAAGCTTATTATACATGCCGGCTGCCATTTTGTGAAGCATTCCGCACCACTTTCATTCATTTTTTATTTTCAGCACCTGGCCGGCCATAATCCGGTCCGACCGCAATTTGTTCCAGCTTTTCAGTCTTCCCACGCTCGTATGAAAATGGAGGGCAATGTTCCAGAGCGTGTCGCCTTTTTTCACAGTGTAAGCTGCAGGCTGAGGGACGGTGGAAGCAGCAAAAACCCCGTAAGGATCATGGGTCTTGGCGGAAACCGTCTGGCCCGGCGCGCCTGGTCCGAAGATCAAAAACGGGTCAATGGCGTTTTTCTTATCCGGCGTCCATGGCCCGTTATGCACTTCAAAATGAAGATGGATACCAGTTGAATGGCCGGTCGAACCCATATAGCCGACCACCTTTCCTTTTTCAACATGCTGCCCCGCTCTCACTGCCCTTCCGGCAAGATGGGCGTAAACCGTTTCATAACCGGACGGATGGCGGATAAAAACAACATGGCCGTAGGATGCGGACAGATAGGAACGGGTAACGGTACCTTCTTGGGCGCTGAATACTTTTGCGCGGTATCTTCCGGCAATATCAAGCCCTTTATGTGTGCCGTATCTTGTGTTAAATGTGTCGGAGATCGTCCCTGCCGCCGGAAAAATCCAGTCTTTTGTCGCTTCATGGATAACCGACCCGGATGCGGCTACGTCATTTGCCGAACAGGCAAACCCCAGGCATGCAGCTGTCAATGAAACGAAAAGGCATATTTTGATGTATGCCGGCAATTGATCCACCCCATTTTCATTTTTTCAATTCCGTTTCAAGCAAAGCCATCTTCTAAGATGCGCAAAAAACGGGAAAATATACAAAAAAAGGCAGACCCGGCGCAGAGGTCAGCCTTTTTTTGGAAGGAAAAATGAAAAGGTGGTCCCTTCCCCTAATTTGCTTTTGACAAAGATCCGGCCACCATGCCCTTCGACAATGTTTTTGGCAATCGCAAGGCCCAGCCCTGTTCCCGATTTGCCGCGCGTCCTTGCTTTATCCGCTTTGTAAAAGCGTTCAAATACAAACGGCAAATCCTCATCCGGTATACCGGATCCGTTGTCTTCGACGTGTACATATACGCCGCCGGGTGCTTCTTCCTCTTTTACTTTGACGTAACCGTTCGGGGAAGTATGCCGGAGGGCGTTATCAATTAAATTCGTCAGCACCTGTTCAATTCTGTCGGCATCGATTTCAAGGGTGAGATCGCTGTCCGAAGTCTCGCAAACGAGGTCGATTCCTTTTTCTTTCGCGATGCCGTTAAATTTATGTGTCACTCTTTCAATGAAACTGTTAAATGAGACCGGCTCCATTCTGAACGAAAAATGCCCTGCTTCCATTCTTGCCAGATCGAGCAGCTCATTGACAAGCCGGCCGATCCTTAGCGTTTCATCGTAAATGATTTTGGCAAATTCTTTCTTTTCTTCTTCACTTGCCGCAATATCATCAATGATCGCTTCGCTGTATCCCTGCAACATGGCAACCGGCGTCCGCAATTCGTGCGAAACGTTTGCGATAAAATCATCGCGCAGCTTGTCCAGCTTCCGTTCTTCCGTCATATCGCGGATAATGGTGACAACGCCGCGGATCCGGGACAAATTATAAAGCGGGCTTGCAATCATAACATAGTACCGGCCGTTGATTTCAATTTCATCCGTCTGTTCTTTCTCCGTTTCGACCACTTTCGCAAGCAATGCGGACAACCCTTCAGGAAGCGGGGCGTCTTTTGCAGCCTGGTTATGATACCAGTTTTGAAGAAACATCTCAGCCGGCGGGTTCATGATTAAAATGGCACCGTCCCGGTTAAAGGTCAAAACACCGTCGGCCATGCTGCTTAAAATATTCCGCAGCTGCTCTTTTTCCTGCTTTAAGGCGTCCATATTAAATTTAAGCTGTCGCCCCATCGTATTAAAAGCGGTGGCCAGTTCCCCGATTTCATCACGGGTTAAAATCGGCACCTTTTTGTCAAAACGCCCTTTTGCCACTTCAAAAGCCGCTTCCCGCATTTTATGCAATGGCCCGCCAATCCTTTTTGAAAGGAAGAAAGCAAAGCCGGTCGTTAAAATAATGGCAATGCCTGCACCGAGCAAAATGATTTTTGTCGTTTGCCGCGTCATTTCCTGAAGCACTTCCAATGACTGGTAAACAAATACCGCGCCCGGTTCTTCCCCCTTCACATGAAGCGGGACGGCCGTCACAATCACATGATGGTACTTATTGCGGGAAGACCCGCCAGAAGGGGTTAACTCTTTGCTCACTTTCTTCTTTTCGCTAAACACTTGGGACAGCTGCTTGTCCTTTAAAATCGACGCGTACGGGATCCCTTTGTATGATTTGGAACCGGACGGATAAAAGATATCATTTTTGCGGTAAACGATCATGACTTTCTCGTTTTGGTCCAGAACGCCGAGGGCAATTTCTTTCCCGATCTTTCCGCTTGGGTGCTCCTCCATAATCCTCGAGATTTTTTGCGCCGTATTAGACAAATCCTGCTCAATCTGATTGATATGGTATTCTTCAAAAAACTTGAGCAACAGTACCGTCAGGATGAGCAGAACGCAGGCAACCATCAGCAGAATGGTCATCCACAGTTTCCCGACAACCGTCCGCCAAATTCTCATTCCGGCGCAACCTCAAATTTATACCCGACGCCCCAGACGGTAACGATCATTTTAGCCGCGTTTTCGCTCACTTTATTCAATTTTTCCCGCAAGCGTTTGACATGCGTATCCACCGTACGGAGATCACCGAAAAATTCATAATGCCATACTTCTTTTAAAAGCTGTTCGCGGTCAAACACTTTATCCGGAGATTTGGCGAGAAAATAAAGCAGCTCATACTCTTTCGGGGTCAGATTGACTTCCTTTCCGTCCGCTGTGACGCGGTGAGCATCATTGTCAATGGTAATATGCGGGAAAACGACAATGTCTTTTGCTTTTGTATCCGCGTTTAAGAAACCCGTTTGCAACGACCGGCGGAGCAGGGCTTTCACCCGCAGTACCACTTCGCGCGGGCTGAAAGGTTTTACAATATAATCATCCGCGCCAACTTCAAATCCTTCCACCCTGTTGGCTTCTTCGCCTTTAGCCGTCAGCATGATCACGGGCGTCATTTTCTTTTCGTGCAATTCCTGGCACACTTCAATGCCGTCTTTGCCCGGCATCATAATATCGAGCAAAATGCAGCTGTAGTCTTTTTCAAGCGCCATTTTCAAAGCGGTATCGCCGTCTTCCGCTTCATCTATCGTGTAATTTTCCCTTTCCAAATACATTCGTAACAGGCGCCGGATCCTTTCTTCATCATCAACCACTAAAATTTTTACATCCTCATCCATGGCTATTCCTCCTCAGTCAATATCAGCCGCCTGCTGCGAGCAAGATTCATCCAGCCGGTAAAATCCTTGCGGGCTTCCCGGGGCCATGCAAGCCGCCCGCATCCCCGGGTGGGGCTCCCGGGGATGCGCAGGATTCAAAAGCTTACAAAATCAGGCATACGAATGCAGCCCAGCAATGACAAGATTTACTGCAATCAGGTTAAACAGAATAATGGCAAAGCCAATGACGGCCAGCCAGGCGGATTTTTCACCTTGCCAGCCTTTTGACATGCGCAAATGGAGAAAAGCGGCATAAAACAGCCACGTAACCAGTGCCCACACTTCTTTCGGGTCCCAGCTCCAAAATTTGCTCCAGGCAATTTGTGCCCAGATCATCGCAAAGATTAACGCGCCGAGCGTAAACACCGGAAACCCGATCAATACCGAACGGTAGCCGATCTCATCCATTAAATCCGCATTTATATTTTTGGTGAGCGGTTTTAACAGCGCGCCGATCCGCTTTCTGGCCGCCAACCGGACCAGCACGTAAAGAATGATGCCGCTCAAAACAGACCAGAGCACCGTGTTCAGTTTGACGGCATTGATAAAGGCCGGCACATAAAACCACGGCGTCATTCTCCCAGCTGTTAAAAGTTCCCCGCCATGCGGCCCGATAACAGCCGGCATATGGTAGACGAGGGCATTTTCCCCCGTGTTTTTTGCCCCGTTGCGGTCAATCCAGCTGAAATCCACTTTGTAATGAAACAAGCCGAAAGCGGATTTTGCAACAATAAAACCGGCGATGCAGATTAAACAAAGCATAACAAATTCCAGCCAGAAAGTCTGCCGGTTTGATTTTTGCTGATCAGTGCTTTTCACAAGGTAAATCAGCCCGGCAGCAAAACTGACAGCAAGAATGGCCTCCCCGGCGGCCGCCGTTGTCACATGAATCTGCAGCCAGTAGCTCCTGAGAGACGGCACGAGCGGATTGATGTCTTTCGGGAACATGCTTGCATAGGCAATCAAAAGAAGTGCAACCGGCAAAGCAAACAGCCCGAGCACCGCACTCCTGTAAAGAAAATAAATGACCATAAAGGCTCCAACAAGCATCATACCAAAAAAAGTAGTGAATTCAAATAAATTACTTACAGGGGCATGCCCGGATGCGATCCACCTTGTAATAAAATAACCGGCCTGGCAAATAAACCCCGCAACCGTTGCGAAGATCGCAAAATTTCCCCACTTCGTTTTTTGCGGCCCAGTGCTTCCCTGTCCCTTTTTCGGTGTGCGGATCGCGCCGCCAAACAGTAAAGTGCCGATTAAATACAAAAGAAATGCGGCGAACAACAACCGGCTGCTCGTTTCGACCAGATTTTCCAATTTTCCCCCTCCTCATCCGATTGCTCCTGTCTGTTTAAGCCGTATGGGCCTGTTGCGGATTCTTCCGTTCTTTTCTGTCAACAAGCGCCGGCATGCCGGATGCGCTGAGCACCCATTCCAGCTCCCTTTTTAGCCCGTACCAGTTTTTATTTGTATGGGCTGCCAAAAGCACGGCGCCTTTCTCCCGCTTCAGCCAGAAACGGCGGTGATTCCAGTACGCGCCCTGAATGACCCCGATCATAAAGATCGCGCCCCCAACGGCCAGTACCCAGAGCGTCTCGTCTTTTCTTACGGCCAAAGCAGAAACATTCCGCGTTTCAAGCCCGGCAAAAGCCAGCTTGTAGTCATTTTTTCCGAGCGGTTCCACAGTCTGACGGATGGCAACAAAGCTTTTTTCCCCTTTCGGATGCTCCGGCGAAATTAAGCTAAAAAGAAAAGCAGGATTGTTTGGAATATACGAATCCGTTTGCGGCTCCCCGTTTTTGGCAAACCCTGTAAACGAAGGATAGTAGCCGAGCAGCTTGACTTTATAGCCGTTTCCGAGCGGGTACTCCGCCTTTGGATGGTACAGGTCAATTTTAAGTTTGCCGTATATTTTTTTATTCGACTTCTTCTCAAAAGCAAAAGACATCGCCTGGAATTCATCCAGCTTGTAATCCATTTGATACACGGCGTAATGTCCGAATTTCAAAGGCTTATTGACCTGGATGCGGTAGAATTTCACTTTTTTAAGCGGGGCGTCTTCCCCTAAAACGCGCTTTTTCCCCTGCTTGTAAAGCACGGCATCCGTCTCGAAATTTTTCGCAACATTGCCGACCCTATTCAGTGCCGATTCAAAATTTTGATTGTCTTTTTTGCTGTAAACTTGCAGCTTGAATTGCTTGTTCAGGAGCACATACTGCCCGTTTGTGCCGGGGAGCACCGCTTTTTCTCCTTCCCTCACCCAGACCAGTTCATCGACATACATGCCGGGAACAAAGCGGAGCATAGAGCCGCAAAGAAAGATGATCAATCCGATATGGTTGACGTACGGCCCCCAGCGGGAAAACCGATTTTTCTCGGCAAATAAGTTCCCGCCTTCTTCGCGGATTTTATAATGTTTCGCTTCAAGCCGGTGTTTGACCTGTGCATAAGCGGCGTCATCGATGGCCCCTTCCTTTTTCACGTACAGGCGCTGCCGCTTCAGAAACCCTTCATGGCGCGCTGCTTTCTGGTTTGAGAGGGCGCGGCGCAGCGGGATAAAGCGGTCAAGGCTGCAAATGACGAGCGAAACGCCGATCAGGGCGATGAAAAGCAGATACCACCAGGAATTGTACAGGTTATCAAATCCGAGCGTATACCAGAGCTTGCCGAACCAGCCGTACTGATTCTCGTAATACTCGGACGGGTCGACATTGGAAGGGATATAGTCGGCCTGGGGCAGCACAGTGCCGAGTGCTGACGCAATTAACGTCAGGACAATCAGCCAGACACCGGTTTTTACGGACGAAAAAAAATTCCAGATTTTATCCACCGGCGTTTTTTTATACACTTGCGACCTGCGCGCGCTTCCTTCATACCGCATATCATGGAGGACTGCCGCCTCCGCTTCTGCTGTCAGCGCTTTCCCGCACGACTCGCACAAAACGGTCCCGGGAGGATTCACATGTCCGCACTCACATTTTATATCCTTCATTGTCTCTCTCCTCGGTTATGGTTTGATCATATCCATCATGTCCTGAATGTCTTTTTTGGAGAGGTTTTGGTTTCCAATGATCACTTTTTTGACTTTCCCGTCCGGCCCGATCAAAAAGGTTGTCGGAAGGGGGTCGATGTGATACGCATGCTGGACATCACCGTTTTTATCAATCAGCACCGGGAACGTAAGCCCGTACTGTTTCACGAATTCGTCCACAAGAAAGCGCGTATTTTTTACGTGGACGGCAAGAATTTCCACGCCTTTTGGTTTATAGGACGAATAGAGTTCATTCATATAAGGCATTTCTTTCTTGCACGGCTCGCACCATGTCCCCCAAAAATTCAAAAGGACACCTTTCCCTTTATAATCAGATAACCGGTACGTTTTCCCATTCAAATCTTTCAGGATAAAATCAGGGGCCTTATCCCCCGCTGCAAGCGCTCCCCGCGACTCCTTCGTCGCATTTGCATACAGTGTGTAACCGACAGCCAATACCAAAACAGCGAGAATCGCGGCGCGGAAAATGAGACGTTTCTGTTTCGTTTGTGACATTGCTCCTCCCCCTGTCCAAAAGTGTCACACAACTCTCATACATTATAACATTTTTCTGTCCTTTTTCGCTGTTTTTTGAAGTTTTTGTGAACAAAATAAGCCCCTTAACTTGCGCTTTTATTTACGGGAGGCGCCGCCGTTTTCGGCAAGGGATCTTAACGTCTTGACTTCGTGCGGGGTGAGCTCCCTTTTTTCGCCCGCGTTTAATCCTTTTAATGTCAGCATGCCGTATGCTTCGCGCCGCAGTTTTTCAACCGGGTAGCCGAGATGTTCGAACATGCGCCTCACTTGCCTGTTTCTGCCTTCATGGATCGTAAGCTGGACGATCGCTTTCTTTTTTCGTTTGTCCATGGACAACAGTTTTGCCCTGGCAGGCGCAGTCATGCCGTCCTTTAGCCGGATCCCTTTTTCCAGCTGCTTTAATTCCTGCCTGGATGGAATGCCGGAAATCCTTGCAATATACGTTTTGTCGATTTCAAAACGCGGATGCATCAGAAGGTTTGCAAATTCACCGTCATTGGTGACTACTAAAAGGCCCGACGTGTCGTAGTCGAGCCGGCCGACCGGATAAACCCTTGCACCCGCATCGCGGAAATAATCGCTTACCGTTTTTCTCCCTTTGTCATCGCTGACAGTGGAAATCACCCTTCTTGGTTTATAAAAAAGGTAATATACTTTTTCTTCACGCTCAAGCGGAATGCCTTCCACTTCAATTTTATCCGACTGGGATACTTTTGTCCCCAGCGTTCTGACTGTCTCCCCGTTCACTTTTACTTTCCCTTCCAGTATCAGCTGTTCCGCTTTTCTCCGGGATGTGACACCGGCCTGTGCGATCACTTTTTGCAAACGTTCCATCCGTTACACCTCAATCTGTTTTGCTTAAACTATCCTTTAAGCATTATGGCATAACGTAAATAAAATGCAAAGCCGGACGAGCGAAACAAGCACCCTGAAATGACGGAGAAACCGTTTTTTCTTTTACCGCGTCAGAATAACAACAGCACCATGAAAATCGCAATCATAATCCCGAACAGATCGGCGAGCAGCCCGACTTTTAAGGCGTCCCCCATTTTCCGGATGCCGACTGCCCCGAAATAAACGGTTACAACATAAAGGGTGGTATCCGTGCTGCCCTGGATGACGGATGCCATTCTCCCGATGAGCGAGTCCGGCCCGTATGTTTTGATCAGATCCGCCATCAGGGCAAGAGCGGCATTGCCGGAAACCGGCCGGATCAAAGCAAGCGGCACGACTTCAGATGGGATACCGAGCAAATGCAGGGCCGGTTTTAAAAATCCGACAAAAAAATCGAGCGCCCCTGAGGCCCTGAAAATTGTGATCGAGACAAGCATGCCAACTAAAAAAGGAATGATGGAAAAGGCAATTTTAATGCCTTCTTTGCCGCCTTCCACAAATGTTTCGTAAGCCGGCACTTTTTTCCATGCGCTGTAAAGCAGGATAAATCCGACCATTGCCGGAATCAGCCAAATTGAAATCAGTGAGATCCATTTCAAAAACATCACTTCCTCCGTTTCGTCCGCCGGTGGTAAAAATAGCGGTCAATGCAAATGGCGGCAATGGTCGTTGCAAAAGTGGCGATGCAGGTCGGCGCCACAATCTCGGTCGGATGCGCGGAACCTGCATTCAGGCGGATGGCAATCACCGTTGCCGGAATAAGTGTGAGCCCGGATGTGTTTAAAGCAAGGAACGTGATCATTGAACGGCTTGCTTCCGGTTTCCTTCCGTTCAGTTCGTGCAGCTGCTCCATCGCTTTAATGCCGAGCGGAGTGGCGGCATTTCCGAGCCCAAACATATTGGCAATCATATTGGAGAGGATGTAGCCGAGTGCCGGATGGTTGTCCGGCACATCCGGAAACAATTTTTTTATCACCGGCCGGAACAGGCGGGAAAGTTTCGAAAGGAGGCCTGAAACTTCCGCAATCTTCATCATCCCGAGCCAGAAAACAAGAACGCTGATCAGGCCGATGCTGATCGAGACCGCATCGCGCGCGGATGTAAAAATCGCCTCGTTCACCGCCTGCATCTTGCCATTTACCGCCGCAAAAACGAGCCCGATCACGGCCATGCCGATCCAAATATAATTAACCATTGTTTTTCAGCCCCAATTGGATCCAAAATGTCTCTTTGAACTGTTCAAGCCATGTTTCTTTCTCTTTAACCGGCGTTTTCTGATAATAAATAGGCGTGCTCGCGATCACCTTTTCGTTTAAATAAACAATCGCCCTTCCGACGGTCTCCGGCACTTTTTCCGGGTCTTTCCACGAATTTTCAGGCTTTTTGATCCGGTATTCGACTTTTACGGCGTCTTCTTCTCCGGCTTTAAGCGGGTAGGTGATATCCCGTTTCACATAAACATGCTGTTTCAAATATTTCGTGCGGACGGCGGCAACCGGCCCCTCTTCCACAATCCGTTTCCTGTCATACTGGCTGAAGCCGTACTCATACATCGCAATATGGTCATCCCAGTCATCCGAATCGTTCAGGGTAACGGCGATGAGATTTTCGCCGCCTTTTGCCGCCGTTGTCACAAGTGTCCGTCTGGCCGCTTTCGTATAACCGGTTTTCCCGCCCGTACAGTACCGGTACTTTTCAGTCAGCAGCCGGTTTTTGTTCCGCCAGCCTTTGTAAAATTTCGTGCCGGTAATTTTCCGGAACTCTTTATTTTGCATCGCGTATTTCATTAACAGCGCCATATCGTAAGCGGTCGAATAATGGCGGCCACCCGGGTCTTCAAGGCCGTTCGGGTTAGCAAAATGGGTGTCATGCATGCCGATCTCCTTCGCTTTTTCGTTCATCATAAAAACAAAGCCTTCTATGCTGCCCCCGACATTTTCGGCAATGACATTGGCGGCGTCATTTCCCGACCGGAGCATGAGCCCGTAAACAAGATCCTTCATTTTCCATTTGTCTCCCGGTTTCAAATACAATGATGACCCCTCGGTACGTACGGCGCGGTTCGAAACGACAGCCTCCTTGTCCATTTTTCCCGATTCAATGGCCACTAGCGCCGTCATGATTTTCGTAATCGAGGCAATGCTTCTCGGTTCATATGCATCTTTTTCGTACAAAATCCGCCCTGTATCCTGGTCCATTAATATCGCGCTTTTTGCCTGCACAGACGGCGTATCAGCAGCAGCCGCTCCGGGCGGAAGGGCCGAAAAAACAAGCACTGCAAGCGCCGCATATAGGAAGTACCGTTTCATAAAGAAGCTCCTTTTTTCAGCTTTTCCAAACCGCGTTTTGTACAAGTTTATGCACGGAACAGGAAGAAATAACCGGAATATGTGTGAGACGAAAAAAGCCTGCACCAATTTGGGCAAGCTTTCTTCACGGCGAAAATCCGTTTTCGCCTTTTTCTTCATGGAATTTTTCAAAAAACAGATCTGCTTCTTCCTGCGAAAATTCGTCTTCCGGCTGTTCGGGAAACGGCGGCAGTTCTTTTAAACTTTTCAGCCCGAAATGGTCAAGAAATTCTTTGGTCGTACCGTAAAGGATTGCCCGCCCGGCGCCTTCCTGCCTGCCGACTTCCTGGATGAGCCCTTTTGCCATCAGCGTCTGCAGCGGCCTTTCTGTTTTCACACCGCGGATTTCTTCGATTTCAATTCTTGTAATCGGCTGTTTATAGGAGATGATCGCCAGTGTTTCAAGTGCCGCCTGCGATAATGTATTCGTATTCGGGGATTCGACCAGTTTTTTTAAATACGGCGCATGCTCTTTTTTGGTTGCCAACTGGTACGTGCCGGCCAGTTCAATGAGCGTAATGCCGCGATCCGGGTCGTTTTCATATTGTTCTTTTAAACGCTTTAAAATTTCAACTGCTTCAAACTCTTCAATTTCCATTACATGGGAAATTTGCTTCAGGGAAAGCCCCTCGTCCCCTGCAACAAACAACAGGCTTTCGAGGATGCCTTTCCAATGGACGATTTCCATATCAATCCCCCTCTTTCCTTACAACGGTAATGTCACCGAAATTTTCTTCCTGTACCGCCATAATTTGATGGCGCTTAATCAGTTCCAGGACAGCCAAAAAAGTTACGACAATTTGTTCTTTATCGTGAAAAGAGAATAAGTCGTAAAATTGGACGCTTCCCGGCGCCGTTTCCAGCTGTTTTAAAATTTCATCCATTCTTTCTTCGATCGAGATTTCCTGCCGTGTGATTTTGGTAAACAGCGGTTTTTGCAATTTTTTTCTGCGCAAAAGTTTATTTAACGCGCCGATCATATCATAGATCGTCACATTGGCGCCGATTTTTCTTCCATCTGCGTCCGACGCATACGCCGACAAATCGCTCGGCGGCTTGGTGAAGATTTCGCTGCGGCCGGCTTCAAGGCGTTTGAACGTGCTGGCTGCTTCCTTGTATTTTTTGTATTCGAGGAGGCGCTCGACAAGTTGTTCGCGCGGGTCTTCTTCCACCGTATAATCTTCATCCGGTTCATCTGGCTCCTGTTTTGGCAAAAGCATTTTGCTTTTGATCGCCAAAAGCGTGGCCGCCATCACAAGATATTCGCTTGCGACGTCCAGTTCAAGCTCTTTCATTGTATGGATGTAGTCCAAATACTGCTCGGTAATTTCAGCAACCGGAATATCGTAAATGTCGATTTCAAGCTGGTGGATCAGATGCAAAAGCAGATCGAGCGGTCCTTCAAACGCGCCGATTTTCACCTTATATTCCATAAAATTGTACACCGTTCCTTTTTCAAAGCGTCAAAATAAGTATAGCCTGAAACGTATGTATCTCCAATCAAAAGCGCGCAGATGGGCAGGAGTCCATACACGTTCCGGCGCGCCTACATAGTATACCATGTAATGACTGTTGAGGGAGGGGTTATCATGGCTGACGGTTTTGGCTGGGGCAGCGGATTTGCGTTAATTGTCGTGCTTTTTATTTTGTTGATCATTGTCGGCAGTGCGTATATCTGGTAACCGTAAAAAGGGCCTCCGGCATCATGCCGGCAGGTCCTTTTTGCCGTATCCGAAATAAAAGAAGACCCGGTCAGGACAGGTCTTCTTTTTCAGCACACTTATGGAAGAAGTCAACAATGTATTTATTCGGAACCACTTCTTTTCCTTCATACATTTGTTTTAAAGCCTTGACCATGCTTTTCCCGATTCCTTGGTCGCGATAAGACGGATTGACGGAAATATGCTGGATTTCCACTTTGTCCCCATCCAGTACAACCCCGATCAGGCCAACAATGTCATCATCCTCTTTCCATAAAAAAAGCTGCCACTTGTCTTCTGTTTCGTACAATTGCTTTGTTTGCTGCAGCTTTTTCAAATCTTTTTCATCTGGCATAAAGGACAACAGGCCCATTGCAATCTTATCGAAAGATTTTTTATACCGAATTAACATACTGAATCCCTCGTAATCATCCAATTTAATTCAAACGCTTTACTTATTAGTATATTCCTATTTCAGAGAAAGTAAACAAGGCACGTACAATATTTTCCAAAAGCAAGTCCGGAAAACAAGTGCCATCCGCTTTTCCGCCCCGGATTTGTCAAGAAAGCGGCACGCGCAGACGGAGATCATTGCGGATCAGGTCTTCGTACGTCTCCCGCTTTACGACAAGCTCATCTTTGCCGTTTTCGACAAACACAACCGGCGGGCGTGGGATCCGGTTATAGTTATTTGCCATCGAATAACCGTAAGCGCCAGTGCAAAATACGGCCAAAAGGTCATCGCTGCCTGTCTTCGGCAGCGGCAGATCCCAAATCAGCATATCCCCCGACTCGCAGCATTTCCCGGCAACGGATACGGTCTCTTCGCACTTATCAAGCGGACGGTTGGCCAGCACTGCTTCATATTTTGCGTCATAAAGTGCCGGGCGGATATTGTCGCTCATCCCCCCGTCAACCGCAATATATTTTCTGACATGCGGCACTTCCTTGCGGGACCCGACCGAATAAAGCGTCGTCCCGGCTTCGCCGACAAGCGAGCGGCCCGGTTCGATCCAGATCTCGGGAACCGGCAGGCGGCGGGAACCGGCCTGTTTCTTCACTTCTTTGACGATTTCTTCTACATAATAAGCAGGCGGAAGCGGATGGTCTTCTTCCGTATAGCGGATGCCGAAACCACCGCCAAGGTTAAGCACTTCCGGAAAATAACCGTACCTGGCATGCCACTCGTCCAGTTTATCCATAATTTTCTGCACAGCCAGGACAAAGCCGGCTGTTTCAAAAATTTGCGATCCGATATGGCAATGCACCCCGAGCAATTTTATCCAGCCGGATGAAAGCACCTGCTTCAGCGCCGCCTCCGCCTGCCCGTTTTGCAAGTCAAAACCGAATTTTGAATCTTCCTGGCCCGTTAAAATATAATCATGCGTATGGGCTTCAATGCCCGGTGTGACCCTTAAGAGCGCGGAAACTTTGCGGCCTTTTTCAGCGCACAAGTTTTCCAGCATGTCAAGCTCGTAAAAATTATCGGCAACGATGCAGCCGATTCCGGCATCAAGCGCCATTTCCAATTCTTCCCGGCTTTTATTGTTGCCGTGGAAATGAATGTGTTCAACAGGAAACCCGGCAGCAAGGGCAGTATACAGTTCCCCGCCTGAAACAACATCCAAAGACAGCCCCTCTTCATCTGCAAGCTGGATCATGGCAATGGCGGAAAAAGCCTTGCTGGCATAAGCAACCTGGGATTTGACGCCGAGTTTCCGGAATGTTTCCTTGAACGCTCTGGCCCTTTGCCGTATTAAAGCAACGTCATATACATAAAGAGGCGTTCCGTAACGGGCAGCGAGGCTTACCGTGTCAACACCGCCGATTTCGAGATGCCCCTTTCCATTTACCTTTACCGACCCGTTATGCTTCATGTTTTCAACCCCACCTAATATTCCGCCAATCGGGAGAGAAGCCTTCCCGGCATAAACCGGGGTAGGCTTCCCTCCCTTTCCTAGAGCTTTTGCGTTAATTTTCTACTAACTTTAACATAAAAACAGGCTTTCTGCAATAGTTTCAAGCTTCAGGCGGCTGGCGGAAGCGATCGACCGGGTGGACAATGCTCGGGCGGTACTTGGAGCCCGGAACCGGCCTTCTGAACAGGATTTGGAAAAATGCCTGCGGGTTAAACGGGATAAACGGCCAGAAATACGGCGTGTTCAACGGCCGGATGGACACGAGGAACAGCAGAAAAACGGTGCTGCCGATCACAAAGCCTTTGACTTTAAAAATTGCTACGATAATCAGTAAAATCATTCTCACAAGTTTATTCGCCACGCTCAGCTCATAACTTGGTGTGACAAAAGTGCCAATCGCCGCGGCGGATACATACAAAATGACTTCCGAAACAAACAGCCCGGCTTCAACCGCAATCTGCCCGACCAAAACGGCCGCAATCAAGCCCATGGCGGTGGCGAGCGGCGTCGGCGTATGGATGGCGGCAACCCGCATAAACTCAATGCCTAAATCGGCGATAAGAAGCTGAAGGACAAGCGGGACATGCGACTGCTTATTCGGCCCAATGTAATCCAGTTGCTCCGGCAAAAGCGACGGTTCCACCGCCACTAAATACCAAAGCGGCAGGAGAAAAAGAGAAACGGCAATCCCGAAAAACCGCACCCAGCGGATAAACGTGCCGACAGCTGCAGCCTGGCGGTATTCTTCGGCGTGCTGCATATGGTGAAAAACCGTTGTCGGCATAATCATCACGCTTGGTGAAGTGTCCACCAATACAAGCACATGCCCCTCCAGCAAATGGGTGGCCGCGACGTCCGCCCGTTCCGTATAGCGGATCAGCGGGAAAGGATTATAATTTTGTTTCAAAATAAATTCTTCTACCGTTTTATCTGCCATCGTAATTCCGTCAATATCAATCGCCTTCAGTTCTTTTCTGACCGTTTCGATGACTTCGGGATCTGCCACGCCTTCAATATAAGCAATCGATACATCCGTTTTCGAGCGTTCGCCAACTTTCATCATTTCAAAGCGCAGCCGCTCATCGCGGATCCGCCGCCGCGTCAAGGCCGTATTGATAACAATATTTTCAACATAACCGTCACGCGCCCCACGGACGACTTTTTCCGTATCCGGTTCCATCGGCGTCCTTCCCGGATAACTGCGAACATCGATAATAAATGCTTCTTGTTTTCCTTCGACATAAATGGCGATCAGCCCGGACAGCACTTCATCGACCATTTCATCATAGGTTTTGACTTTTTCGACCTGCATATGGACGATGTAATTTTCAACAAGCTCATGCACTTTCCCGGAAGAAAATTTGCCGTTATTTAATCTCAGCAGTTCTCTCATAATTTGGATAATCGAAATCGTTTCCGTGAGCCCGTTGACATAGTACAGCTGGATTTCTGTATCAAGGACCTGGATTTTTCTGACACCAATATCATAACTGATGCCAAGTCCGACTTTATTTTTAAAAAATGCTTCCACTTCTGCCGGATTGGATGAAATCAGCCTTTTCCTGCCTGTTTCAGCCATGCTTGAACCCGCTCCTTTCCAAGATCAGTCGTACCGCTTTTTCTGTGATCGGGGCGCCGATATGATAATCGTCTTTTTTCGACATTTTGCCGACATCCCCGATGCCGACAATAATGGGCACGTCCAGCCGGTCAAGACTGTAAACCGTGTCCCCGTTGATTTTTTTCAAATCCATTTCCGGAATGCCGAATTTGTCCACCCCGTACGGCGTGATTTCACCGGTATTGTCAATGCACACATCCACCCTTGACCATTCGGCCTGATGGGTTTTCGATGCGACCGCAATCACGCCGAGCACTTCGATGCGCGGATGCCCGGCCACAAAAGTGAGCGCCTCTTCGCCGGGTCCCGGGCCGATCACCCCTGAATCATCGAACATGGCAAAAACAGGGTCTCCGGCCGCCTTGAGGATCAGGTCCGCGATCTGCTCCCCACAAAGCCGGGTTGGATTTCCGTATGATTGTGAAATACAGCGCCCGCCCATTTTTTTCGCGACGCATTCGATTGCTTTTTTCGCATACTCATCCCCGTCCGTGACAAGGATCACCCGCCGTTTTTCCCCCATGCCGGTTGTTCCTTTCTTAATGATTTACATAATAAAGCCATTGAAATAAAGCGCCAGCCACCTTCCCGAGCACGATCGCCATCAATGCGCCGGCAAGACGCCCGTCCATTCCAATTCTTTTGGAAAAAATTGGGATGACATTGACCACTTCTGTGAGCGCCGCAGCAAGCATGCCGACAAACAGGCCGCAAAACAACCCGACAGGCGCCGCAACGATTGCTGAAAGCCGGCCGCCTGCGTCACCAAGCCCCCACCATGTCCCGGACAGCACCCCGAATACAACTGCCCATTCGTATGATTGGATGAACCGTTCTGTCCTGGACAGCTGGACAAGCCGCGGCACAATGCCAAGCACCGTTAAAAAAGCCACATACCCGCAGCCGACCACAAGCCCGCCGCCGAGCCCGCAAAACACGGTGAAGATTTGCTTAAGGATGGTCAAAATGTTTCATGTTCTCCTTATTCTCATTCAACAGGATATAATGGTCGATGTCCTGCTGATAGTTGAAAATTTCAACTTCAAGCGGGCTCGGTTCTTCATTAAATTTCTTTTTAAATGCATGGTTAAAAAAAATTACCATACCCGCCCCGAGGCCGAGCGAATAGGGAATTTGAAACATAAGCGGCGTATTGTCGCGGATGCCTGTAATCAGATAATAAATTTTTTCCTGGGCAGCCCGCATGCCGACATCTTCGTGAAAATTGATAATCCCAAGCGCAGAGCCTAAAAAAAGCAAAATCCAAATCAATATAAAAAACAAAAGCGGCAGGTACCTCTTTTTTGCGGCTACTTCCACAATCGTTGCCGCCGGACCGACCGGAGACACGGCAGCGTCCGGAATCTTTTTCTTGATACAGGAAATAATTTTCATCATATCAATGACAACGGTGTTCCCGTCGGCCTTGGAAATGGTTTGGACGGGGGTGTCCAAAAGGGTTTCCTGTATACCGGACGGCGCGTGAATCTGGGCAATATGGGATAATCTTACAGTAAAGCCCGGATTGACGCGAATACGGTGGCGGAGCCGCAAATAAATCGTTTCATCCACTGCCTTCACCCCCTGCTTTCATACGTTGTGTTTGTAGTATGTGATATTGGAAGATTTTCATGCACCAGTTTCATGCTGTATGTATCGTATGATCAGGCGATTCGCCGGACTTTTGCACGCTTCCTGTACTTTTTTCCATTGCCGGATGATTTTCGGCTTCTGTTGGACGCCACATCCGGGAATAAAAAAGCAAAAAAGCGCACGTTTACAACTCCATGCGCTCTTTCATTACTTCAAGTATTTTCTTTTCAAGCCGTGAAACCTGCACTTGCGAAATGCCAAGCCGTTCGGCCACTTCGGACTGTGTCTGGTCTTTGTAATAGCGGAGGTACACAATCAGCCTTTCGCGCTCCTCAAGCCCTCTGATCGCTTCCTGGAGGGCAATCTGGTCAAACCACTTTTGGTCGTTCTGGTCTGAAATCTGGTCGAGAAGCGTGATCGGGTCGCCATCGTTTTCATATACCGTCTCATGGATCGATGACGGGGCTTTGCCTGCCTCCTGCGCCATGACGACTTCCTCGACCGGCATCCCGAGTTCTGATGCGATTTCGTGCACGGTCGGCGATCTCCCCAGCTTTTTCGTTAACTCATCGCGGGTTTTGCGGATCCGGTTGCCCGTTTCTTTCAAAGAACGGCTTACTTTCACCGTTCCGTCGTCGCGCAAAAACCGCTGGATTTCCCCGATGATCATGGGGACTGCATAGGTGGAAAATTTGACGTCATACGAAAGATCAAATTTATCGACCGATTTTAACAGCCCGATACAGCCGATTTGAAATAAGTCATCCGGTTCATATCCGCGATTCAAAAAGCGCTGGACAACCGACCAGACAAGGCGCATATTTTTTTCAACAATCAGGTCGCGTGCCCCCTGGTCCCCTTCCTGGCTGCGCCTGATCAGGTTTTTCACTTCCTCATCTTTTAACCGGGTTTTCTTTTCTGCCTTTTTCAGTTCTGCATCCATCGGCACGACTCCTTAATTGCATAAGGCGTTTTTCAAGGCCAAATGCTTTTTTAGACGAATGATGGTGCCTGATTCTGGCTGCGACTTGATTTCTACATCGTCCATAAAGTTTTCCATGATCGTAAAGCCCATTCCGGATCTTTCCAGGTCAGGCTTTGTTGTAAATAGCGGCTGCCTGGCTTCTTCAATATCCGCTATGCCTTTTCCTTCATCGCGGACGGTAATTTCAACCGTGCCGTCGTCATAAATGGCAGCCGATACATAAACCATTCCGTCCGGGTTTTCTTCATATCCGTGAATAATCGCGTTTGTTACCGCTTCGGATACGACCGTTTTGATT
This sequence comes from Weizmannia sp. FSL K6-0777, assembly GCF_038593185.1. Classification (NCBI taxonomy): domain Bacteria; kingdom Bacillati; phylum Bacillota; class Bacilli; order Caryophanales; family Bacillaceae; genus Heyndrickxia; species Weizmannia sp. FSL K6-0777. The sequence continues at coordinate 1,870,720 of NZ_CP151971.1, forward strand.
TCGGTCAATTCATCAAGCGTCGGGTCAAGCTGGGCAACAAAAGCGGCAACCGCCACGCGGGCGAAAGATTCATTCCGGCTGAGCGCGGAAAACTGCAATTGCATTTTATTTTTCATTCAGGCAACCCCCAATCTGTGCAGCGCGTATTGTTCCGATTCATCAAGGCGGATGATTTTAAAGAGGCCGGACAGTTCAAACAGCCTTTTTACGGCCGGAGAAATGGCGCAGACGATCATTTCCCCGTTTTTCTGCTTGATCTGTTTGTATCTTCCCAATATCACACCTAAACCGGAGCTATCCATAAAGGAAAGCTGCTCCAGATTTAATACAAGATGGCGGATGCCGTTTTCTTCAATTGCTTTTGTCACACTTGCACGCAAACTTTCAGCCGTATGATGGTCCAATTCCCCCTGCAGCCGGATGCACAGGACATCTTTTTTCACTTCCAGGTCAATTGCCAGACTCACAATTAAAGCCTCCTTCGCTGTTAATAGTGAGTCATTTCGACCTTGCTTCCCGTTTTTCCTTCCGGGAGACAAAAGAAGCTTTAAAAAAACAGAAACCAAGCGGATTCGACATCAATCTTTCTGGACAAACATGCCCGCTGCACGTTTAAACAGCTGCCACCAGCCTGCACGTTTCACCGTTTTGTCGGCAACAAGCGTTGTTTTTGAAAGCACCTTTCCGTCTTGGCTGATAGTCAGTGTTCCAATTTCATCGCCTTTTTGGACAGGGGCCTGCACATTTTTTTTGAGCTTCACGGTTTTTTTCAAATTTGACAATTTGACACCTTTTTTCGTCAGCACCGATACCGGTTCGCTCGTCACCGCCCGGACATGCCGCATGCTCCCTTTTGACACTTTGACCTGGTCAAGCGCCGCGCCTTTTTTGTACAGCGGGTGGGAGGTATACTGGCTGAACGCATAGTCAAGCATTTTTGAAACCTGGGCGTTCCGCACTTTTGTTGATGGCGCCCCGAAAACGACGGCGATCACACGCATGCCGTTTTTCTTTGCCGTTGCGGTCAGGCAGAATTTTGCTTCATTTGTAAAGCCGGTTTTCAGGCCGTCAACGCCGGGATAATGGCGGACCAGTTTATTGGTATTGACGAGCCAGAACTTTTTATCGGAGCCTTCCCTTAAGTAATCTTCATATTTGCCGGTGAAATGGGTAATGCCGTGATGTTTCAGCAATTGCTTCGCCATGATGGCCATGTCATAAGCTGAACTGTAGTGACCTTTGACAGGGAGCCCGGTCACATTTTCAAAATGGGTGTTTTTCAAACCGAGCGCTTTTGCCCGCTCATTCATTTTGTCGACAAAAGCTTCTTCGCTTCCGCCAATTCTTTCCGCCATCGCAACGGCCGCGTCATTTGCCGAACCGATCGCAATCCCTTTCAGCATTTGTTCCACCGTCATTTCTTCGCCGGGCTCGAGAAAAATTTGCGATCCGCCCATGGATGCCGCATACTCACTCGTCCGTACTTTTTCATCCATTTTGATTTCGCCTTTGTCGAGCGCTTCCATAATTAAAAGCATGGTCATGATTTTCGTCATGGAAGCAGGCGGCAATTCTTCATGGCTGTTCTTGCTGTACAGCACTTCGCCCGTGGCCTGTTCAATTAAAATGGCGGATTTCGCTTCCGGCGCCAGTTCATTTTTCTTTTCAGCTGCGAACGCTTCAGGCACAAGGACGCCGGCTGCAAGCATGAAGCAGGTAACCAAACCAATGATTTTCTTCATGATGACCCTCCAACTTGTAAAATCATAAAACGTGAAAACAAAACCTCCGTACACGATGGGAGATATGCATAAAATCATTTTTTCCAGTTGCGCCATTTTTATACTGGATAAATTCCCTTTCTTCTAATCCGCGGGATGCCGGCTGCCAGACAAATAAAAAACGCACGGTTTTTACGCCGTGCGCCTTAAAAATCTGTTTTTAGTTTTGTCCTTATAATTCCCGGAAACAGGGTGCTGCCAAACCCGGCTCGCCCGGAAAAAAGCATGCGGCCGGGTTTAAGCCCTTGGATGGAATTTCGCATAAACATCCTTTAACCTCGTTTTGGAAACATGGGTGTAAATTTGCGTTGTGGAAATGTCGGCATGGCCGAGCATTTCCTGGACCGCCCGCAAGTCTGCCCCGTTTTCAATCAGATGAGTGGCAAATGAATGCCTCAGTGTGTGCGGGGTAATGTCTTTCTCAATATTGGCTTTTTTCGCAAGCGCCTTTAATATTTTCCAAAAGCCTTGCCGTGAGAGACGGGCGCCGTGATGGTTCAAAAACAGGGCATCCGTTCTATTCGTTTTTGAAACCAGTTTGGGCCGCCCTTCTTTTAAATACCGTTCAAGCGCAGCCGACGCCGTGCGACCGATCGGGATAATCCTTTCCTTGTCCCCTTTTCCGATACATTTAATAAATCCCATTGATAAATGCAGATCATCAAGATTAAGGCCGGTCATCTCACTGACGCGCATGCCGGTCGCATACAACAGTTCAAGCATCGCACCATCCCGCATATGAAGAGGGGTATCCCCTTTTGGCGCAGCAAGGAGCGCTTCCACTTCCTGAACGCTCAGCACTTTCGGAAGCGTCCGCTCAGGCTTCGGGGTTTCAATATGGACAGTCGGATCCTGGCCCGCAAATTTTTCCCGCAACAAAAACTGATGAAAAGACCGGATGGAGGCGACATGCCTGGCAATCGTCTTCGAGGACTTTCCCTGCTGTTTTAAAAAGTTCAGAAAGTGGAGGATGTGAAACCGCGTCACTTCATTCCAGGATGTAACAAGCTCCACTTTTTGCAGGTAGCGGAGATAACTGTGCAGATCGCGTTTATAGGACGCGATCGTATTTTCAGCAAGCCCTTTTTCAACGATCATAAAATGCATGAAATCTTTGATTTGATCTTCCATTCCAATTACTCCCCATCCATATAAAAGAGCAGCAGCCGTTCTGCCCAGGCAGGCTTATGATCCCCGGCACTCACCTTTACAGCCGCGCCTTTTGGTTTTTCATAACGGTGGTAGCTTTCATATTCCTGATTTACCCAAAGCAGGGCAAAGTAGAACAGCAATGTACAGCATAAAAATAAAATGAAGACTTTAAGCGCATGAAGCAAAAGTTTCAGCCACGGCATATCCCGCCCGCCTTTCTGTATCGCTTTACATACAAGCTATGACAGACTTCCGCCGTTTTATACATCCTTTTATGTAAAAATTCAACCGGCTGAAAATGCGGTGTTATAACAAAAACCTTTTCGTCTTGCGAAAAGGCCGGCTATTATTCGTTTTTTTCGTTTTCGTTTCCCTTTTCTTTTTGCTGGCACCGGTAACAAATCCCGTGAAATGTCAGGCGATGGTCTTTTATAATAAAATTCCAGCGGCTTTCCACAACTTTTTCGACATTTTCCAGTAAATCTTCCTGAATTTCGTCCACCGCGCCGCATTCAATGCAGACAAGATGATGGTGAAAATGTGCGGCGCCTTCCTGCCTCAAATCATAACGGTACACCCCGTCGCCGAAATTGATTTTGTCCACCACTTTCAGTTCGGACAGCAGTTCCAGCGTGCGATAAACGGTGGCCAGGCCGATTTCAGGGGATTTTTCTTTCACAAGGAGGTATACATCTTCCGCACTTAAATGGTCTGTTTCATGTTCCAGCAAAACGCGCACGGTTGCTTCCCGTTGCGGCGTCAGTTTGTAGCTGGCCGAATGCAATTGCTTCTTAATTCTATCAATACGAGCTTCTTCCATGATTCCTCCCCCTTGCCGCTGTCTCTGATATTATAGCAGATTAAGGGGAATAGTCAAAATGAAATGATTATAAACAGTTAAAAACAACATTTATTATTTAAGAATGATTTTAATGGATCATCTTCATCACGGCCTGCATCAGCTGCGGAGAAAGATAAGCCTCGATGCAGGCGGCCGCGAGAGATGCGATGAAAACAGCGAGAAGCGCCGTGCAATACCTTAAAAACAATTGAAAAAAAGCAAAGTGGGCAGCCTGTTTCATAAAAATTTTCCGGATCAGGTTCAAGGAAAACATGACAGCCATCACCGAGGTGAAAATAAACAAAGGAATGATCAGCAAATTTTGCGGAAGAACGGTTACAAACGAAAGCAAAAAACCGCCCCATTTCATCTGGTTGACAAGAAAACCGATCGAAAACCCGACGACAAGCCCCTTTAAAAATAAGAGAACAAGAATGAGCGGCAGGCCGATGATCGAAATACCGAGCAGCCAGATGAGGCCGAGAAATTTCAAATTGTGCAGGAAACTTGAACGGAACAGGTCCTCAGGCGCGGCGAGTTTGCCGGTTGAGACTTGTCCGAAAAATTGCTTTAAGTAAAAAAACAAGTCTTCTTTCTGTGCGATCGACAGGCTGTTGACGATGACGGCGCCAAAAATGACGCCCATCAGGAACAACGCGATGACAAATGCATAAATAGAGGAGTTTTCCCGGATATGGCGGCTGACAGGATTTTGCAGGGCAACTTGCTTCATGAGCGGTGTCCCCTCCTTCAAAAGATTGGCACTTGCTATTAATCTATGAAAGGACATAGCCGTTTATGAAAAAAGTCCAAAACCGGAGCGAAACTATTCCGGCTTTGGACTTTTTACCTTGCCATATTTTCCGCCCCCGCCGGCCTCAAACGCCAATTTCCCGGACCGCTGTTTCAAGATCAGTTCCGAAAGCGGCGGTTTTACAACGCTTTTCAAGGCGGATTCGGGCACCCGGTGCAAAATATTCATCTCCGTCCCGAAATGGGCCAGCAGCTTGCCCATCGTTTTCGGTCCGAGCCCCGGCAAAAAATCAAGCGGCACCTGGTGGATGTAGGGTGGCCGGGCAGGATGCGTTTTTGCGTCTGTCAGCTCTTCTATTCTTTCCGAGACACCTTTTGTTTTCAGGCGCGACCCGCAATGCGGGCATGGGCCGTTTGAAACAGGGTTCAGGCATTTGGCGCAAGTCGTTGTATAATATTTCCCAAGTTTCGGGTTTAAGCCGTAATTGGCGGCAATCCGGTTTTCCCCTTCGCCGCGCAAAGCTTTTAACAGCCCTGTAAACCCCGGCGATTCCAGCATCAATTTTTGGTACTCCCTTGCCATTTTGCCGAGGGAATGGGCGTCTGAATTGGTCACGAACGGATAGCGGTGCAACTCGCTAATTTGATCGGCCATGCCGGTATCAGAACTTAATCCCAATTCCACAGCATCTATCAGATCCGGGTCCAGCACTTCTGTTAGCGACCGTTCCACACCTTTTCCATAAAGGCTCTTAAAGGGGGTAAATACATGGGCGGGAATAAACATCCCGGAGAGTTCTTTCGTTTTTTCCTGCACTTTCCGGGCCTCTGCGCGGACCCGCTGTGTGCTTAAATGCGGATTGGACACGCGCCCGCCATACCATGCGGAAAACTTGCCGAGTGTGTCCATATCCGGAAAATAGCTGAGCAGATGGACCGGCCCACGGCAGTTTTCATCATACACTTCCATTTCAATCCCGGGAATCAGCGTGACTTCCCCCTGGTAGAGGAGGCCGCCTTCATCAAGCTGCACCAGTTCACCGGCTGCAAGAAGCGCCTTCATCTCTTCCCTGACTTCCGGGACATGGCAGTCGATCACCCCGACGAGATCGAGCCCTTTCGGCTGTTTGGCCGCCTTTAATATATTTTCAAGCGTCAGGCTTTTTGCCCCCGTAATTTTGACGGGCCGCCCCGTTTTTGTGCGCCCGATGTGGATGTGCAAATCTGCAAAGTACGGATTGACACTCATTTTCGCGCCTCTTCAAGCATCCAGTGCTGGAGGGCAACCAATGTTTTGGCGTCGCATATTTTCCCCGACCGGATCATTTCCCTGACTTCATCCATGCCCAGTTCCAAAATATCGACAAATTCATCATCATCGCCCGCTTTTGGATTGGAAAGTTTTTCAAGGCCGGTTCCGGCATAAAGATGGATATATTCATCCGCAAAGCCCGGTGAAGTATAAAAAGCGGTTACCGGTTCTAATTTCGCGCAGGCATAACCGGTTTCTTCCTCCAGTTCGCGTTTTGCCGCTTCAAGCGGGTCTTCCCCCGGCTCGAGCTTCCCCGCCGGAATTTCAATGAGCGCGCGTTCAGCCGCTTTCCGGTATTGTTCCACCATCACCACTTTATGCTCATTTGTGACCGCAAGCACACAGACGGCGCCGGGGTGCTTAATAATCTCACGTTTCGACGTTTTTCCGTCCGGCAGTTCAACTTCCAAGACTTGCACGTGCAAAATTTTGCCGTTGAAAATTTCTTCCGTCTTCAATGTTTTCTCTTCGTATTTATGCATGTTACCCGGCTCCTTTTGTTCTTCATCTAAAACTGACGCATATATTTTACCATAAAAAACAGACCGTTCCGGGAGGGAAAGCTTGATGATCATCATCGTCCATCCGAAAGGCATCCTTATGAAAGGAAAAGCATGGGAAATTCGCGACCGGCTGAAAACATACCGCAAACAATATAAAACGGTCGCCGAATGGGTTGCAAAAACAGCTTCTTCATAAAGGTTCTGTCCTCATATTTGTATTTTTCCCCGCCCCTTCTATACAATAAAAAAAAGGAGGCAGGAAAACATGGAAAAAAACCGGTTGGGAAATTCAGATTTATATGTTTCAAAGCTCGGGCTCGGCTGCATGTCGCTCGGTACGGATCCGAAAAAAGCACGGGTCGTCATTGAATCCGCACTTGAAGCAGGCATCAACTATTTTGACACGGCCGATCTTTATGACCACGGGGTGAATGAAAAACTGGTCGCAGAAGCGCTTAAAACTGTGCGCGATGAAGTCGTCATTGCCACAAAAGCCGGAAACCGCTGGAATGAAGACGGCAAAACGTGGCGCTGGGATGCTTCCAAAGCTTACATAAAAGAAGCGGCAAAACAAAGCCTGAAACGACTCGGCACGGACTATATCGATTTGTACCAGCTGCACGGCGGCACGATCGAAGACCCGATAGACGAAACGATCGAAGCGTTTGAGGAATTAAAGGCAGAAGGCATCATCCGCGCTTACGGCATTTCTTCCATCCGCCCGAACGTGATCCGCGAATATGTGAAAAAGTCATCCATTGCAAGCGTCATGATGCAGTACAGCCTGCTTGACCGGCGGCCGGAAGAGACCATCACGACGCTTTTAGGCGAAAACGGCATCAGCATTGTCGCAAGAGGCCCGGTCGCAAAAGGGATTTTAAGCGGGCTGCCGGAAAAGATTCCAGCAGACGGTTATCTTGATACCGGTTATGAAGAAATTGTCGCCCTTCTTGAGAAAATCAAAAATACGCTTTTAACCGGCGGGCGGACGATGCTTGAACTTGCACTTCAATATGATCTCGCCTGCCCTCCAGTTGCCGCCGTGGTTGCCGGCGCCAGTTCCCCGGACCAGGTGCGCGCCAATGCAAAAGCCGTAAACGCTGCGCCACTTACACCGGAGGAGCACCGGCTTCTGCGCGAGCTCACCAAACAAAACCGATACGAAGCGCATCGGTAATCTGTTTTCAGCAAAGAATGCACCGCGTTCTTTGCTTTTTTGTTTATTTTTTCACCTTGTTCCAACAGCCCTTTCCCGGTTATGCCGGAAACCATCCCGTTTTCCCCCGTGCAAAGGAAGGATTTAAACGGCAAATGGAAATCAGGGCGTAATCAATCGTACAGGCAGTTGTGTCAAGGCGACTGCCTGTACCATTGCCATCTTTTTAGCCTTTATATCGTTTCCAGTCCAAATCGGATTCTTCCAGCAGTTCCGCAAACGATTTGTTCCGCTCGCGCTGCTTCCGTTCTTCTCTTTTTCGTTCTTCTTCCGCCCTCTTTTTTTCTACTTCCACTGCCGCAAGTTCCTGCTTTGCCTGTTTCAATTTTTCGAGCACATCTTTTTGCAGCGCATCCTTCAGCTGCACTTTCTCATCCTGTTTTCCTTTTTGTTGTGCCTGTCTCTTTTTTGCCATTTGCTGCCGTTTGCAAAAAGCCCGCATGCCTCGAGTGCAGCCGGGGGCATCTTACAAACGGCCTTCACCGCCCTTCTTCTATCATCTTTTTTCATTATAATATATTTACCAATGCTTCATCATCCCTCAGGAGGTCCGTTCATGAGCGACCCGGCTCCCAGACTGAAAAATATTTTCCGGAAGCTGCTTTCTCTCTTTAAATCCATGCGCGATCTCTGGTATAGTAGCGTTAAAGAAGAAATTTGCAAGGTTTTCGAATCTTTTCAGGGCTGCTTTTCGTATAAGACGTATGGCCGAATCAACCAAGATCGTGATCAGGGGTGTCGATTATGAAATTTTTTATGGGTACGGTGATTCGCACCGTGATAACCATTTCTAGCGTTATCCTTCTCTTTCTCGTCATTTATTTTTCATCCGGCCATCTGTTCTGGCTGTCGCTTTTGCTTTCGCTTGTCGGCGGCTTTCTGATCAACCGGCTTGTGAAGTGGCAAATGTTGCGGGGTTTTCTGAAAGCGCAGCAGCTAACGCGGAAAGATTATCAATATATCCGGAAAAACCTGAAAGAAGCGGACGAAAAAATCAGGCGATTGCAAAAAACCTTTTTATCCGTTCGTTCCATTAGCACGTTCAAACTTTTTTACGATATGAATAAAGTAATCAGGAAAATACAGGCACTGGTCAAAAGAGAGCCGAAACGTTTCTATCAGGCTGAATCTTTTTATTTTTACCATTTGGATTCCATGACGGAGCTTGCGGAAAAATATGCCCTCCTGCAATCCCAGCCTGTAAAAAACAAAGAAATGGCCGTGCAAATCCGGGAAACGGAAGAAACGTTAAAACAATTGGGACGCGAAACAGAGAAAGATCTGTACCATATGCTGTCAACGGATATGGATGAGCTCGATTACGAACTGGCATACGCCAGGCACACCATCGAACGCAAATCCCCTTCCCGGCATGAAAGGAGTGCAAAAAAATGAACGCAGACAAAGAACTTTGGCAGGAACCAACAGGCGGCGGGCTGGATGATCTGCTTGCCGATCCGTTCGGCACGCGTGACGCCATGCTGCCGGATGAGGGACAGAAAGCGGAGCCTGTCACTGAAACGAAACCATCACGCCTTGTGGACATGCTGCCGGAGGAAAACCGGCAAAAAGCATACGAACTCGCAAAGCAAATTGACCCTTCAAACCACCAGGCCGTCATTTTATATGGCACACAGGCGCAATCGAAGCTGCTAAATTTCTCACATGCCATGCTTGACCAAGTCCAGAAAAAAGATATCGGGGAAATCGGCGATATTTTAAATGATTTGATGAAAAAACTTGAGCAGGTGAATCCCGAAGAACTTGTCCCAGAAAAGAAAAACTTCTTTTCCCGCATGTTCGGCAAAATTTCCAATTCGGTGCAGGAACTGCTTTCAAAATACCAGAAAACAAGCGCGCAGATCGATCGCATCAGCGTGAAGCTCGATCTCTCGAAAAAGACGTTGCTGAAAGATATCCAGCTGCTCGAACAGCTGTATGAAAAAAACAAAGATTATTTCCATGCGCTTAATATTTATATTGCAGCCGGCGAGCTTAAGCTTGAGGAACTGAACACAAAAACGATTCCTGAAATGAGGAAAAAAGCAGAAGCAACCGGCGACCAGATGGCCTTCCAGGAAGTCAACGACATGATCCAGTTTGCCGACCGGCTTGAAAAACGGCTGCACGACTTAAAATTAAGCCGGCAAATCACGATCCAAAGCGCGCCGCAAATCCGACTGATTCAAAACACAAATCAGACGCTGGCTGAAAAAATCCAGTCCTCTATTATGACGGCGATCCCGCTATGGAAAAACCAGATCGCGATTGCCCTGACGCTCATCCGCCAGCGCCATGCGGTCGAAGCGCAAAAACAAGTGTCCAAAACGACCAATGAACTTCTGTTGCGCAATGCCGAAATGCTGAAATCGAACACGATCGAAACGGCGCAGGAAAATGAGCGCGGCCTTGTCGACATTGAAACGTTGAAAAAAACGCAGGAAAGCCTGATTTCAACGCTCGAAGAAACGCTGCGCATCCAGCAGGAAGGAAGAGCCCGGCGGTTCCAGGCCGAACAGGAACTGGCGACGATGGAAAACGAACTGAAACAAAAACTAATGAACTTGAAAGGACCGGGGCCGGATGCCGGGGCGTCCTGACCAAAACGGGCAAAACGGCAACAGACCGGGCCGGCGGACGGAAAGCCTGCTGCCGCTTTCAAACAAAGATCCATCCGGAAAAGCGGCAGGAGCCTGAAAATAAAACCGGCGCAACCGGAAACTTGCGCCGGTTTTTTCTTTCCGCTTATTAAAGCGCATCCGGCATCCTTTTTTACTTCAACATGCGGAGGGATTTTGATGAAAAAATGGTTTTCCCTGCCCGCCACGGCGGCGGCGCTTGCTGCAGGCGGGCTCGGCTTTTACATGTCAGAGCGGGTGATGCATATCCGAAAAAAAGACGACAGCCTCGTCATAAGCCGAGAAGTGGCCGCGAAAAGGCTGGATCTTAAAGCGTACGAATCATTGCCGAAAGAGGAAGTTTTGATTCCGTCCCCATTCGGTTACAAGCTCAAATCGGTTTTTGTGAAACCGTTCCCCGAGTCGAAAAAATGGATGATTTTTTGCCATGGCGTGACGGAAAACAAAATGAATTCCGTTAAATATATGAACCTGTTCCTGAAGCGGGGCTTTAACGCTGTCCTCTACGACCACCGCCGCCACGGGGAATCCGGCGGCAGTACAACGAGCTACGGGTACTATGAAAAGCATGACTTAAAAGCGGTGGTGGATGAACTTCTCAGGCGCGAAGGGGACGGCATCTTTTTCGGGATTCACGGCGAATCAATGGGCGCCGCCACGCTCCTGCTGTATGCCGGCGAGCTTTGCGGCCGCGCCGATTTTTACATCGCCGACTGCCCGTTTTCCTCGTTCCGGGCGCAATTGATCCGGGAATTTACGCGGGAAACGCGGCTGCCCGGAAAATGGTTTTTTCCGCTTGCCGATTTTTTTGTCCGCATCCGCGACGGCTACTCGCTCCGCCGTGTGTCGCCGATTGATGTAGTCGGCCGGATCAAACAGCCGGTCCTCTTTATCCACAGCGCCAAGGACGACTACATTCTGCCCGGGATGACCAAAGCGCTTTATGAAAAGAAAAAAGGGCCGAAACAGCTGTTTATTGCCGAAAACGGCGCCCACGCCCAGTCGCTCAACTTAAACCGCGAACAGTATGAACAGGTGATTGACGAATTTCTTGAAAAAATGGCGGCGTCCCGTAAGCTTTAATGCCATTTTTTGCGAACGTCCGCCCATGTTGCTGAATATGGTATAGGAGCCTATCAAAACAGGGAGTGTCCATGATGGAAATCTATACCGTACAGCAAGGCGATACCCTTTGGCGGATTGCAAACCGCCTCGATGCCGATCTTGCCCAGCTCTTTTTGGCAAACGGGCTAACTGCATCATCCCCGCTCGTCCCCGGCCAGGCGCTTGTCATTCCTGACCGGTTCTTTCAGTACATCGTCCAGGAAGGGGACCAGCTCGGCACAATCGCCGCACGCCTCGGCGTTTTGGCCCAAGCGCTTATAAACGCCAACCAGCTCCGCAATCCCGCCTCGCTTTTTCCGGGGCAGGTGCTTTTTATCCCCTACCGGAACCATACGGTAAAACAGGGTGAAACTTTGTACGGCATTGTCCGTACTTACGGGGCGGACATGGGGGCCATTATGCAGGCGAACCGGCTTCCCGGCACGGCTCTTTCCGCCGGCCAGGTGCTGCGTATACCCGCACCCCGCCGCCCTGTGAAAGAAGTCAATGCCTATACAACCGGGTTCGGCGCTGCGGGCACCGCTGAAGTTTACCAGCTTGGGCCTTATTTTACGTACTTGTCCCCTTTCCGTCATACGTTCCGTGAAGATGGCAGCCTGACGCCGCTCAACGACCGCTCCGTCCTTCAGGCAGCGGAAGCAAACGGTGTCCTTCCGCTTTTAATCCTGGCCAATTTCACCTCGGAAGGATTCAGCTCCGATCTGGCTGCCCGGCTGCTTCGCAATGAAGCATTGCAGGAAACTTTGATCAGCAATCTTCTCGCCACGATACGGCAAAAAGGGTACCGGGGCGTCAATTTTGATTTTGAATATGTGTATCCGGAAGACCGCGACCGTTATACGGCGTTTCTCAGGCGCGTCGCCCGCCGGTTCCGCCCGGAAGGCCTGCTCGTCTCGACTGCGCTTGCGCCGAAAATTTCCGGCACGCAGCCGGGCCTGCTTTACGAAGCCCACGATTACGGCGCACACGGGGCCATCGTTGATTTTGTCATTTTGATGACGTATGAATGGGGATGGGCCGGCGGCAGGCCGCGGGCCATCGCCCCGATTCCTGAAGTGAGGCGTGTCCTTGATTATGCCGTTACCGTCATTCCGCGGAATAAGATTATGATGGGGGCGCCGCTTTACGGACGTGACTGGAGAATCCCGTGGCGCGCAGGCACAACGGCGCGCACGATCAGCCCGCATGAAGCCCTTTCCTTGGCGGCACGGTACGGGGCTGACATCCGCTACCACCCGACCGACCAGGCGCCTTATTTCCGTTACACTGATGCATCAGGCCAGCAGCATGAAGTCTGGTTTGAAGATGCGCGCAGCATGCGGGCAAAAATCAATTTGCTAAACGAATACGGGCTGCGCGGAATCAGCTACTGGGTGCTCGGCAACCCGTTTCCCGAAAACTGGGTCGTGCAGCAGGCACTCATTCAGGCAAGAAAACGGTAATCCGCAACAAAGCGTACGGATGCCCTAAGATTGATTTCATGAATGCTGCTTCTTGCTGCAACAGGATGCGTCCAAACCGCCAGTGCTGCATTTTTCTGCATCGCCCGTACGAAAATCCATCCGGCAGGCTTTTTCAGGCTTGCCGGTTTTTCATGCCCGTTCCACTTCTGTCACCGCGGAAAGTTTGATCGATATCCGCTCCCCTGTCTCCCCTGCCAGCTCCAGCTTTTTTTCGAGCGGCCGGAATTTTGTAATGGTACCGGTGGCGGTAAAGAAATTTCCCGCTTCAAAGAAACGGACCGTAACCGGCACGCGCAGCCGGCAGGCAGATATGAGCATATGGTTCATCTCTTCAAGCTGCTGCTCATCGAGTTCGGGCTTTGCCTGTTTTTCCTGTTCTTTCTGCCATTTTAAAAGTGCCTGCTTATGCTCGGGCAAAAACATGCGTGACCCTTCCCAAAGTTTGTTACCGCGCTGCAGGTATCCGCTCATTTGTAATGCCCTCCTATCTTTTTGGCACGTTCAAGCGCCTGGCCGGCATCAAGCAGCGACACGGCGCGGATGACGGCGCCGGAACCGTATTTCTGCTTGATGCGGTCGACCGCATACCCAATCTTTCTTTCCCCTTCCCTGTTTTCAAACAGATCAAGCTGCCGGATATCATCCCGCGACAGGCGCGACAGCCCGACGCTGATACGGCGGACCGGATTTCCGTCCCAAAACGAAAGAAACAGCCGGCACGCCGCCCGGTAAACGTCCATTGTCCCGTTTGTCGGCGCCAGAAGCGTCATCTGGCGGTGAAAGCCGGACGGATGGGCATAATCCGCCCCCTGGCAGCCGACCGAAACACAAGCGCCCATGACGCCTGAAGTACGCGCCCGGAAACAGACTTCCTCGCAAAGTTCAAGAAGGGCAACTTTGATTTCATGCTCAAAATCGGCGTAGTCGCGCGGCAGCGTCATCGCATGCCCGATCGCTTTCTGTCCGACGTGCGATTCTTTCGAGACGGGCGACTCATCAATGCCGTTTGCCGTCTCCCACAGTACCTGGCCGCCAATCCCCCACCGTTTTTTTAAAACAGAAAGTGGAAAGCAGGCAAGCGCACCGATTGTATAAATGCCGAGCCGCTTCAGATGCTGCTCCATCCGGCTGCCGACACCGAACATCCTGCCAACCGGCAAAGGCCATAAATGCGTTTTGAGATGATGGTGATCCAGTTCAAAAATGCCGGTTTTGTTTTTCTTCGCAAAATGGTCGCACGCCATTTTGGCCAGCACTTTGTTCGGCCCGATCCCGCAGCGGGCATACACGCCGGTTTCTTCCATGATGTCCCGCTGGATTTGCGCGGCGATCTCGCGCGGCTCTCCGAACAGTCGCCTGCTGCCCGTTACATCCATGAACTGCTCGTCAACGGAATACGGTTCAACCATATCCGTATAGCGGGCAAGAATCGAAGAAATCTGCACCGATACATCGAGATAGCGCTGCATGCGCGGCCGAACAATAACGGCATCCGGGCAGAGCTGCTGCGCTTCCCACAGGCGGAGCGCATTCTTCACGCCGCGCTTTTTCGCGAGCGGGCAGGCAGCGAGCACCACCCCGGACCGGCGCGCCGGATCCCCCGATACGATTACGGGTTTATCCCTGTACGCCGGATGATCGGCTTTTTCCACACTTGCATAAAAAGACTGCATATCGACGAGAAAAATCACACGCTGGCTCATCTTTCAACCCCTCTTACCTTAGAAACTAAGCAAACAACACGAACTATAGTTCTTATTCTATTCCTCATTATAAACGAATATACGTTCTTTCGCCAATTGTTTTTTTAGGCAGAGGGGTTATATTTTTCCAAAACGCGCATCACACCGGCTGCTATTTTTTAAAGAAAGCCTGCCGTCCGAGCCTTTCCACAAGCCCGGGGAAAAGCGCATGGATGGTAGCGGATGCATTCATCCATTTTGGCGCATTGATTTCACGCCGATTTACAAGCATCGTATCCGTTATTTTTTCTGCAAGTTTTTCGGGATCCAGCATCCATTTTTCAATATTTTTCCGGTAGGTGCCGGACCGGTCGGCGATGTCGAAAAAACCGGTTGCAACCGGGCCGGGATGAACGGCTGTCACATAGACGCCAAAGCGCGCCATTTCCATGCGGAGGCTGTCCGTAAAGCCGCGCACTGCAAACTTGCTGGCCGCATAGACGCTTGATTTTGGGGTCGCCATTTTGGCCGCCTGGGAAGCGATATTGATAATATGGCCGGCACGGTTTTTTTGCATATGCGGGACGACCGCTTTGGTGCAGGCAATGAGCCCGATGACATTGACATCAAACATCCCCCTGACATCCTCCATGCGGATATCCTGCACTTCATCAAAAACGCCGAAACCGGCATTGTTCACGAGCACATCAATCTGGCCACAGCGGTTGTAAATCGATTCAAAAACAGCAGGAATTTTGCCGTGCTCCGCTACATCGCAGCGAACGGTCAGACACGAAACCTGGTAAGCTGCTTCGATCTCCGCCTTGATTTTTTCAAGCTTGCCGAGGCTTCTGGCGAGCAGAACAAGGTTAGCCTCGTTTTTGGCGGCGGCAAAGGCGATTTTTTCCCCGAGGCCGCCGGAAGCGCCGGTAATCACGATCGTTTTCTTCCGGATCCGTTTATTTGCCATGTTTCCATCTTCTCCCTCTATCTTGAAAATTTTCATTCCTCCACTGGTGCCATTTGCCGCGGCATGGATGCCTATTCTGAAAAATGGTGCCGGCCGATTTTCATGCTTCCTCCCGTGCCGCGTTCATTGCGGCAGCACGCCTGGTACCATTTTAAAATGGCCGGGCACGGATTTTTTATCTGAAAATTCACGGAATCACTCTTGACAACTCCCCGATTTTTCTTCATAATAAGTAATACCATTTTGATAAGCGACCGGCTGTGACCAGGACCAGTAAGCCGGGCATGATGCAAGAGAGCGGGGTTCTCAGGCTGGAAAACTCCGCCATCCGCTGCCCGGCCGAACCTGCCTGTGAGCTGTTTGGCAAAACCAAACCGGATGAAAACCGTTAACCAAATGAGGTGTAGGATCGAATTCCTGCAATAAAGGTGGTACCGCGGAACATGCCCTTTCGTCCTTTACGGATGAAGGGGTTTTTTACTTTGAAGGGAGGCATTTGCATGAAAATATCATTTATTGGCGCCGGGTCCATGGCTGAAGCGATGATCATTGGCATGCTTGAAAAAAGAATCGTAAAAGCCTGGGACATCCGCGCCCATAACCGCACGAACAAGAAAAGGCTCCGCACATTGGAACAGAAATACGGCATCCGGGCTGCAGACGGCCTCGACCAGCTTTTCGAAGGCCCGGACGCGGTCATCTTAGCCGTAAAACCGAAAGATGCCCCAGATGTGCTCGAATCGGTCCGTCCGCTCATATCTCCGGACACCCTGCTCGTTTCGGTAGCGGCCGGCATCACCATTCCGTTTATCGAAAACAAGATTGGCCGGCATATTCCCGTTGCGCGCGCAATGCCGAACACATCGGCGAAAGTCGGGCTGTCGGCAACCGGCATTGCCTTTAACGCCGCTGCGACAAAACAGCACCGGCACCGGGCGTTTGCCATATTTTCGGCTGTCGGCATGACTACGGCCGTAAAAGAAGAACAGCTCGATGCTGTAACAGGGCTTTCGGGAAGCGGACCGGCGTATATTTATTATATCGCCGAAGCGCTCCAGCAGTCAGCTGCAGAAATCGGGCTCGACGCACAAACGGCAAAACAATTTATCCTCCAGACGATCATCGGCGCAGCAGAAATGCTGAAAACTTCAGCCGAACCGCCGGAAGCGCTCCGGAAAGCTGTCACAAGCCCGAACGGCACCACAGAAGCCGCGATCCGCGTCCTTGACGAACGCGAGGTCAAACAAGCTTTCATTGACTGTGTAAAAGCAGCTGCAAAGCGAGCAAATGAGTTATCGAACGCAGGGAAAGAACCCGCAAGAGAATAACCGGCAATAAAAAAGCGGCAGGCAAGCCGCTTTTTTTGCTTTACAAAACAGGCACTTCCATCAAATCATGGACAAGCAGACTGTCCGGGAATAAAGCTTGCGCTTCCTGCTCAAGCGCCGGCCAGTCTTCTTTTCCGTACCTGGCACTAATATGGGTAAGAAGCAGCCGTTTTGCCCCCGCCTGCTTTGCCGTTTGCGCCGCGTCCGCCGTTGTCGAATGAAAATAATCATGCGCCATTTGCCCGCTCTCCTTGTTAAACGTTGCTTCGTGAACGAGAAGATCGGCATTGGCTGCGAGCCGGATTTCCGCCTCATTCGGCCTTGTATCGCCAAGGATGGCAATGATCTTCCCCTTTTTCGCCGGGCCGAGATAATCTTTTCCGCTGATCACGCGACCGTCTTCCAATGTTACCGTCCGGCCTTCTTTCAGCAGCCGGTAAACCGGGCCCGGGCGGATCCCTTCTTTTTTCAATCGATCCGCATCCAGCGCGCCCGGTTTGTCTTTTTCGGTAATCCGGTAGCCGAAGCTTTCGATCCCATGATCAAGCCGCAGCGCACAAACCGTAAAGCGGTCGTCTTCAAATACCGTTCCTTCTTCAATTTCGATGATCTCCAAAGGATATTTCAGACGGGTTTCGCTCACTTTCAGGGAAACTTCCACAAACGCTTTTATGCCTTTCGGGCCGTAAACGGTAAGCGGGCCATCCCCGCCCTGGAACGACCGGCTCCCAAGAAAGCCGGGAAGCCCGAAAATATGGTCGCCGTGCAAGTGGGTGATAAAAATTTTTTCAACTTTGCGCGGTTTGATCGCAGTGTGCAAAATCTGGTGCTGTGTCGCTTCCCCACAGTCAAAAAGCCAGATGGCATTTCGTTCTTCCAGCAATTTGAGCGCAATGGACGTGACGTTTCTTGCTTTGGCAGGTACGCCCGCGCCAGTTCCCAAAAATAAAATTTCCAAATGATGTTCCCCCCTTTCCTGCCGGATCCCGGCCGCACATATAGAACTATCTTATCATAATTTTACGGAAAGGAAACTATTGCATATCATTTGCGTATTTGCCCGTGAAAGTCTAGAATATAGTGACAATGAAATGGGGCCGGAAAGCGGAAAAAAATGATTTTTCCCTGCTTTTGAAATGAAATGGCTGCAACAAGGCAAACTATAACCGTATCATGAGACAGGCCGGCCTTAAATCGTGATTTTTTGAACAAAGAGAGGTAAGAAAGATGCAGACAACTGAGACACCGAAATCGTTATTTATGCTTTTTGGCGCAACAGGTGATCTGGCGAAGCGTAAGCTGTTTCCTTCCCTGTACAATTTGTACCGGAAAGGCAGGCTGTCAGAGCATTTCGCTGTGATCGGCACGGCAAGAAGGGAATGGACGGACGAAATCTTCCGTGCGCATATAAAAGATTCCGTTCTGAGCGCGAGAGAACATGCGGAACAGCTTGAAGCGTTTGCCGCTCATTTTTACTATCAGCCGCATGATGTGACAGACAGCAACTCGTACATACAGTTGAAGCAATTAGCGGATGAACTGGATGAAAAGTACCAGCTGGAAGGCAACCGGATCTTCTATTTGGCGATGGCCCCGGAATATTTCGGGACGATTTCGGACCATCTGAAAAGTGACGGGCTTACCGCTACAAACGGGTTTAAACGGCTTGTCATCGAAAAACCTTTCGGGCATAGCCTCGAATCAGCGAAACAGCTGAACAGCCAGATCCGGAAATCTTTTTCAGAAGACCAGATTTACCGAATCGACCATTATTTAGGTAAAGCGATGGTACAAAATATCGAGGTCATCCGGTTTGCCAACGCCCTGTTCGAGCCGCTTTGGAACAATCGTTATATTTCCAACATCCAGATTACATCAAGCGAGATGCTTGGCGTGGAAGAACGGGCGCGGTATTACGAAGCGAGCGGGGCGCTCAGGGATATGGTGCAAAACCATATGCTGCAAATGGTGGCGCTCCTTGCAATGGAACCGCCGATCAGCCTGACAACAAACGAAATCCGGAGCGAAAAAGTGCGGGTGCTGCGTGCCTTGCGCACCATTGAAGGAAAAGATGTGCCGGCATACTTCGTGCGCGGCCAGTACGGTCCGGGCGAAATTGGCGGCAAAAAAGTCCAGGGTTACCGGGAAGAGCTGAATGTAGCGCCGGATTCCAGGACCGAAACGTTTGTCGCCGGGAAACTGATGATTGATAATTTCAGATGGGCGGGCGTGCCGTTTTACATCCGCACCGGCAAACGGATGGCGGCGAAATCGACGAAAATTGTCGTGCAGTTTAAAGATATCCCGATGAATTTGTACTACAATACAAATCATGAACTGAACCCGAATCTGCTTGTCATCCATATCCAGCCGGAAGAAGGGATTTCGCTTCATCTGAACGCCAAAAAACCGGGCCAGCATATGGAAACCACCCCTGTGCAGCTCAGCTTTGCAAGCAGCAGCAAAAACGGCATTAATACGCCCGAAGCCTATGAAAAATTGATTCATGACTGCCTGATGGGCGACGCAACCAACTTTACCCATTGGGATGAAGTCGCCTTATCGTGGAGCTTTGTCGATAATATTTCAAAAGTGTGGGAAAACAAGCCGATTACATTCCCAAATTACAAATCCGGTTCGATGGGACCGAAAGCAGCCGATGAACTGCTGGAAAAAGACGGCTTCTTCTGGTGGCCGGTGGAAGATCTGGAAGTTGGGAACTGCTGAACCTGTTAAAAAAGGAACACGCCATCTTTGCGCGTGTTCCTTTTTTATGGGACGTGCCGGAAGCCGGTAATTAACCGCGGGGATCCGGCGGCCGCTTTCCCGCTTCTCTCCCGGTTTGGATAATCTGCTCCCCAAATTTCTTGCGGAGCCGGCTGATTGCCTCATACAGCGGCTCTTTTTTGGCTGCTTCTTCATATGAAAACAGACTCAGCTGTTCTGCTTCCGCCTTCCGGTCCGTTAAACCGGAGGCGGTAATGCCCAAAAGGCGTACGGGCTGCCCGTTCCAGTTCCGGATAAAAAGCGTGCGGGCGGCTTGAAACAACGCATCGCCGCTTTCAACCGGCCCTCCGCTTTTTTTGCTCCTCGTCACCGTTTTCCGGTCCGCGTAACGGATCATGATGCCCACATTGGTTGCCGCAACCTCCTTTTTTCTCATCCGTTCCGCCGTTTCATCCGCAAGCTTTTTCAGCACGGCATCGATCCGGTGTTCATCCTCCGTATCCTCAGATAGCGTCACCATCCGCCCAACGCTTTTGGTGACGTTTACGGATTCGGGATCAACAGGACGCGGGTCTCTTCCATTCGCCCTTTCTTTCAAACGGATGCCACGGATGCCGAGAAGCTGCTTTAAAAGAAAATCATCCGCATGCGCCAGATCGCCGATCGTAAAAAGACCACAGCCGTTAAGCTTTTCCGCCGTTTTGCCGCCTACACCGTGCATCTCGATCAACGGCCGCGGCCATAATAAACGGGGAATATCCCGCTTTCTTAAAATGGTGATGCCCATCGGCTTTTTCATATCCGACGCTGTTTTCGCCAAAAATTTATTCGGGGCGATCCCGATGCTTGACGGCAAATCGAGTTCCGCAAGAATTTGCTGCTGGATCGATTCGGCAATGGCAGGCGGCGTCCCCAGTTCCTCGAGGCCGGTAATGTCCACATAACCTTCATCGATCGAAACCGGTTCGACCAAAGGCGAATACGCGCGGAGGATTGAAAACATTTTGGCGGATGCTTTTTTATACAGATCAAAACGGGGTGGCACGATTAAAAGATCCGGGCAGCGTTTTTTTGCTTCCCAGACCGGCATGGTCGTTTTTACACCGAATTTTCTCGCTTCATAACTGCACGTCACAATGATGCCTTTCCGTTCTTTCGGATTCCCGGCAACGGCCAGCGGCTTCCCTTTAAGCGCAGGGTTTTCCGCCATTTCAACCGAAGCGAAAAAACTGTTCATATCGACATGCAAAATGACACGGCCTTTTTTCGGATAAAATGCTTTCATCTTCACCCACTCCGGCGCTCACGAATTTCCGGCCGCTTCTTTCATATAAGCGGCAATGTCTGCAATCCCTTCAAGCGACGCCGTAAACAAATCGACATCCATAATGGTAATCAGCCTGTCCTTCAAACTGGCGACAGCCGTAAAATAATTTGTCCGCCCGTAGCCGGCAAGGCCGATCTGTTTTTTCTCTTCTTCCTGTATTTCCACAATGTCGTTTGCCTCTTTGACGAGCAGGCCGACCGGAATGGCTTCTGTCCGGACGACGATCATGCGGGCGTCCTCTATGGAGGAAAGCGGTGTCTGGTAAAAACAATGTTCGACGTCAATAATCGGGATCAGTTCATCCCTCACCTTCATGATGCCCCGTACAAATGCAGGCAGTTTTGGGACGGGATTGGCTGCTTGCGCCTTTTCAACAGAAATGACCGATCCAATATGAATGCCGTACTCCTCTTCCCTCGTTTTAAAAATGATATATTTATTGAGCGCTTCCAACTGATCGCTTCCTTTCTTAAAAAGGAAGCGGTTATCCCGCTTCCGCCTCAAATCCTGTTACTCCCCGCCGGCCACTTCCGCAATGGCAACCGCCATCTCAGCCAGTTTGACCAGTTCTTTAACCGGAATTCTTTCTTTTGTCGTATGGATTTCTTCATACCCTGTGCCGAGATTGACCGTCGGGATGTTAAATCCTGCAATGACGTTGGCGTCGCTTCCGCCCCCGCTTTGCTCCAGCTTGCTCTCGCGGCCGATTTTTGCTGCTGCTTTTTTGGCCACTTCCACCACTTGGTCGCCGTCTGAGAATTTAAATCCCGGGTACACGACGTTCACTTCGACTTCCGCTTTTCCGCCCATTTCCAGTGCCGTCTGTTCAAAAGCGGTTTTCATTTTGGCAACCTGTGTTTCCATTTTTTCCGGAACGAGTGAACGGGCTTCCGCCAGAATATCGACGCGGTCGCAAACGATATTGGTTGCCTGACCGCCTTCAAAGCGCCCGATATTCGCGGTCGTTTCACTGTCAATGCGGCCGAGCGGCATTTTTGCGATCGCTTTTGCGGCAATGGTGATCGCGGAGACCCCTTTTTCCGGCGCCACACCGGCATGGGCGGTTTTGCCTAAAATGGTTGCTTTGATTTTGGCCTGCGTCGGGGCAGCCGTCACAATCGTGCCAACCGGGCCGTCGCTGTCAAGGGCAAAGCCGTATTTTGCTTTTAACAGCGACGGATCGAGCGCGCGCGAACCGACCAGACCGGACTCTTCGCCGACAGTAATGACAAACTGGATATCCCCGTGGCGGATCTGGTCTTCTTTCAATACCCGGATCATTTCCAACATCGCGGAGAGCCCGGCTTTGTCGTCAGATCCGAGGATTGTCGTGCCGTCTGATTGGATCCAGCCGTCTTTGATGGACGGTTTGATGCCTTTCCCCGGAACGACGGTATCCATATGGGAAGTAAAATAAATCGGCGTCGCTTCAGGAACATTGCCTTTCAATGTGCAGATCAGATTGCCAAAGCCGTGCCCCGTTTTTGCTTTTGTATCATCCTCATATACTTCAAGGCCAAGGCCTTCAAATTTTTGTTTTAAGACCTTGCCAATTTCTTCTTCATGTCCGGTTTCCGAATCCACCTGAACCAGTTCAAAAAATTCTTTTACTAACCGTTCTTCATTCACCATGGAAAAACCTCCAATATGTATATGTACTTTAATAGTATAACGCGAATGATTTTACTTGTACAACCGGCGGCTTCAGGCTAGAATAAAAATGATTACCGTCCGTTTAAGAGGTGAAGTCTGCTTTGTCGAAAAAAACGCAGAAAATTGTCGTGTACTTAATGCTCATTGCCATGCTGGCAGGAACAGTTCTTTCCGGCCTTTCAATGCTGTTTTAAAAAAGGAACGGGAAAGTCCGCGTTCCTTTTTTAAATGGCGCCTTTTGCTTTTGCCAGTTCGGTCATCGGCCGGGTTGACCGAGTGATGTAAATTTTTGTTCCGACCGGCACTTCATCGTACAGCTTTTCGAGCGCCGCTTTCGGCAGGCGGATGCAACCGTTTGAAATATACCGGCCAATTGAAGCAGGATTGTTTGTGCCGTGCAGGCCGTAAATCCGGCCGTCCGTGCCGCGCGCATCAAAACCGATCCAGCGCGAGCCGAGCGGATTGCGCGGGTCGCCGCCGGGAATATTCTTTTTCCGGTAATAAGGATTTTTCGCCTTGACTTTGACCGTAAAAAAACCTTCCGGCGTCAGGTCATTTGTTTTCCCAGTCGCAACCGGCGTTTCGAGCCGGATTTTCCCGCCGCGGATCCAGGCAAGCCGGTTTGTTGTTTTATTGACAATAATGAGCGGGTCTCCCGGGGCAACGTGCCCGTCCGCCGGCCATACCGATAACCCGAAAACAAGCATCCATGCCACCCATATATGCATAAGCCATTCACCTGCTAGTTGTGTTTTTCTTTAGTATGCATCCCGCATACCGGTTCATGCATACGGAAAGTGCGCTTTACACCCGGGACACCGCCCCTGTTAAAAAAAGCCTTCCCCTTTCCAGAACGGAAGGAGAAGGCTTCCCGCATTACAGTTCTTCACAGTATTCTTCAAACATTGCCTGCAGCTCAGCCACGACAGCCGCTGGGTCATGCCCTTCGATCTGGTGCCGTTCAATCATTTTCACAATCTTGCCGTCTTTTAAAAGAGCGAAAGACGGGGAGGACGGCGGATAATCGGTAAAATAGCTGCGTGCCCTCGCCGTTGCTTCTTTATCCTGGCCGGCAAAGACGGTTACAAGCTGGTCCGGACGCTTATCATAATGGATGGCGTGCGCCGCAGCCGGCCGTGCAATGCCCCCTGCGCAGCCGCACACAGAGTTGACCAGGACAAGCGTCGTCCCTTTTTTGGAAAACGCTTCGTCCACTTCTTCCGGCGTCCTCAGTTCCCGGTAGCCGGCTTCTACTGCCTCTTCACGGGACATGCGCACGACATCGTTCATATAAAGATTAAAATTGACAGACATGCCACTCATCCTTTCATTCTGCTTTAAAGCTAATCATAGCAGGTTTTCACGTTGCTTTTCAAATATTCTGTTTGCAGCCGTCCCTTTTCTTTTATTTTACGCGTAAAAACGAAAAAAATAGCCGGAAAGCGTTTATTTTTCCACAAAACCGGGTAAAATGACAGTACATCTAGATCCATACCCCTAAACTCCCTAGATGCTTTGGATGGCGTCTCATGCGCTGTCCCTTTTTTATGCAAAAAAACCGGGGCATCCCGGTTTTTCGTTTTATAAAGATTGGACATGGACCTGTTCGAGAAGCGATGTTGCTTCTTGCTTTGTGCACAGTTCCATGGAAAATGCCGTTGCAGAACCGCAGGCAACCCCGAGTGCAAACGATTCTTTGTACGATTTTCCTTTTGCCATCCCGCTTACAAACCCGGCTACGACCGAATCGCCGGCGCCGGCAGAATTTTTTACCTTCCCTTTCGGCGCTTGCGCAAAATAAGATACTTCCTTATTCAAAAAGAGCGCACCCTTTTCTGCCATCGAAACGATCACATTTTCAACGCCCATATCAAGCAGGCGGCTGCCATATTGTTTCGCTTCTTCAGGCGTTTCGACTTTCACGCCGAAAATTTCGCCGATTTCATGATGGTTCGGCTTGATTAAGAACGGGCCCGTTTTGATGACATGGCCGAGCGATTCGCCGGAAACATCTGCGATCACGCGGATTTGTTTTTCACGGCATTTTTGAATGAGGCTGGCATAAATGGATGGCGGGAGCGAACTTGGGATGCTGCCGGAAAACAAAATGGCATCCTCTTCGTTTAGGCTGTCGATTTTGGCAAGCAGCCGGTCCAGCTCCGTTTCCGAAATAGAAGGCCCCATTCCGTTGATTTCCGTTTCAACACCGGATTTTAATTTTATATTGATCCGCGTGTCGCCTGAAACTTGGACAAAATCCGTTAAAATGCCTTCTGCTTTAAGAAAATTTTCAATGTAGCTGCCGGTGAAACCGCCGAGAAAGCCGAGTGCCGTAGAATCAACGCCCAGCCTTTTCATGACGCGCGAGACGTTGATGCCTTTTCCGCCCGGAAATTTGGTGTCCATCACGGAACGGTTCAATCCGCCAAGTTCAAAATGTTCCACCTGGACGATGTAGTCAACAGACGGATTCAGTGTTACCGTATAAATCATTTTTTACACAACCTTTGCTTTGGAGATCAGTTTTAGTATTCCCCTTTTTGATGGCAATCGTTCCACGCCTGCACGATTGCAAGCGGTGCATCCGGTCGTTATTTTACCTTCAAAAACAGTAAAAATCAATTAAATTCATTCAAAAACAATCAGTTTTCCATAAATCGCCACATTCCCCAAAATAGAAAAGCCCGCTTCATCAGCGGGCTTTTCATTAATAGAGCGGTGCCGTTTCCGGTGTGACCGCCTCTAAAATCTCTTTGAGGCGCTTTAAGAAGCGACCGGAGACAAGTCCGTCCAAAATGCGGTGGTCAATCGACAGACAAAGGTTCACGATATTCCGCGCGGCAAACATGCCCTCATCCATGATGACAGGGCGTTTGACAATTGACTCGACCTGGAGGATGGCAGCTTGCGGATAGTTGATAATCCCCATCGACTGCACCGAACCAAATGACCCGGTATTATTGACGGTAAAGGTGCCACCCTCCATGTCTTCCGGGGCGAGTTTCCCGGCGCGGGCTTTTTGCGCCAGGACAGCAATTTCACGGGCAATGCCTTTGATCGATTTTTCATCGGCATGCTTTATGACCGGCACGTACAGCTTGTCTTCGGCGGCAACCGCGATCGAGATGTTGACATCATGTTTTTGGATAATGGCATCTCCGGCCCACGTTGAATTGAGCGCAGGAAACTCTTTCAACGCCTGGGCGACCGCTTTGACAAAAAAGGCAAAGTATGTGAGATTAAAGCCTTCACGTCGCTTAAACTCTTCTTTTACGCCATCCCGGTAGCGGACAAGATTCGTAACGTCCGCTTCAACCATCATCCACGCATGCGGAATTTCCTGTTTGCTGCGTGCCATATTGTTCGCGATCGCTTTACGCACGCCGGTAACCGGAATCACCGTATCTTCTTTTCCAGCTTCCCGTACAGGCAAAGGCCGGGAAGCAGGCGGCGTTTCACGGGCAGGTGCCGGTTTTGCCGGTTCCGGTTTTGAAGGTGCCGGTTTTGAAGGAGTCAGTTCCGCCTCATTCCCCCTGCTTTCAATGATTTTTAACAGGTCTTTGCGCGTGATCCGGCCTTCCCTTCCCGTTCCTTTGACCTGGTTCAAGTCAATGCCGTATTCCTGGGACAGTTTTAAAACGGCCGGGGAATAGCGGACTTTTTTCCCTTTTTCCGCTTCCGTCTGTGGCGCTGCAGCATCCGGATCCGGACCCGGTTCCGTTTCAGGCTGGACATTTGTTTCGGCCGCGGTTTTGACCGTGCAAATGACTTCCCCGACAGCAACGGTTTCGTCTTCCGAAGCGATCAGTTCCACGATTTCCCCTTCAAACGAAGAAGGCACTTCGGCATTGACTTTGTCTGTTAATACTTCACAAAGCGGATCGTATTTATGGACATGATCACCCGGGGATACAAGCCACTTGCTGATGGTTCCTTCCGTCACACTTTCTCCGAGCTGCGGCATCGTAATATTTTCTATCGCCAATTGGCACCCTCCTATCCTGCAATTCTAAAATTCGGCCAGTTCCCGCATTGCTTTTTCGACTTTTTCGGGATTGACCATAAAATATTTTTCCATCGTCGGCGCATACGGCATTGCCGGAACATCCGGACCGGCCAGACGCATGATCGGGGCGTCCAGGTCAAACAGGCAGTTTTCCGCAATGATCGCGGCAACTTCGCCGATAATGCTTCCTTCTTTATTGTCTTCCGTGATAAGCAGCACTTTCCCGGTTTTTGCAGCTGCCTCGATGATTGCTTCTTTGTCGAGCGGGTAAACGGTGCGCAAATCGAGAATATGTGCTTCGAGCCCATCCTCTCTAAGCTTTTCTGCAGCCTGGAGGGCAAAATGGACGCAAAGCCCATACGTGATCACCGTAATATCCGTTCCTTCCCTTTTTACTTCGGCCTTGCCGATCGGGAGCACATAATCTTCATCCGGCACTTCACCCTTAATCAGGCGGTACGCGCGCTTATGTTCGAAAAAGAGAACCGGATCATCGTCCCGGATTGCGGCTTTCAGCAACCCTTTTACATCATAAGGCGTGGACGGCATGACAATTTTCAGCCCCGGCTGGTTTGCAAACACCGATTCAAGCGACTGGGAGTGATACAGTGCCCCGTGGACACCACCTCCGTACGGTGCACGCACGACAAGCGGGCATTGCCAGTCATTATTGGTGCGGTAGCGGATTTTCGCCGCTTCCGAAATAATCTGATTGACAGCCGGCAGAATAAAATCGGCAAACTGGATCTCGGCAACCGGCCGCATCCCGTACATCGCAGCCCCTACGCCGACCCCGGCAATCGCCGATTCAGCGAGCGGCGTATCGATTACTCTTTCGGCGCCGAACTGCTCGTATAATCCGGCCGTCGCCTTAAATACCCCGCCTTTTTTTCCAACATCTTCGCCGAGCACAAATACTTTTTCGTCCCGTTCCATTTCTTCCCGCAATGCTTTTGTAATTGCGTCAATATATGAAATGACAGCCATCGTTCTCCTCCTTACTCCCCGTAAACAAACCGGAGCGCATCTTCCGGTTTGGCATACGGCGCTTTTTCGGCATAATCGGTTGCCTCATTGACGGTTTGGATGACGCGCGCATCGATTTCTTTTTCTTTTTCCCCATCAAGAAGGCCCGCCTCTTTTAAGTACCGGCTAAATAAAACAACCGGATCTTTTTCTTTTGCCGTCTTCACTTCTTCCTGCGCACGGTAGCGGTCATCATCATCGGAAGAATGCGGTGTAAAGCGGTAAACAAGCGTTTCGATTAAAGTCGGCCCTTCCCCGCGCCGGGCACGGTCCGCCGCTTCTTTGACCACTTCATAGACAGCGAGCGGATCGTTTCCGTCAACTGTCACACCCGGCATGCCGTAGCCGATCGCACGGTCGGAAACGCGCGGGTTCCCGAGCTGCTTTTCAATCGGGACACTGATGGCATACTGGTTATTTTCGCACATGAAAATGACCGGCAGCTTGTGGACCGCGGCAAAATTCGCCCCTTCATGGAAATCGCCCTGGTTGGATGATCCTTCCCCGAAAGTGACAAACGTAACAAAATCCTTTTTCTCCATTTTGCCTGCGAGCGCAATTCCGGCCGCATGCGGTACCTGTGTTGTTACAGGGGAAGACTGGGTGACGATTCTGTTTTTCTTCTGCCCGTAGTGGCCTGGCATTTGCCGGCCGCCCGAATTCGGGTCTTCCGCTTTGGCAAACCCGGAGAGCATAATGTCACGCGCGGTCATGCCGAAAGCGAGCACAATCCCGAGATCGCGGTAATACGGCAATACATAATCTTTTGTCCTGTCGAGCGCAAAAGCGGCGCCAACCTGGGCAGCTTCCTGGCCCTGGCAGGAGACAACAAACGGAATTTTGCCGGACCGGTTTAAAAGCCACATCCGTTCATCCACCTTGCGCGCAAGCAGCATCATTTCGTACATTTCCAATACTTCCCGGTCGCTTAAACCTAAGTCTTTATGCCGATTTTTATTCATTGTCATCACTCCTTATCCAAAAGCTACGCATGGATTTCAAGCCCATCTACTGCGAGTGCCGCCTCCCCGATCGCTTCGCTTAGCGTCGGGTGCGGATGGATATTCATGGCCACCTCCCACGGCGCCGCATCCAAAACGCGTGCAAGCCCGGCTTCTGAAATCATGTCTGTTGCATGCGGCCCGATGATATGTACGCCTAACAGATCGTCGGTTTTTGCGTCTGCCACGATTTTGACAAAGCCGTCCGTTTCCCCGTAGACAAGCGCTTTGCCGACTGCCTGGAACGAAAATCGGCCGATTTTTACATCATATCCTTTTTCTTTTGCTTTCTCTTCCGTCAGGCCGACACTGGCAATTTCAGGATTGGAATACACACATTTCGGCACCATGGTGTCATCGAGCGGGTCCACGCTTTTCCCGGCGATGCGATCAGCCGCAATGATGCCTTCCCTTGCTGCTACATGGGCAAGCTGCAACCCGCCGATGCAGTCCCCGATCGCATAAATATGGGATTCTTTTGTCTGGTAAACTTCATTGACCTTAATAACGCCGTTTTCGATTTCAATATCCGTATTTTCGAGGCCGATGTTTTCCGTGTTGGCCAGCCGGCCGACCGATAATAAAAGCTTATCTGCCTCAAACGTTTTTCCGTCTTCCGTGCCGATCCTCACCTTACCGTCCCCTGTCTGGAGGGAAGCTGCATTGAATGCGGTACCGGTGAAGATGGCAACCCCTTTTTTCTTCATAAGGCGCGTAATTTCTTTTGAAATGTCGCTGTCTTCTCCCGGCAAAAGGCGCGGGGAAGCCTCAATGATCGTCACCTTTACGCCAAAGTCGGCAAGCATCGAGGCCCATTCCACACCGATCGCCCCGCCGCCTGCAATCAGGATGGATGCAGGGAGTTCTTCCATTTCAAGCGCTTCGTCAGATGTCATCAC
Source organism: Weizmannia sp. FSL K6-0777 (assembly GCF_038593185.1). Taxonomy (NCBI): domain Bacteria; kingdom Bacillati; phylum Bacillota; class Bacilli; order Caryophanales; family Bacillaceae; genus Heyndrickxia; species Weizmannia sp. FSL K6-0777. The sequence continues at coordinate 1,900,124 of NZ_CP151971.1, forward strand.
ATATTCCCCGTCGACTGCAAACCCGGGAAGCACACGCGGGCGCGAGCCGGTCGCAATGATTAAATTTTTCGGGAGGAGCATCTCATTGTCTGTACCCGCACCCTCGATTGAAACCGTTCCTGCTACGGGCGAAAAAATGGAGGGGCCGAGGATTCTGCCGGTGCCTTCATACACATCAATTTTCCCTTTTTTCATCAAGGATTGAACGCCGCGGTGCAATTGCGCCACAACTGCGTTTTTCCGTTCCCGGATTTTTGCAAAATTCAAGGCGGCATCACGGACATCCACGCCGAAATCGGCGCTTTTTCGGACCAGCCGGTATACTTCCGCGCTTCTTAACAGGGCTTTTGTCGGAATGCAGCCTTTATGGAGGCAGGTGCCGCCAAGTTTTGATTTTTCAACAATTGCTGTTTTTAACCCGTTTTTTGCTGCGCGGATGGCGGCCACATAGCCGCCTGTTCCGCCGCCCAAAACAACGACATCGTATTCTTTTGCCAATGTTGTTCCTCCTTCACTTGCGTTACCGCGGAAGCCGTTTTTCGAGCACGTGTTTATTGTGCGGCAAAAATTGTGAACGCGCACGGGAAACTTTTGCAATCCGTTCTTCCGCCATCCGGTCTGCCGCCAAATAGGACGGAATCCCGTCGCGTTTTGAAATGTCGATCACTTTCTGTACATTATAGTAGACTTGCTCGACTTTTTTCATCGCTCTTTCCCGGTTGTAACCGTGCAGTTCGTCAGCCACATTGATAACCCCGCCGGCATTGATGACATAATCGGGTGCATAAAGAATGCCCATTTCATGCAGCCGGTCGCCGTGCTTCGGTTCTTTCAACTGGTTATTTGCAGACCCCGCAATCACTTTTGCTTTCAGCTGCGGAAGCGTTTCATCATTCAAAATGGCCCCGAGCGCGCATGGGGCAAAAATATCACAGTCCTGGGCGTAAATGTCATCCGGGTCCACTGCTTTTGCCCCGAAAGCCTCAACAGCCCGTTTTACCGCCTCCGTTGAAATATCGGTCACAATAAGGCGGGCGCCTTCTTCGTGCAAATAGCGGCACAGTTCAAATGCAACATGGCCGACGCCCTGGACGGCGACGGTTTTCCCCTCAAGCGAATCACTTCCGAACGCCTCTTTTGCCGCTGCTTTCATGCCGACATAGCAGCCATACGCCGTGACAGGTGAAGGATTTCCGGATGAACCGTACGTTTGCGAAACGCCTGTCACAAAATCGGTTTCCTCGTGGATGATGTCCATATCTTCAACAGTGGTGCCGACATCTTCAGCTGTAATATAGCGGCCCCCGAGCCCCTGGATGAACCGGCCGAACGCCCGGAACATTTCTTCATTTTTGTCTTTGCGCGGGTCGCCGATGATGACGGTTTTCCCTCCGCCAAGATTGAGACCGGCGGCAGCGTTTTTATACGTCATCCCCCGCGCAAGCCGCAACGCATCTTCAATGGCGGCTTCTTCCGTTGCGTAAGTCCACATTCTCGTGCCCCCGAGCGCTGGCCCGAGTGTTGTATCATGTATGGCGATCACCGCTTTTAATCCAGATGCGTCATCATGGCAAAACAACAGTTGTTCATAATCGTATTTTCGCATATAATCAAAAATTTCCATTGGACTTCCTCCTTTTCCGCAAGCAAAGCTGTCAGAAAGCTGTACAGGCATTTTTGCGGCTGTAACGGACAGCCCGATGCCTCTTTTGAAAACGGCACACCGCTTTTTCCGAAACCCCGGGCCAGCCTTCACTGTTGAAAATGCAAAAAGAATGCCACTTTCGCATTGTTTTCCTGTTTCCGCTTTTCATGCAGAAATGGCGAAAAGAGCGGGGCTTAAAAAAATAAACTTCCGTTTACCAGTTTGCTACTTTTTGCACGAATATGCAAATTATTGCATGCTGATTTTTGCAAGCCGGTATTTTTCCAATTTATAGTACAGGCTTCTTAGTGAAATGCCAAGCTGTTTGGCCGTATTCGTTTTGTTCCCGGCATTTTCTTCGAGCGCTTTTTGGATCAGCTGCTTTTCAAAAGCGGACAGCATTTCATCGAGGTTGCCTTTTTCGGGTACCCCGTCCGCTTCTTGCTTTTCCGCGCGTTTCCCCGGGGATAAACCAAGCCCGTCAAGATGGTCCGCATCAATCGATTTTTCATGGAAACCCATAAAAATGATGGCCCGCCCGAGCACATTTTCCAATTCACGGACGTTTCCCGGCCAGTCGTAGCGGTACAGAATGGAAAGCGCTCTGCTTGTGATGCCTTCTACATTCCGGCCGTAATCCTGATTGATTTTTTGGATGAGACGCCTGGCCAGTAACGGAATCTCCTGTTTTCTCGCCCTGAGCGGCGGAATCCGATTGGCATGCGGTCGAGCCGGTAATATAAGTCTTCCCGGAAATTTCCTTCTGCAACAGCTTTTTCAAGGTCGGCATGCGTGGCACAAATAATCCGGACATCCACCGGTACCGGCTTTGTGCCGCCGACTTTCACAATCTCTTTTTCCTGCAGGACGCGCAAAAGTTTTGCCTGCATATGGGCGCTCAGTTCACCGATTTCGTCCAAAAACAGGCTGCCATGGTCGGCTTCTTCAAACAACCCCTTTTTGCCGCCTTTTTTCGCGCCTGAAAAAGCGCCTTCCTCATAGCCGAACAGCTCGCTTTCAAGCAGCGACTCGGCAATGGCCGCACAGTTGACACGGACAAATTTATGGTTTTTCCGGCTGGATGCCTGGTGGATGGCATGCGCAAACAGCTCTTTACCGGTGCCGGATTCGCCGCGCAGCAAAATCGTCACAGGTGTCTGTGCCGCCAGTTTGGCCTGTTCCACGGCGATATCCATTTCATCGGAAGCATGGATAATGTCCTCAAATGTATATTTTGCCGTGGCAGCCTGCATCATTTGCCTTCTCGCCCGGCGCAATTCCGTTGTTAATGTCTCGATTTCAGAGACGTCATGAATCACGCCGACGCTTCCCTTTAGCATGCCGTTGACGATGACCGGCGCAACATTGACAATCACTTCTTTTTTTAACGGACCGACCCGCATTTTCACGCCGCGTACCGGTTTTTTCGTTTGCAGCACTTTAAAATGCATGCTTTCGCCTTCGGAAATATCCGCTGTTGCCGGTTTGCCGATGACTTCCTCTTCGCTTAACCCGGTGATTCTTGTATAAGCCGGATTGATGAGGATGCCGCGCCCTTTTTCATCGACAACGGAAATCGCATCATCGCTTGAATGGATAATGGCCTGCAGCATCATCTTGATTTCTTTTAAATTCGTAATCTCCTCAGCCTGTTTCACAGCTTCCGTAATATCCCGGAAAACGGAAATGGCCCCGGCGACTTTCCCGCCATCAAACATCGGAATGTGGGAGGCGAGTATTTTGACCCCGTTTTGCAGTTCAATTTCCACGTTTGTTTCCCTTTTCTTTGTTTCAAGGACATGGGCAAGCCGGCTTTTCGGGATCACGCTTGAGATCGGCTTGCCAAGCACTTCCCGGGCCGAAACGCCGTTGATCTTTTCCGCGGCCCTGTTCATAAAAATGATCCGGCCGTTTTTGTCAATCACCGTCATGCCTTCTGCCGTCGACTGAAGGATGAGCGCATGTTTTTTTGTTTCGCTTTCCAACTTCCGGATTAAGGCTTCTTTTTCCTCCAGCAATTTCGCAATCAAATAGGCGACACTGCCGGGGATGACAATCCGGCCCGTGCAATCGGCAGCGATTTCACGAAAAACTTGCTCATCCCCGGTTACCTCAATGATAATATCGACATCGGGACCTGAAAAAACGCGCCAGTTGTTTCCGGTCTTTACGCCCATGTTTTTGGCAAGCCGGATCCCCTCCGCCTGCGGATTGATATCAACGATGCCGGCCACACGGAACCGTGCGCTCTCGGACAATATTTTTAAAATCGCTTTTCCGCCTTTCCCCCCGCCAACGATTAAAACATTTTGCATCGCTGCTCCCCCTTTTCGTGCTGGTCTCCGCTATTCTATTTTATTTGAAAGGGCTTACATTTACAATGGGCTGCATTGCCTGCGTCCAATCCCGGGTGTTATAATGATGGAAACGGTTTAAAGGGGGGCCGGGATGGGCAGGTTGGTGGCACTTTTTGTATTGGCGGTGCCGGTCATCGCCGCTGCTTATGGGATCAAATGGATGCGGGATATGGTTTTCGGGATTCCGGACCGCCCGTTTTCTTCGCTGACGCTCCAGTTTCTGACCGGGCTTTTGCTCTCTGCCGGCGGCATTGCCTTTACCGCCGGATTTATCCTGCACCGGGACAGAAAGCACCAAAAGGTACAGAAACGTTTCAGCAAACCATCAAAATAAAGCATCCGGCTATTGCCCGGATGCTTTTTCCCGTTCTGCTTTTCTTTCCTGTACCGCCATTTCCGGGAAATCCGTGATGATTGCCGTGCAACCGATTTTAAACAGCCTTCTCATATCTTTCGCTTTATTCACTGTGTACGGCCTGACTGCAACACCGTGGTTCATGGCGGCACGGATGATCCATTCGGCCGTTGTCAAAAGGCGCGGATGGATCGCTTTTGCTCGGATCGATTTCGCGTAGACCCACGGCATAAACATCACTTCCGAATACAGCGGGGCAATCTCCACTTCGGGTGCCAGACGGTAGCATTGAATGATGGAATAGTGGTTAAAGGAAGAAAAAATGACCCTTTCTTCCAAATGGTATGCCCGGATTAACGAAACGGCTTTTTCCTCGATCAGCGGATAATCCACTTTTGCCGTCTTCAGTTCAATATTGCAGAGAAGCTGGTTTTGGGCGAGCCATTCAAAGACTTCTTCAAGTGCCGGGATGCTTAGCGGTTTGCCGGTTTCGAACCGGTCAATCACATCAAGCGACCGTAATTGAGCAAATGTTAAATCTTTCACATACCCTTTGCCTTCTGTCGTACGGTTGACCGTTTCATCATGAATGACGACCAGTTCGCCGTCTTTTGACAACTGAATATCCAGTTCAATCCCGTCCGCTCCGGCCTTTTCCGCTTCGAAAAAAGCTTCCATTGTGTTTTCCGGACGTGTGCCTGCCGATCCCCGGTGGGCAAAAATAAGCGTCACTTGATACACACCCTTTATTTATTTCGTTCATCATTATATATTCCCCGAACAAGAAAAGCGTAACCTTTTACGCACGGAATCCGGCCGGTACAACTCACTGCACCGGCCCCTTTCCCTTTCAGGAAGCTTTGTGTTCGAGGCGGAGTTTATCAGCGACCATGGCAATGAACTCGGAGTTTGTCGGCTTTGCTTTGGTCATGGAAACCGTATAACCGAATAGGGTGGAAATGGATTCGATATTTCCCCTGCTCCATGCCACTTCTATCGCATGGCGGATGGCGCGCTCAACACGGCTGGCAGTGGTATTGTATTTCTTTGCAATTTCGGGGTATAACACTTTTGTAATCGAGCCAAGCAATTCAATATCATTGTACACCATTGCAATCGCTTCGCGTAAATACATATAGCCTTTAATATGGGCCGGCACGCCGATTTCATGGATAATGCTCGTAATGCTTGCATCGAGATTGACAGGCTTCGATTCCGGTTTGGAAGCTGCCATGCCGGGTGATGATTTCAGGACGGAGCCTTTTTTGCTTGTCTGTCGGATTTGTGAAACAAGCATGTCCATATCAAACGGTTTCAGCACAAAATAGGATGCGCCCAGTTCCACCGCTTTTTTCGTTACATCTTCCTGGCCGAAAGCCGTCAGCATGATGACGTTCGGCATCCGGGAATAAGCCGATTCTTTTAGTTTCTCGAGCACGCCGAGACCGTCCAGATGCGGCATAATAATATCCAGCAGCAAAATGTCCGGGTCCGCCTCTTTTAACTGTTCAAGGCATTCCGTCCCGCTGTATGCCGTTCCGCAAATTTCCATGTCTTCCTGCTGGGATATATAATCTTCTAATAAACGAACAAGTTCACGGTTGTCATCAACAATAAACACTCTGATTTTTTTCACTGCCACTGTCCTCCTCAAAAAAATAGCCGTATCTCTGTACAAGAATATGTTTCGACAATGGCGGAAAATTTCCTGCTTTTTTATTCATTATTTTTTGTTGAAAACCGGGACGCTGGAAAATCGCCCGGACAAAACGTCCGCACGCATTAATAATAGATAAGTGCATCATTCTTTAAAAGCGGAAGGGGACTTGCCCCCTCCGTAAATGCCTGCTTCATGGAGCATCCATTCGATATGGACGCCATAGCCGGATGTCGGGTCGTTGACAAACACATGTGTCACGGCACCGACAAGCCGCCCGTTTTGAATGATCGGGCTCCCGCTCATTCCCTGAACAATGCCGCCCGTTTTTTTCAGCAATTCCGGGTCGGTAATTTTGATGACCATTCCTTTTGTTGCCGGAAATTTTTGCGGAATGGTGCTGACAATTTTAATCGAATAGGCTTCCACTTTTTTCCCGTCGACAACCGTTAAAATTTTTGCCGGCCCTGTCTTTACCTGGTCTGACAGTGCAATCGGCATCGGTTTTGCATATGTGCTGTCTTTTGCACCCGGATCCAGCTGTCCAAAAATGCCGAATGGGCTGTTTTTCGTTATATTCCCGATCCGGCCTTCTTCGGTAAAACGCGCCAATTTTTCCCCTGGGCTCCCGTTTTTGCCTTTTTCAATCGACGTCACGACCGAATTGACAATCCTGCCCTTTTCGACGACGATCGGTTTTTTTGTGTCCATATCGGATATGACATGCCCGAGGGCGCCATATTTTTTCGTTTTCGGATCAATAAACGTCATCGTGCCGATTCCAGCGGCCGAATCTCGTATATAAAGCCCGAGTTTATACGACTGCCCGCTTTTATCTTTTAACGGCTTTATCGTTTTCCGGATGGTTTGTCCATCCCTTTTAATGACGGCATCCAGCGGTTTTCCTTCTTCCCCTGCCTGCTGGACAATTGGGGCAATATCGGACATATTTTCGATTTTTTTCCCGTTCATTTCAAGGATCATGTCCCCAACTTCAATTCCGGCCTGTTCACCGGGAGAAAACTTCCCTTTGTCCGTCTGCACAAGATGATGGCCGACGATAAGGACGCCGAGCGTATTCAGCTTGACGCCGATCGACTGCCCGCCGGGGATCATCTTAATATTTGGATGCACTTCTACTTCCGTTTTTTTGACCGGGATGCCCGCCAGTTTAAGAAACATTTCTTCCTTGCCGGCTGACTTCCCTTTTATGGAAACCGTATGTTGATGCGCATGAATTTCCGCACTGTTTCCGCTTGCCATTACAGCGGCAGCAGAAGTTTTATGAAATTCGATTTGCTGGCCTTCCAGTAAGCGAACTTGCTTCGGAAAGTGAAGATATTGTTGAAAAGGCTGCGAAAAAACGCATAATAAAAGTGAAACAAGGAGAAATCCGCCTGTCAGCTTCCTTATTTTTTCAAAGTTCAAACATTCCACTCTCCTCGCTTCCGGTTCACCCTGTTGTTTAGCCTTTGTTTGTTTTGGCTATGATTTTAATTTAGCCTTGAAGCGTTTTAAATATAACAGCGCCTGCGGGAAAAATGCTGCCCAATCTGGATAGAAAGGGTCCGGCTCCACCATTTTTCCAAATAGGCGGACCGGACCCTTATTTTATCGCTTCGGCCAGTTCGAGCAGCTCTTTCGCATGCTGTCTTGTCAACTCTGTCATTTCAACGCCTGAAATCATACGGCCGATTTCTTTAATTTTTTCTTCCTGACCTAAAGGCTTGACTTTTGTCCGCGTTCTCTCCTTTTCAGTCTCTTTCATGATCAACAGATGTGTATCCGCCATGGCGGCAACCTGCGGCAGATGGGTAATGCAGAGGACTTGCGAATGGACCGAAATGCGGTAAATTTTCTCCGCAATCGCCTGCGCAACGCGGCCGCTTACGCCGGTATCCACTTCGTCGAAAATGACGGAAGTGATCCCCTGGTGCCGGGAAAATATCGTTTTTAATGCCAGCATAATCCGCGACAATTCTCCGCCCGAAGCGGTTTTTGCGAGCGGTTTTAGCGGTTCGCCCGGATTGGTGGAAATGTAAAATTCAACCTGGTCGAGCCCGTCGCGCCGGAACGGAATGTCATCCGCCTCATAATAATCATCAGCAGCGGCAAGAAAACGGACTTCAAACTTTGTTTTATCCATATACAGCTGCTTTAATTCGGAATGGATATTTTTAGTCAGCTTTTCCGCCCATTTTTTGCGTAAATCGCTGAGCTGCTTGGCTTCCAAATACAGATCGCGTTTTACCGTTTGCAGTTCTTTTTCTAGAAGCTCCACATGATGGTCACGGTTTACGATCGATTCGATTTCTTCTTCAATTTTGGACCCGTATTCCAGAATTTCTTCGATCGAGCTACCATATTTTCGTTTTAACTGGTTGATCTCATTCAGCCGCGCTTCAATTACGTTAAGCCGTTCCGGGTCAAATTCAAGTCCGTCAAGCCGGGAACGGATTGAGCGGGACATGTCTTCGAGCGTATAAAAACAACTTTGGACGGATTCCAAAATGTCAGAGAGCTCGCCATCCACTTCAGCCGCGGTTTCAAGATGGCTCATGGCAAGGCTGAGCCAGTCGAGGCCATGCTGTTCCCCGGCAAGCGCTTCATACCCCGTATTCAATGATTCAAACAGCCGTTCAAAATTGACGAGTTTTCGTTTTTCTTCCGCTAATTCCTCGTCTTCATGCAGCCTCAGTCCGGCGTTTTGGATTTCCTCATGCTGGAATTGGATGAGGTCAAGGCGCTGGGCGAGCTGCTGGTCGTTTTCATTCATTCTTTTTAACCGCCCGTAAACGGCTTCGTATTTTTTATACAATTTTTCGTAATCAAGGAGAGCCGTTTCAATCTCACTTTGCCCGTACTGGTCAAGCAGTGGCAGATGGTACGTTTCGTTCAGCAGTTCCTGCGTTTCGTGCTGGCTGTGGATATCAATTAAAGTCGACCCGATTTCGCGCAGCACCGAAATCGTCACAAGTTTTCCGTTGATGCGGCAAACGCTTTTCCCTGTTTTCGATATATCGCGCCGCAAAATGACCATGCCTTCCTCAATCTCAATGCCGAATTCGCGGGCGCGATCCATGCACGGATGACCGTCCTCGACCAGAAATAAGCCCTCAATCTCAGCACGGTTTTCCCCGTGCCGGACGAACTCCGATGACCCTCTCCCGCCTGTTAGAAGCTGGATGGCATCGATAATAATCGATTTGCCGGCACCGGTCTCCCCTGTCAGGACGGTCAGCCCGGCTTCAAATGAAAGCGTTAATGCATCAATAATGGCAAAATTTTTAATCGATAATTCCTGCAGCAATCAAACATCACCACTTTCTACAGCAAGTCCAAAAACCGTTGCGAAACCGTTTCGGTCTCATCCTGGTTTTTGCAAATGATCAGGCATGTATCATCTCCGCACAAGGAGCCGATAATTTCTTCCCAATCCAAAATATCAATCAAAGCGCCGATTGCATGCGCGTTACCGGGCAATGTTTTCAATACGATCAGGTGCCCGGCTGTATCAATGCTGACAAATGCATCTGTCAGCGCCCGTTTCAGTTTCTGCATCGGGTTGAAGCGCTGGTCGGCAGGCAAGCTGTATTTGTACCTGCCGTTATTGAGCGGCACTTTGACAAGATGAAGTTCTTTTATATCCCTTGAAATGGTGGCCTGCGTCACATTAAAGCCGGCATTGCGCAAATGCTCGACAAGCTCGTCCTGTGTTTCGATATCATAATTGGTAATCATTTCCCTGATTTTGATCAAGCGCTGTCCTTTATTCATATCCTCACCTCAAGGATGCTCTTTTGTAAATATGCATCTACTTGTATGTTAGCGCATTTACGGGCAAATGTACAAGCAGCTTTTTTCCGTAAACGGGCTTTTTTTCGGGTGCGAAACGCCCTTATACAAAGCAGCCTACCGGTTATCCAATAGGCTGCCAAATCTTTGTCTATCCCTTCCTGAGCGTGGCATGGGCTTCTTCCACCACGTCATTTACGGTTACGCGCAACCAGTTGGCGCCGCCTTCTGTTTCGCTGGCGGGCTTTACGAGGTGGATTAAAAATTCAATATTTCCTTCCCCGCCTGTAATCGGCGAGAAGGAGAGGTTTTCCACCGAAAAGTTTTCACGCAAGGCAAGCTGGATGATTTTTTCGATCACTTCGCGATGGACATTTTTATCTTTTACAATCCCCTTTTTGCCCACCTGCTCGCGCCCCGCTTCAAACTGCGGCTTAATCAGGGCGACCACATCGCTTAAAGGTGCAAGGAGCGTTTTTAATACCGGGAGGATCAAGGACAGGGAAATAAAGGACACGTCAATCGAGGCAAATTCCGGAATGCCCTTTGTGAAATCCTGCGGGGTAACATAGCGGAAATTTGTCCTTTCCATAACAACAACCCGCTCGTCCTGGCGCAGCTTCCATGCAAGCTGGTTATAACCGACATCGAGGGCATAAGACATTTTGGCACCGTGCTGGAGGGCACAGTCGGTAAATCCACCGGTCGAAGCGCCAATATCGAGAACAATTTTGTCTTTTACATTAAGTCCAAATACTTTCAACGCTTTTTCCAGTTTCAGTCCGCCCCGGGAAACGTACGGAAGGGGATCCCCTTTTACGATGAGCGGGGCATCAGCAGCAATTTTTTCACCCGGTTTATCAAGGCGGGTCTCATTTGAAAAGACAAGCCCCGCCATGACCGCCCTTTTTGCTTTTTCTCTTGTTTCGATTAATCCGCGTTCTACGAGGAGAACGTCCACCCGTTCTTTTTTCATTTAAAATGAAGCCTTTCTTTGCTGTTTTTGAGGCAATATCTGCCGGACTTCCCGGATCAGCCGGTCCTTTGTCAGCCCGATTTCCTGCCATAATTCTTTTACGCTGCCGTGCTCGACAAAGCGGTCGGGAATGCCAATACGGCGAATGATCCGATCAGAGAAGCCACGATCACCCGCAAATTCCAACACTGCGCTGCCAAACCCGCCTGCAAGCACGGCCTCTTCCACGGTTAATACCGGCATTCCGGTGCGGAAAACGGCTTCGAGCATTGCTTCATCAAGCGGTTTGATAAAGCGCGCATTGACCACTTTAACCGATATCCCTTGCTTTTGCAAAAATTTCGCTGCTTCCATGGCCATCGGAATCGTCGTCCCAAAGGTAAGGATGCACACGTCATTTCCTTCTTTCAAGACTTCCCAGGTGCCAAGCGGGATTTCTTTTAATTCTTCATCAAGCGCTACGCCGAGGCCATTGCCGCGCGGAAACCGCATCGCGATCGGCCCGCCGTCATATTTTAAAGCCGTGTATACCATATGCTGGCCTTCATTTTCGTCTTTTGGCATCATTAACACCATATTGGGCAGGCTGCGTAAAAAAGCAATATCAAATACGCCCTGATGGGTTTCGCCGTCCGCGCCGACAAGGCCCGCCCTGTCGATCCCGATGAAAACATTTAAGTTTTGCCGGCAAATGTCGTGGACAACCTGGTCATACGCCCGCTGCAGGAATGTCGAATAAATGGCCAAAAACGGTTTCATGCCCTGGGTGGCAAGCCCTGCAGCAAAAGTGGCGGCATGCTGCTCGGCAATCCCGACATCATATACCCTTTCCGGAAGCTCCTGCTGGAACCGTTCCAGCTTCGAACCAACTGTCATTGCCGGCGTAATCGCGACAATGCGCGCATCTTCCTTTGCAAGGCTGAGGACGGTATCGCTAACAAGTTTGCTCCAGGCAGGAGGGGCATCCGCCGGTTTGATAAAATCGCCGGTTTCAATTTTATACTGCCCGGTGCCGTGCCAGGCGCCTTTCGTATCGTTTTCGGCCGGTTCATATCCTTTTCCTTTTTTGGTAACGACATGCAAAAGAACAGGGCCTTTCGTCTTTTTGGCATACTGAATATTTTCGAGCAATGCATCAAAATGATGGCCGTCAACAGGGCCTAAATAAGTGAAACCGAGTTCTTCAAAAAAAATCCCGGAGACAAGCAAATATTTCAATGAGTCTTTCAGCCGTTCTGCAGTGGCCGCAAGCTTTCCGCCGACAGCCGGAATTTTTTTCAGCAGGAATTCCAGTTCATCTTTTGCGCGCCGGTATTTATTCGCCGTTCGCAGTTTGCCGAGCACCTGGTGAAGCGCGCCGACGTTCGGGGCAATCGACATCTCATTGTCATTCAGCACAACGATGATATCCCGTTTTTCATGGCCGATATGGTTGAGCGCTTCAAATGCCATGCCGCCGGTCAGCGCGCCGTCTCCGATCACCGGGACAATATACGATTTTTCTCCTTTTAAATCGCGGGCGACCGCCATGCCCATCGCGGCGGACAAGGAAGTGGAACTGTGCCCGGTTTCCCAGACATCATGAATGCTTTCATTCCGTTTCGGAAACCCTGAAAGCCCGTGGTATTGGCGCAGTGAGCCGAACTCTCCAGCCCGGCCGGTTAAAATTTTATGCACATATGACTGGTGTCCCACGTCCCAAAGAATTTTATCATTCGGGCTGTCAAAGCATTTATGCAGGGCAAGCGTCAATTCCACGACACCAAGATTCGGCCCGATATGCCCGCCGGTCTTCGACAATGTTTCAATCAAAAAGCGGCGGATTTCCGCGCTCAGTTGTTTCAAAGCGGGGATGTCCATTTGTTTCAAAAAGGACGGGTCCTTGATCGATTCAAGATCCAATGCGGATCACTCGCTTTCCTCATCAATATACGGCATCACTTACATCTATTATAAACAATCAACGCGTTTAGACAAGAAATACCTCATTTAAACAAACGCCGCCGGTTTTGCTGTTCCGGCCGTTCGGTTTGCGCCAAATGAACGGCCGTTAATGGTCCCGCGTTTCGATCATCCCCGTCAGTTCCATTAAGGCGCCGGTTTCAGCGAGGCACTGCTTTGCAAGGCGAGTATGGCGCCTGAGTTCTTGTTTGGCACCCTCAAGCGTTAAAAGAGCCGGATATGTACTTTTATGGCGGGATTCATCGCTGCCGACCCGCTTGCCGATTTTTTCCTGTTCCCCCTCGATATCCAATATGTCATCCCGGATTTGAAAAGCGAGGCCGAGATGATCGGCAAATTGCCCGAATTTTTCCAGCTGCTCTGTTGACGCGCCGCCAATCATCGCGCCGGCAAGCACGCTGAAACGAAGCAGTTTGCCGGTTTTGTGGGCATGGATATATTGTAGTTCCTCGAGGGTCAGTGTTTTATTTTCGCCTTCCATATCCGCCACCTGCCCGGCGACCATGCCTTCCGGACCCGCAGATTTTGCAAGGAGCGCAATCAGTTTTACCTTCAAAGCGTCATCCAACCCCGGATCTTCGGCAATCAGTCCGAAACTGTGCGTCAAAAGGCCGTCGCCGGCAAGAATCGCCACCGCTTCGCCAAATACTTTATGGTTGGTCGGCTTTCCTCTCCGCAAATCATCATCGTCCATTGCCGGGAGGTCATCATGGATCAGAGAATAAGTGTGGAGCATCTCGACTGCACACGCGGTCTGCATGCCCCGACCAGCCGGTTTACCGAGCGCGGATACGGTTGACAACAAAAGAAGGGGGCGGATCCTTTTCCCCCCGGCCTGGAGGGAATAATGCATCGCGTCTTTTAATACAGCAGGCGCACGAAGATCCGCGATATATTGTGCCAGGTGTTTTTCAATTTCTTTCACATCATACGCAGGCTTCTGCACGGTTATTCCTCCTCCCGGATCTCAAAATCCTGCTCTTCGCCATCCTCCGACATGATTTTTGCCAGCTGTTCCTCTACATTTTTCAGTTTTCCGTGGAGTAATTTGGACAGCTCCATTCCCTGTTTGTAAATGGAAATGGCTTCTTCGAGGGGCACATCCCCTTCTTCCAGTTTCCGCACAATGTCTTCCAGTTGCACCATCGCTTCTTCAAAAGTTAATGAATCAGCCATCTTTTTTCCCCCTTTCAATTTTATCTACCGTGCACAAAAGGCCGCCGTCCGTCAACCGGACCCGGATCGTTTCACCCGTTTTGGCCTGGCTTGTTTTTTTCAGGATCGTTCCGTCTTCCGCCATAGCCAGACTGTAGCCCCTTTCCATTACTTTCAACGGGCTCAGCGCTTCAAGGGCGGAAATATTTTTGGCAAAACGATGCTGCTTCTCCCGCAAGACCGCTTGCATTTGCTTCACGAGGTTTGCTTCAAGGCTCGTGAAATTCCGCCGCGCCTGCAGCAGTTTCTGTTCAGGACGGTTGCGCAAAAGCCGGCCGTGCAGATTGCGGGTTTGTTCCTCCGCTGTACCGATTAAGCGCCCCGCTTCCCTGTGCAGGCGATCTGTAAGGCGATCAGCCTGCTCGATTTGCTGGCGGATGAGCCGGTAAGGATTTGTCAAAACGGGCGACCGTTCAAGGTAAGCAAGCCGGCTTTTTTCATAGCGTACTTTCTCCCGCATGTTTCGTATAAGCCGCGTCTTTAAATGCAAGATTTTTTCCCGTACGTCATCAATATGGGGAACAGCAAGTTCAGCTGCAGCAGTCGGCGTCGGTGCCCGTAAGTCTGCCGCAAAATCGGCGATCGTAAAATCCGTCTCATGGCCGACAGCAGAAATCACCGGAATATTTGACGCAAAGATCGCCCGGGCCGTTATTTCTTCATTAAAAGCCCACAGCTCTTCGATGGAACCGCCGCCCCTTCCGACGATCAGCACATCCGCTTTGCCGATCCGGTTTGCCTGTTCAATTGCCTTTACAATCGAAGGGGCTGCATTTTCCCCTTGGACAAGGGCCGGATGTAAAATGATTTCAGCAACCGGATATCTTCTCCTGATGGTGGTGATGATATCGCGGACAGCAGCCCCTGTCGGCGATGTGATCACCCCGATCACTTTCGGATAAGCCGGGATGGGCCGGCGGTTTTGAAACAGGCCCTCTTTCTCCAGTTTTTCTTTTAGCTGTTCAAAAGCAAGATAAAGTGCGCCGATTCCGTCAGGCTGCATGCTTTTCACATACAGCTGGTAACTGCCGCCTGCTTCATAAACAGATACGGAACCCGTAACGAGCACTTTCATACCGTTTTCCGGCATAAACTTCAACGTCCGGTTTGCAGAAGCAAACATGACCGAAAGCAGTCTCGCTTTTTCATCTTTTAATGTAAAGTACATATGGCCGCTTGAATGCCGTTTGAAATTGGAAATTTCCCCTTTTACATGGATATCGTTTAAATAAGGGTCCGCGTCAAATTTCCGTTTGATATATTTTGTCAGCGTGTGTACGGATAAATATTGCATCGCTTTCCACCACCTTTCTCATGCATGAAGAAAGCTGCCTTCCCGCCGGAAGTCAGCTTTCTTTTAATGCCGCCCGCTCCCAGCACAAATGTCTCCCGGCACACTTCCGGACGATAAGCGGTTTTCCGGAAAAATGCCGTGACGGCAGGGCAGCCTGTTTAACGGTACAAGCGTTTTGCGGCTTTTACTGTATTGGAAAGCAGCATGGTAATCGTCATTGGCCCTACGCCGCCCGGGACAGGGGTAATATAGGAAGCTTTCTCCTTTACTTCATCAAAGTCAACATCCCCGCACAGCTTCCCGGACGCGTCACGGTTCATCCCGACATCAATGACGGCAGCACCCGCTTTGACAAAATCCGCTTTGATGAATTTTGCTTTGCCGACAGCACTGACCAAAATATCCGCCTGGCGGGTGAAAGATTTTAAATCGGCCGTTTTCGAATGGCAGTATGTGACGGTCGCATTTTCATTGAGGAACAGCTGGCCGCATGGTTTGCCGACAATATTGCTGCGGCCGATTACGACAACATGCTTCCCTTCGATCCGGATGCCCTTTGACTTCACCATTTTTAAAATTCCGTGGGGGGTGCAGGGTAAAAAGGTATCCTGGCCCGTCATCATCCTCCCGATATTTATCGGATGGAAACCGTCCACATCTTTCTCCGGGCTGATCGCTTCCACGATTTTTTGCGCATTGATATGCGGCGGCAAAGGAAGCTGGACGAGAATCCCGTGAATGTCAGGATCTTCATTTAAGGTTGCGATATGTCCGAGCAGTGCCTGTTCCGACACGTCTTCGGGAAGCTCGATTAAAACGGATTTCATTCCGAGCGCGCGGCACGCTTTTTCTTTGTTTTTGACGTATGTACGTGAAGCCGGATCGTTTCCGACTAATATGACAGCAAGCCCCGGGATAATCCCCTGTTGCGTTAACTGCTCCGCTTCCGCCTTTATCTCTTTTCTGAGTGCTTCGGCCAGTTGTTTTCCGTCAATGATTTCCGCTCCCATTATCCATCCCCCGTTATTTAGATTCAATCGAGTCTTTCATTTGATTCAAAACGCCATTAATAAATTTGGCAGATTTTTCATCTGCAAACCGTTTGGCAATCTCGAGTGCTTCGTTGATCGCCACATTGGCGGGCACATCCTCTGCGTACATCAGTTCGTAAGCGGCAAGGCGCAAAATATTGAGTTCCACTTTTGCAAGCCTGTCAAGCGTCCAATTTTCAAGATGCTGGCTGATCATGGCGTCGATTTCCGCGAGATGTGTTGCCGTTCCGTTTACCAATTTCTCAAGATAATCATCACTTTCCTGCCCGTCCAGCGCATTCCGGATCGCATCTTCCGGGCTCGCTTCATTCATATCCATCTGGAATAAAGCCTGAAGCGCTTTTTCGCGGGCGGTTCTTCTTTTCATCATTCGGCAGTAACTCCTTTAAAAAGCTCAAATTCGCATGCTTTTATTGTAACAGAAAGGTGGGACCAAAAAAAGGCCAGGACGCTTTGCCCGGACCCTTTTTCTCTTACTCTTCCGCCTGAAATTCAGGCTCCGCTTTCTGCGTATCAAATTGAATGCCGACAATATGAATATTCACTTCCGACGCTTCCAGGGCAGTCATATTGAGCAAAGCCTGGCGGATATTATCCTGGACTTCCTGGGCAACTGCCGGAATGGAAACGCCAAAATTCATGGTGCAATAGACATCGACTTTAATGCCATCATCACTCAGTTCCACTTTTACGCCTTTCCCGTGGTTTTTCCTGCCAAGGCGCTCCACGACGCCGCTTGCGAAATTGCCACGCATTTGGGCAACCCCTTCGACTTCGGAAGCGGCAATGCCCGCAATCACTTCAATCACTTCAGGAGCAATTTCCACTTTTCCCAAGCCGTCTTCATCATGATGCATTTCCAACATTTGGTTGTCTTCTGCCATCTTCAACACCTCCTATAATTACACGTTATTTCATTACATCATATTTTTCAAGGAATTTCGTGTTGAAATCCCCTTCGACAAAAACTTCATGTTCGAGGAGGCGCTGATGGAACGGAATCGTCGTGTGGACGCCTTCCACGGCATATTCGCTGAGCGCGCGTCTCATGCGAGCAATCGCCTCATCGCGCGTCGCTCCGTAGGCAATGAGCTTGGCAATCATGGAATCATAATACGGCGGAATGCTGTAACCCGGATATACGGCCGATTCCACGCGGATGCCGATCCCGCCCGGCGGCAGGTAAAAGTTAATTTTGCCCGCAGACGGCATAAAATTCTTTTCCGGATTTTCGGCATTGATCCGGCATTCGATTGCCCAGCCGTTCCATGTGACTTCATCCTGCTTTAAGGATAACGGTTCCCCGGATGCCACAAGGATCTGTTCTTTGACAAGATCCACGCCAGTGACCATTTCTGTAACCGGGTGTTCCACCTGGATGCGGGTATTCATTTCCATAAAGTAAAACTTCTGGTTGCGGTGGTCAAAAATAAACTCGATGGTGCCGGCCCCCGTATAGTCAACCGCTTTTGCCGCTTTCACGGCAGCCTGCCCCATTTCTTCGCGCATTTCGCTCGATAGTGCCGGGGACGGGGATTCTTCAAGCAGTTTTTGCAGCCGCCGCTGGATGGTGCAATCCCGTTCGCCCAGGTGGATCACATTGCCGAATTTATCAGCCATGACCTGGATTTCAACATGGCGGAAGTCTTCAATGTATTTTTCAAGATAAACACCCGGGTTGCCGAAAGCAGTCGCGGCTTCCTGCTGGGTGATGTGGATGCCTTTTACAAGCTCTTCTTCATTCAAAGCTACGCGGATCCCTTTGCCACCGCCGCCGGCCGTTGCCTTAATAATCACCGGATAGCCGATTTTTTTTGCGACGACTTTTGCTTCTTCTGCGTCTTTTACAAGCCCGTCCGAACCCGGGACAATCGGCACGCCCGCTTTTTTCATCGTTTCGCGCGCCACATCTTTTGCGCCCATTTTCGCAATGGCTTCCGGGCTTGGCCCGATAAACTCAATATTGCATTCTCGGCAAAGCTCGGCAAAATCGGCATTTTCAGCAAGAAATCCGTAACCGGGATGGATCGCGTCACAGCCTGTTAAAGTTGCTGCGCTGATGATGTTGGCAAAATTTAAATAACTGTCTTTCGATGCTTTCGGGCCGATGCAGTACGCTTCATCCGCAAGCTGGACATGCAGTGCATCTTTGTCCGCTTCCGAATAAACGGCCACGGCTTCAATCCCGAGGTCGCGGCAGGCACGGATAATCCGAACCGCAATTTCGCCGCGGTTTGCAATCAAAACTTTTTTAATCATGAAAGTCCGCTCCTTACTTTGTCTTTACCAAAAATAATGGCTGGCCGAATTCAACAAGCTGGCCGTCTTTGACGAGGATATCTACAATTTCCCCTTCCACTTCCGCTTCGATTTCGTTAAACAGCTTCATCGCTTCAATCATGCATACAACCGTATTCGGGCTGACTTTGGAGCCGATTTGCACATACGGTTCTTCTTCCGGGGAACCCGCCTGGTAAAAGGTGCCAACCATCGGCGACACGATTTTATGCAGATTTTCGTCGGCTGCTTGCGCCGGAGCTTCAGGCTGCGGGTTTTCTGCAAGCTGGCGGGGCTGCGCAGGCATTTGCGGGGGTGCGGAAACCTGAGCCACTTCACGCACCGGGCGTTCAATGACTTGGACGCCGGTGTTTTTCTTCATTTTGATGACGGTCCCGTCGTTTTCAAATTCAAATTCATCGAGGTTTGAACGGTCCACAAGCTCGATCAAAGCCTGGATTTCCTCTACTTTCAGCATATATGACACTCCTTCGTTTTTTCAGCTTCTAAAATTGTTAACAATTTATGAATAAATAACTATCCATATCATACGATAACCGGAGACAAAAATTCAATCATTTGTATAAAAAACGGATTCCCGGTACATTGCAAAAATGCCCTTCCCCGCTTGGCGCAAAAAGGAGGAAGCGTTTTACGGAAATTTAAAATCACGCGCAAATCTACTTTTCAATCATTTTCCAATCATTTTTTAAATATAGAAAAAAAGCCCGGCAAAAAAGCAATCTCCCTTGTTTTCCGCACAGAAAAAAGGGCTGTAACCGCCCCCTATTCTGGCTTTCCTTAATTTGTCTGGAATTCCACGGCCAGTTTTGGCGTATTGCCCAATTCCTGGTTCACAAGCTTGACGATTTCATTTGCAGCCGCTTTATCGTGCTTTTTCGATTTGACGGTCACGACCACTTCATCGCCGTCTGCCTGAACGAGCGCATCCTCATATCCTTTTGCTTTGATCAGGCTTTCTAAAACCTGTTCTTTATTCGCCGTCTCCGTTAATTTTTTCATTTCATCCATTGCCTTGCTTTTTTCATCCGGCGTCAGGTCGGTCGATGCGAGTTTATTGGTCAGTTCTTCCTGCTTTTTGCTCATTTCATCCTGCCGCTCAAGGCGGAGCGTCTCAAACACTTCATCACTGGCAGACTTTGTTGTCAATTTGATTTTTTGCGAACCGGAAGCCTTTTCCTTCGTTGCCGCCGATTCCTTTTCTTTCTCTTGCCGGGTAACCTGATTCGTCGTTTTTGGTTCCGCCGTCACATAGTACACGGACAAAACCACAACAAGGCTTAACATGGTCAACAGCCAGACCGTTTGTTTTTTCAAAAGCATACCCATTCCTCCTCATTCTTTTTTTGGCATGACGGAAACACGGTAACTTGCGATATCAAGGGCGCTTGCAACAGCTTCTTTTACCGATTTTTGGATGGAGACGTCGCCGCCGCCCTCGCAAACGACTAACACCCCTGTGATCTCCGGCTTCCTGGTTTCCGTTACAAGCGGCACTTCCTTGTCCCCGTTTTGGACGATGACGACTTTATCATCTTTTGAAATGCTGTCAATTTTCCGTTCCCCGCCGTTTTTATCTGTTTCGGTTGTCGTTTCATTCCGGATGGTGACGTTTTTTTCGTACACTTTGCTTTCTGATGTGGCCACATTCACTTGGACGTTTACGGAACCGACGCCCTTGATTTGTTCCAGAATGCTTTTCAGTTCTTTCTCATATTGGTTTTCGTACGTGGAGATCGATTTTGATTTTTTGGAAGTGCCTGCACCGAATGCGGCTGTCCCTTTTCCGCCTGCCGTTTTTACGGGTGAAGATGCAGTCAGCGCTTCGTTTTTTTCGCTTGAAGTCCCGAAAAGGTCGTTGATAAACATCATCCCGAGACCGGAGATCAATAGTACGGTTAACAACACAAGCTTTTTCTTTTTATCCGGCGGGCCGGATGGCAGCCATTTTTCTTTCAGTTTTTTGAACGGTCCCTGGTTACGATCCATTTTCGTTTTCAAGCCCCCCTTCGAAACGGAGATCAATTTTTTCTTTATTGATTTTCCAGCGGTTTGACAACATGGCAATGATCGATTGCTGCTCCCGTGTGCTTTGTTTTTCTGTTTGTTTATCCGTCCCGATTTCAACCGGTTTAATGGCAGCAACAGTCTCTTTTTCGTTTTGCGCTTCCAGATAGACGTGGATTTTTTTTACATTTGACGCTTTTAAAGCGGTAAGATCCCCGCTTTTGGCCCCGTCTTTCCACTCGACCGTGATTTTTGAAATCGATTTTCCAAACGCTTCCTCTACCTCCCCTTCCGCATCCTGCTTCAGTTGGACAGCCATTTGTTGTAATGTATATTCCTGCTGCATGTCATTTATTTCTTTTTTCTTCGTTTCAAGCGCATTTTCTTCCGCAGACGGGCTTGAAGTACCGGAATCCCCGAATTTTTCTATCCATATGGCAGGATCTGTGGAAAAGAGCCGGAATACGGGTGTGACGATGATGGCAATGAGCAAAAGCCCGGTCACAAGCTTTGTATATTTCCGCATCCCGGAGTCAGGCAGAAGCATGTCCGTTATGGTCGCCAAAAGGATAAAAATGGTGATATTCAGCACCCATTTTGTCAAAACGTCCACAGGTCTCCCCCCTTAACGCATCATCATCGTAAGATTGCCCGCCGTAACGATGATCGTAATGCTGAGAAAAAACATGATGGTCACAATCGCGAGGGCGGCAAATACGTACAGCATGTTTTTGCTGATGATATCAAGACAGCTGATGACCGGCCCCCCGCCGAGCGGCTGCAAAAGGGCGGAAGCGAGCTTGAACATGAACGACATGGCGAAAATTTTGATAGCCGGAAACGCCGCAATGAGCAGCACAATGGCGACACCTGCAATGCCGAGCGTATTTTTCAAAAGGACGGAAGCGCTGATCACCGTATCGGCGGCATCCGTCAGCATCCGCCCGACAACCGGGACAAAATTGCCGGTCACAAATTTTGCGGTCCTGACCGCAAGCCCATCCATCACCGCCGTTGCCGTCCCCTGAACGGACAAGACGCCTAAAAACACAGCCATAAAAGCGCCGAGTATGCCGATCCCGAGATTGCGCAACAGACCGGCCATCTGTGTTGCTTTGTGCTGTTCCGAGAGGGTGCTGACGACACCTAAGAGCGTTGAAAGCAGCAGAAGCGGCAGCACGATGATCTCGACCAGCATGCCGCTTGTGCCGGAGAGAAAAATAATGACCGGGTGAAAAAAGGCTGCCGATCCGGCACCGCCCGATGTGGAAAGCAGCGCCAGCAAGAGCGGCATCAGCGCCAGGATAAAACCTTTCATTGTCCGGATCGCCTCAAGCGCATATTGAAGGGCGACATGAAAACTGTTCAGGGCAATAATGACGAGCACCATGAAAACAACCGCATACGCAATTTTGCTGATCGTCCCTTGCTGGAACGAATGATGCAGGTTTTCCAGCAGGATGCTCAGAATCGTAAGAATGATGAGGGAGCCTAATAGTTTTGCATTGATCAGCAGCTCCTGAAAAATATACGAAAGCAGCCCTTTCAGCCAGGCTTGCAAAGAAAAATGCTTTTCGCCTTTCATAAAATCCATAAGGCTCCCTTTCTGGCTTTCCGGCAAGTATCCGCCGTATTTGCTGACAATTTCATCCCAGTAGTTTTTCAGTTCTGATAAGTCCAATTGATTCAGTTGTTCATCGACCATTTTTTCCGGAATGTTCTCCTGTTTATCCGTATTTTCCGAAGCGGCGGATGCCGGCTGTGCGAAGAAACAGAAGGCAAACAGAATGAAAAGCGCGATGCACATTTTTTTGCGCCCCATATTCTCAACTCCCTGCACGCGGAACGAGATTGACAATCGTTTCAATCAGCACGGTAAGAATGGGGATGGCCATTGTTAAAATTATGATTTTGCCGGCCAGCTCCACCTTTGCCGCAAGTGCCCCCTGCCCGGCATCTTTTGTAATATTGGATGCAAAATCGGCGATATAAGCGACGCCGATAATTTTCAGGATCGTTTCGATATACATCGTGTCGACATTCCCTTTTTGGGCAATTTTTTGCAGCAGGCGGATGATCTCATATATCTTGTCCACCAGAAATAGAAAGATAAAACAGCCGGCAAAAAGCGTCAGCAAAAAGGCAAAATTCGGTTTCTGCTCTTTTAATATGAGCGCAAGGAAAGTCGTGATGAGCGCCACACCCGCAATTTGCAAAATTTCAATGGGAAATCCCCCCTTTTTTCCCGGCTTACTGAAAAAGAAAGACCGTTTTGATTTTGGAAAACAAATCCCCTACGATGGATGCCACTAAAAACAAAATGTAAAGAAAACCGAGAAGCGTAACCCATTGCGCATATTCTTTTTTGCCAACCTGGTCAAGAATCGTGTGGAGAAATGCGACGACAATCCCGACCCCGGCAATTTTAAAAATGATATCCACATCAATGCCCATTGCTTTTCCCCCAATATGATCCGTGCATCTCTCAGATCAGTAAAATAGCGATCAGTAAACCCGTGAGGACGCCAAGGCTTTTTGCCATTTTTTCATAGCGGAGCTGCCTTTCGTGCGCTTCTTTTTCTTCCCGTTCCAAATGCGAAAGGGCCAGGAGCAGCTGCTTTTGCTCGGTATAGCGGTCATGTTTGCCCAGGTTTTCCCCGAGTTGCCGCAATACTTCATACTCATTTTCTTTCAGGGCCGTCAGTTCCCAAATCCCGTCAAGGCTTTTTTCCCATGCTTCTTTTACCGTTGTTTCCAATGTTGTCAACTGGCCGGCAAAGGAACGGAAGAAGGCGGCAGCCGGATCCGGAAGCTGGTCTGACAGTTTTCTTGCCGCTTCATGCAGCGGGGTATGCCCGTACATGATTTCCACCTCCAGTGCTTGAAGCGCGCTTTGAAAAATTCTTAGCTGGCGGGGGCGTTCGCTTAACCGTTTCGCTGCCTCAAAGCCGATGAAACTGGTGGCGAACACAATCAGTGCTGCTCCAAAAAGTTTAAGCACGGGAAACACCTTCACCGGTACGAATGATGTTCCCTTCCGCATCCCGGACTGCTGTTACCCTTCCCGGCCGGCTCCCCCGCGACAGTTCGAGAAAACGGTCAAACGCATACGATTCGAGGATTTTCTTTAAAATCGGGCGCTTATTTATATCCCGGAAGTTTTCCCCGTGCGTTGTCATGACGAGCGAAATGCCCGCATTTACCGCCTCCATAATTGCCGCCGCATCTTCTTCGCGGCCGATCTCATCCACGATGATGACATCCGGGCTCATCGACCGGATCAGCATCATCATCCCTTCCGCTTTCGGGCAGGCATCCAGCACATCGACCCTTGGCCCGAAATGGAGTTGCGGGATGCCGTGGACGCAGCCGGCAATTTCAGACCGTTCGTCGACAATTCCCACTTTGGCGGGCGAAATGCCGCGTTCCGGGATGCCGGTTGAAATCAGCCGTGCGATATCCCTTAAAAATGTCGTTTTCCCGGTCTGGGGCGCCCCGATGATCATCGCGGACAACCAGTGCCCGTTGTGAAGGGCAGAAAGATAAGGATCTGCAGTCCCGATTTTTTCCCGGGCAATCCGGATATTAAAAGATGAAAAATAGCGGATCGCCTTTACTTGTCCATTTTCAAGAATGACTTTCCCCGCGAATCCGACACGGTGCCCGCCGCTGATCGTGACATATCCCTTTTTCAGCTCTTCTTCAAGGGCGTAAAAGGAGAAATTCGCAAGCCGGCTGATCAGCTGCTCGGCATCGCTCTCCGTTGGCATGTAGCGCAAAAAATGCGGGATTCCTTTTGAAGTAATTTCAAGCGGGCGGTTTACGCGGATGCGGATTTCTTCCACATCTTCGAGTATATCCCCCAACTTTTCCAGCTGGTTGGATAAGGATTTCGGCAAAATGCCCAGCAAATCTTCCATTCTTCATCCCTGCTTTCAAAACATACAGTTTGGTTCATGGATAGTACAATCTATTCGCCGGGTTTGAAAACTATGACAAGGAAGCAGTGGCAGGCTCTGAAAGTTTAAGTTGTTTATAATATGATTATGTAAACTTATTTTTTTCCTATCTTGCCGGAAAAGCAAAAAAGCTTGACGCCGTTTGGGACGCCAAGCTTTTTTCAAAGCAATCAGGCACGGGACACGTATGAACCGTCCGTTGTATTGATGATCAATTTATCGCCTTCATTTACAAAGAAAGGCACTTGTACCGTCAGGCCGGTTTCAAGCGTGGCCGGTTTGGACCCGCCTGTTGCCGTATCGCCCTTTACCCCCGGTTCCGTATGGGTAACTGTCAGCGTGACCGTATTCGGGAGTTCAATGCCGAGCGTTTCTCCTTGGTACATGATCATTTGCACTTCCATGTTTTCCAGCAAGTATTGCAGCTCGTCTTTAATTTGGGCGCTGCTCAGCTCGATTTGTTCATACGTTTCCGTATCCATAAATACGTGCTGGTCGCCGTTTGCATATAAATACTGCATTCTCCGGTTGTCGATCTGTGCCCTTTCGACTTTTTCGCCGGCACGGAACGTTTTTTCCTGGATGGCGCCGGTACGCAAATTGCGAAGCTTCGAGCGCACAAAAGCGGCGCCCTTTCCCGGTTTAACATGCTGGAAATCGAGGACGCGCCAGATGCCGTTGTCCACTTCAATCGTTAAGCCGGTGCGAAAATCGTTTACTGAAATCATATTTTTCCTCCTACATGTTCATTCTATCCCCTGTTAATGGCTGTAACTATTATAATATAATCAGTTCTTTTGCGGAATGCGTCAGCAATTCATTCGAATTTTCGGTCATCACCGTATCGTCTTCAATCCGGACGCCGCCGACACCCGGCACATAAATACCCGGTTCGATGGTGACAACCATGCCCGGTTCCAAAGTATAAGCCGAGCGCATGGAAAGATTCGGGCCTTCGTGGATTTCAAGGCCGATCCCGTGCCCGAGGGAGTGGCCGAACGCTTCACCATAACCTTTCTGGGCAATATAATCGCGGGAAATGGCGTCTGCTTCAACACCGGACATGCCCGGTTTAATGTTTTCGACGGCAAGCAGCTGCGATTCCAGCACAATATTGTAAATTTCCTTCAATTGCTCGGAAGGCTCCCCGACGGCAACCGTCCTTGTTATATCCGAACAATAGCCTTTATAGAGCGCACCGTAATCCATCGTGACCAAATCGCCTTTTTCGATCACTTTGTCCGTCGCCACCCCGTGCGGCATGGCAGAGCGGAGGCCGGATGCGACGATGGTATCAAATGAAGAAGCGGTCGCGCCGCATTTCCTCATGAAAAATTCGAGTTCATTGGAAACTTCCAATTCCGTGACGCCCGGTTTTAAGAAGTCAAGGATATGTTTAAAAGCAGCATCTGCAATATCCGCAGCTTCTTTTAATATCTTAATTTCCGCATCTGTTTTGATCAAGCGCAAATTTTCAACAAGCCCGGAAACCGGAACCAGTTCTGCATCGAGCAGCCCTTCATACGTTTTAAAAAGCGCATAGCTCATATGGTCCTGCTCAAACCCGAGCCGTTTGATCCCCATTGCTTCTACCTGTTTGGCCACTTCCTGTTCCACCGGTCCCTGATGCTGGACGATTTCGTAGCCTTCACACTCTTTTGATGCCTGCTCGACATAACGGAAATCCGTAATAAATTTTGCCGCTTCCCCGGATATAAGGACAATCCCGGTCGTTCCCGTAAAATTGGACATATAGCGGCGGTTATACGGGCTTGTGATGAGCAAGCCGTCAATAGCGGCCTGCGGAAATGCTTCTCTCAGTTTCTCCAATTTTAACATCTTTCTTCCTCTCCCTTTTCTGCCTCAAGCAAGGCCATGAGGGCAAGCTCATAGCCGTACAGCCCAAGGCCTGCAATTTGCCCGCGCGCAACAGCCGCCGTTACAGAATGGTGGCGGAATTCCTCGCGGGCATGGATGTTCGAAATATGTACTTCAATCACCGGTAGGCGGATGGCACTGATCGCGTCCCGCAAAGCATAGCTGTAATGCGTGAACGCGCCTGGATTGAAAATAATCCCGGCAAAGCCTTCATCCCCGGCAGCATGGAGCTTGTCAATCAGGGCGCCTTCATGGTTGGATTGGAAAAAACCGATGGCAACGCCGTGCTCTCGGGCCGCCGCTTCCATGCGTGCCATCAGGGTTTTTATCGAATCTTTCCCGTAAATGCCGGGTTCCCTTTGCCCAAGCAAATTCAGATTCGGGCCGTTTAATACGAGGTATTTTTTCATTTCAAGCACCTTTTTCCCATATTTAACGTGCCCATTTTACCATAAATTGAAGAAAATTTCTATTTTTTACTTTCCGCCTGCTTGTATCTGCCTGAATCCTGGGCGTTCCTCCCGCCCGGATCGATTTACGGGAGCGGGTTCGACTGTCTCTCCAGTTTTCTCTTAAAAACCCGGCTTCTTTCATACTCAAACGAAATCGAATAACCGATAAACACCCCATAGAGAATGTAAATGCAACAGCAAGTGATAATCGTATTGGCATCGAGTTTTAAAAAAGGCTTCATGCCGGGAAAAATCGGATTCAGCACAATCAGGACGACCGCGCACAGGCAAAGCCCGTAGATCGCGCCCACCCACATCGATTTCAATTTTTTAAAGAAAAGATAATAGACAAGGGCACAGCCGGTAGAGAACAATCCGTATACCAGTATGGAAATGGTTTTTCCGATCCACATTTTGCGCCAGGATCCTACCGTAAATGGTTCAAGCAGGACATTCGGTTCAATCGCCGTAAAATGAAAAGAAAAGCATAAATAGGCAACCAGGCTCCAAATGATCCCGCCCGCAAATCCGGTCACAAGCACCATTTGAAAAAAGGTCATGGAATGCTCCTGGTTTTTCATTGCTTTGCTGTTATTTTCCATATTTTCCACCCCTTCACATGGACGGCGCGCATCTTTTCTTTCTTATCTTTCCCATAAGTCTTTCCCCTAGTCGTATTTAAAATGAT
Source organism: Weizmannia sp. FSL K6-0777 (assembly GCF_038593185.1). Classification (NCBI taxonomy): domain Bacteria; kingdom Bacillati; phylum Bacillota; class Bacilli; order Caryophanales; family Bacillaceae; genus Heyndrickxia; species Weizmannia sp. FSL K6-0777. The sequence continues at coordinate 1,927,714 of NZ_CP151971.1, forward strand.
TTAGTAAAATAAGCGTAAGTAACGTTTCGGAAATCCATTCCGTCTTAAACGGGAAAGAAACATTCGAAGTTTAGGTTTGGGGGAGAAGAAATTGACAAAACCAGCTTATGGCGGCCAGGCAGTCGTGGAAGGGGTCATGTTCGGCGGAAAGCGGCATTCGGTCACTGCCATCCGCCGCAAAAACAACCGGATCGACTTCTTTTATCTGCCGAAAGAGACGCGCCCGTTCATTCAAAAATTAAAAAAAATCCCGTTTTTGCGCGGGATCATTGCCATCATTGAATCATCCGCAAACGGGGCAAAGCATTTGAATTTTGCAAGCGAGCGGTATGATGTTGACCCGGAAGAAGACGAAAAAAGGAAGGAAGCAGCCCCGGCAAAAACAACGGTGGTGCTCGGCGTGGCTGCTGCCGGCGTCTTGTCCTTTTTGTTTGCCAAATTTTTCATGACGCTGATTCCCGTTTTTCTGGCAGAACTGACAAGGCCGTTTTTTTCCGGAGATACCGCGCAAATTCTCATTGAAGGCGCGTTTAAACTGCTGCTCGTGCTTTCGTATATTTATTTGATTTCTTTAACGCCGTTTATCAAGCGGGTATTCCAATACCACGGGGCTGAACATAAAGTCATCAATACATTTGAAAACGGGCTTGCCCTGACCGTTGAAAACGTCCGCTCGCAATCGAGGCTGCATTACCGGTGCGGCAGCAGTTTTATTCTGTTTACCGTGATTGTGAGCGTCCTGATTTATACGCTTGTCCCGACAGATCCGCTCTGGCTTCGCATCATCGACCGGATTTTGCTGATTCCGGTCGTGCTCGGCACGTCGTTTGAAGTTCTTCAGCTGACCAATAAAGTCCGCCATATTCCGGTTCTGAAATATCTTGGCTATCCGGGCCTGTGGCTTCAGCTGTTAACGACAAAAGAGCCGGATGACAAGCAAATTGAAGTTGCGATTTCCTCCTTTCAGGCGCTGCTTGAACTGGAATCGGGTGATATGGCTTCTGCCGCCCGTTAAAAACGGCGTTTGAAGTTTCCAGTGCATGGGAATACATTTACTATCACAAGCTTGTTTGTGCGACGGGGTACCAACCTCAAAATAAAAACGGCCGGAACCGTATAAACTGATAGAATGATGGAAAAAATGGTTAGGAAAACATGAGGAGGTGGCTTTTGTTGAAGACGCGTCAATGGATCATCGCCGGCATTTTTCTTTTGGCCCTGCTTGGCCTGGGTTCCTCTTTGTTTCATGAGCCGGTTGTATTCTTAAAAAGGGTTTTGATAGCCTTCATTTTTGCGGCAGTGCTTTTGGCTGGCATGCGTTTCTTACTCAAGAGAAGCACAAATGTTTCCAACCAGGAACAAAAAGCATTTTTAAAAGCCGCCCGCAAATCCAGAAAAAGAATGAAAAAACGGAATATGAAGGTCCATACTGTCCACACGGTTAAATTTTCAAAACGGCCGCTGCGCAAAAAATCCAATGTCCAGTTAACCGTGATTGAAGGCAAAAAGGGCAAAAAGAAAAATCGAGCTGTCTACTAAGCTCGATTCTTTTTTAATTAATAGGACCACGTTTTCAGAAACGTTTCTGTTTTTTTCCGGCCCGCCTCGATTAAGGCTGCTTTTTGTTCGGCGGAAAGCTGAAAATCTGTGGCAGGTACGCCATCTGCAGCGATAAAAATAATGTCCTTTTCCAGTTTTCTTGAAATATAGCGGGCATCATGGGCGTCTTTCATCGTCTTGAACAAGGCATCGAACAGCTGGATCGCATTTTTTATCTCCGCATTTGGCTCTTCTGATTGTTTTGGGCTAAGCGTGATGCCGAGCACCGGCCGCGCCTTTTTTTCTTCCGGTTTGACAAACAGCCACATCGGAAAATTGCTTAAAACGCCACCGTCTGCAATAAGGCTCGTGCCTTCCAGCGAGCGCAGCCGTACCGGTTCGAAAAAATACGGGATGCTCGCGCTCATCCGGATGGCCTTTGCCACCGGAAAGGTTTGCCATGGCACCCCGTAACGCTCTAGGTCATCTGGCAATACAACAAGCCGGTTATGGGTAAGATCGGATGCCGTGAAATAAAGGGAGCCTTTTGGAACATCTTTGAACGTGTACACGCCTTTAGATGCGAGTTTTTCCCCGATCCATTCCTCAAACGCGGCGCCTCTGTACAGCCCGAGCCGCCAATACAGCAGCAGCCATTTCGCAAACGGCACCGGCAGCAGCGTTTTCCGCTCGTCAAGGAACGCGGCCGTGTCTGTTTCCGCAAGCATTTGCTTCATTTCGCCGCTTGTATACCCTGCAGCCAACAGCCCTGCAAAAACGGAACCGACGCTTGTGCCGGCCAGCCGTTTAAACGTAAATCCCCTTTTTTCCAATACTTCCAATGCCCCGATGAGCGCAAGGCCTTTTATGCCTCCACCGGAAAAAACCGCATCAATTTCCATGGAAACCCACCCTTGGATTCGCATCGGGCGTTTCGGTTTGTTGGTCAGAAAAGATACGGAATGTTGGCAGGATGCCCTGCTTAAGCGAAAGATGAAAAATGCTTTTTTATTATTTTAGCGCACAAGGAGAGGAATTAGAACAAAGCGTTCATACGGGACTATAACCGTGCCATGCTCCTGGTTAGCACAGCCTGCGCTTCCTTTACCATTTCTTCTAATAATTGGGCAACAGACGGGCAGTCCTCAATAAGGCCGGCAATTTGGCCCCCGTTTATAAAACCGTGCTCCATATCGCCTTGAAGCGCTCCCCTTTCATGATGGACTTCGCTTGTCAGCGCTTTAAAGCGGCCCGGATCCGCGCCGCTTTCTTCCAGTTCGCGGAGATAGACCGCGTACGCATTTTTGAACACTCTGCGCACCATTTGGTATCGTCTGCCGATGATCATCGTCGCTTCATCTGTTGCTTCCATTACAGCCTTCTTATATACAGGGTGAAACTGCGCTTCTTTTGTTGCGATGAATCTCGTCCCCATTTGCACGCCGTATGCCCCGAGCGAAAGCGCCGCCGCCAAACCTTTGCCGTCCGCAATCCCTCCCGCTGCGACAACCGGAATGTTGACCGCTTTTACAATCTGCGGAACGAGCACCATTGTCGTGCTTTCATTGGCAGCATTGATTCCTGCTGCTTCGTATCCTTCGCATACAAGGATATCAGCCCCCGCTGCTTCCGCTTTTTTCGCCTGGCGGACAGTGGAGGAGACACAAATCACTTTTATGCCGTTTTGATGCAGAACCGGGATATATTTCGAAGGGTTGCCGGCAGATAGGGAAACAACCGGAATCTTTTTTTCAATGGCTAACCGGATGACTTCGTCCGCGTTTGGATGAACCGAAATGGCAATATTGACGCAGCAGGGGGAAGCGGCCAGGCTGCGCATTTTATCCATTCTTTTTTCGATTTCCGCTACGGGCAGCGTCCCGGCGCCAATCGTTCCCAGCCCGCCGGCGTTGGAAACACTTGCAGCAAGGGCAGGATCACTGATATTTCCCATCCCGCCTTGAAAAACCGGAAATTTGATGCCCAACATTTCAGTTACCGGATTTGCCACTTGATCGCTCCTTTCTGCGCTCGGATCTCGTCATGCTTTTTCAGTTATAAGCGGATGGTCAAACACATCATAATGTTTGCTTTTCTGAAAAGTGTCGTATCCTTCAGAAAAAATGTCTTCGAAAAAATCATTTGCCGGTTTGGCAAGGATTCGGTAATAGTCCCGGAAAAGCGCGGCTGCTTCCTCCCCCTTCCATTTTTCCGGCAGCAGTTCTTCCGGCAAACCGGGATCCACAAACAATAGTTTCCGGTAATTATGGACAAGCATCGTCCGTTCGACAAAGCAGTCCTGATTCGTCATTTCCCCTCTTTTCATCTTTTCTTTGACGCTTTCATATTTTTCCCGGTAATGGGCCATAAAATCTTCATACCGGTCGTTCATATAATCAATATCCCATAATTCCTGTACAAGTTCTTTATCGGATTTGCCCCATACATTTTCGGCAGTGAAGATTTTGACATATTCATTGATCCCGTACTTGTCGATGATTCCTTTCATTTCATCCAGCAAATCATTCGGCGTAAGCCAGACACTGTTTAACAGGAGGCCGAAGCCGCTCCACATCAGTTCTTTTCTCAGTTCATCCCTGATGTTCCGCTTTTTTTCGGGTATCGTATACAGAAAAAACCGCCATTTGCCGTCCCATTTGCCCGGGTTCAGTTTAAAAATCCGCCCGGCAGCCTCATTCATCCGTTTTACACCGCGTTCAGTCAAAGAATAGTAACTGTTGTTTCCTTCTTTGCGGCTTTCCACCCAGCCTTGTTTGCTCATGCGGGAAATGGCAGCACGGACAGATTGCTCATGGTGGCCGAACGCTTCCAGCAATTTGATTAAACTGCCAATCCAAATTTCGCTTCCGTAATGGCGGATGTAATCGCCATAAAGCGTAAAAATCATCGAACGCGTATTTAACGTTTTTTCCATTTATAAACTCCTTGTCTCTGCCAAAGATCTCTTTCCCCCATTTTAAATTTTTTCGATAACGGTTGCAATCCCCTGGCCCACCCCGATGCACATCGTAGCGAGCCCCCGTTTTGCCTTTCGCTTTTGCATCTCGTGGACGAGCGTTGTTAAAATTCTCGCGCCGCTTGCTCCCAATGGATGTCCGAAAGCAATCGCCCCTCCGTTTACATTGACAATCTCACTGTCCAGTTCCAGCTGCCGGATGCATGCAATAGACTGGGAAGCAAAGGCTTCGTTTAACTCGACAAGATCAATATCCGAAATAGTAAATCCGGCGCGCTTTAATGCTTTTCTCGTTGCGTACACCGGGCCGAGCCCCATGATCCTTGGTTCCAATCCTGCCGTTGCGCTGGCGACAAACCGGGCCATCGGTTTGACCCCCAATTGGACAGCTTTTTCAGCGCTCATCAATAGCACGGCAGACGCCCCGTCATTGATGCCCGATGAATTTCCGGCCGTCACCGTGCCTCCTGCAAAAAGCGGTTTCAGCCTTGCTAGTTTTTCCGGCGTAGTATCGGGGCGGGGATGTTCATCCTGGGTGACAGACACGGATTCCCCCTTTTGATTCGTATACACGACAGGCACGATTTCATCTTGAAAGCGGTTTGCTTCCATGGCCGCTTTCGCCCTCATTTGGCTCGTAAAAGCAAAGGCATCCTGCGCTTTCCGGCTGATATGAAATTGCTTTGCGACATTTTCCGCCGTTTCCGGCATGCTGTCTGTCCCGTACATTTTCTTTAATTTTTCATTGACAAATCTCCATCCGATCGTTGTATCAAACATTTCCAAATTGCCCCTCGGGTAGCCGTTTTCCGGCTTTGCCATGACAAACGGCGCCCTTGTCATGCTCTCCGTTCCGCCGGCAATATAAATATCCCCGTCACCAACCATGATCGCTTTGGCTGCGATATTGACAGCATCGAGGCCCGATCCGCATAAGCGGTTAACGGTTGTGCCGGCGGTTTCGACCGGAAGCCCGGCGAGCAATGCAGCCATTCTTGCGACATTCCGGTTTTCTTCGCCCGCGCCGTTCGCATTTCCGAGAATGACCTCTTCGATTTCGTTCCAGGGAACTTCGGGATGGCGGCCGAGCAACGCCTTGATGGCGGTTGCCGCCAGATCGTCCGGCCTTACTGATTTTAACGCTCCTTTATATCGCCCAATCGGTGTTCTGACCGCATCAACGATGACGACGTCTCTCATCTTCATTCTCCTTCAACCGTTGTGTAATCATATACGCCCTTGCCTGTTTTCCGCCCAAGCCTGCCCGCTTTCACATACTTTTCCAGTAAAGGCGCCGGCCGGTACTTTTCGCCAAGCTTTTCATGCAAGTAGCACAAATTGTTTAGCCTTGCATCCAAACCGACCAAATCCGCCAATTCAAACGGCCCCATCGGAAAATTCAAGCCGAGCTTGACGGCTTTATCGATTTCTTCCGCTGTCCCTACCCCTTCCTGCAGCATGTAGAACGCTTCATTTCCAACTAAACAGCTGATTCTGCTTGTAACAAAGCCGGGAAATTCATTCACGATCACCGTTTCTTTCCCCATTTTTTCAGCTGTTTTTTCAGCCCGTTGAACCGTTTCATCGCTTGTTTCAAGCCCCCTGATGATCTCGACAAGCGGCATTTTATGCACCGGATTGAAAAAATGCATGGCAATAACAGATGCGGGACGGGTAGTAAAAGAACCGATTTCAGTCGGGCTCATCGTTGATGTATTGGTCGCAAGGATGCAACCGGCAGGCGCAAACCTGTCCATTTTTTCAAACACTTCTTTTTTTATTTCCGTTTTTTCCGGCACTGCCTCGATGATCACATCTGCACAACCGGCTGCAGCCGGCAAATCAACGGTATATTCGATATTTGCCTTTATCCTTTCAGCATCTGCCCCGTTGATTTTCCCCCTCGAAAGCCCTTTTTCCATGACGGATTCAATCCTGTTTTCCGCTTGATGCAAGATGTCAGGCCGGACATCTACCAGTCTGACTTTGAAACCGCCGAGTGCGCCCGCATAAGCAATGCCGCACCCCATTACCCCTGAACCAATGACAACCAATGTTTCCGCCATCATACCACTTCCTCTTTACATTTTCTATCTTTTTAGACGATTTTTAAAAGAAGCGAACCCATCCCGAAAGAATGCGTTCGCTTCTTATTTGTCCATCTTGCCCTGCCGGATACCCGTTTCACTGCCAGTGCAGCAATGAGTGCCTTTATTCGACCGGAAGCTTATAACTGAAACGGGTTTAAAGGTTTTGCCCCTGCATAAGTGAGTACACTCTTGGTTTCACTGTATAAATCGAGGCATTCGAAGCTTAATTCGCGCCCGAAGCCGGATTGTTTATATCCGCCGAACGGTGTCCCCGGGAATGCGGAGAACGGGCTGTTGACCATGACAATGCCTGCCTGGATGCCGTCTGTGACCCGCTTAATTAGGCCCTGGTCCTTTGCCCAAATGCTTGAAGCCAGGCCGTACTTCGTCGCATTTGCAAGTTTTACGGCTTCCTTCTCCTCTTTAAAAGGCATCACCACCACGACCGGCCCAAAAATTTCTTCCTGTGCAATTTTGCTGTCATTGGTGACGTTTGTGATAATGGTCGGTTCATACCAGTAACCATTTTCAAACCCTTCCACTTTAGCCGGTTTTCCGCCTGTCACGATGGTTGCGCCGGCCTGCTTTGCTTCTTCGACATAGCGGTGGATGGTTTCCAGCTGCTCTTTGCTGATGATCGCCCCGATATGCGAGGCAGGTGAAAACGGATCACCGAGCACCAGTTTTTTCGTTTTGGCCACAAATTTTTCCATAAACGCATCGTAAATGTCTTCCTGCAGGAAAATACGGGATCTCGCTTCGCACGATTGCCCGGTATTATAGAAGATGCCGTACAGGGCACCATTGACGGCGGCATCGAGATCCGCATCCTGAAATACGAGATTCGGAGATTTTCCGCCAAGTTCCAGCGTGACTCTTTTCAATGTTTCCGAGGCGTTTGCCATGATCTCTTTTCCGGTGGAAGTTTCTCCGGTAAAGGCGATTTTATCGACCCCTTCATGCTTCGCCAAATAAGACCCGATTTTCGCCCCCGGCCCGGTAATCACGTTCACAACGCCTGCCGGAACACCGGCCTCATGGCAGATTTCAGCTAGTAAAATGGCTGTAATCGGCGTAAGGCTTGCCGGCTTTACCACAACAGAACATCCTGCTGCGATCGCCGGGGCAATTTTCCATGCAGCCATCATGAGCGGGTAATTCCATGGAATGATCTGGGCAGCGACCCCAACCGGTTCTTTTTGGGTATAGTTAAAGAACTGGCCGGGAACATGGTTCACAGCGCCGCGATGCCCGACAATTGCCCCCGCGAAAAACTCGAAATCTTCAATGGCCTGCATCACTTGCCCCTTAGCCGTTTCAATCGTCTTTCCGGTATTTAATATTTCCATTTCAACAAGCGCATCAAAACGGCTGCGCATAATGGAGGCAATTTTGTTCAGGACGCGCGCCCGTTTTCCAACCGGATAGCGCCTCCATTTTCCGTGTTCAAAAGCATGGCGCGCCGCCTCAACGGCCCGGTCGACATCCGCGTAATCCGCTTTCGGCACCGTGGCGATTGCTTCGCCGGTTGCAGGATTATAGACGTGAAACGTTTCGCCGCCGGCAGCATCCACCGGTTCTCCGTTGATGACCATTTTATACGCGCTCCGTTTCATTTCAGCAGGAAATACTGCTACTTCTTTTGTTATCGGCATGCATGTTCATCCTTTCTGTTTAATTGCCTTTGTATTCCGGTTTTCTTTTTTCAAAAAATGCCCGGACCCCTTCCTTGTGGTCGGCTGTTTGCCCTGCAATCCGCTGGGCGTATGCTTCATTTTCGAGCATTTCATCCAATGTGCTTTCAAAGCTTTTTTGCATATACCGCTTCACGAGGCCGATTGCTTTTGTCGGCATCGCAGCAAGCCTTTCAGCAAAATGCTGCGTTTCCTGTTCCAGGTGGCAGGCTGGAACCACTTTCGTTAAAAGTCCGTATTCCATCGCTTCTGGTGCACTGATTTTCTCCCCTAAGCAAGAAAGCTCCAACGCCTTGGCATAGCCTGCAATCCTCGGCAGGAAATAGAGATTCCCGGAATCCGGCACAAGCCCAATATGAATAAACGCGTTAACAAAAGTGGCCTGTTCGGATGCGATCCGGAAATCACACGCCAGGCAGAGGCTGAAGCCTGCACCCGCAGCCGGCCCATTCACGGCAGCAATGAGCGGTTTTTCAAAAGCCGCGATTTTCTTCACCATCGGGATGTAACGTTTCCGGATGATTTCACCGTGATCGGCCTGTTCGTTTAAACTGCCCAAATCCTCCCCGGAACAGAAGGCCCGGCCTGCACCGGTAAGGACCAGTGCGCGTATGTGCGGATCTTGTTCAGCTGATGTTAAAACGTCTATGATTTCCCGGTTCATCGTTTCATTAAAAGCATTGAGTTTGTCAGGACGGTTCAACGTCAGCCAGCCGACATGGTTTTTTACTGTAAAATCAACGGTTTGCATGTCCCCCCTCCTTATCTGCCCCGGAAATTGGCAGGCCGCTTCTCGGCGAATGCCTGCATGCCTTCTTTTTGGTCATCGGATGCAAAAAGAAGATAAAAATTCTTTCTTTCATATTGCATGGCGTCATAGACGGACAAATCCTGCGCTCTGATGACGGTATCTTTGATGAGCCGGATGGAAAGGGCCGGCATGTTCGCTATTCTTTTCGCGAACGAGAGCGCTTCTTCATACAGAGCTTCAACAGGAACAACCCGTGTAACCAGGCCGTATGCACAGGCCTGCCTCGCGCTCATGTGCTTCCCTGTCCAAAGCCATTCCAACGACTGCCATTTGCCCAATTGTTTTGCGAGTTTGACCGTGCCCCCTGCGCCGGGCATCACTCCGATTTTGACTTCCGGAAAACCGAATGTTGCATTTTCAGCAACAAATACGATATCCGTACTCAATACGAGTTCAAAGCCGCCGCCAAGCGCATATCCCTGAACAGCCGAAATAATGGGCTTTTTGATCAAGGCAATTTGGTCCCAGACCGCAAACTGGTTATACAGTTCCAATGAAACCGGGTTGTCTTCCTTCATTTCTTCTATATCTGCCCCCGCAGCAAAAGATGGCCCGTTTCCTGTTATCAAAATGGCCTTCACTTCCGGCTTGTGATCCAGTTCAGCAAGGGCATGCACTATTTCGCTAACCATCGGGCGGGAAAGGGCGTTTAAAACATCCGGGCGATTGAGTGCGATCCTTCCAACACCGTCTTCTATCCATTGTTCAATATACGCATGCTCAGCCATTGACTTCCTCACCAATCATCATCGTCACAAGATCACCGGCAAAGGACATCAAATCTCTGGCAGAGGCTTTCGACTCTTCTGTTTTCATTGCTTTTTTTAATGCGTCCATGTCGTCGTAGTACATTTCGCATAACAAATAATACGGGCTTTCCCCCGTTGGTGCGCCCACGATTTTTGTCACTTCCATTTTGCGCAGGCCCGGGATTTTTTTGGTTACCGGCGTATGCACATTTTGATAATGGTCATCGAAAGCTTCCTTGTTTTCTGGCTGATTATATAAAGCGATTAATTTTACCATGCATTCCCCACTCCTTTATAAAGTCGCGACCGGTTTCATCGCTTCAAATGGATTTTTGCAATTTTTGCAGTATAGAATGCTCCTGCATGCGGACGGGCCGAATATATTTTCCATCGTGACATAGGTTGACCCGCAGTAGGGGCAGTCGATTTCCCACGGATCTCCCCGTTTATGGTGGGCAGGCGGCGGTGCAATCCCAAATTGTTTTAACTTTTCCCGCGTTTGTGGGGCTATTCTTTCTGTCGTCCACGGAGGCGTTTTCAAAAAAACAACTTGGACAAGAAACTCAGGATTGAGCTTTCTTACAGCGTTTTTCACTTCTTTTTCAATGAGAGGAAGCGCCGGGCATCCGCTGAATGTTGGAAGCAGCTTGACAACAATGGTGTTGCCGTTTATCCCGGCATCTTCAAACATGCCGAGCTCGACAATATTGATAGCCGGCATTTCCGGGTCTTTTACTTGTTCGAGCGCCTGCCGTATTTTTTCTTTCCACATCGCTCATGCCTCCTTTTTCCGGCAAGGATGCTTACCAATAGGCCGCTTGTTGGTCAGATATATATACTTCCTGCAAGATCGACAACGCTTCTTTCAGGTCTTCCGTATGTTCGCCACTCCTGCCGTCCCCGTGCAACATTTGCGGCTTTCCTGCTTGCTGGAATCCGACCTGACGGAAAATGGCTGTCACCTCATCTAGCCAGGACGCTTCCAGTTTTGCTTCGGAATCAATAAGTCCGCAACCCGCCATGTCATTTCCGAACGGTCCCAAAGTAATGACGCCGAAAAACTCATTCCATACCCGGCGGATGGCGTTTTCCATCCTCATTCTTGCTTCTTTCGTGCTCGACATTAATTGGTTGAACCATGTTTTCCAATGGAGAAGATGGTAATATTGCTCCGTCAGTATTTTTCCGGCTGTTTGCGCAAGCGGTTCGTAGCTGGACCGGCTGAGTGACTCAAGACGGATTTGGTTGAAGACGGCATAAAACAAATGGCGAACGACCGTAAACGCCCAGTCATAGTTTGGCTTGTGCAAATAAGTCCCTGTCCCGTTTGCCATTTCCAAAAGAACGGCATTCCTAAATTCCCCGGGTTTTCGCAAATGGGAAAGATCATCCATTTTTCCTTCCCCTAATTCTTCCAGCAACTGGTAGTACATTTTTGCATGGCCCATCGTATCCTGGTTAATGGAAGAAAATGCGACATCCTCTTCAATATGGGGTGCCAGACCGAGCCATTCTGATCCCCTGTATGCATGAATCAGGTTGTCATCGGCCAGCAAATACAAAAGTTCCTTTAAGGCTTTCTGCTCTAACTCCATTCCCGTCACCTCATATCTGCTCTGTCTTGATCCCCTCATCGAGCTTTCTCCATTTGGAAGGCAAATCGGCATAGCCTTTTGTTTCCCTGTAGGCTTTGTCAAGCGGGCGGAAAGCTTCCCTTTCTTCCTGCCGCATCATGCGGATGTCGGAACGCTTCACGACCCATAATTGTTCGACAGGTTCTCTTCTGAAAAAGTTTTCTTTTGCCAGAATAAAGGCCATTTCCCGGTTTGGCGCAAGCAAACTGAAGCGGTGTTCAAGCGGCAGTCCATCCTTCTTTCTGCTGAATACCTCGTATTCTTCGTAAAACGTATGATTCGGCATATGAACCCTCTCCTGAATAAAAATCGATTTTATCCCGGCAGCAAAGCGGGAGATGCTGTATAAGCGCTGAGTGCGTCCCTTACCCATTGGCTGTCCATGTACGATTCTCTTCTGAGGGAAAGCCGTTCATCTGTTTTCGGCCCATTCCCTTTTATAATCTGTTTAAACGCTTCCCAATCCGGTTCTTTGTAGGCCCATTGCTGTGTATCCTCTTCGAAATGCAGGGTGTCATCCGGGATGGTGAGCCCCATTTTTTTGATTTTCGGCACGTATTTCGTTAAAAATTCCTGGCGTAGTTCTTCATTTGTTTTTGTCCGGAGTTTATATTTGATATTGATATCCACACTTGACCTCCCTGTTTCTTTTGCCGATTTCGGCCCGAAAAAAGCGAGGAGCGGTTCCCACCAGCGCGTTAAAGCCTCTTGCAGCATTTGCTTTTGTGCTTTTGTGCCCGTGGCCAGTGCAAGGCAAAGGCTTTCCCCGTGTTTTGCATGGAACGACTCTTCCTGGCATATTCTTTTAAGCGCTCTTCCATACGGGCCGTAAGACGTTTTTAACATCATCGTCTGGGTTAAAATCGCCGCCCCGTCCACAAGCCACGCGATAATCGCTGCATCTGCCCATGTCGGGGACGGCATATGGAACACATTATGGAATTTCAACCGTTTGGCAAAAAGGTCGTTGAACAGGTCATCGCGCGTTTTTCCGAGCGGTTTGATTAAATCTTCGACTACGCGCAATAACAGCTGTCCGTGACCCATTTCATCCTGGACTTTCGCCATGATGGCCAGTTTTCTGTGCAGCGTCGGCGCTTTTGGCACCCACTCTTTTTCAGGAAAAGCTCCCATTATTTCGCTGATCCCGTGCATCGAAATCAGCCGGATCAGCTGGTGTCGGTATTCATCCGGCATCCAATCATCGGCCTCAATTTTTTCATCGTTTTCGATCCGATGCATAAAATGCTCGTATTTTTCTTCTTCACTTAATTTTGAAAACGCTTTCTCCCTAAACAATCTTAAAGCACCCCTTTTCCCTGTTAAATGGGCATAGAAGCAGATTTCCTTATAATCCGGATGGCTTTGCCCTCGGAACGCGGAATGGCCATCGGCGGTACGAGGTTGACATCCATATGCACGAAACATTTGCTTTTGATCTGGCGGGAAATCTCGTTCTTGAGTTGCCGTGCATACTCATGTTGCAAATCTTCGCCGATTGACCTGAAAACGGGCTCCCGGATTTCAACATGGAGCAAAACTTTATCCAGCGCACCATCATTTGCGATTTCAAGCTGATAGTGCGGTACAAGTTCCTTTATGTCCAGAAGGGCGCTTTCAATTTCCGACGGGAAAACATTCACGCCCCGGATGATGAGCATGTCATCAATCCGCCCTTTTATTCTTGAGATTCTGAGCGTTGTTCTGCCGCAGCGGCATTTTTCCCGGTTGATGGACGCGATGTCGCCGGTGCGGTAACGGATAACCGGCAAAGCTTCTTTGGTCAGGCTCGTAAACACCAATTCCCCATCCCGGCCATCCGGCACAGGCTCCAACGTTTCAGGATCAATTACTTCCACGTAAAAATGATCTTCCGGCACATGCAGGCCGTCCTGCGCTTCCTTGCACTCCACGGCGACACCCGGCCCCATCACTTCGCTCAAGCCGTATATATCCATTGCTTTGATATCCAATCTTTCTTCAAGTGTCTTCCGCAATTCATTTGACCATGGCTCAGCGCCGAAAATCCCGTATTTCAGGCTTGTTTTTCGCGGATCCAGCCCCATTTTTTCCATTTTGTCCGCAATATTTAAAACATAAGACGGGGTGCCGCAAATGACGGTTGGTTTTAAATCTTCAATCAATGTAATCTGCCTTTCTGTATTCCCACCGGAAACCGGCACAGTCGCCATTCCTAATTTTTCCGATCCCCCGTGCAGGCCCAGCCCTCCGGTAAACAGGCCGTAACCATAGGCATTATGCAAAACGCCGCCCGGTTTTCCGCCACAGGCAGCAATGGCCCGTGCGACAATGTCAGCCCAGTTGTCGATATCCTTTTTTGTGTAGGCAACGACTGTCGGTTTTCCGCTTGTGCCGCTCGAAGCATGGAGACGAACAATCCGATCCATCGACGCTGCAAAAAGGCCGTACGGATAATGGTCACGCAAATCTTTTTTTACGGTAAACGGCAATTTGCGGATATCGCTAAGCGTATGGATATCATCCGGTGCAAGACGGCGCTCCTTTAATTTAGCGCGGTAAAAGGGAACCTTTTCATATACTGCATTCACCGTTTGCTTTAATCTCTCCAATTGCAGCCATTCCAGTTCCTCTCTGTTGAGCGTTTCCATTTGTTCATTAAAAATCATGATTTCCCACCCCTTTGTTCGTTCAAAACCAAAACCGGTTTCCTTTCGATTCACTTGTGGGCTGATCACTTATGATGCATAAAATTGGGCATTGGCAGCGATATACTGTTGTTCGGATTCTGGGACATCTTCTTCGGCAAAAATGGCTCCCACCGGGCAGACGGCGGCACATGCGGCACAGTCAATGCAAATATCCGGATCGATATAATACATATTCGTTCCTTCATGGATGGCATCTACAGGGCAGACTTCCACGCATTCTGCAGATTTTTCATGTCTGCAAGGTGATGTGATCACAAACGCCATTTTTTCACCCCCTTGTTAAACCTTCACCTTTTCAAACAGGCTGGTGCTATGCTGCGGCTGCTTGCGGGCGGCCGGATCGAGATAAACTTTTGCGCTTGCGATGGCTGTCGCTGCTTCTCCAAATCCCTGGGCGATCAGCTTTACCTTGCCGTCAAACGTTGTCACATCACCCGCCGCAAATATGCCTTCGATGTTTGTCCGCATCGCCGAATCTACGACAATCGCATTCTTATCAAAATGCAAGCCGATCTTTTTAATCGCCGCGAGGTTTGAGATAAAACCGTAATGGACAAGCAATTCATCAATTTGAAACGTCAGCTGATCTCCGCTGTTCACCTTTTCAATGGTGACAGTTTTGATTTTCAATCCGTCCCCGTCCAAATCTTTCAACAGGTATGGCGTAAAAATTTCCACGCTTGAACGTTTCATGGTTTCCACGCTTTGTTCATGCGCACGGAAATGATCGCGGCGGTGCACAATTTTAACGCTTTTTGCGACCGGCTCCAGCATCAGCGCCCAGTCTACAGCCGAGTCTCCCCCTCCAAGAATGCAAACCTCTTTCCCTTTGAATTTGCGCATATCATTCACAAAATAATGGAGGTTTTTGTTTTCGTATTGCAATGCCTGTTCGTGTTCAATCCGGCGCGGCTGGCATGCCCCGATACCGGCTGTGATCAAGACCGTTTTTGAAAAATGGAGGCCTGATCCTGTTTCGATGCGAAAGGTGCCGCGGCCGGTTTTCTTCACATCCTGCACCGTTTCGTTCAGCACAATCGTTGGATGAAATTGCATGGCTTGTTCGATTAACCGGTCGGCCAATGATTGCGCTTTCACTTTTGGCATGCCGGCTACATCATAAATGTATTTTTCGGGGTAAAGCGCGGCAAGCTGCCCGCCAAGTTGCGGCATGCTTTCAATGATTTTAACTCTCATTTGCCGCAAGCCGCCGTAAAAAGCCGCAAATAAACCAACAGGCCCGCCGCCGATAATTGTCACATCATAAACGGTTTCGTCCATCAACCGCCCTCCTTTTTATCATTTTAATTTATATAACGTTTTTAACACGTTATATATTGTTTTTGATATATAAATAGTAGCATCGGACATTTTTGCTGTCAATATTCGAATTAAAATTTTTTAACCATTTTTCTGATGATTCTTTTAACCGGTGTTTTATAAGCGAAAAAAAAAACGGAGCATCACTTTGCTCCGTTTTTTTCTCCATTATTCCGTTTACAAGCCGCATTTTAATTGTGCGCCGCAGTTATCGCATGTATTGCAGCCGCCGATCTCTTTAACTTTCCCTTTCCGACAGATCGGGCAGGTATCGCCGATTTCGTTGCCGTATGTGACGTTTGTTGACCGGATATCCGGGATGGTATCAACCAGGACGACATGCTGTTTCGCGTGTTTCACTTCCGCTTTTTCCTGTTTTTCTTCCTGTGGTTCTTCTGCTTTCAATGTCAGGACTTGCGAATCCCGGCTCCCGTCCACATAAACGGTTCCGCCTTTCGCGCCGCCCTTATACAGGCGTTCGTACACTTTTTCCACCTGTTCAACCGTGTAGCCGCGCGGGGCGTTGACCGTTTTCGAAATCGAGCTGTCCACCCAGCGCTGGATAACGCATTGGACATCGGCATGGGCTTCCGGTGCAAGATCCATCGCGGTTACAAACCAGTTTGGCAGATGGTCTTTGTCCGTTTCCGGGTGCTTATCCAGATACTCCTGGACGATATCCGCATTGACCTCGATAAATTTGCCGAGGCGCCCGCTGCGGAAATAGGAAAAGGAAAAATACGGTTCCAGCCCAGTGGAAACGCCAACCATGGTGCCGGTCGATCCGGTTGGTGCAACGGTTAGCAGATGGGAGTTCCGGATGCCGTGTTTTAAAATCGCCTTGCGGATGTCTTCCGGCATGTTTTTCATATAGCCGGTTTCCGTGAATGCATGGCGCAGGCGGTTTGTCTCTTCTTCGCTTTCACCCGTTAAAAACGGGAAACTCCCCTTTTCTTTTGCGATCTCAATGGATGCGCGGTATGCTTCGGTCGCGATCGTTTCAAACACTTTGTCGACAAGTTTATTGCCTTCTTCGGATCCGTATTCTTTTTCCATATAAATGAGAAGGTCGGCTAAGCCCATAACGCCAAGGCCGACACGCCGTTCCCCGAGCGCCTGTTTTTTGTTTTCTTTCAGGAAGTACGGGGTCGCGTCAATGACATTGTCCTGCATGCGGACGCCGGTATGGACGGTTTGTTTCAATTGGTCCCAGCGCACTTCTTTCGTTTCTTTGTCGACCATTTTTGCAAGATTGACCGCTGCGAGGTTGCAGACGGAATAGGGCGCGAGCGGTTGCTCTCCGCAAGGATTCGTTGCGACGACTTTCTGGCCGTATGCTTTTGCGTTTGTCATGTCGTTGGCGTTGTCGATAAAGAAGACGCCCGGTTCCGCCGAGTAAGTCGCGCAGATGTTAATCAAATTCCAAAGTTCTTTTGCTTTGATTTTGCGGTAGACGCGCACTTTGCGGCCGAGTTTTTCCCATTCGCGCACATCGCCGATTTTATGCCATTCTTCATTATATATGCGCATTTCTTCTTCGCTGTAATTTTCCACATCCGGAAATTTCAGTTCGAATTCCGCGTCTTGTTCAACTGCTTCCATAAATTCTTTTGTGAGGCAGACGGAAATATTGGCGCCGGTTAAAAATTCCGGATTATGGACGGTGTAATGCCCGCCTGTTGCCAGTTTTTCTTCCGCCTCTTTCATGACTTCGTCCGTAAAGCCGCCCTGTCCCGGAATATGTTTGTAGTTCACAATCCCATGGTACATTTGCCTTTCCATTTCGGAAAGCGGCGTGAATTTCAATTTGTCGTGGGCTAGCTTGCGGATCCACTCATCGTTCGTATTTTCGATCAGGAAACGCAAAATCCGCGGATTCTGCATTTTCGAAATGATAAATTCGACAATGTCCGGATGCCAGACAGCCAGCATGATCATTTGCGCTCCCCTGCGACTGCCGCCCTGTTCGACCAGGTGCGTGAGTTTGGCGATGTCATCGAGCCATGAGACAGAGCCGCTTGATTTGCCGTTGACGCCCCTTGCCAGCGTATTGCGCGGGCGCAGCGTCGAACCGTTTGTCCCAACCCCGCCGCCGCGGCTCATAATTTCCATCACTTGTTTGCGGTGTTCGGAAATGCCTTCCCGCGAATCCGGTACAAACGGCATCACATAACAATTAAAATAAGTAACTTCCGTTTCCGACCCTGCGCCGTAGAGGACGCGGCCTGCCGGGATGAAGTTTAAGTTTTTCAGTTCATTGTAAAACTTCCCAAACCATTCTTTCCGTTTCTCTTCTGTTTTTTCCACTGCCGCTAAGCCGGTTGCATTCCGTTTTGCGATTTGTTCGTAGTAGACTTCAAGCGGCTTCTCAATGATATCAAGCGGCCTTTTGATGACCCCTGTTTCTCTTTCATCCGGGTGTTCCAGGGCCTGGCGGTAATCTTCTTCAATTAAGACTTCCGCTTCATTTTTTTCCCAGTCGATTTCTTTGATGACGCCGAGCCCCCTGGCCGGAAATTTCGGGTCTTCTTTAATCGTGAGGACAACAAAATCGCCCTTGCCCAATGTGACTTTTTCCGTGTCTTTAAACGCGTATCTGTCAATCATGACAAGCCTTGAAACGCCTTTGTACGTGATGTTCATATCCGGTGTAATCGGATGGACCTGCGGAAATAAGCGGATATCTTCGTTCAGCTTCTCCACATCCCATAATTTTTCTGTCGAAGCAACAGACATAACGACAACTCCTTCTCTATTTCTCCATGCAAATTCTCTGGTGGTTCTGCCTCCTTTAAAATAGCACACCGCAGGCAAAAATCGCAAGCAAAAACACTAGATATTGTATTGACATTTTGTTTTTATATACCATATATTGTAGTTAGGTCAAACCTCTTTCTTTTTGTCAAATAAAAAAAAGAATAAGACATGCTGAAAATGCGAGAAATCCCCCGAAAAAGCAG
Organism: Weizmannia sp. FSL K6-0777; assembly: GCF_038593185.1. NCBI lineage: Bacteria > Bacillati > Bacillota > Bacilli > Caryophanales > Bacillaceae > Heyndrickxia > Weizmannia sp. FSL K6-0777. The sequence continues at coordinate 1,946,178 of NZ_CP151971.1, forward strand.
GCAAATCCGGGCATAACGAAAAAATTTGCCGCTTGCATCAAAAAAGCAGCCATAAAAAGCGCGGCACAAAAGGAAATAGCGAAAAAGCATGCCTCTGGCCGCTAAAAAAACAAATGTTCATTTATCTCTTAAAATTCCATTCATCCGACCTGTACCGCCTGTCTGCCAGTTCTTCCACATACGCCTGTTGCGCCGGCGTCAAGGTGTACGGTTCCAGCCGGATGCCGAGCCCTTCTTCAAACCCCTTATGGAAAGCCTCTTTTGCTTCCCCGTATGTGACGGGAACGGTGCGTAGTTCATTGATTGCAACCGCCTTCTGCTTAAAACTCCGCTGCATTCTTTCCCTCACCCTGTCACTCGGATATTTAAACAGGCTGAACAGCTTCTCCTCATCCATATCGAGCAAAATCGAGCCGTGCTGCAAAATGACGCCTTTCTGCCGCGTCTGCGCGCTGCCGGCGACTTTTCTCCCTTCCACGACCAGTTCGTACCAGCTCGGCGTATCAAAACAAACCGAAGAATGCGGGGATCTTAGCGCCTCCCGTTCTGCTTCCGTCCGCGGCACCGCAAAATACGCCTCAAGGCCGAGCGCACGAAATCCCCTGACAAGCCCTTCCGAAATCACACGGTAGGCTTCCGTGACCGTTTTCGGCATATCCGGATGCGCTTCCGATACGATCACGCTGTAGGTCAGCTCGTGCTCGTGCAAAACAGCCCTTCCCCCTGTCGGACGCCGGACAAAGCCGAGCCCGTATCGTTTTACCGCTTCGAGATCGATTTCCTGTTTTGCCCGCTGGAAATACCCGATTGAAAGGGTGGCCGGATCCCAGCCGTAAAAGCGGATGGCGGGCGGGATCTCCCCTTTGCTGTGCCAGTCGAGCAGGGCCTCATCCAGCGCCATGTTAAAAAACGGCGGACAGTGGCCTGAATCTACAAACAACCAGGTTTCTTTTCCCATATGAACCCCTCTTCTTAAAAATATCACTTTACCAGTTTACCAAAAAACGACGAAAAACGGCAAAGCCCCGCTCACGTTTGTGCCGGTTTTTCCGCTAACATTAAAAACTCAAGGGCTACAGGCTTTTCAGGCGGAAAAACTGAAAAAATAGCGGTGACATGGCTTTCTGAAAAAAAGATTTTGATTCAGAAGCGCAACACGAATATAATAGTAGATAGCGCATCAGGTAAGAAAGGGGGCATGCAGATGTCACAATCGTGGTACACAGTCATCATTGTTATTGTTGCGGTAGCGGCGTATACACTCGCCAGATACTACCGGCAGAAAAAAATCCTGAAAAGCTTGACGGAAGAAGAATTCAAGGCGGGTTACCGCAAAGCGCAGCTCATTGATGTGCGCGAACCGAATGAATTTGCAAACGGACATATTTTAGGCGCCCGCAATATTCCGCTGTCTCAGCTGAAAATGAGATTAAAAGAGATCCGGACCGATAAACCGGTTTATTTATATTGCCAGAACGGGACGCGCACCGGGCGCGCCGCTGAAATGCTTTATAAAAACGGCTGCCGCGACCTTTACCAGTTGAAAGGCGGCTTTAAAAACTGGACAGGCAAAATCAAATCAGGGAAATAAAAAAATGCCGCGGCTTTGCCGCGGCATTTTTCCTTTTATTTTTTCACATAACGCAAAACCGGTTTTCGCGCCGCCCGCGTTTCATCCAGGCGTTTGACAATGGTTGTATGCGGGGCTTCCTGGACGATTTCCGGATTTTCCTCCGCTTCTTTTGCGATTTGGATCATCGCATCAATAAAGGCATCCAGCGTTTCCTTCGACTCGGTTTCCGTCGGCTCAATCATCATGCACTCTTCCACGTTGAGCGGAAAATACACGGTTGGCGGATGGAAGCCAAAATCAAGCAGCCGCTTGGCGATATCAAACGTCCGCACCCCGAGTTTTTTCTGGCGCCTGCCGCTTAACACAAATTCATGCTTACAATGGCGGTCATATGGTAGGTCGTAGTACGGCGCCAGCTTCCGCATCATATAATTGGCATTGATCACCGCATTCTCGGTCACTTCCCGCAAGCCGTCCGGCCCCATTGAACGGATATACGTATAGGCCCGGACATTGATGCCGAAATTGCCGTAAAACGGCTTCACCCTGCCGATTGATTGCGGCCGGTCTTCATCCAGATAATAGCGGCCGCCTTTTTTCGCAACAACCGGCACCGGCAAAAACGGGACCAGCTCTTTTTTGACGCCGACCGGACCCGAACCCGGGCCGCCGCCGCCGTGCGGGCCTGTAAATGTTTTATGAAGATTCAGGTGGACAACATCGAATCCCATATCGCCCGGGCGCGCCTTCGCAAGCACGGCATTCAGGTTGGCGCCGTCATAATACAGTTTGCCGCCCGCCTCATGGATAATTTCTGCAATTTCAAGAATATGCGCTTCAAACAGCCCGAGCGTATTCGGATTGGTAAGCATGAGCGCTGCGGTATCTTCCCCGGCAATTTTTCTTAAGTCGTCGAGATCCACAAGCCCTTCTTCATTCGACTTCACAGTGACCGTTTCGAAGCCGGCAACGGTCGCGGAAGCCGGGTTGGTGCCGTGGGCGGAGTCGGGAATGATCACTTTTGTCCGCTTTGTATCCCCGTTTGCTTCATGGAAAGCGCGGATCAGCATCAGCCCGGTCCATTCCCCGTGGGCGCCGGCAGCAGGCTGCAAGGTCACTTCATCCATGCCGGTAATCTCTTTTAAATGTTCCTGCAGGTCATACATCAGCCCGAGCGCCCCCTGGACGGTGCTTTCATCCTGAAGCGGATGGATATGGGCAAATCCCGGAAAGCGCGCAACCGTTTCATTGATTTTCGGATTGTATTTCATCGTGCAGGATCCGAGCGGGTAAAAACCGGAATCGACGCCGTGGTTGTTTTCTGACAGCTTTGTGTAGTGCCGCATTAAATCCAGTTCCGACACTTCCGGCAGTTCCGCATCCTGTTTGCGAATGTATTCAGGCGGAAAAAGGCCAGCAGCATCCACTTCCGGCACGTCCATTTCCGGCAGGCTATACGCGATCCGGCCTGGTTTGGACCGTTCAAAAATCAGCGACATTTCTTCATTTTCCATAGCACACGACCCCCATTTCTTCAGCCAATTGGTCAATCTCTTCTTTTGACCGCAATTCCGTCACGGCAATAAGCATGCAACCGGCAAATTCCGGGTAATCCTTGCCCGCATCATAGCCGCCGATGATTTTTTTCTGTAATAAATGTTCATTTACTTCTTGAACGCTTTTTGGCAATTTCACGGGAAACTCATTGAAAAAAGGAGACGAAAACGGGATTTCAAACCCTTTTTCCGCCAATTTCCTTTTCGCGTACTGTGCTTTTGCAATATTGGCCAGTGCCATTTCTTTTACGCCCTTTTTGCCGAGGGCGCTCATGGCCACCGATGCGGCAAGGGCATTGAGCGCCTGGTTTGAGCAAATATTGGACGTTGCTTTGTCGCGGCGGATATGCTGTTCGCGCGCCTGGAGCGTCAGCACATACCCCCTTTTCCCGTCCTCATCGACTGTTTCGCCAACAAGCCGGCCCGGTATTTTCCGCATCAGTTTTGACGTTGTCGCAAAGTAGCCGCAATGCGGGCCGCCGAATGCAGCCGGAATGCCGAAGACCTGGCAGTCGCCGGTTGTGATATCGGCGCCGAAATCGCCCGGCGGCGCAAGCACCCCTAAGGCAAGCAGATTGGCGGATACAACAAACAAAGCTTTTTCGCCATGGGCCAGTTCGCCGATTTCTTTTAACCGTTCAAGCGAACCGAAAAAGTTCGGGTATTGGACGATGACGGCAGCTGTCCCGCCGTCTATTTGTTTTTTGGCCGCTTCCAGGTCGGTACAGCCGTCTGCGAGCGGTATTTCTTCCACGGTGATGCCCTGTCCCCTGGCATACGTATGTAAAACGGCCCGGTATTCCGGATGGACAGCTTTTGAAACCAATATTTTCTTCCTCTTCGTCTGCCCGGCCGCAAGCATGGCCGCTTCAGCCATGGACGTGCCGCCGTCATACATCGAGGAATTGGCCACATCCATGCCGGTCAGCCCGCAAATCATCGTCTGGAATTCAAAGATGGCCTGCAGTTCCCCTTGCGAGATTTCCGGCTGGTAAGGGGTATAGGCCGTATAAAATTCGGATCTTGAGATCACATGGTCCACGACCGTTGGAATATAGTGGTCATAAACCCCCGCCCCCAAAAAAGAGGCATATTCTTTTAAATTGGCATTTTTCCCGGCAAGTTCTGACAGTTCTTTTAACAGCGCCGTTTCCGATTTTGCTTTTTTGATCCGGTAATCCCCTTTAAACCGCACTTTTTCGGGGATGTCGGAAAACAGTTCCCCGGCACTTCGGACCCCGATCGCATCCAGCATCTCGCGTTTATCTTCTTCCGTCATCGGCAGGTAACGGTGCATCACTTTTCCCCCTCCCCGTTTTTTTGCTTTTTATAGAACGGTGTTTGGACAACGACGGCTTTGATCTTTTTGGAACGAACATCCACTTCTACTTCGGTGCCGGGCGCGTCCCACGGTACACGCAAAAGGGCAAGGCCGATATTTTTCTTTAAAGTCGGCGACTGTGTCCCGGTTGTCACCATGCCAATCCGTTCATCCCCTGCATAAACGCTGTATCCGTGGCGCGGAATGCCGCGGCCGGTCATCTCGATGCCGGCAAGGCGCCGTTTCAGGCCTTCTGCTTTCTGTGCAAGGAGCGCCTGTTTCCCGATAAAATCCGCTTCTTTCTTAAGCTTTACAGCAAACCCGATGCCGGCTTCAAGCGGGGAAATGTCTTCTGCCAATTCCTGGCCGTAAAGGCAGAGCCCGGCTTCAAAGCGGAGCGTATCCCTCGACCCGAGCCCGCACGGCAAAACGCCTTTTTCCCGGCCCTTCGCCAATATTTCGTCCCACAGCTTTGGCGCATCTTCACTGCGGCAGTAAATTTCAAAGCCGTCTTCGCCCGTGTAACCGGTTCTCGAAAGCAGCACTTTACAACCGGCAACATTTGCGTTTTCAATAAATGAAAACGATGGAATGGTAAAAACATCCGCTTCTGGCGCAAGTTTTTGCATTACTTCCGCAGCAAGCGGCCCCTGGAGCGCGAGCTGGGCAACGTTTACGCTGATGTCCGTTATAGAAACATCCTCCGTCCGGTGTGAAACAAGCCATTTGTAATCTTTTTCCGTATTGGCGGCATTCACCACGAGCCAATACCGGTTTTCGCCCAATTGGTAAACCAGCAAATCATCGACTGTGCCGCCGGCTTCATTGCACATGGCGGTATATTGGGCAGCACCCGGCTTCAATTTGGACACATCGTTCGTCATCATTTTTTGAAGGAAGCCAAGGCTTTGAGGCCCCTCCACCAGGATTTCGCCCATATGCGAAACATCAAACAGGCCAGCCCGTGTGCGGACGGCTTCGTGTTCGGCTTTAATGCCCGAAAATTGCACCGGCAGTTCCCAACCGCCGAAACCGGTCGTTTTTGCGCCGTATTTCCGGTATACATCATATAATGGCGTCCGTTTTAATTCCGGCATTAGTACCCCTCCATTCTGTTTTTTATCCGGATGTGGATCCGGGAGCAAAAAAACAGGGAATATTCCGCCTGCTTCACGAAATATTCCCTGTCCTTGCACCTGAAAGTTTACCGAAAAACGGTTTTCCCCTTTGGTGGCTTCCCGAAAAAAAGAAGCGCTCTCCAGAGATGCGTCAAATTAAGAGTCTTTTTGCCTGAGAGATTCACGTTTCCGCTTGCTCCGTCGGCGCTGCAAAAAATGCAGTCTCTCCTCTTATTCTCATCCGCCAATATTCAGTTCAAAATCGGGCATACTAAAGTTAAAATGCCTGATGCAGGCTGTTCGATACGATTTTTCCCTGTATAACCTGTAAAAACTCTTGATCAGTTTCATCGTATCATGACACCATTCTGAAAATCAATTGAATTTTTTAAAATAAAAAGCGGCTGTAAGAAATCGAAAACGATGATCGGGGACGATTGGAAAAGGAGTGCAGGCAGCATGGAAGTCAACATTGAATTTGACCGCTCATGGGAAACGGGATTGATGGAACGCTATCAGGACGACGGGCCGTGGGGAAAATGGGAACTTTATAAGCTTGCAGTGGAAATGGAAAAACGGCTGGTCATTCCTGAATTTGAAGGATTGCAGGCGCCAAAGCATCTGGCCAATGTCAAACCGCTTGCGCACCAGCTGGAGGTTGCCCGCCAGGTCGTTGAAAAAATGAACGGCAAAGCCATTTTGGCGGATGAAGTCGGGCTTGGAAAAACGATTGAAGCCGGCCTTATTTTAAAAGAATATATGATTCGCGGGCTAGCAAAAAAAGTGCTCATTTTAGTTCCGGCGTCGCTCGTATCGCAATGGGTCGCGGAACTGAACAGCAAATTCCATATCCCCGCTGTCGGGCAAAAGAAAAGTTATATGTGGGAGCAGTATGACTGTGTTGTCTCTTCCATTGACACCGCAAAAAGAAGCCCGCACCGTGACATCATTTACAAGCAGCAGTATGACATGATTATTATTGACGAGGCGCATAAGTTAAAAAATCCGAATACAAAAAATTACGCCTTTGTTCAAGGCTTAAAGAAGAAATTCTGCCTGCTTTTGACGGCAACACCGATTCAAAACCGGATCGATGAAATCTTCCACCTTGTCTCCCTTTTAAAGCCAGGCCATTTAGGCAGCGAATCGAATTTCAGCAAAAAATATAAAAAAGGGGACAGGCAGGTGAAGGAAGACGAACATTTGCGGGAGCTGGTCAGCAAAGTGATGATCCGGAACCGGCGCACAAACACCGGGGTGGAATGGACAAAACGGCGCGTTGAAACGGTGCTGATTGACTTCAGTAAAGAAGAGCGCGAACTGTATGACGCGCTGCAAACGATCCGGCAAGGCAGCGAATCGTACAGCCGCGCCGGCTTTTCGCTGTTGACGCTGCAGCGCGAGGCGTGTTCGAGCCGGGAAGCCGTTTTTGTAACCTTAAAAAACCTGCTGAAAAAAACGGAGCAGCCCTCGCCCGTTTTAGAAGAAACCGTTGCTGCGCTGATCCAGAAAATTGAAGCGGTAAAAACCAATTCAAAAGCGGAAAAAGCGCTCGAGCTGATCCAAAACATTGATGATAAAGTGATTATTTTTACGGAATACCGGGCAACACAGCTTTACCTGCAATGGTTTTTAAAACAACACGGCATTTCATCCGTCCCGTTCCGCGGCGGCTTTAAGCGCGGCAAAAAAGACTGGATGCGGCAGCTGTTTGAAAACCACGCCCAGGTGCTCATTGCGACAGAAGCGGGCGGTGAAGGGATCAACCTGCAATTTTGCCACCATATGATCAATTTTGACCTGCCGTGGAACCCGATGCGGCTCGAGCAAAGGATCGGGCGCGTCCACCGCCTCGGCCAGGAAAAGGACGTGCATATTTACAACTTTGCGACCAAAAATACGGTTGAAGAACATATTCTGAAACTGTTGTACGAAAAAATCCATTTGTTTGAGCGGGTGATCGGGGAACTCGATGAAATTCTGACCCGGCTCGAATTCGGAAAACTGGAAGACCATCTGCTGGATGTCTTCCAAAACTCGCAATCAGAAGGCGAAATGAACATCAAAATGGAAAATCTCACCCAAATGATCGAATTTGCGGAAGCGATACGGAAAGAGGAGGGGCATGCGGATGCTGCAGGAAGAAATACATCAATATCTTGAACGCTTTTTTGAAGCAAACGGCGCTGTATTGGTTGAAAACCGCCCCGGCTGGATGACGGTGCAATTAACCATTGAACTCGATAAAGCGTTAATGAACCGGCCGTTTTACTGGTCCTATCTTGAAAAAACAGGCGGCATCCCGAATCCGATGACCGTCACGTTCATTACGGACCGGGAAAAAGCACCGGATACGGTGAAAGGAGAGCCGGTCCATTTTGGAAGCCCCCGCCTGAACCAGATTTTCGAGACGGCAAAGCAGTTTTCCCGCTATATCCGCCTGTTTGAAGACGTCCATCCCGGGCAGAAACAGGTGCCGCTTTACCCTTGGCTTGGGATGAATGTTAAAATTTCGTACCGCTGTGATTTAAAAAAAGATGTGTTCCGTTCGATCGGGTTGAATTTGATCCACGGCACAATGGCTGAAAATTTTCAGGACTTGTTGGAGCAGCGGACGCTGGCGCCGAAAATTCCGGATTATTGTTTTACCCTGACGCCGATCATCATGCTAAAAAGCGCCGTCAAAAGGATTGAACATTATATCCGGCAGGGCCTGGCGAAAGAGCCGCATCATTGGGCGGAAGAAGCGGTAAAACGGTGGCACCAGGATCTCGCGCTGTTGGACCATTTTTACGAAGATATGGAAGAGTGCCCGGAATCGTATGAAATTGAAAAACAGGCACTAAAGGAACAGTATGAGCCGAAAATTACCGTTCATGTCCTAAACGGTGGCCTCTTTTATTTAAAAGATGCGTTTATATAAGCAGGCAGCCCGCAAAAAAGGCTGCCTGCTTTCTACTGTTTTCTTTTGAAAAAGAGGAAAAAATAAGGGAGGATACCGAACCATCTTTCGGCAAAAGGCGGCATCTCTTCCTTTTTCTCGTTCCGCTTTTTCTGCCGCTCGCTTTTTGGCGTGCTCACATGCTGCATCCATGTTTGTGTCAGCAATTTGACATAATCATTTGTCGACATTGGCGCCACCGTCCTTACAGGCGCCAGTATACCCGAAAGCTTCCGTTTTTATGCGGCCGGAAATTTCCGCAACAATTTCCGCCACCGATTTTCCCGTCGTATCAATAACCAAATCGGCACAAGAAAGGTAAAACGGCCGCCTTTTTTTATAAAGGGAGATGATCTCCTCCTTTGTCCTTCCTGCTGCAACAGGTCTTGAGGGGTCATTTTGAATGCGTGAAACCAATATTTCCGGATCGCAATCCAGAAAAACCGTCACGCCGTCTCGTTTTAATAGACAGACGTTTTCTTCCCGCATGACAATTCCCCCGCCTGTCATGATCACCCCTGCAAGCGATGTGGCCCGTTTCAGCATCTCTGTTTCTTTCCGGCGAAAATAGGCTTCTCCTTTTACAGCGAAAATGGCAGCGGGCGGCATTCCTTCCTCTTCTTCAATCCAGCGGTCCAAGTCCGTCGCCCTACTTCCCAAGAGCGAGGCGAGCGCATGGCCGACAGTCGTTTTTCCGGCACCCATAAACCCGGTCAAATAGATCCTTTTGTTCATCGTTCCTCCCATTGAAACACCTTTTTTTCTGTCTGATTATATCGTATCGTACTTTTAAACGGTTCACCACTCTCATTTTCCGCAGTTAAAGAAATCACTGCAGTATCTCCGTCCTGTTTGATACTGTAAGACACCTTTCCGTCTGAAAAACGGAGTTCCCCCGGGCTTTTGTCGCCTTTTTCCAATTTTTGCGCCGCCTCCCTGATGGCGAAAAGCGACATGGTATTCCGCAAATAATATTCCTTCACCAGCACGGCATATTTCTTTTCGCCGAGATAAATGTCCGTTCCCGAAATGACCATACTGCATGCGGCAAGCGCCAAAAACAGCACCACCGGCAAAATAAACCCTTTTTGCCTGTTCATCGGGCAACGCCTTCCGATTGGCCGGGATCAACCGCATGGCGGGAAAGAAAGGTCATTTCCGCTGTTCTTTCCGCGCCATTCGGATAAACGGCGGCCACTTTGACCCCGTTTCCTGTTGCCGCAAATTGGATGGACTGCACATTTTGAAGCACAATTTGATGCCCTTCACCGTCCACTCTCCGCCGCAGACTGTTCTGGTATGGTTCATACGTAACCGTCCTTCCTGCCTCGTTCAGTTTCAAAGTATTTTGGGCTGCCTGGCACGAGGTGCTTATCCGGATTTCTTTACGCAACTGCATGAGAAAAAGATTCCACTCTTCATCTTCTTCCGGCCGGAATGCTTCCCCGGCTGTCCCGAATGTTTTCACTGCCAGGGGAAAAAGTGAGAACAAGGAAGTGACGAGAAGCAGTACGCACACGCTTTCAAGCAGCGTAAAGCCTTTTTCATTGCTGGAGCGAAACGCAAGTCGTGTTTTGTTCATGTTTGACACATGCCTTTCTGCCATTGTCTTTGATTTGAAATGTCCATGTGGCCCCGCCCACCTTTTTTTCTTTTTCAACGACTTTTCCGGTAAAAGTCCATTCCTCCGTTTTTTCGTATAAAAAACGGGCTGCCTCCATCTCTTGTTTTGCCTCTTTGATTTGACCAAGCATATGGAGAAACGGCGGGAACAGGCAGGCCGCCATCAGGCAAAATACGGCAAACGCAGCGATGACTTCCGGAAAAGTAAAGCCCCGTTCATTCTTCGACATAAAACCGCCCGCTTCCAATATGCGTAACCAGCTTGATTTGTTCTTGGCCGGACTGGAAATAGAGCGTGCCGAACTGGGTGACATTCCCGTCCGGCCCAATTGCATAGGAATGAAAGCTGCCGTTTTCGAACATTTTGATGCCTTCCGGAAGCCTTCTTTTTATAATCGTCGCATTTTTCCTCGCTTCGAAAATGGAGTACATATTGCTCTGGCGGAAAAATTGGACGTAAACGTTCGTCTGGCGAGAAATCGCGTCCGTTTGTGCCAAGTACAAATCGTTTTCAAGCTGGTTGATGAACATTTTTTTGACGATCGTATGTTTCACCGGCTTAAAACCGGCAAACGCAAGGGCGGTGATCACGGATACAATCAACAAAACAACGAGCATTTCCGGAAAGGTAAAACCGGCTTCGTTTTTTGGCCGCTTCACTTTGCAACCTCCGTTACCTTCCCGTCCGCCCCGATGTTCACTCCGTTTCCATTCGGGCAGCTCGTTTTCGATACATAGCCGCCGTCTTTTAACTGGCTGATGGATGACGGATATTCATTGTGGTCCATTTCATACGCCTGCACCTGTCCCTGCACCATCGCAATGAACGCATCGCAGCCTTTATTATTGATCGCATCGGTATGCTTGGAAATGTTCGGAATCATCAAAAACAAGAGAACCGTAATGACGAGCAAAACAATCAGCATTTCTATCAGCGTAAACCCTTTTTCATTTTTGATAAAAGACATGGACAATTTCTCCTTTCTTTTTTTGTGGGAAGGCTTGAAGCCCCGCCATCCGGCACGCCTTCCCCGGTTAAACCGCGTCAATCATCTGGAACATCGGCAGCATGATCGACAAATAAATGGCGACCAAAAAGAAACCGATGAAAATAAACACAACCGGTTGAATCAGCCCGAACAGGCTTTGGATTTTCTCTTCCATTCTTTTCAAGCTAATTTGGCTGTAATAATAGAGCTCCTGATCAAGGCGCCCGTTTTTCTCCCCGTGGCGGACCAAAATGACCAGCTGTGGCTCGATAAACGGGACAGAAGCCAGGGCCCGGGAGAACGTCTCACCAGCAAGCAGTTTTTCGCGCAAATATTTTGCAGTATCGCGCCAAAGCGGCTTAAAATTTTGCGATTCCATGACATGCAAAATTTCATAGACGGAAAAACCGCTTTTCAGCATAAAGCTCCATTCTCTTGCCAAAAACTGGCTGTAATAGCTGGTATAGTAAAAGCGGGATACCGGCAGCCGCGAAAGCCACGCCGCCTGCCTCAGCGGTTTTTTTCGTTTAAAATAGAGAAAAAAGAGTGTGAAAAATAGGAAGAGAAAAATACTTGAAACCAGGATAACATGCGGGGCCTGTTCCATGATAGTAAGGAACAGCCGGAGATTTCGCGAAGGTTTGTAGTCCATTGCGACATACATATGTTCAAATTGCGGCAGCAGCACGTTTCTCACAAAAGCCGTGGCGATAAACAGCGCGGCTGCCAATAGGAGCGGATAACGGATCAGTTTCCAAAAGGCAAGGGCATCCTCATGTTTTTTCAATAAGTAGGCGCCCGCCTCTTTAAGGGCAGCAACCATCTCCCCGTGCCGTCCGGCAAAATAAATTTGCATGCATGCATTGGCATCAAACCGGTGTTTCAGCAGCACGTCATGGAGCGGTGTTCCGTTTTGCAGCTGTTTGTTCATGGAACGCGCATCCAGTTCGCCGTCCACATGCCCGAGAAAATCGATAGCATCTGCAATTGGAAATCCGTTTTCGAGCATTTCACCGACCCGGGTAAGAAAGCGCCCCTGCAGTTTGAGGCTTATCCGCTTCTTCCTCTTCGGCAATCCAGCGGTGATACTCTTCTTCAGAAATGTATCCAAGCACAATCCCCTTTCTGAGCCATTCTTTCAGTGTCGGATAATGATAGTAGACTTGTTCCCCCTTTGCTTCTTTCAACACTCGCTGCAAATTTTTCCCGTACAGCAGCTCATATACTGCGGTTTGCCGCTTTTCTCGGCTGCGTGGGCAATCTTGCGAATCATGCGGACAGCGGATCCCACCGCATACCGGGCATCGCAATGTAATCAGCCGCTGTGCGCTGACTGCGAGCAAAGTCTGCTCCATTTCGTGGATGCTCACCCCAAATTCCATCAGCCTGTAAATCGCGCCCTTTGCGTCACGCGTATGCAATGTCGTCAGCACGAGATGGCCGGTGAGTGATGCGCGGATCGCAATTCTTGCTGTTTCGGCATCACGGATTTCCCCCACCAGGATAATATCCGGATCATGGCGCAAAATCGCTTTCAGCCCTGTGCTGTAAGTAATACCTGCTTTTTCATTCACCTGTACCTGCAAAAACGAGTCGCTTTGTTTTTCAACAGGGTCTTCCAGTGTAATCACATTCCGTAAAAACCGTTTTGCGCAGTGCTCAACAAGCGTATACATCGTCGTAGACTTGCCGCTTCCAGTCGGGCCGCTGAAAATCAGCATCCCATGCGAATGGTTGAGCAGCGCCATTATTTTTTTTGTGCTCGATGGAAAAAGTGAAATTTGGCTGAGCTGGAATTTTTCTTCATGGGGCAAGATCCGAATAACGAGGCTCTCTTTGGAAAGAGAGGTTGGCAGCGTCGAAATCCTTAAGGAGATCGTCTGCTGCAAAACGTTCATGGCGAACGACCCGCTTTGGGGTTTCCGTTTTTCACTGATATCCATGGAAGACATAAATTTCAAATGGGATATCAGCCTTTCCCCGGCTTTCGCGGAAAGGTTGCGGTGGGGGTACAGCCTTCCGTACTGCCGGAACTGGACATGGTAATGCTTTTCTTTCGGAACGATATGGACATCGGTCACATTGTTTTTTACCGCCTGTCCGATCAAAAGTTCCGCAATTTTTTCAACTGACATAAACCATCACATACCACCTTTCTTTTTGGGATATTCTCTCATTTCGACACGGCTTTCAAAATTCCTGCTTTAAAACAAAAATTTTTTCGCTATTTTTTCTCTTAGCGACAAAAAAGTGTGTGATTTTTGTCACAAATTTTGGCGTTGTTATCATTTATAATATAAATAGGATAAAAAATATAGAGGTGTTTCATATGGAACCAACATTAAAAGTGATCAATGCCCTTTCTGACCCGACCCGCTACTCGATTTACCAATTTGTACTGAAGAAACGGAGCGAAGTATCCGTCCAGGAAGTGGCCAATGAATTTCATATTCATCCGAATGTGGCAAGGCTCCATTTGTCCAAGCTCGAAGATGTTAAGGTGATTTCATCTGAACTGAACAAAACCGGGAAAGGCGGGCGCCCGGCAAGGCTGTATAAAAGCTCTGAACAAGTGGTAGAACTCTCCTTCCCGCACCGTGAATACAAATTGCTGTCCAACATTTTGCTTGAAGCAATCAACAAAATGAAACTGGCAGATGCAGGCCTTTTGAAAGATATCGGCCGGGAGTACGGAAAACGGATCATCGAAAACATCTTAAAAAACATGAATAAAACAAAAGACCAGCTGACATTTAACGAAAAATTATCTGTGCTCGCAAGCGTGTCCACCGTGGACGGATATTGCATCGAAACGCTGGAAACAACAGACAAGAACGAACTCGATTACCATGTATACAACTGTCCGTTCCGGGAATTAATCCATCACTCGGCGGATGTTTGCGAGATGCATGTCGCCTATATTCACGGGTTGTTTGAGGCACTGTTTGACGATTTCGACATCAACCAGCAGGAAACGATGCTCCATGATTGCAGCGAATGCATTTATCATGTGAAAGTTGCTAAAGTTGCGAATTAAGCACCGGTTGTGTTTACACCCCTTCTTTATTCCTTTATAATAAAACTTGATGGACATAAAAAGAAGGGGTGGTTCATTTGGATCGTATGTACCGCGTACTGGGTTTCTGGACTGGTGTAATGGCCGTCATGTTTTTTCTCGGCGGCATGAAAGAAACCGCTTTATTGTTTCTGGCCCAGACCGGTTTCTTTGTGCTTGTCAGCTACTTGAAACTGTCCGAACGCATGTATATGTACATCTTTGGGGCGTATTTAACGATTTTCTTCGCCGGCTTTACGTACTACACCACGTTTATACTCACACCCGGCTTCGGCGAATAACCTGTTCCTCTTAAAATCTGCTTGCTTTTTTCTTGCACTAAAAAAACCGGCAGCGCATGCCGGTTTTTTTATCCCTCCAAAAACGGGTTGGAGTCTTTTTCCGCCCCGATCGTTGTCTGCGGCCCGTGTCCCGGGAGCACGATCGTGTCCGGATGCAAAACCAATAATTTTGTATGAATGCTTTCCAGCAAAACGCCGTGATTCCCACCCGGTAGATCAGTCCGTCCGATGCTGCCGGAAAAAAGGGCGTCCCCTGAAAAAACAATGTTGTGTTCAGGCAGCCAGTACGAAACACTGCCCGGTGAATGGCCCGGTGTTTCCAGCACGTGAAGCGAAAAAGCGCCGATTTTCAATATGTCTTCCCCGGTGATCAGCTTTTCCGCCCCGCGCGCGCTGATTTCTCCCATCCCGAAAAAATAGGACCCGTTTTGCCCGGGATCCCCAAGCCACATCTCTTCCTTTTGATGGACATAGGCCGGGATCTTGTACGCATCCCGCACTGCATCAAGAGCACCAATATGGTCAAAATGGGCATGCGTTAAAAGCACCGCGTGCGGTTTCAGCCCATTTTCCCCGATAAAAGCATGCAGTCTGTGAAATTCAGCCCCGGGGTCAAAAATCAAACAGTCTTTTTCCTCGTTCCACAGGATATAGCAATTCGTCTGAATGGGCCCGACCGGCAATTGTTTCCATTTCATTCGTATCCCTCCTGTCCTATTGTATCATGTTTTCATCCGCAAAAAATGCCTGTTCATTTACTCGACAAATCACCAGACTGGTTGTAAAATAAAGATAATTGAATGCCTTTTCATTATAAGGGGGATGTCATGGGTACAGTCATTATTTTCAGTCTCGTCTCCATTCTGTCACTGATTGGTTTCATTACTGCGGCCAAAAACAAAAATATCCTCGGATTTATTTTCGGTATCATTTCTTTTGCCCTTTTCGGCTGGTTTGCCATCATGACCGTCATCCATTCGGGCTACCCGACCTTTACTTAATGCTTAAAAAAGCGGCGTCATGCCGCTTTTTTGCATCTTTGCATCACCAAAAACCGAAGCAAGTTCCCGTAATTCAATTTGTCTTAAAGCTTAGTGCGCGCTAGCACACAAGTTTGCAACAGGCTGCCCGTCTCTAGATGATTCAGTCCAAAAAAACCATTTCTTTTTCTCTGCAGCATAAAGACTTGCGCAAAACGGCCATACCGCCCTTGTAGTACGGAGGCTGGAAAAAAACTCCTCTTTTCAGATATCGCTGTTTCTCGTATGGCAAAATCAGCGCGTATCATGAAAGAGGGAGCTTTCCTTATATTTTATTTAACGCCAACCACGCTGCCCCGAGCACGCCAGCATCGTTTCCCAATGTGGCAAGTTCCAGTTTTGTCGATTTGCCGACCGTGTTGAACGCGTATTTCAAAAAATAAGCGCGCACTGGGTTTAAGAGCGTTTCGCCTGCTTTTGACACCCCGCCCCCTAACACGATTTTTTCCGGATTTAACGTATTTGCCACACTTGCCAGCGCAAGCCCGAGGTATTTTGCCGTTTCGTCCACAATTTCACAGGAAAGGGCATCGCCCGCTTTCGCAAAATCAAACACATCTTTAGCGGTTACCGAGCCGCTTTGGGCATACAAATCTTTTAACGGAGACGCGCTGCTAAATGCAGCCAGTTTCGCCATGGCTGTCCTGACCACGCCTGTTGCAGAAGCGACCGTTTCAAGGCAGCCGGTTTTCCCGCAGTTACACTTTGCCCCGCCTTCCGGAATAACGGTAATATGGCCAATTTCGCCTGCCGCCCCTTTTACACCGTGGACGATGTCGCCGCCTGTAATGATGCCGCCGCCGACACCGGTGCCAAGCGTAACGAAGACCATTTCCCCGGAACCTTTCCCGGCACCCTTCCACATTTCACCGAGTGCCGCAACGTTTGCATCATTATCGATCACCACTTTTAACCCCGTCCATTTTTGCAATGTCCCGGCAGCCGGATAATGCTGTGCCCAGCCGATATTGACGGTTTCATAGATCACGCCGGCTTCCATATCAACCGGTCCCGGTACGCCGAGGCCGATCCCTGTGATATCTTTTTTCTCCCGCTTTACCCGGGCCAATTCGTCCTCAATCGATTTTGCGATATTCGGAAGGATCGCTTCCCCCTGGTTAGCCGTCACAGTCGGGATCTCCCATCTGTGTAAAATATCGCCTGCTTCATTCACAAATGCCAGTTTTGTGGTGGTGCCCCCCAAATCAATGCCAATGATCCATTTCTCAGCCATTTCGCTCACCCTCAATTTTTTTCTCTTTTTCCAACCGTTTTTCCTGCCTGATGATCAACAGGGCGGTTTCGTATTCGCGGTTTTCCAGCACCCTTGCCTGGTACAATTGTCTCAGTTCCAATTCCATCAGCTCGAGATCGGCAAGCCGGTCCCCGATATAGACAATAATGCCGAATTTTTTCAAAAGCTGCTGCACATCATAAAGCGTTCTCATTTCGACCCAGCTTTCGTTTGATAAAAATCTGTTCCAAAGAAAAGTATAGTCGATTGTGCAGCTTCTAACAAGCATCAAATTGCGGCAATTTGCCGGATCATTTGGCCGCTCGGCATGGAAGTGCACTGTGAAACCATGCCCGGAGCATTTTTTGAAGAATGGCCGTGACAACCCGCGGTCTCAAAGAGGGAATTTTTTATCCCGGCAGAATTCGTCCCCCGAAAGGCCCGCGCTTGCACGCCAAAGAAGCGGGCCGGAACCGAAACGGGGGGCATACTTTATTAGACGCCGCGCAGGCCCATATAAACGAGGAAAGCGGCAAGAAGAAGAGCCGGAAGCTGTACACCGATGCGCTTCCGTTTCGGAAAGTGGACGATGCATGCTGCGAGAAAACCGCCGAAAAGCCCGCCAAGATGCCCGAAATTGTCAATGCCGGAAACGGAGAAGCCGAAAACGAGATTAATGATGATGAGCGTAATGACACTCGATCCCATTGTCCGGAAAAAAAGATCGCGGTAAGCCGTCCCGATGTAAAGCAAAGCGCCAAACAAGCCAAAAATCGCACCGCTTGCGCCGGCAGAAAGGCTTGGCGAAAACAGGAAGCTGGCCAGGCAGCCTGTAAACCCGGCGAACAAATAAATCAGGGCAAAACGCGCCTTACCGTAAATCCGTTCGACAAGCGGCCCGATGTAATATAAAGAGAGCGAATTCATAAAAAGGTGCATGATCCCGATGTGAATAAAAACCGGCGTAATCAGCCGCCAATATTGCCCTTCCATAATCAGCGGGTTGTACTTGGCGCCGAAACGAATCAGGTTTTGCGTATTCTGCGTCCCGCCGGTAAGCGACATGATAATAAACACGGCAATCTGTACGGCCAGAAAGACGTATGTAAAAAACGGCCTGCCCGCATCAAACAGCTGCCGTTCCTCCTCTTCCCGTTGCGCCTCGGCTGCGAACACCATCCGCTGTAATGCATAGGGGTCCCCACCCATGGTTTCGGGCGCAATCGCAAGCCGGCCTTCCGTAAACTGACGCAGCTTGCTGATCCCGGGATCAGGATTCTCCCCTTCAATCAATACGCTATGGAGTTCCGTTTTTCCGCCATTAATATGCATCGGTTCATCCAAATAAATTTCATAATCGTCAACCGGCGCATACGCACTCACATAAATATTGAGTACGCGCGGAGCAAGCCGTCTTATTTGTTTGCATAAATCTTCAGCCTGTGCGCAACAATCACGGATGTCGCGGTACAACCAGTTGCCCCAGTCGATGTCATACCGCAAAAGGCGCACAAGCGGCAAATTCTTCTTTTTTGGATTGGCAAGCCACATTTCATCCCGGTTTTCACTCAAAAACATGATCCGGTACTCATTTTCCACGACAAAATGGCGGCTGATTGCCCAAAACAAAACATCTGCCCTGCTGTTCACGATTTCCCCTGCCTTTTTCCATCCATTTTATCCTAACTATATCGAAAAAAAGAGCGGAGTGTAAAGCGTTTGGCCTTTTACACCCGCCCTTTTTTCGCCGTTATTGAAAAATCTGGCCCATGACGCGTGACCGCAATCCGGGAATCCGCATTGCTGCCGTGACCGCCAATTTTCTCGCAGGGCCGTACCCAAATACAGTGTTTAATACTCGGTAACGGTTCCGGTAAGCTGCTGAAAACAGAAGCAGTACCGCCATCCACTTCAGCCATCTGTTCATGGCGATTCCTCCCCCAAAAAAATTTTCCGCAACTCATTTCTATTTTTCCTGCCGGGAGAAAAATTATCCGCTATATAAAATGAACGAAACATCGCTACTTTGTTGCCGGCTGCAAAAAGAAACCTATGCAAATGGATGACCTTGTTTCAATGTAAAAACTTCAATTCATTTTATATGTAAGTCCCGGCAAAAGAAAAAACAGCAGGAAAACGCCTGCTGTTTACTTTGTTTCGCGATGTACGGTTGCACGTTTGTCCCGCGGGCAATATTTTTTCAATTCAATACGGTCCGGGGTCGTACGTTTATTTTTCGTTGTAATATAGTTACGCTCACCGCATTCCGTGCAAGCCAGTGTAATGTTTACACGCATGTTTCATCCCTCCATCTTTCTCAATCGATCGTGCATACGACTTATCTATCATAGCATTTTTCACGGACGATTGCCAGTATGTTTTTTCGGGCAAAACCGTTCTTCCCGCCGGCTGCCGGTATAGGTGAAATTTTCACTTGAATGGGGGCAAGTCCGCCGCTCCCCCTTTTCTTGCACGATTTCGCCCCCTCTTGCCAGAAAGGCGGTACACTTCACCGGAAAATCGTGATATAACTAACAATAGTACTTTGCAATGAAAAAGGAGAGAAATGGATGGTTATGACGCTGATGGTGTTACTGGCGCTTTCTGTGGTATTGTTTCTTATTTCGTTTTTCCGCCAGGACCGCGTGCATCTGGTAGAACAGGAACTGGAAGATTTGTCTTTAAAATTTTTCCAGGAAACGTACCAGATCAAAAAAAGATTACAGACGCTCGAAGAAGAATTCATGGCGCCTGGAGCCGACCCGCTTCTTCCGGATTCGTCCGGCGAAAGGATGCCGGTCAATGAAATTGTAAAAAACCAGGTGCTCGCTTTGTTCCGGCAAGGTCTTTCATTCGAACAGATTGCAAGGCAGTCCGCCCTCCCTGTAAACGAAGTGAAGCGCATCATTACGGGTGCCATGGAATAGAAAACGGATAGCGGGAAACCCCGTTATCCGTTTTTGATCGCAGCCATTAGTTCGAACCGCCTGCCCCGTTTTCGGCTGTTGGTACGGCCGTGTTGGCAGCATGGCTTTCTTCTTTTTTCTTCAGGTTAAAATAAGCTTTAAACACACGGTTCGCAATCTTTAAATTTGTGTGCGGGTCGGATGCGCCTCCCATGTAAGACCATGGCACAACAACCGAAATGGCAATTTCCGGGTGATTGTAAGGCGCATAACCGACAAAGGTGGAATTCCATGCATCTGACCAAATGGAAGGATGTGCCCTTCCGGCCGCATCGTATTTTTCCACCAGTTCACCGCCATAAACAGCCTGTGCCGTCCCGGTTTTCCCTGCCACTTTCAGACTGGAATCAATCCGCCCGTAAGCTGTTCCGTGGGGAACGTTCACCACGTTATAAAAACCTTGTTTGACGCGGTTGATGTATGACTCCTTCATATCCACACGGTTTAAGACCGTCGTGCCGATTTCTTTTTCGACAGGCCCGAGTGTCTTGCCGTCCGGGCTCGGTTCACGGATTTCCTTCGCAATATGCGGCTGCACGCGATAACCGCCGTTTGCAATCGTGGAAACATACTGGCAGAGCTGAAGCGCAGTATACGTGTCAAACTGCCCGATCCCAAAGTCGAGCACGTTCCCGCTGTTCGGCGGGACTTCCGTTTGATAGCCGCCGACTTCACCCGGAAGGTCGATACCGGTTTTAACACCTAGCCCGAATTGGGCAAAATATTTGCGCAATGTCCGGATCGTTTTCATTTTGTCAATATTAAGCGAGCCATTCGGTACATAATTATGCTGCCCGCCGATCGCCATGACCGTCCGGAACATATATACGTTCGATGAAACCTGCAGGGCCCTTAAGTCGTTAATCGCACCAAAACCAGACGTCACCCACGATTTTTTCACAGGGGTGCTGGCGAAATGGAGCGGCTGGTCGACAAATACACTCCCGGGCGAAATGGCCCCGGTCTGGTACCCGGTCAAAACAGTCGCACCTTTCACTGCAGAACCCGAAGGATAAGCAGTTGTCATATTCCCGAGTGCAAAGTCCTTGATTTTCGCAGCCCCGTTTTTTGTGACCACCTGTTTGCCGGCCATTGTCAGCACTTCGCCGGTATTCGGGTTCATAACGGTGACAAAGGCACGGTCAACAAGCGGATTGCTTGCGCGGGCCGCTTTGATTTCATCGGTAATAATTTTTTCAACTTCTCTTTGCAGGTCAATGTCAACAGACAAAACAAGGTCGCTGCCCGGCTTCCCTTTGCTAATCACTTTTGAAGAGATGACATTTCCTTTTTTATCCTGCTTCGCTTCTACTTTTTCTTTTTCGCCGTTCAAGACATCTTCATACTGCTGTTCAATATAACTTTTCCCGACACGGTCATTGCGGCTGTATCCGCGGGCCGTGTAGTACTGTTCCTTGTCGGCAGGCAGACCTTCTTTTTCGGTTGTCACATCGCCGAGGATTGACCCCAAAACCGAATCGTTGCTGTTCGCCTCTTTGAACACATAGTTCCGCTCCCAGTCGGTTGTAATATCTACGCCCGGCAGCGCTGAAAGATTCTCGCTCACAGTCGCATACTCTTTATTCGTCACGTCCGTGTTTTTGATAATTTGCGGGGACAGCACATAGCCGGCCGACATTTTGCTGTAGATCGCGAGCACATTGAGATCATCCCGCGACAGTGAATCCAGATCCTGTTTCGTAATCCGATTCAGCTGCAACTTGTATATTTTGTCGCTGTCGTTGTCGAGCTTTGCCTGTTCCGCTTTGGAAACGAGCTGTTTTGCCGCTTTCGGATGGGTTAGGATCCAAAAGTCTTTTTTATCCCGATCCGTCAGCCGTTTCACATCAGCATCCGGCACTTTGATGATTTCCCCGAGTTTCCTTGCCACTGTCAGCATTTTCCCGCTGTCGTCCGCCTGGGTCCTCGTATATGTGATCGCCTTCAGCGCTTTATTGCCCACAATCACTTTATAGTTCCGGTCAAGAATTCTACCTCTTGGAACAGAAGTATGGATCGTCTTGTCTTCCGTCTGTTCAAGTTCTTTTTTGTAATCCTGGCCGTAGACAATCTGCACGATGCCCAGACGCACGACTAAGACCGAAAAAAGCACAAAAACAGCAAAGAACAGCATATTCATTCTAAATGGAATATGCGACCGCTTTTTTCGCTTCTTTTTCTTCAACCTTTTTCTGCTCCTCCCTTCGCCATCGGCTATACATTCCATTTTAGCGAAAAAGTGCGGACATGGCTATAAAAAATACCGCCATTTTTGGAAACGGCGGCCCTACATATTCCCAATCCGAATATTCCTTGTAAAAAGCGAAATGCATAAATGTCCTGCCCCAATCACAAGCATCAGCACGCGGATGCTTATCTGGCTGTTGAAAAAAGTGACAGCCGCAATGAAAAGCAAAATCGAAACGACTCTGCCAGCATTGGTAAATATTTCAAGCACGACAACATATTCAATCCGCGCTTCCGCTGCTTTCCATGCCCTGCCGATCACATCGTATGTCATCGAATTATACGGGACAAGCAGAAGCGGGTAAGCAATCGCAATCGTTGCGGCATAAAGCAGCATTCTCGGATAGGTGACTTCAAAAATAAACAAAAACACGGCCGCATACAGAAGCAGCCCGCCCAAAAAAATGGAGCGCTGGCGATGCTTGATTTTAATATAACGGGCAACGAGCGTGTACCCGAGAAACTGCAGGCAGGAATTGATCAGCCCGAACGTGCCAAGAGAAAGCTCGCTCCCCGTGGAAAGGAACACAAAAACGGAAATCATAAACACAAACGTGCCATCCCTTAAACCTTGGACAAAATGGGCGCTTGTAATCCGTTTCCAATTCGGGTTGCGATGCCGTTCCTTTACGATTTGCTTAAACAAATAACGGCCGTGTGCAGGTCGTGGTGCAATAAAAAAACTGAGGACGACGGCAAGGGCAAACAGGATGAGAGAGAGCGCAAAAACGACCGTATAGCCGCTTTTCCCAATCGCTGAAATGATCAGACCGGCGGCAAACGGCCCGGCCATGCCGCCGATGGATCCGAATGCCCCCATAAAGCCGTTAAAAAAATCCCTCGTCTCGGGCTCCGTAATTTCAAACGTCAGCACGTTATAGGCGAGCCAATAAAAGCCATAGCCGATCCCGAGCAGCCCGCCAAGCAAAACGATAAAATCGCCGGCATGCCCCCGCGAAAACAGCACGCTTAAATAAAACAGTGCCAAAAAGGCAACCCCGATCCTGAACACCATGACCCTGTCCACTTTTTTCGCCCATCTTCCCGCGATGATAAAAGTAAGCGGCTGCAGGATAACAACCGATAAATTATATACCGCCAGATCTATGTACTTCCCTGTCTGCTTCCATAAATATATGTTAACGAAAGAATTGGACAGCGAAACGCTTAGAGAATAAAGCCCGCCGATCGCAAGTAGCAGCAGCAGATCTTTTGACAGTTCTATATCTCCGAACCATTTTTGCACACGTTTCATAAATCAAAACTCCCCCCATTCCCCTATATTGTTTTGAAAAACGGGGGCGTTTATGCACGAGCGCATGCAAAAAGGGCGTGCACGCAAATGGCGCGGCACGCCCTTTTTTAAATGGATCGCGATTATTTCGCTGCTTCGTACAGTTTTTCCACTTCGTCCCAGTTCACGACATTCCAGAATGCAGAAATGTATTCCGGACGGCGGTTTTGGTATTTCAAGTAGTAAGCATGTTCCCAAACATCAAGGCCAAGAATTGGTTTTTTGCCTTCGGAAAGCGGGTTGTCTTGGTTCGGGGTGCTTGTAATTTCAAGCTCGCCATTATTGACAACAAGCCATGCCCAGCCGGAACCGAAACGACCCGCTGCAGCCGCTGCAAATTGTTCTTTGAATTTTTCAAAGCTGCCGAATTTGCTGTTGATCGCGTCAAGCAGTGCGCCTTTCGGTTCGCCACCGCCATTTGGCGAAAGCAACGTCCAGAACAACGAGTGGTTGGCATGTCCCCCGCCATTGTTGCGAACCGCTGTACGGATTTCTTCCGGAACCGCATTCAAATCCGAAATTAAGTCCTCAACGGATTTGGAAGCAAGGTCGTCATGGCCTTCCAACGCTTTGTTCAAATTGGTGACATAAGTATTATGGTGCTTCGTATGGTGGATGTTCATCGTTTCCTTGTCAATATAAGGCTCCAGGGCATCATACGCATACGGCAATTGCGGTAAAGTGTACGTCATATCTTTATTCCTCCTTTATGTAGTGTTTTGAACCGAAAAGATTCAAAGATTTGTCATATTTAATGTACCAAAACCGATTGATAAATGGCAAATTTTTCGCCTGCATTTTTGAGAATCATCCCGGGTTCTAATTACAGCATACCGGCATATACTGGTAGCACTCATAAAAGGAGGGAATGTCCATGTTGAAAAAAATATTTGCGCTCTTTATCGTTGCCCTTATCTCTTACAGCATCTACTACGATCTCCACGCAGGCACAATCCCGACGAATGCTAAAGAAACAACCGAAAAAAACGTTGCCATACAACCTGAAACAACCCACGGTCCGTATGTCACAGCCAAGGTCCATTCCGGTGACACGGTGCTTACGATTGTCAAAAAAATATCAGGCGGGACGGCGCCTTCGATTGAAAAAGTGATCCGCGATTTCAGCAAACTAAACGGCGGAATTGCACCGGAAGACATCCAAATTGGACAAACATACCGGTTTCCCATTTACGGCGAATCCCGGTAAAAACCGGAGTATGGCTTGTCAATCGGGGCAGTAAATTGGTAAAATGTAAGTTGGTAAAATGTTTATGGACTGATAGATCATTAAAGGAGCGAATATCCTTGGGTGAGATCATACACCGTACAAAAACGCGCCCTGTCAAGGTAGGTAACTTGACGATCGGGGGCAGCAATGAATTATTCATTCAAAGTATGACGACGACGAAAACACATGATGTCGATGCAACTGTCCGCCAGATTGAGCGGCTTGAAGAAGCAGGCTGCCAGATCGTGCGCGTTGCCGTCCCGGATGAACGGGCGGCAAGGGCTATTCCCGACATAAAAAAAAGAATCCATATCCCGCTTGTCGCGGATATCCACTTTGATTACCGGCTTGCGTTAATCGCAATTGAAGGCGGCGTCGATAAAATCCGGATTAACCCGGGTAATATCGGCAAGCGCGAAAAAGTCGAAGCGGTCGTGAAAGCGGCAAAAGAGCGCGGCATTCCGATCCGGATCGGCGTCAATGCTGGAAGCCTTGAAAAACCAATTTTGCAAAAATACGGATACCCGACAGCAGACGGCATGGTCGAAAGCGCCCTGCACCATATCCGGATTCTGGAAGACCTGGATTTTCACGACATTATCGTTTCGATGAAAGCCTCGGATGTCCGCCTTGCCATCGAAGCGTACGAGAAAGCGGCCCGGACATTTGACTACCCGCTCCATCTCGGTATTACTGAATCCGGGACGCTGTTTTCCGGCACCATCAAAAGTGCCGCCGGGATTGGGACGCTTTTAAATATGGGAATCGGCAACACGCTCCGCATTTCTTTAAGCGCCGACCCGGTGGAAGAAGTGAAAGTCGCGCGTGAACTGCTGAAAATATTCGGGCTTTCCTCCAATGCCCCGACGCTCGTTTCATGCCCGACTTGCGGCCGGATTGCGATCGATTTAATCAGCATTGCAAACGAAGTCGAAGAATATTTACAGACCATAAAAGCGCCGATTAAAGTTTCCGTCCTCGGCTGCGCCGTCAACGGCCCCGGTGAAGCAAGAGAAGCGGATATTGGGATCGCCGGTGCACGCGGGGAAGGCCTCCTGTTCCGCAAAGGGAAAATCATACGGAAAGTGCCGGAAGATAAAATGGTAGAAGAATTGAAAAAAGAAATCGACATGCTTGCCGAAGCGTATTACCAAAAACAGGCCGCGCAAAACGTGAACCCCGTCTGACCGAAACACCGGCGTAAAACAAGCCGGTGTTTCTTCATGCGCGGCAACTTTTATCTTCCAGGCCTGGCCCGGACAACAGGCGGCACGATCGCTTCACATTCAAAACGGAAAAGGAGGCGCACCATGGTGAAAAAATACCGTTTCGGCATTGACATTGACGGGACTGTGACAGATCCTGAAACGCTTATTCCGTTCATTAACGATGCCTTTCACATTGACCTGAAATATGAAGACTTAACGAAGTATGAGATCACAGATGTCGTCGATATTCCTGCCGGGACATTTGCCGACTGGTTTATCCGCTCGGAGCCTGTGATCTATGCAAAATCCCCGGTTGCAAAAGGGGCAAAAGAAGTGTTAAACAAATGGGCAGACCGGTTTGAGCTGTATTTTATCAGCGCACGCGCATCCTATCTCCTTGATGTGACCAAAAACTGGTTTACAAAACAACAGCTGAAATACCATCATATCGAGCTGATCGGCACGCATCACAAAGTGGAAACCGCAAAAAAGTACAACGTTGATTTGTTTTTGGAAGACAAACATGACAATGCGGCCGCCATTGCGCAAACGCTCGGCATCCCCGTCCTTCTGTTTGACACCCCATACAACCGGGATCCCGTCCCGGACAATGTATACCGGGTGAAAAATTGGAAAGAAGCGGATGACTGGGTCAGACGCTGGATCACCCAGTCCAGCCGCTCCGCACGCGATTAAGGGCTTATCCGGGTTTCTGTAAGGGACAGGCTGGGTTGCGGATAGCTTTTTGCGGTGACCCGCGTGCCTGCGCCCGGGTTATTTTTCCCGGAAGGCGTCTTGAAAAATATCCAAAATCATAAAATGAACTTCAGTTTTTCGCGCCAACATCTACTACGATCAGGATCGATATGGATTCTGGCAACACATTCGTTCAACTTATATAGCAAAAACAAACCCTGCCGGAAGCAGGGTTTGTTAAATATTTTGCCGCGTTTCATCTGCCATGCATTCCGGGCACGTGCCGTAAATTTCAAACTTATGGCCGGAAATGGCATACCCTTCCAAACCGCTCACCATTGGCATCGGGCAATCCGGGATTTCTTTCGTCTTCCCGCACGCCAGGCAAATAAAATGGTGATGGTGGTGGTTTGTCGAGCATTTGAAACGGAAATGCTTTTCACCGGACAGCTCTGTCACTTCCAGTATGCCAAGTTCAGCAAAAAGCGATAAATTCCTGTAGATCGTATCAAAACTGAGGCCCGGATACGCATCTTTCATCCATTCGAGCACGTCTTTTGCCGTCAAATACTTATTGCTCTCCGAAAACAAATCGAGCATTTTTTCCCTTTTTCCTGTATGCTTATAGCCGTTTTCCTTCAAGATTTCAATTGCCTCATCCAAAAGCATGTTCACACCTTCTTTTTGTTCAAACCGGCACCGGGCCGGAATCGTTTCATATAAACCGCCAAAAGCAAAATGACGATGGAAATCACCACAATTGTACCACCGGGCGGCAAATTCAGATAAAATGCCGTAACCAGCCCGCCCAAAACGGAAATTTCGCCAAAAAGAACGGAAAACAAAATGGTCTGTTTAAATCCCCGGCTGATGCGGATGCTGGCCGCTACCGGGAGCGTAATCAGCGCGGATACAAGCATAATCCCCACGATCCGCATCGCAGCCGAAATCACAAGCGCAATCAGCACCATAAACAGCAAATGGATCGTTTTCGCAGGAATACCGGACACTTTTGCATATTCTTCATCAAAAGAAAGCAGGAAAAGTTCCTTATACAGCAAAAGGATCACAGCCGCCACAATGACGGCAATCCCCAGAATGAGCCAAAGATCAGCCTGGCTTACCGCGCTTACGCTGCCGAACAGGTAATTCATCAAATCTACATTATACCCTCCGGCCACAGAAATAAAGATCAGCCCGATGCCAATCCCGCCCGACATGATAATCGGAATCGCAAGTTCTTCATAATGCCGGTAAACCCCGCGCAACCGCTCGATCAGCACGGATCCGAGCACGGAAAAGCCGGTGCCAATATAAAGCGGGTTCAACCCGGCAAGAATAGAAAGCTTGCTGCTTAAAAACAGGCTGATCGCAATCCCGGACAATGTGACATGGCTGAGCGCATCCGCAATCAGCGACAAACGGCGTACGACAATAAAACTACCGATCAAAGGGGCAATCAGGCCGATTAAAATGCCGGCCAAAAATGTATTTTGTAAAAAATGATAATGAAAAAGTGCAGCAATCATTCGGTTTCTCCTTCTCACCCATGTTCATGCGCCAGCAACCGGACATCGTGGGCATACCAGGATGAACGTTTTTCTTCATCCAACTGCTGAAACGCGTGGATGTCGCCATGGAAATATAAATGCTGGTTCAAGCATGCAACATGCGTCACTTTGTCGGAAACGGCGCCGATATCATGTGTGACAAGAATCAGGGTAATGCCCCATTCCCTGTTCAGCTGCTCCAGCATTTCGTAAAAAGACCGGACATGGCGCTGGTCCACACCAACTGTCGGCTCATCCAGCATCAAAATCTCCGGCTTGCTGACAATGGCCCGCGCGATAAACACACGCTGCTGCTGGCCGCCACTTAGCTCGCCAATATTTTGATGGGCGTACGCCTCCATCCCGACTGAGCGGATCGCTTCCATTGCTTCTTTTCTGGCGCCGGGGCCAAGGAAACGGAACAGGCCGGTTTTTTTCACCAGGCCGCTTTCGACCACTTCTAAAACGGTCGCAGGATAACCAGTATTAAATGCATTGGCTTTTTGCGAGACAAAACCGATCCGGCTCCAGTCTTTAAAGCGGCTGAGCGGCGTGCCGAAAAGGCGGATTTCCCCTTCCTGCGGTTTTAACAGCCCGAGCATGAGCTTTAGCAGGGTTGATTTTCCGGAACCGTTCGGGCCAATGATGCCGAGAAACGCTCCCTTTGGTATGTTTAAATCGATCTGTTCCAGCACATTCTGCCGGTCATAACGGAAAGAGAGGCCAGAAACTTCTACAACATATTCTTCCATACGCAAACTCCTCAATCAGAATCATTCCGATTTAAACATTATACCTTCTTTCCGAAAGATTGTAAAGCGCGGAGGGGTTCACGTGGAAATGCCGGTAATTGCCGCCTTCTTATCGCTTTTCTTCCTCCGCGGCAATATCCCCTTCCATAAGCATCTGAAACATTTCTTCCCGGCCCGCATATACATGAAGCGGGGAGAGTGATGGATATTGAAACTGATTCAAAATATGGTCAATTATAAGGTGAATATCATTACCGGCGCGGAACTTTTTAAATACGCGCGGCAGTTTAACGTGAAAATCAGCCGCGAAGATGCGGAAAAAATCGCGGATTATGTGCGGGGAAAACAGTTGGACATCTTTGATGACGAGGCCCGCAGCAAAGCACTGAAAGACATTGCAAAAATTACAAGCCCGCTCACCGCAAAAGAAATCAACCGGGTGTTTGTCTTATTGGCAAAATAGAAAAAGAACCGGCCGGAAAAAGCTTTTCGGCCGGTTCTTCCTTATTTCACTACGCGCCTGACAACGCCATTAAAGCACTGTTTCCAGTAACCGCTGCTCATGGTGTCGATGGAAACGCCATCTGAACTATTGCAATCGAGAAATTTGCCGCCGCCCAGGTAAATGCCCACATGGCCGTTGTACTTATAAGTATTGAAAAAGACCAGGTCTCCCCGTTTCATATGCGAAGCACTGACCGCTTGCCCAAGCCCTGCAAGCGTATCCGTATTCGCACCGGAGCCACCCAGGTTCACGCCTGCCTGTGCGTAGGCCCAATGAACAAATGAGGAGCAGTCAAAAAGCCCGTTTGCAATGTCGCTTTTCGTTCTTCCGCCGCCCATTTTATAGGAAGTGTGCCCGATTAAAGCTGAACCGGCGCTGATCGCTTTTTCAACCGTTCCGGAACCGTTGTTTGAAGCGCTGCCGTCATCAGAAAAGGAAGGTACGCGCGCCACATGTTTTGCGCGGGATCCGGACTTTGTCTTTTCCTTCTGTGTATGTGCCGCAGTTTCTCCATTTGAATCGTCTCTTCCGGTGCTCGTGCCGGTAGAGGCGGAATCATCCTGCTTCGATTCCTGAGGCGCGGAAGATTTTGCAGCAGTAGCAGATGGTGCGGTCTCGGTCTCTTTGCTTTCCAGTTCAGCGAGCGCTGCTTTTTCCTGCGCGTTTAAGGAAGCTTCCTTGTCTTTCAGCTTCGCCAATTCAGCTGCAGCAGCTTGTTTTTGCTCCTTCAGCGCCGCTTCTAAGCTTTTCTGGTCCGCAAGCTGGTATTTGTTTGCTTCTTTCAACTCCTCAAGCTCAGCTAAATCCGACTGCACTTTCTGAAGCTTCTTTTCCACTTCAGCTTTTGCTGTATTTAATGTTTTGTTGTCTTTTTCCTGCGCTTTTAAAATGGCGCGGTCTGCTTGGACAAACGTTGTTAACGCTTGCGCTCGGCTGACAAAATCGCTCAGGCTGCTGGATTCAAGCAGCACATTCAGATAACTATCCGCTCCGCCTTTTTGTTGAATGTCACGCGCACGCCGGGCAAGCACGTTGTTGCGCTCTTCTATTCTTTTTTGCGTTTCTTTCATTTTTTCATTTAACGATGCGACCTCGTCTTTCGTCTCTGACACTTCTTGCGTTTTTTCACTGATTTTCTGATTGGTTTGGCGGATCTTAGCCGAAATTTTTTCCATATCCGACTGAAGCTGCTTCGCGTTTTCTGCGATCTTCGCAATCTCGTTTTGCTTGCCGGAAATGCTTTCCTTAACGGCCGACTCCTCGTTTTGAATGCTCTTGACAGCGGTTTCTGCATTTGCTTTGCTAAGCGGGACGAAAGCGCTGCCTGCGATCACTGCAGCAGCGGTTAACGACAAAAACTTCCTATTCACCTTAACGCCTCCATTGCTATGTATCGGCTTTTTCTCATTATGTGTAGATTCCGTTCTATTAATCTATTGATATTTCTGATTATAGCATTGATGGTTTGATAAATAGATTACAGTTATATTTCATTTTGCAAATGGAGGTTTATTTTTAAAAAATCCCGGCCAAACGAAAACCACTGAAACTGTCCAGATGCAAAAAACGATGAGACACTAAGAATGTAGTGTCTCACCGTTTTGTTTCAGCGGCTTTAAAACCTGACCAGGATTCAAGCGGGCTGCTCCACAATTTTGGCCAGCAGATTTTCGTCAAATTTCCTGTTTCTAAGCATGGCAATTTCGTATTTGTACGGCGGCTTGCGGTTCTTTTTGTCTTCGCCGACATAAGGGGTTTCCAAAATTTTCGGGATGTCAGAAAGCGCCGGGTGATGCACGATATAGTCAAGGGCTTCAAATCCGATATGGCCAAACCCGATATTCTCATGCCGGTCTTTGTGCGAGCCGGCTTCATTTTTGCTGTCATTGACATGCAATACTTTCAGGCGGCCAATGCCGATGATCCGGTCAAATTCATCCAGCACTTCATCAAACCGGTTTTTCACATCATAGCCGGCATCATGGGTATGGCAAGTATCAAAGCAAACGGAAAGCTTGTCATTGTATTTGACGCCGTCTATAATTTCCGCCAGTTCCTCAAACGTCCTGCCGCATTCGGATCCTTTGCCGGCCATCGTTTCAAGCGCAATCTGGACGGTTTGCTCCGGAACAAGCACCTCATTCAGCCCTTCAATGATTTTCTTGATCGCTTTTTCCGGCCCTGCACCAACATGGGCGCCCGGGTGCAAAACGATCTGCTTCGCTCCGATCGCCTCCGTCCGCTCAATTTCCGACCGCAAAAAACGGACACCGAGTTCAAATGTCGCAGGATTTGTTGTGTTGCCGATATTGATGATATACGGCGCATGGACGACAATCTCCTCTATGCCATGTTCTTTCATATGGGCAAGGCCGGCTTCAATGTTCAAGTCCTCAATTTTCTTCCGCCTTGTATTTTGCGGTGCGCCCGTATAAATCATGAATGTGTTGGCGCCGTATGAAACCGCCTCTTCACTTGACGCAAGCAGCATTTTTTTGCCGCTCATCGAGACATGTGAACCAATTTTAAGCATGCTGTTTCTCCCCTTTTATTTCCGTTTTTGCAATTTCCTTTGCCGTTTTTTCAGCATTTCGATCTGCCGTTCCATTTTCTTTTTGTAGCCCGGCTTCACTTTTTTCGGCCTGCCGATTGCCTTTCTCGCCGCAGTCTCCGTTTGATCCGCCTTTTTTACCCGCTTTTTGCGGCGGTTCCGATCGCCCAGTTCCACCCATTCGCCGCGGCGCACATCGCGGTAGAGAAATGCAATCCCCATTTTCTCAAGCTGGGTGAGGGCAAACTCATCGGAAGGTTCGTAAATGGTCGCGCATATGCCCGACAGATCGGCGCGGGCCGTTCTGCCGGCGCGATGGACGTAAAACGTTAAATCTTTTGGCAGCTCGTAGTTTACAACATGGCTGACCCCTTCGATATCAATCCCGCGCGCGGCCAAATCAGTGGCAATGATGTACCGGTATTCCAGGTTTTTGATTTGTTTCATCGTTTTCGCCCGTTCCCGCGGCGAGAGGTCTCCGTGGATGCGGGCCGTTTTCATCCCTTTTGCTGAGAGCCCTGCTGCAATTTCATCCACCATCGCTTTTGTGTTTGCAAATACAATCGCCAAGTACGGGTTAAACGCCTCGAGGACATCATGCAACACGTCCATTTTCTCCCGCGCGCGTTTTGGGATCAAAATATGTTCAATTTTTTTCGCTGCGATTTGGCGCGGCGCTACCTGCTCGAATTTCGGATTTTCCATGTACTTTTTTAAAAACGGCTTTAATTTTTCGGGAATGGTTGCCGAAAACACGAGCATTTGCAGTTTTTCAGACATCCTCCCCGCGATTTGGTCGACATCCACGATAAAGCCCATATCGAGCATAATATCCGCTTCATCGACAACAAACGTTTTCGCTGTATGGACAAATAACGCCTGTTCTTTCACAAGATCATTTACCCTGCCCGGTGTGCCAACTACAATTTGCGGTTGTTTTTTCAGTTTGCTGATATCCCGCTGCTTGTCCGTCCCGCCGATAAATAGTTTAGCGGTAAGACGGCCTGTTTCTTCCCATTTTAAAATTTCCTGGATTTCATGGTATATCTGTGCCGCCAGTTCCCGCGTCGGGGCCGTAATCACCGCCTGGACTTCCGCAAGAGACGGGTCTGCTTTTTGCAAAAGCGGCAACACATAAGCATGTGTTTTCCCCGTTCCCGTCTGCGACTGTCCGATAGCGCTTTCCCCCCGCAAAACAAGCGGAATCATTTTTCGCTGTATTTCCGTCGGTTCGGCAAAGCCTTTATGTTCGATCGCTTTTTCGATAAATGATTTAAAACCGAAATCTTCCCATTTTGTTCCGTTCATGTTTCCACTCCTTCTCTCATGCAGCAGAACGTCTTGTTATTATAATCGACATCCGCGAAAAATGCCAATTTCCGCATGCCCCCGTATGCAAATGGAAATTTTTGTGCCGTTTACAGGCAGAAAGAAACTTTTTTTGCATGCCAGACGTTTCCGTTTGGCCTGCATATTGTAATATTGAACGAAAAAGCCAAACAGAAAGGGGGTCAAATGGATGCCGCCAAGAAATATGTCGCCCTTTTTCGGCCGGCAAAGTCCGTCCCCGTTCGGCGGAATGCAGCGAAATCCGTTTGCCGGGAACCGCCTGGGCGGGCCGGGCATGCCCGGGCTATTCAGAGCCGGAGGGCAAATGCCGGGATTTCCGGGTAGAGCAGGCGCAACTGCAGGACGGGGCGGAGGGCTTTTATCCAGACTGTTCCAAAGGGGCGGACAAAGCGCAGCCGCCAACCCGGCAGCTGCCTTCCAGCGGGGTGCCGCCGGGGGAAGCGGATCGCTTTTCAAATCCATCGCAAATCCTTCTTCGATCAGTTCGTTTTTAAACAATACACAAAATGTCTTAAAAACCGCGCAGCAGGTCGGCCCGATGATCCAGCAGATTCAGCAGGTCGGCCCGCTCGTCAAAAATCTGCCAGCGATGTGGAAACTGTACCGCGGCCTGAAAAATGCCCCGAATGAGGATGAGCAGGATGAGCAGGAAAATCGCGAATTAAGCAGCAAAGACAAAAAACCTGCGCCAGCAAAAGAGAAAAAAAGCAACCGGCAAGCGGAGCGTCCCGCATCTCAAGCCGCAGAAAGCAAAAATGACGAAAAACGCCCGGAAAAAGGAGTCTCCGTGCCGAAATTGTTTATTTAAGGCGCCAAAACCGTTTGTACCCGTGTGCAGACGGTTTTTTCTGTGGCCGGGAACCATTCGGTATCTGGCGCACCAAAAGTTTGCACCCGCGTATAGACGGTTCGTTCTATTAAAAGCTGGCATTAGCCTCTGCTTTTCCATCCTTCCGGGAGCGCGCCATATTTCGGGCACGGCCGGCTGTGCAAAAACCCGTTTTGTATTCTTTGCCGCATTCCGATATAATACAAATGTAATAGACTCATTTCCCAGCCCGGATGCCGGTGTTCCGGCACCCTGTTAGGAGGATCGCGATGGAAGTGCTGAAAATTTCCCCCCGGGGTTACTGCTACGGCGTTGTTGACGCAATGGTCATTGCCCGCAACGCCGCAATGGATAAAACTTTGCCGCGTCCCATCTATATTCTTGGCATGATCGTCCACAACCAGCATGTGACTGATGCCTTTAAAGAAGACGGGATCCTTACGCTCGACGGCAAAAACCGCAAAGAAATTCTCGAAAAGGTGGAGAAAGGCACCGTTATTTTTACCGCGCACGGCGTCTCCCCCGAAGTGCGCGAACTTGCCCGGAAAAAAGGCTTGACGGCCATTGATGCCACATGCCCGGATGTAACGAAAACCCATGATTTAATCCGTGAAAAAGAAAAAGAAGGCTATGATGTGATTTATATCGGTAAAAAAGGCCATCCGGAACCCGAGGGGGCAGCCGGTGTCGCACCTGCGATTGTCCATCTCGTCGAAACGGAAGCAGACGTTAAAGCCCTCGATATCCGCAATGATAAAATCATTGTAACAAACCAGACGACGATGAGCCAATGGGACGTGGCGGATTTAATGGAACTTATCCAAAAGAAATATCCGCATGCAGAAACGTACAATGAAATTTGCCATGCGACGCAAATTCGCCAGGAAGCCGTTGCCAGGCAGGCCGGGGAGGCTGATTTGCTGCTTGTAGTCGGCGACCCGCGCAGCAACAATTCAAACCGCCTCGCCCAAGTATCAGAAGAAATTGCCGGCACGAAAGCATACCGGATTGCCGATGTCGAAGAAATTGAGCTGGCGTGGCTTGAAGGTGTACAAAAAGTTGCCGTAACGGCAGGGGCATCAACACCGACGCCGATCGTACGTGAAGTCATAGCATTTCTTGAAAAATTTGACCCGGAAGACGAATCAACCTGGGAACGAAAGCGGAACGTACCGTTAACCAAAATTTTGCCGAAAGTGAAAGCGCCGCACCGTTCTTCCGGCCAAAAAGCTTGAAACCTGGTTGAAACGCTTCCGGCCGGAATGGAATATAAGCAAAAGGGCGGATCCCCACCGGACTCCGCCCTTTTGCCTTTCATCATCCATGCTGGAAAAAATGCAGCATCATGAAAATCAATTGGTGTGTATTTTTAGTCCATACGAGATGCAACGGGGCCCCGTCCAAAAGAAGGAAAATGAGCTATCGCAATCTTTTTAGGATAACGGGACCCGGGTTAAAAAAGGCCGTCTTTTTCCCTACTTCGAGCGGCCCGGGCGTTTTTTAAAGAAACTGAAACGGGTCTGTGTTCACTTCGGATGCAATAAAGCGGACATCGAGCTGATGCTCCCTGCATGCTTTCTGCATATAAGCCGCGACCCCTTTTTTCATCACCTTCTCCACGTTATGTCCGGGGTCTACAACATTCAGCCCGAGCGCCAGTGCATCGTGGGCGTTATGGTAATAAAAATCCCCGGTGACGAACACATCGGCCCCCGCCTTTTTTGCCTCAGCAAAATATTTGTTGCCGTCTCCGCCGAGAACAGCTACTTTTTTCACTTTTTCGTCGAGATTTCCGACGACGCGCAATGCCGGAACTTCGAGCGCTTTTTTAACATGTTCCGCAAATTCCCGCAGTGCCATTTCCCGTTCGATTTCGCCGATCCGGCCGAGCCCATACTTCCGGCCTTCATTTAAGACCCGATAAATATCATAGGCAACCTCTTCATACGGGTGCGCCTCAAGCATCGCAGAAAGCACCTGTTTTTCAATCGACACGGGATAAATCGTTTCAATCCTTGTTTCATCTGCTGCTTCGAGCTTTCCCGCTTCCCCGAGGAACGGGTTTGTCCCTTCCCTCGGCAGAAAACGGCCGGTACCGCGGGCAGAGAAAGAACAATGGCTATAATTCCCGATCGCCCCCGCACCGGCATTTCCAAGCGCCGTTCTTACGGCTTCTTCATGGGATACCGGGACAAAAACAACCAGTTTCCTCAATTTGTCTTCATAAAGAGGCGATAATACTTCCGTATCGCGGAGCCCGAGCGCCTCCGCCAGCAAATCGTTTACACCCCCTTCTGCGATATCAAGGTTCGTATGGGCGGCATAGACAGCAATCCCGTGGCGGATGCATTTTTCAATCAGCCGGCCCTGGGGGGTATCTGTCGCCATGTTTTTTAACGGCCGGTAAACGGAAGGATGGTGGGCGATAATCAGCTGGACATCCTTTTCGATCGCTTCGTCCACCACATCTTCCAACACATCAAGCGCCACCAGCACATTTTTCACCGGCCCGTTTAACTGCCCGATTTGGAGCCCGACCGGATCCCCGTCCATTGCAAACTTTTTCGGTGCGAACTGCTCAAATAGCTGGATGACATCATGCCCGTTCGCATGCTTCATGTTAGAACCTCCTCTGCCAAAGCAATCAAATGGCGATATACACGCTTTTTTTCTTCAATTTCCGGGCTTGCGTCTGCCTGCTCCAGATGGCTGAGCACGGATTGCCATTTTTCGATTTCATTACGCCATTTTTTCCGGAAAGCTTCATTTTGGTTTTTGATTAAAACCGGGCCCATCAGGCGTTCCGCTTCCGTGAGCACCACATGGCGGCCCGCGTACTCTGCCGCGATAATTTCGTATATTTTCCCGTCTTCCTCGAGAATGTCTTCTCCTGTGACGGCCCATCCGTTTTCCGCCAGCCATCCGCGGACAATGTGCGACCCGGTATTCGGCTGCAGGATGAGCGTTTCTTTGCCGTTTAGTTTTGCTTTTCCGCGATCGAGGATAGAGGCGATTAATGCGCCGCCCATCCCGGCAATCGTAATGCATCCCGCTTCGCCCGGAGCCAAGATCTCAAGCCCGTCTCCTTTCCGGACGCTGATTTTTTCAGTCAGCCCTGCTTTTTCCACTTGCTTTTGCGCCGAATGGTACGGCCCTTCCGCCACTTCTCCGGCCACCGCCGCTGTTACGCTACCGTCCTTCACGCAGAAAACGGGCAAATAAGCGTGGTCAGACCCGATATCTGCCAATACAGTGCCGGCCGGAATAAAAGCCGCCACCGATTCAAGCCTTCTTGAAAGTTTCCCGCTGTTCATTTCTTCACCACTTTACATGTGATACCTCTATTGTAGCCACTTTTTGCCATAAAAAAAAGGGGGATGCCCCCCGTACGGTGAACCTGCCCTTTATTTTAGCTTTGATACCCAGTCCGCCATTTCATCAATATGGTCTTCTTCGACAAGTCCGGCTGGCATACCGCCGCTCGTGCCGTTCCTGAGTACATCTTTAATCTTATCTTTGGACAATTTCTTGCCGATGCCGTGGAGATTCGGCCCGGCCCCGCCTTGCAAATTATTTCCGTGGCAGGTCACGCAAGTCTTTTTGGCAAAGCTCTCCGGATCAAACTTTTCCGAGGAGGCGGTTTCGGTTTGCTTCGGATGCTCCTTTTCTTTGGCCACTTCTTTCGCATCCCCGATCCCTTTCACGGAAAGAAAAAAGATAAGGGCAAGCCCGAATACCATAATCAGCACATATGGGATTACAGGATTTCTTTTCAATACATTCCCCCCTTGTTTTTCCGCTTTTCCAGCGTATTTACCGTGCCCATCTCCTCCATTTTAACTGAAAATTCTTTTGAAAGAAAGCCTTTCCACTTAAAAATAACGGTTGAATGCGCTTTCATCTTGTATTATAATAAAAGCAGCAAAAAATTCAATAAAGTGATACAATTGCAGGCGGGCCGGAAAAGGGCAACAGGAAAACTGAAAATTATACATTATATTACTATAGAGACCAGCAAGATGACGAGGCCGAGAAACCCCGATAAGGTAAAATACAGCAGCTTGTATGCCTTTCCGGCGATAAGCCACAACCCGCAGTTGACAAAAAGCAGCAAATATAAAGTATAGCGGTGATTTCCAAACACCTTTTCATTCAAAAACACACTGAGAAGCAGCAAAATAATCGCGGCGCCAACAAAGAAAACCGGGTAAAAAATTTCTTTATTAGCATAATGAATTCCCAGAAAAAGTAAGCATCCGACAAAAGCTGTCAAAATCATCGTTTGCAAAATAAAATGTAATTCAGTAAAATAAATGACAAATACAGCGATTGCAATGAGGGCAAGAATGAAAACAGAAACCGCGGCTTGTTTTTTAACGGATTTCCCTGCGCCGTTTTGTTTGCGGGTATTGGCCTCATTTCCCTCCGTATAGATCGCGAGTAGAAAATCGCAGTATTCTTGTGGAATCATTTTGGTCTCTTTCCACATTTTAATTTCGTTGACAATGATTTGTTTTCTCTTATCGTCCATTTTTCAACACATCCTGTGTAACCTATTCGACAAGCGGGCGGAAAATCCTTTTTTTTGCAAGAAAAAAGTTTACTTCCCGAGGAAGTAAACTAAAAACAAGGCGCCTGTAAAAACAGATGCACAAGCGCCATGTCTGTTTCTTTTTCCGGCTTATTCAAGAAAATCTTTCAGGCGTTTGCTCCTGCTTGGATGGCGGAGTTTCCGCAAAGCCTTTGCTTCAATTTGCCGGATTCGTTCCCTTGTGACACCGAATACTTTGCCGACTTCTTCAAGTGTCCGAGTGCGCCCGTCATCAAGCCCGAACCGGAGGCGGAGCACATTTTCTTCCCTGTCGGTCAATGTATCAAGCACATCTTCCAGCTGTTCTTTCAGCAGCTCATAAGCGGCATGGTCAGAAGGTGATGTGGCATCCTGGTCTTCAATAAAGTCTCCAAGATGCGAATCATCTTCTTCGCCAATCGGCGTTTCAAGTGAAACCGGTTCCTGGGCAATTTTAATGATTTCCCGAACTTTATCCGGAGAAATATCCATTTCTTCAGCAATTTCTTCCGGTGTTGGTTCCCTGCCCAAATCCTGGAGCAGTGACCGTTGCACACGGATGAGTTTATTGATCGTTTCCACCATATGGACCGGTATCCGGATCGTCCGTGCCTGGTCTGCAATCGCGCGCGTGATGGCCTGGCGGATCCACCATGTGGCATAGGTGCTGAATTTGTAGCCTTTTTTGTAATCGAATTTTTCAACCGCCTTGATGAGGCCCATATTGCCTTCCTGGATCAAATCCAGAAACTGCATGCCACGGCCGACATACCGTTTTGCAATGCTGACAACAAGGCGCAAGTTGGCTTCAGCGAGCCGGCGTTTTGCTTCTTCATCGCCCTGCTCGATTCTTTTGGCCAGTTCGATTTCTTCGTCTGCGGAAAGAAGGTCGACCCGCCCGATTTCTTTCAAGTACATGCGTACCGGATCATTGATTTTCACACCCGGGGGAACACTCAAATCATTCAGGTCAAACTCTTCGTCATTCTCTTTTTCCAGTTCGAGATGGGAAGGGGCATCCTCGTCGCTGGTGTCATCTGTCACATCGATTCCTTGTTCACCGAGCGATTCATAAAATTCATCCATCTGATCGGATGTTAAATCAAAATGGCCGAGTTTTTCGGAAATGGTATCATAAGTGAGAAACCCCCGCTTTTTCCCGCGTTCAACGAGTTGCTCTTTTGCTTTTTCTACTGTAAACTCACTTTCTTCTACTTCTTTGGAACGTGCTGACTTTTCAGCCATATGTTCCCCTCCTTCCGACAATTTCAACACTTTCAATGATCCAACAGCAACTTGATCATTTATAAAAAGCAGAGATTTCAAGTCATAGACTTTCTCAGTGCCACAATTTCACCCGCCAATTGCAGCGCTTTTTGGAAATCATTCTGCCGTTCGGCATCTTTTTGTGC
The DNA here is from genome assembly GCF_038593185.1 of Weizmannia sp. FSL K6-0777. NCBI lineage: Bacteria > Bacillati > Bacillota > Bacilli > Caryophanales > Bacillaceae > Heyndrickxia > Weizmannia sp. FSL K6-0777. The sequence goes on from NZ_CP151971.1 coordinate 1,986,088, forward strand.
CCTCAGTTTTTCCTGAATGCGCAGCAACTTCTGGTGTTTTAGCACATATTGCACATAATCTTCCAATTCCTCATCCGTCAGCTCCCCGCCTACCGTCATCATTTCGATTTCGGCAGCAATCCGCTGCAGTTTTGCATCGGGCAAATAAGACAGGAAAGCGCTCGTATCAGGCGGATTCCCTTCTTCGTACCAGCCAAGCAGGTAAGTAAAAATTGCCTGGTGTTCATCCCCGTAAAAGCTGTTTTCGCCAAGGAAATCTTTCACTTTATAGGCAATTTCCCCGTCCCGCAGCATATGCCAAAGCAGCCTTCTCTCTGCGGTCATATTGGCAGGGAGCATCCGGGCTTCCTCATGTGCAGGCACCGGATTCTCTGCAGGGCGGCTTCTCTTCCGGGTCCCGGTTTCACGGGAACCGTATTGCCTTTCCTGCTCTTTCAGGGCGTCCAAAGACAACGAAAATTCTTCGGACAGCTGGCGCAAGTAAAGGTCTTTCTCCACCGGATTCTCCAGTTTGGCAATTTCCTGAATGACTTCTTCTATATACGCCAGCTTTTCTCCTTCATTTTGGAGATTTTTATTCATGCGGAAATATTGCATTTTAAAAGCCATAAAAGTCAGGCTGGCCCCTATTACATCCATGCGGAACTTTTCTCCGCCATGCTGGTTTATGTAGTCATCAGGGTCCAGCCCATCCGGCATTTGCGCAACCCGCACTTCACAGCCGTTTTCACTGAGCATTTTCCCCGCACGGAAAGCAGCAGTGAGGCCGGCCTGGTCCGAATCGTAGCAAATGACAACGCCGTCCGTGAGCCTTTTTATCATCCGGACGTGTTCCGGTGTAATCGAAGTGCCCATTGTGGCAATACCGTTTTCAACGCCAGCCCGGTCGGCGGAGATCACGTCCGCATAGCCTTCGAAAATGACTGCCTGCTGTTTTTTGCGGATCGGCCCTCTTGCCCGGTTCAGGTTAAAAAGCAGCTTGCTTTTATTAAAAAGCGGCGTCTCAGGGCTGTTTAAATATTTCGGGTGTTCCTGTTTCCGGACCGCTCTTCCGGCAAATGCGACCATGTTTCCCTTTTCATCCATGATCGGAAACATAATCCGGTCCCTGAAACGGTCGAAATATTTGCCGTCCTTTTCATTGCGGATGACAAGCCCGCTTTCTTCCAGCACGGAAAGGGGAAAACCGCGCTTTTGTAGCATATTGGCGGCAAAATCCCAGGCAGGCAGCGCATATCCGATCCCGAACTTTTCGATTGCTTCGTCTGTAAATCCACGCCCGCGCAGGTACTTTAGCGCAGGTTCTCCTTCTTTTGTATGCAAAAGCAAATGGTGGTATAATTTTTGCAGCAGTTCGTGCGCTTCCAGCATCTGCCGGCGCTTCGGATCGATGTTTTTCTGCTCTTCGTGCCGTAAAACGACGCCAAGCTCGATATGCGCTTTTTGTGCCAGTTTCTCTGCCGCTTCCTGAAAAGAGATGCCTTCGATATCCATGAGAAAAGTAAATACATTGCCGCCTGCGCCGCATCCAAAGCAGTGAAAAATCTGCTTATCTGGGGATACGGAAAATGACGGCGTATGCTCACCGTGGAACGGGCACAGGCCGAAATAATTGCGGCCCTGCTTTTTGAGCTGTACATATTCGCTCACGACCTCCACAATATCGGAAGACCGGCGGATCTCATCAATTTTTTCATTTGGAATCATCCCTGTCATCAAACAATCCCTTCTGCTCCACCTTTATTCACAGCATTTCATCCGGGATACGGCAATGCTTATTCGTTTGCTGTTTTTCTTTTCATCCTAAAATATTCTACATTGCTCCGCAGAATCCTGCATGTTTTGCGCTTCTTCCCATAATTTTTTTGGCCCTGTCGAAATTTATTCAAATTCAGACTTGACATTTACTCATAAATAGTTTATTCCTTAAAAGCTTACTCTAAACCCGTATCATACATTTTTATCACAATTTTTTATTATAGTACACTTGCTCCATTTTGACTATAAATAAATACTGAAAAACAGAAAAAAATATGCCTCGTTTTTTTCAAAAGAAAAATTTTTAAAAAAACGGGTGGAAGCAAAGACCGTTTCAGCCTGCTTCCCCCGTTTCAATTGGATTTATTTTCATCCGGCCGATGCCGCAAAAAGGCATGCGTTTCTCGAACCTTGACCGCTTTTACTTTCTCATTTCATCCATAATAATATTTGCCGTTTCTTCGACCGCTTTGTTGGTGACATCGATCACTTTGCAGCCAAGCCGCTCCGCTACCTGATTAAAATAATCCAGTTCGTATTTGATGCGTTCAATGGTCGCATAACTTGCCGAACCATCAAGCCCGAGTGTTTTCAGCCGTTCTTTCCGGATATGATTTAATGTATCAGGATCAATTTTTAAACCGATACATTTTTTGGAAGGAATACGAAAAAGTTCTTCCGGCGGATCCACTTCCGGCACAATCGGCACATTCGCAACTTTATAGCGGTGATGCGCCAGGTATTGTGAAAGCGGCGTTTTGGACGTGCGGGAAACACCGATGAGGACAATATCCGCCCGGACAATGCCGCGCGGATCCCGGCCGTCATCATATTTCACCGCAAATTCGATCGCTTCCACCTTTTTAAAATAAGCTTCGTCCAATTTTCTGACGAGCCCCGGTTCATAGAGCGGCTTGGATTCATACAATTCGAGCAGCCGGTCCATGAGAGGTCCCATTAAATCGACAGCAGCAAGGCCGTGTTTTACGGCTTGGTCGTTCATGTATTTCCGCATTTCCGGCTTCACAAGCGTATAGACGATCATGCCGAAATTCATAGATGCAAGCGAAATCACTTCATCAATATGGATCGTATCTTCCACATACGGGAAGCGTTTTAATTCTGCGTCCTGGTTTTCAAACTGGCTGATGGCCGCCTTTGTGACGAGCTCCGCCGTCTCTCCGACCGAGTCTGAAACAATATAAATATGGGGTTTTGCCAAAAATGATCACTTCCTTTTTAATCGCCGTCTGCAAGTTCAACGAACGCTTTCGTGATATTCGTTTTCGTTATCCGCCCGGTCACTTCAAGCCCGCTTTCTGTTTCTTTCACAACGGGCACCGAGTCAATTTGTTTTTCAATCAGTTTTTTTGCCACATCAATCAGAAGATCATCTTTTTTACAGCAGGTAATATTCGGCATTCTTGTCATAATGATATGCACCGGCAATGCCGATAAGTCTTTGTTTCCAAGGCTTGCCCGCAACAAATCTTTTCGCGACAAAACACCGATCAGATGGGATGCATTGTCGACGACATAAAGCGTGCCGACATCTTCAAGAAAAACCGTTACGATGGCATCGTACACGGACATATTCTCGTTCACCACGACCGGCAGAGACTGATAATCTTTTACGTAAATATGTTTTAAATTTTCCGTAAGAAGCTGCGTGCTCGTTTTTCCGGTATAAAAATAGCCGACGCGCGGGCGTGCATCCAAGTAACCTGCCATTGTTAAAATGGCAAGATCCGGCCGGAGTGTTGCCCTCGTTAAATTCAGCTTTTCGGCGATGTGCTCGCCTGTAATCGGCCCGTTCGTTTTGACGATCTCGAGAATCTGTTCTTGCCTTTTCGTTAATTCGATCGTAATCACCGCCTTCATTCACACAACCATGCAAGACAATAGTATAACACATTTACGGAAATCTGTCCTTATCTGCCACTATGATACATAAAAATGCCATTGATATTTTTGGAAGACAGCTGCGTATACTCAGATAGCGGGTCATGATTTTTCGGCCGGGCAAAAACAGTTAAAGCAGAACCGCGGGCCGTGCGATGCATCATCCGGCCCCGGGCAGCAAGGAAAGTCCCCCTTTTTCTTCGATAGGGGGATGTCTTATGCATTGTCCGGCCCGAGCCTTTTTTCGAGCGACTCTATCTGGCTAAGAAACCGGCCGGCTTTCAGTTGCAGGCCGGTATATTCATCATAGTACATGGAAATCGCCGTTCTCAGCTCTTTTTTTGTCGAGTCTTTAACAGAAATGCTGCCGAGCCGGTTGATGTCCAGAAAATAAAAAAGCCGGAGCAGGCGGATCGCAGGCTGTGACAACGGGAGCCGGTACGGGTCGCGCGCAAAACAGCGGGGGCAAAGAAGGCCGTTTTCCCGGATGGAAAAAGCAAAGGGCCCTTCCGTGTTGCCGCATACCGCACATTTGTCCATCACCGGGTACATACCGAGTACATTCAGCATCTTCATTTCAAAGATGTCCCTGATAATTTCCGGGTCATAGCCTTCATCGATATATTCGAGCGTCCGGAGCAAAAGCTCAAATAAAGACGGATTCTTTTTTTTATCTTCGACCGCCCGGCCCAAAAGTTCCACCACATAGGCAGCATACGCCGTTTTGAAAATATCTTCGCGGATATGGCGCATCGGTGAAACGGTCTCTCCCTGTTGGAGGGTGGCAAGACCGCGCGACGGCTGAAAAAGGAAATTCCCATATGTAAAAACCTGGGAAACCGCCGCCAGTCGGCTGTTCGGCTTTTTGGCTCCGCGCGCCATAAAGCCTAGCTTCCCAAATTCTTTTGTGTAAATATGCAGGATTTTATTGGATTCGCCGTAGTCTGTATTTTTAATGACGATCCCTTCACATTTTTCAAACAACCTCTCCACCTCTTGCCCGACAGGCAGTACGGCTTATCCTTAAGTAATGGAAAAATCCGCATCTGCCGGATCTTCTTCACGTTCATACCGGTCTTGACGCCGGTCCCTTTCCAGTTCCTTAAAAAGCAGGTACGTATCAATATTGCCGGTATCCGCAAAGACTTTCCAGGTAAATTCTAACATATTCACCACGCCTTTCATGTTGTAGGTCATGAAATTTCTTTAAAAGCCTTTTATAGCTTCACCAGGGGACACGCAAACATTCGGGGTAAAAATTTACAACCAGAAGCGGGCGCCAAAATCAATATTCGTCTTCCCGGAAACCGAAATCGCGCAGCTGGCTGATTTTATTCCGCCAATCTTTCTGCACTTTTACCCATAATTCCAAATAAACTTGCGACCCGAGCAAATTTTCGATATCAGCCCTTGCTCTTTTGCCAATCTCTTTCAGCATGCTTCCCTGCCTGCCGATGATAATCCCTTTTTGGGACGGCCGTTCGACAACGATCGTCGCCATCACGTGAATGACATCCTTGTTCTCTTCCCGCTCCATTTTTTCAATAACAACCGCAATCGAATGCGGCACTTCTTCTCTTGTAAGCTGCAGCGCTTTTTCGCGGATCAGTTCCGAAATGATAAAGCGTTCCGGATGGTCTGTCACCTGGTCTGCCGGATAATACTGCGGCCCTTCCGGCAAATATGCCTTGATGGTATCGAGCAGCCGGCTGACGTTGTTTCCTCCGAGTGCGGAAATCGGGACCACTTCACGGAACGGGTATAAATCTTTGTACTGTTCTATGAAGGCAAGCAAATCATCCGGATGAACGAGGTCAATTTTGTTGATGACCAAAAAAACAGGCGTGCGCACGTGTTTAAGCAGTTCGATAATGTACTCGTCCCCGCGGCCGCGTTTTTCTTCCGCATTGACCATAAATAGAATCAGGTCCACTTCTTTTAATGTATCCGTGGCTGATTTTACCATGAAATCGCCCAGCTTATGCTTCGGTTTATGGATGCCGGGTGTATCGATAAAAATCATCTGTGCGTCATCAGCTGTGTAAACGCCCTGTATCTTATTCCGTGTTGTCTGCGGCTTATCGCTCATGATGGCGATTTTTTGCCCGACCACCTGGTTGATGAAAGTGGACTTCCCGACATTCGGGCGTCCAATGATAGAAATAAAGCCTGATTTATATGTTGGTTGTTCCATGCAAATCCTCCGTTGAATAAGTGCCCGAAAGCAGCTTTACCATTGTTTCCATATCTTTTCCCCTTACCTGTATTTTACTACAAATAGACCCGAAAGTTAAAATGTATTTTTCATCACTTTTGAATATTTTAAAAGTTCGTGAAAATATTGTCGACTCGTGGTGAATTTACACTGATTTTAGCGTCACTTAGTATGCCATGGCCGTTTTCAAGTAGTGTGATTACCTTTATTTTAGCGCAACGGCCTGTGCCTTTCAAATTGCGGCATATCCATGGGAAGACCTCTCTCTTGATGTTCATTTAACGGTGTACATTTAGATAATAGAGTGTCTCCCCATTTTTTCCACTCATCTGCCCTTCGAGAAATTTTACACATACCAGATCTCGTATGCCGTTTCTGTACGACAGTCCGGCTGAAGCAGGGCATCTGCTTTTTTACGCCGAAATCGCGCAGGTAAGGACATTTGGGGGAGGGCCATAAAAAAGAAGCCGCATTAAAAAGCCGCTCCCTGGAATACATGCCATAATTTTGGAAGAAATACGATGCAGCCGATAATGGCCGCAAGCACGGCCCACATCAGGACTGCTGCCGCCGCTGCGTCTTTCGCAAGCTTGGCAAGCGGGTGGTATTTCTGCCCGACAGTCAGGTCAACCGCCCGCTCAATTGCTGTGTTCATCAGCTCCATTGCGATCACGCCGAAAATGGAAATTAAAATGGCGATCCATTCTGTTTTGGAAAGGGAGAAGAAAAAGCCGAGCAAACAAGCGCAAAACGCCGCCAGAAGATGAAAACGGAAATTCCGTTCCTGCCGGATGGTTGCAAACAGTCCTTCCACAGCCGGCCGGAAAGGGGTGCGGTATTTCGGGATTTTTTTATCGTTTAAGTCCATAGCGATCGAGGATCTCGTTTTGGCGCCCGAACATTTCCGTTTCATCTTCTTTTGTCATATGGTCATAGCCGAGCAGGTGAAGAAATCCGTGAACCGCCAAAAAGCCGAGTTCCCTTTCAAACGAGTGCCCGTACTCTTCGGCCTGCTCCCTTGCCCGCGGCACGGAAATAATGATATCCCCGAGTACGCGCGGTATTTCTGCACCAGTAATTTCGATCTCCCCTTCCCCCATTTCTTCAAGCGCGAACGAAATGACATCGGTCGGCTGGTCTTTGCCGCGGTAATCGCGGTTGATTTCGCGGATCCCTTCATTATCCGTAAACGTTACCGACAACTCGGTGCCGTCCTCCACCCCTTCCTGACGGGCAGCATAATCGAGCAATGTCCGGACAAGCTCGAGATGCTCCGCTTCAAGCTCATTTGTTTCATCCATCATATCGAGTGATAATGTCATGTCAGCCATCCTTTTTCTTATTTTTACGGGATCCTTATTTCGGATACTGGATCCTTGAATGAAAGATGCCGTTAAGCGTCTCGCAAAGCGTGCGTTTAACGGTCTCCAGTTCTTTCAAAGTAATGTCACATTCATTAAATTGCCCATCCATGATCCGCCCTTGCACAATATTGCCGACTAAATTTTGAATATCATCGGGCGTCGGATGGTTCATGGACCGGACAGCCGCTTCCACGCTGTCCGCAATATTGATGACAGCCGCTTCTTTCGTCTGCGGCTTTGGACCTGGGTAACGGAACGCTTCTTCTTTTACATCCGGGTTTTGCGCTTTTGCCTTATGGTAAAAATACTGCAGCAAAGTCGTGCCGTGATGTTGTTCGGCAATATCCGAAAAGGCTTTCGGCAGCTTATATTTTTTCAATGTTTCCGACCCGTCTTTCGCATGGGCAATAATAATGTCCCTGCTTGTTTCAGGCGAAAGGCGGTCATGCGGATTCGGGACGTTCAGCTGGTTTTCGATAAAAAATGCGGGCCGTTTTGTTTTCCCGATATCATGATAATAACTGCCGACCCTGGCAAGGAGGCCGTTCGCCCCGATCGCTTCACAAGCCGCTTCGGCAAGATTGGCAACCATCAGGCTATGGTGATACGTGCCCGGTGCTTCCGTTAAAATCTTTTTCAAAAGCGGGTGGTTCGGATTGGACAGCTCCACAAGGCGGATCGGCGACAAAATGCCGAACGCTGCTTCAAAAAACGGCTGCAGCCCCATCACGAACACAGCGGACAAAATGCCGGAAAGAAACGCAAATAAAAGGGTATATAAAAAGTCCGCTTTTACGATTTGGCCGGCATTCAAAAAATAGATGACACAGACGGCAAGCACATTCAATAGCGCTGCAAAAATCCCGGTTTGAAACAACCGGGTGCGCTCCGGCCGTTTCGGTAAAAGCAAAATGCCCCCTGTCCCTGTAATAAGCGCGTATACAACCATCTCGGCGTTAAATGTATCTGCAATGTCGCCATGAAATTCGATGCTCGCACAAGCGGCAAGCAGGGCTGAAAGCAAAAATGCGGAACGGTCCCTGAGCAAAATCCGAGCGAGCAGCGGCGCCATTGCGGCCGGATAAGCGTATTCGATACCCGGAATCTCAAGATGGGTTAAAATACCCGCCAGCTTCATCAATGCCAGGGCGATGACAAGAATCAGCCCGGCCATGACAAGCCGGTTTTGCTTTTCTTCTTCCGTTGCGCGCATCCGGCTCGTATAGAGGTACAAAACGCCAGATGCAAAAAAGGCAAATAAAGCCAATCCGATATACGGCTTAACCGATCCGCTGCTTTTTAACAGCCCGAGCAGCTGGAGTTCGCGGTAAGTTTCCCGGTCGATCAGATGCCCTTCCTGGACGATAACCTGTCCCTGCAGGATTTTCACCGGTTCAACGTTATCCCTCGCCTGCTGCCTTCTTTTTTCCGTCAGCTTTGCATCGTACACATAATTGGGCACGATCGCATATTGACCAAGCTCGGACGCAGCATTCCGGATACCCGCTTTTAACCCCGACCTTTCGATTTGCGAGGCCACCCGGCTTTTGGCTTCAGCCGCATTGTTTTCTGTCACTTTTTGGCTAAGTGCCTCATTGACATTTGTTTCGACAATGTTTCTTGCCGCTTTCAATTCATCCGGGGTAGCGGACAAAAGCGCGCGAAAACTTGTGTCGGAAATCGAACCGGTCACATTGCCGGACACATTTTCAGACAATATTTCCTTCAATTTTGCCAGCTTCTCTTCCTGCAGCCCGCTGCTGTTTTTTCCGCCGTGTTTTTTATTTTTATATTCCGCGTTCACTTCTTCTGCAACGTCAAAAATCGAATCCATCAGCGAAACCCGGTTTTGTGCCAGGCCGCTGTCAAACGTATAGACTTTCGCAACACTGGCGGCCGCCAGCTGTTTTTCTTCTTTTGTTTTTTCATCATCGACGATCGTTTTTGGAGAACGGATCGTATTGTTCGCAACTGAAAATAACTTAATATCATACGTCTGTGGCCTGATGTTCGGATAAAAAATGCCGAATAAAATAAGGGCCAGTAAAAACAGGATCACGAATGTAAACCATTTAAAGCTTAACATCATCCGCAACCTGCCCATTTGCCCGGGAATTTTCATTTGCTTTTCGTACACCGCCTTTTGCAATCGCTCTTAACGGTACCATCATATCAGTTTTCTGGAAAAAATGCATGGCAAAACAACCCGGGTGCCACGGCCCGGGTTATGCGTTTTGATAAGCTTCGATAATTTTCGCAACAAGCGGGTGGCGAACGACATCACTTTCTTCCAGATAGACGAATGAAATGCCGCGGACTTTCTCCAGTACTCTTTCAGCCGTCAAAAGGCCGGATTCCGCGCCTTTTGGCAGGTCAATCTGCGTTCTGTCCCCTGTAATCACCATTTTAGAGTGAAAACCGAGGCGCGTTAGAAACATTTTCATTTGTGCCTGTGTCGTATTCTGCGCTTCATCGAGAATGACGAACGCATCATCAAGCGTGCGCCCGCGCATATAGGCAAGCGGGGCAATTTCGATTGTTTCCCTTTCAATCAGGCGCTGTGTATGCTCCGCGCCGAGCACATCGTTTAATGCATCATAGAGCGGGCGCAAATACGGATCGACTTTTTCCTTCAAATCCCCCGGCAAAAACCCGAGGCTTTCCCCCGCTTCAACAGCTGGGCGGGTTAAAATAATCCGTTTTACCTCGCCGCTTTTTAAAGCATTCACCGCCATGACAACAGCCAAATACGTTTTCCCCGTTCCGGCCGGGCCGATGCCGAACACAAGGTCATGATGGCGGATTGCCTGGATATAGTCGCGCTGCCCGAATGTCTTGATCCGGATCGCTTTCCCTTTCGCATTCCGGGCAATTTCTTCTTCGTACAGGCTTGCCAAATATTCAAGATGGCCCTTTTTTTCCATTTCGACAGCGTAAAGCACATCGCGCCCGCTGATCGGGATGCCTTTTTTAATCAAACCAAGCAGTTCGGACATGACGGCGATCACCCTTTGTGCCGCATCTTCTTTGCCGCTTGCCTGGATCGTTTCGCCGCGGGTGAGGATGTGGACCCCGTAGGCATCCTCAAGCATTTTCAAATGATGGTCGGAAATGCCGAATAAAAGCACTGCTTCGTTTGTATTCTCCAATTGAAGTTTTGCCGTACTTTCTTCTGTCATTCTAAGTCTCCTTGAGCAATTGGTTTTGCGATTGCGATATTTTCTACTACTTCATAATAAATCATCATTTTTAATGTACCATTGCGGACATGTTCTTGCAAAACATATTCATCCGTAACGGTTGCTTCTTTTGGCAGTTTTTTGTGCAAATCCTGCCTTGCTAATTTTTTTGCTTCTGCTTCGGCCTCTTTTTTGGTATAATTTCTGTCCCGCTCTTCTTTCTCACGGACCGTTTCCCTGATAAAGCGGATCGGCAATGTCCATTTTAAAAACTTGACTTTTTCTGCTTCTTCCGATGTCCGGTACTGTTTAAAACGGGGGTTCCGGAAGCCCCATACGTGCAGCTTCATCGACCCGATTCCAATATAATATTTTTGGGCTGCATTGCCGGTGTAGACTTGAAAACGAGAGGAAAGCGGAAGTTCAACCGCCGTTTTATACCACGTTTTTCCGTATACTTTCCCTTTGGCTGCCACAGGGTATTTTTCTTTATCATTCCCAATGACACCGGAAACAAGCAGCTGGCCTTTTTTCACATACTGGTTAATTTTTACAACCGGCTTACCTTTTTCAACAAACATATTTTCCACCACTGCTTTCTGTGAAGCGACAAGATGCTGTGGGCCCGGATGTTTCACCGGTTCCGGCATGTTTTTCTCCACAACGGTAAAATGATAGGTTGTCCCGCGCAGCTCCACGCCGACCCATGTCACGTCCGGAAGATTGTTTGTCAGCTTGCGCTGGATGGTTTCAATATCATCGAGAAAAAACTGTGAATGCCCTGTTTGAATACCCAGTTTGTCCAATTGTTTGCGGATTTCGTGCTCGGTTTTTGGTGTTGCACCTTTGATCTCCACGCCCCAAACCATGTTGGAAAGCACCGTGATCACGGCAAGAAAGAGAAAAAAACCGAACAGGAATCCGGCGTTTTTCAGCGTCCTTTTCCATAAAAAAGGAACGCCGCGCCCCCTTAAAAAGCGGACATGCAAATCTTGTCCCCTTACTGCTTTTCTGAGCTGGTGAATGTCTGAAAGGCGCAATTCGAACGTGACGGCCATAGTGCCCTGCCGCCTGACATTCCAAACAGCGAGGCCGGCCCTTGTCAGCTGGTTGATAAAACGTTCGATCCCTTTTCCCTCAATTTTTACAGCCACCGACCCCTGTAAAAAAGTTACCCAATGATTTTTCAACCATAGCCACCCCTATCCGTTCAAATACAACACTTCATCTATTTTGCCTTCCAGTAAAATTTCTTCGGGCAAGATCGTTTTGATGACAAAAGACCGGCCTTTGATTAACAGCTGCCCGTTTTTTAAAAGCAGCCGGACTTCTTTATCGGAAAAAGTCAAAAGGCCGCGGTGGTTCTCAACATAAATATGGATTTGACCGATCATCGTGATTCTCGGAAGGTCCATCATGACATCCTGCGGAAGGTCCATTTTTTGTGACATCCAGTTTTGCAAATGCTGCCGCCATTTTTTTGCCATAAAAAGAACCCCCTTTCATCTCATATTTATGAAACAAAAAAGGGGTTCATCACTTTATTTGCAGTTTTTTTGTCCGAAACGTCCAGGGCCGTTTGGAAACCCTCGTTTCCTGCTCAAGGATACGGCAAAGAGGCGCAAAAAACATAGCGAAAAGCCGGAAATCATAATGATTTCCGGCTTATATGAGAAAGGTCAGGATAATTGCTGCTGCACAATATTTCTCACAACCGTACCGTCAGCTCTGCCTTTTACTTTTGGCATGACGGCTCCCATGACTTTTCCGAAATCAGCTTTTGACCCGGCATGCACTTCTTCAATGGTCTGCCGGACAATTTCACGCACTTCGTCTTCAGAAAGCTGCTCCGGCAAATATGCGTTCACATATGCCAATTCGTTTTGGACTTTTTCAACAAGGTCACTGCGACCTGCATTTTTAAATTCTTGGAGGGAGTCTTTCCGTTGCTTTACTTCGCGAGAAAGGACTGTTAACTCTTCATCATTCGTCAAACCGTCTTTTCCGAGCCTGATCGCTTCGTTTTGAACAGCTGCCTTAAGCATACGAATTACGGAGAGTCTTTCTTTATCTTTGTTCTTCATCGCTTGCTTCATATCGCTATTTAAACGCTCGAGAAGACTCATCATTCCACCCTCTCTTACCACTTACGTTTTTTAGCAGCTTTTCTAGCAGCTTCTGATTTCTTTTTGCGTCTTACGCTTGGTTTTTCGTAAAATTCGCGCTTTCTATATTCCTGTAAAGTTCCGGTTTTCGAAACAGTACGTTTAAAGCGGCGAAGCGCATCATCAAGCGACTCGTTTTTTCGAACGACAGTTTTAGACATTTCTTTCCCTCCCTCCGAACACAAACGGTTACATGTCAGGTTGAGCAACCCGTGCACTTTATTATTATATAATATCCTCCATAACCGGTCAACATTTGCGCCTTGTCTTTCGTGATTTGGCTTTTGCTTATTTGCCCCGCCTGTTCCTCCTTTTGGTATAATAGAGATCAAAGATGGATGGAAACGATTGGAGGGAGACGATGAATCAACAGGAGACGCTACATATCATTGTTTCAGGAAGGGTGCAGGGCGTCGGCTTCCGCTACCACACCCAATTTTTGGCAAAACAATACAATATATGCGGGTGGGTCCGCAACAAAGACGATGGCACTGTCGAAGTGATGGCGCAAGGCGAGAAAAAAGAGATGGAACAATTTATCCGCGGGCTGAAAAAAGGGCCGTCGCGCTTTGCAAAAGTAACCGGAATGGATATTGACTATTTACAGCAACAAGAACAGTACCGTGATTTTCGTGTGTTGTATTAAATGAATTCCCAAATAAAAAGGCATGTTCCTTCTCCCCTTTCCATATGATCATACGGGGGGAAGGACATGCTTTATTTACTTTCATTTCTTTTGTTAACGGTGACGTTTTTATTCGGCATTCACCGGCTGCGGACCGGGCTGTTTGCCTTATCCGGCGGCCATGCCGGAAACATGCTGAAAAAACTGGCAGGCCGGCCGCTGTCCGCGATGCTGTTCGGGATGGTTTTGACGGCGCTTTTACAAAGCAGCTCCGCCGTGATGGTCATCACTGTCGGGCTCGTTTCTGCCGGAATGCTGACGTTTTCGCAATCGATCGGAATCATTTTGGGCACGAATATTGGCACGACTTTCACACTTGAATTGCTGACATTTGACTTCTCCTCTTTGAGCCTGCCTTTTTTGGGGGCAGGGGCAGTTTTCTATTTTTTCGGAAAAGGCCGCGTCAAAAGCGCCGGGATGATTCTGTTCGGCCTCTCGCTTGTGTTCGGGGCGATGCGCGGATTTGAGCAGCTTGCCGTGCCGGTATCAAAAACCGCTTTTGTCCAGCATTTGTTTACCGTTTTAAATACCCACCTCTTGTCCGCTTTCTTACTCGGAATCTTGCTTTCTGCAGCGATCCAGTCTAGCACCGTGACGATCGGGATGGCGATGGGTTTTCTTGCAGCCGGGGTATTCCCGCTTGAAACCGGGATTAGCATCATGCTCGGGGCCAATATTGGGACATGTATCACCGGTCTTCTGGCAAGCATCGGGGCCGGAGAGGAAGCAAGGCTGACGGCATTTACCCATGTCTGGCTGAATGCCGGAGGGGCGCTTGTGTTTTTGCCTTTCCTCCATGTGCTCGCGGACACCTGCCGGATGCTGTCGGCTAATCCGGAACAGCAGCTTGCCCATGCAAGCCTATTGTTTAATCTTCTATCCTCACTGGCTGTTTTGCCCTTTTCCGAAAGATTTGGCCGGTTTATCATCGCTTTTCATGGAAAAAAATAAACAACCGGGCCCAAAGCCCGGTTGTTTTTGCCATATGCTTTAAAGGATGGGCATTTTATCCGAAAGCTGCCCCGGCCTCTTAAACGCCATTCTGTTTGTGGGGGGCTGCCTTTATATCGGGCACGCCTTTTCGGGCAAACAGGCCCATCTTGTTTTTCGTTACATGGCTTCGTTTACGGCCGGCATGACATCGTCCATCACTCTGACGAACTGTGCTTCATTATATGGATACCCAGCTTTTGTGATTTTCACTTTGACGAGTTTTCCAACCATATCCGGGGTGGCCGGGAAAACGACTTTCAGGTAATTATCTGTATAGCCTTCGTACAGCCCGCTTTCCGGATCTTCTTTGAACGGCTCTTCCGGAATGACTTCAAGCACCTCGTTTTCAAATTGGGATGCGTATTCTTTTGCCAGCTGGTCGCTTAATGCGATCATGCGGTGGACACGTTCATTTTTGATTTCTTCATCAATCTGGTCCTTCATTCTGGCAGCAGGCGTACCTGTCCTGGGCGAGTACGGGAAAACATGGAGTTCCGCAAACCGGTGTTCTTTTATGAAATTGTATGTTTCCATAAACTCTTCTTCCGTTTCACCCGGGAAGCCGACGATGACATCAGAAGTCAGTGCAAGGCCCGGCAATGCTTCTTTCAACTTGGTAATCCGTTCCGCGAACTGGTCCATCGTATATTTCCGGCGCATTCTTTTCAGCACCGTATCGGAACCGGACTGGATCGGGACATGCATATGGCGGACAACGACTTTCGAATGTTTAATCACACCAATCACTTCATCCGTCAGCTGGCTGGCTTCAATAGACGAAATGCGGACGCGTTTCAGCCCCTGCACTTTTTCTTCCAGGTCCCGAAGCAGCATCGCAAGATTGTAATCTTTTAAATCCTGGCCGTATCCGCCTGTATGAATGCCGGTTAAAACCAGTTCTTTATAGCCTGCATCGACAAGCTGCTGGGCTTGCGCGATGACCTTTTCAGGATCCCTTGACCGCATCAGGCCGCGCGCCCACGGGATGATGCAAAACGTGCAGAAATTGTTGCAGCCTTCCTGGATTTTCAGGGAAGCCCGGTGCCGGTCGGTAAAATACGGCACTTCCATTTCTTCATACACACGGTTTTTCATAATATTTTTGACAGCATTGACCGGTTTGCGCTCTTTCAAATACTGTTCAATATACCCAAGCATTTTGGTGCGGTCCTGTGTGCCGACAACGACATCGACACCGGGAATTTCGAGGATCTCGCCCGGCGAGGTTTGCGCATAACAGCCGGTCACGCAAACGACGGCATCCGGGTTTTGCCGGACTGCCCGGCGGATGACCTGACGGCTCTTTTTGTCTCCTGTATTGGTGACCGTGCAAGTATTGATCACGTAGACATCGGCATTCGTTTCAAAGTCGGTTCTTTCATAGCCCGCTTGTTTAAACAGCTGCCAAATGGCTTCAGTCTCATAATGGTTCACTTTGCATCCTAATGTATGGAATGCTACGGTTGACATCCTCTTCACCTCATTAATTCAAAATGGTAACTTATGGCAGAAAGTACATATAACGGCGCCGTCTCCGCCCGCAAAATGCGCGGGCCTAAGCTGCAGGATACGAATCCGGCTGCTTCAAGCCTGCGGATTTCATCAAGGGACAGACCCCCTTCCGGCCCGAAAACGGCCAGTACATTGCCGCCTTCCGATATGTTCGACAATACTTCCGCAAACCGGTGCCGTTCCCCTTCTTTTGCATTTTCTTCAAAAGCAACCAGCTTATATTGATATGTATGGCTTTCTTCGATCAGCTGCTGGAAAGAAACAGGGGGGCTGATTTCGGGCAAGTGGCTGCGGTGCGACTGTTCTGCGGCTTCCCGGGCAATCTTTTGCCAGCGTTCGCGTTTTTTTGCTTCTTTCTTTGTGTCCCATTTTACAACGGATCTTTCCGCAATGAAAGGCAAAAAATGAAAGGCACCCAGCTCGGTTCCCTTTTGGATAATCCATTCCAGTTTATCCGCTTTCGGAAGGCCGCATGATACAGTAACATGGACCGGAAGCTCTTTTACGGCGGTTTCCCATCCGGTAATCCGGGCCATAACGGCATCGCCTGTGATTTCCCCGATTTCGCAAATGCACACTTTTTCATCTGAAAATACACCATAAAAGCGGCTTCCGGCGGACATTCTCATGACGCGCGCGATATGATGGTAATTTTCGCCGTCCAGGCGGATTTCCTGCTCCCCCCGATACGGCCGGTTTAAAAAATAACGCTGCATGGCCTCTCACCCGCGCTTTGCCATGAGCGCAACCCAGTCTTCCATGACCATCGTTTCTTCAATCGTGAAGCCGGCAGAAGTGAGCGCATCCACGACAAGGTCCTTTTTTTGCCGGATGATGCCGGAAGCAATAAAACGGCCGCCCGGTTTGACATGTCCGAATGCCTCTTCAGCAAAACGGGCGATCACTTCAGCAAGAATATTGGCCACCATCACATCGGCTTGCCCGCTTACGCCTTTCAACAAATCATTTTGTTTGACAGTTACCCGGTTTTGGACTTTATTGAGTTTCACATTGAGCGTAGCCGCACGGACCGCCACCTCGTCCAGATCAAGCGCAAGCACCCGCCCTGCTCCGAGCAGGGCGCTGGCAATGCTTAACACGCCGGAACCGGTGCCGACATCAATGACCGTGTCGCCCGGTTTTACCGTCCGTTCTAATGCCTGGATGCACATGACCGTGGTCGGATGGGTGCCGGTGCCGAACGCCATGCCGGGGTCCAATTCAATGATCAGCTCATCGCTTGATACCGGCTCATAGTTTTCCCACGTCGGCACAATCGTAAATTTTTCGGATATTTTCACGGGATTGTAGTATTTTTTCCATGCCGTTGCCCATTCTTCTTCATGCACTTCGCTGATCGTCACCTTGTTCGGGCCGATATCAATATCAAAAGTGGCCAGATTGGTAATCGCCTGTTTGATTTCCTCGACGGTTTCACCTAAAAAGCTGTTTACGGGCAGGTACGCTTTAATGATGACTCCTTCTTCCGGAAAATCGTCCGGATCCAGTTCATAAATTTCACCGAACCGGTCGTCATGCTCTTTCAGCAGCTCATCCGAGTCCTCGATCACAATCCCGCCGGCGCCCGCTTCATACAAAATATTCGAAATCGGATCCACCGCTTCGTTCGTGGTGTGGATCATAATTTCCGACCATTTCATGAACGCCTCACTCCATTCCTGTTTAGTCCCCTTTAAATGCCCGTTTCATTTTGTCAAAAAAATTGCTGCTTTGTTCATCCGGGACCTCTCCACTCGCTTCGGCGAATTCGCGCAAAAGTTGTTTTTGCCGTTCGGTAAGCTTCCTTGGGGTGACAATTCTCGCGATGACATGCTGGTCGCCGGTGCCGTGCCCGTGGACATTCGGCACGCCCTTCCCGCGCAGCCTGAATTTCGTGCCGGATTGTGTGCCGGCCGGAATTTTTAATTTAACTTTCCCGTGCAACGTCGGCACTTCGATTTCGTCGCCTAAAGCAGCCTGGGTAAAAGCAATCGGGATTTCGCAGTAGATGTCATCGCCGTCCCGTTCGAACAGTTCATGCGGCCGGACATGGAAAATAATGTACAGGTCGCCGGCCGGTCCGCCGTTTATGCCCGGTTCACCCTGGCCTGCAACGCGGAGCTGCTGCCCGTCATCGATGCCGGCCGGAATTTTGACATGAATTTTGCGGCGCTTTTTCACTCTTCCGGTACCACCGCAAGTTTTGCATTTGTCTGTAATGATCTTGCCTGTACCGCCGCAGTAATGGCATACCCTGCGGTTTACAATCCGACCGAATGGTGTCGATTGCTCGGTATTGAGCTGGCCGGTTCCGTGACAGTGCGGGCATTCTTTCGGATGCGTTCCCGGTTTTGCCCCGGTTCCGTGGCAGGTGTCACAAGTTTCCTCGCGCGGAATCCGGATGTCCGTCTCTTTCCCGAACACCGCTTCCTCAAATTCAAGCGTCATCGTATATTGCAAATCAGCCCCCTGCCTTGGCGCATTCGGGTCATTTCTTCTGCCACCGCCAAAGAAAGTGCTGAAAATATCTTCAAAACCGAAACTGTCAAAATCCGAGCTGCTGAATCCGCCAAAACCGTTTCCGCCCCCGAAGCCCTGGTTCGGCCCTGCATGCCCAAACTGGTCATATTGAGCGCGTTTCTGGTCATCGCTCAACACTTCGTACGCTTCCTGGATTTCCTTGAATTTTTCTGCAGCATCAGGCGCTTTGTTAATATCCGGGTGGTATTTTTTGGAAAGCTTGCGGTACGCTTTTTTTATCTCGTCTTTCGATGCATCTTTCGCGACGCCCAACACTTCATAGTAATCCCGTTTACTCATTTCTTCTCACTCCCGAAACGTTCACATAAAGGTAATTGTAGCATTCGCATAAGAAAAAAGTCAAAGCCGAGAATAGACCAGACTTTGACTTTTTTCCTGACTCATTGAAAAATGGCCATATTGATTTATCGTTATTTTTTATTATCATCGACTTCTTCAAAATCAGCGTCGACAACATTGTCATCTTTTTTTCCGTCTCCCCCGGCATCCGTGTTTTGCTGCTGTTGTGCCGCCTGCTGATACAGCTTGACGGACAAGTCTTGGACGATTTCCTGCAGCGCATCTTTTTTCTGCCTGATTTCATTGAGATCGTTCTTCTCAATGGCCGCTTTTAATTCGTCTTTTGCTTTTTCGGCTTTGGAAATTTCAGATGCGTCCACTTTTCCTTCCAGTTCTTTCAATGTTTTTTCAGCAGTGAATACAAGCTGGTCGGCTTCATTGCGGAGTTCCGCTTCTTCTTTGCGCTTCTTGTCTTTTTCTGCGTTCGCTTCCGCTTCTTTTACCATCCGTTCGATTTCTTCATCGGACAAAGTGGTGGACGATTTGATCGTAATCTTTTGCTGTTTGCCAGTGCCAAGGTCTTTTGCGCTGACATTGACAATCCCGTTTTTATCAATATCAAACGTAACTTCGATTTGCGGAATGCCGCGCGGTGCCGGCGGAATATCGGTCAATTGGAAACGGCCGAGCGTTTTGTTGTCGGCAGCCATCGGGCGTTCGCCCTGCAGGACATGAATGTCAACGGCTGTCTGGTTATCCGCTGCAGTTGAAAAGATTTGCGATTTTGAAGTCGGGATCGTTGTGTTGCGCTCAATCAATTTCGTGAACACGCCGCCCATTGTTTCAATTCCGAGCGACAGCGGCGTAACGTCGAGAAGCACGACGTCTTTCACATCCCCGGTCAATACGCCGCCCTGAATTGCGGCACCCATCGCCACGACTTCATCCGGGTTGACACCTTTATGCGGTTCTTTCCCGATTTCTTTGCGGATCGCTTCCTGAACGGCCGGAATCCGGGTTGAGCCACCGACTAAGATGACTTTATCGATGTCATTCGCCGTGAGCCCTGCATCCTGCAACGCCTGGCGTGTCGGGCCCATTGTCCGTTCAACAAGGTCTGCCGTCAGTTCGTCGAATTTCGCACGGGTTAACGTCATTTCCAGGTGGAGCGGGCCTGATTCCCCTGCTGTAATAAACGGCAGCGAGATTTGGGTGGAAGTGACCCCTGACAAATCTTTTTTCGCTTTTTCAGCCGCATCTTTTAAACGCTGGAGCGCCATTTTGTCTTTCGACAGGTCGATGCCGTGTTCTTTCTTAAATTCACTGACAAGGTAATCGATGATGGCCTGGTCGAAGTCGTCGCCGCCGAGATGGTTGTCACCGGCTGTCGCGTGCACTTCAAAGACGCCGTCGCCGAGTTCAAGGATGGAGACGTCAAATGTACCACCGCCAAGGTCAAATACAAGGATGGTCTGGTCTTCATCCGTTTTATCAAGGCCGTATGCCAGCGCTGCGGCAGTCGGTTCGTTGATAATCCGTTCGACTTCAAGCCCGGCAATTTTCCCGGCGTCTTTCGTTGCTTGGCGCTGGGCATCATTGAAATAAGCAGGGACCGTAATGACCGCTTTTTCGACTTTTTCGCCCAGATAATCTTCCGCATACGATTTCAAGTATTGCAGAATCATGGCGGAAATTTCCTGTGGCGTATATTCTTTTCCTTCCGCCGTGACTTTGTGTGTCGTGCCCATATGGCGTTTGATCGAGATAATCGTATTCGGATTTGTGATCGCCTGGCGTTTGGCGACTTCCCCTACCTGGCGTTCCCCGTTTTTAAAAGCGACAACAGACGGTGTTGTCCTGCCTCCTTCCGGGTTCGGAATGACTTTCGGTTCGCCTCCTTCCAAAACTGCGACACATGAGTTCGTCGTACCTAAGTCAATGCCGATAATTTTACTCATGATAATGCCTCCCTTAAAAATTATGTAAAGCGCGTTACTCGTTCACTTTCACCATGGACGGGCGGATCACCCTGTCTTTTAACATGTACCCTTTTTGGAATTCCTCGATCACAACATTGGACGCAGTGCCTTCTTCCTGCCCCTGCATGATCGCCTGGTGATAGTGCGGGTCGAATTCTTTCCCGAGTGCTTCAATCGGTTCTGCGCCTTCTTTTTTCAGCGCCTCCAAAATGCTGCGGTAGACCATTTCCATCCCGTCCAGCAACTGGGCCGTATGTTCATTTTTTTCAGCCATGGACAGTGCGCGTTCAAAATTGTCAAGCGCCGGCAGCAGGTTCACAATCAGATCCTGTGCCCTGTATTTCTCGGCTGCTTCGCGGTCCAGATTTACGCGGCGCCTGTAATTGTCAAAATCTGCGCGCAGGCGGAGATAACGGTTTTCAGCCTGATCGAGCTCATTCCGCAATTTCTCAATCTCCTCTTTTGCTTTATTCAGTTCTTCAGCGACATTTTCGGTTTCAGGCTTCTCCGCCTTTTCCGCTCCATTGCCTTCGCCCTCTGGCGGCGCCTGCTGATTTTCCGTATCTTTTTCTTCCGCAAAGACGGATTCAATTTGTCCTTCTTTCACTTCATCCGAAGCCCGTTTTTGTTCGTCTTTCACTTCTTCTGAAGCACGTTTGTTTTGTTCGTCTGCCATGAGCATTCACCCCCTTTAAAATGAGACGGGCATAAAAAAGTCCAGTAAGAAAGGACTTAAAGCATGTGCTTTTGCGCTTTAAGCCTCCCTACCCAATATGCCCGTATTGCCTATCCGTCATACAGTTTCGTCAAGGCGTTGGTCATATCATTACTCAAGAAATCCACTATACTGATGACGCGTGAATATTCCATGCGCGTAGGGCCCAAAATTGCAATTTTGCCGACCGGCTGGTTACCGATCGAATAGGTGGCTGTAATCATGCTGCAATCTGCCATCTCGGAAATCTGGTTTTCTTTCCCGATTTTTACGTGAATGCCGCTTGGCACGCGTTTGACCAGGTCATAAAAACTGTCTTCCCGTTCTATCATATCAAGAAGGGGACGGACTTTCTCAAGGTCATGGAACTCCGGCTGGTTCAAAATATTGGCTTTCCCGCCGACAAAAATTTTATCATGCCGGTTTTCGTTGAACATGCTGATTACGGTCTTCAGGATCGATTCATAGTTTTCAGTATGGCTGCGCAAAATGTCAGCGACTTCTTTATATATTTTATCCCTTAAATCCGGAATCGGCACATTGGCCAGCCGCTCGTTAAAAATATTGACCATTTTTTCAAGTTCGCCCGGGCGGAATCCTTCCGGCAGCGAAATCGTCTTGTTCTCCACGCGGCCGGTATCGGTAATCATAATGGCAACCGCCGTTTTTTCATTCAGCGGGACGATCTGCATATTTTTCAGTTTCGTATCTTTGACTTCCGGGCCAAGCAGAATCGCCGTGTAGTTCGTCATTTCGGAAAGGATTTGGGCAGACTTTTTCACAAGCTCTTCCATTTCGTCTATTTTTTCGGCAAAAATCGAATGAAGCTGCGATATGTCTGCCGGTCCCAGTTTTTGTGGCGACAGAAGATGATCGACGTAATAACGGTACCCTTTTTCAGAAGGTACCCTGCCGGATGACGTATGTGTTTTTTCAATAAACCCAAGTTCCTCAAGATCTGCCATTTCATTCCGGATCGTAGCGGAACTGAAGGAAATGCCGTTTTTCTTGGAAAGCGTCCTGGAACCTACCGGCTGGGCGGAACGAATAAAGTCATCAATGATCACTTGCAAAATCAACAGCTGACGATCAGTTAACAACTTCCATCACCCCTGTTAGCACTCCGTATAAACGAGTGCTAATTTATATAAATAAATTAACAAAATCCCCTGTTGTTGTCAATATATTTACATCAAGCGTCAACTGAGGAGAAAAGCTTCAAAGACTTCATTGCCGAGAAAACGCCCTTCCCTTGTCAGCCGGAGAGAACCGCCCTTTTCTTCAAGAAGCCCGCGTTCTGTCATTTCTTTGATCGCGCCTGCAAAAACTTCTTTCATATCCACTCCAAATTTTTCACGGAAATGGCGGAAACGGACGCCTTCGTTTTTTCTGAGCCCGAGAAACATTTCTTCTTCCATTTTTTCTTTTTTTGTCTCTGTATGTGTTTCCATAACAGGGAGGCACCCGTCCCGGAGCATGCCGATATATTTTTTCAATGCGCCGTAATTGGACAGGCGGACACCTTTTTCATACCCATGGGCGCCGGCGCCGAAACCGAAATATTCTTCATTATTCCAATAGACGAGATTGTGGCGGCTTTCATAGCCGGGTGTGGCAAAATTGCTGATCTCATACTGCTTTAGGCCGTGCTTTTCCATCTCGTCCATTAACATGCTGTACATATCCGCTTCCGCATCTTGTGACGGCAAGCGGAGTTTTCCTTTTCGCAGCAGATTGTAAAAAATCGTCTTCGGCTCAATGATCAGCGAATAACTTGAATAATGCGGCAGCCCCATCGACAAGGCTTCGTCAAGCGTTTCGCGGAAATCTTCAAGCGTCTGCCCAGGAAGCGCGAACATCAAATCCATGCTGATATTGGAAAAACCGATCTTTCTCGCATGGCTGATCGTCCGGTAGACATCTTCCCGGCGGTGGGTCCGTCCGATTTTCTCAAGCAACCGGTCATTGAACGACTGGACGCCGAAACTCAGCCGGTTGACACCGTAGTCATGCAGGAGGCGCAGCTTCTCTTCAGACGTTTCCCCGGGATTGGCTTCAAATGTAAACTCCCCGTCCCCGTCATAAGGCAGGATCGTGCGGATTGCGGCAAGCAGTTTTTCAAGCTGCCTCTCATTCAGTGCGGTCGGCGTGCCACCCCCGACAAAGACCGTGCTCATCTTTTCACAAGGGGCTTCAGCCATTTTGATCCGCATTTCTTCCAGCAGCATCTCAATGTATTCATCCACCGGCTGGCCTTTTAACAAAAATTTATTGAAATCGCAGTAATAGCAAATATGTTCACAAAATGGAACATGAATATATGCGGCTTTCATTGCATCACAACCTTATTTGTTTTCATCACGGGCATGTCCCGGAAAAAGGAGCGCGCGGACAGCCGCCAATCCGCTCCCTGCCCGCTCCGGTTATTTTTTCGGGGTCTCGTCCATTTTCAGCACAGCCATAAACGCTTCCTGCGGGATTTCAACAGAACCGACCTGCTTCATCCTTTTCTTACCTTCTTTTTGCTTTTCAAGCAGTTTCCGTTTCCGGGAAATGTCCCCGCCGTAACATTTTGAAAGCACGTTTTTGCGCAATGCTTTAATATTGGAACGCGCAATAATTTTCTGGCCGACTGCCGCCTGTACTGGCACTTCAAACTGCTGACGCGGGATGAGTTCTTTTAATCTTTCGACAATCGTCTTGCCGCGCTCGTACGCAAAGTCGCGGTGGACGATGAAACTAAGGGCGTCCACTTTTTCCCCATTCAGTAAAATATCCATTTTTACGAGATTGGACTGTTTGTAGCCGATCAATTCGTAATCAAAGGAAGCATACCCTTTTGTACTCGATTTCAGCTGGTCAAAAAAGTCGTATACAATCTCAGAGAGCGGGATTTCATAAATGACATTGACACGGATATCATCGAGGTACTGCATATCGATAAAATTGCCGCGTTTTGCCTGGGCAATTTCCATCACTGCGCCGACATAATCGTTCGGAACCATAATGGACGCGCGCACGTACGGCTCTTCGATATATTCGATTTTCTGCGGTTCCGGCAAATTCGCCGGATTATCAACTGTCACTTCACTGCCGTCCGTCAGTTTAGTTTTATAAATGACGCTTGGCGCGGTCGTAATCAGTTCAATGTTGAATTCGCGTTCAAGCCGTTCTTGGATGATTTCCATATGCAGGAGCCCGAGAAAACCGCAACGGAAACCAAAACCGAGCGCCTGCGATGTTTCCGGCTCATATTGCAGCGACGAATCATTTAACTCCAGCTTTTCAAGGGCATCCCGCAAATCATTGAATTTCGCGCTGTCTACCGGGTACAGGCCGCAGTAAACCATCGGATTCATCCGCCGGTAACCGGGAAGCGCCTCTTTTGCAGGATTTTCAGCGCTTGTAATCGTATCGCCGACGCGCGTGTCTTTTACATTTTTAATCGATGCCGTTAAAAATCCGACATCGCCGACAGTTAATTCGTCTATGTACAACGGTTTCGGGGTGCTTACGCCAAGCGCTGTCACTTCAAATTCCTTGCCGGTTGACATCAGTTTAATCTTATCCCCGACTTTGACAGAGCCTTCCATTACACGGATATAGGCAATCACGCCGCGGTACGAATCATACAGCGAGTCAAAAATAAGCGCCTTCAGCGGGGCATCCGGATCCCCCTCAGGCGCCGGTACTTTTTCGACAACCTGTTCAAGAATATCTTCAATCCCGATCCCGGCTTTAGCGGAAGCAAGAACGGCTTCCGATGCATCAAGGCCGATCACATCCTCTATTTCCTGCTGGACGCGTTCCGGATCGGCGGAAGGCAGGTCAATTTTATTGATGACCGGGATAATTTCAAGATTGTTATCCAATGCAAGATAAACATTTGCAAGCGTTTGCGCCTCGACCCCTTGCGCGGCATCGACAACGAGCACCGCTCCTTCACAGGCGGCAAGGCTGCGTGACACTTCGTATGTAAAGTCTACATGTCCCGGGGTATCAATCAAATGGAAAATGTATTCTTCCCCGTCATTTGCTTTATAGTTCAGCCGGACGGCATTTAATTTGATCGTAATTCCGCGTTCCCGTTCCAGTTCCATCGAATCGAGGAGCTGGTCCTTCATTTCGCGCTCGCTCAGCGCATGGGTCTTTTCCAGAATGCGGTCGGCCAAAGTCGATTTGCCATGGTCGATATGGGCAATAATGGAAAAGTTGCGGATCCTCCTCTGCCTGTCTAATTTTTCTTCACGGTTCATCATTTACCTTCACTCCTGTATTCGGCACATGTACACTATTTCTGATTATATCAGCAGGAAAGCGCGACTTCAACGAAAAATGATCAGCCGCGCCTCGCCAAAAAAAGAACCGCCTGTTCAGACGGCTAACGGTTTCCTGATTGTCCGCTCCCGGCGCCGTTTACACTGTCCGCCTGCCAGTAATACCCAGCGAACACATCGGCAAAAACATCCATCGTCCGGTACATTTCTTCAAAAGTATTATCCACGCCGCCGACTTCAATGAGAAAAGCATTTCCCGATAAATCCTGGTTGAATTTTCCGTTGGTTGACGCCCCTTTCTTCAAAATGACACCCCTTGACAGGTTTTTATACTTCTTTTTGATCAAGTTATGCAAATCCTCAGCCAGCTTTGCATTCTTTTCCCAGTTCGGGTTTTCCCCGCCGATCACAAAAGCAATTTTTGCATACGATTTTCCATTGATGGTAACGGTCGTATCTTTTTTTCTTCTCGAATCGCGGTGGATGTCAATAAAATATTGAAGGTCGCGGTCGTTTTTCATCGCCGATTCGACGACGGTGCGCGATCCTTGGTAAGACTGGTAATACTGCATATGGTTTTTCTCAAGTAGCTTCAACACATCAGTCGTATTCGCCTCTGCGCCAATTCCCTTGTCCTCGAGATCCTGCGCGAGCCTCGCCCCGACTTTTGTTACGTTGATCTTCGAATGCTGGGCAAGGTCGGGATTCGTGACGCCTTTTAAATACGGCAGATAGGATTCATGTGTATGGGTAAAATAAATCAACACCCGTTTCTTGCCGCCCGTTGTCCGCCCGGGCCGCTGTTTTGCATCGTCCGATCCGCCATTTTCCTCGATTTTTTCCGTATTTTGTGTGGCCGGATCTTTCGATTGCAAGGCGCTGTCAGGCGGGACGGATTCAATCGGCATATTCGTATAGTCAGCGCCGTCTCCGGCAACAAGGATTTTGCTGTCAAAGATTTCAAATCCCGGCAGTTCACGCCCGAGAAAGCTGCGCGGGTCTTCAAAGCGGATGTTGGTGAGCATTTCAAACACGAGATTTCCGACCGGCCGCTCGTCCGTATCCGGAAAATGGTGTACAAGCAGCTGGCTGTCCGACAGCAGGTACTTGTACAATGTTTTGCTTGAAAGATGCTTTGCGGCTTCATTGACAGCCGAAGAGGAAACCCGGTATCCCGGCTTCAACGACGTCAATGTGCCAATTAAGATGACAACAAGCACGAGGGACAGGATGATTATAGAGATTAGGCGTATCACACTGGTCAGATTCAATATAAAAAAATGGCTGGAATGCCTGCCGCTTTTCATCGTCCCACCCTTTCCAATCGATTCTATTACATTCTATGAATCTCATGGAAGAATAGAACACCGAAAAGCGGGGGCGCCCTCGGGCTATGGCGGAGCGCCTGCAACTTACCTCGTCTTAAAACCGGTATTTTCCTGGTTCACATGGGGGTGGAGCGCCGCATTTAGCCCGCTCGCCAGAAGATTTGCCATATCTTCCATAAAAATGTCCACTTCTTTTGGCGTCACCATTAAGTTATGGCCGAGCGGCGCGAGCACTTCGTGAATCAGTTTCCGCTTTTCCTGTTCATCCAGATTGCCGACAATTCCCATAAACATTTTCCGTGCTTCACTTCCCGGCAGATCTTCTTCCGTTAGCCTCCGCTTTTCCCCGAACGAAAGCCCTGCCGGTGCAAGCGCCCGTGAAGGCCGGCCTGATTCTTTCATTTCTTTGCCAAAATGTTTTAAAAGAAAATCGATCGCGTCGCTCGTAATCGTCACGGCGTCCACCACTGTCGGAACGCCGATCGCAATTACCGGCACACCGAGCGTTTCTTTCGACAATTCTTTCCGCTTGTTGCCGACACCGGATCCCGGTTGAATGCCTGTATCCGAGATCTGGATCGTGGCATTCACCCTTTCCAGCGAACGGGATGCGAGTGCATCGACGACAATAATAAAATCCGGTTTCGATTTTTCACTGACGCCGAATATAATATCGCTCGTTTCGATTCCGGTCAGCCCCATAACCCCCGGGGCAAGCGCACTCACCGGCCTGTAGCGCGATTCAACATTTTCCGGCTCGATTTTAAACAGATGGCGGGTGACGAGCACTTTTTCGCAAACAAGCGGGCCGAGCGCATCAGGCGTCACATTCCAGTTGCCGAGCCCGACAACAAGGCAGCTCGCCTCCGGACCAATATTTAAATGTTTCAAATATTGATTAAACTCAAGTGCAAACAATTCTTCCACCTTTTGCTGGATGTCCATATCCCCGCTGCGGATGCCCTGCATTTCAATCGTCAAATAATTCCCGGCCTTTTTTCCGATGACTTTTTCCCCTTTTTTGGAAATTTGAACCGTCGTCACCTTTATATCGTTTACGGTCCGTTCTTCCACCGTTACGCCTTCCAGTTCTTCGCTTTCCCGGTTCTTCACTTTCTCTTCCACTGCAAGATCACGCGCTTCAATCGCTAAATCTGTGCGGACGGAATAAACACTGAGATCCATTTGTTCTTCTTCCTCCTTTTGGCCGTTTCCTTTATCCTTGTTTTTCCCCATTCCAGCCAGACCATTCGTTTTGTGCAAATTCCGGCTGTATGTATTGCAATCTTGTCTTCCATTTGTTACAATATCATTTGTTCTAAAGTGAAAGTGGACGAGCCAAACTAAGTTTGCTCGTAGGAGGTGAAACGGGTGCCAAACATTAAATCTGCGATTAAACGCGTAAAAGTGAACGAAAAAAACTATGCTCAAAATACAGCGGCAAAATCCGCCATGCGCACGGCAGTGAAAAAGTTTGAAGCGGCGGTTGAAAACAACGACGAAAACGCAAAAGCACTTTTAGTCGATGCGGTGAAACGCCTTGATAAAGCTGCATCTAAAGGCCTTATCCATAAAAATGCGGCAAGCCGCCAAAAATCACGCCTGATGAAAAAATTATCCGAACAGGCGTAACGCACCAAAATAAAAAAGACGCGCAATCCGCGTCTTTTTTATTTTGCCTTCATTTCATGCAGTTGAAACAAAAACATTTCAATGATCATTTCTTTTTTCAGCCCGCCCGATTTCATCTGGTAGTCGCTATCGGCAAGCAGCGCCATGATCCGGTTCAGTTCATCCGCGGAAAAAAGCCCCGCCTGCCCCGCCGCCAGTTTTACTCTGTATGGATGCACTTTTAAATAAGACGCGATTTGCTGCTGGCCATAGCCGCGCCTTGCCAACTCTTTCGTCTGGTAGATGAGCCGGAACTGGCCGGCAAGGAGCGCCAATATTTTAATCGGCTCTTCATTGAGCTTTAAAAGGTCATAATAGATCCGGAGCGCCTCATCAATGCGGCGGTGAACCACTTTTTCGACAAGTTCAAATACATTTTGCTCAAGCGACCGTGCCGTCAGCAATTCCACCATTCCATCTGTAATTTCATTACCGCTTCCGGCATACAGGGCCAGCTTGTTTATTTCATGATCGAGCGCAATCATATTGGTTCCGGCAAGCGAAATCAAGTGTTCCGCAGCCTTCCTGTCAATCCGGCAGCCTTCTTCAGCGGCGCGGGAAACAAGCCACCCTTCAAGCTCCCTTTCATTTAATTTTTTTGCCTGGAAAGTTGCGGCCTGCTTTTTGATCAATTTCACCAGTTTTTTCCGTTCATCCAGTTTTTCATAAGGCGCAACCAGCACAAAAACCGTGTAAGGGGCGGGAGATTTCACGTATGCTTCCAGCTTGTCCAGCTGGTGTTCCACTTTCTGTTTTTGCTTTTCAGCAGTCAAAAAAAACGGATGGTGCGCAATCACGAGCCGTCTCTCCCCCATAAAAGGGAATGTCTCCGCATCTTCGACCGCTGTCTCGACCGGCACTTCCTCCAGGTCATACGAAGCATAATTAAAATCTGCCTCTTCCGGAGTGAGCGCATGATCCAGCAACTTTTGTTTCGTTTTTTGAATGAAATAATCTTCTGCGCCGTACAATAAATAAAGCGGGGAAAATTGCCCGCGTTCAATCTTTTTCCATAATTCATCCATTCTGTTCCGCTCCCAAACCTTTCTTACTCCCTATGTTAAGAGAACGGGCGCATGGTTGCAAGTAGAAAACAAATGGAAAAGGGGATCCGTAAAATCCCCTTTATCTATATAAACGTTAACGGAACAGTCCCGGGAAGCTTTTCCGTTAACGGTGGACCCGTACCCTTATTGTCACACGCAGCCGGATATCTATGAATGACAACTCCATCCAAAACGGTGGAAATCGTTCTGAAATTATTATATAATCAAAAAACAGGGAGGGATTTGGATGAATGAATTCGAGCAGGATGTCCAGTCAAAAACGAACGATGTTGCCGATGCCGGAGCAGGTTTTCTGATCTCTTTTTTGTTTTTTGCGCTGATATTTATCATTGCCACCGCAGCAGACATCATTGGCAGATAGCCCCGCTCCGGGCAGTGCCGAAGCCATTCCGGACGGTTCCTTAATTAATGTATATTATGGGAGGACGGTAGAAAAGGTTCCCTTTTCTTTGAAAAAGCGGTATTGCACCGCCCCGTCCTCATCCGTCCGGAATATGAATACCCCGTTTTCGCTGAGCCGTTTGACCACTTCCGGAGAGGGATGCCCGAAACGGTTATGCTTTCCGACAGAAATGACGGCGATCCGCGGATGATACTTTTGGATGAGCGTTTCGCTTGTCGAAGTTTTGCTGCCGTGATGCCCGGCTTTTAGTACGTCAATGTGGATATCCGGATAAGCCGCCACGAGTTTTTCTTCTCCTTCCTGCTCAAGGTCTCCGGTAAACAGCCACGTCTTTCCCCCTGTTTTCGCATAAAGGACAAGCGAGTCATTATTCCCCTCATACGTTTCGTCAAACGGCGAAAGATATTGAAATACGCCCGATTTGTTTTGCCATCCGTTCCCACTTTTCATTTCATATACCGGGATTTTTTTCTGTCGGGCACAAGCGAGCACCTTCTGCATCAGCGGTTTTTCCCATGAATGGGGCGAGATATCGATTTCTTTGACGCGGAGAGACGTGATCACCGCCGTTGCGCCGCCAATATGGTCCTCGTCGCTGTGCGTTAAAATCAGCTTATCAATCGTTGTAATCCCCTGGCTTTTTAGAAATGGCACCACAATATCTTTGCCGGTTTCAAACGGATGCTCCCTTTTTTTCCATGCCGGTTCCGGAAACTGGACGGTCCCTCCTGTGTCAATCAAATACGTCCCCCTTGAAAGCGGCAGCCGGATTAAAATACTATCCCCCTGCCCGACGTCAATAAAGGTGATTTTACCGAAAAGCGGATATCTGTTTGCCGCAAGGAGGAGCAAAAGCACAGAAAAAAGTGGCAGGACAGCCCGGATCGTTTTCTTGCCGTTTTCCATCGCCACCAAACCATAAAATCCCGCACCTGTCATCAGGATCAATCCCCAGTATGGCGGCCTCCCGGTAACGAGCGTGGACCAGCGGCCGTCGAACGCTTCCCCCGTTTTTTCCGACAGCGTTACAAGCCCGTCAAAACACGTGGCAAAGATGGAAAACAGCGGCGGCGCCCATTCTGAAACAAAGGCAAGCGCAGCAAGCGGGAGCAAAACATACGTATAAAGCGGCACATAAAAAAGATTGGCAACAAGCCCCGCAATAGAAAACGCGTAAAATGAATAAGAAAGGATGGGGAGGGCCGCAAGCTGGGAAATGAACGAGATTGCGAGCCCTTTTTGCAACGGGCCCCGGAACCGCTCTAAAAGAGGCCCTGAAAGAAGCAGTGCGGCGCAAACGGCAAAAGAGAGCTGGAATCCGATATTATACACGATATTTGCATTTTTTAACCCATACAAAATGAAACAGATGGACAAAGCATCGAGCGGCCCGATTGGCAGTTTTTTTTGCCCAGCCAGCACAAGCAGCATCGTCATCGCCGCCGACCGGACAACTGGCGGGTTCATGCCGCATAATACCGCATAAACCGGCATCACCCCCAGTAAACAAACGGCGGCACGTTCCCTTGTCATCCCGAGCCGGATGAACAAATAGTAGCAAAACCCGGCAACGAGCTGCACGTGAAGCCCGGAAATGGCAAGCAGATGGACGACGCCAAGCCGCTGGTACAGCTGGTAAACATCGTCATCAAAGTCTGTTTGCTCGCCAAATAAAAGCGCTTCTGCATACGGTACGGATTTTTCCGGAAATGTTTTTTGAATTTGAAGCAGGAAGTGGTGGCGGATTTTTTTCAAGAAACCGAGCAGATGCTGTGGCGGGCTGTTGCACGCGGAAAGCCGGTCCGCTTTTAAAATCCAGCGGATATGCTGATGAGCCAAATAGGTGCGGTAGTTAAATGTAGACGGGTTGCGGTTTGGCTCAGGGGCTTCCAGTTCCCCTTGAGCCATGCAAACCGTTCCGGGGGATAAGGTTTGTTTCAAAGATTCCAGTTCTGCTTCGTTCCCAGCGTAATACGTTAACATAAACGTTTCTTTCCCGGTTTCCGCCTTTCCCTTGATCGCGTTCCCGTCGATACGCGGATAATCGCTGAAGCGGACGGGCATCCGGGCACTGCCGGCATGAAACTTTGTATCATACGCAACTGTCTGAAAGGTACCGCTCAAAAACCCCAACCCGTAAAAAACAGCGGACAAAAGGAGCAAAGGCCGGTTTCGGGCCAGGAAAATCCGGATCCAAACCAAATGGGCCGAAAGAACCAGAAGCAGCGGCGCGTGAAGGCCAATCAGGATGCCGCTTAACGTGGCGAGCGCGGCGAACAGCCAGTTGCCTTTCACACCATCACCGTGTTACGCTTTCGGAACGGATCCCGTTTCCGTTTCTTGATAAGTGCCTGCAAATAATGCCGCCGCCATTTGCTGCAATTCCTCCAGTTCTGCCGCTTCCGCCCCGTGGTCCTTTGCAATCATGAATAATTTCTCCACCAGTTTGGCTTTTTCGTTCGCCCGGATATCGAGCGTTTCCGGATGGAACGGGACATGTTCGACATGCACCCCCGCTTTTTCAAAAAGCTCCTTTGCATACGGATGTACCCGGTAATCTTGGGCATAGTACACGTTTTGAATCCCTGCCTGAATAATTGCTTTCGTACAGTGCAGGCACGGGTAATGAGTCACATAAAGATCCGCGCCGTTTGTTGCCACCCCGAATTTTGCACATTGCAAAATCGCATTCATTTCAGCATGGATGGTCCGCACGCAATGTCCATCAATCACGTAGCAGCCTTTGTCAATACAGTGTTCGTCCCCCGCGATCGATCCGTTGTAGCCGCCTGCGATAATTCTTTTATCCCTGACGATTGTCGCCCCAACCGCAAGCCTTGAACAAGTGCTCCGCCAGGATAATAAATGGCTTTGCGCCAAAAAATACTGGTTCCAGGAAATCCGGTCCATTTTTCTCTTCCTTTCTGCTCATGTGATTACTGTAAAGTGATGGAATTTTCGATTTTCGCAAAAGTCTGGTCCCCAATCCCCGACACATTTTTCAAATCTTCCGGTTTTTGAAAAGGGCCGTTTTTCTCCCGGTATTCGATAATGGCCGCAGCTTTTGACGGCCCGATGCCCGGAAGCGTTT
Source organism: Weizmannia sp. FSL K6-0777 (assembly GCF_038593185.1). NCBI lineage: Bacteria > Bacillati > Bacillota > Bacilli > Caryophanales > Bacillaceae > Heyndrickxia > Weizmannia sp. FSL K6-0777. The sequence continues at coordinate 2,019,212 of NZ_CP151971.1, forward strand.
CAAGCTGGGTCTGGTCGGCCGTATTGATATTGACCTGTGCGGCCGCTTCACCGCTTGCCGCCGTCCCGGAAGAAGAGGAAGCGGGCGCAGAAATTCCGGCAGCCGCCGTGGCAGTTTGGGCAGAAGCCGCTTTTTCGCCTTTTTTCGGCACCTCAATCACCATTTCATCTTTTACTTTCTGCGCGAGATTGACCTGATTCCGGTCGGCGTTTTCATTAAAGCCCCCTGCTTCCTGAATGAGGTCATAGACCCGGTCATCCGCTTCTGCTTTGTAGATGCCGGGATGCTTCACCGCGCCTTTTACATCCACGTAAACTTCGGCAGCGTTCTGCGTTTGGGCCGGGGCTTGCGTTTGTGCGGTATTTTGGGTCCCGTTTTGATTTTGCACATCTGTCCCGCCCTCCGCAGGCTGTCCGGACTGCACGGCCGTTTCGGGTTGCTGGTAAGCCCCGGAAGCAGTGTCCATACCTCCATTTTGGCTAAAATAGTAAAAGATTGCAATCGTAATGGCTGCCACAGCCGCAGCTGCATGCCAGCGGTATTTGAGAAACAACGTTTTCAAAGACCTTCACCTCTTTTTTTCCATTTTGTTTTTGGATACATAATCGCCTGAATTTGTACATATATTGTACCGGGCGCTGAAAGATCGGCGGCTTGAGGAGGGGAAGCCAGCATGAACATTGGCGTGATCGGAACGGGAAATATGGGTAGCATGTTAATTGAAGCTTTGATAGAAACAAAAGCCGTTACGCCTGCACAATTCCGGATCACAAATCGCACACCTGAAAAAGCCGCAAAACTTGCAAACAAGTATCCCGGGATGCAGGTTAAAAATATAGAAAATACTATTTTGGAGAGCGACTTAATTTTGCTGTGTGTAAAACCGCTTGAGATTCACGGCATTCTAGAGAAGGCTGGGGGCGCCTTCCGGAATGATCAGTGCCTTGTCAGCATTACAAGCCCGGTTACAGTCGGGCAGCTCGCCACAATGGTTCCCTGCTCGTGCGCAAGAGCCATCCCGAGCATTACAAACAGGGCAGCTGCCGGTGCGGTGTTGCTGACATTTGGCAGCCAGTGCACAAGCGAGTGGCAGGGAAAATTAAAAACATTGTTCTCCAAAATATCCACCCCGGTTGAAGTTGACCAGCAAATCACGAGAGTGGCATCGGATTTGGTCAGCTGCGGTCCTGCTTTTTTCAGTTTTTTGGCACAAAAAATGATAGAAGGAGCCGTCAACAAAACAAAGATTGACAGCGACACCGCTTGCATATTAACGGCTGAGATGTTGATCGGCCTGGGGGAACTGCTGAAGCAGCAAATTTATACGCTACCTGCCCTGCAGGAAAAAGTGACGGTAAAAGGCGGTATCACCGGCGAAGGATTAAAGGTGCTTGAAAAAGGGACGGATGGCTTATTCGAAAAACTGTTTGAAGCGACGCATGAGAAATTTAAGGAGGATACGGACGCGGTGGCCGGGCAATTCGGCACACCATGATATTTCGACATCTTTCTGTTTATTCCTGCTTCTTTTTTAAATTTTTTTCAAAAAAAGCATTCTGCGTAGGCAGAATGCTTTTATCGTTTGATGCACGTAAAAAATATCCTTTCACTTTTTGGGCCGGGCGCTTCTTCTGTAAAATCAGCAGCGGGCGGCATAACATGGAAGCCCGATTCCGTAAGCCAGTTTTCATAATCAGCAACCGGAAACGTCCGCTGTTTATGTAATTCATCAAAACGTTCATACAAGCCGGATTTCTCATCATATACGAAAAAACTGAGATCATGTTCAACGGCATGCGGGCGCTCACCCGGAAAGCAGTTCCAGATATAGGAAACCTCATCCCCGTTATCGGCAAAAGTGTGATGAGGGAATAACACATCTGTTTTATAAACGGAATGCACGTCAAACAAAAACATTCCCCCGGCCTTCAGGGCTGCATGCACATGCCGGAACGTTTCTTTGACCTCTGTTTCCGTTTCCAAATAGTTCAGAGAATCACAAAAAATCGTGACCATATCAAAATCATGCAGGCCGCAAAGCGCGCGCATATCCTGCTGCAGGAAAGTGAGGTGTGCCCCTTCAGCCAGTGCTTTTCCGCTCGCGACTGTAAGCATGTCTTCCGATAAATCAACGCCCGTTACTTCAAAACCTTCCCGTGCAAGCAGCAGTGACAGTTCACCGGTACCGCAGGCAAGATCGAGCATGCGCCTTCCTTTGACACCATGCCGCTCCCTTTGCTGCTTCACCCACTGCAGCCATTGCGGATAGGGGGCATCTTCCATCAACGCATCATATACGTAGGCGAAATTTTCGTAGCTCATTGCAAGACGCTCTCCGCACTAACAGTCGGTGCGTCTCCCCAAAGCCTTTCCAAATTATAGTAATTCCGTTCATCACGGTTAAAAATATGGGCGACAATATCCCCAAGGTCAATCAGCACCCATTTTCCCTCTTCAAACCCTTCCATGCGCCTGACCGCAGTTCCTGCTTCTTCCGCTTTTTCTTTCACTTCACGGGCGATCGCCTGAATTTGTTTATCGGAATTCCCATTGCAGATCAGGAAATAATCCGCAATCAATGAAATCCCGCGCATATCGAGGACCACGATGTCTTCCGCACGTTTATCATCGCAAGCTTTTACGACTGTTTTTAATAACGTCTGATTGTCCATTTACTCCCCTTCTTTCTTCATCACTAAATCATTGTATAACGCAATCGTATCCGGAAAAACGGGCTGATTCCGGCCAATTAAAAATGTAATGGTATGCCCGGCTGCATACAATACTGCTTCATCGAGATCTTTGGCCGCAAGCCGCCTTGCTTCTTCGACACCCGGAAAATTCCGGCCGGGTTCAATATAATCAGCCAGATATACAATTTTTTCAAGCAACGCCATTCCAGCCCTGCCTGATGTATGGTACTTGATGGCATCGAGCACTTCCCGGTCCGTGACGCCGGCTTCTTTTTCCACCAAATAAGCGCCAACAGGGGCATGCCATAATTCATGATGAAAAGAAAGCAGCCGTTCGTCCATTTTCTGGTCGAGGATGATTTGTTTCATTTCCTCTTTCGGGCGGAATTTTGCATAATCATGAAAAATCGCCGCAAGTTCGGCTTTTTTCTGATCAGCATGATATTTTTTCGCCAGCCGGACGGCGCTTTCAGCAACACCGAGCGTATGGATGTAACGGCGCTCCGTCAGCTGTGCTTTGACAAGTTCCAATGCTTTCTCACGTTCCATATAAATGATGCTCCTTTATATATTCCCACACTGCATCCGGAATTAAATATTTTACCGACCGATTTTTTTGCAGACGTTCACGGATCAGTGACGAGGAAATATGAATTTCCGGAATTTCAACAAATTGGACAGGATACTTGGTCTGGTGCGAATATGCCGGCCGGTTGACGCCGACAAAGCGGACGAGCCGAACGAGTTGGTCGATATTCCGCCATTTCGGCAAGTATTCGATCATATCCGCGCCAATGATAAAATAAAAGTCCGTATCAGGTTCCCGCTTTTTAAGCAGCACCATTGTGTCATAGGTGTAGGAGCGGCCGGGCCTCTCCATCTCTATTCCCTCAATCGAAAATGCCGGCTGCCCCGAAATGGCAAGCGTGAGCATTTTGATTCGGTCATGGCCAGTGATGCCGGCCGTTTTTTCTTTATGGGGCGGGTCCTGGTTTGGCATAAAACGGACTTCGTCAAGTTTCAGATCCTGCAAAATTTCGTTCGCGATAATCAAATGACCAATATGCGGAGGGTCGAACGTCCCCCCTAAAATACCCACTCTTTTCATGCCGCCCACCCTTAAGGCAAAACAATCTCTTTATGGTTTTTCGATTCTTTATAAAGGACAATCGTATTGCCGATGATTTGCACGAGTTCCGCACGCGCCCCTTCTGCAAGCGCTGCGGCAACAGTATCTTTATCTTCATCGCAGTTTTGCAGGACACTGATTTTGATCAGTTCCCGCGCTTCAAGCGCCTCCTGCACCTGTTTGACCATATTTTCATTGACCCCGCCTTTTCCGACCTGAAAAATCGGGCTCAAATGGTGGGCTTTTGCCCTCAAAAAACGTTTTTGTTTACCTGTTAACATGAGTTTCCTCCTAGAATGCTTTCAACGACGTTTTTCATTTTCCTGGTATCCGGCTTCACACCGGTCCATTTTTCAAACGCAATAGCCCCCTGGTAAATAAACATGCCGAGGCCGTTTTGCACCCGGGCGCCGCGTTTTTTTGCTTCGTTTAAAAATTTCGTTTCAAACGGATTGTATATAATATCAGATACAAACGCATCTGGATTTAAATTGCGGACGGAAAGCGGCTGTGCGTCTGTATTTGGATGCATGCCGATCGATGTCGTCTGCACAATCAGCGTATATTCTCCCAGCTGTTCTTCCGCTTCTTTAAGCGTAAGCACCTTTGACGGGCACGGAAAAGGGCTTTCGTCCCGCATTTCTTCCGCTTTTTTTACCGTGCGGTTGCACAGATCAACGGTTACTGCCCCTTCCCGGCATAGCGTATAATAAATCGCTCTTGCCGCACCGCCCGCGCCGATGACAAGCACTTTTTCCCCGGAAATCACCCGACCGCTTTCTTCTTTCAGCGCCTGCATAAACCCCGGGCCGTCTGTATTATACCCGGCCCATCCGTGTGGAGTGCGGACAACGGTATTCACCGCACCGATCGTTTCCGCAAGCAAGTCAATCTCATCCAAATAGGGCATGATCGCCTGCTTATGCGGAATGGTCACATTAAATCCGGCCACGCCGATTGCTTTCATGCCGTTTACGGCGGCTTCCAGATTTTCCGGCGTGACATGGAAAGCATGATAGTCTGCATCAATCCCGAGTGCCCGGAATGCTTCATTGTGCATCGCAGGCGACAGCGAATGGGCAATCGGGTCACCGATCACCCCATATAAATCGCGCACATTTCTCACTCCCCGTTAAAAACAGAACCTTTTTCAGATCAACGACTGGCGCAGCATGACCTGAACACCCTTTGGCACATAGGCCGCGACAACGGCGCCCGGTTCGTTGACCGTCACCCAGCCAAGCCCGGAAAAAACAATATCCGTCTTTCCTTCTTTAATGGAAAATTCATGGCGAACGAGCGCCGGGAAATCCGCGGCTTCCGCTTTTCCCGGCGGCTGGAGCAGTTCCCCGAGCTGGCGCGCATACAAATCATCCGCATTTTCAAGTTTTGTACGGTGAATCTTTAAAGCATTTGAAACATAGCAGACAAATGAACGTCTGCCGCCCTTTATATAATCAAGCCGTGCAAGACCGCCGAAAAACAGCGTCTGCTGCTCGTTCAGCTGGAATACGGTCGGCTTGATTTCTTTTTTCGGCGTAATCACCTTTAATTCGTTTTTCCCGACGAAATGCGCCATCTGGTGGTGGTTGATGATCCCCGGCGTGTCATAAAGAGAGGTCCCGTCATCAAGCGGGATGCCGATCATATCCAGCGTCGTCCCCGGAAAATAAGATGTAGTGATGACATCTTTTTCCCCTGTTGCCTGCCGTATAATGCGATTGATAAAAGTGGATTTCCCAACATTCGTACAGCCGGCAACATACACATCTTTCCCGTTCCGGTACTGTTCGATGGCAGCCATCGCTTCATCCATGCCGTGCCCCTTTGCTGCGCTCACAAGCAGCACATCAACCGGACGGAGCCCGAGTTCTTTCGCCTGCTGCTTCATCCAGTTGGCCATTTTCGCTCTTTTCACCGATTTTGGCAGGAGATCCTCTTTATTGCCGATTAAAAGAACCGGGTTTTTGCCCGCGAAACGGTGAAATCCCGGCAGCCAGGACCCGTTGAAATCAAAAATATCGACAATTTTTACAACAAGCGCATCCACTTGCCCGAGCCGGTTTAAAATTTTTAAAAAATCATCGTCTGTAAGCGGCACGTCCTGCACTTCATTGTAATGTTTCAATCTGAAACAGCGCTGGCAAATGACCTGCTCTTTTTCCAGCGCAGATTTTGGCGCGTAACCTGCCTCATCCGGATCTTCCGTCTGGATGAGTGCCCCGCAGCCGATACAATGGACAGCTTGTTTTTCCAAATTCAATCCTCCCAAGTCAAATAACCTTTTTTCCTGAACCAACCCATAATCCGGCGTTCAATCATCCGGTTGAGTTTTGTCGCAAAGCCGTCTGATTGCGCAACCGGAACGACGAGAATCGTATAAAAACCGCTTCTATTGCCACCGAGCACATCGGTCAAAAGCTGGTCGCCGATCACGACGGTTTCTTCCTTTTTCACGTTCATGATGGCAAGCGCCTTACGAAACGCTTTGCCAAGCGGTTTTCTCGCTCTGAAAAGAAACGGGATGCCAAGCGGGTCCGCGAATGTTTTGACCCGCATTTCATTATTATTGGAAACAATCGTGATTTTGATATGATGTTCCTGCATATCTTGGAACCATTGGACCAGTTTTGGCGGCGCACTCGGCCTGTCCCATTCGACCAATGTATTGTCCAAATCGGTGATGATGGCTCTAATGCCATGCTTTTTTAATTCTTCCGGCCTGATTGACAACACCGATTTCACTTGCCGATCCGGCAAAAAATTTTTCAAGATCAATCCGTGACACTCCATTCATTTTACCGTTCTGTCCACAAGATGCAAGCTTATCCGCCCGTTTATGCGTATATTGTCCCGAATATGCTTCATTCAAGTTTCTTTTATCATAACAATTTTTGCAAAAGATTCAACTGATAGCAATACCCAGTTCCCCGAAAGCCGGAAAAACAGGAAAAACCGCCGGGCAGGGTACGCTCAGCGGTTTTGATTGCTTTCTAACAGTTCGGTTCGACTCCATGGGTAAATCGCAAGGTCGCTATGCCCGGTCCGCTAAAAAACTTTGCGCTTTATACCGGCACTTTTTCCCCAATCGCTTCGATCAGCAAGTCGGCGATATGGACAGCGCGGACTTTTCCGCTTAAACCAGCCCGTTCGATCCCGAGTTTCATTTGCAGCAGGCAGCCCGGATTGGCGGTCACAATGGTTGTGGCATGTGTTGCTTTTGCGTTTTCCATTTTATGATCCAAAATTTGCATGGACATCTCCGACTCGACAATATTGTAAATGCCGGCCGACCCGCAGCAATGGTCCGCTTCCTTCATTTCCCGGAATTCCACATTTTCGATCGCGTCAAGGAGCAGGCGCGGGGCAGAAAAGGTCTTCATCACATTGCGCAAATGGCATGAATCCTGGTACGTCACCACTTGTTCCGGGAGGCTGAGTTTCCGTTTATGGAAGCCCAGTTCTACGAGGATAGCAGAGATATCTTTTATTTTGCTTGAAAATGCCGCGGCCCGTTCCGCCCATTCCGGATCGTCTTTTAACAAATGGCCATAATCGATTAAATAGGCGCCGCAACCACCGGCATTCGTAATAATATAATCGGCGTGCAAATCTTCAAAAGCCTTGATATTGCGGCGGGCAAGGTCTTTTGCCATCTCTTTTTCGCCGCCGTGGCCGTGCAGCGCCCCGCAGCATACCTGGTCCTGCGGAATGACAACCTCACAGCCGGCAAGCTGCAATAGTTTCATTGTCGCATCATTGGTCTCCATGAACATCGTATCCATCAGGCAGCCGGTAAAAAAGGCAACGCGTTTTTTTACTTCTGCTTTTGGCATCAGATGTTCCGGGCGCTGTTTCATTTCCTTCCATTTTGGGATGTTTGGCAGCACTTTTTCCATAGACGATAGATTTTTTGGCAAAAGTTTTAAAGCGCCTGTCGCATGCGCCGCTTTTTGCAAGCCGCTTCGCTGGTAAAAGCCGATCAGGCCTGTTAAAGCACGCATCCGGTTCTGGTGCGGAAACAATTCTTCAAAGACCGCTTTTCGGATCACTTTTACCGGCAGAGACTGCTTCTTTTTCTTCGATTGCTGGATAATATCGCGCGCTTCTTCCAAAAGATGCCCGTATTGGACGCCGGGCGGGCATACCGCTTCGCAAGCCCGGCAACCGAGGCACAGGTCCAAAGAGCGCTCCACATCTTCATCCGGTTCGATAACGCCGTCCACAACGGCTTTCATCAATGCAATCCGGCCGCGCGGCGAGTGCGATTCTTTGAACCCCGATTCAATATAGGTCGGGCAAGACGGTAAGCAAAAGCCGCAGCGCATGCAGTTTAAAAGCTGGTCTTCGTCCATTCTATCCCTGAATTTCTGCTGGATTTCTTTTTGCTGTTCTTGTGTTATCATTTTTCCATCACCACTCGATCCGTTTCTTTGGCAAAGACTTTGCCGGGATTTAAAATATGGTTCGGGTCCAGCGCATTTTTGATCGCATTCATGACGCTAATGCCCGGTTTCCCGAGTTTCCATTCAAGGTACGGCGCTTTAGCCATCCCGACGCCATGTTCGCCGGTAATCGTGCCGCCCAGTTCAATCGCTTTTTGAAAAATTTCCGCAAACGCTTTTTCAACCCGCTCCATTTCGTCCTGATCGCGGATATCAGCAAGACAGGTCGGGTGCAGATTCCCGTCCCCCGCATGGCCGAATGTTCCGATATGAAGCCCGTATTTTTCAGCGATTTCATTGATCGCCACTACCATCTTTGCGACTTCAGAACGCGGCACGGTCGCATCTTCCAAAATTGTTGTCGGCTTCAGACGGGCGAGTGCGCTTAATGCGCTCCGTCTTGCCGTCATGAGCGCTTCCGCATGCTCCGGGGAAGCTGCCACCTTTACATCGACTGCATGCTGCTTGCGGCAAATGTCCGCAATCTTTTCAATGTCGCGTTCCACCACTTCCTGCGGGCCGTCCTGCTCGATCAAAAGCACTGCCTTGACATTAGTCGGCAGCCCGATATGCGCAAAAGCTTCGACTGCCTGCAGTGTCGGCTGGTCCAAAAATTCAAGCGTTGCCGGGATGATCCGGTTCGCAATAATATCGGAGACCGTTTGTGCGCACGCTTCAATATCCTGGTAAAGCGCAAGCATCGTCTTTTTCGCTTCCGGCATCGGCACAAGTTTCAATGTCGCTTCCGTAATGACAGCGAGCGTCCCTTCCGAACCGACCAAAAGCCGCGTCAAATCGTAGCCGGCTACATCTTTTGCCAGTTTTCCGCCGGTGCGGATGACCTCGCCATTTGCAAGCACGGCTTCAAGCGCCAGCACATAATCGCGGGTCACCCCGTATTTCAATCCGCGCAACCCACCGGAATTTTCGTTGATATTGCCACCAATGGTCGAAATCTTCATCGAACTCGGGTCCGGCGGGTAAAACAGCCCCTTTGCTTCCACCGCTTTGATCATATCGAGCGTGATCACACCGGGCTCAACCGTCACCGTCAGATTCTCTTCGTCAATCTCGAGGATGCGGTTCATATGCTTGAAAAGGAGCACAATCCCCCCTTCCACCGGGCATGTGCCGGCGCAAAGGTTGGAGCCGGATCCGCGCGGGACGACCGGAATCCGGTATTCATTGCAAAGCTTCACAACCGCCTGCACTTCTGCTTTATTGCGCGGCGCGACAACCGCATCCGGCATCACCTGGAATTGCGGGCTGGCGTCATATGAATATACAAGCCGGCCCGCCTGCGTGTCGTCGTAATTTTCCCGGCCGACGACTTGAATCAGTTTTTCTTTGGCCCCGGTTTCGATCATGAAACATTCCCCCGTTCTTTTTGATCATTGATACCGTCAATAGATTGTTTTCTGTTTCTTTTTATGATAAATCTAAATCATGGAGAATGATATAGAGAAAGATACAAAGTTTACCGGTTTCTTTTGCTTGTTTTTTAGATTTTTATACAAAGGTGGGTCAAAATGCTTTTATACCCAAAACTTGCTGAAAATATCGTAAACGAAGTGCAGTCGGTCATGGATGAGGATATCATCGTTGTAGATGAAAGCGGGGTGATCATTGCCTCGACGCAAAAAGAACGGATCGGGCATGTCCATAGGGGGGCGCGCAAAGTTTTTCAAACGAGCCGGAAGCTGTACATTGATGAAAAAATGGTGGCGCAGATGAAAGGCGTGCGGACGGGGATCAACATGCCGATCCGGTTTGAAGGCCGGACCATCGGAGTGATCGGGGTGACGGGAAACCCGGAAAAAGTCGAACATTATGCGGAATTGATCCGGCGACTGACGGAACTTATCATCCAGGAAACCGTCCGGACAGAACAAATTCAGTCGAAAACAAGGGGGCTTGAGGCTTACTTTTACGAATGGGTGAATCTTGAAGCCTATGACCAGCATTTTGCCGAACGCGGAATGATGCTCGGGATTCCAGTGCAGAATCCGCATATTTGCTGCTTATTAAAAGCGGAAATCCCGCAAGCGGTGGAAACAGATGCTTTTCGCTTGCTCCAGTCCGAATTTGAAAACAACCGGGATGTGATTGTCCGCTGGGGACCCGGGCTTTTTCTGCTGCTGATTAGTGCAGAAACACCGTTTAGCGGCTGCGGTCTCCGGAGCCGTTTCGAAGCCGTCCAGCATGAATTTGTGCGGAAATACGGCACCCCGTGTGCGGTTGGTGCCGGGAAAACAGCCGGCACGTCAGTCATCCGCCAATCATTTAAAGAAGCGCAAAAAGCCTTGGCATCCGCTGAGAAAACGGGCAGCATCGTCTTTTACGAAGACTTGCTGCTTGATCTTTTGGTCCAGGAAGTGCAGGACGATACACGGAATGCGTTTGTACAAAGAACGATCGGAAAACTGTATAGCCATGCTTGCCTGCTTGAAACATTGCAGGCCTTTCTCGCTCATGACCTGTCCCTGAAAAAAACGGCCGCTGCCCTGCATGTGCATATCAATACGCTCCATTACAGGCTGAAACAGATCCGCGATGTAACCGGCATTGACCCGAAAAAAGCGGACGGCATTGCATTGTTTTCCCTCGCCCTTCACTTGGCAGGACAGGAAAACGAGTAACCTGTTCGAGCGAGATGGGGAGATGTAAAAGGCAGGAATGCTGTTTTCAATAAAAATCAAACCCGCACAGAAAGCATCCACGGGTTTCCCCACTGTACAGGCGCTCCAGCATATATGTTTCTTGCAGAGATGCGGATTCCTAATCAAATAATCGAATATCGCTTGTCCGCCTTTCTTTCTTACGTTTTTCCAACCTGTTTGTGCAGTTTTCCTGCGTCTTCTCATCATATCAAAAAAGAGAGGGACACATTTCCCGCCCTTTTTCGGTTATTTCACTTCATACTGCCCCATCATGCCCAAGTCTTCATGTTCGAGGATATGGCAGTGGTACATGTAAATCCCTTTAAACGGAAACCGCATGATGACTTTCACGGTATCGCCCGGATTGACAAGCACGGTATCTTTCCAGCCCTGTTCATTGGCAGGCGGCGTTTTGCCGTTGATGCTCAAAATTTGAAACTGGACACCGTGAATATGGAACGGATGCACCATTTTTTTCGTGCCCATGGAAGTCGATTGATTCTGGATCTCCCATATTTCAACCGTGTTTAAGTGAACGGTCTCATCGATCCGGTCCATTTTCATTTGCTTGCCGTTAATGCGGACGTTTGGGCCCATTCCGGACATGACAAATTTCCGCGTTTTCACCGCTTCCTGCACCGGTATTTTTTCAATCACAGCCAGGTTTTGCGGAACTTTGTACGTCTTTTTAGCCTTTCCTTTTGCTTTAAAATACATGAGCGTTTCTTTCCCGTTTTGGAGCCGGAGCGTACTGCCGTTTTTCATCTTTGAAAAATCAACCAGAATTTCCGCACGTTCCCCGGGGGAAAGCGTTAGTTTTTTCATTTGCACAGGCGTCTTGAGGAATCCCCCGTCGGATGCAATTTGCGCAAATGTCTTGTTGCCGCTCAGATGAAGATTGTACGTCCTGCCGTTTGCCCCGTTTAAAATCCGGAAACGGACGAGGCCGCGCCTGACCGTTAACTGCGGCTTAACCGCGCCGTTTACCAGTTCGGTTGTGCCCTGGAAGCCGTACATTTCATCAGTCATATTTAATTTGTACACGAGCTGGCCGTTTTTGTTAAAGCGGCGGTCCTGCAGCACAAGTGGAAAATCATTTTTGCCGTAGTCTTTCGGAATATCGAGGCTTTCCGCATGTTTGTCATCGACATAAATGAGACCGGCCAGACCTTTGTATACCTGTTCGCCCGTTTTTCCCATCGGATGGGGATGGTACCAGAGCGTGGCAGCCTCTTGGCTCACCGTAAACTTTGCTTTCCATGTTTTGCCCGGCTGGATGGCAGCATGCGGGCCGCCGTCAGCCGAACCGGGGACAAGGAGGCCGTGCCAATGGACCGTCGTTGCTTCCGGCAATGTATTTTTTACGGTGATATTTACTTTTTCGCCCGTTTTCAACCGGATGACCGGCCCCAAATAGTTGCCGTTATACCCGTACGTTGCCGTTGTTTTCCCGGAAATAAACGCCTTTTTCCCCTGCTGTGCGGTTAAAGTAAAATCTGCCGCGTTGGGATCCGGGTTCGTATCTTTTAAAACGGCCGGAATGGGTAGATCCGGATGCTGTGCCGCTTTATGATTTGTGCTTTTTTTCACATAACCATTATAAAAGAAAACACCGCCAATCCCTATAATGGCCACGATTAAAATCAAAGCCCATAACTTTGTCTTGTTCATCTTACCCCTACTTTTTCTTTTTATGTTCAGTACCATTGTAATGTTTTTTAACACCGGAAATCCATTGTTATGGATTGACGATTTTGTGAACATCTTTTGTGCATTGGCATCTTTGTTTTCATCTTTTTCGCAGTGGGGTATAATAATAGTGTAAAGGAGGGATTGAATATGTTTGATTTAATGCCGTTTAGAAGAAACGACGATGTTTTCGAACGTATGATGAAGACCTTCAACGAGATGTTTGATGCGAATGCGTTGGCGCCTTTTGCGAACGCAAACTCGTTCCGTACTGACATTACGGAAAAAGAAGATGCTTATCTTGTGGAGGCCGAACTGCCGGGCTTCTCAAAAGAGGACATTACCATTGATGTCCACAATAATGAGCTGACCATCCGTGCAAAACGCGACCAAACGGAAGAAAGCAAAGATGAAAAACACAAATTTATCCGGCAGGAACGCCGCTATGGCGAATTCGTCCGGAAGTTTTATGTAGATAATATTAAAGAAGACGAAATCAGTGCCACCCTTGATAACGGCGTCCTGAAAATTCATATCCCGAAGAAAACAAAAGAAGGTCCGTCCGGAAAACGGATTCAAATCCAGTAATATAAAACGGAGGCTTGGAATACAAGCCCCCGCTTTTTTGTATAAAAAAGAAGCCGGATACTCCCTTAATCCATTAAATCTTTCTTCATTTTTTTAAATTCTTCTTCTGTGATTTCCCCTTTTGCATACCGTTCCCGCAATATGTCGAGGCTTCTGTCCTCCCTTTGATGCGGCTGGAATTCACTTACTTTTTTGATGCCCGCTACAATCAAAAAAATCACGAGCACAAAGATGACGAGCTGGGCAATCATGCCAATTAAGCCGAATACGCTCATCATGCCATAGCCACCGTACATCATCATAGTCAGCACCTTTCCTTTTTACATTCCCTTACTTGTAACTGTACCACTTTTTTCTTAAAAAATCTTTGCTCTATTCCGGCTTCCTTTTTCCCCCTTTTTGCACCTCTGCCACAAATCCGGCCATCGTTTTCTCATCCATCGGGCCAATGAATTTACGGGTGATGGTCCCTTCTGCATTAATGAAGTAAGTCGTCGGAATGGTAACCGTTCTGTAAAGGGTGCCGACGGAGCCGTCCATGTCAAACAGAATTTGAAAGGTGAGGCCGTTTTTCTTCACAAAGTCAAGCGGCGCATTCTCGTTCGTTTCTGTATTCGTTAAATTCACAGCAAGCACCGCGACATTCGGGTTTTTTTCATAAAAACGCTGCATATCCGGCATCTCCGCTTTACACGGCGGGCACCAGGAAGCCCAAAAATTCAAGATTACCGTTCTCCCTTTAAAATCAGACAGTTTGATCGTTTTCCCCGATAGATTTGTCAGTGCAAAATCCGGCGCATTTTCCCCTTCTTTTGCTTCTGCGCTGCCGGATAGCGGTTGTGCTTTCACGGCGGTTTGCCGATCCTCCCCTGTTGTTTTATTTTTATCGGGATCGTCCGGTTTTTTTAAGGCCGTAAGCAAAATGGCTGCGGCCAGAAGCACGGTGGCAGCCAGGAACACGATTTTCTTCACCCACTTCAGCTCCTTTTCGGGTATTAAAGTGCTTTTCTATCATTTCTATTCTTTTTTTCGATGAAATAGAAGCAAACGCTAGAACACCATTAATTGAAAAGAGGACAGAAGACGTTTTATAAAACGAGGTGGAACCCGGCCGGTATTGCAAATGCAAAGAACCGTTGCCGCAAACCAGTATGTGACTGATATCGGCAGAGCATACTGATAAGCTGTGCAGCCTGTTCGATTGCGGCCGGAACAAACTGGACATCCCGAAATTTCAACAGCCATGCAAAGAAAGCAGCAGGGTGCTTTATCCTGCTGCTTTTACCGTTTTTATTTTTACAAGGGCTGGGCGGGGCTTTTGCCAATGCGGGGAGCAGTTTAAAGCGGGCATCCCGGCCATTAAAAAGGGGACCTTGCACCGTGTTTGGCGTTACCATCCCCGGCTTGCGCCGCCGCCTCCGGAAGAACCGCCGCCGCCTTTGCTGCCGCCCCCACCGCTTCCGCCGCCACCGCCGCCGCGAAAGAACATCATCAGGATATTCAGCAGAAAATACGTCATGGTTCCGCCGAGAAACTTGAAATCAATGAAAATCAGGATAAGGATCCCAAGCCCGATTAAAATCTGTTTCCAGAACGATAAGGGGGAAGCCTGGCTGGAAGAGGGCTGCTCATACGCCTTTGGATGGGCCTGAAGATTCACATTGTACTCTTTCGCCGTTTCGGTGGCAAGTGCCTTATACGTATTGGTCACCGCCGCATCGGGCTTGTTTTCTTTCAAATACGGTATGGCATACTGATCAAGGATCCGCCCTACTTTTCCGTCCGGAAGCGCTCCCTCCAGGCCGTACCCGACTTCAATTCTGATTTTCCTGTCTTTTACTGCCAGTACGAGCAATACCCCGTTGTTCATGGATTTATTGCCGAGCCCGTACTGGCGGAAAGCTTTATTGGCGTACGCTTCAATGGTTGTGTCTTTCCCGATCGTGTTCACAGTTAAAACCGCGACTTGCGCTTTTGTTTGCTCATTCAGCTGCTTGCCGAGTGAAACGAGCTCCTGTTTCTGGCTGTCTGTCAGCACACCGGCAAAATCCTGCACATAGATGTCCCCAACCGGTTCCGGAATGTCCGTCGCAGCGCGCACACCAGAAACGGCCGAGCACACGGCAAAAAGAAAGGTGAGAAAAACGGCTGTAATAAGCGCGGCCTTTTTCATCACTGATCACTGCTGTTCCCAAAATCAACTTTCGGGGTTTTCTTTGCACTTTCATCCGCTTTAAAATATTCCTTTTCCTCAAAACCGAACAGGCCGGCAATCAGTGCGCCAGGCATTCTTTTTATCTTTTTGTTATACGTGGCAACGGCGCTATTGTAATCCTGGCGCGCTACAGCAAGGCGGTTTTCCGTGCCGGCAAGTTCATCCATCAGCTGCGTGTAATGTTGGTTTGCTTTTAAATCCGGATATTTTTCAACCACCACCAACAGCCGGCTCAACGCGCTGTCCAGACGGTCGTTTGCCGCTGCCTGGTCTCCGGGTGTTTTCGCCCCGGCCAATTGTGCGCGGGCTTTCGAGACGTCATCTATCACCGCTTTTTCGTGGGAAGCATAGCCCTTGACGGTGTTCACAAGGTTCGGGATCAGATCCGTCCGCCTTTGCAGCTGGTTTTGAATTTGCGAATAAGATTGATTTACATTTTCTTCCGCATTCACCAAGCTGTTATAACTTGTAAAAACGCTGACGATCAGAACCACCAATATAGCGGCCACAATCAGCCACGGCATCCACTTCTTCATATACAATCCTCCTCATTTATGCTTATAAATCCAATACCCTGTCAAGAGCATTGAAATACCAGGCTCGGCAAAAAAAAGAAAACATGTACCGGCCGTCTATCATTAAGATACGGAGTGCCTGCCCAAAAGTTTCATGCTTCATGTAAAATATTTCCCGAGCAGGATGCCTGAAAATGCCAGGGCAATGCCGAACAGATAGCTTAACACAAGGTACGGGACAAGAATATGATATTTTTTGTCTGCCTGCAGCTGAATATTCTCAAGTTTAAAAGTGGAGAAAGTTGTAAAGGCACCCAAAAAGCCGGTCCCAAGAAGCAGGCGCCACGAACTCCCGGCACGGGCGCCAAACAGAAGGCCGAGCATAAATGAGCCGGAAAGATTAATGAAAAATGTGGCCAGCGGAAATTTTGCCGGAAAGAGCCGGTTAATCCACTGCGAAAGAGAAAACCGGGAAACCGCCCCAAAAAAGGCGCCGATTGCGATAAAGATGCCATTTAAAACCATGAATCCCTCTCCTCTACTTACGCTGTATCTGAACCGACGCTGCCTTTAGTCCGCGAATGCAGCATCCCGCCAAGTTTAAAGCCGGCCCATGACATGAACAAGCCGCCAAATAAACTGCAGAAAACATACAACATCGCGGCAAACGCATGCGATTGCCGGATCAGCTGCACCGTTTCCACACTGAAAGTCGAAAATGTGGTGAAGGAACCGATAAACCCGGTGCCAAGTGCGGTTGCAACATACGGATGAATCTTTTTAGACTGAAATATATGCATCGTAAACCAGCCAAGCAGAAAACAGCCGGCCAGATTGATCGCAAGTGTCGGGTATGGAAAAACGGCATGCGTGTACATGCCGATCCATATGCCGAAATAATAGCGTACCAAGGCACCGAAAATACCGGCAACCCCGACCCAAATATATAACATACAGCTCCCTCCAGTCCATTGCGGCATGGGCTCCTTCCCCCGCACTGTTTTTTCGTAAAAAGAGTTCCCGTGCCGTTCTTAAAGTGCGTTTTATTTTGTCAAAAGCCTTGCCAGCCCAAACGCAGCGGCAGCGGCCAAACCACCAATCACAACAGTTTCAAGCCCGCTCTTCCATACATTGGAACCGGTAAACCGTCCTTTCACTGCCCCGAAAATAAACAGAACAACGAGCGTCACCAGGACGGAAACAAGCAAGGCCTGTGATGCCCGGGTGACAAAAAAGTAAGGGGAAAGCGGGATCAGCCCGCCCACAATATAAGACAAGGCAATCGTTAACGCACTTTTTAAGCTCCGCCCTTTTTCCGGCTTCTCAAGCCCCAGCTCGAATTTCATCATAAAATCCACCCATTTATCAGGGTTTTCCGCCATTTTATCGACGATTGCTTCGATTTGTTCCGGTTTCAGCTCATATGCCTTAAATACATCCCGGACTTCGTCTTTTTCCCGTTCCGGTACCTCTTCTACTTCCCGGTATTCCCTTTTTAATTCGCTATAATAATGCTCGGCATCCGATTTTGCTGCCAGATATCCGCCAAGCCCCATGGCAATGGAACCGGCCGCAATTTCCGCCGCGCCGGCCGCGAGAACGAGCACCGGCGAATCCACTGCACCGGATAATCCTGCTGCGAGTGCAAACGGCACAGTCAGCCCGTCCGACATGCCAATCACAATATCACGGACGGTGTCAGATGCCTGGAAATGTTCCTCAACATGTTCATATTCCGGCATTCCTTCTCTTCCTTTCTGTCTTTATAGGTCTTATTGTAGCATTTCAAGCCGGAAATGGGCGAAAATGAACATAAAGTTTACTTTCTTGTAAAAGTTTCTTTGCAAACTTTAGAGATACGCATATAATGAACTTAACAACTGACGTCCGTCCAAAAGCCTGTTTCCCGGCTTTTGGACAGCATGTGTAAAAGGAGCCAATAAAATGTCACACGGCCATGGACACCAACACCATCACCATGAACCGGCACAATACGGAAAAGCTTTCGCCGCCGGCATCGGGCTGAATATTCTTTTTGTTGCGGTTGAAGCCATTTACGGTTTCTTTTCCGATTCCCTTTCGCTGTTGGCGGATGCAGGCCATAATCTGAGCGATGTGCTCGGGCTCATCATTGCCTGGGCCGCTGTCTGGCTCGGCAAAAAATTGCCAACAAAAAAGCGCACATACGGCTATAAAAAATCATCCGTGATGGCTGCGCTTTTAAATGCGATTATTTTGCTGATTGCGATCGGCGCGATTTTTCTCGGGGCAATCCAGCGTTTTGCCCATCCGGAACCTGTCGCAGGCAAAACGGTCATGATCGTTGCCGTGATCGGAATCGTTATTAATACCATCACCGCTTTACTGTTTATGTCAGGAAGAAAAACGGACCTCAACATCCGCGGCGCTTTTCTGCATATGGCTGCCGATGCGCTTGTCTCTCTCGGCGTTGTCATCGCAGGTGCGATTATCCTGTTTACAGGTTGGGAGTGGGTCGACCCGGTTACAAGCATCATTATTGCGGTTGTGATTTTTGCGGGGACATGGGGCCTGTTGCGGGAAGCAGCTGACCTTTCGCTTGATGCGGTGCCTGCAGGCGTTGATGCTGATGCGATTAAAACCTATTTAGAACAAATTCCGACCGTGCTCAACGTCCATGATTTGCATATCTGGGGAATGAGCACGACAGAAACGATATTGACGGTCCATATTGTCCGCTCGCAAATTGAAGACAACGACCAGCTACTGGAAAAACTGGAAAAAGAACTGCATGACAAATTCGGGATCGAACACGCTACCATCCAAATTGAGAAAGGGACATATGTTTGCGGCCTGGCGCCGGACAACAAAGTTTAAACCGGATAAACAAAACTTACGGCAATTCAATAAGCATGCCCGGCACATGAAGCCGGATCCAGCATGCAAAACCCCGATGGAAACAAGCGGTTTACCTCATAGATACGTCTTTTGCCCGGATTTTCCTTTTGTACCGGCAAAAGAAAAAAGGCTGCCACTGCGCAGTCTTTTTTTTGCCCCTTTAAAAGCACAAAACTTTTCGACAGATTTCTACATTTCTCCGTCGTTGTGGATATTCTTATACACATTTTGCACAAAGTAACACCAGGCCTTCCCGCGTTTATAAACAATTTACCCACAAGATATAAACATTTTACTGTGGATAAAAGAACGCTTGTTCCGCAAGGCTAAATTTGGTAAAGTAAGAATACAAATACTCTCTCTTTATGATACGCGGGCTACTTAAAAAAAAGAACAACATTTTCGGAGGTGGTACAAATGTATAAGTTATCTGATGAACTATTGATCGAGTCCTATTATAAAGCAAAAGAGCTGAAATTAAGTGCCGAGTTTGTGAAGCTGATTGAAAAAGAGATTGAACGCCGGTCCCTGACCCATAAAATCAAAGCAACGTCCTAGCCACTTTTGCTTGATATGTGGCTTTTTTTGTGTGATCAATCCTTTTTTCTTGAATATATATATAAATAAATGGCAGTTGGGAGGTTTGCGGGGGTGGACTTTGATCATTGGTATGATGCTTTCTTGAATTTTATCAAATCGCAAGCCGCCAATGGATTGACAATGGCAAACGGATGCTGCGGTGCTGCAGCGCTTTTTTATTGCGGCAATCATCAGCCGGCGGTTTCCGCAGCCTTGATCTTTGCCGCTGTATTGTTCGACCGCTATGACGGGAAACTGGCCAGGAAGTTAAAAACGGAATCCGCACTTGGCAAGCAGCTTGATTCCCTTTGCGATTTGCTTTCGTTTGGCGCCGCGCCTGCCATGCTGATCCATACAGCGCTGTTTTGCCTGTACGGGGTTCCGGGTATGTTGGCCGCCATTTTTTATATGCTTTGCGGGATGATCCGGCTCGCCCGGTTTAATATCAGCAAGCAAGAGGGCTTTTTTTACGGGCTTCCGATCCCCGTGGCAGGCTTATGTGTAACGGCCGGTTTTTTTGCCGTTCCTTATGTCACCCACTTCTGGTTGTTTGTGTGGATGGTGCTGTTGTCGGTCCTGATGGTGGCGCCGTTTAAGTTAAAAAAAATATGAAAAAGGCGCACTGCAAATTTTGCAATGTGCCTTTTTCATTATTCGCCGTTTTGTTCCTTTCTTTTTTCTTTCTCAAGCCGGTAAAATTCGTGGAACATTTTCATGAGGGCCCGCTTTTCAATGCGGGATACGTAGCTTCTTGAAATGCCGAGCTCCTTCGCAATTTCGCGCTGTGTTTTTTCCTTTTTTAAATTCAGGCCGAATCTGCCGATGATCACCTGTTTTTCGCGTTCATCCAATATGTCAAAGAATTGTTTCACTTTTTCCAGCTCCATATTCAGCTGGATCGTGTCAAATACGTCTTCCGCTTCAGACTGGAGAACATCGATTAACGAAATTTCATTTCCTTCCTTATCCTGGCCGATCGGGTCATGCAGCGAAACATCTTTTTTTGTTTTCTTTAAAGCTCTTAAATGCATGAGGATTTCGTTTTCTATACACCTTGCTGCATAAGTGGCAAGTTTTGTCCCCTTCCCTTCCGAATAGCTCTCGATTGCTTTGATGAGGCCAATTGTTCCGATCGAGATAAGGTCTTCTGTATCTTCACCGGTATTTTCAAATTTTTTGACGATGTGCGCTACAAGCCGCAGGTTATGTTCGATTAAAATATTCCGGGCATCCGCGTCGCCTTCCGCCATCCGCTTCAAATATTTCCGTTCTTCGCTTGCCGAAAGAGGTTGTGGAAAAGCATTGTTTTTCACATAGGAAACCAAAAAAACAAGCTCTTTCATCATATAGCTTACCGCTGTTAAGATCCCCGACATCCTTCCACCTCCATTAGGCTTGAGCCTATATAGTTCAAACATATGAACAAGGAGGCGGAATTGTGTCTGTCCCGAAGAAAAGACGGCTGGTAAATATTGCACGACACTTAAAAAACAAAAAAAGTTGTCTCAAAATCGCAAAACGGCTGATGGGAGCTTTTATTTTTGCAAGGGATGATAAAGTTGGCTGTTTGATCGCGGCATTCAGCCACTATTCTCGGGAAGCGTTTCGTAAAATACGCGGCCTTCCGCCCAAGGGGTGACATACATGTAAAAACCGCATTACAGCGCGCTGTAATGCGGTTGGGTTGAACAGATTCCTTAACTGTGTACAGCTTCATCCGTTTTTGTTTCCCGGATGATGTAATCAAAAGCACCGAGCGCAGCTGTCGCGCCGGCCCCCATCGAAATAATGATTTGCTTATAAGCGCTATCGGTGCAGTCTCCTGCGGCAAACACGCCCGGAACACTGGTCGCGCCGCGCTTATCCACCACAATTTCACCCCGCGGTGTGCGTTCCACTGTATCACCAAGCCATTCGGTATTCGGGACAAGGCCGATTTGGACAAACACACCCTCGAGTTCAATATGGTGTTCTTCCCCGGTTGCACGGTCAATATATGTGATGCCGTTCACTTTATCCGTGCCGGTAATCTCTTTTGTTTGCGCATTTTTTACAACCGTCACATTTGGAAGGCTGTAAACGCGCTCAAGCAGCACACGGTCCGCCTTTAATTCAGGCATAAATTCAATGACGGTTACATGTTTGACTACACCGGCAAGGTCAATGGCCGCTTCAATGCCGGAATTGCCCCCGCCGATTACGGCGACATGTTTACCGGCAAACAACGGCCCGTCACAGTGCGGGCAATAGGCCACACCTTTGTTTTTGAATTCTGCTTCGCCCGGCACGTTGATGTTGCGCCAGCGTGCACCGGTGGAAATGATCACGGTTTTGCTCTTTAATACAGCCCCGTTTTCCAATTCCACCTCAACGAGATCTTTCTTTTCGACCCGTTTTGCACGTTGCAGATTCATAATATCAACATTATACTGTTTGACATGTTCTTCAAGGTTTGCAGCAAGTTGCGGGCCTTCCGTATACTTCGTGCCGATTAAGTTTTCAATGCCGACTGTATCGAGAACCTGCCCGCCAAAACGTTCAGCGACAATCCCTGTCCGGATGCCTTTGCGCGCCGCATAAATGGCTGCACTTGCGCCGGACGGGCCCCCGCCGATAACGAGCACATCAAACGGGTCTTTCTTTTCAAACTCGGACGGATCCGCTGTGCTGCCGAGTTTGGCAAGAATTTCTTCCACTTCCATCCGTCCGCTTTCAAAGAATTCGCCGTTCAGGTAAATGGAAGGGACGGCCATAATGCCTTTTCCTTCCGCTTCCTCTCTAAATGCAGCCCCGTCAATCATCGTGTGCGTAATATTCGGATTGAGCACACTCATGATGTTTAAAGCTTGTACCGCAACAGGACAGTTCTGGCAAGTCAGGCTGACATAGGTTTCGAAATGGTATTCGCCTTTTATGCTTTGAATCTGGTCAATAACCTTCTGATCCACTTTAGGAGGGCGGCCGCTGACCTGCAGCAGGGCCAAAACGAGCGATGTAAACTCATGCCCGAGCGGTACGCCTGCGAATACAATCCCGGTATCTTCTCCCGGTCGGTTTACACTGAAACTCGGGGTTCTGTCGAGTTTTGTGTTTTCCACTTTTATCCGGGGCGACATGGCAGCCAATTGGTCAACCAGTTCGAGCATGTTCCGTGATGTTTCATCGGATCCCGCGCTCACTTTCAGCAGAACGTCGCCCTCCATCATTTGCAGATACTGGGCCAGTTGCGCTTTAATCTCTTCATCCAGTATCATATCGGTTCAGCTCCTCAGATTTTGCCTACAAGATCAAGGCTTGGTTTCAGTGTTTCACCCGTTTCTTTCCATTTTGCCGGGCATACTTCACCTGGATGCTGGCGTACATATTGTGCGGCTTTGACTTTGTCGATCCATATGCTTGCGTCACGGCCGATGCCGTCAGCGTTGATTTCAACCCCTTGGATGACGCCGTCCGGATCGATCAGGAAAGTGCCCCTGTCAGCAACGCCTTCTTCTTCGCGCAATACATCAAACATACGGGTAAGTTTTTGTGTCGGGTCGCCGATCATGGTGTATTCGATTTTGCTGATCGCTTCAGAATGGTCATGCCATGCTTTGTGAACAAAATGAGAGTCTGTTGAAACCGAATAGACTTCCACGCCGAGTTCTTTTAAAGCGGCATAATTTTCCTGAAGATCTTCCAGTTCAGTAGGGCAGACAAATGTAAAATCAGCAGGATAGAAGCAGACAATGCTCCAGTTTCCATTGAAATTTTCATCCGTCACTTCGACAAATTCACCGTTGCGGTATGCTTGTGCTTTGAATGGTTCAATTTTTTTGCCAATAAGGGACATCGTGCAATTCCTCCTTAAAATCATTTGTGGTAAATGATCATGGTTCACTGACCAGGCCAGCAAACAATAATCATTTTAATTCAATACCAATTATTATATGGAATTAATTTCGTGTCAAGCAATTACACCCGGTTTTCTATTTTATCGTTTCCTGATTTTATATGATATAGTCATAAAACCATGATATTTATGTTTTTTATGCTGTTTCCGCCTCTTTTTTTCACCTCTGTAATTGAAAATCAGGGCAGATAATTGAAATTTTTTACGCCCAGAGACCGCCGCTCTCCCATTTCAGTATTGAGAATGCTTTTCAATAGATAGATGTCAAAAAAGCCGGTGGCCGGAGCCATCAGCTTTTTCTTTTCCGCCTGTGGAAAACAGCGGTAAAAATCAAAATATGCAAAAACATAGCGCCATCCCCTGATCCGGTTTTGCTAGGTGGAATCTGTCTCCATAAAGATAAAGTCCAAACGTTTCTGATAACGGGCCATCGTCAACCGCTCCTTTCTTCAGGTGTTTTTTCAGCTTAAAAATGCCTTGCTTGGAATGCCTCACGCTTTGCATTCATTTCATCGTACAGCCTGAAAACTTCTTCATCACGCTGCCTTTGTTCTGCCGTCTTTTTCAGCCGTTTAATCGTGACGGTAATAAAGATTAAATTGAGTGTCATATTTTTCCACCTCCTTAAGGGCGCAAAAAAACCGCAGGACAGGCATGATCCCGCGGCTTTCCGGAAAAAAACCGCACGGATCAGGCAAATGCATCCTGCGGCTTGTGCGTCAAGTTAAAAAATCAGCGCAAATTCAAACCGATACGGAGCGGATGCAGAACATGTTCAGTTGCAACTGCAGAAAATAGGATTGTGTATGCCATGTTCTTCAACCTCCTTTGAATTTGCTTACATAGGAAAGTATATCCAATTCCGGCGGGTTTGTAAACCGCAAATTGGCAAAAAAATAAAAAAAGGCCGAAAACCTTGTATGCCGGACAACCGTGTGCTTCGTTACTGCACCGCCCGCGTTACAAAGGCCCCTGCCTTTTCGCTTATGATTTGCGATTATTCCGCTGTAAAAGCTGTGCGCCTTCTTCGCTTTTTAAAAGCTGTTTATGGTAAGCACGTGAAATCGAGAAAAACAAAACAGATACGGCAACAAACCCGCTTGAAGCAACGAGTAAAATTTTTGTCCCCAGTTCGGATTTCCCTTCGATCGGCATCACCGCACCCAAATATAAAAAGCCCGTCACAGCAAGCAGCACGATGCCGTACATTTTAAAATCCACCATTTTCACATACATCGATTTCGCTTTCTTCAACCGCCTCACCCTTTCTATCAATCTGCTAAACCTACTCTATCACAGATGAAACATAAAAAAGACAAGTAATTACAGGAAAGGAAGGAAAAAAATGGGTCTACAGATTTTCAACAATACCCGTGACAAGATGGGCAGAGTTCACGGCCGCCGTTTCAAGATATTCATCAAAAGAGATCCCGGACTCCTGCCCTGCAATATCGGAAAGGGAGCGGATGATCACAAACGGGATGCCAAATTGCCATGCCACTTGTGCGACGGCAACGGCTTCCATTTCCACCGCCTGCACTTCCGGGAAGTGCTCCTTTACAGCCGCCGTTTTCGCAGGATCATCCATAAACGAGTCCCCGGTAGCAATCAGTCCTTTCACAACCTGAATGCCAGGCAGTTTCCCTGCGCAGCTTTCCGCAATCCGGACAAGTTTCTCATCCGCCAAAAAAGCGGGCGGCATTTGCGGCACTTGCCCGTATTCATAGCCGAATACTGTCGCGTCCACATCATGGTGGCGTACTTCCGTTGAAATGACGACATCGCCGACGTGAAGGGCGGGGTTTGCGCCGCCTGCTGAACCGGTATTGATTAAGCAATCCGGCGCGTATGTTTGCAGCAAAAGGCCGGTAGAAAGCGCAGCATTCACTTTCCCGATGCCGGATCGAAGCAAGATGACATCTTTCCCTTTCATTTTTCCCGCCGTATATTCATAACCGGCAATCGTTTTAACTTGCGGGTGCTCGATCTGCCCGCGCAAAATCGACACCTCTTCTTCCATTGCGCCGATGATTCCAATTCTCATATGACTCCCTCTTTCGTCCAAAAGTTCCAATCCCCATTATATAGCAAAAAAGCAGAAGTGGATACGGCTTGCCAAAAAAACAACGTCTGATACGATGAACATGGAGGTGTACGAAAATGGCATTTGAGCTTGACAGGATAGAGGATAAGATTGAATTTTTCGAAGCGGACCGGCTTGAGGCGCTCGAGAAAAAAATCAATGATCAAATCGAAGCCAATAAAACCTTGCTGCTCCGGGTGGCGTCCGTTTCCCACCAAATGCAGTTTGACGCGGACGGCAGACCCCATTATTCCGCCGTCGTCCATTTTACGGCACAAAAATAAGCGGCACAGACGGCCGCTTATTTTTTATCGTTCTCGATCAATTCATACATCTTTGTGGGTTTCCACCCTTTTCCGTCCACCCATGTCAAATAAACACGGTAGGTCGTATCGGCATTTTTCGCGGAAACCGTCCCGATCGCCTCATCGGTCGTTGCCCCGTGTTCCAAAAACCAGACCGTCATATTGTCTTCCGGTATGCCTGTTGCATACGACAATGCCTTCAGCTTTTCCTTCCAGTCAAGGGAAGTGGACGAGGCGGAATAGACATGTCCGCCTGTTTGTTCGGTTCCGACCGGTTTCCAGCTGGAATCGGTAATGACTTCTTTCACATTCGGTTCATTGCTTTTTTCCACTTTACGGGTTGATTTTTTGCTGTCTTTGTCCGCCGTTTTTTTGGATGTATGAGATGATGTCGTTTCATGGCCGGATGAAGCAGTCTTTGTTACGGCCGCTTTCTTTTCTTTCGGTGCCGGTTTTGAGTTGTCGTTCCCGGCGAAAAAAATGGAGTAAGCCACAATACAAATAAGCGCGATGACAATCACAATCAGTGTATTTAAAATGATGTTTGTTTTCCGCCGTTTTGACTGCTGCATGGCCTGTTTCCGTTCTTCACGGCTGTAAAATTCAGGCAAGGTCATCCCTCCACTTCATGGCCTTATCATACCACGGTTTTACCGAATCGAAAAGGCGCACAAAGAAAATTCGGCGGGCATGGCCCACCGCAATCCGGATGTGATAAGCGTTTGCAGCAGGCCGTATCCTTTACAACTTGCACCTTGGAACACCTGCGCACCCGCTCCGGATTATTGAATCGAGATGATTTTGACTCTCATATCCCCGCCCGGCGTCTGAACCGTGACTTCCTCTCCGACGCTTTTCCCGAGCAGGCTTTTTGCAATCGGGGAATCGTTTGAAATTTTTCCTTCAAACGGATCGGCTTCAGCGCTTCCGACAATCGTGTACGTTTCTTCTTCCCCGTCCGGTAGTTCCACAAAAGTAACGGATTTTCCGAGCGATACCGTATCTGTCCCGTCATCTTCAATGATTTTCGCGTTGCGGATCATGTTTTCAATCGTCGTAATGCGGCCTTCCACAAAAGCTTGTTCTTCTTTCGCGGAGTCGTACTCGGAATTTTCGGAAAGGTCCCCGAAACTTCTGGCAATTTTTATCCGTTCGACGACTTCTTTCCGTTTGACCGTTTTTAAATATTCCAGTTCCTGTTCCAATTTTTCTTTCCCGTCCTGGGTCATCGGGTAAACTTTTTCCTGAGCCAAATCCCTTCACTCCTATATCTCTTAGTTATCAAATGTGTATGCGTTTCAACATACAAGATGACGCTTTCTGCAAGCGGCTGTGTTTTTTCCACCATGTTGTTTAGCGCGCCGAAAAGATTCCGGCGCGCTCACCATGTATTCTAAATAATCGTATTACAAAAAAGACTTTTGTTCAAGGATGGATTGCAATTTTGTCACGACCAAATCAATCGCCACCCGGTTTTGCCCGCCTTCCGGGATAATGACGTCCGCATATCTTTTTGTCGGCTCGATGAACTGGTTGTGCATCGGCCTGACCACCGTAATATACTGCTCGATGACCGACTGGAGCGTCCTGCCGCGCTCTTCGATGTCCCGTTCAAGCCGCCGGATGATCCGCAAATCGGCATCGGTATCGACATACAGCTTAATATCCATTAAGTTGCGCAATCTCTCATCTTCCAATACTAAAATGCCTTCCAAAATAATGACATCTTTCGGTTCCACATGGATGGTGCGGCTAGCGCGCGTATGTTTGGAAAAATCGTAAACCGGTTTTTCAATTGCCTCATAAGAAAGCAGTTTATGCAAATGCTCAATTAACAGGTCATTATCAAATGCAAACGGGTGGTCATAATTGGTTTTCAGCCTTTCTTCAAACGGGAGATGGCTTTGATCTTTGTAGTAAAAGTCCTGTTCAAGTACCAGAATGGAGTGTCCCTTCAAGCTTTCGTAAATCGCCCGGGTAACGCTTGTCTTCCCGGACCCGGAGCCCCCGGCCACGCCAATCACAGCCGGCTTTCGTTCCATTTTCTTCACCTCTTCATACTGACTGCCAATCCATCTCCGACTGGGAAAATCGCGGTGATAAATTGCTCATGTTGCATTAACCATTCGTTGTAGCTTCTGATTTTCCGCACCAGATTGCTGACTTGTTTCTTTGCGATGAAGTCTTGTACCACAAGGCCTTTAAATAGCACGTTATCCGTGTATACACATCCCTTTTCCCGCAGCAACGGCGTAAACGAATCAAAAAATTTCCGGTACTGCCCCTTTGCCGCATCAATAAAGATCGCATCGTACGGGCCAAGTTCCCGGGCCTTTTGGATGACGTCAGAAGAAAGTGCATCCCCTTTCAGCAGGCGGATCCGCCGGGATAAAGGAGTGCGGGCAAAATACGCATTTGCCTGGGCAACCCTTTCTTCTTCGCGTTCAATGGTGACGATTTTTACATCTGGAAGCGCATCTGCCATTTTCAGGGCCGAATACCCGATCGCCGTCCCGATTTCAAGCACGCTTTCCGGCTTTTGAATCCTTAACAACTGGCAGAGTGTTTCCACTCCGATCGGATCCATAATCGGAATATGCTCTGATTTTGCAAATGACGCCATTTCTTCAAAAAGCGGATCTTTCTTTTGCATCAACTGTTCTATATACGCTTCGACAGGGCCGTTCATCGCTGGGCCCTCCGGCATAAACACATTTCCATAACTTCTCCCTGCTTCTCAAAAAAATTCCGCTTATTATCGTAGCACATTTCAAACGGGAAAGCGAATGTTTACCGTTTCGCCTTCGCAATGTACTTTTCCTTTAAAGCATTATGTTCCTTCAATGTCTTGGCAAAATAGACTTTTCCTGTATCCACATTTGCAAGAAAATAGAGATAATCGGTTTTTTCGGGCTTGAGCGCAGCCTTGATCGATTGTTCTCCGGGACTTGCAATCGGGCCCGGCGGCAGGCCTTTATGTTTGTACGTGTTATAAGGGGAATTCACCCGCAAATCTTTATACGTCACTTTTTCTTTATGCCGGTTTAAAGCATACAGTACGGTCGGGTCCGTCTGCAGCGGCATATTCTTCTTTAATCTGTTGTAAAAGACGCTTGAAATTTTTGCCCTGTCCGCTTTTTCAGTTGCTTCTTCCTCGATAAGTGAAGCCATCGTAAGCAGTTTGTGCGGCGTTAAACGGGCCTGTGTGCTTTTCCCAGCGTAAGCGGAAAAAACCGCATTTGTTTTAGCCACCATCGTTTCCAGTACGGCATCAAGCGGCACATGCTGATCATAAAACGAATAGGTCGCCGGAAAAAAGTAGCCCTCGAGCGGATGCCGGATCTGCTGATTGAAAACTTCTTTTGTCACAAGGCGCGGATATTTTTTCATCAAATGTTGTACAAAAGCAGGGTCATCTGCCCGCTTGAGCACCTCTTCTTTCCGGAAGGAGCTGTGTTTTTCGATGATCTCCGCAATTTCCTCAAGGCCGGCCCCTTCCGGCACGGTAAAGCGGATCATGGCAATGCCGCCTTTTTGCATGCTGCTGACGATCTCGCTCGTATCCATGGACGGCGACATTTGATAGGTGCCGGCCTTTAAACCCGACTGGTGGTGGGATTTCGCATAAATTGCAAAAGCCCAGGCATTTTGGATGATCCCGTTTTTTTGCAAAATATGCCCGATCTCTTTTACCCCGGAGCCGGGCGGAATCGTGACGAGTTTTGTCTTATGGCTTCCAGGCTCCACCGGTTTCAGCGCCGACACGTAAAAAAGGGCAGCCCCTCCAAAAACAACAACAGCCAGCATGATGATGCATGCGGCTATCCATAATTTCGGTTTCTGCTTCATTTTTTGAAGCAACAGTTGAAACGGATTTTTCTTTCCGGCCAAAACAGAATCTTCCTCTCAATAAGAAAAATCTTAAAACAAGTACAGAAAGCCATTTTCGACTTTTTTCCTGTCCATTATACTACAAATTTCGCCAAGTTTTATTTCATTTTCTTTTCAAAAGGGAAAGTCTTCCATTCCGGCAGACGGAAAAAGCACACGGTTTGTCCCGTGTGCATGTTCAAGATGCGTTTATGCTTCTTCTTCATCGAGAAACGTATTCAGCATTTCCTCGATCATTTCCCACTCTTCATCTGTTTCAATCGGCTGGAGATCCCCTTCTGTGCCGTCTTCATTTTCTACATAGGCGGAAGCATGGATTTCGATGCTTTCATCCTCGTCTTCTTCCGCACCAATCGGATAATACAGGACGTACGATTTTCCGAAATCTTCGGATTCAAACGTAAAAAGCACTTCATACAATTGTTCGTTTCCGTCTTCGTCCACTACGGTAATATGCTGGTGGTCTTCGTGGTCATGTTCATGGTTATGTGTCATTTCTTCACCCCGTTAAGTTTGGCTGTCAAGGAATCCTTGCAAAATTACACTTGCCGCCATTTTATCAATTACTTTTTTCCTTTTTTTACGGCTGACATCGGCTTCCAGTAATATTCTTTCCGCTTGTGCCGTGCTTAAACGTTCGTCCCATAAAATAACGGGCAGATTGAGCCGTTTTTTTAATTCTTCGGCATAAACCTTTGAGGCCTCTGCCCGTGGGCCGATCGTGTTGTTCATATTTTTCGGGAATCCGACGACAATTTTTTCGACGCCGTGGATTTGCGCGAGTTCAGCGACCCTGTCGAAACCGAATTTGCCCTTTGCTTCATTGATGGCAATCGTTTCGATGCCTTGGGCAGTCCAGCCCAGGGCATCGCTGACCGCCACACCGACGGTTTTCGAACCGACATCAAGGCCCATAATTTTCAATTTGATCCCCCGCGATGTTGTTTCAAATACGATTTGACCAGTTCTTCGATAATTTCATCCCGTTCCAGTTTGCGAATCATATTCCGGGCATCCTGATGGCGAGGGATATAAGCCGGGTCGCCCGAGAGGAGGTATCCGACAATCTGGTTAATCGGGTTATAGCCCTTTTCCTCGAGCGCGCTGTATACATGGAGCAAAACTTCCTTGACCTCGTGTTCCGTCGGTTCTTCCGGAAAATTAAACCTCATCGTTTCATCGAATGAGCTCATTATCGCAGCACCTCTCTACTAAAGCTTGGCTTTTTAGATGTTCCGGTTTACACAAATTTTGAAGGTGCATTTTCCGCTTTCTGCCTGAAAACGATCCGTGTAAACAACCAGCTTTGTTTCATTGTACACTACTTTTTGCTTGAATCAAACGGATTTTACCCATTCTTCTACAATTTGTAATGCGGCATCAATTTGTTCAGGCTGTTTGCCACCGGCCTGCGCCATGTCCGGACGGCCGCCGCCACCGCCGCCGCAGCGCGATGCCACTTCTTTTACTAGCTTCCCGGCATGGTACCCTTTTTCGACAAGGTCTTTGGTGACGCCAGCAATGAAGCTGGCTTTTCCGTCTGTCGCCGCAGCGAGGACAATAATGCCGCTTCCGAGTTTTTGTTTTAAATCGTCCGCCATATTGCGCAATTGGTTCATGTCGCCGGCTTCGACTTTCGCCGCGAGCACATTTATGCCGTCTACTACTTTTACGCGGTCCACAAGCGATCCGGCTTCGATATTGGCGAGTTTTGCGGCCAGGGATGCATTTTCACGCTGCGCTTCTTTCAATTCCTGCTGGAGGGCGTCGATACGGTCCGGCAATTCTGTTGGTTTTACTTTTAATTTGGCGCTTGCCTCTTTTAAAAGGTGGAGCTGTTCCTGCATCAATCCGTAAGCATATTTTCCCGTCACCGCTTCAATCCGCCTTGTCCCTGCACCGATTCCGGATTCGGAAACAATTTTGAACAGGCCGATCTGGGCTGTGTTCGAAACATGGCAGCCGCCGCACAGTTCCAGGCTGTAGTCGCCCATTTGAACGACGCGGACGATCTCCCCGTATTTTTCGCCAAACAACGCCATCGCGCCCATCGCTTT
This sequence comes from Weizmannia sp. FSL K6-0777, assembly GCF_038593185.1. Classification (NCBI taxonomy): domain Bacteria; kingdom Bacillati; phylum Bacillota; class Bacilli; order Caryophanales; family Bacillaceae; genus Heyndrickxia; species Weizmannia sp. FSL K6-0777. The sequence continues at coordinate 2,050,830 of NZ_CP151971.1, forward strand.
CGCTTCGTCCAGTTTTTTCAAATCCGTTGTAACCGGCAGGCTTGCCCAAATTTTTTCATTGACGATCGTTTCAATTTTTTCGAGTTCTTCTTCTGTCACCTGCCCGAAATGCGAGAAGTCAAAACGGAGGCGTCCAGGTTCGACAAGCGATCCCGCCTGGTTGACATGAACGCCGAGCACATCCTTCAATGCCTGGTGTAACAGATGGGTAGCAGAGTGGTTCTTTTCCGTGTCACGGCGTTTTGCTCCGTCCACCTGTGCAAATACTTCCTGGCCGGTTTTGATGGTGCCTGATACGACAACGCCCTGATGCAAATTTTGGCCGTTCGGCGCTTTCTGCACATTTGTGACCTCCACTTTCAGCCCTTCTGCTGTCAAGGTGCCATGATCGGCAATCTGGCCGCCGCTTTCCGCGTAAAAAGGGGTTTGATCTAAAATGAACCGGATTTCCTCTCCGCTGGCAGCCGACTCCGTGATGTCACCGTCTTTTAAAAGGACAGCGACATGTGCCGTCCCCTCCAGGTGGTCATAACCGATAAATTCGCTTTTCACTGTAATATTGCCGAGCACGCCGCCTTGGACGGACATCGATTCTGCCTGCTGGCGGGCGTTGCGTGCGCGTTCACGCTGCCGCTCCATTTCTTTTTCAAAGCCTTCATGATCGGCACGGAGCCCCTGGTCGTGCGCATACTCTTCTGTCAGTTCAACAGGGAAGCCGTACGTATCGTAAAGCATGAAAATATCTTCACCCGGCAGCTGTTCTAAGCCGTTTTTCTTTGCCGCCCTGATCCGTTCTTCCAAAATGGAAAGCCCTTCGTTCAGCGTTTCCTGGAAACGTTCTTCTTCGGAACGAACCACTTTTTGCACAAAATCGGCATTTTTTTCCACTTCCGGATAATAGGAATTCATAATCCGGCCGACCGTCGGCACAAGCTTGTACATAAAAGCGCCGTGAATATCGAGCTGAATGGCGTATCGAACCGCCCGGCGCAAAAGCCTGCGTAAAACATAGCCGCGGCCTTCGTTTGACGGCAGTGCCCCGTCCGCAACCGCAAAGGCAACGGTGCGGATATGGTCGGCAATTACTTTAAATGCCGTATCTGCCTCTTTGTTTCCGGCACGGTATTTTTTACCGGAGATTTTTTCGACCTCTTGAATAATCGGCATGAACAAGTCGCTGTCATAGTTGGTATCGACCCCTTGCAGCACGCATGCCATCCGTTCGAGGCCCATTCCGGTATCAATGTTTTTCTTCGGCAGCTCCGGATACTCGCTGCGCGGAACCCCTGGTATCGCATTAAACTGGGATAACACGATATTCCAGATTTCAATATAGCGGTCGTTTTCCATATCTTCCTGAAGGAGCCGGATTCCTAACCGTTCCGGGTCGTATTTTTCCCCGCGGTCGAAGAAAATTTCCGTATCCGGCCCGGATGGCCCTTCGCCGATTTCCCAGAAATTGCCCTCGAGCGGGATAATATGATCCGGGGACACCCCGATTTTTTTCCAGCATGCAATCGAATCCAGGTCATCGGGATAAACGGTGACATACAGTTTTTCTTTTGGCATGCCGAACCATTTGTCGGAAGTCAGCAGCTCCCATGCCCAGGCAATCGCTTCTTCACGGAAATAATCCCCAATCGAAAAGTTGCCGAGCATTTCAAAAAATGTATGGTGGCGCGCTGTTTTTCCGACATTTTCAATATCGTTTGTCCGGATTGCTTTTTGCGCGTTGACAATGCGCGGGTTTTCCGGAATGACCGTGCCGTCAAAATATTTTTTTAAAGTGGCCACACCGCTGTTAATCCAAAGTAGCGACGGGTCATTGACCGGGATCAGTGAAGCGCTCGGCTCGACTTTATGCCCTTTTTCCTTAAAAAAGTCCAAAAACATGCTGCGGATTTCCGCACTTGATCTTTTCTTCATGAGAAAACCTCCTCTGTTTATTTATGAAAACCGGAACCCCCCGGACGCAAAAAAGCCCCCATCCCGGACAGGGACGAGAGGCTTGCTCGCGGTACCACCCTGATTAAAGGCAAAAAACGCCCTTCTCTTTGGGTGCCTGTAACGGGGCAAAACGGCAGGGTTTGGCTGCACTCCGGATTAGCGTTCTGTTATCCTTCATTTTGGAATTTCTTTCAGCCGCGGAAATTCCTCTCTGGGCCGTACATCACGGTTTAAAATGGGCGATAACATACTCGATCTTTCTTCGTTTTTTGATATGCAGTTCTATCAATAGGAACGGCCTGTGCTGTGCAATTACTAAGCCCGGACAAAAATCCCTGTCCGGAAGCCTATTTTGCCCACAGGACACGTATGTTCATGGGTAAATTATAAAAAAGTTTACTCCGGTTTGTCAACTTGATTCGTGCGGCCTGAAAAGCGCAAAGTTTTGCGAGCATGGATGATGGCCACTTTCAGCACGGCAAGCGCCGGCACAGCGAGAATCAGTCCTGCGATCCCCGCGATTTCCTCTCCCGCGATCAAGGCGATGATGATAAACAGCGGGTGAAGATGCAAAGATTTCCCGACAATAAAAGGGGAAAGGATATTGCTTTCAATAAATTGCAGGACGAACACAATGATGACCACATAAAGGACAAATTTTAATGAAATGGTCGCCGCAATAACCGAAACGGGAATGGCGCCCAAAACAGGGCCGAAATACGGAATGACATTGGTGACCCCGATGATGATGCCGAGTAAAATCGGGTATTTCATGCCAAGGATGGCAAATGCGACAAAAGAAAGAAAGCCGATCAACAGGCAGTCCAAAAGCTGGCCGCGGAGATAGCCACCGATCGACCGGTCGACATCGCGAATAAATGCTGCAGCGGACGGCCGCCATTTTTCCGGCGTCAATGCCAGTGCCGCTTTTTTGACATGTTCAAAATCTTTCAGAAGGTAAAATGAAATAAACGGAATGACGGCAAGCGCAATGGCGTAATTGACAAGTTGCATCAGCATATTGATTGAATTTGAAACATTTGCAGAGAGCCATAATTCAAAGCGTTCAATGCGCTCGTCAATCTGGTCCTGAAGCCCGTCCGGCCAGTGCTTCATCGATGTTTGCAAGTAAACAACGCCGTCCCTGTACTGGTCTGCAAACTGCGGCAGATGTTCCGACAGATCGTTCATTTGGGCGATCACAAGCGGCAGCCCTCTGTAAACGCCGTAAGCGGTGCCGCCAAAAAACAAAATATAGATAATCAGGATGGCAAGCCCTCTCGGCAGCCCGTTTTTATAAAGAAATTCAACAAGTGGGTGGAGGATGTAAGCGATAAAACCGCCGATTAAAAGCGGCAGGCATACCGCCAGTACGACGCGCAATACGGGCGCCCAAAAAGGCTTGAGTAAAAGCAGCACATATAAAATAATCAGAATAAATAACAACCAAAACAATTTATACAGCCATGTACCGCGAAACCGTTGCATAAAAAAACCTCCCTCCTTCAAGTGTTTGCGAAAGAGGGAAGTTTATGAGGATTTTTATCACCGGTCCAATGCAGCAACCTTTGGGACAACTGAAATACGGAGGACGCAAAACCTTATAAACGAGAACACCGGGCTTCGTGAAAAGGGATGCAGCGGGACAGGGATATCCGCCCATTTGGCAAGATGCATCCGTGCGTTTCCTTTCGTCCGTTGGCGTCCGGCCAGGGAAACGAGACCGGGGTTTTTATCGGATAGGCGGTTTTAACGGAATGCCTTGCGCACCCGCTTTGCCATTTTCCGCATCTGCCGCCTGTCCGCGAAGCCATTCTTCGCCATCTGGGCAGCGGCCATTCCCGCACCAAAACCGACTGCAGCCATCATCATTTTGTTCATTTCCCCATTCCCTCCATTCAGCTGAGTTTGCGTGCTTCTTCCTCAAACAAATCATCCAAAGAGCTCAATGTGCCGTCTTCTTCCACCTGATGCGTATGGATTGTATTTTTTGCAACCGATAGTTCAATAAAACAGTTCCAGCAGTAATACTGGTTCACGCCGATTTTTCCGATGTCCTTGCTTCGGCAATTCGGGCATTGCATGGTAAGCACCTCGCTTTCAAGCGCCATTTTGCTTACCAATATGCCCAATTTTTCCAAAAAGCATACGTCAAACCGGCATATATAGTTTGCCGGAGCGGACTGACAGCATGCAAGGAAACGGTTCCCAGCGTATGATCGTCCATTCCGGAAAAAATATAGGAAACCAACAGCAGGAAGTGACATGTATGCAAAACATTAAACCGCTTTTGATTAAAATCGCCGGGCATTTTATTTTTTTGTATTTGGTGCTCGGCTTCATTTACGGCATGTCTTTTTTCGGTGTGCTGTTTACAGCGCTCTTGCTTAGTGTGATTTCTTATTTTTTGGCTGATCTCGGCCTTCTTCCGCGCACAGCGGACTGGTTTGTACTGATCTTAGACTTTGGACTTGCATTTTCTGTCATCTGGGGGATGACCCGGTTTTTCTCCCACAACCATTTGCCGGGGCTTCAGGTTTCGATCGGTACTGCCGTCGTCATCAGCGTGTTCGAACATTTTTATCACCAATATTTAACCGACTATGTGCTCCAAAAAGGGGTCCCGCGGCGGAGCAAAGCACAAACCCTTCGGTACGGCACGGAAACCGCAGAGGAAATCCGTCCGGAAACGGGAAAGAAACAGCAATAAGGGCTTGCCGGGATGTTTAAACCGGGGTTTCGCAAGCCCTAATTTTTTTGTTTTTCTTCAAAAGGAACCGGCGTTATACAGCGAAAAGCGACCGGTGATGACAGTACGATCGATGTGTTGATGTTTCCATAAGGGGTGAGCCGGTCAATCAGCTTGCTCAGATGGTCCATAGAGGTAACGGCAGCTTTCAGCAAATAGCTGACAGCGCCTGTCAAGCGATGGCATTCAACAATTTCGGGAACCTGCACAATCCATTTCTCAAATTCTGTATAAGTGGACATCTTGATCTCACTTACCTGCATGTAAGCAACCACTTCCCTGCCCACAGCTTTCGGGGATACCCTTGCGCTGAATCCTTCGATAATCCCCTTCTCCTGCAGCCGTTTCAACCGTTCCTAAATGCTCGGGCGGCTGAGGGACAATTTCTTCGATAAATCACTTAAAGTCATGCGCCCATCCTTTTGCAGCATTTCAAGAAGACGAATGTCCAACTGATCCATGAAAAAGCCCCCTTTGCAAAATGCAGTTTGCAATACGAAAACTTATTCAAAATAGAAAGGTTTACACCCGAAATTGATACAGTTTGTTATTTCGTTTCTTTTTGCCATCGTTTATGATGGATTCAGACACAAAATCTTATAAATTTTTAGATTTCACATGATGTTACCGCTTTTATTCTAGCGCATCGTTTCTGGTGCAATAAAGTATTCAATTGCAATGATTTTTAGGCGGCGGTCCGGTGAAATATAAACGCTGTCAAAATAAGTGCAGAAAACCTTTTCTTTTACACTTTTATCACTATATCCACAGTACAAATAGAGGTAATCTGAAATGAATGTGATCAAACCGTATATGCAAACAACGGAAACATTGCTCGATAAAATGCAGGAACATGAACAAATTGTTTTTTGTAATGATCCTGCAACAGGTTTGAAAGCCATTATCGCAATCCATAATACGACACTCGGGCCGGCATTGGGGGGCTGCCGCATGCAGCCGTACCGGACGCTGGATGAAGCGTTGGAAGATGTGTTGCAGTTATCGAAAGGGATGACCTATAAATGTGCAGCGGCGGATGTCGATTTTGGCGGAGGAAAAGCAGTGTTGATCGGCAACCCGTCAAAGGATAAAACCCCCGCCATGTTCAGAGCTTTTGGTCAGTTTGTTGACTCCTTATGATTGCCTGTGTCATCGTTTTAGCCCTATTAACGGCCATATCCATCTTTAAGTTTAAAAACGCCGGGGATAAAAGTGTCCAAATCAGCCAGGTCCAACCTGCCAGAAAACTTGATCCTTGAGCCAAACCAAAAAGCAGCGGGGCCGGCCGCTGCTTTTTGGTTGCTTAATCCGGTTGGGACGCAGTCTGTCCTTCTTCCGCGTACGTGTACGGGGTAATGCCCTCCATGCCAATCATCGGGTCGACCCGGTCCCAATTTTCTTCTGTTAAGGACAGGACTGTCTCCGTCCCTGCCTCTTTTTGTTCCGTTTTTAATGCTTCAGCCAGTTTTTCACACAGTGTCGTCTTCCGTTTTTGGTCATCTTCCCTTTCCACACCCATCCGGAAAGCCGGTTCTTCGCCAAGCAGAATTAAAATTTTTTTGCTTCTTGTGATCGCAGTATACAGCAAGTTTCGGCGCAGCATCCGGTAATAGCTGCGGACAACCGGCAAAATCACTACCGGGAACTCGCTTCCTTGCGATTTATGGATCGAACAGCAATACGCAAGCGTAATCTGGTTGAAATCAGGCTTCGTATACGTCACTTCAATCCCGTCAAAAGAAACGATGAGCATATCTTGTTTTTCCGTATTTTCTTTTGCGGTAAAAAGGGAGACAATCTCGCCGATATCGCCGTTATACACTCCGTGTTCCGGCTGGTTGACAAGCTGCAGCACCTTATCGCCGATCCGGTAAACCGCGTCCCCGTGCTTCAGCTCTTTGCGGGCGCCGTTCTCATTCGGATTAAAAATATTTTGCAAAAGGCTGTTCAGGCGGTCAATGCCGGCCGGCCCCCTGTACATCGGCGCCAGCACCTGGATGTCTTTTGCCGTATAGCCTTTCCGTTTCGCGCTTTTCACCACTTTTTCCACCGCTTCTGCCACCTGCCCGGAAGAACAGCGGATAAACGAACGGTCCGCCTGCATTTGAAAAATATTTTCCGGAATACGCCCATTTTTGACATGGTGGGCCAGTTCAATAATCGAAGAACCATCTTTCTGCCTGTATATGTCTGTCAGCCTGACAACCGGGATGGCACCCGATTTCAATAAATCTTTCAGCACCTGGCCCGGACCGACGGACGGCAGCTGGTCTTCATCCCCGACCATAATGACCTGGATTTCATCCGGCAGCGCCTTTAACAGCTGGTTTGCAAGCCATGTATCGACCATCGACATTTCATCAATAATGACGAGCTTGCCTTCTACCTGCCGTTCCTCTGAATCGTCTAGGTCCTCCATGCCGGTCATGCCGAGCAGGCGGTGGATTGTCATTGCCGGCAGACCGGTTGACTCCGCCATTCTTTTCGCGGCCCTTCCTGTCGGCGCCGCGAGGACAATCGGAAATGCCTCATCTTTTTTATAGGTTTGCGGGTCAAGCGAAACGCCGTGCAATTCGCCGTACAGTTCCACAATCCCTTTAATGACCGTTGTTTTCCCTGTGCCGGGCCCGCCCGTTAAAATCATCATCGGGCTCATCAGCGCTTTTTGGATGGCTTCCTTTTGCGACGGGGCATACTCGACGCCGAGCCGTTCTTCAAGGCTGCCCAGGGCAAGCAGGAATTCCGACTCCGGGAACTGTTCCGCATACTCGGTTTGCGACATTATCCGCTCAATATTGGAAACGATTCCTTTTTCCGAAAAATAGAGGGACGGAAGATAGACTTTGTCTTCTTCCATGATCACTTTGCTCTCTTCCTGCAGTTTTACCAGCTCATTTTCAATCAGGCCGACCGGGATTTCAACATTCTGGTACTCTTCCAAAAGGGCTTTGATATCCTGCGCAAGTTCTTCTTTCAGGACGTACACATGGCCGTGCTGCATGCTTTCCATTTCCAGCATGTAACAGCAGCCGGCCTGGATGCGGTGCGGATGCGTCCCGCTGATGCCGAGCTGCCGGCCGAGTTCATCGGCCCGCCCGAAACCGATGCCTTTGATATCATCGACGAGCCGGTACGGATTTTGTGCGATCATTTCGAGCGCCTCATCCTCGTAAACCTGGTAAATGCGCATCGCAATCTGCGGCCCGAAACCGTATTGCGCAAGCCCGATCATGACACGTTCAAGCCCCTGGTGTTCAACCAACGTATCATGGATCAGCTGTGCTTTTTCCGGCGCCAGTTTTGGTACTTCGTCAAGGGCGGCGGGATTTTCCAATATTTTGCTGATCGCATTTTCACCGAGCACGCCAACGATCCGCTCCGCCGTTTTTTTGCCGATGCCGTTGAATAAATCACTGGAAAGATACTCAACAACACCCTGCTTTGTATTGGGGATGTCTTTTTGGAAGCGGTTTGCCTGGAACTGGGGGCCGAATTTCGGGTGTTCCTGCATTTTTCCAAAAAAGGTGTACGTTTCCTGTTCATGGATGCGCGGAAAATAGCCGGTAATCACCGTTTCCTTATCTTCCAGCCCGATATTGGTCTCTTCCACCCGCACACGGATGACGGAATACAAATTTTGCTCGTTATGGAAGATGGTCGCGAGATGCTTTCCTTTTATAAAATTTTCCTCGTCCTGGAATAAATCCATCGCATGCTGTTTTTCCAATTTCATCACCTTACAGCGTTTCAATGTCTTTCAGTTTTTCAACCATTTTCAAGCCGTATCCCGAAAGCAGATGGCCCGGCTGAATCTCCACCGCTTTTTTGAAATAGCCGGCCGCTTTTTCCAGGTCGCCAAGGAACTGCATATAAATCGCGCCTGTATTGTATAAAGCATCCGTATGTTTTGGGTCCTGTTCCAGCACTTTTTGAAATTGTTTCAGCGCTTCGTCCGCGAAATTGGATTTGATAAGGGAAAGCGCGTACTGAAATCTCGCTTCCGTATCCCCTTCATCCAGTTCAACGCTCCTTTGCAAATACGGCATGGCAAAGCGCGGATTGCCGAGCATCATAAAACACATGCCGAGCATAAAATACGTATCTTTGTCCTTGAGCCCGAGCCGGATGGCTTTTTCAAAACAGCCGGCAGCCGCTTCATAATGCCCCTCTTCGTATTGGATTGTGCCGAGGCTGTAAAAAGGAGCGGGAAGTTCTTTCAATGCCAGCGCTTTCCGGTAAAAATTCTGCGCCTTTTCCCGCTCGCCTGCAGCAAGCAGCACATCGCCGAAATGGATATAGCCGACCGGATCGTCCGGATTGTCTTCGATCGCTTCATTAAACCATTTCAGCGCTTCATCATATTTTTTATCCTGCAAGGCTTTCATACCGCGTTCATGCTTGTTCATTTCGTACACTCCTGATTGATGATACGAGTATTATAACATAAAATGAATCCCTTCACTTTTTTAACGAACCCCGGCATTTTGTGAGAGCATGCTTTTGCACTTTCCCCACCCGGTCCAGAACATGGTCTTCACTGGCTGTGTGAAGGATGAGGCGATTTTTACAGCTGTGCGCAATGCGGTCGGTCCGGGTGATGGTTTTTTCGAGCTGTGTGAAGGAGCACCGCCCTTTTCCTGTTTCATGTATAAACCTGTACTGCGATCATGGCGAGCTCCCCGTTTCCTTGTTTCCGGCAATCACATTCCCCTGTCCAACGGTTTAGAGCAGTGACCTGTTTGCCCATAAATAAAGCCATGCACACAATTGTGTGCATGGCTCCTGTAAGATCAGCCGACGTACATGAGCTGTTCTTCGTTTTTATAAATTTTATCGATCGTGGCGCCGCCGAGGCATTCTTCACCGTTGTAAAAAACAACAGCCTGGCCGGGGGTGACGGCGCGAACCGGTTCGTCGTAAATGACTTTGACTTCATCATCACCAAGCAGCTGGACCGTTACTTTCTGGTCCGGCTGGCGGTAGCGGAACTTCGCGGTGCACCGGAATACTTCAGGCGGCTTTTTGCCCGATACCCAGTTTGCTTTCACGCCGGTCATATAATCGGAGTAGAGGGCCGGATGGTGGAATCCCTGTTCCACATAAAGAACATTTTCTTTCAGGTCTTTGCCGACAGCAAACCATGGCTCGCCGGAACCGCCGATCCCGAGGCCGTGGCGCTGGCCGATCGTATAGTACATCAAGCCTTCGTGTTCGCCCATCACTTTTCCGTCGAGCGTTTTCATCAGCCCTTTTTGCGCAGGCAGATAATGGCTTAAAAATTCTTTGAAATTGCGTTCGCCGATAAAGCAGATGCCGGTCGAGTCTTTTTTATTTGCCGTGGCAAGCCCGGCTTCTTTCGCAATTTCGCGGACGCGCGGTTTTTCCAGATCCCCGATCGGGAACATCACGCGCGAAAGCTGGTGCTGCCCGAGCTGGTTGAGAAAATACGTCTGGTCTTTATTTCCATCAACGCCCCGCAGCATTTTATATTCGCCGTCCTGGTGAGTCACGCGTGCGTAATGGCCGGTCGCAAGATAATCGGCACCGAGGTTTAAAGCATGTTCAAGAAAAGCCTTAAACTTGATTTCCTTGTTGCACATTACATCCGGGTTCGGCGTCCTTCCCGCGCGGTACTCATCCAGAAAATAGGTGAACACTTTATCCCAATATTGTTTTTCAAAATTAACGGCATAGTACGGAATGCCGATCTGGTTGCAGACGCGGATGACATCATTGTAGTCTTCCGTTGCCGTACAGACGCCGTTTTCATCGGTATCATCCCAGTTTTTCATAAAAATGCCGATCACATCATAGCCCTGCTGTTTAAGCAAATAGGCGGCAACAGAAGAATCAACGCCGCCCGACATGCCAACAACCACTCTTGTATCTTTTGGTGCTTTTTGCATAATGCCTCCTCTTTTCTATTGTTGCTGGAACTTGCGGACGATTTCTGCCGTTTTACGGGCGGCTGCTTCCACTTGCTCCATCGTATTGGCAATCCCGAAACTGAAACGGATGGAGGTACGGAGCCGTTCCGAATCGCGCCCGAACATGGCAACAAGGACATGGGAAGGCTCAATCGACCCGGCTGTGCAGGCAGAACCGCTCGAGGCCGCAATCCCGGCAAGATCCAGATTGACAAGCATCGATTCCACATCCGTTTTCGGAAAACTTAAGTTGAGCACATGCGGAAGGGCCGCCTCCGCGTTGCCGTTCAGCTGAAATTCCACCTTTTCCTGCTTTAAAATTTCCATAAATCTTTGTTTAAAAGCGCTGTATTGCTTTGGTTTATCAACAAGCGCCTGCTGCGCCCATTTGACGGCCTCGGCAAAACCGGCAATGGACGCCGTATTTTCCGTCCCGGGGCGGCGTTTTAATTCCTGGGCGCCGCCGAAGTTGCGGTTTTTCAATTTTGTTCCGTTCCGAACGTATAAAAATCCGATCCCTTTTGGCCCGCCGATTTTATGGGCCGAAACGGAAAGCATGTCCACGTTCAGGGCATTTACGTCGATCTTCTCATTTCCGTAAGCCTGGACGGCGTCCGTATGAAAAACGGCCGGATGGTTTTTCAGCAGCTCACCGATTTCGGCGATTGGCTGGATCGTTCCGACTTCATTATTTCCATACATCACGCTGACAAGAATGGTATCATCTCGGAGCGCTTTTTGCACGTCTTCCGCCTTAATCAGCCCTGTTTCATCCGGCTGCAAATACGTGACGTCATACCCTTTTGTTTCCAGGTATTCCAGCGGATGCAAAACGGCATGATGTTCGATTGCCGTGGAAATAATATGTTTTCCCTTTTCAGCGGCTGCTTCTGCCGTACCGAGAATCGCGTAATTATCCGCTTCGGTTCCGCCGCTTGTAAAAATGATTTCATTAAACTGTGCGCCGATGCTGTCTGCAATCACCTGGCGCGCTTCGTCCAAAATGCGGCGCGCTTCCCTGCCGAATGCATGAATGCTCGACGGATTCCCGAAATGGCCGGTAAGCACTTGCATCATTTTTTCTGCAACTTGCGGAAGGACAGGGGAAGTGGCCGCATGGTCCAAATAAATTTTTTCCACTTTTCGCACCCCATATCAATTTAGATATAATACATGTAGGCATCCGGTTCTGTATCTTCCCGGTATTTGGCCAGATCTTCAATGGTTGTGCTGTCAAGAACGTCCTTGACCGCGTCCCGGATTCGGATCCAGAGCTGGCGTTTCACCGGTTCTTCGTCTTCAATGCCCTCTACCGGTGTAATCGGTCCCTCCAGCACACGGATCACATCACCGGCCGTGATTTGCGAAGGTTTTCGCGTTAAAACATAGCCGCCGTAAGCGCCGCGGATGCTTTTGACAAACCCGGCATTACGGAGCGGAGAAATCAGCTGCTCCAGATAATGTTCGGACAAATTCTGGCTCTGGGCAATGGATTTCAGGGAAGTCGGCCCCATGCCGTACCGCTTTGCCAGTTCAATCATAATGGTCAGCCCGTAGCGGCCCTTCGTTGAGATTTTCATTTCATTCCACCTCTTTCCGATTATTCCCGAAAAAAAATTGTTAAGCCAAAAACGGCAGATGAGCGCGTAAAAAAATAAGCCCATTCATATAAATGAACGAACAGACTGGTCCCAAACTTAACATATTATAGCATATTTATCGGCATAATGCGAAACAAGAGCGGCTTGTGAATGCTACTTTAACTTGAAAAACATCATTGAAAACAGCAAAAAGCCCCCTGTCATTCATGGAGGCTATAGAGGGTATTTTGTTATGTTTGATTAAGGCTAATTTTTGCATTTTTTTCGCAAGTTTCATAATAAAATCATCTTTTAATCTTTGGTTTTGTCATATTTGGAAACACTTCGTTTTCTATCTGACTTTATTTGGTGCTTCAATGCATTTTTATACGTTTTCATGACGGAAGAATGATTAACAGAAGAGGATTCGATTGTGTCACTTGTGTCCGTATCGTCAATTCCTGAAACCTCTGTATTTGAGTTGGGGCCTGAAACAAGTAAAGAACCATCATCTTGTGCATATGCTAAAAATACATAAGATTGGCCAACTTCAGGAAGCACATCATCATCAAATGTTACGATTGAACTCCCATCTTTCGAAATGCCGCCAGCTTTTTGAAGAGGAATCGGTTTGTCAGTCTCTAGTTCACCTTTCATATTTTCCAATACTGTTATTTTGTAATTGGTATAGGGTGTGGAAATTTCCTTCGTACCCTCTTCTGTTTCAATTTGTGTTGTATTTTTATATGCCGTACCTGTTTTCTCCTCAACGCGTGCTAAAAATACATAATCGGCGTCCCCGACAGTTTCTTCAGGATGATCCCTATTAATTGAAAAAGTACCGTCCATCTGCACTTTTTTAGGATGTTTGCTCGTTTTATTGGTTGCAGAATGATGAGAGCAAGCCCCTATCGCCATTGCAGCAATCAATACCAGAACGACCACCAATGGAAGCAATGTTTTTTTCTGTGAAAAACTCATTCTAAATCCCTCCTTTGATTTTAGGTTCTTTTAGCCGACAAGGTTTGAATGCGTTTTCATTAGCGTTTAATGTTATTCTGATGGTTTCGTATTTATACATCATGTCACTGCTCGTATGATGTTTCAAGCCTAAAGCATGTCCAAGTTCATGGGTCCCGACATTTTGCCTTTCTGATAAATGCCATCAGGCGACAATCATTATGGATTAAGACAATTTGAAGGGGGGCCTGGTTCTTTCAAAAAACCAACTTCATCCGAAAAAACACCATCCGGTTTTCCCCGGATGGTGTTTTTTATTGTGCCGTATAACCCCCGTCCACATGGAGATCCGTGCCGGTAATAAACGATGCGTCATCGCTTACAAGGAACAAAACGGCTTTCGCCACTTCTTCCGGCTTGCCAAGTCTTTTCATCGGATTGTGGTCAATGGTTTCCTGAATTTGTTCTTTTGTGAAATATTTCAGTGCCGGCGATTCTGTTGTACCCGGAGAAACGCTGTTGACGCGGATGCCCTGTTTGGCATACGTAACAGCTTCCGCCCGCGTCAAATTCACAACCGCAGCTTTGGCGGCGGAATAGGCCGCACTGTTGGTAATCCCGACGTGGGCCATAAAAGAGCCCATGTTGACAATCGCGCCTTTTCCGTTTTTCAGCATGTACGGGATCGCATATTTATTGGAAAGCATGACACCGGTTAAGTTAATGTCCAATACTTTTTGCCAGTAGTCCTGGTCGAGTTCATGAACAGGCCCGTGCTTTTCCGGAATCCCGGCACACGCAACCAGAATGTCAAGCTTCCCGTAAGTATCCGTCGCCTTCTCCATTAAATGCCTGACACTGTAATAATCGGAAACATCACAATGAACAAAAAGCGCTTCCCCACCGGTTTCTTTGATTTTGTCGGCAATTTCCATCTTGGATTCCGCCACATCCCCGATGACGACTTTCGCACCCTCGTTCGCAAAAAGCCAGGCCGTCGCTTCCCCGATTCCGGAAGCGCCGCCTGTAATGACCGCAACTTTATTTTTCAGTCTCACCGCGTTCACCTTCCTATGTCAAATCATACAAAAACCACGCACGGCCGGATTTCATTTTTTTCCGCAGCCGTTTATGGCGCCCATTTTCCTAGCCTACAATCATTATATCAAAAAAGCAACAATGTACAGCCGGGAAAACTGAAAAATACAAAAAGCCCCCATCAATGCTATTCCTTTTAAGCCTACGCCCGAAAAACCGTATGTGTAAAATTTTACTCGAAGGGCAGATGAGTGGAAAAAAATGGGAAGACGCTCTATCATTTAAATGTACGCTTGTGGGCGAATACATTTAGAAAGAGGTCTTCCTATGGATATTATATCAATAATTGCTAGATTATTAAAGGATACAAAAAGTCTTATTGAATTTGAAGAACAAGTTAAAATTCTGATCCAGAATGCCTTTACGCAATGGGTTGGGGAAATATTTGAGACGTTAGATAAAACAATTAAGCAGAAAAAGCTGGAGGATGGCTGGGAGTACTGCCGGAGTGATAACAGAAGCATTCAGTTTTTATTTGGAAATGTGACCTTTAAACGTTCACTAATGCATGACCAGAAAGGGAATTCACATTATCCTCTGGATGAATGGTTAGGGCTTTTACCATACCAACGATACAGCCCGTTAGTGGAGTTAAAGGTGGCAGAGTTGGCAAGTGAGAACACCTATCGGGAGGTAGCTGATATTTTAAAAGAATGGACAGCAATAAGTCTGAGTCACACAACTGTAGGGAACATGGTGAAACACGTAGGGAAAACGCAAGCTGAAGCCGACAAGGCACTTGTAGAAGAGCTAGAAATAGCTGATTCACTACCTGAGGGAAAGAAGGTAGATTACCTGTTTTCCGAAGCTGATGGTATATTCGTCCGGGGACTAGAAAAGAAACAGGGTTTGGAAGTCCACCACGCCATTCTCTATGAAGGATGGGAAACCAATGGCAAAAGAGTCTCTCTACACCATCCCGTTGTTATCATGACGACGAAATCCATCCAGACATTTTGGGATGAAGTCCAAGCTGTAGCAGCCAACACCTATTCCCTAGAAAAAGCTCGTGTCATTACAAATAGTGATGGAGGTGCGGGGTACACAGCTGAACGGTTTCAAACAGCATTCTCACAGTCGGAATATCCGGTGCTCAACCAGCTGGATACCTACCACGTTGCACAAGCCATTGTAAGGACATTTGGGGGCGGAAAAAGCGAGATTAAAGAGCAAACTAGAAAAGCAATTAAAACGCGTGACTGTGACCGATTCACGTTATATTTGGATACGTATGAGAGCACATTGACTGATGAAAAGAGCCTTAAGAAAATCAAGGAATTCCGTTCGTATATCTTGAAAAATTGGGAACGCATTTTTGACTGGAGAGACAAGGTTGAAAACGTGCCAGAAGGTGCAAGAGGCCTAGGGGCGATGGAATCAAACCAAAGGCATATCTCATTCAGAATGAAGAAAAGGGGCATGCATTGGAGCAAAAAAGGCGCAGAAGCCATGGTGAAAATTAAACAAGGGATTCTTAACCAGACATTGAGGGAAGCTTATTTGAAACACCGTACAAGAAGTGGGAAAAAACAAAGGGAATTAAAACAAGCAATAAGGTTATCAGAGCTAATTAAACAGCCAGTACGTCCGTCAATCGGGGTGAAACATGGATCTGTCGCTTTATATACAAGCCATTCATCTGCAATGGGGCATTTAAGCAAAATTCTTGGGTATTAATTTCAGCCTAGATAAGTGGCATTAATTTGGAAAATTATTGCCACTTATCCAGGAGAGCAAGCGAAGCGCGGTAGCCGAAAAGTGTACAAAAAAGAGTGTCTTGAAAACCCGATATTTAAATACTATCGAGAAAAACTTGACACATACGAAAAACCTGATTGCTTCCCGCATGCCCGTGAAATCTGTTAAGATAAGGATACGAAAACAGGTTTGGAGCGATTAAAATGAAAGACGAACCGCTTGCCTACCGGATGCGGCCGCGCACGATTGATGAAGTGATCGGACAGGAGCATCTCGTCGGCAAAAATAAAATCATATACCGGATGGTCAAAGCACGCCAGCTTTCTTCCATGATTTTGTACGGGCCGCCGGGCGTTGGGAAAACGTCGATTGCCAGCGCGATTGCGGGAAGCACCAAATATGCATTCCGTACGTTAAATGCCGTGACGAACAATAAAAAGGATATGGAGATTGTCGCCGCCGAAGCAAAAATGAGCGGAAAAGTCATTTTGCTTCTCGATGAAGTCCACCGGCTCGACAAAGCAAAACAGGATTTTTTGCTGCCGTATCTTGAGTCCGGCATGATCGTCCTGATCGGGGCCACAACGAGCAACCCGTACCATGCCATTAACCCGGCGATCCGGAGCCGCTGCCAGATTTTTGAGCTTTTCCCATTATCGCTTGATGAGATCAAGACGGCGCTTACCCGTGCCCTTGATGATGCGGACAGGGGCCTTGGCAAATACAAAGTGAAAATAGAGGAAGCGGCTTTCAACCATTTTGCGCAAGGATCGAACGGCGATGTGCGTAGCGCGTTAAATGCGCTGGAGCTGGCCGTGATTTCAAGCGAACCTGATGATGACGGCGTGATCCACATTACGCTTGCCATTGCCGAAGAATGCCTACAGAAAAAAAGCCTTGCCCATGATAAGGACGGCGACGCGCACTACGATGTGCTGAGCGCTTTTCAAAAATCGATCCGCGGCAGCGATGCCAATGCCGCCCTTCATTATTTGGGCCGGCTGATCGAAGCCGGGGACCTGCCGAGCATTGCGCGCAGGCTCCTTGTGATTGCTTACGAAGACATCGGCCTTGCAAGCCCGCAGGCCGGCGCGCGCACCCTTGCCGCCATCGAAGCGGCAGAACGGCTCGGGTTTCCGGAAGCGCGCATCCCGCTTGCAGCTGCGGTCATCGAATTATGCCTGTCGCCGAAATCAAATTCCGCGATCATGGCGATTGATGCCGCCCTTTCCGATATCCGTGCCGGAAAAAGCGGCGAGGTGCCCGCTCATCTGAAAGACGCCCATTATAAAAGCGCAAAACAGCTGGGACGGGGCATCGGTTACAAATACCCGCATGACTTTAAAAACGGCTGGGTCAAACAGCAATATCTTCCGGACACCCTCAAATATGCCCGTTATTATGACCCGAAAAAAACGGGCAAATTTGAACGGGCGCTTGCCCAAGTGTATGAAAAAATGGAGCAGAACCATAAGCCGTAAAAAAAGAAAGCATCCGTGATGCTTTCTTTTTTTCAATGTTCATCTTTTACCCTTTTTACCGGGATATCTTTCAAAATGTCACGGACAACGAAACTCGCCATAAACAGCCCTGCGGTTGACGGAACAAACGCATTGGATGAAGGTGGCATTTGTGCTTTACGGATTTCGGCTTCATCATTTCCGACCACTTTGCGGACATCTTCGCGGATGACGATCGGGCTTTCGTCGGAAAACACGACCGGAATGCCTTTTTTGATGCCTTCTTTTCGCAGCTTCAGGCGCACAACGCGGGCAATCGGATCGGTGTGCGTTTCGGAAATGTCTGCGATGCGGAGGCGTGTCGGGTCCATTTTATTGGCCGCCCCCATGCTGGATATCATTTTGATCTTCCGTTTCAGGCATTCTTTCATTACATGCACTTTGTAAATAATCGTATCACTTGCATCCACCACATAGTCCGGCTTATAAGAGAAAAACTGTTCAGCCGTTTCTTCCGTATAGAACATTTTTAAAGAAATCACGTCACAATCCGGATTGATATCGGCAATCCGTTTTTTCATCAAATCGGCTTTCGCCTGCCCAACGGTGGAAAGCAGCGCCGGAATCTGGCGGTTAATATTTGTAATGTCAACATCATCTTTGTCAACAAGGATTAACCTTCCGATTGCCGACCGAGCCAAAGCTTCAACCGCAAACGAACCCACGCCGCCGACACCGAGAATAGCAACGGTGCTGTTTTTCAGCTTTTGCAGCCCTTCCTGCCCGATTGCCAATTCATTCCGTGAAAACTGATGCAGCAATTTTCTCATCTCCAAACATACTCATTTCTTTCCTAGATTATCCAAAAACGGCCCGGAAAGCAAACCTTTATGTTCAGCTGCTTGCCGCCGGCTTTTCCGTTTTTTTATCCCTGTATACGCTTGAAAGCAATGTTCCGAAAAAAGAGGCCAGCACCTGCTGAAAAAGCATGCCGGAGATGACCGGCAGCACAACCTGGGCCGGGAAAAAGGTGACTGCGATGACAGATCCGGCACTGATATTGCGCATGCCGCCGCTGTATGTTAAGGTCACGATCATGCCGCGGTCAAGATGGAACAAAGCGCCGATCAGCCAGCTTAATAAATAGCCGCAAGCCGAAATGAACAGCACAGTCAGGATAATAAACAGCACATGGGCATCCATTCCCCTGAGGTACGGCGATACGACCCCGCCGTTGATCATGACGACAAGAAACATGCCGATTTTGGAAAACGGAGAAAGCACTGAAGCAGCCTTCCGCTGGGTTTCGAGCTGTGTAAACTGGCTGAACAGGATGCCGAGCAAAGACGGGATGACGATCATCGTAAAAAGATCTTGCATGAGCGGCCAAACCTCAATATGTACATTCTTACCGACAAACAAGAGCAAAGTAAGCGGCACAACAACCGGCGAAAGCAGGGTATCTATCAAAATGACCGTTAAAACAAGCGGGATATTCCCTTTTTGCATCATGACCCATACAAAGCTTGTCACACCTGTCGGAATGGCGGCCGAAAGCAAAAACCCGGTTGTTGTCAGCGGGTGCCCGGGAAAGAGTAAATGCCCCGTTCCGTACGCAAACAAGGGCATAAAAAGGTGCAACACCCCTAGAGCAAGCAAAACCGGGAACGGATGGCGGACAACCGCACCGAGCTGCTTAAAGGTTGAGCCGATGCTCCCTGTAAAAGTCATAAAAGCAAACAGCCACGGCACTAAAAATAAAAGGCCCGTCAACCGGTGCCCGAGTACCATCCCGATGATCAAGCTTCCCGGGATAAAAACCGGCATCATTTTGCCAAGGAAACGGTTTGCGCGATCAAAAAACGAAAAACACACAAAAATTCCTTCTTTTCCAAAAAATAAAAACCCTCTTTTTCTAAAGAGGGAAAGGAGTGGAATGAGCCCCGGACGTGCCGTTCTTGCAATCCTCTGTTTTGATCCCGCTCTCGAGCAGGTGGGTGCCCTGCACCAGGCTTTATGCGTCCCCGCAAAGGGCATGCACGCCGTCTGGTGACTCCGGGCCCCCGATAATGAAGTGTTCGGTCAAAACGATAGGAACATATACGAACACCCCAGGACTCATTCAACTTGTTTATATCATAGCATTTTTTTCACCCGTTTTCAAACGAAAAAAGGCTCGCAGGCGGTCCGCATTTTTCCCGTTCTTACGGGATAGCGGCAGCGGACGCGTTTCTTCGCGAAGCGGCTGGAAAAATTTTACGCCGCCCCTTTTCCGGATTTTGATCTCATTTTTTTGCTTTTAATTTCAATTGCAGCTCATCCAGCTGCGCCTCGCTGACCGCGCCCGGTGCATTCGTCAGCAGGCAGCTGGCGCTGGCTGTCTTCGGAAATGCAATCGTGTCGCGCAAGTTGCTGCGGCCGGCAAGGAGCATGACAATCCGGTCAAGGCC
Organism: Weizmannia sp. FSL K6-0777; assembly: GCF_038593185.1. NCBI lineage: Bacteria > Bacillati > Bacillota > Bacilli > Caryophanales > Bacillaceae > Heyndrickxia > Weizmannia sp. FSL K6-0777. The sequence goes on from NZ_CP151971.1 coordinate 2,070,699, forward strand.
GAGTGCGATGCCCCCGTGCGGCGGCGTGCCGTAATCAAACGCATCAAGCAAAAAGCCGAACTGGGACTGTGCCTGCTCTTTTGAAAAGCCGAGCGCCTTGAACATTTTTTCCTGGACATCTCGTTTATAAATCCGGAGCGATCCGCCGCCGAGTTCATACCCGTTCAATACAATATCATAGGCCTGTGCCTTTACGCTTGCCGGGTCGGTTTCCAGCTTCTCAATATCTTCTTCAAACGGCATCGTGAACGGATGGTGTGCTGCCGTATAACGCCCTGCTTCTTCGTCATATTCCAAAAGCGGCCAGTCCGTTACCCACAGGAAGTTGAATTTCGACTCGTCAATCAGGCCGAGTTCTTTGCCGAGCTTGTTTCTTAGCGCCCCGAGCGCATCGGCAACGACTGATTTTTTATCCGCCACAAACAGCAGCAAATCGCCCGTTTCTGCATTTGTAGCGGCCGCTAATTGCGATTGTTCCGCTTCTGTAAAAAATTTTGCGATCGGGCCCTTTAACCCTTCGTTTTCCGCTTTTAGCCAGGCAAGGCCTTTCGCGCCGTAACGTGCGGCAAATTCGCCGAGCGCGTCGATGTCTTTTCTTGAATATTTGCTTGCCGCCCCTTTTGCATTGATCGCTTTTACTTGCCCGCCCGAGGTAACGGCAGACGCGAACACTTTAAAACCGGCGTTTTGGACGATTTCGGAGACGTCAACCAGTTCCATGCCGAAACGGGTGTCCGGTTTATCCGATCCGTACCGGTTCATGGCTTCCTCGTAGGTCAGCCTTGGCAGCGGCGTTTCAATATCGATGTTTTTCACTTCTTTCATCAGCCGTTTGATCATTTTTTCTGTCATGGTCAAAATGTCTTCCTGGCTCATGAAACTCGTTTCAATATCAATTTGCGTAAATTCCGGCTGCCTGTCTGCACGCAAGTCTTCATCACGGAAACAGCGGGCAATCTGGTAATAGCGGTCAAAACCGGAGATCATCAAAAGCTGCTTAAACAATTGCGGCGACTGCGGCAAAGCGTAAAATTCGCCAGGGTGCACCCGGCTCGGCACGAGATAATCGCGGGCGCCTTCCGGGGTGCTTTTTGTCAACACCGGGGTTTCAACATCGATAAACCCTTCTTCATCGAGAAAGCCTCTAATCGATTTTGTAATCGCATGGCGCATTTTCATCGTTTCAAACATGACCGGGCGCCGCAAGTCGAGATAACGGTATTTCAGGCGCACATCTTCCGCCACGCCCGTCTCGTTTTCAATCATAAACGGCGGGGTTTTTGCGTTGTTGATGATCGCAAGGCGGTCAGCCTGAATTTCAATTTTGCCCGTTTTTAAGTTCGGATTTACCGTATTTTCGGAACGGGCGATGACTTTCCCCTCTACTTCGAGCACATACTCGTTCCGGACTTTTTCCGCAAGTTTAAAAGCTTCTTCAGAGACCGCCGTATTAAATACAATTTGGACAATGCCGGCGCGGTCGCGCAAATCGATAAAAATGAGGCCGCCCAAGTCGCGCCTTCTCTGCACCCATCCTTTCAGTACCACTTTTTCGCCAATCTGTTGTTCCGTCACATCACCGCAATAGTAAGAACGTCCTTCCATCATGCTTCCCCCCTGTTTGCCATATCTTTAAAAGCTGTAATAAACCCTTCAAGCGGCAGTTCTTTTTGTTCGCCTGTCGCCATATTTCTGACGCTTGCTTTCCCGGCCCGCAGCTCCTCTTCGCCGATGACCGCAACAAATGCGGCTTTCACCCGGTCCGCCGCTTTAAACTGTGCTTTCACTTTGCGCCCCAAATAATCCTGGTCAGCTGAGAATCCGGCACTTCTTAATGCCTGGAGCAATTTAAAAGCAGCCGGTTTCGTCTCCTCACCGATCGCGACCACATAGCAGTCCGTCCTGTGGCCAACAGGAAGTTCGATGCCTTCCGCGTCCAGTGCAGCAAGCAGCCGTTCAATGCTTAAGGCAAACCCGATCCCCGGCGTTTCCGGCCCGCCCATTTCCTCAACAAGGCCGTTGTAACGCCCGCCGCCGCAAAGGGTGGTGATCGCGCCGAATCCCTCCGCATTGCTCATAATTTCAAAACAAGTATGCACATAGTAATCAAGGCCGCGCACAAGCCCGGGGTCGATTTCATATGGGATGCCGAGCGTGCCAAGAAACTGCAAAACTTTATCAAAATAAGCTTTTGATGCATCATTTAAATAATCCAAAATGGATGGCGCTGTTTTCATGAGCGGATGGTCATGATCTTTTTTGCAGTCAAGAATACGCAGCGGATTTTGTTCAAGGCGTTTTTGGCAGTCCGCGCAAAACTCCCCGATATGCGGTTTGAAATGATCAATAAGCGCTTCCCGGTGCCTGAGCCGGCTTTCTTTATCGCCGAGGCTGTTGATCACAAGTTTGACATTTTTTAAACCAAGCTGTTTGTAAATATCCATTGCGAGCGCAATGACTTCGGCATCGATGGCCGGGGCTTCGCTTCCGAGCGCTTCAACGCCGAACTGGACAAACTGACGGAAGCGCCCTGCTTGCGGCCGTTCATAACGGAACATCGGGCCATTATAATACAGTTTGACCGGCTGAACCGCGTTTCCGAACATTTTATGCCCGATAAAGGAACGGACGACCGGCGCTGTTCCCTCCGGCCGCAGTGTCAGGCTGCGCCCGCCCCTGTCATCGAATGTGTACATCTCTTTTTGGACAATATCCGTCGTGTCCCCGACCCCTTTTTGGAAAAGCTCGGTATATTCGAAAATCGGTGTCCGGATTTCCCGGTACTGATAGTTTTCACATATTTTTTTTGCGGTGTTCTCAATATAATTCCATTTTTCCACCTCGCCGGGCAGGATGTCCTGCGTGCCGCGCGGAATTTGAACGGTCATGGCGTACTCCTCCTTCTATTGCTGAAAAATGATGGGTTTTCATTTTCATCCTGCATGCCTAAAAATGTTGATATGAAGACGAGTATCCTCCTTCTCAATCAATGTTTATGTAAAATAAAAAACCCCCGGTCCCTTGTCTTATAAACAAGGGACGAGAGTTGAATTCCCGTGGTGCCACCCTAATTGAAGCGTCTGCTTCCACTTTTACAGTTAACGCCTGTAACGCCCGTCCCTACTGGATTTCCGTTCAGGACAGAACCTACAAAGTGTTCGTTCATTAAGCCGTTGTGCAGAAATGTTTTCAGCCCGGGACATTTCCTCTCTTTTCACACGGATCTTAATTACTCTTCTTTGTCATCGGTTTTGCCAATTTTACCATCTATTTTTATTATGTTACGCGTGGCACCGGCTGTTGTCAAGGCTGCCGGCAAAGTTTTTCCCCGATCTGCGTTCAGCGCCTGAAAAAGTTCGTTTTCCGCGGATCGGGTCTTTCATTATGAGCGCCCCAGTTTCTTTTTCAAAAGTTTCAGGTCCCCTTTTGAAAGACCAGTTTCAATCGCTGATTCAGCGTTGAACGCTTCCTGCCCGGCACTTCCCGGATCCTGGAAATTAACGCCGTAAATTTGATTCAATGCATTACCGGCTGTCCTATTTTTATCCGCTGCTCTCAATGCCGTTCACTCCTTCTCGTTCCATCCTTTCTATTTTTCCCTTTTTTATTTTTTCTTACCCGCAAAAAGGAGTTTTTTTACGGAGCGCGAATAACAAATAGTGGACAATTTTCCGGACAGGGATGAGGGGTGGAGATGTGAAAAAACTTTTTTTCCGGCTGTTTTTCCTGGTGCTCTTTTTTCTGATTGCACCCGGCGTGATCCATGCGGGGGCGGAAGAGGCCGGGACGGTAACGGTGACGCATGCGGCTGTCTACATCCGCAGCGGGCCCGGGGTGTCCTACCCGATCGCAGGCAAAGCAGCCAAAAACGACACGTACACGGTTCTTCAAAAAGACGGGGATTGGTTTCAAATCCGCCTCCCGCAAGGACATACAGGCTGGATTGCGGGCTGGCTTGTGGAAACAGGCACCCCTTCCGCAAAACAATCAAAACAAGGAAAAATCACCGCTGACCGCCTGCGCATCAGAAAAGCGCCGGACCAGTCTGCCGCAATCGTTGGCACGCTTGAAAAAAATGCCGTAGTCACGGTTACCAGGGCAGAAGGCGGCTGGGTTTATATTGAAAGCGGCAATGTTTCAGGCTGGGCAGACAGCCAGTATGTACAGACGGAAAAAAACAAAAACGCCGGGAAAATGGCGGAAAACAACGTAAGCGCCGCAATTGTTGCCGCCACAAGCCTAAATATCCGCCGGTCTCCTTCGCTTCAAAGCGGAACGGTAGCGACAGTAACGTACGGGACGAGACTTGAAATTACCGGAACCGACCACGGCTGGTATGAAGTTGAACTGGAAGACGGCACGCACGGATGGGTCGCAGGCTTCTATGTGACGCGCGAAAGCCAGGCAAAGCGCAGCAGTGAAGCAGAAGTGACCCTCCATTCCGGCACAAACCTTTACAAAAGGCCACAATCCGGCTCGGACACGGTGGGAACCGCCAAGGCCGGAGACCGTTTTCCCGTCGTTTCAGAAATGGACGGCTGGTATAAAATCAGGCTGGAAAGCGGCACTTCAGCCTATATTTCGGCAAAAGCCGCCCAAAAAAGTGATACGGCTGTAAAAAAAGGAATCAAGGGAAAGACGATTGTGCTTGACCCCGGTCACGGCGGAACGGATAATGGCACAACCGGCGCTTACGGCACGCTCGAAAAATTGGTAACGCTGAAAACGGCGAATGCCCTGTACGAAAAGCTGAAAAAAGCGGGCGCCCGGGTCATTTTAACCCGGAACAGCGATACGTACGTATCTTTGTCGGAAAGAACCGCCATCAGCAATACAAATCATGCCGATGCTTTTGTCAGCATTCATTTTGACAGCGCTGAAGATTCCCATACGCGCGGGCATACGACGTATTATTATCATGCGCAGGACTATGATTTCGCAAGGCTTGTCAATAACCAGATCACAAGCCGGCTCGGCACCGTTGACAGGGGCGTAAAATTCGGGGATTTCCATGTTATCCGTGAAAATACCCAGCCTGCCATTTTGCTTGAACTCGGTTATTTGAGCAGTCCGGCTGAAGAAAAGCATATCGTGGAGAAGTCTTTTCAAACGAAGGCAGTGGCCGGCATTTATAACGGGTTAAAAGCTTATTTTCAGTAAAAAAATGCCGGGGCATCCCCGGCATTTTTTTATTTCTTAATATTTGGCTGCGGCATTGCGCGTTTGATAAAGAACGACAAAATTAACGCAAACGCTGCGATCCCGGTCGCGACGAAAAAGGCATCGTTTATGCCGCTGATCGTCGCATTCACAACCGATTTTTGATACACAATAGAGGAGCCGAGCACTTGCCCGTACTGAGAAGGCAGCCCGGAAGCATGGGCCAGGCCCTGCCCGATGGCCGCGATTTTAGCAGACACATACGGGTTGATATTTGCAAAGGCATTGACGTAGTTTGCCGTATGGAAATCGGCACGGGTGGACATGACGGTTACGAGAAATGCCGTTCCGAGACTTCCGGCAACCGTACGGGCGGTGTTGGCCGCAGCCGTCCCGTGGCTGGTCATATGAATCGGCAGCTGGTTCATCCCTTCGGTCATGATCGTCATCATAATGAAAGACATCCCGAAGCTGCGCAAAACATACAAGAATAACAAGTGGCCGTAGGAGGTCGTCATCGACAGCTTCGTAAATTCGTAAGTTGTCCAGACGGTGATAATCAAGCCGAAGACAGCGAGCGGTCTTGCCCCCAACTTGTCAAACAGCCAGCCGGATATCGGCGACATAATCCCCATGACGATCGCCCCCGGCAGCATCAGCAAACCGGAATCAAGCGCAGTAAACCCGCGGATGTTTTGCAAATAAATCGGCAGCAAAATCATCCCGGCAAACATCGCCATATTCACCACCATGCTGACAATCGTCGTTAAAGCAAAGATATCATATTTGAATACACGCAAATCAAGCATCGGTTTTTCCGTCGTTAATTCCCGCCATACGAACAAAACAAGCGAGATAACGGCAATGATCAGGGAAATGACAACCTGTTTGCTGCTCCAGCCGTCATTCCCGGCTTCACTGAATCCGTACAGCAAAAAGCCGAAACCGAGCGTGGAGAAGATAATACCCGGAATATCGATTTTCGGGTTTGTCGTTTTCATGACATCTTTCATCCATGCCAAAGTGACAAAAATATCAATCACGCCGAACGGAATGACAATCCAGAACAGAATATGCCAGTCGTAATGGCCGACCAGCCACCCTGACAATGTCGGGCCGATCGCAGGGGCGAAAATCATGGCAACCCCCATCATCCCCATCGCGCTGCCGCGTTTTTCAGGCGGGAAGATGGTTAAGAACACCGTCATCATCAACGGCATGATGATCCCGGCACCGGAAGCCTGGACAATGCGCCCGAGCATCAGAATCGAGAAGTTTGTCGAAATGGCACACAAAACCGATCCGGCCGTAAAGAGGGAAACGGCTGTAATCAGCATTTTCCGCGTGCCCCATTTACTGATCATAAATGCCGTAACCGGAACAAGAATCCCGTTTACAAGCATATATCCGGTTGACAGCCATTGCACCGTATTCGCCGTCACATTCAAGTCGTTCATAATATGCGGAATGGCGACATTCAAAAGTGTTTGGTTCAAAATCGCCACAAATGCCCCGAGCATCATCGCAAAAACAATTTTCCCCCTGCCGTGTTCTTCCTCCACTTCCGGGGGAACGGCAGCTCGCCCGGGTGCTTCAGCCGGACGTTTTTCGTCGTCCGTACGAGCGCGGCGCGTTTCCATTTTTTCAGGCTCTGCCGCCAATCCTTCATCTGTTTTTGCCGGCACCTGCGTTTCCGCTTTTTCAGGCGGCGCAGGCATTGTTTCCATTTCCGGCGCCCGCTTGTCAAGAAGCGGGCTTTCCATCTTTTTCTTTCTTCCCCTGTTCCTTAATATGAGATTCAGGATAAGAAGGACAATGACCGATAAAAGAACATAACCTGCGATAAATTTTCCCATCGGATTCACCTACTTATGAATGCGCACAGTCACGTTCATGCCCGGAACCAGGTCCAGCCCGCCATAGCTGTCAAGTTTGACTTTAACAGGAATGACCTGTGTTTCTTTCGTATAATTGCCTGAGCTTCTGTCTGTCGGCATAAGGGAGAACGTGCTGGCAGCCGCTTTTCCGATTGAATCGACGGTTCCTGTCAGTTTGGTGTTCGGATAGGCATCCACGTACACGTCAACGTCCTGGCCGGTTTTCACGTCATTAAGATCTGTTTCTTTTACTTCAGCAGTGACATACAAGTCGTCCAAATCATAGCTTTGTGCAAGTGTTGTACCGGCTGCCACATACGTATTCGCAACCGCGGAATTTTTCACGATCGTGCCGTCTGCCGGCGCTTTAATATCCATTTTCACCGTATTGGCGCCGTTTTGTACTTCAACGGTACCGACTTTATCCCCTTTGGTAAATGCCTTGCCTTCCTTACCGTCCCATGAAACGAGTTTGCCGGTTGCAGGAGAAGCGATGGTGACCGACTGGCCGTCAATATAGGCGTTATCGGTTGTGACATAGCTGACCGAGCGGTTGTAAAAATAATATCCGGTAAAACCGCCGCCAACGAGAATAACAAGAATAATAATATTGATCAAAATCATCCGTCTTGCGCTCATAAAAAGTTTACTCCTCCTCAGATGTTAAAATTTCCAGCATTTCGTTGTGGAGCCTTAACAGATTTTCCAACTCCGCTCCGTAACGTTCTGTAATCAGGTACATTTTTTGTTTCAGTACTGTATTGCCGCCCATAAACGCTTTGAGCCTGCTTTTCCCCTTTTCGGTCAGACAGAGGACAACGGCTCTCCGGTCATCCTTGGATGATACCCTGTTGACAAATTCCTGCTGGACAAGCCGGTCAACAATGCCGCTGACTGTGCTGTTCGTTAAATAGAGGCTTTCCGCCAGCTCATTTAATCGCATATTGGGATGAAGCGCGATGGCTTTTAGCGCAAACATTTGCATCGCGGTCAAGCCATGCTGTTCCGCCTCTTTTTCGGCCAAACGTAAAATGGCTTTATTCAGCCTGAAAAGCGATTTTAACAATTCATATGAACCGTTCTCCATGTATCCCCCTTCCTTTAACCCTTAAATGATTCTTTACGAAATAATTCGCATCCGAATTATTAACGCTATCTATCTTTGCATATCCAAAGTACAATTGTCAACTATATTACACTAAAACTTTTTTGGAAACGTTTTTATTTTGTGAAAAGAAAAAACCCCGGTTTTTTCGGGGTTTTGGCTGTTTATTTGCTTTCCAAAATGAGCGTAACCGGCCCGTCATTTGTCAGCCGGACATCCATCATCTCCCCGAATCTGCCGGTTTCGACATGGACACCCTTTTCTTCCAGCTTCTGATTAAACAGATGGTAAAGCTGTTCTGCCTGTCCGGGCTTTGCCGCCGCCATAAAATTCGGGCGCCGCCCTTTCCGGCAATCGCCGTACAAAGTAAACTGGGAAACCGACAAGATTTCCCCTCCGGTATCCAAAAGCGACAAATTCATTTTTCCCTGTTCATCTTCAAACACACGGAGATGGACGATTTTTTCGGCGAGATAGACTACATCTTTTTCGGTATCTTCGTGCGTTACGCCGACGAGGAGGACAAAGCCTTTTGTAATGCTTCCTGCCACTTCCCCGCCAACAGTGACGCACGCTTCCTTACTGCGCTGCAAAACAACCCGCATTTTTCTGACTCCTTTAACTCATGATCCTTCTGACTGAATAAATATCCGGAATATGTTTAATTCTTTCCACGACTCGGTGCAAATGGCTAATGTTCTGAATGGAAATTGACATGATAATCGTGGCCATTTTGTTGCGGTCACTGCGCCCGCTGACGGCCGAAATATTCGTTTTCGTTTCATTGACCACCTGCAGAACTTCATTGAGCAGGCCGCGGCGGTCGTATCCGGTAATCTCAATGTCGACATTATACTCTTTCCGGTCGGCCGCATCCGTCTCCCATTCGACCGGAATGAGCCGGCTTTGCGCCTCTTCGTTCTGCACGTTTGGACAGTCAGCGCGGTGGACGGAAACGCCTCTGCCTTTTGTGATAAAACCGACAATTTCATCACCCGGCACTGGATTGCAACATTTCGAAAGGCGGATCAGCAAATTGTCGACGCCCTTCACGGTTACGCCTGCATCCTTTTTCCGGTGCTTTGCGGCCGGTTTCTGCTCGGAGACAATCTCCTTAATCGCTTCTTCGGAGTCCCGCTGCTTCCGCCATTTTTCTGTCAGCCGGTTGGCGATTTGGCTTGCGGTAATCCCGTTGTACCCGACAGCAGCGTACATGTCGTCTTCATTGGCAAAATTAAATTTTTCGGCAACTCGTTTGATATTGTCGGCGGTCATCACTTCTTTTACGCCGAATTCCATCGCCCGGATTTCTTTTTCCACCATTTCGCGGCCTTTTTCAATATTTTCTTCTTTCCGCTGGCGTTTGAAAAACTGGCGGATTTTGTTTTTCGCCTGAGATGTCTGGGCAAGGTTCACCCAGTCGAGGCTCGGCCCGTATGAGTGTTTTGAAGTGAGAATTTCGACAATATCGCCAGTTTTTAACTGGTAATCGAGCGTCACCATTTTGCCGTTGACTTTCGCGCCGATTGTCTTGTTGCCGATTTCCGAGTGGATCCGGTAGGCAAAATCAATCGGGACGGACCCGGACGGCAGTTCAATGACGTCCCCCTTTGGCGTAAAGACAAACACCATATCGGAAAACAGGTCGATTTTCAGTGATTCCATGAATTCTTCCGCATTATTGGTGTCATTTTGAAATTCGAGAATTTCGCGGAACCATGACAATTTTTTCTCAAAAGACGTTTTCTCATTGACCGTTTTGCCTTCTTTATATGCCCAGTGTGCAGCAACCCCGTATTCGGCAATGCGGTGCATTTCAAACGTCCGGATCTGCACTTCAAGCGGTTCGCCTTTTGGCCCGATCACCGTCGTATGGAGCGACTGGTACATGTTCGGCTTTGGCATCGCAATATAGTCTTTAAACCGGCCCGGCATCGGTTTCCAGCATGTATGGATGACACCGAGCACGGCATAGCAGTCTTTGATGCTTTTGACAATAATCCTTACGGCAAGCAAGTCATAAATTTCGTTAAATTGCTTATGCTGCTGGACCATTTTCCGGTAAATCGAGTAAATATGCTTCGGTCTGCCAGAAATTTCCGATTTGATATGGATATCCGCAAGCCGTTCCTTCACTTCTTCAATGACATTTTGCAGGTACTGTTCACGCTCGGCGCGCTTCCGCTTCATCAAATTCACAATCCGGTAATATTGCTGGGGATTTAAATAACGGAGCGAGGTGTCCTCAAGCTCCCATTTGATGGCGGAAATGCCGAGGCGGTGGGCGAGCGGCGCAAAAATTTCGAGCGTTTCATTCGCGATCCGCCGCTGCTTTTCGGGGGGAAGATGTTTCAATGTACGCATATTGTGCAGCCGGTCCGCGAGTTTGATCAAAATGACGCGGATATCCTGCGCCATCGCGACAAACATTTTCCGGTGGTTTTCCGCCTGCTGCTCTTCATGCGATTTATACTTAATTTTCCCGAGTTTCGTCACCCCGTCAACAAGCATCGCCACTTCATCGTTAAATTCTTCACGAAGCTCGTCAAGTGTCACATCTGTATCTTCCACAACGTCATGCAGAAAACCTGCTGCAACCGTTGAAGGATCCATCTCCAAATCCGCCAGTATCCCGGCAACCTGAATCGGGTGAATGATATACGGCTCCCCCGATTTGCGCTTCTGGCCTTCATGCGCTTTACTGGCGAACGCACAGGCATGCCGCACCATTTCAACATGTTCGTCGTTTAAATATTGTTTTGTCCTCTCAATGACGTCCTCGGCGGTCATTATTCGGTCATTCGCCATAAAAAAATCACCTTTAAACTGGAATATATGAATTGATGATTGCAATATCATATTGACATTATTATCATGAAAAAAAAGAAGATTGTAAAGTAAATGACACAGAATGGAAGAAATTTGGCGAAAACAGCCGGTTTTTCCCAGTACGGACAAAACCGGCCCGTCATTTCATCCGGATGAAGGATAAATAAAGAAACCGACAATTTTGCCGATTTCCTTACAATTTATTCATTCTCGTATTCCATCAGGGTGAGGATATCATAGCCCTTCAGTTTATCGCGGCCGTGCAAATAATTCAATTCAATTAAAAAAGCAAGGCCGGCTACAACCCCGCCCAGTTCTTCAACGAGCCGGACGGTTGCTTCCATCGTGCCGCCTGTTGCCAAAAGATCGTCCGTAACCAAAACGCGCTGGCCCGGCCTGATCGCATCTTTATGGATCGTGAGCACCGCTTTTCCGTATTCGAGATCATATTCCGCACGGATCGTTTCCCGCGGCAGTTTGCCTTCTTTGCGGACCGGGGCAAAGCCGACGCCAAGTTCGTATGCGACCGGGCAGCCGATAATAAAGCCGCGCGCCTCAGGGCCGACCACGAGATCAATCTGTTTGTCTTTCGCATACTGGACGATCTGGTCCGTCGCATATTTAAACGCATCCCCGTTATTCATCAAAGGCGTCACATCCTTAAACATCACGCCTTTTTTAGGCCAGTCCGGGACGAGTGCAATATATTGTTTTAAATCCATTTTGCTGTTTCCTCCTCATACTGTACAGCAGGCTTGATCATTTGGTCAAACCACATCTTCAGCTCCTGGAAAGATGAGTACAGCAGGTCCTTTTCCATTTGATATTGTGCCAGTTTTTTTTGATACGTAAGAGATTCCTTTAAATCGCGTTTTTGTTTGGCTGCTTTCAGGGAAATAAATCCATCCTTTATTGTAACAAAATCAAGTTCAAAAAACACCTGCGAAATAAAATCGATGGTATTTCTCGACCAGCCGCGATAAGCCGCCAGCTCATCCCCGTGCTGCTTTAGGTTGAACGTTTTCCTTTTTGCAAGAAAAGCGTAAAACCATTTAAAATGTTCGCGTGTCGGGAACGTGCTGAAAAAGTGGTTCCCGGCATGGTAAAAATACGCATAAATCCTGGCCGGCGAACCGCCCTCAAGCAGTGCCGCCATCATCCGCGGGCCTTTCGGAAGATCCAGAAACACAATGTTTTTATTTGAAGGATCAAATGCCCTTGCCTCTTCCATTGTCGCAACCGACACAAGGCGGACGGAAAAATCCGGCAGCGGCAGGTTCCGCAATGTTTCTTTTTGGAAGACAACAAAAGCCTGGTCTTCTTCCGGGACGTACCGTGCCCATTGCTTTAAAGGCCTGTTGCCCCTGAAATCAAACAATTGCCAGTTTGTGATTTTGATATCCTTCACCATCATTTGCGGCTTACGGATATTGTTCCATTCGTTGATGGACAGCTCCCCGACAACCGATATGCAGGCAGAAGGGGAAATATGCGGGGCAAGATGCCCGAGCCCGAAGCCGATCCCATCGAGCGTTGTGCCGTTTTTAGAAAGCGTCAATTTCAAATGTTTCCCGTCTGCGCCGATCGCCCGGATTTGCGGGCATTCGGCCCCGTCCAGCAACAGAAGCGGCTTCGGATTCGCCGTGCCAAACGGCGAGAGCAATGCCATTTCGCGGATCGCTTCCATCCCCGCTTCTTCTATGGAAATTTCAGCGCTGATGTTCGTAACCGGCACAAACATCTCGTCCGGCAATGCCGCGGCCTGTTCGTTCAGCCGGCGCCGCAGTTCCTCCACATCGGATAAAGAAAGCGTCATCCCCGCCGCCATCGGATGCCCGCCAAAATGCGGCAAAATATCCCTGCATTTCGATAATTCGTTAAACATATGGAAGCCGTCAATGCTGCGCGCCGATCCTTTTGCCAGCCCTGTTTCCGGGTCAAAGCTGAGCACAATCGCAGGCCGGTAAAAGCGTTCTGTAAGGCGCGAGGCGGCAATGCCGATTACGCCGGCATTCCAGCCTTCTTTCCCGACAACAAGGACACGCGCCCCCTTTTCCACTTCTTCTTCCACCAGTTCGATTGCTTCATTTGTCATGTCGTTTACGATTTTTTGCCGTTCTTTATTGAGCCCGTCAATCGTTTCAGCGAGCATCCCGGCTTCTTCTGTGTCTTCGGTCATTAGCAGTTCCGCTGCCGGTGCCGCATGCTGCAGGCGCCCGGCTGCATTTAAGCGGGGGGCGAGCACAAAGCCGATGGTTTCTTCATTGATCTCTTCCTGGCGGATATCCGCACACCGGCACAGCGCCACAAGCCCCGCCCGCTTTGTCGTTCTCAACCGTTTGATGCCGTTTATGGCAATCAGCCGGTTTTCGTCCAGAAGCGGCACAAGATCCGCGACCGTCCCGATAGCGGCCAAATCTTCAAGCTGTTCCGGCACTTTGCCGTACAGCGCATGGGCGACTTTAAAAGCGACGCCTGCGCCCGACAGTTCCCGGAACGGGTATGTACTTTCCGGATGCTTCGGATGGACGATGGCAAAGGCTTCCGGCAATACCGGCCCAGGTTCGTGATGGTCCGTAATAATGAGCGTGATCCCGAGTTCGCGGGCCACTTCCGCTTCGTGGACAGCGGCAATACCGGTATCAACGGTAATGATTAGCTGAAAACCCTCTTCAGCCGCCCGGCGGAAAGCCGCTTCATTTGGCCCATACCCTTCTTTAAACCGGTCCGGGATATAAAATTCAGCATGGGCGCCAAGATCGTTTAAAGCGGCCATCATGATGGCAGTACTCGTTACGCCGTCCGCATCGTAATCGCCGAAGACGAGAACCGGTTCTTCTTTTTTAATCGCTTCGCGGATGCGGGCCGCTGCTTTTTCCATATCATGCAGCAAAAACGGATCATAATACGCTAGCCCTTCATGGAATAAAAAAGACCGCGCTTCTTCAACATCCGTTATGCCGCGGTTTACAAGCAATTTTGAAACAAGTGGCGAAACGTTCAATTGTTGCGAGATCGTTGCGGCTGCTTTTGGTTCCATTTCCGGCACCCGCCATCTTGTTCTTGACTGCAGCATATCTCCACCTCTTTCACAATACTTTATTATAACGTTTCGGCGGAAAACTGTCATTACAAAAAATGCAGGCATTTCGCCTGCATTTTTCTTATACTTGCGGTTCATCCGCGCGGGTACGCCGCGCTTTTTGAATGACGATGGCGCCATGTTTTTTCAGCTGCCGTTTTTTCAGTACAAACCAGATTTGTGCGGCAATGAAAATAGACGAGTATGTTCCGGTAATCAACCCGACAATCAGCGCGATCGAGAAATTGCGGATCGATTCACTGCCGAAAATGGCCAGGGCCACGGACGTCATCAGCACGGTCAAAACGGTATTGACCGACCGGGCCAGTGTCTGGCGGATCCCGGCGTTGACAATATCATGAATTTCCTTCGCGGTTTTAATTTTCCGCCGCCGGTTTAAATTGTCGCGGATCCGGTCGAATGTGACAATCGAGTCGTTGATGGAATAACCGACAATCGTCAGGACCGCCGCAATGAATGTGACATCGACCTCAAGCCTTGTGATGCTGAAAAAGGCGATCATGAAAAAGGCGTCATGGAAGAGTGCGACGATGGAGGCAACCCCCATTCTCCATTCAAACCGGAAGGCCACGTAAATAATGATGCAGACTGCCGCCAACAGCAAAGAATACACGGCGCTTAAGGCCAACTCTTTCCCGACTGTCGGCGAAACGGAGCTGATGCTCGGGCTCTTCCCGTATTTTTCTGTAAAATACTGGTTGATTTGCGTGCTCTTCTCTTTATCGCTGAACGAGCCTTTCACCCGGATCACGGCATGATGCCGGTTGGTCCCCTGCATCACAATATCTTCTGATTTCAAATGCAGATGGTCAAGGTCGCGCTGAATCTCCTGCTGGCTGAGTGCTTGATTTGAACTGACTTCAATGCGCGTCCCGCTCGAAAAATCAATGCTCAGATTCAATTTGAAAATAGACAGGAGAATAAACCCGCCAATGATCAGCACAGCTGAAATCGTAAAGAAAATGTTGCGGTGCTTGACAAAGTCGTACCAGTCAAATTTCGTTTTCAAATCATGCGTATCAATGTTTTCAGCAATATTGTGGATCGCCGATTTTTTCACGCCGAACCAGTGCGGCCGCTTTTTCAGGAAATTGCTGTTCACCCAGAGGCCGAGCAGCCATCTCGAGCCGTAAACCGCCGTCAGGAAGCTGAGCAGAATACTGATAATCAAAGTTGTTGCAAAGCCTCTGATCGAGCTTGTCCCGAAATAAAAGAGGATGACCGCCGCAAGAATCGTCGTTAAGTTGGAATCAAAAATGGCCACGAACGATGACTTGTTCCCTGCCCGGAATGCGGATTTCACGCTTTTTCCGACGCGCAGTTCCTCTTTAATCCGCTCGTAGGTAATAATATTGGCATCGACCGCCATCCCGACCCCGAGAACAAGCGCAGCAATCCCGGGAAGCGTCAGAACCGCGCCCATTAAACGGTAAATGAGCAAAATCAGGAAAATATAAACGGACAGCGTAATACATGCGATAAAACCAGGAAAACGGTAGTAGCCGATCATAAAGAGAAAAATGGCTGCAACGCCGATTATCCCGGCAAGAATCGTGTCATGCAGCGCTTCCTGCCCGAAAGATGCGCCGACAGAGGTCGAATAGATTTCGTGCAGCTTCACCGGAAGCGCTCCTGCATTCAAGAGGTCTGCAAGATTGGACGCTTCTTTTACCGTAAAGTTCCCGGTAATTTCAACCTGGTCTGTGTTTAAAACAGAATTCACACTCGGATTGGACAAAAATTTTGGATTCTTCTTCGCCACTTCTTTTTTATAGGAATCGCCTTTTTGAAAGTCCATCCAGATGACAAGCTGGTTATTCGGTGCCATCGCCAGAATTTTTTTCGTGACGTCGGCAAACTTTTTCCGGCTCTTTAACTGCAGGACAACATCCGGTTTGCCGTTCTGGTCAAATGACTGTTTCGCTTTTCCCTGCACAAGGTCTGTCCCGTCCATCATCACTTTGTCATTGACGTCACGGAATGTCAGATTGGCAGTTGTCGAAAGCATCTTTCTCGCTTCGTTCTGGTCTTTCACGCCGGCAAGCTGGACGCGGATCCGGTTATTGCCTTCGACCGAGATCTGCGGTTCGCTGACGCCAAGCGCATTGATCCGCCGGTCCAATGCGGCAGCCGTATCCGCAAGCGCGGCTTTATCGATCTTCTGCCCTTTTTTGGCCGGTTCCACTTTGTAAAGCACTTCAAACCCGCCCCGTAAATCAAGGCCAAGGTTAATTTTTTTGACAATTTTATCCGTCGTTCCCCCTATTAATCCCGCAAACAGCAGGACAATGAGAAAGAAGGCAACGATGCGGCTCCTTTTCACCATTATGTACAGCCTCCTAGCGAATCAAAACATATCACATGCCAAAAAATGCATGCGCCCGTGAATCATTTCTATTATGATGCAGGGCAAAAAGCGTGTCAATTTTTCTTATTATTCCGTATGCAGCCGGTTTTGCTTATTTGCCCGCTTATTCTTCCGTCTTGTCCCCGTTAAAAAGCGCATCCAGCTCCTTTTCGTCCAGCTCTGCAAACCAGTTTGGCGAACGGTAAGCTTCCACGGTTTTAAAACTCATCAAATCGCCGGGCTTAACCGATAAAACGTCGGAAACAAGCGCATACATACGGACATGCGCCGGATCCGGATTTTTCCACACTTTCCGGATTAAATATTCCCAGACATCCCTCGCTTCAATCGCGCCGTAGCCAAAGACGGCCAGTTCTTCCGCCTTGCTTTTTACGGCAGGTTCAAGTTTTTTATAGTATTTTTCATAAGGATGGCGGTCCTTCACACGCTCTGCCCCTTTCCTTAGGCATTGATGTATTCTTGTCCATTACCGTGCATATACATCATTGTATAGGAAAATTGCGGATTTGAGAAGGCAGGTTAACAGAATGTCCAAGTTTTTAAGGGGAACGATTATATTGCTCGCCGCAGGCTTTGTAACAAGGGTGCTTGGTTTTATCAACCGGATTGTCATTGCCCGGTCGCTCGGGGAAACGGGTGTCGGGCTCCATCAGATGGCTTTTCCGACCTTAATGCTCGTCATTACGGTAACCCAGCTCGGACTGCCGGTCGCGATCTCGAAATGTATTGCCGAAGCAGACGCCGTCGGGGACAGGGCGAAAATTAAAAAAATTCTTGTCATCTCCCTAACGGTTACCATTTCGCTATCGGCCATTTTTACGCCCGGGCTGATTTTACTCGCGCCGTATCTGGCTGATCATTTATTCACAGATCCGCGCGTCTATTACCCGCTTGCCGCCATCACGCCGATTATCCCGATTGTGGCGGTTTCCGCTGTATTGCGCGGCTATTTCCAGGGGAAGCAAAACATGAAGCCTTATGCCGTCTCGCAGGTCATCGAGCAAAGTGTGCGGATTATGCTGATCGCATTTTTTGCCAATTTGCTTCTGCCGTACGGGATTGAATATGCGGCAGCAGGGGTGATGTTTGCATCGATATTGGGAGAACTGTCATCCCTTCTTTATATGTTTACGATGTTTAAACTGAAAAAGCAGATTCGCGTCCGCAAACATTTTTTCAAAGCCGTAAAATCGGGGAAAGACACGTTTTACGAACTGATGCGCGTGGCGGTTCCGACCGTCTGGAGCCGGCTGATCGGCAATCTCTCCTGGTTCCTCGAGCCGATTGTCGTCTCCCACTGCCTTGCTCTTGCCGGTGTCGCTTCACATCTTGCGACAAAACAGTACGGTTCTTTAACCGGCTTTGCGATGCCGTTGTTGATGCTCCCGTCTTTTGTCACGGTTTCCTTGTCAACCGCCCTTGTGCCCGCGATCAGCGAAGCAAATTCCCGGAAAAATGCCAGACTTGTTGAACACAGGCTCCAGCAGGCATTGCGTTTTTCCCTTTTAACTGGCGGCATCTCGGTTGTCATCCTGTATGTCTTTGCAGAACCGCTCATGCAGGCGATGTACGGGACGGCAAACGGGTCACAGTTTATCAAAATCATGGCGCCGTTTTTTATTTTCCAGGCATGCCAGGCGCCGCTCCAGGCTGCACTGCAGGCAATGGATCTGGCAAAAGCGGCGATGATCAACAGCATCATCGGGGCTGTCGTGAAACTGGGCACCATTTTTGTCCTTGCTTCCCGCCCGGAGTTCGGGATCAACGGCGCCGCGATCGGCATCATGGCGGGAATGGTGCTTGTAACATTTCTTCATTTTGCAACCGTTTTGAAAAAAATCCAGTTTACCCTGTATGTCCATGACTGGGCCAAGCTTCTGGCCGTTTCGGTCGTTTCCGGCGCGGTCGGGCACTGGTGGTTCACCGGTATGATGGCACAAGACGCATCTTTCCTGCGGCTTTTAGCGGGCATTTGTTTGACCGTGGCCGTCTATACGCTGCTGCTTATAATGACAAAATTGATCCGCCGGTCCGATCTCATGTATATTCCGATCCTCAAAAAATGGTTATAAAAAAGCAATAGGCCCTGCATGTTCCGGCCGGGCTTATTGCACATCATCCAGATCAATATAAAACGCGCCATCCTGATAACTGCAAAACGAAATCCGGGCGATATCCCCGTACCCTCTTTTTTGCAGCTCGCTGCGCAGCCACGCTTCGGTTTTGTTGCTTTTCTTTAAATTGCTTTGCTGGATCTTCCCTCCGACAATGAGCGGTTCCGTATAGGATGCCGGTTTGTTTTTATTTTTGTTTTTTTTCACCACCGACAGCTGCCCGGAAGTTTCCAAAATCGCAAATTCCACATCCGCAATATTATCAATATCTTTTGAACGGAGCTGCATTAAAAGGTCGTCAAAATTGTAACGCTGCCTGCGCATTTCCTTTTCATCGATTTTTCCTTTATTGATGAGAATGCTCGGCTTGCCGTCAATCAGTTTGCGGATCCGGCTGCTGCGGAGCGAGAAAAGTGCCAGCGCGATTTGGATGCCGAGCAGGACAACCATTGGCAAAAGGGTATTTACAACGGGCTCACTGTGATTTTCAATGGCGACGACCGCCATTTCCCCGATCATGATGAACACAACAAGATCCAAAACGTTTAGTTCGCCAATCTCCCTTTTTCCCATTAACCGGAAAATAACAAGAATGGCAACATACATGAGCAGTGTCCGAAAAAAAATAATCAATAAATTTTCCAACGCCAATCCCCCCGTTCGGTCAAGGTCAAAATCATGTTTAGTATGCTCAGCCTGCGAAAAAACTTTCTAAAAATCTTTTGCCCGGTTCTTTTTGCTGTTTCCAGGCATATGCTTGTACTGAGGAAAAAGCTTGTCAAAGGGGGAGAATGAAAATCGGAGCGCAAAAATACAGTATCGGCCTTGTTTACGGGCTGGGCGTCATTTTTGTCCTGCTTGCCATATCAAGCCTCGTGATTTCACTGATTCTGCGGTTTTCGGATATGACGGAGCATGCTTTGCATACGGCGGTCACGATGATTTCTTTTTTCAGTTTATTTCTCGGGGGGCTCGTCGGCGGCGGAAAAGGAAAAAAGAAAGGGTGGCTCCTCGGCAGTTTGACGGGGATCCTCTACACAGCGATTGTTTTTCTCGTCCAGTACCTTGGTTATGATGAACTCTTTACGGTGAAACAAGCCATTTACCATGCTTGCTATATTGTTGTCGCCGCAATGGGGGGCATTTTAGGGGTCAACCTCTTCTCAGGAAGGTCACGGGAATCCTGAAAAAAAGCGCCGCATTACACGGCGCTTTTTTTATTTCGTTTCTCCGGCATTTTTTTCTGCCACTGTTTTGTCTGCTTTCTGGCTTTCGACTTTTGCTTTTTTCGCTGCAACGGATTCCGTTACTTCACGGATCGCCGAGCGGTCAAACGTCAGCCGCGTGCCATCGCCGCATCTTAAGACGACTTTATTTTCATCAATCGAATCCACAGTTGCATGCAAGCCGCCGATAGTGACAATTTTGTCCCCTTTCGCCAGATTGCTCTGCATCTGCTGGATGTTTTTCTGCCTTTTTTGCTGTGGCCTGATGAGCAGGAAATAAAACAGCACAAGCAGAATCACCAAAGGCAGTAACTGGGCCCACGCCATCTGAATCCTCCCTTCTTAAGTTGCTTGTATTAGAAATTTTTTGCATCCGGACGGTTAAATCCGTATTGCTCAAAAAATTCTTCCTTGAAATCAAGCAGCCGGTCTTCGCGGATCGCCTGCCTTACATTTTCCATTAATTTTAACAAAAAATATAAATTATGGTAAGTGGTCAGACGAATTCCGAAAGTTTCGCCACATTTAATCAAATGCCGGATGTAAGCGCGTGAGTAGTGCCGGCATGTATAACAGTCGCAATGCTCATCAAGCGGGCGGAAATCGCGGGCGTACTGTGCGTTTTTGACAACAAGACGGCCGGTTGATGTCATCACCGTGCCGTTCCTTGCAATCCGGGTTGGCAGCACGCAGTCGAACATGTCAATGCCGCGGATGGCGCCGTCAATCAAAGAATCGGGCGAACCGACCCCCATTAAATAACGCGGCTTGTCCGACGGAAGCAGCGGTGTTGTAAATGCGAGCATCCGGTTCATCACGTCCTTCGGCTCGCCGACGGACAGGCCGCCGATCGCATAGCCCGGGAAGCCGAGCGACACAAGGGCATTTGCGCTTTCAAGCCGCAAATCTTCATACGCGCCACCCTGTACGATCCCGAACAAGCCCTGCACACCGGGGCGCGCATGCGCACGGAGACAGCGTTCCGCCCAGCGCGCTGTCCTTTCCACCGACTGTTTCATATATTCATAAGAAGCAGGGTACGGCGGGCACTCATCGAATGCCATCATGATATCGGAACCGAGCGCATTCTGGATTTCCATTGATTTTTCCGGAGACAAAAACAGCTTGTCCCCGTTTAAATGGTTCCGGAAATGGACGCCTTCTTCCGTAATGTCCCGGATCTTGCTCAAGCTGAAGACCTGGAACCCGCCTGAATCGGTCAGGATCGCCTGGTCCCAGTTCATAAATTTGTGCAGCCCGCCTGCCTCTTTAACAATATCATGCCCGGGGCGCAGCCACAAATGATATGTATTGCTCAAAATGGTGCCGGCCCCCATTGTTTTCAATTCTTCCGGCGACATCGTCTTCACCGTGGCGAGCGTTCCGACCGGCATGAACATCGGGGTATCATAGGTGCCATGCGGCGTATGGAGTTTTCCGAGGCGGGCGCCTGTATGTTTTTCCGTTTTGATCAGTTCATAAGTAATGGCAGCCAAGTGATGCGCTCCTTCCACTATTTAATCAGCATCGCATCCCCGAAACTGAAGAAACGGTATTTTTCTTTTACCGCCGTCTCGTAGGCATGCAAAATATTTTCCCTCCCTGCCAATGCGCTTACCATCATAATAAGCGTCGACTTCGGCAGGTGGAAATTGGTGATCAGGGCATCAATTGCTTTATATTGATAACCCGGATAAATAAAAATATCCGTCCATCCGCTTGAGGCGGCAATTTTTCCACCATGGGCGCTTGCCACCGTTTCAAGTGTGCGGGTGGAGGTGGTGCCGACAGAGACCACACGGCCGCCGTTTTCTTTTACTTCCATAATCGTGCGGGCCGCTTCTTCTGATACCTGGTAAAATTCCGCATGCATATCATGGTTTTCAATATTTTCCTCATTGACGGGACGGAAGGTGCCAAGGCCGACATGGAGCGTAATATAGACTATTTTCACGCCCATTGCTTCAATTTTTTTCAATAACGCTTCCGTGAAATGGAGCCCGGCCGTCGGCGCAGCGGCAGAACCCGGTTCTTTTGCATACACGGTCTGGTAGCGGTCCTGGTCCTCGAGCTGTTCTTTAATATAGGGCGGCAGCGGCATTTTTCCGAGTTCATTCAGCACTTCGTAAAAAATCCCTTCGTACCGGAATTTCATTACCCGGCCGCCATGGTCCAGCTCCTCCGCACAAACGGCGGAAAGCTTTCCGTCGCCAAACCGGACAACCGTCCCTGTTTTCACACGTTTTGCCGGTTTGACAAGGGTTTCCCACCGGTCTCCTTCGAGCTGTTTTAAAAGCAGCACCTCAATTTTTGCGCCTGTTTCGTCTTTTATGCCGATCAGCCTTGCCGGCAATACTTTTGTATTGTTCAGGACAAGGCAGTCCCCCGGGCGCAGGTATTGCGTAATGTTTTTAAATACGCTGTGTTCAATTTCCCCTGTTTTTTTATCCAGCACCATCAGCCGGCTGTCCGAACGGTTTTTTAAAGGCGCTTGGGCAATCAGCTCTTCCGGCAGGTTATAATCAAATAAATCGAGTTTCATTGTTGCTTCCCCTTCGTTTTGAATTCCATTTGCGGCTACTTGAACCGTCCAATGATATATAATAACACACTTAAGATCACGCTTAAAAGGATCGATGTTGCGATTGGAAAATAAAAGGTTGTGTTCCCTTTTTTAATGAGGATATCGCCGGGCAGCCGGCCGATTTTCGTAAACTGCAACAACAGGCCGAGAGCAAAAAGAATCACGGCGATGGTCATCAGCACTTTTCCAAATCCGCTCATTCCGGCACCTCCATATGAAAATGCGCATAGCAAAGCGGGGTCGCTACCCTGCCGCGCGGCGTTCGCTGCAAAAAGCCAATTTGCAGCAAATACGGCTCATATACATCTTCAATCGTTTCCCTTTCTTCCCCGATGCTGGCCGCAATCGTGTCGAGCCCGACAGGACCGCCCCGGAAGCGCTCTATGATCGCTTTTAACAGTTTATGATCAATATGGTCAAGCCCGCGTTTGTCAACTTGCAAAAGTTCAAGGGCATAATTGGCGATCTCAAGGGTTACCTTTCCGTCTCCTTTGACCTGGGCAAAGTCGCGCACCCTTCTTAACAACCGGTTCGCAATCCGCGGCGTGCCCCGCGAACGCCTTGCAATTTCCGCCGCCCCCTCAGGCTCAATCGCCGTCTCAAGGATGCCGGCTGTCCGCAGCACAATTTCCGCCAGTTGCGCTTCGTTATAATATTCGAGCCGGCTGATCACCCCGAACCGGTCGCGCAGCGGTGCTGAAACCGAACCAGCCCTTGTCGTCGCCCCGATCAAAGTAAACGGGGGCAAATCAAGGCGGATGGAGCGGGCACCCGATCCTTTGCCGATTACGATATCAAGGCAAAAGTCTTCCATTGCCGGGTACAGCACTTCTTCAATCGCTTTCGGCAGGCGGTGGATTTCGTCAATAAACAGCACTTCCCCCGGTTCAAGCGCGGTTAACACGCTGGCAAGATCGCCCGGCCGCTCGATGGCAGGCCCTGAAGTCGTCCGGATGTTCGCGCCCATTTCGTTTGCGATCACGGCGGCAAGCGTCGTTTTGCCAAGCCCCGGCGGACCGTAAAGTAGCACATGATCGAGTGTTTCGCGCCGTCCTTTTGCCGCTTCAATAAACACGGCTAAATTATGCTTCACTTCATCCTGGCCGATATATTGCGCAAGGGTTTGCGGCCTGAGGCTCATTTCAAAGGAAACTTCCTGTTCGTTTGCCTCGCCGGAAACTACGCGGTCTTCCATTCTCTCCCCTCCTCCATTATTTTACCATTGCTTTTAAAGCGAGTTTAATATATTCATCCGCAGAAAGCACTTCTTCCGGAAGTTCAGGCACCACTTTCGCGATTTCTTTTTCCGAGTAGCCGAGCGCCGCCAAAGCGAGCATCGCTTCTTCGAGGTTTTGGTTGGTGGATGCAGGCACCGCTTTTTCCCCGCCTGCCTCGTCCGGCATCTCCGGCACGAGGCCTTGCAGCTTTCCTTTCAGATCAAGAATCATCTGCCTTGCCGTTTTTTTGCCGACACCGGGGAATTTGACAAGGAAAGATTCATTTTCATTCTCAATGGCGTCAACAACCTGCTGCGGCTGCCCGTACGCAAGAATGGCAAGCGCCCCTTTTGGCCCGATGCCGGAAACATTGAGCAGCTTTTGAAACAGCGCCCGTTCTTCCGCCGTTTCAAAACCGTAAAGCGCGATCAGATCTTCGCGCACATGCTGGTATGTAAAAATTTTTCGTTCTTGTCCGATGCTTTTTGAAAAAATATACGGGTTCGGCGCCAGCAGCCGGTAGCCGATCCCCCCGTTTTCCACGACAATGTAATCCGGGCTCACGGAATCAATGATGCCTTTAATATATTCGTACAACCTTCCCACACGCTCCTCAAAAACTTGCTATCCCATATTGTACCACAGAATGCAACCGTTTTGGGAACGAATGTCCGGTCTTTCCCTTTTTTTCCGGCCGGATGGTTCCTAAAGATGAGGCGCTTTTCCTGTTTCCATGGCGGAAGGAAACCGGCATCCGGAGACAGATGAGTGTCCGTCCGGCATACCGGGCCGCCGCTGCCTCCGGATGGGCTTCCCCGGATTTTCAGCTGGAACAATCGCCCGGGTTTAAATGGCACGATTAGCCGCAGTGCATCGGTTTAAAACAGCACGGGCCACACTCCACAGTGTAGCCGGTTTGATACAGGCCTAACCGGCTTTGCCGCAAAAAAGCACTTTCTGCACCCGGCCGGGCCGGGTGCAGAAAGTGCCTGGGACATTATAATTCGGCGTTATGGTAAATTTCCTGGACATCGTCATCGTCTTCCAGCCTGTCCAGCAATCGCTCCATCTTTTCTTTTTGCGCTTCATCCAAAGCAATTGTGTTTTGCGGCACCATGGTGATTTCTGCCCGGGCAAATGTAAAGCCTTTTTCCTCCAGATTCTTCTTCACATCCATGAATTGCTCCGTGTCTGTATAAATTTCAAACACTTCATCGCTCGTTTCCATTTCCTCGGCGCCTGCTTCAATCACGGCAAGCAGCATTCCGTCTTCATCTATCTCGAGCCCTTCTCGCTCGATGACAAGATACCCTTTCCGGTCAAACAGGAAAGACACGCATCCGTTTTCGCCGAGATTTCCGCCGTTGCGCGAAAAATCAACACGGACATTCGAAGCGGTCCGGTTTTTATTATCGGTTAAAGCCGTGACCATGACGGCAACGCCGCCCGGCCCGTACCCTTCATATGTTATTTCCTCGTAATGTTCGGCGTTTTGGCTGCCGTTTGCTTTCTCGATGGCGCGTTTAATATTGTCATTCGGCATATTGGCGGCCTTTGCCTTTTCAATGACCAGGCGGAGGCTTGAATTTGCTTCCGGGTCAGGCCCGTTTTTCGCCGCTACATAAATTTCCTTTGCCAGTTTTTGAAAGATTTTTCCGCGCTTTGCATCCTGCGCATTTTTTCTGCCCTGAATATTTTTCCATTTGGAATGGCCGGACATGGCCATCACTCCTTTCTGACAGCGCTGATACAGTCCCCTATTACTATACCATACTCGCCCGAAAGGAGGATGAAAATCGTTATGCCGGCGGGGAGCGCCCCTGGTTTTCCGTTATGCTTGCAAACGCCTTTTTACTTCTTTTTGAAACCGGGCGCGTTCCCCGAACTGCCCAATTGAAAGCAGGGAAAGATGCGGCCAGTACTGCTCTTTTTCTTTTTTGCCGCTTCCAGCAAAACGGTTCCACTCCCTTAAAACATCCGTCGGGTAAAGAAGCGCCTCCAGAAAAGTTTCCCGGTCCGGCGCGCCATCCAGCATTCCCCAGTTTTCAAGGGCGGCAAGCGACCATGAAGCAGCGGGCAAAACCCGGTTGCAAAACTGGAGATCATCAGTCCAGGCCGGGGCAAGGCGGGCAAGGTCAAAATCAATCAAATACAGTTTCCCGTTTTTCGCACGCAAAAAATTATGGTGGGCAACATCGCCGTGCGTGATGCAGTACGGCGGGCGGTGAAGCCAATGCTGTTTTTTTTCGAGCCGGTTTAACGCCTCGCCTGCCCATCTTTCGTACGCGGTGAAATACGTTTCCGGCAAATATCGGACAATCTGTTCTTTGTTTTCCAGAAATGCACGGTACCGCGCCTGCCATTTTCTCAGCTGAAAAAAGCGTGGAAATTCCATTTTTACGGCTTGCGGAAAATGTGCGGTCTTTTCGTGATACTGTTTTAACAGGCGGAAAGCGGCGCGGATGTCTTTTTCCGTCCCGAAGGTGAAACCGGCCGGGTCTTCTTCAATGTATGCCATAAAGCCAAAAGTTTTGCCTTGAAAGGGGCTGCCGCTTTCATCTTCCAGAAAACGGCAAGTTTGAGTGAAACCGCTTTTCTGCAGTTCCGATGTAAGCAGCATTTGCCGTTTAAGGCGCGCATCGGAACCATATTGCTTCATAATCACTTTTTTTGTCTTTGTCCCGACAAGCCACACCCGGTCGCGCAACCTGCGCCAGTGAACAATGGGTTCCTGCAGCCTGTTTTCCGCATAAAGAAGGAGACGTTTGGTTTCGTCTCCCTCTTGTCTTCCGCCGCCCATTATTTTTCTTCTTCGCCGGAAGGATCCCGGGTTTCCTGCGGCTGGTCCGTTTTTTCGCCCCGGTCATAGCCGAACGGGGCCTGCATCCCGTACGGTTCCTGCACGCCGTATGGCGGTTGTGGCATCCCGTATGGCGGTTGCGGCATGCCGCCAAATGGTTCCTGCATGCCGTACGGTTGCTTTTGGCACCCGCATGGCTGCGGCTGGTGCGGCGGATACGGGGCGTACTGCGGCATGGTTTGCGGCGGCATGTACTGCGGCATATAAGCGGGGCTTTCTGAAGCAGCGCCGTATAAAGGAGCCTGCTGCGCTCCCCATTGCGGCACGGCGGCAGGATGTTGCGCAGAAACCCCTGCCTGCATACCGGGGCCATACGGGTAAGGAGAAGATGAAGAAGATTCTTCTTCCCATTCGTAACCCGGCATCACTTGCTGCCCCTCCTGCCATGCCGGCTGCTGCTGCGGCATAAACCCTGCCGGCGCGGCCATCGCCGGTATTTGCGTGAACCCTGTTGGCGCGGTCATCACCGGCATTTGCGGATAGGCCATTGGGTACGGCATCGGATATGGGACTTGCGGATATGGCATGCTGTAAGGAGGCGGGAAAAATCCGGCGTGCATGTCCCCTCCCCCGCAGCCGCAATCGTATACCGGCATCACGGGCGGACACGGATTATACGGTACATACATTTCCGGGCACTCTTCCTTTACCGGCATGGTGTAGTGCACGCTTTCCGACGATTCGCTTTCATGGTGCTTCGGCGGCGGTGCAGCTGTATGGGTTTCGATTTCAGCCATATTGGTCACATAGTAATTATGGATGTCAATTTCAGGAATGACCGGTTGCGGCATCACCGGCTTATAAATCGTTTCTTTTTTTTCAACCACTTTTTCTTTCACCTGTGTTTCTTTCGGTGCTGGCGCTTTTGGCACCTCTTTTGGTACCGGCATTTCTTTTGCGACGGGCATCTTGGCCTCGGGCATTTGCTCGTACGGATGGGTCACGAGCGGCATTTCTTTTGCACCCGCGTGGCCCGTATAACCTGCATGGCCTGTATGTGTCTCTTTTTTTACCATGCCGCCCGTTGTCGGAACTTTAATTTTCATGCCGGGCATAATCATTTCCGGATTGGATAATTGCGCATTCAATTTTTTCAATTCGTCAAAATCGGCGCCGTATTTTTTGGCGATTTTCCAGAGCGTATCGCCTTTTTGCACGATATGGATTTTCACACATTTCCCCTCCTCAAGGCTTAAGTCCATACATTCTATGTGGTGCCGGGCAAAATGCGATTGATTTTACATAAAAACTTATGAACGTCCCGCGTCCTTTATGCCCTTTAAAGGGTTGATTCTTTCATCCCGGCGCCTTCGTATGATAAAATCCGAATGAGGCCGAATGAATGGGGGGAAACGCTGTTGGCAGAGAAGAAAAAAATTCTTGGGGATGAAAGGCGGCATTTGATCCTCGAATGGCTGCAGAATAGCCGGGAGCCGATTACGGGCGGGGAACTGGCAAAAAGGACAAATGTAAGCCGGCAGATTATAGTAAATGATATTACGCTCCTGAAAGCGAAAAACGAACCGATCCTGGCAACGAGCCAGGGATATTTGTACATACACCCCGCCGGTGCGGAAAACAAAGTGGAGAAAACGCTTGTTTGCATGCATAGTCGCGAACAGGTCGCACATGAGCTGAATTTGCTCGTGGACCACGGGGTGACCGTAAAAGATGTCAAGGTGGAGCATCCGGTATACGGCGATCTGACCGCCTCGATCATGGTCTCCACCCGCGCAGAAGTGGCCCGGTTTATCCGCCGCATTGAAGAAACAAATGCCAGCTACTTATCCGAATTAACAGGCGGCATCCACTTGCATACGGTGGAAGCCGCAAGCGGGCGGCAGGTTGAAGAAGCGGAACAGGCGCTGAAAGAAGCTGGCATTTTATTTGCAGAAAATGAAAAAGAGCTGCCCTAAACATAAAGGACAGCTCTTTTTCATCACCCATCCGGCCTAAAAACCTGGGTTTAAAGCTTGTTTTGCAAAAAATAATAAGCCCGGGTTCCAGCCGGGCTTATCCTAACATTCTTGAAGAAGCGATCATCATTTATCCGCCATATACCTATAATAGGTCCCGAGTTCTTTCACGGTGCAGCCGAGCGCGTGGATTTCCTCAAGCGAAAAGCGGACAAGCTTTTCTTCTAAGGAGTGGTTCAGGTCAATCATAAAAAAGTAGTTTCCAAGCCCCGTCTTTAACGGCCGCGATTCAAGCTTGCTCAAGTTAATCTTTCGCCAGGCAAAGGCAGACAACACCTGGTGTAGCGATCCTGCCTTGTCCGTCGGCAGTGTGACCATGATCGTCGATTTCAGGAAATCAGGCGTTTTTTCGATATGAAGCTCCTCATTTGAAAGGACAATGAATCTCGTATGGTTAAACGGATAATCATGGATTGCACGCCTGACGATTTCAAGGCCGTACAATTCCGCTGCCATTTCATTGGCGATCGCCCCCCATTTCAGTTCCGGGTGTTCGCTTACATATTTCGCAGCAGCGGCCGTAGAGCCCATTGCTTCCACTTCCGCATGCCGGAATTCCCGGCGCAGAAACTGGTGGCACTGCGCAAGCGCATGGGAATGGGAAATGATTTTTTCCGTTTCCCGCCAGGCGCCGGCATTTGCAGGATGAACCATAAAATGCTGCTCGATCGGCACGATGATTTCCGCGCGGATCGGCGGCAGTTCTTCATGATACAAGTAATCGACCGTTAAATTTACCGAACCTTCCAGGGCGTTTTCAAGCGGAACAACCGCCATATCCACCTGTTTTGTCTTCACGGCTTCCAGACATTCCGGAATCGTCCGATACGCAACCCGGCTGGCCTCCGGGAACACTGACTGGACCGCGATATCGGTAAACGTCGCTTCCGGCCCGAAAAAAGCTGCTTTCATTTCCTCTCCCCCGCCGGCCGGAGTTCTAGGCTCCGGACCCTAATATTTCTACTTTATTGACAAACTCAAATGCCTGCAGTTCTTCCAGCAGATCATTTAAACTCCTGTTGATCCCGGACACATTCAGCGAAACGGTGACATTTGCCCGCCCCTGTATCGGAATCGTCTGGTGAATCGTTAAAATATTGCATGAGTAAGATGCAATAATCCTTAAAATTTCGGATAATGTCCCGGACCGGTCTTCCAAATAAAAAAACAAGGTCACAATTTTTTCTTTTACAACCGAATGGAACGGAAAAACGGTATCGCGGTATTTATAAAAAGCGCTGCGGCTTAAGCCCGCTTTTTTCGCCGCGTCCCCGACCGATACCGCTTGTCCCCTTTCCAGCAGTTCTTTCGCCTGAAGTGTTTTGATCATCGCTTCCGGCAAAACATCCTCACGCACCAAGATAAACTTATGCTCTGCTTTCTTTTCCAAAGTGCCCTTTCCTCCACTCGGGAGCCGGGATTCCCCGGCCCAGCACGGTTAATCTACAAATTCAAACTCAAAATCCAAAAGGCGGACGGTATCGCCGTTTTTCGCGCCGCGTGCACGGAGCGCGTCATCAATGCCCATTCCGCGCAGCTGGCGGGCAAATCTCCGGACAGACTCGTCATGGCTGAAATTTGTCATTTTAAACAGCTTCTCGACTTTTTCCCCGTGGATGACGAAGCTGCCGTCCGGATCGCGTGTAATGGTAAAATCGGCCTTTTCTTTTTCATGCTTGTACAATACACGGGACGGTTCCGCATCCGGTTCTTCGCCAGCATGAAGCGGGAAGGCAGGTGTTTCATCGAGCAGATCGGCAATCGCAAACAAAACATCCCTTAATCCTTTGCGCGTCACCGCGGAAATCGGGAAGACGCGTGCGACATCGCCCAGCTTCTCTTTAAACGCCGCCAGATTTTCTTCCGCGCCCGGAAGGTCCATTTTATTGGCAATAATGAGCTGCGGGCGCTCAGAAAGGCGTTCATGATAAGCTTTCAGTTCTTTGTTGATCGTCAAATAATCTTCATACGGGTCGCGCCCTTCCACCGCCGCCATGTCAATGACGTGGACGATCAACCGCGTCCGTTCGATATGGCGCAAAAACTGGTGGCCGAGCCCGACGCCTTCGTGCGCGCCTTCGATCAGCCCCGGCAGATCGGCCATGACAAAACTTCTGCCGTCCTCCGTTTCGACTACACCGAGATTCGGCACAAGCGTCGTAAAATGATATTCCGCAATTTTCGGGCGTGCCGAAGAGACAACGGAAAGCAAGGTTGATTTCCCGACGCTCGGAAAACCAACAAGGCCGACATCAGCAAGCAGTTTTAATTCAAGAACAATATAACGTTCCTGGCCCGGTTCGCCGTTTTCGGCAATTTCCGGAGCGGGATTGGCCGGTGTCGCAAAGCGGATATTGCCCCTGCCGCCGCGCCCGCCTTTGGCAATCACTGCCCGTTCCCCGTGGCGCGTTAAATCGGCAATCGTTTGTTTTGTATCATCATCAATGACGACCGTTCCCGGCGGCACCTTGACAATCATGTCTTTCGCCCCGCGGCCGTGTTTTCCTTTGCTCATGCCGTTTTCGCCATGGTCCGCTTTAAAATGGCGCTTGTAGCGGAAATCCATGAGCGTCCGCAACCCTTCATCGACTTCAAAAATGACATCGCCGCCGCGGCCGCCATCCCCGCCGGCAGGGCCGCCCATCGGCACATATTTCTCGCGGCGGAATGCGACCATCCCGTTGCCGCCGTCCCCGCCTTTCACATAAATTTTCACCTGGTCCACAAACATAAAAGATAAAACCACCTTTGCAATTGCTGTATCGTTAGGCTTTCGGAAAGATTATTTCAACCGGGAAAGCGGATTGCGGGTACGCGTGGATCACGTTCATCCCCGGACAATCGTTTTCCAGAAATCCGGCAAGCAGTCCGTACTTTTTTATTGTACCGCTAAACTCGAAAAAGAAACGGGCGCCGGATGGCAAAGTGCTGACCGACAAAGATAACCGATTGTCTCCGTTTGGATCGACTGCTTCTTCAACGATAGCGAAAAAATTCTTCATCCAGCCGGTCAGCTCCCTATCGTCCGGTAGCACATTCCGGTCCACATCCAATATTTCGTATGCAATCCGCACCGTGTGCCCTTCCCAGTTATATGTAAGCAAAAGCTCGGCAAATTCCGGCAGATGCAAATTTGATAATTTTGACTCCTGCTGCGCTTCCCGGATAATGTCTTCCACAATATTTTTGACCTTTTCCATTTTGTTCAAGCTGGCGTATCCTTTGATCAGCTGCACCTTGTTCAGCCAGTCATGCCTGGCGTGGCGAAGCACGTCAACCGTCGTCCATTCCCGCATTTTCATAGCTCCCGTTCTCCGAAATAGGTTATGTTTAAGTATAGCAAAAATTGCCTCATGTTGCACGGGACGCGAATGATAGCGGCATGTGCCCGGCACTCGCCAGAAGAACGCGGCAACCCGTTTTTTGTACGTTTTTCAGAACGGGAGTGGTTTATTGGAAAATGCAAAAGCCCCGGGCCGCGAATATCGCAGCCCGGGGCTTTATGGGTTAGGCTTCTTGTGCCACCGGATATACGCTCACTTTTTTCTTGTCGCGGCCGAGTCGTTCAAAACGCACAACGCCGTCAACTTTCGCAAACAAAGTGTCGTCGCCCCCGCGGCCGACGTTTTCGCCCGGAAAAACTTTCGTCCCGCGCTGGCGGTAAAGGATCGAGCCGCCTGTTACGAACTGGCCGTCCGCACGTTTTGCGCCGAGGCGTTTTGCAATCGAGTCACGACCGTTTTTCGTGGAGCCGACCCCTTTTTTGGAAGCGAAAAACTGAAGATCTAATTTCAACATGATGCTCACCTCCTATTCAAAGGTTATATGGATAAATTCGCCGTATTCCCGTTCTATCGTCTCGAGGGATACAACCATGCCTTCAAGCAGAATCTGCACTTTTGTCGCCTGTTCTTCCGAAAGATGCGAAGGGATTTTGCATTCCAAAAGGCCGCTTTCGGACTGGCGGATTTCGGGTTCAACCCCCGCCACTTCCATAATGGCGTTCACCGTCCCGAAAGAAACAGCGGAAGCGCCGGCACAGACAATGTCCTGGCCGTATTCGGCAAATTCGGCATGGCCACTCATTTGAAAAGATGAGATGTTCCCATTCTTTTTGCGTTTGATGCGGACCCGGATCATGCCGCGTGCACCTTACGCATTGATTTTTTCAATGACCACTTTTGTGTACGGCTGACGGTGGCCTTGTTTTTTGTGGTAATTTTTCTTCGCTTTATATTTGAATACAACGATTTTTTTCGCACGGCCGTGTTTTTCCACTTTACCCGTAACCGTAGCGCCTTCAACAACAGGGCTGCCGACTTTTACCGATTCGCCGCCGACAAAAAGAACGCGGTCAAATGTAACCGATTCGCCTTCTGCTGCATCCAATTTTTCAATATATACAGCTTGGCCTTCTTCTACTTTGATTTGTTTCCCGCCGGTTTCAATAATTGCGTACATCACTGCACCTCCTTAAGACTCAGACTCGCCAAAGACAGGCGTTTTACGAAATGTAAAAACTTGCAAAGCCTGTTCCTGAGCGGTTGTAGCACAGGGCGCTACAAACATAACATACTGATGATAACACACACTTTTTCCTTTGTCAATTGGGATCTTTGCCTTTTGCGGCAAGGCCGGCTGCCGTCCCGAACTGCCGGATGGCATAAAATGGATGCGGATCGCGAGTGATGTGAAAAATGAGTTTCATGCCGAGCAGGTTTTCCAGCCGCTTTAAGTGTACGTCCGTTTCCCCGCAAAAACAGTCCTTCACATCTTGCGTGCATTCAATCAAGACGGCTTCGTAATCCGCGTACGGCGCTTCCCACAGCTCGCGTTCGAGGCGGAAAGCAAGCGTCTCGGGGCTTTCGATTTTGCCGCTGCCCCCGCAGACCGGGCAAACGGAAAGCAGTGCCTCGGGAAGCGATTTGCGCGTTTTCTTGCGCGTCATTTGTAAAATGCCAAGCTCCGTAAAACCGGTGATGCGGGTTTGTTTCTCGTCATTTTCCAGTTCTTTTTCAAGCACCGCCCTCACTTGTACGCGCTGTTCATCGCGCTGCATATCGATAAAATCGACGAGAATGATGCCGCCGTAATCGCGCAGTTTCAGCTGGCGGCCGATTTCTTTCGCCGCAAGCAGATTCGTTTTCAGCACCGTTTCGGCCTGGTCCGTTGTGCCCGTATATTTTCCGGTATTCACATCAATAATGGTGAGCGCTTCTGTTTCGTCGATGACAAGATAGGCGCCGTTTTCAAGCCAGACCACTCTTTTCAAGGCATCCTCAAGCGTCCGGTCGATACGGTAGCGGGTAAAAATATTCTGTTTTCCGCTGTAGAGCTCAAACGACCAGTCCAGTTCCGGCCGGCCCGCAAGCAATGCTTTCAGGCGGGCAAGTGCCTCCGCATCATCCACGATCACCGTGCCGCTTTTTAAGCGGACAAGTTCGCGGAAAATTTCCGCTTCCACCGTGCTTTTTTCGTGCAGAACAGCCGGTGCTTTCAGTTGTGCCGCCTTTTCGAGCAGGCATTTGTACCGAAGCCTGAGGCATTTTAGTTCATCGCGCCACCCGTCCCCGCCGGCATGGATGGCTGCGGTCCGGACAATGATTCCTTCCTGCGGTTCAAGCGCTTTGCGGACCCTGTTCCGCCACTTGTTCCGGTCTGCATCATCCGCTTTTTTGGAAACAGCCGTGTACTTTCCTTCCGGCAGATACACAATCTGTTCCCCCGAAAGCTCAATGATGCCGGTTAAAAGCGGACCTTTTTGCCCTGTTTCATCTTTTTTCACCTGGACCATAACCGTCTGCCCGGGCGAAAGATAAGCTGAAATCGTTGGATTCGAATTTTTGCTGTTCACAAAAGCAGGGAGCCGGCTGATATGCAAGTAACCGTGCCGGATGCCGCCGATATCAATAAACGCGGCATTGATTCCGGGTTTGACGTCTGCCACCTTGCCGAGATAAATATTCCCGACTTTTGCCGCATCGCCCGGCTGCCGGATGCGGATGGCAGATACTTTGCCGTTTTCGATGACCGCATATCGTTTTTCCCTTGTTTTCACGTTGATGATGATTGATCTGTCCAAAAAATTCCACCACACTGTCTTCGCTTTCAG
Organism: Weizmannia sp. FSL K6-0777; assembly: GCF_038593185.1. Lineage (NCBI taxonomy): Bacteria > Bacillati > Bacillota > Bacilli > Caryophanales > Bacillaceae > Heyndrickxia > Weizmannia sp. FSL K6-0777. The sequence goes on from NZ_CP151971.1 coordinate 2,105,230, forward strand.
CCGCTTCTATTGCGGCTTCCATCAATAACTATACAGGATATCGCTTACTTTCGCATTGGTTTGCTTCTCGGAAAAAAAGGCATGAAGGAGTTCATTTTCATCAAGCTTCCCGACTTCCACCCCGTTTTTAAGGACAATGAGCGGATGTTTGCGTCCCCGTTTAAAGCTTTCGAGCACTTCATACAAGTATGCGCCCGCATCCACCTCGATCGTTTCCAGATGACGGAGCGGATCCCTTTTTCCATAATACCGTTCAAGCAGGAAACGGATAAAAACAAAGTAAAGCTGTTTCCATTCTTTCCAAAGGGCGGCATATAAATAAACGGCGATCGCCCAGACGTTCAAATTTGCCGGCGCATTCAGCAGGGCGGCCGCATGAAAAAGGAGCAGCACGATAAACGAACAGCAAATCGTCATCCGGAATGCGCGCAAAAAAGGATAAACCGTGGAAAACGCCATATTCAGCAATTTCCCGCCGTCAAGCGGCCAAATCGGGAGCAAATTAAAAAAAAGAATGGCCCGGTTCCACTCCCCGATTTGCGTATACATCTGTCCAGGCAAGACATCGAAGCGGAACAACAAATACGCGAAAACGGCGATCCAAACATGCTGGAGGGGGCCTGAGAGTGTCACGATCAGTTCTTCTTTCAGCGGGCGGTTTCCGTGTTCCTCTGTTTCAGCGACGCCGCCAAACGGCAAAATGGCGATTTTTTTAACCCGCCATGAAAAATATTGCGCCGCAACCGCGTGCCCCATTTCGTGAATGAAAATGATCGCAAACAGCAGGATGAGATCTTGGAAACGGGCGGTAACAGCAGCAATGGCAGCCACGAGCCAGAAAAGGGGATGGATTTTGATTTTTTTCAGAAGCCAAAACCGCTCACTCAAATTTAATCACCTGGATCGGATCGATAAAACCGCCGTCTTTTTTAAGCGCAAAATAAAATTCCCCTTTTTCCCCGCTGCTTCGCGCCGTGCCGACCTTTTCGCCCATCTTGAGGCTGTCATACTGGCCCACATCGATTTTGCTGAGGTTTGCGTACCATGTTTCCGTTGAATCGGCATGCTGGATAATAACGGTATTGCCGAGTTTTGGCTTTTTCCCGGCAAAAATGACCGTCCCGCCGCTCATCGCTTTCACGCTTGCGCCCGGCTTTGTTTCAATCGTAACCCCTCTTCCATCAGCAGAAAAACGGGTCAGAATTTTTCCCGATACCGGCATGGCATATTGCGAATCTTCATTGGAAGCAGCGGTTTCCGTTTTTGACGATTTTTCCGGGAAGAGCGCAACCGGCTTGCCAAACTTTTTTTCATACCAGGCGGCTGCTTTTGCAAATTGAAATTCGGACGCCATTACCTGTTTGACGGCGGCTTTCGGTTTGTCAAATTCCGGACGTTCCGATTTAAACAGAATCGCCACAACGAGGACAAGACAGGCAGAAGCCAGAATTTTAAACAGCATCGTTTCTTTTTTAAAAAGCGGATGCGGCGTTTTGCCCGGCGGTTCATATACATGTGTGCCCTCATCTTTGATCAGGCTCGCATAGACCGTTTCTTTGCCGTTATAAGCCTGCTTGATCGTTTTTCTCCGCTTCGCCATTTGTCTCCGGATTTCATCGGCGCGGTTTCCCAATCGATTCACCCCTTCTGTACAGGCATTCGTTTATTACCAATGTATGACCTGTCCAAAGCGGTTAGAACCGGGAACAAAACAAGCCGCCCTGATCGTTTGGAAAAACGTTCAGAAACGGCTCTGCTATTAAGAAGATTTCGAACTGAATAATTTTTTAAAGCGCGCAAACATGCCGGGTTTCTGGTCTTCAAGCGGCATTAAAGGCACCGTTTCCCCCAAAATCCGGCGGGCAATATTCCGGTAGGCAAGGGAGGCGCGGTTCGTCGGATGGAGCGCAATCGGTTCACCCTGGTTCGAAGCGCGGATCACTTCTTCATCATCGGCTACAATCCCGATCAAATCGATTGATAAATGGCTTGTCACTTCATCGATGTCCAGCATGTCCCCGCTTTTCATCATATGGCTCCGGATCCGGTTGATGATCAGTTTCGGCGGCTCGATATGTTCTTCCTTTTCCAAAAGCCCGATGATCCGGTCGGCATCCCTTACCGCCGAGATTTCCGGTGTTGTCACAACAATCGCCTGGTCAGCGCCCGCCACTGCATTTTTATATCCCTGTTCAATGCCGGCCGGGCAGTCAATCAGAATATAATCGTAATCCTGTTTTAACCCGTGGATCAATTGTTTCATCTGTTCCGGCGTGACGGCGGATTTGTCGCTTGTCTGGGCAGCCGGCAGCAAAAAGAGCTTGTCATCGAAACGCTTGTCCTTTACGATTGCCTGGTGGATTTTACAGCGGCCTTCTACGACATCGACTAGATCGTAGATAATCCGGTTTTCAAGCCCCAACAGGACGTCAAGATTGCGGAGCCCGATGTCTGTATCGACAAGACAGACTTTCTTTCCGAGAAGCGCGAGCGCAGTCCCGAGGTTTGCCGATGTCGTCGTTTTGCCGACGCCGCCTTTTCCGGATGTAATGACAATCGCTTCACCCATATGAGAACCCTCCTTTTAATCTTGTCATATTCGGCCGCAAAGTTTTCAACACTTGCAATTTATCAATGATAATATGGTCCGATTCATCTATGTAAGCACATTCCATCTCATGCCGGTCTTCTTTCCCGTAATCATCAGGCGCCCGGTTCAGACAATCGGCAATCCGGATTTGGGACGGAACCATATTGGAAGCGACAACAACGGCGTCCCTTCTCCCGCTGTAACCGGCGTGCGCAATGCCGCGGAGGTTTCCCATGATAAAAATATTGCCGTTTGCAATCACGGTTCCGCCCGGATTGACATTGCCGACAAGCAAAAGATCGCCTTCCGCCTTTAACACCTGACCGGACCGGACGATGGTGGTAACAGGCACAATTTCATTTTCCACTTTTTCGCGCGCAGCCGCTTCTTTTGTAATGACATTGCTGATGATTTTATCGACAACAAGGTTCCGCCGGGCACGCACAAGGCTTTTGATCTCTTCTTCCTGCGCTGGCGTCAAATAGCGGTTGCCAAGCTGAATTTTGACGGCAAGGATCGGGCTGTTTTCCTCCTCATCGACAGACTGGGCCAGTAATTTTTGTTCTAATTCCGCCTTTAAAGCTTGATAGGAGCATTGGTCGTTTAAATGCAGCACAATTCCGTCTTTCGTGCCTTTTATGGTTACATTTTGCGTTTTCTTCATTTCAAACTGCTCACCTCAACGGCTCAATAAATAACGACACATCCGAAATGGCTTTCAGACGGCGTTTTGCGGCCCGGCACGCAGGAATAAGCCTCCGTGCGTGCGGTTCCGGCTGGTTTCGGCCCGCAAACCCTTTTGCTTTTTCCATTCCCCCTTGTCCGGATCATTCGACAAAAAGGCGGAAAATCCTTCTTTCCCATTTTAACAGATTTTCTCCCCGCCGGTTATTCCTTTTCTTCTTCCCTTGCACGCCGCTTTAAAAAATTCCCCATCGGATACCATGCCAAAATAAAAAAAGCGGCATTTAAAATCAAAGTCGGCCAAAGCCTGAGCAAGAGAAAATCGTCAAATCCCATCACCTGCGGATTAATTAAAGCATTGATGCCATAGACCAAAAATTCGACAATCGCCATGTTCAAGACTGCCACAAGCGTGCCGGTGAAAATATTGGACTGGAGGATCCTGTCCATTTTTTCTGTCAGGTAAACCGCAAGCGGATAGAAAAACAGATAAACGCCCAGAATGCCCGTGTAAAAAGCATCAAACAGCATGCCGAATACAAAGGCATAAATGATGGAGAGCCTTTTTCGGTAATGCATCCCCATTAAAATCAGCATAACGAGCAGAAAATGGGGAACAATGGTAAATTTTCCGCCAAAAGAACGGGCGGCAAAAAATTGGGCAAATAAACTTTCAGCAATATAGCACAGGCTTAAAATCAGAGGGAGCACGATCCGTTTCATCACTGCTCTCCTCCTGCGCTGCCTAGGTTCACTGCTTTCCGGTTGATGATGAGCACTTCGCGGACATCATAAAAATTGGCTGCCGGCTTCACATAAGCGGTTTGCGTCAGCCCGTTTTCATCCGGGGTTACTTTTTCAATGTCACCAATCAGAAGCCCGCTCGGAAACATGCCGCTTAAACCGGATGTCACGACATGATCGCCTTTTTTGACTTTGATATTAAAATCAAGCTGTTTCAAAAGCAGCATTTTTGCTTTTTTGTCGTATCCTTCGATTAAACCGTAAGCGTCTTTTTTGGCATTTTGCACTTTGGCGGATACGCGGTTCGTTTCATCGGGCGAGCTCAAAAGTTCGACGGTTGAATAAAATTTGTCGACCTGCGTCACTTTTCCGAGGAAACCACCTGAAGTGACGACAGCCATGTTTTTGGTAACGCCGTTGACTTCGCCCTTATCTATCACCACTTGCTCGTACCAATTATCCGGGTTGCGTGCAATGACCTGGGCCTGAATGGACTCTGAATCTCCAAGACTGTTTTTTTCCTTTATAATAGATCTCAAATTTTCATTTTCTTTTTTCAGTTCATGATTTTGCGCTTCCAGGCTTGTCAGCTGTTCCAAATGGGATTTCAGTTTTTTGTTTTCAGTATATGTATTTTTTAAGTCCTCGATATTGTCAAAAAAACCGGCAAGGGCATTGGCGGGTTTGGCAATGACGGACTGGCCGAGCCCGACGATATCGCGCACAAACTGTTCCGGTTTTGAAATCCGGTCGCGTTCCCTAATGGAAAATCCGATCATGGCGACAAGCAGAATGACACTGATTAAAAGGACGATCAATCGTTTATTCAAAAAAAACTGTGGCATAAAATCCACTCCTATAACACTTTGTTCCGGCCATTCCCGGATTGAAAACCATTCTCCCGCCAGAAAAAACCGGCAGGAGAATGCGTTAACAGGACACTAGCATGTCCTATTTAGAATTTTTTGCTTTGTTTTTAAACAGTTCGATATTTTCGAGCGCGCTGCCTGTTCCGATTGCTACGCAGTCGAGCGGGTTTTCAGCAATCAGCACCGGCATTTCGGTTTCTTTGCTGATGACATGGTCGAGGTTGCGCAACAGGGCGCCCCCACCTGTCAGGACGATGCCGCGATCCATAATATCAGCTGCCAGTTCAGGCGGTGTCTGCTCAAGCGTGTATTTGACCGCATCGACAATGGCATACACCGTATCGTGGAGCGCATCGGCCACCTCATCCGCGGTAATCGTGATCGTCTTCGGCAAACCGGTCAGCAAATCCCGGCCCCTGATATCCATCGGTTCGATCCCCTCCGGCTCACCTGCTGAACCAATTTCCATTTTAATTTGTTCTGCGGTTCGGTCCCCTATTAAAAGATTATAATTTTTGCGGATATAACTGATGATCGCTTCGTCCATTTCATCCCCGGCCACCCGGATCGACTGGCTTGTCACAATTCCGCCCAGCGAAATAATCGCCACTTCCGTTGTGCCGCCGCCGATATCAACAACCATGCTTCCGGTCGGCTCCCAGACAGGCAGCCCGGCACCGATCGCAGCCGCAAAAGGCTCTTCAATCGTAAAAGCATCCCGTGCCCCGGCCTGGCGGGTTGCATCAATCACCGCGCGCTCTTCCACCGCCGTAATGCCGGAAGGGACGCAGACCATGACATACGGATTTTTTGAAAAAAAGCCTTTTTTATTTGTGGCCTGCTGAATATAATATTTCATCATCGCCGCCGTCGTTTCATAATCCGCAATCACGCCGTCTTTCATCGGCCGCGTCGCCACAATGTTTCCCGGCGTCCTGCCGATCATTTTTTTTGCGGCATCCCCGACTGCGACAATCTGTTTCGTATCCGTCTGGATGGCCACAACGGAAGGTTCCCGCACCACAATTCCTTTCCCTTTTATAAAAACCAATGTATTGGCTGTCCCAAGATCAATCCCCAGGTCTTTACTTCCGAACATGGATGTATCTCCCTTTCTACACGATAAATTTTCATCACCAGTTGGTGCCATACTTTTGCTTATTTATGGATGTCACTTTAAATCTACATCCGGAATTCAGGTATTTCCGGCGCAGTGCCGGCCGTAAAAATCATACGATTTATTATATCGTAACCATAAAAAAATTCAAAGCCTTACAAATACCCTTTTTGTCTCAGACTTACAAATTTTTTCTCACCGATGATCAAATGGTCAAGAATCTCAATCCCCATTATTTTACCACATTCGGCAAGCCGTTTGGTAACTTCAATATCTTCTTTGGAAGGAGAAGGGTCTCCGGATGGATGGTTATGGAAACAAATAATGGAAGCAGCTGAACGCCTGAGCGCTTCTTTGAACACTTCGCGGGGATGGACGATCGAGGCATTTAAGCTTCCGATGAAAATCGTCTGCCGGTGGATCACCTGGTTTTTAATATTTAAATACAGGCAGACAAAATGCTCCTGGGATAAAAAGCGCATATCATTCATGACATAATTGGCCCCGTCTTGCGGCGTGCGGATTACATAACGTGTATCGTGCTGCAAATTGGCAATCCTTCTGCCGAGTTCGCTCGCGGCCAGAATCTGGACCGCTTTTGCTGTGCCGATGCCTTTGATGGACGTCATTTCCTCAAGGGAAGCATCTTTTAAAAACCGCAAGCCTTCAAAATGGCGGATCAGTCTGTTGGCAAGCTCGAGCACCGATTCTTCTTTCGTGCCGGTACGGAGTAAAATGGCAAGCAGTTCCTGATTGGAGAGGCTCTCCGCTCCTGTGCGGATCAACCGTTCACGCGGGCGGTCTTCTGCAGGAAAATCTTTGATCAGCATTTTTTCCAAATGAATTCCTCCTTTTCTGGTGCAGGAGGCGGGGGAATCGAACCAATGGGCTTTGGTATGGGAGATACAATTGTATCGTACCAAAAAACGGGCCGTGAAACAACTGCAAATTCAACCTTTTCAGACAAAAAATAATGCTATGCGGGCGCATGCCTTTATCTGGCACCACAGCCTTTCAGCCGGAAGCCCGCATTTGATTTCAATGCCCGCTGTAGACCTTTACGTAGTCCAGCAGGTTTTGTTCGGCATCCGTTAAATCCTGCCGGTTGCCGCTTTTTTGATAAGCAACGAGCGATTCATACGCGGCCGTTTCGTATTTTTTCAACCGGCCGAGCGTTTCCTGCCTGACTTTTGCCAGCTTTTTGACGTTGCCGGCTGCTGTTTCGGCTGTCTTCATGCCGTCCGGTGAAACCTCTCCGTTCTGGACAGCGGCGGCCGTTTCTTTTGCCAGTTTTTGAAAAAGCGGAACCGTTTCCCGGGCAAAAATTTGCTCATCCTTTGTCGTCGTTTGGACCTTTTTGCTGGAAAAACTGATTTCTTTTGCATACAGTTCGACGCCTTTGTCTTTCCAGGCACTTTCCATTTTTTTGGCCGTGCCAGGGCTGTCGGCCACACCTGCAAAAATATAGCGCTGCCCGTCCATCGAAAGCTGCATCGACGGGACCTTTTTTGAGGCGAGTTCGCGCGACACTTTAGAGGCGGCGCCTTCCGTGCTGAACACCCCTGCCTGGATGATGCCGATGCTTAGCGCCGGAAGCCTGGCCTCTTGCTGCGCTGTGCCCGCTGCAGCGCCTTCAGCCTGCTGTTTCGGGAGTTTTGTTTGATGATCGCCGTACGCAATGAATTTTAATACAACAAACCCGAGCAGCGCCCCGAACACCAACGCGGACACGACAGAAAACAAAATCGCCGGCGCAGCCCTTTTCGCAACCGCTTTTTTCGGGAATATGCTTTTCTTTTTGGGCGCGGGTGTGTAATGGATCGGCCGGAATTCTTCAATCTGATCCGCATCAAGTTCGGGCAGCACCCATTCAAATGACTCCTCTTCTTTTACACTGTCTTCCTGTGCGGCAGCCGTTTCTTCGGCCGCTTTCCAGTCATGGACTTTCACGCTTTCTTCCGGCTGCACCTTTTTTCCGCCCACTTTGACTGTAATTTTCGCCTTTTTTTTCGCCTTGTCCAATGTTTTCACCTCTCCTGCCCGATTTGCTTCATGCTACCATAACCGGCAAAAAAAAGAACAAGACTTTTGTCGTCTTGTCCGAAAACCATTCGCCGATTTCCGGCATTTTATGCAAATTTTATCCGAGCCCGGAGATGCGCAAATACATCCCGATAAGGCTGTTTCCGAAAAAATAGGCGGCAAGCGCACCGATGGCGATAAACGGCCCGAACGGCACCGGTTTTCGTTTTTTAAATTTGCCGGCAGCCATCAAACCAACGCCGTAAAGCGCGCCAAAAAAGCAGGCTAGAAAAAAGGCCAGAAAGGTTTTCTCTATGCCGAGCACAAGCCCGATGACAAAAAACAATTTAATGTCCCCGCCACCCATCGCGCCTTTTGTGAAAAAGGCAATGAGGTAGAGGAGGCAAAAGCCGAAAACCGCCCCGAGCCAGGCGGACCACCACGGTGACGCCGGATGAAAAAGCCGGACGGCGGCAATGGCGGCTGCAAAAGGAAACAGCACTTTATCGGGAATGAGCATATACGCCAAATCGGAAACGGTAATGATGACAAGCAGTGAAATAAACAAAACGGCAAGCAAAAATTCGGGACTCCACCCGAACCGGTAAAAAGAATAGGCAAACAAGCCCCCGGTCAGCGCCTCAAATACCGGATAGACCGGGGAGATCGGCGCGCGGCAGCTTCTGCATCTGCCCCGTAAAGCAAGAAAAGACAACACCGGTATATTTTCATACCAGCTTAACGAGTGCCCACACTTCGGGCAATGCGACCCGGGACGGATAATCGATTCATGATTCGGCACGCGTAGCCCGATGACATTATAAAACGAGCCGAACACCATTCCCAGTGCCGCAAAATAAGCAGTCCACAATCCATGCATGTTTGATCCCTCTGATCTTTCAGCATAAGGTATTTTCTTGGTTCGCTACCGGCAAGCAACGGGCGATATTAAGCATATGTAATGGCAAGGACTAACATGCCGAAAACTTATTGCGCCGTTGTTGCGACCGGGTCACTTTTACGGCCCGCTGCCGGCACGTCGATTTCCGGCAAATAGTCCGAATACCGGCTTAACGCCGGGTAATAAAAAGTGGAGACCGTAACGGTGTACTGCAATCCACTCGATCCAGGCGCTCCTTCCCCCGGACTGAAATTGAGGCTTTCGATCACCGTAATGCGCGGCAAGTTTTCAATCGTCTGTAAAAATGTTTTCATGCTCTTGTAGCTGTCTGACTCCACTTTTAAAGTATACGACAGTTTTTTGACACCGGCAGGCAGCACGTCTGTTTTTTGCTGTGTGCCGGATGAGGTGCCGCTCGTTGTGCTTTGTGTAGCCTCCTCGCTCCCGGACGTACCGGCGGAGTCCTGCTGGGCGTCTGTTTCCGTAATCCGGCTGCCGGAAAGGGCCTCTGCCATCCTGAACTGAAGCAGCACTTGTTCCGCAAGCGGTTTTGCCGGGATTTTCCGCATCAGGCTGACGACATTGCCAAGCTGCAGTTCCGGGCTTTGCTGTTTTTTTGACTGCAGGCTGGATAGCACCTGCTGTTCCGATTTCAACGCGGCTTTTTGCCCGGCCAGCCCGGACTTGGCCGGCGCCAGCACAAACCAGTACAAACCGGCTGCACCGGCAAGGCAAACGGCAAAGAGGGCAAGCATGATAAAAAGCTGTTTCCGGTTTAAACGGAGGTTCATTGCTGTTCCTCCTTTTTGCTAGCGGCATTGAGTGCAGTTTGATTGAGCTGGATCGTATATGTCGCTTCATAGACCGTTACACCCTCTGCTTCACCGGTTGCTGCAGTATCCGCGCCGGCTGTGCCACCCGTTGGCGCCGGGGAGGAAGAGGAACCGCCCTCGCCGTTACCACCGGATGTTTTGGATGCAGCAGATGTGGAAGAGGAACCGGTTTTAGACGTGCCCGAAGAAGAACCGCCGCCCGTTTTGGACGCATCTGATCTGGAAGATGTGCTGCTTGCCGTTTTGGAAGAGCCGAATCCGGAAGAGGAACCGGCGGATGTGCTGGATGTGCCCGTTCCCGAAGATGAACCAGTTGCAGCGTCGGATGTGTCGCTTGGAGAAGCACTAACCGTTTCCGTATTCATTTTGATGCTGTTTAAGACGGCGCCGCTAAAATACGGGCTGTCATTCAGCCGTTTTAAAAAGTAAACCGCTTCATCGGACGCATCAAACTGGACGGTCACATTCGCGCCCGTGCTACTGCAGGAAAAGTCCGTGATATAGCCGTATTCCGGCAAAAGTTTAGTAAGCTTGTCCAATACCGGCACCGTCTTGACCGGCGTATCGCTTGCCCATTTAACGGCGGACGAGAGCTTTTTAAAATCCTGTATGTCCGCATTGCTTTTTTGTGCTGCCTGTTCAGCGGCCTGGAGCGCTTCCGTCTGTTTGATTTGCTGATTAACGGCAGCAAGATCCTGTTTTGTCTGATGGAGCGCGATAAAGAAGATGATGACAAAAATGGCGGCTGCACCGGCCAGTATCCCGCCCCAAAAGAGCAGCGCGATATTTTTCGGTTCTTTTTTCGGCAGCAGGTTAATCTCGACAAGCATTTATTTCACCTCTTTCAGTGCAAGGCCCAAAACAGGCGCAAAGCGGGCGGGAAATGGCTGCCCGGTTATGGTAGATACTTTTTCCGTTTCGATCATCTTAACCGACAGGCCAAACTGCTCCGCAAGATTGTCCGCAACCTCGGGCAAATACGGATAATCGCCGTTCAGCAAAATTTGATTGACCGCATCCTGCCCTTTCCGGATCGAAAACTGATAATAATTCACGATTCTGTCCAGCTCTTTATAAATATATTCCATCTGGTAGCGGAGCAGCGGGTCGTCTTCCGGCCAGCGGTACTTTTTTTCGCCAAAAGCATTGGTCTCCGTCTCCCATTTGGAAAGCGGAATATCGACTTCAAGCTCCCTGACAAGCAGCGGGAAACGCCGGTGGAAAATGGTCGCAGTGACCATCAATAAATCAAACTGGAGAAGGAGCAGATGGTCCATCGCATTCAACGTATTCAAATGATAAAAAGACCGGTAGGCGCACAGCGGGGAAATATCAGCAGCAACCGGGCTCAGGCGGATATCGTTAAAAAAACCGGCATAATCTTCGACGACATCCCGGGGCGCAGCAAATAACAACACCTGCTTTTCCTGATTCGACTCACCAAGGAGCGCAAAGTCAAATACAGGATCATCAAACGGCAAATGAATGGTAGAACCGAGCTCAAGGGTAATATAACCTTCCATTTCATCCATGGCGATCTCATCCGGAACAGCAATTTGGCGCACGACAACAAAATTGTCGGGCACAGCAAAACGGACCGGGTGTTTCCCCTTAAGCCCCCAATCATCAAGACATTCTTCAGCGATCATCGCAAGCGTCTCAGCATCAGCAATTTTCCCGCCACGGATCAGTCCTTCCGGCAAATACCGCTCACCCATTTTCGAAACAACAGGCGGGTCAGTCTGCCTCAATTCGAGAAAACGAATGACATGGTCTTTGAAAATGAAATTTCCGGTTTTTTTCGATGATGGAAAAAATGAGCGTGGCATCATGATGGCTCCTTAAATCTTTGTAATTTATAACCTAAGGCTTCTCCATTATTTAAAAGAAACCTTAGGTTAAAAGACTTAAAAAATCACGTGTGTTAAATCATTGGCTTACTGTAGTGTCATATTTAGTTGATTTAGCGTTTATCCCACCAATGGTTGCATTTGTAAATGTTACTGTTACCCCATCATCTTCGCCAGTACCATTTAATTTATAAACCATTTTCCCATCACTTTCACTTACTGTTACTGTGTATGATGAAAGATTCACTTCATCATCTAAGTATTTGTCTATGTCCGTTTTTTGTATTATTCCTTTGTCGGGAACACTGTTCGAAGATACATAGAGCTTCGCAGCATTGATTACTTGGACAGCATCCGATTTAATGGCACTGATTTTTGAGTGCTTGATGATGGTGTTAATCGCCGGGATCGCGATCGCTGCAATAATAGCCAAAATGACAATAACCGCCAGCAGTTCAATCAACGTAAAGCCCTTTTGATTTTTCAATAACTTTCTTTTCTTGTGTAACATCGTTTCTCCTCCTATTGTCCTAGACCTTTTTACCTATATTATACATGGTCCTGTTGCATAATCCTACCTTTTTTGTGCAATTTATTGAACATTATTATAAATTTCGAACATCGGGATCATAATCGCGGCAATGATCGTGCCGACAACAGCTGCCAGGACGACGATCATAAACGGCTCAATCAGCGCTTTGATCTGGTCGGTGGCGGCTTCGACTTCGGCTTCGTAAAAGTCAGCGACTTTGCCAAGCATGGCGTCCAGCGCACCGGTTTCCTCGCCGATCGCAATCATCTGCGTAACAAGCGGCGGAAAGACCCAGTGGCGCCGCATCGGTTCTGTCATCGACTGCCCTTTTTCCAGCGCATCGCGGGCCTGGCGGAGCACTTTTGTCATCACTTCGTTTTCGACGATTGCCTCCACGATCGACAATGCCTGTAAAATCGGCACGGAACTGGAAAACAACGAGCTCAATGTCCGCGTCATCCGGGCAATGATCGATTTTTGGACGAGTTTGCCGAAAATCGGGAATTTGAGCATCGCATAGTCCAAATAAAATTTACTCGTTTTGTTTTTGCGCAAAACGACCAGCAGCACGTACACCCCGATCAAAATCAGCACGACGAGCCACCAGTAGTGCTGCATAAACCCGCTTGCCGACAAAACAAGGCGCGTAACCGCAGGCAGGCTGGCTTTATAGTTTTTGAGCATCGATACAAAGGTCGGGACGATTTTTACAAGCATAAAAATGACGACAACAATCGCCATCACCCCGACAAAAGCCGGATACGTCAGCGCCGACCTTACCTTTTGCCTTGTGCGGTGCTGCTTTTCGTAGTAGGTTGCGAGCCTTTCCAATGTACCGTCAAGATTGCCGCCCGCTTCACCGGCATAAACCATATTAATGAACATCGGGGTAAACACTTTTTTATGTTTTGCGGCCGCCTGGGAAAGCGGAATCCCGCCACGCAAATCTTCCTCGACGGCCAAAAGCGTTTTCTTTAATGTTTTGCTGCTCGTCTGGCTGGCAAGTATGTTTGTAGAATCGACGACGGTTACGCCGGCTTTCAGCAGTGTTGAAAACTGGCGGAGGAAAATGACAAAATCCTGCAGTTTCACCCTGCCGCCGAGACTGATTTCCATCGTCATTAACGTTTCCGGCAGCTCATTGATTTGGAGCACGCGGACGCCCTGACTGCGCAGCTTGACCAGCGCCTCCCGTTTCGATTCGGCCGTGACGACGCCGTTTTTCTTCCCGGCTTTTGTCCTTCCCTCGTACTTAAATCGTGGCATTTTGGACAATCTCCTGTAAATAAGGTTCCGCCGCTTCTTTGGAAATCGCGCCCGCTGCAAGCAATTCCTTCACATCGGTTTCAAGCGTGTGCATCCCGAGTGCGCGGCTCGTCTGCAGGACATTCACGATCTGGTGAACTTTCTCATTGCGGATCAGATTGGCAATGGCCGCGTTGTTGACGAGCACTTCCGTGGCCGCCCTCCGCCCTTTGTTGTCGGCTGTCGGAAAGAGGCGCTGCGAAATAATTCCAACTAAAACATTTGCCAGCTGGATGCGGATTTGCGCCTGCTGGGACGGCGGAAAAACGTCAATGATTCGGTCAATCGTCGACGGCGCGCCCGATGTGTGCAGCGTACCGAGGACAAGGTGCCCGGTTTCCGCTGCCGTAATCGCTGTATGGATCGTTTCGAGATCGCGCATTTCCCCGACTAAAATCACGTCCGGGTCCTGCCTGAGTGCCGCGCGCAGGCCGTTCGCAAAGTTTTGCGTGTCAAACCCGACTTCACGCTGGTCAATGATGCATTTTTGATGTTTATGTAAATACTCAATCGGGTCTTCAAGCGTAATAATATGTTTGTGCAGCGTTTTGTTCATATGGTCGATCATGGCGGCGAGCGTCGTCGACTTTCCGCTTCCGGTCGGCCCTGTTACCAGCACTAAGCCATGCGGTTTTTCCGTGAATGCATACAATACAGGCGGCAAATGCAGTTCTTCAACTGTCGGGATCGTAGTCGGGACAACACGGATCGCCAGCGACACGCAGTTGCGCTGCCGGTACACATTGATCCGGAAACGGGATACGCCCGGGATGCCGTAAGAAAAATCAAGCTCCCCGCGTTCCTGGAAAACCGGCCACATGGTATCGGAAATGATCGCTTTTGCCATTCCTTCCGTCAATTGCGGCGTCATCACTTCTTTTCCGTAACGTTTCAGTTGGCCGTTTAAACGCAGAATCGGCGGCACGCCAACGGATAAGTGAAGATCCGATGCTTTCAGTTCAAATGCTGAGCGAAGCAAGTATTCAATTTTTTCCTTCATTCCTTTCACCTACTCCGGTAGGGCGACGCGCAACACTTCTTCGGTCGTTGTCAGCCCCTGCTTTACCTTTAGTAATCCGTCATCGAGCAGAAAAATCGTTTTATTTTGGATCGCATATTCCCTTAATTTGGATAAAGGTTCCCCGTTCATAATCCCACGCCGGATGTTTTCATTGATCATCAGCAGTTCCTGGATCGCCATCCGTCCTTTGTATCCGGTCATGTTGCAGTTTCCGCATCCTCGGCCGCGAATGATTTTCTCAATTTTGATGCCGCGTTTTTTAAAAATTTCTATTTCCCGTTTTGTCGGCACCTGTTCTTCTGCGCAGTCGCGGCACACTTTGCGAACGAGCCGCTGCGACACGACGCCACTGAGTGAGGTGGCAACGAGAAACGGCTCAACGCCCATGTCTATTAATCTTGTAATTGTGCCGAGCGCATCATTGGTATGCAGCGTACTTAAGACAAGATGGCCGGTGAGGGAAGCGCGGATAGCAATTTCAGCCGTTTCCTTGTCGCGGATTTCCCCGACCATGATAATATTCGGATCCTGCCGCAAAATCGCGCGCAGCCCTTTGCCGAACGTCATCCCGACCGCCGGATTGACCTGAATTTGGTTGACGCCTTCAATCTGGAACTCCACCGGGTCTTCCACCGTAATGATATTCACCTGTTCATCATTGAGATGGTTTAGGGCCGCATATAAAGTTGATGACTTCCCGGAACCGGTCGGCCCTGTGATCAAAATGATGCCATTCGGGCGGTGGATCAACTGCGTAAAACGCTTGAGATTCAGTTTGTTGAAATCGAGCTGGCGGATATCGTGGATGGCTGTTGAAAGATCCAAAATCCGGAGCACGATTTTTTCCCCGAATACGGTTGGCAGCGTCGATACCCGGATATCAACGGGATGGAAATCGACGTCAATTTTAATACGCCCGTCCTGCGGGATGCGGTGTTCGGTAATATCTAGATTTGCCATAATTTTAATGCGCGCCACAAGCACGCTTTGCATCGATTTCGGCAGCACCCGTTCCGTCCGCAAAATTCCGTCCACCCGGTAACGGACGATGTATTTTGTTTCCTGCGGGTCCAGATGGATATCGCTTGCCCGCATTTGGACGGCATTTTGCAAAAGCTGGTTGACGAGCTGGACAACAGGCGAATCTTCTTCCCCGGGTGCGGTTTCGGTTGCCTCTTCCTTTTCAGCAATGCCGTCCAGCAGTTCTTCCATATTGTCATCCAGGTCGTAATACTTATGGATTGCCCGCAAAATATCGTCTTTGGAGGCAATCGCCGGTTCAATCCGGAAGCCGGTCGATAGCCGCAAGTCATCGATCGCATTAAAATCCATCGGGTCCGCCATTGCGACAAACAGTTTATCCCCGTCTTTTTTGAGCGGAATGAGAAGATTTCGTTTCGCCATTTCTTTCGGCACAAGATTCATGATGCTCTGGTCAAAAGGATAGCGGAAAAGGCTGATGTGCGGGATGCCGAGCTGGAATTCGAGCGCTTCAATGAGCTGCTGCTCGGTAATCAGCCCACGCTGAAGAAGCGCATCGCCCAGTTTTTGGCCCGCCCCCTTTTCCTTCAGCACCTGTTCCAGCTGTTCTGCTGTAATTAATCCTGCATCCACCAATAAATCGCCAAGCCTTTTTCGCACTTGCTTCATCCGAATTCCCCCGCTTTATCTGTCATGTCCCGGGTCTTTATTATGTCAGCTTTTGCTGTCTGCCCCGTTATCCTTGCCGTCATGCGTGCCGGTGCTGTCTTTGCTGTCATTTGAAGTCTCAGCTTTTGTGCTGGTAGAGTTTTCGCGATCCTTTGAAGTCTCAGCTTTTGTACTGGTACTTTTTTCGCTCTTTTTTGAAGCCTCTGTACCGGCACTTTTTTTGCTTTTTGAAGTCTCTTTGCCGGCACTTTTTTCGCTGCCTTTTGAACTGCTGCCACTTGTTGACGTGTCCGTTTCATGACCAGAACCGTTATCTGTTTCCGATGAGTCCTCCGTATTTTCCACTTGTGCCGGATTGCCTTTTGCAACGATTTGTGCCACTGGCGGATAAAAATCTTCCGCCAACAGCACGGATTTCAGCAGGCCGTGATTCTGGCTGTAAATATTGCGGAATACCTTGGCATAATAACCCGCTTTTCCGGCTTGCAAGACAACAGACTGATCCGCTTTTAAAGCAGGATGATATTGCACGGTTGTTTCGGGGCCAATCGTTTTTTGATCTTTCAGCACCATTTTATAGTTTTCGAGAAAAGGCCGGCCTGCCACAGATACGGAAAAAGCGCCGTTTCGAACCGTGAATTTCAACTGATAAGCGGTTGGGTTCGGGTTGACAAAAGAGAAATCCAGCTTGCCTTTCACCACTTTTGCTTCTTTTCCAAGCGTTGCATAGTACGGCAGTTCGTTTCCCGTATTGCGTTCAATGATTTCGAAATTGGTCGGCAGCACCGCCCCGTATATGGCGGTTGCAATCATGCTGAGTGCTTCATTTGAAAACGAAGCGCCTGTTTTTTCCGCTGTTTTGAATAAGGAAAACATCCCGTGCGCAGGAATGTTGACTTGCGGAAACTGCTTTGCCCAATTTTCGAGTTCTGTTGCTTCCGCAAGCGAAACATTTGCTACTGAACCTTTTGATACTGTCGTTTCTTTTTCGTTCCCATCCAGGGCATAACCGGACAAATCAAAGGAAAGATTGGCGGTCTCAAGCCGGGCGGCGGCGTGGCATATGGCCATGTCGAGCCGGGCAATATCCACGTCATCCGGGCTGACGTCGGGAAAAGACTTTGAGACCAGGTCCCGAAGCCCGTTATGGTCAAGCGTGACAACAAGCGATGAGGCCTCCCCGTTTTTTACCCGAAGCATGCTTTCTGTGACTGAAAAATGCAGCTGTTCAGCCGGAAGCTTCACCGTTTTTGCCAAATAGACGATTTCTACCGGATTGGACGCCTTCCATTTCTGAACGGCAGCTGATAATTTTTGCTGTGCCTGCTCTTCCGTCAGCCCCGACAGCTGTATTCCTCCGGCTGCAGTGCCCTGCGCATATTTTTCTTTATGGCCGAATCCGTTCGCAATGGTCAAAGCCCCAAAATGTGAGAAACTGAATATAAATGCTGTGCTGATCAATAAGATGGTAAAAACTTTTAAAAACCGCTTGTTTCCCACACTTCAGCGCCGCCTTTCATTCATCAACATGCATGGACAATTCGACAAAAACACCCGGACCGGCCTCCTGTGCCCGCTTAATGTCTTCTTCAGACAAAACCGTTCCTGCCGCGATAACCTGTTCCCCGTTTCCCGCGTAAATGTCTTTTACCGCTTTCTTTCCTTTTAAAAGTTCCACTTGTTTTGCCCGGAGCGCCTCCATTCCCTCTTCGCCCGGTTGTTCAAGCTCTTCCTCTACTTCTTTTGTCAGCAGTTTTTCAGGATCGTCAAGAAAATGGCCGGGTGCCTCCTCTTTCACAACAACAATATCTCTCCCGTACGTCATAATAAAATCAGCAGAAAGGATCGTTTCCGACTCGCCTGTTTGCAAAACAATCCCTAAAATTTTGCCCGTATTTTCATCTGCGTAAAATTCTTTTATTTCGCCAACCAGCTCCCCTTTCCGCGTCATCACTTTAGCCCCGACAATGCGGATTTTTTTGTTGACGAGCTGGTCTGCGATCGGAATTTCATTTAAATCGATGACAGCCCTGTCACTTTCCACGGTGACCGCATACTCGCCGATTCCGACTACTTTTTTGAACGGAATTGCTTTTACAGTTACTTGCCAGTCTTCGTGTTCGATCGTTAAAAAATCGACGGATCCTTTGTCCGGGTTAATGACAAAAGATTTTACTTTTCCAATTTCAGCGCCTTCAGAAATGCTGATGATCGGCTGGCCCAAAATTTGCGTGCTTTTTTTCATCTACCTCACACCTGTTTCTTCATGGATTATTGACCGTATTTTGTCCTTAAAAAATCGATTTCTTCGCGGATGACTGGGTATTCCGCATAGGTTTCCGCCAAGTCTTTCAGCAGGGCTTGCAGCTTGCCAAATTGTTGTTCAGCTATGTAATGTTCGATCAGAAGGCTTGCAAAGGTGAAATAATCTTCCGGTGCAAGCTGCGGGTGCAAATGCGCCTTCACTAGCTGTTCGTACGCGTCAGCCGGCTGCGTAAGGCGGTAAAGGTTCAGTTGTTCCACTAGCACCCCAAGCAATTGCTTTTGAATAGGCGTCGTCCCGGTTGGCACGGATGCTAAAGTGTCCGATGCTTCCTCAACGGCAGGGTTGCCTGCCAATTCCGCTTCGTTTGCGGCAACGGTTTCGCCCGTACTTGCGCCGTTTTCATCTTGTTGTTCCCGTCCCTGGCCCGCTTCCGAATAGAACTTTTCGGGCTCTGCCGCCTGGCCGGTTTCCTTGTCAGGCATCACGTCGATTTCTTCTAGTTCGTCTCTGTCCTCACCTTTCGCGCCGCCAACTGTTTCATTTTCCGCATGCAGTTTTTCAAGTTGCCCGGCATCATGGAAAGGAATCACATCAATTTCTTCCCCCTTAGACCCGCCGGCTGCTTTATCCTCTGCATCCAGATCCAAATTTACGACTTGTTCAGTTGGGTTAGTTTCTTGGACAGGCGCCAAACTGATTTCTTCCAGCTCGTCTCTGTCTTCACCTTTCAGACCGCGAACTGTTTCATTTTCCGTCTCTGATGGCAGCTTTTCGCGTTGCCCGGCATTGTCGGTTTCGCGGAAAGGAATCACATCGATTTCTTCCAGTTCGTCCATGGCAGGCATGTCTGTCCCGGAAAGTTCAACAGGTGCTTCTGTTTTCTTTTCAAAAGAAAGGAGCGGGATCTCTTCTTGTTCAACATATTGAACATCTTCAGAACCTGATGACGTTACCGGTCCTTCTTCTGCAATCACTTCGGAATCTTGACCTATGGTTGTCCCGTCCAAAGGTTCGGCATCCGGGCTCTCCGCTTCCGCCACCCATTCTTCAACTTCGTACATTTCCGGCAAATGATCCGCCTTATTTTCTTCATTTGCTTCTTCAAGCAGTTCCAGACGGTTTTCAAGAAAATCAATTTCTTCTTCCCCGGAGCGTTCTGCCGCCTGTTCGTTTGCCGGAAGAGCGGTTTCCGTTTCGTTTCCGGCCGCAGCATCCCCCAGTTCTTCCCATTCGGGTGCATCCTTTTCTTCCCGTTTTGGCAGTGTCCCTTCTATTTCAGGTCCCGGCCCGTTTTGCTCCGGCAAAATCTCTTCCGTTTGAGGAACCGGAGCACTTTTTTCAGCCGGAAGAACAGCGGCATTTACGTCAGGCGAGACCAGTGCTGCCGGCCGATTTCCCCGTGCAACCGCCATCTCTTCCTGCTCATCCCATACTGGAAATTCGTCTGCATCGTTATCCTGTCCAGCGAACAAAAATGCCAACTTTTTTTCGAACAGATAGGCCACACAAATTACGAGCAAAAAAGTAATTAAACCACTCTCCCATAGCGGAACCACACTGCCCGCCAAAATGCCGAAAAGCGCCAGCAAAAAAGCGGTGCCGGCCAGCACAACCACCCCTTTTTTGGAAAAGCCGAAAGAAAAAAAGACAAAAAATGCCATTACGCATAAAAATCCAATTACGGCAAACGCCGCAGTGAGAAGATCCATCATCCCACCTCTGTTTCTATCAGAGTACAAAATTCCCAGAAAAACCAATTATCGAAAATCAACTAAGACTATTTTATTATAAATCTCGGCGAATGGGAAGATTGTACTGCATCTTTTTACCTGTCTCTTACTGGACTGATGTATTGATTTCTTTCAAAGTCACTTTATTCACTGTCGGGATCCCTTTCGGCGGGTTTAAAATCATATCTTTTTTAAAATTAACGGTGAGTCTGGACTTTGCAGGATCCGCAGGCTGGGGATATTGGAATTTCAAAATTAGCCCATTTTCTGTCCAGCCCCTTGATGCACTTAAACCAATCGTATTCCCATAGATACCCCCATTAATTTTCAAATTTGATCCGATGCCATATATAAACAAGTCACGATTTGAGTAGAGATAAGCATCAATCACTTTTGGACGGTCTTCATACAAATTATTGTTGGCCAACTTAATATTTCCATCACAAAGTAAAATAAGCGTGCCACTACTGTTCGAGAAATTTTCGACATCTGCGTCTCCTCGTACATAAATGCTGCCGTTTGTATTGACATCCCCGCTGCTCGTAAGGGACCCATTGACATACATCACCCCGTTTAAATTCAATGCTGAAACCTCACTCAATGTCGCATTCCCGGCAATATAAATATACTGATTTTCGCCTGTCGACAGCACTCCGTTTAAATTAGCGCCACCGCCTACATAAATCTTGCCTTTTACTGTTAAATTCCCTCTTACTATCAAATCATGATTTACATACAGATCCCCATTTACAATCAAGCTTTTGTTTGCCCAAACGGTTAAATCATTGCCGACGTACAAGTTTCCTTTTATTGGTTGACTGCCAACCTGGCTGGGTGTTACATCATAGCCAAAAGCGTTCCCATACTTATCTATATTATAAGAATCGTAAGAATTTATTTTTAAATTTCCCGGCCATCCCAGCGCCTTGGCTGTAATCATATCGCCTACATTTATTTTGTCAACCGTTAACTGACGATTTTTCACAACCGGGGCAACAGAAAAGTAGCGGCTGAAGCTTTCAGGTCCAAATGGCTTCCATGAATCAAATGTTCTTGCCGGATGCTGATCGGCCTCAAAATATCTTCCCTTCACTGTTAACGTCCCATTGATTGCTGGATAGTAAGTTCGTATATATTGCGTGAACCCTAACCAATCAACATATTTCCCGTAGTTTGAAACATACAGATCCCCCCCGATATTCACATCTCCAATAATATAAGGAGACCCGTACAAATACATATTCGACGGCGTCACGGCTGTATATTGAAAAACGTCCGAGACAGTGGAAAGCGTCATCACCTTTGTTAACGTTTTTCCAGACTTTCCGATTGGCACTGTTATGGTGACTTTGCCCAAAACAATTCCGTCTGGTGCTGTCCCGTCTTTCAATGTTTTATATGCGATGCTGCATTTGCCGTTTTTCTGTTGCTGTATGCTCGTTATGGCTGCCTGAAGCATGCTGATCAGCTGGCTTGGCATGACAGTACCGTTCGCAATGGTACTATTGATGCTGTCAACTTGTTTCTCAATTAAAGCAGTCGCTTCATCCGCTACCATTTCCGCATTTAATTTATCCTGTGTGCCCGTTTCAGATACTTTTACTGTTTTAAAAGTACTGACGGATGCGGATACGAGTGAAACGGTGATAATCGCCGCGACTGCGAAAATGAGAAGGACGGTCACAAGCGTATATCCCTTCTCTTCTCTTAAAACATGCATCATGGATTCCCCTCTTCGCCCAGTTTATAAGCGGCATAGATCTTTTTCTCGAAATGATTTTGCGTGTCTTTCATTACAAAATGGCATATCAGGCTACCATTCTCAGCCGTAAAAGTTGTCCCGTCAAGTGAAATTCCATCGCTGTTTACAATCGTGCCCCCTACTGACAAGTTCCCATCTGATACAGCGATTGTCTTGTCAGTTGAACTTTCCTGGTAGGTGCCGTCACTTCCAACATTTATATTGA
This sequence comes from Weizmannia sp. FSL K6-0777, assembly GCF_038593185.1. Lineage (NCBI taxonomy): Bacteria > Bacillati > Bacillota > Bacilli > Caryophanales > Bacillaceae > Heyndrickxia > Weizmannia sp. FSL K6-0777. The sequence goes on from NZ_CP151971.1 coordinate 2,127,311, forward strand.
CATCCACTGCTTTGAAACGGGTAAAAGTCCCGTCATCATTTTCGTCATCAGGTTCAATGTCGTCCACATTTTCCATTGCGCTGTTCATGTATTGTAAAATAGCCGTTTGTTCTTTGACAAAATTTTTACGTGCCATGTCGCTTTTGGATTGGGTGATCACCGTATTTAAAACGGCATAAATGACCCCGATGATCATAAATGAAATGGTAACAGCCGCCAGTAATTCTACTAAAGTGAGCCCTTTTTCATTCCGGCATTTCATCTTTTCACATACCCTTTCACTTCAACCGGTTTTAGATGATTTCCACTGTCGACTTTTACTTTGACCAGCAGGAGGCGGTCAGAAAGGGAAGAATCCGCCGGAAGGGAAACGGACACATATGCCTTATAACCGGAAATTTCCGCAGCGCTATCAAGCCCTAAAACCGATTGAATATCAGCTTGTTGTGTGGTGTTCGCCATTTGCTGCACTTCATTAAAGTTTTTTTTCTGGTAAGCTCTTAATATCCCGGTTGCAATTTGCAATGCAGACAGCGAGTCATCCGCTTTCTTTGTCACGCCCGCATTATTGGCCAAAATGGAACCCACTGTGAGCATCACAATCGCTAAAATCGTAATCGAAGCGAGCACTTCGACAAGTGTAAATCCCCGGTTGTTTTTAAAAAGGGGTTTTTTCATAACAACCTCCGCTAAGCATTTTGTCCTGCGTCTTATTTCCTATAAAACTTATTTTATCAAAAAGCGCCGGGAAAGTAATTCAACAAATAGAACAAATAAAAAAAAGGGCAGAACTTTTTCAGCTCTGCCCGTTCCTTTCTGATTGGCCCAAAATGTATTTCCGGACTTTCGAAATAAAGTATAAAGACCCCGTAATGACTAAAACATCTCTTGAGCCTTTCATTTCTTTTATTTTAGCAAGTACGGTTTCTTTCCAATCCTCCGAAAATGATTTATTTTGATGATGGCTTATCTTATACAACATCTCTGCCGGAATCGCTCTTGGAAAATCAAAAGTTGTGAAAATGATTTCGTCTGTTTTGTGGTCGAGTTTCGGAATCATGTGATCCAAGTCTTTGTCGCCAAGTGCGGAAAAAATCATGTGAATGTTTTTCCCGCGCAGATGGGTGTCCATTGTTTCGATCAGGCTGTCAATGCCTTCCGGGTTGTGGGCGCCATCGATGATAACGGGCGGGTCATCCAGCAGTTTTTCAAAACGTCCGATCCATTTGCTGAGAAGAAGGCCTTTTTCCAGTGCATGCTGCGGGATGCGGAAATGGTGGAAATGCTGTAACAGTTCCGCCCCCATAACAGCAAGGGTGGCATTGTAAATCTGATGGCGCCCCATCATCGTGATCGACAAACGGTCATAGGCGCCGTACGGGGAAGCAAAACGGAACTGTTCACCGGTTAGATCCCCGCCAATCTCCGCGAAAGAAAATTCCTTCCCGGCACGGAAAAGCGGTGCCTTTTCTTTTGCCGCTTTTTCTTCAATTACCGCCAGCGCATCAGGCAGCATGGCTGTTGTTGCAACCGGCACCCCGTGTTTGATAATGCCCGCTTTTTCAGAGGCGATTTCTGCAATCGTATGGCCAAGCACATTCATATGGTCATGGCCGATATTGGTAATCAGGCTGGCAAGCGGTGTGATGACGTTTGTGGAATCAAGCCTGCCGCCAAGGCCGACTTCATAGATAACGATATCCACCGGCCGGATCCCGGCAAAATACAAAAGTGACATCGCTGTAATGACTTCAAACTCTGTCGGTGCGCCGAATGCTGTGTGCTCCAGTTCTTCTGCATACGGGCGGATCTCGTTTGTAAGCCGGACGAGGTCTGCATCCGTCACCGGCGTTCCGTTTATGCTGATCCTTTCGTTAAACTGCTCAATATATGGGGAAGTAAAGGTGCCAACCAGTAATCCTGCCTGCTCTAAAATATTGCGCAAAAAGGTGACGGTCGACCCTTTTCCGTTCGTCCCGGCCACGTGAACCGTCCGGATTTTTTGTTCTGGGTGGTGCAATTTTTCCATCAGCCACTGCATCCGTTCAAGCCCCGGTTTCATCCCGAATTTCGAACGGGACCGAATCCAGCCGACCGCTTCTTCATAGGTTTCAAACATTTGCCTTTCCTCCCGTATGCAAGGAAGACGAATCCGTAAAGAATTCGCCTTCCGCCTTTTTGTTACTGGTTTTCAAGTTCTTTGATGCGCGTTTCGACGGCGCTTCGTTTTTCAAGATAGTCTTTTTCTTTTGCCCGTTCTTCGGCAACGACTTTTTCCGGCGCTTTTTTCAGGAACCCTTCATTGGACAGTTTTTTCTGGACGCGTTCAACTTCTTTATTCCATTTTTCCAACTCTTTCCTGAGCCGGGCCAGTTCTTCTTCAAAATTGATCAGCCCTTCAAGCGGCAGGAACAGTTCCACACCGGAAACGACCGCAGTCATGGCTTTGTCCGGCGCCTCGAGGTCTAGCCCCATTTTCAATTCCTCCGGGTTGCAGAAACGGGTAATGTACGCTTCGTTTCGTTTTAAAGCCGCTAAGACTGTCTCGTCTTTCGCTTTCAAATGCAGTTTGATTTTTTTGCTTAACGGCGTGTTCACTTCGGCGCGGATATTGCGGACAGAACGGATGATGTCGACAAGCAGTTTCATTTCTTCGCTGGCCGCGGCATCCGTAAGGCTTTCGTCCGCTTCCGGCCACGCGGCTGTTGTGATCGATTCCCCCTGATGCGGCAGGTTTTGCCAAATTTCCTCGGTAATAAACGGCATGAACGGGTGCAAAAGCCGCATCGTATTGTCGAGCACATACGCAAGGACCGAGCGTGTCGTTTTCTTCGCTGCTTCATCTTCGCTGTAGAGCGGCAGTTTTGCCATTTCGATGTACCAGTCGCAGAAATCGTCCCAGATAAAATTGTAAAGTGCGCGCCCAGCTTCGCCAAATTCGTATTTGTCCGCCAGTTTTGTAACGGTTTCGATCGTTTCGTTCAAACGCGTTAAAATCCATTTGTCAGCGACTGATTTTTCACCGGACAGATCCATTTCTTCGTATTTCAGCCCGTTCATGTTCATGAGTGCAAAACGGGAGGCGTTCCAAATTTTATTGGCGAAATTCCAGACCGCTTCAACTTTTTCGTAACTGAAACGCAAATCCTGGCCCGGTGCGCTACCGGTGGTAAGGAAATAGCGGAGCGAGTCCGCGCCGTATTTGTCGATGACTTCCATCGGGTCGACACCGTTGCCGAGCGATTTGCTCATTTTCCGCCCCTGCTCGTCGCGGACAAGGCCGTGGATCAGAACATCTTTGAACGGGCGCTTGCCGGTAAACGCAAGCCCCTGGAAAATCATCCGCGATACCCAGAAGAAAATGATGTCATAGCCGGTCACAAGCGTATCGGTCGGATAATAACGCTTGTAGTCTTTAGCTTCTTCATCCGGCCAGCCCATTGTCGAAAACGGCCAGAGCGCCGAGCTGAACCACGTATCGAGCACGTCCGGATCCTGTTCCCAGTTTTCAATATCGCGGGGCGGCTCAGTGTCAACATACACTTCGCCGGTTTCTTTATGGTACCAGGCCGGAATCCGGTGGCCCCACCAGAGCTGGCGCGAAATGCACCAGTCGCGGATATTTTCCATCCAGTGCAAGTATGTTTTTTCGAAGCGTACCGGCACAAAATGGACTTTTCCTTCCGACGCCTGCAGTTTTACCGCGGCATCAGCGAGCGGCTGCATTTTCACAAACCATTGCGTCGACAAATACGGTTCGACAACCGCGCCGCTCCGTTCGGAATGGCCGACCGAATGAAGATGGTCTTCCACTTTGACAAGAACGCCAAGTGCTTTCAAGTCCTCCACAATCTGTTTGCGGCATGCAAACCGGTCCATGCCTTTATATTTTCCGGCATTTTCATTCATTGTGCCATCCTCGTTCATCACAAGGATACGTTCGAGGTTGTGGCGGTTCCCGACTTCGAAGTCGTTCGGGTCATGGGCCGGCGTAATTTTTACGGCACCAGAACCAAATGTCATGTCCACATACTCGTCTGCGATAATCGGAATTTCGCGGCCGACGATCGGCAATACAATCGTTTTCCCGATTAATTGTTTGTATCGTTCATCATCCGGATGGACAGCGACCGCCGTATCACCGAGCATCGTTTCCGGGCGCGTTGTCGCGATTTCGATCGTGCCGGAACCGTCGCTTAACGGGTATGCCAGATGGTAAAATGCGCCCTGCACCTCTTTGTAGACGACTTCAATATCGGAAAGTGCCGTTTTCGTTTCCGGATCCCAGTTGATGATATACTCGCCACGGTAAATCAAGCCTTTTTTATAAAGCGAAACAAATACTTCTTTTACAGCTTTTGACAGCCCTTCATCGAGCGTAAAACGTTCGCGCGAATAATCGAGCCCGAGGCCAAGTTTTGCCCATTGTTTGCGGATAAATTGAGCGTATTCCGCTTTCCATTTCCATGCTTCTTCCATAAATTTTTCGCGGCCGAGATCATAGCGGGATTTGCCTTCTTCACGCAGTTTGGCTTCCACCTTTGCCTGTGTTGCAATCCCGGCGTGGTCCATCCCCGGCAGCCAGAGCACATCATAGCCTTGCATCCGTTTCATCCGGGTTAAAATATCCTGTAAAGCCGTATCCCAGGCATGGCCGAGGTGGAGCTTCCCGGTTACGTTCGGCGGCGGAATCACAATCGTGTACGGTTTCTTTTCCGGATCGCCTTTTGCTTCGAAAAATTTGCCGTTCACCCACCATTCATAGCGCCCTTTTTCAACAGCCTGCGGATCATATTTGGTCGGCATGCTGATGTCCTGCTGTTCCATTTGCATCATTCCTTTCTGCGTCTTTTACGGATAAACACAAAAACTCCCTTCGTCATAAAAGGACGAAAGGAGTCTGTTCGCGGTACCACCTTTTTTCACGGGCAAACGGATGCCCGGCACTCTCGGGTCAGTAACGGCACTTCGCCGGCTTTTGCTACTTTCGGTTTCACAAAAGCTACTCCCGGGCGACCTTCCAGCCTGTTTCGCATAGGAAATCTTTCAGCAGCTGATTTCCCTCTCTGCATGGAAACAAAATCTGTACTCTTCCCGTTCATTGTACTTTGATTTTTGAAATTGACTATAGTTTATGGTATCGGTTTTTGTGAAAATCGTCAATAGCATTGCCCATTTTTAGAAAAAATATGCGGCGGATGCACTGATCCGCCCGCTTTTCATACATTATTTTTGAGGGATAGGTGGATGATGATGAAGAAAAAAATTGACAAACAGGCCGTCCGTACATGGGCGCGGAATGCAAAAAAAGTGTGCAAGCAGCTGATTCTTCCGTTCTCCGTCTTTCAGGCCATCCGTACGATTATTTTTCCGACGACGTTTGACGTTTTGCTGCTTGCCATATTTATTCTCATTTATCTCGGGTTTCAGTATGAATGGTTTTAGTGGCCGTTCCTGCTTTTCATGACGCGGGGGCGGCCCCTTGTGACAACTGCATGACGACATACTCGGTATTTTTCATTCGCCAGTACTTTTCCTGCAGTTTCGCGACTGCTCTCGCTTCATGGCGTTTTCCTTCATTTGCAAAGTATTCCTCCACGGTTTGGATGATCGGTGCGGGATAAGCGAGATAGCTGAAAAATAAGCTTTTTTCATCTTCTTTCAGCGGAAAATAGCTGAAATAGGTCTTCACCCAATCCACGCAGTCGTCAAACCGGCTCGGATAGGAATCGAGCGTCCGCGACAAGAAGGGAAGCAAGTCATAAAAAGGCGCAGCGTTTTTCGCCAGTTCGAAATTGGTAAAGTACCCGAGCCCGCGTTCATCGTACAAAAAATGCTCCGTTGAAATTTTTCCGTGGATGGTCACCGTTCTCGCTTTCTCCATCTCTTTTGATTGTTCATACCAGTTTTCCAGCTGCCGGATCGAAAATTTGAGCGCCTGGTTCGTTTCATTGTAAAAGGTGCAGTACAACAGGGCAAACGGGGACATATAGACCTGCTCTTCACACCGTTCAAGGAACTCTTCCAAAAAATCCTGCTGCCCGTACCAGCGGGAAAGGGTTTCTTCATAGTATTCCCGCCGTTTTTCTATTGAGATCTCCGTATCTTTGACGGACAAGCTGTGCAGGCGTGCGAGTTCCCTGAACATTTTTTGATGTTTCTCGCCGCGTGCTTCTTTTTCTTCGTTTGGCAGCCAGGGCATTAAATAGTATAATGCCCCGTTATACAGCACCCCGTAACGGCCGTCCAACGCGGGATAGACCGGGACAATACGGTTGTATCCCCGCTGGTACAGAGACTGGACATGCCGGATAAATCCCATCCCGTTTTGCGGTGCAATTTTTTTTAAAGCAAAGATGCCCTGGCCGGTATAAATTTTATACACTTTTCCGTACCGCCCGACATATTCAGCGTTCAGGCCGTAATGCTTTACAATCCGATTGATGTCCTGCTGCGAAAGGTCAGTCACCCGTTTCACCTTCTTAGAGCGCTTCTCCTGAAAAATAGGCGCTTGCTCATTTTCATTCCCCCGCTGCGCCGCATTCGCCGCGGCTTGAACATAGGCGCAATCTAGGTTAAGAATAGCTCGTTTTGCACGCTTCCTTACGCAGGCGCTTAGCCCCTGAATTTCAGATGCATCCTTCACCTAGACGCCCGTGCCTGTGAATGCTCCGGCTCAGTGATTTTTTTCGGCGCGCGCGTTTGCGGGAACGTACAGCACTTGCCCCTCATATACATCCTGGTTCACTTCCAAATGGTTCATCCTTAAAATCTGCTGGACATTGATATTGTATTTTTCAGCAAGCTGGTCGAGCGTCTCCCCGCTTTGGACGATGCAAACCTTTAACTTGGCAGGCTTTTCTTCATCTCTCCGGGCAAAAAAGTCGGCAAGCGAAATAGATTCGTATTTTTGCTTCTTTTTCTTCTTGGCAGCCGAATCCTTTTCTTCCGGCACTTCCTCTATTTTCTCCCCGCTTTCCGGCGACTCTTCCACAATCGTTTCGCTGCTCGCCACAGAAGAAGATTCATCTTTTTCAGGCGATTCTTGCTTGAGATAAGCAGAAGATTCATCTTCCATTGCCTTGCTCTCGATCCGGAAAACGGGCTCCGTCTTCCCGGCGTCATCCGGCTCAAGAGATTCTTCGTTCAGAGCCGTTTTGCTCTCCGTCCGGAACGCGGATGCGGTTTTTCCGGACAATTCCTGTTCAGGATGCCCTTCATCCCGCACTGGGTCGGCCTGCCATTCGTTCCGCACCGGTACGCTTTCCGCTATGGATGCAGACTCGTTTTTGCCTGAAAACTCCGGTTCTGCATGCCATTCGTTCTGCACCACTCCGCTCTCCGCCAATGATGCGGATTCGTTTTTGCCGGCAAACCCCGGTTCAGCGTGCCATTCATCCCGCACCGGTTCGCTCTCCGCCAATGATGCAGACTCATTTTTGCCTGAAAGATCCGCTTCAGCATGCCATTCGTTCTGCACCACTCCGCTCTCCGCCAACGATGCAGACTCATTTTTTCCTGGAAACTCCGGCCCAGGATGCCACTCATTCTGTACCAGTTCGCTTTCTGCCAACGATGCAGACTCATTTTTTCCGGAAAACTCCGGTTCCGCATGCCATTCATCCCGTACCGGCGCGGCTGTTTCCGCCTGCCATGAAGCACTTTCCGGCACTTTTCCGCCTGCTTCCGGCAAGAGACTCTCCTCTTCTTCTTCCGGCAGTTCGACCGGTGCTAGCACATTCAGTTCGTTTGTGTACGGTTCCGGCTGAGCAACCGATTCTTCCGGCACCACGCGCGATTCGATCGTAAAAGGTGTATACAATTCCGGGTCAGCGTGAGATTCATCCTCTTCTTCTTTTTCCTCATCTGCACGCAAAGGCACTTCTTCAAAGCTTTCCGCTTCTTCCATAAAATGGCGGGGCGGTTCGGTGCTCTCTTCTTCTTGTTCCGATAAACTCCACTCGGAATGGCTAAAAGGCGCCTGATATGCTGCGTCCGGCTCATCCAAATAGGTTTCCCGGCCGTTCAAATCCGGGTATGGTGCTGTTTCGGCTTCGTCCTCTTCCTCATCCCCGTCTTGCAATATTCCCTCAATCGCAATATCCGCATTGATTTTTAAACAATCGGTTCCGTGAAATTGATAGTCAAATCCTTCTATATTGACGTCCAGTTCCTCAATATCCGCAATTCTTGTCTTCGGAATGGTAACGTCTACCGGGAAAGATTGGTAAAATTCAAATATGCCGTCTTCTTCCCGGTACTGGACCGCCTGCACATACTTCCTGAACAGCACATCTTCCCCTTCTTCTTCCCCGCAACCGATATACTCCCCGGCCAAATAGAGATTGCCTTTGATCACGACATACTGCTCCAATTCCTGTATGGTGATATGGGGATCCAATGATATTGATAAAAGTTCTTCAACTTCCTGTCCTTTTTTAAACCAAATCAATTCTTCTAATGAAAATCGTATGGACGATTGATTTTGCGGCAAAGCGGGTTCCTCCCTTCAATTCCTCCAAATCCCAATGAATATGTCATTTACACTGTATGAAGCAATCGGGGTTTTTATGATCGCAAATAAACCGCAGCATCCGTAAATCACTTGAATGGCTTTTTCGCAACAATATTGGACGGGGAGAGAAATCGATAAAAACCGGCTCATCTGTTTTCAGGTTACCCGTTCAAAAACTTAGATTTGGTCGAGCTAGGCGAACTGATTCGGCCATCCGTTTTCGGAGTGATCCGTTCAAAAACCATCGGGCCACCCACAGAGCGTGAAATTTTCCCTACTGCTACTTCTCTCTCGCCCGCAGCGGACAGAACGCAAAAAAAACCGGCTCATCCATTTTTGGACTTGCCGGTTCATAGCCGCAGGATTACCCGCGGATTGCCTTAAATGTTTTTTCTGCTGCTTCAACGGTACGGTCAATATCCTCGTCCGTATGCGCGGCGGACAAGAAGATGCCTTCGAATTGGGACGGCGGGAGGAAAATGCCGTTTTCCGCCATGCCGCGGTAGTAGCGGGCAAACAGATCCAAATCCGAAGTGCTTGCTGATGCAAAATTATTGACTTCTTCATTGGTGAAAAAGATGCCAATCATCGATCCTGCCCGGTTAATGGTATGCGGGATATCGTATTTCACCGCTGCCTCATGAAAACCTTGTTCGAGGCGGTCGGCTTTTCGCCTGAATTCCGCATACGTTTCAGGTGTTAACTGCCGCAATGTTTCATATCCGGCCGTCATCGCAAGCGGATTGCCGGACAAAGTTCCTGCCTGGTAAACAGGGCCGGTCGGTGCGATTTTTTCCATAATGTCGGCCCGTCCGCCAAATGCGCCGACAGGAAGGCCGCCGCCGATTACTTTGCCGAGGCAGGTCAAATCAGGCGTTACATCAAAGTAGCCTTGTGCACAGTGATAGTCGACACGGAAACCGGTCATCACTTCATCAAAGATCAGGAGGGCGCCGTATGCTGATGTGACTTCGCGCAACCCTTGCAAAAAGCCGGGCTTCGGCGGAACAACGCCCATATTGCCGGCAACCGGTTCGACGATGATGCAGGCAATATCTTCTCCGTACTGCTCGAATGCCGATCGGACGGCTTCCAGATCATTGTACGGGACGGCAATGGTATTTTGCGCGATTCCGAGTGGCACGCCGGGGCTATCCGGCAGACCGAGTGTGGCAACGCCCGACCCTGCTTTGATCAGGAGCGAATCGCCATGGCCGTGGTAGCTGCCTTCGAATTTTAAAATTTTATTCCGGCCTGTATAACCTCTTGCTAGGCGCAGAGCACTCATTGTGGCTTCCGTGCCGGATGAGACCATGCGGACGATTTCAATCGACGGTACGCGTTCTTTCACGAGTGACGCCAGTTTATTTTCCATGATCGTCGGCGTGCCGAAACTCGTCCCTTTTTCGGCCGTTTTTTTCAGCGCATCCACGACCCCAGGATTGGCATGGCCAAGGATGAGCGGCCCCCATGACAGCACGTAATCAATATATTCGTTTCCGTCAATATCATAAATTTTTGCGCCTTTGCCGTGGTCCATAAAAATCGGGTTCATGCCGACCGCTTTAAAGGCACGGACAGGGCTGTTCACCCCGCCCGGCATTAATGTGACCGCTTCTTTGTATGCTTCGATTGAATTTTCATATGAGCGCATCTTTCAACCTCCCGTTTATTCCGCAAGCCAGCGAGCAATATCGAGTGAAAAATAGGTAATGATGAGATCGCAGCCGGCACGCTTCATGCTTGTGATCATTTCAAGAACAATCGCCTTTTCATCAATCCAGCCGTTTTGTGCGGCGCCTTTTACCATGGAATACTCCCCGCTCACATTATACCCGACAACCGGGAGGCGGAATTCATTGCGCACATCACGGACGATATCAAGATAAGAAAGCGTCGGTTTTACGATTAGAAAATCTGCCCCTTCTTCCACATCCGACTGTGCTTCACGCAATGCTTCGAGCCGGTTGGCCGGATCCATCTGGTACGTTTTCCGGTCCCCGAAAGCGGGTGTGCTGTCAGCAGCTTCGCGGAACGGACCGTAAAACGCGGATGCATATTTGACCGCATAACTCATGATCGGCACATCTTCAAAGCCTGCTTCATCAAGCCCTTTGCGAATCGCGGTGACAAACCCGTCCATCATATTCGAAGGAGCAATGATATCAGCGCCTGCTTTTGCCTGGCTGACCGCCGTTTTCGCAAGCAGGTCAAGGCTTGGGTCGTTTAAAATTTTCCCATCTTCCACAACGCCGCAATGGCCGTGATCAGTGTACTCGCACAGGCAGGTATCCGCGATCACAATGATATCCGGGTAATTTTTCTTGATGAAACGGATGGCTTCCTGAACGATGCCGTGATCGTGGTACGCTTCCGTTCCGGTTGCATCTTTATGGTTCGGTACGCCGAATAAAATGACGGATTTAATGCCAAGGGAAACGACTTCATCCATGATTTCATGGAGCCGGTCCAGCGACCAGTGATACACACCCGGCATCGAAGCAATTTCATTTTTAATATTTTCGCCTTCAACTGCAAAAATCGGATAAATCAAGTCGTTCACTGTTAAATTCGTTTCGCGCACCAAAGCCCGCATATTGGCACTTTGGCGAAGTCTACGGTGACGGGCAAACTGTAAATCTTTCATTTTATTTCCTCCTAAACTGGTAGAATGCCGCAATGTATTGCATATTTATCCGGGAAGTATGCACAGCTGCCGGCTTGTTGGGAATGATTGCGACGGTCGCGGGCAAATCCCGCTTTTTCTATTTTGTTTTCTTCGTGTCGAACATCGCCCGGCTGGTAATCTCTCGGAGAAAACCGTACATGGCAGCCGGTTTGTTAGGCCGGCCGCTTCAATCCCGGGTTCGTGCCGGTTTCTATCTATTTTTCTTCTAAACGGACAAAATCGCATAATGCCCCAAGCATGGCCTCGACGGTGTATTCATCCGGGCAAACCGCTGCACGGCTGCCGGCTTTTTCCACTGCCTGCCTGGTTGAAGGGCCGATGACTGCGATCCGGGTTGAAAGCCCAGCGATATCCATGCCGCTTTCTTCAAGCGCGCCTTTAAAATGGCGGAAGGCGGACGGGCTTAAAAACAGAGCAAAATCGATGTGCTCCCGCCCGAGCAAACGGGTAAGCTTTTCTTTTGCCCCCTCCGGCATATACGTCTCATAGACAATCCATTCCTCTGCTATTATACCGCTTTTTCTTAGAAAATCCGCAATTTCTGTCCCGGCCAAGTTTCCTTTCGGGAGAAGGACGCGGCTTGCCCGGTGTCCGCTCCGCAAAAATTCCCGGGCAAAATCTTTTGCCGTAAACTTCCGGGGCGCAAAAGAAACCTTTAAACCGGACTGTTCCATACAGGCAGCCGTCTTTTTTCCCACAGCTGCCCAGTTTATGTTCAAATGCTCACATGCTATACCCGCACGGCTGCATGCTTCCAAAAAATAACGGACCCCGTTTTTGCTTGTAAACACAACCCAGTCGTATGCCGAGAGTTTTCGCAAAAATACAGATGCGGACAGGTCGGCATATGCACGGAAGGAAACCATCGGGACGACAAAAGGGGTGCCGCCGAGCGCTTCAATTTGTGCGGCGAGCTTTTCGCCGTCTTTTCCGCCTCTTGTGATCAGGATATTTTTCCCGCTTAAAGGCCCATTTGCCGTCATGACTGCCCGAGCTCCGCTTTCACTTGTTCAATCAGCGCCTTTGCCCCTTGCCGGCTTAAAATATCTGCCGCCTTTTCTCCGGCCGTTACCGGGTTGTGGGAGACAACCGTTTCTTTATATACCGTTTTGCCATCAGGGGAAGCGACAAGGGCAGTGAGGGAAATGCCTTCTGCCGTTTTCTTCGCAAGGCCGGCAATCGGTACCTGGCAGCCGCCTTCCATTTCATCAAGGAAGACGCGCTCCGCCTTTACCGTTTCCGCCGTTTCTGCGCTGTCGAGCTTCCGGAGCGCATCGAGCAGTTCCCCGTCATCGGCGCGGCATTCGACAGCGAGCGCGCCCTGCCCGATTGCAGGCAGGCAAATATCCGGATCAAAAAATTCGGTGACGGTATCCGCACTCCAGCCCATCCGTTTTAAACCGGCTGCCGCGAGGACGATCGCATCGTAATCCCCGTTTTTTAATTTTTCCAGCCTTGTATCAATATTGCCGCGAACAGACTTAATGCGGATATCGCTTCTTACAGCAAGCAGCTGGGCGCCGCGGCGGAGGCTGCTTGTCCCGACAACCGCCCCTTCCTTAAGGCTGGAAAAAGGGGTGCCGTTTTTGGAAATCAAGGCATCCCGGACATCTTCACGTTCCGGAATGCAGCCGATCACAAGCCCGTCCGGAAGCACAGCCGGCACGTCCTTCATGCTATGTACAGCCATGTCAATTTCATGATTCAACATGGCATCTTCAATTTCTTTCACAAACAGGCCTTTCCCGCCGACTTTGGACAGGGTGACATCGAGCACTTTATCGCCTTTTGTGGTGATTTCCCTGATTTCAAAACGAAAAGGCAGTCCGAGCTGTTCAAGCTTCGCCACCACCCATTTCGTCTGCGTCAGGGCAAGTTTGCTCCGCCTCGACCCTACGACAATTGTTCTCATCCGGCAATCCTCCTAATAATACAAATGAAAATCCGATAATCCTGTAATTAGAAAAAAGTTAATCAAAATGATTAAAAAAGCAGCCATATTCCAATAAGCCAGTGTTTTTCCGAACATGTGGCGGCGTTCGCCCCCATACAGGAGAAAACTGTATACAAGCAGCACGACAAACGACCCGACAATTTTCGGATCAAGCCAGTGAATGGCCGGAAGCCGCAAGTATGCCCACCATAGCCCGAGAATCAGCCCGAGCAAAAGGACCGGGACCGCAATGGCATTCATCCATTTCGAAAGCCGCTCCAGTTTTGCAAGGTCATTCAGGCGCCAGATTCTGTGGCTCCATTTCTTTTCCTTCAGCCACTTATATTGTAATAAATACAGAACGGAAAAGACAAAGGACAGGGAAAACAGCACATAAGCAATCAGCGTCATCGTAATATGCATGAGCAAAAGTTCCGATACCATTCTTCCTGCCCCTTGTGAGACCTTCTCCGGGGCAAAAGCGTGGACCGTCATGATAAAAAAGCCGATGACATTTGTAAAAAACACGGTAAAGTCAACGCGCAGCAGGCGGTTCAGGGCCAGAGACAGCGTCAGCAATGCCCATGCATAAAAATAAAGCCCCTCAGACAATGTCAAGACCGGGAACCGTCTGGTGTGAGCCATGTACAAAATAAATATAACCGTCTGCAATGCCCAGACAACGGAAAGAAAACGGAAGGCAGCCTTGTTAGCCTTCCGGTTCCGGTGGAGAAAGTCAAGAAAATAAAGCAAAATACTGGCTGCATAAAGCAAAATCATGCCTTCATGCAGTCTGTCCGTCCATACGGCATACATTGCCGGGCTCCCCGGTTAACCCGAATAGGACGGGCGGACTGCATGCCGCGCCATTTCGGCTGCCGGTTCCGCTTGTCCCGTTTCTGTTTCTAAATTAAAAATTTGGCGGAACAGTTCTAGATTCCGGGCTGCATCCGGCGAACCCGCCATTTCTTTTGCCTGCAGAATCGGATCTTTCAGCATCTGGTTAATAATGCTTTTTGTATGTTTGCTGATGACTTTCCGTTCGCGTTCTGTTAAGTCCGGCAGCTTCCGTTCAATGCTTTTCATCGTTTCCGCCTGGATCGCGAGCGCTTTTTCCCTGAGCGCCGTGATCACCGGCACCACCCCGAGTGTATGGACCCATTCATTGAATGCGCAAACGGCATCGGAAATCATGTCCGCAATCTGCCGGGCGGCTTTTTCGCGTTCTTTCAAGTTGGCTTCCACGATGCCTTCCAGGTCGTCAATATCATACAAGAAAACGGATTCAAGGGACGCGGCTTCCGGATCAATATCGCGCGGCACGGCAATATCGACAAGCAGCAGTGGGCGCCCGTTCCGTTTCTTTTCAATGGGTTTTAACTTGTCTGCTGTAAGGATGTACCCTTTTGCCGAAGTGGAGGTAATCGCGATATCCGCATCCAAAAGCGCCGTTTCCAAAGATGCCAGCCCGAGTGCCTCGCCATCGAAGCGTGCGGCAAGAAGCCCGGCTTTTTCCGGCGTCCGGTTGATGACGGTAATCCGGGTGGCACCGCTGCCGTGAATGTTTTCCGCAGCCAGTTCGCCCATCTTGCCGGCGCCGATGATGACCACTTTTTTATCAGCCATATCGCCAAAAATTTTCTTCGCAAGCTCCACAGCCGCATAACTGACCGAAACAGCATTGGAAGCAATTTCCGTTTCCGTATGGGCTTTTTTCGCTAGTGTGACCGCATCTTTGAACAGGCGGTTAAAAATGGTGCCGGTTGAACCGGATGCTTGGGCCAGCAGAAAACTGTCCCTCACCTGCCCGAGAATTTGCGTTTCACCGAGCACCATCGAGTCAAGCCCGCAAATCACTTTAAACAAATGCGCAATGGCTTCGTTGTCTTCGTAAATAAACAGATAGGGGGCAAATGCTTCCTTATCTATTCCGAACCATTCTGACAGAAAATCTTTAATATAATAACGCCCGGTGTGTGCCTGGTCGGCAACCGCATAAATTTCCGTACGATTGCATGTAGACACGATGACATTTTCCAAAATGCTCTTTTTCTTTTGCAGCGCCGCCATCGCATCCGCGAGTTCCGCCTCATCAAACGACAGCTGTTCGCGGATTTCAACCGGCGCAGATTTATAATTTAATCCGACAGTAAGTATTCTCATTGTTGCCCTCCGGCACCCCCATTTTATCTTGCCAAATGCATAGGATTGAATGTTGATCTATGTTAAGATGAATAGAAGAAAAAAGCTCGTTTTTCTCTTTTGAAATAATACCATTCCTACCTGTAAAATAGCAGAAACAGGCGATGGTTTCAAGCATCTAGATTGAAGGAAAGAAGTGTGTCCCATTGAAAAGCCGCAAAATTTTTTCCGCGATTATCCTGATCGGGTTCGGGCTGTATTTTTATTTGCAGCGTTTTGACCTCACCGGCATGAAGGACTACTTTACATGGCCGACGCTGTTGATCATTGTCGGGCTCGCTTTTTTAGGCGAAGGCTACTGGGGCCGAGACGGGGAATCAATTTTGCCGGGGGTCATTCTCGTCGGGTTCGGCCTCCACTTCCACCTTGCCGGCAAAATCGCCATTTGGCCGGATAATATCGGGGTCTTTGTTCTCATTATTGCCATCGGCTTTTTGCTCCGTTCGCAAAAAACCGGGGACGGCACGTTTTACGGGCTGTTGTTTCTCGTGCTATCCATATTGCTCCTGTTTTCCGATAAAGTAATGGGATGGTTCGGCCTTGTCGAAAACAATGTTTCTTCCCTGATCAATTTCTGGCCGGCCGTGCTTGTCGTAATCGGCGTCTACCTGCTGTTTGCGAAAAGAAGGGGGCGGAAATAACACCCGCCCGTGCAGTCCGGCATGAAAAGCCAAGTACCCAAACAGCCCCGCGCGCCCAAAAAAACAACCAGGCGCTCATTACCGGCATTTTCCGGGGCCGGACCGCTAAAAAATACGATTTTAGATCCGGATCCTGCAGAAAAGCCCGGTGCCCGCATGCTGGCCCCGGGCTTTATTCACTTAATTCTTTCCATCAGGGAAGCCCACACTTTGTCCTTTCCCTCTCCTGTTTCAGATGAAAATAAAATGATTTCGTCTTCTTTTTCCAGATTCAGCGTTTCTTTTGCTGTTTTCAAATGAGATGCCCATTTGCCTTTCGGGATTTTGTCAGCTTTTGTGGCAACGACGATACACGGGATTTTATAGTACTTTAAAAAATTGTACATCAAACAGTCATCGTTTGTCGGCGGATGCCGGACATCGACAATGAGCACGACCGTCTTCAGCTGTTTTCTTGACGTCATGTACGTCTCAATCATCCGGCCCCATTTTTCCCGTTCTTTTTTCGACACCTTCGCAAACCCGTAGCCGGGAACGTCGACAAAGTATAATTTGTTTTCGATTTTGTAAAAGTTCAGCGTCTGGGTTTTCCCCGGCTTGGAAGAGGTTCTGGCAAGGGCTTTACGGTTGATCATTTTATTGATAAAGGAAGACTTTCCCACATTTGACCGTCCGGCAAGCGCAATTTCCGGCAAATGCCCTTCCGGATATTGCTCCTGCCGCACCGCGCTGATGACCAGTTCTGCCTCCGTTACTTTCATTTCTCCTCACCTGCAATGGCAATTTCAATGACTTCATCCATATGCGTGACCGGGTAAAAATGGAGATCACCGCGCACGCTTTCCGGAATGTCATCCAAATCTCTCTCATTTTCTTTCGGAATAATAATTTTCTTCAGCCCCGCTCTATGTGCGCCGAGCGACTTTTCCTTCAATCCGCCGATCGGGAGTACTCTGCCGCGCAGGGTGATTTCGCCTGTCATCCCGACTTCCTTATGCACGGCATGCTTCGTCAGTGCGGAAATCAGGGCGGTCGCAATCGTGATCCCGGCAGAAGGGCCGTCTTTCGGCACAGCGCCTTCCGGAACGTGGATATGAATATCATACTTTTCATGGAAATCAGGCGCAAGCCCGAGTGCTTCCGCTTTGGAGCGGACAAAACTGAAGGCGGTCTGAGCGGACTCTTTCATCACATCACCGAGTTTTCCGGTCAGGACCAGCTTTCCTTTCCCCGGTGAAAGCGACACTTCGATCTGAAGCGTATCGCCACCGACGGTCGTGTAGGCAAGCCCGGTCGCTACGCCAATCTGGTCTTCCATCTCGGCCTGCCCGTAATGGAAAAGCGGCTTCCCGAGAAAGTCAACGATATTTTTTGCTGAGACCGTGACCCGTTTCCTTTTCCCTGATACTATGATTTTCGCCGTTTTCCTGCAAATTTCGGCCAATCTCCGTTCCAGGCCGCGCACGCCTGCTTCGCGTGTATAGCGGCGCACGATCAGGCGGAGGGCTTCCGCATCCATCCTCAGCTGATTGCGAGCAAGCCCGTTTTCTTTTATTTGCTTAGGGAGCAGATGGGTCTTGGCAATTTCAATTTTTTCCAATTCCGTATATCCGGAGATCGAAATGATTTCCATCCGGTCGCGCAAAGGGCCGGGAACCCCAGACAGATCGTTGGCCGTTGCAATAAACATCACTTTCGACAAATCATACGGCTCTTCAATAAAATGGTCGCTGAACGCATGGTTCTGTTCCGGATCGAGCACCTCAAGCATTGCGGCTGAGGGGTCGCCGCGAAAGTCGCTGGCCATTTTATCGATTTCATCGAGCAAAAAAACCGGATTTATCGTGCCGGCTTTTTTCATGCCCTGGATGATCCGCCCCGGCATCGCGCCGACATACGTTCTCCGGTGGCCACGGATTTCCGATTCGTCCCTTACACCGCCGAGCGAAACGCGGACAAATTTTCTGCCCAAAGATTTTGCGATTGACCGTGCCAGGCTCGTTTTCCCGACACCCGGAGGCCCGGCAAGGCAAAGGATCGGCCCCTTGATCGACCGGGTCAGCTGCTGCACCGCCAAGTATTCAAGGACGCGCTCCTTTACTTTTTCAAGGCCGTAGTGGTCTTCGTTCAAAATCTTTTCCGCTTTCGCGACGTTGAGATCATCTTCTGTGGCGTTCGACCACGGGAGTGTGATGAGCCAGTCCAAATAGTTACGGATCACCGCGCTTTCAGACGAAGCGGCCGGGATTTTTTCATACCGGTCCAATTCTTTGAATGCGGAATTGCCCACATGCTCGGGCATGCCGGCATTTAAAATTTTTTCGCGCAGCTCATGCACTTCCGCCGTTTTGCCTTCTTTATCCCCGAGTTCTTTCTGGATGGCTTTCATTTGTTCCCGCAAATAATATTCTTTTTGCGTCCGCTCCATCGACTTTTTCACTTGTTGGCTGATTTCTTTTTCAAGCTGCAAAATTTCCTGTTCATTTTTGATCAGCCCGATCAGCTTTCGTATTCTTTCTTTTATATCAATCGTTTCGAGAATGTCCTGCTTTTGCGGAAGGCGGAGCGGCAAATGGGATGCGATAATATCGGCCGCCTTGCCCCCGTCTTCCATATCGGAGACCGCCTGGAAGGTTTCACCCGAAATTTTTTTCGACTGGCTGATGTACTGATCGAAAAATTCGAGCATCGTGCGCATCAACGCTTCCGTTTCAGCATCCGGCCGAAACTGCTCATCAAATGTTTCGACTTCGACGGAATAAAAGGTGCCTTCATCTTCAAAAGAGACGATTTTTGCGCGCCGCACGCCTTCCACGAGCACCCGGATGGTCCCGTTCTGCAGTTTCATCATCTGGTTCACTTTTGTGAGCGTTCCGGTTTGGTATAAATCTTCCTGTTTTGGTTCTTCGATGGAAACGTCTTTTTGTGTCGTCATGAAAACTTCGCTGCCATGCATCATGGCGTTTTCAAGGGCCTGGACAGAGTAGTCCCGGCCGACGTCCAAGTGCAAAACCATCGATGGATACACAAGAATCCCCCGTAAAGGAAGCAAAGGAATTGTGTATGCGGATTGTGTTGTCATCTCAGCACCCCTATCTTGATACGTCTTTTAGGGGGCCTGTCCATTAACCCCCTATGAGCGCATTGTCGTTAAAATGTTTCTTTAATGCGATATCCAGGACTTCTTCCAGCTGCCGGACCGGAACGATCGCAATGCCTGTGATTTCCTTGAACGTGGCCTGCATGTTTTCGGCAGGAATGATCACCGTTTTGGCTCCTGCCTGTTTTGCTGCTTTTATTTTGGCATACACGCCGCCGACCGGTTTGACCTTGCCGTGCAGGCTGATTTCCCCTGTCATGGCTACTGTCTGGTCAACAGGAATTTTATAAATGGCGGAATAAATGCCGCATGCCATCGCAATCCCGGCGGAAGGGCCGTCAATCGGAATCCCGCCCGGAAAATTGACATGGAGGTCATACTGGTCAGCGGGGACACCCATCGTCCGTAAAACAGTAATGACGTTTTCGGCGGAACCTCTTGCCATGCTTTTTCTGCGGACCGATTTCCCTTCGCCGCCAATACTCTCTTCGTCCACAATCCCGGTAATGTTGACGCTGCCCCTTTCTTTTGCCGGAATGGCCGCTACTTCAATTTCAAGCAGCATCCCTGTGTTCGGACCGGTTACGGCAAGCCCGTTAACAAGCCCTGCAGCCGGCTGTTCAGGGGCCTTTTTCTCATAGCGCGGCGACAACTGGCTGGCTGTTGCCACCCATTCCAGGTCCTCCTCCCGGATAAAATCCTGTCCTTCCTGGATTGCAAGCCCTGCAGCAATTTGCACCATATTGACCGCTTCCCTGCCATTTTGCGTATATTGCGCCAAAATGTCCAGCCCGTTTTCGCTGATTGCCATATGGATTTTATCAGCTGCTTTTTTTGCAACCTGTTTAATTTCACCGCGGTCAAGTTCGCGAAAAAACACTTCCATGCAGCGCGAACGGATGGCAGCCGGAATTTCTTTCGGCGTTCTGGTCGTTGCGCCGATCAGCCGGAAATCTGCAGGTAGTCCATTTTGAAAAATATCATGGATATGATGTGGAATTTCCCGGTTTTCGGGATTGTAATACGCACTTTCCAAAAAAACTTTCCTGTCTTCTAGTACTTTCAATAATTTATTCATTTGGATCGGATGCAATTCCCCGATTTCATCAATAAACAAGACGCCGCCGTGGGCAGAGGTGACCGCACCCTGTTTCGGCTGCGGGATGCCGGCCTGCCCCATGGCGCCCGCCCCCTGGTAGATCGGGTCGTGCACGGAACCGATTAAAGGATCGGCAATGCCCCTCTCATCAAAGCGGGCTGTTGTGGCATCCAGTTCAACAAAAACAGCGTCACGTTGAAAAGGGGATTTCGGATTTTTTTTAGCTTCCTCAAGCACAAGGCGGGCCGCTGCCGTTTTGCCGACACCGGGCGGCCCGTAAATGATACAGTGCTGCGGGTTTGGGCCGCAAAGTGCCGCCCGCAGTGCTTTAATGCCGTCTTCCTGGCCCACAATATCCGCGAATGCTGCCGGGCGGACGCGTTCCGAAAGCGGCACAGATAAAGAAATTTCCCGTAGTTTCCGCAACTGTTCCATTTCTTTTTTTGATTCGCGGTCTATCGTAATTTTTTGTGTTTTTTGGCTTTTTAGCAAGTTCCAAAAGTAAAGCCCGATAATGATCCCGAAAAATAGCTGGATCAATAAGGCAATCCCCGTCCAATTCATCCTGTTCCCTCCAAGCATTTCAGTTGCAGCCTGATCATGCCGCTTCCTTATTTACCTAGTATCTCCGGCTGCCGGAGGGAATAAACGGGGATTTCTGAAAACCAGGAACGGCTGGGCGGAAGAAAAAAGGGCAAGCGCACCGCTCGCCCATTGCTTCTTTATTCTGCTTCGCCTCTCATTTTTCCGGCGCTGTGCCAATACCAGGAATTTAGCCCTGCTGCCTTAGACCGGTTCCTGTTCAAAAAAGAATGTTCACGCCGGATTGCCGGCGGGCAGCCCGGCTCCGCTTATTTATGCCGATTTTGTCTGGTCGCTGCCTTCAATGACTGTGCCGTCTTTCAGCACGAGCCTCGGGAATTCTTTGTCCAGGACGGATTCTTTTGTAACAATACATTTTTCAATATCTTCCCGGGACGGCAAGTCAAACATGACATCGAGCATAATGCCTTCAATAATGGAACGCAAGCCGCGTGCACCCGTTTTTCTTTCGATCGCTTTTTTCGCGATTTCCTTCAGCGCATCCTGTTCAAATTCCAATTCTACATGGTCGAGTTCCAGCATTTTTTTATACTGCTTGACCAGCGCATTTTTCGGTTCGGTCAAAATTTTAATCAATGCCTCTTCATCCAATTGTTCCAAAGTAGCAATGACCGGAAGGCGGCCGATGAATTCCGGAATCAGCCCGAAAGAAAGCAAATCTTCCGGCAGTACGTGCTTCAGGAGCGATTGTTCATCGAGTTCGTCATTTTTTAAATCGGTGCCGAAACCGATCACTTTTTTGCCGAGGCGGCGTTTAATGATCTGGTCGATGCCGTCAAACGCACCGCCGCAAATAAACAGAATATTGGTTGTGTCAATCTGGATAAATTCCTGGTGCGGATGTTTGCGCCCTCCTTGAGGCGGAACGCTCGCAACCGTGCCTTCCAGAATTTTCAGGAGCGCCTGCTGCACGCCTTCGCCGGAAACATCGCGCGTAATCGAAGGGTTTTCCGATTTACGGGCAATTTTATCAATCTCATCAATGTAGATGATACCTTTTTCCGCTTTTTCCACATCATAATCAGCTGCTTGGATCAGCTTTAACAAAATATTTTCGACGTCTTCCCCGACATAGCCAGCTTCCGTCAACGATGTGGCATCGGCAATCGCAAACGGCACATTTAAAATGCGTGCCAGCGTTTGCGCAAGCAGCGTTTTCCCGCTCCCTGTCGGCCCGATTAAGCAAATATTGCTTTTTGCCAGTTCGACTTCATCGATTTTGCTGTTGGAATTAATCCGTTTATAATGGTTATAAACGGCAACCGCAAGCGATTTTTTCGCCTGTTCCTGGCCGATCACGTATTCCGCAAGAATTTCACGGATTTCATGCGGCTTCGGAATGTCTTTGAATTCCACTTCTTCTTCTGTGCCAAATTCTTCTTCAACAATTTCCGTGCACAATTCAATACATTCATCACATATATACACACCCGGACCAGCGACCAATTTTCGCACCTGGTCCTGCGATTTTCCGCAGAAAGAACATTTTAACTGCTGTTTTTCATCGCTGAATTTGAACATTCCATTCACCCCTTATATTGTACTTCTTCCATTCCATTGGCAGTTCCCGAAATAACAGGGACCCTTCATGACTCCCGCTTACCATTATACAAACCCCTTTTGCTGTGATTTGTATATGGATTGTATCACAAAACGATGCCGGCAGGAAATAAACTGCTTATACCATTCTCCATGCATATGTAAAATTCCTGTCTACTCCAGATTTTCCCAAAAACCAGACGAATATGCTTCTCCATCCTGAAAAATTGCATCGGCTAAGTTTCTGGTGCGCTTATCTTACAGTATGGGCTTCTATGTATTTTTTGGCACAGCCCGCAGGTTAGAAAACAAGACACGAGCCAGTGCCGTGCCTTGTATTTCTATTTATATTATGCAACAGTTTTGCTGTTTTGCACAAGAAAATCGATCGCTTTGCGCGCTTTCAGATCGGCTTTAATGCCGTCCGTAGAACCGAGCACCCGCCTGATATCGTCAACGGACATGCCGTACATTTCGGACATGCGCTTCAGTTCTTCATCCACTTCTTCATCGGATACTTCAAGGTTTTCCGCATTGGCAATCGCTTCAAGCGTCAGATTAAAGCGGACGCGTTTTTCCGCATCTTCTTTCATCTGATTGCGGAGCGCTTCTTCATTCTGGCCGGAGAACTGATAGTAAAGTTCGAGGTTCAGCCCCTGGGCACTCAAGTTTTGTTCGAATTCTTGCAGCATGCGGTTTAATTCCGTATTGATCATCGCTTCTGGAATGTCCATTTCTGCATTTTCCGCAGCTTTTTCGACCACTGCATCTTCAACCGCGTGTTTTGCTGCATGTTCTTTCGATTCTTTTAAATCTTTTTGGATTTTTTCTTTTAATGCATCCAGCGTTTCCACTTCGTCATCCGCATCCTGCGCGAATTCATCGTCCAGTTCAGGCAGGTGTTTCGCTTTGATTTCATGGACTTTCACCTTGAAAGTAGCTTTTTTGCCTGCAAGTTCACTAGCGTGGTATTCTTCCGGGAAAGTAACTTCAATTTCTTTTTCATCGCCGGTTTTTACGCCTGCTAATTGTTCTTCAAAACCTGGGATAAAGTTGCCCGAACCAAGTTCAAGCGAATAGTTTTCCGCAGATCCGCCTTCAAACGCTTCGCCGTCAACGAATCCTTCGAAGTCGATGACAACCGTGTCGCCCATTTCCGCTTCGCCGTCTTCTTTGATCACGAGTTCGGCAAGGCGTTCCTGCAATTTCTTCAATTCTTTTTCCACGTCTTCGTCCGTTACGTCTGTATCCGGTTTTTCGACTTCAAGGCCTTTGTATTCGCCAAGTTTCACTTCCGGTTTCACGGTAACAGTCGCTTTAAAGATTAGCGGTTTACCTTTTTCCATTTGTTCGACATCGATATTCGGCGTATCAACCGGTTCAATACCGGTTTCTTCGATCGCTTTTTCGTATTCGCCAGGCACGATCATATCCAGTGCATCCTGATAAAGAGATTCTACACCGAAACGTTTTTCAAATAAAGGACGCGGGATTTTGCCCTTCCGGAAACCCGGGACATTGATTTGTTTCACTACTTTTTTGAAGGCTTTATCCAGACTTTTATCAACCGTTTCAGCATCTACTTCAACTGTCAGGATCCCCTGGTTTCCTTCAGTTTTTTCCCATTTTGCTGACATACCTTTCCCTCCAACAATCTATAAATAATAATGTAATAATAGGAAATAGACCGGGTCTGTTTCCTGATTCCCTTGTCTATTGCTTTTTTCAAATACGGATTGAAAAAAGACAGTTTACAACCATTTAATTATAACATAGCTTTTTTGTCTTTCAATGATGAGCCTACAGATTCGGCAAAGAAATTTCCTCAAGGCTTTCGAGATAGCGGACGGCCTCAAGCAAGGTATCCGGCTCCACCGAATAGTACATCGCGATTTTATCAAAATACGCTTCCTGCCCGAAAAGCTTCAGGCCCATGCTGTAGTAGGCAGCCGTCCACAGCGCGGGATCTTCCGGCTCCGGTTCAAACGGGTACAGCAGGAAAAAATGCCGGTCCAAAACCGTTTTAATCTGAGCAAAAAGTGTCGGATTTTTTTGTTCGACATCCCTTGAAAGCCGCGTAATCAAAAGATTATACAGCTGCGTTTCAAAAATCGGCAAAAGATGCGCGGGATTTACGGCGCCAGCCTTGCCGAGTTTTTGCACCTCGAATTCATCCGTGATCCCCTGTTCTTTTAAAACGTTCAGCAAAAGGGTCTGGATAAACGGATGTTTGTCCGGATCCCGGATATATGCCCGGATTTCATCGAGATACGGCCGGATATTTTCATGCACAAGATGCGAAACCCGCAAGATTTGTTCTTCCTGGTCCCCGGTTTCAAAAAGCTTACGGCCCGTATGCTCGGGCTCCCGTTCTGGTTTTGGCATTTGCATCCGCTTTTCACTGAAAGCGAGCAGTTTTTCATAATGATCCAGCTTGTCCGGTGGGGCTTCTTTTTCTTCCAGCAGAGCGCGCAAGGTACTGCTGATTTCTTCATGTTCACCGAGCTGGACAAGAATCATGAGAAACAGATCGAGGATTTCGAAGTAGTCACCGTTTCCTTCACGAAGCATTTGTCTGCCTTGTTCTTTCGCCCCTTCATAATCGCCGGCTTCATAGAGCGCAATCATGTAGGCGGTCCCGATTTCCCCATCGTCATGGTCAAGCCGGCGTGCCTGGCGAAGCAGCGCGGCAGCTTCTTTATATTCTTTTTGGCTGATGGATTCGAGTCCCCGCTCCAAGAGGCGTTCTTTCAGACGGGGGAACGGCACCACATTGCTTTTTCCGTTTTTCATTGTCCATTCCGCCTTTTTTTAGATCGTCACTAGTGTAGCATGAACCGGTTTTTTTGCAAAGGGTTTATACTGCCAGGGGGCTTTCTATTATGAAAAAAGCCAAACACAGAAAGCCATAAAGCTTCCGTGTCCGGCTTGCTTATTTCTTGTCCGGTCTGATATCGTGAATGTCCTCTTCCTCAGCCATTTCCGTGCCATAAGCAAGGCGTTGATTTTGCCTTTTTGCCGTGTTTTCAGCGCTTGGGGCATCATGATGCAAAAACCTGTGCACGAGCACTTCCGCAGCCGAAATCAGGCAGGCGGCAATGAAGCTGCCCCATGCAATTTGCAAATAATTGTCAAGCACGACGTTCCCGAAAATCCAGACACTGGCATAAACAAGCAAAAAATCAACAACGGTTGCTTTCCAATTCCCAATGCGTGGCAAAAGGAGCACATCTCCAACAACATAAGACACTATTGTGACAAGCAGGCTGAACGATAAAATGTCTGTGATCGTCGCATCGAAAAAGAGATCAAGCGCAACCGCAAAAGCGACAATGCACGTGATAAATTTTGCCAGTAAAACGATTGCATTTCGCATTTCAATTCCTCCCTTAAACAGGCAGTTTTACTTATAGTTTGTCCAAATGAAAAAGGATTGAAACATGATGGGATGATTTAAAAGAAGAAAAAAGGGGTAATGAATAACAAGTCTACACATGACGGAGGGATTCGATGAAAAGGTCAATGATGAATCTGATTTCAGGCACTTTGCTTTCCGCCGGGGGAGCCGTGCTGGTCATGGCCGCTTGCAATAAACGGCAAAAAGATTCGGCTGAAACGTGGGAAGATACGGATATGAGAAACAGCAAAAAAATCGACCAAATGGAAAGTGTGGATGCGGACAAAGTACCGGAAGAAAAAGGGCTCACACAGCTGGACTCCACATACCGTTCCGAATGGATCGCAAACGGATTTCCGCAAACCCACAAAGAAATGAAAGAACTGGAAAAAGAAGGGAAAAAATCATAACGGCTCTTTACACCCTTTTTACACAAAAGGACGGGTCACAAGGTTTTTCCTTGCTGCCCGGCCTTTTTGCGGTTATGTGCTACGTCCCAGGCGACCCCTTCGCTTCCTTCAACTCCCATCTCCCAATAGACACCCTTGCTCTTGACTGTCCCCCTTACAAACAGATGTCCACACCGAGAGTATCCCACATGCATCGCAATAAAAATAAAGACGGCCTTTTTGCCGCCGTCGTCTTATTTCAATCTTGAGATAAATGCATCAAATGCTCGTGATCAAAAATATGATCAGAAATATTAAAACCAGATTCCACTAACTCCAATAATTTCTGATAATCTGCAGGGCCAGGGTCCACAGGACGTTCATAGAAAAATTTTTCATTGACATGTGTTTTACATAAGTAAGCACAATGGGGCTTCCCGTCTACTAAATCCATTGCAAATTCTTCAAAGATCCCCCGCTCTTCACTACTATAATCATCCCCATCTAATACGATATCTATTTTAATTGTATTCTTGACATCGTCAATATCCTCTTCATCCATTGTACGAAATGGCAAGAGTTGAAGCTCGCTTTCGTTTAGTGGCCTTCTTAAATCCTCGATAATTAAATATCCCATAGAAACATTGTCATTATATAGCATATATATTTCCAAATCCCTTAATCTAACCTCTCTTCTATAGCTAATCAGCTTTATTCACCTCTTCCCTTCTCCGATTTGGAAACATTCATACCCTTGCTCTATTTTCCGCAGGATTCTTTTGATTTTTTCAAATAGATCATCGGGCATTCTAGCGATCGGTTCGGATTCTGTAGCTTCCCTAAACATTTTGATGGAGTGGATTACGTTCTTTTTGTATCCTTTCTTCTTTGAGTCTTTCCCTTCTTCGCGCCGGATTCCAGCATATTCTTTCGTGGTTGGACATCAAGCAGGCCTGTTTTGCCATTCCAGGTAAGGTTTGATCCGTTTGGTGTTCTCATAGTGGACAACCCTCATTCTGTCCTGCCCTTTCCGGTTCAGCAAGCATTCAGAAAGGCGATGCGGCTTGTGTAAAAAATGTGTAAAACGAAATCAAAACCCACCTTTTTGAACTTTTCTCAGAAAAATTAAAAACGCTTGAAAAAGTTGATATAACAGCATTTTCAAGCATCTTTAAGACCTCTATTTGTCCTAACTGGACGTGCATACGTCCCAGGAGGGATTCGAACCCCCGACCTGCGGCTTAGAAGGCCGATGCTCTATCCTGCTGAGCTACTGGGACATTTTAAAATGGTTTGTTACGAACATATATCATTTTAATCAGCAGGCGGGCAAATGTCAATCATGAATTTGAAAAAAACACGATTTTTTCCTGCAACGGGCGGGTGCAGCAGCAGGCAGCGGTTTCCGCAACCGGATTGGCCCGGCTTCGTACCCGCCTTGCTCTGCAGCCGGAGTTCCCGGCGTCATAACGAGAATTCCTGGCGTAAATCCTCAAGTTCGCAGTGCTTGTCCGTATAAAAGGAAACTCGGATCGTATTTCCGTTTTTCTCCACAACCGCATACGTCCGTTCCGTCCTGCCCCTTGGCATCAAAAGGCTGCCGGGATTCAGGAAAAGAGTATTTTCAATCAGCTCGGCACCGAGAATATGGGAGTGCCCGAAAAAAACAAAATCCGCCCCCACTTCTTTTGCTTTATAAGACAAATTCAACAGGGTCATTTTTACATTATAATGGTGGCCGTGGGTGACAAATATTTTGCTGTCCCCAATTTCTTTCGTGATATCAAGCGGAAATTTCCGCTCATAATCGCAATTGCCGCGCACGGTTAAAAAGTCCCGGATGGCCTCCTCGTCCGCTCGCAACTCCGAATCGCCGCAATGGATCATCGCGTCCATTTCCCCGCCGTACCGCCGTTTAAGCTCGATCAGCTCTTCCGTAAGTCCGTGGCTGTCACTTGCAATCAGCAGTTTCATTTTTTGCCTTCCTCCCCTAAAATCGAATACAGTGCATCCGAAAGTTTTGCCAGTGCATGGGCACGGTGGCTGATTTTATTTTTTTCTTCGGCAGAAAGCTGGGCAAGCGTTTTGCCGGACGGAAGCATAAAAATGGGATCGTACCCGAATCCGTTCTCTCCGATCCTTTCCCGCGTGATCCTTCCCTGAAGCGTCCCGGACACCGTAAATGTTTCTTTTCCAGGGCGGGCAACCGCAAGTGCACAATAAAAAGAAGCTGTACGTTTTTCATCCGGTACCCCTTCAAGCTCGGAAAGCACCTTATCGATGTTTGCCTCATCATTTTTCTCTTTCCCTGCATAGCGTGCAGAATAAACCCCCGGCCTGCCGCCAAGCGCATCGATCATAAGCCCCGAATCATCGGCAATTGCCATCATGCCGTATGCATTGGCCGCCGCTTCCGCTTTTAAAATCGCATTTTCTTCAAACGTTTTCCCCGTTTCCTCTACGTCCGGTGCGCCTTCCATATCCAAAAACGTTTTCACCTCGAGCTCGAACCGGGAAAATAAAGCTGCAAATTCTTTTGCTTTACCTTTGTTTTTTGTTGCAATCAAAACAGCCGCCAATTTTCTCCCCCTTTTAAAGGAAATGTATTATG
The DNA here is from genome assembly GCF_038593185.1 of Weizmannia sp. FSL K6-0777. Lineage (NCBI taxonomy): Bacteria > Bacillati > Bacillota > Bacilli > Caryophanales > Bacillaceae > Heyndrickxia > Weizmannia sp. FSL K6-0777. Next base: position 2,156,029 of record NZ_CP151971.1, read on the forward strand.
TATGCACGATACAAATAAGAGGTAGTCTGGCTACCCCTTTTGTCCCATATTCTATAGTATAACAAAAAAACCACGCTAAAAACTACCCGTGTTGACTTTTTCCGGCCTTGTCACCGGTTCTGAAACCGATTTTCCGTCTTCTGTAACAAGCTTTGTACTGCCGTCCACTTCGACTGCAACGCTTTTAATCCCTTTTTGCTCGGTCAGCGTCAGGACGAGCGGATCGAGCACTTCGTTTGAGATCATCTTTTTATCGAGGCTCCCTAAAATTTCTTTATTAAAATCAAGCGTCACTTTCCCGTTTGCCACTTCCGGCTGTTTCTTCAGTTTGACATCGTCCATGAATCCGGACACAAGATGGGAACCCGGGGAAGGACCTTTAACCAGTTCTTCAACCGCTGCTGCGACATCGTCCTTGTTACTGTCCGCAACGCGCTTCGTTACCGGCACATAATAGCTTTGCTCCCCTGTTTCCGCCAAATAATAAACGGTGACCGGATGGGTATTTGTAATATCGGCAACATACTTTGTATCCGTATTGATGCCTGCCTCCCTTGTCAAACCATCCGGGCTTACGGGTGTCCCCGCAACCGGCATCGCCTTCAGTTTTTTGCCATTCATTTTAAGCGAGACCTTTTGAATGGAGTCGAACTGGGTCAGCGTCCATGTGACCGATTCCAATATTTTTTGTTCATCGTGCGCTTGATAGTCTTTGAAATCCCCCGAAAAGTCGACCGTCGCCAAACCGTCTTTCACATCTACCGACAACTGCGTATTCGCGGGAAGGACCGCGCGGAAGCCGTTCGGCAGCAAATTGGAAACCGGGCCGTCCTGCACGAGGTATTCCAGTGCCTGTTTTGCAATGCTTTTGCTTTCGGGCAAGGCGATCGTTTGTGGAACGACATAACCGTATTTATCAATCAAATACAGCTCTGTTAGCACCTGCCCTTTCTTTGCTTTTGCGGTTTGTTTCGCTCCGTCTTTTACAGAAACACTTTGATGTGGATCAATTTTTTCCGGCTGCTTCTCAGGTAGCAGGCTGCAACCCGAGATCCAGATGCTGCATGCCGCAAACGCCAGGGCAAGTTTGCCGGCTGCCTTTGCTTTTTTTACCATCCCTTTCCCCTCCCGAAGACTGTTTGTACTACTATGTATACTGGCATTCCGAAAAATTAGACCGGACATGCAAAAATTTCGGGGCAGAATAAAAACGGCACGCTTTTCCATAATAAAAATACAGCTGAACAGGAGGGATTGATTTGGACCAGACACTGGGCGTTCATGAAACGCTTGATATGCACGAAATATTAATGTTTAAAAACATCTGCTTAACAAAATCCGCAACCATGTCGGCCATTGCACAGGATCCGGCTTTAAAAGAACTGCTCGGGCAGAATGCAAAGCAGGCGAAGCAGGATATCGAACAACTCATGTCGCTTTTGGGGAGGGAAGAAAAATGAACGGCTTTCTCCAAAACATCATCGGGATGGGGGACATGTCAGACAGCATCATTGCATCTGACTTGCTCATTTCAACAAAGTCCGGTGTGAAGATGCTCGCGTTTGCGGTAACCGAGGCGGCAACAGCGGAAGCCAGAGCCGCTCTTTCCGCACAGCTTCTGGCGGCCATTGACATGCATGATAAGATCATGGACTTTATGATTGAAAAGGGTTACTATCACCCTTATCATATAGAGGACCAGTTGCATGTCGACATGCAGGCAGCCCGGACCGCCTTACAAATCCCCCTTCCCGATTAAACGGCGTACCCACTGCTTTACTTTACGTCAGTTTAAAGCGCAGCCGGCCTTCTCCCTCTTATCTGCTGGCTTTCGCTTTACACATTTGAAGAGGACAGGCACGAAAAACCCGGCCTGCTTTTAAAAAAAGCAGCGCCGGGCTTTTTTTACGGCTTGAGGACCACTTTTATGCAATTGTCCGTTCTTGTATCAAACACTTCGTATCCTTTTTCAGCCTGGTCAAGCGGCAATACATGCGTCACGATGTCGCTGAGTGTGACTTTTTCCTGCGCCACAAGGTCATACAGAAACGGCATATAATGAATGACCGGCGCCTGTCCCGTGCGAAGGCTGACATTGCGCTGGAAAATATCGCCGAGCGGAAATGCGTTGTAACGGCCGCCGTAAACACCTGTTACCTGGATGGTGCCGCCTTTTCTCACCGCCTGTGACGCGATGACAAGCGCACTCATCGCCCCGCCCTGGAGTTTCAGCCCGGATGTCAAATATTCCATCGGTGTCATTTTTCCGTCCATGCCAACTGCATCAATGACAACATCCGCACCGCCTTTAGTGAGTTCTTTCAAATATTCGCCGGTATTGTCGTGCTGTTCAAAGTTGACGGTTTCCACTTTGTTATACTTCTTGGCATGCTGCAACCGGTAATCCAGATAATCAACGGCAATGACACGTTTCGCCCCTTTCAGCCATGCAAATTTTTGCGCAAGCAGGCCGACCGGTCCACAGCCGAGCACGACAACCGTGTCACCGTCTTTTACACCCGCATTGTCCACCGACCAGAACGCAGTGGAAGCGGCATCTGAAAGCAACACGAGTTCTTCATCTTTGACTTCGCTGTTTTCCGGAATTTTAAACGGTGTAAAATTCGCATACGGGACGCGTAAATATTCCGCCTGGCCCCCCGGATAGCCGCCTGTCAGATGGGAATATCCAAAATAGCCGCCCATCTCGCCGTTCGCATTCGCATTGTCACACTGGCTTTCCAGATGGTGTGTGCAATACCAGCATTCCCCGCAGGCGACAGTGAACGGTATAATCACCCTATCCCCTTTTTTGACTTTCGTGACATCCGGTCCGGTTTCTTCGACAATCCCGAGCGGCTCATGCCCGATGATATAGTCTTCCGGAAAATTCGGTATCATGCCGTGGATGAGATGCAAATCGGAGCCGCAAATGGCCGATGACGTAATTTTCACAATAATATCATCTTTTTTCTCTATTTTCGGTTCCGGCACATCTTTTACTCTGACATCTTTGATTCCCTGGAAAGTGACTGCTTTCATGTTTTCCTCCTATTCGTCCGCATCAATCTGCGCCATCATGCCCATGCGCGATGTATTGCCGGGAAACAGGTTCAGTTTGCCGATCATCAACGCCATGTCAGCGGATTTCATATCCAGTTTGTACTGGTCATCTACGTTATACGGGTGGAGCCAGCCTTTTTGCATCATGAAATTTGAAACCTCTTCATGAAGGGAAAGGCCCTCTGCAAGCTGTTTCTGGAATGCGGCCCTCACCGCAGGCGTTCTTGATTCCGTAATGGCTGCCGCTGCATTCCGGATCCCGGTTTTAATACTCATCAAAAATTCAAGTGCAACCGCTGAATCCGCCATTTCTGGCATGCCTTCCGCGTTTTCGATTTCCAAGTAATCATGAATCATTGCAGCATCCCTCCCGGATTCAGCTTGTATAAAGCTTTCATTTCTTGAATGGCTGCTTCTGCCTGCTGCACATCTTTTTCCATCAATGCCTTCAAATCCTGGTCGAATACCAGGCCGGACATCATTTTCGATTTTAATAAACAAATGGTTTTGAAATTGAGCATTTCATGGAGCTCCCTTGTTTCGTGGTAAGCCAAACCATTGTTTTCCATATATCCACCTCCGTTTTTCAAAAGCTATTGTGCCTATTCACAGCCGTTTCTATGCGGGCTTGGATGAAGGCAAAACAAAAAAACCACCCAATCAGGAGAGCGTCTCCCCCAATTGAATGGTTTCCACACCAGTAATATCCTGTTCAAGCCAGTCTGATGCAAGTGCGGCAAATATTTTGCTCGAGCCGGTAGTGTAAAAGCGGTGCTTCTGCCGCGTGTCTTCCATATTAAAAAGGTCATGGAAGTAAAGAAGCGTGCTCACTTCTCGCGCGGTTTCCTCCCCGGAACTGATGACCGAAACGCCCGCGCCCATCACGTTTTGGATAATCGGCCCGAGGAGCGGATAATGGGTACATCCGAGAATGACGGTGTCAATGCCGCAATTTTGGATTGGATACAAAGTTTCGGCAACAATTTTTTTGGCAATCGGACTGTTGTACTGGCCGCTTTCCACAAGCGGGACAAATTTCGGGCAGGCAAGCGCCGTAATCTTGACTTTTTTATTGATGCTTTTTAACGCCCGTTCATACGCCTGGCTTTTAATCGTGCCGATCGTGCCGAGCACGCCGATCCGGAAATTTTTTGTATGTTTTAAAGCGGCCCGCGCGCCGGGATAAATGACGCCGAGCACCGGAATCTTCAGCTCTTCTCTGACTTCGTCCAAAATCACTGCCGTAGCCGTATTGCAGGCGATGACCAGCATTTTTATTTGTTTGTCCATCAGAAATCGGATCATCTGCCAAGTGAATTTTTTGACTTCTTCCACCGGCCGCGGTCCATACGGGCATCGTGCTGTATCGCCCACATAATAAATGGTCTCATTCGGAAGCTGGCGCATCATTTCCTTTGCGACGGTCAGGCCGCCAACCCCCGAATCAATCACGCCAATTGGTGCATTCAAACTTCTCGCCTCATTCTGTCTTCATTTCCTGATGCAATTGCAGTAAGTTGTTTTTTAATTTGACCAGTTCATCCGGTGAAAAATGGCTCAGCACACCCTGCAAGTAAGCTTGCCGTTTTCGGATCACTTCGTCGATCAATACTCGTCCCTTTTCCAGTAAATGGATGCGGACAACCCGCCTGTCATGCGGATCTTTTACGCGCCTGACGAGTTCATTTTTTTCCATCCGGTCAATCAGGTCTGTCGTTGTACTGAAAGCCAGGTACATTCGGTTCGACAGTTCCCCGATCGTCATATCGCCTTCCTCAAAAAGCCATTGAAGCGCCAGAAACTGTGGCGGCGTGATTTTATAATCGCTTAATAATTCACGGCCCTTTTGCTTGACAATGCCGGATATGTAACGCAAATCTTTTTCAATTTGTGCTACAACTTCCGGATCATGTATGTATGGTTGCTGTTCCATGTCCAAAGCGGCCCCTCTCTCAAAAATACGGTGATGACTGTTTTACTATAAGCTATTTTGACCCTTTTCACCCGAAATTTCAAGACAGATTTTTACATAGTTTCGTTCCATTGCTTTCCAAGTAAAGCTGTGGAAGGAAAAGCGGCCCGGTATAGGGTTGTGAAAACACTGTCCGGGTAAAATTTGCATATTGAACAAGCTTCCGGTCCGCTATTTTTTGAAAAAGAAAACGGCCCGGTGCGGTTTCAAACCATATGGCGCTGTTGCGAACGACATTTATGTGGGTGTAGACTTGCATAAGCAACACCGTTTCAAACCATATGGCGCTGTTGCGAACGTGCACCGGGTGCGGGATGCAGGGGGATTTTTTGCCCGGCATTTCCCAACCGGATTTCTATATGCGTGAAAAAACGTGCAAGAGAAATTCGGTCGGGTAGGCCGTCACTCAGTTACGAGATTCGTGATAACGGCACGGCCGCGGTAAATTTTTACCACTGCTGCAGCGCGCCCTTTTGTTGCCGCCTGCTCGATTTCTTTCCCGCTATGTTGAGGCACAAAAAATTTATCAAGATGATAATCAATATACACTTTTTGCTCATCGTCTTCCCACTCGTAAGCCTTCCCTTTTAAATATATTCCGCCCCGCGGCTTTTCGGCGGATACACTTTTCACATGGCAAATGCCCTTTTCATCTTTTTTAAGCAGGGCATACACGGTCAGTTCCCCGCCTTTATGGCCCGCAAAATACTCGATGGCACTGCGGTCCAGACGGCTGGCCGGTACCGTTTCCGCTTCAAGATTCACCTGTATATAATCGCCCCTGAAGGCATCCGTCGGGTCCACCGGTTCCATTTGCAGTTTGACCGGTTCCCCCACCGCAACCGTATATAACGGCAAAACAATCATCCCGAGTAAAATGGCAATCGGAACAAACGCAGCAAGCCCTCTTTTCACCAGATCATGCATGGCCGTTTCCCCCTTCTTTCCGCTGCTTTTCAAAATAAAAGCCAAAACCGATAAAAATTAGGCCGCCAATGATGAAAACAATGGATTTCGGCAAAAAGTCGTAGGAAAAGTCAAGGTAAAAACGCAGCACAAAAATGCAGAGAATGAAGATATTGGTAAGGCTGCCGGTTTTGATAAAATACAGGACAAGCAGAAAGTACACAACTGAAAATGCTAAATTGAAGTGGCTGCCAAAAACCGTACCTTCCCAAACAGACGAAAAAGTAAGCAGGATGCCCATCAAACCGTGAAGTAAATGGCCTTCCAGCCGCATCACTTCTCTGTACGCTTCCTGAACCGGCAATCGCAGCATCACGAAGCCGGCAACAAAGAGAAGCAGAAAGGCAGCCAAATGTCCGTATGCGGGAAAGAATGCACTGAGTTTAAACAGAAATACGGACAGCACGGCAATCGAAAGCGCGTTTACGAAAAACAGAAGCAGGCGGGAAGCAACCGTTTTTTCATTTATCCAGTAAAGTAATCCTGCTAAAAGTGCGGTAATGAGAACAGCGAAGTACCCGATGCCGGTATTTTCAGCATCCAAATACAAAAGGAAAAGCACTGTGGCAAAAATGGAGAGCCATTTGTCTTTCAGCACATAGGCCATTGGCAGCGATCCAATCCCCCACCATAAAAATGCCTGGCCGAATGAGCCGCCAAGGTTAAAAATTTGCCCGGTGAGAAAAATGCCCGCCCCGAAAAACAGGACACCAAGAAAGTACAAGCCGCGTGCTGTTTTCGGATGGCTGTTCTCCAGTTTGATAGCCGCTCCGTTCACGCCTGCAATCGCAGCAAGGATGATGAGAAATTTGACCGTTTTGCCAAGATAGACCCAATTGCTGGCAATAAAGCTGAAAATGCCCGCCCCAAGCAAAAGGGCCCCGACCATGACAAGAATGCGGACAAGGCTCACCCCCCCGGGAAACCTCATACTGTGCAAGCATCTCGTCTTTTTGCGTATGCGTAATGGTCCCTTCTTCTTCAAAAAAAGCAAGCTCGCTTTTCATCCATGCATAGTTTTTTCTGCCAATCTTTCTTTTCATTTTGACTCCCCCTCATTTTGAAAAAAGCGCATACAGAACAAGCAAGACATGGATGATAAATAAAAATAGAATGCACAGTGACGCTTTGTATGACACTCCTTTCCTTGAGAGTAGCCAGATAAGCCACATCACGACAGGCAAAATGGAAAAACCGGCCCACTTATTTATAAATCCGTCCGGCCGTAAATATCCGTTAAAATGGAACGGAATGATCGCCGGTGCAAATGCAAACCCGATCAGGGATACAAGCGCGGCAACCAGTATCAAAATAAGCAAAAATGCCGGATCCGTCACTTTGAGAAAAAACCGCATAAACTCACATCCTTTCATGCTATTGTACTGTATTTTGGCGAATGTTCATATCATTTTTCCAGGCGGGAAAAGCCGGAAACAAAATGCCGGCAAAATATCATTCGCCCGTATGTTAAATTGCGATGCTTGCAGCTATAAATTTATTAATCTACATAAAACGTGCCAAAATCAATGACGTTCAGGACAGACATTGCTTCTGGCAACGTATAAAGAAGTAGTAATGTTTAGTTCAACTATATATCCTGAAAATATGTGCCGGCTGGCTTTCATTCTTCTGCTTGTGGCGCATCCATTGCGGTATGGGCGTCTATTTGCAAATTGGGCACAGCGGCGTTTGATTTTAGCCCAAATCGTCCGGCATCTTTGGAGAAATCTTCACACTGTCTCATTGAGGCGGGCTTGTAAAAAAGATAACATCCGGAAACCTGTAAAAACATCATTTGTTTCTCCATCCTCGTGATTTCCTTATACGGTATCCAGCGTTTAAACAGCCCGCCTTTTTAACATGATCCATTTTCGATCGGAACTTCATTCAAACGTCCATTGAAAACGATTCCGCTACGTGCACTTGTGGTCATTTTACTAAAACCGCCGGCAGATTTCCAGGTTCATCTAAAAATATGCAATCAATGTAAAAAACGGAATCAGAAAGGGTAAACGCTTTGTCCAAAAATCATCCCGTTTCTATCCCTTCTTTAAACCACAAAATCGACTGCAACATTGCAGCCGATTTTGTTTCAAAGCTTTAATTCCCCCATGCGGAGTAATTCAACAACAGCTTGCGAGCGCCCCTTGACTCCCAATTTCTGCATGGCGTTGGAAATATGATTTCGAACTGTTTTTTCGCTGATAAACAATTCGCTCGCGATTTCTTTTGTTGTCTTGTCTTGTACTAACAGCTCGAATACTTCTTTTTCTCTTTTTGTCAGCAGCGGTTTATGTGTGAAATCGTTGTCCTTCAACTATGATAACCCTCCTTGCCTTCGCCAGCTCTAAACCGCGGGGATGGGTATTTTGGTTGTCACGATATCTTATGTTCTTGCGCGGCCGGGAGTGACTTGACGAGGCAAGGAACAGCACAAATCCGAAAAAAAGGGCGGATGCCGGAACCCTTTCTGTATGAAAGGCAAACGAAACATTATCCGGCATTGTAAACTGGCAGATATAGATTCTATTTATGTCCTGGCCGGAGATGGCAAAACAGGCAAACAAGTGTTGTAAAAGCAATAAAATATACCAAGTATTGCCGCTCTTTTCTCCGCTAAAAAACAGTCCTCAACGTAAACACTTAAGCTTATTTTTTATGGCGGGTTACTTTCATTCAGTTGACGGATGAGACGGCGGCTTGCGGGTCGGCGAACCTCGCTCTTTCTTCCGCAGTCCACGGTATTCCTTTTCCGGTTGTGACCGAGATCTGCACCATTGTCCCGCGCCCGGTAAAACAGATTTCATTCGCTTCATTTTTCGCCATGTAGTGCAAGTCGACGGACGAGTTGCCGATTTTTGAGACTTTTACATAAATGCGGAGTTTGTCATTGAAAAAAACCTGTTGTAAAAAATCACACTGCAAATCCGCCACGACCGGGATGGAGCCGGTGCCTTTTTTTGCCCAGTCGCCCATAAACCCGAGTTGCTGGAGAAATTCAATCCGCGCTTGTTCAAAATAAATAAACGGAACCGTATTGTTCATGTGACCAAACATATCGGTTTCAGAAAAACGGACCGTGACCGGGAGATAATAGGAAAATCCTTCTTCCCAGGCGTTCCAGTCATCAATATAAGAGATGTGCTTTTTCAATGGGATACCTCCTTTTAATGAGTGAACAACCATTCATTTTTTATTTGAAAAGAAGTGCCACATCTACTGTTTCCGCTTTGATGTGGCACTTTTGGCATTAGTCAACCGTATGGTCACTGCCAAAGAATTTTTTAAACATATAGATGGTTGTTTCACGGTTTAATGCTGCGATGGATGTTGTCAGCGGGATACCTTTCGGGCAGGCTTGTACACAGTTTTGCGAGTTGCCGCAATTGGCAAGACCGCCGTCACCCATGATCGCTTCAAGTCGTTCATCGCGGTTCATATGGCCGGTCGGGTGCGCATTAAATAACCGTACTTGCGAAAGCGGCGCTGGCCCGATAAAGTTTGAACGGCTGTTGACATTCGGGCAGGCTTCCAAACATACGCCGCAAGTCATGCATTTTGCCAGTTCATAAGCCCACTGCCTTTTTTTCTCCGGCATGCGCGGCCCTTCCCCTAAGTCGTAAGTGCCGTCAATCGGAATCCAAGCTTTCACTTTTTTCAGCGAGTCAAACATGCGGCCGCGGTCAATTTGCAAATCTCTGACAACCGGGAATGTCCGCATTGGGGCAAGGCGGATCGGCTGCTGCAGTTTGTCCACAAGCGCTGAACAAGCCTGGCGTGGTTTGCCGTTAATCACCATGGAACAGGCACCGCAAACTTCTTCCAAACAGTTCATTTCCCAAACAACAGGTGTTGTTTTTTCCCCTTTGGCATTGACCGGATTCCGGCGGATTTCCATCAGGGCCGAAATGACATTCATATTCGGCCGGTACGGAACTTCAAACGTTTCGTCATATGGTTCTGATTCCGGATTATCCTGGCGTTGTATGATAAATGTAACGGTTTTTTGTTCACCCATCCTTATTCTCCTCTTTCCTTATGAAATCACCCGGGAAAAAGCCGGAAAAAATCCGTTTTTGCCCGATCCGAATCAGTGCTTCTTCGTGTAGTCGCGTACGCGCGGTTTGATCAGCGATACATCTACATCTTCATAGCTGAAGACCGGTTCATTGTTCACAGGGTCATAATTTGCCATCGTCGTTTTCAGCCATTCTTCGTCGTTGCGGTCCGGAAAATCAGGTTTATAGTGGGCGCCGCGGCTTTCATTGCGGTTCAGGGCGCCGATCGTGATAACGCGCGCCAGCTGCAGCATATTATACAGCTGCCGTGTAAACGAAGCCGCCTGGTTGCTCCATTTCGATGTATCTACAACATTAATATTTTTCCATCTTTCCATTAATTCCTGAATCTTTTCGTCCGTTTTCTTCAGACGATCATTGTAACGGACAACTGTCACATTGTCTGTCATCCATTCGCCCAGTTCTTTATGCAGCACATAGGCATTTTCGGTTCCGTTAAGCGACAAAATATCTTTCCATTTTTTCTCCTGTTCTTGGACAGCACGTTCAAAGACAGTTGACGGCAGTGCATCCGTGCTCTTTTCAAGCCCGTCGATGTAGTTGACAGCTTCAGGGCCGGCTACCATCCCGCCGTAAATGGCAGAAAGCAGGGAGTTTGCTCCTAAGCGGTTCGCGCCGTGCATCGAGTAGTCGCATTCGCCTGCTGCGAACAGCCCCGGAATGCTCGTATGCTGTTTATAGTCCACCCATAATCCGCCCATGGAATAGTGGACGGCCGGGAACACTTTCATCGGCACTTTATGCGGGTCATCGCCGACGAATTTTTCATAGATTTCAATAATCCCGCCCAGTTTTACGTCCAGTTCATGCGGGTCTTTGTGCGACAAATCGAGATAAACCATGTTCTCGCCGTTAATGCCGAGTTTCAAGTCCACGCAGACATGGAAAATTTCACGGGTTGCAATGTCGCGCGGCACGAGGTTCCCGTATGCCGGATATTTTTCTTCCAGGAAATACCACGGTTTGCCGTCTTTGTACGTCCAGATGCGCCCGCCTTCCCCGCGTGCGGATTCACTCATCAGCCGCAGTTTGTCATCGCCCGGGATGGCAGTCGGGTGAATTTGGATAAATTCGCCGTTCGCATACGTTGCGCCTTGCTGGTATACAATGGAAGCCGCCGAGCCGGTATTGATCATCGAGTTGGTTGATTTCCCGAAAATAATGCCAAGGCCGCCCGATGCCATAATGACGGCATCCGCAGGAAAAGCTTTGATTTCCATTGTTGTCAGGTTTTGCGAAACGATGCCGCGGCAAATGCCTTCATCGTCTTTGATAATGCCAAGAAATTCCCAGCCTTCGTATTTCGTGACAAGCCCGTTCACTTCATGGCGCCTTACCTGTTCATCCAATGCGTATAAAAGCTGCTGACCGGTTGTTGCGCCTGCAAATGCTGTCCGGTGGTGCTGGGTGCCGCCGAAACGCCTGAAGTCCAAAAGCCCTTCCGGCGTGCGGTTGAACATGACGCCCATCCGGTCAAACAGGTGGATAATCCCCGGCGCCGCTTCGCACATCGCTTTTACCGGCGGCTGGTTGGCAAGGAAGTCGCCCCCGTATACCGTATCGTCAAAGTGGATCCATGGCGAATCCCCTTCCCCTTTTGTATTGACAGCGCCGTTAATGCCGCCCTGTGCGCAAACAGAGTGCGACCTTTTTACCGGCACTAGCGAAAACAGATCAACCTGCCGGCCTGCTTCTGCAATTTTTACAGTCGCCATCAAACCGGCAAGCCCTCCGCCGACAACAATGATTTTGCCATTAGCCAACTTGATTCACTCCCTCTTCATACTTGATGCCTCTTACAAACCAGTAAACTGCTATTTTTCGAATCTTTTCATTATGCAAATGCTAATAAAGCCCTGACGCCGACAACAGAAAGCAGCACAAAGACCACAACCATCACATATGTGGAAATTTGCTGTGACCGGCGCGACTGTGTAATGCCCCAGCTGACCAGGAACGACCAGAGACCGTTGGCAAAGTGGAAAACGGCAGCCACTGTCCCAATTATGTACCAGGCGAGCATCCAATGATTGGCTAAAAGATTTGCCATCAGATCAAAATTCAATTCCTTGCCAAGCGCCATTTGAATGCGTGTTTCATAGATGTGAAATACGAGAAAAATCAGGACCAGCACACCGCTGATTCTTTGCAAAAGGTACATCCAGTTCCGAAAGTAGCCCATCGTACCGACATTGCTCGATGCCGTAAACGAAATATATAAGCCGTAAATTGCATGGAACAAAAGCGGCAAATAAATGAACACGACTTCCACAAAAAGCAGAAACGGCAGGTTTTCCATAAAACCGGCTGCTTTATTGAAGGCAGCAGCACCGTTTACCGCATAGTGGTTCACGGTCAAGTGGATGACTAAAAATAAGCCGATGGGTATAACACCCAGCAAAGAATGCAGTTTGCGGTTATAAAACTCTCGATTTCCAGCCACATTGTATCCCCCTTTGTAGTGTGAATTTATGCAAAGAAGACAAATTTTGCATTGCTTCCTCCCGCATAAATATTTTATAACAATTATGTGACAGTTTTATTGTACTCCCGACAAATGGGCGCGTCAAGGAAACGCATTCATGAATTTGCACTGAAAATACCGTTTATTTGTCATATTTGTCAGTCTTTCTCCCATTTTTTAAAATTTTTTCAGTATAGCTCTTTTGCCATATGCTTTTGCATAAAAAAGGAATTTTTATCCAAGGCTTGTCTTTTTTCATCGGATTTTACCGCAACCGGCATCATTTCCCCATGTGACGCGGAAGCCGGCGAAAAAAAGTTCCCATTATTTTGGTGTATACTCAAAAAATGCTTTTAAGTCCGGTTTTATTTTGTATATAATATAGCATATAGAAAGAGGGGAATTGCGTGAAATCTTCTGGCGGAAATGAACAAACCGTTGCGGAACAGCTAATGGTGCCCGCATTCGGATATGAGCTGTTGCGTAATATATTAATTCCGGATATACTCGGTAAGGAAACACCGGATATTCTATACTGGGCCGGAAAACATTTGGCAAGAAAATTCCAGCTGCTTACCTATGAAGAAATGGTTTCTTTTTTCAAAGAAGCCGGCTGGGGAACGTTATCGATCAAAAAAGAAGAGAAATATCATATCGAATTTGAGTTATCCGGGCCGATGATTGAACGGCAGCTGGATATGGGCGCAGGTCAAGAGCCGACATTCAAGCTTGAAGCCGGTTTTTTGGCCGAGCAGTACCAGATGCAGAAAAAACTGATCACGGAAGCTGTTGAGGAAGTTGCGAAAAAAGCAAAAAAAGTCCGGATCACCGTGCAGTGGGATGCGAAAGACCCGGCCGGAGAATCAATATGAAAAAGCAGGGGCTCCCCTGCTTTTTCATATTTTCATATATTTTGTTCCACTGCATCCAGTTCAAATGCTTCGTGCAGGCACCGGGCGGCCCGGACCATTTCTTTTGCATCGACAACGGTGGACACTTTGATTTCGGACGTGCTGATCATTTTAATGGCAATGCCGTGATCTGCCAGCACCTGGAACATTTTTGCCGCAACGCCTGGGTTGGAAACCATGCCCGATCCGATGATGGACACTTTTGCGAGGCCGGTTTCCGTTTCAAAATGGTCTATGCTGAGGGCTTCTTTCTCGGCTTCCAAAAGATCGGCCGTTTCTTTTAAATCTTTATCTTTTATCGAAAAAGATAAATACGTTTTATGGTCCGCTGTCTGGTTCTGGATAATGATATCGACATCAATATGGTGTTCCGCCAGTGTCGTAAAAATATCCGGCAAATTGCGGAAGCCGTTTTCCAGTCCGAAAATGGTCACCCTTGTAATGCCATCTTCAAATGCAACGCCGCGGACAATTAAATTTTTTTCCACCGAAACTTCCTCCTCTATTAACGTGCCTTCCTCCCTTTCAAGGCTTGAACAAACGATCAGCGGCACATCCGCATTTTTGGCAAATTCCACTGCCCTTGCATGCAAAACGCCCGCCCCGAGGCTCGCCAGTTCAAGCATCTCATCATAGGATACAGCCTTAAGCTTCCGGGCATTCGGAATATAGCGCGGGTCAGACGTAAACACGCCGGTGACATCCGTGTAGATCAGGCAGCGGTCCGCATGAAGCGCTGCTGCAAGCGCCACTGCCGTTGTATCCGAGCCGCCCCTGCCGAGTGTCGCAATTTCGCCTTCCGGGGTGATGCCCTGAAACCCGGCGACAATTACAATTTGCCCGGTTGCCAGACGGGATTTGATTTTTTCAGTCCGGATTTCCGTGATCCGGGCGTTTCCGTGTACGGGTTCCGTTATAATGCCGGCCTGCCATCCGGTATAAGAAACGGCATCGTAGCCGCGATCGATCAGTGCCATGGCGACAAGCGAAATCGTTACCTGTTCGCCGGTTGAAAGCAGCATATCCATCTCGCGTTTTGCAGGATACGTAGAGAGTTCATTTGCAAGCCCGACAAGCTGGTCCGTTGTTTTGCCCATCGCGGAAACAACGACAACAACATCATGGCCCTTTTCCTTTTCTTCAATAATCCGGTTGACCGTATTCCGGATCCTTTCTACATTCCCAACCGAAGTTCCCCCGAATTTCTGAACAATGATTCCCAATAACTCCGCCACCTTCTGCAGTTTATAAGTAAGATGAGGCTGTCAGAGTGAAAGCAAAGCAACTTGGCGCCCATTTAAAAAAGCAATGAGAACGGATATCTCATCGCTTTTGCAAACGCGGTACGCAGTCATTCCTGTGAGATAGCGCTCCAAGACATTTCATCCTGACAGTTCCGGACTTCTTCAGTACAGAACCAGCAAAAACGGCATTGAGACCATTTTCACTTCGGCAAAACTTCCTTTCAGAAACGATCCCGGAAGCCCAATCTTCTCCCGCTTCTTACTCTTAAGTTTTGCGCCTCTATCATGTAACGGCTTTGCCGGACGCCGGGATGACCGATCCCGAAAGTCTGAAACAAAGCCTGCCATATGAAATTATCATGATTATACCATATACGGAAAAACCCTGCCAGGTTATTCTTGTAATTTTTTGATTAATGTTTCGGATACCGGACGCGGAATGCCCGCTTCCACAAATTCTTCCAGCTTTGCTTGTTTCATTTTCTTCAAGGAGCCAAAATGGCGGAGCAGTTGTTTTTTCCGTTTCGGCCCGATGCCCGGAATATCGTCAAGCGCCGATTGAAAAGCGGATTTTCCGCGCAATTCCCTGTGGAAGGTAATCGCAAACCGGTGCACTTCATCTTGGATGCGCTGAAGCAGGTAAAATTCCTGACTGTTTCGCCCGAGCGGCACAACTTCCAGCGGGTTGCCGAACAAAAGCTGCGATGTATTGTGTTTCTCATCCTTTGCCAGGCCGCCGATCGGGATCTCAAGCCCGAGCTCATTTTCAAGCACATCCCTTGCCGCGTCAATTTGCCCTTTTCCGCCGTCAATGATGATGAGATCCGGAAGCGGTAAGTTTTCCCTCAGGGCACGGATGTAACGACGGCGGATCACTTCGCGCATCGATTCATAATCATCCGGCCCTTCCACTGTTTTGATTTTATATTTGCGGTATTCTTTTTTTGCCGGCTTACCGTCCACAAACACGACCATCGCCGAAACCGGGTTTGTCCCCTGGATATTCGAATTATCGAACGCTTCAATCCGGTGTGGCGTGTAGATGCCAAGCTTTTCGCCAAGATTTTCAACGGCTTTGATCGTTCGTTCCTCGTCCCGTTCAATCAACGCAAACTTTTCCTTCAATGCAATCTTTGCGTTTTTCTCGGCCATTAACACGAGCTCTCGTTTCTGGCCCTTTTTCGGCTGGAGCACTTTGATTTCGAGCAGTTGTTCCGCCAGTTCCCGGTCTGCTTTTTCCGTAATCAGCACTTCTTTCGGCTTAATATGCTCCGGTTTGGCGTAAAACTGCCCCAAATAGCTCAAAAATTCCTCATCCGGCTCATCGTAAGACGGAAAAAGCGAGACATCTCGTTCGATCAGCTTTCCTTGGCGCATGAAAAAGACCTGGACACACATCCAGCCTTTATCCACTGCGTAGCCGAAAATGTCGCGATCCGTAAAATCCGTCATTGTAATTTTCTGTTTTTCCATCGTCATTTCAATATTGGCGATCTGGTCGCGGTATTCTTTTGCCCGCTCAAATTCAAGCTTTTCTGCAGCCTCATGCATTTTTTCTTCCAGTTCTTTTTTGATTTCCGTGTAACCCCCGTTCAAAAAGCGGGTAATTTGATCGGTGATCTCTTTGTATGTTTCTTCTTTCACCTCATTGACACACGGCGCAAGACACTGGCCCAAATGGTAATAAAGGCAGACGCGGTCCGGCATATTGGTGCATTTCCGCAAAGGATACAACCGGTCCAGCAGCTTTTTTGTTTCATTAGCCGCCTGCACGTTCGGATACGGGCCGAAATATTTGCCTTTATCTTTTTTCACTTTCCGGGTGGTGATCAGACGCGGGTGGCGTTCATGGGTCAGCTTAATATACGGGTATGTTTTATCATCTTTCAGCATGATGTTGTATTTCGGGTCATGCTTTTTGATTAAATTAATTTCAAGAATAAGGGCTTCAATATTGGAAGAAGTGACAATATACTCAAAGTCTTCGATCTCGCTGACAAGCCGCTGCGTTTTTGCGTCATGCGAACCGGAAAAGTAAGAGCGGACACGGTTTTTTAAAATTTTGGCCTTCCCGACATAAATGATGGTCCCCTGTCTGTCTTTCATTAAATAGCAGCCGGGTTGGGCGGGCAGGAGGGCAAGTTTATTGCGGATCGTCTCGTTCAATTTCTCTTCACCTCAAAATCCTGCGTTCTGTAAAAAACCCGGACCACAGCCGGCCCGGATTTTAAAATGCATTTGCGCACGGCTTGAAGCCGAGCGTTTATTGTATTATAAATGTTTGTTCACTAATTCTTGCAAAGCTTCTTTCGGCTGGTAACCGATCACTTTGTCGACCGGTTTGCCATCTTTCATGAGAACAAGGGTCGGAATGCTCATGACGCCGAATTTGCTGGTCGTTTCCTGATTCTCATCCACGTCTACTTTGACGATTTTCACCTTGTCGCCCATTTCAGCATCGATTTCTTCAAGTACCGGTGCAATCATTTTGCACGGACCACACCATGTTGCCCAAAAATCCGTTAATACCAAACCTTGGCTGACTTCCTGCTCGAAAGTCGCGTCGGTAGCATGTGTAATTGCCATATTGAAAGAACCCTCCTAAATCAAACTATTACTGCTTGGGATAAGTATATCATCCTTTATCATATGTTGCGAACAATTTGTCCGGTCCGGAAAAAGCAGTAATGATTTTATTATTTTATACCCTTTTTTCACGAATATCCAACAGAAAACAGGCCCGGAACGAATTTTTTCGTCCGGGCCCGGGATTACGCCGATGTGACTTTCAGTTTTTTGATTTCCTCTGTGAGAAGCGGGACCACTTCGAACAGGTCGCCGACAATGCCGTAATCCGCCACGTTGAAGATGTTCGCTTCCGGGTCTTTGTTAATGGCCACAATCACTTTCGAGTTGGACATGCCGGCCAAATGCTGGATGGCACCGGAAATACCGCATGCGATATACAAATCCGGTGTAACCACTTTGCCCGTCTGCCCGATTTGCAGAGAATAATCGCAATAGCCAGCGTCACATGCGCCGCGCGAAGCCCCAACCGCGCCGCCGAGCACATCGGCAAGTTCTTTCAGCGGTTTGAAGCCATCCGCGCTTTTCACGCCGCGGCCGCCTGAAACGATGACTTTCGCTTCCGAAAGGTCAACCCCTTCACTTACTTTCCGAACCACTTCTTTGATGATCGCGCGTAAATCTTTAATTCCCGCGTCAACGGTTTCGATATCCCCTGTGCGTGATTCATCTTTTTCAAGTGGGCTGATGTTGTTCGGCCGGATGGTTGCAAAGATGATCCCGTCTGTTATGATCTTTTTCTCAAACGCTTTGCCGGAGTATATCGGGCGGGTAAAGACGACATGTTCCCCGGCTGATTCCACTGCGGTTGCGTCCGAAATCAGACCGGCATCCAATTTAGCCGCTACTTTCGGGGCCAGGTCTTTGCCAAGCGCCGTATGGCCGATTAAGATGCCATCCGGCTTTTCAGATTCGATCACCGCAAGCAATGCTTGGGAAAAACCGTCTGAAGAATAGCTTTTCAGCTTCTCGTCTTCCACCACGGCAACACGGTCAGCGCCGTATTGAATCATGTCTTTCCCCAAATCTTTCACAGCGTCCCCGATCAAAACGCCGACCACTTCCCCGCCTTCCGCTACCGTTTTTCCGGCGGCAATGGTTTCATATGATACATTGCGGAGCGATCCGTCACGGACTTCCCCCACTACTAATACTTTTCGACTCATGCTGATCCCCTCCATTTCCGGTTTCTTTGCTTAAATCACTTTTGCTTCATTATGCAATAATTGGACAAGTTCTTTTACCTGGTCGGCAATTTCGCCTTCAAGCACTTTTCCTGCTTCTTTTTTCGGCGGCAGGTAAACCTCAATCGTTTTGGTTTTTGGCTCCACGTCTTCTTCTTCAAGGTCAAGGTCATCCAGTTCCAGCTCTTCAAGCGGTTTTTTCTTCGCTTTCATGATCCCCGGGAGCGAAGGATACCGCGGCTCATTTAAGCCTTGCTGCGCTGTAACGAGCAGCGGAAGGGTCGTTTCAATGATTTCGGAATCTCCTTCGACATCTCTTGTGACCGTCGCTTTGTCGCCGTCAATTTCCAGATTGGTAATCGTCGTTACATACGGGATGCCGAGCAACTCCGCCACCCGCGGGCCGACCTGTCCGGAAGCGTTGTCAATGGCGACATTCCCGCCGATAATGAGATCCGGTTCCTGCTCTTTTAAATAAGCGGCGAGCACTTTTGCCGTTGTGACCTGGTCGCTTGCTTCCACATCGTCTTCAATATTAATGAGGACTGCTTTATCCGCACCCATCGCAAGGGCCGTCCGCAATTGCTTTTCCGCATCTTCATTGCCGACTGTGACAACCGTGACTTCGCCGCCCTGGGCATCGCGCACCTGGATGGCCTCTTCAACGGCGTATTCATCGTACGGGTTGATGATATATTCTGCCCCGTCATCCTGTATGCGGCCGTTTGCAATCGCAATCTTTTCTTCTGTGTCAAAAGTCCGTTTTAATAATACGAAGATATTCATGCCGTTCCCTCCCTGAATCGTTAAAAAATAAAATTATTTAAGCGCATACAAAACAAAAAATGTTAGGCCCCTGTAAAACGCGGTTCCCTTTTTTCAATAAAAGCTTTGATGCCTTCCTCTGCATCTTTTGAGCCGAACAGCTCAAGAAAACGTGCGGATTCCTGCTCCAAGCCTTTTTCGTAATCGTTTGTTTTTGCATAATTGACGAGTTCAATAGAGGCTTTCAGGGCCAGCGGGCTTTTCTTTGCAATTTTTTCAGCCAGCGCCCTTGCTTTCGGGAGCAGTTCCTCTTCTTTATAAGCATGGTTTGCAAGCCCGTGCTGCACGGCCTCCGTTCCGGTCAGCGGTTCGCTTGTCCACAGCATTTCAAATGCTTTGCCGCGTCCGACATACCTTGGCAGCCGCTGCGTTCCGGCAAAACCCGGCACGAGTCCGAGGCTCAGTTCCGGGAGGCCGAGTTTTGCATTTTCTGTGACAAGGCGGATATGGCATGCCATCGCAAGTTCGAGCCCACCGCCAAGTGCCGCGCCATGGATCGCGGCGATGACCGGTTTCGGGAACGCTTCCACTTTTTCGAACAATTCCTGACCGGAAACCGCCAGCGCATCGGAGCCGCCGGATTCCCTTAATTGGACAAATTCTTTAATATCCGCTCCTGCCGAGAAAAATCTTCCTTTCCCGTAAAGGAGCACGACCCGGGTTTCAGGATCGTTTTCAAGTTGGCCAAACGCTTGCGCAAGTTCTTTTAAAAGAGCCTGCGCAAGCGCATTGGCAGGTGGCCTGTTCATTTCAATGCAGGCGACCGCATTTTCCCGTTTGATCGTAATAAATTCCATCCCGTCTCAAACCCCCTTGTGAAAGCTGCGGCATTAAACCGCCGTTTTTTTGCCGCAGCCGTTAATGATCAATTGATGGACGGGAGCAGCCAGTGAAACGAGGTCGTATTTTTCTTTATTCATCACCCATGTCGTTACCGTTTCATCGACTGTCCCGAAAATCATCTGCCGGACGAGCCGGACGTCAAGCCCGGAATCGAATTCGCCTTTTTCCATGCCTTCGCGGATGATTTGGTCAACGAGCGTCAAATATTCTTTCAGTACGCTGTTGATTTTAAGCCGCAGATCTAAATTGGTCTGCCGCAGTTCCAGCTGGGTCACGACCGCCAAATGGTGATCGGCGGCAAGGACTTTGAAGTGGTTTTCGATCATCTTGAGCAACTTTTCGGAAGGGGAAAGGTCCCCTGCAATATATTCGGAAACCTTTTCGATAAAAAGCTGCATCTTTTCTTCAAACAAAGAAATCAGGATATCTTCTTTGTTTTTAAAATACAAATAAATCGTGCCGTCCGCTACGCCCGCCTGTTTTGCAATTTTTGAAACCTGTGCCTGATGATAGCCGTGTTGTGCGATAACCACCACTGCTGCATCAATAATTTGTTTGTACTTTGGCCTGTTTTTCCTCACGGGCTATCACCTTTCAATCTCATGATCTGTCAATTTGGCCGACCGGTTTAATGGCGGCCAGAAAATGAATGACCATTCATTCATATTTTCATATTATACAAGAATGCAGCATTTGTCAAGTCCTGTTTATAAAAAAATTTCCTTACCCGATCTTCTCTCCTCCATTTTCCATCTTTTCTTTTTCTTCTGCAACCAATGAGCGCCGCAAAATTTTCCCAACGGCCGTTTTCGGCAGTTCATCCCGGAATTCGTAAATGCGCGGGACTTTATATGCCGCCAGATATTGGCGTGCAAACCGGTCCAGTTCTTCTTCCGTTACTGTCATATTGTCTTTCAGCACAATATAGGCTTTGACGGTTTCCCCGCGGTACGGGTGTGGCACACCGGCAACCACGGCTTCCTGAACGGCAGGGTGCTCATACAGCACTTCTTCGACTTCACGCGGATAAATATTATAGCCGCCTGCAATAATGATGTCTTTTTTCCGGTCGACAATATAAAAATAACCTTCTTCATCCATATAAGCCAAATCCCCCGTAAATAGCCACCCGTCTTTTAGCACTTCCTTCGTTTCTTCCGGGCGGTTCCAGTAACCTTTCATCACTTGCGGCCCTTTTACCGCCAGCTCGCCGACTTCACCGGGCGGTAACGGCCTGCCGTCTTCGAGCGAGCGGATTTCGCAGTCCGTATCTGGCCATGGCACGCCGATACTGCCTTTGACGCGATTTCCCCATACAAAATTGGCATGGGTGACAGGAGAAGATTCACTGAGGCCATACCCTTCCACAAGCTTGCCGCCGGTCACCCCTTCAAATTTCTGCTGAACTTCTACCGGCAGCGGGGCAGAACCGCTGATGCATGCTTCAATCGATGACAAATCATATTCCTTAATTTTCGGGTGGTTTAAAAGCCCGATATAAATGGTTGGCGCACCCGGAAACAAAGTTGGCCGCTGTTTTTCAATTGTCTTCAGCAGTGACTCCGCATCAAAGCGCGGAATTAAAATCATTTTAAAGCCCTGCATCACAGAAAGAATCAGCACGGTCGTCATGCCGTACACATGGAAAAACGGAAGCATGCCGAGCACCACTTCTTCCCCTTTTTTGGCCCTGTACATCCAGGCATCACACATTGTCGCGTTTGCAATCAAATTGAGATGTGTCAGCATGACGCCTTTTGGCACGCCGGTTGTGCCACCGGTGTACTGAAGAATCGCAAGGTCCTCTTCGATATCGAACGGCGTGTCAAGCGGTTCCGGAATTTCTTCCTTCATGATGTTCTTTAGCAAGTGATGGTGCCCGCCGTGCTCGACCCGGACAGTAACGCCCGTTTGCTTTTTCTGCAGAAACGGGTAGATGACGTTTTTGGGAAAAGGCAAATACTCGCTGATGGCGGTTACAATAATATGTTCGAGATCGGTTTTCTCAAATACTTTTGCCACTGTCGGGTACAGGAAATCAACTGTCAGGATGGCCTTCGCGCCGGAGTCTTTCAGCTGATATTCCAGTTCCCTTTCCGTATATAGCGGATTCGTCATGACGGCTATCCCGCCCGTGTAAAGGATGCCGTAAAAACCGATGACGGCCTGCGGGGAATTCGGGAGCAGCACGGCAACCCTATCGCCTTTTTCCACTCCGAGTTTTTTTAAATACCCGGCAAATTTGAGCGCCGCTTCATACACTTCACGGTATGTCATTTCTTTCCCCATAAAATGGAGCGCTTTTTTGTCAGGATACTGTTCAGCTGCTTCGGTTAAAAATGCACAAACCGGTTTTCGCGGATACGTAAGGGAAACGGGTATTTCCGGCGGATACTGGGACAGCCATGGCCTGTCTGTCATTTGCATCAACTCCATTTTGCATCTTTTATTGACTTATTTTATTATAACGAAAATTGAAAGCGTTGACAATTATTTGCAGCCGAAACAGGAGAAGGATGCGCTCCTTCTCCTTGTCACGGGCTAATCTGCAACAATCAAATAAATGACGCCAAGCAATGCAAAAACGGCACAGCAAACAAACAAAATTTTTGCCAGCTTTTCGAGAAAAAAAAGGCCCTCCCCCTTGCCCTTGAAAATTACTTGAATTCTACAATCGTAACGCCGCTGCCACCTTCGCCTGGTTCCCCGAGACGGATTCGTTTTACGGCGCGGTGATGTTTTAAAAATTCCTGCACCCCGTTCCGGAGCGCACCTGTTCCTTTCCCGTGGATGATCGAAACGCGCGGATACCCGGCTAAAAGCGCATCGTCAATATATTTTTCAACTTTTAAGAGCGCATCTTCATAACGCTCCCCGCGCAAATCGAGTTCCAGGCTGACATGGGAATCGCGCCCCCTGACCGTTGCCAGGTGCTTCTCCGGCTGTTTTTGTTGCGGCGGCCGGATATATTCCATGTCGGATTCTTTTACTTTCATTTTCAAAATACCCATTTGCACGAGCCACTCGCCGCCTGCCGTTTGTTCAAGCAGCGTGCCTTTCTGGTTGAAGCTGAGCACTTTGACTTCGTCGCCCGGCTGGTAGATATGCTGTTTTTTTGCTTTTGCCGCCGGTTTGCGGTCCAGTTTCGGCGCCAGTTCCTCCAGCTGTTTTCTTGCATCAATCAGTTCATGTTCTTTCACATTGGCTTTGGATTCAAGCTGCATTTTCCGCAAGTCGCGGATGATCTCTTCCGCTTTTTCCTTTGCCTCTTCCACCACTTTTGCCGCTTTTTTCTCCGCTTTTCCGTACAGCTCATCGCGGCGGGCATAAAACGCCGCCATTTGTTTTTGCAAATCACGGTGCAGTTCCTCGGCATCCTTCAACAGTTCCTGCGCTTCCTGCCGTTCTTTTTCCGCCTCGCGCCTAGCCGATTCGAGCGCGGCAATCATATTTTCGACCTCGTTTGTGTCCGCGCCGATTAGTGATTGGGCGTGTTCAATAATGGACGGGGAGAGCCCGAGGCGCCTTGAGATTTCAAACGCATTACTCCGGCCGGGAACGCCGATTAAAAGCCGGTATGTTGGGCTTAATGTTTCCACATCAAACTCGACGCTTGCATTGACGACCCCTTCACGGTTATAAGCGTATGCCTTCAGTTCCGGGTAGTGGGTGGTGGCGACAACGCGGGCCTCCCTTTTGTACACTTCGTCCAAAATTGAAATCGCAAGGGCAGCCCCTTCCTGCGGGTCGGTACCGGCGCCGAGCTCATCAAACAGGACGAGCGACTGATCGTCGACCCGTTTCAGGATTTCAACGATATTTGTCATATGGGAGGAGAAGGTGCTAAGGCTTTGCTCAATCGACTGTTCATCACCGATATCGGCAAATACTTCTTTAAAAACAGCCATTTCCGAACCGTCCAAAGCGGGAATTTGCAGCCCGGCCTGCGCCATGAGCGTGCACAGCCCGATTGTTTTCAGCGTAATCGTTTTTCCGCCTGTATTCGGCCCGGTTATCACAATGGTCGTATATTCCTGCCCGATCGTAATATCATTTGGCACCACTTTATCGGCTGGAAGCAACGGATGACGCGCTTTGAACATACGGATGGCGCCATGATTGTTGATCACCGGTTTCGAACCTTTAATGGACCGGCCGTATAAAGCTTTGGCAAACATAAAGTCAAAATCAGCGAGAATTTCAACGATGGTTTCAAGCTCCCCGCCGGCTGCTGCCACTGCGGCGGACAATTCGCTTAAAATCCTTTCAACCTCCTGCTGCTCTTTTAAATGCCATTCACGCAGCTGGTTATTCAAGTCCACCACCGATTGCGGCTCAATGAACAAAGTCTGTCCGGAAGAAGACTGGTCATGGACGATTCCCCCGTAATTTGCCCGGTATTCCTGTTTTACCGGGATACAATAGCGGTCATTCCGGATCGTAATAATCGCATCCGACAGCATTTTCGCCGCATTTTTGCCGCGGATATAGCCTTCCAGTTTTTCACGAATGCGCCGTTCCGTACCGCGCAGCCCGTGCCGGATTTGGCGCAGCGTTTCGCTTGCCGAGTCCAGAATTTCCCCGTTTTCATCCACCGCATTCCGGATTTCATGTTCGAGCGGCGTAAGGACCGCAATCCTGTCCACCATGCTTGTTAAGATCGGCAGTTCTGTTTCTTCTTCTGTGATTCCTTCAATAAACCGTTTCATCGTTCGGCTGACATGGATGGTGCTGGCAATCTGCACCAGTTCCTGCGGGTTCAGCCTGCCGCCGATCGCCGCTCTTTTCAGATGACGGCGGATGTCATAAATGCCGAAAAGCGGCACATGCCCTTTTAAACGCAGCACTTGCGCCGCTTCATCCGTCTCCTCCTGCATCCGGACCACTTCTTCATAGGAAGAGGAGGGAAAAAGGGCTTCAATTTTTTCGGCCCCAAGCGGAGAAGAAGCGTGCTCAAGCAGCAGATTTTTAATTTTATCAAACTCGAGTGTTTTGATGATTTTATGTTGCATCTATTCGTCCTCCATGCATTCCGGATTCCAGCGTTCCGGAAAACTGCCCTCTATTCATTGCAGAAAGGGAATGGATCAGTGCTGATGTTTCTGTTTTAAAAACTCAAGGAGTTGTTCTTTCGTATACGTATTGACCACATTTTTCCTTTCAATCCAGCCTTTTCTCGCGGTGCCGACACCGAAAGCGATATTGCCCAGTTCCGCAGTTGCGTGTGCATCGGTGTTAATCGCGATTTTCACACCGGCTGCCTGCGCTTCTCTTGCACGGGCCGCTGAAAGGTCCAATCTGGCGGGGTCGCCGCTTAATTCAAGGATCGTGCCGGTTTCCTTTGCCCATTGGAAAAGCAAATCAAAATCGACATCGTACCCCTGCCTTTTTTCGATTAATCTTCCGGTCGGATGGGCAATCATGTCCACATGCGGGTTGAATAAAGCGTTGCGCAGCCGTTTCATGATCTGCGCGCGGCTATTCCCGAACCCCGAATGGATGGAAGCAATGACGAAATCAAGGCCTGACAGCACATCATCATCAAAATCCAAAGTCCCGTCCGGCAAAATGTCCATCTCAATACCGGACAAAATCAAGATATCCGGATATTTTTCATTTAACCGGCGGATTTCATTCATTTGCCTGATCAAACGTTCACGTGAAAGCCCGCCGGCGACTTTTAAATATTTAGAGTGGTCCGTGATTGCGATATATTCGTACCCTCTTTTTCTGCATGCATTGACCATGTCTTCAAGCGAATCTTTCCCGTCCGACCAGACGGTGTGCATGTGCAGGTCGCCCTTTACATCATCGATCTGGACAAAAGGCGTCCCCTTATAGGTTTCCACCTCGCTGCCGTCAGCGCGGATTTCCGGAGGGATGTAAGGCAGGCCGTAATGATGATAAAACGAAGCTTCACTCGGAAAACGGAGCAATTCGCCTGTCTTCAGAATTTTGACGCCGGATTGCGTCAGCCGCTCGCCATGAAGACCGGCAATCTGCTGCATTTTTTCCAGATGCGGTTCCGGCCCTGTTGAAAGAAAAAGCGTCATCGCATACAGGTCAGGCAACGCGATCCGGAAATTGATCCGTAAGCCAGGTTCCCCTTTTAATTTAGCCGTTATTTTTATACTCCGGATAGAAACAGCTTCCACGACTTCGTTCATTTGAAGAATGTCCTCCGCAACCGATTTTGGATCGAATGTAGAGATGACATAATCGAGTTCTTCTATTCTTTCTTCAAACCGCCGGATACTGCCGGCACGCGAATAGGTTTCTATTTTCCTGTTTCCGGACAGCGTTTCTTCGATCAGCAAAAGTACCGGCAGCAGCCGGCCGATGGTATAAGCCGGTTTCCCCGAAAGCTGGTCAAGCGCGTGCAAAAGATTGGACTGCGTCGTTTTTCCAAACCCTTTTAACGTTTCAACTTTTCCTTCTTCACAAGCTTTCCTTAAAGAATCCGCATCTGTAATGCCAAGTTCCCTGTAAAGCCTTGATATTTTCCTGGCACCAAGACCCTGTATCTGCATGAGCGGAACCAGCCCTTTTGGAACTTCGTCTTTTAGTTGTTCAAGCAGGGTGGACCGCCCAGTTTCCACGAACTCTTCGATGACGGAAGCGGTTGTTTTTCCAATATGAGGAATATCCGTAAAACGGCTGATTTCTGACAAGTCACGCCCATCCGCTTCCAAGGCAGATGCAGCCCTGCGGTAAGCCGCGATTTTAAAATGGTTTTCGCCTTTCAATTCCAAGTAAACCGCAATTTGTTCCAGCAGCCGGATGACACTGCGTTTATTTGTCCGCATTCGCCTGCCCCCTTTTTAACTTATTAAGTGAAGGATCGGGTTTTTACCGTTTTCCCGCTACGATGATTGGGAAAGCGCCCTTCCAATGGCCGCACATTTTTTCCAGCAGCATGGGAAGTATTTGAATCCGTGCCCGGCATTCAAGCCCCGTCCGGAAAAAACCAGCATGTACACGGGCGATCCCCTCCATAAAGAAACACTCCCCCGTCGCGAGAAGTGCTGTTTTGAAAAACCCATTTTCAACCCGTTTGCAAATGGTAAACGTGCCGCCCGGGTTTCTATTTCACCCACCATGACGCCACAAGAGCTGAAATATAAGGTGTATTTTTAATCATGCCTTCTGCGACTGCGGATGCCTTGAGCGCGGATTGGATCTCATCCACCGGCAGCAAGGATCCAATATATAAAACGATAAAAATGATCAAGTACAGCTCGGCAAACCCGAGGATGCCGCCCGCCCATCCATTGACTTGTTTGAGGACCGGGAGCTGGGCCAAAAAGGTAAGGGATGACCCGACAATATTTAGAAGTATCCTGACGGCAAAGAAAAGAATGGCAAACGCAATGATCCGGTAAAATGCCGTTTCCATATTGCCCTCGTGCATCAGAAGGGCAAATGAGCTGTCGCTGTTAAAAGAAGGATACGGAATCATTAGCTTCAATTTTTCCGCCAGGTCATCATACAATATGTACGCAACTGCGGAGGCAATTACAAACCCTGTGAGGTGGACAGCCTGCAATATAAATCCTTTCCGCTTCCCGTTCAGGAATCCAAGCACAAGCAAAATGATGATGATCAAATTAACCATTTTCATCTTCATCCTTTTTCAACAATTGTAAATAGTGCTGTTCAAGCAGCTCATACTGCTCTTTCAGTTTTATATAATCATGGACAGCATTTACGGCTGTCAGCACAGCCACTTTGCCAGTATCTAATGAAGGATTCTTCGCGCTGATTTCCCGCATTCTTTCATCAACCATCGAGGCAACCAGGCGAATATGGCTTGCCGGATCCGTTCCGATTATGGTATATTGCTGTCCGTATATGCCAACAGTAATTCGGGTTTTTTCCAATGTTGCCTGCCTCCCCATTTGTAAGAATCCTATTCTCTATCATAGCATGACGGAAAAGCCTTTGTCTAACAATGTCGAACAAATTCAAGGAGATCCTGAAACTGCCGGAGGAATCAAAATGTCAAATACTGTCATTCTCGTTTCAGCTTCAACCATGCAAAAAATGAAACAATCTTATCAAAACAGCCTGTCAGGAAAAGTTCCGTCCGGCGCCGTTTTTGCCGCAAAAATACCAGGCTGCTCCATTACCGGCTATAAGTCCGGAAAAGTTTTATTTCAAGGGCCGGCCGCAGAAACGGAAGCGTCAAAATGGGGACAGCCGCTGGAAAAGAAGCCGGATGCCGCCCGGAGCGCAAAATCTTCCGGCAACCCGCTGCCTCCTGATATCGGAGAGCTTTCCGTCATTGGATCGGATGAAGTCGGAACAGGCGACTTTTTCGGGCCGATGACGGTCGTCAGCTGTTACGTTGAAAAGAAACAGCTCCCGCTTTTAAAAGAACTGGGCGTAAAAGATTCAAAAGGATTAACAGACAGTCAGATTGCCGGATTAGCGAAAGAACTGCTCACCTTTGTTCCGTACAGCCTGCTCATTTTGCCGAACGAAAAATACAACCGGCTCCAGCAATCGGGCATGTCGCAAGGAAAAATCAAAGCATTGCTCCATAACCGGGCTTTGTACAATACCGCCCAAAAAATTGCGCCGGCAAAACCGGATGCAATTTTAATTGATCAGTTCGCAGAAGCGTCCACTTATTATCGGTATTTGCAGAACGAAAAAATCGTCATGCGTGACGGCGTCTATTTTAGCACAAAAGGGGAAAGCGTCCATCTTGCGGTTGCGGCCGCTTCAATTCTCGCACGCTATGCTTTTGTCCGGGAGTTTGAAAACTTGAGCAAAGAAGCCGGATTTGTTTTGCCAAGGGGCGCCGGTGCACAGGTGGACCGGGCTGCCGCACGGCTCATCAAGGAAAAAGGCATGGCCGCGCTGCCACATTTTGTCAAACTGCATTTTGCCAATACGGAAAAAGCAAAGCGGATCGCGGGCGTGAAATAAAGGATGGTGGGAAAGACATGGGGTGACGATAGGCGATAAATTTTGAAGGAAAGGCTAACGAGGAGGAACGTTAAGCGAAGGAAACGGAAACGGATGAATTTTCCCGTGCATCTTAACGTAGACGGGGGCTATGGGAAGGAGGGACTTCGTTTTTGCTTGCTTCCTTAACGTAGACGAGCTCTATGTTAAGAAAGACCTTCATTTTTCCGTGCTTCCTTAACGTAGACGAGCTCTATGTTAAGGAAGACCTTCATTTTTGCGCGCTTTCTTAACTTAGACGCGCTCTACGTGAAGGAAGGCCTTCGTTTTTCCAAGCTTCCTTAACGTAGACACCCTCTATGTTAAGGAAGGCCTTCGTTTTTCCAAGCTTCCTTAACGTAGATGGGCTCTATGTTAAGAAAGGCCTTCGTTTTTCCGTGCTTCCTTAACGTAGACACGCTCTATGTTAAGGAAGACCTTCATTTTTGCGCGCTTCCTTAACGTAAATTTACACAATAACCTGGACTTGACTCGTAGACGCACTCTATATAAAGGAAGATCGTCAATTTCCACCGCTTCCTTCACATAGACAGCGCTTTGATTTTTGCACTAAAAAAGAAGAGGCCTTTAAGCCTCTTCTTTTTTCTTGGGATTAGCCCCGTAGTACTGCGCCTGCTTTTTCTTTTACGGCGGCAAGTACTTTCTCATGCTGGGCGACGACTTCTTCATCTGTTAATGTGCGTTCCGGATCGAAATAAGTAAGCGAGAAGGCAATTGATTTTTTGTCGGGTTCCATATGCTCGCCTTCGTATAAATCAAAAATCGAAACGGATTTCAAAAGGGTTCCGCCGGCCTCCTGAATGATTGCCTGCAGCCGGGCTGCTTCCACATCGCGGTCGACAACAAGCGCAATATCGCGGGTGATAGCCGGGAAGCGCGGGATCGGCCGGTATTGAACCGGTTCGGCCGGGTAATGGTATACCGGCTCCAGTTTCAGTTCGAACACGTATGTTTCTTTGATATCGAGTTCTTTTTGTACGTTTGGATGCACCTGGCCGACAAAACCGATCGCTTCCCCGTCAAGTAAAATTTCCGCTGTCCTTCCCGGATGCAGCCCTTCAAATGTTGCCGCGTGGTAGGAAATAGCGCCGGAAACTCCGAGTTTTTCAAACAGGCCTTCCAAAATCCCTTTTGCCACAAAGAAATCTACTGCTTTCTTTTCTCCTTGCCACAAGTTGGAAACCCAAAGCCCGGTGATGGCGCCGGCGAGGTGTTCCTGTTCTTCCGGCTGCGCTCCGTCTGCCTTTTTCAAAAAGACATTGCCAACTTCATACAGGGCAACCGACTCGTTTTTACGTGCGACATTATACGCGACGGATTCCAAAAGATGCGGCAAAAGGCTTAAGCGCAGCACACTGCGTTCTTCGCTCATGGGCATGGCAACGCGGACTGGTTCGCGTTTTTCAAGCGCGTACTGGTGTGCTTTTTCTTCGCTTGTTAAAGAATATGTGGTTGCCTGGTACAGCCCCGTTCCTTCAAGAAAACGTTTCGTGGCGCGGCGTTTTTGCTGAATGACGTTCAAGCCGCCCCGCGTTCCCCTGCCCGCCGGCAATGTTTTTGGCAGCAGGTCATAACCGTACAGGCGCGCCACTTCTTCAATCAGATCTTCCTCAATCGTAATATCGCCGCGGCGGGTTGGCACAATCACTGTAAAACGGCCGTCTTCCCATGATGCTTCAAACTGGAGACGTTTAAAAATACGGAGCACTTCTTCCGCTGAAATTTGCGTTCCGAGCACACGGTTGATTTTTTCCAGCGTAATGGTGACAACAGCCGGCTCAATATGCAAATGATTTTCGGCAACCATTCCGGCAAGCACTTCTCCACCCGCATATTTGGCAATCAGCATTGCGGCCCGTTCTGCTGCGGGCACAACGCGGTTCGGATCAATCCCTCTTTCATAACGGCTGCTTGCCTCGCTGCGCAGGCCGTGGTCTTTTGAAGCCGTCCGAATTGTTCCGGCGTCAAAATAGGCGGATTCCAAAAGTACGTTTGTCGTCGTTTCGGATACTTCCGAATTGGCGCCGCCCATGACACCGGCCATTGCGACAGGTTCAGTGCCGTTCGTAATGACAAGATGGACATCTTTTAACGTGCGCTCCTGGTCATCGAGCGTGACCATTTTTTCCCCTTCACGCGCCATGCGGACGACAATTTCTTTGGAACCGAGCTTGTCATAGTCAAACGCATGGAGTGGCTGGCCGTATTCGAGCAAAATATAGTTCGTAATGTCGACCACATTGTTGTGCGGGCGGATTCCTTCTGCCATGAGCCGCGCCTGCATCCAGAGCGGGGACGGGCCGATTTTCACGTTGCGGATGACTTTTAATGTGTAAAGCGGCGCTGCTTCTTTTGCCTCGACACGGACCGAAATGGCATCAGCAGCTTTATCGGATGCTTCCTGCACTTTTGTTTCCGGCAATTTCACGTCTTTTCCAAGGATCGCTGCTACTTCGTAGGCAACGCCAAGCATGCTCATGCAGTCCGCCCGGTTCGGAGTAAGCCCCAGTTCAATAATCGTATCATCCAATCCTAAAAGTGGCAGCACATCCTTCCCCACTTCCACATCATCCGGGAACACATAAATGCCGTTTGCATACTCTTTTTGGACGAGCTTGCTTTCAACACCGAGTTCCTGCAGTGAGCAGATCATCCCGTTCGACTCCTCGCCGCGCAGTTTCGAGCGTTTGATTTTTACATGCCCCGGCAGCCAGGCGCCCGGTTTGGCAACGGCAACTTTCTGCCCTTTATCGACGTTTGGCGCGCCGCAAATAATTTGGACAGGCTCACCTTCCCCGATATCAACCAGGCATTTGTTTAATTTATCGGCGTTCGGATGCTTTTCTTTTTCCAAAACATGCCCGACAACGACATTTTTAATGCCTTCCCCCTTAAATGCCACGCTTTCGACTTCAATCCCGGTCCGCGTAATTTTTTCAGCCAGTTCTTCCGGCGAAATGCCGTCCAAATCTACATATTCCTGCAGCCATTTATATGAAACAAACATGTTTGACCCTCCTTATTCTTGTACGGAAAACTGCCGTAAAAAACGAATGTCATTTGTATAAAAGTGGCGGATGTCATCAACGCCGTATTTCAGCATCGCAATCCGCTCCGGCCCCATGCCAAATGCAAAACCGGTATATTTTTCCGGATCAAAGCCGGACATCCGTAATACGCGCGGGTGGACCATGCCGGCGCCCAAAATTTCAATCCAGCCGGTGCCTTTGCATACATGGCAACCGTGCCCACCGCACATTTTGCATGAAATATCCATTTCAACACTCGGTTCAGTGAACGGGAAAAAGCTCGGGCGCAGCCGGATTTCACGGTCTTCACCGAATAATTTTTTCGCAAACACTTCCAACGTCCCTTTTAAATCGGCCATCGTAATGTTTTCGTCAACAACGAGCCCTTCAATCTGCATAAACTGGTGGGAATGGGTCGCATCATCATTGTCGCGGCGGTATACTTTCCCTGGGCAGATGATTTTGACTGGCCCTTTGCCGTGATGTTTTTCCATTGTCCGCGCTTGGTTTGGTGAAGTATGGGTCCTGAGCAAAATGTCATCGGTTATGTAAAAGGTATCCTGCATATCGCGTGCCGGATGCCCTTTCGGCAGGTTCAGCGCTTCAAAATTGTAGTAATCGGTTTCCACTTCCGGCCCCTCGGCAATCGTATAGCCCATCCCGATAAACAAGTCTTCAATTTCCTCAATGACTTTTGTAAGCGGATGGTGGCTGCCTGCTTTTACCGGGCGGCCCGGCAGCGTGACATCAATTTTTTCAGATGCCAATTGTCGCTCGACGGCTTCCGCTTCCAATGCCGCCTGCTTTTTTTCGATACCTGTTTGAATGGCGGCACGCACTTCATTGGCGAGCGCGCCCATTTTCGGCCGTTCTTCTGCTGACAGCTTTCCCATGCCGCGCAAAACTTCCGTAATCGGGCCTTTTTTGCCGAGATAGGCGACACGGATCTCGTTCAGCGTTTTTAAATCAGCAGCCGCACCAATTTTGGCAAGCGCTTCGGTTTGCAGTGCTTTCAACGTTTCTTCCATTTTCTTGTACCTCCTTTAAGTTTTGGGCGTTAAAAAAGCCCCGTCCTGGAAAAGGGACGAGGCAATGGTTCGCGGTACCACCCTAATTAACATAATTAAATTATGTTCGCTTCATTTCAATAACGGCTTTTAACCGTCCCGCCTTTACATTGCAGGCAATGGTCCAAGCGGCAACTCGAGGGGTGAACTTCGCTTCATTTCCCCATAAAAATGCTTCCAGTCTACGGCATTTTCTCCCTGCATGGCGAAGATCAAGCTACTTTTCCCTGTCATGGTTTTTATCATTTTTCAATTATGTTTTATTATAGCGGGAAATGCCCGCAATTTCAAACGGAAAGTGACCTCTCTCTAGATGTTTATCTTAGAGGATAAAGTGCCTTCCCATTTTAGTCACAGGCGCGGCCGTTTTCACGCGAATTTTTTCGCAATAAATGAACGTGTTGAGGGTCACCTTTTTATTCTGGTCAAGCAGTGCAGCCGCTCTCATGAAAACGCCCTCCCCCGTTCCTTATTGGCACCCATGCTGAAAAATTGTCCCAGCTGTTTTTCATCATTCTGCCGCTGCTTCACCTCATGCATTTTATAGGTCTGCTTTTTTGCCTCAAACATGGATACATTCACTTTTTCCGCCGAAATTACGACCGCATCGCAAAGTCATACATTAAAATGCCGGCTGCCACCGCAACATTTAGCGACTCGCTTTTGCCGAAAATCGGGATGGACAAATTTTGTTCCGTTTGCGCAAGCAAGTCAGGGTGTACGCCGCTTCCTTCATTGCCAACAAGGATCGCAAAGGCATCACCTGGATTTACTTCGCGAAACGTTACGCCGTTTTCAAGCGCTGTTCCGTAAACCGGCACTGCCGCTTCGTTCAGTTTTTCAATCCACATGTTTAAATCGCCTTTTAAAAGCCCGACGTGGAGATGGCTTCCTTGTGCCGCACGCAACACTTTCGGGCTGTACGGATCCGCCGTGCCCTTGCCGAAAATAACGGCATCAAACCCGGCTGCGTCCGCCGTCCGGATCATCGTTCCTGTATTGCCGGGATCCTGCACGGCATCAATTAAAAGATAACGCCTGCCGATGATTTTGGACGGCTGTTTTTTCATCCGGCACACGGCAAAAATGCCTTGCGTCGTTTCTGTATCGGCAAGCGTTTTGCTGATTTCATGCGTGACAGTGGTTACCGGCACCCCTTCCGTATTCCAGCGGTTTGGCAGGTCCACGCCTTCTTCAACAATAATTTCTGTCACTACTTCTTCTTTCAGCGCTTCTTCGACGAGATGGAACCCTTCCAGCAAATAAGTAAATGTTTTTTCGCGTTCTTTTTTCGCGGTGAGTTTTTTCCAATGCTTTACTTGCGGATTTTGCAAGGATTGTATGTATTTCAACGTGTTTGCTCCCTTTTCGTTAAGTTTTCCTTGGAATAGTATACATAAAAATTGTGGCCATGTGAAATGCTAGCAGTGAAAGTGATCAAAGGAGCTGAACCGAAATGGATTTGGACTTGCGGAAAGCAGTCATTCACAATGTAAAAGAGGACACGCAAGATCAGTTAAAAGATACGATTGTCGATGCCATTCAAAGGGGCGAAGAAAAAATGCTCCCGGGGCTCGGCGTCCTCTTTGAAGTCATTTGGAACCATGCGGATACACAGGAACAAAAAATGATGCTGGAAACGCTCGAGCAGGGGCTGAGCCAGGCGTAACAAGGGAGCGGAAAAAGCCGCTCCTTCTATATGTGCACCGGCTCTTCCAATCCGTTTACAGTTGCAATGAATGACGGCAAATTTCTTTTATGCCAGCCGTAACCGATTAGCACTTTGTTTAATCGGAAAACAGCCGTACCATCCGAAGTCCCAACATACAGTCTGTGGTAAGTAAGCTTCGGAACAGTTTTCATGCTTGTGATCTTTTCTCCCGGAATAAATGCCGTTTCGTCCGGTAACATATTGCCCGTAATATTATTGATTGGAATGACGGTCAGCCCTTGTTCACTATAGCTGATCACATTATACTTTGTCCCCAGTGCTCCCGCCGGCCCTCTCAGCAAATAATCCGAAAACGATGGCAAAATGATCCCGCAAACCGTACACTTCTCCGCTGTTTTATCATATCTGCCAGCCTCTGTTAAAAAAGCAACAAAATCCTTTTCTTTCAACTCAACTTTCGCAGAGTGAAATTGGCAAATAAGCTTTGATATAACTAGGTAGGCCAGAGATCCACTGTTCCAGTTGACTTTGAATTAACTTTTTAAATCTTTTATTGGTCTGTTTTAGTGCGTCTTGAAGAAGCTCGATTAACTGCTGCAATGCAACAGCCCAATCAAGTTCATTTACTTCGTCGCAAAGTTCATAAAACAGCCTGCCTATTGTTCTTTGATCGGTGTTGCAGCGGTTTTGCCACGATAGCACGATAAAACGTGCAAATACAATAGTGGTATGGCTGATTAACCCATCATACGAGCGACTTTGGAGCTCTTTTTCAAGTTTTAAAAGCGATTTTGTCGTCTTAAAGAACACTTCAATATCCCAACGCATCCCATAGATTCGAACAATTTCCTGTTCGGAAAGGGTGCAGTCCGTACTGAGGAGGGCAAGCCATTCACTTTTCTTGTTTCTGTTTTGAACGAATATAACTTTTACAGGAGTTCCATTCGCCATAACGGTACGGATAGAGCGAAGGATACCCTTCTTCGACTGTAGGGGTTGAGCCAGGCGATAGAGCTGCTTTAACGAAACCAGCTTTCCGTCAACGTTATATCGTTGTTTTGTTTCCTTGACCATGCCAATCACGTCTAAACCTTGTTCCACAATGGCTTTGACAAGTGGAGGCAAAGTAAACCAAGAATCCATTAGAACATAGCTTGCATTTATTCCACTGGCAAGCGCTCGTTTGAGCATACTAGGGATCTGTTCGGGTTCTGACTGTAAAGCATTTTTACGGCGTTTATACCCACAGGTACGTTTATCAATTTGTTCAGAGATTCCATTAATCTGAGCCTTCTTGGAACTGAGTAAAGAGAAGTCAATGGGCATGAAGGTGTAGCCGTCCGACCAGCCTAAAGTTAACATGCGAAATCCTTTATAAAAACGCATTTTAAGAGAAGCGTGGTCAAAGCAACGAGCCAGCAGTTCTACTTTTTGACTACGATTTCGATAAAACGATGAGTCATCAACAATGAAGACTTTAGGACGACTTTTGTCAGTAAGGCGTTCTACTTTGCGAATAGTAAATGTGCTCAAAAGAAGTAAAAACTGCCGCCAGTTGAACGTCGATTGGTTTAAGAAACGATACACGGCATCCTTGGCTGGGAATTGATCTGCTTTCTTTGACTCAAGAAGAGAAAACCAATTCTTGTGTTGGAAAATCAAGCAGAAAACAAGTTGAAACAAATAAGAACAACTAAAACCAAAGGATTTTTTTATGCCAGCATGGCGTAAGTGCTTCTTCATTTCAAGCTCAGAAAAAACAGAATCAAGTTCTTTTGGTAGTTGATTGTATTGGCAATTTTGGTCTATCATGTAGAGGACACCTCTTCTATGTGGTAGTGATTTTTTGTCAATCTCACTATACCAAGGAACGAGGTGTTTTTCATTTTATATTCATTTTGTCAAACAACATAATGGATAGACTTAAAGTTCAATACAGCCAACGATTAGCACTTATTTTATTGGTGCGAAAGTTGAGTTTCAACATGAAAAATTCCTCCCTCTATAAATGTTGATGTATCAACGGTTTAAGCCGTTAGTGGGGTGTCAAAAAAATATTTTTTGGCACGCTTCCTAACAAAATTTTTATATTATGTGAAACTATTCCAACATACGGGTACGCTACGCGGTCACTACTGGATAATAATGGGAAGTAGTGATAGGAAATTATACGATGCACAATGGATCTCTGCGTAACTTATGATGACGTACCCTCCCATGTCTCTGGGCATCTGTGTGCCTACATTCCTTCGTTCGGTCTAGTCATAAGGCAGAGGCTAGCGAAGCTCCTTTAGGGACCCGAGGTCGAATGGAAAAAATAGTGCCAGCTTCTCCGTGTCATCCTGTTGTCTAGCTCTTACTAAGGATGTGAGGCCTTATTCAGCCTCTGCGAGACCAGGAATATCCCTCATCATTCGCTGTGCGTCGAACGGTTTGTGCTTCGTGCTAATTCCGTGTAACACTTTTAATAGCTTACCGCATAGAACCACAATGGATTGTTTCTTGCGTAACGGATTAACCTGACGGTTTGTGTAGTATTCATGTAGCTTTCTAAAGGCTTCATTATGGCGAATCATCGGCATCATTACCCGGAAAAGGAGGGCACGCAGTTTTCTTCTGCCTCTTTTGGAGATGCGTTTTTGCCCTTTGTGCAGACCGGAGGAGTTTTCACGTAACGTTAATCCCGCGAGTTTAATTAATTGGCGTGGATCTTGATAATGTGAAAAGCTTCCGATTCCAGCTAATAAGTCGACAATCGTTGTATCTCCAAGCCCTGGTACCGTTGATAGCCATTCGTACTCTGCAGATATTTTTACAAGTTCAATTAACTGCCCTGTAATACTTTCGATATCTTGTTCTAGCTGATGGTAACGGCGGACAAGTGTGGCAATTTCAATACGGGCCATCTCAAGTCCTTCTGTTACTCCGATAGAGCCAGCCGCGACTTCAATAAGACGGACTGTTTTTGGTCTTTGAGGGGATTTTAGCCCCTCAACCTTACGAAAAAGGGATAGAACTTCATCGGGCTGTTTCTGGTAAAGATCACTTGGAAATGGTGTGCATTCAAGTGCAGCTAAAGCCATCTTCCCAAAAGACGGAAACACCTGTACAAACTCTGGGAAATAGCGATCTAACCAACGAATAATCATGTTTTTGACAGCCCCTAATTCCTCTGTCAATTTACTTCTGAACGTCGACCCAACGCGAAGTTCGGCTTCCATGCCTTTTAAGATACGTGGGTAACTGAAACGTCCATCCTTAACTAAACGGGCAATAACCAATGCATCTTTGCGGTCATGCTTGGTTGGCAAATTGTCGTCCAACTCCTTTGATCGCTTTACATGCATAGGGTTTACCATGACCAAGGGAATACCCCTTTCCTCAAGAAAGTAGGCCAAATTGAGCCAGTAATGCCCTGTGGGTTCAATTCCCACAATGACTTCCGATTTCTCGTGTTCTTTCATTGCGGCTAAAACGCGCTGATAGAACAGTTCAAATCCATTTCCTGCTTGGGGCACAGAAAATGATTTTTGGAGCACTCGCCCACGGTCATCTACAATGCAAGCGTAGTGTGTACGCTTGGCAATATCAATTCCCACTACAAGTGTTTGTTCGGTGACTTGATTAATTTTCTAATTTTGTTTAAAATCCATTATGGAGTCCTCCTTGGTTACAAATTAGGGGTCATTCGTTGTGAGATGACACCCCGCATCATACCAGGAGGGCTCTTTTTGTTCAAGTCTCCGAAAGTCCTTCTAACAGGAATGCTCCTTATAAATCAGTTCCCTTTATAAGAATTATAAAACTTGAGTGAGAGAACTTTTTGTTAAACATAGAGGAAATAATAGCATCGTTTAGGAACCTTGAGTTA
The DNA here is from genome assembly GCF_038593185.1 of Weizmannia sp. FSL K6-0777. NCBI lineage: Bacteria > Bacillati > Bacillota > Bacilli > Caryophanales > Bacillaceae > Heyndrickxia > Weizmannia sp. FSL K6-0777. Next base: position 2,194,778 of record NZ_CP151971.1, read on the forward strand.
ACAGATGATCTCTTATAACCTTTACAAGCATTTGCCAGCACTATAAACAATAAGGTTTTACCCTCTCACCCCTGATGATTCCTGCTAAATTCAGCATTGGTATTCCTGTGCGAAGAACTACCCGTTAAACTCCTGTCCCCGGCTTCCATGAGCTTCTTCATCGCCCTGTCACATCGCGGCGGCTTTCTTCAACGAGTTGGAGGGCTTTTCGGTCGAATGCATGGAGTTTTTCATTCCACTCGTCTGCAAATTTCCGTGAAGCTTCCGCGCTTTCATATAGCGGTCCAAGTCAGGAACGGGAATGGATACTAATCTAGGGCTGCCTGCCTTGTTTGGCTTTCCTCAAGTTCCATCTTTGCCATTTTGCGGATGAGATCACCTTTTTCCACTATCCGCTCCCCTTTCACAGTAAAACATTTCCACCGCCGGCGCGCAAACCGGCGGTGTTTCCGTGTTAAGCCGTTTTTCTTCTTTTCTTCCTTACCGTGAGTTTTCTCAAATAATAAGTGAGCACAACAAATGCGGACATGATGCCTGTATATGTGAGAAGGACAGTCAAGACATTCGCGCTGCCACCATCATGATCCCCTCCTCCCCTGCGGTCACCGTCTGCAAAATCTGGCTTCTTTTCATTTGCAAAAGCCGGTTTCTGCCCGTTCGTGAAATCCAGCCTTTGCCCGTTTGTAAAATCCGATTTTTGGCCGCTTTTGCCATTAAAATCGTGATGCCCTTCCATTTCACTGTTGCCCGTGCTTCCGCCAAAAATAGAGGCGGCGCTTGCCATGCGGTTCAGGAACCCTGTTTGTATGATTTCGCAGGAGCTGAACACAAGAATCAGGGTAGCGGCGACTTTTGCAACATAACCTGCCCATTTGTTTTTCGCCTTGAAATGGACCATCCTTTTAAATACATTGACCACCCAGTGCCAATGCAGCCCGACATGCACGCCAACAAGAATCAGCACAAGGAAAGAAACGGAAATATGTGTTGTTTTGAACCAGCCTTCATTTCCAAGGTTGATGTTCGGAAAAACAACGCGTGAAATAATGATGCCGCTGATAATAATGAAACACATGGAAATCAGCAGCAACAGATTGAGCGCGTAACTCCCGCGCGCTTTCCACGGTAACCTTTTGTCAAACATTTTCAGCGTAACATTTTTTACCCAGTTTAAATTCAGGCAGACATGCGTCAAAAACACGACGCCGAACACAAGCCCTGCAATTTCATGGTACGCAAGTCCGCCTAAAACATTTTTGTTAAAGAACAAAACAAACATGATTGCCATGAACAAATCAATGGCAAATTTAGCATAATTTTTTTCATCTTCAGCTCCACCCCGGCACATTTGATATCAAAAATATAGTGCCATATTCTTAAATTCAACTTAAAAACATAATTTTTTGCAAAACAACCTTTGACAAAGTATGTGTCAAGTTTTTCTCGATAGTATTTAAATATCGGGTTTTCAAGACACTCTTTTTTGTACACTTTTCGGCTACCGCGCTTCGCTTGCTCTCCTGGATAAGTGGCAATAATTTTCCAAATTAATGCCACTTATCTAGGCTGAAATTAATACCCAAGAATTTTGCTTAAATGCCCCATTGCAGATGAATGGCTTGTATATAAAGCGACAGATCCATGTTTCACCCCGATTGACGGACGTACTGGCTGTTTAATTAGCTCTGATAACCTTATTGCTTGTTTTAATTCCCTTTGTTTTTTCCCACTTCTTGTACGGTGTTTCAAATAAGCTTCCCTCAATGTCTGGTTAAGAATCCCTTGTTTAATTTTCACCATGGCTTCTGCGCCTTTTTTGCTCCAATGCATGCCCCTTTTCTTCATTCTGAATGAGATATGCCTTTGGTTTGATTCCATCGCCCCTAGGCCTCTTGCACCTTCTGGCACGTTTTCAACCTTGTCTCTCCAGTCAAAAATGCGTTCCCAATTTTTCAAGATATACGAACGGAATTCCTTGATTTTCTTAAGGCTCTTTTCATCAGTCAATGTGCTCTCATACGTATCCAAATATAACGTGAATCGGTCACAGTCACGCGTTTTAATTGCTTTTCTAGTTTGCTCTTTAATCTCGCTTTTTCCGCCCCCAAATGTCCTTACAATGGCTTGTGCAACGTGGTAGGTATCCAGCTGGTTGAGCACCGGATATTCCGACTGTGAGAATGCTGTTTGAAACCGTTCAGCTGTGTACCCCGCACCTCCATCACTATTTGTAATGACACGAGCTTTTTCTAGGGAATAGGTGTTGGCTGCTACAGCTTGGACTTCATCCCAAAATGTCTGGATGGATTTCGTCGTCATGATAACAACGGGATGGTGTAGAGAGACTCTTTTGCCATTGGTTTCCCATCCTTCATAGAGAATGGCGTGGTGGACTTCCAAACCCTGTTTCTTTTCTAGTCCCCGGACGAATATACCATCAGCTTCGGAAAACAGGTAATCTACCTTCTTTCCCTCAGGTAGTGAATCAGCTATTTCTAGCTCTTCTACAAGTGCCTTGTCGGCTTCAGCTTGCGTTTTCCCTACGTGTTTCACCATGTTCCCTACAGTTGTGTGACTCAGACTTATTGCTGTCCATTCTTTTAAAATATCAGCTACCTCCCGATAGGTGTTCTCACTTGCCAACTCTGCCACCTTTAACTCCACTAACGGGCTGTATCGTTGGTATGGTAAAAGCCCTAACCATTCATCCAGAGGATAATGTGAATTCCCTTTCTGGTCATGCATTAGTGAACGTTTAAAGGTCACATTTCCAAATAAAAACTGAATGCTTCTGTTATCACTCCGGCAGTACTCCCAGCCATCCTCCAGCTTTTTCTGCTTAATTGTTTTATCTAACGTCTCAAATATTTCCCCAACCCATTGCGTAAAGGCATTCTGGATCAGAATTTTAACTTGTTCTTCAAATTCAATAAGACTTTTTGTATCCTTTAATAATCTAGCAATTATTGATATAATATCCATAGGAAGACCTCTTTCTAAATGTATTCGCCCACAAGCGTACATTTAAATGATAGAGCGTCTTCCCATTTTTTTCCACTCATCTGCCCTTCGAGTAAAATTTTACACATACTTTGACAAAACGTATACAACTGTATACAATTACTTGTGTATACAACTGTATACAGAAAGGAGCACATATATGAGATCATCAATTGGACCGGGAGGAAAATTTGAAGGGCCTTGCCATCCGGGTGAAGAGGAACATGGCAGAAGAAAACACCATCATCACGGTGCGAAAACATTCCGCCGTGGAAGGGCAATCGAGTTTCTAAACAGGCTGAACATCAAGCGGAACACATTGAAAGAGCAGCTTGCAACACCGGAACTGCAATCCATTAACCCGGTGATTGTCGGCGAGTTAAAGGCAATCGAAATGGTCATCAACGAATTTACAGAGCTGTTTGAAATCCGCGAAGAGGAAATCAGAGAGAAAGCAGCCGGCGCGGAAGAAAAATCAGATAACGAAGAAAAACCGGACAAAGAAGAAAAAGAGGGGTGAACAAGGTTTTATGTTTGTACAATTACGAAGAATGACGGTAGCAAAAGGACATGCAGATCAGGTTATCGAACGATTCAGTAAACCGGGAATCATCGAACAACAGGAAGGCTTTGTTGATATAAAAATCATGCAGAAAAAACAAGGGCGCGGCGAAGAAGAAGTGATTGTCATGATCACATGGGAATCAGAAACGCACTGGAAACAGTGGGAAAAGAGCGATGTCCATATCGCAGGACATAGGGCAAACCGCGGCAAGTCAAAACCGGACTATATGCTCAATATGGAACTCGGCATGTATGAAGTGAAAGCGGTGAAAAAAGCAGCAGGAAAAGCAGAAATTTCCGAGTGAAAAACTCGAGCGAAAAGGGAAGGCCGGCTGTAAGCCCTTTTAATAAAAAGCTGGCGAACCAATTCTAATCAGAGCCCCAAGTAGCCGAACGGAGAAAAAATGAGACTGAACGCCAAATAGATAGGCCGACCCGCATTTTGTCCTTCATTAATCTGATGAAGGACATTTTGCTAGTTGCCGCACCAGCATTTTGTCTTTCATCCACCCGGTGAAGAACATTTAGAAGATCGCAGCCTCTCGAACTGTCTTTCATCCACCCGCTGAAAGACAGTTCAAGAATCCTGGCCGACCATTTTGTCTTTCATCTCCCTGAAAGAAGATATTTCACAGTCCCCGCTGTTTTTTTGCAATACCTTTACGCACAATTGCGTGCAACATAGTTGGCGCATGCAAAACCCGTGGCGAAACCGCACACGGGCTTTTGAACAACAGATTTATTGCACGCTAGAACTATATCCCCCGGGACTTTGCTGCTTTCTCCCAGCTATAGTAAACCCCTAAACTCACCACACCTAAAACGAGCGGCAACCACCACGGATAAGAAAAGGACGGGCCGATTTTCGGCATGAATTTATCCAGCAAAATAACGCCGCCCAGAAAAACAAAGATTACGGCATCTATTTTCAAAAAAGTTAGGATTTGCACCTTTTTTGTCTTTTCCTTAAACAAACTCTTTTTCAAGATACGAAAGATATACCAAATGGCAAAGATCACGTATAGCCCGGCAATGAAAAAGTTCAGGGCCGCGGGTACAGGATAAAACGGCGGCAAAGGTCTGGAAAAGAACCGTTCAACAACAAAAGCAGTAATGCCATTAATGACCAAATCAATCCCCAAAAGCAAGATCATTATCCTGATTGTAAAAGAAACCATATTGCGTTTGTTTTCTTTCGGCAGCTGCCTGATGATTTCGTCGGCAAATGCTTTCGGGTCACCGCCGAACATTTGCGCAGCTGTCTTGTTTTCTTTTTGGCCTTCGAGCAGATGGTCAAGCAGTTCCATCAGCACTTCTTCTGTTTGCTGCTCGGACAAAACGGTTTGCAGGCGAAGGTAGTCAAGCATATCGTTGTAAAATTTTTTGTTCTCAGGTGCCAGTTCCTGCCGTTTACGGTTGTTTTCCTCAATCAACTGTTTTACACTAAGCATCCTCACTTCTTCCTTTCAATAAAAGATTTACAGGGGCTGCGATTCGCTGCCACTCTGCCGTAATCTCATCCAGCGCGGATTTTCCTTTTTCCGTCAATTCATAATATTTGCGGCTCGGCCCAGAATCGGATGGCTGCATCTCTCCATGGATCCAGCCGTTCTTTTGCAGGCGTAACAGAACCGGATAGAGCGTCCCCTCGCTAATTTCCTGGAGGCCTAATTGCTGAAGTTTTTTTGAAAGAATGTAGCCATAAACCGGTTCTTTTTCAATCACAGCCAGCACACAGCCGTCTAAAATGCCTTTCAGTAACTGGCTTCGAATGGACATCCCTCCACCCCCATTTCAACTACTTTGTTATGCAAGTTAGTTTATCAAAAAATGAACTACTTTGCAATGCAAAATAGAAAAAAACAATAATAAAATCCAGCGGCAGGCTAACCGCTGGAAAAATTTTATGATTGCTTTTTTCGCTTGGAAAAATAATGAAGGAAAAAGGACAGAATCATATAGGCTAAAATCAAAAATACGACATAATTGGCCCAAAAATTTTCAAGGTTCAACACATTCAGTGTGCTCAGCCCTTTCTGGATGCCCATTACAATGAGCACCGTCACCGCAAACATGAAAAATAATTGCACATAGCGTTTCATAGCCGTCCCTCCCAAATAAAGATAATCACTATGATTATCTTAAAAAACGGTCCGGCCGATGACTGTGATCTGGATCATAGCAAAGCCGGTTGTTTATGGCATTTATGTGAAAAATGTCGTACTCCGAAAAAGAACGGATGCTTTAAAAGATGGCGCCTGTTCCATGGTATAATCAATTGGGAAGAATCCTTCATTTATGGAAGAGGTTTTTAGAAAACCCTCTCTAAAAAACTAAGAAAACAGCATCCCTTTTCGGTGCTGTTTTGTGTGAAAGGACGATTATCAATGAAAAAAGAAAAAGCAGTCGTTGTTTTCAGCGGCGGCCAGGACAGCACCACCTGCCTTTTCTGGGCAAAGAAAAAGTTTCAGGAAGTGGAAGCCGTTACGTTCGATTACGGGCAGCGCCACCGTCTTGAAATAGAATGTGCAAAGAATATAGCGGAAGAGCTCGGGGTAAAGCAGCATATTCTGGATATGCAGCTGTTGAACCAACTCGCCCCGAACGCGCTGACGAGGGAAAGCATTACCGTGAAAGCAGGGGCAGACGGGGAGCTTCCGAATACGTTTGTGCCCGGGCGGAATTTGCTGTTTCTTTCTTTTGCCGGGGTGCTTGCCAGCCAAATCGGCGCAAGGCATATCGTAACCGGTGTGTGCGAAACGGACTTCAGCGGTTACCCGGACTGTCGCGATATTTTCATCAAATCTTTAAACGTCACCTTGAACCTTTCAATGGACCAGCAGTTTGTCATTCATACCCCGCTCATGTGGCGTAACAAAGCAGAAACATGGGCGCTCGCGGATGAACTCGGGGCATTTGATTTTGTCCGTGAAAAGACGCTGACCTGCTATAATGGCATCATCGCTGACGGCTGCGGGGAATGCCCGGCGTGCAAATTGCGCAAAAGAGGGCTGGAGCAATACCTGGCCATCCGGAACGGGCAGTCTGAATGACGATTTCGTTGGAATTGTGGTAAAATAATGAAAAAAGGAGGCGGGGGAATGGCTGAAATCAAAACAGTATCGATCATTGGGTTAGGCGCGCTCGGTATTTTATTCGGGCATCATTTATCGAAAAAAATGCCGGCGAAAAACTTGCGGATCATCGCTGACCAACAGCGCATTGAACGATATGAGCGGGAAGGCGTTTATTGTAACGGCGAAAAATGCCACTTTCATTATGTCACACCGGAAGAAACAGTGGAGCCGGCAGATTTGGTGCTATTTACGGTCAAATTCAACGGACTGGACGAGGCAGTTGAAGCAGTCAAACAACATGTCGGGCCGGATACGGTGATTTTGTCTGCCTTAAATGGGATCTCAAGCGAAGAAATCATTGGCCGTACATATGGAATGGACAAAATGTTATACTGTGTCGCCCAGGGGATGGATGCCGTCAAAACCGGAAACCAGCTGACATATGCGCATATGGGCATGCTTTGCTTCGGCGAAAAAGAGCCGGGCCTTTTTTCGGACAAAATGAAAAAAGTGGCCCGCTTCTTTGAGCAAACGGATTTGCCATACGAAGCCGATACCGAAATGATGAAAAGGCTTTGGGGCAAATTCATGCTCAATGTCGGCGTCAACCAGACCGTCGCCGTTTACAAAAGCAATTACGGCGAAATCCAAAAAGACGGCCCTGCACGCGAGATGATGATTGCCGCCATGCGGGAAGTTGAGGCATTGTCCGAAAAAGAAGGGTTTCCGCTTACGGAAGAAGATCTCCGTTACTGGCTGAAAGTGGTCGGAAACCTGAGCCCTGCCGGTAAGCCGTCAATGGCGCAGGATGTGGAGGCAAAACGGTACAGCGAAGTCGGCCTGTTTTCCGGAACCGTCATCAAACTCGGCAAAAAATACGGCGTTCAAGTTCCGGTTAACGAGGAACTGAACCGGCGCATCCGGGAAATCGAAAGCACTTATACCGCAGTACATTGACACGGATCACCAAAAAGGGGAGCTTTCAGGAAAGCTCCCTTTTTGGTATGGCATACAATTGCCTGCTGTTTGTAGATGGAGGCTAGGGAAGGCAGTCATAGAAGCGCCCTATATGAAGAAAGGAAACTTTTTTCTGCGTTTCCTTAACTTAGAGGTCCTCTATGTGAAGGAAGAGCCTCGTTTTTGCTTGCTTCCTTAACGTAGACGCGCTCTACGTGAAGATAGACCGTCTTTTTTCCGCGCTTCCTTAACATAGACACGCTCTATGTTAAGGAACAACCTCAATTTCCTTCGCTTCCTTAACGTAGACGCACTCTATGTGAAGATAGACCGACTTTTTTCCGCGCTTCCTTAACATAGACACGCTCTATGTTAAGGAACAACTTCAATTTCCTTCGCTTCCTTAACGTAGACGCACTCTATGTGAAGATAGACCGACTTTTTTCCGCGCTTCCTTAACATAGACACGCTCTATGTTAAGGAACAACTTCAATTTCCTTCGCTTCCTTAACATAGACGCGCTCTATGTAAAGAAAGGACTCATTTTTTCCACGCTTTCTTAACGTAGACGGGCTCTAGGTTAAAGAAGAGGACCATTTTCCTTCGCTTCCTTAACATAGACGCGCCCTATGTGAAGGAAGGCTGCCTTTTTTCCACGCTTCCTTAACGTAGACGCACTCTATGTGAAGAAAGACCCTCAATTTCCCCCGCTTCCTTTACGTAGATGCCCATGCCGCAAAGAACATGGCGTTAGCAGAAGGCAACGCGACTTGCCAGAATCACGCACGGCTACATGAAGGTTCCATAGATAATTGCCGTCTTCTTTCATTTCGTCGTCCTTGCTGCAAAGAACGCGGCACGGCAGAAGAATGAAGCGTGACTACTTTCGTCTGCTGATTGAATGCGTGAAACCTAAAGGGCAAGGCGTTTTGTATTTGCCTCGTGGACCATCCCGTTAAAACCGAAAATGTTTGGGCAAAATCGGTCCTTTATTTTTGATTACCATAAGGAAGACTGGTCAATACTTTAATCGGGGAACAAAAAACCGAGAACAATCATTGACCTTCGATTGCTTGTGGTTGTCACCAAGAACATCCGGAAACCGCCAGCTGGCTTGAATGGCACATAGCAACATAGCAAGCAGGAATTTTGACTTTCCGGAGTGGTTTTCTTATCATGATCTAGCATAAAATATAAATGGAAGCAGGTCGATAGAATGACAAAAGTTGGAATTTTGCTTGGTTCTTTGCGGAAAGCATCTTTTTCAAGAAAACTTGCGGAAAATGTAGCAAACCTTTTTCCTGAAGGGTATGAAACGGAATTTGTCGAGATTGGAAAGCTCCCTTTATACAATCAGGATTTTGATGACCATAACCAGGTTCCGGCCGAGTATACGACATTCCGGGATACAGTAAAAGGGCTCGATGCGGTGCTGTTTGTAACACCGGAATACAACCGCTCCATCCCGGCTGTATTAAAAAATGCAATCGATGTTGGTTCGCGCCCGTACGGCCAAAGTGTATGGGATGGGAAACCGGCGGCGATTATCAGCCAATCCCCTGGAAACTTAAGCGGGTTTGGTGCCAACCATCATCTGCGCCAGTCGCTTGTTTGTCTGAACATGCCAATCCTCCAGCAGCCTGAAGCTTATATCGGCAATGTTACTGCACTGTTTGATGAAAACGGAAAAATTGTGAATGAAGGCACAGTCCGGTTCCTGCAATCATTTACAGATGCATTTGTTGATTTAATTAAAAAATACAAAGGCTGATGTACCCATCGGAAGCTGAAAAACAGCGGGATCCCTTTTCCAAAAGGGTTCCCGCTGTTTTTCGCCATTGGGCCTTTCCTTGATTGTTTAAAAGCAGGGGAAAATTTTACTTTATTTTATTTTCCCCATTAAAATTTTTCTCCTTTTGCCGATCAATTTATTAGGGATTCCGCAAGCAACAAAAAGATTAAATCTTTTTTAAGTCTTTTTTTCTACACTACATACAGATTTAAATGATGGAGGATCGTTATGTTAAAGAATGTTAAAAAGATTTCATTCAAGATCATTATGCTCTCAGTGCTCAACTCTGTGATTGTGATTGCCATTAATATTGGGGCATCGGTTTACGGAAATATCGGCAAGGGAAACAGCGGCACCGGAAACCACGTGCCCCCGGCCGGAATCGCAATCATACCGACAAATGTTTTAATCGGTCTTTTCATTTCCCTTATCATCGGTATCATTCTTTCATACATACTGGGTAGGGTAATCTCAAAACCGATCCTGCAAACGGCCGAACTGGCAGAACAGACAGCGGCACTTGATTTACGGGAAGAAAATGGGTCTTTCGATAAAATTCAGTCTTTTCAGGATGAAACGGGCAAGCTTGCCAGGGCGCTCAGGCAAACGAGAATCTCTTTAAAAGAAGTGGCCAAACGGTTGAAGGAATTTTCATCAAAGGTCGCTACCCATACGGATACCCTCTCAAAAAGAACGGAAGAAAGTTTTCAATCTATCAATCAAGTAGCCTCTTCCATTGATGAATTTGCGCAAGGGAACAGCCAGCTGTCGGAAACCGTCCATGACATCAATAAAACTTTAAACGAGGTGATCAATCTCATTGAAACCATTACGCAGGAAGCTGCCAACGGGGCAGAACATGCAGCTGCTTCGCTTGACGCCGTAAAAGAAGGGCAGAATACGATTGACCATCAGTTCAAAAAAATAGATCAAAATATTGAAATCACAGCGACGGCAAACGAGTCTATTACAGAACTGAGCGGGATGATCGACCAGGTCCAGGCATTTGTCAATGTCATCACTTCCATTGCAGAACAGACGAACCTGCTTGCATTGAATGCTTCCATTGAGGCGAGCCGGGCCGGGGATGCCGGAAGAGGTTTTGCGGTTGTTGCCGGCGAAATTCGCAAACTGGCGGAAGGATCATCAAAAGCAGCCCGGGAAATTAAAGACCTGATCGCCACGACAACGAAAAAGTCGAATGCAGCTGTTGAAAATATTAGCAAAGCAAACGCCTTTATACATGAACAAAAAGATGCGTTCCACAAAACGGAAGCTGCTTTTCATCAGATTCAACATACTTACAGCAACATTGTTGGCAGTTTTCAGCATACCGCAGAAGGGATTGAAACGATCAACGAAAAATCAAAACAAATTTCGAAGCGGATTCAGGAGATAACTTCTACAGTTGAAAATTTTGCGGCAAGTTCCGAAGAGATGTCTGCTTCCGGCCAGGAACAGCGGGCCTTTACAGAGATTATTTCACAATCAGCGAAAGAATTGCAAGAGCTGGCTGGCAAGCTGGATACCGAAATGAATAAATTTAAAGTCAGCTGACGATAAACAGGCAGTGTGATCAACATGCAAGATGTGACCACACTGCCTGTTTTGATGTTCATATTTGAATGGGAATGGATCAAATCCGGCAAAAATCAGGAATGTTCCCGCTTGGGGTACCCGCAAGTCCGGCAGCGGGCGCTTTTAGAATCATGCTTCATGCATTCTGACAATGATTTTTCCTCGTACGTGGCGGCCTTTTAAGGTTTTCAAACCGGCCGGCAGTTCCTCACGCGGGAGCACTTGGTTGACCATCGGATTCAGCGTCCCTTTTTTCACACGCTGCATCAATTCATCCGCCATAAAAGCCAGGTTTTGCTTTGCCCGGACGGAGCCGCTCGCATGGGCTGCACCGAGGGCGACTTCATGAATCGATGGCGCAAGCGTGAACGGCTTTATGCCGGATAAGTCCGGGGCGCCTGCAATATATGCGAGCTGGCCGGAAAAAGCGAGCCGCTTCAAATCTTCGGTCGCTTCGGCGGAACTGACAGTGTTCAATATCAGGTCCATCCCTTCCCCGTCCGTCTCTTCCATGATTCTTTTTGTGACATCTTCTGTATGATAGTCTATCGCTGTATCTGCACCGAGCGATTTGACCCATTCGTGATTGGCGGCGGAAGCGGTGGTGAATACTTTTAACCCGAGTTCTTTCGCGAGCTGAATGGCAAATCCGCCAACTCCGCCGGCGCCGGCATGGATCAAAATCGTTTGCTTGTCAGTATGGTTTAATTTTTGCACCACTGCCTGATATGCGGTCATCCCGGCACAAAGCACAGCTACCGCTTCGTCATAAGAAACGCCATCAGGGATTTTTGCGGCTGCATTTGCATCAATGGCCGCAAATTGTGCAAATGCCCCTTTCCGGTTCAAATCGGTGTGGCATGCTATCCGGTCACCTGTTTTAAAACCAGACGGATCCGGGCCAACTTCAACAACTTCCCCCGCAAGATCGACACCGGTTATATGCGGATACACCCAGTTCGGATTGCCGGATTCAATCAATTGGTAGTCAACCGGGTTTAAAGCGGTGCTCATCACTTTCACAACAAGCTGTCCTTCACCTGCACGGGGATCCGGCACTTCTCCCCATGTGAGGTCGTCAATGCTTGCAGGTTTCCCGATAAGCCATCCTTTCAATTTCCGGTTCCTCCTTAATAAGCGCCTTCTGAATATGTCAATTCATAACTGTGGCTGTAAATTTCCACTAAGTTGCCGAACAGATCTTCGCAGTAAACCATCCAGTAAGGCTTTTTCCCCGGATAATATTCACGGATCGGCATCCGTTGTTTACCCCCGTGCGCTTTTATTTTTTCCACGAGGCCTTCTACATCCGGATCCTGGACGGCATAATGGAAAATGCCCGTTTTCCAGTACTCGAAGTTATTGTCAGGTGTTTCATTGTTTTTGAACTCAAACATTTCAACACCTGTTCCGTCGCCCATTGCCAAGTGTGCGATGCGGAACGACCCCCAGCCAGAGCCGAAAACATCTTTGCACATGATGCCAATGGCGCTGTCGTCTTCTTTAATTTCAGATGGTTCCATGATCACGTACCAGCCCATCACCTCGGTATAAAATTGAACGGCTTTGTCCAAATCAGGAACGGAAAGGCCGATATGTGAAAAAGATCGTGGATACGTCATTTTTTTATCACTCTTTTTTTGGTTACTATACTAGTATAGTATGCGACAATCCATTTTAAAAATGAGACGCATTTTTTCTTGATCCTGTTCTTGAACATTTACGCAGGCCCATTTTCATTCTTTTACCGGTTCCAATCCGTTTAGAAATGGCTCGGTCCATGTCCTCTCCCGCAGCCTATTCTGTGGACCCGAATTCGCCTTTCCCTCTTTTGGGTTCAGCTAACCGTTTCCAGGGCGCGATCGTCATTTGGGCAATTCGTAACCCTTTTTCCACTTTGAACGGATTCCCCATCCTCAACCTATCTTGAACAGCTAGCCGGCAAATCTGCAAACGCTCCTGAAAACATCTGTAGGGACGTTTTTTGCCTGTTGGAAAGCAAGTTTGATCATGCAGTGCCACTTCACACGACAGATATGCTTGTCCCTCTATTCGTTTTCTTTATCCGGTGTTTTATCACTCAGCTCTTTGTCCGGCGTTTTTTCGTCCGGTTTGCCCCGATTGTTCCTGACTTCTTTTTTGCAGATTTCAAATGGCTCTGCCGTTTCATGGACCACGGATTCAATCGCTTTTATTTCTCCCGTGATAGCCCGGCTGATAGACTGCAGTTCCGGTTTGGGAAGCTGCCGTTTTAATATGTTGTGTTTGACGTTCAGCCTGTTTAAAAACGCGACATGCGGTTGAAACATTCGCTTTGAATACCGCTCCCAGTAGGATAAAAGCACTACTGCCAGCATCCCGATTTGGGGCGAGAAAACTGGTTCATCGAGAAAGCCGGTCAGGACGATTACCGGCAGGCTGAGCAGAAAAATGTTCAAGTAACGATAATTTCTTTTTATGAAAAATAATCTGCCCAATTTGCACACCCCCATGGCTAACACAGCAAGAAAAGCAATACCGCCAATTGCCCCGTATTCGACAAAAAAACCGATAAAAATATCATGGGCGTGGTAAATATTTTTATGGAACAGGCTGGCATATACTTTCCCGAAACCAAGTGGTGTTGTGCCAAACAAAAAGTGGGTTTCAAAAATTTTATAGGAATGATACCAGATCTTTTCCCTGCCCGTTAGAGAACCTTCAATGGAATGAACTCTCGGGATGACCGCCGCAAGCTTGCCTGCTCCGAGCGCCAGAAACAGAAGCCCGCCTCCAAAAATCCATTTATTCCATCTGAAAAAGAAAATAAAATAAATGCATATCATCGAAATAAAACCGGCCCGTGATCCAGTATCAAAGACGCCTTTACTAAGGAAAAAAAGCGGGATACATTTCCAAATCAAGTTTTTCCAGTCTTTCTTGCCCGCGTCTTTCAGCATCTCCGCAAACAGAAATGAAATCCCGATCAGTAGCAGAAACATCGTGAAATTCGGATTGTAAGTACTGCCGATTAATCTGTTGTAATGTTTAAAACCGAACAGCTCCGTGCCGGTCAGAAATGCCAGCACTGGGTCATCCGACAACATTTTTGGAAGCCAGCCAATGAAAATACCATAAAGGCCACAGCCGATCACAATCCAGCGGAAATGCTTGAATCTGCCCCTTGTTCCGCTGTCCATAATTTTAAGGAAAATTCCCCAGTAAAACAAAATCCTTAAGCTTTCAGCAAGAAGGAGCGGTTCTCCCATTTGCACAGCCGCTCCGGTGGTTGCTGCCAAAAGACAGAGAAAGAAAAAGGAGACAGGGGAAGATGAAAACAACCGTTTATTTTTGATATGCCTGTACAGTTCCGAAAGGCTGAATACAAGCATGATAAACAGACCAACAGGCGGGAGCGCAAAACACAATACTGCAGCCAGTTCAAATGCATGCTCTTTTATAAAGTGTATTAAACTGTTCATAGGATTCCTCGTTATTCGGATCTAATTGCTCAGGAACCACTATACCATGCACAGATTAAATTTCGTTGAAAAAATCTCATGAAAAGAAATTTTATTTTTCATTTATTTTGGCAATCCCAGTGGATCCGAACCCGCCTTCCCCTCTTTCGGATTCTGCTAACTGTTCCGTAACACTTACGGTGACAGACATGACGGGTGCGATAATCATTTGGGCGATTCGCATCCCTTTTTCAACTTTGAATGGCGTCTTTCCAAAGTTGATTAAAATGACTTTAATTTCTCCTCTGTACCCCTCATCAATCGTACCCGGGCTGTTTAAAACGGTGACCCTGTGTTTTAAAGCGAGCCCGCTTCTCGGCCTGACCTGCGCCTCTGTTCTGCGCGGCAGCTCGATGGCAATGCCGGTACGGATCAGTTCCGCTTCCCCCGGTGCAATGTTTTTTTCTTCGATGGAATATAAATCCAACCCTGCATCTCCAGGATTGGCCCTTTGCGGCAGTTGTGCATCAGGATGCAATAATTTTACCTTTAAAACATCATCCATTGAAATCGCTCCTCGTATAGTTCTTCCATGATTATATCAAACTAAAACAGGTTTTTACTTTTTTCCGGGAATCCGGAAATTTTTTACCAGAAGGGGGACTATTCTTGGTTAAAATGACGAAAAAGATGCCAAAAATTCCGGCAGAGCCTGAAATGACAATCGCATCCGACCAAAAAGAATTTCAGCCGGGCGAGTCAGTGGACGAACATGCCAATTTGGAAGCTACAAACGAAACTTTGAACCAGGAAGAAATCAGACAGCAGACGGAAAATTTATAATGCTTTTTTTAAAAAACAGAGCCCCCGGCATGCCGGAAGCTCTGTTTTTTGATTATAATGCTGCTTTTGCTTTGTTTGCCAGTTCGGCAAATGCTTGTGCATCGTTCACAGCGAGGTCGGCAAGCATTTTGCGGTTCACTTCAATGCCTGCCTGTTTCAAACCGTGCATCAAACGGCTGTAGGAAAGGCCATTGATTCTTGCCGCAGCGTTAATACGGGTAATCCACAGTTTGCGGAAATCGCGTTTTTTCTGGCGACGGTCGCGATACGCATACATGTAGGATTTCATCACTTGCTGATTGGCAACTTTAAATAATGTATGTTTTGAACCATAATAACCTTTGGCTAATTTCAGAACTTTTTTGCGTCGTCTGCGGGTAACTGTACCGCCTTTTACACGTGGCATAATCTTTTCCTCCTAATTGAAAGCTTTGTTTTCTTACAGATTGTCGAGCATTTGGCGGATGCGTTTCATGTCGCTTTCGGATACAAGCGTTGATTTACGCAGCTGGCGTTTTTGTTTTGTCACTTTATTTGCGAACAAATGGCTTCTGTAAGCGTGGGAACGTTTCAGGCTGCCGGAGCCGGTTTTCTTAAAACGCTTGGCAGAGCCGCGGTGTGTTTTCATTTTTGGCATGATTAGTCCTCCTTAAGTTGACGTTACTTCTTCTCTGTTTTTGGTGCGAGCACTAAGAACATGCTCCGTCCGTCCATTTTCGGTTTGGATTCGACCGTGGCGACTTCGGCACATGCTTCTGCAAACCGGTCGAGGACGCGCTGCCCGATATCTTTATGGGTAATGGCGCGGCCTTTAAAACGGATCGAGGCTTTTACCTTATCGCCTTTTTCCAAAAACTTAATGGCATTGCGGAGTTTTGTATTAAAGTCATGTTCTTCGATGGTCGGGCTCAAACGAACCTCTTTTACGTTAATGATTTTTTGCTTTTTCCGTGCTTCCCTGTCTTTTTTCTGCATCTCGAAACGGTATTTTCCGTAGTCCATGATGCGGGCAACAGGCGGTTTTGCGTTTGGCGCAACAAGTACAAGGTCAAGGTTGGCACGTGCCGCAATCTCCAATGCTTCGTTCCGGGATTTAACTCCCATCTGTTCGCCGTTTTGGCCGATTAAACGGACTTCGCGGGCACGAATGCCTTCGTTCACCATCATGTCTTTGCTAATAATGAGCCACCTCCAAGATAATTTCAAACAAACGTGTGAATATTTCGCTTGCGAAAAAGCCCTGAACGTACTGCACACGAAAAAAAGCGCAGGGAACACACCCGCGCTTATGATCACGATCATTGATAGATACCTGACAACTGCACCATTGCGTCAACAGGTGAGAAGCGGGCTGCTCCTTCTTTTCACAAACTTATATTCAATTTCACTCAATTATTGTATCACTTTACCGTATCCATGTCAATTTGCAAGAATCCCGGAAAATCTGTTTAACTTTTTTTGGCTCAACATGCGTTATTTTATCAAAACGGCAGAGAAATCGCAAGTGTTTTTTTGGTCTCCTCTCTGAAGTGCTTAATGAAAATGCTTGTCTTTGTTGAAACAAAAGCTTCTAAAAATAAAGCTTTTACATCAAGCCTGAGCATCTATTTACATGCTTTTTTCGGTAGGCAAGAGAGCGGCATTTTATATAAAATGAACGGAAATTGGATCAAATGTAAATCAATTTTTCATTTTCCCCTCCTAACCATGCCACCGGTTTCAATCCATTTTTCTGAATGATGGTTGTACCTTCCATTTATCTCCTTTTTTATCTACTTAATTTCACATACGTATGGTCAATCTCCACAACTTTTGGCAGTTTTCTCATTCTTCCGCTTCCCATATAAAACAGTGCCAGGACAAACAACCCTATTCCAAAAAAGCTCATGGTAAGCTGGACAGAAGTGATCTTGGCCATCACGCCGCCGATCAATGATCCTGCCGGCATCGCAAGCGATAGCAAACTCACGTTGATGGTATTGACCCGCCCTAACATTTGTTCATCAGGCAATTGCTGAAATATGGCAGAAAACAAAACATTGATGGCACCAATAGATAACTCGGAAATAAACATAAGCGTATAAACATACCATATCGAAACATTGCTCAATAAAATCATGAAAAGCCAGGACAACCCGGAGAGCAAAAAGCCTGCAGCCAATATTTTGCCAAACGGAAATATCCGGCTGATTTTATCCGCGCCTGCCGCTCCCGCCAAAGCCCCTAAACCCAAAGCCGCTGTCATGATGCCGTAGGATGAAGCGCCTTCGCCCGCAGTATTGGCGAAAGAAGGCAATACGACCATTACAATTGCGAAAAAAAAGTTTAAAAACAGCAAGGGGATTAATAATTGCAAGATGAAAGGCTGTTTGACAAACGATAGGCCTTCTTTAAAATCCCGTTTGTACGCCTGCCATTCTTCCCGTACGCTCCCGGTTTGCTTGCTTCTTTTTACCTGTACTTTTAAAAACAAAAACAGAATGGATGAGAGTATAAAAAGAAGCGAATTCATCCCGAGCACCATCGACATCGAGAAAGCGGCGAGGATAAACCCGGCAATCCCATTAAAGAAAAAATCCGAACCCTTATATGCAATGGACATGAGTGAATTGGCCTTGACGAGATCTTTCTTTTCCACGGCTTTCGGCAATAATACGCTTTCTAACGGGTAAGTCAGTTCCGATAAAAACGAAAGAACCGGGATGGAAAGCAACAGCAGCCAGACATTCATGATGCCAGACTTGCTTAAAACAACAAGAAAAAGCAGTAAGCCGGCTTGTAAAAAGCTTGCTGTAACCAGCAATTTTTTTGCATTTATTTTATCAAGAACCGGGCCGTAAAATAAACTCAGCACCTCTGTCATTGAAAATAAGAATCCGGCAAATCCGGTATAAACCGTCGAGTTCCCCCCTAATTTTAAAACCATCCACATCATCGCAATATAATAAACACTATCCCCGATATTGGTGAACAGCCTGCCAAAAAACAACGCATTAAAATGACGATTCCGAAATAAGTCCATTAGGCTCCGTCCCCTTCCCCTGTGCCAACCCATTTTTTCCTCTATTATATAATAAAAAGCACCCTGCAAACCTTTTTGTGGTCCTTTAGGGTGCGTGATTTCTTGTCTGTTTTACCGTTTTATTTCTTCTTTTATCTTGCTGAGGAATGTGTCCACCGGCACCGTTTCCGTTTGTTTCTCGCCGTATTTGCGAACATTGACCGCATTGTCTGTGGCTTCCTGGTCGCCGACAATGAGCGCGTACGGGATTTTTTGCACTTGGGCTTCACGGATCCGGTAGCCCAATTTTTCATCGCGGGCATCAAGTTCAGCGCGGACCCCTTCCGCCTTGAGCGCTTCTTGGACTTTCCGCGCATAGTCATAATGGGCATCCGGTGATACCGGGATCACTTGTACTTGAATCGGCGCAAGCCATGTCGGAAACGCCCCTTTGTATTCCTCGATTAAATAAGCGACAAACCGTTCCATTGTCGAGACAACGCCGCGATGGATGACAACCGGGCGGTGCGGCTTACCGTCTTCCCCGACATACGTCAGGTCAAACCGTTCCGGGAGCAGGAAGTCAAGCTGCACGGTTGACAATGTTTCGTCTTTGCCAAGCGCCGTGCGGACCTGGACGTCGAGCTTCGGGCCGTAAAATGCGGCTTCGCCTTCCGCTTCGTAATAGTCAAAACCAAAATCATCCATCGTTTCTTTCAGCATCGCCTGTGCCTTGTTCCACATTTCATCATCATCATAATACTTGTCCGTATTTTCCGGGTCACGGTACGACAGGCGGAACGAGTAGTCGGTAATGTTGAAATCTTTATATACCTCAAGAATCAGTTCGACCACGCGCTTGAATTCTTCTTTAATCTGGTCCGGACGCACGAAAATATGGGCATCATTCAATGTCATGCCGCGCACCCGTTGCAGGCCGGAGAGCGCACCTGACATTTCATAACGGTGCATGAGCCCGAGTTCGGCAATCCGGATCGGCAATTCGCGGTAGCTGTGGATCGTATTTTTATACACCATCATATGGTGCGGGCAGTTCATCGGACGCAACACGAGTTCTTCATTGTCCATTTTCATGACCGGGAACATATCTTCCTGGTAATGGTCCCAGTGGCCGCTCGTTTTATACAGGTCCACGCTGCCAAGCACCGGCGTATAGACGTGGTCATAGCCGAGTTTGACTTCCTTGTCGACAATATACCGTTCAATGGTGCGGCGGATCGTTGCGCCTTTTGGCAGCCAGAGCGGCAGGCCTTGTCCGACTTTTTGCGAGTTCGTGAAAAGTTCGAGTTCTTTCCCGATTTTCCTGTGGTCGCGTTCTTTTGCTTCTTCCAGGAATTTCAAATGGGCTTCGAGATCTTCTTTCTTGAAGAAAGCCGTCCCGTATATGCGCTGCATCATTTTGTTGTTGCTGTCGCCGCGCCAGTATGCACCGGCAATGTTTAATAACTTGAATTCCTTAATTTTTCCGGTTGATGGCACATGGACGCCGCGGCACAGGTCAACAAATTCGCCCTGTTCATAAACCGTGACCGTTTCGTCCGGAATCGCATCAATCAGTTCAAGCTTGTATTCATCATGTGCAAATATTTTTCTGGCTTCGTCACGGGATACGACTTTGCGGACAATTTCAAGATTTTCCGCAACAATTTTTTTCATTTCCTTTTCAATTTTCGGCAAGTCTTCCGGCGTGAGCGACACTTCAAGATCCATGTCGTAGTAAAATCCGTTTTCAATTGCAGGGCCGACGCCAAACTTGACATTGCCATACAGGCGGCGGACAGCCTGTGCCATCAAGTGTGCCGTGCTGTGGCGCAAGATTCCGAGCGCATCTTCATGCTCAGGGGTGACGATTTCAATTGCGCCGTCTTCTTCAATCGGTGTGCGCAAATCGAGCAGTTTGCCGTTCAGTTTGCCGGCGAGCGCCTTTTTCCTGAGGCCCGGGCTGATCGATTGGGCAATCTCTTCCGTTGTTGTTCCAAATGGAAATTCCTTTAAAGCACCATCTGGAAAAGTGATTTTTACGATCTCTGCCATATGTCCCACTCCTTTAAAAATTAAGCTGTCACGCGGGCGGCCTGCACGAGGCTGCTTTTTGCAGGCATCCGTACGAGCACGTCCGCACGAAAACACAGCCAAAAAATAAAAAACCCGCCCCCGGCAAGGGACGAGTTTTGTACACGCGGTTCCACCCTCATTTCCGCACGTCTTTACGCGCGGCTTGAGTATGATAACGGAAATATCCGTCAGCCGCTACTGATTTTGTTCACGACTGAAGTTCGGAGGCGGTAAGCATCCTGTCCGTGCCGGAAAGCTTGCAGCCTGAGGCTTTCCTCTCTGAAAGGCGGTAACAGAATCCTGTTGTCCTCGTCATCACATTGACTTTTTCATTTCCAATTGATTATGTAAGTAATTATAGAAGTTTGCAATGAAAAAATCAAGGGATGGCGATTGATTTTGTTGCCGTGCTGCATTTGCCCCCGGTTCAAGCCCCCTTTTTATTCACTGGCGGCGAATTGATCGTGCATAAAATGCATCCGGCTTTTCACGGCCACCCGTTCTTCAAAAATATTGCATATCGTACGAATCAAAGCCTGGTCCGGCGTATCCGTATAAATTTCAATCCGGCTGGGCGCAATCGATAAAAGCGGTGCAATTGTGACTGAGTCAATATAGACAGGGTGGTTGGACAGAAGCCTGCGGTCAATCAATCCGTTCAGTTCTTCCCTCGTCATTTCCCGGAATTGGCCGTTGTAAAATTTCACCTGTTCCCCGAGGCAAAGCTTTATTTTTTCCCTTTTTGGTTCTTTTTGCTTTAAGTAATCCCTAAGGCTTTGCACAAAAATCTGGTATTCCTGTTCCATTTTGTATTCGTCAATCGCAATGCCGATGTATCGGTCAAGACAGTCAAAATAGCCTTTTAAGCGGAACGTCAGCACGGAAGCGAGCGGCAATGTGCACGATTCGCCAACCAGCGGTGCGACCGCTCCTTCAATAGCGGCGCGTTCGTCGATCTCACCCGCCAGATCCGTCAGCTCCGGCCGCTCTCCTTTCAGCATGCCGTCTACGATTTCGAGTATCCGGTTTTGCTCTTCTTCCGCCTGAAAAAAATAGGCTTGTTTCAGTTGGTTACAAATCCACTCGTTTCTTTTTTTCTTCATGATGAAATTTGCAACGGCTGCCTGCAGTTCCTGTTTATTGCCGGCCGCTTCCACAACATAATGTATTTTCCCATGCAGCACTGCTTCCCGGATTTTCACAGTGCGCCGTTTTTCCTTTGCAAAATATGCTTTTATCCATAATGCATCATCCTTGTCCCTGATCAGGAATTCCAATCCAAGCCCCCCCTGTACGGTAAAACATTCTCGTTTGCTTTACCTTATGTATATGAAGCGGCATCAGCAAATAGAAGACGGGAAAGCGTTACGAAATGAAAAAAGCGGGCCCCCTCATGCAAGGGTCAGGCCCGCTGGTTCGGCCCCTCCATCCGGACAGGGGCGCTTAAATATTTGATGCGCTCGAGAATGCGCGCTGCTTTCAATTCTTCCTTTTCCCCGCGCTGGGTATAAGTGAAATGGTACTCTAAATCCTCATAGCTGAAATTGGATGTAAAAAAAGTGGGAAGGTCTTCCTGCATCCTGTATTGGAGAATCGGGCCGAGCACTTCATCCCGCGTCCAGCTCGAGTTCGTTTCCGCACCGATATCATCCAACATCAATACGGGCACTTGCTTCACCGTATCCAGCTTTTCCCCGGTGGAGTGGTCGCCGATCGAGTCCTTCATTTCGCGGAAAAACTCAGGCACATACACGATTAAAGAAGAGACCTGTTTCCGGTCCGCCAGCTCGTTCGCAATTGCACCAAGCAAATACGATTTGCCGACGCCGAAATTGCCGTATAAATATAGTCCCTTCATTTTTTTGCCCGGCTCGTATTCACGGACAAAGCGATGCGCAAAATCGTATGCATCAAGACGCCCCATTTGTTCAAGGAAAAAATCACCAAAGGACGCCTCCAATATTTTTTTCGGCATGTGCATGCTTTGGATCAGCCTGCGCGTTTTATTGCGCTCATCCTCCAATATTTTCTTCTGGCACCTTTTATAGTGGATCTCAATATTGCCATGTTCAATAACGAGTTCCGGCACATACCCTTTCATCATATTCACGCATTCGCCAAGGCTTTTGCACCGGCTGCAATTTTTTTCCTGTGAAATGAATTCGTACAGTTTCATCCAGCTTTTTTCAATCATCGATTTTGTGACTTCACCGTGGTGTGCATCCAAAAAAGCGCGGATGTCGGGATGCGTGATGATTTCCTGCTTCATTTCTTCATAACGCTTGCGGAAACTAGGATTGGATGAAAGCCTTTTGAGTGTCTCATTTATGTTTTCCACCGCCTTCACCCTTTCTTGTATTGTTCACGTATTTTTTCAAGCCTTTTTCTTTTTTCTTCCATTGACTCGCCATCGGCTTGGACCGCGGTCGCAGTGGTTTTTTGGTCTTCTTTTTTAAACCAGTCCGGCAGCTTTTCAACCCGGACCGGCTTTCTCCGTCCGGTGCCGTTCTTCTCTTTATTGTTCAGCCATTGTTTGTACTGGCGGTCTTCTTTTTTGGCAAACGCCATCGCTTCCTTGGCGGTTTTCAGTTTTTTGCGCGCCCAGTGGGAAGCCACTTTTTCTAAATAATTTTTCGACAGCTTCATATCGGTTTTAAATAAAACATATTGGATTAGTACATTTACAACCCCAAGGGGAAGCTGCTGGGCAAACATGACTTCTTCAATGGCGGCAAGATCTGCTTTCGCCGGTTCGCTGCCGCCCGAAAAATCGATCAGCATTTGTCTCGGAGAAGTCGTTTCCAGGTAGCGGAGGAATTTCTCCTCATCGTTTTCCGGCTCTTTTTGTTCTTTCGCATCCGCTTCTGGCTGGAAGCGGTCAACAAGGCGTGGCAGTTCGTCATGATGTTCAATCTGGTACCAGCTGCGCGCGATTTTCCGCAAATCCTCCACCCGGATTTCCAAGTCTGCCGTCAATGCCTGGAGCAAAATTTTCTTTATGTCCAGCTCATTTAAACCGTATAAAAATGAAAGCTTCACAATCGCTTCTCTGACTTCCGGCGTAATGGCACGCAGCGGAATCAGTTCATCACGTAAGTTTGCATATAAAAGGTCAAAATTAAAATGGGTGTTTTCGATTTTTATGACCGGGGCGGCGGTTTTTTCGATATAGCGGCGGTTTTCTTCCAGCCGGCTGAGTTGCTGCGCTTCCGCCTCATTCAGCACTTCGGGGCCGATTTTTGCGGCATACACATCCTGGAATGAGCGGGTGATGTCCCGGTACTCACCCGGTTCTACGGCGCGGTCGGAGAAGAAGTGTTTCAACCGCTGGAAATGTGTTCTGCCGAGCTGCCGGTACAGGAAAACATTTAACAAACCGTCGTTGAAAAACTGTTCCGGGGACAGGGGCGGCTGCAGTTCGTATATAAACATGCGGATGTCGTCCGTTTGTTTCATATATGTTTTCAAAAGCCCAATGCCTTCAAGCTTCAGCCGGGCTTCGTAAATTTCAGACAAATTCATGGATAAAAAGCTCATCAGATGGTAATGGTTCCAGTCTTCGGACCAGAGCCGGCCGACTTCCACTTCATTCCATAATGTCATATACAGGCTGTAACATTGCGGCCCGATTAACGGCTGGTACAGGAGCGAAATGACCTTTTGATCGTAGTCCTGAAGCAGGCCGTTTGACGATGCACGATAACGGTCAGCTGGCTGTATTTCATTCCAAATCGGTTTCATAAAAGGCACTCCGTTTAAGCATTCTTGTTGAGCAATTCTTTCAGTTCATCGAGAAAAACATTCAAGTCTTTAAATTGGCGGTAAACGGAAGCAAAGCGGACATAGGCCACTTCATCCACTTTCGACAGCCTGTCCATCACCATTTCCCCGATCAGGGTGGAACTGACTTCTGTATATCCTTGCCTGCGGATTTCTTTTTCGATCTCCATGGAGATTTTTTCAAGCTGGTCCAGCGACACAGGCCGTTTTTCACACGCTTTAATCAGCCCGCGCAAAATTTTCTCACGGTTAAATTCTTCGCGGTTGC
This sequence comes from Weizmannia sp. FSL K6-0777, assembly GCF_038593185.1. Taxonomy (NCBI): domain Bacteria; kingdom Bacillati; phylum Bacillota; class Bacilli; order Caryophanales; family Bacillaceae; genus Heyndrickxia; species Weizmannia sp. FSL K6-0777. The sequence continues at coordinate 2,219,154 of NZ_CP151971.1, forward strand.
CGTCTTTTTTCACGACAATGAGCGGGGTTTCTTCCACTTTTTCAAACGTGGTGAAGCGGTACGAGCAGTCTTCGCATTCACGCCTTCTGCGGATGGAACGGCCTTCGTCCACCGGCCTTGAATCGATCACACGCGTATTGTTGCTATGGCAAGACGGACATTTCATATGAACCCCCCGTTCTGATACATTCTTACTACCATCATATATAAAAGAAGGCGAATAGACAACAGAAAGGTTTATCCTATTCCCGAAAGAAATTTATACATGCAGAACATATTGGATGTATCTTCTGTTTGTATATCCGGAAAAGTCCTCACTTTTCATCTATCCATCAATAGAATAGAAAGGTTTACACTTCTATTTCGTCAGCGTCCCGCACAAGTCATCCTCCGGCGCGGCTCTGAAAACTGGTAACGAAAACGGAGCAGGCTGGTGCTGCTCCGTTCGGCTTAGGCAATATTGATTTTCCCGGTTTCTTCCATTTTTTCCGCGACGAGCTGTGCCAGTTGTACGACGCGGCAAGAATAGCCCCATTCATTATCGTACCAGGCCAGCACCTTGACTTTGCTTCCATCCATGACCATCGTGGATAAGCCGTCGACAATGGCCGAGTACGGATTTGTCGTATAATCCGAAGAAACGAGCGGCACTTCTGTATAGTCCAAAATGCCTTGCAGCGAGCCTTTCGCCGCCGCCTTAAATGCATCATTCACTTCTTCCGCCGTCACTTCTTTTTTCAAATCGACGACAAGGTCCACTAGCGATACATCCGGGGTCGGAACACGCAGCGCCATGCCGTGTAGTTTCCCTTTCAGTTGCGGGAGAACAAGGCCTAACGCTTTTGCCGCCCCGGTTGTCGTCGGAATGATCGATTTGCCACAGGCCCGGGCACGCCTTAAATCTTTATGCGGATTGTCGATATTGTTCTGGTCATTCGTATAAGAATGGACTGTTGTCATCAGGCCGTTTACGATCCCGAATTGTTCATCAAGTACTTTCGCGACCGGTGCCAGGCAGTTTGTGGTGCAGGAAGCGTTCGAGATAATATGATGCCGCTCGATATCTAAAACGTTTTCATTTACCCCTAAAACAATCGTGACATCTTCATTCTTCCCGGGCGCTGTCAACAGTACTTTTTTCGCGCCTGCCTGAAGATGGAGCGCGGCTTTTTCCCTTGCATTGAATTTTCCGGTTGCTTCAATTACCACATCAATATCCATTTTTCCCCACGGCAGTTGGGCCGGATTGCGTTCCGCCAAAAGCCGGATGCGTTTGCCGTTCACAATGAGTGCTTCCTCTTCTTCCACTTCCACTTCTCCGGGAAATACGCCGTGGATGGAGTCATATTTAATCAAATGTGCCAGTGTTTCCGCCGGATAGCAGGCATTCACCGCCACAATATTTAAAGCGTTATCCATCATGGCTTTTCTGAAAACCATTCTGCCGATGCGGCCGAAACCATTAATCGCAATTTTTGTTTCCACAGTGCAGACAACTCCTTCGAATAATAAATGACATACTTTTAATCCATTATTCATCAATTAGTATATCATATTTTAAAAGTTATGTAGCGTTATTCCCCTATTTTTGCATAAAAAAAACCATGATGTACCCATCATGGAACGAGCTGCCAATCTGACACGATTTTTTCAAGCTGCTGTTTTGTTTCCTCCAGGCTGCCATTGTTGTCGAGCACCGCATCCGCCAGTGCCTTTTTTTCGCTCAGCGGCATTTGCGCCCGGATCCGCATCTGCGCTTCTTTTTCTGAAAGGCCGTTTCGGGTCATTAATCTCTTTAACTGCGTCTCTCCATCCACGTAAACGAGGATGGTGCGTTCAACCATATAGGTAAGCCGGCTTTCAAAAAGAAGCGGGATATCCAGAAAGACAGTTTTTTTCCCATTTTCAATTGCCCGGTCCTTTTCCCGCGTCATCCAGGCCCGGACTGCAGGGTGGACAATGCTGTTTAGTTTCATCCGGAGTGCTTCATCCGCAAAAATGAGTGCCCCGAGTTTTTTCCGGTCAAGCGTGAGATCTTGCAGCAAAATCCCTTCGCCGAACGCTTCAATGATTTGTTCATACGCAAGTTCGCCGGGTTCGACCACTTTTCTTGCGGCAATATCCGCATCGACAATCGTAAACCCTTTTGTTTTCAGCATATTGGACACCGTGCTTTTGCCGCTTGCAATCCCGCCTGTTAAGCCGATAATCTTTGCCATACTCCCACCTGCCTTGTTAAAACTTGCATATACCGATCAAAATGAGGAGAACACCTGGTATAAAGGAAATTTTCCGGATCCATTGCAGCCGGGAAAACAGCATGCCGAGCCGGATGCCGGAAGAGACAAGCAAAAAGCTCATGCCGGCAACAAGGAAACTGAGCAGAAACGGGGAGTAGCCCATGATGCCCGCACCGATCCCGGCACCGAATGCATCGAGCGAGAGCGCAATCCCAAGCATGACCGCTTCGATTCCCGTAATGGCCCCGGAACGGTCAAAATCCGCGCTCGTCGGTTTTTTCAAAATATGGATGACGACGCCCAATGAGCGGATTTCAAAGTTGAGCACGACCTTTTCCCCGGGTTCTTCTTTTTCGTCGTTTGACCGGAAAAACTGGACCATCACCCATGCCCCGATCAAAATTAAAATCACGCCGCCAATCCGGTTTGCCGTTTCCGGGCGAATCCAATGGAGTAGGCTCTTCCCGAACAGCACGGAAAGAAATAAAGACGCCCCCGAACAAACGGCGATGATGAGGAGGGACTTAAGCGGAATCTTCATCTTCCGCAGCCCGTATGTAAAACCTGTGCTGAAATTATCCATGCTGACCGCCAATGCCAATAGCAAAATCGAAAGCCGGAAACCCACGGCCATCGCCCCTTCCGTTTTGCATCGCTGCTATTAGTGTATGGAGGGGGCCTGGCCAATGTTCAACCTGTTATCTGCGTTTCTTTTGGCAATTCGGGCAGTAATGGGTGCCGCGGCCTGCTGTAACCATCTTTTCAATCGGGGTGCCGCATTTCCGGCACGGCTCCCCTTTCCGGCCGTAAACATACAGCTCGAGCTGGAACATGCCCATCTGCCCTTGCGAATTCACATAGGAACGGACCGTGCTGCCGCCTTTTTCAACGGCTTCCTGCAACGTTTGGACGATCTCGCTGTGTAAAAGATGTACGTCTTTTTTTGTCAGTGACTTTGCTTTCCGCTCCGGATAGATGCGGGCACGGAACAAGGCTTCGTCCACATAAATATTCCCGAGCCCAGAAATGACCGTCTGATCGAGCAAACAGGTTTTGATATTGCGTTCCGTTTTCTTTAATTTGTCGTATAAATATTTTTCCGTAAACGCATCGGATAACGGCTCAGGGCCGAGTTTTGAAAGCGGGAGAGAGGACAATTCCTCCCCCTTTAAAAACAAATGCATCGTCCCGAATTTGCGGACGTCTTTATACCTTAGTTCCTTTCCGGATTGAAAATGAAAAATCATATGCGTATGCTTTTCAACCGGTTCATTTTGGTCATAAACCCGGTACCGTCCTTCCATGCGCAAATGGGAGACAAGCGCGTAATGGTCCGTGTAAAAAATGAGAAATTTGCCGCGCCGCCCGAGCGAACGGATCGTTTCACCGGCCAGAGCATCGGCAAACGCCTCTGTGTGAAGCGGCTTTTTGACCATTTTTGGCAAAAGCACCGTTACGCTTTCAATCGTTTCGCCGGCAACGAGCTGTGCCAGCGTTCTTCGTATCGTTTCCACTTCCGGTAGTTCCGGCATGCTTGATTCCTCTTTCCTTTCTTTGTTGCCTGCAGCTATTTTGCATCAAACCAGGTCGGCCCGTATGCGGAATCCACTTTCAGGGGAGCGGCAAGATCTACGGCATGCTCCATCACTTCCGGCACAATTTCTTTCAGCACTTCAATCTCTTCTTCCGGCGCTTCGAAAATCAGCTCGTCATGGACCTGCAGCAGCAGCCGCGCCCGCAGTTTTTCTTTTTTCAGCCTTTTTGCCATATCGATCATCGCTTTTTTAATAATATCAGCTGCACTTCCCTGGATCGGTGTATTCATGGCCGTCCTTTCAGCAAAGCTGCGCAAGTTGAAATTCCGGCTTGTAATTTCCGGCAAGTAACGCCGCCGCTTTAAAAGGGTGGAGACATAGCCTTTTTGCTTGGCTTCCCTGACAATTTCATCCATATATTCCTTAACGCGCGGGTAGGACGCAAAATACCGTTTGATAAATTCGCCGGCTTCCTTGCGGGAAATGCCGAGATTTTGCGAAAGCCCGTAGTCGCTGATGCCATATACGATCCCGAAGTTGACCGCTTTTGCCTGGCGCCGCATCTCAGACGTTACTTCTTCCGCTTTCACATGGAAAACTTCCATCGCCGTTTTCGTATGGATATCCATGCCTTCGCGGAACGCTTCAATCAGCTTTTCATCGCCGGAAATATGGGCGAGCACCCGCAATTCCACCTGCGAGTAATCCGATGAAAAAATAAGCCAGCCTTCTTCCGACGGGACAAACGCTTGACGAATTTTCCGGCCTTCTTCCATGCGGATCGGGATATTTTGCAAATTCGGATCCGTCGAGCTGAGGCGGCCGGTCTGCGTCAATGCTTGGTTAAAACGCGTATGGACTTTGCCATCTTGGTGGACCACTTTTAAGAGCCCCTCAATATAGGTGGACTGGAGTTTCCCAAGCTGCCGGTAATGAAGGATTTCCCTGACGATTTCGTGGGCAGGCTCCAGTTTTTCGAGCACATCGGCAGACGTGGAGTATCCCGTTTTTGTTTTTTTAATGACAGGCAGCCCCATTTTTTCAAAAAGAATGACGCCAAGCTGCTTCGGCGAATTGATGTTGAATTCAGTGCCGGCCATGCTGTAAATCCGCTGCTCAATTTCATGAAGCCGGAGTTTAAATTCTTCGCCCATTTCTTTTAACCGGTCGGTATCGACTTTCACGCCGGTGTATTCCATATCCGCCAAAATAAGGGAAAGTGGGAGCTCGAGTTGTTCAAACAGTTCAAGCTGGCCGTTGTTTTTGAGCGCTTTTGTGCAAGGTTCGCAAAGGGCATCTATCGCTTCCGCTTTCCGGGAAATATGCTCGGCGTACCGTTTTTCCTCGGGCAGCTTCCGTTTCGCGCCTTTTCCGTAGACAGCCTCATCCGTTTCCACGTTCCCATAATCATGCGTTTTTGCCACCGAGGCAAAATCTTCGACCGTATCGGAAGGATTCAAGAGATAGGAAACGAGCAGCAAGTCAAAGTCGGTCCCACGCAGGTCTATGCCGTACCGTCTCAAAGCGACAATTGAACGCTTTGCATCGTAGACGTGTTTGATTTTGCTTTCATCTTCCACCCATTTTTTGAACGCTTCGGAAGAAAGTGCGTCTTCCGCCCGGAGGAAAAAGAGCCCTTTTTCGTTTTTTAAACCGAACCCGATGATCTCGCCAGTATGGTAATTTTCATCGAGAATCTCCACATAAAAAGAAGAAACATCGGCAAACAAGTTGTCCGTAATGTCTTCGGCAATGGAAAAAGAAATGGCTTCCAGTGCCGGTTTTTCTTCCGTCGGGGTGTCCCCGCCCATTTTTTCAAGCATTGATTTAAAGCCCAATTCCTGGTACAAATGCCGTAATTTTTCCGGGTCGGCGTGCTTGTATGCCGCCTGTTCAATGGAAATGGAAAGCGGAATGTCACGGTGAATGGTGGCGAGTTCTTTGCTCATCAGCGCCTGTTCTTTGTTCGCCTCCAATTTTTCCTGCAGTTTTTTCCCGGATACTTCCCCGATATGGTCAAGCAGCTCTTCCACCGTCGGGAACTGTTTTAACAGCTTAATGGCTGTTTTTTCCCCGATGCCCGGCACGCCGGGAATGTTATCGGATGAATCGCCCATCAGCCCTTTCATGTCGATGATCTGATGCGGCGTTAACCCGTATTTTTCCTCGACATGCGCCGGCGTGTAGGCTTCCATATCGGTGATCCCTTTACGCGTAATCATTACCGTTGTTTTCGGCGAAACAAGCTGCGTCATATCTTTGTCGCCGGAGATGACTTTCACAATAAACCCTTCTTCTTCCGCTTTTTTCGACAGGGTGCCGATGATGTCATCCGCTTCGTAATTTTCCAGTTCGTACCGTTCAATCCCGTGGGCATCGAGCAGTTCCCGAATCAGCGGGAACTGTTCGGACAGTTCCGGCGGAGTTTTTTGGCGCGTTCCTTTATATTCGCTGTATGTTTCGTGGCGGAAGGTCGTTTTGCCGGCATCAAACGCCACCAAAATATGCGTCGGCTTTTCCTCTTCCAATATTTTGGAAAGCATCATCGTAAAGCCGTAAACCGCATTCGTATGTATGCCTTTGTCATTGTTCAAAAGCGGCAAAGCAAAAAACGCCCTATAGGCAATGCTGTTTCCATCAATTAAAATCAATTTTTTCAAAACCAAAACCTCCCGGAAAAATGGAGAATATCCGTTCATATTCCTTTCCCCATTTTACCATGATTCGGCGCAAAGGAAAAATCGCGGCGCTTTTAAAAAAATAAATGAAATATTGCCGCTAAAAAAGGCGCGATCATCACCTTTTCCAGCAATTTTTAGAGGATCAGACGCGAAAAAAAGCCCCAAACCCTTCATGCGGATTTGGAGCAGGATTTTCTGTTTATGCGAGGGCATCCATGACTTTCCGGACGGAGGCGGCGGATTTGTCAAGCGCTGCTTTTTCTTCCGGTGTCAGATCGAGTTCGATGATTTTTTCAAGGCCGTTGCCGCCCAAAATGACCGGAATGCCGAGATAAATGCCGTTGTAGCCGTATTCGCCTTCGAGATAAGCAACGGCAGGCAGGATGCGGCGCTGATCTTTGGCAATGGCTTCCACCATTTCCGTTAATGCTGCTGCGGGCGCATAATAAGCACTGCCGTTACCAAGCAGGTTCACGATTTCCCCGCCGCCTTTTCTTGTCCGTTCCACAATTTTATCGAGGCGCTCTTTGGGAAGTAATGTTTCGAGCGGAATGCCGCCTGCGTAAGCGTAACGGACGAGCGGCACCATCTCATCGCCATGGCCGCCGAGCACAAAACCGGTAACGTCTTTGACGGAGACGTCCAGTTCCTCTGCGACGAAAGCGCGGAATCTTGCCGTGTCGAGCACACCCGACTGGCCGATTACGCGGTTTTTCGGAAAACCGGATGTTTGATAAACCGTGTAGGTCATTGCATCAACCGGGTTCGTCAGTACTATCAGCACGGCGTTTGGCGAGTATTTCACAATTTCCTTTGTCACGTTTTCCATGATCTTTTGGTTTGTCTGCACAAGGTCGTCCCGGCTCATCCCCGGTTTGCGCGCAACGCCCGCCGTGATGACGACAACATCGGAATCCTTTGTGTCTGCATAATCGGACGTGCCGGTGATCTTTGCATCAAACCCCTGTACCGGGGATGCTTCAAACATGTCCAAGGCTTTCCCTTTTACCGGGTTTTCCATTTGCGGGATGTCAACGAGCACCACATCCCCCAGTTCTTTTTGGGCAATCAGAAACGCCGTTGTCGCCCCTGTAAAACCGCCGCCAATGACCGATATTTTTTTCCTTTTCAGCATGACGAGCCCCCTTTGTTTAAATGTCAGCCGGCTGTAAAAAGGCAGCCGGCTTGCCGTAAATCATTTGTCCGTTATTTCCCCATGTTTTTAATCAGTTCATCGCCAAATTCAGAGCATTTGACTTCTCTTGCGCCATCCATCAGGCGGGCAAAGTCGTATGTGACCACTTTGGATGCGATCGTTTTTTCCATCGAACCGATAATCAATTTTGCCGCTTCATTCCAGCCCAAATGTTCAAGCATCAAAACACCCGACAAAATAACGGATGAAGGGTTCACTTTATCCAAGCCGGCATATTTCGGTGCCGTTCCGTGCGTCGCTTCGAAAATGGCATGGCCGGTTTCGTAGTTGATGTTCGCGCCAGGGGCAATCCCGATGCCGCCGACTTGTGCAGCGAGCGCATCCGAAATGTAGTCGCCGTTTAAGTTCATCGTTGCGACGACGTCAAATTCGCGCGGACGGGTCAAAATTTGTTGCAGGAAGATATCGGCAATCGCATCTTTGATAATGATCTTGCCGTTTGCTTCTGCTTCTTTCTGCGCCTGGTTGGCAGCATCCGCGCCTTTTTCTTCTTTAATGCGGTCGTATTCGGACCAGGTGAAGACTTTATCGCCGAATTCCCTTTCCGCCAGTTCGTAACCCCAGTTTTTAAACGCGCCTTCCGTAAATTTCATGATATTGCCTTTATGTACCAGCGTAACGGATTTGCGCCCTTCTTTGATCGCATAGTTAATCGCAGCGCGCACCAGCCGTTCCGTTCCTTCTTTCGATACCGGTTTGATGCCGATGCCGGAAGTTTCCGGGAAGCGGATTTTTTTCACGCCCATTTCATCTTGCAAAAACGAAATGACTTTTTTCACTTCCGGTGAACCTTCTTGATATTCAATGCCGGCATAAATGTCTTCCGTGTTTTCGCGGAAAATGACCATATCGGTATCCTGCGGGCGTTTAACCGGGGAAGGGACGCCATCAAAATAACGGACAGGGCGCAGGCAGACGAATAAGTCGAGTTCCTGGCGCAGCGCAACATTCAGCGAACGGATCCCGCCGCCGACCGGAGTGGTTAATGGCCCTTTAATGGCAATGAAATATTCGCGGATCGTGTCAAGCGTTTCCTGCGGCAGCCATTCCCCTGTTTTATTGAACGCTTTTTCCCCTGCATAGACCTCTTTCCAGACAATTTTCTTTTCGCCTTTATAGGCCTTCTCAACAGCCGCATCCAATACGCGCTGTGCAGCCGCCCAAATATCAGGGCCGGTGCCGTCCCCTTCGATAAATGGAATAATCGGGTGATTCGGTGTGTTTAATACGCCGTTTTCTACGGTGATCTTTTCTCCTTGTGCCATTTCAAAATCTCCTCCAGTCCCAATATCAGTTTATACTTGTGGTGTACACGGAATGAACCGGCCCCGCGCATGGTCCTGAGCCGGTCCTTCCCCACCAGATGCACGCTTGCCCATCCCCAAATACTTCCAGGAACGGGCGGGCGTTTTAAGAAAATAACGGATAAATTCAGCCGGGATGGTTCCCCGCCAAGGTCCCGTTACCGGTCTTCAAGCGGAACGTACTGGCGCATGCCCGGGCCAATATATTCCGCGCGTGGGCGGATAATCCGGTTGTTGGCGTATTGTTCCAAAATATGGGCGATCCATCCGGAAATGCGGCTGACGGCAAAAATCGGCGTGAACAGGTCATGGTCAATGCCGAGGCAATGATAGACAGATGCAGAATAAAAGTCTACATTGGCAGGAATGCCTTTTTCGCTCGTGACAATTTGCTCAATTTTTACCGACATATCATAATATTTACGCTGCCCGGTCAGCTCTGTCAATTTTTCCGACATTTTTTTCAGGTGTTTTGCGCGCGGATCGCCTTTTCTGTAAACGCGGTGGCCAAAACCCATAATTTTTTCTTTGTTGATGAATTTTTCATGCAGGTAATCTTCCACTTTATCGACCGAACCGATTTCCGTGAGCATTTTCATGACCTGCTCATTTGCGCCGCCGTGGAGCGGGCCTTTTAATGCGCCGATTGCAGCGGTAACGCCGGAATAGATGTCGGAAAGCGTCGCAACACAAACGCGTGCAGTAAAAGTGGATGCGTTCAGTTCATGGTCCGCATGCAGTACAAGCGCTTTGTTAAAGGCTTCCACTTCAATCGGTTCCGGTTCCTTTTCTTTTAACATGTACAGGAAGTTTGCGGCAAAACCGAGATCTCTGCGCGGTGCGACAGGTTCTAGGCCTTTCCTGACCCTTGCGAAAGCGGCAACAATTGCCGGTATTTTTGCCTGCAGCCGGATGGCTTTGCGCAAGTTTGCTTCCCGGTCCATTGCATCTGCTTCATCATCGTAAAGCGCGAGTGCGGAAACAGCGGTACGGAGCGCGGCCATCGGGTGCACTTTCCCGATCGGGTAAGTTTTAAAGCTATCCAAAATTTCTTTCGGCAATTCCATATGATCCGCCAGTTCCTGCTTAAATGTTTCCAGTTCGGATTTTGTCGGCAGTTTTAAATGCCACAGCAGGTAGACGACTTCTTCAAAGCTGGCTTTTTCTGCTAAATCATCAATGCCGTAGCCGACATATGTAAGCGTGTCATCGATGATCGAGCTGATTGAAGTTTCACTTGCAACGACCCCCTCTAGACCTCTTGTTGCTGTCATGCTTATCTCTCCTTCTCCTTAAGGTTGTTTCCCCCATCTCAAACGTAGATAAGTTGATTTCGGGGTATATATTTTTCTGCGGAATAAATAACGGTTGCCGGCCGGCAATATGCAAGCGATCACATACTCTATTATAATATAATAATTATATTTGTCTATTTTTTGACGTACATGCGCCCGCTTACATAAATCATTATAAACAATTTTCAAACACATTGGTACAGAAAAAAGCCAAATTTCTTCTTTTAGTATAGCGCTTTCGCAGCCGTGCTGGCAATCATTTTGATTTTAGCATATGCCCTTCTGTAGCAGCAGGAGAAAAACCGTTGAAAAATCTTTCTTCCAACGGTTTTTACATGTTTAAGCAAATTCCACCCGGCTAAAAACTGTTTGTCACCCATTCGACGATTTTCATGGCCATCCAGGCAATGCCGGCGCCGATCAGCGGCCCGACCGCAACCCCTTTAAACAAAGAAACGGCGAGAATGGTGCCAAGCACGAGCGCCGTCGTAATTTGCGGATCGCTCGCAAGCAGGGTGATACCGTTTTTGGCCAGAAGCGCGACAATGATACCGGATGCAAGTGCAATCCATGCATACGGCGATTTGAGCGATTCATACAAATCTTTAAAGCCGATCTGTCCGGTTGCAATCGGCACAAGGACGGCGATCGTAATAATGGTGACGCCCCAGTTGATCCCTTTCGACTGGACGGTTGAAAAAATTTTCGCATCCAGCCCTGCCACTTTCAGGACAAGTAGCACGATAACAGAAATGATTAACGATTGGTTTTTTGCCGCAAATCCGATCGCTAAAAGCAGCAGCAAAAATAAATACGGCTGGTACATAAGCATCCCTTCTTTCATGCTGAAAATCTTTTGGTGCCGGGTATTTTTTCTGAATTTTTGGCGAAGATAGAAATAGAAAATCTATCAAAAAAAACGGCTTTTTCTTTGTTTTACGCCCCCCGCCGTGTAAAATAATAACATATTAACGAATACAGGAGGGTCAGACTTGAATTCTGTTTACATACACCGCGCGCTGCGGGGCCTTTTTGTTGCACTGTGCATCCTGGTTGGCTTTTTTGCGGTTTATCTGGCTGTAAAATACGCTTATCCGTTTATTATTGCGCTGTTGATCGCGCTTATGATCAACCCGCTCGTCAATTTTCTGGACAGAAAGGTAAGGCTTCCGCGGGCGCTTGCTGTTTTGATATCCCTGATTCTGATCATTGGCGTCTTTGTCGGCATCATTACGCTGCTTGTTGCCGAGATCGTAACGGGGGCGAATTACCTTGCTGACGTTTTGCCGGAGCATGTCCAGACGCTTGTCAATTATTCGGAATCGCTTGTCACCGCCCAAGTTTTACCGCTGTACGACCAGCTGGCGGGCCTCTTTAAAAATCTCGATGCAGGCCAGCAGGAAACGATCGTGCAAAACATTCAGGCGGCCGGGCAAAAGATCGCTTCTTCAGCAGGTGATTTCCTGTCCGGGCTGTTTAAAAAACTGCCGGGGCTTGTTTCCTGGATTCCAAATGCGGCAACCGTGCTGATTTTTGCCCTGCTTGCAACGTTTTTCATCAGCAAGGACTGGAACCAGTTGACAGGCAAAGGAAAGCTGTTACTGCCGAAAAAAGCAAGAAAAAGCGGGATCACCGTGTTTGCCGACCTCCGCAATGCGCTTTTCGGTTTTGTCCGTGCTGAATTGACACTGATTTCCATGACACTTGTCATTGTGCTGATCGGGCTTTTGATTTTACGCGTGGATTACGCGATTACAATCGCCCTTGTTTGCGGCATTGTCGATATTTTGCCGTATTTGGGAACGGGCGTTGTGTTTGTCCCCTGGATCATTTACGAATTCATTACCGGCAGCCTGCCGCTTGCGATCGGGCTTACCGTCCTTTACATTGTCGTGATCGTGCAAAGGCAGATTATGGAGCCGAAAATTTTATCGTCCAGCATCGGAATGAATCCACTCGCGACGCTTATCGCCCTGTTTATTGGCTTTAAAACAGTCGGGTTCCTTGGCTTGATTCTCGGGCCGATTACACTCGTGTTGCTGACCGCGCTGATCCGCGCCCATGTATTCCATGACATTTGGAACTATATTATGGGCAAAAAAACAATATAAAAAACGCAGAGGCCGGATGCCTCTGCGTTTTTTTTTGCTTATTTACAATACAGTCGCATGGCCGTTGTAAACCGAGCCGGTTGCTGCATCTACCGTAACTTCCTGCCCGTCTTTAAAAATGGAAACGGCTTTTTCAACGCCGACAATGACCGGAATGCCGACATTGATGCCAACAACTGCAGCATGGCTTGTCAAGCCGCCTTCTTCCGTAATCAGCGCGGCACATTTTTCAATGGCCGGCATGATTTCTTTGTCGGTCGTTCTCGTGATGAGCACACAGCCTTCTGTTGCTTTTGCGTTTGCTTCTTCTGGGCTTTCAGCAACAACGACCGGACCAAATGCCGATTTTCTGCCGATTCCCTGGCCTTTTGCCAATATATCGCCGATCAGGTGCACTTTCATCAGGTTGGTTGTGCCTTTCCCACCAACAGGGACGCCGGCTGTGATAATCACAAGGTCGCCGTGATGGACGATATCGGATTTCAATGCTTCATCCACTGCGATTTCAAGCATTTCATCCGTATTGTTTGCCTTTGTGCCCAATTGCGGGTATACGCCGGACACAACGGTTAAGCCGCGCTGCACTTTCGGATCGCTCGTGACAGCAATAATCGGGGCTGCCGGGCGGTATTTGGAGATCATGCGCGCCGTATAGCCGCTTTCGGTTGGCGCAATAATGGCATTCACATCAAGATTTAAAGCCGTATGGGCAACGGACTGGCAAATGGCGTCTGTCATATTATGGTCCGTGCTCTTGCTGCGTTTGTTCAGAATATCGCGGTGGTTAATCGCTTTTTCCACATGGACCGCGATATTGTACATCGTCTTAACCGCTTCAGCAGGATATTTTCCGGCTGCTGTTTCGCCGGAAAGCATGATTGCATCCGTGCCGTCGAAAATGGCGTTGGCCACGTCGCTTGCTTCTGCGCGGGTCGGGCGCGGGTTGCGCTGCATCGAATCCAGCATTTGCGTTGCGGTAATGACCGGTTTGCCGAGCGTATTGCATTTTCTGATCAGCTCTTTTTGCACGAGCGGTACCGCTTCGGTCGGAATTTCAACGCCGAGGTCACCGCGGGCAACCATTAAGCCGTCCGATACAGCTAGGATTTCATCGATGTTGTCGACGCCTTCCTGGTTTTCAATTTTAGGGAAAATTTTCACATGTAAAGCATCGTGTTCTTCAAGGAGCTGGCGAATTTCCAAAACGTCAGACGGCCGGCGTACAAATGAAGCCGCAATGAAGTCAATGCCTTGTTCAAGCCCGAACAGGATATCGCTCACGTCTTTTTCGGTAATGCCCGGAAGGTTCACGGAGACACCCGGGACGTTGACACCCTTTTTGTTTTTCAAAACGCCGCGGTTCAGCACTTTTGTATGGATTTCACCGGCGTTTTTATCGATGGCCGTCACTTCCAGTTCAATCAAACCATCATCAAGCAGAATTTTAGAGCCAACGTGCACATCATCAATCAGCCCTTCATACGTGACCGAAAATTTTTCCGTTGTCCCGAGCACTTCTGTCATTGAAATGACCGGCGTCATGCCTTCAACGAGCTCAAATCCGCCGTCTTTCATATCGTGGGTGCGGATTTCCGGTCCCTTTGTATCAAGCAAAAGCCCGATCGTTTTGTTTTGGTTTTTTGCAGCTTCGCGGATATTTTTAATCCGGGCAAGATGTTCCTCGTGGCTGCCGTGCGAGAAGTTCAGGCGGCAAACATCCATCCCGTTTGCCATTAATCTTTCAAGCATTTCCACACTTTCACTGGCAGGCCCGATAGTACATACAATTTTGGTTTTTTTCATTCTATTTCCTCCTAAACAACGTTAGATCGACAATTCTTTCGACAGCTTATACATGTTTTGATTAATGGCGTGCGGTTTCCCGAGAATCTCAAGGATGTCATGGTCAACCAGCTGGTTATTTTGAATACCGACAGCGCGGCCCCCTTTTCCTTCGAGCAGCAGTTCAACAGCCCTTGCGCCGAGGCGGCTTGCAAGCACGCGGTCAAATGCAGTCGGAGAACCGCCACGCTGGATATGGCCGAGAACGGAAACGCGGGTATCACCGATCGCACCAGTTTTTTTCAATTTTTCCGCAAACTCGTTACCACTCATCACGCCTTCCGCGACGATGATAATGCTGTGGCGTTTGCCACGTTTTTTCCCTTGTTCAAGGCGATCCACGACATCTTTCAAATCAAACTTTTCTTCCGGCACAATAATTGATTCAGCCCCGCCGGCAAGACCGGACCAAAGCGCGATATCCCCCGCATTTCTGCCCATGACTTCAATAATAAAGGTACGTTCGTGGGAAGAAGCGGTGTCGCGAATTTTGTCAATCGCATCCAGAACAGTGTTCAGCGCTGTATCAAAACCAATTGTAAAATCCGTACCTGGGATGTCGTTGTCGATTGTCCCCGGCACACCGATGCAGTTGAAACCTTGTTCTGTCAGTTTTTTCGCTCCCTGATAGGAACCGTCCCCGCCGATCACAACGAGGGCTTCAATGCCATGGTCTTTCAGCTGCCGGATCGCTTTTTGCTGCCCTTCCGGCGTTTTGAATTCTTCGCTTCTTGCCGACTGCAAAACCGTGCCGCCGCGTTGGAGAATATCACCGACAGATCCTGCTTCAAGCTTTTGGACGTTACCATGAATCAACCCGTTATAGCCCTGGTGAATACCGTAAACTTCCAGGCCGTGATAAATCCCTTTACGGGTAATCGCGCGGACTGCGGCATTCATCCCTGGTGCATCGCCGCCGCTTGTTAATACTCCAATTCGCTTCATATTATTCACCTCTGTATATGTAATTCTCTTGGCAGGCCGGTATTTCAATCAAGCAAAGTAATTATAGTATCTCCAAGTCTGCCTTCGAATATATCTAAAATACCACTTTAAAAGCATGTTCACAATCGATCATGAAAAAGTAAAAATTTTAAAAATGTGCGTTTATGAACAAACTGTGTCGGAATAGTATGAATACGTTACCAATTCTCCTGTCTTCCCTGCCTGCCATGCAAACGGCGTTCTTTTTTCTTTTCCCGGTTTCCATGCCGGTAAACCAGGATCTGAATTTTCTTTTCAACCACTTAGAAGAAAGGGGATCCTATATAACTTGAACTAAACATTACTACTTGTTTATGTGCTGCCATCCTGATCGTCATTGATTTTGGTACGAAAAACTTAAGTTCATTTTATATAGTTAGAAAGCAGAACGCCAAAATTTTGGCCTGCATCCGTTACACCATGTAAAAAGCGAGGCAACCGGTGATGGGTGCCGGTTGCCTGGGTGCTTTTTTCGGCTATTGGCGGGCAAACTGTTCGAGCGTTGAAAACACGCCAATTTTACGGTATTTTTCGTACCTTTTTTCCACCAGTTCTTTAGGGGCATATGCCCGCAGCTCCTTTAATGATGCGGCAAGCACAGGGCGCATCAGCTCTGCCTGCGCTCTCGGATCTTTATGTGCGCCGCCTTTTACTTCCGGAATCAGTTCATCGATAATGCCCAGTTCTTTCAGCTCGGGCGCGGTCATCTTCATAGTGGCGACGGCTCGTTTTGCCTGCGACGCATCTTTCCATAAAAGCGCCGCGGCGGATTCCGGTGAAATGACCGAGAACCATGAATTTTCGAGGACATGGATATGGTCGCCGACGCCAATGCCGAGCGCCCCGCCACTGGCCCCTTCACCGATAATCAGGCAGATGATCGGAACGCTCAACCCGGACATTTCAAACAGATTGCGCGCGATCGATTCAGCGATGCCCCTTTCTTCCGCTGCTTTTCCCGGATACGCGCCTTTTGTGTCGATGAAGCTGATAATCGGGCGTTTAAATTTTTCCGCCTGCTTCATCAGCCGCATTGCTTTCCGGTAGCCTTCCGGGTGTGGCATGCCGAAATTGCGGCGGATGTTTTCTTTTGTGTCTTTCCCCCGCTGCTGGCCGATCACGGTGACAGGAAGACCCTCAAATTTTGCGATCCCGCCGACAACCGCCCCGTCGTCGCCGTATACACGGTCGCCGTGGAGCTCAAGAAAATCGGTAAAAAGATATTGAATATAGTCCAATGATGTCGGCCGTTCGGGAAAACGCGCAATCTGGATTCTGTCCCACGGATCCATATTTTCGTAAATTTCCTCTTCCAGCCGGGAAAGCCTTGCTTCCAGTTTTTCAATCTCGCTTGACAAATCGACATCCGACTGTTTTGTAAAATCCTTTAGCTCGGCAATTTTGCGTTTCAGCTCAATGACCGGTTTTTCAAATTCAAGTTCATTCACCATTGTAGTTCACCTGCGTTTGTTGGTTGATGGATGTCCAGAATGCCTGCCAATGTTTTTTTCAGGTCATGGCGTTTCACAACCGCATCGAGCTGGCCGTGTTCAAGAAGAAATTCTGCAGTCTGGAAATCTTCAGGAAGTTCTTCGCGGATCGTCTGTTCAATGATGCGGCGGCCGGCAAAACCGATCAATGCGCCAGGCTCCGCAAGATTGATATCCCCGAGCGATGCAAAGCTTGCGGTCACGCCGCCTGTTGTC
Organism: Weizmannia sp. FSL K6-0777; assembly: GCF_038593185.1. Lineage (NCBI taxonomy): Bacteria > Bacillati > Bacillota > Bacilli > Caryophanales > Bacillaceae > Heyndrickxia > Weizmannia sp. FSL K6-0777. The sequence goes on from NZ_CP151971.1 coordinate 2,236,068, forward strand.
GGATGGGTCATCACGGTTACCGTTAACCCGCCGTGACGGCTGAACCTTTCGAGCGCTGCGCTCGTCTTCGCCATCTGCATTAAAGAATAGATCCCTTCCTGCATGCGGGCGCCCCCTGAGGCCGTGAAAATGATAAACGGCACATGGAGCCTGTCTGCTTCCTCGATGGCGCGCGTAATTTTTTCACCGACAACCGAGCCCATGCTGCCCATCCGGAATTGTGCATCCATGACACTAAGCACGACCGGCCTTTCCTGAATGTTGCCCTTACCTGTCAGTACCGCTTCATTCAAGTTTGTTTTTTTGCGGTCTTTTTCCAGTTTTTCAAGGTAACCCGGAAACGCAAGCGGGTTTTTGGAAACAAGCCCGCGGTCGAACTCTTCAAACGTTCCTTCATCCAGCAGGCTTTCCACCCTTTCATAAGCGGTCATTTGATAATGGTAGCCGCAATGGAGGCAGACTTTTAAATTCTTCTGCAGTTCTTTTGTATACATAATTTTGCCGCACTTCGGGCATTTTGACATGATCCCTTCAGGAACTTCCTGCTTTGTATGGTCTGAAGGGATAGTCGCATATTTTCGCTTTTTCGGTTTAGGAAAAAAATCTTTCAGCAAATCTTACCCCTCCTGTATCTGGCACCGGAACCACCGGGCAAGCCGGCGGTTTTTCTGCCGAAGTACCGGCAAATGGCGTTTTCCCGTACCGGCAAAAAGGCGGCTTTTTTTCCGGCATCTGATGCTTATTTGCCAATTTCGGAAAGCTGTTTCGTTTTTTCGCGGATTTCTTCCGGGCTCACCTGGATGCGGGCGACACCGGTTTCCATCGCCGCTTTTGCAACAGCTGCCGCAACCGCCGGCGCAACACGCGGATCAAACGGGCGCGGAATGACATAATCCGCATTCAGTTCATGTTCATCAATTAAACCGGCGATCGCGTGGACAGCGGCTTGTTTCATCTTTTCATTAATATGCGTGGCGCGCACATCCAATGCCCCCCTGAAAATACCCGGGAAGGCGAGGACATTGTTGACCTGGTTTGGAAAATCAGAGCGGCCTGTGCCGATGACTTTCGCGCCGGAAGCTTTGGCATCTTGCGGCATGATTTCCGGATTCGGATTGGCCATCGCAAAAATAATCGGGTCTTTTTTCATCGACTGCACCATTTCTTTTGTCAGTGCCCCCTCTACAGAAACGCCGATAAAAACATCCGCATCTTTGATTACATCCGCCAGGCTGCCTGCTGCTTTATCACGGTTTGTATATTTGGCCACTTCGGATTTCACCTTGTTCATTCCGAACGGGCGCCCTTCATAGATCGCCCCTTTAGAGTCGCACATAATAATATCGCGGACGCCAAAGTTGTAAAGCAGTTTGATAATCGCGATGCCGGCAGCGCCCGCGCCGCTTGCTACCACTTTAATTTCAGACATTTCTTTGCCAACGAGTTTTAAAGCGTTCACGAGCCCGGCAGCCGTTACAATCGCCGTCCCGTGCTGGTCATCGTGAAAAACAGGAATATTCATTTCCTTCTTCAATTTTTCTTCAATGACAAAGCAGTTCGGCGCGGCGATGTCCTCCAGATTCACGCCGCCGAAAACCGGTTCCAGCCGTTTCACCGTCTCCACGATTTCATCAATATCTGTCGTATCGAGGCAAATGGGAAAGGCATCGACGCCGGCAAAGCTTTTGAACAAAATCGCCTTGCCTTCCATGACCGGGAGTGCGGCTTCAGGGCCGATATTTCCAAGCCCGAGAACGGCGGTGCCGTCCGTTACGACCGCGACCATATTGCCTTTCATCGTATATTCATAGACCGTTTCCGGTTTGTCGTAGATCATTTTGCAAGGCTCAGCCACACCGGGCGAATAGGCCAGGCTCAGATCCTTTGCATTTTTGACGGTGACTTTTGACTTGGATTCCAATTTCCCTTTGTGTTCGCGGTGCATATGTAACGCTTCTTCCCGCAATGACATGAACCTCACTCCCCCGTTTTCACTGCACGATATGCGGTTTCTTACTCACAAGCCTATTAAACAATATAACATATTTAATCTAGAGAGAAAAACTTATTTCAATATGACATTTCCTTCACCAAGCAGTTCCGTAAGCTTTCCGAGGCATGCTTCCTCCGCCCGGACCCGGTTTTTTTCCGGAAGCCGGATCGTTTTCCGTTCCGCTTCATAATGAAGAATGACCGGCGAGTCCCCCGGAAAAGCGTCAAGCACCTGCTTCACTTGAACAAGCAGCATGCGGTCCTTTCCAGCCGGAATCTTTAAATATAACGTGGCACCGGTCGGCATGCTGCGGAACGGGCTGGCATCTTCGAGCGCCCGGGCAATCACCTGCTTTTTGCCGTTCCTGTTTTCAACATTTCCTTCCACGACCACAATCAACCCTTTTTGGCATAACGGGCTGTATTTTTTAAAGACATCCGGAAAAACAACACATTCTATCTCATCCGTTTCGTCACTCATGCGCAAAAATGCCATCAGGCTGCCTTGTTTTGTGCGGATCGTTCTTGTGTCCGTAATGCAGGCGCCAAACCGGATTTTTCTCATGCCGGGTTGAAGCTTGCTTACTGCAAGCACGCCGGCTTCGTCCCAACCCGGGCGGTACTGCCCGGCCGGATGCCCGGATAGATAGAGCCCCAAATATTGCTTTTCAAAGGCAAGCTTATCCATCAGTGAAATCGGCTCGGTTTCCACATAATTTGGTTCAATGCTGAACGCTTCATCCTCAAAGAACAGATCCGCCTGCCCGTCATCCGGCTTCATAATCTCCGCGTGCTCAAGGGCGACATCAATGCTGGCAAGCAAAACTGCTCTGTCTTTTCCAAACTCATCCATCGCGCCTGAGAATGCAAACGCCTCTAAAATTTTCCGGTTCAGCCCTTTCACCCGCAGGACAAGATCAAACAGGCTTTTAAACGGGCGCCGTTTTCTTTCTTTAAGCAGCTCTTTGATGGAGGCGTATCCGATCCCTTTTATCGCAGCAAGGCTATAACGGATGGCGCCGTTTTCCACGGTAAACGGATAATGGCTGTGCTGCACGGAAGGCGGCAAAACCCGGATCCCCATCTGCTGCGCTTCGCGAATATACTGGGCAATTTTATCCTCGTTGCCGATCACGCTCGTCAAAAGGCTTGCCATAAAATAGAGCGGGTAATGGGCTTTTAAATAGGCGAGCCGGCAAGCGAGCATGCTGTAAGCGACGGCATGGCTGCGGTTAAAACCATAATTGGCGAAGCGGACGATAAAATCATAAATAGTATTCGCCGTTTTTCTCTCATATCCTTTTTTTTGCGCGCCATTTATAAAATGCAGCCGCTGTTCGTCCAGGATTTCCCTTTTCTTTTTGCTGACGGCACGGCGGAGCAAATCCGCCTCCCCGAGTGAAAAGCCCGCCATCTTTGAAGCGATCTGCATAATTTGTTCCTGGTAGACAATCACACCGTATGTTTTTTCCAAAATCGGCTGGAGGTCGGGATGCGGATATTCGACCGGTTTCAACCCGTGTTTCCGCTCAATATAGGCCGGGATGTTTTCCATCGGCCCGGGCCGGTACAGCGCATTGACCGCGACAATGTCTTCAAATTCAGTCGGTTTAAGCCGCTCGAGCACTTTCCGCATGCCGTCCGACTCGAACTGGAAGATCCCGGTCGTATTGCCCGAACTAAAAAGGCGGAATGTCTGTGGATCATCGAGCGGTACATCCTGGAGGCGGATTTTTCTCCCCGTCCCCTTTTCAATCCCCGTGAGGATATGCTCAAGGATGGTTAAATTCCGCAAGCCGAGAAAATCCATTTTCAAAAGCCCGATTTCTTCGAGATGGTTCATCGGATACTGGGTTAAAAAGATGCCGTCATGCCCTTCCTGCACCGGGATGATTCCCGTAAGCGGTTCCCCACTGATAATGACGCCGGCTGCATGGGTCGAAACATGGCGCGGCAATCCTTCCAAAAGCAGGGCCGTTTCAAAAAGCTTGCGGTGCTGATCCGATTGGCCGATCCATTCCCGAAAGGCGCTTGATGCTTCATACGCTTTTTTAAGCGTCATGCCAGGCTGTGACGGGATGAAGCGCGACAACTGTTCAAGTTCTTTTGCGCTGAGACCGAATATCCGGGCTACATCCCGGGCTGCGGCTTTCGCAGCAAATGTGCCGAATGTAATGATCTGCGCGACATGCTGTCTGCCGTATTTTTCCGCAACGTAGCGAATCATCTCGTCCCGCTTGTGATCCGGAAAATCGCTGTCAATATCCGGCATGGAAATGCGCTCCGGATTTAAAAACCGTTCAAACAAAAGCCCGTATTGCACCGGATCGACGTCGGTAATATAAAGCGCGTATGCGACAAGGGAGCCGGCAGCGGAACCGCGCCCCGGCCCGGTAAGAATCCCGTGCTCCCTCGCATATTTCATAAAATCCCAGACAATAAGGAAATAGTCGCTGAACTGCATTTCCTGAATGATTTTTAATTCATACTCCAGCCGGTCTGTATACCGTTCTTCCAGATTCGGAACGCGTGCTGCAAGGCCTTTTCGGCATACTTCTTCTAAGAAGGCATCCGCCGTCTGCCCGCCCGGAACCGGAAATGCCGGCAGCAGCCGCTGTCCCGTTTTGATTTCCACAGAGCAGGCATCTGCAATTTTTTCCGTATTGGCCAAAGCTTCCGGGAAATCGGCAAAAAGCTGTTCCATTTCCTCTTGCGGCTTAAAGTCGTGCGTGCCGCTTTCCGGGCGCGGCCGGTTTTCATCCGTCAGTTTCACCCCGGCTTTGATCGCGCGCAACACTTCATGAGCAAAAGCATCTTCCTTTTTTAAGTATTTCACATTTGCGGCCGCCACTTCTGGGATACCCAGTTTTTCCGAGAGCGCGTGCATATCGGGAAGCACTTTCTTAGCTTGCACTGTCCCGTTGTTTTCAAGTGCAAGATAAAAGCTCGGCCCGAAAATGTCCCGGTATAAAACTGCAACCTCTTCTGCGCGCGCTTCATCTCCCCTAAGTAGCGCCTGTTCGATTTCCCCTTCAAGCCCCGGCGTAAAGGCGATCAGGCCGTCGCTGTAGGCGCGCAGCCATTTGATAAAAATGCCGGGTTCGGGCCTCGTCTGGATGGCACTTGAGATTTTCATCAAATGCCGGTAGCCGGTTTCGTTTTTGGCAAGCAACACAACCGGATAGGCTGTGTCAGGTTCAAACGAACTCATGATATCCGCTGTCATGCCGATAATGGGTTTAATGCCATTTTCGCGGCAAGCCTTGTAAAAAGGAAAGGCCCCGTACATCACATTGCGGTCCGTGATCGCAAGGGTGTCGTAATGAAGCGCTTTTGCGTACGCCGCCCATTCAGGGATGGAGATCGTACTTTCCAGCAGGCTGTAGGCCGTTTGGACCTGTAAATGGACAAAACGCATGGTAAACTGCCTCCTATTCGTACCTGTACATGATTCTTATTATACATGTTTTCCAGCGGACAAAAAAGAAGATACGTTCGATTTCATACAGGCATACATTGTCCCATATATTGTTTAGTAATGAAGAAAAGATGGGGATGGTTCGGTTGAGCGAAGGATTTTTTCCCGCATTTTTCAACAGCTATTTTATCGCATTCGGCGTAATGTTCGGCGGCGCCTTGATCGGGGGACTCGCTTCGTTCATTACCGGCGAGCCGCTTTTGACGGAAATTTCGAAGATTGCGCGTGACCTCCGCATCTGGGCGATCATTGCCGCCATCGGGGGGACGTTCGATACCGTTTACAGCTTTGAAAAAGGATTTTTGGAAAGCGAGACGATGGTATTGTTCAAGCAGCTGCTTTTAATTCTGTCGGCCATGGGCGGTGCCAAAACGGCCGCGCTCATTATTTCATGGATAACCCAGGAGAATGTGCTATGAGAATCCCGCCGCTTTACCGGAAACCGGGCTGGCAGCGGTTCATGGCCGGATTTATCGTGGGCGGGTGCATCTGCTGGCTGATTTTTCTGTACATGTTCGGTGTCATGCAGGAAAGGCAGGCGCAAATGATTGAACGACAGGAAAAAACGATCCAGGATTTGCAACAGGAAAAGGCGATCTGGCAGGAAGACTATAAAAAGCTCAATCAAAAAAATGAAAAGCTCCTGACCATCCAGCGTATTGACGTGAAAATCAGCAACTACGAAAAATATGACATTCACGATTCACAAAGCATTTTTGAAGCAGAAGAGGATATTAAACATGACTTAAGCCCGCTGATTGCAAAAAATTTAAAAACCGCTTATTTGAACAAAGACTTGATCACCCGCATGCTTGAAAACAAAGTCATTAAAATCAACCACCGCCGCTATACTTTCGAAGTGCGGGACATTTTGTTTTACTCCGTTGTCCGCGTCCACCTGAATTTAAAGCTGGCAGACTAAAAGAAGGCAAATCCGCTTTTCCGGCGGTTCTGCCTTCTTTTTTTACCCTTCCTTGCAGAGCGCGATTAATTCCTTTTTTACCGCCTCTGCCGTTTCCCACGAATACGCGGTGGCCCCGGCCGCAAGCGGATGCCCGCCACCGCCGTATTTGCGGGCCAGCTCATTGATGGCAGGGCCTTTGGAGCGGAAACGGAGGCGGATTTGGCCTTCTTCTTCGATAAAGAAGCACCAGGCTTTAAGCCCTTTAATATCGCCGAGCGTGGTGACAAGCTGGGAGGCTTCGCGCACCGTTACGCCGAATTTTTCAATCAGTTCTTTTTTCAGCACGACGATGGCCGCCCCGTGCTCAAGAATGTCCAGGTTCTGGTAGATATACCCTTGCAGCCTGGCCACACTTGGTTCAATCTCGTACATCTTGTTAAAGAGCGCTGTCCGGTCAAAATGGTAATGGATCAGTTCTCCGGCATAGTCAAATGTTTTTTCCGTCGCACTCGGATACAAAAACCGGCCCGTATCCCCGACAATGCCGGCAAACAGCAGCCTTGCCGCGGCATCTGTCATCCTGAGCCCTTCTTCTTTCCCCGATAAGTAAAACTCATAAATCATTTCGCTGACAGAGGACGCATCTTCATCGACCCACTGCAAATCCCCGTAAGCATCATGATTCGGGTGATGGTCGATTTTGATCAGCCTTTCCCCCAGATGGAAACGCTGGTCGCTGATCCGCTCGCGGTTCGCGGTATCACAAACAATGACAAGCGCCCCGCGATACGTTTCATCGGAAATCCTGTCCATCCTATTCAAGTAGGCGAGGTCCGGTTCATCATCGCCCACGATATAAATGTTTTTATCCGGAAAAGACGCCTTCAATATTTCCGCAAGTCCCCCCTGCGATCCATATGCATCCGGATCAGGCCGGACATGGCGGTGGATGATGATCGTGTCAAAAAGCTTGATCGTCTGTAAAATTTTTGTTTTCATCTTACTCCCCGTTTCTCTGGCAAGTTCTTTTTTCATTTTGTAAAATAGAAGAAAATACGGACAACCCGATTTGGAGGTGCACGATGCCGATCCTTGCCGTTTTGATTCTCGCATCCCTTTGCGCGTATGTATATTTTAAACTAAAATACATCCGCAGCCTGTTGGAGATGGAAAAAAAGGTGTTCTCTGCCAAAGCCAATATGGCGCTCGGTTCGTTTATTTTTTTGTTCGGCGTGAATGAATTGTTTCTGTTTCACACTGCCATCACCTTTGTGATTGCAGCCGTTTTTATCGCGCTCGGGCTTTTCAATATCGCAGGCGGTTTCAAAAGGCTGCGGTTTTACCGGCCCGAAATGCAAAAAGAAAGGAACGAATTGCGGCGTACACCGTAAAAAGGGGTGGCACATTCCCTTATCTTTCAATCAGCTGGCACATCAGCAGGGCTTTACCGACAAGGCTGCCCTGGTTGAAGACTTCGACATCAATTTTGGCAAACTTCCGGCCGGAATCGAGAATTTTCGGTACAATCCGGATCATGCTTTCGAGCTGGACCGGTTTGATAAAATAGACCGTTAAGCTTTCGATGATCATTTCGCCTTTTTTTCTGGAGCGCAAAAAGCGGTTGGTCGTTTCGTGTACGAGTGTCGTGAATACACCATATGAAATCGTCCCTAAAGGGTTGGTCATTTGCGGCGTCACTTCAAACTGGTAATCATCCGGGTCTTCCGTTTTGGCCGATGATGCATCAAGCTGGGTCGTGACGATATTGTCGATCGTTTCCCCGACTTGCGGCTGGCGCTGTGTCATTTGCAGCTCCTTTAAGACGTCCTGGCGGCTGACAATCCCCCTCAGCCGGTTAAAATCGTCGGTCACCGGCAAGATTTCGATCCCTTCCCAGACCATCATATGGGCAACAGATGTAACGCTTGTTTTTTCGCTGACCGTAATCGGATTTTTCGTCATCACTTTCTCGATGCTTAAGTGCGTGTCGGTTTCCATCACGTCTTTTGAGGTAATAATACCCGCCACCTTTAAATTGCGGTCGACAACAGGAAAGCGCGAGTGGCCTGTTTCCCGTTTTTTGCGGTACCAGTCCTGAACCGTGTCCGTTGTATTCAAATAAGCCGTTTTTTCAATCGGTGTTAAAATATCTTCAACGAGAATAATTTCTTTTTTGATCAGCTGGTCATAGACAGCACGATTAATCATCGTCGCAACGGTAAACGTGTCGTAGCTCGTCGAGATGATCGGCAGCGATTTTTCATCCGCAATTTTTTTTACATAATCTTTCGTATCAAATCCGCCGGTGATCAAAACGGCAGCTCCTGACCTTAACGCCAGTTCATGCGCGTCCGTGCGGTTTCCGACAATGAGCAGGCTCCCCGGATCCGTATACTTCGACATCGCCTCAAGCTCCATGGCGCCGATTACGAATTTTGTAAGCGTTTTATGCAAGCCGGATTTTCCGCCCAGCACCTGGCCGTCGATAATATTGACGACTTCCGAAAAGGTCAGCTTTTCAATGTTCTCTTTTTTCTTCTGCTCAATCCGGATAGTGCCGACCCGTTCAATCGTGCTGACATACCCTTTTATTTCAGCATCTTTAATGGCGCGGTAGGCGGTCCCTTCACTGACATTCAGCGCTTTTGCAATCTGGCGGACGGATATTTTTTCCCCGACCGGCAGCTCATTGATATATTGTAAAATCTGTTCGTGCTTTGTCGCCATTTTTTCACCTTCTTTCCGTTTTTGTCCGCTTTCAAGGAATATGTATGGAGCAATCTGTATATTTCTATTATAGATGGAAAAAGGGGGAAAGGGCAATCAGGCACCTTTATCTTTCCATAATGGAAAAGGGGGAGTGCGGCCGGCATATTTTCAGTACATGCCGGCTGCAAGCGAACCCCTGTATTTTCCAATCTTGGGCCTCTGTTACAATTCGATCGCATCTCCGGCTTTCATCACTTTGCCGTTTACGCCGTCGAGCAAATCGATAAATTTCTGCGGATCCTGCTGAATGAGCGGGAACGTGTTGTAATGGATCGGCACGACCGTTTTCGCCTGCAAAAATGTTGCCGCCACTGCTGCGTCTTCCGGTCCCATCGTGAAGTTGTCGCCGATCGGAAGAAATGCAAGATCAATCGGATGGCGTTCGCCGATTAATTTCATATCCGAGAACAGCCCGGTATCACCGGCGTGGTAGATCGTTTTCCCTTCCGCCATCAGCAAAACGCCCGTCGGCATCCCGAGGTAAACGATTTCTTTCTTTTCGTCATCCACAACCGCCGAGCCGTGGAACGCCTGGGTAAGCTTCACTTTCCCGAAATCAAACTGGTACGAGCCACCGATATGGAGCGGATGCGTATTCAACCCTTTCCAGGCAAAGTAATTTGCGATTTCATTATTGGCAATAATAAGCGCATTCTTTTTGCGGGCAAGCGTTTCTGTATCCCCGATATGATCGCCGTGCCCATGTGTGAGAATAATCACATCCGGGCTTTCTTCCTCCACTTTCAGGTCTGTCTGGCTGTTGCCGGTAATAAATGGATCAAAGAGTATCGTTTTGCCCTCCGTTTCCACTTTTACAATCGAATGGCCGTGAAAAGAAACTTTCATCAACATATCACTCCTTTTAAAAATTTGTACGGCTTTTAGGGGCCACTTTCATTATATTATTTCTTTGCCCCGTAATCCTGCCTCGCGCTTCACCTGTAGCATCTTAACTTGTTTTTTGCTATGCTAGTAACGTCTGATAAGGAGATGAATGGAATGAATAAGCGTTTAGCAAGTGTGGCGGCGTGGCTGAAAGCGGAAAAGACCGATGCCGCTTTTATTACATCGCCCGACAATGTCTTTTATTTGAGCGGTTACCGCAGCGACCCACACGAAAGGCTGCTCGGCATTTGCGTATTCCAGGAAAAAGAGCCGTTTCTCGTCTGCCCGGCAATGGAGGCATATGACGCGAAAAAAGCTGGCTGGGAATATGACATTCTCGGCGTCCAGGATACGGATAACCCGTGGGATTTGGTTGCGGAAGAAATACGCGGGCGAATCGGGGATGTCCATACGTTAGCGATTGAAAAAGAGCATTTGAACGTGGAACGGTTCGAAGCGCTGAAAGAACGGTTTGGCGGCGCCCGCTTTACCGCTGCTGAAGAAAAACTGCGCATGATGCGCCTTATTAAAGATGAGCATGAACGGAAGATTTTAAGGGAAGCGGCTGCTTTTGCCGACCTGGCCGTTGAAACGGGCATCCGCGAAATTAAAGAAGGGAAAACCGAACTTGAAATCGTGGCAGCCATTGAATTTGCAATGAAAGAAAAAGGGATTTCAGAAATGAGCTTCGCCACCACCGTCCTCTCAGGTGCGAAGGCGGCTTCCCCGCACGGCGTCCCCGGCCTTGACAAGATCGAAAAAGGGAATTTTGTCCTGTTTGACCTTGGCGTTGTGCATCAAGGCTACTGTTCCGATATTACAAGGACGGTTGCATTCGGGGGACTCAACGAAGAACAAACCCGGATTTACGAAACGGTATTAAAAGCGGAAGAAGCGGCCGTTGCGGCAGCAAAACCGGGGGTAAAGGCAAAAGAGCTCGACTTGATTGCACGCCGCATCATTGAAGACGCGGGATACGGCGAATATTTTACACACCGGCTCGGCCACGGGCTCGGCATCAGCATCCATGAATATCCTTCTGTGACCCATACAAATGAGATGGTGCTTGAAGAAGGGATGGTCTTCACGATCGAACCGGGGATATACGTGCCAGGGGTTGCCGGCGTCCGGATTGAAGATGACGTCTGCATTACCAAAACGGGTGCCGAAGTACTGACAAAGTACCCGAAAGCCTTGCAGTATGTTTAAAAAAGAAGCACAAGCGGCTTTCATGCTGCTTGTGCTTCTTTTTTTGTTCCGGCAATTCTTGCAGCCGGCTTTTGAAAGCTTATTTTAAAAGCGTTTTCACATCTGTATAGGAGAGCCCGATCGAATCGGCCACCGCTTTATACGTCACATGACCGTTCAGCGTATTGACCCCTTTTAACAGCGCTCCATTTTCCAAAACCGCTTTCTCATACCCCTTATTGGCAATTTGCACCGCGTACGGCACCGTCACATTGGTAAGGGCAATCGTCGATGTGCGGGCAACCGCGCCCGGAATATTTGCGACTGCATAATGGACGACATCATGCTTGATATAAACCGGATCATCATGTGTCGTGGCACGGTCTGTCGTTTCAAAACTGCCACCCTGGTCAATCGCAATATCCACGACAACAGAGCCCGGCTGCATCGCTTTGATCATCTCTTCCGTTACCAGTTTTGGCGCTTTTGCACCCGGGATCAGAACGGATCCGATGACAAGGTCCGCATCACGCACTGCTTCCGCAATATTGTATGGATTCGACATCAAGGTTGTAATTTTGCTGCCGAAAATGTCATCAAGCTGGCGCAAGCGATCCGGATTCAATTCGACAACGGTCACATCCGCCCCAAGGCCGATCGCGACTTTTGCCGCATTCGTTCCGGCAACCCCGCCGCCGATAATCGTAATCTTGCCTCTTTTGACGCCCGGTACGCCGGAAAGCAGGATCCCTTTTCCACCGTTATTTTTTTCAAGAAACTGTGCGCCAATCTGCGGCGCCATTCTGCCCGCCACCTCGCTCATCGGCGTCAGAAGCGGCAGCGAACGGTTGGCAAGCTGCACGGTTTCATAAGCAATGCCGGTCACTTTCTTTTTCAGCAGTTCTTCCGTAAGCTTTGGTGCTGCAGCAAGATGCAAATATGTAAATAAAATCATGCCTTCACGGAAATAGCGGTACTCGCTTTCGATCGGCTCCTTCACTTTCATAACCATTTCAAAAGACCACGCCTCACGAGCGGTCTCAACGATCCGGGCACCGGCTTTTACATATTCTTCATCACTAAACCCCGATGCAAGGCCCGCATTCTTTTCAATAAAAACTTCATGCCCCGCTTTGGTCAGGGTCACAACGCCGGCCGGGGTCATGGCCACACGGCTTTCATTGTTTTTAATTTCTTTTGGTACGCCAATTCGCATAGAAAGTTCCTCCTCTTGTTCGTGTTTTGCAATCCGTTTTCTTATTATTGTAAGAAAACATATCAAACGGTTGAAAACTTTCTTAAACATCTTTAGTGTAGCAAAAATTCCCTCTTTTTCCTATGCTTTTTTTGCAAATTTCTTATTCGCGCCCGGGAACGGGATAGCGTTTTTATTTTTCCTGGCTTCCGCCCTTTTTGATTAAAAAATAGATCGCCAGGTTTTTTCATTTTTCGCACACAAACCCGGAAAATTCTAGTAAAATAGACATGAAAGGCAGGCAGTTTATAAAGGAGATGAAAGAAGATGGGCACACAATACCGGAATATTTTAGTAGCGGTAGATGGCTCCAAAGAAGCCGACTGGGCTTTTACGAAAGCGGTTGAAATCGCCAAACGGAATGGGGCCGAATTATCGGTTGTCCATGTGGTCGATAACCGAGCACTCGCCACTTTGACCCCGATTGATTCAACGCTCTATGAGCAAAACGAAAAATTTGGGGATGAACTGTTAAGCAATTATAAAGACCGCGCCGCAGAAAAAGGGATCAAAGTCCAGACGATCATCCAGCTCGGCTCTCCAAAACTTCAAATCACAAAAAATGTCGCGCCGAAAGTGCATGCGGATTTAATTGTGTGCGGCGCAACCGGTTTAAACGCGGTGGAAAGGCTCCTGATCGGAAGCGTTTCCGAACATATTGTCCGCACTTCCCCCTGCGATGTGCTTGTCGTGAGAACGCCTAAGGAAGAAGAAGGCAAAGGGGAAAATTAAGCAAAAACCAGCCTTTTACGGGCTGGTTTTTTAACGGCCGCTTTTTTCTGTTAAAAACCGGTATTGATAATATTTCTCCGCAATTTCACAAACCCTTTTAGAAAAATAGTAGTTTGTAAGAGCCCCGATGGCCATCCCGGCCCAGCTGTTTTCTCCCCGCTTTTTCGGCCGGAGCAGCGCCAGAAAAGCGAGTTTGCCGGCATGCCCGATTGCCCCCGGCCACAAATACCGGTGGAATAACTTATCGTTTCCCACATAGAAGCCGGTCTCGCGCGCTTCCAGTTCATCCATCAATTCTTCCCAGAGCGCATATTTCACCATGTCCGGGGCAGCGGCCATCAGCACCATTTTCAGCGCCGCCACGAGTTCGCCGGGCGTTTTTGTTTCAAATCCGTAAGCTGCACCGGTGAGCTGGACCGCCCGGAGATTCACAGCCAGCAGGAAAAACGGATCCGCCGCGGCAAAAACAGCTTTCCCCGTCCCGCTCAATGCTCCTTCGAAGAGTGAGAAACGGCGGTATTTTGCCTGCTGCCGCGCCGCAATAAACCCTGCCTGGTCGATGGTAAGCTTCCTCATATCGGGAATCGTTGCAACAGAACTGTCAAAAAGCCGCCCCGCAGCAAGTATTTTTTCGATTTCATGCCCATAAGGCAGATTTTCATCGGCAAATGAACAGATTTGAAACAAAACAGCATCTATTTTTTCATGAATATTTTCGAGCGCCTCATCCGGAAAATGGGCAAAGAGCGCATCCAGTTTTTGCTTGCGCCCGTCCCCTTCTTTTCCGGCCGTTTTTAGCTTCTCCGCCCAGTCGTTGATTTCATCCAGTACAATTTTTTCCCTGCCTGTCCATTCCGCCATTTTCAATCCGCTCCCTAACGCTGTTTTACAGCCATTATATCATAAAGTTCATGGACGGCTGTTCGTTTATGCCATGCCAAAGTGACCCTGAAACAATTTATTCGGGCACGGGCAGCAGGAAAGCAAACTGTCGGCGCCAGCCGTTAAGATTCCGCGGTCATGAAGAGAGCCGGACAACATCGCGTGCGATCATCAGCTCTTCGTTTGTCGGGATAACGAGTACTTTTACAGGGGAATGCGGATAATTGATAAACGCTTCCGTCCCGCGGATCTGGTTCAAAGTCGGGTCCCAGTAAATGCCCATAAATTCCAGTCCCGTTAAAATTCTTGCGCGGATGGCATCGCTGTTTTCCCCGATGCCAGCCGTGAAAATAATCGCATCGACGCCGGCCATTTTCGCCGCATACGACCCGATGTATTTATGGATGCGGCTTGCAAAAATGTCAAGCGCCAGTTCAGCCCGCTTGTTCCGCTCGAGTTCCGCCGCCACCTGGATATCGCGCAAATCGCTGGAAATGCCCGAAATGCCGAGAAGCCCGGATTCTTTGTTTAACACTTCGAGCACTTCTTCTGCCGTTTTGCCTGTCTTCTCCATAATAAACGGGATCAGTGCGGGGTCGATATTGCCGGAGCGCGTGCCCATCGTCACGCCGGCCAATGGCGTAAAGCCCATGGACGTATCGATTGACCGGCCGCCCTGGATCGCCGCAATGCTTGCCCCGTTGCCCAAATGGCATGAAATCAGGCGCAGCTGTTCAATTGGCCTGCCGAGCAGCTCAGCGGCACGCATCGCCACATATTTATGGGAAGTGCCATGAAACCCGTATTTGCGGATCCGGTATTTTTCGTAGTATGCATAGGGGAGGCTGTATAAGAAAGCACTTTCCGGCATCGTTTGGTGGAAAGCGGTATCAAACACGGCCACTTGAACCACATCCGGCAGCACGGCACGGAACGCCCGGATCCCCGTTGCGTTCGCCCGGTTATGAAGCGGCGCGAGTTCCGCCAAATCTTCAATTTGCGCGAGCACCTGGTCATTGACGACAGCAGAATCATTGAAAATTTCGCCGCCGTGCACAACCCGGTGGCCCACGCCTTCTATTTCATCCAAAGACCGGATAATGCCGGTTTCCGTTAATTTTTTTAATAAAAACTGTACAGCAATTTCATGGTTCGGAATATCGGTAATTTCCTTCACCCTGTCCCCGTTTACCGTAATGGAAAACAAGGCATCGTTTAACCCGATCCGTTCAATCAGGCCTTTCGTTATAACGCTTTCATTCGGCATCTCAAATAATTGAAATTTTAAGGAGGAGCTCCCCGCATTAATTGCCATAATTTTTGCCATTGCTCGTCTTCCCTTCGCAAAATCAAATGAACCCTTTTATTTTTTTAAAATAGTGATCTCATTTTCTCATTTTGCCATTCTATCCGGTTTTTTTCAACTGGTTTTTGGTTTCGTCTCCCGGGAACATATAAAATGATACCATAAAAACACAAACAAATGGGGGCCGGAACGCAATTTCCTGCTTTCCGGCCCTCATTTTTCCCAATTCGTCAAATTTTGCCGCTTTGGATATTTTCTTTGCACCAGGCGTCCATTTTTGCCATCAGCTGCCTGAGCGACCTTTCGTTAGACAGGGACGGGAGCGACGCCAGCAGCACTTGTTTCGGCGCCTTCACGCCTTCCGCTTTCTTGCGGATGACAAAAATGCTTTTGGCAGCCTGTTCGTTTTTGAAGATGGTCATCGGCAATTGCAAAATCGCCTGGATATCCGCCTCTTCTTTTAAAAACCGGCGAAGTTTCGGGGCTTCTTTTGTTTCAAATAATCCGTTTGGGATGAGAAAAAATAAAAATCCGCCCGGGCGCGCCGCTCTCAGGCTCTGCTCGATAAACAAATGATGGGCGTACGAATGCCCTTCATCTGCCTTCAGCTTGTAATCTGCGGCGCCCGCATCATTCGGGTAGTATCCGACCGGCAAATCGCAAACAACGATATCGACAGGGTCAATGAACAATTGGGACAGGGCATCCTGCGTAAACAGTTCGATTTCATGGTGCAGAAGGTTCGCCCCCGTGTATGCGAGCCGGATCAAAACATCATCGATATCCACACCGTAAGCAGTGATGTTTTTCCCGCTGAGCTGGTTCAAAATGGTCGCAAGCAAATTGCCGGTGCCCACCGCAGGGTCCAAAATCGAAAACGAACTGGTATCTTCTGCAAACTTGCCGATAAAATAGCTCATCAGCAGTCCGATCGAATCCGGCGTCATTTGGTGGTTTGCCTGGACGTTTGCTTTCATCCCCTTCAGGATGGCGAGCTGGTAGGCTTTCCGGATTTGCTCGCGGGTAAAGTCCCCGAGGCGGACCGTTCCGTATATGTTTTCAAGGCGTTTTTCATCGCGCGCATCAATCCCATTTTGGCGGATGCTTCCGGTGAATAAATTTTCCCCGGTCATCGCCACGGCTTCCAAATACGGGACAGAGAGGCGATTTTCCAAGATTTGCGCGGATTCGTTAAAAACGGTAAAAAGGGTTTCAACAGGAGAGGCCGACATTCATTCTCCTCCTTCATATTCTTCTTCCATATAAAATCCCCGATGGAGATCGGGGATTTTATCGCAGTATAGCAAGCGCTCTTCGCGTTTCCCGGCGCTATTCAATGCCTGTTTTACTCTGCATCTTTTGCGGCTTGCAATGCTATTTCGTAGTCAGGATGGTTGGTGCCTTCGCTTACATATTCCACATATGTAACCGTATCATTGGAATCTACGACAAATACGGCGCGGGCAAGCAGGCGAAGTTCTTTCATCACAACCCCGTAAGCTTTGCCGAATGACAGGTCGCGGTGGTCGGACAACACTTTTACATGGTCAAGCCCGGATGCCGCACACCATCTTTTTTGCGCAAAAGGCAGGTCACAGGAAAAAGTATAAACGTTGACTTCTTTCCCGAGTTTTGCCGCTTCTTCGTTAAAACGGCGCGTCTGTGCATCACAAACACCGGTATCAATCGACGGGACAACGCTGAAGATGCGGACGCCGCCTTTTGTATCCGAAAATGTCACCTCATTCAAATCATTATCCAGAACCGTAAAGTCCGGTGCCTTATCGCCGACTTTCACTTCTGTCCCTTCCAATGTGACTGGATTTCCTTTAAATGTAACCGAAGCCATGAGATACCCTCCTTATTTTTACCGGGGCTTTCAATCCCCCGTTTTTCAACTGTGCTCATACCCTATCATAATGGACAACGAAAAAAATTTCCAATTTAAAACCCGCGAATCATGCGGGTTGTTAAAAATCAAGATCCTGTTTTTGCTGGTTGGCCGGCTGTTGCCCGCCATTTTGGCCACCTGCATTTTGGCCGTTTTGTTTCAGCATGCTCTGGATTTTTTCGACAACGCCCGGTGCGACATCCATAATTTTTTCAATCAGATGTGTGTTTTGGTCCAGATGCAGCATTTTCACGCCTTGTGCGCCAACAACCAAAAAGGCAATCGGCATAATCGAGACGCCGCCGCCGCTGCCGCCCCCGAAAGGCAGCTCTGCCGGGCGGGATTCGCCGCTGCCGCCGGATCCGGATGGCCCGTTAAATTGGCTGCCGCCTGCCGCAAACCCGAAACCGACTTTGGATACGGTTAAAATGACGCTTCCATCTGGCGTTTCCACCGGATCCCCGATAATCGTATTTACATCAATCATTTCTTTTAAATTTTCCATTGCGGCCGTCATCAGGCCTTCAATCGGATGTGAACCCATTGTTGTTTCCTCCTGTCATTCGTTTCTGCCGGGATTTAAGCATGCCGGCCGTTTTCTGATTCGGAAATCGGTTTAAGCGCGATTTCCGCTTTTCCTCCCCGCCAGTATTTCAACACTTTAAATGCGGCCAGTATAGCTTTCCCAATCTGGATTTTCACCATACATTTTAACTGCGTTTCAGAAACCGGATTTTGGAAAAAGGGTGTAACAGAGAGGACAGGATCCGTTTTTACCCGCAGATTTGTGGTTATGAGGCTTAGTATTCCCCCTTTTACCGCCCAAATACTTCCGGCGGCAATTCCCGTCCACGCGGCGTCATGCAGCCCGATTGCTGTATGCCATTCGAATTTTCTCAACTGGACACTGCGGATGAACTTGCCTACAATCGCCTTTAAACCGATGACGCGCTCCGCAATTTGTTTCACATCTTCAATCCGCTGTTCGAGCACATCCGGCGTAATGCTCCTTTCATACTCTGCATGTTTTGTCTCTTTTTCATATACGACGCCGGGTTTTTTCCTGTCCACTTTCACTGCCGGGATTTTCACGGTATAGCGGATGATGCCCCAAACCCTGATTTGAATAAAAATTTTATCATCATCCCGGCGGTGCCCGTATTCAATGAGGACGGACAGGGAAGAGAACCAAAGAACCGCAACGATTGCGGCAATGCCGAGAACCGCGGACAGCCACCATATCATTTCCATCATCAGCCTTTTTTGCCATCATTATCGCCAACAGGGCAAAAAAATAAACCTGCCTTTAAGCAGGTTCATAATAAGGATAGACCGGTTCCTGGGAACGTTCATGAATGACGACCGTATCGGCAAACAAATCGTGCACCCCTTGTTTTTTCGGCGTAAATGCAACGATAATATAGATGACCGAAATGGTGACACAAACATAACGGACGATCCATTCCCGGAATAAAACGGTGCTCCATTTCAGCGGCCCGGGATGGTTCACCGGCACAACCCTGAGGCCAAATACCATTTTTCCAAGCGTCTGGCCGAAAAATTTCGTCATCAGGACAAAGTACCCGTAAAATACAACGGCCGATGCCACCGTAATCGGTGCATAAATTTTATCTTCTGTGAG
The DNA here is from genome assembly GCF_038593185.1 of Weizmannia sp. FSL K6-0777. NCBI lineage: Bacteria > Bacillati > Bacillota > Bacilli > Caryophanales > Bacillaceae > Heyndrickxia > Weizmannia sp. FSL K6-0777. The sequence continues at coordinate 2,254,992 of NZ_CP151971.1, forward strand.
AGACAAGCCGGAAAACCGGAAAATGGGATGGATAACCAGCCACTTCACACTTACCACAACAAGCAGATCAAGCAAATAGGCCCAAAACCGCATCCAGAACCCGGCATAACGGGCCCCGAATAACTCCTCCCGTTTTTGTTCCTTCCCGGGGTTCACCGTTTCAGGCATTTGGTTTTCGTTTGAATTCATTCAAGCTCCCCCCTTACTCAGCCCCGGAATACAGGTACATCAGGCGCGGTGCGTTCGATTGCGACAATAAACGTGCAAGCCCCGAGGCTTCTGCTTCTTTGCCGAGCATTTTTTGCGCTGAGGCGGAAAACAGCGACCCAAACCCGCCACTTGTTTCATATTCCACAACCTGTGCTTTTCCGAGATGAAGATCTTTTTTCATCGCCGCAATGGTGTCATCCAGGTAACCGTATTTGTCAATCAGATGCAAATCCAGCGCCTGCTTGCCGTCGTATACACGCCCGTCCGCAATTTTGCGCACCTGTTCTTTCGGAATGTGGCGCCCTTCAGAGATGACTTTGACAAAACCGTTATACGAATTGTTCACCATTTTCTGCAACATTTCTTTTTCGCTCTTCGTCATGTCCCGGTAAGGGCTCATAATGTCTTTATACTTCCCGCTTTTGATGACAGGAAAATCAATGCCGTATTTTTTGGCAAGCTTCCCGTAATTCACGCTTTCCATGATCACCCCGAGCGATCCGGTCAATGTTTCCGGACTTGCGAATATTTTATTGGCCGGCGTTGAAATATAATAAGCGCCGGATGCGCAAGTCGGCCCCATGGACACATAAATTTTCTTCTTCGTATCTTTTTTAATTTCCATCAGATGGTGATGGATTTCTGCCGACTCGGCCACCCCGCCGCCCGGTGAATTAATATGTAAAATGATCCCTTTTACATCGCTGTCTTTTTTCGCCTGATCCAGTTCTTTCAAAAAACTTTGGTGGTTATATTCACCGGTGTCAAGCAGTGATGGTGTCGTGCCGGTATCCTGAATTGTCCCGTTCACATTCAGCACGACGATTTTCTTTGACTCATTCCCATCCTGCAATACATTTTCGGAAACATCCCCTTCCCCAGCTTCCACGGTCTCTTTAAAGATTTTGGAAAAGTTGGTTGATGCCGCCATGCTCGCCAAGTTCACAATAATGGAAACGACGAACAGCCCGCCTGCCAAAGCAAGCGCTCCCCATCTTTTTTTGTTCATGCCAACATTTCATCCTTCCACTTTTTTGGTTTTTCTTTTATTCTACTTGAAGATCCGGGACATTAAAACAAAAAGCCGGGCATTTTTTTAAAAAAATGCCCGGCTTTTTGTTTCTTATCTATTCCATTCCTGCTGCCTGAGCTCGACACGGCGAATTTTGCCGGAGGCCGTTTTTGGCAATTCCTTGATAAATTCAATTGCACGCGGATATTTGTACGGCGCGGTCAGTTGTTTGACGTGGTTTTGCAGTTCTTTTACAAGCCCCGGCAAATTCTCGCTGATGCCGTCTTTTAAAACGACAAAAGCTTTCACAATGCTGCCGCGAATTTCGTGCGGGCTTGCAACAACGGCACATTCTTTCACATACGGATGCTTGACAAGGGCATCTTCGACTTCAAACGGTCCGATCGTATAGCCGGAAGAAATAATGATATCATCCCGCCTGCCTTCAAACCAGAAATAACCGTCCTCGTCTTTTCTTGCCCTGTCCCCTGTAATGAAGTAATCGCCGCGGTACTGCTTGGCCGTGCGCTCTGGCTCTTTATAATAGCCTTTAAAAAGCGCAGGCGTGTCTCTATGGACGGCAATATCGCCGGTTTCACCCGGTTTGCACGGCTTCCCGTCATCATTTACGATTTCGACTTCATTCCCGGGAAACGGTTTGCCCATTGAACCCGGGCGCAACGGTGTATCAAGGGAATAACCGACGAGCAGCGTGCTTTCCGTCTGGCCGTAACCGTCGCGGATCGTGATGCCGAAATGGTTTTGGAAAACATCGATGACTTCGCGGTTCAGCGGTTCTCCGGCTGAGACCGCGCTCCTTAAGCTTTTCAGATGATACTGGGACAAATCATCGACTTTTGCCATTAAACGGTATTCAGTCGGTGTGCAGCAGAGCACATTGATTTCATATTTATCTAAAAGGGACAAATATTTTTCAGGGTCAAAACGGCCGTTGTAAACAAACCCGATTGCGCCTGAACCGAGAACGGAAAGGAACGGACTCCACACCCATTTTTGCCATCCCGGTGCGGCCGTCGCCCAAACACGGTCGCCTTCTTGAATGCCAAGCCAGTTCGGGGCAGCCGTGCGCAAATGGGCATATCCCCAGCTGTGCGTATGGATAACGCCTTTCGGATTGCCGGTTGTCCCGGAAGTATAGGACAAAATGGCGATATCATCTTTTGACGTTTTGAAGATTTCCAGTTCACAAGGGGCTGCTTTTTTCTTTTCATCCAGGAACGCCCATCCCTGTTCCGGTTCTCCAATCACGAATTTTTCCAAATTTTCAATACCGCGTACATCTCTAAACTGTGCAGTGCATGAATAATGGGCGACAACGCCTTTTACATCCCCTGCTTCGATCCGGTAGTCAAGGTCTTTTGTCCGCAGCATTTCCGATGCCGGCAAAAGAACGATGCCGCATTTCATTGCAGCGAGATATACTTCGTATGCTTCTACAATACGCGGAACCATGACAAGTATGGTATCTCCCTTTTTCAGCCCGCTTTCCAAAAAGACATGGCCGGTCCGGTTTGCATTTTCAATTAATTCTTTATATGTGACTTCTCTGTGCATGCCTTCTTTGTCTTCCCAAATCAGCGCAACTTTGTGCGGGTCCCGGGCATATTTCTCAATTTCTTCGGCTATATTGTATGTTTGTGGCGCAATCAGGTCACTACGACGCAAGCGAATCGCCTCCAGAATTTTTTAGTACCTCATTATTATACCTGATATTAAAAAAATATGATACAAATTTACGCCAAAAACAAGTAGAAGCGGACCCGATTCAGGCCCGCTTCTCTATCCATTCTTCATTCAGTTATCGGGAAGTACCGCCTAATTGTTGTTCAGCCATCGAAACAAGGCGTTTCGTGATTTCGCCGCCGACAGACCCGTTTGCGCGGGAAGTCGTATCAGCACCAAGGTTTACGCCAAATTCCTGAGCGATTTCGTATTTCATTTGGTCCAGTGCTTGTTCAGCACCGCTTACAAGCAATTGGTTGCTGTTGTTGCTTTGTGCCATGTGTCTCACCTCCTTGTGAGTATAGATTGCGCATAAACACATGGCATCATGTTGTAAGTTTATTGGCGGTGCTGCCAATTACTGGATTTTATAACAGCTCAGAAAAATCTTCTTCCTGCGCCGTTTCATTTGGTGTAATAAAGACGTCCTCCGTATTTTGCACCGCTTCTTCAATCAATGGTTCCAGGTCGAGGCGGCTTTCGTAAAGACGCGCAAGCTCGAGTTTCGGCCGTGTTTTCGGCGAAGGCGGCGTGAAAATCGTGCAGCAGTCTTCATACGGAAGGCTTGAGATGTCGTATGTGCCGATTTTTTGGGCAATATCAATAATGTCCAGCTTATCCATCGAAACAAGCGGCCGCAACACTGGTGTCGTTGTGACATCATTGATTGCAACCATGCTGTCGAGCGTCTGGCTGGCAACCTGGCCGAGGCTTTCGCCGGTTACAATCGCAAGCCCGTTATGAATTTTACGGAGCCGGTCGGTAATCTCAAGCATCACCCTTCTCTGCACGGTCATCGAATAGCCTTCCGGAACCCCTTTATGGATCGTTTCCTGGATTTTTGTAAAGGGGACAATATGCACTTTCATGGAGCCGCTGTAGGCGGAAATTTTTTGCGCAAGGTCAAGCGCTTTTTGCTTTGCACGCGGGCTTGTAAACGGCGGGCTGTGGAAATGGACCGCTTCCACTTTCACGCCGCGTTTCATCGCGAGGTATCCTGCAACCGGGCTGTCAATACCACCCGAAAGCATGAGCATCGCTTTGCCGGATGCACCGACCGGAAGCCCGCCGGATCCTTTTATCACTTCAGTGGACAAATAAACGCCGTTTTTCCGGACATCCACAAGCAGCTCGATATCCGGCTGTTTTACATTGACTTGAATGCCGTCCAGTTGCTTTAAAATATAGCCGCCGACGAGATGGTTCAAATCATTCGAATCGTATTCAAATGTTTTATCGCCGCGGCGGGCCGACACTTTGAAGGTTTTGCCTTTCGCAAAGTTTTGCCGGACGAGTTCGAGCCCCGCCTGCTCGATGTCTTCGAGCTGTTTCCGGGTGCGGACGGCCGGACTGAATGACTGGATCCCGAAGATTGATTTTAAAATATCGATGACTTGCCCGCCGTCTGCGCCATGCAAGAGCACGTACATGCGGTCGTACAGCGCCTGGACTTCAATGCCGCCAAAAGGCCTGAGCGCTTTTTTGACATTGTCTTTTAAATGCCGGATAAAAAACTGGCGGTTATGCCCTTTTGTCGAAAGTTCCCCATAACGGATTAAAATGCGGTCATAGTTCATTGATTTCTCCCCAACACTTGTTGTAAATTTGTGATTGTTTGCCTTAATATGCGGATAAAACGTTCCGCTTCCTCCATTGTATTTTCATAAGAAAGGCTCACGCGCACCGCCCATTCGGCTTCGTCTTTGGAAACCCCCATGGCAAGGAGCGTGCGGCTCAGTTCCCGCGTTTTTGAAGAGCAGGCGCTTGTTGTGGAAATATAAATGCCTTCCTCTTCAAGCGCATGCACGAGCACTTCGCCGCGGATGCCGCGGACGGAAAAGTTCAGGATGTGCGGCGCTGAAACAGCCGGATTGGTATGGACTGTCACAGCAGGCATCTCCTGAAGCTTTTCGATCAGGGCATCCCGGATGCGGGACGTTCTTTCTGCCGCCCCGGCTTCAAATTTTTCATGGACCAGGCGGAGCGCTTTTCCGGCTGCAACGATTCCGCCTGTATTTTCGGTGCCGCTGCGCAAGCCCCTCTCCTGGTGCCCGCCGGTTAAAAGCGGTGACAGGCGGAGATTTGCCCGTTTATATAATATCCCGGTTCCCTTTAAGCCATGGCATTTATGCGCGGAAACCGTACAAAGATCGATGCCGGCATCATGCAGGGAAAGCGGAACTTTTCCGCAGCCCTGGACATCGTCTGTATGAAACAGGATTTTCGGGTAAGTTTTGAGAAGCTGCCCGATTTCTTCCACCGGCTGCACTGTTCCTACTTCGTTATTCACATGCATCACGGAAACAAGAATCGTTTCATCCGTGATGGCCTGTTTTAAATCGTCCAGCTTGATTCTTCCGCTCCTGTCAACCGGCAAATACGTGACGCGAAAGCCCCATTCTTCCAGCTGCCGGCATGTTTCAAAAACAGATGCATGTTCAACAGCCGTCGTAATGATATGGCGCCCCCTTGAACGGTACTCGAGGGCTGTCCCTTTAATCGCCAGATTATTGCCTTCCGTGCCGCCGGATGTGAAAAAAATTTCGTTCTCGTCTGCGCCGAGAAGACTCGCAATTTGCCGTCTTGCCTGCGTGAGAAGTTTCTCTGTACGCGCGCCGAGGCTATGCAGGGAAGAGGGATTTGCAAAATAGTTTTCCGATGTTTTCACAAAAGCATCCAGCACTTCCGGATAAGGCCTCGTTGTGGCACTGTTGTCAAAGTAAATCATTTGAACACCCTCTGTTGGCATAAAATTGGATCCAAACCTGCATCATTGCCTAATATACCATGCCGGATACCGAACCTACAACCGATATACTCCCGTTATGCGCCGCCCATCCCGGTCTCCGCGCCGCTTCTTTCGCGGCACTGGTCTTTAATCTCCAGGATGGGGCGGAAATGGCCCTGCGACCGTGCGTGTTGTACCCGTTCAGACAGAAAATGAGTTGCTTAAGGCTCAAAGGTCTTCACCCGTGCCTGTTTACCAGGTTAAAGAACCAGGCGCCAAAAAGCGAGTGCATCTGTTTGGCATCAGCCGCATGAAAGGCCTGCCTGCCGGCTGAAAGGCGCAGAAAAAAGCAAACGAAAAAAACGGGGAGCGCTCCGTATTTTTTCCGTTTGCTTCAAAGTAATTCTTCAGTTTCCAGCATTTTTTCAATTTTTTTCAATGCGCCGGGCTCCACCGCTTCCACTGTCGTTGCGGCTTCTTCAAGCGCCTTCTCATAATCATAGCGCCGGAAAGCCACTTCTGCGCGCTCTAGCCCGTCCGCCACTTTCTTATATTTAGCGCGGTAACGGTTGCCGTATTGAATCACTTTTTCAGCAAGCTGCACATTTTCCATTAAAGCTTTCGTGCTTTTTTCAAAGTTTCCGACTTCCTGTTCCGCCTCCAGCAGATGGCGGTTGACCTTCTCCATGTTTAGCGGCGTGGCATGGAGGCTTTCGGCAGTGTCACGAATCGCGTTCCAGGCCGCTTCGTACAGGGTACGGTACGAGTCCGGCAGCCCAGGAATATTGCTTCTTTCGACAAGGCGGCGCATATCCTGGATTGTCCGCTTCAATTCCGCGATCTTCGCGCGTGCTTCCATTTCTTCTTTCCGCAGGTTCTGCAAAAATTCGTTAAACGTCTTCTGGTCATCCCGCAGTTTTTCAATCTGCCCTTCCATTTCTTTGAGCTGTTCGCTTAACACGGAATAAATCGTTTTGTTTTCGGGAATTTTTACTTCAAGGACCGCCAAACGCGCGGCCAGTTTCTCCAATTGTTTATCGAGCTCAGCTGGAACGGCCATGTTTTCCTCATGCAGCTGGTATGTCTTTTGCACGGATTCTGTTTCTGTTTTGAGGCGCTTGTTTTCTTCCCGTACTTCATCCAGGATATCCTTCACTTCACGGAAATGCTTGAGCACATAGTTTTTCGCGTACGCTTCTTTTTCTAAAATATCGTAAATCGTTTCTATTCTTTCCTTGATTTCCCGGATGCCTTCCTCGACATCCGCTGTGTCAGCCTGTTCAAGTTGTTTCCGGTAAGCCGAAAGCTTCTCTGTAAGTTCCTTCATTTCTTCATCAAATTGCAGGTGATCGAGCGCAAAGCCTTGTGCAGCCATTTCTTTGTAGCCCTCTTTTAATTCTGCAAACTGCATCGGCAAAAGCGATTCCGTTTCCGCCAGCAAATCCGGAATTTTCCCGGCATCCTCCTGCAACATTTCTGTTTCGGCTTTCAGTTCATCGGCTAATTTCTTTGCCTCCAAATAGTTCCCGGCTTCCGTCAGTTCATGGTAACGGGCAAATTTCTCCGCCAGGCTGTCCACTCTCAAATCGAGGCTTTTAATGGCTTTTCCGTATGTATGGCGCCGTGTCAGAAGCTGTTTCTTCAAGTCTTTGAAGATTTTCCCGAGTTCTTCCACTTCTTTCCGGGATTCTTTCTCGGCATCCATCAGTTCATTGACGCCGTCCAGTATATCTTTTATTTTTTGTTCCGCATTTTGAAGAATCGCCTCTGCTCCCGCCTGTACTTCTTTCGCCTTTTTGAAACGGTATTTGTCAGTGTGCTCCTCGATTTCAAAGAGCTTATCTTCCACTGCCGGCAGTTCCTCGTTTAAAAGGTCCTCCCAGTCTTTGCGCCAGCCTTCAAATAAACTTTCCGCCTCCCCGCCCATATTGAGCCGTTTGACTTTTCCCAGCTCTTCAGTGACAGGCCGGTTCATGATTTCAATTTTCCATGCTTCAAGCTTGTCAATCTCTTTGTAAAACTGCCTCCTGATAAAAAAACCGCAAGTCAATAAAACGAGCAACAAAAGAATAGCGCCAATGATGCCATACATCATAAACTTGAAAGCCTCCCGTTCGTCCACAAATCAAGCCTTAATATCCGCTCATTATGTATGTATGAATACCGGAACAATCCTTCCCGATACCCACAGGCATGTATGTTTATTTTTATTCTATGATACCATGTAATGACAATATTTGACTATGAAATTCGAGATTTTTCGATTCATTTTGGGGAAGGTTTTTTCCGTACCCACAATAAAAAAAGCCGGCGCTTATTTTTTGCACGTCGGCGGGCTTTTTCGGAAAGCTGCCGGCATTTTAAAAACAGCCAGCCCGCTCCGGCCATTAAAAAGCGGTTTCAAGCAGCAGCGGTTCCGGCTGCGCCCCCGCGTTTTGCCGGATGCTGTCCAGCCATTCGGCAACCGATTTGCCGTATTTTTCGGCAAAATACGGCTCTTCCGGCTGCATGCCCCATACTTCGCGGATATACTGGCTGTTTAAATACGGCATCGACAGCATGCTTTTCAGCTGGATCATGAGAAAGTTCAGTTTGCCCGCCTGGATTCCGGGACCGCACCAAGCTTTGACGAGCTTTTTTAATAAATAACGCTCTTTCATGAAGTAAGTGGACAAAATTTCGCGGACAATTTGCGAATCAATGGTGACTTCCCGCCATACAAATCTGGACAGCAGGTGGTTTTCGCTTTGAAAGTGCAGGATGCGGAAGGCCGCCCGTTTTAATCCATCCTCCGAAAGATTTTGCACTTCTTCTTCAAGGCAGGCAATATACGGTTCAAAAAAGCGGATAAAACACGCTTCCAATAGCCCCTGTTTGCCGTTAAAGTAATAGGAAATATTGGCCGAATTGACTTTTGCGGAAGCCGCAATCGCCCTGATTGTTGTTCCTTTATAGCCCTTCGTATGAAATAAAGCAATCGCCGTATTGAATATCTTTTCTTTTGTTTCACTGCTGTTTCCGTCCATTTGTTCCACCCTCTCCTCTTTTTTGCTTGCCGGGCTTCCCCTTTTGTGTTAAAAATATTCTATTCCGTACTATTCCATATGCCGGGCCGGGGTTCCTTTAAAAACTTTCCGACAAAATCCCGCCCCGTTTTTAAAAAATTTGCTGATGTAAGGATGATGGCGATGTTTCATGTAGAAAATCCCCAGGGAACGAAGAAAGAAAAGTATGATCTTGTCGTAAAACAGCTGATCGCGCTCACGGAAGACGAACCGGATAAAATTGCCAATTTAAGCAATGCTGCAGCGCTGTTAAACCAGTTTCTTGACCGGGTAAACTGGGTCGGGTTTTATTTCGCAAGCGGGGATGAACTCGTCCTCGGCCCGTTCCAAGGTTTGCCAGCTTGTGTGCGGCTTCCGTATGGGAAAGGGGTGTGCGGGACAGCCTGGAAAGAAAAACGGGTGCTCCGGGTCGCCGATGTCCAGCAGTTTTCAGGCCATATTGCCTGTGACGCCGCTTCCCAGTCTGAAATTGTCGTACCGCTTATGAAAAACGGGGAAGTGGTCGGCGTTTTGGATATCGACAGCCCGGAAAAAAATCGTTTTGATGCAGAAGATGAGGCAGGGCTGGCAGCTTTTGCCGCTGCGCTGGAAAAAGTGCTGTAAGGCCGGTTTCGCAGGCTGAAAAATCAGGGCGGCAAAAGATACTGGCTGGCAAAGCCCCATGCCCAAACCCAAAATCCGCAGGCCGGACGAACTTGGCACAGGCAGCCGGGGTTGGCGGCCTGAAGCAGATATTACAACAATAACGAAATGCATAAAAAATGCCCCCCTTGCCGGATCCGGCAAGGGGGGTTTTAAAGGCGGCTGACAAAAGAAATCAGCTGCAGTGCGCCCTAATTGGTTTTCATTTCCATATCGCTGATGACAACCTGGTTTTTCCCGAGGCTTTTCGCATGGTACAATCCGGCGTCCGCCCTGTTAAAGAGGGACTCCACCGTTTCATTCATCTCTTTATTCCAGTACGACACCCCGCAGGAAATGGTAACCGGAGGATTTGTATTTTTCCGAACAGCCGCAAGCACCCTTTTGGCGACCTGCACCCCTGTTTGAAGCGGCACGCCGGGAAGATAAATCGCCATTTCCTCTCCGCCCCATCTTGCTCCGATATCGGTTGAACGAATGTTTTCTTTGATCAGCTTTGCAACCTGGATCAAAATTTCATCCCCGGTTTGATGGCCGTATGTATCATTGACTTTTTTAAAGTCATCAATATCGAGCAAAATCAGCGTGCCCTGCTCATCTTCACCGATAGAAGTTTCCATCCGGCTGTTCAAGTAATTTTTGGCAAACAGCTGGGTGAGATGATCGGTAATCACCATTTTTTCAAGCCGCTCGCGAAGCATGGAGTTGGTTAAGGCCATGCCCGACTGATAAATAAGCGACTGAAAAAGTTTGAACCTGTCGAAAGAAAAATGGTAAGGCGCTTCATGAAGAACAAGGCAAAACCCCTTTAAATCATCTTCCTGGATAATCGGGACAGCCATCAGCGAAGAAAAACGATAGTTCCTGCCGGGAAAGCGCCGGTTTAAATTGCTGATAAACAGGGATTCTTTCGTTTCGGCAAAAGAACGGTTTGCAAATTCAAGATAACGGGCGCCTTCCTTTTCTTCAAAAATGGGGCTGCTGCCTTCAAGCAGGTCAATTTTCCCATTCTCCATCATCACGAACCCGATTGCCTGGGTATCAAATGAACTGGAGATCTGTTTCATTAAAAAATCGATGGTTTCTTTTAAATTCGCGCTTTTATTTAACTGGCGGGAAACCGAATTGATCAGGCGGAGTTCTTCAATGGACTGCATCGACTGCTGGTACAGCTTGGCATTTTCAAGCGCACTTCCCGCCGTATTGGCCAGCAGGCTGATAAATTCCAAATCGCTGCGGTTAAATTCATAGTTGGCAAAAGTGATGACCTGCAGCACGCCATACACGCCCTGCTTTCCCCTTAGTGGCGCATAAAGCATCGTTTCGTTTGTCTGCCATACCGTGGCAAGGTGGACCTGGCCGTTTACATATGATTCGAGCGCCATTTCGTCGACCGCATCATATTGCAGCGACTTGATCGGCAAATCAAGATTGTGGTGGTAATCGTCCGACAGCATTAAGGTGTAGTCAAAAACCGGGTACAGCCTTTTCAGCGTGTAAATGATTTCTGCAAGGATCGTATCCGTATCCATGGAAGAATGGAATTTTCCCGTCACTTGGAATAATTCGATGTAACGCTTTCTGTCGGCTTCGACAACAGACAACTCATACTTCAGCTGCAGGAAGTTCCGGCTTTCCCTGACAAACGCCTGCAAATCCGCGTCAGACAGCTCCCCGAACAGCCTGTTTGGAATGGAAAGAAGCAGGCAGCCGTCCTCCATGTTTTTTTCCGGAATAAAAAAGGCAATGTTAAACTGTTTTAAATAGGGCTTGCTGAACGAATCAAATTTGGTCAGATACAAGCCAAATTCCGATTATCAAAATATAAAATAGTGTTGTGTAAAAATTTCAAAAAAAGAACCCTGAGCTTGCGCTCCAGATTCAGTATGAGGAATTGAAGGGCTACTACTGTTTCGCTGGTCTCCTGAAGGCGTGCTCGAATAAGGCCCAGCCCATACTTGCGCTTGCCTTCGCCAAATTTGCCTTCAACGGCATTACGTTCAGAGGCATCCTGCCTTGCGACGCGTTCCAAGGTTTTGTCTTCCGTTCTGGATGGGCGTCCTAACCTTGGCCCACTCAGACGAATGCCAAGAGATTTGCAGTATGCCAGATTATTACGGTTTCGGTAAATTTTATCTGCCAAGATCGCTTCCGGATAAAATCCGAACCGGTTGTAGTAGTTTTCAACAGATTCCTTGAGAGTGGTCCCTTCATTGTAATTTTCCCAGTCGAGGTGCTCAATCAAGGCATAACCATCTACGACACTGATGGCGACTTTTGAACCGAACTCCACGTTCGCTTTTGCCTTGCCGCGCACAATTGGACGGACATGTGGCTGGGAAATGCTTACAATCCGGTGGTCAACCCGGTGTGTTTTCTTTTTGTACATTTCTGCCTGTTGGCGGTAAAGTTCATGAATCACGAGAAGTTGCCTGTATTCATCTTTGCTTAAAAGAGACAGAGAGCTTTGGGAAACAAGATTTTTAATGATCTCCAGATCTCGTTTCACATATCCGAGCTGTTTGCCTACAGCTTTCCGGATTTTCCGGGCGCCAGCTTTACGTTGCTTAGCGACAGAAAGATAGTCCTTGCGGGCTCTTTTTCTGTAGGTCCGTGGCTTACGTAATTTCCCTTTGTGTGGTTCATGCAGGACATCAATGATATGTTCCAATTTCTCACGGGCTTCGTTCAACAACCCGAGGTCTGTAGGGTAAGCAATATCAGCCGGTGCACAGGTTGCGTCCAAAATGAGCTTTCCTCTGTTCTTCGTTTTGGGAGAAGCCGATTCAGTTGAATGCTTTTCTGAATCGGAACCGGAAGGCTGAAGATCGCCACGATCATGATCATGATCATTACGATCTTCATCATCATGATCGTCATCGTCGTGATCCTGATCATCATTGTTGTCGTTTTCCTTAGATGCTTCTTCCAATTGGCGTTTTTGTTCTTCCAGAACGATCCATTCATTCAGTTCGTTGATGATATTTGCGCCCAAACGTTTTCTAAAACGAGTCATCAGAGAATGGTCGAATGGGGCTTTTTCCTGGAATTCAGGCAAGCCGATAAAATACTGAAGATACGGGTTTTCTGTGATCTGTTCGACTGTTTCCCGGTCAGACAGCCCAAGCCGTTCTTTGATATAAAGAGCCCCAAGAGCGATTCTGACAGAATAAGCCTTTTCGCCTTTGAATTTCTTCTTGAAGGACTTGGCATACTTTTCTTCGGCCATCCACCAAGGAATCATTTCAGCAAGACGGACCCAGCGATTTTCTTTATTTAATTTCCCACCGAATGGTAGAAAAAAATCATCTACAAAAGTTAATTGATGTTCGGTCTTTTTGTACATCGTAACAGCCTCCAAGTGCAAGGTTTTTTACGTGTTTCCTTTGAAATCCTTACACTTTATATTCGACAAAAGTAGCCAAAATCCTTGTCAAATCTGGAATTTTTGCTTATTCAGCAAGCCCTAAATAAGGATCCTTTTTCAGTTTCCCATTTGTGACAACCTGGGAGGCTGTTTTTAAAGCTTTGATTTTTCCGGAGGGCACGACGAGTTCGACGTCATGCCGGAAAGGATTATAAAAGCTGCATATTTTGTAGAACTTCGTGTTTTCGCTGTCCGGCTTATAATATACGATATGATCGGCGCTGAGCACATCCGCCACGACCGCCACCCAGTCATCCAGGCTGCTTGCTGCCTCAAGATTCATTAAATCCAGTAAACGGGACTTATAATATAGGATTAAATGATTTTCTTTCTTTTTTTCCATTTCCTAATCACCCTGACCCTGTTTCCGTATAAAAGCGAAAAAAAGCACTAAAAAGTGTGAACCTTGAAAATGAAGAATTTTAAAACAAAAAACCGCACGGGAGACGTAAAAATGTAAAAACCGGTCAAATTAATACCATTATAATGCAAAAGTACTATAAATGTACAGCCCGCCTGACCGATATACAGTATGTGTTGTATCTTAAGTCCTGTTATGAACCCGGCAAAACCGGTATGTAAAATTTTTTTGGCATGGCATCCCGATTTGCATTTGTTGTTGACTTTTTTTCTCTGAAAACATATAATCAACGTTGTGTAAAATAATGCAGCCTTATTGGACGGCTTTGTGTTTGTATTTTGTTCCTTGCCTGAATGCAAGGTGTATCGTGTAACCCTCTGCTGCTGGGGCGATGGTACATGAAAACAAAATACGCATGAAGAAGTGTCCATGATATCTGTTTTTATTTTACAACAAAATAAAAACAAAGGAGGAGTCTTTCATGGCTCGTTATACAGGTCCAAGCTGGAAATTGTCCCGCCGTCTCGGGATTTCTTTAAGCGGTACCGGAAAAGAATTGGAGAAGCGCCCTTATGCACCCGGGCAGCACGGCCCGAATCAGCGCAGAAAATTGTCTGAATACGGCTTGCAATTGCAGGAAAAACAAAAGCTTCGCCATATGTACGGCTTAAATGAACGCCAATTCCATAACACTTTCTTGAAAGCCGGCAAAATGCAAGGGAAACATGGTGAAAACTTCATGGTGCTTTTGGAATCACGCCTTGACAACCTTGTTTACCGTCTGGGTTTGGCCCGCACACGCCGCCAGGCACGCCAGCTCGTAAACCATGGGCATATTCTCGTTGACGGCAAACGCGTCGATATCCCGTCTTACCGTGTAGAACCGGGGCAAACGATCGGCGTGCGCGAAAAATCCCGCAACTTGGATGTCATCAAAGAAGCGATCGAAACGACAACTTTTGTGCCGGATTACCTTTCTTTTGATGCAGACAAGCTTGAAGGGACTTACAGCCGCCTCCCTGAACGCTCGGAACTGCCGGCTGAAATTAACGAATCGTTAATCGTCGAGTTCTACTCAAGGTAATGTGTAAAACCCCGAAACCGCTGTGGTTCCGGGGTTTTTTATATTCTGAAGGTAACCGGTTGTTCAGCAAGCCATCCCGGCAACCAAGTTAAACATGAGATACAGTCTGGCCATGCCAACGCCAAAGAGAATAGCAAAGCAGCGTCCCTCAGCCTTGACCAAATCATGATGACCGAGGCATCAAAAGACGAACAGCAAAGTATAATGGGAAGCAACACAAATATCGTACGAACGTATTTAAAAATCGGCCGTGTCATGGTCATAGCCCTCCCTATAAATGTTTTGTGTGCGCACCACGGCTTTCGCTTTCGGAATCCCCGCGGCGGGCTTCATGGTTCATTTTTCTTTTTCAATATTCAGATTCATTGTATAGAAAAAATTTCCCAAAAGTCCACATCATTTATTCGACAAATTGCGGGACGGTTAGAAGGATGGACCCCTTAACCGGACGGGAAAATGAGCAGAGATGGGTCTGTGCCATTGGTTTCCGCTGTTGCGGCACGATTTGCTGATAGCTTGCCCATGCCGGGTTAGGCACGGCGCGGCCGGGATAGAAATACAAATCAACAAAATGAAATAGAAAAGGCCGCCCGGGGCACGGTTGCTTTGCGGAGCGGCCTTTTTCTTACCTCTTCCTTTTGCGTCGCCACAGCATGAAAAGCGAAGCGGTCAGGGCAGCGGTGAGAAGCGGTTCTTTTTTCAATTTATTATCTTTTGTATACAGTGCATCCTTTACAATAAGGTTCACATTTTGCGGGCGTTCGGCAAGGCGCCGCATATAATAGCCGAACCAGTCATTTCCGAACGGCATGTACGTCGTGAAATGGTATTTTTTCGCCAGTTCATACTGCATCTCCTGGCGAAATCCGTACAGCATCTGAAACTCAAACCGGCTGTGTGGGATTTGGTTTTCTTCAATAAATGCTTCCAGTTCGCGAATGATGTGGTGGTCATGGGTGGCAATGGACGTATATGCCTCGCCGAGCAGCCGTTTTTTTACAAGCTTTACATAGTTCCGGTCAATTTCCGCTTTTGACTGAAAAGCGGCTGTCTCGCTTTCTTTGTAAGCGCCCTTTACAATCCTGAGCCGGACATCCTTCAGTTCATCCATAACCGCTTCGGCGTTGCGCAAATACGCCTGGATGACTGTCCCGACATTTTGGTACGTTTCAAGCAGGGTTTTCAACACCTCTATTGTAGCATGAAAATGGGTATAATCTTCCATGTCAATATTGATGAAAATCCCGTATTCCGCTGCACGCGCCAAAATGTCTTCCATATTTTGCAGGCAAAACGTGCGGTCAATATCCAGCCCGAGCTGGGTCAGTTTCACCGAGATATGGCAGTCCAGGTTCTCCTCATGGATCCTGTCCAGCATTTGCAGGATGCGCTGTTTCGCCGATGCCGCTTCCGATTTTTCCGATACGAATTCGCCCAGATTGTCAACGGTGCAGCTGATTCCGCGGGCATTCATTTCCCGGATGGTCCGGGTGACGGAATCAATATCCGTCCCCGCAACAAATTTTTCAGCACCGAACCGAAAACCCCATTTTTGCGCACTTTTATTTAAAAACCTGCTGTTTGAAAGGCCGATGAAAAAATCCCTCGTCAAATTTGCCATATCGCCTTTCCTCCCGTTAAAACATTTCCGATACAGACTTTGCTTCCATAAACAGCTTCAAATAATCCGGGCCGCCCGCTTTCGAATCGGTACCGGACATTTTAAAACCGCCGAACGGCTGGTAACCGACAACGGCCGCCGTGCATCCCCGGTTAAAATACAGGTTGCCGACATGGAATTCGTACCGGGCGCGTTCCAAATGCTCCCTGTTTTTCGAAATGACGGCGCCTGTCAGCCCGTATTCCGTATTATTGGCAATTTCAAGCAGTTCGTCAAAATCTTTTCCTTTCGCAAAAGCGACAACCGGCCCGAAAATTTCTTCCTGCATGATCCGTGCCTTTGGATTTACATCTTTAAAAATCGCCGGGTAAACGAAAAATCCTTTTTCACCATCCGTTTCCCCGCCAAAGACGAGTTTGCCCTCTTCTTTGCCGATTTCTATATAACTTTTAATCTTGTTAAACTGCTTTTCGTTAATGACAGCACCCATGTACACATTTTCTTCGGACGGGTCGCCGACGGTTACGTTTTTCGCAAGGGCGATCGCCTTTTCGAGCACTTCTTCATATACGTCTTCATGCACGACTGCCCGCGAGCAGGCTGAACATTTCTGGCCGGAAAAACCGAATGCCGACTGGACAATCGCATCTGCGGCGAGATCGAGATCCGCTTCTTTATCGACAATAATCGTATCTTTGCCGCCCATTTCAGCAACGACCCGTTTTAAAAAGTGCTGGTCCTTCTGCACTTTCGCAGCCCGTTCATAAATGCGCAGGCCCGTTGCTTTGGAACCCGTAAAGTTAATCCAATGGGCAGACGGATGATCCACCAGGTAATCGCCGATTTCTGCCGGATCGCCCGGCACAAACTGGAGCACGCCTTTCGGAACCCCCGCTTCTTCCAAAATTTCAACGAGTTTGTATGCAATAACAGGCGTGCTTTCCGAAGGCTTCAGCAGAACCGGGTTCCCGGCAACAAGCGGGGCAACCGTCGTGCCGCAAACAATGGCGAAAGCAAAATTCCACGGCGGAATGGTCACCCCCGGCCCCATCGGCTGATAAAAATAAGTGTTGTGCTCATTTTCACGCTGTTCCATTTCCTGCCCCTTTGCAAGCTCAAGCATCTGGCGGCCGTAGTATTCCAAAAAGTCGATTCCTTCCGCCGTATCCCCGTCCGCCTGGCTCCACGGCTTGCCGGCATCAAACACAAGCCACGCCGACAGCTCATGTTTGCGGCGGCGCGCAATCGCAGCGGCTTTGAACAGCACATTCGCCCGCGCTTCGGGTGCCATTTTCCGCCAGCTGCGAAATGCCTCATTGGCGCCTTCGAAAGCTTTGTCAACCAGTTCTTTCGATGCTTTCGAAACTTTCCCGACAACCTGTTCTTTATTCGCAGGATTGACGGATACGAGCTTATCCTCTGTAAAAATCCGTTCTCCGTTTATTACAAGCGGGTACTCCTTCCCGAGTTCCGCACGCACTTTTTCAAGTGCCGCTTGAAACGCCTGTACGTTTTCAGGCTGGTTAAAATCCGTTAATGGTTCATGTTTAAAAGGCAAGACCAATGAAAAAACCTCCTTCATCCTCGTTCTGGCTTAATACCATGCAAGAATCATGCCAACTTCCGGAACACCCCTGTTTCCCTATATCCGCAAAAAAATAAACCGTTTTCTATGTACAATATATTTACACAATTGTAAATCGAATGTACAATACCTTTACACGACAAAGGGGAGGAAGACGGAAATGGCAAATGAACTGTCTTATTTGCAGGCGGTATTATCGGCGGAAAATGATGCGATTACGATCGTAAACGAAAAAAAGGAAGTCATTTATTGGAATGATGCCGCCGTCCGGACCTACAATATTCCAAAAGAAATGATCTTAACCAAAAAAATTACCGATTTTTTTCGCGATGATGATTTAATGGTGCTCAAAGTGCTGCGGACAAAAGCCCGTATTACCGACCAATATCATCGGCCCCGCCCCGACAAGCATGTCGTCGTCAATGCGCGGCCCATTTTTGACAACCGCGGCAGGCTGATCGGCGCGGTATCCGTGGAACGCGATATCACCCAGATTGTTAGGCTGAACGACAATCTCGTCTCCACTTCCATAGAACTGAATGAACTGCGCCAAAAAATGTACACAAGCTATGAAGAAACGCCTTTTTCCAAATTAAAGGGGAAAAGCCGCGCGCTCCGGGATACGATCCAAATTGCGGCGAAAGCGGCGAAAACGGATGCCGTCACGCTTATTCTCGGCGAGTCCGGCACCGGGAAAGAAATATGCGCGCGCGCCATCCATGAAGCAAGCGCGCGGAAAAACGGCCCTTTTATTCCGGTGAACTGCGGCTCGATCCCTTCCGCCCTGTTTGAAAGCGAATTATTCGGCTATGAACCTGGCACGTTTACGGGTGCGGAGAAAAAAGGAAAAGCGGGAAAAATTGAAGAAGCGGACGGGGGTACGCTGTTTTTGGACGAAATCGGCGAACTGCCGCTAGATATGCAGGTGAAGCTGCTGCGCGTGCTGCAGGAAAAAGTGATTTACCGCATTGGCGACGCTTCGGGCAGGAAAATCAATGTCCGTTTTATTGCCGCCACCAACCAAGACATTGAAAAAATGATGAAAGAAAAGACATTCAGGTCGGACCTTTATTACCGGTTAAATGTTATTCAAATTACGATGCCGCCATTAAGGGTGCGCACAGACGATATTCCTGTCCTCGCCCGCTACTTTCTGAAACAATTTGCCGTCCAGTACAAGATGCCTGAACCGGAACTCGCCCCTGATGCCCTTTCTTTCCTGCAAGCGTATCATTGGCCAGGGAATGTCCGGGAGCTCCGGAATTTAATGGAACGGATGGTGATCCTATCAGAAAAGCCGTTTATTGACCGCGCCTCCCTTCTCCGCTTTTTCCAGGGAAATGAAACCCAACCGTCCGGAAGTGCCATCCCGGAAAGCGGCACTTTGCCTGTGGAAAAAGAAAATATGGAAAAACAGCTCATTGAAAAAGCATTGCGCAAAGCAGGCGGGAACAAATCCGCCGCAGCAAAAGAACTTGGCATTTCAAGGGTCACCCTGTATCAGAAGCTGAAAAAATTTGGAATTGGGAGCTGACTTCCCCCGCCGGGAAAAACGAAGAAGGGCAAGCCGCGATCGGAGCAATAAAAAAGGGATGCACATTTCAGGCATCTTCATTGTGCATCCCTTAATATCCTCAATGTTTAATTAAAAAGTATTTTTTCTTCCCTCTTCTAATAACGGTAAATTCGCCGCCGATTTTGTCCTTTTCCTGCAACACAAACCCGAGATCCGTTACGCGGTCACCGTTTACGTAAATGGCGCCGTTTTGGATATCTTCGCGTGCCTGGCGTTTTGACGGGGAGATTTTGGCGGCAACGAGCAACTCCACAAGCTGCTTTTGTTCTTCGCTTTCAAGCTGGAATGACGGAACATCTTTAAATCCCTGCTTCATTTCTTCAGCCGACAGTTTCTTCACATTGCCGCTGAACAATGCTTCCGTAATATTCAAAGCCTGCTGCAATGCTTCCTCCCCATGGATCAGTTTTGTCATTTCCGCGGCCAGCGCTTTTTGGGCTTTGCGGAGATGCGGTTCGGTTTCAACCGATTTTTCCAGCTCTTCGATTTCTTCTTTTGGCAAGAAGGTGAAGTACTTCAAGTATTTTACGACATCGAGGTCAGCCGTGTTGACCCAGAACTGGTAAAACTCATATGGCGATGTTTTCTCGGCATCGAGCCAGACTGCGCCGCTTTCTGTTTTCCCGAATTTTGTGCCGTCCGCTTTTGTGACAAGCGGAATGGTAAGCCCGAAAGCTTTTTCTCCTTCCGGTTCGAGCTTGCGGATCAGCTCAAGGCCGCTTGTAATATTGCCCCACTGGTCGCTTCCGCCGATTTGCAGGCGGCAGTTGTATTGTTTATACAAGTTAAAGTAATCGACGGCCTGGAGGATTGTATATGTAAATTCCGTAAACGAAATACCGGTTTCAAGCCGTGATGCGATCGTGTCTTTTGCAAGCATGTAGTTGATGCCGATATGCTTTCCGTAATCACGTAGGAAAGTAACAAGGTCCATCGAGCCGTGCCAGTCATAGTTATTGACCATGATGGCGGCTGACTCGCCGTCAAAATCGAAAAATCGTTCCAGCTGTTTTCTCAATGCTTCGCCGTTTTGCTTGACCTTTTCAACCGTTAACAGCTTTCTTTCTTCCTTCTTGCCGCTCGGGTCGCCAATCATGCCGGTTGCCCCGCCGAGCACGACAATCGGCCGGTGTCCCGCCTGCTGGAAGCGACGCAGCGTGAGGTACGGGAGAAGATGCCCGATATGCATGCTGTCGCCTGTCGGGTCAATCCCGCAATACAGGGTCACTTTCCGGTTTTGAAGCAACTCCGCGAGCCCTTCTTCGTCTGTCTGCTGGTAAACAATTCCCCGCCATTTTAAATCTTCGAGTAAATCCATTTCAAACCACTCCTTTTGTGCCATTTCAAATGCCGGCAGCATTCAGGTTCCAGCGCCCGGCTTATATCCGGCGATAATGGGCAGGAACCTGTTGCTGCCTTCTTTTTCCTGTAAAACAGAAAAACGCCCCTCCGCCAAAACGAAGGGACGATTGTATCGCGTTACCACCCAACTTGAGAATTGCTTCTCCACTCATTTGGATAACGGCTGGGGGCCGTCTGCCGTATCCGGCAAAAGCTCCGGGGTGTAATTCGCCGCCTGCCTGTACCGGTTCGCACCAACCACCGGCTCTCTTGTATGCAGCAACAGGAAGCTACTTGATCCTTTCGACGCTTCATTCATCAAATTGTAAGTTATTTTTACCATATACATTTTGAAATGTCAACCTTGCCAAGCAGGCTGCACCAGCGCTTTCTTCAAATTCGGTAATGCCCATTTTAACCTTTCCTCATCCGGCAAAGGCCCTGTTCCGTCCCGAAGCACGCCTTCCAGCGTGTCTTCCCGTTTTCTTCCAACCCAAACCGTGCCTTTCCGATCGTATACACCCGGCAATCACCGGGCATGGGCGGCAACACCGGCAATCCGTTCCGGGCAGGTGTAAATATTCATCGACCCACCGCGGATAAAGCCGATCGTGGTAATGCCGAGTTCTTCAGCGGATTCCAGGGCGAGTGTGGTGGGTGCCGATTTCGATAAAATCACCTCGCAGCCGATTTTGGCTGTCTTCAATAAAATTTCCGAGGAAATGCGCCCGCTGAATGCAAGGATTTTCCCTTTTGTGGAAACCTGATTTTTCAAACAATATCCGTAAATTTTATCAAGCGCGTTATGGCGGCCGATATCCATCCGGCTGACAAGGATCCCGCCGGCATCGCACAGCGCAGCATTATGGACGCCCCCTGTTTTTTTAAACACTTCGGCATTCTCCTGCAATGCTTCCATCAGCCGGAAACAATCATCAACTGTAATTCGGACGTGCACACCGTCCATTTTTTTCGCCGCCAGAGCATCATTGACAAAAACAAACGCCTGCCTGCTCATTCCACAGCAGGAGGTGATATAACGTTTATTTTGCAGCTGTTCGTAATAAGGATTAAGATGATCGGTCCGGACATGGACGAATCCTCCTTTTTCATCCGTCCAGATGTCGCGGATATCTTCATAGCGCCGGACAACCCTTTCCGACACAAGATAACCGACCGCCATGTCCTCGATATATTCAGGTGTGCACACCATCGTCACCCATTCCTGCCCATTCACTTTTAATGTCACCGGGAATTCCGTTGCGACTGTATCCAGCGCCCGTTCGAGCCGCCCGTTCTTGAAACGGAGAATTTCCCTCTGCGTGTCCACATTTTTCATGGGTTCAACAGCCCCCTGTCTATAATGTTTTATTTTAAAGGAATCAGAGTGAACTACCCTCCACTTATCAACCTTACGGTTTGATTGAAGTGGGGGCTTCTCGACTTATCGTTGCTTTTACTAGCCAACGAAAACTGACCGAGCTAACCCTCTTGTTCCAAGAGTTTTGTTACTTATGATAACGCTAATAAGCGTAATCCCTCATTTTTGATATTGATTGCTGAATTGTGATCGCGATCTAATACAAAGCCGCAAGAACATTTATATACACGTTCAGATAATGGCATTTCTTTTTCCTTGCCGCAACATGAACACTTCTTAGTGGAGGGAAACCACTTATCAATTTTCACAAGTTGTTTCCCCTGTTCTTTTAGCTTATACGCTAAGAAAGTAGTGAACATCCCCCAGCCGTTGTCGTGAACGCTTTTCCCAAAGTGAAGGGCTTGAGACATCCCTTTCATGTTCAAGTCCTCAATCACGACAGCATCAAAGTTAGAAGCTAATTCTTTTGACTTATGATGAAGAAAATTCATGCGTTGGTTCGCCACTTTCTCATGTAACTTAGCCACTACTAGTCGTTGCTTGTTCCAACGTGCAGAACCTTTCTTTCTTCGAGAAAGAATTCGTTGTGCTTTTGCTAATTTATCTAAGGCTTGCCGATAGTAACGTGGGTAATTGGCTTTCTTACCCTGTTCACTCTCGACATATAGACCATCCATAGCAAAATCCAAACCAACAACTTTCTGTATTTTAACTGGACGAATATCTTTCTCATATTCTGTCAAAATTGAAATGTAGTATTTGCCTGTCTTTGTTTTAGAAATAGTGCAAGATTTGATTTTATAATCAGCAGGTATCTCTCTATGCTGTTTCATTTTTATTGGCTTTTTGATTTTTGGCAGTTTGATATGACCATTTTCTAGCTTAATATTTCCGTTGACCATATTAGTTGTATAGGATTGTTTTGCTTTACGATTTTTGAACTTTGGAAAATCCGCATTTCCTTCAAAGAAATTCTTATAAGCAGTCTGTAAGTTCATTTGTGCATTTGCCAAAGCTAAAGAATCCACTTCTTTTAGGAATGGAAATTCACTTTTATATTTTGCAGGGGTCGGAAACTTTTGCTTTTTAAGCAATTCTTTATCATCCTTGAACTTTTCATACGTTTCTTTGCGTTCAGCTAACATCTTATTGTAGACAAAGCGAACACAACCAAATGTCTTAGCTAATAATGCGGATTGTTCTTTGTTTGGTAACAAACGAAACTTGAAAGCTTTGTTTTGCTTGGCCATATCAATTCACCTCACTTTGTGCGGAAAAATTTCGTATATATTGATTATATCGTAAAAAATCCGTACAATCAATATGAGGTGATAATCATGAGAGAAGAGAAAGAACGTGTAGAAATTCGTATGCCTAAGACGATATTAGAAAAATTGGAGCAATATCAAAAAGAAAATGGGATTCCAACTAGAACAGCCGCAATCTTAGAATTGTTGAGAAAAGGATTGGAAAAATAACTTTGGCTAAAGCCAACCGAAATTCATCTCCCACCTACTCATTGGTGCGATTCGCACCTTCACATTCCTTGAGGATGGGAGACTTCTTTCGGAAAGACGTTAAAAACAAAAGCCGCCCGCTCAAATAGGCAAAACACTCTGATGGTTTGTTCATTTTTGCATCAGATGCTAGAATAAAAAAAGAGAATAGTAGTTTTATTTTTGCAAAGGTTTGGTATAAGTAACAGAGTTTCCGGTTTTTTGTATTCTTTTCTGAAGGCCTGCCTTCACTGTTTGCAAAAGGAGGAAAAGAAATGGAAACCAAATCGATTCACATCACGATTGATGGCCGGGATTATGAAGCCCGCCCCGGCGAGAAAATCATCGATGTGATCAACCGGAATGATATTTTTCATCCACAAATTTGCTATTACCCGGAAGTAGATCCGATCCAAACTTGCGACACGTGTATTGCGGAAGTGAACGGGGAACTGATGCGCACCTGTTCGACGGCGGCGGAGGACGGCATGGTGGTCCGCCTCAGCGATGACCGGTCGGAAGCGGCCCGGCATGAAGCGATGGACAGGATTCTCGCCAACCACCTTTTATACTGTACGGTGTGCGACAATAACAACGGCAACTGCATCGTCCACAATACAACGGAAAAAATGGGCATCGAACACCAGAAATATCCGTTTACGCCAAAAACGGACGCAAGCGGGGTCGACTATTCGCACCCGTTTTACCGGTACGACCCGAACCAGTGCATCGCATGCGGGAGATGCGTGGAAGCCTGCCAAAATCTGCAGGTGAACGAAACGCTTTCCATTGACTGGGAAGCAGAACGCCCGCGCGTCATTTGGGATAACGGCGTTCCGATCAACGAATCGTCATGCGTTTCCTGCGGGCATTGCGTCACCGTCTGCCCTTGCAATGCATTGATGGAAAAATCAATGCTCGGCGAGGCAGGCTATTTAACCGGGCTTGAAGAGGACCTGCTTAACCCGATGATTGATCTTGTGAAAAAAGTCGAACCGGGTTACGGCAGCATTTTTGCCATATCCGAAATCGAAGCTTCGATGCGCGAACAGCGCACGAAAAAAACGAAAACCGTTTGCACCTTCTGCGGTGTCGGCTGCACATTTGAAGTATGGACAAAGGGCCGGAAAATTTTAAAAATCGAACCGAAGCATGAAGGCCCGGTAAACGCCATCTCCACTTGCATCAAAGGCAAATTCGGCTGGGATTTTGTCAATTCCGATAAACGGCTGACAAAACCGCTTGTCCGCAAAGACGGTAAATTTGTAGAAACATCATGGGATGAAGCGCTCAGCGTGGTGGCAAGCCGGCTGAAAGAAATCCATTCGCAATACGGAAAAGATGCGGTCGGTTTTATTTCTTCTTCAAAAGTCACCAATGAAGAAAACTATTTAATGCAAAAGCTGGCGCGCCAGGTATTTGAAACCAACAATGTCGACAACTGTTCGCGCTATTGCCAGTCGCCGGCAACGGACGGCCTGCTCAGAACCGTTGGCATGGGCGGCGACAGCGGCACGATTAAAGATATTGCCTCAGCCGGTCTTGTCATAATTGTCGGCGCGAACCCGGCGGAAGCCCACCCGGTCCTTGCAACTCGCATCAAACGGGCCCATAAACTGCACGGCCAGAAACTGATTGTTGCCGATATGCGCAAAAACGAAATGGCAGAGCGCGCTGATCTTTTTATCCATCCGAACCAGGGCACAGACCAGGTATGGCTGATGGCGGTGACGAAATATATCATCGACCAAGGCTGGCACGACCAAAAATTCATTGCGGAAAAAGTGAACTTTTTTGATGAATTTAAAGAAACGCTTGAAAAATACACGCTCGACTACGCTGAAAAGATTACCGGCATCCCGAAGGAAACGCTGGTCCAAATCGCCGAAATGATCCATCAGGCAGACGGGACATGTATCCTCTGGGGCATGGGCGTCACGCAAAATACAGGCGGTTCCGATACGTCCGCCGCTATTTCCAATCTGCTCCTTGCCACCGGAAACTACGCGCGCCCGGGTACAGGCGCTTATCCGTTGCGCGGGCATAACAATGTGCAAGGCGCATGCGATATGGGCACGCTGCCGGGATGGCTGCCGGGCTACCAGCATGTGGAGGATGATGCGGCACGCGAAAAATTTGAAAAAGCGTACGGCGTCAAAATCAGCAACAAACCGGGGCTGAACAATATTGAAATGCTGCATGCGATTGCAGCCGGGCAGTTAAAAGCCATGTATATCATCGGCGAAGACATGGCGCTTGTCGACTCCGACGCCAACCATGTTAGCGAGGAACTTTCCAATCTTGACTTTCTTGTCGTCCAGGATGTCTTTTTCTCAAGGACGGCCCAATATGCGGATGTTGTTTTGCCTGCAGCCCCGTCGCTTGAAAAAGAAGGCACCTTTACAAACACGGAACGCCGTGTGCAACGGATGTACCAGGCACTCCCGGCTTTGGGCGAATCCAAACCGGACTGGTGGATTATCCAGGAAGTGGCAAAACGGCTCGGCGCAGACTGGCATTACAGCCACCCGGGCGAAATATTTGCCGAAATGGCCAGCCTGGCTCCGCTGTTTGCACAGGCGGACTACGACAAATTGGAAGGCTGGAACAGTTTCCTTTGGGGAAGCCTTGATGGCGCCAATACCCCGCTTCTTTACAAGGACGGCTTCCCGTTCCCGGACGGCAAAGCGCGGTTTGCCCTGACAGACTGGGTAAAACCGGCTGAATTTCCGGAACAATACGATTTGCATATTAATAACGGCCGGATGCTGGAACAGTTCCACGAAGGCAATCTGACCAATAAATCGGAAGGCATCGAATCAAAAGTCCCGGGCGTATTCGTTGAAGTGTCGCCGGAGCTTGCAAAAGAACGCAATCTCGACACCGGAGACCTTGTCCGCGTCACTTCCCCGTTCGGATCGCTGAAACTGCATGTGCTGGTTACAGACCGCGTGCAGGGCAATGAGCTGTACTTGCCGATGCACTCGACAGAAAAGGAATCGGCGATCAACTTCTTAACCGGGCCGATTTACGATAAACGGCAAAGCACACCGGCGTTTAAACAAACGAAAGTGAAGATGGAACTGATCCGAAAAGGTGGGGAGTCACCACTGCCGAAATCAAACCACCGCGATAAGAAACGAAATCCTACACGCGGCGTGGAAGTCGAACGCAAATGGCAGCGCGAAGGCTATCAACCATTAACAGACGTACACTAAGAGAGGGGGAAAAAGGATGGCCGCTCCGATCACAGAGATTGCAAGACAGCAGCCGACGGAAGAAGAAGTCACCCGGCAAAAGCTCGAGGAATTGGAAAAACTGGTTGCCGATCATAAAGATGCGTTTGAAAATTTGATCCGGCTGATCGATGATTTCAATGATACTGGCGCACTGGAAGCCGCAAATGCAATGATTCTCGCAAAAAATGATATTTTAAAAATCGTCCTTGAGCAATTATCCCGGGAACAGGTCGTCAACCTGATCAACATGCTGCTCGGCACGGCCGGCGTCTTTATGAAAGCCGACCACGACCTTATTATCCACTTGATGAACGGTGTAGCATCAGGCTTTGATGAAGGCAAACAATTCATTGGCTCGGAAGAAAAAGTGACATTGTTCGGGCTGCTGAAATCGTTGAGCGACCCGGACGTCAACCGGGCAGTCGGTTTCGCCATTTCCTTTTTGAAGGGCATGGGAAAAGCGCTCCAGGAACCGGTGCCGAAAAAAGAAGACGTGGATAATGAAACATTGGCAAATATTTAACGCCATTCGAAAAGGAAGCACGGAAATGCGTGCTTCCTTTTTCATTGAAAATATTTTTGGTAGAGCGAACGGGCCTCTCTCTTATCTTTCGTACCGTGAATGAGCATCCTGCCGTCCGGAAATAAAACCGTCCGGTGACCTTCAAGCGCGGTGATCATTAAGTAGCCGTTATACTCTACGGCAGCACCGCCCGCTTTCATCTCCCGCGCCATGTTTTCAAGCTCGAACGCGCCCGGATGACGGATTTGTACTGTATCCCGCCCGCATAGCACATCAGCCGATGATTGGGATTGTAGGGCCGGATAGACCGGATGCCCCCCGCATGACGGACAGTCCTTATTTTTCATTTTTCCTGCTTTGATGAAATGATGTTCACCTTGCCAAATATCAAAAACGGCAACGGAATCGCGCGGCTTTTCCCCGGAAAGCAGTTTTAAAGCTTCCGTTGTCTCGTAAGCCGCAGTCATTTGCACAGCCGGCGCGATAATGCCTGCTGTATCGCACGTCGCGTGGTAAGCGGGGAGATGGCCAATCAGGCAGCGGAGGCAAGGCGTTTCGCCGGGAATGATCGGAAACGAAACACCACAGCTGCCGACGCAGGAGCCGTAAATCCACGGGATCCGGTATTTTTGCGCCAGGTCATTCACATAAAAGCGCGTCTCAAAATTATCGGTCCCGTCAATGATCACATCAACGCCTTCTTCCAAAATAGAAAGCAATTTCGGATCAAATGCATCGATCACATGCGCCTCGATACGGATGGTGCTGTTGATGGCTTTAAGCCGGTTTTTTGCAGCGATCGCTTTTGGCAAATGGTTGCGCGCATCTTCTTCGCAGTACAAATTTTGCCGCTGCAAATTCGTTTCATCGACATAGTCGCGGTCCACCATCGTGATTTTTCCGACCCCCGCCCGCGCCAAGCTTTCCGCAACAGCGGAGCCGAGCGCGCCGGCGCCAATTATGAGTACATGGCCTTTTGAAATGTTTTGCTGTCCGTTTTCACCGATCGGGGCAAACAGTATTTGCCGGGAATACCGTTCCATGCTCATTCCTCCTGCCTGATAAAATGCCCGCTTTTTCCGCCTGTTTTTTCGATCAGATAGGTCGGCCCGATGACCATGCCTTTGTCCAGTGCCTTGCACATATCATAGACGGTCAGCGCACATACGGACGCCGCTGTCAAAGCTTCCATTTCCACGCCCGTTTGCCCTTTCGTTTTGGCCGTTGTTTCGATGTCAAGGCGATACCCGTCTTCCCGTTTTTGCCAGCTGAACGAAATGTCAACGCCTGTCAGAGGCAACGGGTGGCACATCGGAATGACATCCGCCGTTTTTTTCGCGCCCATAATGCCGGCCACCTGCGCGACGGCAAGCACGTCCCCTTTTTTGATTTTAAAGTTTGTAATCTGTTCATAGACTTCCTTTGAAACGAGCACACTGCTTTTTGCACGCGCCGTCCTGGAGGTTTCCGGTTTTGCCGTTACATCGACCATTTTGGCGCGGCCCTGTTCGTTCATATGCGTCAAGTTTCCCATTTTTCAACCTCCGCTGACCGGCGGAATGAGGGCAACGGTATCGCCGCTATGGACCATTTCCTCATCGCGGGCAAATTCTTCGTTCACGGCCACCATCACCGCGTCCTGCTGCAAAATCCCTTTTTCCGCAAGCGTCTCGCGCAGTTCGCCGACCGTCATATTTTCGCCATTGATTTCCATTTCAGAACGGCCAGCCTGTTCTTTTAAATGAGCAAATAACAATACTTTAATCATCATTCAAACGCCTCCGGTGCCCCTGATTCGTAAAAAACCGTTTCCTTTTGGTTGCCAACCCACATTTCGCCGTTTTCCCAATGTTCTTTTTTCCAGATCGGCACCATTTCTTTGATTCTTTCAATTGCGTACCGGTTTGCCCGGTAGGCCTCATCTCGGTGCGGGGCGGAAACCGCAATCGCAACCGCAATGTCGGAGATGTCGAGGCGTCCGATCCGGTGCACGATGGCCGTTTTGGCTGCCGGGAACTGCTGCCGGATTTCGGCACCGATTTGTTCCAATTTTTTCCGGGCCATTGGTTCGTATGCTTCATATTCCAGATACAATGTTTTCTTTCCTTTTGTCATTTCCCGGACAGTGCCGATAAAAGTGACAATAGCGCCCGCATTCCGGTCGGCAACCGCCTCGATCAGTTTGGAAACGTCCACCGGTTCTTTTACAATTTCAAACATCTTTTCACCCCTTTAAAAACGCTTCAACCCATTCAATGCAGCTTTTCCGGTCAAAAAGTTTTATGCAGCCGGATAACGCCGGATTCAGGCTGAAGGCGGCCCGCACATTCGGCAGGCTGAGCAAATCCCTGTCTTGTTCATCACGGAGGCAGACCACTTTCGGATAGGGCGCGTATTTGTAGCCTTCAATCAGCAGCAAATCAAGCGGCAATGTCTCGTACCAGCCGATGAGCTGCTCCAGTGCGAGTCCTTGATCGACATGCACAGCGAGAACAAACAAGCCGTCCCCTTCCACCCCGGCTGCCTGGGCGCCCGCTTCAAAGTGCCGCGTGGAATCTTTGCCGGGGGCGAGCAACGGCTTCCCGCCATGGCCGTGGTGTTTTAGTGTGCCGACCCGGTATCCGTTATCCGCCAACACCCGTGTCCAAAGTTCGGCAAGGGCGGTTTTACCGCTGTCTTTGCGGCCTGCGATCTGTAATATTTTCATCCCACAGCGGCGCCCCTTCCCCGTCTTCCAGCATCAGCACATCGACCATCGTCCCTTTTGTAAAGCCGCGGGACCCGCCCGGCAGCACAATCAAAGCATCCGCCTCTATTAAAGAGGAAACAATATTCGATTTATCCCTTCTTACCGGAAGCGCGTGCAGCAGGCCTTCCTGATAAGAAAGTTTGGCGCGGACAAAACGGGTGAACGGGTTTGGTTTCGGGAAATCCTCCCCAAGTACAGCCTGCGTTTTTTTCAAATAAACATTTCGTTCGCCAAGCATCGTTTTTAAGTACGGGCGGACGAACAGTTCAAAACCGACGTAGCAGGCGGACGGATTGCCGGAGAGGCCGAAAAGGATTTTCCCGTCCAATTCGGCCGCCGATGTCACGCTCCCCGGGCGCATCGCCACTTTATTGAATAAAAGCGTTGCCCCCAGCTTTTCGTAGACTTTCGGAATATAGTCAAAATCGCCGACCGAAACGCCGCCCGTTGTCATGACGATATCCGCTTCCTTAACCGCCTGCCTAACCGCTTCATATGTTTCCTCGAAATCATCTTTCACAAGCCGGTAAAAAACCGGTTCGCCCCCGGCGCGGATGATTTGCCCCCAGAGCATATAGGCATTGCTGTTACGGATTTTCCCTTTTTCGAGCGGTTCACCGACTTCAAGCAGTTCGGATCCCGTCGCAATCACAGCAGCTTTCGGTTTTTTTGTGACCGGTACTTCTGTCATCCCGAAAGTTGCAAGGGTCGCCATTACGCCCGGATTAACGATCGTGCCTTTCGGGACAAGCACTTCGCCTTTTTTCATATCTTCGCCAATGCCGACAATGTTCTCACCGGGCCGGACTTTCCGTTTTATCTGCACAAATGTTTTCCCATTTTGCACTACTTCTTTTGTGAGTTCCACCATAATCATGGCATCCGCCCCGTCCGGGATAGCGGCGCCAGTCATGATTTTCACGGCTTGATTCGGCTTTATCCCTTCATCCCATGTAAAACCTGCCCCGATTGTGGCGACCACTTCAAGGAGAACAGGGTGATCCGCGCCCGCTTCAAGCGTAGATCCGGAAAAAATCGCATACCCGTCATATGGCGACCGTTTAAACCACGGCACGTCATGGGTTGCAGCCAAATCTTCGGAAAGCACTCGGTTAAAACTAGTCTGAATCGGCACAAGCTCCTTTTCGCCTGTAAGCGGATGGGCCATCACTTTGCGGATGGCCTCCGCCACTTTGATCGGTTTTCTCATCAACATCACCGGCTTCTTTTTGTTGTAAAATATAATCTTCTTTTGTATTGATATTGGCAAACACCATTTCCTGCGCAAAATCGATACATTTCAGGCGGCAACGTGCAAAAAGTGCCCGCATGCTGAGGCGGTCTGTTTCCAGCTGCTCCCTTATTTTTTCTTTCACGCTGTTGTGAAAAACGGCAACGAGTGGCTGAATTCTCCCCTCTGTCCGGGCCACGATGGCGTCATATGCCGGATCGCGTTCTTGAAGCAGCCGGGCAACCGTTCTTTTTCCGATCCATGGCGTATCGCACGGCAACACAGCGTACCACCGGGCGTCCACTGCCATCATCGCCGAATAAATGCCGGCGAGCGGGCCTTTTCCCCGGTATCGGGGGAGATCACAAATCACCGCAATCGGCCGGTTGCGCGGGATTTTTTCCGCAAGCTCGGGCCGCGCCACCACAACGATCGCGTCAGTTCCGGCGAGCGCATCCACGCTGCGTGCGACCATGGCTTTGCCACCGATTTTCGCAAGCGATTTTTCGCCGCCGAACCGGCTCGACTTCCCGCCGGCCAGCACAATTCCGGCTGTATTCATTGCCGGTTGAGCTCCCAGACGATATGCTTTAATTCCGGCAAAATGAGTTTTTTCATGGCGAGGGACACGGCGTTGCTGGAGCCCGGCATCGAAAATACGGCTTTTTTCCCGATTGTGCCGGCAAGCGCTTTGCTGAGCATCGAGGCGCTTCCGATTTCTTCATAACTTAAATAGCGGAACAGCTCGCCAAAACCTGGCATTTCTTTATCGAGGAGCGGCCGGACCGTTTCCACCGTCACATCCCGTTTCGTAAAGCCGGTGCCGCCGTTCAGCAAAATGGCATTGATGGTTCCTTTCGTCTGTAAAACCGCCTGTCTGATTTGTTCCGCTTCGTCTTTTACGATGCTGTATTCCGCCGCTTCCATCCCTTCCTGCTTTAACAAATTGATCATCAGCCTGCCGCTTTTATCTGTTTCTTCCGTCCGGGTATCGGAAACGGTGATCACTTTGCACAGTACCGGAATATCGGCCTGTTGTTTATGTTCTTTCGTGCTCAACCCTTTACCCTCCAATATACGACATTTCGATTCGTTTTCCTTTCATCGTCGGGTTTTTCCCCCGTTCTTGTGAATAGCGGTCCACCCGGTTTTGCCATACGCCTGCAATGCGGGCAGCCAGCATTTCATCGCTTGCGCCTTCTCTTATTGCCCCAAGCAGGTCCGTGCCTTGTGCGGCAAACAGACAGGTGTATATTTTCCCGTCTGCCGACAGCCGCAAGCGTGTGCAGTCGCCGCAAAAAGGCTGGGATACGGATGAAATGAAGCCGACTTCCGTATCTGTCCCTTTGTAACGGTACCGTTTGGCAACTTCCCCGTAATAATTTTCTTTCAACGGTTCAAGTGGCATTTCTTTTGAAATCATGTTGAGAATTTCTTTGCTGGTCACGACTTCATCCAGCTTCCATCCGTTCAGGGAGCCGACATCCATAAATTCGATAAAACGGAGGGAAATCCCTTTTTCCTTGAAATAGGCGGCCATCGGTAAAATTTGCGAATCGTTCATCCCTTTTTTGACCACCATATTCACTTTGACTTTGATGCCCTGGCGGATGGCTTCCTCTATCCCTTCCAAAATTCTTGCCGGTTTTGCCCCAACGCCGTTGATGACTGGAAAGATTTCCGGATCGAGGGCATCCAGGCTGACATTGATGCGCGAAAGGCCGGCCTTTTTTAACGGTGCGGCATATCTTTTCAACAGAAAGCCGTTCGTTGTCACCGATAAATCTTCAAGGCCGTCGATTTGATGGAGCATGGCCACAAGCTGATCGATGTCTTTCCGCAGCAAAGGCTCCCCGCCCGTCAGCCGAATTTTCCGGACGCCAAGAGATACAAAAAGTCTCGCAAGGCGCGTGATTTCTTCAAATGTCATGAGTTCGGACCGGTTCATAAAACAATATTTCTGGCCGTTATCGGCAGGCATGCAGTACGTGCAACGGAAATTGCAGCGATCCGTTACCGAAATCCGCAAATCCAAAAGCGGCCGGTTCAGCATATCGGTCAGCATGTTCTCCATCATCTCCGTTTTAAATTCTGTTTCCCTGTTAAAAATGGACATTTACCAAATGTTTGCAGGCGCCCGGCTGCCATTCTTAACGCCAAAGTTCCACTGCCAATTGTGAGGCACACGCACTGTTCATGGTTTGTCATACGTCATGAACCCGGGCATCTGCCGGGTGGCACACCTCTTTCTTCGATCCCCGGCTTTCATGTTCTGATAGCTGCAGGGTTCCGGGCATCTTGCCGGGCGACGGCGTGTTTCAGCACCTCTTTTTTCGGGCCCTGCTGTAATACTTTCCCATTTCTGTACAAAATGACATTGTCACAAAGCAGATCAGCCTCTTCCATATTGTGGGTAACCAGTAAAACGACCCCGTGAAAATGATCGTGAAGAAACGATAAAAATTCTTCCATCACAAGTTCCTTCGTGTCCGGGTCCAATGCGGAAAAAGGTTCATCCAAAAGCAGGCAGGAGGGCTCGGTGATAAGCGTCCTCGCAAGTGCCACCCGCTGCTTTTGCCCACCGGACAGTTCAGCAGGGTAGCGGTTTTCAAAACCTTCCATTTTGATTTTTTTCAAAAAAGCAGCCGTCTTCTCTTCTATTTCCTTTTTTGGCCGCCCCTTTAAACCAAATGCAAGATTTTGTTTTACCGTTAAATGCGGAAATAGGGCGTAATGCTGGAACATATAGCCCGTATGGCGGTGCCGCGTCTTGATATCCATATGCTTTTCTTTATCAAATAATATCCGGCCGTTTAGTTCAATCTTTCCTTCATCGGGCTTGTCGATCCCGGCAATGCACTCCAGCGTCAGGCTTTTGCCGCTTCCGGACGGTCCTAAAATGCCGGTGACGCCGGGGCCCGCTTCAAACGCGGTATCCAGCTCAAATTCCGGAAATGTTTTTTTGATGTTTACGCGGAGCATGCCTGCTGCCACCCCTTCCCATCTTTTTTTCCATCCGCTTAATGCCGTACAGGACGGCCAGCGATAAAAACGTCATGATCGCAACGAGGAGCCCTGCCGTCCGTTCGTCCCCGTTCATCAGGCAATTGTAAATGGCAATGGACATCGTTTCTGTTTTTCCCGGAATGCTGCCGGCCACCATTAATGTTGCCCCGAAATCGCCAAGGGCGCGCGCAAATGCGAGCATGACGCCACTTGTGAGCCCCCGCCACGACAAAGGGATCATGACGGAAAAAAAGATATTCCATTCCGTTCGCCCCAAAAGGCGTGCAGCATGAAGGAGCGATTCATCAATACCGGCAAAAGCCGTGCGCGCCGACTGGATGAAAAATGGAATGGAGACGCACATTGCCGCAATGACCGCTCCTGTCTGCGTAAACACAATCGTCACGCCGAATTGTTGTTCAAGAAACCGGCCGAGCACACTTTGCCTTCCGAGAATGACGAGTAGATAGTAGCCGAGCACGGTCGGCGGCAGTACAATCGGAAGCGTCAGCAAAGCGTCTGCCACATCCGTCGCTTTTCCCTCCGACCGGCTTAAAAGATAGGCTGCCAACAGTCCGGGGATAAGGGAAAAAACGGTTGAAAGCAATGCCACTTTAAAAGACAGATAGATGGGAAATAAATCGATCTGCCCCACTTGCTACTGCCTCGCAGACACTGCATAGCCGTATTTTTTCATCGTATTTTGCGCTTCCCTGCCGGCTAAATAATGCACAAATTTCTTCGCGATTTCCTGCTTTTTCGAGCTTTTCACAACCGCTGCCGTCTGTTTCAGCGGATTGTACAGGCTGCTTGAAATGCTGGCAATAGCCAGCTTTTCACCTTGCGCAAGAGAAAGAGAAACGATGCCGGCTTCTGTATTTCCCGATTTTACGTATGTGAGGGTATCTGAAATATTTTTGGCGTAAACCAATTTTGATTTCACTTCATCCCAAATCCCCGCTTTTTGAAGCGCTTGTTTTGCCGCCAATCCGTATGGCGCTGTTTCCGGGTTGGCAATGGCAATTTTTTTCACCTCAGGGCGGGTTAAATCTTTAAGGCTGCGGATGGAAAGATGGCTGCCCTGTTTGGCGGCAATCCCGATTTTCCCGTATGCGTAGACGGTTTTTGTGCCAGGAACGAGCATGTTTTTATCCGCCAGCTGGTTGACGTAATCCGCGTTCGCCGCCGCAAACACATCATACGGCGCGCCGTTTTCAATTTGCTGCTCCAGCTCGCCGGATGCGGCAAAAACAAGTTTCACCTTGATGCCGGTCTGTTTTTCAAACTGTTTGCTGATTTGCCGGAAAGATTTTGTCAAATCTGAAGCTGCCGCCACATTGATTTCTGTTTGTTTCGATTGCTTCTTGGCTGAGCCGGATGCACTCCCTTGTGCGGAACAGCCCGCAAGCAGGAAAAGGCAAAGCAATACCATACCGAACCTTTTCATATCAAACACCAACCTTACACTTTTATAAAAGGATATGTTTTTATGATAGCCGAATATTTTTTCTTTCTCAATTTTTCCGTTCGGAATAAAAGTCAATCATGCATTTTTTCGAAACACAACTTGATTAAGGATAAGACAGATTGCTGCTAATCCACTAAGAAGAACGAAGCCAATCAAGTAAGAGCCTGTTGCTTGTTTAAAAATCCCCATTAATATCGGCGGAAAAAATCCGCCTAAGCCACCCCAGGCACCAACAATGCCCGTAACAGCTCCTGTTTCATTCGGATAGATTTGCGGAACTAATTTAAACACTGCTCCATTTCCTAATCCGGACATGATCGAAACGAATATGCATGCAATCGTCATGACCATAATGTTGTTCATTCCAAATGCAATGACAAGTGCGCCGGCAACCATACCGATAAAAACAACCGTCAATATTTTTGGTGCCCCTATTTTATCGGAAAGGCTTCCCCCAATTGGCCTTAGAATCGTTGCAACAACTGTAAAGCCAGCTGCTCTTAATCCTGCATCAACAGGGCTTAAATGAAATAGATCGACGAGCAATGTTGGCAAATACATTCCAAATGCTACGAATGAACCGAATGTAACAAAATAGAGTAAAGATAATGTCCACGTATGTTTATATTTTAATATTGATAAAGAACTGAGCATTGATTTCTTTTCATTTTGTTTAACGACATCTGTAGCCGGTGTACCGAACCAAACAAGAATAAGCATAATCACGACTGGTATAATGAGGCCCCAAAATGCCCACTTGACGCCAAAGCTTGCTGCGATTGTGGGAACCGAAAAACTTGCGATCGCAGTTCCGATATTTCCGACTGCATTAATCCCTAGTGCTGCACCTTGCTTCTCAGCAGGTGTTAATTTTGAAACAAAGGTGACAGATACGGCAAAAGAAGTTCCGGCCATCCCGATAAAAAAGGCCCAAATTAATAATGACTCATATGAATGAGCGAACCCTGCGCCCAACAATGGGAAAATAATAAACAGCAATAGCAGTGAAAATACTTTTTTCCCTCCGTAGCGGTCAGTGAATATACCGAGCGGAATCCGCATGACCGATCCAAGCAATACAGGTATTGCTACTAATATACTTTTCTGCACCGAGGATAAGCCGTACATTTGCTGAAACGTACTCGCTAACGGCGAAAATACGCCCCAGACTGCAAATGAAAACGTCATTGCCAGTGTCGTAATTGGTAAAAGGGCATGTTGCTTGTTCATGATCATTCCTCCAGAAATGGTTAATAACAAGCCCGGGCTTTGTTATTTACATAATAAGAGAACAATGAATATTTTTTTGTACCATTTATCACATTTTCATGCAGTTTCACATATTTGTAATAAGTTAGATGGCGCTGTACAGAGCGAGCATGGCGATAAAGAAATAGACTGCATTGATGATCTCTAATACACCAATTGTTTTAATCGGCAAAGAATGCCCATATAAAAAGAATGCCCGGATAACGCTGGGTATATAGGCAAGTGTCAAGATAGCATATCCCGAGAATATAAGGAAGATGATGAGAACAACATGGTATCCCCATGAATACC
Organism: Weizmannia sp. FSL K6-0777; assembly: GCF_038593185.1. NCBI lineage: Bacteria > Bacillati > Bacillota > Bacilli > Caryophanales > Bacillaceae > Heyndrickxia > Weizmannia sp. FSL K6-0777. Next base: position 2,292,040 of record NZ_CP151971.1, read on the forward strand.
ATTTGAAACGAATATTCTTTTTCTCTCTTATCATCGTTTTTACATAAAATGTACTTCCAATAAAAAAGAGCAGGCAAGAAGTATAAAGCTTAAAGGCTGTAATCGTCAATTCCCCTTTGCCTAAATAAAAGCTTACAAGCCCGCCTATACAAAACACTGCGATCGCTGCAACATCATTCATAAAGGCGCGGTCCTTTTTCTTTTTGGCAAAATATACATTAATGAAAAAGAACGGAATCATAGCAAGCCCAAAATAAATCAATTCAATATGGAAAAAAAGCGGAATACAAAGCAGCACGATTGCACCTGAAAAATAGCGGTAAAACCATGATATATATACCTTGTTTTTCTTTATTTTCAGTGCCATTAACAACGGGTATGTCGATAAGTATAAGAGCAGCCAGCCAATGAAACACGGAATTTGAAGCCAGGAAAAACCTCCTCTGCTGGCGCCTAACAAAAAAGGAATAAGCAGCATTGCCCATGCCCCATGCTGCTTCGGCAATAATATTTTTTTCGATGCGGCCATCATGATACTCCTTTCCGCTGCCGCCATATTCGATAAGAATGAGGCTGGAACAAAAGGATAGGAAATAAAGAAACCGAATATTGTACCCAACCTCCGCTCCGAAAGTATCTTTTGCTTTCCGCGGGACGATGGTGAGCTTCCCCATGTTCATACCGCAATGCGGGGTCTCATCGATCCATATCCTTCCGCAGGCGTCTACGGGTATTTCCAGAGCGGATATGTGCAATATTCGTCTTCAGTTAACCGCCTTTGCGCTTTTGTCCCAGCCTCCTATATCTATTATGTGGCTTTAAAAGCTTTGATGTTTCTTTTCTTCATTAGGCATTCTTTTACGATAAACGACATAGCTTCTGCTAAGATAGCGCAACGGCAAGCTGAATACGTGAACGAGACGTGTAAAAGGCCATACAGCGAAAATGCCAAACGCTGCGATAATATGAATTTTAAACCAAATTGGCACGCCGCTCATGTACGCTGGATCAGCCCTAAAAAGAAAAATGCTGCGAAACCATGGTCCGATCGTTGCCCGGTAATCAAAGCCTTTCGGATCGATATTCAAAAATGTAGAGGACAGACCGCTCAACATAATAATCGCTAAAAAGACGAGAACGAGAATATCTGATTTCGTGCTTGTTTTTAAAATTCGTTTTACACTAATGCGCCGATATAGCAATATGAAAAGACCGGTTATCGAAACGATTCCCGCTGGAACGCCAAAACCAATAGCGATCTTATGATAAAATTCCTCTGTGATTCCGAATGTGTCATAGACAGTTTTTGGAATGAGAATGCCCATGACGTGTCCGCCGGCAACAAACAGAAATCCCCAGTGAAACATTAAACTCCCGATCCGTAATCTTTTTTTCTCTAGAAACTCGCTCGATTTGCTCGTCCATCCGAATTGATCATATTGATAGCGAAAAATATGTCCGCCAATAAAAATCGTTAAAACGATGTATGGGAGATACCCCCAAAGGAATTGATTCACCATTGTTACCCGATCCCTTCAACGATGTGATCATTTGTAAGTTCATGAATGACTTGCAAAAGGATGGTGAACACAATCGCATATTCACTTTCCATCGTTTGCAGCTGCTGATGAATTTCAGCAATTTTGTCTGTGTATCTATGCAAAAGTTGGACTGTGTACTGTTCTTTGGCTTGTGCAGCAATTTCGAGCATCAGCGGCAAGTAATCCGGCAGCTCCTTATCTGTAACAGCAAATCCAGCTGATTGGTAAATTTGTTTTAAATCTAATAGTTCCATGCCTCGTTCGCGTTGTTCACCTGTAACCATATAGGTCAAATACATATTTGTTTTCTTTCCAAAATCAAAGGTGTATACATATGATTCAATGAATCTATCTTTATCTTGAGTTTGCACTTTTTCAATAAACTGTTTTAAACCCTGAGCAATCTGTTCGTCTTGCAAATCATCCAAAATGTTCAAACACTCGTTCAATCCTTCCTGCCATTCCCGATCTGGATAAGAGAGTAAGTAAGATAAGATTTCGAGTACATTTTGTGCTTCTTGATACTCCATACTTCACAGCCCCTTATTAAGAAATGACACCGCATGCTCCTGGTCCGCCAGCGAATGATAAGCCGCACGCACCTTGTTCTGAATATAAATCTGCCACTTGTTCACGATGAGACGGCGGAATAACAAAACGATCTTGATATTTGGCAATGGCCAAGAGGCGATACATATCTTGAATATCTGTTGTCGTTAATCCTAATGCTTCTACCATATCAGCATCCGGAGTTTGGTTCGTTTGCTCTGCTCTCATATAAATTCGCATTGCAGCCATTTTTTTCAGTACCGTACGAATGATTTGTTGATCACCAGCTGTTAATAAATTAGCTAAATATTCAATCGGAATGCGCATTTGATCGATTGCCGGGAAAATATCAGATTCGATTGCATTGCTTCCTTTTCCTTCGATCATATTTGTAATTGGACTTAATGGCGGAATATACCAAACCATTGGCAATGTCCGATATTCTGGATGTAATGGGAGCGCAATTTTCCAGTCGATAATCATTTTATAAATAGGCGATTGTTGTGCCGCTTTGATCCATTGTTCTGGAATTCCGTCTTCTTTTGCCTGTTTTATCACTTCTGGATCGTTCGGGTCTAAGAAAACAGATAGTTGTGATTCATATAAATCCTTTTCATCTGTAACACTTGCAGCTTCTTCCACTTTGTCAGCATCATACAGCATGACGCCTAAGTAGCGAATACGGCCTACACATGTTTCCGAACAAATTGTTGGCAATCCTGCCTCAATTCTTGGGAAGCAGAGCGTACATTTTTCCGCTTTGCTCGTTTTCCAGTTAAAATACACCTTTTTATAAGGACAGCTTGATACGCAGAAGCGCCATGCCCGGCATGTGTTTTGGTCAACAAGGACGATTCCGTCTTCATCGCGTTTATACATTGCCCCCGAAGGACATGCCGATACACACGATGGATTCATGCAATGTTCACAAATACGTGGCAAATACATCATAAACACATCTTCAAATTCCGCTTTTACATCGTTTTCCATCTTTTCAATGTTCGGATCTTTTAATGCTGTTTCCGGTGCACCTGCTAAATCATCTTCCCAGTTTGGTCCCCATTTTAATTCCATGAAGTCGCCAGTAATCGCTGATTTCGGGCGCGCAACAGGCTGATGTTTTTTCTCAGGACTATTTGTTAATGTTTCATAATCATAATTCCAGGGTTCATAATAGTCATCAATCGTTGGTAAATCCGGATTATAGAAAATGTTTTTTAGCCTGTTTGCTTTTGATCCCGATTTTAAGCGCAGTTCACCATTTTTCAGCTCCCAGCCTCCGCGGTATTTTTCTTGATCTTCCCATCGTTTCGGATAGCCGATCCCCGGTTTTGTTTCGACATTATTAAAATACATATACTCTGCACCTGCACGGTTCGTCCAAGTATTTTTACATGTCACACTGCAAGTATGGCAGCCGATGCATTTATCCAAATTCATTACCATTCCGACTTGTGCTTTAATCTTCAAGCCAATCAACCTCCTTCAACTTCCGGATAATGACATTCAAATCACGCTGATTTCCCGTCGGCCCGTAATAGTTAAATCCATAGCTTAATTGTGCGTAACCGCCGATCATGTGCGTCGGCTTCACATGAATTCTGGTAGGACTGTTATGTGTACCACCGCGATTATTTGTTAACTTCGTTCCAGGTACGTTAATATGCCTGTCCTGTGCATGGTGCATAAATGCCATCCCACGTGGAATCCGGTGGGAGATGACAGCCCGGGCTACAACGACACCGTTGTGATTAAAACATTCAATCCAATCATTATCTTTCAAGTCTGCTTCTGCAGCATCATCTTTGTTCAGCCAGATCGTTGGCCCGCCCCGGAAAAGGGTCAGCATCGGCTGAGAATCAAAATACATACTGTGAATCGACCATTTGTTATGCGGTGTTAAATAATTTAAAGTAATTTCTTTTCCTTCGATTCCCGGGCGCTTACTGTTAAACGGTTTATGCTGAAGAATCGGCTTGAATGTTGCCATTGCTTCACCAAATTCCTGCATTATTTCATGATCGAGATAATATGATTGCCGGCCTGTTAATGTCCGCCATGGAATAAGACGCTCCACATTCGTCGTGAATGGTGAATATCGCCGCCCGCCTTTTTCAGAACCGCTAAATGCCGGAGACGTAATAACCGTTCTTGGCTGAGCTGTAATTTGTTCAAATGTAAAGCATTCTTCCTCCCGTTCACTCGCTAAATCTTTTAAACTGAGGCTCGTTGTTTTCTCAAGTGATTCCCAAGCTTTGACCGCAACATGGCCATTCGTCGTAGAGGAAAGCGTTAAAATTGCTTCCGCCGCTTTTTTTGCTGTGCTAATATCCGGACAGCCTTCTGCAATCGTTGTGCCTTTTACCGTTCCTAATGTTTTTTTCAGTTTTTCGTATTCCTCTTCCACTGACCATGAAATACCTTTTGTTCCGTACGGCTTTTTGATTACATTTGGCCCTAATGCCGTCATTTTTTCATAAATCTTTGTAAAATCACGTTCTACAACATGAATTTGCGGCATCGTTTTTCCTGGGATTGGTTCTCCTTCGCCTTTGCTCCAATCTTTAACCCGGCCAAGCGGCTGTGACATTTCCCCGGCTGTATCGTGCTGAATTGGCGTTGCGACAACTTCTTTAATCGGGTCCATATTTAACTCTGTTGCCAGTTTAGATACTGCCTCAGCTAAAGAAGTAAAGATATCCCAGTCAGAGCGGGCTTCCCATGGCTCAGCAATTGCTGGATTAAACGGATGGACAAATGGATGCATATCTGTGCTGCTTAAATCATGTTTTTCATACCATGTTGCAGCTGGCAATACGATATCAGAATATAAAGCAGTTCCTGCCATCCGGAAATCTAAGTTAATAAGTAAATCTAATTTTCCTTCTGGTGCATCTTCACGCCATTCAATTTCCTCTGGACGTAAGCTTTCATCATCTTCATTCATTAAACCGTTTGTCGTACCAAGCAAATATTTCAAGAAATATTCATGCCCTTTTCCTGAGCTCGAGATGAGATTGGCACGCCAAACAATCATATTTCTTGGGAAGTTGTTCTCATTGTCAGGATCTTCTATTGAAAAACGCAATTTCTTTTCTTTCAATTGCTGTGCGACATATTGGCCGATTTCTTCTTGCGTCTTAGCCCCTTGCTGGACGGCTTCTTTGTATAAATCGATGCCGTTTTTTTCGAAAGTTGGATAAGATGGCAGCCAGCCTAATCTTGCTGCCAGAACATTATAGTCAGCAAAATGTTGGTATCTTGCCTTATCAACAGTTGGAGAAGCAAGGTCGCCAACAGGTGTATCCTCATAACGCCATTGATCTGTAGCAAAATAGAAGAATGATGTACCGTTTTGCAATTTTGGCGGCATTTGCCAGTCACGCGCAGACATGATTGCTTGCCAGCCTTCGACAGGACGCAATTTTTCCTGGCCGACATAATGTGCCCATCCTCCGCCATTTACACCTTGTGCACCTACAAACAAGACAAGATTTAAAACAGCGCGATAAATCGTATCAGAGTTAAACCAGTGATTAATACCTGCGCCAACGATAATCATTGACCGTCCATTCGTATCGATTGCATTTTGCGCAAACTCACGGGCAATTTTGATTGCTAACTCACGTTTAACCCCTGTCACTTTTTCTTGCCATCCCGGTGTGAAAGGAATGTCTTCTTCGTAATCTTTTGCAACATCTCCGCCAATTCCGCGATCTACCCCGTAGTTGGCAAGGACGAGATCATACACGGTTGTCACATACAGTTCTTCTTCTTCCGTTTGCACTTTTTTAACGGGAACCGCACGCTCAAGCACTTTATTTCCTTCCTCTGAAAAATACGGAATTTGGATATTTGTAATCTGGTCTTCCATTCCTAAAAGAGATAATCTTGGGTCAATCGCTTCTTCTGTTTCTTCATCATTCATGTTTAAATTCCATTTTCCTTTGCCATCCCATCTTGATCCCATCGTACCGTTCGGGTTGGCGAAATCATTAGTAAGCTCATTCCAAAGCACCGGTTTCCATTCGCCATTTTCGCCTTTTCTGCCAATATCGCTTGCATTTAAAAAACGATCGGCAACATAGTGACCATTCTCTTGCTTTTTCAAAGTGACGAGAAATGGAAAATCTGTATATTGTTTTGCATAGTTATGGAAATGAGGTACTTGCTGATCAACATAGTATTCTTTTAAAATGACATGTCCCATTGCCATCGCAAGAGCACCGTCTGTCCCTTGTTTCACGCTCATCCAGTCATCCGCAAATTTTGTTGATTCAGCATAATCGGGACTGACCGAAATAACCTTCGTTCCTTTATAACGCACTTCCGCTAAGAAGTGGGCATCAGGTGTTCGCGTTAACGGCACATTTGATCCCCATGTGATGATATAACCAGCATTGTACCAATCACTGCTTTCAGGTACGTCTGTTTGATCACCCCAAATTTGTGGAGATGCAGGAGGTAAGTCAGCATACCAATCGTAAAAGCTTAACATTGGTGCCCCCATCAATTGCATGAACCGTGAACCACCTGCGTAACTTACCATCGACATCGCTGGAATTGGTGAAAAACCAATATTGCGATCCGGTCCATATTTTAAAGTTGTATAAAGCAGTGAAGTAGAAATAAGCTTCAACACTTCATCCCAATCCGCTCTTACAAATCCACCTTTACCGCGAGCTTGTTTATAGCGTTTCGCCTTTTCAGGATTTTCAACGATACTTTTCCAGGCATCAAGCGGATTATCATGCTCTGCCAATGCTTCACGCCACATCGTTAATAAAATGCCGCGGACATATGGATATTTCACACGTAGCGGACTGTATATATACCATGAAAAGCTGGCGCCACGAGGACAGCCCCGCGGTTCAAAGTCAGGCATATCCGGTCCTGTTGATGGATAATCGGTTTGCTGCCCTTCCCACGTCACAATGCCATCTTTTACAAAGATGTTCCAGCTGCAAGATCCTGTGCAATTCACCCCATGTGTTGAACGAATTACTTTATCGTGCTGCCATCTTCTGCGGTATGCATTTTCCCACTCTCTGTCCCCATAGGTGACTTGACTATGTCCATCTGCATGTTTTTCAATTGGTTTACTATATTTAAAGCGTTTGAAAAGTGGTGACCTTTTCTTCACATCGCTCACTCCTAATTCAGTTCCTTTGATATGTTCAATATAGCGGGAAATGAACATAAGAAATGTGCAGTACGTCACATCTCTCATGTTATTCACATATTTGTAAAGATTACATACTTATCAGTCTGTTGCTTCAGTATTTTTGACTGTTCTTCCGGCATTTCATCTTCAGTTTGCAAAAAAAGCCCTCCGGAAGTTCGAAGGGGTTATACTTATCGTATTCTAATTCCTCTGTATGTGTAAAATTTTACTCGACGGGGCATATGAGTGGAAAAAAATGGGAAGACGCTCTATCATCTAATTGTACACTTCAAGATGAACATCTAGAGAGAGAGGTCTTCCCATGGATATTATATCAATAATTGCTGGATTATTAAAGGATACAAAGAGTCTTATCGAATTTGAAGAACAGCTTAAACTTCTGATGCAGAAGGCTTTTACACAATGGGTTGGGGAAATATTTGAAGAGTTAGATAAAACAATTAAACAGGAGAAGTTAGAGGAGGGCTGGGTGTACTGCCGGAGTGATAACAGAAACATTCAGTTTCTATTTGGAAGTGTGACCTTTAAACGCTCATTAATGCATGACAAGAGAGGAAATTCCCATTATCCTCTGGATGAATGGTTAGGGCTGGTACCACACCAACGATACAGCCCGTTAGTGGAATTAAAGGTGGCAGAGTTGGCAAGTGAGAACACCTATCGGGAAGTAGCTGATATTTTAAAAGAGTGGACAGCAGTGAGTCTTAGTCACACAACTGTAGGGAACATGGTAAAACACGTAGGGAAAACTCAGGCGGAAGCCGATAAGGCACTTGTAGAAGAGCTAGAAATAGCTGTTTCCCTGCCTGAGGGGAAGAAGGTAGACTACCTGTTTTCTGAAGCAGATGGTGTATTCGTTCGGGGACTAAAAAAGAAACAGAGTATGGAAGTCCACCACGCCATTCTCTATGAGGGATGGGAAACCAATGGTAAAAGGGTCTCCCTGCGTCAGCCCACAGTCATCATGACGACGGAAGACATTCAGACATTTTGGGATGAAGTCCAAGCCACAGCTGCCAACACCTATTCCCTCGAAAAAGCGCATGTCATTACAAACAGTGATGGAGGTGCTGGGTACACAGCTGAACGGTTTCAAACAGCATTCTCACAGTCGGAATTTCCGGTGCTCAACCAGCTGGATACCTACCACGTTGCACAAGCCATCATAAGGACATTTGGGGGCGGAAAGAGCGAGATCAAGGAGCAAATTAGAAAAGCGATTAGAACGCATGACCTGGACCAATTCACGTTATATTTGGATACGCACGAAAGCACCTTGACGGATAAAAAGGCCCTCAAGAAAATCAAGGAATTCCGTTCGTATATCTTGAAAAACTGGGACCGCATTTTTGACTGGAGAGACAGGGTGAAAAACGTGCCGGAAGGTGCGAGAGGCCTAGGAGCGATGGAATCGAATCAAAGGCATATCTCCTTCAGGATGAAAAAAAGGGGCATGCATTGGAGTGAACTTGGCGCAGAAGCCATGGTGAAAATCAAACAAGGCATACTCAATGGGACATTGAGAGAAGCCTATCTGAAACACCGTTCAAGAAGCGAGAGAAAGCAACGGAACTTGAAACAATCCATCAGGATGTCTCAACTACTCAAGCAGCCTGTACGCCCGTCAGTGGGCGTAAAGCACGGATCAGTTGCCCTGCATTCAAGCAGTTCATCGGCAATGGGACATTTAAGCAAAATATTAGAGCTTTCGTTTTAAGCCTGGCTCAGTGGGGACTGATCGTTGAGGCGCGCGAAATTTACGAGACTCCTGCGGGAAAAGCGAGCCAGGAGAGACCCCGCAGCGAGGTACGAGCGAGGAGGCTCGCCGGCCGCCCGCGGAAAGCGAGTGAATTTCGCGCGCCTCAACATCCCCGTTATCCATCTTTATACGGAAATATTACATCTTTTCCGAAAATTACACCGAGCAAGTAAAGCACGGTAGCCGAAAGTGTACAAAAAGAGTGTCTTGGAATACCCGATATTTAAACCTTGTCGAGAAAAACTTGACACATACAATTCCTCTTTTTCGCTTGCTGATCATCATTGTTCTGCCATTGGGAAAAGGATATCTTCCTCATAAATATTGTAAAAGACCATCAGGAAGAAGAAGTGGTTTACATCACGATGCCAGACAACGATCATAATAAAAGCGGGAAAGAAACCATTAAGAATATCCTTAACCGTTTCTTTCCCGCTGAAAAATGCTAATCAACGACACAGTATGATGCTGGACAACCTTCACAATTGATTTTTGATTTTAAGTAATCCAAACTGTGAATAATAATTTTTCTCCCTTTAAAAGAAATGACGCCTTTACTCTTTAAATCATTCAATTCCCTTGTAACACTTTCACGGGATGTTGAGCTAAAATTCGCCAATTCTTGATGGGTGATCGGCGCGTCCAACAAAATCCCGCCATCAACTTTTACACCGTAGCTATTTGAAATCCGAATTAATGTAGAGTATAACGCACCTTTTTTTCCATACAATACAAGATCACGGAATTTCGTATGCTGTTTACGGAAATGATCCGTCATCATTTTCAAAAACTCGAATGCGAAATCAGCATTTACAAGCAGTTCTTGTTCGATTACCTTATTTTTGATTACGAGAACCTCACTGTCTTCCAATGCACGGCCGTTAAAGAGGTATTTCCCATTATTCGAAAAGACCATTAATTCTCCAATTACTGCATTTTCCCCACAGAGGCGCAAGCATAGCTCTTTCCCATCCCCCGTCAATTTACTAATCTCAAATTTGCCGGATAGAACGAGAAAAAAGTTTTCTCCAGCTTGCCCTTCCCGAAAAACAAAAGTTCCTTTTGGTACTTTTTGTGTAGCATGTGCCATCGATTTCAGTTGCTTGAGATTCTTATCACTTAATAAATTGGTCAATGTTCATTCCCCCATTGTCAGGCGAAATACTTCTTTTGGCATAAGGCGTGTTTTCAACATGTCCTCCGATGTCCTCCGAGCCATGGATCATATATCGCGGGTGATGTCTTTTTCTTTTCTCCAGCATAATAAATACGAGGATATTATACTCGTCAAACTCCGGACAGGCAAGACTGCCAACTTTCGGCTATTTCCGGATGAAAGCAAGTTTTTCCAATTTAGGGGATTAAATGTCGATTTTATGGAATAAAGGGGTACCCCTGAAAACCGGATCTCCGGTTTTCAGGGGTGCTCTTTTTATCAATCTTCCATTGTCGAAAGGTCCCCGGCCGGCAGATCCAGTTCCCAGGCTTTCAGGACGCGGCGCATGATTTTCCCGCTCCGGGTTTTCGGCAGTTTTTCGCAAAACTCGATTTCCCGCGGCGCGGCATGGGCGGCCAGCCCTTTTTTCACAAATTGACGGATCTCTTCCTTCAGCTCATCTGACGGTTCGTATCCGTCCCTTAAAGCGATAAAGGCTTTAATGATTTCACCGCGGACCGGATCCGGCTTGCCGATGACACCGGCTTCCGCAACGGCCGGATGTTCGATCAGTTTGCTTTCCACTTCAAACGGCCCGACCCGCTCACCGGACGTCATGATAACATCGTCCACGCGGCCCTGGAACCAGAAATAGCCATCTTCATCCATATAAGCCGAGTCACCGGAAACGTACCAGCCGTTCGGGAAAAAGTAAGATTCATATTTTTGCGGGTTGTTCCAGATGGCGCGCATCATGGAAGGCCAGCCTTTTTTAATGGCGAGATTGCCCATCCGGTTCGGCGGAAGCGGGTTTCCCTGGTCATCAACAATGGCCGCTTCAATGCCAGGAAGCGGTTTTCCCATCGATCCCGGTTTGATATCCATGCAAGGATAGTTGCAGATCAGTTGTGCGCCGGTTTCCGTCATCCACCATGTATCATGGATGCGGAGTCCGAATACTTCATTGCCCCAGCGGATAACTTCCGGATTCAGCGGTTCACCGACACTTAAAATATGGCGCAAAGTCGAGAGGTCATATTGGTTAATGATTTCATTGCCGGCCCCCATCAGCATCCGGAACGAAGTCGGGGCGCTGTACCAAACAGTGACGCCGAACCGTTCAATCGTATTGTACCACGCTGCCGGGCTGAAGCGGCCGCCGACAACGACGTTTGTTGCGCCGTTTAACCATGGCGCAAACACGCCGTAAGAGGTCCCCGTTACCCATCCCGGGTCTGCTGTGCACCAGTAAATATCGTCTTCTTTTAAATCAAGCACCCATTTTCCCGTCTGGTAATGCTGGATCATGGCATTGTGGACATGGAGGACGCCTTTTGGCTTTCCGGTCGAACCGGACGTATAGTGGAGGATCAGCCCGTCTTCCCGGTCAACCCATTCGATTTCCAGTTTATCGGAAGCTGCGTTAAAATATTTCAGATAGTCTGCGTACTTTCCTTCTTCTTTGACATTTTCCCCGACAACAAAAATGGTTTCCAATGCCGGAAGTTGATCAGCCGGGACGCGCCCGACAAGGTCAGGGGTTGTCACAAGCACTTTCGCTTCACTGTCTTCAAGGCGGTCTTTTACGGCCCCTTCCATAAACGCTTCAAACAGCGGACCGACAATGGCGCCGAGCTTGATGGCGCCAAGCATGGCAAAATACAGTTCCGGCGAGCGCGGCATAAAGATGAAAACACGGTCACCTTTTTTGACGCCTGCTTTTTCTTTTAAAACATTTGCCGCCTTGTTTGTCAGCCTTTTCATTTCATAGTAAGTATATTTCTCGTTGCGTGAATCACTTAAATACATGAGCGCTACTTTATTTTTGCGGGAGCTTTCGGCGTGTTTGTCAATGGCTTCATACGCCAGATTGACACGCCCAGTTTCATACCATGAAAAATTTTTCTCGGCGTCTTTCCAGCTGAACGTTTTGCGGGCTTCTTCATAGTTTTTCAGATTGAAATCCCCTTGTACGGTTGGTAACGCTTCCAGTTGCATGTAATGTCCCCCTTTGTTTAGATTCACATATTTATTATATATGAAAACTGTTTTATTCACAATTTAAAACTTCTTTCCGCAAATGCCACCATTGTGAACAATTCTGGAATTTCCCTCTTTCCATATTGTTTTTGTTCTGTAAACATGAGATGATGAAATTGTGAAATGAACGGTCATTCATCATACGTTTTTCTTTTGATTTGTTCAAGGGATGGTGGAAAAATGGAACATAAGAAAACATACTACTCTATCGAATTGCCTACAAAAGCAGGGCCACTTGTGATTGAAGGGCCGGTTCCGGGGAAAAGGCTTGCGGAAATGGCATTCCATGAAGACTTAAAAGCTTTCCGCCCCGCGCCGAAACAGCATGCTGCCCTGATTGAAATTGCCGACCTGCCGGAGGGAAGGATCATTCTGGCACGCAGCGGCAATACAGTCGTCGGCTATGTCACGTTTCTTTTCCCGGACCCGCTCGAACGCTGGTCAGAGGGCCATATGGATAATCTTCTCGAACTTGGCGCGATCGAAGTCATTCCGAAATACCGGGGATGCGCTGTCGGCAAGCATTTGCTGAAAGTCTCCATGATGGACGACGCGATGGAAGATTACATTATTATTACAACCGAATATTACTGGCACTGGGATATGAAAGGGACCGGCCTGAACGTGTGGGAATACCGGAAGATGATGGAAAAAATGATGGCAGCAGGTGGCTTGAAATGGTTCGCAACGGATGATCCCGAAATTTGTTCACATCCGGCAAACTGCCTAATGGTGCGGATCGGAAAAAGAGTCGATCAGGAATCGATTGAAAAATTTGACCGGATCCGCTTTAAAAACCGGTATATGTACTAAAACTTCGGCAAAAAGGGGATGGGTAAAGATGATTGTGGAAGAAATCATGCAAAAAGACGTCAAGACGCTGTCACCCCGGCATACCGTACAAGACGCGCTAAAATTGATGCAGAAGGAGCAGATCCGCCATATCCCGCTACTCGATCAAAACGGCAAACTGTGCGGCGTCGTCACCGAACGGGACATCAAGGAAGTGGCGCCCAATCCGTTTTTCCCAGGCGAGCAGCTGGAAAAACTTTCGCTGCCGCTTGAAAAAATTATGAAAACGGACCTTTTGACAGGGCATCCGCTCGATTTTATCGAAGACATTGCCGCGCTCATGAATGACAACCGGATCGGCTGCCTGCCGATTCTTGAAAACGGGCAGCTGGTCGGAATTGTGACAGGGACCGATCTGCTTCAGACTTTTGTAGATCTGACCGGCGCAGGACATCCGAGTTCGCAGATTGAAATCCGCGCCCGCAACCGGACCGGCATCCTGCGCGATATCACCGAAATCATATACGAACATCATCTGAATATTTTAAGTGTGCTGATTTACCCCGACCGTAAAAATGAGGAAAACCGTGTGCTCGTGTTCCGGGTCAGCACGATGAACCCGGTGTCCCTCATTACGCATTTGAAGGAGGCCGGCTATGAAGTACTCTGGCCAAATATGCCGGGGATGCCGCGATGAAAGATGCTGTTTTCGTCTATTCCACCGATTTGCTGGCTTATCGTTTCCGCGATGACCACCCGTTTAACCAGATGCGGCTCCAATTGGTTAAAGAACTGCTCGAAGCGATCGGGGCTTTGAGTGGGGAGGATATTGTCAAACCACGGAAAGCTACTGATGAGGAACTGTTGCTCATCCATGACCCGTCATATGTGGAAGCCGTAAAACTGGCCGGGCATGGAAAACTTGATCCGGTCAAAGCAGAGAATTACGGGCTCGGGACAGAAGACACCCCCGTTTTTCCGAATATGCACGAAGCGAGCGCTTTAATCGCCGGCGGTACATTGCAGGCAGCCGAAGAAGTGATGTCGGGGAGGGCGCGGCATGCTCTGCACCTTGGCGGCGGGCTGCATCACGGATTCCGCGGCAAAGCTTCCGGATTTTGCATCTACAACGATACGGCAATTGCCATTAAATATTTGCGCAAACAATACGGCGCGCGCGTTCTTTATGTGGACACGGATGCCCACCACGGTGACGGCGTGCAGTGGGCTTTTTACGATGATGAAAATGTTTGTACGTTTTCCATCCACGAAACGGGCCGTTACCTTTTCCCTGGCACCGGCAATGTTAACGAATGGGGAACGGGAAAAGGATATGGCTATTCTTTCAATATTCCTTTGGATGCGTTTACAGAAGACGAATCATGGCTGGAATGTTATGCAAAAGCATTGGAAGAAATCGCAGCATACTTCAAGCCGGATGTACTGGTCACGCAAAACGGGGCGGATGCCCATTATTATGACCCGCTCACCCATTTGTCCGCGACGATGAACATTTACCGCGAAATTCCGAAACTGGCCCACAAAATGGCGCACGAATATTGTGAAGGCCGGTGGATTGCAACTGGCGGGGGCGGCTATGACATTTGGCGGGTCGTGCCGCGGGCCTGGTCGCTCATTTGGCTGGAAATGGCGGAAAGGGAAGGCGGAAGCGGAGAGATCCCTACTGCATGGCTTGAAAAATGGCAAAAAATCTCCCCCTACCCCCTGCCTGAAAGATGGGACGACCCGGTAGGTTTATACCGCCCGATCCCGCGCAAACCGGAAATTGAAGAAAAAAACCGGCTTGTGCTGAACCGGTTGCTGCAATTCATTAAACAGACAAAATAAAAAGCCGGCCCTGCCAGATCATTCTGGCAGCACCGGCCTTATTCATTCTATTCGTTTCAATGGTGAGCGTTACCGTTTACGCCCATGCTGCTTTTTTATTTTGTCGAATTCCGGTATTCCACACGGTGCGGCAGGATGACCTGGTTTTCCGTTACGGTTTCTTTGTTCATGTATTTCGTCAAAAGCCGCATTGAAACAGCACCGATATCATACAACGGCTGGACAACGGAAGTCAGCTGCGGGCGCACCATTTCAGCGAGACGCGTATTATCGGAAGAAACGACTTCCAGCTGTTCCGGAATGTTAACACCGGCATCAAGGGCGCCGTGGATTACGCCGAGTGCCATTTCATCGTTTCCGACAAACACGGCAGTAGGGGTCTTGTCCAATTCCTGAAGCCGTTGCCATGCTTCTATGCCGGAATCATATGTATAGTCCCCTTCCAGAACATAATCCTCATCGAATTCGATGCCCGCATTACGGAGCGCTTCTTTGTATCCTTCCAGGCGCAATTCGCGGTTGACCGCATCATGCAGCGGCCCGATTACCAATGCAATTTCCTTATGTCCCTTTTTGACAAATTCGCTGATCACTTCAATTGTCGCTTTTTTATAATCGATATTAACGGACGGAATTTTTCCCGTAGGTTCAATCGACCCGGCGAGTACGATCGGAACAGAAGATTTTTCAAATTCCTCAATATGCTCTTCCGTAATATTCCCGCTCATAAACACAATGCCGTCCACTTGTTTGCCGAGCATCGTGTTCAAAAGGCGCAGTTCCTTTTCCTTATTCTGGTCGGAATTGCTTAGAATAATATTGTATTTGTACATCGTTGCGATATCTTCAATCCCGCGGGCAAGTTCCGCATACAGCATATTCGACACATCCGGGATAATGACGCCTACGGTTGTCGTCTTTTTGCTGGCGAGGCCGCGTGCAACCGCATTCGGGCGATAGCCGAGCCGGTCGATCACTTCGAGCACTTTCTTCCTTGTTGTCGGTTTCACATTCGGGTTTCCGTTAACAACCCGCGACACCGTTGCCATGGAAACGTTGGCTTCACGGGCAACATCATAAATCGTAATATTCATCTTTCAATCACTCTCCAATATACAAGTCCTGTTCATAGTTTTCACCATTCAGCCTGTCTTAAACATAGAAATGTAAGGCTTTTTCCTCTGGTGTATCGTACAAAAAAATGCCCAAACACGATCGCGTTCGACACTTCTATCGGTTCATTAGACTTCTCATTATACCATATATGATAAGCCAGGCAAAAACTTCCTGCAAGGTTTGACACAAAATTGCCACATTCTTCACAAAGAATTTTAGGGGTAAAGACGACGTCTGGACGTTGGCGCCGCTTCTTTCGTGCCGTATGCAGCAACATGACAGCGGAATTTTGGCCAATTTGAGCTTTTGCTGGAATATTGCCCGCTTCCTTAGCCGTGGCTGCCTGAACTTTGGATGGATTCCTTTACTTAGAGCGCGTCTACGTTAAGAAAGCAAGCTAATATGAAGGCATTCCTTCACTTAGAACCCGTCTATGTTAAGAAGGCGCGAAAAACGATGGCATTCCTTTACCTAGAGACCGTCTACGTGAAGGAATTTCGCTTATTCAACAATCCCTAGTTTATCCGCCATTCGATGTTCTTGCGTTTAAAAATGACAGGACGACGCCACCACACGGCCGGAAAAATCCCCCACAAAGAAAAACCTTCTGCAAGGCAGAAGGCCGGATGCTGATCCTTATATTTTCGCCGGCAAAGCGGATTGGATTTCCTGATAAAATGCATCGAACTGTTTCAAATCCATTTGCTGAGCTGCGTCCGAAAGTGCGACTGCCGGATCCGGGTGCACTTCCGCCATGACACCGTCCGCTCCGATCGCAAACGCCGCTTTGGCAGCTGGAAGGAGCAAATCCCTTCTCCCTGTCGAATGGGTCACATCCACAAATACTGGCAAATGCGTTTCCTGTTTTAAAATCGGCACCGACGTAATATCGAGCGTATTGCGGGTCGCCCGTTCGTACGTCCGGATGCCCCGTTCGCAAAGTATAATCTGTCCGTTTCCTCTTGACATAATATATTCAGCGGCATTCATAAATTCTTCAATCGTTGCCGCGAGTCCGCGTTTTAAGAGAATCGGCTTTTGGATGGAACCTGCCGCTTTCAACAGCTCGAAATTCTGCATATTGCGCGCGCCGATTTGGATGACATCGAGGTAATCGACCGCTTTTTCGAGATCAGCAGGTGTCACGATTTCACTGATAACAGCGAGATCATATTCATCGGCAATCTGTTTTAAAATTTTCAGGCCTTCAAGTCCAAGCCCCTGAAAATCATACGGAGAGGTGCGCGGTTTGTAAGCGCCGCCGCGAAGCAGTTTCAGCCCCTTCGCTTTTACGGATGCCGCAACAGCCGCAACCTGGTCGTACGATTCAACCGAACACGGGCCGAATACAAAATACGGGTTGCCGTCGCCCACTTTTTCGCCTTTAATATCAACAATTGTATTTTCTGGCTGTTTCTTCCGCGAAACGAGCAATGCTTTCCGATGGTCATCTTCCTGCAGTTCAAGGGCCGCTTTAAAGATCTCTTTAAATAAATGTTCAATGGTAGACATTTCAAACGGGCCATCGTGATGTTCTTTAATGGCATTCAGCATTTCACGTTCCCGAACTGGATCATAGCGGTTTACACCCTGAGCTTCTTTCAGTTTCCCGATTTCCTGGACGAGCTCACCCCGCTTGTTGATCAGCTCCAGCAGCTTTAAGTTTACTTCTTCAACTTCTTTCCGCAATTGTTCAAGCTCTCTGTTCCCCACGAACCTCTCATCCTCTCTGTCAATATCCTTATCTCATTTTGTTGCCGGCGTCTATTACCATAGAAGCTTACAAGTGATTAGCACTTATTATAATCGATTCTTTTTAAAAAGTCACGAAAAAATTCTTTATCGGATAAACGCTTTTATGTGCTAAAGCAATACCCGTCCTGTTATAGTTTTATATGTTTTTCTCGGAAAAACGTTCCCTCTTTCTTTTCGTTTTGCCAGTCGCCATGTCCATCCTGATCGTAATTGATTATGTCGTGAAAAACTTCAATTCATATTATACCGCTCCATCTGAAAAAAAACGCACAAAGAGCGGCTGTCGTTTGGCGCGTATCATCCTTCTTGTTCTGTTTTCCTGTCTGAAAAGCACAAAAAAAGCGGCTGATATGCCGCTTTTTTTTGCGCTTACTCACCGACCGATGAGGAACTGCCTGAATTTGAACTTTGTTGATTCACATTTTCCATATCCGTTTGTGCTTTATCTTTTGCCTGCTGCGCGGTCTGAACGGCGCTGTCTTTCAGCTGGCTGCCTTTCTGCACGGCAAAATCGCGGACTTGTTTTGTTTTTTCAGCAGCCTGCGAAGCGAGCTGGGTCCCTTTTTCGGTCGCAAATTCGCGCCAGCCGTCTGTTTTTCCTTTAATGGTTTCCACCTGGCCGCTTAAGTCTTCCCGAAGTTCTTTCCCCGATTTCGGCGCCAGCATAAGCGCTACTGCAGCACCGACAACACCACCGACAATTGCACCAGTCAAAAAATCTTTCGTGGACATTTGTTCTTCAGACATGTAAATTCCTCCTTAAGTTTATGAATTTCTTACCCGTTGGAGCAGCCTTTCATCATTGCGGACCGGTTCTTCAAGAAGGTGTTTCGGGACAGGGTCTTTGGCATGGACAGGATGGGTTTCATTCGTGCCTGTGCCTGTACCTTTTTTACCCGACCATCTATCTTTTATTTCCTTCAGCGCAGCGCCCCATTGCACGGCCTGTGCAATTTTGTCCTGCCTTTTGCTGACGGCCGAAGCAATCGATGTTGTGACTTTACGCAGCGCCTGACTCAGTTGCTGGGCGGAAACACCGATATCTTCCACGGCATAGACGACACTGTTCAGCCTTTCCGATTTATGCTCGATGTCTTCAACCAACACATTCGTTTTTTCCAGTAATTTTGTTGATTCCTCTGTAATGCCGTGCATCTGCCCTTCAAGGCCCTTTACCGTATCCGACAAGTTGTCCAATGTTTTGCTTAATGATTTCAATGTCTTCGTCAGGGCGATGACCAGAATAAGGAATGCAACAGCAATCAGCGCCACGCTTAAATACAGGATGATTTTCATCTTTCGTTACCACCTCCATGTACAATAAAATTACCCCAAATCGCCTTCCTTAAACTATGGGGTTGAAATCTTTGCGGGTACCATCCTTATTTTCGCATAACGGCCGCCTTGTGCCAACAAAAATGGAAACATTTTCTGCTTGACAAATCTTATAACAAAAAAAGACATTGCCCGCCTGTTTTTCGGACAATGCCTTTGCCTTACCGGCTTACATGCTTTTGCAGCAATGCTTCGTATGCCTTTTGGTACTTTTGGATGTCCCCGGCACCCATAAAGAGAATGACACTGTTTTCAATGCCAAGAAGCGGGGACATGTCCTCTTCCTTGATAATTTGAGATCCGCTGACTTTTTCCTGCAAATCGTAAATAGAAAGCTTCCCGTGGTGTTCGCGCGCCGAGCCAAAAATATCGCACAGAAAAACCCGGTCTGCAAGGTTTAAGCTTTCCGCAAACTCTGTAAGAAATGCCTGCGTGCGGCTAAAAGTATGCGGCTGGAATACGGCGACAAGCTCTCTTTCCGGATATTTTTTCCGCGCGGCATCAATGGTTGCCTTGATCTCAGTCGGATGGTGGGCATAGTCATCAATGATGATTTGCGTGCCGATTTCTTTTTCCGTAAAGCGGCGTTTGACCCCGTGAAATGTTTTTAAATGCGTTTCAACCGCTTCTTTTTCGATGCCTTCGTATTGGCAGAGGGCGATGACCCCAAGCGCATTCAGCACGTTGTGGTTCCCGAAAGAGGGAATTTCGAACGTCCCATAAAAATTATTGCGGACCACCACATCGAATTTCGTTCCTTGCGGCTCCGTCACAATATTTCTTGCCTGAAAATCGTTGCCTTCTTCAAAGCCATAAAAAACAACCGGCACTTTCGCCTGGATTTTTTGCAGCTGCTCGTCGTCCCCGTAAGCGATGATGCCTTTTTTGACTTGCAGTGCCATTTCTTGAAAGGCGGAAAAGACATCGTCAATGTTCGCATAATAATCCGGATGGTCGAAGTCAATATTGGTCATAATCGCATAATCCGGATGGTAGGAAAGAAAGTGGCGCCGGTATTCACACGCCTCAAATACAAAATATTCCGCTCCCGGAACCCCTTTTCCCGTTCCGTCCCCGATCAAATAGGAAGTGGGCTTGATCTCATGCATGACATGGGCAAGCAGCCCGGTAGTCGATGTTTTACCGTGCGCGCCTGTTACAGCAACGCTCGTAAAATTTTTCAAAAACTCACCGAGAAATTTATGGTAACGGATCACAGGAATACCGCGTTTCATCGCTTCATCAATTTCTTCGTGCGTATCGGGAAAAGCATTGCCGGCAATCACCGTCAGGCCGGGGTGAATATTTTCCCGGTTGAAAGGCAGGATCTTAATGCCAGCATCTTCTAATGCCTGCTGGGTAAAAAAGCGCTTTTCCACGTCAGACCCCTGCACTTCGTATCCGATGTCATGCAGGATCTGTGCCAGTGCGCTCATGCCCGATCCTTTAATCCCTACG
Organism: Weizmannia sp. FSL K6-0777; assembly: GCF_038593185.1. Taxonomy (NCBI): domain Bacteria; kingdom Bacillati; phylum Bacillota; class Bacilli; order Caryophanales; family Bacillaceae; genus Heyndrickxia; species Weizmannia sp. FSL K6-0777. The sequence goes on from NZ_CP151971.1 coordinate 2,312,574, forward strand.
AAATGGTATACAGTCATAATAGAACCTCCAACACTGTCTATATGTATGCAGTATATGATAAAAACCCGCCATGTGCGATAAGGCATGTTTCCATAGCAGCTATACAGGCTTTATACGGCTGCCTTCATGCCCATCATAAAAAATTCATACTCCATCATTATATCATTTCCAGGCAGCCGTGAACATGAAAAAACGGAATTTTGCCCGCAGCCCGCCGGAAGCCGGAAAGGGCAGCGCACATCCGCATTCCGCATGCCCTTTTTCCTCTATCCTTGCCAAAACAGCTGCCGGCTATAAGGAAAAACGATCACTCTCTGCTTTCCGCTTCCTGCATTTGCATAAATTCGCTTTTCGTTATTAAAACATCCCGCGGCTTGCTTCCTTTCGCCCCGGAAATAATCCCCTGCTGCTCCATCATATCAATCAGACGGGCGGCCCGGTTATAGCCGATCCGAAAATTGCGCTGCAAAAGTGACGTGGACGCCCCGCCCTGGTGAATGACAAATTCGCAGGCGTCGGGAAAAAGCTCGTCTTCTTCTTCGCCCGTTTCCGTTTGTCTCAGCAATTCTTCAGGCTGGAACAAATATTCCGGCTCTGCAGTTTCCCTTACAGATGACACAACATCGTCGATTTCACGGTCGCTCACAAAAGTGCCCTGCAGCCGGACCGGTTTGGAAGTGCCGTTTTCCAAAAACAGCATGTCCCCTTTGCCTAGCAGTTTTTCCGCCCCACTCATATCAATAATGGTGCGCGAATCGACCTGTGAAGAGACGGAAAAAGCAATGCGCGTCGGGATATTGGCCTTGATTAAGCCGGTAATGACATCCACGCTCGGCCGCTGTGTCGCCAGAATCAGGTGAATCCCGCAGGCGCGCGCTTTTTGTGCAATCCGGCAGATGGCATCTTCGACATCCCCCGGTGAGGTCATCATTAAATCAGCGAGCTCATCGATGACAATGACAATATACGGCAGCTTTTCGGAAAACCTGCGGGTACGGACGGCCATTTCATTATAACGGTGAATATCGCGCACACTTTCATGGGCAAACAATTCATAACGCCTTTCCATTTCTTCAACCGCCCACTTTAATGCCGCTGTTGCCATTTTGACATCTGTAATGACAGGGCTGACGAGATGCGGAATTTGATTATATGGCGCAAGCTCCACCATTTTCGGGTCGATCAGGAGCAGTTTCAAATCCTGCGGCGCCGCTTTATACAGGAGCGAAACAAGCACCGAATTGATACAGACGCTTTTTCCCGATCCGGTGGCGCCTGCAATCAGCCCGTGCGGCATTTTTTGCAGGTCGGTTACAACCGGTTTCCCCGAAATATCCAGGCCCATCGCAACCGTCAACGGAGATTTGCTGTTTTGAAATACGGGATCACCGATGATCTCACGCAAACGGACAGGGCGGCTTTTCAAGTTCGGGATTTCAATGCCGACCGTATGCTTGCCCGGAATCGGCGCTTCGATCCTGATATCTTTCGCAGCGAGGCTTAATTTTAAGTCGTCGTTCAGATTGGTGATTTTATTGACTTTTACGCCCGGTTCAGGCTGGACTTCAAACCGGGTGACGGAAGGCCCCTGGCTTGCGTTTACCACTTTCGCGCGGACATTGAAATTTTCAAGTGCCTCATCCAGCGTATAGCTTTGTTCTTTGATCCACTCCTCATCCCGGGTCTGCTTCACCGGCGGCTCCAGCAACGAAAGCGACGGGAAAGAAAACGGTTTTTCACCGCTGTTTTCGGCCGGATTTTCTTGTTCCGGCCGGGGACCCGGGGCCTCTTTCTTTTCTGTGATCCTCCGGCGGTCCTGTTTCAGCATCAGCACGTTAAACGGCAGATGCTTTCGCGGGCGTCTTTCCGTTTTTGTTGCTTCGCCGGATGACGGAGAAGTGCCCGCCATCTCCGTATGCCGCTGTTCCGGTTCATTTCCTGCATTTTTTTCGGTTTTTTCCGAAGCATATGCCGAAGGGGTTCCCGGCTCATTTGCAAGGTCCGCCATGCTTGCCTCTTGAGAAACGGCGGCATCCTCTTTTGACAATTCACTTGCCGGATTGAATCCCAGTGTTCCTGCGTTTTGCTGGTCTGGTTCATTTACCAGGATGGCTTCGGTTTTTTCCGAAGCATATGACGAGGAAGCTTTTTCCGGTTCACTTGCAATGGCCGCCGTACTTGCTTCCGGAGAAACAGCCGCTGCATCCTCTTTTGGCAGCACACTTGCCGAATCGGATCCCGGCGTTTTCGCTTTTAGCTGTTCCGATTCATCTGCCGGGTTTGTGCCGGGTTCTTCCGGAGAAATGGCCGTGGCATTCCCTTTTTCCGGTTCGTTTGCCGGATCGGTTTCGGCTTTTTCCGGTTCACTTGCCGAAGTAGCTTTCTCTGTTTCCGGCTCATCTGCCAGGCTTATGCCGGATTTCTCCAGCATGCCTGCTGCTAAAGATTCCGGCGTGCCCATGCTATGTTGTTCTGGCTCCATGTTCTCCAAAGCGGATGCCGGAGTCTCTTCCGATTTTGCCGGGTCACTTGCCGGGTCGGATCCCAGTGTTCCTGCGTTTTGCTGTTCTGGTTCGTTTACCTGGATGGCGTCGGTTTTTTCCGAAGCATACGACGAAGGGGTTTCCGGTTCATTTGCAAGGTCCGCCGTACTTGCTTCCGGAGAAACGGCCGCCGCATCCTCTTTTGGCAGCACACTTGCCGGGCCGGATTCCGGCATTTCCGCTGTCAGCTGTTCCGATTCATCAGACGGAATTGTGCCGGTTCTCCCCAGCCTGTATGCTGCTTCGGATTCCGGCGTTCCTGTGGCTTCATCTGCCGCACCTGGTGAATCTTCGCCGCGCCCTGTTTCCGTTTGGACAGGTTCGCCCTTTTCCGCCTGATCCGCTGTTGCGCGCCCGGCTTGATCTGCCGGTAAATCCATTTTTTTCTCTTCGAACAATTGATCCGCCATGCCGTGTTCAGGTGTTGTCAGGTTCCGTTCGCCGTCCGTGCCCGGATTTTCTGCAAAATCAAGCAATTGCTGCAGTTTCGCCATATCCAAGAGACGGATATCCTTTTTGTAATGATCTTCCAGCTCGTATTCCAACACTGTTGTTTCTTCCTGCGCAGAATCATTTGTCGGCCGTTTAAATCCAAAGACCGGGGACGGGATATCCGTCGGCCGGAAAGGATGGCCTTTTTGCACTTTTTCGCTCCGTTCAGACTGTGGCTCGGGACGATGTTTTTTTGCCCGTGGCCGCTGCTTTTCCGGTTTTTCAGCCGTCTTCCGGCGCGCCCCTTCCTGATCCGGAATTACAGGAAAACGAAACTGTTTTTTCGGATAATGATAAGCCACACGAGTATCTATTTTGTCCGGGCGTGCCTGGTAAAGCCCGGGTTGTTCCGGGGCCTCTTCGTGCACGTTTTCATCCTTAAAATATTTTGCCATTTTTTTAATCCAGCTCAAATTCATCACTCTTTCCTTTGCTCATGCGTCCGAAGAGCCTTTCAAAAATTCTTCTCACCTTCCATTATACAAAGGAAACACATGTTTTTCGAGGGATTTTTTAACACAGGCATGCCGGCATAAAAAAATCGGGGTTAGGCACATTATGAGTGATACTATTTTTTTGAAGGAGGGAATGGATTGAAGATCGCAAAAGCATTGCTCGGCATCGGGCTTGCATCCGGGCTGTTGATGGGATGCGGAAACAATAACGGTGCTGGCGACAATAATGGCAACCGCAACAATGCACGGCCTGTACGCTATAACGACACAGCCGACAATAATGATGTGCGTTACAATAATGTCCGTTACAATACAGGAAGAACAAACGGCAATAATGGCGCTGATTTGACAAATAATACACGGGGTACACAAGGGATCAACAACGCCAATTTGACGAACAATAACGGCAACGGCAACAACAACAATAATAACAACAATAACGTCCGGGTGGCCAACCGTATTGCGCGCAGCATTGAGAATTTAAAAGAGGTAGCACAAGCGCGTGTCATCGCCACGAATGACAATGCTTATGTGGCTGTCTTACTGGAAAGGAACCAAAACAACGACAAACTTGACAAAAAACTGAAAAACAAAATTTCGAAAGTTGTCAAGCAAACCGATCCATCGATCAATGATGTGTACATTTCCGAAAATCCGGATTTCTTTGACCAGATGAGTGATTACGTCAATGACATCCGAAACGGCCGCCCGATTTCAGGATTTTTTAACCAGTTTAACGATATCATTCAGCGTGTCTTTCCGAACGGATCAAGATAAGCGAAAAAGGGCCGCATCCCGCGTGATGCAGCCCTTTTTTTGGCATCCGGCTTTTTATTCCGGCAGCGGAAATTCGCTTCCGACTTCGTATTGCCCGTCCAGCACAAGGATGCCTTTTTTCTGCGGTGCATTCGGGAGCCCGAGTTCACGCGCCGAGCAGATCATGCCACTTGAAGCCACGCCGCGCAGCACGGCATCTTTGATGATCATCCCGTTCGGCATAACAGCGCCTGTTTTTGCAACCACAACTTTTTGCCCGGCTTCCACATTCGGCGCGCCGCAGACAATTTGCAATGTCTCAGCACCGGTGTCAACCTGGCAGATGCTTAAATGATCAGAATCCGGGTGCTTTTCCTTTTCTTTTACATACCCGACAACGAATTTCGGGGACAAGTCGGCGTCCAGTTTTTCATCGAACCCGTTTTCGGCGAGTATTCCGTTCAGCTTGTCGAGTAAAGCTTCCGTCAGTTTCACGGGGGCGCTTCCTTCAAACGCGCCGTACCGGGATGCTTCAAAAATATTGAACCCGGCTGTTTCTTTTGTCTTTTCATCATAAATGCGGGCAACCGTGCCTCTCTTTTCATAAGCGGCATGCTCCGCGTCTTTGATCATAACAATCAATGTATCGCCGATGCCTTCGCGGTTGTAAAAAACATTCATAAACGAAACGTACTCCTTTCAAGACTTCCGGTTTTTGCCCAAAATAAAGACCGGCTCCAATTCGCCGTCCTGATATAAAAATGAGAGGGCAGTAATCGGCACATGGCCGTTTGCAAAAAAATTCATCGCCATTTGCGCGATTATATCATAACCTGTTTCATTGCGGATGTCACCTATAATTAAAACATCCTGATGGGGAACAGCAAGAACCATTTCCCCTTCCGTTTTCTCGGACATTTCCTGCAATAACTTTTCATTTAAAATCCGGCTTGCATCATAGCCATCATTCGTGTTCAAGAAATAAAAATCATTCCCTGCGACAGTGTCTTTTTTCATTTTCGTGGAAAGCGACCGTAAATTAAACCGCGCCGTTTCCCGAATTTGTTCCGGGCTCCACTCTTCCCGCTCCAGCATTTGAAGATCGATCAACCGGTACGTATTCCCCAGATCAAGCGCGTAATAAATGCGCGTCTCGGCCGTGTGCGCATCGGTTAAAAACGGGATGCCTCCTGGAGCTTCTTCTGGAAAAGAAGTGGACCGGATCACAGGAAAAATACTTTTTTCCCGGCCATTAAGCGAATGGTTTTTCCCCATTACACCGAGCGCTGCTTCCGCATAATAGACAACTTCTTTAATCGCTTCTTCTTTTTGGGTAGCCCATTTGGCGGCAATCTCCGGCAGGGAAATATTGAGTCCCTGGTGTGTGTCTTCATTTTCGACCCGAAGTACATCTTTTTCACGGTCATAGGAAAAAATCCGTCCTTTTTTCTCCAGCCTTTTTTCCAGCTCCCGTCTTAATTGTTTCGTATCCATTTTCCGGTTGGCACCTCCTTTATCCCCCAGCTTAGGAAAAATCCCCCGTCCGCAAAGAGGGGGATTTCGGCCTGCTTTTTGTCTTTCCTGAAAATATGCGTATGCATTCGGATGGTGCCGCGTTCAATGCGGCTTGATCATCTATGATTCAGGCAAGGCTTTCGATAAATTTTTCGACTTCTTCTTTTGTTTTCCGGTCTTTGCTGACGAAACGGCCGATTTCCTTGCCGTCCCGGAATGCGACAAAACTCGGGATCCCGTATACATCAAGATCCGCACATAAATCCAAAAATTTATCGCGGTCAACATGGACAAAAGTATAATCGCTGTATTCTTTTTCAATTTCCGGCATAAACGGGTCTAAGAAGCGGCAGTCCGGGCACCAGTCCGCTGAGAACAAAAAAATATGTGTCCCGTTTTCTTTCAAGTTTTTAAAATCTTCCATTGATTGCAATTCCTGCATGGTTAAACCCTCCAGTTTCTGTGTCTTCTTTTTATTATACCGTAACGGCAGAGCTGTTTCATTTTTCATCACCCGGCTTTCCCGGTATAATGAAAATTAAGCAGTTTGCGGGAAATGGACTTTTTACATAAGGGGTAGACTTCATGACCATTTTAATTGTAGATGACCATAAAGTAAATTTATTTGTCATAGAAAAAACTTTAAAAAATGCCGGATATGATCAGTATGTATCTTTCACTTCGGCTAAAGGATTATTCGCTTATTTGCATCTAAATGAGGAACACGCGCCAAAACCGCCTGCCGACTGCATTTTGATGGATATTATGATGCCCGAAATCGATGGTATTGAAGCGTGCCGGATGCTGCAGCAGTCACAGCTTTTTCGTGATATTCCCGTCATTTTCCTGACTGCGCTTGATGATGCCCGGAAGCTGGCGGAAGCACTGAACGCCGGGGGAATCGATTATATTACTAAGCCGATCAACAAAGTCGAGCTGATCGCCCGCCTTAAAGTAGCACTGCGCCTGAAAGAAGAGAAAGAATGGCATGCGGAACAGGAAAGGCATTTAAAAGACGAGCTCGATCTTGCAATGCAGGTTCAGCGCACACTTTTGAGCGAACCGATAAAAGAAAACTGTCTTTCCATTACATCTTCGTACAAACCGGCTCATCAACTGGCCGGTGATCTTTATTACTGGTATAAAATGGATGATCACCGTTACAGCCTCATGCTGCTCGATGTGATGGGGCACGGGATTTCGGCATCGCTCGTCTGCATGTTTATTTCTTCCAAATTAAGGGATTTAATGCAAAGCAAGGCAGACCCTGAAACGGTGATGCAGAAATTAAACGAACTGATGCTTTACCTGAATAAAAATGGCGGGTTGCAGGATTATTTTACAGCCATCTACCTTGTGCTCGACTGTGCCAGCAAAACGATCGAATATGTGAATGCCGGCCACCCGCCCGCTTTTGCCCTCGTGGATGAAAAGGAAGTCGTGTCGCTTTCGGAAGGCGGATGTGCTGTCGGCTTCTTCCCGCAATTGAAAGTGGAAAAGCAGGTGCTCCGTTACCATGAGAGCCTGCAACTCCTTTTATTTACAGATGGCGTAATGGAAGCACTCGATTCGGACAGCCACGACGGCTTGAAAATCCTGCAGCAGCTCGCTTCATCCACTTGGTCTCCAGAAAAGGCCGCTTCCCCCTTGGATACCGTCCTTGCCAAAGAACTGCAGGAACAACAGCCGGATGATATGTGTGTTGTGCTCGTGCAGGCAAAATAAGTGCTAGGGCTTACTAAGCGGGATATAGGGGTTGTCCGGCGAAAATACAGTAAAAAACGGCGAGATCGCAGTGTCTCGCCGTTTTTTAAATGGTTATGCTTTTTTTCGGTAAATTTTTTCTTCTCTGTCAAAAACCTCATACTTTCCTTCCGTATCAATTGTCCGCACGGTTTCTTTATGGCCGAGCCCTAAAAATCCCCGGTTCGTTAAACTTTCATCAAATAATCGCAAAACTTTTTTCTGAAGGTTTTGGTCAAAATAGATCATAACGTTCCGGCAAATAATCGCATGGAACTCATTAAACGAACCGTCCGTGACAAGATTGTGCTGGGCAAATACGATATTTTCCGCAAGGCTCTTATTGAAATAGGCATGCTGGGCATCGGCCGTGTAATAATAGGAAAATTCGCGTTTCCCACCTGCTTGGAAATAATTTTTCGTATACGTCTGCATTTTATGAAGCGAAAAGGCGCCGCTTTCCGCCTGGCGCAACACTCGTTCATTCATATCAGTTGCATAAATTCTCGTTTTTTCGCGCAGCCCCTCTTCGTCCAATAGAATGGCCATCGAATAGGCTTCTTCACCCGAGGAGCAGCCTGCATGCCAGATCCGGATTTCCGGGTACTGCCTTAATTCCGGGACGACTTTTTCGCGAAAGGCGACAAAAAAGTCCGGATCCCGGAACATTTCTGTCACTTAAATGGACAAATCATTTAACAGCACTTCAAGGAATTCGGGTTCATGGATCACCCTTTCGATTAGCGCGCTGATGCTCGGCAGGTTTTCGAGCCGCATCCGGTGCGTAACCCGCCTTTCAATGGAAGAACGGGCATACTGGCGGAAGTCGTAGCCAGATATCCGGTAAATGGCAAATAGCAGCATATCCAGTTCGAGCTTCCTGATGTCCTCATCCGTTAGTTGGTTTTTTTTCACGCTTTTTGCACTCCATCATTCTAAAGTTTGGGCTTGTTGAAATTGCGGAAATGGCATTCATTTCGCAACGGCCGCTAAAAAGCAACAAAATTTCCCGTGCTTCCTTTACTTGAAGCATGCCTATGTGAAGATAGCGGGCTAAATTTGCGGCCTTTTTTACAAAGAAAATCCTGTAACGAATTTTTTTCGGACTTCCCTGCGTGAAGAAAGCAAGCAAAATGTACAGCCTTCCTTCACCCCGTACCCCTCTCTCCGCTTTTTCACGGGCTTCCTTCCCTCAGCCTGCCTTTATTCTAGCGGCAGCCATACCCGCATGACAGATAACAGCTGGTCCATCTTCAGCGGTTTGCTGATGTAATCTGTTGCGCCGGCATCCAGACACTTTTGCCGGTCGCCTTTCATCGCTTTTGCTGTCAGAGCGATAATGGGCAAATCCGCAAATGCATCGTTCTTCCGAATTCTTTGCATCGTTTCATAACCGTCCATGCCCGGCATCATAATATCCATGAGGACGATGTCGACCTCTTTGTGAAGGTCCAGCATATCCAGGCATTCGAAACCGTTTTGCGACACAAGCACTTTCATGCCTTCTTTCGACAGCGCCTTTTTCAGTGCATAAATGTTCCGGTTGTCATCGTCACAAATCAGCACCGTTTTATTTCGGAGCGCCTGATCGGCTGATTCTTCTTCGCCCTGCTGCTGATCTTCTTCATGCAGCAATGCCGGCGCTGCTTCGCTTTCCGACGCTGGCACTTCTTCCGTAGCGGTCATCCCGTTCGGCAAGCTTGGAATATACAAAATGAAGGTGCTGCCCTTTCCGACAGTGCTGTCGAGACAGATTGTGCCGCCGAGCAAGCGGGCAAACTCACGGCAAATGGACAAACCGAGTCCCGTACCGCCGTATTTGCGGCCGGTCGCACCGTCCCCTTGCTGGAAGACTTCGAAAATGAGATCCTGTTTCTTTTCCGGAATCCCGATCCCCGTGTCTTGCACAGCCACTTCCAGCCAAAAATCGGCGCCTTCCGTTTTCACGTATTTTCCGGCTGTTTCTGCGCTCACTTTGCGCATCCGGAACGTCACCGAACCATTTTCCGTAAATTTGACGGCATTTGAAAGCAGGTTTTTCACGATCTGTTGGAAACGCCGTTGGTCGGTATAAATCAAATCCGGCACATTATCATCGACATCAATCTTCAGTTCAAGTCCTTTTTGCTCTGCCAAATAAGCAAACTGGTTGCCGACATACACTGGCAATTCACGGGTGTTCGTCTCTTCAATGACAATTTCCATCTTGCCGGCTTCTACTTTGGACAAGTCAAGTATATCGTTAATTAAATTGAGCAAGTCACTGCCGGATGAATGGATCACACGGGCGAATTCTTTTTGTTCTTCGGTCAGATTGCCCTCTTCCGATTCATCCGCCAGCATTTCGGAAAGAAGCAGAATGCTGTTGAGCGGCGTCCGCAGTTCATGCGACATATTTGCAAGAAATTCAGATTTATACTGCGAGCTCTGGATAAGCTGCTCTGCTTTTTCTTCCAACTGATGCTTTGTTTTTTCCAGTTCCTGCGCTCTTTTTTCCGCTTCTTTCGTCCGTTCCTCAAGCTGTTCATTGATCATGCGCAATTCTTCAGACTGCGACTGCAATTCCTCCGACTGGGCTTGCAGTTCTTCCGATTGCGATTGCAACTCCTCCGACTGGGCCTGCAACTCTTCCGTCATCATTTGCGATTCTTTCAAAAGCCGCTCAACCTCCATTCTGCTCAGGACACTGTTGATTGCCATCCCGAGTGTATGGTTGATTTGCTTGATGAGCTCAAGCCGCGCCGGCGTGAACTCCTCCAGGCTTGCCAGTTCCAAAACCGCCAGTACTTCCTCTTCATAAATGACAGGCGCAATCAGAATGCTGCGCGGTTTCGCTTCACCCAAACCGGTCGAAATTAGCGAATAATTTTCGGGAACATCGGTAATGATCCGGCTCTCTTTTTCTAACGCACACTGGCCGGCCAGCCCTTCCCCGTATGAAAATTTTTCGCGGCCCGGATTCCCGCGGTCTTCCGCATAAGCGGCAATTTTGACAAACTCGGCTTTTGTTTTTTCTCCTCTTTTCAAGTAAAAGGCACCCATCGAGGCTGCCATAACAGGTACGGCTTTTTGAATAAACCGTTCCGCCAGCGTATTGATATGGGTGATATTCTGGTACATCGTCGCCATTTTGGCAAGTGTTGTCTGCATCCAGTTTCTTTCCGATATTTGTTCAATATAATTTTTTTCCTTCTAGCTTGCCTGCTCAAGCGATGCGGCCATCCGGTTAAAAGCCGCGCCGATTTCCCCGATTTCATCATCTGTCGTAACATCCGCCCGCGGCAGTGACGTAAGGTCATCGTAATTGATATGCGTCATCACTTTGGAGATGTTGTTTAAGCTTTTCGCCGTTCCCGATACAATCCAATAAGCAATCAACAGCATAACGGCAATCATCAGCCCGGAAGAAACGACAATCATCTGCAGCAAAGTTTTTTCCAGCTGGCTGGCATTTTTCATTGCTTTAGACATCAAGTTTTCCTGGAAATTTTTAAAATCGGTAATGTATGCCGTTAAATGGCTCCGCTTCGTTTGATAGTCGGAAATCACCCCGGACGGCACCGTTTTATTGTGCCGTGCATCATTGATAATCGTTTCTTCCGTTTCCGTATAGGAAGCAAATTCATTTTGGAGCTTTGCCAAAATATTTTTTGCCTGGCTATGGTTTAATATATTGTCTAGCTGGTTCAGCCTTGATTCGATTTTTGCACGGTTAGCCGTAATATTTTGAATGGCGGTTTCCGTGCCGCTTGCTTTTTCATCATTGATAATGGCTAAAAGTTCCCGGTCGGACTGCGAAAACAGCAGCTGGATCTCCGTTGCCATTTTTACTTTCATATAGCGGTCCTGCACGATTTCAGACATGTTTTTTTCATATGGTTCATGGAAACGAGCATGACGACAGCCGTGACAAGCATAAAAGCGAGTATCACGCCGAACCCTGCATATTGTTTTTTCTTAAAGCCCATGCTTTCTTCCCCCTGTTTTTCCATCTGCCGGATATATCAACACTTCTCAAGCCAAGTGATGAAGCCATTGAAGCTTATACTCTATTCCCGATTTTCCAACATATTATACCACCAATTTGTGGCAAATTTGTTACAAAACGCTGTCCCCCGCAAAACTGGACGTTTTTCCCGGGACAAAAGCCTGTGGCCGTTGCAAAGAAATGTCTGTGTGGTAAAATTTTTCTCGAAGAGGCAGAAGTGTTGGCGCGGAAAAAGAGGCGCCCGATCTGAAAAAGCTGGTTTATTCAAATTTTCCGATCATTATCTTTCTTTGCTTTTTCAGTGTATAATGATAGCTAAGTGAAATATTAGATGCACTAAATAATGAAAGGGTGGGCACTTATGAATTGGAAAACTTTTATAGCCGGAATTGCAGTGGGCGCAGCCGCCGGGTATGCCGTAAATGAAACATTGCACCATACCGTTAACGTATCCGCAGAAACCGTTCTTGCAAAAGTCAAGAAAGCGTTTAAAGAAAACGGGCCGATTGACGGTTCCTGGATTCAAATGACAGAGGAAGATTATGAAAAATATCCGTTTAAAACGAGGGTTTATAAGGGCGGGGTTTCGCTTACAAAAGACGGGGAGAAGAAGCAGTACGAGTTTATTGCTGACTCCAAAACCGGCACCGTCCTCGATGTCTATCCGATTTAACGGAAAAGCAGATCTGTAAGGACCGGTTTTGTAAACCGGCTTGTGCCGGATGGCTGGAAAAGCAGCATCCTTTTAGGGCTGGCTTTTCATGCCGGCTCTATGCGCAGCGGTTTGCTTAATTTAAACCCGGCTCTGTTCCGGATATCCCGGTTTAGGGCTGGTTTTTCATGCCGGCTCTGTACCGGACAGTAAGCAGAATCGGTTTAAGGGCGGGGTTTCATGCCGCCCTTCTCAATACCGGCCAGTTTAGCAGGAAGCCGCAGGGGGTTATGGCCATGCAAAAAAATATGTGCATAGATCGTTTTCCATACGCGGCAGTAAAAAACGGCGGACCTTTTGTTCACCGTTTTTTTGCTGCTTTATACGGGCGTTTTTTCACGCTCCACTTTTTCTGCCATATTCCCGTCCGTATCCCACTTCAGCGCCCGGTAGACAGCGTCGTGGTAAAATACAAACCAGGCATTGTCTCGGATCGCCTCTTCAATCCATTTCTGTTTTTGAAAAATGGAGGTCATAGGGTAATCATCATAAGCCATCACCCAAAGCGGGTTGCGGTGCGCATGCGTCGGCAAAAGATCTGCCATATGGATCCATTTTTCGCCGCCGGACTCCGCCATGACAATCGCATGCCCGTCACTGTGCCCGCCTGTATGTACCATCCGGACTTTGCCTTCAATAGTAACTTCTTCTTTAAACGTTTGTACCTGATGCTGGATCGCTTCCCAGTTTTCCTTCCAATACGTGCTTTTTGAACGGATATTCGGGTGGCGCATTTCGTCCCATTCCGTTTCAGATACATAGATGGCCGCATTTGGAAATGAAGGGACATATCCCTTTGTATCATCCGGCATGGTCAGGCCGCATGCATGGTCAAAATGCAAGTGCGTCATCAGGACAATGTCGATATTCTCACGTGCCAGCCCGAATGCGCTTAATGCGCGGTCAATCTGCGACTCCTCTGTGACGCCGTAATTCCGCTTCTGCTTGTCTGTCAGTTTTCCGTTCCCAATGCCGGACTCAATGAGGATGTTTTTCCCGTTCAGCTGAAAAAATATCGGGTCTGTCCGAAGTTCGATCTGGTTTTTTTCATTGTATGGATATTTCCGCGACCAAAGCGGTTTCGGGACAACGCCGAACATTGCCCCGCCGTCCAGATGCGTGACGCCGCCATCGAGCCAGTAAAGGGTCATTTCACCGACTGTTAAATGTTCCATTCTTTTCCCTCCTGTAATCGATTTCATTTAAAAGGATTCGCCGCCATTTCCCATTTTCCTGCCTGTGCCGGGACGAAAAAAGGCAATCCTCCCTGCTCGCTTTGCCCTGCGGCTTTCCCCCGCCAGTTCCGTAATGCCAAAAACTGAAAATGCTGTTGCGTTTTCCCCAGCCTGCTGCACGGTGCAAAAAACTGAAAATGCCATTGCGTTTTCCCAGCCTGTTCCTCGTGCAAAAAATTGAAAATAACGTTGCTTTTTCCCCTGCCGCGATGCAAAAAAAGCGCCCCGCACTGCCATTATCCTTGCAGTGCGCCGGGCGCGTTGCGGTATTTTGCCTCACAGCGGTAAATGCGCTGCCCTTGTGCGGAAAACTTTTCTTCATATTCCGTCATGACATTGCCGGAAAAATCACTGCGATGCAAATCAAGGCTGATATTTTTTAACAGCAGGCCATATTCAGAAAAACTTTGCAGCGAGTATTCGAACAGGCCCTGGTTGTCGGTTTTTAAATGAATTTCCCCGCCGTCCGCCAAAATGTCTTCATACAGCTGCAAAAAAGTGCGGTATGTGAGCCGCCGTTTTTCATGGCGTTTTTTCGGCCACGGGTCGGAAAAATTCAAATAAATCCGTTCGACATCGCCTTTTGCAAAAAATTCCCGCAACCGTGCACCGTCTGCATTCAACAGTTTTACATTCGGGCTGTTCTTTTCAATCTGCTTATCGAGCGCAGATACGATCACGCTCGGCTGTTTTTCGATCCCGAGAAAATTGATTTCGGGATGCTGTTCCGCCATTTCGGAAATGAACCGGCCTTTCCCTGTTCCGATTTCAATATGGAGCGGGTTGCCGTTTCCAAACAGCGCCTGCCAATGGCCGCGCCATTTTTCCGGGTCCGGTACGACGAATTGCGGGTACTTCTTTAATTTTTCTTCCGCCCACGGCTTATTCCGTAATCTCATAAAAACACCCCAACTTATATTTTTTGGCAAAAGCCAGGCCTGCCTGCATAAAAAAAAGAGGCAGGTTAAACAATAGAGTATGTATGGAGGCACCGGCGCAAGACCTTCATGCACATGTCAATAGCTGCATATCTCAAGTGAAGGATGTGTTCCACTTGGCACTCAGCCATCGCGACCAGTTAACCTTATTGACGGATATTTTGTACGATCATCAAACAGACTGCTGCGGATCTATTTCAGAATGTGAACAATTGGAAAGGCTGGTCAAATCATTGCTCGTCAATCCGGCTGTCGCAAATGATATGAAACAAACGCTGACAGATGTTTACAGCTACAGCCAGGCGGGAAAATATGCACAGCATTTGGACGACCATATTGAAGCCCACCAAAACAAGCTTGAGGAATGGGTTGACCAGCTGAACACCTATTTTTAAAGAATGAGGAGCGGCAAAAAGAAGAGAAACCATCACCCGGTTTCTCTTCTTTTTCATTCGAAACCGGGAAACACAAGGCACTCTTTTTTTGAAAGCAATAAGCCCGCAGCCAGCGTTCTCTAAAGCCCCTGTAAAAGCAGTCCCGGGCAAACGCGGATGAGCCTTCTCTTATTTTTTCACGCCGCCATGCACACTCTGCAAAAAATCAAGCCAGTGCTGCATTTCTTCGTACCGGCCTTTTTCTTTATGCCAGCAAATCATCACGATCGCCTGGTAAATGGTATGCCATTTCATCCGGAGCGAAAGACTCGCGGTCATTTCCGTGCCGTATTGGCGCAGCCATCTTTTCCAATTTTCGGGCGGAATGTAAGCGTACAGAAGCATGCCGATGTCCATTGCCGGATCGCCGATCAGCGGGCCGTCCCAATCGATCAGAAACAATTCATTTTCGTTTGATAAAAGCCAGTTATTATGATTGATATCGCCATGGCAGACGACACAATCCCCGTATGCAACGTTCGGCTGTTCGCGTTCGAGAAATTCAAGGGCATCCAAAACACCCGGTGCATCGGGCCATTCCCCTTTTGCGCCGGATTTGAGATCATGCAACATGTTTTCGGGCTCCATCGATTCCAGCCCGAGCCTTTGCAGCATCGTTAAAAGCGGTTTTGAGTCGTGAATTTTTTTCAGCATCCTAGCAACGCGTTCTTCTTCCATTTCGTAAGGCTTTAGTTCCCTGCCCTCCACCCACTGCTGGGCAGTGATGGTGTCGCCGTTTTCAAGCCTTTTCGTCCAGACAAGCTTCGGGACAATGCCTTCAGCGGATAACACAGCCAGAAACGGCGATGAATTCCGTTTTAAAAAGAGGGATTGTTCCTGGTATTTGGCATAGAAGGCTTCTCCTGTCGCCCCCCCTGCCGGCATGATCTCCCAGCCTTTTCCTAATATATCTTCCAACATATTCACCTTCAAATTCAGTAAGTCAACCTCACACCGATGAAAAAACAGCGATATAAAATGGACGAAACTTTGCGTCCCTGTTATAAAGCCGGGAAAAGCAGGATTTGTAAAAAAGTAAAAAATGCCATTTCTTTTTACACAAAACATTGGCGCGCATTTTTCATGTTTGCTGAAAAATCCGCAGCTGCCAGTTTTTTCACGGCAAACGGAGACAAAAACAAAAAAAGACAGCTATTGGCAAGTATCATTCACAATAGCCACCTTTCAGTAAATTTTATCGCTTTTTGACTTTTTTCGTCAAGCGCAATTTTGGTTTGGCACGGGCCCGGGTTTCCCGAAAGTGTTGAAATGCCGGTAAGGCAGCTTTTTGTATGCCAATAATTTTCCAATGCTGCAGAACAAATTTTTACAAGGGACAACCCGCTTTATTCCCCGCCCCCGCCACGGGCAGCCCCGCTGTTTCCGGAACTTGTATTTGTGGCCAGGCATTCGTTAAGCAGCACTTGCGCCGCCTTCAGCTGCATATATTTAAACGGCGAGCGCAAATTCCGCTGATGCCGGAACCATTCGGCATGCGGGCGTTTGTCAAGAATATGGAGGCCGTCCGGCGCATCCGGCCATTGGATAAACCCGTTCCGGCAAATGAGCGCCCTTTCGACCGGAAACGTGATATCATGCCGTTTCAAAATGCTGCGCACGACTTTTTCCGTCCGCGCGAGGGCAATGGCCGGATTTAAAATCTTTTCTTCGTTCCCGGCTGTCCGCTTCTTCCAGAAACGGCCGTTCGACCCGAAAAAGACGGCATCTTTTTCTTTTTCCACAAAGGCAATACACCACACTGCCATTGGCGAAATCAAAAGATGTTCCATTTCCAAAACAGCTTTTTTGAATGAAAAAACTGGCCGGTACATCAATAAAAATGTATCCGGAAATCTTTGCAAAAAATATTTTAAATCCGGGTCAAAATAAAGGACAGCCGGGATTTCGGACTGTTGCAGCAAAGTGGAACTGGCCCATTTCAGCTGGAAACGGAACAGCTGGTCGAGAAATAATTTTTTTAACTGGTCTTCCGTCTCCGGCAAAAAGGCAAGCTGCGGGGCAAAATCCAATTCCCCGGGAGGCGCGGGGGAAGCCGGCGCGGCTTGCTCCTCTATTTCAGCCGTATCTTTTCTTTTTAACCATTGTTTCATGCGGGAAAGGACCTGGCGCGATTCTTCCGGCGCAGGCGCTTCCTCTTCTTCCTCCGGCCCGTTTTCCCAGTTTTCCCGGAATTTTTCCCACTGTTGTTTTTTCAGCCGGATAAACTGGTTGGTGTAACGGATTAAGTCTGTTTCATAACGTGATACAAAGTCTTGCATTTTTAATAACTGTCCCATTTTCCTTTTCCCTTACTTCAAATTCTGTGCATCAGCCAGCCTGAAAGACTGCACGATTTCGTATTTTGGCGTTTTATGGAGATTC
Organism: Weizmannia sp. FSL K6-0777; assembly: GCF_038593185.1. Lineage (NCBI taxonomy): Bacteria > Bacillati > Bacillota > Bacilli > Caryophanales > Bacillaceae > Heyndrickxia > Weizmannia sp. FSL K6-0777. The sequence continues at coordinate 2,329,767 of NZ_CP151971.1, forward strand.
GTCCGGTAGAGCACGATCCGGTCTGCCGAAAAAGGCACCGGTTCCGGCAAATACCTGTCCAGCATGCCGGCAGCAAAAGGCCTGTCGCCGCCCCATTTCCGCGCCAGCGTAATATGCGGGCGAAACGGCCTTCGATCAAGTGAAAATCCTGCTTCAAGGCAGCAGCCGGCCACCATTCTTTCGAGATCAAAAAGCGGCTGCGATTCCTGTATGCCTGCCCAGAGCACGCGCGGTTCGTCTTTTTTTCCAAAAGTGCCGTAGTGGTCAAACACAAGCGGCAGCACGTGGAATGCGCCGATTTTATCTGCAATCAGCCGGTTCGCTTTTTCCAATTGCGCCTCTTCTGCCGCTCCCAAAAAAGCAAGGGTAATATGGGCATCATCGCGGTGCACCCATCGCTGGAACGGCAGGCTGCTTTTCATGCCGGCAGTTGCCTGCTGCAATTTTTGTTTGAGCGCTTCCGGCAGCATGACGGCATAAAAATAATGGTTTGCCATCGCTTTTTTCGCCCCTGTCCATCATGGTTTTGTGTTTATTTTAACAAAAACCGCCCTGCTGGTATACTGTGCAAAACTTGGTTTCTGCAATTTTCCATGTTTTTATTTTTCAAAATCGGGTATATAAATATGTTAAGGGGGGGGAGCTGGAGTGAAGATTGGCGACCATGTCATGTACAAAGGAGAGAATTGTGAAATCGTATTTATTTACAAAAGCGGGTATTGTGAACTGAAAAAGCCGTTTCTTCATCAGATTGTGCTTGCCCGCATGTCGGAGCTTGAACCGGCAGGAGAAGAAGAGGCCAGGCTCCAAAAATAGCAGGGGCTTCCTTTAACCGTTTCTCCGGCTAAAGGAATGCCCCTTCTTTTAGTTTGGCGCCCCCGGAACCGCTTGAGCCGAAAGGGCATGAATCTCCCTATCAAAAGCATGCTGCAGTTTTAACGTTACCGTGCCCGGTGTTCCGCCTGCAACGGGTTTACCGTCAATGTCCACAACCGGCATCACTTCGGATGTCGTGCTTGTAATCAGGACTTCATCCGCCGTGCACAAATCCTCTACCGTAAATGGCTCTTCCCGGAAAGGAATGCCTTCTTTCCCGCAAATGCCAAAGACCACTTGTCTTGTAATTCCGTTTAAAATGAGGTTCGTTGCCGGGTGTGTCAATAGCACGCCGTCTTTCACAATAAATACATTCGACGATGAACCTTCTGTCACTGTTTCGCCGCGGTGCTGGATTGCCTCATAAGCGCCATTTTCCGCAGCTTTTTGTTTGGCGAGCACATTGCCGAGCAGGTTCAGGCTTTTGATGTCGCAGCGCAGCCAGCGGATGTCTTCCGCAAGCACCGCTTTTACGCCTTTTCTCATTTTTTCCAGCGGCCTTTCCATTTCACTCGTGTATGCAACAAACGTCGTTTCGCTTGTTTCCGGAAAATGGTGTTTCCGTTTTGCGACGCCGCGCGTAAATTGCAAATAGACAATCCCTGTATGGAGCTGGTTTGCCGCAACCAGTGCTTCCAATTGCGCCGTCAGCTGCTCCATTGTATACGGAATGTGGAGCGAAAGTTTTTCCGCGCTTGAATAGAGCCGTTTTAAATGCATTTCGCTTGTAAACAGCCTGCCCCCGTATACGCGGACCACTTCGTAAATGCCATCCCCGAACTGATAACCGCGGTCTTCAATATCAACACTTGCTTCTCCCCTGTCGACCAGGGTGCCGTTTAAAACCAGTTTCTCCATGATGCAACCCCTTTGCCTTTCTTCATTTTATTGCGGCTTTCCCGACCATTTCTGTGCTTGCTTGCGGCCCGCCGGCATTGACGCTCACAGCTGAAGTCACGCGTGCTTCCCGGCCAGTTCATAAATGGACTGTGCATAAATCGCCGTTGCTTTGAGCAAATCTTCCACATACATGTACTCATCTTTTTGGTGCATGACATCTTCGCGTCCCGGGAAAAGCGCCCCAAATGCCACACCTTTTTTAAGGGTACGTGCATATGTACCACCGCCGATTGCCAATAGCTTCGCTTCCTCTCCGGTCTGCTCCTCGTACACTTTCGCAAGCGTCGTAATCAGCGGGTCATTTTTGTCAACATAATGCGGTTTCTGATCGGAAAAATGATCGAAACGCAAGCCGTCTTTTTTTAATTTCGACACAATTTTTGTTTTTCCTGCTTCAAGATCGAAAGTAACGGGATAACGCATATTTAATCCTATGCGGCCGCCTTTTTCCTGATGATAGGACATGATCCCGATATTGATCGTCAATTCCCCGGAAACTTCATCTTTGTACCCGATGCCGAAATATTCACCGCGTGAACGGCCGAAGAACTGGTTGAGCGTTTTGATGAATTTTGCCCCGGCACGGTCAAGCGCCACACTGTTTAAAAATTTTGCCAGATAAAGCCCCGCGCTTTTTCCGTTTTCCGGTTCCGCGCCATGGGCCGAAACGCCTTCCAGCTTTAAAATCAAAACGCCGCCGTCCACGAAATCCTGCCCGGCAAGCCCGGTTTCCTTCTGATAATCCTGGAATTTTTGCAAAAGTTCCGTCTGCTCGCCGTGCGCGACAAGGCGTGCCTCCGCATAGTCCGGCACCATATTGTAGCGGCGCCCCGATTCAAAAGAAAGCAGTTCCGCCTGCTGCGGGTCTTCCGTTTTTTCCGGATCCTGGATAATGTCAAAATCGGCAATCCCTTTTTCCGCATAAATGATCGGGAAGTCGGCATCCGGCGAAAACCCGATGGCCGGCATTTCCTCGTTTGCAAAATAGGCGTCCATGCATCTCCAGTTGCTTTCTTCATCTGTCCCGACAATGAGGCGCACCCTTTTTTCAAGTGGCACCCCGAGTTCTTTTACAATTTTCATGCCGTAATAAGCCGCCATTGTCGGGCCTTTGTCGTCGCTTGAGCCGCGCGCATAAATTTTCCCGTCTTTGACTGTGCCGCTGTACGGGTCAACTGTCCAGCCGTCCCCCTCCGGCACTACATCGACATGCCCGAGGATCCCGAGAATGTCTTCTCCTTCCCCCATTTCAAGGTGGCCGGCGAGATTTTGCACATTTTTCGTTTTGAACCCGTCTTTTTCACCGAGATCGAGCATATATTGGAGCGCCTCCCTGACGCCTTGCCCGAGTGGTGCTTCTTCCGTTGCATTCGCTTCATCGAGAACGCTCCTGATCTGCAAAATCCCTTTCAGATCGCGGATCAAATCCTCTTTCCTTTTTAATACTTCTTCCATCCAGTGGATATCGGCCATTTTTGTCGCTCCTTTATGTTGTCATTCGTTCTTTATTTTACTTCTTTTTCCATTGATTACAAAATGAATTGATATCTTTTGCGGGCGGGGGATGAAAGACAAAACTTTGGCCGGCAAACGGCATTTTGTCCTTCATCGGAGGGATGAAGGACAGAACGTGGTGCCGGAACCGTCGAAATGTCCTTCATTGGCGTGGTGAAGGACAAATCACGAACCGGAAATCAAAATATTGTCCTTCATAACCGCGATGAAAGACAAAACAGTTGAAGGCAAACGGCGAATTGTCCTTCATAACCGCGATGAAAGACAAAACGTGGTGCCTGGACTGCCGAAACGTCCTTCATTGGCGTGGTAAAAAACAAAATACCAGCCAATCCGACCTGTCCGATTGGAACGGGCGCCCAATTAGACAAAATTGCCAGTCACTACACGCCAATTGTTCCATTAGCACGCCTAATCAGAAAAGCAAACAGCAAAATGTCTTTCACCGGGCTGGCAAAGGCCATACCTTTAGCCGGATTACAGCAACCCAGGGAAAAGGGTGGTGAGAAGAAAACGCTATCATTAGTGGTTATAAACTTAGCAGGCACAACATATGGTGTAAACAAGAGCTGATATATTTGTCAATTCAGGCAAAAAGATGTACAATATAATTGTCTGACATCTTAGAAAAAATTTTAGAAAAAGGAGTTGTCCGAACGGCACGCTATTCCTGTAAGCTAAACACATGTTGTAAAGCTGTTTGTCGTCTTTGTCTTTGGAAAAAAGATGAGGGAGTGGTATTTTGAAACCATCAACAGACCGTATGCTTACTCGTATTAAGTCGATTTATATGTTTATTAAAGAGAAAGGGACTGTGACAACCCAGGAACTGGTAGATGAGTTCGGCATCACTCCTCGCACCATTCAAAGAGATTTGAATGTGCTGGCATACAACGACTTGGTCAAAAGCACACACAGGGGGATTTGGACAACAACCAGCAAAAAAGTTAAGATGTCATCTTAGAGAAAGAAACAAATTGTTTTTTTGGAAAGCGGCAGCGGAGACATGCAGTGCCGCTTTTGGCATGTTTAAGAGCCTTTTATCCCCGCCATTTTCTTTTACCACAACGCCATCTCACAAGTTAAATGCGCCTCACCCTTATATCCGTTTTGCCTTCCCTGCACCAACTTTTTACCCAAATATGAAATCCTGCCTCCATCTATTAAACCCTGACACCGGGCACCTATCCGCTAAAGTGGGATTCAGCTTTTACTCCCGCTTGAAAACCCGCCTCCACGCATTGAACCCTGACACCGGAAACCTATCCGCTAAAGAGGGGGCAGCTTTTTACTCCCGTTTGTAGCCCACGGCTAAACGGTTGAACAACCGAAAACGCCAGGAAGTCCAGCTTTTTACCGCAGCTTGCAATCCCGCTGTCACGATAAAACAGCCAGATACACAACTTTATCCCGCGTCTTGCCCGCAAGCCAGCTTCCTGCCGCACACACCCCGTTTCCTTACCGCATATGCAACCTGGCCTTCACGCGTTGAATCCTTACGCCGAACAGCTTGTCCGCAAGTTTCGATTTCAGGCCAAGGTAGGCATAAACAACCGCACCGGCCGCGGCGCAAATCGTGACAATCAGCAATGCCTGCCACCTTGAAGAAGGCGAAAGCACAAGCGTGAGCCCTTTATATACGGCACCGGTCACCGCCAGCATGACGGCATTAAAAATCAGAATCAAGATCGTGCGCCGGATCACTGTCCGATACGGATAGGCTGCGAAAAGTTTGATCACAATAAAGCTGATCAGAATCGACGCTGTATAACCGATTGCCGTGGCGTAGACTGCGCCGAGAATCCCAAACATTTTGATCAGCGGGATATTCAGGCTTAATTTTAACAAAAGCCCGACGAGCAAGCTTAAAATCGTCCAGCGCTGCTCATTGATCCCCTGCATGATCGCCGCCGTCACGGAATAAAGCGAGAACAAAATAGCAACCGGCGCATAATGCATCAGCACGCTGACCGAGACGGCGTTATCCGTATTATAAAAAATCGCAAAAATAGGCTTGGCCAAAAGCGACATCCCAAGCGCAGCCGGCACCGTAATAAAAAGCAGCACCTGCAATGTCTGGTCAACAGATCGGACGAGCATATCGCGCTCCCTTTTTGCGAAAGCTTCCGTAATCATCGGAACAAGCGTCATGGAAAAGGCGGTCGCAAGGGAGACCGGAATGATGACAAGCTTGTGCGACTGGAAATTCAACATCCCGAGCTGCGTCTGCCACATTTTCCCGAGCCCGACCGCTTCCATACCGCGCTTCACTGTCAGCTGGTCAACCATTTGGTAAAGCGAATTGGCGATCCCGACAAATACAAACGGCAAAGCAGAAAGGATGATTTCTTTATACAGCGTGGGGATCGAAACATGCATTGTGCCTTTGTCCTGTTCAAGCAGCCGGTCAAGATGCGGTTTTCGTTTGAACCAGTACCAAATGAGCACAAACAGGCTCGCCATCCCGCCGACAAAAGCCGCAAATGTTGCCGCGCTGATGGCGGACACGATGCTGCCGTGAAGGATATGCAAAATCACGTAAGCACCGATCAGCATAAATAAAATCCGGACAACCTGCTCCACAACCTGGGAAACAGCAGAAGGCCCCATTGACTGGTGCCCCTGGAAAAAACCGCGAATCAGGCTCATCACCGGAATAATGATCAGCGCAAAACTGACCGCCCGGATCACCACCGTCACATCGGCTTTTGAGAAAACCTGCGCTTCCTGCTTGCCGGCCATCGCCAAATCCGTAAAATACGGGGCAAAAACATACATCACAAGAAAGCCGGCAATACCGGTCACAATCATTAAATACATGCTCGACCTGAACAGCTTCCGGCTGACCGCATATTCTTCCAGCGCATTGTATTTTGCCACATATTTTGCGACAGCAAGCGGGACGCCTGCCGTGGAAATGCTGATAAAAATATTGTAAGGGACATATCCGAACTGATAGAGTGCCTCCGGTCCCGATCCGCCGATGATCGCATCAAACGGAATCACATAGAATACCCCGAGAATTTTCGAGATGATCGTCCCAAGTGTTAAAATAAACGTGCCGCGCAATAATTTTGAAGACATAAAATCCCTTCCCGCCCGAAATGATCTTCCGGCCGCCCCTGATGCGGACGGGCCTTTTTTCACACACTATAATGTAGTGTACCGCGAACATACCCGCTTGACAATTTTTTTATGAAGAATTTTTTTCGCGGACAGGCGGCGGGATGGATGGCAGTTGGGACTGCAGCTGCCATGGATCATATTTTACAATCGTGTGGACGAAAAAAATCCGGGCCGGGCAACCCCGCTTTATTTATGGTATAAAATCATCGCCGAAAAACAGTAAATCTGGTCGTCGTCCTCCGGCTCCACCATGGCGGCAATATTATATTTGACATCAATGAGCTGGTCTTCGCTGATTTTTTCCAAAAACGTATTCATGCTCTCCTCAAGGTCTTTCTCATGTTCACAATCAAAAAGTTTAACCTGTACCATTGTGGCCCCTCCCTGTTTTATTTATTTCTATTATCTCCAATTTCAGAACATTTTAATCAGGCACTTCGATTTTTAAAATCCAATTGGCATAAGTATAAAATACCGGGAAAAGGAAGCAATAGGAAACCAGTGAATGGAGATTGTCCCACCCTTCCAAGTAATGAAATACCCCGAACCGAACGGAAATGGATTCCATCAATAATGTGAATCCAATCCAGACAAGCAAATAAAACAGCACGATGCGCACAGAGCGAAGCCGCGCCCGGAATAAACTCTGTACCGTAATAAACAAATAGCCGTACAAAGTAAAAACCGGAATATAAATAATAAAGTCGAATAGTTCGATATCTTTGGAATCAAATGTATTGTATAAGTTTAAAGGATACATCCCGCTAAGCACTTCATCCGCAAAGCAGGCCATTGCTGTAAAAAACAGCCCGGTCGCAAGCCCTGCTTTCCATGAAACGGCTTTTGGAAGAAGATACAGTGCCAGCATCAAACCTGCCAAAGCAACAAGGGTAAAGATTTCATTCTCGTCAAATTTTTTCGGAAGCATGCCGGCGCACCTCCTTTTTCCTGTCCAACCATCTATAGAGCGCATCGCCCACGTGTACCACCGCAAGATCAGTGAAGAAGAAAGCAAGGGCATACCGCCATGACCATTCGTAGGTATACAGAATTTGTAAAAAATCGAGGATGGCGACATAACCCGTAAAAACAAGGAAAAAACTTACAGCGGCCAGGGTTTTCCGGCCGGACGTCCGTGATATGTGAAATACGTGCAAATACAGCAAAAACAAAAGGGGCACCTGAAACAGAACAAGCAACCTGGAAATATAGAACATCGGTGTATGGTGATCATGAACAAAGTGCAGGTTCATTTCCAATATCCTTAAAAAATTGATTGTCCAGTAATATAACCATAAGTAAAGCAGCAATGATTTCATTTTTTCTGCCTGAAACAGCGCGCGGGATAAATATGCCAGTCCCGCCCCTGCCAAAAGTGAAAATAAAAGAACCATCTTTTTTCCCCTTTTTTGTGGTTGATAGTCCTAGTTTGCCATTTCACAAACAAATTATGAATTTCACGCATAAAAAATGGGGCTTACGGCCATTTCACCGTAAAGCCCCGTTTTCCGGAAATCCATTAGTTTGCCACAATGTTGACAAGTTTGCCCGGCACGGCAATGATCTTGCGAATCGTTTTTCCTTCCGTAAACTCTTTGATTTTTTCATCCGCAAGCGCGAGTTTTTCCATGTCCTCGCGGCTCATGTTGCGGTCGATCTTCACTTTGTTGCGGACTTTGCCGTTCACCTGGAGGACAATTTCCACTTCATTGTCGACGAGTTTTGAAGCATCAAAAGAAGGCCATGCTTCATATGTGATCGTGCCGCTGTGGCCGAGTTTTTCCCACAGTTCTTCGGCAATATGCGGGCAAAACGGCGACAGCAGCTTGACGAAGCCTTCCACATACGTTTTCGGTATGACTTCCGCTTTATAGGCATCGTTGATAAACACCATTAATTGCGAAATGGCCGTGTTAAAATGAAGGGCATCGATATCTTCCGTCACTTTTTTGACCGTCAGATGATACGTTTTTTCAAGTGCCGGATTGGCCTTGTCCTGGATTTTTTCTGACAGGCTGCCGTCTTCATTCACAAACAGGCGCCAGATCCTGTCAAGGAAGCGGCGGGAACCGTCAAGGCCGTTTGTCGACCATGGAATCGAAGCATCCAAAGGGCCCATGAACATTTCGTACAGCCTGAGCGTATCTGCCCCGTGCGACTCAAGAATGTCATCCGGATTGACGACATTGCCGCGCGATTTGCTCATCTTTTCATGGTTCTCGCCAAGGATCATGCCCTGGTTGAACAATCTTTGGAATGGCTCTTTCGTCGGCACAACGCCGATATCGTACAAAAATTTATGCCAGAAGCGGGCATACAGCAAGTGAAGCACCGCATGCTCAGCCCCGCCGATGTAAAGGTCAACCGGCAGCCATTTTTTCAGTTTTTCCGGATCGGCAATCGCTTTGCGGTTTTTCGGATCGATGAAACGGAGGAAGTACCAGCAGCTTCCTGCCCATTGCGGCATCGTGTTTGTTTCGCGCCGGCCTTTTTTCCCTGTTTCCGGATCCACAACATTGACCCATTCTTCAACATTTGCAAGCGGTGATTCGCCTGTTCCGCTCGGTTTGATTTCCGTCATTTTCGGAAGCATGAGCGGCAGCTCTTCTTCCGGCACGGCAGTTATGGTCCCGTCTTCCCAGTGGATGACCGGGATCGGCTCGCCCCAGTAACGCTGGCGGCTGAACAGCCAGTCACGCAGGCGGTATGTCACTTTTTTCTGCCCAATCCCTTTTTCTTCAAGCCATTCGATCATGCGTTTAATGGCTGCCTGCTTGCCCAGCCCGTTTAAAAACCCGGAATGGACGTGTTCGCCGTCGCCGGTATAGGCTTCTTTTTCAACATTGCCGCCTGCGACGACTTCTTTTATCGGCAAATTGAATTTGCGGGCAAATTCATAGTCGCGTTCGTCATGGGCCGGCACCGCCATGATTGCGCCTGTCCCGTAGCTCATTAATACATAATCGGCAATCCAGATTGGCATTTTTTCGCCGTTGGCAGGGTTCACGGCATACGCCCCTGTAAATACGCCGGTTTTTTCTTTCGCAAGGTCGGTCCGTTCGAGGTCGCTTTTTGACTGCACCTGGGCAATGTAAGCCTGGACCGCTTCGGCCTGCTCTTTCGTTTTAATTTTATCCACAAGCGGGTGTTCCGGCGCAAGCACGGCGTAGGTCGCCCCGAACAGCGTATCCGGGCGGGTCGTGAAGACGGTGAACGTTTCATTTGTGCCTTCAACCTGGAATGTCACTTCCGCCCCTTCCGAACGGCCGATCCAGTTGCGCTGCATATCCTTAATGCTTTCCGGCCAGTCCAGTTCCTCGAGGTCTTCAAGAAGGCGGTCCGCGTAGGCGGTAATTTTCAGCATCCACTGGCGCATCGGTTTGCGGATGACCGGATGCCCGCCGCGTTCGCTCTTGCCGTCAATGACTTCTTCGTTTGCAAGCACGGTTCCGAGCGCAGGGCACCAGTTGACCGGCACTTCATCAATATAAGCAAGCCCGTTTTTCCACAGCTGCAGAAAAATCCACTGCGTCCATTTATAATATTCCGGATCAGATGTGTTGATTTCCCTGTCCCAATCATAGGAAAACCCGAGCGCTTTGATCTGGCGGCGGAATGTATGGATATTTTGAATCGTGAAAACAGCCGGATCATTGCCGGTATCAATCGCATACTGCTCAGCCGGAAGCCCGAATGCATCCCAGCCCATCGGATGAAGCACATTATACCCTTGCATCCGTTTCGCCCGCGAGATGATGTCGGTCGCCGTATATCCTTCCGGGTGCCCGACGTGGAGGCCCGCCCCCGACGGGTACGGAAACATATCCAGGCAGTAAAATTTTGGTTTATTTTCGTCTTCACCGGCACGGAACGTTTGATGTTCTTCCCAGTAATGCTGCCATTTCTTTTCGATTTTCCGGTGGTCAAAACTCATGACAGACTCCTCCTTTTTTATGTATCGACATTGACAACAAAGCAACACAAAAAACCTCCCATCCCAGGGAAAAGGGACGAGAGGGTTCTCCCGCGGTACCACCCAAATTAGTGCAAGCACTCACTTTAAGTCCTTAACGCGGAATACGGCAAATACTAAAACGGGTTCATATTTGCAACTCAAAGGCGAGTTCACGGGGTTCCCTGATTGGCTTGCACCTCCCGCCAATTCTCTTGTTTCAGTGCCGCCGTTACTGCTCCTTGTCAACGTTCTTCTATCGTTTATTCAATTTATAACCTATTTTACAGAAATTCATTCCCGGTTTCAACATTATTTTCCTGCCACCTCAGAATGCGGTTTTTTTGCGAGCGGGCGGTCATACAACAAGGCCAGTAAAAGGGAAACGGCGAGAAAGAAAATGAGCAATCCGAACAATGCCTTCATGCCGAATGCATCTGCGACAAACCCGCCTACAACAGGGCCAATCATTCTGCCGCATGTTGCGACACTGTTAATGATGCCCTGGTAAAACCCTTCCCGCCCTTTCGGCGAAAGCGTATTGGCAACTGCGGGCACAGCCGGCCAGACAAACATTTCCCCGACCGTTAAAATGCCCATTGCCACTGCAAAACCGGGAAAATGCCCGGCAAAGGCAACGACAGCGAATGACAGCATAAAAATGGCCGTCCCAGCAACAATTTGCTGTTTGACTTCCGGCAAGAACCGCTTTAAAAACGGCAAAAGGAGCGGCTGGCCGAGCACGATGATCGCGCCGTTCAATGTCCAAAGAAAGCTGTACTTGTTCAGCGATATATGAAGCGTCTGCGTATAAGTGGAAATCGTAGCCGTCCATTGCGTGTACGCCGTCCATGCCAGGAAATAAGCAAAGCATAATATGATGAGGGATGCCACTTGCGCCCTTCCTGCACTTTTGGCAGAAACAGCGGCTGCTCCCGCATACCCAGCATGTTTTTCGGCAATATTCCGGTAGCCGAAGATGGCAATCGCCATAAAAACGAGAAAAAGTGCAAGATTCGCTGCAAAAATAAGGTCAATGGAATAAGAGGCAATCACACCTCCCAGCGCGGCACCGAGTGCAACCCCGATGTTGTTGGCGACATAGATGGCATTGAACGCTTTTCTCCCTCCGCCTTTCCAAGCCGCGCCCGCCATTGCAAGGATCGCCGGGCCGATCATGCCGGAACCGAGCCCGATGGCACCGAGGAAAAATACATAATCCGGCCAAGCGTGGTTCCATGTCAAGCCGGCAAGCGCCGCGGCAGAGATCAAGCCACCCAGTATTACGGAACGGTAACCTCCGATTTTATCATGCAAATATCCACCCAAAAGACTGCCGATGACGCTTGTAAAATTATTCAGCATGAGCACAAGCCCGGCGATAAACAGCGATTTACCGAGATGATCGTGGATATAGATTGAATTTAACGGCCATAAAAAAGAAGCGCCAGTCATGTTGACAGCCATGCCAATGACAAGCAGCCACACAGTTTTTGGCAAAATGAATGCCCCCCTGCTAATGAATCGATCAAAGGAAATTGTAGGGGTTTTTCCCGACAGTTACAAGCATTCTTGCAAAATATAAATATTATGGCAATTCCCCGTCCTCTACTTGATCCAACATTTGCATTAAAAGCGGGATAAGGCCCGTGCCCTATCCCGCTTTCATGAATCCGGCCGGCTTTTCTTGTTGTTTTTCCTAATTTTAACGTGCCGAAACTGCTCCCATATTCCCGTTGTTCCCGCCGGATTTTTCGCTGGGTTACTTGCCTGGCTTTTCCGTTTTCCCCATTTGCTTATTGAGCATTTTGCCCCAGCAAGTTTCCGGCTTACGTTTTTCCAATTACATGGTCGGTTCATGTTCCTGTAAAATCATCTCGTTTTGCAGCTGCTGAATCACAAGGCGCATACGGTGGAGGCGCTCACGCTGCTGGGAGTTGGCACTGATCGCCAATTTGCAAAGTTCATTATAGGCTTCTTCCAGCTCTGTTAACGGTTCCGAAAAATCATAATAGCCGTAGTTTTCCTGGCGGTTGCCTTCCGCAAATTGCTCACGCGCCGATTGAACGGCTTGCTCGCAACGGTTGATACAATTTTCGACTGCTTCCCGTGTGGCCATCACGATTCCCCCCTTTATGCTTTGAAGCGTGCAGGCTTCATTTGTATAATGCCCCGTGCAGAAAAAATGTTTCCCCAGCGCATTGGGAGTTTCTTCCCGACAGCTCGATTTAGAATCCGAGCCGCCTTTGCACCCGCACCCGTTCATGGTAAAATGCAAAAGGAGTGCGCTGCATAAAGACGGTTTTTTACCATTTTGGGGCGCGAGCCTGTATGTCTGAAGAATAAGAACGATTTTGCCGTGTCCATTCCGGTATTCGAATGGAAAGCGCTGAAAAATATGATTTACATGGGGCACATTTGCCTTTTCACAGTAAAAAAACAGGCGTTCAACTTTCGCCTGTAGACCAATCAATAAATGGAGATGCTGCAAAGATGAATATGCTTCCTGTTCTCTCATTTGCTCATTTACTTTTAGAAAAAGCTGTAAAGAGCGGCGGTTTTGCCATTGACGCAACAGCCGGGAACGGGCATGATACTGTATTTCTCGCCAAACGGGTTGGAGAAGGTGGAAAAGTGTTTGCTTTTGATATCCAGCCGGAAGCGGTGAGGCGGACAAAGGAACGCCTGGAGAAAGAAGGCCTCGTTACGCGCGCCGAACTTTTCTGCACCGGCCATGAACATGCCAGCGAATGCATCCCGGCAGCGCTGCATGGCAAGATCAGCGGAGCGGTTTTCAATTTGGGCTATTTGCCGGACAGCGACAAAACGGTCATTACCCGGCCGGAGTCAACCATTGCCGCACTCGAGCAGATTTTTTCCATGCTTGAAACCGGCGGGATCATCGCAGTTGTGGTTTACCACGGCCATGAAGGCGGCGCGTATGAACGTGACCGGCTCCTGGATTATGTAAAACAGCTCGATCAGAAAAAGGCGCATGTGCTCCGGTATGAATTTCTCAACCAGGCAAACCATCCGCCTTTTCTTATTGCTATTGAAAAACGATAACGAAGGATCGATTGGTTCGGATTCAAAACATAACGGGAACCTGGCTTTTTCATGTCATTCCCAAAAGCGATAACATATGCGCCGGCTACGAACAGCTGCCTTTTTCAATCGCATATGAATCTGACCGGGTTCTGGATTATGCAAAGCCCGCCTTTTTTCATGCCATTCAAAAAGCGATAACAAAAGGGCCGGGTACGAAAAGCACGCCTTTTCTCATTGCCTTTGAAAAACGGTAACAACGGGGCCGGGTACGAAAGCCCGCCTTTTTTAATCGTATATGAACACGGCCGGCTCTTGAATGATGCAAAAAGTCCGGCCGGAAAAAGCCACATTGCTCCGGTTTCCTCAACCAGACAACCATCCGCCTTTTCTAAAAACGGCAACAAAGGGGCCGATAAAATCTGCCCTTTCCCGTTGCCACCAGCCGGCTCATTTTACTATTGTTTTTGCCAGGCTGGCCGGGATCATGTTTTTGATGGCGCGGTACATTTTTCCGTTAAAATAAAAGAATAAACTGATCGAGCCGGCAAATTTGATCATTTTCCGCGACAATTTCTGAACGCTCCGCTGCTTCTTCACCTTTTCATCTGACAAATAAACAGCCAAAAGCCCCCGGTTAATCAGTTTATGAAATTTTTCATTTGGGAGTCGGGCCGTATGTTTATCCGCCTCCTGCAAAAAATGCTTCAGCCGTTTAAACAGCTCTTCTTCGCTCGGGTAATAAAAACAAAAATTCAAGTCTCCGCCTTTTTTGTCTTCGTCCTGGTCGATAAAATAATCCAGCAGAATATGCAACCCCTGAATATAAGGAAAATACCCGTCACGGATGATTGTCGCATATTCAGGGCGGAAATCGTCCCGGAGCGCGTAGGAAACAAGGCAGAAAATCCCGAGGGTCGAGCCGGAACAGGCGGAAAACTCATACCATTCCATATCTGGAAAATCCGGCTTGTAGCGCAAAAACCATTCCTTTAGCCGCGGCACCCGTTCCTCTACGCGCACATGTTTATGTACTTGCAGATCCGAATAATAACGGCAAAGTTCCAGCAAATAAGGTTGAATGGCTTTATATTGAGGGATGCGGCTCAACACAACCTGGCATGTCCGCACGAGTTCATGCAAATAACCACCGTCATCCTGGTCCAGTCGGTAACGGTAATAATTTTTCAACGGTGCGCCGACTGTAAGCGCATCGGACATGGACTCGTGCAGTGCTCGGAAATCAACCGGGTCAAGCGATGTGCTGCGGTCGCATAGATTATCAAGATAGTCGCTGATCGTCTGGTAAGCGACAATAAACCGAAAAGCCGCTGTCCGCTCTTCCATTGCCAAAAGGCCGAGGATCGATCCGCCTTCACAGTGAAACGTTTTATGTTGAATGCTGGCGAGCGCCTGTGTCTTTAATTCATCATTGGGAATCTGGCGTGCCTTTTCCCGCCAGTAATGGAGTTCACGGTGGACAGCCGGCATCACCCGGCGGTAAACTTGCGCCATTAATGAGATCGGATAGGATGGAATTGTCACAAGCGTCACCTCATTCTAATATATAGCCTAACGTGCGGAGCCGGTTTTCCACAAAATTTTTCGCATAAAGGAAAACATCTTCCCTTTCCGGTTCATTGAAAATTTCATGGTAGCATTTCGGCCATTCTTTGTATAATTTTTCGGACACGGAAGTTTGGTTAAACCAATTTACGACAGCCCCCTTGTCCACAATTTTGTCATTCCCGGCCTGCATGACAAGAAACGGGACGTCCGGCAGCCGTACGGTATCCATCTGTGCCTGCCGCATCGCTGCGAGCAGCTCACGGTACCAGCGGACAGATACTTTTGTCAGCATCAATGAATCGTTGACCGCCTGCATTTGAATATCCTTATTCCGCGTTGCCATTTGCACGGTCAGCGGGCTGTTAAAGCGGAGGCCCGGGGCAATCCGGTTTAACCCGATCGAAAGCAGGCCGAGCAGCTTTGAAGGATACTGGACAAGCCCAAGGCACGGCGAGGAAAGAATAACCCCCGCGATTTTCAGATGTTCCTGCTCAAGCAGCCGGATGACCGCCAGCCCGCCCATGCTGTGACCGAGGAGAAAAATCGGGAGGTCGAACTGATAGGCTGCCGTCACCCACTCTTTTATCTCTGTTGTATATTCATCAAAGGAATCAATATGCCCCCTTTTTGCTCTTGATGTCATCCCATGACCGGGAAGATCGCCCATCACGACATGATAGCCGCTTGATCTCCACATCTCAATTAGCCAGCTGTAGCGGCGGTGATGTTCCATCGCGCCATGAACTATGACGATGACTGCTTTTGGGTTTTCATCTGCTTCCCATTTCCACATGTTCCTGCCTCCTTCAAAACCTGCGAAACCATCCTGCTTTTATTTTACCCATAATCCTTCTGTTCTGAAAAACATATGCCATTTTTAACCCGATTTATTCACAATTTATTCCCAATTCTTTAAGATAAAAGAAAAGATCAAAATAGGAGGGTATGAATATGATTTATGCTTACAATGGAAAAACCCCTTTGATTGCGCCAACTGCTTATATTGCTGACAATGTGACCGTTACGGGGGACGTTGAAATCGGCGATGAATCCGGCATCTGGTTTGGAACCGTTATCCGCGGCGATGTCGCACCGGTAAAAATCGGACAAAAGGTAAATGTCCAGGATAACTGCGTCCTGCACGAAAGCCCGCAAACACCGCTCATACTGGAAGATGAAGTGACGGTCGGCCACCAGGTAATTTTACATAGCTGCCATGTTCGGACAAAAGCTTTGATCGGCATGGGTTCAATTATTCTTGACGGCGCCGAAATCGGGGAAGGCGCTTTTATTGGCGCCGGCAGCCTTGTAACGCCCGGGAAAAAGATTCCTCCGCATACGCTTGCGTTCGGCCGCCCGGCAAAAGTGATCCGTGAACTTACCGAAAAAGATATCCAGGACATGCGCCGCATCGTCCGCGAATATGCCGAAAAAGCACAGTACTATAAAAATTCCGTCGGGCGCTGACAAAGGTTACCGGCGGGGACAAAAATAACGCCTTCTTTAAAAGCATCGGCAGCCGCACTGTTTTAAGCCGCAAACAAGCGAAAAAATGAACAAAAAAAGCCATGCTGCGAACCGGGATAAATGCAAAGCTTACCAGGCATATACGAAAAAAGCGTTATACGATAAAGGGGCCTGCCCCCGTTTCCGATTACACGGAAGCGGGGCCAGACCCCCCTTTTTTGTCCCAGCTTTCTTACTGTGAAACGCTGAACGAACATCGGACCATTTCACAATTCCATCCCCTTTTGAAGACGGAAAAACCTCCTGCCCGCTCATTTTGCGGACAACTTTATCCGGTTATTTTCCCGATTGTGAATCGATTTTTTGGAGATTACAGCGAAGCGCCGGCAAGCCGCCCTTGTGCGCCTTTTTGGAAATCGTACTTGTCTTCCATATACACGGCATGCCAGAGCATGAAAATGAGCACGGTCCAGATTTTCCGGCTGTAATCGAGCTTGCCTGCACAATGGTCTTCCAAGAGCTTCAGTACATATTGTTTGTTGATGATGTCATCGGTCGGGCTCGTTTTGATGATCTCTGCCGCCCAATCATGCATTTCATCTTTCAGCCAGTGGCGGATCGGGACCGGGAACCCGAGTTTTTTCCGATTCAGCACATGTTCCGGCACAATGCCCTCTGCCGCTTTGCGCAAAACATACTTCGTTGTGTTATGAGACGTTTTTAAGCTCGCCGGAATTTGCGAAGCGACCCGGAACACTTCTTTATCCAAAAACGGCACACGCAGTTCAAGTGAATGGGCCATCGTCATCCGGTCCGCCTTCAGCAAAATATCGCCGCGCATCCACGTATGGATATCGATATATTGCATCCGGTTAACCGGATCATAGCCTTTTGTTTCATTGTACAGCGGCTTTGTGATGTCACGGTAGTCAAGGCTGTTGTTATAAGTCAACAGCAAGTCGCGTTTTTCTTCTTCGGTGTACATTTTCGCATTGCCAATATAACGGTCTTCCATTGGCGTGACGCCGCGTTCGATAAAGCTTTTTCCTTTTACCCCTTCCGGCAACACTTTCGCCAAAGCTTTCAAAATAGATTTTCCGGCAGCCGGAATTTTATCAAAAACTTCAAGCGACTGCGGTTCACGGTAAATATTATAGCCGCCGAACAATTCATCCGCGCCTTCGCCAGACAGAACAACGGTCACGTACTTTCTTGCTTCACGCGCCACAAAATAAAGGGGCACACAGGCAGGATCTGCGAGTGGATCGTCCATATGCCAAATGATTTTTGGCAGTTCTTTCATGTATTCTTCCGGCGTGATCACATAGCTGATATTTTCAACCCCGAGTTTTTCCGCCGTTTCTTTGGCCACATCAATTTCGCTGTAGCCGTCGCGTTCGAAGCCGACGGAGAATGTTTTAATGCCCGGATGGAACTGTTTTGCAATCGATGCCGTAATCGAGGAATCGATCCCACCCGACAGGAATGCGCCAACCGGTACATCGCTGCGCATATGGACTTTCACCGAATCAATCATTACGTCACGCACTTCTTGAATAAATTCGTCCTCGCTTTTATGAACCGGGTGGAA
Source organism: Weizmannia sp. FSL K6-0777 (assembly GCF_038593185.1). Classification (NCBI taxonomy): domain Bacteria; kingdom Bacillati; phylum Bacillota; class Bacilli; order Caryophanales; family Bacillaceae; genus Heyndrickxia; species Weizmannia sp. FSL K6-0777. Next base: position 2,347,808 of record NZ_CP151971.1, read on the forward strand.
GGATGCTTTCCAATATCGTTTGATTTCCATCGGTTTGCCAATTTTTTTCACAAAATAATGGCCCGGTTCAAGTTTCCGGATGTCTTTTGTCATGGTGAAAGGTTCGGGCACAAATTGGTAGGTTAAATAATATTGGACAGCATCATAATTCAGTTCTGGTTTTTCCATGGCAAGCAAAATGCTTTTCTTTTCAGAACCGAAATACATTTTATCGCCGTCTTCATAATAGAAGAACGGTTTAATGCCGAACGGGTCACGCGCGCCGCAAAGCGTTTGTTCCTGCTTATCCCAGATCGCAAACCCGAACATCCCGCGCAGACGTCCGATTGCTTTTTCGCCGTAACGGCTGTACATGGCAAGAATGACTTCCGTATCCGAATTCGTTTCGAATGTCATCCCTTCTTTTAGCAGTTCTTCACGCAATTCCACATAGTTATAAATTTCGCCATTAAAAATAATCCAGTACCGTTCGTTTTCGTATGTTAAAGGCTGGTGCCCCGCCTCGATATCGATAATGCTCAGGCGCCTGAAACCGAACTGGATATGCTCGTCTTCATAAAAGCCTTCATCATCCGGGCCGCGGTGCTCAATCATATGATTCATCTGTTTAAACTGTTGCCTGTCTTCGTCTGATAATGTAACGGGATGGTCATGGACGCAGCCAATAAATCCGCACATGTAAAAAGTCACCTACTTCATTTCGATATACTCTATTGTAAATTTATTTCTTTAAAAAACAAATGCATTTCCGCCAAAATTTGACGGCCAAATTCTGCACATGTAATATAGTTTAGCATGTTTTCCGCCAGTTTGCAGGGTTTTTGTTAAAAATGAGGCAAACAGGATTCCTTATTCCCGCCGTTTTATGAAAAAGAGCGGCCTGTATACCAGGCGCGCTCTTTTTCATATTATTTTCCGATATGATTGCGGGCGAATTCGTTCAACGCCCCGGCTTTGTCCGTTTTTTCCCAAGGCACATCCAAATCATCGCGGCCGAAATGCCCGTACGCAGCGATCTGCCTGTAAATCGGACGGCGCAAGTCGAGCATTTTGATAATGCCGGCCGGGCGCAGGTCAAAATGAGCTTCGACCGCCTCGATCAGCACTTTTTCCGGCACTTTTCCGGTCCCAAACGTATCGATGGAAATAGAAACGGGCTTCGCCACCCCGATCGCATACGCAAGCTGTACCTCGCATTTTTCCGCAAGGCCTGCCGCAACAATATTTTTCGCAACATAGCGGGCGGCATAAGCAGCGGAACGGTCCACTTTCGTCGGGTCTTTCCCGGAAAATGCGCCGCCGCCGTGACGTGCATAGCCGCCGTACGTGTCGACAATGATTTTGCGGCCGGTCAGCCCCGCATCCCCTTGAGGGCCGCCGATAACAAAGCGGCCGGTCGGATTAATCAAATACTTTGTATCCGCATCGAGCAAGTGTGCCGGCACAACCGGTTCAATGACGTATTTTTTCATATCTTCCTGGATTTGTCCGGCGCTTGTGTCAGGATCATGCTGCGTTGAAATGACAATCGTATCAATGCGGGCAGGCTGGTTGTTCTCGTCATATTCAACTGTCACCTGTGTCTTCGCATCCGGGCGCAAATACGGGATCACTTCTTGTTTGCGGAGTTCAGCAAGACGGCGGGCAAGCTTGTGGGCAAGCGAAATGGGAAGCGGCATCAGCTCTTCTGTCTCATTGCAGGCAAACCCGAACATCAGGCCCTGGTCGCCGGCTCCGATTGCCTCAATCTCTTCGTCGCTCATCCCGCCTTCGCGGGCTTCCAAAGCCTGGTTAACGCCGCGCGCAATATCTTCGGACTGTTCGTCAATCGATGTCAGCACAGCGCATGTTTCCGCATCAAACCCGTATTTCGCGCGCGTATAGCCGATCTCTTTAATGGTCTTGCGCACCACTTTCGGAATATCCACATATGTATTGGTGGAAATTTCCCCCGTGACAAGCACGAGCCCTGTTGTGACGGAAGTTTCACAGGCAACGCGGGCATTCGGGTCTTTTTCTAAAATGGCATCCAAAATGGCATCGGAAATCTGGTCGCAAATTTTGTCCGGATGGCCTTCCGTCACCGATTCCGATGTGAACAAATGCCGTCCTTTTAACATCCGCTTTTCCTCCTTATATGGTTACATATTGGAAACGGTACTCATACCCTAAACTCGATTCATTTCATGTACAAAGCCAAAAATAAAAACCTTCCCCATTCATCATGAGTGGAAAGGTTTTGACTTCAATCAATCGCGCCTTTCACTCTTATCGTTCAAGGAAACAATCCTTGCTGCAGGTTAGCACCTTTGCCTGGAAGTCAAGCGGCAGCTGCGTTGCGAGCGCATTGCCTGTTCCAGAGGCGGGTTGCTGGGTTTCATCGGGCCCGTCCCTCCACCAGCTCGGGATAAGAGTATCCGTTCAAAGTAAAATCATACGCAATTTAGCAGGCGCTGTCAATGATTTTTTCGCCCTTCTCCCCTTTGTCCTCTGCATTTTTCCCGGAAAAAAGTATGTAATAAACGGATGAATATGTTATACTGATATCGTTTAAAGTGAAATAAGTTATTCAAAGGGGCGGTTTATGAAAATGGATCTGATTGGCGCTTCTGACGATTTAAAGTTTTTGTTGTCGGGGGAAAACGTACGCATGCAGCTTTCCGTGCCACAATTAATGGAAAAAATTATCGAACGGAAAGAAGCTGTACTGACAACGGAAGGGGCCATTTCTGCTGCAACAGGAAAATATACAGGAAGGTCACCGAAAGATAAATTTATTGTCGTCGACTCCGAATCAAAAGACCGTGTCGACTGGGGCAAAATCAACCAGCCGGTTTCTCCCGGCGTGTTCAACAGGCTTTATGAAAAAATGGTCCGGCATTTAAAAGGGAAAGACGAAATTTTTGTGTTTAAAGGTTTTGCGGGTGCCGATCCAAAAAGCCGCCTTCCGATCCAGACCGTGAATGAGTTCGCCTGGCATAATTTATTCGCGCATCAATTGTTTATCCGGCCGGATGCGGAGGAGCTCTATCAACACGATGCGCAATTTACGATTCTTTCCGCGCCGCTGTTTAAGGCAGACCCGGCGCTTGACGGCACGCATTCCGAAGCGTTCATCATGATTTCACTTGAACGCCGGATAATTTTGATCGGCGGGACGGAATATGCAGGCGAAATGAAAAAAAGCATTTTTTCCATCATGAATTACTTGCTGCCGCAAAAAGGCATCCTTCCCATGCACTGCTCCGCCAATACTGGGAAAAACGGCGATACGGCCCTGTTTTTCGGCTTGTCCGGGACCGGGAAAACGACGCTTTCCGCCGATCCGGAGCGCGCACTTATAGGGGACGATGAGCACGGCTGGTCCGACAGCGGTGTCTTCAATATTGAAGGCGGATGCTATGCAAAGTGCATCGGGCTTACGGAAGAAAAAGAACCACAAATTTACCAGGCGATCCGTTTTGGGACCGTACTTGAAAATGTGGTCGTAGATCCGGTGTCCCGCAAACCGCAATATGACAACAATGCACTGACGGAAAATACAAGGGCTGCTTACCCGATTGAAAACATCGGCAATATTGCCCGCTCCGGCATGGCCGGCCATCCGTCAACCATTATATTCCTGACGGCCGATGCATCCGGTGTCCTGCCGCCGATCAGCAGGCTGACAAAAGAGCAGGCCATGTACCATTTCTTAAGCGGTTACACTTCTAAACTGGCCGGTACCGAACGCGGCGTCACGCGCCCGGAAGCCGTGTTCTCCACTTGCTTCGGCGCGCCGTTTTTGCCGCTTGAGCCCGCCGTTTATGCGGAAATGCTCGGCGAGAAAGTTGACAGGCACAACGTCCAGGTATTTCTTGTCAATACCGGCTGGACAGGCGGCCCGTACGGAACCGGTTCCCGCATGAAATTAAGCGATACGCGGGCCATGGTCCGGGCTGCGATAAACGGCAAACTGAAAGATACCGAAACACGGCAGGATGATATTTTCGGGCTACACATCCCGGTTCATATTGAAGGGGTGTCAGATGACGTCCTTTATCCGGCAGATACATGGACGGACAAGCAGGCTTACCGTGAAAAAGCGTTCGAACTTGCAGCCCGGTTCAAAGAAAATTTCCGGCAATTTTCGGTGCCGGATGACATTGAAAAACTCGGCGGCCCGCTTATATAAGCATAAACGGGAGCCCGCATTTTAAATTAAAATGAGACTCCAATTAAATTGTGGTATGCTCATTTCTGTAAAAGCGGAAACGCTGCAGCAACCCAAAAGGTTACGGCGAGTACCAAGGGTCTGCTCATTTAAGCAAAAGCGGAAACCCAGTTAAAACCAGGTGCTTGTCTGGACGGCGCTGATTCCTTCCTGCACTGCCCATTGATGGTGGGCACCGGCCATTTTTTCCACAGCCTCGTGAAGGTTGAGCCATTCCAAGTTATGGCTTCCTTTGCGGGGCTGTTCCCATTTTCCTAAATAAAACAGGCCTTCATCCATGGACCGCGCGCCCGTTTCCTGTGCCGCTTTGCCTAAAAAGCCCGCGATTTCAAGTTCCGCGCCGACTGTCCGCATCAGGCAGGCAAGTTCAGACTCCCCGCGGCTGATTTCCCCACCCGGCAGCCTGTAGCCGCTGCCCGATGGCACCACCCCGACTTTTTCTTTTTTCGCATCAAAAATGACGGCATATGCGCCGCAAGCTTTTTTGTAGTCCGTTTCCATCTTTGGACTTCTCCTCCTTTTTCAAGCAAATGCGGAAGGCCGGCCCTTTACCTCAAGTATTCGATTCTGGCGGGAGTAGCTGCCAGCCTTTTTAAATCGCTGCGACCAGTTCTCTTTTCCAGTTTTAGAAGCCGGCCTCTCTTCCGATTAGTATTTTCAATCCTGCCCATTTCATCCCGAAGAACCAGGCTGGCGGCACACTTGCAAGACGTGTTGCGTTCGCCAATATTCCTGTCCACACCGGTCTAGGCCCAGTTGAAAAATTTTAGCAGTTCCATTCACCAATACTCCGGCACCACTCCCGCCGGATCCGTTCTTTCTCCGCGCTACCCGCAAGCTGGTTCACCATTCACAAGGCATTGCCCTTTGGCCGAATTCCGGCGTTCTCCGCAAGACCAGCCAGGCATTACACTTGTAAAATTCCCTTCCGCCCGTCCTGATAAACTAAACAGGCGCCGCGGACCATGGTGCGGCGCCTGTTTAATTCGGCGTGTTCAAAGAAACCAATTCATAGTGAACGATCGTTGTATTGTTTTCCCATTCCAGTTTGCGGATGACAGCGCTTCCGCTCGGCCCGTGTTCCTTCTTTTTCCGGATTTCAACCGGCGTATCAAGCGGATACACGCAGTATCCCGGTTGTTTTAGCAAAAAGAGGTTTTGCTCAATACGCTCTTCTTTTCCGTTCGTCACGAGCATCGTATCGAGTTCCATCGGCATTCCCATTCGGCTCACCTCCGTCGTTGCTTCTATTGTATCATGTGCGGAATGCCTTTTCATCCAAACGCTGGCAGCATGGACAACCCGCCGGTTTACAGGCGGCGGGAAATGGTGGCCAAGTTCCGGGAAATACCATGTTTCAACCGATTTTCCAAGCTGTTTGAGACCGTGTTCGAGACGAATGGCGTGTTCCACGGACACATTTTGATCCTTCTCCCCATGGATGACGAGAACGGGGCAACCGATTTGCCCGAGCTTGTACAGTGGCGTCCGCACCCGGTACCGTTCCGGATATTTATCCGGCGTGCCCCCGATCACGCGCTTCATCATTTTTCTTAAATCGACCCGTTCCGCATAACAAAGCGCAACATCCGAAACGCCACCCCATGTGACAATAGACGCGGCAGGCCGTGCTTCCGCGGTGCCGAGTGCCATGATGCCGCCGCGGGAAAATCCGAAAACGTGGACACGCCCGCTCACCCGCTCATGCTCCATTAATACGTCAAAACCAAAATACGCATCATGCATATCGTCTCCGCCAAAGTCTTCATCGCCTTCCCCGCCCCAGTTGCCGCGGTAAAAAGGCGCGAAAACGATAAACCCTTCCGACGCAAACTCGCCGATTCGCGCCGGCCGCACCATCCCGACGCTTTTGATGCCGCCGCGTAAATATAAAAACCCGTCATAAACGCGCCCGTCATCCGGCTCTGCCAGCAACCCTTTCACTTTCAGGCCGTCCGACCAGTATGTTACAAGATACATGCGCACATGCGGATTCGGGGACGGAAAAAGCTGCTTTTCGATCACGGTCTTCAAATTGCATCACCTTTTCAGTGCTTCGTTTAATTGATCCGCTGCAAAGATTGCCTCTTTATCTTGTACAATATCGCCGGGTTTATTGCCTTCTCCAAGAATGTAACCGTCAAAACGCATGCCTAAAAAGTCAAAAATATATGCAAACTGCTGAATCAGCGGCAGCCCTTTGACACGCGGCATATCCCCGCCGACTGCAATCACATAAATTTTTTTCTCCGCCATTCTTTTTTTAAAATCCGGAAACTGCGGATCCCGCAACGTTTGCGACCAGCGATCGATGAAGTTTTTCATCAGCCCCGACATCCCGTACCAGTAAATCGGCGTTGCAAAGATAATCGTATCGCACATGAAAATATGCTGGATGAGAATGCTATAATCATCCTCCACTTTTGAAAACCCTGAATCCGTATGGCGCTTGTCTTCGATTGGAAGAATATGCGCATCTTTCAAATAGAAGCGCTCCACATGCATGCCTTCCACTGCCCGCTCTGTCAGCATCTCTGTATTGCCGCGCGGGCGCGAACTTCCGTAAATCACTGCAATCGTCATGGCTGTACCCTCTTTTATCCATTTACTTTTACTTTCTATGTTAGTATGTCGGCCGCAGCCTTCGCCTGTCAAGCAATTCGGATTCCAGCGATTTTCCAAAAAACTTTTAAAACCCGTCCAGTTTCAGTTAAAATAAAGGTATTGGAAAAAATTAAAAAAACGCTGAACTGTAAACCATTTTGAAGCAACAGGTTCATAAAAAGGAGATTGACTTTTAATGACCTATTATTTAGGCGTAGATATCGGTACAACAACAACAAAATCTGTTTTATTCGGCGAAAAAGGGAAAGTCATCAGCATGCACCATGCAGGCTATCCGCTTTACAGCCCATCCCCTCAGGTCGCCGAGCAAAATCCGGATGAAATTTTCCGTGCTGTCATTGACTCGATGAAAACAGCGATCGTAAAAAGCGACATTGATCCTTCCGAAATAAAACTTGTTTCGTTCAGTTCCGCGATGCACAGTTTGATTGCAGTGGACAAAGACGGAAAACCGCTAACCAACTGCATTACTTGGGCGGACGCACGCGCGGCAAAATGGGCGAAAAAAATAAAGGATGAATGGCACGGCCAGGACATTTACAGGCGGACCGGCACCCCTATCCATCCGATGTCCCCCCTTTCCAAAATCACATGGCTCCGCCACGAGGAACAGGAGCTGTTCAAAAAAACGTTCAAGTTTATCGGCATTAAAGAGTATATTTTTTACCGCTTTTTCGGGCAGTATGTCGTCGATTATTCGCTTGCCTCTGCGACCGGCCTTTTTAACCTCCACGACCTGGACTGGGACAAAGAGGCGCTACATGTGGCCGGCATTACAGCGGACAAGCTGTCAAAACCTGTGCCGACGACCTTTTCCCTCACCGGGCTTGCGCCGGAATATGCGGTCGAAACCGGCATTCCGCAAGACACGCCGTTTGTTGCCGGCGCAAGTGACGGGGTGCTTTCAAATCTTGGTGTGAATGCAATCGACCCCGGTGTTGTCGCGATCACGATCGGGACAAGCGGCGCGATCCGGACCGTTACCGACAAACCTGTGACCGATCCAAAGGGAAGGATTTTCTGCTATGCATTAACGGAAAACCACTGGGTCGTTGGCGGGCCGGTCAATAACGGCGGCATGACGTTCCGGTGGGTGCGCGATGAACTGGCCGCAGCTGAAGTCGAGACGGCAAAACGGCTCGGCATTGATCCGTATGAAGTGCTGACGAAAATTGCCGCCCGTGTTGCCCCGGGATCGGACGGACTCATCTTTCATCCGTACCTGGCCGGCGAGCGCGCACCCATTTGGAACGCGGATGCAAGGGGCTCGTTTTTCGGCCTTGGCCTGCACCATAAACGCGAGCATATGGTCCGCGCCGTGCTGGAAGGCGTGATTTATAATCTCTATACGGTCATGCTGGCGCTTCAGGAAATGATCGGCATTCCGAAAAAAATCCAGGCGACCGGCGGCTTTGCCCGCTCCGATTTGTGGCGGCAAATGCTCGCTGATATTTTCAACCAGGAAGTCGTCGTGCCGGAAAGTTTTGAAAGCTCCTGCCTCGGGGCGATCGTCCTCGGCATGTACGCGCTCGACGAAATAGATGACTTCTCGGTTGTCTCCGACTGGATCGGCGCCACGCACACCCATCGCCCGATTCCGGAAAACACTGCGGTATACGAAGAGATCCTCCCAATTTACATCCGGATCTCCCGCCTGCTTGAAGGGGAATACACCAACATTGCCGCATTTCAGCGAAAATGGGTAAAATAACACACACGTAATGGTGAAAACAAAGACACACATGGATTTGATAGGGCCGCCATTTGCTTTTGTTCATTCTGCAAATGGCGGCGTTTTTTGTAAAACTAGGCCGCCCACTTTGCGAGATCCAATTCGCAAATGGGGGCGTTTTTCCCAAAACCCGTTCGTTCGCTTTGCAAGATCCAATTCGCAAATGGTGGTGTTTTTCGCAAAAACAGTTCGTCCGTTTTGCCTTTAGAAAGACACAGTGTGGGGGTGTATGGAAGACAACCATTCCGCTTTAAAATTTGCGAAGGACCTGGGTTGCAAATAGGGATTGCTGAATAAGCAAAATTCCTAGATTTAGCAAGAATGCTGACAGCTTTGGCATTTATAAAAAATGCAGGGAAAAGCTTGCACTTGAAACGCGCCCTACGTGAAGGAAGGCCGTCAATTTTACGCACTTTCTTAACGTAGACGCGCTCTATGTGAAGAAAGAGACTCGTTTTTGCTTGCTTCCTTAACGTAGACGCGCTCTATGTGAAGAAAGGCCTTCATTTTTCCGTGCTTCCTTAACGTAGACAGTCAAGTCCAGGTTATTGTGTAAATTTATGGGCAAATGTTTTCAACCACCCCTTCATTTTTTCGGCTTAACTTCCATGGATTTTTTTCTTCATCTCCGGGAAGGGATGTCAAATGCCTTTCAATTTGACATCCCTTCCCGGAGATGAAATCATCCATGATGGAAGTTAAGCTGAAAATGCTGCTAACTATTCTTTCCCATAAGTGACTTCCTCTTCGAGTATTCTGTATCTTGATACTGCATTAAAACGGCACCAACCAAACGAAAAGCAGATTGGGTATTAGGAAAAATGCGAATGACCCTTTCCCTTCTACGAACCTCTTGGTTAAGCCGCTCGAGGGAATTAGTACTCCGTATGTGCATACGGATATTCTCAGGAAAGTTCATGTATTGGATAGTATCTTCAAAACCTTCATCTAAAATGGCCAGGGCTTTTTCAAATCTTGCTTCTGTACCAAATTTGTTTATTAATTCATCTTTAAACTTGCGTATGTCCTCAATCGTAACGGCCTCAAACACGCGCTTAATCATCACCCGGATTTCTGCAGTATCTTTTTTGGGCAGTTTTTCAATGATATTGCGTTTAAAATGAACATTGCACCTTTGCCAAGCAGTGCCAATGAATTCCCGTTGTATTGCTTTCTGAAGGCCCATGTGAGCATCGGAAATAACGAGTTTTGGTGATTGGAGTCCACGTGATTTAAGTTGTTTAAAAAATGAACTCCAACTCTCCAAACTTTCTGCATGGTCAACGCTTAAACCCAGTATTTCACGTGTATTCTTCTCTGTAATGGCAGTCGCAATATAAACAGCCTTTGATATGACCTTATGGTGCTCCCGTACTTTTATATACATGGCGTCCACAAACACATAAGGGTAGTAGGTTGTATTCAACGGTCTCTCGGCCCAAGCATTCACAATGGGATCCAGTTTTTGCGTAAGGGAAGAGACAAACGACTTGGATACATTCTTACCGCAAAGCTGTTCTACGACATTTGTGACCTTACGGGTAGAGACGCCATTGATGACCATCTCCAACATAGAAAGGACGAAAGCTTGGTCACATCTGGCATACTTTTCAAATAAGGTAGTTGAGAATTCGCCATTACGTGTCCGGGGAACTTTTAATGTAACATTGCCGATGCTCATCAACAGCTCGCGTTCATAGTAACCGTTCCGGTAATCCCGGCGTTCAACAGCGCGTTCATAAGGGCTCGTTTTTAAATAGTCATCCCTTTCCTTTTCCATAAACTCGTTTAACACGAGGACAACCGCTGATTTAATTACCGCGTCAAGATCGGAAGTCATGATGGCTTCTTTTAAAACATCCAAATTTAGGTTAAACTGTAAGTGAGTCATTTTATCTCCTCTTTTCATTGTTTATTGTTGTTGAAAACAGTGTTGCCAAGAGTTGATAAAATGACTCCTTCTTTTTACACAATTATACGGACTTAATCACGTAGACGCTCTCTATGTGAAGGAAGCGCCTCGTTTTTCCGCGCTTCCTTAACGTAGATACTCTCTATGTGACGGAAGACCTTCATTTTTCCGCGCTTCCTTAACGTAGACGCTCTCTATGTGACGGAAGACCTTCATTTTTCCACGCTTCCTTAACGTAGATGCACTCTATGTGAAGAAAGGACGTCAATTTTCCTCGCTTTCTTAACCTAGACGCCCTCTATGCCCCGGCATCCGGCTGGTCTCCAGTACTGTCATCGTTTTTATCATAAGCTCTCTTCTCTTCCCCTAACCCGGCAAAATAAATTTTTAATTGATTAGGCGTTCACACAATCAGCGCCCGCGGCATAGGCTGTAAAAAAGCCCAATGAGGAGGTTGCATGATGAAAAAGTGGCTCAAATCCGGATGCACGCTTCTACTTGCCGCATTGCTTGCATTCAGTTTAAGCGCGTGCGGCACTAACGGTTCAAAGAAAAAAGCATTGCAGAAAGTACGGGTTGCCGAAGTGACACGCTCCGTCTTTTACACTCCGCTTTATGTCGCGCTTGAAAAAGGATATTTCAAAGAGGAAGGGCTTGATATTAAGCTGACCACCACATGGGGCGGGGATAAAACGATGACTGCCCTACTTTCAGGGGGAACCGATATTGCGCTCGTTGGATCGGAAACGTCCATCTATGTATACAAACAAAAAGCGGCAGACCCGGTTATCAATTTCGCACAGCTGACGGCGACAGACGGAACATTTCTCGTCTCGCGCAAAAAAATCGACCATTTTTCGTGGGATATGCTGAAAGGCACCACTTTTCTCGGCCAAAGGAAAGGCGGAATGCCGCAAATGGTCGGCGAGTTTGTCCTGAAAAAGCACGGTATTGACCCGCACAAAGACACGAAGCTGATCCAAAACATCGATTTTGCCAATGTCGCTAATGCTTATGCATCCGGAACGGGGGATTTTGTCCAGCTGTTTGAACCGACCGCATCCACAATGGAAAAAGAAGGAAAGGGTTATATTGTGGCTTCTTTCGGCAAAGAGTCCGGCGCAGTGCCGTACACGACCTTCATGGCAAAACAAAGCTATTTGAAAGAGCATGAAAAAACAGCGGTGGAATTTGTCCGCGCCCTGCTAAAGGCCGGAAAATGGGTGCAAGAAACCGATGCGGAAACGGTCGCAAAAACGGTTCAGCCTTATTTTAGGGCTTGCTGAATAAGCAAAAGTTCCAGATTTGACAAGGATTTTGGCTACTTTTGTCGAATATAAAGTGTAAGGATTTCAAAGGAAACACGTAAAAAACCTTGCACTTGGAGGCTGTTACGATGTACAAAAAGACCGAACATCAATTAACTTTTGTAGATGATTTTTTTCTACCATTCGGTGGGAAATTAAATAAAGAAAATCGCTGGGTCCGTCTTGCTGAAATGATTCCTTGGTGGATGGCCGAAGAAAAGTATGCCAAGTCCTTCAAGAAGAAATTCAAAGGCGAAAAGGCTTATTCTGTCAGAATCGCTCTTGGGGCTCTTTATATCAAAGAACGGCTTGGGCTGTCTGACCGGGAAACAGTCGAACAGATCACAGAAAACCCGTATCTTCAGTATTTTATCGGCTTGCCTGAATTCCAGGAAAAAGCCCCATTCGACCATTCTCTGATGACTCGTTTTAGAAAACGTTTGGGCGCAAATATCATCAACGAACTGAATGAATGGATCGTTCTGGAAGAACAAAAACGCCAATTGGAAGAAGCATCTAAGGAAAACGACAACAATGATGATCAGGATCACGACGATGACGATCATGATGATGAAGATCGTAATGATCATGATCATGATCGTGGCGATCTTCAGCCTTCCGGTTCCGATTCAGAAAAGCATTCAACTGAATCGGCTTCTCCCAAAACGAAGAACAGAGGAAAGCTCATTTTGGACGCAACCTGTGCACCGGCTGATATTGCTTACCCTACAGACCTTGGGTTGTTGAACGAAGCCCGTGAGAAATTGGAACATATCATTGATGTCCTGCATGAACCACACAAAGGGAAATTACGTAAGCCACGGACCTACAGAAAAAGAGCCCGCAAGGACTATCTTTCTGTCGCTAAGCAACGTAAAGCTGGCGCCCGGAAAATCCGGAAAGCTGTAGGCAAACAGCTCGGATATGTGAAACGAGATCTGGAGATCATTAAAAATCTTGTTTCCCAAAGCTCTCTGTCTCTTTTAAGCAAAGATGAATACAGGCAACTTCTCGTGATTCATGAACTTTACCGCCAACAGGCAGAAATGTACAAAAAGAAAACACACCGGGTTGACCACCGGATTGTAAGCATTTCCCAGCCACATGTCCGTCCAATTGTGCGCGGCAAGGCAAAAGCGAACGTGGAGTTCGGTTCAAAAGTCGCCATCAGTGTCGTAGATGGTTATGCCTTGATTGAGCACCTCGACTGGGAAAATTACAATGAAGGGACCACTCTCAAGGAATCTGTTGAAAACTACTACAACCGGTTCGGATTTTATCCGGAAGCGATCTTGGCAGATAAAATTTACCGAAACCGTAATAATCTGGCATACTGCAAATCTCTTGGCATTCGTCTGAGTGGGCCAAGGTTAGGACGCCCATCCAGAACGGAAGACAAAACCTTGGAACGCGTCGCAAGGCAGGATGCCTCTGAACGTAATGCCGTTGAAGGCAAATTTGGCGAAGGCAAGCGCAAGTATGGGCTGGGCCTTATTCGAGCACGCCTTCAGGAGACCAGCGAAACAGTAGTAGCCCTTCAATTCTTCATACTGAATCTGGAGCGCAAGCTCAGGGTTCTTTTTTTGAAATTTTTACACAACACTATTTTATATTTTGATAATCGGAATTTGGCTTGTATCTGACCAAATTTGATTCGTTCAGCAAGCCCTATTTTAAAGACACGAAAACTGATATGCTCGCCTCCTCCATTGAACGGTACCGCAGCCAGGGCTCGTTCAGCAGCGATATGATTTTAACCAAAAGCGGCTGGAACACGATCCAGGACATCATGAAAGAAGCCGGCGAACTCGACCATACTGTGCCGTACGACAAACTGGTCAATGCATCGATTGTGAAAAAGGCAAAATAATGGAAAGGGGGTGCGCCCCTCTTCAGGCGGGCAGCACAAATGCATTTTTTGACCGTACAAAACGTCAATCACACCTATTTTACGGCAAAACAGGCCACAAAGGCGCTTGAAAACATTTCGTTTCAAATGGAAGAAGGCGAGTTTGTTTCGCTTTTGGGCCCGAGCGGCTGCGGAAAAACAACGCTGCTTTCGATTCTTGCAGGGCTTCTGCAACCGACTGCGGGGATTGTACAGATTGACGGCAAATTGCCAGGTTCCCGGCAATCTTCCATCGGCTATATGCTGCAGCAGGACTATTTGTTTCCGTGGAAAACAATTGAAGAAAACATCATGATCGGGCTGAAATTGGAAAAACGGCTGAATCCGGAGTCAAGAAAACATGCTCTCGGGCTTTTACAAACGATTGGCCTTGCCGGCACCGAAAAGCAATACCCGCGCCAACTTTCGGGAGGAATGCGGCAGCGGGCGGCACTTGTGCGGACGCTCGCGGTCGATCCGAAAATCCTGCTGCTGGATGAACCGTTTTCCGCCCTTGATTTTCAGACGAAGTTAAAACTGGAGGACCTGGTATTTGACACACTGAAGCAATTCCATAAAACAGCGGTGCTTGTCACGCACGATATCGGCGAAGCGATTGCGATGAGCGACCGGATCCTGCTGTTGGCATCAAAACCCGGCAGGCTCTATAAAATTTTTGACGTGCCAACAGAGCTGCGCCGCCTCCGCCCGTTTGAAGCGCGAAGCCAAAAAATTTATTCCGAACTTTTTAATGACATATGGAAGGAGCTGGAGTCCCTTGAAAACAGCTGAAAATACGGCGCTCCGGCATGAAGATTACCTCGCCGCAATGCGCAAAGAAAAACGCCGGGTTCGCTTTTTCCAGCTTTTCATTTTAATTGTCTTTTTCTGCCTATGGGAAGTGGCGAGCCGCCTGCATTGGATTGACCCGTTGATTTTCAGCTCCCCGTCCAAAGTGTGGGCGTTATTGGTGGCAAAGTTAGAAGACGGCTCGCTTTACGTCCATTTGGGAATCACCGTTTTTGAAACCGTCATGGGCTTTATCCTCGGGACTGTGCTCGGCGCGGCACTTGCCGCCGTTCTTTGGTGGTCGCCGTTTTTATCGAAGATTCTTGACCCGTATCTCGTCGTCCTGAACGCCATGCCGAAAGTAGCGCTCGGGCCGATTTTAATTGTCAGCATGGGCCCGGGATTTTCTTCTATTGTTGCCATGGGCGTCATTATCTCCGTCATTGTGACGACAATTGTGATTTATACGGCGTTCCGGGATGTCGACCCAAATTACACGAAAGTGCTGCACTCGTTCGGCGCCTCCCGTTTGCAAGTGTTCCGGGAAGCCATTTTTCCGGCATCGATTCCTGTGATCATTTCCACGCTGAAAGTCAATGTCGGGCTTGCATGGGTTGGAGTCATTGTCGGCGAGTATCTCGTATCTTCAAAAGGGCTCGGCTACATGATCATCTATGGTTTCCAGGTGTTTAATTTTACGCTCGTCATGCTTTCGATGATCCTGATTGCCATTGTGGCAACCATTATGTACCAGCTTGTCGGGTGGCTGGAGAAAAAGCTGGTAAAAGACAGATGAGGCAGGTAAGCTGTTCTGGTATAGCATCTTAGCGTAGACGCGCTCTATATGAAGGAAGCGGCCATTTTTGCCGACGTATCTTAATGTAGACGCGCTCTATGTTAAGGAACTCCTTCTTTTTTGTTTGCTTCCTTAACGTAGACGCACCCTATGTTAAGATACGCCTTCTTTTTTCCATGCTTCCTTAATGTAGACGTGCTCTATGTTAAGGAACTACGTCTTTTTTTCACGCTTCCTTAACGTAGACGCATCCTATGTTAAGAAACATTTTCTTTTTTTCACGCTTCCTTAACGTAGACACGCCCTATGTAAAAAAACAATGTCTTTTTTGCTCGCTTCCTTAACATAGACGCGCCCTATGTGAAGGAACATCTTCTTTTTTTCACGCTTCCTTAACATAGACGCGCCTTATGTGAAGATACGGATACCTTCACCGAGATTCACGCTATGTTAAAAAAGGCCCCAATCACCCCGAAATCTTAACGTTTGCGAGATTTCCGTTTAACCCGAGAAACTTCCTGCTGCTTTTTCTTATTTTTCGACGTGTCTGAGCGCTGTTTCGACAACCCCGTCTTTCATGAGAAAACTGAATGACGAGGACTGCAATTTTTCAACAAGATCGCCTTCCACAAGCACAGGTCCATCCGTTTCCAAATAGTCGTGTTTGGTTTCAAGCCGGCCGATGTCCGCGTAAAAAACCGCCTTCACAAACGGCCCGCGCACCTGATCATCGACGCAGTATTCCCCGATATATTGAAGGTTTTCCGGAATGCCGCCCGTTTCTTCATACAGCTCGCGTTCAGCCGCTTCTCGGACCGTCTCGCCCGCTTCCCTTTTTCCGCCCGGAAATTCGAGCCCCCGCTTCGGATGCCTTGTCAAAAGCCAGTTTCCACGGTACCGGGCGAGCACGAGCACATGCTGCGGCTCTATAGGAAAAGCATTTTTTTCAAAAATAAATGTAACTGGATTGCCGTTCAAATCTGTAAACCGATACATCAAATCCCTCCTGTTCTTCATTATACGGCAACCGGGTGCAAAAATTGGCGAAATTTTTCTTGAAACCCGTTGCATTTTTCGAGGTACATCGCGTGAAAATAATCATAAAATGTTTAAAAGGGCCCCATTGCGGATAGTGAATAAGAAATGAATAAAGGAGGAGACGGCATGAGGCTAGTCGATGAATTGTTTGAGCTGTACCGGGACCGGCTGACGGGGGATGAAGAAGATTTGGACGCCATTTCTGCAGCGGTCGTCGAAAATTACAACCGGAAAGACCTGCTTGGGATTGTGCGCGAAATGAGCACGGCCGAACTGGAACATTTTATCGGATTATACATACTGGAGACACTGAAAGATAAATTTTCCGATTACGCAGGCTTTGATGCTTACCCGACAACAAAATATTTGCAGTAATAAAGGCTGTTCCGCTTTGGCGGGACAGCCTTTATAGCGGGGGCCGGCTCCATTTGACCTCCCACTTTTGCGTTACCGTCTTCCAAGAAAGGCGTTCAGCATCCAAATGTTTTTATCGAGCGTTTCCTGGATGTTGATAAACATGTCGGCGGTTGCGTCATCGCCAATCCTGTTGGCAAGCCCGATCGCTTCCTCCAATTCTTTCGCGATCATCGCAAAGTCATTGGCAGTCGCCTGTACCATTTCCTCCGTGCTCTCATTGCCGCTTGCTTCCTGTACCGATGACAATTCAAGGCTTCCTTTCAATGTCGCTACCGGATTGCCGTTTAAAGCGAGAAGACGTTCAGCCAGTTCATCGAGATAGTCATTTGCAAGATTGTACAATTCCTCAAATTTAGCGTGAAGGCTTAAAAAATTCGGTCCCTTCACATACCAATGGTAGTTGTGCAATTTTGTATAAAGCACTGTCCAGTTGGCAACCTGCTTATTTAAGATTTCCATCAATTGTTCGTTTTCTGCCATGTTTCATCAACCTCCTGCTTTGTTTGTACCCTTTTCCCGGGACTTCAAACACCCAATCATATGTTGCACATCTTTTTTGAAAACATGCTAAAATAAACGAAGAAAGGGGCAGATCGATGCTGAAGTTCATTTTTATTAAATTGATCCGTTTTTATCAACTTGCGATTTCCCCGCTGTTCCCGCCAAGCTGCCGGTTTCAGCCGACCTGCTCGAATTACGGGCTTGAAGCGGTAAAACGGTTTGGCGCACTACGCGGCGGCTACCTGGCAATCAGAAGAATTTTAAAATGCCACCCATTCCATGCCGGCGGGTACGATCCCGTTCCGGACCAGTGGCCAGTGAAAAAACATTGAACACCATTCGGTTGCTACTCCGCCGTACCGATGAAAAAACAACCCCTCCTCCGTATACGTTTCCCATTTCCGGAAAACGCTACAGGTGGAGGTGTTTTTTATGGAAGAGAAAAAAGAGCAGCAAAAAAAGAGCGGCGATTTCGGCGCTGATCCCGACGAACAGGCCATAAACGGCGATTACGGTATGCTTGAAACCGAAGAAGAAGACAAAAAAGATTAAGGGGCAGCATTTGCTGTCCCTTAAAAATTTTTCTTGCCATATGAAGCGGAGTTTAGTAATATATTTTTTGTGAGTAAATCGTAATCATTACGAATTAAAAAAGAAAGGAATCGTCCGCTTTGAAAAAACTTTTTCCCGTACTGCTCGCTTTTACCATGCTATTTGTTACGGCATGTGCAAACAAACAGGAAAGCAAGCAGGATCATAAAATTTCGGTCTATACCACCGTCTATCCACTGGAATACGTTACACAGCAAATCGGCGGGAAGTATGTGTCGGTTAAAACGATTTATCCGCCGGGCACGGATGAACATACATACGAACCGTCACAGAAAGATATCCTGAAGCTCGCCGATTCCGACTTTTTCTTTTACATCGGGCTCGGGCTTGAAGGCTTTGCGAATAAGGCGAAACAAGTGCTCGAAGGCCAGAATGTGAAAATGATGGCGCTCGGGGACCGGCTTCCTGTTCCGGATAAAACAAGTACGAAGGCCGATCCGCATGTCTGGCTCGACCCAATTTACGTCAAGCAAATGGCCGGCATGATTACAACACAACTTTCGAAAAAAATGCCGAAGCAAAAAACGTATTTCAAGAAAAATTACGCACAACTCGCAAAGAAACTGGATCAAGTCAATGCGGCATACAAACAGGCAGTTGAAAAGTCAGACAACAAAGAACTTGTCGTTTCCCATGCGGCATACGGCTACTGGGTAAAACGATATGGCATCAAACAAATTCCGATTGCCGGGCTCTCCACTTCGGATGAACCGTCACAAAAACAGCTGGAAAACATCATCCAGAAAGTAAAACAAGACCATATTTCCTACATCGTATTTGAAAAAAATGTGCCTTCCAAAATTGCGGAAGTGGTTCAACAGGAAACGAATACAAAAGCGGTTTACATCCACCATCTCGGCGTCCGAACGAACGCAGAAATCAAAGCGCATAAAGATTACTTTACATTGATGGATGACAATTTAAAAGCATTGGAAAAAGCTTTACAGTAATGGTTTGCCGCACGCTGCAGAGACTAGAAACGTACGACATGTTTTAAGGGAGGGTGTCCGACATGGCAAAAGATGTGTTATGCGAAGTCAGGAACTGTGTGTTCTGGGAGGAAGGCAATCTTTGTTCTGCCGAAGAAATTTACATCGTGAGCCATACAGGAACCCAGGCTGAAAACCAGCGGGAAACCGATTGTAAAACGTTTGAATCGATGTTTTCATGAAAAACTGGCGTGAAGGGCAATTTCATTTATAAGACATTTGAATGAAAAAAGCCTCGAGCGTCCAGCCGTGTGGGCTAATTTCATTTGTAAAATCGAAACTCAAGTGACGTTTGAATCGATGTTTTCACGAAAAAACATCGATTGTCTAGGCGTGAAGGCTGATTTTATTAGTAAAATCGATGTTTTATGAAGAATCAAAGCGTGATTTCACTTATAGGACGTTTGATCTGATGTTTTCACGAAAAACATCGTTTGTCCCGGCGTGAAGGTCGATTTCATTTGTAAAATCGAAACTCGAGCGTGATTTTATATATAAGACATTTGGTTCGATGTTTTCATGAAAAAACTGCCGTCTTGTGCGGCAGTTTTTTCATATCGTTTCGGTATATGTCCGGATTTTTTCCACATAGGCGCGGTCGATCTCAAACCCGGTTCCCGGTCTGTCCGGCAGGCGGATTTGTCCGTTTTCCACCGTGATTTCCGGCTCAATAATATCTTTTTCCCAGAACCGGCTGGATGAAGAAATATCGCCCGGAATCGTAAAGCCCGGCAAAGAGGCGAGCGCGAGGTTAAAGGCGCGCGATACGCCAAATTCGATCATGCCGCCGCACCAGACCGGAATGCCGCGGGATGCACAAAGGTCATGCAGCTGAATCGCCGGATAGAGCCCGCCAACCCGCCCAATTTTAATATTGAGCACCCGGAAGCTGCCGAGCCGGAGCGCGCTTTCCGCATCATGGTATGTTACGATGCTTTCATCCAGACAAACCGGCGTCTCCAGCTGCTTTTGCAAGGCCGCGTGCTCCACAATATCATCGGCGGCAAGCGGCTGTTCAATCATCAGGAGCCCGTACCGGTCGAGCCTTTTCAAACGCGGCGCATCCGCCAGCGTGTAAGCGGAGTTCGCATCCGCCATTAGCGCGAGATCAGGAAATGCATGCCGGATTTCGCGGATAAACGCTTCATCATGGCCGGGCTTAATTTTGACTTTCACCCTTTTATAGCCTTCATCAACAAACGCCGCGATTTGCCGGAGCGCTTCCGCTGTATCATGGCTGCCGACCGCAACGCCGGCATCCACATGGTCCCGCGCACCCCCGATTAACTGCCAAAGCGGCTTTTGCTTCTTTTTCGCATACAAATCCCATATAGCCGTTTCGATTGCTGCTTTTGCCATATGATTGCGCCGGACGGATCGGAACCGGCCGCTCACTTCTTTTGGGTGTGCAACCGGCTTTTCCCGAAGAAGCGGGATGAGCACATCTTTCAGCATGTGAAAGCATGTCTGCACCGTCTCTTCTGTATACCACGGGGTTGAAAATGCAACAGCTTCCCCGAAACCGGCCACCCCGTCCTTGTCTGTCACTTCAAGCAAGATCGCTTCCCGCTCCGTTACTTTTTCGAGTGCATTTTCAAATGGAGACTTAAGCGGCATTTTGACTACAGAAAGCGTTACTTTTTCAATCCCGATCATGACGGCAGCAGCTCCAGCAGTTTCCTGCGCACCAACTTATTCGATGCATTCCGCGGCAGCGCGGGAACGGCATACACTTTTTTCGGGATTTTAAATTTTGCAAGCCGCGTTTCGCAAAAAGCCTGCAGCTCCCTTTCCTGGACTGCCCTTTTTGTGACAATAAACGCAGCCGGCACCTGGCCCCATTTTTCGTCCTCGACGCCAATAACCCCGGCTTCAAGAATATCCGGATGGGCAAGAAGTACTTCTTCGATTTCAGCCGGATAGATATTTTCCCCGCCGGAGATGATCAGATCGGAGCGCCGGTCCAGTACGTATAAAAAGCCTTCATCATCCAGATAACCAATATCGCCGGTGAAAAACCAGCCGTCCCGAAAACTTTTCTGGTTTGCATCCGGGCGGTTCAGATAACCGATTGTCACGTTCGGCCCTTTTACAGCAATTTCTCCGTGCTCAAACGGACCGCACACTTTGCCATCGGAAACGATCCGGATTTGCGCCGGGAATAACGGTTTCCCTGCTGACCCGATTTTTCGCAGGCTGTCTTCCGGCGCAAGCGTCACGGTTTGCGAAGCCGTTTCGGTCATGCCGTATGACTGGAAAACCGGAATATTCTTTTCGGCACACGCTTCAAGCAGCGGGCGTGGCGCCGGCCCACCGCCGAGCAGGAGGCAGCGGAAGTTCGGATGAAGGCGCTCTTGACCGAGTTCACGAAGCAAACGCTGCAGCATGTTGGTCACAACCGACATCGTTGTAATGCGGCCGGACTTCAGCAGTTTGGCCGTCTCTTTTTCATCGAATTTTTCCATTAAATAGACCGTCATTCCGTAAAAAACAGAACGCATCAGGATCGAAAAACCGCTGATATGAAAAAGCGGCACTGCGCACAGCCACGTATCGTCCTCCCGCACGCCGAGATTGAGTGCAGAACCGGCGGCGCTCCACCAGTGGTTGCCGTATGTTTGCAGGACGCCTTTTGGTTTGCCGGTTGTGCCGGATGTGTACATGATCGAGCAGACATCCTCGAGTGCAAACTCCGCACGTTCTTCGTATCCTGCAGCCGGCAAATCGTCAAGCGCTTCGCTTTGGATCACTGTTGCTGTTTCGTTTAACACTTCTGCTTTTTCCCGGAACGATTTTTCCGTAATCAGGCATTTCGCCCCGCTGTCGGTGAGCTGGTACTGCATTTCCGCCGGCGTTAAACGGTGGTTAAGAAAAAGGGTGCGGACACGGAGCTGCTGCAGCGCATGGAGAATGACCGCCGTTTCCGCGCGGCTGTTTAAAAGGACCGCTGCCGTATCTTCCGCCTGCATGCCGCAGCCGGACAGCTTCCGCGCCGTTTCTTTCGCCTTTTCGTACAGCCCGGCAAACGTCAGGCTTGTACCTTGACTGATGAGCGCAATCCGGTTCGGCGTTAAATACGCGCGCTGTTTTAAAAAATTGGGTAGCATAACATCACCTGGTAAAAATCTATTTTGGACATGCCACTTTTGCTTTTTCAACAGGACAGTTTATCCCTGTCCAATGCAAGATCGTCTTTTAAAAGCGCCTTAAAGGACATTACGGGCTTCTTTACTTGCGGAATTGTCCTTTTGAACCTCTTTAAAGGACAATTTGTGCTTTGTTTCTCCCTGAAATGTCCTTTTGAATCCCTGTAAAGGACAGTTTACGCTTCGTTTCTACCTGAATTGTCCTTTTGAACCCTTCTAAAGGACATTTTGCTTTTTGTCTCTCCCTGAATTGTCCTTTTGGAACACGCTAAAAGACAATTTGACCTTTGTCAGTTGCCGAAATGTCCTTTTGAATCCCTGTAAAAGACAATTTGCTCTTCGGCTTTCCCTAAATTGTCCTTTTGAACCTCTCTAAAGGACAATTTGCACTTTGTCATTAGTCAAAACGTCTTTTTGAACCACGCTAAGGAACATCTCAGCCACTTGCAGAATTGCCTTTTTGAATCATGGACCACATAGCAAAAATTTCCCCGTGAAAAAATTCAGGCTGCCTCAGTTGAGACAGCCCATTTTCCAATCACGGGAAACGCGGGAATTGACCGAAGTCCGGTTTGCGTTTTTCCTTGAATGCATCGCGGCCTTCTTTTGCTTCGTCCGTTGTGTAATACAAAAGGGTTGCATCGCCCGCAAATTGCTGGAGGCCGGCAAGCCCGTCCGTATCAGCATTAAACGCGGCTTTCAGGAAACGGATCGCCATTGGGCTTTTCTCAAGGATTTCCTCCGCCCATTTGATCGTTTCTTCTTCCAATTTTTCGTACGGCACGACTGCGTTGACAAGCCCCATTTCTAACGCTTCCTGCGCATTGTACTGGCGACACAGATACCAGATTTCACGCGCTTTTTTATGACCGACGATCCTTGCAAGATAACCTGCGCCATAACCACCGTCGAAGCTGCCAACTTTAGGACCGGTCTGGCCGAAAATGGCATTGTCGGCCGCAATCGTCAAATCACAAACCACATGCAGCACATGCCCGCCGCCGATCGCATAGCCTGCTACCATGGCGATGACCGGTTTCGGGATCACACGGATCAAATGCTGCAGATCAAGCACGTTCAGGCGCGGAATATTGTCGCTGCCAACATAACCGCCATTGCCGCGCACTTTTTGGTCGCCACCGGAACAAAATGCCTTTTCCCCCATACCGGTTAAAATAATGACCCCGATATTGGCGTCATCGCGCGCCCGGGAAAACGCATCATACATCTCGGTTACCGTTTCCGGCCGGAAAGCATTGCGCACATGGGGACGGTTAATCGTAATCTTGGCAATGCCATTATAGGATTCGTATAAAATATCTTCATACTCATGCTCAGTCTTCCATTCAACTGCCATGATGATTCCTCCTTTTTATGTACATTTTATGACAATTTATCAACAATTTTTTAAAAATCCCTTTATCATTGTACCAAACTTTTTCGGATCTTCCACATGAATTGCATGGCCGGCATGCGAAAAAATGATTTTTTTGGCATGCGGGAGCTGCTCCTCCATCTCTCCGGCAATCCGGCAAAACTTGGCATCCCATTCGCCAGCTGCAAGTAAGACGGGGAAATGAAGTTCAGAAAGTCTTCCCCACCATGATGGCTGCGCGCCTGTCCCCATGCCGCGGAGGCTGTTCGCCAAACCAGCCGGGTCATTTTCGAGGCGCTGTTTGCGAATTTTTTCTCTTACTTCAGCCGGCAGCTGTTTTTGTGATGCAAACAGCGGTAGATTTTCCCAATGGCTGACAAATGCTTCCATGCCTCCGGTCAAAATCCGTTCCGCCAGCTGTTCATCCCGTTCTCGCCGCGCCAGCCGTTCCGCTTCCGTTTTCAAACCGGGAGACGCGCTTTCCAGTACAAGTTTGTCCACCATTTGCGGGTACTGGACGGCAAACGTAAGCGCCAGCCTCCCGCCCATCGAATAGCCGAGAACAGACGCCCGCCGGATGCCAAGCGCCAGAAGCACCGCACGCAAATCAGCGGCGGCTTTTGTAATGTCATAGCGGCCGGGATCATCTGGTTTTTCGGTTTTGCCGTGGCCGATGATATCCACCACAATGCAGCGGAATTCGTCCCGAAGTATGGAAACCGTATCATTCCAGGTATTACCATTTCCTGTAAAACCGTGAAGCAACAGCAACGGTTCCCCGTCACCCGCCGTTTCTACATGATATTCCAATCCGTTAATTCTCATTGTTGCTCACCTTGAAAATAACGTTCCATTTCCCGGGAAACTTGTGACCAGATTTTCCGGTGGGTTTCGACATTTTTCGCCCGGTTTGTCCGCACTTCAATCACCTGTAGCCCGCCTTTATATTCGGAAAGCGCCGCCCGGAATTGATCCCAGTTTTGCGGCTGGATGTAGCTCCCGCCATACATTTTAACCGCATATTCAAACGCGAGGTCCGTCGGCGTGCCGAACAGCTGCTCAAATTTTTCCGGTTCATCCGCCTGGGGCAGGAAAGAAAAAATGCCCCCACCATTATTATTGATCAAAATCACACAAAGATTGAGCTTATGCATTTTCGTCATCAGCAGGCCGTTTAAATCATGGAAAAAGGACAAGTCGCCGATCAGCAAAAAGGCTTTGCCGCATCCCGCGCTCACGCCGGTTGCACTGGACACAACGCCGTCAATGCCGTTCGCGCCCCGGTTTGCCAGAATGCGGATCTTTTTATCTGTTGCCTGAAAAAATGTATCGACATCCCGGATCGGCATGCTGTTGCCGACAAAAAGGGTGCTGCCATCCGGCAAAGCAGCAGCAAGTTCGGTTACCGTTTTTCCTTCATCAAAGGTTTTTTCCACCTCCAGCGAAGCCGTAACAATCTGCCGCGCCTGTTGATTCAATTTTTCCCACATGGTGAACCATTCCGAAACCGGGTTCATTACAATTATATTTGACAATTTTTTACAGAAATCAATTTCATCCGAATAAACAACCGTTGTCCCCCGCTTCACGGGATCGCGCCAGCCGTTTCCGCCGTCAACGATATAATGGGCAGCTGTTTTTACTTTTTTTAGCAATAGGGTCAGCGGTTTGGAAACGGGCATGGCACCGAAGCGAATCACAACATTCGGTGCAAGGCGGCCGGCCCATTTCGGATCTTTTAGTAAGGAATCATAATTTTCAATGATCCTTTCTTTCCCGTGCCGGCCGCTTCGCAGTTGTGACAGTGGATCGGCCAGCACCGGGTAACCCGTTTTTTCGCTGAGCGCCACAACCGCCTCCGCAAAGCCGGGAATATCAATCGGCCCGCAAATGATCAGGCCGCGGTCCTTTTCCCGGATCTCTTTTGCCACAATTTCAACCGTTTCTTCTGAAAGTCGCAGGGTGCCGGAAAAATTTTCAATGGCCGGCACCGGTACTTCGCCGGCAAAAGGAGACGGCTTAAGAACCGGAACAAGCGGCTCGCGCAACGGAAAATTAAGATGCACGGGACCCGCTGGCTGCTGAAGCGCCGTCACAACTGCCCTGGCCGCCGTCTGCCGAACAAATTGAAGCACTTCTTCTTCTGCTTCCGGAAGCGGCATCTCCTCAAACCATTTGACATGGGTGCCGTACAGCCGGATCTGGTCAATGGCCTGCGGGGCACCGACATTGCGCAGTTCATGCGGCCGGTCTGCCGTCAGCACAATAAGCGGCACGCGTGAAATATTGGCTTCCGCAACCGCCGGATAATAGTTGGCGGCAGCTGTGCCAGACGTACATAAAAGCACAACCGGTTTGCGTTTTTCTTTTGCAAGCCCGAGCGCAAAAAAAGCGGCTGACCGTTCATCAATATCCATGTAAATTTGAAAATCCGGATGTTCCGCTAACAACATCGCAATCGGCGTCGACCTTGACCCGGGGCTTACCACCGCATAGCGGATCCCCATCGCGGACAACTGCCGGATAAAAGCTGCCAAATAAGTTGTCATGATCTCCTGGTGTTCCACTCTATTTGCCTCCTAAAGCGCGCAGCATCGGGGTAAATTTGACGCTTGTTTCTTTATATTCTTCTTCAGGTTCCGATTCCTTGACGACACCGCATCCGGCATAAAGGGATGCACGATCCTCCTTTAACAGCCCGGAGCGGATGCCGACGCAAAATTCGCCGCTTCCCCTGTAATCCACCCAGCCGATCGGCGCGCCGTATAAACCGCGGTCCATTTTTTCAAGAAGCCGGATTGCTTCCATGGCCGGCTGCCGCGGAATACCGCCAAGTGCTGGCGTCGGATGGAGCGCTTTGACCAATTGAAAAAGGGTGGTGTCCTTGTCCTTCACTGTCCCGGTAACCGGGGTGTAAAGATGCTGGATATCGCGCATCCGCATCAACACAGGCTCATCCGGCACATTCAGCCCGTTGCAAAAAGGTTCAAGCACCTGCCGAATCATGGATACGACAAAACCATGCTCGCTTAAATTTTTCTGATCCGAAAGCAGCGCTTTTCCAAGTTCCAAATCCTCCGCCTCATTGCGGCCGCGTTTGATCGAACCGGCAAGACACGTCGATAAAATATGCCGGCCCGTTTTTTTCACCAGCCTTTCCGGCGAAGCCCCGATAAAACTTTCACTGCCTTCTTCCAGCACAAATAAATAGCTGTCATGCTGCTGGACGGAAAGCGCCGCAAGCACCGCATCCGGGCTCACCACACCGTCAAAAGCAAGTTCCAGTTTTCTTGCCAGGACAACTTTGTCCATTCTCCCTTCCCGGATAAACTCCACGGCTGTTGCGACACTTTTTTTCCATTCGTCCGAACCGATTTCCTTTACAGCTTTTAAAAGCGGAAGTGCAGGGAAAGCTGTACTGCCGTTTAAAAGGCTTCGTACGGTTTCCTCCGCTTCCTGCACGCTCTCTGTTCCGCCGCATCCATTTACCGTGAGAAAGACGGCATCTTTTTTAAAAGTGAAAAGAATTTGCGGCACGCGGAAAATGCCTTGACCAAATGTTTTCCATTCCTGCTTTGCAACCGTCCCGTCAAACGCAAAACCGCCGAAAAGCACAGGCCCTGTTCCCGTTTCACCGGTTCCCGAATAAACTTCGCCCGCCCCCTTCAAATTTCGCCATTCGTCTTCCATTTGGGCAAAACCGTCAGAGGCTGTGACCGTACATGACCATACGCAGCCAAAACCGACAAATACGGTTTCGCGATCGGCATCCTGCCAGAAAAACCGGCTGCCGTAAAAATGCGCGGCACCCGCTGTAAAAAGGCGGAGCGGATCCGGTGCAGTGCGGCATTTTATGACTTTGCTTACCAGTTTTAATGCCGGCGCCGTTTTTTCTTTCATTAATATATCCTCATTAGCCAAAAGATCTCCTCCAAACCTCTCTTACTTTTTGCCGGGCCATCTATCACAGTTTTCATATGAAAACTTAACATTTTTATGAACATACCTCATCTATTATATAAAATTTGCCGGTTAAATTCAGCAAAACGGCTTAAAATAAGATTGCCAACCAAATACATTGACACATGGGCCTGATTTCCCTAAACTTTAAATGTACTAATTTCGCCATATTTATATAAGAATAGCATAAAAGGAGAGTAAGAAGATGAATGCGCAATCTTCTCCAGCAATCGGCCCTGACAAAGGCTGGCGGATCTGGTGGCAATTAACACGGCCCCATACTTTAACGGCCGGTTTTGTGCCTGTCATTCTCGGGACAGTACTGGCTTTGGGCATTGCCCGCATCAATCTGCTGCTGTTTGCTGCAATGCTGGTTGCAACCCTGTTAATTCAGGCAGCAACCAATATGTTTAATGAATATTACGATTACAAACGCGGCCTTGATACCGAGCATTCCGTCGGGATCGGCGGGGCAATTGTCAGAAACGGCATCAAACCGAAAACGGTGCTCCACCTCGCCTTTGCTTTTTTCGGTGCAGCCATGCTGATCGGCGTTTACATTTGCTCGCAAAGTTCCTGGTGGATTGCTGTAATCGGCACTGTCTGCATGCTTGTTGCTTATCTTTACACTGCAGGGCCTTTTCCAATTTCATCAACGCCGCTTGGCGAACTGATTTCCGGCTTTTTTATGGGTGTAATTATTATATTAATATCGTTTTTTATCCAGACAAAAACGATCACATGGCCGATTGTATTTATTTCGATTCCGATTATGATTTTAATCGGTGCCATTATGCTGTCGAATAATATCCGCGATCTGGACGGCGATAAAGCAAATGGCAGAAAAACGATCGCCATTCTGCTCGGCCGGAAAGGAGCCATCCTGCTTCTGGCCGCAATGTTTGCCCTTTCCTATCTCTGGATGGCCGGGCTCGTTTTGTTCGGTGTTGTAACCCCGTGGGTATTGCTCGTTTTCGTCAGCACACCGAAACCGGTCCGGGCCATTAAAGGCTTTATTGGAAAAAGTGAACCGTTGCAAATGCTGCCTGCCATGAAAGCAACCGCACAGACAAACACCATTTTCGGGGTGCTTTTATCCATCAGCTTTTTGATCGATCATTTTATTTAAAAACAAACGGCGGAGTGTAACACTCCGCCGTTTGTTTTTGCGTTTTTTCTATCATACTTTACCGGACCCGTAGCCTGGGTGAAGTCCTGAAGAGGTTTGCAGAAGTGAAAAAACGCGCAAAAAAAGCTACTCCGGCAGTTTCCGGAACAGCTTCGTGACCAGTATGACCCGTACGGGATTCGAACCCGTGTTACCGCCGTGAAAGGGCGGTGTCTTAACCGCTTGACCAACGGGCCAAAAATGGCGGAGAAGGAGGGATTTGAACCCTCGCGCCGCTAATCGCGACCTACACCCTTAGCAGGGGCGCCTCTTCAGCCACTTGAGTACTTCTCCATATGGCTCCGCAGGTAGGATTCGAACCTACGACCGATCGGTTAACAGCCGATTGCTCTACCACTGAGCTACTGCGGAATATATGGGCCTAAATGGACTTGAACCATCGACCTCACGCTTATCAGGCGTGCGCTCTAACCAGCTGAGCTATAGGCCCAAAGTGGAGCGGGTGATGGGAATCGAACCCACGACAACAGCTTGGAAGGCTGTGGTTTTACCACTAAACTACACCCGCAGCAAAGGGCGGATGATGGGAATCGAACCCATGAATGCCGGAGCCACAATCCGGTGCGTTAACCACTTCGCCACAACCGCCATATATTTTTCATTGAAACCAATGGTGGCTCGGGACGGAATCGAACCGCCGACACAAGGATTTTCAGTCCTTTGCTCTACCGACTGAGCTACCGAGCCAAAACAAGCGGTCCCGACGGGAATCGAACCCGCGATCTCCTGCGTGACAGGCAGGCGTGATAACCGCTACACCACGGGACCAATTGCGGGGGCAGGATTTGAACCTGCGACCTTCGGGTTATGAGCCCGACGAGCTACCAGACTGCTCCACCCCGCGATGATAAAATAATGAAATGGCGGAGGAAGAGGGATTCGAACCCCCGCGCGGTGTAACCCGCCTGTCGGTTTT
Source organism: Weizmannia sp. FSL K6-0777 (assembly GCF_038593185.1). Lineage (NCBI taxonomy): Bacteria > Bacillati > Bacillota > Bacilli > Caryophanales > Bacillaceae > Heyndrickxia > Weizmannia sp. FSL K6-0777. Next base: position 2,377,213 of record NZ_CP151971.1, read on the forward strand.
CAAGACCGATCCCTTCAGCCAGACTTGGGTATTCCTCCGTATGAAAAAATAAAAAATGGTGGACCTTGTAGGACTCGAACCTACGACCGGACGGTTATGAGCCGTCTGCTCTAACCAGCTGAGCTAAAGGTCCGATATATACAAAATATAGCGGCGGAGGGGATCGAACCCCCGACCTCACGGGTATGAACCGTACGCTCTAGCCAGCTGAGCTACGCCGCCGTTATTTGACTCTGTTTGGTGGATTGGTGGAGCCTAGCGGGATCGAACCGCTGACCTCCTGCGTGCAAAGCAGGCGCTCTCCCAGCTGAGCTAAGGCCCCGTTATGATCTTCATGGTCGGGAAGACAGGATTTGAACCTGCGACCCCATGGTCCCTAACCATGTGCTCTGCCAAGCTGAGCTACTTCCCGAAACAGGAATAAGCGCGCCCAAGAGGAGTCGAACCCCTAACCTTTTGATCCGTAGTCAAACGCTCTATCCAATTGAGCTATGGGCGCATTTGTCATGGTACTGATGCCGAGGACCGGAGTCGAACCGGTACGGTAGTCACCTACCGCAGGATTTTAAGTCCTGTGCGTCTGCCAATTCCGCCACCCCGGCGGGATAAAATGGAGCGGAAGACGGGATTCGAACCCGCGACCCCCACCTTGGCAAGGTGATGTTCTACCACTGAACTACTTCCGCATATCGTGCTAAACAGTGCGGGTGAAGGGAGTCGAACCCCCACGCCTTGCGGCGCCAGATCCTAAGTCTGGTGCGTCTGCCAATTCCGCCACACCCGCGGATAAGATAAATGGTGAGCCATGCAGGATTCGAACCTGCGACCCTCTGATTAAAAGTCAGATGCTCTACCAACTGAGCTAATGGCTCATATTCCGATAACGACATTACTTGTCACAAAGAAAATTATACTATATTGGGTTAAATATGTACATATCTATTTTCTTTCAGGATTCCCGCAAGTATGGTGCCGGTCACAAGGCAGTATCCCCGGCCTCCCGATAGAAAGCCGGTTGCCCCTGAACCGGGATGGCATAAAAATGGAGGATGACGGGATCGAACCGCCGACCCTCTGCTTGTAAGGCAGACGCTCTCCCAGCTGAGCTAATCCTCCGTATTATGGCCCGGCAACGTCCTACTCTCGCAGGAGGAAACCCCCAACTACCATCGGCGCTGGAAAGCTTAACTTCCGAGTTCGGGATGTGTTCGGGTGTGTCCTTTCCGCCATCATCACCGGACCTGTATTTTATTTGGGATGTGTTCCCTGAAAACCGGATGGGAGAAAAAACTGTAAACGGAGAATAGCTTTAAAAATTGTCCAGCTCCGGTGCCTAGCCCCTCGAGGTCGAATAACCTGCCCGCCACGGAGCCAAAAGACGGCTCCATGCCGGTCAGAACATTCGCTTGTCGGGGCTAAACAAGGCACCTCCGCTTTTCTATTGTCCAGTTCCGGGCGCTATCGGCTAGTGAACTTCCCGTCCCCCTTTCCTACGATAAGCGGGCATCGACTCGCCTTTTAAGGCTCGTCGTGTTTCCTTTATCTCAGGCGGGGGCCTTGAAGTTCATACGCCGATGAGCGAGCGCCCTTCACTTTTCTATTTGGTTAAGTCCTCGATCGATTAGTATCCGTCAGCTGCACGCGTCGCCGCGCTTCCACCCCGGACCTATCAACCTGATCATCTTTCAGGGATCTTACCAGTATAAACTGTGGGAAATCTCATCTTGAGGGGGGCTTCATGCTTAGATGCTTTCAGCACTTATCCCTTCCGCACATAGCTACCCAGCGATGCCTTTGGCAAGACAACTGGTACACCAGCGGTGCGTCCATCCCGGTCCTCTCGTACTAAGGACAGCTCCTCTCAAATTTCCTGCGCCCGCGACGGATAGGGACCGAACTGTCTCACGACGTTCTGAACCCAGCTCGCGTACCGCTTTAATGGGCGAACAGCCCAACCCTTGGGACCGACTACAGCCCCAGGATGCGATGAGCCGACATCGAGGTGCCAAACCTCCCCGTCGATGTGGACTCTTGGGGGAGATCAGCCTGTTATCCCCAGGGTAGCTTTTATCCGTTGAGCGATGGCCCTTCCATGCGGAACCACCGGATCACTAAGCCCGACTTTCGTCCCTGCCCGACTTGTAAGTCTCGCAGTCAAGCTCCCTTATGCCTTTACACTCTGCGAATGATTTCCAACCATTCTGAGGGAACCTTTGGGCGCCTCCGTTACCTTTTAGGAGGCGACCGCCCCAGTCAAACTGCCTGCCTGACACTGTCTCCCACCCCGGTAAGGGGTGCGGGTTAGAATTTCAATACAGCCAGGGTAGTATCCCACCGATGCCTCCGCCGAAGCTGGCGCTCCGGTTTCCAAGGCTCCTACCTATCCTGTACAAGCTGTACCAAAATTCAATATCAGGCTGCAGTAAAGCTCCATGGGGTCTTTCCGTCCTGTCGCGGGTAACCTGCATCTTCACAGGTACTATAATTTCACCGAGTCTCTCGTTGAGACAGTGCCCAGATCGTTACACCTTTCGTGCGGGTCAGAACTTACCTGACAAGGAATTTCGCTACCTTAGGACCGTTATAGTTACGGCCGCCGTTTACTGGGGCTTCAGTTCAGAGCTTCGCCTTACGGCTAACCCCTCTCCTTAACCTTCCAGCACCGGGCAGGTGTCAGCCCCTATACTTCGCCTTGCGGCTTCGCAGAGACCTGTGTTTTTGCTAAACAGTCGCCTGGGCCTATTCACTGCGGCTTCCCGGGGCATACACCCCAAAAAGCACCCCTTCTCCCGAAGTTACGGGGTCATTTTGCCGAGTTCCTTAACGAGAGTTCTCTCGCTCACCTTAGGATTCTCTCCTCGCCTACCTGTGTCGGTTTGCGGTACGGGCGCCTTTCACCTCACTAGAGGCTTTTCTTGGCAGTGTGGAATCAGGAACTTCGGTACTAAAATTTCCCTCGCCATCACAGCTCCGCCTTGGCGCGAAGGATTTGCCTCCGCACCGGCCTAACTGCTTGGACGCGATCAACCAGTGTCGCGCTTGCCCTATCCTCCTGCGTCCCCCCATCGTTCAAACGGTGAAGAGGCGGTACAGGAATATCAACCTGTTGTCCATCGCCTACGCCTTTCGGCCTCGGCTTAGGCCCCGACTAACCCTGAGCGGACGAGCCTTCCTCAGGAAACCTTAGGCATTCGGTGGAAGGGATTCTCACCCTTCTTTCGCTACTCATACCGGCATTCTCACTTCTAAGCGCTCCACCGGTCCTTCCGGTCCGGCTTCAACGCCCTTAGAACGCTCTCCTACCACGGACACCAAACGGTGTCCATCCGCAGCTTCGGTGATACGTTTAGCCCCGGTACATTTTCGGCGCAGCGTCACTCGACCAGTGAGCTATTACGCACTCTTTGAATGATGGCTGCTTCTAAGCCAACATCCTGGTTGTCTAAGCAACGCCACATCCTTTTCCACTTAACGTATACTTTGGGACCTTAGCTGGCGGTCTGGGCTGTTTCCCTTTCGACCATGGATCTTATCACTCACAGTCTGACTCCCAAGCATAAGTTTTTGGCATTCGGAGTTTGTCTGAATTCGGTAACCCGATGAGGGCCCCTCGTCCAAACAGTGCTCTACCTCCAAAACTCTTCGCTTGAGGCTAGCCCTAAAGCTATTTCGGAGAGAACCAGCTATCTCCAAGTTCGATTGGAATTTCTCCGCTACCCACACCTCATCCCCGCACTTTTCAACGTGCGTGGGTTCGGGCCTCCAGCAAGTGTTACCTTGCCTTCACCCTGGACATGGGTAGATCACCTGGTTTCGGGTCTGCGGCCTCATACTCTTTCGCCCTGTTCAGACTCGCTTTCGCTGCGGCTCCGCTTCTTCAGCTTAACCTTGCATGAGACCGTAACTCGCCGGTTCATTCTACAAAAGGCACGCCATCACCCGTTAACGGGCTCTGACTACTTGTAGGCACACGGTTTCAGGATCTCTTTCACTCCCCTCCCGGGGTGCTTTTCACCTTTCCCTCACGGTACTGGTTCACTATCGGTCACTAGGGAGTATTTAGCCTTGGGAGATGGTCCTCCCGGATTCCGGCGGGATTCCTCGTGTCCCGCCGTACTCAGGATCCACTCGGGAGAGAACGAAGTTTCAGTTACAGGGCTTTTACCTTCTCCGGCAGGCCTTTCCAGGCCGCTTCACTTACCCCGTTCTTTTGTAACTCCCATATGAGTGTCCTACAACCCCGGAAGGCAAGCCTTCCGGTTTGGGCTGTTTCCTGTTCGCTCGCCGCTACTTGGGAAATCGCAATTGCTTTCTCTTCCTCCGGGTACTGAGATGTTTCAGTTCCCCGGGTGTGCCCTTCCTGCCCTATGGATTCAGGCAGGAATCCTGTCCGATTAAAGACAGGGGGTTTCCCCATTCGGAAATCTCCGGATCAAAGCTTACGTACAGCTCCCCGGAGCATATCGGTGTTTGTACCGTCCTTCATCGGCTCCTAGTGCCAAGGCATCCGCCGTGCGCCCTTTCTAACTTAACCATAAAAGGTTTAAATCCAAAAATAAGCGATTCTCGATTTACTTGGTTTATTTCTCCTATCCGGTTTTCAAAGAACACATACTGAAGGATTGGACCTTCAAAACTGAACAAAACGAAAACGCCAAACTTAATTTCGGAAAACCGAAGGTTTTCCTTTTATGTCTAGCTCCGGGCGCTATCGGCTAGCGTATTTCTACGTCTTCTCCCTACGATAAGTCAACATCGATTCGCCTTTAAGGCTCATCATGTTTCCTTTATCTCAGTCGAAGACTTCGAAATCCGTACGCCGATGAACGAGCGCCCTACGCTTTTCCCCTTAGAAAGGAGGTGATCCAGCCGCACCTTCCGATACGGCTACCTTGTTACGACTTCACCCCAATCATCTGTCCCACCTTCGGCGGCTGGCTCCGTAAAGGTTACCTCACCGACTTCGGGTGTTACAAACTCTCGTGGTGTGACGGGCGGTGTGTACAAGGCCCGGGAACGTATTCACCGCGGCATGCTGATCCGCGATTACTAGCGATTCCGGCTTCATGCAGGCGGGTTGCAGCCTGCAATCCGAACTGGGAATGGTTTTCTGGGATTGGCTTAACCTCGCGGTCTCGCAGCCCTTTGTACCATCCATTGTAGCACGTGTGTAGCCCAGGTCATAAGGGGCATGATGATTTGACGTCATCCCCACCTTCCTCCGGTTTGTCACCGGCAGTCACCTTAGAGTGCCCAACTCAATGCTGGCAACTAAGGTCAAGGGTTGCGCTCGTTGCGGGACTTAACCCAACATCTCACGACACGAGCTGACGACAACCATGCACCACCTGTCACTCTGTCCCCCGAAGGGGAAGGCCCTGTCTCCAGGGAGGTCAGAGGATGTCAAGACCTGGTAAGGTTCTTCGCGTTGCTTCGAATTAAACCACATGCTCCACCGCTTGTGCGGGCCCCCGTCAATTCCTTTGAGTTTCAGCCTTGCGGCCGTACTCCCCAGGCGGAGTGCTTAATGCGTTAGCTGCAGCACTAAAGGGCGGAAACCCTCTAACACTTAGCACTCATCGTTTACGGCGTGGACTACCAGGGTATCTAATCCTGTTTGCTCCCCACGCTTTCGCGCCTCAGCGTCAGTTACAGACCAGAGAGCCGCCTTCGCCACTGGTGTTCCTCCACATCTCTACGCATTTCACCGCTACACGTGGAATTCCACTCTCCTCTTCTGCACTCAAGCCTCCCAGTTTCCAATGACCGCTTGCGGTTGAGCCGCAAGATTTCACATCAGACTTAAGAAGCCGCCTGCGCGCGCTTTACGCCCAATAATTCCGGACAACGCTTGCCACCTACGTATTACCGCGGCTGCTGGCACGTAGTTAGCCGTGGCTTTCTGGCCGGGTACCGTCAAGGCGCCGCCCTGTTCGAACGGCACTTGTTCTTCCCCGGCAACAGAGTTTTACGACCCGAAGGCCTTCTTCACTCACGCGGCGTTGCTCCGTCAGACTTTCGTCCATTGCGGAAGATTCCCTACTGCTGCCTCCCGTAGGAGTTTGGGCCGTGTCTCAGTCCCAATGTGGCCGATCACCCTCTCAGGTCGGCTACGCATCGTTGCCTTGGTGGGCCGTTACCCCGCCAACTAGCTAATGCGCCGCGGGCCCATCTGTAAGTGGCAGCCGAAGCCGCCTTTCCTTTTTCCTCCATGCGGAGAAAAAAACTATCCGGTATTAGCCCCGGTTTCCCGGCGTTATCCCAGTCTTACAGGCAGGTTGCCCACGTGTTACTCACCCGTCCGCCGCTAACCTTTTAAAAGCAAGCTTTTAAAAGGTCCGCACGACTTGCATGTATTAGGCACGCCGCCAGCGTTCGTCCTGAGCCAGGATCAAACTCTCAGTAAAGATGTTTGATAAAAGCTCAAAAAGAATTTGACATTTCGTTTTGTCCAGTTTTCAAGGAACAATCTGTGTCACATCTTTATGACTGCGACTTTTCTATTATATCAAATGCCAGACAGCTTGTCAACGTTATGTTGTTTGCTCGCTATCGGACGAGTATTAATATATCATGCCGTGAGCATTTGTGCAATAGTTTTTTTGAAATTCGCGGGCAAATTTTAAACCCGGCGCCTCCATTTCCTTTCTGTATAAAACAGGACAAACATACCATGCGGCTTTATCGATTTAGTTTTACCAATAACGGCCCTTTTCTTTTCCTGTGCGGAAAATCAACATACCCCAGGCAAGGATCACTAACAAGTTGTAAGCCTTAAGCCAGCGGGGGACAGGGCTAAGGATCATATTGGCAATGAAACCTGCCGCACTCAAAATTAAAAGGATCGCTAAAAAAATTTGGTTTTTCTTGCTCATTCTCCATCCTTTCCTCTCCGAAAGAGACTTGCAACCCCCGATTAAGACGCGGAACTTCTTTTTTTCGTTCTTGTTGCGCTGCTCCCTTTTTTCCATTCGCCTTCTTGATTGAATGCCAGAAATTCGCCAGCATCCATTGGGAATAATCGTTTGCCGGCCAAATCCCGGGGTGCACAAGTAAATCCCCAAAACAGCCTTTAGCTGCTGCAAGTGTATCAGTTGTAGGCCAAGTACCCGGCACGGTATACTATTTTTATATACAAAACTTTCTTGCGTTTTTGTGTTCTTCGCTTTATCACGGGGTGCACGAAGCGTTTCAACGCTCGCAAGTGCGGCGAAGTCTTAAGCGTTCCGGGGCTAACGGGCCGGTTCGCTTTTTTCATTCAGCCTGACAGCGCGGCGGTTTTCAGCATGATCCCGGGCCAAAAAATAGGCAATGCTCAGCAAAATGATGATCCCGCCAATTGCCTGGAACCAGGATATTTTTTCACCAAAAAGCAAATATGCCAAAATGGCTGCGCCTACCGGTTCAAATAAGATCGCGACAGAAACAACCGATGCACTGATCCATTTGATAACCCAGCTAAAAACAGAGTGCCCGGCAAGCGTTGGCAAAACGGCCAATAGGAGAAAACAGATCCAGTTGCGGGCGGAATACGGGTAAAAAGCTTCTCCTGCAAAAAGCACATAGAAAAACAGCACCACCGTTGATGCGAGGTAGACGATAAATGTGTATGGAACTACATCTGCCCTTTTCCGCACGTACTGGCCGATCATCATATAAGCTGTCACAAAAAGGCAGGAGACGAGCGCCAAAACATCGCCGTATAGCGCTTTTCCGCAGATGAAAAAATCGCCCCAGCTGATCAGGATGCTCCCGAAAATGGAAAATGCAGCACAAACAATCGCCTTAAGAGAGAGCGGTTCCCGGAAAATAAAATAGCTGCCGGCAAATGCAAAAACCGGCTGCAATGTCACAAGGACAGTCGAACTTGCAACCGATGTCAAATCCAGCGATTCAAACCATAAAATAAAATGGAAAGCGAGCAATGCCCCGGAACTGATGGAAAAGAGCAAATCTTTTTTCAGCATGCGCATTTTCGCTTTCTTTCTGGCTGCCAGAAAGATTGGCAGCATGATGATGGTGGTAAAGAATAACCGGTAAAAAGCAATCACACCGGCATCCGCCGTGCTGTATTTTACCAAAATGGCGGAGGATGTGACAGCAAGTACGCCCGCGATTAAAGCAATATAAGGATTCAAATTGCGAATTCTCCTTTTTTTGATTATTTACTTTTATTTTATAGCGCAGAAGCAGCATTGAACAGTATTTTTTACAAGGGGGGAAGCCGGATGGTTTTTGGGGATTTGGAAATTTTATATAAACTGGGAATTACAGCCGTGCTGGGGCTGATTATCGGGCTGGAAAGAGAATTAAAACGGAAACCGCTCGGACTGAAAACCAGCCTTGTCATCTCAATTATCAGTTGCCTCCTTACCATTGTTTCCATCCAGTCTGCCTATCTTTTCAACCATGCCCATAGTGTGCAGATTACAATGGACCCGCTCCGGCTTGCCGCACAAATCGTTTCCGGGATCGGTTTTCTCGGGGCAGGGGTGATTTTAAAAAAAGACAATGACACCATTACAGGCCTGACCACCGCCGCCATGATTTGGGGAGCGAGCGGCATCGGGATTGCTGTCGGGGCCGGTTTTTATATGGAGGCGATTGCCGGCGTCGTGCTCATTATCATCAGCGTGGAAATCATCCCTTATTTAATGGGCAAAGCAGCGCAAACAAAGTTGCGCAATAAAGACCTGATTATAAAAGTTATCGTCCGCAACAGGGATGCCATACCATGCGTCCTCGATGCGATTGAGAAGCAGCAAATTACAATTGAAAATATCCGGATCAAAGATTTAAAAGATCAAACCCATTTAGTCGATTTAAAGGCGCGGGCGAGCTACAAACATACAACGGTGGATGTATACCGCCATATTTCCGGCATGGATGAAGTTGCGGCTGCAGAAGTAGAGAGCTGAATTGAGCTTTTTACTGGGCAAAAACCGCTTGCTTTTCCCGGCCAGGCCCAAGGGTTCCGGATATTCAGCAGCAGCCGGATTTTCTCCATCTTTGCCCCTGCCGGCAAATAAGGACTTCGTTACGAAACCCTTATTTTAAACCAGGAAAAGGATGATCACAAAATAAACGACCATTGCTGCCAGGCCAAGCGGGAATGCAAAGCGCGCATATTCAAGGCTTGAGATTTTTAATTTTCCCGCGGCAATGATATTCGGAATATTCCCCGGCACAAGCATTCCGCCGCTTATCAGCAGGCCCATCAAAATATCTTGAATCGCCTTATCATTCATCGCCGGGCTGATTTCGGCTGCGGCAAGGGTGGCATTATCCAAAACAGCGGAAACCATATTGATCCAATACAGGACACGCGGGCTGAGATCCAGCAAATAGGCTTCAATAAATGGTTCAAATCCTGCCCCGAGCAAAGTGAGCGCCATTACAAACAAGTAAATCTTGAAACTGCGGATGACAATTTCCTTGTATGATTCTGAAGCAGTTTCAGCTTTTAACCCTCCATCCTCCGTGGTGGCCATGCCCGGTTCTTTTCCCGCCGCGGTTTCCATGGCGCTTGAATACTGCCCCGGTTTGACGATCAAAGCAGCCAGCACGCCGAAAACAATGACAGCCGGGATCACTGAAGTGCCGGTAAGTCTCAGCAAGTAAAAAAAGTCTGCATCCAGTTTGCTCACGACAATGGTGGAAAGCGGCTCCCCGATCGGCGTGAGCACAGCCCCGAGGCCAATGGCGAAACAGGCAAGGACAACCAAACGGACTTCCGTCTTCCGGTCAAGCCGCAAAAAACGGATGACCGCTACAAGAATGATGGCGGCAACAATGGCGGTGATGACGCTCGACAGCAAACCGAGTATGATGACAAAGAGCGCAATAAACAAACGAAACGGCATCGCATGGCTGATCCGCCTGATCCCTTTTTCGATCGGTTTCTCAAACCAGCGGAACAAAAGCCCCATCGCAAGCACAGCAATCGTGATATTGAGCGGGTGCAGTAGCGCTTCCTGCACAAGATGCCAGGAAAATGACCGGCTGACAATACAAGCTGCCACGCCCATTACGAACAAAAAGGCTTCCAGATTCCTTTCCACTATTTTTGTAAACGGCAGGCACAGGACCAATAACAAAATAACCGTCAATCCCATTACCATCAAACCACTCCCTTTCATTTTTTTCGGAAAGCAAAAAAGCCTGCCACCGCGGGACATACGTATCCCTTGGTGACAGGCTCCTCCTTTAAGACAATCTATTCCATTGTCAAAACCATTCGCGTTTCACGGTAATGCTCTATCTATGATAACATCTATCCCGCATTGGCGCAATGGTGTACATTCCATCAATTGCAAAAAAATTTGATCTTCTTTTATCTTAACGGATTGATGATACGAATGATTCATTTCCCAATCATTAGGGTTTGCTGAACGAATCCGATTTGCCAGCAAGCTTTGCCTCAATATTTAAAATTAGGCATCTGCGAAAATGCATGGTGATGCTGAATCAGCTTTCAAGTGCCTGCTTGTTTTTGTTCCACCGGCGCCGGTTCTTTCATAAAGAATACGGCTACGGCCATGGGGCATAAAAGTAAAATAGCCCCCGCTAAAACAGGATAGCTTAAATCGATATTCCCTAAAACTTGTGCACCAACATATCCCGCTAATAAGGTGTTACTGGCGCCCCAAAATGGCAGGAAATTGACGGTGTTATTTGTCCAGAAATTGACGGAATTGTTGTCAATTAAGGGGGAAGCCAGTTTGCGCTTTATTGTGGCTTCCCCTATGAGTTTAATACTTAAATTTAAATCATTGTCATTTCACGAAAGTTCCCCTTCAATCACACGTTTTACCATATGATCGTCAATGATTCGATGCCTGTTTTGTGCTCCGTAAAGTAGACAGTGGGTACAAATCTTGTTGATGATCCTTGCGGCTCCCCCGGAAAAACGATGGATTTCATCTAAAGCTACATCTGTGAAAATTTGCTCAGTTACTCCTGAATATTGTAAATGCATGGCAATATATTCTGCAGATTGAGCTCTGTCGTAATGCCCCAGTTTGAATTGAATATCAATCCTTTGGCGGATTGCTGTGAAGGATTGGAGGCGCAGGCGGTCCCATAATTCACTTTGTCCGACAAGAATCAGGCTCATAGGGCTTTGGGCATCCATTTTGAAGTTCAGCAGGAATCTGACTTCCTCCAACATTTCCCGATCAAGAAGATGGGCCTCGTCCACGACCACTACCGGCTGAACACCATGAATTCCTCTCATAAGCTCAATTTCCCGATGAAGCTGCCGTTTTGCATCGCCTCTATAAAATTTAGACTCGCACCCGAGTTGTTCCAACAACCCTTTGTAAAAATGCCGAGGCGTTAATTTGGAATCAGACAAGTACAGTACTTTATATTGTCCATCATCAAGCCGGTCAACAAATTTACGGATAGTCGTCGTTTTCCCAGTCCCACAATCGCCTGTTAAAACCGCGAATAACTGCCTTTCAGCCGTATATTTTAACCGCCCCAGTATTTCCTGCATCATAGGAGAATCATAAAGCTTTTCAGTCGGAATATCCCGTGAAAAAGGCGTATGAGTCATACCGTAGAAGGCTTCAAACATTCTCACCGTCCTCCTTCCATACAGCCCGGAAGGAGACGGCTGGTGTTTGTTCCATCTGTCGTTCCTGATACTTTTGTTCCGCAGCTTTTAATAATCTTGATGAATCGGCTTCCTGTGGCTGAAGATGATCAGGAAGGGGTGGCCTTTTCCCTGACCTTTCACCAATTTCAAGTTTATGAGCTTTCCATGGCGAATACCCTTCAAACTCAATGGTGAGTTCCTCCAGATCCGCAGGATCATAGATAACTTCGACTTTCTGCCCAATAAATGCCAGGCCTACTTCGTATTTTTGATCCATGAAACTGATACAGCCGGATTTATCTACCTTGCGTGTTTCGCAATGCAGGAATGCATCCGCCAACGTATCTGGCTCAATGAAACGAAGTGCTTTTCTGTCACTCCTAAATGCCGATCTTGGGCTTATCTTTTCCCCAAGCGCAGAATGCGGCTTCTCCTGATAACACTCTGTCAGCCAGACTTGAAACAGTTCATTTAACCGTTCTAATGTCTTCGGCTTTTCTAGTGAGACTTCCCCCAGAAAAGAATCAATGAGCCGGTTGAATTTTTCAACCTTGCCTTTGCTTTCTGGCGAAAATGGCTTCGCGTAAACCAGCCGGGTTCCAAGTTTTGAACAGGTTCTCCCCATCCATTTCGTCCTGTATTGTTTGCCATTATCAAAGTAAACGGCTTCGGGAGCACCATATTTTTGCACTGCTTGTCGAAAAGCATCCTCCACAATCCGGGAATCAAGTGTCGGATAAAATTCACCGTGTAAAACATACCTCGTCGCATCATCAATAATGGCGACCAAGTATACCTGCTTCTTGGCACCATTTGGGCCAATCGGTAAATACGGGCCATATTTGATATCAGACTGCCAAAGCTGATTCCGATGTCTTTTTTGAAACCTTCTGGCTGCCACTCCTGATTGCGAATAAAGCCTCATCTGCCTGGAACTGTATCCTCTCTCTGATAGCTTTTCCTGAAGGGTTGAACGTTTGATTTGCCCGGGTTCTGCAAGACCTTCCCATTCAAGTATCTGTATGATTTGTGAAACACTTCGGCTGGGGGCCTCTCTTCTAAGTAGAATGGCCTGTTCTATGATATGTGGCGGGACTGCCTCAGGCTTGGTTTGGGACTGCTTTCCTTTGGGCTTCAATCCTGAAAATCCTTCTTTTCGAAACTGCGTTAAATAACGCCTGATAGTCCTTTCAGAAAGGCCGGAGGCCTTACAAATTTGTTCCTTTAATTCCTTCGCTTTTCCGGCATCCAATCCATCCGCCAATAATGGAGAAATGAGTTGAAACCTTTGGGCTGCCATTTCATCTGCTTTCTTGTGATCCATTCATGATAGACTCCTTTCCTATTTATCTACCATGAGTGTAAATCAACCCCCGCCGGACAAGAATGCAGAACGGGTATGTACCCATAAATAAAAATTTACAACGGGTCGGACAACACGCGCCAGCCATCCGGAGGCATTGCCCACCAATCGCCCTAATCTTTGGAGTGCGGTCCCCGAAGTTTCGGGCAAAACTTTCAGGTCGTCCCCATCTTGTTTGGTCTGATGTTTAATGGAAACAAGGCAATGGATCCAGTATTCTACATAAAAATAAAACCAGTCTATCCAACGATAAAGTGTTGATTCATCTGCCGGAATATCATGATTGGAACGATTAGTCAAAACCGTTTCAATACATTCCGATTTATATCTTTTATAAGGCACCAGAAATTCTGGAAGTTCGTGATGAATCTTTCCGCATTGTTCACATTGTAAACGTCTGATATTATAAATATGCTTCTTTCCAGATCTATCAATGGCTTTTCGATCTCTTGTCCCAATAACCTTCATATGTTTACCACAACAAGGGGAAGGTACTTTTTCCGCACCCCTAACCAAAAACACCAAGTTGAGTATTTTCAATTAGCTTATAATCTGATACAATAACCATAATCGTTATTTTTGGTGGGACATTCCCCGTATAGCTGATGGTACAGTTATACATCATGGGGGATGTCCTTTTCCTTTCTCAAGAATAAATACGAGGACATTATACTCGTCAAATTCCGGACAGGCAATACCGTCAACTTTCGGTTATTTTTGGATGTCAGAAACAATAAGGTGAAAGTTGTCCCGAATACTTGGTTATTAGAAAATACTTTTTCAAACGGATAATCCTATTCTTCCTCACGAATGCTATCTATCATCCATGAATCCACTGTGCCCGATCTTAAAGATTCGCCAAGCAAGGTAAAAATCGCACTTAGAATAAGAAAAACCATATTTCCCCAATCAAAAAACAGCAGGAACAGGCCAATACTCCTGATCACGCAACTGCTAATCAGCGTTTTTTTCCTTCCAAAAGTATCCGCAATCACGCTGGACGGGATTTCCGTAATAAAACCAACAATCCAAAAAATGGATAAAAACAGATTAATATCAGCATAACTATCATGGATGGACTTCATATATAAATATAACGTCCCGCCAAACACCATAATCCCCATGTTATACAAAATATTGAACGCATAATAGGTGTTTTTAATTCTTTGAATCCTATTCAAGTTTCATTCACCACTCCCAGGATATCCAGTATCATATGAGAAACCGCCGATGCCCGCTATGATTGCTTGCCCGTATGCAATCTTCTCCACAACGAGTGCCGCGGTTAAAACAAACATTGTTAATCCATTTGGACATGTCCATTCTGTTATCAGCAAATTTCAAATCATTTTTAAAAGCAAACTGATCTGATATATTATTGCATACAGAGTACGGATTAGGTGTCTCCATTCAAAAAAATGAAACAAAAAAGCCGTTATTTTGATCGACCAAAATAACGGCTTATTTATTTTCTATATGTCGTTTTATACCGGCTGCCATTTGCGCAAGAACAGGGTATTGCCCACAACTGACACAGAACTGAAGGCCATGGCAGCTCCGGCCAGGATCGGATTTAACAGCCCGAATGCTGCCACCGGGATCAGAACCACATTGTAAGCAAAAGCCCAGAACAGGTTCTGGCGGATTTTCCGCATCGTTGCTTTCGACAAGCGGATTGTGTTGACAATCCCCATTAGGTCGCCGCGCATTAATGTAATATCAGCGGCCTCCATCGCAACATCTGTCCCGGTTCCAATCGCAATTCCGACATCGGCTGCAGCAAGAGCCGGGGCATCATTGATCCCGTCGCCGACCATTGCGGTGATGTTGCCGGCACGCTTTAATTTTTCAACTTCTTTAGATTTATCTTCCGGCAGCACTTCCGCGAGCACACGATCAACGCCGACTTGCCGGGCAATCGCTTCGGCAGTACGGCGGTTATCGCCTGTCATCATGACCGTTTCAATGCCCATTTCTTTCAACATGCGGATCGCTTTTGCCGATGTTTCTTTTACCGTATCCGCAACAGCAATCAGTCCGGAAAGCGCGCCATCCATTGCAACCAGCATGGCCGTTTTGCCGTCTTCCTCAAGTTTTTCCATTTGGTTGATCACATCGTCGATCCGGATATGCGCATCCTGCATCATTTTTTTATTCCCGATCAAAACTTCTCTTTCCTCTATTTTAACCCGGATACCATGGCCCGGGACTGCTTCGAATTCCTTAACATTTGGCAGTTGCAAGCCTTTTTCAGCTGCTTTTTTTACAATGGCTGCACCAAGCGGGTGTTCCGATCCTTTTTCGGCTGCGGCGGAAATGGCAAGCAAATCATCCTCTAAAAAACCGCCGTATGGAATGAGATCTGTTACTTCCGGCTCTCCTTTTGTAATCGTGCCGGTTTTATCGAGTACAACGGTCGTAATGCGATGGGCGCTTTGCAAATGCTCCGCGCTTTTGATCAGCACGCCGTTTTCAGCACCGAGGCCGGTTCCTACCATGACTGCTGTCGGGGTAGCAAGCCCGAGGGCGCAAGGGCAGGCGATGACGAGCACAGCAACCATGCTGACCATCGCAGGGGTGAATCCGGCCGCAAAATACGTCACCGCAAATGTCACCAGTGCAATCAATATGACGATCGGTACGAAAATACCCGAAATCTGGTCAGCCAGATGCTGGATCGGCGCTTTCGACCCTTGCGCCTCTTCCACGAGTTTAATGATCTGGCTGAGCGCCGTATCTTTCCCGACTTTTGTGGCTTTAAAGCGGAACGAACCGGTTTTGTTCAATGTCGCCCCGATGACGGCATCGCCCGCTTTTTTTGAAACGGGCATGCTTTCGCCGGTCAGCATGGACTCATCGACAGAAGAAGCCCCTTCTGTGATGACGCCGTCAACCGGAATTTTTTCTCCGGCGCGGACAAAAAGAATATCACCGGGGACGACTTCTTCAACCGGTACTTCAATTTCTTTTCCGCCCCGGTTGACTCGGGCCGTTTTTGCCTGCAGGCCCATCAGTTTTTTCATCGCTTCAGATGTTTGGCCCTTTGCCCTCGTTTCCATCAGTTTGCCAAGAACGATCAGCGTCATCACAATGGCGGATGCCTCAAAGTAAAGCATGCGCCCGGAACCGAGGATGGTGAGAACAAGGCTGTATAAATAGGCCGTAGACGTCCCAAGCACAACCAAAACGGCCATATTGGCACTCCCGCCCCGGATTGCATGGTAAGCATCCCGGTAGTAATGGCCGCCGACAAAAATTTGCACGATTGTAGCAAGCAAAAGCTGCAGCCATGGATTCATATGGAATGAAAAACCGCCGCCGTAATGCATAGCGATATCCGAAATCATTTGCAACAGGAAAAAGACGGAGATGACAGCACCAACTGCAAATTTTATTTTTTGCTTTTTGTTTGCTTTCTCACGCATCTTCTTTTCATAGTCCGGATCGAGTTCGCCTTTTACTTTTGCGTCATAGCCGGCCTTTTTTACAGCGGCAATCATTTGTTCAGCGCTTGCCTGCCCCGGCAGGTATGTAACACTTGCCGTTTCCGTTGCCAGGTTGACGGCGGCGCGAACAACACCGGGGGTTTTTTTCAGCGCCCGCTCCACGCGGTTGGCGCATGCCGCACATGTCATGCCCATAATATTGAGCTGCGCTTTTTCTTCTAATACACCATAACCCGTTTTCTCCACTTTTTCGATCAAATTTTCGACGGTCGCCTGTTTCGAATCGTATTGAATGGCAGCTTTTTCTGTTGCCAGGTTCACATTTACTTTTTTGACGCCTTCCACTTTTGATAAATTCTTTTCAATCCGGTTGGCGCAAGCTGCACACGTCATGCCGGTAATGCCAAGCGTGACGCTGGCGTCCTGTTTTTCCTGTAGTGATGCGGCCATATCCATTCCTCCTGACGCCTTTTATACCCTCTATAGGTATATTTTTTTGAAAAAAGAGAGCGTGCCCGAAAGCACAGCCCGTTTTGTCCGGATTTACGCTACTTCATAGCCTTGGTCTTCAATGGCTTCTTTTACTTTATCAAGCGTCACTTCATTCGGATCGAATTCAACATCCACTTTTCCTTCTGCCAAATGAACGTCTACATTTTTCACGCCTGACAATTCGCCGACGCTTCCTTTAACCGCTTTTACACAATGTTCGCAAGACATGCCTTGTACATTTAAGGTTACTTTTTCCATGATCCATTCGCTCCTTTATTTTCGCATTGTTTTTTGTATGGTTACTAAAAATTCATCCAGTACATCGAGATCCCCTTCTTGAATCCGTTCCAAGACACAATTTTTCAAGTGGCCCTCGAGCAGGATCTTCGACACGCCGTTTAAGGCAGATTGGATGGCAGCGATTTGGGTAATGACATCGTCGCAATAGGTATCTTTTTCGATGAGGCCTTTGACCCCTCTTACCTGCCCTTCAATACGGTTCAACCTGCTGACCAGGTTCTTTTTCACTTTTTCCGAATGGTGGCTTTTCCGTTCACTGTGGGCGGGGCAAACGGGAGCTTCATCCCGGGCATCCATCATGATATCCAATTCCTCCATATCCTGGCCTCCTCGTATATGTAAAATATACCTCTCCCCGGTATACTATGTCAATAGAGATGCTCCTATTTCTGAAGCGTACGTCAAATGGCCCGGAAATGTTGATCACCTTTTCAAATAAGCGATCTTGTTTTAAATTGGAACTTGCTGAATAAGCCAAATTCCTAAATTTGGCAAGGATGCTGACAGCTTTGGCATCAATTTAATGCAAGTTTTTTAAAAATGCAGGGAAAAGCTTGCACTCGAAACGCGCCCTATGTGAAGAAAGGTCTTCGTTTTTCCGCGCTTTCTTAACATAGACGGGCTCTATGTTAAGGAAGGCCGCCTTTTTTCCGCGCTTCCTTAACGTAGACGTACCCTATGTGAAGGAAGGTCTTCGTTTTTGCGTGCTTCCTTAACGTAGACTCAAAACAAGCCGCACCTAGGCTCGAAATGTCCTTTTGAACCAGCCAAAAAGACAAAACACGCTGCATCCGGGCCCGAAATGTCTTTTTGAACCTGCCAAAAGGACAAAACAAGCCACACCTAGGCTCAAAATGTCCTTTTGAACCTGCCAAAAAGACAAAACAAGCCGCACCTAGGCTCGAAATGTCCTTTTGAACCGGCCAAAAAGACAAAACACGCTGCACCCGAGCCCGAAATGTCCTTTTGAACCTGCCAAAAAGACAAAACAAGCCGCACCTAGGCTCGAAATGTCCTTTTGAACCTGCCAAAAAGACAAAACACGCTGCACCCGAGCCCGAAATGTCTTTTTGAACCGGCCAAAAGGACAAAACAAGCCGCACCTAGGCTCGAAATGTCCTTTTGAACCTGCCAAAAAGACAAAACACGTTGCATCCGAGCTCGAAATGTCTTTTTGAACATGCCAAAAGGACAAAACACGCGGCATCCGAACCCGAAATGTCCTTTTAAGACAAAACACTGCAAGGATGCTGACAGCCTTGGCAAAAATTTAAATGCAAGGATGTTATAAAATTTGCACTTGAAGCTGATTCAATTATAGAGAAAACAAAATCGAATTTTTAAAGATGGATTCTTCTAGAGCTTACTCAGAATCGGATTCGTTCAGTAAGGCCTAAATTACTTTTGAAAAAATAAAGTTCGTTTTAGAATGTGCAAATAACTGCAATTCATCAATAAATTGCTCCGCGTCTTCAAATGAGTGGAAGCGGGCTTTTAACATAAAGCATGCTTCACCAGCAATACGATAACAAAAATCAACATTCGAATACTGGCATATTTGCTTTTTAAAATCGTCATAACGATTATTTTTAATTGTCGCTTCAATGATGGCTTCAATGGGGTAGCCCAGTTTTTTTTGATTCAGTTCAATGGTATAGCGTTTAATGATATCCTGTTCTTCTAATTGTCGTACCCGCTCTCTCACAGCCGGGGCTGATAGATGAATACGCCTGCTTAGCTCGCTCATTGATAACCGGCTATCTTCTTTCAATTCATGTATAATTTGTTCATCAATGAAATCCATTTCTTCAAATTCCTTTCCAATTTGAAATTCAAATCAATCAAATGCCTTTTAATCGGTATGTAAAAGCCGCACGCTTTATTTTACACTATTTTTGGGAGGGATGAGCATGACACTGATACCATTACATGAAAGAGGAAATACGCCATTTCAACAATTGCTGGGATATAATGCGTCCATTCTGAAATACTGGAACAAGCTCAGTGATGAATTTGAAAAGGATGGCCGGTTATCAGCGAAGTTAAAAGAAGAAGTCCGGCGTACACTTGCACAAAAAAATGGCTGCCTGTATTGTAAGGCAAAAGGCAAACCGAACCCCGCTGATTACGATGAAAAAACAGCGGTATGTACCGGATTTGCTGAAGCTTTTCTTGCGGGCAAAGGACAAACATCTCCAAATGTAACAGCGGTTTTAAAGGAGTATTTAACAGATGCGGAGATAAGTGAGCTGATTGCTTTCATTTGCTTCACAACAGCATCACAATATTTTGGCGCCCTCATGCAACTGGGGGAGCAACAAAGATAAGTGAAACTTCCATCAGTGGTGTTTATCCACTGATGGAAACCAATGGAGATGGTTTGATGCCTATTTCTCTCCTCTGCAGAAAGTCCCCCTTTTTTTCAAGAAAGCTAAACGTAAAACCAAATTGTTATTGCAATATAAAAGTATTTGATGTTATAATACTCTAAATTCTTTAAATCAATAAAGAAAATAGAAATATAGAATAAGAAAGGGATTTTGATATGGCATTATCTTTGGAAGCCGAAAAAATCGATGCATTGGTCGAACAAGTCAAGGAAGATGTAATCCATTGGCGGAGGCATTTGCACCAAAACCCGGAGCTTTCCTTCAAGGAAGTCGAAACATCGCAATTTATATACGATACGCTTGCATCTTTCGGGGGTTTGGTGTTGTCCCGCCCGACAAAAACGAGTGTGGTAGCCCGGCTGAAAGGAGCAAAGCCCGGCCGTGTTTTAGCGATTCGCGCCGATATGGACGCGCTCCCCATTCAAGAAGAAAATGCATTTGATTTTGCCTCAAAGCATGACGGTGTGATGCATGCTTGCGGCCATGACGGGCATACCGCGATGCTGCTTGGGGCCGCGAAAATTCTGGCCGGCTTAAAAGACCAAATCGCCGGTGAAATCCGTTTTCTGTTCCAACATGCCGAAGAACAATTGCCGGGCGGGGCTGAAGAAATGGTCCAAGCCGGTGTCATGGACGGTGTGGATCAGGTGATTGGCGCTCATTTATGGTCACCGCTTGAAGCTGGAAAAATCGAGTTGGTGTCAGGACCGATGATGGCGGCACCGGATGCTTTCTATATCACGATTAACGGAAAAGGCGGACACGGGGCACAGCCGCATTTAGCAATCGACAGCATTGCAATTGGTGCACAAGTTGTAACAAACCTTCAACATATTGTTTCAAGAAATATTGATCCCTTAGATCCCGTTGTTCTTTCCGTGACCCAGTTTATAGCCGGTACTGCGCATAACGTCATTCCCGGTTCGGTTTTCATCAGCGGCACCGTCCGGACGTTTAAGCCGGCGTTGCAGGAAGAAGTGATCCGGCTGATGGAACGCGTCGTGAAAGGCGTAACAGAAGCGCACGGAGCGGCTTATGATTTTCAATACGTGAAAGGTTATCGTCCCGTTATCAACGATCCGGAAGTCACGGCAAAGCTGCGTGAAGTACTGGTTGAGGCATTTGGCGAAGATGCCATTCAAGACGGCGTTCCAACAATGGGTGGGGAAGATTTTTCCGGATTCCAGCAAAAGGCGCCTGGCACATTCTTTTTTATCGGGGCCGGAAATGCGGACAAAGGCATCGTTTATCCCCACCATCACGCTCGCTTTACTGTGGATGAGGATGTATTGCCTTACGGGGTGAAAGCGTTCGTCGCCGCCAGCCTGACGTTAACTGCCTGAAAAGGATCAGCCGCTTCCTTCAGGTTGGCCTTTTACACTAAAAAAAGTGAGGTTTTCAAATGAAATTTGTCCTTGCATCACTCCCATTTCTTGCTTTAATCATTGGCATGTTTTTTGCCAACCGTACCGATCCGATGATTCTCGGAATGCCTTTTATCATGTTCTGGACCGTGTTGTGGGTTGTTTTATCGACGGTTGTGATGTTCATTATCTATAAAACCGATCCGAAAAACCAAAGGGGGGATGCCGAATGAACAGCGCACTCCTTGTTATCCTCGTATTTTTGCTAGTGTCACTCTATCTTGGCATCCGGGCCCGTCGGGGCAAGCAAATGAACCTTGAACAGTGGGCAACCGGCGGCAGAAGTTTTGGAACACTGTTTGTATTCTTGCTAAGTGCCGGTGAAATTTACACGACTTTCACTTTTCTCGGCGGCAGCGGATGGGCTTACGGCAAAGGAGGGCCAACGCTTTATATACTCTGGTACGGCTCATTGGCCTATGTTCTTTCCTATTGGCTGCTTCCGGCCATTTGGCGTTATGCAAAAGAACATAAGCTGTTGTCCCAATCCGATTTTTTCGCGAAAAAATACAATAGCCCCGCACTCGGTGTCCTTGTTTCGATTATCGGCATCGTTGCCATGATCCCGTACCTTGTTTTGCAGTTAAAAGGGCTCGGCAGTATCGTCAGCATTGCTTCTTACGGCTCAATTTCTTCCGGCGTTGCCATTTGGATCGGCGTGATTGCGGTAACCATTTATACGACGATTTCAGGCGTACACGGAACAGCCTGGACATCCGTCATGAAAGATGCATTGGTTTTGGCCGTCGTCGTTTTTCTCGGCATTTATCTCCCCGTTCATTATTTTGGCGGCTTTTCAGATATGTTTCATGCCATTGACCAGGCAAAACCCGGCTTTCTTGCGCTCCCGCACCAAGGGATGAGTGTATATTGGTTCATTTCGACCGTTTTGCTGACGGCACTTGGTTTTTACACGTGGCCGCATTCTTTTGCCGCCTCCTTTACAGCGAAAAATGAAAAAACGTTCCGCCGCAATGCGGTGATTTTTCCGCTGTATCAGTTGATCCTGTTGTTCGTATTCTTTGCCGGTTTTGCGGCGATTCTGACTGTGAAGCCGGCACTTGAAGGAGCAGCAACCGATAATGCGCTGCTCGTTCTTTCTATTGAAAGCTTTCCGCACTGGTTTGTCGGCGTCATCGGCGCTGCCGGTCTGTTATGTGCGCTGGTACCGGGGTCGCTGCTGTTGATGAGCGCATCCACGATGATTTCGAAAAACTTGTTTAAAGTATTTAAGCCGGACGCCAATGAAACACAAGTGGCCAATGTTGCCAAATACTTGGTTCCGGTCGTATCTTTAATTGCCCTCTACTTCACATTTAACGGTGGGCAAACCATTGTTGCCCTGCTGTTGATGGGGTACAGCATGGTTACGCAATTTTTCCCGGCGATCGTATTTAGCTTTATGAAAAATAACCCGATTTCAAAAGCAGGAGCATTTGCCGGAATTGTTGCGGGCGAACTTGTCGTTTCCTATGTGACGATCACGAATCAGACGGTTGCGACGCTGTTGCCGTTTATGCCGCAAGCAGTCAAAGACTTAAATACCGGGATCATCGCCATGGTTTTGAACCTGATTGTAACCTTTGCCGTGAGTGCTTTTACAAGAGACAGACAAAAAAGCGTTGAAATGGCTGCGTAAACTATTTTCCAAAAAGGAGCCGTGCATGCACGGCTCCTTTTTTAACAAGCTTTCCAGGGATCCAAAAAAATTTTAAAAAAGGTATTGCTTTTTTCAACCGGGCATTATATAATAAATTTGTCGCTGATGAGGCGAACAAAAACAAAACAATGCGGATGTGGCGGAATCGGCAGACGCGCTAGATTCAGGTTCTAGTGGTGGAAACACCGTATGGGTTCAAGTCCCTTCATCCGCATCACAAAAAGCAAGGGTTTCAGTTTATGGCTGGGATCCTTGCTTTTTTATTTTGATATTAAATTTCCTGCTGCATTGTTCCGGAGACCAAGAAATATAAAAAAATACATCGAATTGTTTTCTGCCGGCCATCCATGATTTAAACTGGCGATCCAATTTTTATTTTCTTCCGTTTGCTTAAGCTTAAACACATCATTCCCGTTTTATTGATTTTGCTAAAAGCCGGTTCCCTTTTTGATAAGGGAACCGGCTTTGTGTCAGGCCATTCTCCGGCAAGCTTCCGCACAGCGCAAGCATGCTTCGGCGCATTTTTGACAATGGTCATGGCTGTATTTCCTGCATTCCTCCCCACATGCTTCGCAAATTTCCGCACACAAATTGCAAATTTGCATCACAAACGGGCTGTTGCTTTGCATCGCTTGCAATGCCAAAGCACAAATATTTGCGCATTCTCTGTCCATGCGGATACAGCCAGCCATCATTTTCACATTGTCTTCCTTTAAACAGGCACTGTAACACTGATTACAGGCTTCCATACACTCCTGGCAGGCTTTGATGCATTCTTCATAGGACGTGCCCATTTTTATCCACCTCCAAATTGTCTTCCCCTATTTTTTGCCCGTTCTGTTGAACATCCAAACTGCAACATTTCTGCACATTTTCTTATTTATGGATGAAGTTTTAAAATCTTTATTTTCGCTTAATTAGGGCTTGCTGAAAAAGCAAAATTCCTAGATTTGGCAAAGATGCTGACAGCTTTGGCATAAATTTAATGCAAGTGTCTTATAAAAAATGCAGGGAAAAGCTTGCACTTGAAACGCGTCCTATGTGAAGGAAGACCTTCAATTTTCCGCGCTTTCTTAACGTAGAGCTCCTCTAAGGAATTGCGACTGGACCCAAAATGTCTTTTTGAAGCCGTCAAAAGAACAAAACATGCTGTATCCAGGCTCCAAATGTCCTTTTGAACCTGCCAAAAAGACAAAACACGTTGCATCCGGGCTCGAAATGTTCTTTTGAACCTGGCAAAAAGACAAAACAAGCCGCACCTAGGCTCGAAATGTCCTTTTGAACCTGCCAAAAAGACAAAACACGCTGCATCCAGGCTCGAAATGTTCTTTTGAACCTGGCAAAAAGACAAAACAAGCCGCACCTAGGCTCGGAATGTCTTTTTGAAGCCGTCAAAAAGACAAAACACGCTGCATCCAGGCTCGAAATGTCTTTTTGAACCTGCCAAAAAGACAAAACAAGCCGCACCTAGGCTCGGAATGTCTTTTTGAAGCCGTCAAAAGGACAAAACACGCTGTATCCAGGCTCGAAATGTCCTTTTGAACCTGCCAAAAAGACAAAACACGCTGCATCCAGGCTCGAAATGTCTTTTTGAACCTGCCAAAAAGACAAAACAAGCCGCACCTAGGCTCGAAATATCCTTTTAAGACAAAACACTGCAAGGATGCTGACAGCCTTGGAAAAAATTTAAATGCAAGGGTGTTATAAAAGCTTGCACTTGAAAGCTGATTCAATGCATAGAGAAGACAGAATCGCATTTTCAAAGATGGATTCTTCTAGAGCTTGCAGGCAAATTGGGTACAAACTCAGAATCGGATTGGTTCAGCAAGGCCTAATTAAAGACCGATAAAGCAGATTTCTTTTAAAATATACAGGATTCCATTCCAAATCAAAAACGACAATCTCATCGCATCACCCAATTTCACAGTCGTTTTCCTGTCCCGAAAAAGAAGCCCGAGAACCGGCATAAGCCGATCTCGGGCTTTTTAAAAAAGCGTCCAATTTAATAAAGTCCTGCTTTTTTAAAATACTTATCTTTTTCGCGATTATACCGTTTCGTATCCTGGTTGAATTGGCGAATCGTTTCTTCCATTTTCCCATTGTATTCATTTATTTTTTTAATTTGTTCGTCTAACTCATCCGGGCTGAACTTCTCCAGATTTTCATAAAAGGTGCCTTGTAACGCCAATTGTTTTTTATAATCATCAAAAAAAGTGTTCATATATTTTTTACGTTCATCCATGATGGTGAGCAGCTTCCGTGCTTGTTTCTGCTGCCCGCTATCTTTAATTTGCTCCACGTTCTCTTTTATAGATGCCGATTGTTCATATGCCTTTTGAAAATTCTTTTTGGATTCCCGCAGCTCTTTCTGCTGCTTTTCGGTATAGTTGTCCGCCTTTTTTAATTTCTGCTTCACTTCCGGGCGGTTTTCGTCATTCAGTTCAAGCTGGTTTAGATCAGCATAAATGGATGCCACTTTTTCTTTGTATTCGTCCAGCTTCTCCTGGTTCGCAACAAAATCTTTTTCATACGAGGCGGATTTCTTTAATTTTTCGTATATGCTGTCCGCTTGTTTTTTGTCTGAATGGCAGCCGGCAAGAAGCAAAAGAAGCCCCGGCAACATCATTCCCAATACAATAAATCTTTTCACCCTCATCTTCTCCCCGTTTCAACTGGATGGTGGATTGGGTGACAGCGGCCTTCACACGGAAACGTTACCGGGGGCGTTTCATTGGTCAACACTTTTGTTTTATAGCCCTGCTTTTTGATAAACTTTAGCAACTTCGGCAAATATTTAACGGTTTCCGGTTTGTCATGCAAAAGGATGACCGGCGTTTCCCCCGCTTGTTTTTTTTGCCGGATTTGCTGAATCGTATACTGGACATAGCGTCCATTTTTTAATTCCCAGTCACTGCTGTCCACGTTCCAATCCCAAATGTGGAAACCACTTTTATCCAGTAAATCGCGCATTTCATCTGTTAAATACGGAATACTTCCATACGGGAGGCGTACCATATAAGATTTTACACCCGCCACGTTTTCCAATATTCTTTGATCCTCAGCCATTTCGTTTAATGGCGCGGACGTACTGCTGTAAATTGTTCTTGCTTTATGTGTGATCCCGTGCAGTGCAAGCCCGTTTCCATCTTTTAGCATGCGTTTTACGACTGCCGGATGCTCTTTCATCCTCGGCCCGAGCATGAAAAAGGTAGCTTTCATCTGATAAGTTTCCAACAGATCCAATAACTGGTTGGCCGCACTCGACGGGCCGTCATCAAATGTTAAGTAAATGGCATTTTCTTTCAGATCTTTCTCGTTTTGCTTCGCAACTTCTTTTTGTCTCTCCGCTTCTTTTTTCTGCCGCTGTTGCCCGATCATCGATTTGTATAAAGGAGAACCCGCAAACGCTGTCATCGGCGCAGGCGAAAAAGATAAAGTGCGCAGTGAGACAGCATGTGCATCTTTTCCTTTGTCTTTCGCTGACATCTTTTCCCCTTTGCCAACGAGTCCGGCCAAAACAACAACAATCAACGTAAATAAGAGCGCCAACACAACTTTTCCCTTGAAATTTAATTTCCTGCCGCGCATATCTCTCTCCCCTGCTCAAAGGCTCACCGTATTTTTCATTCGCTGCCATCTTCCGACATCATCCGCAAAAACTACCAAACATATATGATTCAGTATACATGAATATCCACAATTTTACCATACTCTACAAAATCTTAATTGTTTGATCATTTTATTCTACATCTTGCTGCATACAAATTTCGACAGATTCAAACACGCATGGTCATATCACTGCTCTTGCTTATCGCCTGCTGCGGCCGTTTTTTTGTTTTTATTCCCTTAGAATTTTTGAAAAAACGTTCCACTCTAAGCACCTTCCCTTATTCCTGAACCCTCCCGCCTTTCCCCCTGCCTGTTTGTAAAAGGCAGCGCAACCCGCTCATGGCGAATGATAAAGCTGAAGGTGATGAAATGAAGGCCATTTTAAAAGCATGATTTTTATGGCCTTTCAGTTTCAGGATTGCCCGGCGTTAGCTGCATTATTTTCAATGGACCGCTTCATCCAACATAAAGAAATGCCGATGAAAGAAGCAATGCTAGCTTCGATGGAAAATACGGGAGTCGACATCATGCCGGCGGCGGTGATTCCCGGTGATATTCCTTTTTCCTGGAAATAACATACCTCTAAGTTTTTTCCAAGCCGCCAAACCTTCTTATTTTCCAGTTGAAAAAGGAATGGCTGCCGTCTCGAAACCAGACCAGAAAAAATTTCTTTAAAAAAAATAAAAAAAGGCTTTGACAAACGAAATTTATTGTCGTAGAATAATATTTGTCAGCAAGAGCTAAGGAGTTGGCAAGCAAAAATAAAATAACCGGGAAGTAGCTCAGCTTGGTAGAGCACTACGTTCGGGACGTAGGGGTCGCAGGTTCAAATCCTGTCTTCCCGACTCTAAAAACCTTTATGTATCGCGGATGCATCAAGGTTTTTTTCGTTTTCAGCCGGGTGATTTTTGGTGTGAGTTGCCGTTGTTAGCGCATTCCCGTCACCAGTTCGTTAACAAGCCAGGATTAAAAAAAGAGAGCCATTATGATTAGAATTTCAATGGTGATGAAAAAACCATTTTTTCACCCATTATAGTACATCATTCCTTCATGCTCTATGCGTGTTAACTGCTCTTGCTGCTTGTCCGGATGGAATGTCCCCTGTCTCTGTCCTTCCATACATCCCTAAACGTATATTTCTTTTTCATTAAGATGTTTGTCCATTCCTATCCAGCTATTCCTTCATTTAATGTAGAGAGTTCATGATGAGGAGGTGTGTAAATTGCATTGCAGACCAATGGTTGCTGCACCAAGATATGTAGTTCGTAATCGTGTTGTCCCGCGTTTCCAGCCAATCATCCATCCACTTGTGGAAGTGAACCGTACAAATGTCGTTACAGTTCCGAGGCATATTATGAAGCCGATCAGGAAAAATGAAGTGGTTTATCACAATTGTCCTTTTCCACGCCGGCATTTTTGGTAGTGCCAGAAACAATAACCACTTCGCCTTTTCTTCATCCCTTTCACGTTTGTCCTTTACGCCTTTCTTTGAAACAGCATATTTTAAAATGCAAGATATCTTAAGGAAAGGAGGTGAAAGTCAATGACAGATGGCGGTTACAGCATGGGCTCATCTTTTGCCCTGATTGTCGTTCTCTTCATCCTGCTTATTATTGTAGGAGCGTTTTATATGGGTGGCTCCGGATATTAAGCAGAATCAACAAACGAGAGAGAAAAAGTTCCGTCTCCACCCAATAACCTCCATTCTGAAGCGTATCATTACGCTTCTTTTTTTATTCACTTTGTCATTGAACAGAGAGGTCCATGTCATGATAAAAGCAACCACAAAAGGATGAAAAGCAGTTGGCGCAATTTTTCGGAGCAGAGTCGATTGGAGCAAGGATGGAATGGTCTGCGTATTTTGAGTGAATACAAGTTCCGTCTATAGAAAAAAGGGGAAGCCTTAGATTGGTTTAAAAACTTCCGATTAACACACCCTATGTTTTGGAGGTGATAAAAATGGAAGAAGAAAAAAGTTACAAATCCAATACTTACTCGTACAATAATCAGCTCGAAGGAAATGTTCAGTCGCAAAATACCGGCAGCGAAGAGGAAGAAGGGCTGGCTGATACAATCCAAAATGTAATTAACAAAGTTACCGGACTCGGGGAAACCGAGTAAAGCGAGAAGGCTGCCGCAAAAAACCGTTGAGACGATTCTCAACGGTTTTTTGAACGCTTCTTGCAAAAAAATCGGCCCGGTCCGCAAAGTTCCTTTACTCAGAACGGCCCAACATTAAGATTGGCGCGATTTTGGCACGCTTCTTTTACACAGGAATATGTTAAGACAGACGCGCATTTCAGCGGCCTTTTTTTAGTTAGAGCGGCCTATGTTAGGATAGATACATCTTTGGGCGGCCTTCCTTTACTTAGAATACTCCTACGTTAAGGTAGACACACTTTTGGGCGACCTTCCTTTACGTAGAGCGGCCCTATGTTAAGATAGACGCAAAATTTGAAGGCCTTCCTTTACATAGAGCGCCTCTACGTTAAGATAGACACATTTTTTGCCGGGCTTCCTTTACATAGAACGCCTCTACGTTAAGATAGACTCGCTTTTTGCCGGGCTTCCTTTACATAGAACGCCCCTACGTTAAGTTAGGCACGCTTTTGGGTGGCCTTCCTTTACTTAGAGCACCTCTATGTTAAGATAGACTCGCTTTTTGCCGGGCTTCCTTTACTTAGAACGCCCCTATGTTAAGTTAGACGCAAAATTTGAAGGCCTTCCTTTACATAGAGCGCCTCTACGGATTAAGTCCGTATAATTGTGTAAAAAGAAGGAGTCATTTTATCAACTCTTGGCAACACTGTTTTCAACAACAATAAACAATGAAAAGAGGAGATAAAATGACTCACTTACAGTTTAACCTAAATTTGGATGTTTTAAAAGAAGCCATCATGACTTCCGATCTTGACGCGGTAATTAAATCAGCGGTTGTCCTCGTGTTAAACGAGTTTATGGAAAAGGAAAGGGATGACTATTTAAAAACGAGCCCTTATGAACGCGCTGTTGAACGCCGGGATTACCGGAACGGTTACTATGAACGCGAGCTGTTGATGAGCATCGGCAATGTTACATTAAAAGTTCCCCGGACACGTAATGGCGAATTCTCAACTACCTTATTTGAAAAGTATGCCAGATGTGACCAAGCTTTCGTCCTTTCTATGTTGGAGATGGTCATCAATGGCGTCTCTACCCGTAAGGTCACAAATGTCGTAGAACAGCTTTGCGGTAAGAATGTATCCAAGTCGTTTGTCTCTTCCCTTACGCAAAAACTGGATCCCATTGTGAATGCTTGGGCCGAGAGACCGTTGAATACAACCTACTACCCTTATGTGTTTGTGGACGCCATGTATATAAAAGTACGGGAGCACCATAAGGTCATATCAAAGGCTGTTTATATTGCGACTGCCATTACAGAGAAGAATACACGTGAAATACTGGGTTTAAGCGTTGACCATGCAGAAAGTTTGGAGAGTTGGAGTTCATTTTTTAAACAACTTAAATCACGTGGACTCCAATCACCAAAACTCGTTATTTCCGATGCTCACATGGGCCTTCAGAAAGCAATACAACGGGAATTCATTGGCACTGCTTGGCAAAGGTGCAATGTTCATTTTAAACGCAATATCATTGAAAAACTGCCCAAAAAAGATACTGCAGAAATCCGGGTGATGATTAAGCGCGTGTTTGAGGCCGTTACGATTGAGGACATACGCAAGTTTAAAGATGAATTAATAAACAAATTTGGTACAGAAGCAAGATTTGAAAAAGCCCTGGCCATTTTAGATGAAGGTTTTGAAGATACTATCCAATACATGAACTTTCCTG
The DNA here is from genome assembly GCF_038593185.1 of Weizmannia sp. FSL K6-0777. NCBI lineage: Bacteria > Bacillati > Bacillota > Bacilli > Caryophanales > Bacillaceae > Heyndrickxia > Weizmannia sp. FSL K6-0777. The sequence continues at coordinate 2,407,330 of NZ_CP151971.1, forward strand.
AGAATATCCGTATGCACATACGGAGTACTAATTCCCTCGAGCGGCTTAACCAAGAGGTTCGTAGAAGGGAAAGGGTCATTCGCATTTTTCCTAATACCCAATCTGCTTTTCGTTTGGTTGGTGCCGTTTTAATGCAGTATCAAGATACAGAATACTCGAAGAGGAAGTCACTTATGGGAAAGAATAGTTAGCAGCATTTTCAGCTTAACTTCCATCATGGATGATTTCATCTCCGGGAAGGGATGTCAAATTGAAAGGCATTTGACATCCCTTCCCGGAGATGAAGAAAAAAATCCATGGAAGTTAAGCCAAAAAATGAAAGGGTGGTTGAAAACATTTGCCCATAAATTTACACAATAACCTGGACTTGACTCCTCTACGTTAAGTTAGACACATTTTTTGCCGGGCTTCCTTTACTTAGAGCGCCTCTATGTTAAGATAGGCACGTTCTTTGCCGGGCTTCCTTTACATAGAGCGGCCCTATGTTAAGATAGACGCAGATTTTGCCGGGCTTCCTTTACATAGAGCGCCTCTACGTTAAGTTAGACGCAAAATTTGAAGGCCTTCCTTTACTTAGAACGCCTCTACGTTAAGATAAGTACACTTTTGGGCGGCCTTCCTTTACATAGAACGCCCCTACGTTAAGATAGGCGCATCTTCTGACCGGCTTCCTTTACGTAGAGCGGCCCTATGTTAAGATAGGCACGTTTTTTGCCGGTCTTCCTTTACTTAGAGCACCTCTACGTTAAGGAAGGCACGTTTTTTGCCGGTCTTCCTTTACTTAGAGCGCCTCTACGTTAAGTTAGACACTCTTCTCGGCGACCTTCCTTTACATAGAACGCCCCTACGTTAAGATAGGCGCATCTTCCGACCGGCTTCCTTTACGTAGAGCGGCCCGCCCTATGCTAAGATAGATCCATTTTTAACAGGAATGCTTAACATAAGCCTGATCATAAACGGCTTTTCCCACTACCACGGAAGATGGAACCGTCCAGTCTGATTTGCTGTACCGCTTGAAAGGCTGATAGATTCTTTCCTTAGTTCGACCCCCGGTTCCAGCTGCACCCATAAAGACTTTGGATCGTACACAAGCTGGTCGCGATAAACGCTGCGGTGCCCGATGATCAAATACCCGGCAATACAGGCGGCCAACATATACATCCCCGTAACATGCCCGTACAGCTCATATCCAAGCAGCACAGCGGAAACCGGCGTATTGGATGCAGCCGAAACCACCGCCAGCATGCCCGCAGCCGCCCCTAATACAGGATTTATCCCGAGCAAAGCGGCAAATGCATTTCCGGCAGCAGACCCGATGACGAGCTGCGGGGTGAATGTTCCTCCGTAAAAGCCGGAACCAAGCGTAACCGCCACAAACAGGATTTTCCATAGAAATGCGAAAAAGCCGACATGTCCCCCGTGCATCGCTTTGTCCAAAAGCGGCAAGCTCAGTCCCAAAAAGTCGGCGGGAAAAATCAATAATGCGACAGCGATGAGCATACCGCCAACACAGGGCATCAGGAAGAGAGGAAGATGCAGTTTTTCCCGGACAACCGAAAATAAGCGGCCCCCCTGCTCAATAGATTCAACAAACAGCCATCCAGCCAGGCCGCAAATCATGCCAAGGGCCGCCACTTTTAAAAGCAGCAGAACAGAAAAAGACGGCATGGTATGGATGGTGAAATATTCATAAGGCGTATGCAACAGCCTTTTATTGACTTCAAAAGCAGCTATGCCGGAAACCGCCGAAGGGAAAAGAAACTGGTGCCGGATTGACCCGATAGCCAGTACTTCCAAACCAAACACGGCTGCTGCAACGGGCGCGCCAAACAGGCTGGCAAAAGCAGCACTGATTCCGCATACGATCAGCTGGGCCCGAAGAAACGGCTGAATATGAAAAACTTTCCCGATCCATGTGGCAAGCGAACCGGCAAAGTGAGCGCTCGGCCCGAATTTTCCAGCCGAACCGCCGGATACAAGTGTAATGAGGGCCGCCAGATACTTGGCCGGGAAGCTTCTGTCAAAGGGCGGTTCCCCTTCGGAATGCACAGCAGCAATGGCAGAAGGCGCCCCTGGTTTCATTTTATACAGCAACAGGCCATTCAACAGGCCGCCAACCGGAAGCAGCAGCATCTTATAAGGCACGGGCAGCGCACCTGTTTTTCCGCTCAAAAAATTTAAAGCTTTCAAAAACAAACCGACCGTGGTCCCGGCCACAACGCCAATCAGTACGGCTATAGCGACATAGACGATCATGGTAAAAAACATCACGGCAGGCTCAATGTATTTCATTTGGTTCACATTTTCCCACTCCTGCATGTCAAAACATTGTTAGTTTTATTATACACCCAGTAACATCGAGGGCTAACACAGAGCGGGCGCTTTATACCGCGCGAAAAAATGGGCCGGGCACTGGCCGGGCACTGCATCCGGGGTGCAGGGTAACAGGCTCAGCTAATGCCTTCGGTCTAGGTTCTTGATTGTGAAAAACCCCGTCCTTCTAAGAAGGACGGGGTTTAACAAATTATGTATGTGCCGCAGTTGCCGTAATCAAACTAAGAAAGTTTTAGAACCACACTCCTCAAAGTGGGTGTCCGCAAAAGCGTTCCTGCCATCCTCCCTGCCAAACGGCAAAAGGCTCGGCATTCCCGCAATAATGTTAAACTCCCTATAACAGTTTAAAGGTTAAAACTTTATTAATATTACGTACAACGCAGCTTGTACTCTTATACTACGCTTTATGCGCCGCAAGATCAAGAGGAAAATTTTTCATTCCGTTTCACCGGTCCAGGCCATCATGCCGCCTTCCAGGTTTGTGACATCAAAACCCTGGCTTTCGAGAAACTGGCATGCCATATAGCTCCGCCCGCCGGAATGGCAAACGACAATATAGTCTTTGGAACGGTCAAGATCCTCTAGGCGGAATCCCAGCAAACCGAGCGGAATATGCAGCGCGCCCGGAATTTTCCCTTCCGCCACTTCCTCCGTTTCGCGCACATCGATAATATTGAGTTTTTCACCCTTGTTCAGTTTTTCCTCGACTTCCATCGCAGAAATTTCTTTCATCAAAATTCCTCCCTCGTAAAACAAAATCCCCTCTTTTTCGAAAAGTGCAGGCCTTGCCAGCGATGATTTTGCGGAAAAGCCGATGTCAGCGGCTTTTCACAAGCAGGTTGACCGCTTCTTTTACAAGGCTTCCCGCGTCTTCCCCGTTTTGTTCGGCATTTTTCACACATTCCACCAGATTGGCGCTGACAATGACGCCGATCGTCCGGTCAATTGCCGTCCGGGCGGCAGACAATTGGGCAATGACCTCTTTGCAGTTGTCCTTTTCTTCCATCATCCGCAGTACTCCCCGCAATTGCCCTTCGATTCTTTTGACACGGTTTTTGATTTGCGCATCGTATTCCACCTTTTTCCCTCCCCGGTTCCAAGATAGTATAAGAATGAATATGAAATCCTTTTCTGCGTAATAAACGGATGCTGAAATTGGCTTCAAGCCGGCTGGAAGCAATGAGGTGAAGACTGCCTTTTGGAATTTCGCCGGAAAACCGCTTTAAATAAGCCGTCGGAATCACAATGGCATCCCCGGTACCGCTTCCGGCATGCTGGTAATCCCTCACATCGACCACCACTTTATTTTCAATCACATCTTTTCTTAAATCCGCCCGCACGGTACCGCGAACGGGAACGTAACGTGTATAGCCGGTTTTCGTGAGAATGAGCGCAAGAACGAGCAAAACAATATACATTTATACGGATGACCTCCTGCCCGTAGTTCGGTTACAACCCCCATCATATACCCCAGGTGGTATTATTGTCAAATGGATGGCTTAAAGAAACCCGCTTGAAATGGTAAAATAAGGGCGCTACATTTTTTAAAAGCAAGGAGAAGGGGAAATGAAGACAAAAACAGCAGGCTGGTTCACGCTCTTTTTGGCTATGATGCTCGCCGTTGCAGGGTGCGGGCTGCATCAAAACAGCACAAAAACGGGCACAGAACCAAAAACAGCGCAACAAACAAATAACGGGCCGGGAGAAAACCGGCAAACGGCAGGCAAGCAAATTGCTGTTAAACTTGCCGGTGTTACCGATGGGGACACGATTAAAATTTATTATCTTGGAAAAGAAGAGACGGTCCGCTATTTGCTCGTTGACACGCCGGAATCAAAAAAACCGGATATGTGCGTACAGCCGTATGCAAAAGCGGCCTATTACCGGAACAAGCAGCTCGTTTCAAGCGGCAAACTGACGATCGAATTTGATCACGGGGCCAAACGCGACAAATACGGGCGGCTCCTCGCTTATGTATTCGTAAACGGCAAGTCCGTGCAGGAAAAGCTGCTGAAAGAAGGGTACGCGCGCGTGGCCTATGTGTATGAACCGCCCTATCAATATTTGGGCACTTTCAAAAAAGCCGAACAGCGGGCTAAAAACGAAAAGCTCAGGGTCTGGTCGCAACCCGGGTATGCAACAGACCGCGGTTTTAACGGGTGCGAAAAAGGCAGTTCCGCATCCAGTGCTTCCGGCGGGGAGAGCCGTTCCAGCAACGGGAGCAGTGGTTTCCAAAACTGTACAGAACTGCGCAAAAAATATCCAAACGGCGTGCCGCGTTCAAACCCTGCTTATCGCTCCTATATGGACGGCGACAAGGACGGATACGCATGCGAACCATATAAGTAAGAAGCAGGCTTGCATAAGCCTGTTTTTTCTTTTTGCGGCGCAGGGCACGGCTTGCGCCACCTTCCCCGCCGCTTGCTTCAAGCCTGTTTTTTGGTTTCACAGACAAGCCCGCATGATTTCCGTCTGCCCGGCAACCGCCTCAACCCCGGTGCTTTTTTCGAGCGATTTTACAAGCTCGCCGTTTGTAATGATGATTGCTGTAATCGTATCGGCTGCATTGGCTTTAATAAATTCCAGATTAAAGCGGATCAGCGGGTCGCCTTTTTCCACTTTGTCCCCGGTCTGCACAACCGTTTCAAACCCCTTTCCCTCAAGTGAAACCGTTTCCAGCCCGATATGAATCAAAACTTCCAGCCCTGATTCGCCGCGCAACCCGATCGCATGCTTTGTCGGAAATATCTGGATCACTTCACCGTCACACGGGGAAACGACCCGGCCCTCAATTGGCCTGATTGCCACGCCATCCCCGATCATTTTTTCGGAAAAGATGGGATCGGGCACTTCCTCAATCGGCGCCACCTCTCCCCCCATTGGCGCAAAAATATGCTCTTCCTTTCGATGTCGGTGGAAAAATGGAAACAAAACGGACACCTGCCTTGTTTTCAACTAAATACACCTTCTATTTTAACATGTATGAAAAAAAATCCGGCAGTTTTCATGGAAAATGCCGGATTTATCATCTGTGTTTACTGGCGGGCCGGACTGCATGGCTCCCAAAAATTTATGCATTTGCCTAGCGCCGTCCCCGTTGGGATATGAACCGGGCGTTTGCCGGATGCTGCGTGCATGGAATGCGTGCATGGAAAATGGAGCAACCAAGGGTTATACCGGAAAGCCTGTGGTGTGTCCATGCAGCTGTTTTAACGATTTTCCGTTTCCTTTAAAAAATCGACTGGACAGCCACCGACTCAACCAGCAAGCCCGCCTCATATCTTTTTATAAAGGCTTCGTACCCTGAAACGCCTTCCGGTTCCGGGCTTAACGTCATGCTTTCGGGATGGGTGAACACATTTTGGTCCAAAAAGTCTTCCAGGCTTTGCTTTCCGTTTCCGGATTTTGCATAAACCGCGAGTACAGCCATCCCCCAGGCACCGCCTTCACCGGCAGTGCTCATCACCGTAATCGGCGTATTTAATGCGTTGGCCAATACCTGCTGGCCAATGACCGGCGTTTTAAACAGGCCACCTTGGGCAATCAGGACATCCGTTTTGATTCCTTCTTCCTTCTTCAAAATATCCATCCCGATTTTAAGCGGCGCAAATGCTGCATATAACTGGGCCTGGATAAAGTTTGCCAATGTAAAGGCACTGTCCGGTTTCCTGACAAACAGCGGGCGCCCGGCCGGCATTTTTGTAATGTTCTCGCCTGACAAGTAGCTGTAATTGAGCAAGCCGCCCGCATCCGGATCCGCTTTTGCAGCTACCAAAAACAATGTTTCATATAAACGGTCCGCCGGCAAATCAACACCGAGCCGCTCAGCAAATTGTTTAAACAGGTTTGCCCATGCATTAATATCAGAAGAACAGTTGTTGATATGGACCATCGCCACGGGCGCCCCGCTCGGCGTGGTGACAATATCAATATCCCGGTACACTTTTTTGAGCGGCTGGTCCAGCACGATCATCGAAAAAGCCGAAGTGCCGACGGATATATTCCCGGTCCGTTTGCGCACACTGTTTGTGCACACCATCCCGGTTCCGGCATCCCCCTCAGGCGGGGCCATCAAACTGCCTGCCTGAAGATTTCCGTTTACATCCAAGAGTGCCGCTCCTTCGGTTGTTAAAGTGCCCGCATATTCGCCGGCTTTTAATACTTTTGGCAGCACTTCCCTGATGTGCCATGGATAGGGCGCCACATTTTCAAGCCGGTCAAACGTATCAAGAAAATCTTTCCGATAAGTGCCTGTCGCTTCATTCACCGGAAAAACGCCGGAAGCATCGCCAATCCCTAACACCTTTTCTCCGGATAATTTCCAGTGCACATAACCAGCCAAAGTGGTGATAAAGCGAATATCCTTTACATGGGGCTCCCGATTTAAAATCGCCTGGTAAAGGTGGGCAATGCTCCATCGTTGCGGAATATTAAATTGAAATCGTTCAGTCAATTCATCCGCCGCTTGTTCGGTGATGTTATTGCGCCATGTCCGGAAAGGAACGAGCAGCTCTCCGTTTTCTGCGAAAGCCAAATACCCGTGCATCATAGCGCTTACACCGATGGCACTGATTTTTGTCAAAGTGGTATGGTATTTCCCCTGGACGTCCGCCGCAATTTGGGCATAGCTTCTTTGAATCCCTTCCCACACTTCTTCCAACGAATACGTCCAGATGCCGTTTTCAAATTTGTTTTCCCAAACATAGCCGCCGGATGCGATCGTTTCAAAATCATCCGTGACAAGCACGGCCTTTATCCGGGTTGACCCCAGTTCAATGCCGAGGGAAACATTTCCCTGCTGAATTGCCTGTGAAGTTTCTATTAAATTCATTTTTTTCACTTCCCAAGTCTTAAAATCATTACCTCTTCCTAGCCCTGGCTCTGCCGGACCGGTACTGCGGATTATTTTTTTCCGGCCTCCCTAATCGTTGTGGCAAATTGTTAAAGAAGTGCATCTTTTTATTTGTTTACTGCTAAATTCAAATTTTTACAGTTTTAAGGCCAACCATTTTCGCAAAATCTTCAATTTGCTCAGCAGTGACTGCGAACGACAGGACAGTATGATGTCCGCCGCCGTTTTCAATCCATTTTTGGGCCCCTTCATAAAAACCTGGTTTCGGTGTCCAAAGCTGGCGTGCGACAGGCAGTTTCGGCGCTGCTTCAGCCGGTTTTTTTCCATTCACTTCATACATAACGAGTTTAAACTGGTCACCAAAATCAGAAACCGTAAGATTTACAGCGTCTCCATCCGTGCCATCGAAGACGAGCCGTGCAGGGTCTTCACGGTCCCCGATGCCTAATGGATGGACTTCTACCCTGATTTTGCCGCTTGCCAAAGTCGGGTCTACTTCAAGCATGTGGGAACCCAGTATTTCTTCATGGCCTTTTACCAGATTGTACGTATAATCTTCCATAAAACCGGTTTTTTCGTTATGTGCCATGATTTTCACCAACCGGTCGAGTGCGGCTGTTTTCCAGTCCCCTTCACCGGCAAAACCGTAACCTTCCGCATTCAGCCGTTGGACCGCCATGCCCGGAAGCTGTTTCATGCCCCACAAATCTTCAAAGTTTGTAGTGAATGCTGTGTACCCGCCCCTATCGAGGAATTTGCGCAAGGCAATTTCAATCCGGATTTGCTCTTTCACATGGTCTTCAAAATAGGCCGGGTCATTATTTCCTACTACCAAATCATATTTTTCCTGGCATTCCGCATAAACGGCTTCTATTTCCTGATCAGTGACTTCTTTCATTTCCGCAACAAGGTCGCCAATGCCGTAATAGTCCACCGTCCAGCCGAACTGGATTTGCGCTTCGATTTTATCGCCGTCCGTGACTGCGACATTGCGCATGTTGTCACCGAATCTCGCTACTTTAATGTTAAAACTTTCATTATAAGCAACGGCAACATCCATCCATTGCCCGATTTGAGTTTGGACCTTTTCATCTTTCCAATGGCCGACAACGACTTTGTTATTTTTGTTCAGTCTCGCATTGATAAATCCGTATTCCCGGTCGCCATGGGCGCTTTGATGCAGGTTCATATAATCCATGTCGATCGTTTCCCACGGAATATGGTCGAGAAATTGTGTAGCCAGATGAAGCAAAGGTTTTTGTAACAGTTTCGTTCCCCTGATCCAGTTTTTCGCTGGCGAGAATGTGTGCATCCAGGTGATGACACCGGCGACATTATCGTTATAGTTGACTTCTTTCATGACCTTTGTAATACTGTCGGCTGTTGTGGCAACCGTTTTAAATACGATCGGGTATGGTAGCTTGCCGCTTGCATTGATTTCATCAATGATTTTTTCCGCATCTTCCTTTACAGCATCCAGTGTTTCTTTGCCGTATAAATGCTGGCTTCCGACGATAAACCAAAACTCGTAATCTTTTATTTTCAACATGCTGTTTTCCTCCCCGGAATGTACAAGACATTTATTTTGTTTGTGCTTAATAGACATTTACGTACTTAAAGGTACATAATTGAGGCAAGGCAAACTTGCACAGCCTTGCGCCAATTTCTTTTTAAACCGCTTTATTTTTGTTATAAACATCAAACGCAACAGCAAGAAGCAAGACAAGGCCCTTAATCGTTTGTTGCCAATCTATGCCAAGGCCAAGAATGGACATACCATTGTTCATCACTCCCATTACGAGCGCACCTACGATTGCTCCGCCGACTGTGCCAATTCCTCCATAAGCAGAAGCTCCGCCGATAAAACAGGCTGCAATGGCATCAAGTTCAAAGTTCGTTCCCGCTTTTGGCGTTGCTGCATTTAGACGGGCTGCAACAATTAATCCCGTCAATGCGGCAAGCACTCCCATATTTACAAAAATCCAAAATGTTACGCGTGGTGTTTTGATCCCTGATAAACTCGCTGCATTTGCATTACCGCCAATTGCATATACCTGTCTGCCCATTGTTGTTCTTTTCATAACAAATGAGTAAGCAAGAATTAAGGCTATTAAGATTACCAAAATGTAAGGGATTCCTTCGTACGTCGCAAAAATGTACGAAAATACATTAATCAAACATGCAATAACAATAATTCTAGCAACGAACAACGGTCCCGATGTTGTTTGCAACTGATATTTTTTCTGCTTTTTTCTTCCATTTAATTCAATGAAGATATAGGCAACTGTACATAACAGCCCGACCGCGATGGTCAAAATATTTAAGGAGCTTCCTTTAAAAACATCCGGGATAAAACCAGAACTGACAAGTTGGAAGTTTCTCGGAAAAGGGGCTAGTGATTCGCCTTTAAGAATCAGCATCGTCAGGCCCCGAAAAACGAGCATTCCAGCTAACGTTACAATAAATGCCGGAATTTTTACGTAGGCAACCCAAAATCCCTGCCAGGCACCAATGCATGCACCAATTGCTAAAGAAATGACAAAAACAACAATTGTCGGCAGATGCATGTGTATGGACAGGACAGCAGATATTGCTCCGATGAAAGCTACAACGGAACCGACAGATAAATCAATATGGCCGGCAATAATGATGAGGACCATACCAATGGCCAGTATCAATACATAACTGTTCTGCATAACAAGATTGGTAATGTTTAACGGCCTTAACAAGATCCCGTCCGTAATTACTTGAAAAAGAACCATAATCAGAACAAGCGCAATAAACATGCCATACTGTCTCATGTTTTTTTTCATCATTTGAAGGATAGAATCCATTTGAGGTCACCCAACTTTCGTCATATATTTCATTAAAATTTCCTGATTTGCCTCTTCTTTTAAGACTTCCCCGGTAATTTTTCCTTTGTTCATGGTGTAAATCCGGTCGGCCATTCCCAGTAACTCCGGAAGTTCTGATGAAATGAGAATGATGCCTTTCCCCTGATCAGCCAGTTGATGAATAATGGTGTAGATTTCATATTTCGCACCGACATCAATACCCCTGGTTGGTTCATCTAAAATCAAGATGTCCGGTTCGGTAAAGACCCATTTACTCAGCAAAACCTTCTGTTGATTGCCACCGCTCAAATTCCCAACCAGTTGCATCACATTGGAAGACTTGATCCTCAGCTTTTTACGTAGCTCCTCAACACTTACAATCTCTTTTCCCTCGTCGATTACCGATTTGTTGGAAATTTTTCTTAGATTCGCCAGCGTCATATTTTCTTTCAAGCTTGAGATCAAGTTAAGACCAAGATTTTTCCGGTCTTCCGTTACATAGGCAAAACCATGGCGTATTGCTTCCTGAACCGACTTGATTTCAATCGGTTTGTTATCTTTGATTATTTGTCCTTCCATTTTCTTTCCATATGACCGTCCAAAAATACTCATCGCCATCTCGGTTCTGCCAGCTCCCATTAAACCCGCAATTCCTACAATCTCTCCTCTTCTTACTGTAATATTTGCATGATCAACAACTTTTTGTTCCGGGTTGGCAGGGTTCCAAACGGTCCAATCTTTAATTTCCAAAATGGTTTCAGCTATTTTTGGTGTATGATCAGGAAAGCGATGCGTTAAATCTCTTCCCACCATTCCGCGAATGAGCCGATCTTCCGTTACGTTATCTTTTTTTACATTCAGCGTTTCAATGGTTTTGCCATCCCGCAATATCGTAATTGAATCAGCAATTTTCATAATTTCATTTAATTTATGTGAGATAATAATAGAAGTAATGCCTTGTTCCTTAAACTCCAAAATAAGGGAAAGCAAGTTTTCACTTTCCGTTTCGTTTAAAGCGGAGGTAGGTTCGTCTAAAATCAGTAGTTTTACTTCTTTTGATAAAGCTTTTGCGATTTCAACCAACTGCTGTTTTCCGACGCTAATGTTGCGGATTAATGTATCTGGTGATTCATTCAGACCGACTTTTTTCAATAACGTTTCAGTTTGAATAAATGTTTCTGCCCAATTAATCACGCCATTTTTTGCCCTTTCATTGCCCAAAAAAATGTTTTCAGCAATTGAAAGATCGGGGATAAGCGCTAATTCCTGATGAATAATGACAATTCCCAGAGCCTCACTTTGCTTTATATCCTTAAATTGGCAAATTTCTCCATTAAATAAGATGTCTCCCGAATACGTTCCATAAGGGTAAACACCGCTTAATACTTTCATGAGGGTTGATTTTCCTGCGCCATTTTCACCGCACAGGGCATGAATTTCGCCTTTTTTTACTTTTAAATTCACATTATCAAGTGCTTTAACCCCAGGAAATTCTTTTGTAATGTCGTTCATTTCCAATATATATTCAGCCAATTGATTCACCCCCGTTATACAGAAAAGGGCATTCCAAAAAGAAAACCGTACCTGTTATCACGACTGTTTGATCCGCCTGTTCCAGGACGTCATTCTAAATGGAAAGCCCATTGCCAAATATTATTTCAATTCGCTTGTTTTATAGTAACCGCTGTCAACCAACACCTTTTTATAATTCGATTTATCAACAGAAACAGGATCCAAAAGATAAGACGGAACAACTTTTACGCCATTGTCATATGTTTTTGTATCATTGACATCCACTTTCTTGTCATTCAGCATCTGATCAACCATTTTCACTGTCTGTTTTGCCAATTTTCTTGTATCTTTAAATACGGTTTGGGTTTGTTCACCCTTGATGATCGATTTTACAGAAGCCAACTCTGCATCCTGCCCAGTAATCACAGGCATCGGTTTGTCTTTTGAGCCATAGCCGACACTCTTCAAGGATGAAATCACGCCAATGCTGATGCCATCATATGGAGAGAGCACTGCATCTACTTTTGCATTTGTATATTTGGCACTTAAAATATTATCCATCCGGGATTGTGCCGTTGCCCCATCCCACCGAAGCGTTGCAATTTGGTTGAACTTCGTCTGGCCGCTTAACACTTTAAGTTTTCCGGACTTTATATACGGATTCAGAACGGACATCGCCCCGTTATAAAAAAAGAGCGAGTTGTTATCGTCCGGAGATCCCCCGAATAATTCAATATTAAATGGCCCTTTATTTTGTTTTAAGCCGAGTTTATCTTCAATATATTTTGCTTGAATAACGCCGACTTTGTAATTATCAAAAGTAGCATAATAGTTTACGTACTTCGTATTCCGGATTAACCGGTCGTATGCAATTACTTTAATTTTTTGGTCATGCGCTTTTTTCAGAACATCGGTTAGTGCTTCTCCGTCAATAGCACCGATAACAAGGACATTCACACCTTTCGTGATCATGTTTTCAATCTGTGATGCTTGATTTTGTACATCATCTTCAGCATATTGCAGATCGACTTTATACCCCATCTTTTCAAATTGCTTTTTCATATTGTTACCGTCTTTAATCCAGCGTTCTGATGATTTCGTCGGCATTGCAATTCCTACATACCCTTTTTTTCCGGAGCTTGCCCCCGAACTGCCACAAGCACCCAGGACGAAAACAAGAATCAGTGCACAGGCCGTTATAAACCATTTTTTCACAATATTTCCCCCTCATATGGTTAGATTAGAAAACCAAATTTTCATTTTTGTCACCGCTTACATTTTTTGCTATGTAACCCACACTCCCCTCTTGTTTCAGTTAATACGCATACTTTTTGTAAGCGCATTCTTATTTTCCCTTAGTGTATTATAGACATCCGTACATGTCAACATTATATTTTAAAAATTTGTACGAACAAATAAACGGTCACTCCATCAAATTGAATGGTGTGGATTCCCTCCTGACACCACAATAAATGTTTCCGGATGTAGAACAAATATTTGTCTTCGCCACGGAACAAGATCTCTGCAAAAGCACCGGATCCTTTCCTTAAAGATTATAGATAATCAGGCCGGCATCTGTTATAGTAAAGTAAAACATTTGTATTCAAGTCCAGAAAAATAACGACAATAAGGGTGAAACGTATGGCAGAATCACCAAAATATGTTGTAGTACAAGAAAAAATTAAAGAATGGATCATGAACGGACAAGTTAAACCGGGAGAAAAAATATATTCAGAAAATGAGTTGGTTAAAATGTTTCGTGTCAGCCGCCACACTGTCCGCCAAGCCATCAGGCAGCTCGTTAACGACGGGTGGTTATATACGGAGCAGGGATCCGGAACATTTTGTAAGGATAGAAATTTTCACGAAATCAGCAAAAAACCTGCACCCGGAAATACAAAAACAATCGGCGTCATCACAACCTACATTTCTGATTATATTTTCCCTTCAATTTTAAATGGGATCGAATCCTATTTGACAGAAAAGGGATACTCTCTTGTTTTGGCAAGTACGGATAACGATCCAAAAAAAGAAAAACAATGTTTGGAAACATTGATGAACAGGGGAATTGACGGACTCATTGTAGAGCCGACAAAAAGCAGCGGATTTAATCCAAATGTTTGCTTTTATACGGAACTGGAAAGGCTGCACATTCCATATATTATGATCAATCAATTTTATCAGCAGCTGAATCCGCCCCATTTGATCGTTGACGATGAACGAGGCACCTACATGGCGACTGAACATTTGATCGGGCTAGGCCACAGTAAAATCGCCGGGTTGTTTAAAACAGACGACCTTCAGGGTGTGTACCGAATGAAAGGCTATTTATATGCGCTTAGAGAAAACCATGTGCCTTTTTTCAAAAATATGGTGAAAACGTATTCAACAGAAGATATGAATCAAATGATTGAGGAGTATAAAGTGTTTTTAAAGAACACAAAAGAACGTCCATCTGCGATTGTCTGTTACAATGATCAGCTGGCAATCGGGGTGATCCGGATGCTGAGAGAATTAGGCATAAAAATTCCACAGGATATCTCTATCACAGGTTTTGATGACTCTAATCTCGCAGTCGCCTCGGAAATTAAGCTTACTACTGTGACACATCCTAAAACTCAGATGGGGATCGATGCTGCAAAGTGGATCGTCGCTGCAGTTGAAAAAGCAGAAAACCGTTATGAAAAAAGCCGTAACTCCATTATTTATGAACCGGTTTTAATTGTCAGAAATTCTACCTTGGATAAAAAAGACGCTGCAGAGAAAACAAATATACATTAAACAAAAATCGTGACTCCTTCGCACCATTCAGATAAACAAAATCAACTTTTGCTCATGAAGATAACGAGTGACCCAAGTAAATCGGTCTCATTGATACAAAAAAGCATCCTTCAGCTAAAATAATTTGGAGGATGCTTTTTCATGTTCAAAGAATCAGTAAACAGGAATCAACTTATTTTATATTCACAACTTCAATACCGGCCATTTTTGCAAAATCCTCAATTTGTTCCGCTGTTACGGCAAAGGAGAATACCGTATGGTGGCCGCCGCCGTTTTCAATCCATTTTTGAACGCCTTCATAAAAACCTGCTTTCGGTGTCCAAAGCTGGCGTGCGACAGGCAGTTTCGGCGCTGCTTCAGCCGGTTTCTTTCCTTCGACTTCATACATCACCATTTTGAATTTGTCGCCAAAGTCGGAAATGGTTAAGTCAATCGCATCTCCATCCGATCCGTCAAAAACGAGCCGTGCAGGGTCTTCGCGGTCCCCGATGCCTAATGGATGGACTTCTACTCTGATTTTGCCGCTTGCCAAAGTCGGGTCTACTTCAAGCATGTGGGAACCCAGTATTTCTTCATGGCCTTTTACCAGATTGTACGTATAATCTTCCATAAAGCCGGTTTTTTCGTTATGAGCCATGATTTTAACCAACCGGTCGAGTGCGGCTGTTTTCCAATCCCCTTCACCGGCAAACCCGTAACCTTCCGCATTCAGCCGTTGGACCGCCATGCCTGGAAGCTGTTTCATGCCCCACAAGTCTTCAAAGTTTGTCGTGAATGCCGTGTACCCGCCACGGTCAAGAAATTTGCGCAAGGCAATTTCAATCCGGATTTGCTCTTTCACATGGTCTTCAAAATAGGCCGGGTCATTGTTCCCAACCACCAATTCATATTTTTCCTGGCATTCCGCATAAACAGCTTCTATTTCCTGATCGGTGACTTCTTTCATTTCCGCAACAAGGTCACCAATGCCGTAATAGTCGACTGTCCAGCCGAACTGAATTTGTGCTTCGATTTTATCGCCGTCCGTGACTGCGACATTGCGCATGTTGTCGCCGAATCTGGCCACTTTAATGTTAAAGCTTTCATTGTAAGCAACGGCAACATCCATCCATTGCCCGATTTGGGTTTGGACCTTTTCATCTTTCCAGTGGCCGACAACGACTTTGTTATTTTTGTTCAGTCTCGCATTGATAAATCCGTATTCCCGGTCGCCATGGGCGCTTTGGTGCAGGTTCATATAATCCATGTCGATCGTTTCCCACGGGATATAGTCCAGAAATTGTGTAGCAAGATGAAGCAAAGGTTTTTGCAGCAGTTTCGTTCCCCTGATCCAGTTTTTCGCAGGCGAGAATGTGTGCATCCAGGTGATGACACCGGCGACATTGTCGTTATAGTTGACTTCTTTCATGACCTGCGTGATACTGTCGGCTGTTGTGGCAACCGTTTTAAATACGATCGGGTACGGTAGCTTGCCGCTTGCGTTGATTTCATGAATGATTTTTTCCGCATCTTCCTTTACAGCATCCAGCGTTTCTTTGCCGTATAAATGCTGGCTTCCGACGATAAACCAAAACTCGTAATCTTTTATTTTCAACATGTTATTTTCCTCCCCGAAATGTACAAGACATTTATTTTGTTTGCCCGTAATAGGCATTTTTTCCGTGCTTGCGCAGATAGTGTTTATCCAAAAGATATTGGTCCATGTTGATTTGGTGCGGATTCAGCTGCAGCGAGTGGTAGGTCATCTTCGCTACTTCTTCGAGCACAACGGCATTGTGCACGGCATCATGGGCGGATGTTCCCCACGTAAAGGGGCCGTGATCATTTACCAGAACTGCCGGAACCTGGTCCGGATCAATATGCCGCTTTTCGAAAGTCTCAACAATCACATCGCCGGTCTGTTTCTCATATTCCGTAACGACTTCTTCTTTCTTCATCGCCCTTGTGACCGGAACCGGGCCGTAAAATGTATCGGCATGTGTCGTTCCTGCCGCCGGAATATCAATGCCGGCCTGGGCAAATGAAACAGCCCAGGGAGAATGCGTATGGACAATTCCTTTAATATTCGGGAAATGGCGATAAAGCACACAATGTGTTGCGGTATCGCTTGACGGATTTAACCCGCCTTCCACCACATTTCCATCAAGATCAACGACGACCATTTTTTCCGGTGACAATGCTTCATACTCGACACCGCTCGGCTTAATGACCATGAGATTCTTTTCACGGTCGATTCCGCTTACATTTCCCCATGTAAAGGTGACCAGATTATATTCCGGCAGCAGCATGTTTGCTTCATAGACTTCTTTCTTGAGTTCTTCTAGCATCCGCTGATCATCCCTTTGAAATTAATAAATTCATTTCATAAAAATTTTTGACATGTCACTTGGATCCCACGATTAACCGCTTACAAGTAGAATACTATATCAATTATCAGTATAAGTCAACACAAAAATATTTATATGTATAAATGTGTTTTTCACTGGAAGGAAAAGAATGGTTTATACCACGGCTTTCGAGGTTTTTTCACTATCCATACTGACACAAAAAATACATAATTAGGTACTCTTGCCTGCTATTCTTTCATCTATCAATAGCGCAATAATAAGCGGGAAAGCGGTTAAGAAAGACGCAGGGAAATGTTATTCTCCCTCGTTTATCAGTACAAATATTTTTGTTGTTGATTTATAGGTATAAATGTGCTAGCATGTACTTGCAGCATGAAAACGCTTTTTTTCTAAAATGATACCGCTCACAAAGAAAGAAGCCATCAGCAAGAAGAAAATAAGGCTGAAACATCAAGGAGGGAACTTTAATGGTTGGTGAAAAGAAAATCTCAAGTGGATTCATTTACTTTTTCGGGGCTTTTGGCGGCATTCTATTTGGCTATGATATTGGGGTAATGACAGGCGCTTTGCCATTCCTGGAACATGACTGGAACCTTCAAAACAGTGCAGGCGTTATTGGATGGATTACCTCTGCTGTAATGTTCGGTGCTATATTCGGCGGCGCTCTGGCGGGGCAACTTTCCGACCGTTTGGGCCGGCGAAAAATGATTTTAATTTCAGCTTTAATTTTTGTTGTTGGATCGGTTTTATCTGGCATATCCCCTCATAACGGGCAATACTTTTTAATCATCGTCCGGATGTTATTAGGATTAGCGGTTGGTGCTGCTTCTGCACTGGTCCCGGCTTATATGTCCGAAATGGCGCCTGCACGTTTGCGCGGACGTTTGTCAGGGATTAACCAAACCATGATTGTATCGGGAATGCTACTTTCTTACATTGTCGATTATTTATTAAAAGGTTTGCCGGAAACGTTGGCTTGGCGGTTGATGCTTAGTTTGGCAGCGGTACCAGCATTGATCTTATTCTTTGGTGTGTTAAAGTTGCCGGAATCACCGCGCTTTTTAATAAAGAACAATAAACTTGAGGAAGCACGCAAGGTTTTGAGCTATATTCGCGCTAAAAAAGAGGCAATTGATGCTGAAATCAAACAAATTCAAGAGACTGCCAGAGAAGAAAAACAGGCAAATCAAAAAGCATCATGGGGTACTTTATTTAGCGGCAAATACCGTTATTTAGTCATTGCCGGTGTGGGCGTTGCGGCTTTCCAACAATTTCAGGGCGCAAATGCTATTTTTTACTATATTCCTTTAATTGTAGAAAAAGCAACAGGGCATGCAGCCAGTTCTGCATTGATGTGGCCGATTATTCAAGGGATCATTCTCGTATTGGGCTCACTCGTCTTCTTATGGATTGCTGATAAATTTAAACGCCGGACTTTGTTGACAGTAGGCGGAACCATTATGGGCCTGTCCTTTATTTTGCCAGCCATTTTGAATTTGCTCATTCCAAATGCAAACCCGATGATGATCGTTGCGTTTTTAAGCATCTATGTAGCTCTTTATTCCTTCACGTGGGCTCCTTTAACCTGGGTAATCGTTGGGGAAATTTTCCCGCTTGTCATTCGCGGACGCGCATCAGGATTAGCTTCCTCTTTTAACTGGATTGGTTCTTTCCTGGTTGGGCTGCTGTTCCCAATCATGACTGCTTCCATGTCCCAAGAAGCTGTTTTTGCAATTTTCGGCGTGATATGTTTGCTTGGTGTTTTGTTTATTCGGACCCGCGTACCTGAAACCCAGGGACATACCTTGGAAGAAATTGAAAAATTTGGGGAAGAAAAAACTGTTGAAAAAAAAGGTGCCCACTTACACATATGAGACGGAGGTAAATAAAAATGAATTTAGTGGATACTTCTAAAGCGATTAAACAAGGAAATGTCTCATTAGGCATCGAACTGGGGTCAACCCGGATAAAGGCCGTACTTGTCACGGACGATTTTGAAACGATCGCATCCGGCGGCTATGTTTGGGAAAACAAATTTGAAAACGGCATCTGGACGTATTCGTTGGAAGAAGTGTGGGAAGGGATTCAAAGAAGCTATGCCCAAATTGCGGCGGACGTCCAGGGGAAATACCATACCACTTTGACAAAAATCAGTGCCATCGGTGTAAGCGCTATGATGCACGGGTATTTGGCTTTCGCAGAAAACGGAGAGCTGCTCGTTCCTTTCCGGACATGGCGCAATAACATCACCGAACAAGCGGCGGATGAATTGACTGAACGATTCCAATTTAATATTCCGCAACGATGGAGCATTGCCCACCTTTACCAGGCGATTTTAAATCGGGAGCCCCATGTAAAGGATATTCGCTTTATCACCACTTTGGCTGGTTATGTGCACTGGAAATTATCCGGAGAAAAGGTGTTAGGGATTGGCGATGCATCCGGTGTTTTTCCGGTGGATGAAGAGACAGGCACATATCGGAAAGATTTTCTTGATACGTTTGACCGGCTTGAAAATGTGGCGCCCTATCCATGGCATATCAGGAAAGTGCTGCCAAAAGTATTAAAAGCCGGCGAATATGCGGGTACTTTAACACCCGAAGGAGCGGCATTATTGGATGTAAACGGAAATCTTCAGGCAGGCAGTTTGATGGCTCCGCCTGAGGGGGATGCCGGAACCGGGATGGTGTGCACAAACAGTGTGCGCAAACGAACCGGAAATATATCCGTCGGCACCTCGGCATTTTCGATGATCGTGCTGGATCAGCCGCTTGAAAAAGTGTACCGGGATATTGATATTGTCACAACGCCGAGCGGGGCGCCCGTAGCGATGGTCCATATCAACAACTGCTCGTCTGACATTAATGCATGGGCAAACCTGTTTAAACAATTTGCTGAACGACTCGGTGTTGACTTGCCGGCAGACCGTTTATATGAAACGCTATTTTTGGTGGCTGCAAAAGCGGATCCGGATGCAGGCGGCTTGCTCAATTACAGTTATTTGTCAGGTGAAAACATTACAAAAATGCCGGCCGGGCGCCCGCTGTTTGTCAGGAAACCGGACAGTGCCTTTACATTGGCAAATTTTGTCCAGGCCCAGTTATATGCAGCATTTGCGCCGCTTAAAATCGGGATGGATATTTTGAAAAATGAAGAAGGAATCAAAACGGATGTCCTGATTGCCCAAGGCGGCCTGTTTAAAACGCCGGTCATTGGCCAGCAAGTATTGGCGAATGCATTAAATACGCCGATTACGGTGATGAGCACTGCCGGTGAAGGCGGCGCCTGGGGGATGGCCGTGCTCGCGGTTTATGCAAAATCCGGAAACGGGAAGCAAAGCCTGGAAGACTTTTTGGACCAAAACGTGTTCACCCATCCCGAAAGCATGACGTTAAGCCCGGAACCTGAAGGCGTTTCAGGGTACGAAGCCTTTATAAAAAGATATGAGGCGGGCTTGACGGTTGAGTCGATGGCTGTAAAGTCGATTTGATAGCAGAAGGCAACGGCAGATAAAAATAGAAGCATAACCAACAGGGCTTGCCATTTAGCAAGCCCTGTTGACTTTATACCGGATCCGGCTGCTTCAGAATATCTGACTACCGGAATCATGATCTATTAAAGGCAGATATCATTACAAAAACTTTTGGCCTATTCATAAGTTGTTTTCGAAAAAAGGCAGAATCCATGATATTACTCATCGTTATCACAGATTGCTTTCTCCTCCCTATTTTTTTCCGTCCAATTGTCATTTGAATGATCAAGCGGCTTTACTGAATCCCTTTTTACCAATTCGGGTTCATATATTTTTGAGGTGACTGGTTGCTTATTAAGCATATCAATGATCATTTTACCAGCATCAATCCCCATCTTTTCCTGCGGATGGCGAACAGTCGTTAATGCCGGATTGATAAACTTTGAAAACTGGTAATCATCAACCCCAATAACAGAGAGATCATCTGGTATATTCAGACCGATTTCTTTGACAAAATTCATGACTTGAATGGCCAGTTGATCGTTGTAGCAAACAATTGCAGTCGGAGCGAACTCAGGGCGCGACAGCATTGTATGAAGTTTTTTAAATAGATTGATTTTGTTTTCCTCTGTCTGGTACATCATGATTTCACCCATATTCGAAATCTCAGGGTGCTTCTGAAAAGCTTTGATGTAACCGTTCATTCGATGTATACCTTGCTTATCGTCCACTTTAAAAATCCCGACAATTTTTTTATGCCCCAGGGAAATTAAATAGTCTGTGACCATTTCCCCGGTTTTTAGATCATCCATGACCAAGTACGGGATATCCATGTCATCGTAAACCGCATTAATAAACAGCATTGGAATGCCCAGTGATTTGATGTTGTCGTAAATGCTTTTATTGGTATTGCTCAATGCGCTTTTTGTCGGTTCAATGATTAATCCGGAAATTTTATTTGACAACAAATTGGACAAACTTTTCCGCTCTTTCTCCGGATTGTTTTGTGTGTTGGTAATCAAAATGGAATATCCATAGTTTGATACATAGTTATCAATTCCCGTGATGATATTTGGAAAAATATAATCGGATATATAAGTTGTAATCAAACCGATTGTTTTATTTTTCATGACGGTTTGGGGTTTGCCTTTCCAATCGTCAACAAAAATCCCCCCGCCCTGAATACGGTAAACGAAATTTTCTTTCTCCAGCTCATCAATTGCACGCCTTACTGTAAACCGGCTTACCTGATACATTTCCATTAGTTCTGATTCGGTTGGCAATTTTTCACTTACTTTGTACTCTTCCGTTAAAATTTTTTCTCTAATATCCTGCTTAATTTTTTCGTATTTTTTGCTCATATTCATGTAAGTTTCCTTTTCTAGTACTGAAGATGCTCAACAAATTAACAGTAATTGTTACGTACATATCTGGGAAAAATAAAATTTGTGATCTGGGTGGCCGCGGTGGCGTAATCCAGTATCCTTTCGATATTTGTACGTATCATTATAACACGAAAGCCATTGCACAGGAAGAGGACTAAAAAACCGTCTGTTGTTCCCGTAATGTATTTTATTCATCTGGATGCAGCAGGCAAAAATCAGGGAGTGCAAGCACGGCTTTCACTCCCCTCTTGTATCATTTTTTAATTGTAAACTCCCCAATCTCCTTCTCCAGTTCCTCCGTGAGGGTGAACAGTTTTTCTGTGTAGCGGGAGAGTTCGCCGGCTGAGGCGGCTTGTTCTTCCATGGAAGATGAAATTTCTTCTGAAGCGGCGGCAGTTTGCTGGGAAACGGCGGACAGGTCTTCAATCATTTGGACAACGGCATCTTTTTGCTCCCCGATCGAGCGGATCGATTCAGCTTCCTGTTTAATTGAGCTGAGCATCTTCTCCAATCCTTCGGCCAAAACGGCAATCGAAGTGCTCACGGAGTTGACCGCTTTTTTCTGCCCGGTGCTGATTTCATTTGTTTCCCCCACGACGTCCACCAGTTCTTTCATGTCTTGGAGCACGTCCGCAATCGTCGCCCGGATATCCTTTGCCGACTGTTTCGACTGCTCGGCCAGACTGCGTACTTCATTGGCCACTACGGCAAATCCTTTCCCGTTTTCACCGGCACGCGCCGCTTCAATCGAGGCATTTAATGACAATAGATTCGTCTGTTCTGCGATTTGCGTGATCACATCCGCGACTTGTGCGATTGATTTCGATTTTTCATGCAGACCGGCCATCATCGATGTGACTTTTTCAAAAGCCTGTTCCAGTTTTTGATAAGAGGCTTCGAGGTTGCCGACCTGTTTTGTACCGGACTGGATCTCTGTTTCTGCTTGATCCACCGCGCTTTCAATGACCTGCGATTGTGCGGCGAGTTTTTCGATTTCGCCGCCCAAATCGCGCATTGCATTTGATCCGGTTTCAATATGATCGGACTGGTTGGCTGCGCCTGCCGCGATATCTTCCACCGCCTTAGAAACATCCGTCACAGCCGCTTCATTTTCTTTTGTCACCGTACGAAGGCCGGCAGTGGACTTGTTCACGGCGTCGACACTGTCCCTCACTTTTGCAATCAGGCTGCGCATATTGTGAAGCATGGCGTTGTAACTTTTGGCCAGTTCCCCGATCTCATCATTGGAGCGGAACGCAAACGCTGTAACCAGATCCCCTTCCGCCGTTTTGGCCAGGACTTGCTGCAAGTTTTTGATAATCTTCACGAGCCGGCCGGCAATCAACACAGCAAAGACAATGCCGATTAAAAGCCCGATCCCGATTGAAAGAAGGCCCATCTTCTTTATTTTGCCAATCTGGGCGCTGAACTCGGACTGCGGGTTAAACGAGGCTACTTTCCAGCCGGTTTTCGGGATCGTTGTGGCATAGACATCATACCCTGCCCCGTTCCAGTGAAAAGTTGCGGTCGCTGTCTTTTGACGATAAATCTTTTCGACAAAAGCAAAATCTTTGTCAAGCCGGGTGCTGCTTTCAAAATCTTTTACCCCTTCTACTTTTCCGCTGTTTGCTGGCTTGGCATTTTTCCCGTCGCCGTTTTTTAAAAACGACGTCACGATCACGCCCTTCGCATCGAAAATCGCAAGTTTGTTGTTTGAATCGTGTTCGATGTCTGCCCGGATCTTGCCTATTTCGGATAAATTGATGTCATATCCAACGGCACCTGCCATCTTTCCGCCGGAAAAAACCGGCGCGACAACAGACGTCATAATGGCGCCTGTCACCTTGTCTTTGTAAATATCCATCCACTGCAGTTGCGGCTTTTTCTGCAAATAGCGGTATGTATTCGTATTGCGCACGTCCAGATCAAGCTTCGCATACGGGGAAATATGGAGTTTCCCGGTCTGGAAATCCATATAATAAGCGGAAACGAGTTGCTTGTTCCGTGTCTGGACCGATTTGATTTTGGCTTCAATATCCTGCATCTTGTTTTTCCGCTGGAGATCCGTTTCGACAAGGCCTGCCAGCTCGTCAAGCGACGTTTCGTATTTTGCAAGCCCTGCTTCGACCTGCGATGCCGCTTCGTTTGCAACCATTTGATTAACATCGCGGTTTTTCGTTTTTAACAGATGGCTTGTGGTGGCATATTCCAGTCCGACCGTCGCCAAAATGGATATCAAAATGGCGGCGCAAATCAGGCCGCCCCATTTGACGGTGAGCGGAATGAATTTCTTTTGCTTTTTCAATGCTGTCTCCCCTTCGTTGTACATTCTCACTTATTAGATATCGGAACCATCCCGCAAAAGCTTTAGGCAGGGGCTAGAATTCGTTGTTTTTGAAAATTTTTGATATTGGGGGCTGGCCCGGCTTTAGGACCAAAGCCGAAACGGAAGGCATCTATAGCGACGGAACAGAATTCATTTTGCAGTAAAAAACGGCGGAGCATGCCCCTGCCGTTTTTTTGCCTGCTATTCGCCGTACTGCGCTGCGAGCCGGTTCAATGCCTTGTGCAATTTTTCATATACCACTTCCTTCTCCGTCCGGAAATCTTCCCCTTCCCGGAAAAAAACCGGCGTGCCTGTAACAAGCAATCGTTTCGTCTTGCTGGCGTACAAAGGGACAAACTGGACGTGGCGGCCGGTTGCTTTGTAAAAATATTTTTCCAAATACAGGAAACCCTCGTACATCCCTTTTACACCCGCCGCGTTGTCTGTGTAGTCAATATCGGGATAAATGGCGATGCTCTCCCCGTTCTTTAATGCTTCGACGCTTTCCTGAAACGTCCGGATGATTTTGCGCGAGCTCCGGAAAACGGGAATGCCTCTCCCGGATTTCAGCAGCTTCGTGATTCCGAATGACAGAAAAAAGGCGGCCGGGTTCGCCAAAGCCCGCGGGAAGCCGAATCTTTTTGTGAACGTGTAATCGGCGTATTGCCTGCTGCAAGATTTTCGGTCAAGAAAAACGTGCAAAATCCAGGTGCGGATAAATTCCGGATACCAAAGCAATGTAACAAACGGGCCGAATAAATTGCGATGATGTGAAACATAAACAGCCGGTCCGGCAATTTCCCCGGAAATTTGCGCTTTGTAGGACGGATAAACGAAACGCACAAGTTGGCGCACTGATTTAAAAAATAGTCCGTAACCTTTAGCCATGGCGCCTCTCCCCTGCCAGTTGCCCCTGTTCCGGATAGCCGGAAAAGATCCCCCAATGAAGCTGGAGCTGGTAGAAGAAAAGGGCAAGAAAAAGGCTTGCAATCGTTTTTGCCAGCACGGGATCAAATTGAAGCAGACCGGATCCGGCTTCGATGAATAAGAAAGAGACCACGATGAACAACAGGCATGCCATCAAGTACCGGACTAAAAATCGTTTCCATTTTAAAAGCCTGTATTTGACCATAAGAAAGACGGCAAAGGCAACCACCTGTGAGGCAGCAGTGGCCGCGAGCACTTTCCATACATGCGGAATCCCTGCCAGGACATACCGGTATAAAAGCGAGAAACTGAGTATATCTGCGATTAAAAAGATCAGTGCGGGAAAAGCATAATAAAAAAGCCCGGATATGATTTTACGGAAGATTTTCAACGAATCTTTAACCGGCCGGTAATGGGTACCTTCGTTGCGGTTAAAATAAATGGTGCGGATCGGCACTTCCCGGATTTTTACGTTCATTTTTCTTGCATAAATGAGCATGTTCATTTCATACTCAAACCGTTCGCCTTTCAGCGCCAGCAGCCAGCCGAGCTCCTGCTTCGGGATGCCGCGCAAGCCTGTCTGCGTATCGCCGATCTCTGCGCCGTACAGGGCTTTAAAGAGAAAGCTTGTCAAACGATTGCCGAACCGGCTTTTGGGCGGCACATGCTCCAGGCTAAAATCCCGTGCGCCGAGAATGATGCTGTGCGGATGTTGCCGGAGGCTTGCTGCCATTTTTTCAACATCTTCCGGACTGTGCTGGCCGTCACAATCTGCTGTGACCACACCGGAAAGGCTGCCGTGATGCGCCAAAATATGGGCAAAAGCTGTTTTCAGCGCACGCCCCTTCCCGCGGTTCGCCGGATGATGGAGCACGGTGCATCTCTCTTTTTGCGACAGCATCTGAAAAATCGGCGCACATGCCGGACTGCTTCCATCGTCCACGACAATAATCCGCGCCGCTCCTTTTGCGAGCAGGCGATCGGCATAATGGACGAGCTGCGCTTCCGGATTCAGTGCCGGAATGACAACGGCGACATTTCCGATCATATCATCCCCCCCTTTAAACCAATCTGTCTAGAAAAATATTCTATATTCATATTACATGGAAAAGAGGAGAAAAACAAAGAACCGGCATTGCTCCGGTGCATGGAAACGGCCGTTTTTCCGAACGCTAATGTCTTATTCATAAACGGCAGCGCGTGCCCATTTGCCCCGGGAAAACACCCAATCGAATGGTCCCCGGCTTCTCTTTTTCAACAACCTTCTTCAACTGTTTGTTACAAACAGTTGAAGAACGGGTAAACTACTGTCGTATTCCATCGGAGAGGAGTAAGTGAAGATGAGATTGAAAGATAAAGTAGCGATTATAACCGGCGGCGGTTCCGGCATCGGGGAAGCGTCCGCCTTGAAACTGGCTGCAGAAGGCGCAAAAGTTTGCGTAATGGATATTGAACAGAAACGGGCGGATGAGGTCAAAAGACGGATTGAACAAAATGGCGGGGAAGTGATGGCTTTGGAAGTCGATGTCGCTGATCCGGAACAGGTGAAAACGGCTGTTGACAAGACAGTCAGGGAATGGGACCGACTCGACATCGTGTTCTCCAATGCCGGCATTAACGGGACCGTGGCACCGATTGAAGACTTGACCCCGGATGACTGGGAAAAAACGTTGTCGACCAATTTAAAAGGGACTTTTCTCCTGACAAAATATGCAATCCCGCATATGAAAAATAGGGGCGGCAGTATCATCATCACGAGCTCGATCAACGGCAACCGTATTTTTTCGAACATCGGCATGTCCGCCTACAGCAGTTCAAAAGCAGGGCAGGTAGCGTTTATGAAAATGGCGGCTTTGGAACTTGCCCGCTATAAAATCCGGGTCAATGCCGTTTGCCCAGGAGCGATTGAAACAAAAATCGAGCAAAACACGAACCGTACGGAAGCGCTCGAGAAAGTGCAAATTCCGGTTGAATTTCCGGAGGGCGACCAGCCGCTTTCCGAAGGGCCGGGAAAACCGGAACAAGTTGCCGATCTCGTTTTGTTCCTTGCATCGGACGATTCCAGCCATATTAGCGGCACAGACATCTATATCGACGGGACGGAATCGCTGCTGCGGGGATAACGTTTATTGACGCATCCGGCCCCGGCCATCCGCATGTTGAAGGTGCGCAGAGCTTTTCCTAAAATCATGTTTGGCATCCTTTCCAAGCCCAATTTAAAAGGCGGCGTTGTCTCTTTGAAGCCACTGAAAAAGCACTGCAAAAATAAAAAAGACGTTGACACACTCCTGCTATTTGTGTTTCAACGTCTTTT
The DNA here is from genome assembly GCF_038593185.1 of Weizmannia sp. FSL K6-0777. NCBI lineage: Bacteria > Bacillati > Bacillota > Bacilli > Caryophanales > Bacillaceae > Heyndrickxia > Weizmannia sp. FSL K6-0777. The sequence goes on from NZ_CP151971.1 coordinate 2,434,415, forward strand.
TGCATTCTATATGTTGTATGCACGGTAATACAAAATCACTTTTTTAATGGCGTTGTCTCTTTTCGCCGCCTTTCTTTTTTTGCGATTTTAAAACGGATAAAATATGAATGCCAACACGGCAGTGAGGATGCCCGTAATGATCCCGAAAAATACTTCTGCCGGTTTATGCCCTAAAAGTTCTTTCAGTTTCTGCCGGGATTCCGCATTTGTTGTCTCCGGATCTTTCATTGTCTCCATGAGGCGGTTAAAGTCGGCGAGCAGGCGGTTCAGCACTTCTGCATGGAAGCCGGCCTGCCTGCGCACACCGGTGGCATCGTAAATGACAATGGATGAAAACACGATGCTGATGGCAAAGGCATTGGAACCGAATCCGGAAGTCAGCCCGATCGCCGTTGTAAGGGCAATGACCATCGAGGTATGCGAACTGGGCATTCCGCCTGTACTGAACGCCATTCTCCAGTCAAATTTCCCTGATGTGATGAAATGAATGGGCACTTTTATGATTTGTGCTACAAGCATTCCAAGTAAAGCGGATAAAATCGGATACGATAAAAACATTTTTCCTCCTTCATGAAAAAAACTATTTTTTTCTGTCCGGCTGTGTACGCTGCGATGATGATCATGCAAGAGCCGCCCGGTTAATTGAAAAAAGCGGCAATGGGCATTCGGCATTTTCTTTTAACACCATTTGGCTGAGCATCTCTCCGACACTGCTTGCAAATTTAAAGCCGTGTCCTGAAAATCCTGCGGCTATGGCCACATTGGGATATACAGGATGGGTATCGATGATGAAATGTTCATCCGGCGTATTGGTGTACAAGCATACTTTTCCCTTTTTTAAGCGGCCGGCTGCCCCCCGCATGTATGTTTTCAAAAAGGCCCGGATATCTCCTTCGTCTTCACGGTATGCGCCAAATTCCCGGTTCATTGTATCAGGGTCTGCCGCCTGCCCGCCGTCATGGCGCCCGACTTTCACGCCGCTTCCATTAAAACTTGGAAAACCGTAGTATGTTCCTTCGTATCCGTCCATTGTAAAAGCCGGAAACACATCTGCATTGAACAGCGCTTCGTCCGCTTCAAACCAGCCGACCGTTTTCCGGACCGGCTGAAGCGGCAAATTGAGCCCTAAGTTTTCAAGCAGTTTCCCGTTCCACGCACCGCCGCTGACAATGCATTTTTCAGCGGTGAATGTGCCGCTTTCTGTTACAACAGTGACAGTCCGGCCGTCGGTTTTCAGATCTGTAACCTGGGTATTGGCAAGCAGGCGCGCACCCTTTGCTTCCGCCAGTTTACGGCAGGCGCGGATGCAGTTTTCCGGAAACAGGACGCCGGCATCCGGTTCATAAATGGCACGGTAGCCCGCGGGAAGCGAAATGCCGGGCCAGCGTTTTTCCACTTCCACGCCGGCCATCGTTTCAATCGGGAGGTTGTATGTATTTGCGCTTTCGACTGCTTCGTTTAAAAAGGCCGCATGATCCTCCGGGCTGAAACTGAGGACGCCGGTTTTGGCAAAAATCTTTTCTCCGGAGGCCTTTTCCAGTTCATCCCAAAGCGTTTGCGCCCGCAACACGAGCGGCACGTAATCCCGCCCTTCTCCGTAGGCATGGCGGATGATTCTCGTTTCGCCGTGGTGGCTGCCGGATGTATGCGGCGGGTCAAAAGCATCCAGCAAAAGCGTTTTTACACCCTGGCTTGCCAGAAAATAACCGGCTGCCATTCCCATTGAACCGGCACCAACGACAATAACATCGTAATGTTTCTCCATTGTATTCCCTCCCTCTCCGTTATTATAACTATAACATGTGGTTTGGAAAATTTGGCAAAAACAGAAGATGCCCTTTTAATAAATGGCATCTTCTGTAACAAGGTCGTTTTCCGCAAACCGTTCGACCCGGAGCGGTGTAAGATCAATGGTTTCATACTTTCCGGTCCGGATCAGCTCCGACAGCCCCTTTCCGACGGCCGGCGCCTGCTGCATACCGTGCCCGCTGAACCCGAACGCGGCAAAATACCCTTTCATTTCCGGATGCTCGCCGATGATGGCATTATGGTCGGCAGTATTGTAGTCATAAAGGCCGGCCCAGCCGCGTTCGACTTTTACCTTTTCAAAATTCGGGATGCGCTGCGCAAGAACAGGCCAAATCTGCTCTTCAAATTCGGACCGCTTCCAGCTGAAGTCGATCGCCGGCTTTTCCTCTTCCCCGTATCCGGCAATGATTTTGCGCCCCTCGTGCCGGAAATAGACACCAGTCGGATCCATCGTCAGCGGCAACGGTTTTGCAAGCGGTTTTTCCACATCAAACATAAAAATCCGCCGCGGTACCGGTATAACCGGAAGCGGCAATCCGGCTTTGCTGCTCAATCCGGAAGCCCAGGCGCCCGCACAGTTCACGACAACAGGCGCAAAAAACGCCCGGCCATCTTTGATCCGCACGCCTTTTATCCGGCCCTCTTCCGCCAAAAAGCAGTCCGCTTCTTCATAAATATATTCCGCGCCGAGATGTTTCGCATTTTTTATAAACCCTTGCATCGCCGTGTACGGGTCCAAATACCCGCTTTCCGCACAGTACAGCCCGCCTGCAAGATCACGCGTGATTAATTCAGGAATGAGCGCCACAAGCTCTGTTTTCCCAAGCCATTCAGATAAGACGCCGTTTTGGTGCTGGAGCTTTAACTGCTTTTCAAAAAGCGGCCTCATTTTTTCTGCCGCTAGAAATAAGTATCCGCGCTGTTTCAAATCGATTTCAAAAGTTTCGTTCCCGATGGCCATGTTACGGGTGAAATTTTGATAGGCTTTAAGGCTGTACCGGCTCATTTTAATATTAATCCCCGTTGTAAAAAGCTGCCGGATGCCGCCTGCGCTCCGCGGGGTTGACGCATATGCATAGGAGGGGTCCTTTTCAAACACAATGATCCTGCCGGTAAACCCGTCCGCGAGCAAATGGTACGCCACACTCGAACCGATAATCCCGCCGCCAACAATGATCACATCCGCCTTGTTTTTCATCCCATCCCCCCTTTAATGATTGTCGATCTGGGCGCGCTGCAGTTTCCCGCTGAAATCGACATACACGGCTTTCCATTCCGTGTATACATCAAGCGCTGCCGGCCCCGAGTCGCGGTGCCCGTTGCCCGTTCCTTTTGTCCCGCCGAACGGGAGATGGATTTCAGCCCCCGTCGTCCCGGCATTGATGTAGACAATCCCGGTATCCAAATCACGCATCGCCTGAAAAGCTTTATTCACATCTTTTGTAAAAATGCCGCTCGACAGCCCAAAAGTGACGCTGTTGTTAACGGCAATCGCTTCTTCAAGGCCTGCTACCGGAATGATCGAAACAACCGGGCCGAAAATTTCTTCCTGTGCAATGACCATTTCCGGGCTGACATCCGTAAAAACGGTCGGCGCATAGTAATATCCTTTTCCCGGCAAAATGCGCCCGCCTGTAAGCAGCCTTGCCCCTTCTTTTTTGCCGGTTTCAACATACTGGTGGATGCGGTCGAGCGCTTCTGCATTGATAACCGGGCCGACTGCCACCGTTTCATCGAGGCCGTCGCCGATTTTCAATTCCGCCGTTCGCCGGATCAGCTTTTCTTCTAGTGCATCTTTGATCTTTTCATGGACAATGACCCGGCTTGTAGCCGTGCATCTTTGCCCGCTCGTGCCAAATGCACCCCAAAGGATGCCGTCCACCGCTAGATCAAGATCCGCATCGTCCATGACAATCACTGCGTTCTTCCCGCCCATTTCAAGCGAAGTCCGTTTCAGAAGGCCGCCTGCCCGTTCATTGATTTTACGCCCGACTTCATTCGAGCCGGTAAAAGAGATGAGGCCGATGCCCGGATGTTCCACCATCGCTCCGCCAATCACGGAACCGGAGCCGTGGACAAGATTGACAAGCCCTTTTGGGAGTCCCGCTTCTTCATAAATTTTTACAAATGCGCATGCTGTGGCCGGCGTTTCCGTAGCTGGCTTCCAAATCACCGCATTCCCCGTTACAAGCGCCGGCAGTGATTTCCAGGAAGCAATGGCGATCGGAAAATTCCACGGCGTGATCAGCCCGGCAACGCCAACCGGCACACGGATGCTCATCGCAAATTTATTTTGCAGCTCAGATGGCACGGTATCACCGAATTGGCGTCTCCCTTCCCCTGCCATGTAAAATGCCATGTCGATCGCTTCCTGCACTTCCCCGCGCGCTTCATCGATCACCTTGCCCATTTCGCTTGTAAGCGTGCGCGCGATCTGTTCTTTTCTTTGTTTTAACAGTTCTCCGACTTTGTATAAATAGTTTGCGCGCTCAGGTGCCGGAACGAGCCGCCACATGCTTTGCGCGCTTTTGGCAGCCTGGACGGCGCGGTCAAGGTCCGGTGCTTCGGACTGCGCCACTTCGCCCAATGTTTTCCTGTTTGCAGGATTTACAACCGGGGCAAATTTTCCCGTTGACGGTTTGCACCACTCGCCGTCAATGTAATTCAAATATTTTTCCATGCGCTGTTCCCCCTTTAAAAATCGAGCATTTGCCCGATCCCGAGCTGTATGGCTTTTTCGTAAACCGTTTCTGCAGCCACCAGGTCAAACAGGGCCATGCCCGTTGATTTAAAAACCTGTAGCGTGTTTGGATCCGGCTTTACTTTTTGCGTGACAATTTTGGAAAACGGAATGGTTTCAAGCCGGCTGTCCACATCCCCACTTTCCTTTGCGGCATCGTGCGAGTCGATATATATTGATTTCAAGTTTTTCAGAAGTGCATCAGGAAATTCGCGCATATGCGGCTGGTATGAGCCGATGCCGATGACAAGCTTTCCGTCGTAAAGGTCTTCTTCCGGCAGTACAGGTGTGGCAGATGATGTTGCCGTAATGAGGATATCGGCGTTTTCGGCAAGCGCACGGGCGGATTTGGCTGTATGGACCGGGATATTTGGAATGAACGTTTTGAACCGGCGAATAAATGGAGGAATGTTAGAAGGTGTCCGGTTGAATAAAAAAATGTTTTCGATGTTGCGTGCGGTGCAAACACCGGCAAGCTGATACAACCCTTGGTAACCCGTGCCGATAAGCCCGGCTGTTTTGGCATCGCCAGGCGCAAGATATTTTGCCGCCGCCCCGCCGATTGCCCCGGTCCGAAGTCCGGTTAAAACCGTACCGTCCATGAGTGCTTTCATGGATCCATTCCTGCTGTCGACGAGCAGCATAGCACCCTGGGTCACCGGCCGGTCCTTGTTATCCGGGAAAACGGAGACGATTTTTGCGCCAGCTGTCTCATTTGTGTTACACGGCATGAAAAGGACGGAGTGGTTCCGGATGGTAAAGTGCGTGCGCAGCGGCATTCGGTAACCGTTTTCTTCATAGATGCGGTATGCTTTTTCTACAGCTGCAACCATTTCCTGCATGGAGGCCGATTTGAGGACATCACTTCCGTTAAGGACAAGCAAGGCCGCACCTCCTTACTTCAGAGATTTGGTAAAAATATATGTGAGGCAAAGCAGGATCATGATAAAAAAGGATTTGGCAGCCGGGAAAGCAGCTCTGGGATCCGAGCTTGCGGCTTTTGTCGGATTGGAGGGCTCTAGTGGGACAATTCTTTGTTCCCGGGCTCATATTTTGTCTTTCATCAAACTAATGAAAGACAGTTTGGCGTTCATGGACCTGTGTTTTGTCTTTCATCGGCCCTATGAAGGACAGTTCACCGTTCATGGACCGGTGTTTTGTCTTTCATAAGCCCTATGAAGGACAGTTCGTCGTCTCTCGGCAGGTGTTTTGTCTTTCATCGGCCTTATGAAGGATCAATTCTACCTGGGGCTTGTGTCTAATTGGACGCGCTATCGGGACAGTCCTCCGTGGAAGTTCAACGCTTTTGACTGATGGCGTACACCAACGGGACAGTTTCACAGGGGTTAATTTTATTTTTCCTCAGGGGCGCATATACGAAAAAACGCCCAAACCTGTAACAGGGTGGACGTTTTGTGTGATGGAGCATAGCGGGTTCGAACCGCTGACCTCTTGCATGCCATGCAAGCGCTCTCCCAGCTGAGCTAATGCCCCGTGATATAAAGTTGGGAATGGAGCATAGCGGATTCGAACCGCCGACCTCTACAATGCGAATGTAGCGCTCTCCCAACTGAGCTAATGCCCCGTTTTGTCATGATCACCGTTTTTCATCAGCGACAATGTTATTATACAATGCAAAAAATGATTGTGCAACTATTTTTTTAAAAAAATAGTTTCCCGTTTGCCGCCTTGTTTTTTCGCATTGCGGCCGGGGAATACTAATGAAGATACCAAAAAAGGAAGTGGACGGTATGTTTCATTTCTTTTATTACCGTTTTTTACGCTGGCCGATCATTGTCCGGATATTGAACCTGGCCCTTGCTGTGATCTTTGTATTCGGGCTGGCCATCCATTTTGTCGAACCGAAAACTTTCCCGACGGTGTTTGATGGTGTTTGGTGGGCAGTCATCACGACAGCAACGGTCGGTTACGGGGATTTGTACCCGGTCACTTTGGCGGGCCGGGTGATCGGCATCATCCTCATTTTATCGGGTGCCGGCATTCTGTCTGCCTATTTCGTGGCGCTGGCCGGTGCAACGGCTACACGGCAAAACGCTTTTTTGGAAGGAAAAGCGGCGTTTACGGGAGGAAAACAAATGGTCATTATCGGCTGGAACGAACGCGCCAGAAAAGTAATCGGGCAGCTCATGGAATTAAAAGAGCGGCAGCCCATTGTATTGGTGGATGAAACAGTTGAATCCAACCCTTATCCTTATGATAATGTGTATTTTATAAAAGGAAAGCCGTATCAGGACGAGACGCTGAAAAAAGCAAATGTCCGGGCGGCGAAGGCAGTGCTGATCACGTCCGACCAGCATAAAACGGAGACGGAAGCAGACATGGGCGCAGTCCTGACACTGCTTGCTGTCAAAGGCTTGAACCCGGATGCATATTGTATTGTGGAAATCCAGACAGCCGACCAGGTAGTAAATGCCAAGCGGGCGGGCGCGGATGAAGTGATCCAGGCAAATACACAGGCAAGCTTTGTCATGCTGAACAGCCTGATTTCAAACGGGATGTCCGATACGCTTTTGTCGTTATTGAACCAGCAGGAAAAAAACCATCTTGACTTTATTCCGGTGAAGCCGAAGTGGCGGAATTTGACGGTAAAAGATTTGAGCCGGCAGCTGCAGAAAGAGCGAAAAATTTTAATCGGCATCCAATCGAGGGATGACACCATGATCAATCCGCCCTTGGATTATACCATTACGGATGAAGAGCATTTATTTGTCGTTTTGGAAAAAGGCAAGTAACCATTCAAAAGTTTGCCAGGAAAATTTTCCAGCGAATTGGCGATAAAATAACCGAGAACCGGTGCAGGCGGATGTTCAGCAGTGGACGGCCAAATTGGAAAAGCAGCTGATCCCGTGCCTTGCAGATTGCGCATTTTTATAAAGCGGCTTGCACCTTATGCTACATCTGATATGCTGCACTACGAAGATTGCTTCGTTTTGAGAAGCGGCTTCATCTGAATCAGCTGGAAGTTTTGGCTTGCGTTTGCCTTATCCAAGAAAAAAAGCAGGGCTGGCATTGCCCTGCTTTTTTTCTGCATTATTTCAAACGTTTTTCGAGTTCTGCTTTCAAATCTTCATAGCCCGGTTTGCCGAGGAGTGCGAACATGTTTTTCTTATATGCTTCCACACCAGGCTGGTCGAACGGGTTGACGCCGTTCAAATAGCCGCTTACCGCACAGGCTTTTTCAAAGAAGTAAACGAGGTAGCCGAATGTGTATGCATCGGTTTTCGGAATGGAGACCACCAGGTTCGGTACGCCGCCGTCTGTATGGGCAAGCAATGTACCTTCAAATGCTTTGTTATTCACAAAGTCAACGGTACGGCCGGCCAAGTAGTTCAAACCATCCAAATCGTTTTCTTCTTTTTCAATTGTCAGTTCTTCGCGCGCCTGCTCTACTTTTACGACCGTTTCAAACAAGTCGCGGCGGCCTTCCTGGACATACTGGCCAAGGGAATGCAAGTCGGTCGAGAAGTTTGCGGAAGAAGGATAGATGCCTTTTTGGTCTTTCCCTTCACTTTCGCCGAATAATTGTTTCCACCATTCGGAGAAATATTGCAGCCCCGGTTCGTAGTTGATCAGCATTTCGATCGTTTTGCCTTTGCGGTACAGGATATTACGGACAGCCGCATATTGGTAGGCAATGTTTTCCGCTACTTCAGGGTTCGAGAAATCATCAACGGCTTTTGCCGCCCCGTCCATCATCGCTTGGATATCGACGCCGCTTACTGCGATCGGAAGCAGACCGACAGGCGTTAAAACAGAGTAACGGCCGCCGACATCATCCGGAATCACGAATGTTTCGTAGCCTTCCGCATCAGCCAGCGTTTTCAATGCTCCTTTTGCGCGGTCCGTTGTCGCATAGACGCGGCCTTTTGCTTCTTTTTCACCGTATTTTTCAATGAGCAGTTTGTTGAAAATACGGAAAGCAATCGCCGGTTCTGTCGTTGTTCCGGATTTGGAAATGACATTGATGGAGAAATCTTTGCCTTCCAGAACGTCCATTAAATCTTTCATATAGGTGGAGCTGATGCTGTTGCCGACGAAGAAAATTTGCGGGTTTTTGCGTTTTTCCTTCGGCAGCACGTTCATAAAGCTGTGGTTGAGCATTTCAATTGCGGCACGGGCACCAAGATAAGAACCGCCGATGCCGATCACAAGCAGCACGTCGGAATCACTTTGGATTTTTGCCGCTGCTTTTTGGATACGGGCGAATTCTTCTTTATCATAATCTTTTGGCAATGTCAGCCAGCCGGTAAAATCATTGCCGACACCGGTTTTTTCATGTAAAAGCTTGTGGGCCAATCGAATCGGTTCGCTTAAGTATGTAATTTCATGTTCGTTAAAAAACGCGAGCGCTTTTGAATAATCAAACTGAATATGCGTCATTGTCCAGATCCTCCTGTTATCGATTTACCATCTCCACTTTATCGAATCTTTACCCTTTTCGCAAGGAATGTAACGAATTTCTCACATTTCCTGCATGCATAATGTTTGCAGATTTTTGCCATGCTATTCCTGTACATTGAACAAGGAGGTAGAGAAATGAGCATTGTACAAAGAATTGCGTTAATTTTCACGATTATTGGCGCGATCAATTGGGGCCTTATCGGTTTTTTCAACTTTGATCTGGTGGCGGCTATTTTTGGCGACAATTCCGCAATCTCCCGGGTCATTTACGGCATTGTCGGCATTTGCGGCCTGATTAACCTCGGCCTGCTTTTCAAACCGGATGCCGAAGTGGAGCGGTCCACCCAGGCAAAACCGACGAGATAAGAGATACAGCCTTGGGAAACCGTGTTTTCATTGTAACAAAGGCAGTGCAGCATGCCTGCCTTTTTTTGTGTTTTTTTATCTTTTTTTCCTTTACGCCCGCTTCTTTTTTCATTTAAAATGAAGCTATAAAGATTAGCGGGGAAGTGTGCAGCTTGGAAATTCAAATTGTTCAGAAACACGCATTTAACGCGGTCGGGAGCAAATGGACCGGTACCTTCGAGCAGGCGGCAAACGGGGATATCAAAAGATTTTTCCATCAATTTAAGCAAAAAATGGGGAAAATCCGCCATTGCACCGATCCCGGTGTTGTGACCGGGCTTTCCTACCACCCGCAGGATGATGAAGGCTTGTTTTCCTTTTACCTTGTCCGCGAAGTGGCCTACATAGAAGCGGTTCCGGAAGGCATGACAGCCCTGACTGTTCCTTCGTATACATTTGCGGCTGCGAAATATAAAGGCAAAGGCGTGCAAAAAGCGTATGCCGAATTGTATAAATGGATCAGGAAAAACGGCTACACCGTCTTTCAGGGGCAGCTTGAGCATCGTGAAGATTATCCGGCATCATACGAACCTTTAAGCGATGAACCCGAATTGACCATTTATATCCCGCTATATATAGAATAATACGCGGGCAGATTTCCCCGCGTTAGGCAAACCATTCTGCCATGCAGCATGGCACGTGGTTTCAGACGGATTCACCCGGCAAAGCGTGTTAAGAAACTATTCTGCAGAGAAACGGCGGCGCCCGCCATCCATCCGGCGGGCTTGCGCGTACAAGCGGTTTGCATCGCACTTTAAATCGGGCAGCGGCGTAAGCGGAATTTGCAGCCAGCTCACGGCGGAACTGAGATCCATACACCGGATTTATCCCCACAGGCAGACCCGGCGTTTTTCGGATAAAAAAAATCCGGACAATCTGTATGCCCGGAATCGCCCGATTATTTTTTAATCAAATCTTCACGTTTTGATTTTTCAATCCACTCTTTTAACTTATCGCGCAGCGTGTTGAAACCTTCTCCGGACTCTTCGGCGGCTTTCACGGCACCTTGGCGCCGGCGCGGTTTCCTTGTGTCTTGATGCGGCGCTTCTTCCGTTGCTTTCATGGAAAGACTGATTTTGCCGCTTTCTTCGTCTACCGACAACACTTTTACTTTGACTTCATCCCCGATGTGGACATAATCGTGAATATCTTTGACATACCCGTGTTTAATTTCGGAAATATGGACAAGGCCTTGTGTCTCTTCATCAAGCGCTACAAACGCGCCGAACGGCTTAATTCCGGTCACTTTTCCGGTGTATACATTTCCTGCTTCATAATTTGACATGAAAACACTCCTAGTATTGTTTTTTCCTGTTATACGCAATAAAATATTATATCATAGTCACGAGTGCATGTCATTCCCCAAATATTTTTCAGGCCTGGCCCCGGCAGGCACCCGGAACCTTTATTTATCATTTTTATCGTGCCCGTGTTTAAAAAAGTTCAAAAAATTGCTTCAGCCTGCCACCCGCCCATATGCTACAATAAAATAAAGAAATGAATATGGAAAGGAAGTATTTTTATTTAAAATAATCGTTAAGGGAGGGCGTCTCATGAATAGCTTTGGCGAGAAGTTGAAATTTTACCGTGAATTAAACGGGATGAGCATCGAAGAACTGGCCGTGAAAGCCCGGATTGGCAAACATACACTCGAACAGTACGAAACCGGGGAACAAATTCCGACCACACAGACAATATTAAAACTCTCCACTGTTCTTGATGTAGCCGCTTCCGTATTTTTGGAAGCGCTCGGAAAAAAATAATTTTATAAGAGGTTTAAATTTCATTCACAACGGCTATCCTAATACTACAATGCTTTCCTTAGTGAGGGCGACTTTCGGGAAGCCGCACTATCATAAGTACTCCCCCTTTTTTTATTTTTGCGGGTCCGGTTTTCCGGCCCCGTTTTTTGTATGCTGTAAAGAGAAAAAACAGCGCCTCGTTTAGAGCGCTGTTTTCCTGTTTTTTGGATTCGCTTTTTATCCTTTCAGCCAGAATGCACGGGCGGCCGCTGCAAACAGACTTCCTTACCGTTTTGGAAATTCCCTTGTATATTGGACCGTTTTTCCAGCGCGGTACCGGCTTCAAGTGTTCGCTTCGGGAACTTCTACGGGCGGCCGCTGCAAACAGCCTTCCTTATCTTTTTGGAAATCCTCTTGTATATTGGACCGGAATACCTGCGTCTTTGCGGAGCACGATACCGGCTTCGAGCGCCCAGTACGAGTTGCGCAGCATGCCTCTGCCGACCGCAACAAGATCTGCTTCTTCGTTTCCGATTACCGCATTGGCAAGAACCGGGTCTTCCAGCCGGCCGACAGCAATGACCGGAACGTTTAAAGCCTCTTTGATCCGGCGTGCAAGCGGCACCTGGTAAGCAGCGTGCGTCCCCGGGCGCCCGTCTGCACCGATAGGGCCCTCGCCTCCGGAACTGATATGAAACAGGTCAACACCCGCTTCCTTATACGCCTTCGAAAATGCAATGCTTTCTTCAATGCCATACCCGCCATCGACATATTCACGGGCTGAAATGCGCATAATAAGCGGCATGTCAGCAGGCATTTCTTTTTTGGCAGCGGCGATGACTTCTTTTCCGAATAATGCCAAATCCTGTCCGTATTCATCTGACCGTTTGTTTGTATAGCGCGACTGGAATTCATGGATCAGATAACCGTGCGCGCCGTGGAGTTCGATCGTGTCAAAACCGGCCTGGACGGCGCGGCGGACAGATTCGCCAAATTTGCGGACGACTTCTTTGATTTCTTCCTTCGTTAATGCCTTCGGTGTTTTTGCATTGTCATCAAAAGGGATAGGGGAAGGGGCAACCGGCTGTTTTGCGTCCTGTGCTTTTCTGCCGGCATGTCCGATTTGAATCCCGACTTTGGCGCCGTACTGATGGCACGCTTCCACAATTTTGGCAAGCGGGGCGATCTGTTCATCAGACCATAAGCCGAGATCGTTGTCGGTAATTCTGCCGTCCGGCTCCACATCGGTCATCTCAATAATGATCAGGCCGGCACCCCCGATGGCACGGCTGACGTAATGGACATAATGCCAGTCAGTGGCAACGCCATCTTTTTTCTCAACGGAGTATTGGCACATAGGAGGCATGACAATACGGTTTTTCACTTCAAGCGATTTCAGCTTGTACGGGGTAAATAAATCATTCATTGCAAAACCACTCCTTACGCCTGATATTTTTGCACCTGAACCGCTATGTAAATGGCGGAAAAGTTCGTTCCAAATATAACAAACCGGTGTTCCAACCGTCAAAACTTGCGCTCACAGTCCTTGTGCGTGCAAAATTCTGCCTGATTGTGTTAAAATCATCATACACTTACATATCTAAGCGAAAGAAGGAATGAAGGATGGCTCAAACGATTCCAAAATTAACATTCAATAACGGCGTTGAAATCCCGCAACTCGGCCTCGGCGTTTTTCTTGTAAAAGAAGAAAATGAGTTGAAAAACGCTGTGAAAGCCGCGCTGGAAACCGGCTACCGCCATATTGATACTGCGATGATTTACGGGAATGAAACATATGTCGGCGATGCAATCCGGGAAAGCGGCGTAGACCGGAAAGAAATCTTCATTACGTCGAAAGTGTGGAACTACGACCACGGCTATGAAGAAACAAAAGCCGCTTTCCAGGCGAGCCTCGACCGTCTTGGCACCGATTATTTGGATCTTTACTTGATCCACTGGCCGTCACCGAAATATATTGAAACATGGAAAGCAATGGAAGAACTTTACCATGAAGGCAAAGTAAAAGCGATCGGCGTATCGAATTTCCAAATCCACCATTTGGAAGATTTGCTGGCCCATAGCGAAGTGGTGCCGGTGATCAACCAAATTGAGACACATCCGGAATTTCCGCAAAATGAACTGCATGCATTTCTGAAACAGCATCATATTTTACATGAAGCATGGGGCCCGCTCGGCCAGGGCAAAACAAACCTGCTTGAGCAGCCTGTTTTGGTTGAGCTTGGGAAAAAATACGGCAAAACCCCGGCGCAAATTGTGCTGCGCTGGCACGTGGAACGAGGCATTGTCGTCATTCCAAAATCGGTGACCCCGAGCCGGATTAAAGAAAACAGCGAGATTTTCGATTTCTCGTTAACCCCGGAAGACATGGAAAAAATCGCTTCTTTGAACACCGGGAAACGGTACGGAAGGAATCCGGATGACGAAGAATTTTTAGCACAAACTTCCGTAAGGCCGGAATAAAGACGGGCAGCTGTTCTCTGGGCAGCTGCTTTTTTAATTGCTTTTCCGGAAATGATACCGGTTTCTCCCGGAGCGCCTCCCATCGCCAATTTCTTGCGGCTTTCCGGCGATTGATTGATTTTTCCAGAGATCCCCTTTGGTTTTGCTGTACTTTTCATGCCGGCTGCTTTTTTTCCAGCGAATGCGAAGCCACCATGGGAGGTTCATGCCCGCCGTTTCGCGGGGGGCTGTGCCTGTTGTTTTGGATCTTTTCGCCTGAACCCGCTGGTTTAAATTTTACGCTGGTTTTTCTCTGCCCCAAGGCAGCAAGATCAATCATCAAAATGGACGCATTTTCCAGCCATTGGTATACTGATTACAAAATACGAAAGGAGCGATAGAAATTGTCCATTTCCATTCCTGAAATCAAACTGAACGACGGGATGACCGTTCCGGCCGTCGGATTCGGCACATACAAACTGAACGGGGCGGCAGGCGTCCAGGCGATCGTAAGCGCCATTGATGCGGGTTACCGCCTGATTGATTCGGCATTTAATTATGAAAACGAAGGAGCGGTCGGCGAAGCGGTCCGGCGCTCTTCCGTTCCGCGTGAACAGCTGCGCATCACTTCGAAACTCCCGGGGCGGCACCATGCTTATAAAGAAGCGGTCCAGACCATTCAGGAATCATTGTACAGGTCCGGCCTCGATTACTTTGACCTTTACCTCATCCACTGGCCGAACCCAAGCAAAGATTTATATGTGGAAGCGTGGCAGGCGCTTGTCGATGCGCAAAAATGGGGGCTTGTCCGCTCGATCGGCGTTTCCAACTTTTTGCCGGAGCATTTGCAACGGATCATAAAAGAAACCGGGGTTGCGCCGAGCATAAACCAGGTGGAACTTCACCCTTATTTCGCACAGGAGGAGCAGCGCGCCTGGCATGAAGAACACGGAATTGTAACGGAATCATGGAGCCCGCTTGGAAGAGCGAACCATCTGCTTGAAGATCCGGCGATTCAAAAAATTGCTGCGGCCCATCAGAAATCCGTTCCGCAAGTGATTTTGCGCTGGCATACACAGCTTGGCGCCATTCCGCTCCCGAAATCGGCTTCCCCGGAAAGGCAGCTGGAAAACTTGTCCATCTTTGATTTTTCGCTTTCTGAAGAAGAGATGCGCACCATATCCGGATTAAGCCACCCGGACGGCAGGACTTTTGGGCAGGATCCGGCAACCTATGAAGAATTTTAAACCCATGTAAAAAAGGGGCTGCCCCAAAAACCGTTAAACGGCTGATGGGAGCCCCCTTTTTTGATACAAGCGTTTATGAATTTCCGTCACTATGCCCACAAGAGCTTCATGAATTTTATGAGCCAAATAAAGGGGCTTTAGGGACAGCCCCTTTATCTAAAACAGTAACCGGCCCGTATAGAAGCCGTCCCGGCCATTAATAAACGATGACCGGTTCATTCTGTTCCAGGTTGTCATAGACGGTTTTCATGACACTTGGCGGCGTGTTCACACATCCGCCGGAGCCGTGGTGGAGATAGGCGTCCATGGCCCAGTTCTTCCGCCAGCCCGCATCATGGAAACCAACACCGCCGAGCGTGAAAGGTGCCCAATATTTTACCTTGACGGAATAATTCGGGTTGCCCGCTTCACTGCCCTCCAGTACAGACGGGGACTCTTTGTATTCGATATACCAGACCCCTTTTGGCGTATCTTCATTTGTGTCATGCCTTCCCGTTACAACCCGGGTTGTGACTTTCAGCTTGCCATCCTTATAAATCCAGATGCGCTGGTCGGAAATCGACACTTCCGCATACGTATCGCCAATCCCGTTTTCGGCCAGGACATGGTAGCCGACGCCGATCGTGCTGTACCCTTCGCCGTAAATATTGTAGGCCTTGACGGTGTCCTTGCCGTTTTGGAAGGCGTCCGCAATCCGTTTCGCTTCCGCTTTCGTATCGATCGCCCAGCCATACGACTGGCCTTTTACGGAAATGACGGAGCCCGCATGCGTTTTGAAACTGAAGTTTTTATGGAGCGTCGATTTCTCCTTGTTCAACTCTTCCAGCCGCGACTGGATGCCGGACGGGTCAATTGCCAGTTTCATATCTTTGGAGACGGATGCATTTTGAATCAGTTCGCTTGCCTTGAACGGGTATTTCTTTTCCTGCAGGAGATAGTTGACCGTCTTGTTTGAGAGTTCTTCAAGCTTTTGCTTTTCCTGCTTTACAATCCTGCTGTTTTCCCGGACCGGCTGAAGTTTTACCGGGCGCAAATGAATTTCACTGTTGTATTTTTGCTTGTCATATGCCTTTAACATGGCGGAAATGTCGTATTGATTGCCGTTTTTGCTTTTCGATACGCCGATTTTTCCGTCCTTCATATAAGCCTGTGCATCTTTTGGCGCCTGCAGATTTTTATTTTGCTGTTCCAGTTTTTTGGAAACTTGCTGCTTCAGTGTCACATTGCGGTAGTGGTCCGTCCGCCCCGGCATGATCATATAATCTTTCTCTTTAAAAGACGGAATCCATGTGCGCTGGGTTTTGAAAACGCGTTTAACCTTCGCCATATCGCCGTCTGTAAAACGGACCTTTGTATCTTTTCCGTCCACCAAAACTTTGTTTCCGACATAAACTTTATTTGTTAATGTCATAGACTTTAATTTTTTCATCGCCTGTTCAGTGGTCATGCCGCCGACTTTGACGCTGTTGATTTTGACATGCGGGTTAAAACGGGTAGCCTGGTAATAGCCGGCACCGCCTAAAAGAATGATGACAACTGCCGCAATGATGCCAATGAGAAGACCTTTCTTCCTGGTTATGGCCGATCACCCCAATAAAGTAGTTTATGTTACAAAAAGATTACATCATTTACATATAAGATATATGAATCCGCCCGATTATACAAGCCATTTATTTCATTTCATCCAACGTTCACAACTCATCGGGGAAGCAACATGACACCCTTTCCTGCCTTTTTACCGGAAACGCCGGGCATCTGCCGCCTATAAAAAAAGAAACGCTAATCCGAATGTAGAAAGCGATTTTTCTTCATGATTTCTTCTTCCAGTTTTTTTGCCTGCTTTACCTGCTTTTCATTGATTTTCCGGAAAATGAAAAACACGAGTACCGCAAGCAGCACAAAAAATGAAAGTGAAATCAAAGCCGGGATATAATACTTTTTCTCCTGCGGAAATTGAACCAGAAATCCGATGAGGTATGGAAACAATGGCATCTCCCCCTTTTAATCGATTATAACAGCCGAAAGCCACAAAGAAAACGGATACAGCACCGCATTTTTCATGCGGTGCTGGTGGCCAGGTTTCCGGAAAGAGCTGCAGGGAAGGCCGGCAATAGCATCAACGATTAACGGATGGTGATTTTTTCAATGATGACATCGTGCACCGGTTTATCCTGCAGGCCTGTACGGACACCGGCGATTTCATCGACAACCTCCATGCCTTCAATGACATGGCCAAATACGGTATGGCGGAAATCAAGCCACGGGGTCCCGCCTTTTTCCATATAAGTTTCCACGACTTCAGCCGGGTAACCCGCCTGTTCCATCTGCCCTTTCATGCCGGGATCGACCGTTTTGCTTTGGACGATGAAAAACTGGCTGCCGTTTGTGTTCGGGCCGGCGTTGGCCATGGACAAGGCGCCGCGGAAATTGAAAAGCCGCTCTGAAAATTCGTCTTCGAACGGGGCGCCGTAGATGCTTTCGCCGCCGGTCCCGTTTCCGCTCGGGTCCCCGCCCTGGATCATGAACCCGTCGATCACACGGTGGAACGTCAAGCCGTCATAGTAACCGTTTTTGCTGTGCGTGACAAAATTTTCGACCGTTTTCGGCGCAAAGGCTGGAAACAGCTTGATCGTGATGGTGCCCATATTTGTCTGCATGTCTGCGACCGTTTCGTTTTCATGCACTTCCGCTTGAAGCTGCGGATACATTGTTTCTTCTGCCATATGTTTGAAACCTCCATTTGTTTCACTATTCTTGTCTACTTTACTAAAATCCGGGCAAAAAGTCCAAACGTTTTCTTTTGCTTCTTTTCGGCTTTTTCACCATAATGGTAGTAAAAGCGCAAGGGGGAATCGGTTTGGAAGTTGGCGATAAGATTGTGACAACGAAAAAAACCGGGAAATATATTGGCGAAATTACGCAAGTGTTTCCCGACCATTATGTATTTAAGGTGCTGGCCGTGTTAAAGCATCCCGCCCAGGGGGATTTGCACCACCCGAATGAAGGGGATGTGCCGTTTTTTCACGAGCGGAAAGCTTTGGCCTTCGGGGAACAGGCGAATATTCCGCGAAAAACGGCAAAACCGTACAACGGCGAGATTCCGGATTATGACGCGTCACTGAAAACCGCTGTCTGCGAACTGATGGAAAAGCTTGAAAAAGAGGACACACTTTACAGCCGGAAAAGCATCGCCGCGTTAAAAAGTTTGATGAAAGAATATGGCATATCACCCGTTGGATGATTTTCCCAGCGGGTTTTCTGATGGCAGGGGCAATGATACTGTTAGGGAAAACGTGATATCCCCTTTTTTCTGCGGCAAAAAGGGAATCGGGGAATGCTTCTTTTTACTTCCTTCCTGTAAGCCGCGCGTAAATATCCAGTGCCAAATGCCGATGCCCAAATCCGTGGATCCGGATTTTGCCTTCCATGTTCTGATATACCAGCCTTAAATCAGCCGGATGCCTTTGTATTCGTTTACTTTGAAAATGATAGGATATCCTCCTTCATCATTCCCTTTCAAACACGATCCAACATTTCTCTGCCGTTTTACTTGATAAATTGCGCGTACATGGCCCGGCCGGAACTGTTTGTGGCAAAACGGGCGGGATCCAAACTTTTCCAAAATGGGGTTCGGATTTCAAACATATACTAGATGTGCGGGCCGTCCTATACAAAAGTGCGTTTCAAGCATACGATGCAAGGGTAAAGTTCCTCCGTCAAAAAACGGACACCTTTTTTACAAGCCGGTTTTGTTGAAGTTTCGGTGATAAGTTTTATAATAATATTTAGGTCAACGAAATATTTACTCTATATACTTTTATCTTTTTTTATTGCGCAAGGAGGCGATTTTCTCATCTGATGAGCCAGGAAAAACGCAATTTGTATATTATGTTCGTCTGTAACTTTTTAGTAGGTGCCAGCTTAACGATGATCGTTCCGTTTTTATCGTTATATATTCAAACATTCGGCCACTTCAGCGACAGCTATGTCCAGCGCTGGGCCGGATATATTTTTGGCGTGACCTTTCTGGTTGCTTTTTTTATGTCGCCAATCTGGGGGCGCATCGGCGACAAATACGGCTTTAAACCGACGCTTATTATTACCGGGTTCGGCATTGCCGCGAGCCTGTTGTTTATGGGGCTTGCGGACAATGTCGCCACTTTATTTTTGACCCGGATTTTCATGGGGATCGTGACCGGGTTTATCCCGACTTCCATGGCGCTCATTTCCAAGCAGACCTCGAAGGAGGAAGCCGGCAAGGTGCTCGGCACTTTGCAAATGGGCAATGTTTCCGGAAACTTATTCGGGCCGCTGATTGGCGGATCGATTGCGGACAATTTTGGTTTTAAATACACTTTTATGATTACAGCCGTTGCCATTTCGATTGCCGCGCTTGGCGTTGTTTTCGGCATTAAAGAAAAACGTGCCGATCCTGCCCGGCGAAAAGGGAAACCTGTTTCTCCCCTCGCTGTTGTGAAACAAATTGTCAGCCGCCGGATTTTGATTACTGTTATGGTGATTGCACTCTTGATCCAAATGGCGAACTTTTGTGTTCAGCCGCTTTTGGCACTGTATGTCAGCCATTTGACAAGTTCAGGCAATATTGCATTTTTATCTGGGCTTGCTTTTTCCGCCACCGGCTTCGGCAACCTGCTTTTGGCAAGGCAGTGGGGCATGCTTGGCGATAAATACGGGCATGCAAGGATTCTTTTGATTTTGCTTGTGCTTGCCTGTGCCTTCATGGTGCCGCAAGCTCTCGTAAGCCATTTATGGCAACTGATTATTTTGCGGTTTTTGTTCGGCATGGTGATCGGCGGGATGAACCCGAGCATTGTGGCGTTTATCCGCCTCGAAGCGCCGCTCAGCATGCAAGGCGAAGTGCTCGGTTATAACCAAAGTTTCCGGTTTCTCGGGAATGTAACAGGGCCGCTGATTGGCGGTTACGTATCCGTCATCTCCGGCATTTCATCTGTGTTTTATGTAACCGGAGTTTTGTTCCTGTTCGCATTTGCGCTCCTTCTTTACAGTGTAAAATCAGAACAGCGCCGCACCGTCCGGGAAAGCTAAAACGGCAAGATACCAGTTTGGTGGTATCTTGCCGTTTTTACTTTTTCTTGCCGGGCCGTGAAACTTTTAGCTTTTTTTCGGTACGACCGCAATCGTACAGCGCGACAGGCAAATTAAGTTTTCGTCTTCGTCTTTGATTTTGATCTCCCAAACCTGGGTACTTTTGCCCCGGTGCACGGCTTCGGCAACTGCGGTTACGGTGCCGTTCCGTTTTGAACGGATATGGTTGGCATTGATTTCAAGCCCGAAGCAGACTTCTTTTTCTAAATCGATCAGCATCGCAGCCCCTAGGCTTGCAGCGGTTTCCGCGAGTGCGACGGATGCGCCGCCGTGCAGGTATCCGAGCGGCTGTATCGTTTTTTCATTCACCGGCATGGTCGCCACCACTTTCCCGGGCTCCATTTGGACAAGTTTTATGCCAAGCGCGCCGATCATTGTATGTTCCAGTTCCATCTCTTTCCCCCCGGTCCGGATTGTCCATACATCTTTCAAGCCTTTCTTTCATACTATGTAAAAAATGATGTTTCCCACCTGAGAAAGAAGGTGAGAATATTGTACTACAATCCGTATTATGTTGTTCCTTCCTTTCCATACTATTCCATGCCTTACCGCCAATATCCTGCCGTCCACCCGAAAAAATTTATGGATTCGGCCATACACACGCACGAACTCTTGGCAGATGCACAGCTTTTGCTTAACCGGATTTCCCGCTCTGCGGCTTTTGCCGGACAACTCATGTCTGCCGCACAAAAATCAGATTCAGCTGGTGTCGGCCGCATGCTGGCGGGAACCGCTATCCAGCATATTCCGCGTGTTTTTTATACACCGGACGGCCTTATATTGCAGTTTGTCTGCCAGGCCGCGGGCAACCAGGCACCTTGCTGCGAGCTCCGGTTGAAAATGTGCTGGTCATAACTTGCGGCTTGTCCATTGCCCCGGGATCCTGCCGCCCGAAAAAATAACCCCCGCTTAAAAGCGGGGGGGTTATTTTTTAATAATACGGGAATGGCGGATATCCTCCGTACGGAACCGGCGGGTATGGCACCGGAGGATATGGGAAATACGGGCGCGGCCTTACCAGTGCGCCGCCAAGCAAGCCGCCGAGAAAACCGCCCAAAAGCGGTCCGGCAAAAAATGGTGAACGTGCCGGGTAATGTGCATGCGGATACATCAAATAACCTCCTCTCCTTCTATTTTTAGTGTATGCATCCCGCCCGTACCGGACTGGGCGTTACGCAGACGCTGGCTTTTGCCTGTTCTTTTTTTTGCGCCGCTCTTTCCATAAAATCAGCAGGAGCGTTACAACCGGAAAAACCACTTGTATAGGGAGGTGAAGCAGAACAGGCACCACTTTGATGCCCTCATCGATATGTTCCGCAAATGTTGGGGCAATCATTGCCGATGCGCACAACATAATCAGGCCGAGCGGATAGACCGTTTTCCTATAGCTGCTTACATGGAACAGCTCCGTAAACATAATACAAGCCGCATATAAGTAAATCCCTACTTTGAAAAATCCGCCAACAATTAAAGTCACCATAAAAAGTACATCCAGCCGCTCCAGAAAATGGGCAAGTTGAATTTCCTGAATGGTCGCAAGCAGCGGAAACGGGGATCGCATCATCGCATCCACGCCAAGCACACAAATATTGATCAGCATCGAGATCGCCAAATTTGTGCCGCTTAGCCACATAGCTGACAGCCCGGCTACTTTTACACTTTTTATCTTATCTACAAGCGGAAAAATGGACAAAAACGCAATCGTTTCGCCAAAAGGAATATAAATCGTCTCCTTCCCCATTGTTTTTAGGACAGGCATGGGCCCGTTTTCCAGTACTGGTTTCAAATAATTGATCTTGACGAGCCCTGATGAAGTAATCAATACGAAACTCGCAATCGCCAGAAAATAAAAGAAGATAATAAAGATCTCCCCGGTTCTGGCCATCACTTCCATTCCCTTTTTTACTGCATACATGACGCACAAAGCCAAAATCACCGTGATAATAAACCGCGGTGTTTCCGGATAAGCCGATATGATCAGCATTTCTCCAAAGTCGCGCAGCACCCTGGCAGAAAGGTACAGGAAGTAAATGCCCATCGCAAAGCCGAAAAACCAGCCAATACCTTTTCCGTAAATCGCCCGCAACCATTCGACCGGCGAAATGCCAGGATAAAAGGAAAATATTTTGTAATAAACGTAAAACAGGAAAAACCCGACGCTCAGGCCGCTTAAAATTGCAAGCCATGCATCCTGTTTTGCGCCGCTTCCGATTCCCAGCAAAAGGGCACTGCCAAGTTCAAACATAAAGATTAACACAAATAATTGGTACGAGGAAATTTTTGCCTTTTCCATATATCACCAGGCCCTGTTATTTTAAATTTGAATGGAATGGATTTGTCCGTATTCCAGAATTGGCGATGACGACGTTTGCATGCACCTTCACATTTAAATGGGCAAAGCCCTTTTCATTCCAATGGTGCCTTAAACTGTGCCACTCTTTCGGGTACTGGCGGTAAATCATTTCCCCGAAGCCGAACACATCACATTGGTCGTGCTGCATATGGCGAATGCCATGGTTAATTTGCTGCTCCACATTTTTTTCGTATGCTTTTTCAATCCGGGCCATTTCCTTTGAATCCAGTACATCAAGCGGTACATTGATTTCTTGCAGCTGGCCCACAAGGCTGATGTGGATATGCATTTCCGGCTTTCCGTTTTTCATGGCCGGTTTCATACCGATAATCGTTTTTCTTACCTGCAGCCCGAGCGCATTTGGATGATGCGCCCAGTCTAAATCAAGCGAAGTCATTTTTGTTTTTTTCAATAGCCATGTAATCGTAAGCGCATCCTGTCCGCCTACCCAGTCAATCAGTTTTCCATGCTTTAGGATCCCGATCCCCCCGCTCGTTAAGTATGCGTCCAGTTCTGTCTGATTCTGGCTTTCCAGCATCTCTCCTTTTTTCTTATCCCCTATCAGCTTGAAGCTTCCTACTACTGCTTCTTTTCCTTCCGTTGTAAGATCATATAGGAGATCTGAAATATCTGTTTTTACCCGCCCGCCGACATCTTCTTGCGCATATTCCAATGTTTTATTGATTTTATTGGAAGGAATACGCTCAATCGGAGTCAGCACTTTAAGGACATCCTCTGCCTTGCCGTTGCGGGCAATCAGAACGGAAGCAGTATTGCGGAATTCTTTATTTCTGTCAAAAATATCAATAATCGGATAAATCCCATTTTCCGCCGTGCTTTTGCCAATCAGGAGAACGCTTGTATGGGAAAAATATAACCTCCTCGACATTTCCCGGCCTGCAGCGAGAAATGCGTCCTCAACCGTTTTGCCTTCCGTTTGGAAGATGGTGACAGTGGGGCCCTGCCCGCCGCTTGTTTGCATGCCGCTTGGAATATTTAAGGAATTGACAATTTGATAGGTCAGCAAATAATTCCCGTTTTCAAGCCGGTCAATGCCGATGGCGCTTACAAAAGCAATATCCGTTAATTCTTTATGGCTCCAGCAGCCTGCCAGCAAAAAAGATGCCGTAAAAAGTGCAACGGCTGTTTTCCATCGTCTTCTTCTCATGGTTGCTCCCCATTTTTCACACTTTTTTGTTTCGGCGGCATCGGCTTCTGGTTTTCGGCCTGGCGGATGATATTTTTCTGACTGAAGAGCCGCGGCCTGGCGCTCATTGACCAAAGCGGCGCCCGGATCACCGTATCACGGGAGTTGGAACGGATGAAAGGGGCAATCGGCGCCATGTAGGGCACACCGAATGACCGCAAGCTGGTCAAATGGACAGCAAGCGTAATCATCCCGATAATGATGCCATAAAAACCGAAAGTGGCCGCCAGAAACATAAAAACAAAACGGTATAATCTGGCTGAAATGGCAATGAAAAAAGACGGGGTGGCAAAACTGGCAATAGCCGTAATCGAGACGACAATGACCATTGCGGGAGAAACAAGCCCGGCCTGCACTGCCGCCTGCCCGATAACAAGCGCCCCGACAATCGAAACCGTCTGGCCGATTGGGCGCGGCAGACGGAGTCCGGCTTCCCGCAGAATTTCAAATACAATCTCCATCCCAATTGCCTCGACAACAGCCGGAAAAGGAATCGTCTCCCGCTGCGCCGCAAGTGCAAAAACAAGCTGTGTCGGGATGAGTTCCTGATGAAAAGTGGTCACGGCGACATATACAGCAGGCCCAACAAGCGAAATTAAGTAGCTGAGCACCCGCAAAAGGCGGATCGCTGTCGCAATATCAAACCGTGTATAATAGTCATCCGCCGACTGGAAAAATTGGATAAAAACAGCAGGTGCGAGCAAAACGAACGGCGAACCCTCCACAACAATGGCAAAACGGCCTTCCAATAAATTGGCTGCCACGACATCCGGCCTTTCCGAATGGTGCATTGTCGGAAAAATGGTATACGTTTTATCTTCAATGAGCTGTTCAATATAACCCGAATCCAAAATGGCATCGATTTTAATCGTGTTTAACCGTTTACGGGCTTCCTCAAGGACTTTATCGTTTGCGATTCCTTTTATGTACATGAGCGCAACATCGGTCCGGGTCACTTCCCCGATTTTAAAGTTTTCAATCCACAGATTCGGATCTTTAATCCGTTTGCGGATCAATGAGGTGTTGACGCGCAATGATTCAGTAAAACTATCACGCGGCCCGCGTACAGTCACTTCGATTGCAGGCTCTTCAATCGCCCGCTGTTGCCCGCCCCTTGTGCTGATGCTTAATCCGCCGTATACCCCGTCAATCAGTAAAATGGACTGGCCACTCAACAGCTCCGAAAACAAGTCATTCCAATTCATGACCTTTTTTACACCGCCAATTTTAATGACGTGCTTCATGATGCTGTCGAGTATATTTTCACTTCCCAAATACCCGTCGATTTCCGGATTGCCCATCAAGACTTCAAGCAGGTTTTCATTGATCATTTTCGGATCATCCAGGCCATCGACGGAAATAACGGCAGCCGGCAAATCATTGCCGCTTCCAAGCATGATTTGATGGATGACAATGTCGGAACTGTTCCCGGTTGTTTTTTTCAACTGCCCGAGGCGCGTTTTTAAATCGGTGCCCATGGTCAAAAACGGGATATCCGTTACAGTCCCGCTCGTATCGTCTCCGCGCACAGGTGTTTTCTGCACGCCCCCGCTTTTCTTTTCATTTTTGTTATCAGTTTTTGCAGCGTTTCTCTGCTTTTTCCACCAATATGGCATACCGGTCCTCCTTTTCGCCCGTGCATGGCTGGTTATAACGGAGCGCAAACTACTGATGAAGGTATCTTGTTGTTAGTATGTTTCGATCCGAAAAAAATATGAAAGGAATTGGCACGCATGAAAATCGCTTTTATCACCGGCATTGTCGCACTGGTCCTCTATGTCTTCGTTTCCGGCATCGATTTTTATATGACCAGGGACTTTATGGGATCTGTCCATCATCCGATCAGCGTCTTCGATACCTTTTATGCTATTGAAAAAGGCGTGCTCGCGATATGCATAATGGCGCTTATCTTTGAAATCGCAATCGAAGTGTTTAAACAGAAAGGATGAAGAGCATCACACTCTTCATCCTTTCTTTCATCCTTCTGCCCTACGCGCTGCCAGTACGGCCAGTGTCCGTACCATTACGCCGGTTGCGCCGGCCGGGCCAAGATCGGTTTCTTTCCCTGTTATGGCGGTTCCTGTAATTTCCAGATGGGCCCATGGGGTATCTTCCACAAATTCCCCGATAAAAGCCCCGTCCCTTATCACACGGCCATCTCTATTCGGCGAACCATTCAAATCGGCGATCTTGCTGCTACGCACACTGTCTTTGTCTTCTTCCGTAACCGGCAGGCGCCAGATGAACTCGCCTGCTTCCTTTGCAGATTCCAGCACCCGTTCAAAAAAAGCATCACAATTGGCGACAGCGCCTGTTTTATCGCGGCCGAGCGCCGGGATCACGTCCGCAGTCAAGGTTGCAACATCTACAATTTGACTTGCACCATATTGCTTCGCATACGTTACGGCATCCGCGAGCATCAGCAAACCGGCAGCACCGGTATCCCGCATTTCAATCGTTTTACCGTTCATGCTTGTGATCACAGCCGTTTCAGTGCGCATGTTGTCCTGCCCATTGGTTGCAGTGCCGGTGATGCGTTTGCCGGCCACAGGAATCACCGCCACGACGTTTCGGGCCGGCTTTTGTTCCCCAATTACTTCCATTGCGCCCAAAACAGCTGCCGCTCCTGCCATGCCAACATTTGCACCAGATGTGCAGCCAAAAGACATAGCACCGGTCCCGACAAGCGCGAGCACATTGTGCCATTCCTGTTTACCTGCATACTTGAGCACGATCATGTTCTGCGGCTCCTTTGCTTTTCCGGCTGCAGCCAAACATGCACCCATTCCAAGTTTTTCCAGATCCGTTCTTTCAAGGATTTCCAGTTCAAAAGCATATTTTTCAGCAAGTGATGCGGCATATTCCGCGAGACGGGCCGGCGTCCATATATTCACCGGCATATTGGCAAACGTCCGTGCCGTATTCACGGCTTTGCCATACACGTACCCGCGGTGCAGGGCAGCGCCTGTTGTTTCTTCGGGGGAACCGTTATTTTTACGGTATGTACCCGTTTGAAGATTGGCGTTTTTAACCGGTTGGCCCTCTGTTTTCCCGGCGGCATTAACATGCTCGGCATTCCCCGACCGGATCTCTGCTTCCTCGGCGACACTGGAATGGACCGGCGTGGCGTGTTCCGCCGGTTCCGGTTTTTTCCCGGCAGCCTGGATGTAAACCGCTACTTTTTCGAGCTGCACTTCCGGAATATTTGGTTGCCCTTTGTAACCGGCAAACCGGTATGTGGCCATCGGAACGGCTTCGCCAAGCATCTGGGCGGCTTCCTCCCCGCTGATTGCGCCGGCGCAAAACGTATCGAGGAAAACCGCTGCCGTAGGCCATCTCATTTTCCGGATGTGTTTCACTGCTTTTCCAAACATCCTTTTCAAATGTTCTTTTCTAAGTTCTTTCGGGTTGCCAAGCCCGATAAACAAAAGCCGTTTTACTGGCAGTTTCCCGAGGGTGTGAATGACAGAAAGGCTGCCGGCGCGTGCGGACAGATCGCCGGATTTTACCAGTTCCGTCAATGCCCCGCCGAAACGGTTGTCCAGGCCGCCAAGCAAGCCGCCAAATTTTTTAGGAACTTGCTGCAAGCCAATCACAAGGCAGTCTTCCCGGCATTCAAGCGGATCTCCTTTCCCCAGTTCAAACATACAACCACCTCTGTTCCATTATAGCCGCCAGCTTGAAAAAAACGCACAAAAAAAGCGCAACCGGCGATTTTGCGCTATTCTTCCGTTTCCGGCTTGATATATTGCTGCCGGAACACTTGCATCGTTTTGTTTTCGTTCAGTTCAGCCAGTTCTTTTTCCGTCAGGGACCCGTCCCCCATTTTAATAATATACACATCAAGCGTCTGTTTTCCCCATTTCTTGTAAACATCCGAAACCGTTTCAAAATACAGATCGAGCCGGTTCCCTTTTATGGCAGATCCTGTATCGGCAACAACACCGAAATCATAGCCCGGGATATAAAGGACCGTCCCGATTGGAAAAATGGATGTATCGGCAGCAATCGTTGAATATAAATCCCGTTTCACTTTCACCCCGGAATAGGTGATGCCGTAGCCGGGATGGTCGGGACTTTTCCCGGTCGATTCGGCCCCTGCCGTATACCCCGTTGCTGTCACTTTCTTTTTCGGGTAATTGCTCCAGTCATAGGCATCAAGGGATGGCTGCGGCTGGCTCGCGGCAATAGCGGCCAATCCTTTTTCCAATGCCCGAGCAGGTACCGCTTTTGCAGCTGCTGCTTTTATCCCCGAAATGGCCTGGAAAGTGGAAATCATTGCCCATATGAACAAAATGGCCATCAATAAGCGGATCATCCATTTTTTCATGTTCAATTGGTTTCACTCCTCTTAGGGCTATTGTTTCCCACGCCGTTCCAAAATATGCGGGCATATAGCAAAAAAACAGCTGATCCGTCTGCCCTTTTTCGCGCCGCCCATTCTCCTATTCTGCAAATGGCGCTTCCAAAAAGCACTGGTTGTTTTATCCGGAAAATTTGCGCCGGCTTTTGCCGGCCGGCCCGCCTCCGATTTAAAGGCAAAAAAAAGCTGCCCTCAAGGCAGTTTTAAAACATCCGGTATCCGTTTTTCCGGAGCGCTTTTATCGCAACACCGGCCAAAAGTGCCCCCGCAAGGCCGCTCGATAGCACGAGGGCATCCGATAAATGGATGGAAGCAAGATGCTCCCCAAGTTGCCGGAAAGCCGTCCCGGGATCGGTAAAATACCGGGAAAAAGTAATCCGGTCAATCATCGAAAGCGCAATGACCGGGTAAATGAAACAGAGAATCCAGGTCATCCGCAAAAGCATATTGGCAATAAAACCGATACCGAAAAACAAAACAAGAAAAAGGACCATCGAAATGATCAATACCGGTATACTCATAAGCCCCTCCGCATCCCCGTTATACATCTAGTTTACTGAAAAAACCGAATTTCGTCAAAAATAACGCGATGATATTTTTGCTATATAAAATTAAATTTTCCTTTCTTTAAAACAAGCCTCGTGCCGCCGATCATATACAAGGCACGATCATCCACGACTTTTTTCATAACAGAAGCAGAAGTGCCTTTCAGCTTTTTGCCAAACACAATGCCGATCGCATTGTCTTCCCCAAGGGAGCAAACAGTGCCTTTGTCATGAAAGGTAAAAGCTTCAAGGCTTTCTTCACCGCGGATCTTTTTCAGGAGGTTCCGTGCGCATATTTCTCCATGCTGCATCGCCATCTGTGCTGTTGGCGGGTACGGACGGTTTGTGTCCTTATTGATGATCAACGCACAGTCCCCAATCACAAACACATTCTCATGCCCCGGAACGGTCAAATCCGGATTGACTTTCACTCGGCCGCGCACCGTTTCAAACCCGGACGCATCAATCACGGTATTCCCGCGCACACCCGCGGACCAGATGACAGTTCCTGCCTTGATTTCATATGGCTCTCCGCCTTTTTTGCAGGCCCATACCCCGTCTTTTGTTGCTTTTTTAACCGCCGTACCAATATGGAACTCGACACCTTTGCTTTCCAAATACGAAAGGGCATAATCGACAAGTTCGCGGTCAAATTGCGGGAGGACGACAGGATTGGATTCAATCGAAACGATCCGCACTTTATCCCGCTGGATCCCGTATTCTTTGCAAAGCGCCGGAATCCGGTTCACCAGTTCGCCAAGAAACTCGATGCCGGTAAAACCCGCACCGCCGACTACAATGGTGAGACGGTTGTCATCTTTATCGAGTTCCCTTCGATAGGCATCGAACTGGCGCTCAATATGTTCCCGTATTTTTTGGGCAGCGCTTACATCTGTAATCGAAAAAGTATGCTCTTTCAAGCCTTCGATTCCGAATGTTTCCGCGTTGGATCCAAGTGCAATGACGAGATAATCATATGGTAACACTTCCCCGCCTTTTAACTCAACTGTGTTCGCGTCTTTTTTTATCCGCTTGACTTCCGCCTGCTTAAATTGCACTTTATTCTTATTTAAGACGTTTTGAATCGGGTAGTGGACCCGGTCATGGTGCAATGTGCCGGCGGAAGCTTCATGAAGCCATGTTGTTTCGTAATGGTAATCATTTTTGTTCACAAGTGTGATGTCCGCTTCCCCTTTTACAAGCTGTTTTTGCAGCCGCGTCACGGTCATGAGCCCGCCGTAGCCGGCACCTAGTATCACCACTTTCGGTTTCTCCATTTTTCTCACTTCCATCTCTTTATTTTGGACAGGCCGGTGCCTGTATGACAACATCATCCATTATTTGTGATTTTATTCACGATAATTGACACGTCAAATTTGTCACATGATTTCCATCAAATTGTCACAAAAAATACATATTCTCCACTTCAATCATATGCTTTTTACCCGCTATTTTCAATTGAAAACTGTACTAAAATAATAATAAAAATATTCTAATATATCACATCGCACCACGAAATTTTTCCGGACGCATGAATACCTACCTCCTTGCCTCATAGAGTTTTTTTGCCTGTGCGCCTGTCCCAAAATGTGCTATGATGAAGGAGAATGAAGCGTATTGGAGGGGTTTCGTTGAAGGAAGATCAAACCGTTTATGATATAACCGTTATCGGGGGCGGGCCGACCGGCTTGTTTACAGCATTTTACGCCGGATTACGGAAAATGTCCGTAAAAATCATTGAAAGCCTGCCACAGCTTGGCGGGCAGCTGGCTGCGCTTTACCCTGAAAAGTATATATACGATGTCGCCGGTTTTCCGAAAGTGAAGGCGGCTGATCTTGTAAATCAATTAGAAGAGCAGGCCTCCATGTTCCAGCCGGTGATCTGCACGGGCCAGTCCGCAGAAATGCTTGAAAAGAATGAAGACGGCATTTTTACGCTAACAACTGATAAAGAAATCCACCATTCCAAAGCGGTCATCATCACTGCCGGTGTTGGTGCATTCCAGCCGCGCCGCCTCGAAGTTGAAAATGCTGCACAATACGAAGGAAAGAATCTGTTTTATTTTGTAAATGATATGGACCAGTTTGCCGGCAAAAGCGTTGCCATCCTTGGCGGCGGCGATTCTGCGGTCGACTGGGCGCTTATGCTGGAACCGGTCGCCGAAAAAGTGACGCTCATCCACCGCCGGGACAAATTCCGTGCCCATGAACGTACGGTGGAACAATTGAAGCAATCGCGCGTGGAGATTAAAACACCGTTTGTCGCGAGCGAAGTGATGGGTGATGGGGAAAAGATCTCCCAGCTTGTGATTGAAGAAGTAAAAGGCGATGCGAAAGAAGCGCTTGATATTGATGCCCTTATCTGCAATTATGGCTTTATTTCGTCACTCGGCTCGATTAAAAACTGGGGCCTTGAGATTCAAAAAAATTCCATTGTCGTCAACTCCAAAATGGAAACAAATATCCCAGGCGTTTACGCAGCCGGCGATGTTTGCACGTTTGAAGGTAAAGTGAAGTTAATCGTAACGGGGTTCGGGGAAGCCACCACAGCGGTCAGCAACGCGAAAACGTATCTTGACCCGAAAGCCCGCGTCCAGCCGATGCACAGCACTTCGCTGTTTGAATAAGGAAAAATCAAAATCCCGGATGGCTGCCCAACCGGGATTTTTGATTAAATATTGCTCTTATCGCCGCTCCGGACCCATTTCAGGACGGGGGCATTTTTTTGTTTCAGTTCTTTTTTGTTCTCCCATGCACTGCTTTCTGATCCATCCGCTTTGGCGTCTGCCGCATCATCCACGAGCCATTTTTTTGAATTCTTGTCATATTTAAGCGTATATTTGCGGAGGGTCTTGTAGGAATAGTCCTCATAATTTTTTTCTCCCGTATATTTGATCTTTTCGTTATAGGAAACGAGTGCTTCAATTTCCGCTTTCCAGTCTGCATCAAAATGGTTGATGCTCAGTTCATCCATATTTACGACGGAGCCCAAATACTGGGAAGTCACTTCTTTACATAATCTTTAATGGCTTCAAACTGCGCCTGTTCAAGTGAAAAGTCTTCCTTAAAAGAATCGGTCGCGTTTGAAAGCTTATTGGCATCCAGTCCGGAAGTCGTATATACGCTTAGATCCTCGTTGAACTTGCGGATCGCCTCCAAAATCCCTTTTTGTACGTTTTCGCTTTTTTGGGCAAGGCGGCTGTCATCAACAATCATGCTGACTTCGGAATTTCCCCATAAATCCTTTTTCTCTTTTTGGAAAAAGGTTCCCAAACTGTTTTTTACCGTTACATTCGTTTGGTAAGTTCCGGGCAAAAGTGGGCCGTAAGTATGACTTTCTTTTTTTTCCGGAACTTTCATATTTCCGATTGACACATTAAGCTGGTCGTTGTCGCTTTGCCCGGTCACTTTTAAGTGGACGGTCTTCACTTTCAGCTTATAGTCCGGGAAAAACCCCCATTTTTTTCCGTCTTGAACAAGGCTGATCTGCTGGTTCGTTTCCGAGTAATTTTCGTCCTTTATCTGGTTTTGGATGCCATCTTTTACCACCTGGTAACTGTTTGCATTGGTTTTTAAATACCGGATCATGGCCTGAAGGGAAGTATTGTTCACCAATGCATTCGGATTGTCGGCAACAATCAGCCCTTCCAGCTGCTTCGTATCCTTTGTTTTGACCGCATTCTCGAACTTTTCCAGTACCCGGTCAGGTTTTGAAGCCTGGGAGAGCGCGATCCATATAACCGCAAGTACAACAATCACGGCTGCAGCTATGGCAATCAGCCATTTATGTTTCGTGAGTTGCGCCATAGGTTAATACACCTCTCCGCCTGCAAAAGCTTCTTCCAGCTCATTTGTATAGTCATTCTCCTGCCAAACCGTCCATTTTCCGTCTTTTTTCACCATGGAAACTTCTGCCGGGTCTTCAGCTTCTTTTGGTTCCATGGAACTGACAATGGAATCGAATTTGGAGAGGGCATATTTTTTTGCTTTGTCTGAATCATAATCTTCACTATTATCCAAATATTCATCTGCATATTCTTCCACTTTTTCAGAAATATCGTCCATCGAAATGGTGGAATAGGTCAGCTTTACAATTGCTTTTTCTTTGTAACCCGCAACGGCTTCCGCATCCAGTTTCGCTTTTTCGGCAGCGGCCGATTTATAGGCTTCGTAATAGTTTTTCATATCTGCGTCTGATATATCATCGGCAATATTGTCGCTAAAGGCTTTTTTAAAGGTTTTATACGCCTGTGTCTGGGCAGCTTCCTTATCCGCTGAAACATATTTTTCATAATCGGCATTGTCCTTGTTTAAATAAATGGTGTCTATATATGCCTTTAACGCTTTTGCCGGATCCTGCAGGGAATCGTACGATTTGCTGTATTTTTTGGTATCCAGTGCAAGTTTCAGTTCTTCACCGTCATCCCCGCTTTTTTCCGTGAACGGCTGGATGCCCAATGTATAAGTTTTGCCTTTTTTTACTTTTACAAGTACGGTCATCTTTTTTGTATTGCCTGCCCCGATACTGCCGCCGCGTGAAGTGCCCATATCGAGCCGGGCGCTGTATATGTCGTCTTCTATGTTCACTTCTTCGTTGCCATCGTATAATTTAATATTGCTATATGGGGAGATCTCGACCGAATCCGAAGACACATTTTTGATCTTTAAGTCAACGGCCAGGAGGTCTTTCTCACCGTCTTCCGAAACATCCGCATCGTCATCCTTCAACAGGGCATAGGACGCGTCTGTAATTGAAGCTTCAATTAACTTGTTTTTATTGGAAGATCCCCCTTCCGCTTCTGCTTTTTTATCTGATTTCCCGCAAGCAGCCAATCCCCATACCAATGCCAGAACAACAAGCAGCACATGCCATTTTTTCACTGCAGTTTCCCCTTTCCAATCTTCATTCTGCAGCTGATAAATCGCAGAATTTCCTTAACTTTTTATCGAACCCGGGGTACGGTTTTTTTATGTATAATGCGGGTAAAGGAATACATAACGCAGCTTCCCCCTCGACATTCCTTTCTCCCCCATTATGCAAGGACCAAGTTCCCTTCCCCTTTTTCCGAAAAATCCGGGCAAATGAGCAGCTAAGGTATATCTACCCTTTTTTCCATGAATAAACATATTTACGAAAAAGTATTTTATTTTTAATGACTTTGTAAAAAGTTGTGGCTTTTTAGCGCAAGGAAGGCGTTTATAAATGCGGATGTACAAACAGCGAAGGAAATTGGCGTGCCCGGACAGGAAGAAAACCGGAAGACAGGCGCTGGCTGGATTTTTTGAAAAGATTTTTGTGAGGCTTGCGAATGAAAGGGACTTTGCCAAAAAGGAGCTTAAATCAATTCAGCAGCGCAAAAGCCCCGCCTGTCATTGGCGGGATATCCTGCGCTGCTGCAATGAAATGGGAACCTTGCTGGCGTATAAATATCCTGTTTTTGCAGCATCACTTTAAATGCTTCAGCATTTTTCCGGTGTGCCGGCTTTTGTTTTAGTTTTAAATGAGGAGCCGCATCCGCAGGTGACAATCGCATTCGGATTATCGATCGTGAACCCGCCCCCTAAAAGCGACTGCTTATAATCGATGACCGTGCCGGTTAAAATCGGGGCGCTCTCATGATCGACGAGAATCCGGATGCCGTGCTGTTCGCCGACCGCATCGCCTTCTTTGATTTCGTGGTCAAGCGACAGGCCGTACGACAGGCCGCTGCAGCCCCCGCCGTTTACAGACACACGAAAATATGCGTCCTGCTCATCGTTTTGCTCCATCATGTCTTTAATTTGAAACGCAGCTGCTTCTGTAAGATGAATCACTTCACTCATTTTCCGAACCTCCTTTCCTTGATTATAACCATTTACACCGTGCAAAACAATGATTGCGTATCTCCCGGGCGCCGGGCAGTCTTAAAATGCGGGCTGCTTTATTTTAAAATTGCATTGCAACTCGAAAAATTCAACAAAGTCGCTGCTGTAAACGTTTTTTAATGAAAAATTTTTAATCGTGCGCTGCAAACGCATTTTCCGGGATATAGCCGTATTGCTCCATGACCGCATAAATTTTCTTTAGCCTTGGATTGCCTTCTGCCACCGGCTCGCCTTCAATGACAACAACCGGGTAAAACAGATCTTCATCCATCACTTTTTGCGCAAAAGCACGCACTTTTTGATCATCACCGGGTGCAAAAATATCGATATACTGGATGTCAAACGGCTGGCCCGGGTATTTCCGCGAAAGTGCTGCTTTGAGCCATTCAAATGTATCTTTAGAAGACGGCGCACCGACGCAGCTTGCGCATATTTGCTCCGCCCCGTAAACTTGAATCGTCACTTTTTTCTCCATCAAACCCGCACCTCTTCCGGGGATTTCTTATTCATATTGTACACAACAGCTTGCAAAAAGGAAAACACTATATCCCGTTTTTTTATGATAGATTTTTCTTGTAATCCTGTTTATAATGAGAAGTAAGAAAGGAGCGATCATATGCCTGCAGATACAATTACAGAACAAGTTCAGGAAGTATTGGATAAATTGCGCCCGTTTTTGCTCCGTGATGGCGGCGATTGCGAGCTGATCGACGTGGAAGACGGCATTGTTAAACTCCGCCTTTTAGGGGCATGCGGCAGCTGCCCGAGTTCCACGATCACGTTGAAAGCCGGGATAGAACGCGCATTGTTTGAAGAGGTTCCCGGCGTTATGGAAGTAGAACAGGTTTTTTAACGGGCAGTACGCGGTTTCCTATCAAGGAACCGCTTTTTTACTGGAATAAATTTTACTTGGACGGGAAGGTTCTCTGGTTATTCACGATGCCTGACATCCGTGCTTGCCTTCACTACGGGCCGGGCTGCATTCGGAAACCTGACCGGAGATGCGTTTTAAACTTGCCGGTCTTTTCTACAAGGAGCCGCTTTTTTATCGGGCTTTGAGCCATGCCACCCTGGGAATATTGTATTTTCTTATCGGGACTTCCGAGAGCTCATAAAATTCACCCAGAAATGCTTCGTATGCCTCTGCCCCCCGTACAATTTTCCAAAGCTGTTCCTCATGCATGTTTTGTTCCTTTTCGGACCGGGTGAGAAAATAGGTTTCCACACATTCAAAATAATGAAGGGGAAACAGCAGGCGCGCGAAAATCAGCCGCCACGAAAAAGGCGAAAGCGGCGAAAGCGAAACATATTGCTGCAAAAACGCACGGACATCAGGCCGGAACGTGTGTGTTTTCTTAAAATACTGCGCGCGGATCCACTCGGCAATGTCCCTGCCTGCGTGGTCAAACACCCAGTCAAACGGGTGGTGGATGATAAATTTCCGGCCCCATGTTTCGTTTGAAAACCGTTCATGGCAAATGGTGCCGGCATCCCCCGGGGCAGGCGCCTCATCCATTTCCGTATCGACGACATACTGGATCGCATTTTCACAAAGCCCCATGTAATAGGGAAACGTTTCGGCAAACAGGCGTTCAAACGGGCGGTCGGGGTGCTCTTCCACTGTCCGGTACCATGCCTTTTCCATTTGTTCAAGGCGCATTTCCCAGTAATTTTTCCATTCGCCCATCCGGTTTGTTTCCGTTATCGTGGCGGAAAGCGTGCGGCCGCGCAGGTGGAATTTCGCAAGCTTCCTGCCCGTGCGCATATTTCCGGGCGCTTTTTTATAGCGGTTTTCCAGTAAAACATAATCGCTATCCCCGTCCGTTACGAGAAACTTCTTTTCTTTAGATGGATAAAAGGCGGAGGCATAGCGGTCGCCATTCGTCACGAGGTGCCGGGACATTTCATATAATTCAACAAGCACATTTTCAGGAACATTTGTCACGGGAACGAGCGTATAAAGATTACCGTTTGCTTCATAGCGGACCCGTTTTCCGTCAAAAAAAGGCTGCCCGGCGTCAATGCCGTAATATTTTTTCAAAATGGCCTGTGCCATCATCTTCCCTCCCCCAAAAAATACATTGCACTTTCTACATTATATGTGAAGGAACGTGTATTCTTGCTTGATCTCATAAAATCCATTAGAATGATCATGCTAAAGAAAATGTCGAATAGTTGAGGTGAGAACATGGAAAACAAGAAAAATATGGATGTGTCAGAACAAATTGCAAGGCAGAGGTTGAAAGAACGGGGCGTAGAAGTGGAAGATATTGCGAAACTCGTCCTGTATTTGCAAGAAAAGTACTTTCCGGAAATGACACTGGAGGATTGCATGGAAAGTGTCAACGCCGTTCTGTCCAAACGCGAAGTGCAAAACGCCATTTTAACCGGGATCCAGCTGGATGTGCTGGCGGAAAAAGGGATGCTTGACGAACCGCTGCAAAGCACGATTGCGGTCGATGAGTCCCTTTACGGCATTGATGAAATTATGGCTTTGTCGATTGTGAACGTGTACGGTTCGATCGGCTTTACCAACTACGGGTATATTGACAAACAAAAACCGGGCATTTTGGCAAAGCTTAATGACCATTCCGACGGCTCATGCAATACGTTTCTCGATGATATCGTCGGGGCCATTGCCGCTGCAGCCGCAAGCCGCCATGCACACAGAGTGGCGCATGTGCAGCCGTAAAAACAGAAAAAACGGCAAGATACGTTTTATTGTATCTTGCCGTTTTTTCGGTCTTCGTTTTCCAAATAACGCGGACTTTGCCGAGGCGGGCATATGGCTCCTCCTTTTGCCCCGCGCTTGTCACACTTCCCACTGGTCAAGGGTATCAACCGTATAGGTTGGCTGGACTTCTTTTGTTTTCAACATTTCCTTTGTCGTTACGCCGGTATGGACGAGCAGGGTGTCAATGCCCGTGCGGATGCCCGCCAGAATATCCGTATCGTAATTGTCCCCAACCATGATCGTCTCTTCTTTTTTCGAACCGAGATATTCAAGTGCCTGCTCGGTAATGATCGGTTCCGGTTTGCCGATAAAGACCGGCTTGGTTTGGGTCGCAACCGCAAGCACCGAGGTTAAAGCCCCGTTTCCCGGGAGCAGCCCGCGTTCAGTTGGAAGCGCAATATCGGCGTTCGTGGAAACAAATTTTGCCCCATTACGGATCGCAATGGCGCCGAGGGCTAGCTTTTCGTAAGTAATCTCCCGGTCGATGCCGAGCACCACATAATCGGGGTGATCGGATGTGACCGTAAAACCTTTTTCTTTGATGGCCGTTTTAATGCCTTCTTCGCCAATCACATATACAGAAGCATCCGGTTTTTCCTCATAAATATAGCGGGCGGTTGCCATGGATGTCGTAAAGACCTGCTCCGTTTTTGCCGGTATATCGAATCCGCGCAGTTTTTCGGCAACCTGGGCTGGTGTCCTCGAAGAATTGTTTGTAACAAATAAATACGGGATCCCTTTTTCCTGCAACCGGCTGACAAAATCGCCGGCTTCTTCTATTTTTTCCGTTCCGCGGTACATAGTGCCGTCCAAATCAATCAAATAGGCTTTATACTTTTTCATGCTGAAATTCCTCTCTGTTTCGTTGCTTATTCCCCTTTAAAAGCGTTAACCGGGCCGAGTTCGTTTGCCAGGTAAGTGCGCACATCTTCCGGAAACCGTTCGAGCGCCTTGAAGTTAGCCGCAAGCACTTCCTGAAAAGTGGCGTAATCCGGATCCGTATATTCCCGGACAAGCTGCTTCCTGAGCGCGATGACAGCCGTCAGCTGCTTTGCCGATTCGGCTGAAACCACATTTTCATCTTCCAAAATGTCAATGATGTCTTCGTAGCTCCCCGGATCGCGCATAATAAACCCGTCAATGATCGCGTTTCCGGCATCAAGGACCGATTCGATGACTGTTTCTGCAATTCTTTCCAAAGCAGCCTTTTCGATTTCGGTCTGCCAGGCCGGTTGCGCTTGAAACAAGGCAAGCCGCTTTTCCATAAATGACAATATCCCGTTTATTTTTTCACGATCCACAAAATACATCCTGTCACCTTCTGCCTAAAATTTATCAACTGGCGGTGCCGGGCAACACTTATTTGGCAACGACTTTCTTTGCGACAAAATAGGCACAGCCGAAATTGCAGTATTCATAAAGATATTCCGTGAGTGTACTGATTCTGGTGTCAAAAGTGGATTTCGGATTTCGGTCATCAAAAAAACCGCGCAGCCGCAGCTGTCCGTAACCCCAGTCGCCGACAATATAGTCGTACTTTTCCAGTATTTCACTATATCTGCTTCGGAATGCTTCTTCATTGTAGCCATTCCGGTAATTGGCAATAATCTCGTACGTATGGCGGTGGATGGTGACCAATTTCAATTCCTCCATTTTCCCCGTGTGCCTTCCTGCCTTATTTTATTATAACGAAAAACCGCCCAAATTCTAAGCGGAACGCGAAAAATTTTTCAGCCCCATTGAACGGAAAAACTGCGCCCATTAAAGTGCGCAGCCCGTTTCTCAAATTTTTTGCGTCTGTTCCACGTTCCCTAAAATATGCTTTGCTTTTGCAGCGGCACTGACCTGTTCATCCGCATGGTATGAAGAGCGGACAAGCGGACCGGATTCGCAGTGGCTGAATCCTTTTTCAAGTGCAATTCTTTTTAATTCGGCAAATTCATCTGGATGGTAATATTTGACCACTTTCATATGTTTTTTCGTCGGCTGTAAATATTGCCCGAACGTCACGATGTCCACATCGTTGGCGCGCAGGTCATCCATCGCTTCCGCCAATTCTTCCATCGTTTCGCCGAGGCCGACCATAATGCTTGATTTAGTCGGAATCTCCGGCTGCATTTCCTTTGCCCGCCGCAAAAATTCAAGCGACCTGTCATACGTGGCGCGGGCGCGGACCCTTCTTGTCAGCCTCCGGACGGTTTCAATATTGTGGTTTAAAATATCCGGTTTTGCATCCATCAATGTTTTTAAACTGTCGTACCGGCCCTGCAAATCGGAAGGCAGCACTTCAATGGTGGTAAACGGGTTCATGCGGCGGATCGCTCGGATCGTTTCAGCCATCACCGCTGCACCGCCGTCTTTCAAATCATCACGGGCCACCATCGTCACAACCACATGCTTTAAGTTCATTTTTTTCACCGATTCAGCAACCCGTTCCGGTTCCTGCCAGTCGAGTTCGGACGGCAACCCGGTTTTTACGGCGCAAAAACGGCAGGCACGTGTGCACGTATCGCCCAGAATCATGAAAGTCGCAGTCCGCCTTGTTCCCCAGCATTCATGGATATTCGGGCATCTCGCTTCTTCGCAAACCGTATGTAAGTTTTCCGTGCGCATTAATTTCTTTAATCCGGTATAATTTTCATTCGTATTGAGTTTGATTTTCAGCCATTCGGGTTTCCGCAAAATCTCTTCCTGTTTGTTCATTTTCCATCTCTCCCACCGGGTTCGTTCTCTCTCACTTTACCACATTCGGCACTTCTTTGAAAAGAAAACGCCACCGGTTTTTCCAATATTTAATATTGATAAAAATCCGCTTCTCTTTCCACACTAAGCGTAAGAGGATTTTCATATTGCGGTTTTTCTGTTTCGACAACATTGACAGAAAGAGGGTTTGCACATTGCGGTTTACTTTGCTTTTCTGCCTTGTAACGGGGCTTTCATTTTCTGCCATTCATGCCCAAGCAAAAGAAATACCCGATAAAGAAATGTACAAAAAACGGATGGAACTTTATCAGCATATGGAGGCATTTACCCAGATTCCGTGGTACAATTTGGCAGCCATCGACCAGTATGAACGGAGCATCCGGTTTGTCCGTTCCGACCTACCGAAACCAGCCGGCCTTATTTCCATTTATTTTCCCCCTGAAAAATGGTCCGGGCTTGCCAATCCGAACCACAATGATACCCATCCGCTTTCGATTGCGTTTTTCGGCGGGATCGGAAAGGACGGGAACGGGGATGGGAAAGCTAACCGCAACGATGATCTTGACGTGCTTTTTACACTGAGCGAGTATTTGTTGCGGTATGGAACGGATGATGATGACTTTGAAATTGCGCTGTGGCATTATTACAAACGGGATAAAGCCGTACAGCTGATCACGGAAAAGGCGAAGATTTACAAGACATTCGGCACCATTCAGCTGACAGACAAGGCGTTCCCGATCCCGCCCGGATACAATTACAGCTACCGGAGCACATGGGGCGACCGGCGCGGCTGGGGTGGCCGCCGTATCCACGAAGGGACGGATATTTTTGCCGATTATGGCGTCCCGGTACGCGCGACTTGTTACGGAGTGATTGAATTGAAAGGGTGGAACAAGTACGGCGGCTGGCGCATTGGCATTCGTGATTTAAACAATTCGTATCATTATTTTGCCCATTTAAGCGGTTATGCAAAAAATTTACATGTCGGCCAGGTCGTCAAACCGGGCATGTTGATCGGCAGCGTTGGCAGCACCGGTTACGGCCCGCCCGGCACATCCGGAAAATTTCCGCCGCATTTGCATTACGGCATATACAAAGACAACGGACGAAGCGAATGGTCTTTTGATCCTTACCCGTCCTTAAGGAGATGGGAATCGCTTGAAAAACAGCGGAAATAAGGAACGCTGGAGCGAGCATAGCGCTTTTTATTTCGTGTTTTTCGGCAGTTCGATGAGCGGCTGCGCCCCGTCGCCGTTTCCGCTATAAAATTGCGGGACATCGCCATTATAGTTGCCCATTGCAAGCGGGACATCATGTGTATAGGTGATGACATCCGATGCAAACGGGATAATGACCTGAATTTTGATTTTGATTTCAACATAAATATAAAAAAATGCGTTGTTAATGCCATATTCTTCTTTTTTCACTTTAATATTGGAGCTTTCAACATCCCCCACCATTTGAAAGGTCACGGGAATATCCGGCCCCATGTTTCCGAGCAGAGCAATATCGGTCACTTTCCCAAGCGGAACGGAAAAAATTTCAGGTTTTGATTTTTTCTTTTTCCCGAG
This sequence comes from Weizmannia sp. FSL K6-0777, assembly GCF_038593185.1. Classification (NCBI taxonomy): domain Bacteria; kingdom Bacillati; phylum Bacillota; class Bacilli; order Caryophanales; family Bacillaceae; genus Heyndrickxia; species Weizmannia sp. FSL K6-0777. Next base: position 2,475,708 of record NZ_CP151971.1, read on the forward strand.
CATGCCGTCGTTTGATATTTCTTCAAGAGACGTAATGTCTCCTTCTTCCACTTCTTTAAATTGGCGGGTAATCTGGTTTTCAATTTCAGATTGGGTGACGGCTAATTCCCGGGGGTCAATCGTATCCAACTTGCTATTTTTTCCGCCACTCACATGGTCTTTGATCGCTTCGTTCGTGACATATGAGGCGATTTTTTTCATTTCCGACTCGGCGTACCGCATTAAAGTAGGTTTTATGCCTTCGTCAATAATGACAATGCTGATAATAGTGGTAACCGTAAAAAATGCGATGGAAAGCAAAAGCACGTACCGCGTCGGCAAGGGTCCCCGCCGTTTTGAGGTGCGGAATTTTCGCATAAAAAATCCCCCCTGCAAGCAAATGTATGTCTGCATAAGGGGGATTATGATCATATTAAAAAGCGTGGGTCCGGATTGTTGTGCTGAAGGACATTTTATGCTTTCAGGCACAGTGGTTTGTCTTTCATGATCTGGATGAAGGACATTTCGCTGGTTCTCGGCTCATGTTTTGTCTTTCATCGCCCTGATGAAGGACATTTCGCCGGTTCTCGGCACGCGTTTTGTCTTTCATTACCTCGATGAAGGACATTTCGCCACTCCTCGCACTCCGTTTTGTCCTTCATCACACGGGAAGGACGAATGCAACATCATCTTTTGTGCTTCAACCTAATCGAACGTTTAAATCATTTTTAACAATGCTTGTTTCCCGATCATGCCGGCGGTAACCCCGATCTTTTCCGCTTCATGGGTGACCGACTCGAGCGGTGCTTCCAGCAATTGTTCAATCGTCTTCACACCGACTGCCCTGCCGGCGATAATATGGCGGTCCTTTAGTTGATCATTCAACAAGCCCACATCGAGCGCGCCGCACATAATATAGCCTTTGTCGCACGATACGGCCAGCAAGGTTGTTTTCGGCAGCCGGACAGTTGTCGCGATAAACGTATGTCCCCCGATCTCAACAGGTGTTACGGTTACCATTTCCATCCGCCCCTTTCTTTCATATTTTATGAAAAGAGCGGTGAAAAGTGCCTGCCAGCCAATGTGCTGCCATATTACATCCCAAATTCGATCTTTGGAAACTCCATTGACCGTCGCTGCTTCTAAGAAGCCAGGAAACTGCCATTGATTCATTGCTACATTGCTTTGCGCATGGGCATTTCATCCTACTGACCATATTCCTGCAATAACTTCCATTCCATCACATCACGCAAAAATTCCGGCATAAAATAATGGATTTTCGCCTCCCGGATATGCGGGAAAAAGTCGCCAAATGTATACATATCAATCGTACCAAGCCTGTAGATACGATCCGGTTCCAGCGGCCTGCCCCCCACCTCTATTTTCCGCAAAGCATGATTGAAACCGATATTCCGGTAAATAAACCGGCCCATGATTTTCCCGCGGAAGCCGAGCCCCTTCAGCTCCAGATGCGGCCATTTCGGGTCGAGCGTTGAAAGAAGTACTTCCTGAAGTTTTTCGCCCGTCAGCTCGATCAGACACGGGTTAATCGGATGCGGGAGAATCCGGTGGAGATCAAATTTCGTGACCGGCCCGTGTTCCAGACTGTCAAGCACAAGGCCGGCATTCAAAAATGCGCAATCGGCATCGCACCATTCCATGACCGCATCACAAAGCAGGCCCGCAAGCCGGTTTTCCTTGAACCAGTCCGATTCCAGTTTTTCCGGTAAATACACGAGTTTTTGATTCAATAATTTTTTTCCTTCAAAATAATAATGTTCAATCTCGGCCGCTTCTCCGGGCGGTTCCTGGAAGTTCCCGGTCGGTAAAGCACGGGCTGACTGATAGACGATTTTTTTGGCAGCCGGATCGATTTCAAGCTTGACATGCCCGATATAATAGCCGTATTTGCCGGCTGCCGCAAGAAGCGTCCGCCCGTCCAGTTCACCTTTTGCCAACACATGGTGCGTATGCCCGCCCAACACAAGGTCCACTTCCGGGTACAGCTTTGCAATAAGGCGGTCTTCATGAATGCCGAGATGCGATAAGACGATGAGGATATCCGCCTCTTTTTTTAAAATATTCATTTGTTTCCCTAGTTCTTCCAGTGGATTAGAAAGCTGCCAACCCAGCAGCCGGTACAGTTTATAAAATCCTGCTGTCACACCGGTTACCCCGATTTTGACACCGCTTTTTGTCGTGTACAGTTTCCGCGGCACTGCCCACTGCGGCCGTTTCCCGTTTTCATCGAACAGGTTGGCAAGAATCACGTCAAATTGTGCTTCCTCATACAATGTGTCTAGCGCCTCGTGCGGCATCGTAATCCCTTCATTATTTCCAATGGTCGCAGCCAAGTACCCCAGTTGATTTAAAAGCCGGACATTTGCCTTGCCCATGGTCCCTTCTGTATACGGATGCCATCTGTCGACGTGGTCGCCGAGGTCAAACAGCAGCATCTCTTCATTTTGCCGGGCATGCTGCGCCTGTTTCCGCTCAAGAAAATGCCGGATTTTCGGCCAGTTTTCAAAATGGCTGTGGATATCATTTGTATGGTATATATGTAAAATTTCGTTCATATTTGGTCCCCTTATCATCATGAGGGTAATCTCGTCATGCCGTTTCATACGGCCGCTTTTTATCCTTTATGCTTATGCAGTTTATTTTACCACGATTTTCAAATTGGCGCCCCATGAAAAAACAGCCGTGCGGAATCCGCAAGCGGCTGTTTTTTCTGCCATCACCGTCTAAAACTAGGCTTTACAGCAATATATGAGGGGTGATTTGTGGGTAAATCGCACCCCTACGTTCAAAAACTCTCTATAACCGTTGATATATCAAGGTTATCCAATCGAACCTTCCATTTCAAACTTAATCAAACGGTTCATTTCGACGGCGTATTCCATCGGGAGTTCTTTTGTGAACGGTTCGATGAAGCCCATAACGATCATTTCCGTTGCTTCCTGTTCGGAAATGCCGCGGCTCATCAAGTAAAAGAGCTGTTCTTCCGACACTTTTGATACTTTTGCTTCGTGTTCCAAAGAAATATTGTTGTTTAAAATTTCGTTATAAGGCACGGTATCTGATGTGGACAGGTGATCCATAATCAGCGTGTCGCATTCGACATTGGAACGCGCGCCGTCCGCTTTCCGGCTGAAATGCACCATGCCGCGGTATGTGACTTTTCCGCCGTGTTTTGAAATCGATTTGGATACGATCGTGGACGACGTATTCGGCGCAAGATGGTACATTTTCGCGCCGGCATCCTGGTGCTGGCCTTTTCCGGCGATCGCGATCGACAGCGTCATACCGCGCGCCCCTTCGCCTTTCAGCAGCACGGAAGGATACTTCATCGTCAGTTTTGAACCGATGTTGCCGTCAATCCATTCCATTGTCGCATTCTCTTCACATACGGCGCGTTTCGTTACAAGATTATAAACGTTGTTCGCCCAGTTTTGGATCGTCGTATAACGGCAATACGCATTTTTCTTAACGATGATTTCAACGACTGCGCTGTGGAGCGAGTTTGTCGAGTAAACCGGCGCCGTGCAACCTTCGACATAGTGGACGGAGGCACCTTCGTCAACGATGATAAGGGTCCGTTCAAACTGCCCCATATTTTCCGAATTGATCCGGAAATAAGCTTGCAGCGGGGTATCCACTTTTACACCCGGCGGAACGTAAATGAAAGATCCTCCCGACCAGACAGCCGAGTTTAAAGCCGCAAATTTATTGTCCGTCGGCGGAATGACGGTTGCCCAGTATTTGCGGAAAATATCTTCATTTTCTTTTAAAGCGGAGTCCGTGTCTTTGAACACAATCCCGAGTTTTTCGAGATCCTGCTTCATGTTATGATAAACGACTTCCGATTCATACTGTGCGGAAACGCCGGCCAGGTATTTTTGTTCCGCTTCCGGAATGCCAAGTTTATCAAATGTATTTTTGATTTCCTGTGGTACTTCATCCCACGAACGGCCGGCATGTTCCGTCGGTTTGACGTAATACGTAATGTCGTCGAAATTTAACGCGGAGAGATCGCCGCCCCATTGCGGCATCGGTTTATTGTAAAAGTGTTCAAGAGACTTCAGACGAAAATCAAGCATCCATTGCGGTTCTTCTTTCATTTTTGAAATTTCTTCCACAATTTCTTTCGTCAATCCGCGTTTTGCACGGAAAATGGAAACATCTTTATCATGAAAGCCGTACTTGTAATCACCGATTTCCGGCATTTTTTTAGCCATCAGCCATCATTCCTCCAATCCTTTTTCGCTTCTTACCCCTTTTTCCATTGCTTTCCATGCCAAAGTTGCACATTTGATCCGGGCAGGGAATTTGGATACGCCGTGTAACGCTTCAATATCGCCAAGATCTTCAGCCTCTTCATAGTCTTTTCCCTGCACCATTTCCGAGAAAATGTGGGAAAGTTTCAGCGCTTCGTCTACTGTTTTTCCCTTTACGGCCTGCGTCATCATGGAGGCCGATGCCATCGAGATGGAACAACCTTCACCAGTAAATTTCGCATCTTGGATGAGGCCGCCCTCCACTTTCAATGTCAAATGAATCCGGTCGCCGCAAGTTGGGTTATTCATATCGACTGTCAGGCTTCCATCTTCCAAACTGCCCCTATTCCGCGGATTTTTATAATGGTCCATAATCACACTGCGGTAAAGCGCATCAAGATTAGAAGACATTTGTAAAATACTCCTTTGCTTTCACGATACCGGCAACAAGTTTGTCAATATCTTCTTTCGTATTGTATAAATAAAAGCTTGCACGTGCGGTCGCTGTCACGTCCAGCCATTTCATCAACGGCTGTGCGCAATGGTGGCCCGCGCGGATCGCAATGCCTTCCGCATCGAGGATGGTCGCGGCATCATGCGGATGCACGTTTTCTAAATTAAACGTCACAAGGCCGGCGCGTTCGTCTGCGCTTTCCGGGCCGTACACCGTAATCCCTTCTATTTCAGAAAACTGACTGAGGCAATAGGCACTTAAATCCTGTTCATGCGCCGTAATTTCATCAAGCCCGATTTCTTCGAGAAAATCGATGGCTTCCCCGAGCCCGATTGCACCGGCAATCACCGGAGTGCCGCCTTCAAACTTCCACGGAAGTTCTTTCCAGGTGGAATCGTACAGGCCGACAAAATCAATCATTTCGCCGCCGTATTCGAGCGGTTCCATCTCTTCAAGCAGCGCCTTTTTGCCGTACAGGACGCCGATGCCGGTCGGACCGCACATTTTGTGACCGGAGAAAGCAAGAAAGTCGCAGTCAAGATCCCTTACGTCCACTTGCATATGCGGCGCACCTTGGGCGGCATCGACGACCATGTAAGCACCATGGCTGTGTGCGATTTTCGCTATGTCTTTTACCGGGTTAATGGTGCCAAGCACGTTTGAGACAAGCGCTGCAGCCACGATTTTCGTCCGCTCCGTAACCGTTTTTTCCACATCTTCAAGTCGCAGCGTACCGTTTTTTTGCATCGGCACATATTTCAAAACGGCGCCTTTTCTTTTGGCGAGCTGCTGCCACGGGATGAGGTTGCTGTGATGCTCCATGTAGGTAATGACGATCTCATCGCCTTCCTGCACTTGTGCATCGCCGAAACTGTGGGCAACAAGGTTCAGCCCGGCTGTCGTCCCTTTTGTAAAAATGATTTCTTCCGTTGATTCGGCACCGATAAATTTGCGGACTTTTTCGCGCGCGCCTTCGTAATGGTCAGTCGCTTTTGTCCCAAGCGTATGGACGCCGCGGTGAACGTTCGAATTATATTCACGGTAGTATTGGTTGACGGCTTCAATGACACGGAGCGGCTTTTGTGAAGTCGCAGCACTGTCTAAATAAACAAGCGGGTGGCCGTTTACTTCCTGGTCCAATATGGGAAACTGCCGGCGAACTTCATTGATATCCATTATCTGACTTTCCTTTCAATGACTTCCGTCAATTGTTTTTTTACACTTTCGATCGGGAGCTGTGTGACAACCGGTGCAAGAAAGCCGTGGATGATCAGCCTTTCCGCTTCATTTTTCGAAATCCCGCGGCTCATCAAATAGTAAAGCTGAACCGGATCGACACGGCCGACAGATGCGGCGTGACCGGCCATCACATCATCTTCATCAATGAGCAACATCGGGTTTGCATCGCCGCGCGCTTTTTCGCTTAGCATGAGCACGCGCGATTCCTGCTCAGCGTCCGATTTGCTCGCGCCGTGCTCGATTTTGCCGATCCCGTTAAAAATCATCGTCGACGCGTCTTTGACAACGCCGTGTTTTAAAATAAAGCTTTCTGTATTTTTCCCGAAGTGGGTAATGCGCGTCGTAAAGTTTTGCGTCTGCTTGCCGCGGCTGACCACAACCGTTTTGGAATGGGAAACGGATCCGTCGCCCACAAGGTTGGTCGTATTATCTGAAATCGTATTGCCGTCGTTCATCATGCCGAGCGCCCATTCAATTTGGGCATCGCGCCCGGTGTAACCGCGGCGGTTCACATATGTGGTGACCCCTTTTGCAAGCGTATCAACCGCGCCGTATTCGATCTTTGCATTGGCGCCGGCAATGACTTCCGTTATGATGTTCACAATGCCTTTCGCGCCATCGTTTGCCGAAATATAGTTCTCCACATAGGTGACGGCACTGTTTTCTTCGGCAACCACCAGCACATGGTTGAAAAGCGGTGCCGTTTCATGGTCGTGCACATAAATGGCCTGAACCGGTTCTTCAAGCACAACATTTTTTGGCACATATAAGAATGTCCCGCCGTTCATGAGTGCAGCATGTAGTGCCGTCAAACGGTGTTCATCGACTTTAACCGCCTCTGTCATGAAAAATTTTTGGACAAGCTCCGGATGTACTTTGACCGCTGTCAATATATCGGTCAAAATGACGCCTTGTGCTTTTGCGCTTTCCGACAAGGACAGATAAGCCGGTGTCTGGTTATGCTGGATATACAAATTTTGCTTCGCGTTTTCGAGATCCACGAGCGCCTTCACTTTTTCCGGCAATTCGTTCAAAGCGCTGTAGGTTGTGCTTTCCACGCTAAAATCGGTAAATTGCGTAAAGTTCCACTTGTTCAGTTTTGTCTTGTCCACTTCCGGAAGCGGCAGGACCTGGGCCCGGGCGAATGCCTGGAGGCGGAACTCCTTCAGCCATTCCGGTTCACCGTTTTGTTCGGAAAAGGTGCGGACATCTTGCTCGTTCATTGCTAATTTCGTTTCTGTCATCAAGTCTCTCGCCCCCTGCTTAAGCTTCCTGGCCGACCGTTTCGTCTTCGATGCCAAGTTCCTGTTTAATCCATTCGTAGCCTTCCGCTTCAAGGCGGTTTGCCAGTTCAGGACCGCCCGATTTGACGATGCGCCCCTGCATCATGATGTGGACAGCATCCGGTGTAATATAGTCTAACAAACGTTGATAGTGGGTAATGATGATGCATCCGAAATCTTCGCTGCGCATCGAGTTGATCCCTTTTGCGACAACCTTCAATGCATCGATGTCAAGGCCGGAGTCGATTTCATCGAGAATCGCAATTTTCGGTTCGATCATCATGAGCTGTAAAATTTCGTTCCGTTTTTTCTCACCGCCGGAAAAGCCTTCATTCAAATAGCGTTGCGCCATGTTCGTATCCATTTCAAGATATTCCATTTTTTTGTCGAGTTCGCGGATAAATTTCATCAGTGGAATTTCATTGCCTTCGCCGCGGCGCACGTTAACCGCCGAGCGTAAAAATTCCGCATTCGTCACGCCGCTGATTTCGCTTGGGTATTGCATGGCGAGAAACAGGCCGGCTTTCGCACGTTCATCCACTTCCATTTCCAGCACATTTTTTCCGTCAAGCGTGATGGTCCCCTGGGTGACGATGTATTTCGGATGCCCCATAATGGCAGAAGACAGCGTCGATTTCCCTGTTCCGTTCGGGCCCATGATCGCATGGAATTCACCGCTGTTTACTTCAAGATTGACCCCTTTTAGAATTTCTTTTCCCTCTACTTCGACGTGAAGATCTTTTATTACGAGTTTTGATCCTGCCATAAAAAATTCCTCCGTTATTTGTATATTCAGTTCCAATTTATTCTCAATTTATTCTCATTATTATTTTATAACAAATGAAAACTATGCGCAACTAGTAAAAACCTGTGGATAACCATGGCATGCCATCTTTTTTCCGCGGTTTTCCGGCCTTGCTTATTCATTAATCATAGCACAAAATGTACCCGGCATAAAATTCCTGATACAGATTTCTTGAATTTCCCTGTATTGCACATTGGAAATCCGGCAAGCTGCCTGAAACAGCATAAAAAAAGCCGGGATTTGTTTTGCAATCCCGGTTATGCTGTGATTCTCATTTTCAGCCTGTTATTTGATAATCAGGCGGATTTGGCCTTACTTTTTGGTGCAGGTTGCGGGGTTCCTGCAAGCCAAAACAAAGATTCCAGCAGCAAAAAATGGCGGTACGTGCCCCTGTACCGGAGTTCGCCCATTTTCAGAAATGTGCCGAGGCGCGCGCGGCGGGAAAGGAGCTGTTCGAATTGCCGGAGCGCCATTTCCAGTTCAAAATCGGCATTACCGGTTTCAAGCTGCACGCATCGCTCCTTGGAAAAAGCAACGAGGCAGCATTCGTCCCCATCACGGAATAATACGGTAACAGGCACCGCCGGCAGCAGCATCCGCAATTGTTTTTTCCGTGCCAGGCTATTCAGGAAAAATTGGATGGTCTGTTTCATGACAACACGCTCCAATCATTATTTCCTTTCCCTATTCTGCACAGACGCTGCTGATCCTGCTGAAATCGTTCAACAAATCGTGCACTTTCCCGGCTGATTTTGGCGGCCATGCTCGAACGGTGTCTGAAAAAAGTTTTTTCTGCGGTTGAACGGCGTTTCCGCGCAAAAGCCCTGCCATTTTTTTCGCCATTCAAGCGGGGTTTCCGTTTATGAATGCCCACACCGGATTGGTTTGCGCTGTTGTCTCATTAAAAAGAAGACAATTTTTCAAATAGTGACGGGACGGATTGAAAAGCGTACACTTTGTCTATTACTTTCCCGTTTTTGAGCAGGAGCAGGCACGGCACGCTTTCGATCTGGTATTTTTCCGCCATTTGCGGCACGTAATTCAGATTGGCTTTGGCATAAGGAAATCGGGGGACAGCCTGTTCTGCAATCTCCAGCATCCTCCCCGCCAGCTGGCATGTACCGCATAATGGCGTGTAAAAGTACAGGGCAAGTTTTTCTTCCTGCAAAATCCGTTCCTCCAGTTGTTTTTCCTTTGTCCAGTCTTGCATCGTAATCCATCCTTTACACAAAAAGGCACCGCAGCTTGGTGTGCAGTGCCTGTTATTTTTATGCTTCGTTGATCATTTCCTCGTACTGTTCCGCCGTCAGCAAATCATCCAATTCAGCCGGGTCGGACGGTTCAACGACAATCATCCACGCTTTTTCGTACGGGGATTCATTAACGAATTCCGGGCTATCGCTTAAATCTGCGTTGACCGCAACGACTTTGCCGCTGACCGGCGCATACAGTTCCGATACCGTTTTCACGGATTCGACACTGCCAAACGGTTCTTTTGCCGTGACTTCATCGCCTTCTTCCGGCAGCTCAACAAATACGATATCGCCGAGTTCGGCCTGGGCAAAATCGGTGATGCCGATCCGGACATGGCCGTCTTCTTCTTTCACCCACTCATGATCTTCCGTATACCGCAGTTCCTCAGGTACCGCCATCTCAATCCCTCCGTTATGTATCCGTAATAGCCTTCAGTTTTAAATTACCGAAAAACAGCGCTTAAATCAATCACTTTTTCAGCAATTTTTCATACGCATCCTCTTTAAATCCGAACACGGCAAAGGCATCGCCTGCAAGAATCGGCCGTTTGATCAGCATGCCGTCGGAAGCCAGCAGTTCAAGCGCTTCTTCTTCGCTCATTTCCGGGATCTTGTCTTTCAAACCGAGTTCGCGGTACTTCTGCCCGCTCGTGTTGAACAGCCTTTTGATCGGCAGCCCGCTTTTTTCATAAAAGTCCTTAAGAAGTGCTTTTGAAGGGGGATTTTCGACAATGTGCACCGCTTCATAGGCAACGTCATGTTCGTCCAACCATTTTTTCGCTTTCCGGCAAGTCCCGCATTTCGGATACCAATAGAAAGTAAGGGCCATTTTTGTCCACTCCTGTCATCTTGTCTTATCTGTATGTTAGCTGATTTTTCCCGGCGATGCAAAAGAAAAGGGACTCCGGCCGGGCCGGAAATCCCTTCTTTTATTACAGCACATAGCGTTCTGCATCGATCAATTTATCCGCGGCTTCGCGTTTTTTCGCAATGACATTGGTTGGCGTATGGCGCGTCAGCTTGCGGAGGGCGGAAAGCGTCATTTGCAGCTGGTCGCCTTCAAGGCAGGCTGCGAGCGATTCTTTTGCAATTTGTTCGCATTGATTGAACGCTTCCTGTGTGAAAATTTGGGTATACAGCAGTTTTTGGTTCTGTTTTTCGGCACCATCTTTGTTGATTGCTTTTTCCGTCCGAAGCACGCACGATTCTGCCGCATATATATTCGAAACGAGATCTGCCACGTTGGCAAGCAGTTCCTGTTCGTTTTCGAATTTTTTGCCGTACGTTTGCAACGCAGTGCCTGCGACGAGCAGGGCGATCTTCTTCATGTTGCGGACGAGGTATTTTTCCTGTTCAAGCGGCGCGTCGCCGACTTGTTCCGGCATCATCATCATGAGTTCTTCCTGCAGGCTTTGCGCTTTTTGTAACAGCGGCAGTTCCCCGCTGAACGCTTTTTTCACGTATGTGCCCGGTACGATCAGGCGGTTGATTTCGTTTGTTCCTTCAAAAATGCGGTTAATCCGGGAATCGCGATAGGCACGCGAGACTTCGTATTCGTCCATAAAGCCGTAACCACCGTGGATTTGCACCGCTTCATCAACAACATAATCGAGCACTTCAGAAGCGAAGAATTTGTTCAGCGAGCATTCAATCGCATATTCGGCGATCGCATTGGCCACTGCCCGCCCGTCTTTTTCTTCTTCCGGTGTAAAGTGGCTCATTCTTTCATCGAACAATCCGACTGTCCGGTAGACGGAGCTTTCGGCTGCATACAGTTTCGATGCCATCGTGCCGAATTTTTCTTTTGTCAGGTTAAACTGCGAGATCGGTGTTTTGAACTGCTGGCGGCCGTTCGCATATTTTAAGGCGATTTCAAGCACGTGTTTGCTGGAGCCGACCGCGCCGACGCCTAATTTATAACGACCGATGTTTAAAATGTTAAACGCGATTTTATGCCCTTTGCCGATTTCCCCAAGCACGTTTTCAACCGGAACCGGTACGTCTTCCAGGATAAGCGTTCTTGTGGAAGAAGATTTGATCCCCATTTTCTTTTCTTCCGCTCCCGTTGAAACGCCCGGGAATGTGCGTTCCACGATAAAGGCCGTGAACTTGTCGCCGTCAACCTGCGCATACACGGTGAAAACATCAGCAAATCCGGCGTTCGTGATCCACTGTTTTTCTCCGTTTAAAATATAATGCGTGCCGGCTTCGTTTAATCTTGCAACCGTTTTGGCGCTCCGTGCGTCCGAGCCCGAGCTTGGTTCCGTTAAGGCATAAGCCGCAAGCCATTCGCCGGTTGCGAGTTTCGGCAAATATTTTTTCTTTTGTTCCTCGTTGCCGAACAAAACGATCGGAAGCGAACCGATGCCGACGTGCGCGCCGTGGGAAATGGCAAAACCGCCGACTTTTGCGAGCTTTTCGGAAATCAGGGCGGAGCTTACTTTATCAAGGGCGAGACCGCCGTATTCTTCCGGGACATCGGCGCTCAAAAGCCCGAGTTCGCCTGCTTTTTTCAACAATTTGACAGAGCGGTCAAATTCATGGTTTTCCAGATATTCAATTTGCGGGACCACTTCATTGTTCGTATAGTCTTCCGCCGTTTTGGCGATCATTTTTTGTTCTTCTGTCAGCTCTTCCAGCGTAAACACTTGGTCCGGTGTGATGTCCTCAATTAAAAAACTGCCGCCTTTTACAAATGCATCCGTTTTGTTTGCCATTTACAATTCCTCTCCTTTTTATCTATAATGATCGGCCGCAGATGTGCTCCGCGGCTCTTATTTCCATTAATAACGATTCAACAGGCGGATCCGGCTCCGGCGTTTTGCCTTTAGAAACAGCTGATCCGCTTTTTACCATGGTCCGGTGTTTTGCCGTTCGGAACCGGCTGCTCTGCTTTTGGCCCCGGCATCTATCCATTTCATGATCCGGTATCTGACGTTGCTATTTGAAACCGGCTAGCCGCCTGGTTCGGCTCACTGCAATCAGGACACGAGCTCAAACACACCTGCTGCACCCATGCCGCCGCCGATACACATCGTGACGACGCCGAACTGCACGTTTCTGCGCTTCATTTCATGGGCAAGCGTCAAAGTCAGCTTGGCGCCTGTGCAGCCGAGCGGATGGCCGAGGGCAATTGCGCCGCCGTTAACATTGACGATGTCTTCATTAAGGCCGAGCTGGCGGATAACCTGGATGGACTGGGAAGCAAAAGCTTCATTCAGTTCGAACAACCCGATATCCTCAAGGCTCAACCCTGCCAGTTTCAAAGCTTTCGGCACGGCTTCCACCGGGCCGATCCCCATGATTTCAGGCGGCACCCCGGCAACGGCGAACGAGCGGAATTTCAACAGCGGCTTAAGCCCGAGTGATTCAGCCTTTTCTTTATCCATGAGCATTACTGCAGCCGCGCCGTCGCTTGTTTGCGACGAGTTCCCGGCCGTTACGGTTCCGGTTACCGAGAATGCCGGGCGCAGTTTTCCGAGCGTTTCTACATTTGTATCCGGCCGGACCCCTTCATCCTGCGAAAAGACGACTTTCTTTTCAACAAGTTTGTTGTCTTCGCCGACCGAACGTAATGTGACCTCAACCGGCACAATTTCGTCTTTGAATTTGCCTTCTGCAATCGCTTTTGCCGCTTTTTGGTGGCTGCGCACGCTGAAGGCATCCTGGTCTTCGCGGCTGACGCCGAATTTTTTGGCGACTTCTTCGGCCGTATGCCCCATGCCCATATAATATTCCGGCGCAGTTTCTGCAAGTCGTACATTCGGGCGGACGACATGCCCCATCATCGGGACAAGGCTCATCGATTCCGCACCGCCGGCAATGATCGTGTCAGCGTGGCCGAGCATGATCCTTTCGGCGCCGTAAGCAATCGCCTGCAGCCCGGATGAGCAGTAGCGGTTGATCGTAATCGCCGGCACCGTATCCGGCAATCCTGCTAGGGCCCCGATATTGCGTGCCATATTGAGCCCCTGTTCCGCTTCCGGCATGGCGCAGCCGATAATCAAATCATCAATATTTCCTTCATAGTTGCCGGCGCGTTTTAACGTTTCTTTTACGACAAGTGCACCTAAATCATCCGGCCGTGTTTGTGCGAGCGTCCCTTTTTTTGCTTTGCCGACCGGTGTTCTCGCCCCTGCAACAATGACAGCTTCCCTCATCACATTCCCCTCTTTCCGTGTTTTTGTAAAAGGCCCCTTCATCACCGCATGGGGTGATGAATCGGGGTTTTCCCATATACAGCCGCTTTCCTTGGGAGAACCCCTTTATGTTGTATGCGAAAAATTTGGACGGAATCTTTTCCTGCCAGAGGATCGGCATTCGCCAATCCGTGTGGCTTTAATTCCGTAACGGTTTTCCTTTTAACAGCATGTGTTGCATCCGCTGCTGTGTTTTCGGCTGTGCAATCAGGCTCAGGAACGCTTCCCTTTCCAAATCGAGCAAGTATTGTTCATCCACTTTTGTCCCGAACGGCACTTTCCCGCCTGAAAGCACAAAGGCGATCTTTTTCGCGATTTCAAGGTCATAGTCGGAAATATAGCCCGACAGATGCATTTGCTGTGCCCCGAGCAACAGCGCCGCATAACCGGATTCACCTGTGACCGGCACTTTTTCGCGGACAGACGGTTTGTACCCTGCGTCAGCAAGGCGTAGCACAGCCTGTTTTGCATCATAAATCAGATGGTCCTGGTTAAAGCTGACGCCGTCCGTCCGGTCAAGGAAGCCGGACTCGCGCGCTTCTTCAGCAGAAGTGGACACTTTCGCCATTGCAATCGTTTCAAATACCTTGTTCACGACATTTTGCAAGTCAAACTGTACGCCTTCCGGAATGTTTTTCAAATGCTTGATGTACAGCTCTTTGTTACCGCCGCCGCCCGGAAGCAGGCCGACACCGGTTTCGACAAGGCCCATATACGTTTCGCTTGCCGCCTGGATATGCGCCGTATGCAGGCACACCTCCGCGCCGCCGCCCAAAGTCATCGCAAACGGTGCCGCGACAACCGGTTTTTGGCTGTATTTGATCTTCATCATCGTGTTCTGGAACTGGCGGACGACCATGTCAAGTTCAAAAATATTGTCATCCTGCGCTTCCATCAGCATCAAAGCAAGGTTTGCGCCGACACAGAAGTTTTTGCCCTGGTTGCCGATCACAATTCCTTTGTAATGCTTTTCTGCTTCGTCCACGGCATAATTGATCATTTGCAAAATGTCGAGCCCGATTGTGTTACTCTTTGAGTGGAATTCAAGCAGCAGCACCCCGTCGCCGATGTCGATTAAGCTTGCGCCGGCATTTTCTTTCAGCACTTTGCCCTGCGTTTTCAAAGCTTTGAGATTGATTTCTTTCGGATTGGCTGGAAGCGGCTTGTATGCTCCGTTGTCATAGTACGAGACAACGCCGTTTTCTTCTTTGTAAAAAGACGTGAAGCCTTTTTCCAGCATGCCTTTCACCCAGCCGGGCACTTGAAGGCCGTCCTCTTCCATTTTTTGCACGGATTTTTCAACGCCGATTGCATCCCATGTTTCAAACGGGCCGAATTTCCAGCCGAAGCCCCATTTCATCGCCTGGTCGATGGCGAGAATATCATCGGCAATCACGCCTGAAAGTTCTGCCGAATACACAAGGCAAGGCGCGAGAATATTCCAGAGCAGCCGTCCGGCACGGTCATCCGCATACACAATCGTTTTGATTTTATTGGCAGTTCCTTTTGCCTGCCGGGCCGCTTCCAAAGAAGCCGCTTTCATTTTCGTGCGTTCGCCGTATTCCAGCGTTTCCGGATTTAATTCATAGATTTCTTTTCCCTTTTTTTCATAAAAGCCTTTGCCGGTTTTGCTGCCAAGCCAGCCGTTTTCAACGAGCTTGTGCATGAATGCCGGCACTTTAAAAACTTCTTTTTCTTCGCCTTCCGTTTTTTCATACACGTTATTCGCAACATGGACGAACGTATCGATCCCGACCACATCGAGCGTCCGGAACGTTGCGCTTTTTGGCCGGCCGATCACCGGGCCTGTCACGGAATCGACTTCGCCGACCGTGTAGCCGCCTTTCATCATCTCCCGCACGGTGACAAGCAGGCCGTATGTACCGATGCGGTTGCCAATAAAGTTTGGCGTATCTTTTGCAAGCACGACACCTTTTCCGAGCACATCTTCGCCGAACTGTTTCATAAATGAAGTGACGTCCGGGTCGGTGTCAGCGGTCGGAATCACTTCGAGCAATTTCAAATAGCGCGGCGGGTTAAAAAAGTGGGTCCCGAGAAAATGCTTTCTGAAATCTTCGCTCCGCCCTTCCGCCATCGCTTCGATCGAAATGCCGGACGTGTTTGAGCTTACAATGGTTCCCGGCCGGCGGAAGCGTTCCACTTTTTCGAATACTGATTTTTTAATATCCAAACGTTCTGTTACCACTTCAATAATCCAGTCGGCTTCTTTCAGCCGTTCAAGATCGTCTTCCAGGTTGCCCGCTTCAATGAGCGCCAGGCTCTTTTTCGATGTGAGCGGGGCCGGTTTCTGTTTTAAAAGCTTCTGCAGTGCAGACTGGCTGAAGCGGTTTCGGACGGCTTTGTCCTCCAATGTGTACCCCTTTGCTTTCTCTGCTTCCGTGAGTGCATTCGGGACAATGTCGAGCAAAAGTACCGGAATCCCGATGTTTGCCAGATGTGCGGCGATGCCCGATCCCATTACACCGGAACCGATGACAGCCGCTTTTTGAATGGTATACCGCATAGTGCATCCCCTTTCTTTTTGAATGAATGCTCATTCATTAAGCGCTTAAAAAAATAACGCTTTCATCTTTAATAATAATATATACGAATTTTTTCATTCTATCAATCACTTCATCTCAAAAAATCGCCATTTTTTAAAATTTTTTATATGTCTAGCCGTTTTGGGCAAGCTAAACGAAAAGCGTGGGGAGGTGAACCAATGGCAAAGCTAAAGAAAAATCCGTCAAAAGCGGGTGTGAGCGCGGCAAGCGTAAAAGGCAATGCCGGCCCGACAGTGGAGCGTGACGGCGGCGGAAAAGTAAACAGCCAAAACAACCAGTACAAAAAATAAGCAGGCGGCTGCATAGGATCCGCAGCTCATTCAAACAATAAAGGAAGACTTGGATAAAGGAGGAAATGGAATGCAACAACAGCCTTTTTCACAACAGCAAAACGGGCAAACGGTTTACAACGCCCCGCCCGATGTCATGTCAACAAAAGATTTGGCCTATGTGGATGATATGCTGGCCTGGAATCTGCTGGCGATGAAAAAAGCGCATGATGCGGCAACGCGCTGCCAGGACAATGAATTGAAAGCTGTTTTTGAAGCATGCGGGCAAATGCACCAGCGCCACTACAACCAGATTTTGGGTCATTTGAAAAGCCACTTGCAATAACAAAAACGAATGCCAGCCCGCCACAAAAAGCGAACCCTGCTTTTCCCGTTCATAAAGGGCATGCGTTCGCAGCCGGAAAGGGGCAGGTACCCCGCTCCGGAATGCGCGCACAGCTCGGGCCAAAGAAAAAAGCAGGCTGTCCGTCCGGGGCAACCGCACTTCCCGGCCTGAATTAGCCGCCCCGGCAACCGTGATTAACGGAAAACGGGCGCTGCCCCGTCCGAGCCCTGGCAGGCGAATCTGCACGTGTCTCGCGGCAGAGATACCTAAATGCGGAACGCGCATAATACGACCATTTTAAAAAAGGAGGTACAACATTTGGATTCCCAACAACAGCAGCAGCAAAAAATTCAAAACCCGAAGACACAATTTCCTGAAACACCAGAAATGAACGACCGCGATCTTGCCAATGACCTGCTTTCGATGGAAAAATATATGACCGCTTCTTATAATACTGCTATGAACGAAGCGAGCCACGAAAAACTGTATCGCGATCTTCTGACCATTTTTACGGAAACGCAGAATGAGCAGCGCAAATTGTATGAGACGATGTTCCAAAAAGGCTGGTACAGTATGGAAGCGGCAGAACAGCAAAAACTGCAACAGTCTTTCCAGCAGCACCAAGGCTACGCTTCGCAATTCCCGTACGGCGGGCAGGTGCAATAGCCGCAAAAAACAGGCGGCACGATGCCGCCTGTTTTTTATTTTTCGTTAGAAAACATATATTTTCTGTAATGGTAACGGATTGAAAAAATAAATCCGACCGCAAGCATATTCCCCATCAGCGAACTCCCCCCGTAGCTGATAAACGGCAGCGGGATCCCGGTAATCGGCAGCACCTGGATCGTCATGCCGATATTTTCAAACACATGGAACGTAATCATCGCAATGACGCCTGCGCAAATGTAGGAATAAAAATCATTTTTCGTCTCAAGCCCTGCTTTTATAATATGGTAAATAAGCATAAAAAACAGGCCAATAACAATGCTCCCGCCGATAAAGCCGAACTGCTCGCCGATCACGCTGAAAATAAAGTCCGTCTGGTTTTCCGGAAGGCTCACTTCAGTTGTGCCAAGCCCCTTTCCAAACGTCTGGCCGGAACCAATGGCCAAAAGGGACTGAATCAGGTGGTAGCCGTCTGTATTGGAATAGTTATAAGGATCAATCCAGGCATAGATCCGGCCAAACTGGTACGAACGGACGCCAAGATATTTTTCGAGAAGTGCCGGCTGCCAGAGGACGAGATAAAAAATCAATCCTGCCAGTGCCGCGCCGCTGCTAAAAATCGGAAGCAATAGTTTCCATGTGATGCCTGACACAAATACAAGCCCGAAAAATATCGCAATAAACACAAGTGACGTTCCCAAATCCTGCCCAATGGTCAACATGAGCGGCACAAACAAGCAGATGCCGAGTTTCACAAACAGCCAGAAATCCGATTTTACTGACCGGTTCAGCACTTTTTCATTATGATCGGAAATAAGGCGCGCCATTGCTAAAATTAAAAATGGCTTCATGATTTCAGAAGGCTGGAATGTCCCAATTACCGGAAACACAAACCAGTTTTTCGCCCCATTACGCTCCGGGGCAATGCTGGCTGGTGCCAGGATCAGCAAAATCAACAGCAAAATCCCGAACCCGTAACCGTACCACGATATTTTTTTCAGCTGGTCGGAGTCAAGGCGGATCACCAATGCGATAATGATCGCGCCGACCACATAGTTGATGACTTGTTTTATCAGAAAGCTGCTGTCAGCCGTATAAATGGCAACAAGGCTGACAATGCAGAACAACATCAGCGTTAAAACCAGCCCGTAATCAATTTTAGAACCTTCATCCCGCGAAGACAATTCCATCACCTGACTTCTCAATGCCGGAACCGCCGGCCGTAAAATAAAATAAATGATACGGATCCTTCAAAACAACTGACCCCCATCATTTTTTCATACAAGCTTTATTATACATCATACGTGAAGAAGCACAATCCTTTTCGTTTTGGAAATATTTCTTTGGCAGGTTGAAAAATGTTGAAATTCCTCTGCTGCTCTATATACAATAAGAAAGAATGATGAAAGGATGGAGATGGTCTGGAGTGGAAGCGATTAAAAGTGCGGAAGAATTTAAAACGGTAACGGGAGGAGAAGCACCGGTTATCGTGAAATTTTATGCAGATTGGTGTCCGGATTGCAAAGTGATGAATATGTTTATTGGTGATGTGATCAAGGACTATCCGCAATATAAATGGTATGAAATCAACAGCGACGCGTTCCGAGCGATTGCGGATGAAAACCAGGTGATGGGGATTCCGAGCCTGCTCGTTTTCCAAAACGGCGAGAAAAAAGCGCATCTGCACAGTGCAAATGCAAAGTCGCCGGAAGAGGTACGCGAATTTTTAAATCATGTCGTATTGTAAAAAAGGCCCGGAGCCGGGGAAGGCGTTCCGGGCTTTTTTTAATACGTTGTCAGTTTCAATACTTCCTGGAGGCGATAAAGGACTTTTAACAAATAAGTGGAGAAGCCTTCGTGTTTTTTGTACGGGACGGTAAAAGCGCCGTCTTCATTGTTCCACAGCCGCCCGAAGTACCGGCGGATCTCTTTTGTGATGGCCGCATCATTCCGTGCCTTCACAAATAAATCGGTCTCCAAATTATAATCGTCCAGGTTGCGAAGCGTTAAATTGGTCGACCCGCCGAAAAAGAGCGAGCGGCCGGGCTTTTCAATCCAGACCAGCTTCGGATGGAATTGCTCGAGCCCGGTATTATACCAGCGGATTTTGATCTTTCCATCCGTTTTCTTTACGAGTTCCTGTGCAACAGGCTGGTTGGGAAGCCCGATTTTTTTATGCCCGAACGCGTTTAAATTCGGGTCGAGGATAAGCCGGATGCGGACGCCGCGGGAAGATGCCTTCTCAAGCGCACGGACCACTTTCCGGTCACCCAAATAAAACATCGCCATCGAAATCGAATCGCCTTTTTTTGTCGCCTTGATTTCTTTCATCATCCGGTCGTAAACTTTCCCCTCCGTTAACAGCTGGACGGCAATCCTGCCTTTTCCCCTTTCTTTCCCTTTGTATTGCGGCAGCTCCGGGCCGTCCGACATATCGGAAGCCGCCTGCTCCGATTCCAGAACATCCCGAATGACCGGCCCTTTTACAAGAAAAGCGATATTGGAATGCCAGCCGCTTGCGTCATGCGGGTTGCCGGATGCAATGACCGTGCCGTT
This sequence comes from Weizmannia sp. FSL K6-0777, assembly GCF_038593185.1. Classification (NCBI taxonomy): domain Bacteria; kingdom Bacillati; phylum Bacillota; class Bacilli; order Caryophanales; family Bacillaceae; genus Heyndrickxia; species Weizmannia sp. FSL K6-0777. The sequence goes on from NZ_CP151971.1 coordinate 2,495,598, forward strand.
TTCAGTCGTAAACGTTTTGCGGTGGTTCGCTTTAATATTAAAAAGTTCAAGATACGAGCGGAGCGTCATCTTCGGCGCATTGTCCCCGAAAGCATTTGGCAGCCAGCCGGTCCCCCCCTGGCCGAACCACTGGAAAAACATATGCCAAATGCCGGAATAAAGCGGTGTCGGGTCACGCAGCGAGTCCAAATGCGTAAAGACCACACGGATGCCATGTTCCTTTAGCCGTTTTAAAATGCCAGCTTCATGGGACCCGTAAGAAGTATTGATCGGATCGGTGATGACGATGATGCGGATACCAGGTTCTTTTTCTTTTTTGGCAATCAGCCTGTCCACGAGCCTCTCAGCAAGCGGCGGCACTTTCATCTTTTGATCATGGTAGCCGTTAAAAAGGAAGAGATCGGCGACGATATATTGATGGGCTTGGTCAATCATCCGGTAAATTTCAGGATAGACGGTCTGCTCCACCTTTCTTTTTCCTGTCCCCTTTTCCCGGTATGTTAAATCCGAAAGAAAACGGATGTCTTGATCGTGAACGTTATATGTTCTGCCTTCATAGGAAATCCCTTTTGGCAGCGGCTTATATGTATGGTACAGCATGACAGCCGCATAAATGGCAATTAAGACAAGCAACCCATAAGACAGCCATTTCTTTCTGCTTTTTTTCATTACAACCCCCCCGTTTTCCTGTATCTTTCCCTTACACCACGCCTGGCAAACATGCAGGCAAGCGTTTGAAAAGCAACGGAACGGGTAACATAAAAGTACTTTAATTTAGAAAGGAAAAGGCTATATGATCTGGACAATTATTGGGATTTTGCTCGTACTTTGGATTTTAGGCATTGTTTTTCACATCGCCGGCGCTTTTGTGCACCTTCTGCTTGTCATCGCCGCCATTGTGCTGCTGTTTAAAATTTTTTCAGGCATGCGCGGAAATAACAGCCGATAGAGGCTGAGGGTATAGATATATAAAATAAACATAAGTTTTTACATCAAGCCCGAGCACCAATTTGCATCATGACTACTTTTTACAGTAGGCAACAGAGCTAAAGAAATTTTGTTCATTTTATTATATAGAAGGTTGAGCCGCACCAAAGGCTTTAACCTTCTTTTTTTAGGCAACCCTTTCTTTATCCAATATTCCTTCCTTCCGAAAGCTCCGCTCTTTTTCCAAGCGATGCATCAAGTACTGCAATTCTATCCTGTATCTATAGAAGATGCCGGAAAATACTGGCGCATTTCCGGGTTTAAAGGTATAACTATAATGGAGATAGGCTAGCCCATTTCTATCCGGCTCTAGAACGAAAAGACAAAGGAGTGTTGTAAACACTGTGAAGAAGATCATCCAGTTTTGCCTAAACAACAAATTTGCCATTTGGCTGATGACCCTCATTGTGGCGGGTGCTGGGATTTATGCCGGCATGAATATGAAAATGGAAACCATTCCGAATATCGACGCGCCATACATGCTGGTGACAGCCTCTGATCCGGGTGCCACACCGGAAGAAGTCGAAAATAAAATTACGCAACCGATCGAACAACGGCTGAAAAACCTCACCGGCGTCAATACGGTCTCCACTTCCTCGACGGAAAGCAATTCCCAGATCCAGCTTGAGTATAAATATGGCACGGATATGGATCAAGCGAAAAAAGACATCCAGGATGCGCTCGAAAAAGTGGACCTGCCGGATAATATTGACAAGCCGTCCGTAACAAGGATCAGCGTCAATGATTTTCCGATCCTGTCTTTAAGTGTGTCGGATAAAAGCCGGTCTTTTCAGCACTTAACGAAAATTGTCGAAGAGGATCTTGTTCCAAAACTGCAGAGCATTGACGGCGTGTCCGATGTGCAGGCTTCCGGCCAGTACGTGCAGGAAGTCCAGCTGACCTTTAAACAGGACAAGTTGAATGCACTGGGGCTCGATGAGGACACTGTCAAAAAAGCGATCCAGGGCGCAAACGTTTCGGTACCGCTCGGCCTCATCAACTTCGGAAAAGAAAACAAATCGGTAGAAATCGATGGAAACGTGAAATCGCTGAAGCATTTTGAGAATCTGAAAATCCCGTACACCCCGAAAACGGGTGCAGCTTCCGCTTCGTCCGCAGCCGCGCAGGCTTCAGGGGCACAATCCCCAAATGCGGCGCAGACTTCAGGAACGCAGGCCTCGGGTGCGCACGCTTCAGGGGCGCAGCAACCGGCGAATGCAGGAACGCAAGCGACGCAAGCCAACGTCGGTATGCCAACCGTTGCGTTAAAAGAGATTGCCGATATCAAAGTTGTCGGCAAGCATGAATCGATTTCTAAAACGAACGGGAAAGATTCAATCGGCATCCAAATTACAAAAGCTCCGGATGCAAACACGGTGGATGTTGCCGATGCAGTAAATAAAAAAGCCGCACAGTTTAAAGCGGACTATAAAGGCACACAAATTTCCACCATTCTGGACCAGGCAACACCTATCAAAGACTCCGTCAAAACGATGTTCGAAAAAGCAATCATCGGGGCCGTATTTGCGATTGTGGTCATCCTGCTGTCTTTGCGGAATGTGCGTTCCACCATTATCGCGGTCATCTCGATCCCGCTCTCGGTGCTGATTGCTTTTATTATTTTGCACCAGCTTGACATCACATTAAACGTGATGACACTCGGAGCCATGACGGTAGCAATCGGGCGCGTTATTGATGACTCGATTGTCGTCATTGAAAATATCTACAGACGCCTGACGTTGCGGGAAGAAAAACTGCGCGGAAAAGCGCTGATTCGTGAAGCGACGGTTGAAGTTTTTAAACCGGTTATGTCTTCCACGATCGTAACCGTCATCGTCTTTGTCCCGCTTGCACTTGTGAGAGGGATGGTCGGGGAACTGTTCATGCCGTTTGCCCTGACGCTAATTTTTGCCTTGCTAGCATCGCTTCTTGTGGCGATCACGGTGGTGCCGATGTTTGCCCATTCGTTATTTAAGAACGGGTTGAAGAAAAACACGCGGACTACGAACGAAGGGCACGGCCGGATCGCTTTATTTTACAAAAAGATTCTGAACTGGTCGCTCAACCATAAGCTGGTCACGTTCGGCATCGCATGCCTGCTTCTTATCGGTAGTTTGTTTTTAATCCCGCTTATCGGCGTCAGCTTTATTGAAAACGAAGGCCAGAAAGTCGTGTATGCCACCTATGCGCCGGAACCAGGGGAAACCCTTTCCGATGTGAAGAAGATAGCAGGAAAAGCGGAGGATTACTTAATCCACCGTAAAAATGTAAAAAATGTGCAATATTCCATTGGGGAGTCGGCTTTCAGCACCAACAGCAACTCCGCCATCTTTGTTGTCGAATATGACCAGGATACCAAAAATTTCGACCGCGAACCGGAAAAAGTCATTAAAGCCCTGCAACAAAGGACGGACCAGGGTACATGGAAATCACAGGACTTCGCATCTATGTCGAATGATGATTTAACGATGTATGTCTATGGCAACAATCTGGATGAAATCAAACCGGTCATCCATAAAATTGAAAAAGTCATGAAAAACAACGACAACTTGAAAAATGTTGAAACCAGCCTTTCCGAAACTTATCAGCAATACACGCTTGTCGCCAACCAGAACAAACTGGCTGCTCTCGGGTTAACAGCCGGCCAGCTCGGAACCGGCCTTGCGCAAACCGGCAACCGGACCGTGCTTACAACCGTTGAAAAAGGCGGAGAAGAATTAAATGTTTACGAACAGAACAAAACCGGGCATTACGACAATATTGGCGATCTGACCAATCAAAAAGTCACGTCGCCCCTCGGCACAAAAGTAGCGCTAAAAGATGTCGTGGACGTGAAAAAAGGCGAAACACCGGATGCAGTCTCGAAACGGGACGGCAAAATCTATGCCAGTGTAACCGGCAAGATCAAGACAGCTGACGTTGCGAAAGTGACACAACAAGTTCAAAACAAAGTGGATAAACTCGATATTCCAAAATACATCCATGTCGAAACCGGCGGCGTAACGGAAGACATCAATGACTCGTTTACAAAGCTCGGTTATGCGATGCTGGCTGCTGTTGCGATCGTTTATCTTGTGCTCGTGATTACATTCGGCGGGGCCCTCGCGCCGTTTACCATTCTTTTCTCACTGCCATTTGCCGTAATTGGTGCACTGGTCGCCCTGTACCTGGCGCATGAAACGATCAGCGTCACCGCCATGATCGGCGCCCTGATGCTGATCGGCATCGTGGTGACGAATGCCATTGTGCTAATCGACCGGGTGGTGCATAAAGAAAAGGCGGGGCTGTCCACACGCGAAGCATTGCTTGAAGCAGGCGCGACAAGGCTGCGTCCGATTTTAATGACCGCTTTTGCAACAATCTTTGCACTGATCCCGCTTGCTCTGGGCTACGGCGGCGGCGGGCTCATTTCGAAAGGGGTCGGCATCACAGTAATCGGCGGCTTGACCAGCTCCACTTTACTGACACTTATCATCGTTCCGGTTGTTTACGAATTTTTAATGAAGTTTAGGAAAAAAGAAAAACATCCGGAAGAAGTATGAAAAAAGAGGTTGCCCAGGGGCAACCTCTTTTTTCTGCATGTGGAAGCATCACCAGCGCTTGCGTCGGAGAGGTAAAACTTGGGAAAGCCGGGATTTACCTGCAAACCCCAGTTCCTGTTCGATTTAGCTTCTTTCAAGTAGGGATGAATAAGCAAAATTCTTAAATTTGGTAAGAATGCTGGAGGCCGGTTTTTTTCGTGCTTCTTTAACGTAGACGCGCTCTATGTGAAGGAAGACCCTCGTTTTTGCTTGCTTCCTTAACGTAGACGGGGTCTATGTTAAGGAAGGGCTTCGTTTTTCCATGCTTCCTTAACGTAGACGGGGTCTATGTTGAGGAAGGACTTCGTTTTTCCACGCTTCCTTAACGTAGACGCGCTCTATGTGAAGGAAGGTCTTCGTTTTTCCACGCTTCCTTAACGTAGACGCGCTCTATGTGAAGGAACGCCTTCTTTTTTCCATGCTTCCTTAACGTAGACGTGCCCTATGTTAAGGAAGACCCTCGTTTTTGCTTGCTTCCTTAACGTAGACGCGCTCTATGTGAAGGAAGGTCTTCTTTTTTCCACGCTTCCTTAACGTAGACGTGCTCTATGTGAAGGAAGGTCTTCGTTTTTCCACGCTTCCTTAACATAGGGCTTGCTGAATCACCAAACTTCCTAGATTTGGAAAAACTTAATACAATGTGCAAGGGTTAAAGATGGATTCTTCTATATTTTGAAAAAGAGCTTGCTGACAAATTGGGTACAAATTCAGAATCGGATTCGTTCACCAAGCCCCAAGTAGGACATTTCGAGCCAGGATGCAGCTCCTTTTGTCCTTTTGGCAGATTCAAAAGGACATTTCGGGCTCGGATGCAACGTGTTTTGTCCTTTTGACGGCTACAAAGGGACATTTCGAGCCCAGATGCTGCTCCTTTTGTCCCTTTGACAGCTTCAAAAGGACATTTCAGACCCGGATTCAGCTCCTTTTGTCTTTTTGACAGCTTCAAAAAGACATTTTGGGCCCGGGTGGAGGTCAATTTGTCCTTTTGACGGCTTCAAAAGGACATTTCGGGCTCGGATGCAACGTGTTTTGTCCTTTTGACGGCTTCAAAGGGACATTTCGAGCCCGGATGCTGCTCCTTTTGTCCTTTTGATAGCTTCAAAAAGACATTTCAGACCCGGATGCTGCTCCTTTTGTCCTTTTGATAGCTTCAAAAGGACATTTCGAACCCGGCTGAAGCTCCTTTTGTCCTTTTGGCAGTTTCAAAAGGACATTTCGGGTCTGGATGCAACGTGTTTTGTCCTTTTGACAGCTTCAAAAAGACATTTTGGGCCCGGGTGGAGGTCAATTTGTCCTTTTGACGGCTTCAAAAGGACATTTCAGACCCGGATGCAACGTGTTTTGTCCTTTTGACAGCTTCAAAAAGACATTTCGGACCCAAACGCGACTCCTTTTGGTCCTTTTACATCACGCAAAAGAACAATTTGACCTCACTGTACGGCTAGTTTCTCTTTTTTTCCAGGTCCGCTGATTCGCATCCTTGCTGAAGAAATTAAAAAAGCCGACCTATCTTTCAGGTCCAGCCTCGTAAACGCAATGAAGATTCATTTTTTAGCAAACGCTACAAAAACGGCCATTGCAAAACCCGAAAGCCCCTAATTTCCCCCAAGAATGATCGCAGCGGGTTCGGGAGCGGGTTTTCCAATATAGTACCCTTGCGCCAAATGCATGCCGATCGATTTGCAATAGAGCAGTTCTTCTTCGCGTTCAATTCCTTCCGCTAGCACATAAATACCGGTTTCTCCCGCAATTTTCATGACTTCCTGCAAAAAGCGCTGTTTGACCTTATTCTCGTCGCAATGGGAAATAAAAAAACGGTCGATTTTCACATAGTTCGGATTTAAGATTTTCAAAGTTTCAAGCGTTGCGTACCCCGAACCGAGATCATCAAGCGCCACGCTGACGCCAAGATCACGGTAAATCCCGAGTATCTTTTTTAAAAAGTGGACATCGTTGATCTTCTCGGTTTCCACGACTTCAAAGACAAGGTCCTCGGGGGAAATATCGTACTGTTCAATCAAAGTGAACGTATGCCGCAAGCAAAACTTGTAATCATAAATCGAAGCGGGCAAAAAATTGATAAAGCTCTTCACGCCGCGGGGCAGTTTCTCAGCACGGGCTTTCAGTGCCGCTTCCCTGGCGCGCAAATCCAATAACGAATGCAGCCCGGTTTTATGGGCGGCATCAAATAACAGGCCTGGGGGAATGTTCCGGTTCGGCAAACGGGTGCGCAGCAAAGATTCATAGCCGTATATTTGGTTGTCCTGAATGCGGATGATCGGCTGAAAATAACTTGTCAGGCTGCCGGAAATAATCACTTTCACAAGCATCTCATAGCGGATGCGCTCTTTCAATTGAGAAAGCGGCAGGGAGAGCGTCGAAAATCCGGATCCGGACGGATGGACACTGGTGAAAAGATCAACCGTTTCGGGCATATCTTTTATGATATCAAATAAAGTATCCTTTGCTTCAAACGGAATCATTAAATACTCGGAAAGAACTTCGTATACACAGGATTTCTGCGTCATATATTCAATGACAGCCTGCGTTTTTTGTATGTATAATAAACCGCTTTCCGGAATATGAAAAGATGCATCGTTCTCCAGGTTTGGCTTCTCATTCAGCATGTGATTCATCCTCATCCAGTCGTTTAACTTATTTATACCAAAAAATGCCCGGAAAAGCTACTATGAAAAGCAGGCTGCAGGCGGCATCATCCCGGCCGAAAAAACGATCAAAGACGCTTTTCTCCCTCCTTCCCTATTCTACAATTGATAATCAAACGCTGCAAATGAAAATAGCACATTTCCCTCACACTTCTATTAGTCCTCCTTTCCATTGATATGATAATCTTTACTTTAAATTCATTATAAATAAATATTGATTTTTATAATGAACCAGTTATAATATAGATATCAAATAGCAAAAGGTGGGAACATGATGAGCAATCAAAAAGACAACAAAAAAATGACAACTGCATTCGGTGCCCCGGTTCCGAATGACACAGATTCAAAAACCGCCGGCAAAAGAGGCCCGTTATTGATGGAAGATGTCTGGTTTATTGAAAAGCTGGCCCATTTCGACCGGGAAGTGATCCCGGAGCGGCGGATGCATGCAAAAGGTTCCGGCGCGTACGGGACGTTCACAGTGACAAACGATATAACGCAATATACGAAGGCAAAACTCTTCTCAGAAGTCGGCAAAAAAACCGATATGTTCATCCGCTTCTCAATCGTTGCCGGTGAACGCGGCGCGGCGGATGCCGAACGCGATATCCGCGGGACAGCGATGAAATTTTACACAGAAGAAGGCAATTGGGACCTTGTCGGGAACAACACGCCTGTATTTTTCCTCAGAGACCCGAAACGTTTCCCGGATTTGAACCATGTCGTCAAACGCAACCCGCGCACCAATATGCACAGCGCGCAGGCAAACTGGGATTTTTGGACGCTGCTGCCTGAAGCGCTCCACCAGGTGACGATTACGATGAGCGACCGCGGCATCCCGGCAAGCTACCGGAATATGCATATGTTCGGAAGCCATACGTACAGCATGTTCAACGCCAACAACGAACGTGTCTGGGTCAAATTCCATTTTAAAACACAGCAGGGCATCAAAAACCTCACGGACGAAGAAGCGCAGGAAATTATCGGCCGCGACCGTGACAGCCATCAGCGCGATTTGTACGAAGCGATTGAAAACGGCGACTATCCGCGCTGGACGATGTACATCCAGGTGATGACGGAAGAAGAGGCAAGAAACCTGCCGTATAATCCGTTTGACTTGACAAAAGTGTGGTACCATAAAGACTTTCCGCTCATTGAAGTGGGTGTCGTCGAACTGAACCGCAACCCGGAAAACTATTTTGCGGAAGTCGAACAGGCCGCATTCGCCCCGGCCAATATTGTACCAGGCATTGGGTTCTCGCCGGATAAAATGCTGCAGGGCCGCCTTTTCTCTTACGGCGATGCGCAACGTTACCGGTTAGGCGTCAACCACTGGCAAATCCCTGTCAACTATCCGAAAAAAGCGGAACACTTCCATCCGTACCACCGCGATGGCGCAATGCGGGTTTTCAATCCGGCTGAAGGCGGCTCCGTCTCCTACAGCCCGAATAGTTATGGCGAATGGGAAGACAGCAAGGAACACGCAGAATCGGCACTCGATATTTTAGGTACAGCTGACTATCACAATTTCCATGAAGATGATGACAAATATTACGAACAGCCCGGCAAATTGTTCAGGCTGATGACGGCGGAAGAACAGCACAGGCTGTTTGCAAACACGGCACGTAGCATGCAGGGAACGACAAAAGAAGTCCAGCTCCGCCATATTGCGAACTGTTATTATGCAGATCCGGCATACGGCGAGGGCGTCGCGCGCGCACTCGGTATTCCGATGAGCGAAGTCGAGGCGGCTGTTTCAAGAAAATTGCCGGCAGATAAAGGTTTGCGGTGACGCTAAAATGCACATGATATAAAATGATCTTAAGTTTTTGCAAAGCCCGGGCACCAATTTGCCGAATGATGACTTTTTGCGGCAGGCAAAAGAGCGGCAATATTTCGTTCACTTTATATAGATATAAAACACAAAAGACGTTGAGGCACCATTTCGATTTGTGCCTCAACGTCTTTTAAATTGATTTAGAGTGACAGGGCACAGTGCTAGATGGTGTCCCGCCCTCTTTTCGATTGATTTTGCTCGTTCATTTATATCCTTTTTTTGTAATTTTCGCCCATATGTCATGATACCAGCCGATCAGCATGCTAAAAGCCGGGTCAAACAACCCTTTCATTTTTTGGATGGTCCATACTGTGAACAAGGCAACAATAATGCTTGCCGCAATATCCCCCGGATAATGGTGCCCGACCCATACACGGGAAATGCCGGTCAAAACGGCACAGAGCATCATCGCTAATCCGAGTTTCCGGTTCCGCACCCATAAGGCGAAAGCCATGGCAAACGTGCCTGTCGCATGGTCGCTCGGAAATGAGTCGTCGGCCGCATGCGGAATTAAAATGCTGGTATGATACGTGACAAATGGCCGCGGTTCATAATAAACAAGCGTAATCACATAATTGACCAGCAAAGCGGCAACACCGGCAATGCCGGCATAAAGCACCATGTTTTTCATTTTATCATTGCCTAAAAACCACACAATCAATAAAACAGCGGCAAAAAGCGGCAAGGCATCCTGTGTAAAAAAAATCATGATGTCATCCAGTAATTTTTCATGCCCTGACAAGTTGTGGACCATAAAAAACAATCTGGCGTTCTCATTCATGGCTCTATTTCCTTTCTTCTATGGCTGGTTTTGATAGAAAAATGTTTGTCAAACATCTCGTCCATCCGCACGAACCGGAAGCCGCGCGCTTTTAATGCCGGAATCGCAACCCGCAAACCTTCAATTGTATACTGCGGGGCATCCTCATCTGCGCCCGGCGTGACGCCGCAATCATGCAGCAAAATCACATCGCCGCTTTCCACCCGGGTGATCAGGCCGTTTGAAACCTTTTTCGAACCGCCTTTTCTCTTCCAATCGCGGAACATTTTCGACCAGTGCACCATGCGGAACTGCTTGTGCAGAAAAAAGTCCAGCAGATGCATCATTCCCCACGGCGGGCGGTAAAAAACCGGTCTCTCGCCGGTGATGTTTTCAATAATCCGTGCCGACTGCTCAAGCGTGCGCGCATTTTTCCAAGGGCTGATCAGCCAGTTGCACTGGTGCTTATAATTATGAAGGCCGATACAATGCCCTTCACGCGACATGCGCAAAACGAGTTCCGGATACCGGGCCGCCCTTTCCCCGACGAGAAAGAAAGTGGCCTTAATTCTTTCCCGCTTTAAAAGATCAAGCAGTACCGGCGTATAGACCGGGTCCGGCCCGTCATCAAAGGTGAGCGCAATCTCCGCATCTTTTTTTCCTTTCCAACATACCCAAAAACCGAGTTTGGCCGCTAAAACATATGGAATAATAGCATATATGAGAATGAATAAAATCAATACCCAGATGATGACTTCCAAACCGTGCCGCTCCTTTCATCCAAAGATTCATGCGGGTGATGCACAAGCAAAGCCTTTTTTCGCATCCTTGCATACTTTCCGTGCGCGGTATCCGGCATTTCCGGATCAGACGCATGAATGAGCCGTGCATATTTCGCCTGGTCAATAACGGAAAGCACCCGAAAAGCGGCCTCTCTGTTTTGAATCGATAGCGTGTTTCTTTTCATCTTCGCAAGCTGTGCCCTGTTTTCATTCAGGCGGGCTAAACACCGGATTAACGTGCCTTCATCTGCTGCCTCAACTGCTGCGCCCGCTTGTGTTAAAAAGGCTGCGTTATCTTCTTCCTGGCCCGGCAGCGCTTTGTATAAAATCATCGGCAGTTCCATGGCCAATGCTTCCGCTGTTGTCACGCCGCCCGGTTTCGTAATCATCACGTCCGAGACAGCCATTAAATCACGCACATAATCAATATAGCCGAGCACGAAAACCTTATGCTTCGTCCCTTTCAGATCATCCATCAGGCGGGCGCGTAGTTTTTCATTATGCCCGCACACGATCAACAGCTGCATGCGGAAAGGTACCGCGTCCAGTTTTTCAGCCGTGAACAGCCCGTCCCCGAACAGGCCTTCCCCGCCGCCCATGACAAGCACGGCCGGTAACGCCGGATCGAGGCCGTATTTTTTGTACAAAGCCTGCTTGTTCACCGGTTTCAGGAAACTCGGTTTAATCGGGATCCCTGTACAGGAAATTTTTCGGCCGGGAATGCCGAGCCTGATCAACTGCCGGCGCAACATATGCGAACCAACGACATAGTGATCTGTGTACGGGTGCAGCCATGAACTGTGGTGCGTATGGTCGGTAATGACGGTAACGAGCGGAATATCCGTAAGCCCGTATTCCTTTAATTTTGAAATCATAGAAGACGCAAAAGGATAGGTGCTGACAATAACGGATGGGCGTATCGTTTCGAGCATCCGCAGCGTCTTTCTCATCCCCGTTGAAAATAAGCCGGTCAATGTTTTTGACAGGGCATTCCTTCCATACGTTTTACGGTACAAATACCCGTAAAGATTCGGGAACTTTTCAATACCTTTCATATAAACATAGTGGCTGACCGGGAATAAGGTGGGATGGACCCATTCCATGAAATCGACGACAACCGGGTCTGCTTTTGGGGAACGAATTTTCATCGCCTGTTCAATTGCCCGGGCGGCCTGCAAATGCCCTTCCCCAAAAGCGCCTGTTAATATCAACACTTTGTCTTTTTTCTTGTTGGCCATTCTCTTTTCCCCCCTGCTTTTCGGTCTGTTTACAGAAAACGCGCCGCTTCTCCTTCTCATGCGGCCTCTTTCGATACAATACAATAGACTTTGAGGGTAAAAGAAAAGTTCATTTATAGGCGATAAAAATTTGCGGTCATTGTTTTCCTACTCTTCCATTTAAACGAATTATGGAAAACACTGTAAAAATTTGCTTCGAAAAAAAGAAACAGGCAAGGCTTTTTTCGGAAACAAAAACCCCGTTTGGAATTTTTTTTCAACAAGGACAGGCAAAAAAAACGCAACAGGGTACTCACAAAAAAACATGCGGCTCCTTATTTTGCGGCCGCATGTTTTTTCCTGTTTCTCCATTTTTGAAATAGCCATGTGACCGAAAGCCCGAGCGAGTACCAGAACAAAATCAGGAAAATGACTTCCCCGACGAGCGGGATGCTGCAAAGGGCAATCAGGATCGTCACACCCGTTAACAGTTTCAGCCATTCCTGCCTGCCGTTTAAAACGGCAAAGGTGCTACCGATTTCCCGGCCAAGAAACACGAGTCCTGCCAGGAGGGATACAAAAACAGCAAGGCATAACAGAAGGACAACCGGTATTAATACCACTGTAATCGTCAAAAACAGGCTGAGCGCAAGGACGACAAGCGACAGCAGGCAGCCGGTAATGATCATCCTTCCGGGCCGCGTGTAGAAGGACCGAATCCCAGAAAAAAACGGTTTTTTCGCGACTAAGCCGAACAAAACAGTGCACACAATCAACAGTAGGCTTGCGGAAAGCCGGAAAAACCAGAGGGCAAGAAGCATGACAGCGGCAAAAATCATACTGTCAAGCGTTTTATTGTTCATATTGATAGATACGACATGTTCCGTTACACGGGCACCCGGCTGCTGTTTGATATTTCCACCGAGCACAAATACAGAGCCGCGGATATCCGCTGACTTACGAATATTCAAATTCCCATTGATCACAATGACGGCTGTTTTGACATATCCGCTGACGGTCGCGTTATTCCCGATCACAACGACATTTTCGACTTTTTCATTTTTCGGGATGACCGTATGCCGGTCGTGGATGATGATTCTCATTCTTTTTTCCTTTGCAAACGCAGGGTGGAAACCCGCCCCTGCGCTCAGAAAAAGCAGGAGCAAGGACAATAAGCAAATCAATATTTTTGCGGCTTTCATCTTTTTCTCCATCCCCTACTCCTTCACCGGCTTCATGGTGAGAAGGCCAAACAAAATCCAGATACAAACGGCCAAAATCACCGCTATCACCACCATAATCCCCGCAGACAAAGCCGGGAGCGCGGAAAGAATGGAAAGCGCAATATGAAAGCCGCTTGAAAGAATATTGCAGAGGGCCTGAAAAATATTCATGCCGACATAAAACGGTTTTCTCATCACCGGGTAGGCGCAAAGCACAGAAGCGGCACAGCAAACCGCAAAGAACCAGACAAAAACGCGGTAATGCATCGCCATTTTTTCCTGCGGCATAATTTTAGCCAGAACCGCCTTTTCAAACTGGATTCCCGGCACATCAACCGAATGGTAAAAACGGCTGATTTCCGCCTTCACCGTCTCCAGTTCTTCCAGTTCACGGCGGCAATCCGGGCAAAGGGCAAGATGGGCTTCAACCATTTTTCGGTCCGTTTCACTTAACGCATCATCCATGAAGGCCGGCAATAAATCCCGGACGTGTGTTTCCATGTGATCACCCTCTTGAAAGTTCTTTTTTCAAAATATTTCTCGCTGTGTTGATGCGCGACTTGACGGTACCAAGCGGGATGTTCAAGATGTCTGCGATCTCTTCATAGGAATAGCCCTGGATATCGCGCAATACGATCGCTGCCCGGTGTTCCGGCGACAATTTTTCCATCGCGCTGCGGATGTCAAATCTCAAATTGGCGTTGTCGATATTGGAAGTTGGCCTCCTAAGCGGCTCCTCTTCTATTTCCGCCTGAAGATCCACTTTTTTTCGCATTTTTTTCAGCCGGTCATAGCATAAATGAGAGACGATCTTCGACATCCAGGAGGCAAAAGCATAGGCATGTTCCAGTTTATCTAGGGCGTACCAGGCTTTCACAAATGCTTCCTGGGCGATATCTTCCGCTTCCATCCGGTCGCCTGTCATGGCATATGCATGCCGGAACACCTCCCCTTTAAACCGGGCCACCAGCACGGCAAACGCATCTGTATCTCCTGCTTTTGCCTGCCGGATCAACTGTGTTAAATCCTGCTCCACCATTTTCAACTCCCTGCTTAAGCAACGCGATCTTTTGTCGTTGCCCGGGCATGTGCAAAAGCGGCCGGGAAATTGCAGGTGCACTTGCCCATTTCATTCCATGTTCATTATGGCATATTTTCCTTTCCGCCATCAGGAAGTTTTTTTCATCCGCTTAGCGCCTCATTTGGATAGGAGTACCCCATACCGGCCGGAAAACGGGCGGCAAAAAGCCGATGCAAGCGTTGGGCCGGCCTGAAACATGCGCCCGAATTCCACGGCAGGAAGATGGTAAAAGTACCCGGAAACAAAAACGACAAGTCCTTTCCAGCAATACGGCCCCATAGACGCCCCGCAAAAAAATCAATAAGAGGTTGAAACATAGTACTGGTCCTTCAGCACTTTATCCGGCGTTTGGTTTGCTTTGCGGCCGAGCAGACCGCGGATCAATACATCAAATTCTTTCCCCCTGAGTTCGATTTCGCTCCCATATTGGCGCAGCCGTCGGTAAAACCGGGCCAGTTGCTTCCCGTCTTCCAAAATTTCCATCACCTGTTCCTCCACCGGTTTGGTGAAGTCCAGTTCAAAGACAAGACCGTGTTGTTTCAAAAAAGCAAGATTGATTTCTTCCTGACCGGGGAGGACGGAGTGGATAAAAATCGGCAGCTTTTTTTGAATCACTTCGCTGATCGTGACACCGCCCGGCTTTGTAATGATCGCATCCGCTTCATCGTACAGCCGGCTCATTTCCTTTCTGGACTGGATATAGGGAACCGGGATGATATGTTTCATCCCCCATCCATTCAGCTTGTTATACAGTTTTTCGTTTTTTCCGCATAACACATAATAATCGGCCCTGCCCGGCTGTTCCCGTTTCAATGCTTTCAGAAGGCGGTACAGATCGCCGAGGCCGCTGCTGCCACCGGATATTAAGATTTTTTTTCGTGACGTATGGCGCAAAACCGTTCTTTCTTTAAACGCTTCATGAATCGGAATGCCGGTGACAAAAATGTTTTGTTCGGGAACGCCGTTACAGATGAGCGTCGTTTTGATCGTTTGGTTCGGCACAAAATGGATGTCAATTTCTTTCTTTCCCCACAAGCCGTTGACGAAAAAATCAGTGTATGCATTGATAACCGGGACATCAATTTTTCCTTTTGACTTCAGCCGGCTGAGCAGCATCGACGGAAAACTGTGCGTGCAAATGACAAGATCCGGATTTTCCTCGGCAATCAGTTTTTCCATTTGCTTAATAAAAGAGAGTTCATAGAATTTCATTAATGCGGTCTGGTCGGCATCCGCATAAATAAAATGTTTGTACACCCATTGGTATGTCCGCGGTGCTTTCTGGATCCATTTCAAATACATTTTCGTGACGATTTTCTCCAGCGTCCCGCTCGTATAGGAAATCACATCAACTTTTTTCATTTCAATGGTACTGTCCATACATTTCAATTTATGCATTAACGCCTCTGCGACCTGATGATGGCCGGACGGCATTTTTAAAAGCGGTAAAATGAGCACTTTAGCCAAGCTGTCTTCCTCCTTTTCCGGAAGCCTGTTCTTTTTACAATAAATAGACTTCCGCAATTGCCGGGAAGTTCATTCTGTTTTTTACCAAAAAAGCAGATTTTAAACAATTGAATTGTATACCGGATGGATGTCTTACAACAAGTATTTTGCCAATATTGGCCGTATTTTGAGCAGCAGCCGCCTGCACGGCTTTTAAGGGCGTTTTGGACCAACATTTCACCTCCTTAAAACGACCATGCAAAAGGATGGAAATCAACCGACAATTTTTTCTGAATATATCGCAGTTCTGTTGCCTGCTGTAAAAAACAGTCATCGTGCAATTTGGTGCTCAGGCTTGATGTAAAAACTTATATAGAACCGTGCTGCGCGGTATTTCGCTCGGAAAACCTTTCACGTAAATCACCGGCCGGCTTGTCGCCAGTTTCCCGCGTGCCACATTGGTCGCTGAAAAACTGCGGGTTTTTTCATGGAATTCTCACGGTTTATTCAGAATAAGCCGCTATACTGGTCCCTTGAGAAACCTGGAAAATTATGCAAGAATACGAAGTGCAGGCGGCGGGGCATGATAAAAAAGACTGTTTTCATGCACCACTAACCCATTACACGCCAGAGAATGGATTCTATGCGTAAAGAACATTACATGAGGTGAGTCCTCCATGTTCGTGAAGAAGATAACCATTAGTCTTTTCAGTATCATATTTACGGTGTCATGCGCTCTTATCACAATCGGCAGTTTCTTTATCGCACCGCTGTGGGCCAAAAAAGATGACCCGCATTTCGTGCTGCTTGATGGAAAATGGAATATTTCAACGGGGCAGATGGCAGCGCTGTTCCTCTTTTCCGTAGTGGCCATCCTGTTTTATCTTGGCTGTTGCCGCATTTTTGCAAGGCTTTCAGACAAAGGGCTGAAAAGAATGGCAGCCTTTTTGTTTGCCATTATTTTGTCTATTGAAACGGCGATTCTTATCCTGTTTCACGGGGTGCAGCCGCCCAAGGTGGATGGTGGCCATATTTATCTGGAAGCTTTGTATTTATTAAAGCACGGGACATTGCTCGGAAATGAGTACTATTTGCAGCTGTACCCGAACAATGTACCGATTACCATTGCCCGTTACCTGCTTTACCGTTATGCTGCGTTTGGAAATCCGGACTGGTTTTTGATTGTTGATAAGCTGGCAGCGGCTTTGTTCCTGAATATTGGGATCTTTTTTCTCTGGCTGCTAGCGGTGAAAACATCCGGCCGCAAAACGGGAAATTTACTGCTTGTTTTCACAATCACATGGCTGCCGCTCTTTCTTTATATCCCGTATTTTTATACAGAAAGCCTTGCGATCGCCTTTCCGTCCATGGCGGTGTATTTTTGGTACTGCCACAGCCGTACGGGGCGCCCGGTATACCTTTTTCTGCTTGGTGCAGTGCTTGCTGTTGGATGCCAATTAAGGGAAAATATGGTATTGCTTTTGCCTGCCCTTTTGATCTACATGCTCTACACGCTCCGGCTGAAACAAACCGTGCTGCGAATAGCGTTCATTATGCTTGTTTTTTTGCCTGTCACTTTTGGGGCAGAGGCGTATTACCATCATCTCGGCTACCGGGAAAACGCGACCATCAAGGCACCGGTAACCCACTGGCTGGCGCTTGGCCTTTCAAATGAAGGCCGATACAATGTCGCGGATACGAGATTGTCAGAAAGTCTTCCCACCCAACAGGCAAAAAAACAGGCGGATTATGCACTGATCAAACAGCGGATCGAAACGAGGGGTACATCCGGTCTGCTCAAGCTTTGGGCGGTAAAAGCCTTCCGCACATTTTCACAAGGCGATCAGGCCTACGCCAAGTACAATCAGCGGATGGACCATTACAACGCCGCATACCGTTATGTTTACGGAGACCAGAATCAAGTGCTGTTGTTTATCATCCAGGTATTTCATATCGCAACGCTCTTTTTGCTGGCCGTTTCGGGCTTAACGTTCTTCCGTAAAATAAGATTTGATGTTCAATTACTCATGCAAATTTGCTTATTTGGCAGCTACTTGTTTTTCATTTTTATTTGGGAAGCAGAACCGCGCTACTCCCTCCTGTTCACGCCATTGATGATTTTTTGCGCTGCACGGGGTCTTGAAAAGATGCATCAGTTCTTGGAAGCAAAAAAATGGCTGCCGGCACAAAAAAGATGGAAACTGCAAACAGCAGGAAACTGGCTGCTCGTTTTAAGCCTTATTGTCCTGCTCGCCGTTTGCGCCAAATGGAATGAAAAAGCATTCACAGGGACAACCGAAAAATACGAGGATTATATCGTCAACCAGCAGGCGGCCAGAGGAAAACCTGTTGCGCTTGTTGACCGGCATCATACCGTTACCCAAACGTTTATCGCAGACAAAGCTTTCGACCGGGTCGCTTTTATGCCTGCCCGATTCCACGGTAAAGCCGCATACCGCGTTTCTTTATGGCATAAAAGCGGCGGGCGGCAAAAAATGGTGTTTGAACGAAAATTTACAAACCATAAGCGAAAAACAAACGGCTATGCGGCATTTCTTTTGAAAAAATCCTTGCCCGGCGAAAACAGGCATTATGCACTCCGGGTCGAACAACTCTACGGACCGGCGCATGCCCGGATGTTCCTTCATGCGAACGGCCCAAGCGGACATTTTGAGCAGATGGATTTGTACGAGGGCGGCCAATTTTACCAAAACGGCAAACCGATGGCAAAAACAGACCTTACGTTTACCGTATCAAAACAGATTACCGGTCCCCATATAAACCGGCACCTGTACAGATGGCTGTTTGGATGTGCTTTCTTTATGCTTTTACTCTATGGGCTTACTGTCCTGCCGGGAGGGGCAAGCAGAAAAGCAGCTAAAAAAATCCGCGAATTTGCGGATGCCTGATCAAAATCTCCCCGTCTGAGCCGTTTGGCAGCCCGGCGCTTGACCAATAGAAAAGTTGGCAGATGCGAAAGACCTTACCCGGCAACAAACGGGAAGCTTGTTGAGGCCTGGACCAGCGGGCGGGGAAAATTTCTGCGATCATACCGCGCTTGCCCGGATGTTCCGGTGCTGATGGAAGCCAAAAACGGCGAGAGCAGTTTCTCGCCGTTTTTTTTTTTTTTTTTGAAAACATCTTTTAAAAATCAGGATCATAGCTGATATCAAGATCAAAATGACCGGTGATGCCATCGATCGTTCCGGTTTCGGTGTACTGCCAAACGTCTGCATTCGTACCGAGCGTGATGTTATATCGTGCCAGCCAGATTTTGGTATTGCCAGGCCAAGAATCTGTATGGCCCTCAAGATAGCTTTTCCAATTAAAGTAGCCGGCATAAATGCCCACTTTCGCCTGCCCGAGCGTCTGCATTTCATTTAAGAAATAGCCAGCACAAGCCGGGGCCGCATTTGCCCACCAAGTCGTTGTAATGCTATTTGTCCCAGTAGGTTCTATATCTTCGAAAGCGTAGCCCGTAAAAGCATAGCCGGTTTTCGCCTTTGTTTGGGCCAGCACTTGATAAAAATACTTGGCTTCTGCAATATGCTGTGCAGAAGTCGTAGTGGAATTGCCGATCATATGATAAGCATGGACCGACAAGCCGGCGTTTCTGGCATACTTATAATAGGTATAAAACTTCGAATCCGTATATCCGCTTCCTTCTGTTGCTTTCAGAATGACAAAATTGTAGCCCTGGCTCTTCATAAGGTTAAAACTTTCTTGTGTCAGAGTTTGATAATGGCTGACATCCAGTCCCTTTGTCGTCGTGGCGGATGCAGTGGCTGATCCGGTACTGCCCGCTGTGGTCGTTCCGGACGTAGAACCCGATCCAGTGTTGCCCGTTGTGGTCGTTCCGGACGCAGAACCCGATCCAGTGTTGCCCGCTGTGGTCGGTCCGGACATAGAACCCGATCCGGTGTTGCCCGTTGTGGTTGTGTCACTTGTTGCTGTGGCAGACCCTGTT
The DNA here is from genome assembly GCF_038593185.1 of Weizmannia sp. FSL K6-0777. Classification (NCBI taxonomy): domain Bacteria; kingdom Bacillati; phylum Bacillota; class Bacilli; order Caryophanales; family Bacillaceae; genus Heyndrickxia; species Weizmannia sp. FSL K6-0777. Next base: position 2,515,145 of record NZ_CP151971.1, read on the forward strand.
GTGCCGGACGCAGATCCGGACGTGCTGCCGGTTGCCGTTCCTGTCGTTTTCCCGCCCGCTGTGGAAGACCCCGTTTGGCTTGTTCCCGTCGTTGTGCTTGTTGTTCCGCCCGCTGCCGGTGCAGGTTTTGTGAAGTGGCTCGTATAAATCCAACCGCTTTGGGCCGTCCCAACGACGCAGATATGGGACATATTTTGGCTACTTTCTTTCACATACACCTGCTGATTCGGTCTAATAACAGCCGTGTACTTTGTATGGGATGAAGACGTATACAGTTTGGAAGAAGCATAGACCGTTTTTTTCGCGAGCAAGCCGGTTAAGTTGTTCGCATAAATATACCCGGAGCTATTGCCTGCTTTCACTTGGTAACGGCCGTGCGACCCGTTAAAAACCGACACCTTTTGCCCATCTTTAATCGTCTTTTTATACGAATTTCCGGTTGCGGATGTGTATAATTTAGACGGCATCCACGTATATTTTACAACCGGCTTGATAAAATGGGTTTTGTCAACATAGCCGCTGTACCCGGTTCCGATCACGTGGGCCAGATACATGCCGTTTTTCGTTGCTTCCATTTTGATATACATCATCTTCCCCGCCGGTACGGAAGCAACATACGGGCCGCCTGCCGCCTGCTTATAAATTTTCGAACCAAAATAGTCCTCTTTTTTCACTTTGCTCCTTGTCAGGTTATCAGCATAAATGTAACCTGTTTTCCCACCTGCTTTCACCTTATAGCGCTTGCCTGACTTGCTGTAGACGGTTACCGCTGTCCCGCTGTTCACATTTCTGGAGTAAGCCGCGCCGGACGCCGTTTTATAAAGCTTCGACGGTGTCCACGTATACATGGTAGACGAGGCGGCTGAAGCAGGCTTCACAAAACTTAGCGCAAACAGCAATAAAAAACCCGCACCCCCCAAAAAAATCAATCTTCGCAATCTGTCTCCTCCTTTTGTTCTATGTATCAAACACCATTATAATCAATAAATCTCGTAAATTTTATCCCGAATTTGAAAAAAATAGTGAACAATCATTCTAAATGAGTCTATATACCTATACAGGGTTACATTTTGCCTATTTGAAAGGGGATCGATCAAAAAAATTGCAAAAACCACTCCAAAACGGAGAATTGCCTGGATTGAGAGAAGAAATTTATCCGCAGCAACTGAGATTTAAACCATTTAGACTGAAATATTTCCGCGAGATCACGAGAGAATGATAAAAAGAATGGTTTGGGGGGCGCCACAGTTTTTACCATTCCATAGCTAAAAAGCATTCCTTTCCTTTGGCAAGTGGATCAGTACCAAAAAAAGAATGCTTTTCATTTGCTATGAAAAAAGGTCGCCAAGCGTGAATTAGGGGTGTTTAAGAGTGAAGCGTATCTACGAATGATACAAAGTGAACTGCTGGCCTTCTGTTTCGAACGGATTTTCTTCTATTTCAAATCCGAGATCTTCAATTAACTGGTAATCTTCTTTTGCGTCCTGGCCCTCTGTCGTTAAATAATTACCAATAAAAATGGAGTTGGCAATAAATAGCCCTAAATTCTGCAAAGAGCGCAAATGATATTCCCGCCCGCCAGCAATCCGAATTTCCTTTGTGGGATTGATAAACCGGAACAAGGACAAAATCTTTAAACAACGAATCGGTGTCAATTCGTCCATATTTTCAAGTTTTGTTCCCTTAACAGGATGCAGAAAGTTGACCGGAATGGAATCAGCGTCCAAATCCTTGAGCGCGAATGCCATATCAATTATGTCCTGATCCGTTTCCCCCATGCCACAAATCACACCGGAACACGGGGAGATTCCTGCTTTTTTTACGTTTTCAATGGTGTTGACCCTATCTTCATAACAATGTGTGGTTGTAATATTCGGATGGTGATTTGCACTCGTATTAATATTGTGATTAAATCGGTCCACACCCGCTGCCTTCAGCTTAAACGCCTGCTCTTCAGTAACGAGTCCCAAACAGGCACAAATTTTTAATGGTTCCACATCACGTTTAATTTCCTCAACTGCCGCAATCACTGCATCCACTTCACGGTTGGTTGGTCTGCGCCCACTCATCACAATGCAATATGTACCAATTTTATTCTTTTTCGCTTCCTTTGCCCCTTCCACAATCGTTTGTTTGTTGACCAAAGGATACCGGTCGATTTTTGTTGCTGCCTTAATCGATTGTGCACAGTAGCCGCAATCCTCAGGGCAAAGTCCGCTTTTGGCGTTAATAATCAAATTCAACTTTACCTTTTTTCCATAAAAATGCCGGCGAATCTGATAGGCTCCATGGACAAGTGCCAATACTTCATGATCACGAACCATTAAAATTTCCTTGGCCTCTTCTTCCCTTATCACATATCCTTCAATCACCTTTTCTGCCAATTTCGACCAATCCACTACCGTCACCCCTTTTTATATGTCAACCTAAAATAATTTATGGTTTACATTAAAAATTATAAGACACTTTCATTTTTGGTCAAGTACTTTTTTTATTTTTCACACAAAAGGTTAAAAAAGTCCGGCACTCTAGGAAAAAACAAGAATGCCGGACGATTTCTATTCTATGAGGCTTCGGAAACAGGAATGCCAGGCTTTTACCTCGCCGCTATCAAGGCGGCCGATTTCATAAACGCATCCAATGCTGCCCGCGTCGGCAGGCCGTCATTGTCCCCGAGTCTTTGCATCTGGATGGAGCAAATCGCATTGCCCTGCATTAAAAGCGCCTGATCGTCAAGATGCTCCAGCATGCCGGCCAGAATGCCGGATACAAAACCATCACCTGCCCCAATGCGGTCAACCAAATGTTTCACTTCATATTTTGGCACTGCCGCTTCAGCAAATGAACCATCTTCCAATTTTTTCTTTGAATACGAACCTTTTTCCACTAAATTGATGATCACTTGCCGCACACCTCTGGATAAGTAAAAATCCGCCATCTTTTCTTTTTCATGCTCGCCGGTTAAAATCTGTGCTTCTTTTGCATTTGGCATGACGACATCACAAAGGCAAGCGATTTCATTTGTCCGTTCCATCATCTTTTCTTCCGATTCCCAAATTACCGGACGCAAATTCGGATCAAACGTAATCGTAAGGCCGTATTTCCGTGCTTTTTCAATCAGCGCCAAAGTTGTCTCGTAACCACTATCGCTTAATCCCGCCAAAATACCGCCAAGATGGAGGATCTTTGCTTCTGAAAAATCAACCTGGCGAACGGCTTCTTTTGTTAGTTTAGAAGCAGCACTGTTCTTCCTGAAATAAACGGTTTCCGGATCGCCAATCTCCGACAGCCCTTTTAACATGAAACCCGTTGGATATGTTGGTGTTGAAAAAACATAGGTGGTATCAATGTTCTCATTGTTTAAGAAATTTTTCACATATACGCCGAAAGGGTCTTCCCCAATCTGCGTCAAAAACGAAACCGTGTGCCCGAGCCTGGAAACCCCGACAGATACATTCACATCCGCACCGGCCATATAACGGGTATAATGCCGGACAGCATGGAGCGGCCCCTTTTCATCCGCAATAAACAACACAAGCGGCTCACCGGCAGTGATGATCTCGCTCATTTGATTCGCCTCCATATAATTTCTAAATAAGAAATTAAGTTTACTATTTGTATTACAATTTCATTATAGAGGATTATGGCGATTGGTCAAGAAATTCCGGTATTGTTTTTGTAAAAAAAGAAAGCTCCTCTTTGGAGAAGAGAAGCTTATTGCTATACATTCTATTTCAACTCTTCCATTGGGACAAAATCCATATCATCATAGGTGATATTTTCCCCGCACATTGCCCAGATGAACGTGTAATTGCTCGTCGCTACCCCGCAATGGATCGACCAACTCGGGGAAATCACCGCCTGTTCTGAAGATAGGATAAGGTGCTTGGTTTCATCCGGTTTGCCCATAAAATGGAATACCCGTGTATCCGGTTCCATGTCAAAGTACAAATACGTTTCCATACGCCGATCATGCGTATGGCTTGGCATGGTGTTCCAGGCATTGCCCGGTTCAAGCACAGTGTAACCCATTTGCAGCTGGCAGGACTCGCAAATATTCGGATGAATATATTGATAGATTTTCCGCTTGTTCATAGACAGATCTTCGCCTGTTTCACGCGGCGTAATCTGGTCAATGCTGATCTTCACATTTGGATATTTGTGATGCGCGGGCACTGAAACAACATAAAACTTCGCCGGGTTAGTGGGGTCGTCCGATTCAAACACGACGTCTTTTGTCCCTTTTCCTATGTAATAGCCGTCCTGTTTTTTCATCGGGTCTTTTTTGTCTTCTATCGTGATACTGCCGGGCCCTCCGATATTGATGACGCCCAGTTCCCTTCTTTCCAGAAAGTAGTCTACACCAAGTTCTTTTGAAAGCCGGATCTCTAGCGGCTCATTTGTCGGTGTAACCCCACCGAAAATCTGCCGATCATTATGGGTATAAGTCAGCATGATTTCGCCGGGAACAAAAATCTTTTCCACTAAAAACTCTTTCCGTAGCTGTTCTGTAGTGTAATGCCGGATGTCTTCCGGGCTGTGGGTATATCTTGTTTCCATGGTTTGGGACATTTCAATCACTCCTTGTGAATTTTTTATAAATCAAAGTTGATTTACCGCACGAGCCAGCCACCGTCTACTGCAAGAATATGGCCGGTCACATAGTCAGATGCAGGGCTTGCTAAAAAAATGATGGCGCCCATTAAATCGAAAGGTTGTCCCCATCTGCCCGCCGGTATTCTGCTTAAAATTTCTTCATTCCGGTTTTCGTCCGCACGAATCGGGGCAGTATTAGCAGTCTCAATATATCCTGGGGCAATCGCATTGACCTGGATATTGAACGTGCTTAATTCATTGGCAAACGCTTTCGTAAGGCCTGCAACACCATGCTTGCTGGCCGTGTAGGACGGAACGAACTTCCCGCCCTGAAAAGAAAGCATAGAAGCAACATTGATGATTTTCCCGCTTTTTTGTTTCGCCATTTCTTTTGCGGCTGCCTGGCTTAAGTAGTAGACGCCATTTAAATTCACATCAAGAACGTTCTCCCAGTCTTCATCTTTATACTCCAACAGCGGCGCCCGTTTAATAATGCCAGCGTTGTTCACAAGAATATCAATCTTGCCGTACGTTTCAATGCAGCCATCAATCACTTTCTTTGCTGCTTCTTTCCCGCTCAAATCTGCCTTTACGAGCACGGCTTTCCTGCCCTGTTTTTCAATGAGAGACTTCGTCTCCTCGCCGCTCGACCGGTGCACCGGCAAATACAAATCGGCCCCCGCTTTCGCCAGCGCAACGGCATATGCCTGCCCAAGCCCTGTCGCCGACCCGGTTACCACCGCCACTTTGCCTTTTAAACTGAAAAAGTCAAGGGTGAAATCGTCTAGATCCATGTGAAAGCCTCCTAATAATTGAAATTATAAAAAAAACTGAATGCCGACAGTACAATCTGCCCCGCGAATTCACGATCATCTGTCATTTCCCGCGCTATGCTGGACGCAACAATAACTTAGAGCAATATAGAAAGATAAATCATGACAGCCGTTCCTTATCCCGATCTCCCGTTCCTAAAAGGAAGCCCTGTAAAACGACATGCGGCAGAGTATGACAGAATAGTACACTTGCATTCACAGCTTATTCGTCGAAACACAGCGAAAAATGATCTAAATGGAACCAATAAATACACCTATAAAACCTCATTACTAAATGAACAGAGCTGCCTTCTTGAATTTTAAGAAAGCAGCCGCTTATCAAAATTTTATGATTATACCAAGTAAACTGCTGTGTTTTCTATCCCCTGTTTCTTTTTATCCTTGAATAAATGTACCCTTTTCCCAACGACCGTTTTCCAAATCATTTGCAATTTGTTTAAATTTATCATCAGGCAAATTATATAAAAGGGTGATAATAATTGCAGCAAGTAGTAAAGCGACAGCCGGATAAATCGTCATTGCCCCTTTAATTCCAAGCAATGTTGTTGATGATTGATGGGCATTCGCAATATATCCCGTTGCAGCAAGAATACCTGCTGAAACCAATGCTGCAATAGATTGGGCAATTTTTCTCGAGAAGTTAAAGGCAGCATAGGTAATCCCTTCTTTACGTACACCTGTATGCCAGTGGCCGTAGTCAATCGTATCAGATACAAAAGCCCAGGTAACACCGTTCGGAATGGCTAAAGCCACATACCCGATCGTAACTAAAATAATGAATGTTACAATGTTTGTTGGAATGACAAAATTCAATGCGTCCGCAACGACTCCAATGATAAGCCCGCCAATTGCTGTTTTTTTCTTGCCAAACTTTTTTACCAAAAATGGGATGAGTGTAATCCCTGCAACAGAGCAGCCCATCATGATAAAATTAATAATTGGTTGCAAACCGATGTTATTCAGATTGTATTTACAGAAATAAATCATCATTTGGTTGTTTGTATTCATAGCAGAAATTGTAAATAATGTCATTAAAATCAGGCTCCACAGCGGCCTGTTCGTAAATACGACCCGAAGATAATCTTTCATCGTTTCGCGTTCTTTGCTTCGTGAATTTTCAGCATGAATATGTTCTTTTGTATTGATATAGCATATAAAGAAACCGCATATACCAATGAAAGCCATAATAGCTGCAGTAACGGCATAACCTACTTTTGTATTTGAGAACAACAGCATAATTGGAACAAAAGCAACACCAGTTACCAATTGGGCGCCAATTGAGCCGGCCTGCCGTGTAGAAGCCATGAAGGATCGGTCATCTACATTTCTTGTCATGACAGAAGCCAAAGACCCGTATGGCACATTTGTAAACGAATACAAAACACCCCAAGCCATATATGTTGCATATGCGTAAACGATCTTCATCGTTGGTGATAAACCGGACGGCATTATAAAGATAATGACTGTCATAATCGCTAGCAATACAGAAGAAACCATCATAACTGGACGAAACTTACCGCGCTTTCCGGGGGTTCTCGAATCAATGATGGATCCGGCTAATGGGTCCATAAATGCATCAAAGATTTTTGTAATCGAAAAAACACCGGCGGCTGCCGCAGCGCTAATGCCTGCGACATCCGTATAGAAATTGGTCAAATAAGATTGCCCCAAATCAAACATAAAACCATTCCCAAAATCACCAAAACCGTAACTCACTTTTTCTTTTAACGAAATACGCTTGGATGCATGCTGCGGATCAATTATCTTTTCCGCGGTCGTTTTTACAACGCTTTCAGCCATGTTTCTGCACCACCTATTTTTATTAAAAAGTGCGAAATCCTCCAATTCCGGAACATACAAAAGCCTTATTACTCAAAAAAACCAAAATATCGATAAGCATTATGGTAAGCAATATCTTCAATGATTTTCCCGATCTGTTCTTCATCCTCGGGGATTTGTCCCCGTTCTGCCCATTCGCCAAATAGCTCGCATAGTACCCTGCGGAAATATTCGTGGCGCGGGTATGACAGGAAACTGCGTGAATCGGTTAACATGCCGACAAAATTTGGCAGGAGGCTTTCTTCTGCAAACATTTCCAATTGCCTGCGCATCCCGCTTCTTGTATCGTTAAACCACCAGGCGCATCCCAGCTGCAATTTCTGAACCGTATCTTTTTGGAAACAGCCCATCATTGTGACAAGCGGGAGCCAGTCGTTCGGGTTTAAAGAATAAAGAATCGTTTTTGGAATGATATCTTCATTTTCTGCACGGGCAAATAATTTCCCGTAAGATTCTGCAATACATCGATCATTCAATGCATCATACCCCGTATCAGGCCCCAGTTTTTCAAACATGGGCCCATTTAAGTTCCTGTAAGCATGGATGTGATATTGCATGACCCAGCCTTTTTCGTGATAAATGCGCATAAGTTCTATTAACAGCGCTGTACGATATTGATTGATTTCGTTTAGATTCAAGTCTTCCTTTGATAACGCTTTCTTTATAATCATATCCAATTGTTGCGGCGCCGTCTCTGCATACGTAAAAGTATCCAGGGCATGGTCGGATAACCGACCGCCTCTTTCATGAAAATATTCAATTCGGTTTCGAACAGCCGAAACGAGATCCGAGAAGTTTTGGATTGAAACGCCTGAAACAGTTGCTAATTTGTGGACATAATCAGCGTATTCTTTATTCTGGATGTTCAGCACCTTATCGGGCCGGAAAGCCGGCAGCACCTTAAAACCATTTTCCATCTCGGATTCCTGTAACAATTTATGGTATTGAAGGTCATCCACCGGGTCATCTGTTGTGCAAACCACTTTCACATTGCTGTTTTTAATTAAATTCCGTGGTTTAAAATCATCTGTCGCCAGCAATTGATTTGCCTGTTCCCAAATGGCCGGTGCCGTTTTGCGGTTTAAAATCGTATCAATTTCAAAGAAACGCCGCAACTCCAAATGCGTCCATTCATAAAGTGGATTGCCCACTGATTTTTCAATCGTTTCCGCCCATTTTAAAAACTTTTCGTAAGGGTCAGCATCACCCGTAATATATTTTTCCGGGACACCGTTTGCGCGCATTAAACGCCATTTATAATGGTCACCGTAATGCCCTTCATTGATCCACACTTGTGCCAAATCTCTGAATTTTTTATTTTCGTAGATTTCCTTCGGGTTCAGGTGGCAATGGTAATCAATAATCGGCATTTTTTCGGCATGGTTGTGAAATAATTTCTTGGCAAAATCTGTTGTTAAAAGAAAATCTTGATTTAAGAACATGTTCTATACCTTCTTTTTGGAATGGAATAATGGTTTATTCAGTAACGCCGTTCTTAAATATCGCAATCTCATGCAGATGGCGGATCTCATTTTTCGTCTTCTTCCCGCTCGCGACTTCAAGAATAAAAGAAATAAATTGTTCTACTACTTCGTCCATTTCTTCATCAAGCAGCCGTCCCGCGTTGAAATCAATCCACTGCTTTTTCTTTTCATAAAGTTCGGTGTTCGTCGATACTTTCACAGTTGGCACAAAGGTTCCAAACGGTGTGCCCCTGCCGGTTGTGAACAGGACCATCTGGCAATCCGCCGCTGCAAGCGCTGTTGAGGAAACAAGATCATTTCCGGGTGCCTGAAGTAGGGATAACCCTTTTTCCTTTAGTTTTTCTCCGTATTCCAGCACATCGACCACTGCGGATGTCCCCGCTTTTTGCGTGCAGCCGAGCGATTTGTCTTCCAAAGTGGTGATCCCGCCGGCCTTATTGCCCGGAGAAGGATTTTCATAGATTGGCTGCCCGTAAGAAGCAAAATAATCTTTAAATTGATTAATGAGCTTCACAATTTTATTGAATACGATTTCATCTTTTGCTCGTGCCATTAACATTTTTTCGGCACCGAACATTTCCGGGACTTCCGTTAAAACAGTGGAGCCGCCTTGAGAAATGACAAAATCTGAAAATCTTCCAAGCAGTGGATTGCCGGTAATGCCCGAAAATCCGTCTGAGCCGCCGCATTTTAATCCAATTTTCAATTCTGATAGAGGCAGATCGATCCGCTTGTCTTCTTTTGCAGCCTCATTCAATTCTTCCAGTAGTTGGAAGCCTGTTTCCACTTCATCTTCAACATCCTGGCAAATCATAAACTTTACGCGCTTTTCATCAAACTCTCCCATTTGTGCCTTCATTTCATCTAGCTGGTTGTTTTCACAGCCAAGCCCGAAGATGAGCACACCGCCGGCATTTGGATGGGCGGCCGCATCCATTAAAATCTTGCGGGTGTTCTGCAAATCATCCCCCAGCTGGGAACAGCCGTATGGATGTTTAAACAATATAATTTCATCAAATGCGCCGTTATCAGGGTGATTCGCCTTAAATTGGTCAACGAGGAGATCACCGATCATATTGATGCACCCAACAGTCGGAATGATGTATAAATCATTGCGTATCCCGGCTTTTCCGTTTTTCCGCAAATAACCTTTAAAAGTGCGGCTGTCTTTCGGAAAGATGCGGGGATGCAGTTCCGGCTTGTACTCGTATTCCACTTTTCCGGAAAGATTGGTGCTCACGTTATGGGTATGGACCCAGCTGCCTTGTTCAATCTTTTTTGTCGCATGCCCAATGGGTGACCCGTATTTTATAATGTCCGCGTTCTCCTCGATATCTTCTAAAGCAATTTTGTGTCCTCTTTTTATTGCCTCATTTACGGTGATCGCCCTCTCCCCTGATGTAAGGACATCACCCGGCTCTAAATCCTGAAGAGCAACGAGTACATTATCCCGGGGGTTTAGCTGAATGGTTTTATTTTTCAACCGGTAATGCCTCCTCGTTGGCCTGCTGCACTGCCCTGCGAACGCCCTCTTTTTCTATCAACTGTAAGCCTTTTTCAACTTGAGCGGGCAGGCCGTCAATTTTTGTCAAATCCATTCCCCATAAGGTTTCGTTGCTTAAAATGTCCCAAACATAGCGATCGGAGTGATACGCCATTGAAAACTCTTTCAAAACATCCGGCAAATCAATTGCTTTAGCAGAGGCAGGATCCTGCTCTCCATAAATTTTCAACAGCCCGGATAAAGCTAACGCAATTCTTGACGGGATTTTGTGGAACCTTTTTACATGCTCCGCCAATATGGGAAGGAGGCGTGCCTTAAATTTTGAAACGCTGTTTAAAGCAATCGCGTCCAGCTGGTGTTCCATATACGGGTTTCTGAAACGTTCCTGAATTTCCGCCGCGTAACTTGTCAACTCTTCTTTTGGCAAATCCAATGACGGGATGATTTCCGCAAACATTTCGCGGTCAATCAACCGGTAAAAATCGGGATCTTCCATTACCCCGCCGACAGTTTTAATGCCGACAAGTCGCGCCAGGCAGGCCATTGTTGTATGGGGGGCGTTTAGTAAGTATACTTTCCTGTCGCGGTACGGTTTTAAATGATCGGTGACCACGACATTCAGCCCCGCTTTTTTGAGCGGCAGTTCTTCTTCCAGCTCCTTGGGCCCTTCAATCACCCAAATGAGAAATGGTTCTGCTTTTGCAATTAACGTATCTTCATAGCCCCATTCTTCCCAAAGTTTTTCTGCGCGGTCTTTCGGGTAGCCCGGGACAATCCGGTCGACCAGGCTGGAGCAGAAAGTATTTTCTGATTCAAGCCAGCTGCTGAAATCTTCGCCAAGCTTCCACTCATCCGCATAGCGGTGCACAATTTCTTTCAGTGCCTTGCCGTTATTTTCAATGAGCTCGCAAGGAATGATGTAAAACCCCTTTTTTCCGGCCTTATATCTTTCATAGAGCAGTGCCGTAAGTTTTGCCGGGAAACTGACAGGAGGCCGGTCGGTTAATGCATCTCCTTCACGATAGACGATGCCGGCTTCCGTCGTATTGGAAAAAATAAACCGGATGTTGTCATCATGGGCCAGTTGTAAATAGACGTCATAATCTTCATAAGGATTGATCCCGTTATTTACAGATGAAATAATCTCATGGGACTGGACTGCTTTTCCATTTTGCATTCCTTCCAGCATGACTGTGAATAAAAAGTCCTGTCCAGCAAGTTGCCCTACTCTACCGCGTGGCAATGATTGTACAATTGTCACCCCACCTTGAAAAAGTCCGCGTTTGTTCATTTGCTCAATCTGCCAGTCGACAAAAGCCCGAAGAAAATTTCCTTCTCCAAACTGGATGGCTTTGGTTGGATACCGTTGCAGGTCTTTCACGTACGAGTAGGATAATTTTTTCAAATTCGCCCCTCCTTTATTTCCTATTTGGAAATCAAGTTTCTTATTTGTTCTTACACTCCTTATTATAATCCGCTTTCAAATTTATTCAATAGTTTTTTTGGTTTTTTTGAGCACTTGTTTACCGAACGACTTCCCGGCCGGAAGCGCCTTCCCATGATCGGACTTCGTCTGCTGAAAGCGGCAGCGCATCCCCGTTCACAGAATGTTTCAACACAGAGGTGGCAGTCGCAAATTGTACGGTTTCTTCCGGATCCATCCCGGTTAAGAAGCCGTGGAGCATCCCCGCCGCATAGGCATCCCCGCCGCCGATCCGGTCTACGATCTGCTCCATACGGTAACGCCTGGATTGTATAAAAACACCGCCAGTCCAGAGCATGCCCTGCAATTCATGGCAGGTCGGGGAGATGACGTTCCGGTCTGTCGCATAGAGTGCGCGGAGATTCGGGTACTTGCGGCTGATTTCCCGGTAACATGCTTCCATATTGCCGGGCACAGCCACCGATGCATCAATGCCAAAAAAGTTTCGGGCATCAAGATAGTTGGCACAGCAGTAAGTGAGCATCGGCAAGATCGGGATAATGGCTGCCCTCGCCTCTTCCATCGTCCACATTGCCGGCCGGTAATTGATGTCGTAGCTGACCGGAATGCCGCGATCAAAAGCCGCTTTAACGAGAATTTGCCCATAATATTTCCATGATTCGGACACAGCAAAGGTAATGCCGGTTAGGTGGAAAAGGGCCACATCAGCAAAAAGGCGGTCAAAATCCCACTCGCCAATATCCATCTGTGAAAAGCTGGAACTTTCCCTGTCATAGATCACTTTGGAATTGCGCAATGTGCCCCCCTGTTCCAAAAAATAGATGCCGAGCCGGTTGCCGCCCATTAGAAGACGGGAAGTATCAATACCGCTTGCCCGAAGGCTTCTTACTGCAGCCGCTCCCAAAGGGGAATCCGGTACTTTGCTCGCAAACGCAACGTCATGCCCGAAACTGGCAAGCGTTGTGGCAACATTCGCCTCCGCCCCGCCGTAATTTACATTGAAAGAATGGCTGCAGGATAAAAGATCTCCCGGGGAGGTGGAAAGTCGCAGCAAAATCTCTCCAAGTGTTAAAATTTTAGGCATATTGACCCCTCGATTGCTGATGCACGGCTTCTGTTAGTTGCTGATATTTGTCCACAAACGCTCTTGCTGTCTCGGTCACTTTCGCAAAATCATTGGTTTCGGCAGGTTTCAATAAACTTCCGCCCACGCCAAGGATTTTACAGCCTGCTTTGATCCAATTTTCCATATTGTCCAGACTGATTCCGCCTGAAGGCATGATTTCAAGTTGCGGCAGCGGGGCTTTAACGTCTTTTACAAATGCCGGCCCGACAATATTGCTTGGGAACAGTTTAATTACTTCCGCCCCCGCCTGCATGGCCGCTTTCATTTCATTCACCGTCATACAGCCCGGGATATAAGGGATTTGATAAAGGTTACAAAAAGCAGCCGTTTCCGGATCAAATGTCGGCGCGACGATGAATTTTGCCCCGGCCATTTGCGCGGTCTGGGCGGTCTGGGCATCCAGTACAGTGCCGGCTCCAACGAGGACATCATCACGGTCTTGGTACAGTTCCGTCAATTTTTTGATGGCAACATCCGCATTCGGAACGGTAAAAGTCAATTCGATGCTGTTGATCCCGCCGGCAATCAGTGCATCCGTAATACGTAAAGCTTTTTCCACGGAGTCTGCACGCAGCACGGCAACGATTCCATTTTTTTCTAACGCCTGCAAAGTCTGCATTTTTTTCATGGTGGACGCTCCTTTTAATTTCTATATAATAAACTTTATTTATGAATAGTAAATTCAATTTCATTTTACAACACACTCTCTCCTATGTAAACCATTTCATGAAAGAGAAAATAAAAAAAACTTGCCCCGTGTCGGAACAAGTTTTTTCCATTAGCCATTCACTTTGCTTTCAATTTTTTGTCGTGCCTCTAAGATGCTTGTAATCATTTTTTGCTTCTTTTCTTCTGTGATCCGGAACCGCGGGGCACTAACGCTCATCATGCCTTCGATCTTTCCGTTCCGCTTGATAACCACCGCAATACAGTAAATATCTTTTTCATTTTCTTGGTTGTCAATTGCATACCCACGCTGTTTGACTTCCTGGAGATCTTGAATCAGTTTTTCCGGGTCCGTAATCGTGTTTTCCGTTCTTTTTTCAATCGTAATCCGGGACAAATAATCACGCACATCTTTCTCGCTCTGTTCAGCCAAGTACGCTTTTCCCATCGCAGAACAATACAGCGGCAGCGTATGCCCGACCTGCGAGCTTAAAATGATTTGCCCTTTTCCGTTCAGCTTTTTCACGTACACCACATGATCCTGTTCATAAATACCAAGGTGGACGGTTTCGCCAATGGTGTCATTCAGTTCTTCGAGCACCGCTTCCGCCACGTTTACAATATTAAAAGATTTGCGGGCGGTTTCCCCGTAACGGATAAGCGCGGTACCGAGCGTATATTTTTTTGTCTCTTCATCCCGTTTCACAAAATCAATCGAGCAAAGGGTATTTAAAATTTTTAAGACCGTGGATTTGCTCGTATTTAAAGCCGTGCAAATTTCCTGCAAGCTCACCGGGTCCACCCGGTATTCCAGATAGTCCAGTATATCTTTCGCACGGATCAGCACCGTGCCGTACGGTTTTTTTTCCGTTGTCGTCTCCATCTTTTTATGCTCCCGTCTTTTTGAAGTAGCCAAATAAGAAACTTTGAATACCCTCTTTATAACATAATTTAAAAAGGTTGTAAAACGGGACGTGATGGATTTCCAGAAGAGAAAATGATGGATAAGAATCGTGAAGTTGTCCGAAGTATTGGACAAACGTATGATGCGCATCATATCATTGAGAATAACTTTGATGGCCCTCATGCGTGGTGGAATATGGAATATTCATCTTGCAAAATATCCGAATGAAACCAAGCGGCATACATGGAAAGGGAGCGACGTCAGAAAAACTGTTTTCAAGGAGGTAAAAGATCAAATTGGCTAATTTTGAATTTATGAATAGGTACAAGCATAAAATTTATAATGTAACGGAAAATGATATTTTAATCGCTGAGCAGAGAATGAACATAAGTTTTCCGGTCAAGTCTTTTTTTGTGTGTAAATTCCTCTCAGTCGGGATAGAGTAATTAACCCGAATAAATGTCTGTCGCTTTGTTGGATTGGTCAGACGATTTCGGTTGTTTGGCTTTCCATTCAAAATAGTCTTCCATCTTCAAATAGCGGCGTCCTTCTGCCCATTTTTCATCCTTTTCCATGAGAACAGAACCCATTAGCCGGATTACGGAATCCCGGTTAGGAAAAATACGGATAACCTGTTCCCGACGGCGAAATTCTTCATTGAGTCGTTCCATGCCGTTTGTCGTTCTCAGGCGACGACGATACGGCTCCGGAAGTGAGAGTGCTGCAGTGACATCGTCAAAGGCTTCCTCTACCATTTCAGTCACTTTAGGCGCTTTATCCTGATAAGTATTCAGAAAGGACTGAAGTAGTGTGTGTGCTGTTTCAATGTCTGGAGCGTGGAGAATGGCTTTCACTTGTTCAGTTCCTTCGCTCTCTAAATGTTTTGGAAGCCGATCGTGTACGTTACGCAGAAAATGAGCTTGACATCTTTGCCACGTTGCTCCCTGAAACGCTTTTTGAACAGCGCTGACTAAACCGCCATGATCATCGCTAACGATTACATCTACGCCCTTTAGTCCACGAGATTTTAGCCAATCAAAATAATTCTTCCAAGCCTCTGTGCTTTCACTGTCATCGACTTTTAGGCCAAGAATCGATCGATAGCCTTTCTCGTTGACACCATAGCTAATCAATACACCCCGGGAACGGACACGGCCATTTTCACGCACCTTTGTATAAATTGCATCCACAAACAGAAACGGATAGCTGCCCTCTAGGGGACGGTTATTCCAGCCCGTAACCACGGGATCCAGCTGCCCACAAAGATTCGACACGGTCGACTTCGAGAAGTCTGAACCACAGAGCTCTTCGGTGATTTGACTGACACGGCGCGTAGAAACACCATTAATCACCATTTCCATCAAAGACAGGACCAGTGCTTGTTCACTACGCTGATAACGCTGAAAGAGATCAGTTGAAAAATGACCGTTGCGCAGCCTGGGAACGTACAAAGAGAGCTTTCCCACGCGGGTTTTTAGTTGGCGGGGGTAGGAGCCGTTTCGGTAATCAATTCTAGCTTCATTACGTTCATATTTTTCGGCTTTCAGCTGTTCGCTGGCCTGTGCCTCCAGAACTTGATTCAAAATCGCCTCCAAAAGGGCATTTATACCCGATTCTTTTGAATCGCCAAGAAATAATTGATGCAAAAGTTGTTCATCTAGAGTAATCTGTAATTGAGCCATCCCTGAATCTCTCCTTTAGAAATTTAGTTTTTTGGTTAACTCTATTCTAACTGAGATGATGGGCTCTGGCTCATTTTCTATAAAAAAATGATAGAGACGGCAAGAGAAATGAAATCCCGCTGTTTTTCTGGAGGGGGCTGGCCAGCCCCCTCCAGAAAAACAGCCCCTATACTCCATATTCCCTCATATTCAGATAACCCTTTTTACACAATTATACGGACTTAACTTGCAAGATATTGAATTACTGCTAGACGATGATCTTCTGAATGATTAAAAGCACTAACAGTAATCTAATTATAATGTATGAATTGAGGAATTGAAAACAAAAGCATGTCTGTAGTTGCATGACTTCGCCGTTCAATTGTCAGCACATCCCCGTCTTGGATTTCATCTTTTGTCACCATCCAAGCCCTAGTGCCCCTGTCCTTTCAAAGTTTTTACCTGATCCCCGTTGGAAAGTGTGTTATTGCCAGTCACGAACCGAGCCGTTATTGTAATTAGGATAACCTGCAATATATTCAAAAGCTTTTTCTTCAGGAGTTCTTCTTCCCTTCTTGCCTATTACAACTGCAATTTCAACTTCATAATCGAGCTTTATTTGATTAGCCGGCCTCTCACACCACTTATCCAGACTTCTGGATAACCCCGCCGTGCGTACGGTTCGGTACACGGAGTCTAAAGTTTACGATGGTACAGACAGATAATAATCCAGAAATTCTCTGCTTTTTCATCAACGCAGTGTCCTTTAGATCTTTCTATAAGACACTTCTCTGTTTTTTTCTTCACCCATTTGTTCTTTAAGTAAGCATGGTGTTAACCATAATATATTGATAAAATACGCTTCAATTCCTTGCCGGCAGATTTTAAAAGTTCAATAGCTGTAAGCATTAGGATTCGGTATAGATTTTTACAGATTCGTTGAATGGGAAAAAAGCGCTATCATCAGGCTAATAGACTAGTTACATTTTACTATTTTTTTATTTTTTATGTAAATTCACCATATTTCGTCAATAATTTTATATTTCGCATGCTAAGATTGATTTTACTATTGATGTTGAAACAAGAAAAAAACCGCCGCAACAGGATACGTGGTATTCCCCGCAATCTATGATTCTTCCATCCTTCAACAAAAATAGCAGGTTCAAGCAAGGAGGTGAGGATTTTTTTCTTTTTTGCTGCCATTCTTACAAAATCAGGAGGGATCAAGTTGAAAAAACTGGTAAAAAAACGGGAAATTTGCTTTATTGCCGCATCGATTACGCTATTTGCGGGAACAGCTGCCACAGCCACGACTGCCAGTGCAAAAACAATAGCAGCAGCCGATAGGGTAAAAGGCTGGGTTGCACATCATCCGCTTCATTACAAACACAACTCAAACGGGATTCATCCAAATGCTGTCTCAACTGTTTACTCACCAGCACAAATCAAAAAGGCTTACGGCATTGATCAATTAAGCAAGACAGGTGCCGGCCAGACCATCGCGCTGATCGAAGCGTATGGCAGCCCGACCATTACCAGCGACCTCAACACGTTCGACCAGCAGTTCGGACTTCCAAGCGCCAACATTGAAGTCGCTTATCCAGGCGGCAAACCTAAAAAAGACGAGGGTTGGGCGCTCGAAATAGCCCTTGATGTTGAATGGGCACACGCGCTTGCCCCGAGTGCAAAAATTATGGTAGTTGCTGCTAAATCCGCTTCAATCACTAATTTACTGGCAGCAGAAGATTACGCAACAAGTCATGGAGCAACCGTTGTCTCTAACAGCTGGGGAGGGTCAGAATTTTCAACCGAATCTTCCTATAACAGTCATTTTAATCATACCGGCATTACTTACCTCGCTTCTTCCGGAGATAACGGGAGTGGCAGTTCGTGGCCTGCATCCTCACCGAATGTTGTTGCGGTGGGCGGCACAACTTTAAATTTGACCAGCGCTGGCCAGTACGGTAGTGAATCTGCATGGTCAGGTTCTGGAGGGGCTACCAGCACTTACGAAAGCCGGCCTTCCTATCAATCCGGTTGGACAAGTATCGTCGGCGCAAAACGCGGTATCCCGGATGTATCTTTTGATGCGGATCCGAACACAGGTGTCTATGTCTACTCCAGCACAAAAGACAATGGCCAATCCGGCTGGTTCCAAGTTGGCGGAACAAGCTTTAGTGCACCTGCCTGGGGAGCGCTCATCGCACTGGCAAATGAAGGACGCACGCAATCCTTATCAAGTGCACAAGTCCTTAGCACTGTTTATAATACCGCCGGCACAACCGGAAGCAGCGGCTATACTGCGAATTACCATGATATTCAAACCGGAAGCAACGGTTATGCCGCAGCAGCCGGTTATGATCTCGTCACCGGCATCGGTAGCCCGATTGCAGATAAAATTGTGCCAGCACTTTCATTAACAAAATAAAAATCCTGAGGCTGTCCCGAAAGCAGGATCGGGACAGCCGTACTGAAAAGAAGCCGCCCAAATGACGTTTCAGACTTTTAAGAGCATCCTTTATAATTCCATCTGATTCAGTAAGTCCTTCAGCGCCTTCAGTTCATCCGTATTCAGCGTAATCCCTTTCCCCATTTTCTCATGTTCCGGCGCCCAGTCACGCAGATCAAATTTCGGCGCCTTTCCGTTCCAGCTGACTAAGTTTAGTTCTTTTGTCCATCCTTTTGGAGATTCAGAAATTGTTCCGATTGTTTCTTTGATTTCATATTTAAAATCTGCCATGTCAATGACCACCTTTTCCCATCATAAAAATTTGGAACCTTACTTTAATAGTGCAGGATTCCGGTCTGGAAATCAATACGGTTCTCATCACATTTTTATGTTCAAAAGTATTAATATTGACTTTCAATCCTGCTGACTTGGCTGCCTGGCTGTTTTAACTGCATTGCCGAGCGTTGGGTTCCACCGTATGATTTGCCTGCGTCATTTGCAGGAATTACTGCAATCTTAAGATTAACGTAATTGGCGCCGGAATTTTTTAATAGATTCATAAAACTGGAGAAAGTTTGCTTGTGCAAAACATTGTTGACAACATCTTGCACAAGCGTACCGCCCATTCCCGTACATAAAATGAATGCAAAAAGTTTTCCAAAACGCCTGTTTTCTTCCCTATTCTCCACAAAAAAAAGCCCGCAAACCCAGTCATATCAAGGGTTCACGGACTTTTTATCCCGTTCTTTATTTTTCTTAAAATGGAGACGGTGGGAGTCGAACCCACGTCCAGAAATATCGCCACTCAAGCGTCTACGAGCGTAGCCGATATATTCGCATTTCGCGCAGCCATCTGCCTATCGGCGGGCGTCCGGTGCGCTAGCCTGATTGGTCTCTTCCTTCGTCCCCAGGCGGAGGACAGCCGGCGTATCCCACTGAAGTTGAGACCCTTACCCTACCACGTGGGCGATGGAGGGAGGATCCGCTTAGCGCTTATTAGGCAGCTAAAGCGAGTTTAGTGTTAGATTTGCCAGTTATTTTTAGGCGTTGCGTTGTTACGGGGACGACCCCCCGGCTCGCAACTTGAGCTCGATCTATCCCTGTCGAATCCGTAACGTCCCCGATATAAAAGGGCGCTTCAGATTTTACTTATTACTGGTCTTGCATATCCTATTATAACATGAATTCCGCAAGATGCAATTGATCAATTTTCCCGTACGTGTAAAGTTTTTCTAGTTTTCAAATGAGCTGAATAAGAGATGAAGATTTGTTACGTCATGATCCATTGCAATCTTATATCCCACACCTTTTCTTTCGTTGTCGGTAATCCGCTAGTTAAAAATTCATTCTCGGAGGCTTTTTCAGAAGGTCTTTCTCAATCATTAAAAATCTCGATCGTACGGAAAGAATGGTAGCGGGTCAACAGGCGCACATAAAAACATCCGGCAAATGCGGAGTGCATGTCCTTTAATCTCTCAGCATATTCAAAATATGATTAATTTTAGTATCATGCCTGCCGGTTTTTCCACTTAGAAATTCGATATCGCCTTTTACGCCTTTCAGTTCATTTGAAACAACAGTAAAAACTTTTTTGTGCTCTTCCAGTTTATCATTTGTAAATTTAAAATTGCTTCGTAATTCTAACGTAAGATTGTCAACTTTGGTTTCGATGCGTTCCTGGCCTGCTTTTAAGCCGGAGACATCACTTTCCAATCGATCCTGGCCTGCTTTTAAGCTGGAGACGTCGTTCTTTAAACCGGAGACATCACTTTTTAAATCCTTTAGTTCACTAAGAATTTGCTTCAAAATTTCATCCATCGTCTTTCCCCCTTTGTTGCGGATAGGATAAGTATAACATAGAGGCTATTTTCTTTACTATACCCTATATTTACACTTCACTGATCTATCTTTCGTGTCTTTGGCAAGCGGGATGATTATTTTCTTAAAAAGGAAGAAGCCAAGTGGCAACCAACCTGGCCGTTATGGTCCTGTAGCTTAATTCCGCCGTTTGACGAGGATTAAACCGCTGATGCCACCAATGAAGGGAAATATCATTATAGGAAAAAACTGTGTTGGTAACCCCTTTATCTTTTTGATCGGTTTCATTTCCAATTCTGTTGCCCCTTCAGCATATCGTTCACAGCATTTTTACCGTCCTAGTAGTTGGTCCACTGTACCAATTAGAATACTATGAAAGCATTCTCATATAATGACAATTTAGAAAAAAGACTGTGCCGCGTTTTCCTGACAGTATGATACAGCAGAAAATACATACAATACCTATAGGTGAAAATAATGAATGAAAGAAAACTGTATAAGTCCCCCCTTTCTGCCCTGCTGTGGTCGGCTGCCTTTCCGGGCTTCGGGCAGCTTTACAACGGTGATTATTTTATCGGATTTCTGCTCATGCTTTGTACGGCAGCCATCAATTTCGGTTCGAACCTGAATATGTCGGTTTACGTTGCGTTTAAAGGAAATTTTGGCCTGGCCAGCGAACGATTCCATCCCGAGTGGGGGATTTTTTTCCCTGCCGTTTACTGCTTCTCCCTGTGGCAAGCCTTTAACCAGTCGGTATCCATTAACCGGAGATTGGCATCATTAGGGGTAAAAAAGCCAAAAAAAGCAACACATTTAACCGGTTTCTTTTTCGGCATGTTGGCGGGTTTCAACTTTGGCCTCTTCTGGCATTTCTCTTTTTTCAGGTTGCTCGGATGTTTGCGTGTTCTCGATTTGCCAGTGATTAACGGGCTAGTGATCGGTTCTATTTGTGCCGCCTTGGGCCACTGGATTGAGTCTCTTTGTGATAAACACGATAAAAAGTAGATCCTTTAGCGTTTCGTACATACTCAACAAGAAATAAAAAAGAAATTGAAATAAAGGAAGTATGCTTTTTGGAAAAGCCAACAAATTATAAGTCCCCGGTTGCGGCACTCTTGTGGTCTTTTGCATTGCCTGGATTTGGTCAATTTTATAACGGTGACTATTTGCTCGGTTTTCTTTTTATGGCTTTGGAATTGACCATTAACCATCAGTCCCGTTTGAATTTGGCCATTATTTATGCATTCCAAGAGAACTTTGAAAATGGGCATCATGTGATTAATTATGAATGGGGCATGTTTTATCCATCCGTACTCTGTTTTTGTCTTTGGCAAGCTTTTAACCGGGCAAAAGAAATCAATTGGCATTTAGAACAGAAAGGGGTTTCACCTCCAAAAAACAAAGTCAGTCTCACAGGAGTTCTATTTGGACAAGTAATAGGAATGAATTTTGGCTTTTATTGGCACCATTTTTTCTTTTACGAAAAATTCCGTATGCTGCGCTTTCTTGATATTCCGGTTATGAACGCATTCGTTTTTGGGCTTATTTTTAGCTTTATGGGTTATGGAATCGAAAAATTTTTTCGTTCGTCGAAAAAAGTAAAGTTCAATTAAAAGACTTGCAAGCAGTGGTACTTTCTTGATTCTGGTAACGGTAAAAAAAGCTCATTCTGCAGGGTAGTCTGAAGTTTTGAAAGCAGGGAGGCAAACAATGTGAAAGTCGGTTTTGTTTATAAAAAAAGATAAGCCGGTATTGAAAAACGAACGTTTGTCCTTTATAATAAAACTGAAAAATAAGAAAAGGAGTGCTGCCATTGGAACTGGTAATGGAAAAACATGCCGGTTATCACGTGCATGATCGTTTTTTTAAGGAGCTGATCCAAAACTTTTTTCAGGAGTTTATGGAGGCGTTTTTCCCGGATGTGTCAGCTGATCTCGACTACCGCCGGGTGCGGTTTTTGTCGCAGGAACAGTTTACGGACTTTCCGGGCGGTGAGCAAAAACGGGTTGATATTCTTGCCGAAACAAAGGTAAAAGGGAAAGACACGGTGATTCTCATCCATGTAGAGCCGCAGTCGTATTACGAGAAATCTTTTCCTGAACGCATGTTTCGTTATTACATGATGATCAATCTCCGGCACCGGAAACCGGTATTGCCGATTGCTGTTTTTAGTTATGAGGAGAAAACAGAAACCCCTGATACATACATCTTTGCGTTCCACAACATTGAAATTCTTCGTTTTCACTATTTATCCATTCATCTGATGAAACAAAATTGGAGAAATTATATCCGGAGCAACAACCCAGTTGCCGCAGCATTATTAAGCAAAATGGGGTATACAGAAAAAGAACGGGTGCAGGTCAAACTGGAGTTTCTGCGGATGCTGGCCCGGATGGAGCTTGACCCTGCAAAAATGAGGCTGCTATATGGTTTCTTTGATTATTATTTAAAATTGAACGAAAAAGAGGAGGCGGAAGTAATGGAAAACATTAAAATGCTGGATCCGAACGAAGCAGAGCAAGTATTAAAGCTGCCGAATTCTTACTTTGACCGCGGGTATAAGAAGGGGAAAGAGGAAGGAAGAGAAGAAGAGAGAAAAGAATTGCTGCAAACGATTCCAATTGCCATCAAAATGTTGCTTTCGGGTATGGATCTTCAATTAATTGTAGAAAAAACCGGTCTGAGCCAGACGGAAGTGGAAAAAATAAAACAGCAACTGGAGAATTTATAAGATGGAAGTCAGGCTCCCTGGTGAGGATGGAAAAGAAGTTGTCTTAGACTTGCCAAATGCAACAGTTGGAACAATGGCAAGGCAAAAGCCGTTAGACCCCTCTTTCCCTCAATTGAAAAAGCCATTTCTTAAGGGAAGCGCGCAATCTTCAATCCGGCGCTTTCCCTTTTTTCGCTCAAAGAGCCGTCATCCTGTTTTTCTAGTGCTGGCGTGCTTTAAAGGCACGTTCAATCTCGCGGGCGGCTTCTTTCTTCTTCAGGGATTCACGCTTGTCATAATTCTTTTTCCCGCGGGCCAGGCCGACGAGCACTTTTGCATACCCATTTTTAATATAGATTTTGAGCGGGATTAAAGCATAACCTTTCTCTTTTGTCACACCGGCCAGCCGGTCAATTTCTTTCTTGTGCAGCAAAATTTTCCGCGGGCGGAGCGGGTCATGATTGTACCGGTTTCCCTGCTCGTACGGGCTGATGTGCATCCCGTAGACAAAGACTTCCCCATTTTCCACACGGGCAAACGAATCACGCAAATTTACGCGGCCAGCCCGGATCGATTTGATTTCTGTCCCCTGCAGAACAATGCCTGCTTCATATGTTTCTTCGATAAAATAATCATGGCTTGCTTTCTTGTTTTGCGCCAGCACTTTCCCTTCGCCTTTTGGCATTTCATTTCCCCTCCGGTGAAGGCAGCCGAAAAAATCCGGTTACCTTCGATTTGCTTTTTTCTTTTTCTTTTTCGGCGGCCTCGTCGCCCAGTCTTCGTCGGCATGGTGCGATTTTTGCGGCCTAGTAGAATGGGTGCCGCGCACTTTGACGATCTTTTTCGGGCGTTCTTCTGTTTTTTCTCGGCGGTTGTTTTGCATGCCGACAATTTCAAAATCAATATTGTGTTCGTCTTTGTTCACATTGAGCACGCGGACGCGGATCTCATCACCAATGCGGAATACATTTCCTGTTCGTTCGCCGATCATGGCATATTGCCGCTCATTGTAATGGTAATAGTCATCTGTCATATAGCTGACATGGACAAGCCCTTCAATCGTGTTCGGCAGTTCGACAAACATGCCGAAATTCGTAACTGAGCTGATAATCCCGTCGAATTCTTCCCCGATTTTGTCTTCCATAAATTCGGCTTTTTTCAGCTCATCCGTATCCCGTTCAGCTTCTACTGCTCGGCGTTCCATTTTCGAGGCATGGTCCGCAATTTCCGGCAGTAATGCTTTCCATTTTTCTTTCGTCTTTTCATCCAATTTTCCGCTGATCAAATACGTGCGGATCAGCCGGTGGACAATCAGGTCCGGATAACGGCGGATCGGTGAGGTGAAATGTGTGTAAAATTTCGTTGATAAGCCGAAGTGGCCAATGCATTCCGGATCGTACTTCGCCTGCTGCATCGACCGCAGCATGACCGTCGACACGACCATTTCCTCAGGCCGTCCGGAAACCGTATCAATGATTTCCTGCAACGCACGCGGATGCACTGAATTGGCTGTACCGCGTACGATCAGACCAAAATTGGTAATAAATTCAAAGAACCGCTGCAGTTTCTCCGCTTTCGGCTCTTCGTGGATCCGGTAAATAAACGGCACGTCCAGCCAGTAAAAATGTTCGGCAACCGTTTCGTTGGCAGCAAGCATAAATTCCTCGATCAGCTTTTCTGCAACCGACCGCTCACGCAACACAACATCCGTTGGTTTGCCCTTTTCATCGACAATGACTTTTGCTTCTTTAAAATCAAAATCAATAGCGCCGCGCTCCATCCTTTTTTTGCGCAAAATCTCCGCGAGTTCGGCCATTTGTTCAAACATTGGAACGAGCGGCTCATAGTGTTTTCTAAGCGCTTCGTCGCGGTCGACAAGGATTTTATTAACGTCCGCATACGTCATACGAGCGGTCGTTTTGATGATGCTTTCAAAAATTTCATGATTAACAACGCGGCCTGTTTCATCAATTTCCATTTCGCACGACAGCGTAAACCGGTTGACTTGTGGATTCAGGGAACAGATGCCGTTTGACAAACGGTGCGGGATCATCGGAATGACGCGGTCAACAAGGTACACGCTCGTCCCGCGTTCAAATGCTTCACGGTCAATCGGCGATCCTTCCGTTACATAATGGCTGACATCTGCAATATGGACGCCGAGCTTATAATGACCGTTTGCCAGTTTTTTCACGGTAACAGCATCGTCGAGATCTTTTGCATCAGCCCCATCAATCGTTACAATCATTTCCCCGCGCAAATCGCGACGGCTGCCAATTTCACTCTCATCAATTTCTTCCGGCACCCGGTTTGCCTGTTCGAGCACTTCTTCCGGAAAGGCTTGGGGCAGCCCATACTGATGGATAATCGACAAAATATCAACACCGGGATCATTTTTATGGCCAAGAATTTTGATGATTTCGCCTTCCGCATTTTTCGTGCCTTCCGGGTAGGCGGTAATATGGACAATCACTTTATGGCCTTCGACAGCACCACCGTTTGCTGTTTTCGGTATAAAAATATCGCTGCCGAACCGTTTGTCATCGGGTACGACAAATCCGAAATGTTTGCTTTCGACGTATGTGCCGACAAGTTCTGTCTGGCCCCGCTCAAGAATGCGCACAACGGTTCCTTCCTGGCGCTGGCCTGAGCTTTTGGTGGACACACGGACAATCACGGTGTCTCCATTTAACGCATGGTTAGTTTCATGCGGCGGGATAAAAATATCGTCCATCCCAGGCTCATCGGGGGCGACAAAAGCAAAACCTTTTGGATGGCCGATCAGTTTTCCCCGTACGAGATTCATTTTTTCCGGCAGGCCGTAACGGTTGCTTCGCGTGCGGACAATGAGGCCTTTTTCTTCCATATAAACGAGCACTTTCACAAATGCTTTAAACTCGGAAGAATCGTCAATGCCGAACGCTTTTTCCAGTTCCTGAACCGTCAGCGGCTTGTACGTCTCTTCTTTCATATAAGATAAAATTTTTTCAACATCTTGCCGTAGTTGGTCTTGTTCCATTTATTTCCCTCCTTTTTCGGGAAAATTTTAAACCGACCAGTCAAGTGACTCCAGAAACGTGTACACATCTTCGTGAAGTTGATCTTTTTCGTCGTCGAGTGTAATAACATGGCCGGAGTTCTCATACCATTTGAGTTGCTTATGGTCTGTTTCCACTTCTGAATAAATAATATTGGCGCTTTCCGGGCGGATCATTTCGTCATGGCGCGCTTGTACGACAAAAACGGGCGCATAAATGTGATCGACATGGTTGCGCACATCCTGAATAAGCTCTTGCAGCGATTGCAGCGTATGCATCGGCGTCTTTTTGAATTCCCGCATTTCCTGTTCGATTTGCGCTTCGCTTTTCCCTTCGAACTGTTTGTATTTGCGGGCATACGCAACCACGCCTTCATACATCGTTTGCTCGCTTTTTATGTACATGGGCGCGCACATGGTGATAATTCCCTTTACAGGTACAGTGTAACCCAATTTTAAGGAAAATACCCCGCCCAATGACAATCCGGCTACTGCAATTTCATGATACCCTTTTTCTTTTAATAACTGGTAGCCATTCATAACATCTTGCCACCAGTCGCTTGGACCCGTATGCAAAAGGTTTTCAGGCGGTACCCCGTGCCCTTTGTATTGCGGCGCATGGCAAGTGTATCCTTTTTTTTCAAGGAAGCGCCCGAGCATCCTGACGTCGGCGCTGCTTCCGGTAAATCCGTGCAAAAGCAGTACAGCCCTTTTGCCGGCTTCAAATAAAAACGGTTTTGGTGGTACAATTCTCATCATCCGTAAAAAACGCCTCTTTCCTGCTGTTTTTCTTTGGGGCCTTTGTTCATTTTATTTGTAACAAAGTCGTTTCGGAAATGCCAGCAATCCGCATAAAAATACCCGGCCTGGATTTTGAGACCGGGATGGAAGTCATAAAGTTTACAGGCATGTGCGGATAAGGCTTCTTTATAAGTTGCCTGATTTGCATACCCTTATAGGTTTATATATGCAAGTCCGATGGCCAGCAGGAAAAATAAAACAGCGAGCACAATCGTAATCCTGTGTAAAATCAGGTCAATTCCGCGCACTTTTTGTTTCCCGAAAAGCTGTTCAGCGCCGCCGGAAATGGCGCCGGACAATCCCGTGCTTTTCCCGGGCTGGAGCAGTATGACTGCAATCAACAGAATTGAATCGATGATTAGTAATGTTAATAACAATGTATGCACAACTGCACACCTCCTGAGACGGGCAATACCTAATCTTGAGTGTACCATATTGGGGGGCAGGGTTCAACTACATTGGAATAATTGTCCGAAAATGAACAGTATCTTATTGGTCCGGCCCCCGTTTTGTCTTTATGGGCTCGATGATGAAGGATGTTTTTTGATTTCCGGGTACCTGTTTTGTCTTACACGTGGCTAATGAAAAATATCTCTTTCATCCAGGTACTTCGTTGTCTTTCGTAAGCCCCGTGAAGAACATTTCTCTGGTTACCGGTCCCTGGTTTGTCCTTCATAACCTTTCCTTGTTTCTCAGCCCGTATTTTGTCTTTCATAGATCCAATGAAGGACATTTCTTTCGCCCTGGTGCCTCATTTTGTCTTTCATAAGCTTGATGAAGGACACTTCTCTGGTTATCGGTCCCTGTTTTGTCTTTCATAACCTTATTGAAGGACATTTCCTTGTTTCTCAGCCCGTGTTTTGTCTTTCATGAACCCTATGAAGGACATTTCCTTCGTCCCGGCGCCTCTTTTTGTCTTTCATGAACCTTATGAAGGACATTTCCTTCGTCCCGGCGCCTCGTTTTGTCTTTCATGGAACCGATGAAGGACATTTCTTTCGTCTCGACTCCCCGTTTTGTCTTTCATGAACCCTATGAAGGACATTTCCTTCGTTCCAGAGCCTCGTTTTGTCCTTCATAAGCTCGATGAAGGACATTTTCTTCATCCAGGCGCCTCGTTTTGTCTTTCATAAGCCCAGTGAAGGACATTTTCTTCGTCCCGACTCCCCGT
This sequence comes from Weizmannia sp. FSL K6-0777, assembly GCF_038593185.1. Taxonomy (NCBI): domain Bacteria; kingdom Bacillati; phylum Bacillota; class Bacilli; order Caryophanales; family Bacillaceae; genus Heyndrickxia; species Weizmannia sp. FSL K6-0777. The sequence continues at coordinate 2,543,188 of NZ_CP151971.1, forward strand.
TTTGTCTTTCATGAACCCTATGAAGGACATTTCTTTCACCTCGGCCCCTCGTTTTGTCTTTCATAAGCCCAGTGAAGAACATTTCTCTAGTTACCGGTCCCTGTTTTGTCCTTCATGTCCCTCACCCCGTTCCGCGTTTTTGTCAGCCAGACGCAAAACGAATAGCCCCATTTTTCCCGTACAACCAAAAAACTGCCCGGTGAAAACCGGGCAGCCTGCAGCAGAATGGCATTATTTTTTCAAGTTGTAGAAAGTTTTTTTGCCAAGGAACTCGGCTGTTTCAGCCAGTTCGTCTTCGATGCGGAGCAATTGGTTGTATTTTGCTACGCGGTCGGTACGGGATGGCGCACCTGTTTTGATTTGGCCGGCGTTTGTCGCAACAGCAATATCCGCAATGGTGCTGTCTTCTGTTTCGCCGGAACGGTGGGAAACAATTGCAGTATAGCCTGCACGTTTTGCCATTTCAATCGCATTGAAAGTTTCCGTCAAAGTACCGATTTGGTTTACTTTGATCAGAATGGAGTTGCTGATGCCTTCTTCAATACCGCGGGCAAGTTTTTCAGTATTGGTTACGAACAGGTCGTCGCCTACCAATTGGACTTTCTTGCCAAGGCGTTCTGTTAACATTTTGAAGCCTTCCCAGTCATTTTCATCCAGACCGTCTTCAATCGAAATGATTGGGTACTTCGAAATTAATTCTTCATACCAATTCACCATTTCTTCCGCAGTCAGGACTTTGCCTTCGCCGGCTAAATGGTATTTATGGTCTTCGTCGCTGTAAAGTTCGGAAGATGCAACGTCCATTGCAAGCAAAACTTGTTCGCCTGGTTTGTAGCCGGCTTTTTCGATGGCTTCAATAATGGTAGAAAGGGCTTCTTCATTCGATTTCAAGTTTGGTGCAAAACCGCCTTCGTCACCGACAGCAGTATTATAACCTTTCGCTTTTAAAACAGAACGCAGGTTGTGGAAAATTTCAGCACCCATGCGCAACGCTTCTTTGAAAGTCGGAGCGCCGGCAGGCATGATCATGAATTCCTGAATGTCCACGTTGTTGTCAGCATGCGCACCGCCGTTTAAGATGTTCATCATCGGAACCGGCAGTTGTTTTGCGTTGAATCCGCCAAGGTATTTGTACAAAGGCAAATCCAATTCGTTTGCTGCAGCACGGGCAACAGCAAGGGAAACGCCAAGGATGGCATTTGCGCCAAGTTTGCCTTTGTTCGGTGTGCCGTCAAGTTCGATCATTGCTTTATCAACGCCGACTTGGTCAAATACATCGTAACGGCCGATAATCGCTTCAGCGATCGTGTCGTTCACATTTTTAACAGCTGTTTCGACACCTTTACCGAGGAAACGGCTTTTGTCGTTGTCACGGAGTTCAACGGCTTCGTATTCACCTGTAGAGGCACCGCTTGGCACCAATGCGCGGCCAAAACCGCCGTCTTCTGTGTAAACTTCTACTTCAACAGTTGGGTTGCCGCGCGAGTCCAATACTTCGCGTGCATAAACATCAGATATTAAAGACATCTTCTTATCTCTCCTTTTTCAATGCATAAATGGGGTTTCCATCACTTTGCCCGGCACTTTCCAGGCATGGCGCTAAGGGCATGTCCGCAAAAAATTTTTCCGGCATGCCCCCGGGTGTCATCCCATTCCATGCCCGCAGCACCTTTCAGGCATGGTGCTCCCGTTTTCAGGGCATCACTTTCAACGCATTTGGCCCGATTTTCCTTTTATCAGGCTTTCCCACAAAGGGTCATTTTTTAATCAGGCTTGTGCCTGTCATTTCTTTCGGTTTTTCAATGTTCAGCAGATCAAGCATGGTTGGTGCCAGGTCGGCAAGGATGCCGCCGTCACGCACTTCAACGCCTTTTTTCGTGATGATGACCGGAACCGGATTTGTCGTATGGGCCGTCATCGGTTTGCCTTCCGGTGTCAGCACTTCATCCGAGTTGCCGTGGTCAGCCGTGATAATGGCATAGCCGCCTTTTTCAAGGATCAGGTCCACGATTTTGCCGAGGCATTCATCGACTGCTTCGATCGCTTTAATGGTTGGTTCCAGCATGCCGGAGTGGCCGACCATATCCGGGTTTGCAAAGTTCAAAATGATAGCATCTTGTTTGTCATTCCGAATTTGCTCCAGCAAAGCATCCGTTACTTCATAGGCGCTCATTTCCGGTTGCAAGTCATATGTTGCCACTTTAGGGGAGTGAATTAAAATTCTTTCTTCCCCTGGAAATGGTTCTTCACGCCCGCCGTTCATAAAGAACGTTACATGCGGATATTTTTCAGTTTCTGCAATCCGCAGCTGTTTTAACCCGTGCTGTGACAATACTTCGCCGATTGTATTGTCAAGACCGACCGGTTTGAAGGCAACATAGCCTTTGACCGTTTCCGAAAAATGTGTCATGCAGACGAAGTACAAATCTTTCGGGTGATTCGAGCCGCGGTCAAATGCACGGTAATCTTCGTTCGTAAAAGCATTTGAAATTTGGATGGCACGGTCCGGACGGAAGTTGTAGAAAATGACCGAGTCATGATCCTGAACCGTTGCAACCGGTGATCCGTCTTCTTTTGTAATCACAGAAGGAATAACGAATTCATCAAAGATGCCATTTTTATAGGAATCTTCAATGACCGCCATTGGGTCCGGATATTTCGGACCTTCGCCGTATGCCATGGCGCGGTACGCTTTTTCCACACGGTCCCAGCGTTTGTCACGGTCCATGGAATAGTAACGGCCGGTAATCGTTGCAAATTCGCCGACACCGTATTCTTTAAATTTTTCTTCTGTTGCTTTGATGTATTTTTCCGCTGTTTTCGGGCCTACATCACGTCCGTCAAGGAAAGCATGGACGTACACTTTTTTCACACCTTGATCGGCTGCGAATTTCAGCAGCGCGAACATATGGCGGATATGGCTGTGCACGCCGCCGTCCGACAACAAGCCGAATAAGTGGAGGCTTGTCCCGTGTTTTTTCACGTTTTCAACCGCGCCGAGGAAGGTTTCGTTCTTTTCAAACTCGCCTTCGCGGATCGACATGTCTACGCGCGTCAAATTTTGGTAAACGATACGCCCTGCACCGATGTTTGTATGGCCGACTTCCGAGTTCCCCATCTGGCCGTCAGGAAGGCCGACGGATTCGCCGCTTGCGCCGAGTTGATTGTGCGGGAATTCCTTCCAGTAGCGGTCAAAATTTGGTTTTTTTGCTTGGGCTACAGCATTGCCGTATGTTTCTTTCCGGCAGCCGAAGCCGTCTAAAATGATTAATGCCACAGGTGCTTTACTCATGGCTTACCGCCTCCAATAATTGCAAATAAGATTGTGGGTCAAGGCTTGCACCGCCCACTAATGCGCCGTCAATATCCGGTTGTTCCATAAATTCTTTAATGTTGCCGGGTTTTACACTGCCGCCGTATTGAATTCGAACGCTGTCAGCAACATCCCGGCTGAATTGGTCCGCGATCACACTGCGGATATAGGCACAAACTTCGTTGGCATCTTCGGCAGTCGAAGATTTGCCTGTTCCGATTGCCCAGATGGGTTCATAGGCAACGACAACCTGTTTTGCCTCGTCGTCAGAAAGCCCGGCAAAAGCAGCTTTTACTTGCGATCCGACGATTTGTTTTGTTTCATTGTTTTCCCGTTGTGCCAGTGTTTCTCCCACGCAAACGATTGGTGTTAAATGATGGGCAAAAGCAGCTTTTACTTTCTTATTGACTGCTTCATCCGTTTCATTAAACATTTCACGGCGTTCAGAGTGTCCCAGGATGACATATTCAACATGCAAATCAGCGAGTGCAACCGGGCTGATCTCGCCTGTAAAAGCACCACTTTCTTCATAGTGCATGTTTTGGGCGCCAATTTTTACGCGGGTGCCTTTCGTTGCTTCCACCAGGCGTTCCAAAAAGAGCGCAGGCGCACATATGACGCTGTCGACAACAGATTCGCCAGGTACCGAATGTTTTACCTTTTCGGTAAAAGCCAGCGCTTCCGGCAAGGTTTTATTCATTTTCCAGTTCCCCGCAATGATCGGTTTACGCAATAAGGACACTCCCTTTCCTGATAAAATTATTTGTCATTTAAAGCTGCGACGCCAGGAAGTGTTTTCCCTTCCATGAATTCAAGCGATGCGCCGCCGCCTGTTGAAATATGGTCCATTTTCTCTGCCAGATGGAATTTTTCAACAGCTGCCGCAGAGTCGCCGCCGCCGATGATGCTGTAAGTGCCGGTTGCATCCGCGAGCGCTTCTGCAACGCCTTTTGTCCCGTTTGCATAGGCGTCCATTTCGAATACGCCCATCGGTCCGTTCCAAATGACAAGTTTCGATTCTTTGATGACTTTGGCATACAGTTCAACCGTTTTCGGGCCAATATCAAGTGCCTGCCAGTCAGCCGGGATTTCTTCAATCGCTACCTCTTTTTTGTTGGCAGTTTCGGAGAATTCGTCTGCTACGATCGCATCAACCGGCATATAGAAGTTGACGCCTTTTTCTTTCGCCTTTGCCATAAAAGATTTTGCAAGGTCAATTTTGTCTTCTTCAAGCAGCGATTTGCCGATTTCATGGCCTTGTGCTTTGACGAACGTATAAGCAAGGCCGCCGCCGATGATCAGGTTGTCGACTTTATCCAGCAAATTGTCGATGACGCCGATTTTGTCTTTTACTTTTGCGCCGCCGATAATGGCAGTAAAAGGGCGTTCCGGATTGGACAATGCTTTGCCGAGCACATCCAGTTCTTTTTGCATTAAAAAGCCGGATACTGCAGGCAGGTGATGGGCAATCCCTTCTGTTGATGCATGGGCACGGTGGGCAGCGCCGAATGCGTCGTTTACATACAGTTCAGCTAAAGATGCAAATTCCTTTGCCAATTCCGGGTCATTTTTTTCTTCACCCGGATAGAAACGGACGTTTTCAAGCAACAATACGTCACCATTATTCATTTTGCTGATTTCCGCCTTAACCGATTCGCCATAAGCTTCATTTGCTTTTTTGACGTCTTTTCCAAGCAGTTCGCTCAGGCGTTTTGCAACCGGTGTGAGGCGCAACTCTTCCACAACCTGGCCCTTAGGACGGCCGAGGTGGCTGGCAAGAATGACTTTCGCACCGTTTTCCACCAAATATTTGATCGTTGGAAGGGCAGCACGGATTCTTGTATCATCCGTTACATTGCCGTCTTTTAACGGAACATTGAAGTCGACACGGCAGAAAACGCGTTTGCCTTGCAATTCAACATCTTTAATCGATTTTTTGTTCATGGCAAAACGAACCTCCTTTTGTTTTACAGGCATTGAAAAAAGGGAGAGGGGATTCTTCCCCACCCCCCTGCAACGTTTTATCGTTCAAATTAAAGGCCTTTAGAAGCGATGTATTCAACAAGGTCAACAACGCGGTTGGAATAACCGAATTCGTTGTCATACCAAGAAATGACTTTTACCATGTTGCCTTCGATAACCATTGTGGATAATGCATCAATGGTCGAAGAAACAGTTGTATGGTTGTAGTCACGGGATACAAGCGGTTCTTCGCTGTATGCGAGAATGCCTTTCAATTCGCCTTCAGCCGCTTCTTTAAATGCTGCGTTTACTTCTTCAACCGTTACGTTTTTGCCAAGTTCAGCAACAAGGTCAACAACAGAAACGTTTGGAGTCGGAACGCGCATGGCCATACCGTTCAATTTGCCTTTCAGTTCAGGCAATACAAGTGCAACTGCTTTAGCAGCACCGGTTGTAGTCGGGATGATGCTTTGTGCAGCTGCACGTGCACGGCGGTAGTCTTTGTGCGGCAAGTCAAGAATTTGCTGGTCGTTTGTGTAAGAGTGAACAGTTGTCATCATACCACGTTTGATTTCGAATTTTTCTTGCAGCACTTTTGCAAACGGCGCCAGGCAGTTTGTTGTGCAGGATGCGTTCGAAATGACGTTATGGTTTTTAGGATCGTATTTGTCTTCGTTAACACCCATTACGATCGTAATATCTTCGTTTTTCGCAGGAGCGGAAATGACGACTTTCTTTGCGCCTGCTTCAAGGTGTTTTGCAGCCCCTTCACGGTTTGTGAAACGGCCTGTTGATTCAACAACAACGTCAACACCGAGGTCGCCCCATCCGAGATTTGCAGGTTCGCGTTCAGCCAAAACTTTTACTTTATGGCCGTCTACAACGATGGAATCACCGTCTACAGTGACTTCTTCTTCCAGGTTGCCATGAACAGAGTCATATTTTAACAAGTGTGCAAGCATTTTTGCGTCTGTCAGGTCATTGATTGCAACGATTTCAACATTAGGATTGCCTAAAGCAGCACGGAATACGTTACGTCCGATACGTCCAAATCCGTTAATACCAACTTTAACTGCCATTTGTATTTCCTCCTTGAGTCGTAAAGATTTTATATTTCAAAAGGGTTATCCCTTTTAAAAACAGGTTAGCGCCAAGCGAGAATTTGTTTTGCTGCCCCTTCGTCCGTAATCAGAACAGTGGATTCCGGTTTCGTGTTCATGTAGGCTTTAATGGCCTTTGCCTTGGATGCCCCGCCGGCAACCGCAAAAACATGGCGGATCCGGTGCAAATCCTCGAGTTGCAGGCCGATCGTCCGGACCTTGTGAACAATTTCACCCTGTTCGTTAAAATAGTACCCGAACGCTTCTCCGACTGCATGCCCACGGATGATTTTCTCCATCTCTTCTTTTCCGGTCTTGCGGCGTTCTGCCATTGTCATGGCTTCGCCAATGCCGTGCAGCACAATATCCGCTTGTTTAATAAGGGTAAGGACTTCTTTAATGGACGGCTCGTTTACGACCGATTTGTACACTTCCGGGCTGACCTGGTCAGGCACATATAATACCCTGTGTTTTCCGCCGGTCCTTTCCGCCATTTTTGCGCAGATCGTGTTGGCCTGATTTGCGACATCTTCACCAATCCCGCCTCTGGCCGGCACGAACAGCAGCTGCCTCTTGGCACTGATGTCGGGAGTTAACACATCTGCGACTGCGGCCATCGTCGATCCTCCGGTTACAGCGATTATATTGTTTCCCGTTAAGGCGGCTTTCATTCTTACAGCACAAGCCCTTCCAAGCTCGTTTTTCACCCACGGTTCTTTGTCGCTGTCCCCTTGAACCACGACCACGTCTTCGAGGCCCAAAGCTTGTTTCAGCTTTTCTTCCGTTTCATTTATACCCGATATTTCTCTCATCATGCTTTCCATATTTTGTAACAAGGCAGCACCATCATTTGTCACCGACATGCCCGAGGGTTTTACGTCAATGAGCTTTTGGTTTTTCAAAAAATCCGTTTCGCTCCGAAGAATGCGTTCTGACATGCCAAGCATTTGTGCCAATGTTCTTCTTCCCACCGGTTCCGCAAAAGAAATGGAACGGAGAATCCGGTATCGTTTTTGCATGACAGCGAGGATATCGGGGTATAATTTTTTTTGAACCTCTATCAACGATCGCATAGATAATGTACTCCCTTAAATAATTATGTAGGTCGTGTTGAGTCCCACAGAGACATTTTTTGTCCCACCTGCTTCAAAAAAAATTACCCTCGCTACATGTTTCATTCTAGCAGGATAAATTTTGCATTTCAACTATTATTGCTCATGAATTTCATGTAAGCGCTCCTTTATGGCAAAAAGGTGAATCCGCCCATATCCGAGCAGTTCCCCTTTGTACTCGATAACCGGGATCATAAGGCCGTATTTTTCCGTCCATGCATCGCACGCTTCGATGTCTTTTTCAATCAGCCGGAACGGGATTTCCTTTTGCAGGAGTTGCAGCTGTTCTTTTGCTTCCGCACAAAGCGGGCATTGTTTTCTTGTATATAGCACCAGTTCCATTTTAAAATCCTCCCCCTTTCCGGCCATTCGTGGCAGGCACATGGGCTGTGCTCCCGACCCGATATACCCAAATGCCTGATCCGTTATTTATTTATTTCAAAGTGTGTGCGAAATTTGCCCGTTCCCGTCCGATTCGTCCTTTTTTGCCGGCGGATGAAACGCGAAACTTCCGTTTTGAAAAAATATTCCCGGCTTATTCGTACCTTTTTCTTTTGGAAGATGACGGAATGCCGAGCTGTTCGCGGTATTTCGCCACTGTCCGGCGCGAGATTTCAAACCCTTTTTCATTTAATACGGTCACAATCGCCTGGTCGGAAAGCGGCTTCCGCTTGTCTTCCCCGCTTATAAGTGCTGAAATTTCATTTTTGACCTCGGCGCTTGATGCTGCTTCTTCCCCGCCGGCAGAACGAACCGGCAAGGCGGTCGTGAAAAATGTTTTTAATGGGAAAGTCCCGAATGGCGTTTCCATATACTTTTCTCTCACTGCACGGCTCACCGTCGACTCGTGCATCCCGATGTCATCCGAAATTTCTTTCATCGTAAGCGGCTTCAAATGCCCTTTTCCATATAAAAAGAAATCCCGCTGTTTTTCAAGCAGTGCTGCGCCGACTTTTAGCAGCGTTTCTTTCCGGCTTTCGATGCTTTTTCGGATCCAGTAATATTCCTGCGTTTTTTCTTTTAAATAACGGGTGACGCCGGCATCTCCGGCCGGGTTCATGCTTGCATAACTTTCATTCAAACGGAGTTTTGGAACCTGGTTTTCTACAAGATACAATTCGAGCTTTCCCGCATGATTTTTGACCAAAAGATCGGGAACGATGTATTGCGGCCGATCTGCCATAAAACCGGATCCAGGACGCGGGTTTAACGTCTGCACATAATCAGATACCCGCTGGATTTCCTGCAGGGATATATCAAGTTTTTTCGCAATGCCTCTCCATTTTTTTTCGGCAAAATCGAGAAAATGGCGGCTGATCAATTCTTCCGCATGCCCGGGCGCATCCGGATCCCTTTTTATCTGGATCAGTAGACATTCCTGAAGCGATCTTGCGCCGATTCCGGCCGGATCCAGCGACTGGAGAATGCCAAGTGCTTTTTCGGCGTCTTCTTCGGAAATGGCAGCCATTTTTGCCGCTTCCTGAACCGAGATGGCAAGGTAGCCGTTTGCATCCAGATGGCGCGCATAAAGTTGGACCGCTTTCAAAATCTTGTTTGATAACGCTTTCATATCCAATTGGCTGATCAAAAAGTCTGGAAGTGTTTCCGTCTGTGCAGGAATTTGTTCAATCCAGTTTTTGTCCTGGCTTTTTTTCTGCCCCTTTACACGGCTCAGCCCGGAAAAACGGGAATCGACCAGTTTAATATTGGCGCTGGACAGTTCGATGAGAGGATTTTCCGCAGCTTTTTCTTCCAAAAAAGATGCGAGCTCCTGGGATGAGAACTGAAGAACCTCGATTGCTTGTTTTAATTCCTGGGTCATTGCCAGTTTCATTGACTGCTTTTGCCACAATCCGACTTGAAGATCCATAACATTCCCCCCTTGGCAATGATAAAAGGCTTCTCTTGCTATTGTCTTTTATTTTACAACATTTTTGTGTTTTAGTATATGCAATGGCAAGAAGTCCCATGCTTCCGGGGATATGGGCAGCCGGCAAACGCAGACGCCATTTTTTTTGCCGGAAAATTTGCGCACATAAATGGCGTTGCGGTGCCGCAACGCCATTTGCTTAATTTTCTTCTTCAAAATCGAATTTCCGGTCGGTCCGGCAGTTTTCACAGACATAAAGCACTCTTCTTGATTCCGCTTCGTTTTCTTCCGGTGTTTGGGAACCGCAGATTTCGCATACTTTCAAGTGCCTTCCTCCTTTTATGGTTCCATCATTTCAGCACGGTAACCCTGCTCCGTCACGGCTTGCATCATATCGTGGCAGGATGCCGATTGGTCATTATAGGTAAAAGTCGCTTCTTTTCTTGCCAAACTGATTTCAATATCGCGGACGCCCCAGACTTCATTCAGGGCGCGGCGGACTTTGGCGGCATCTTCTTCATTCACCATATCACTTACTTTCAACATCCCTTTAGCCAATGTCCGTTCCTCCTTCAGGAAGCGAATGGTTTTGCTCCATGGCTTCCCCCATCCCCGCCAAAATGCTTGTCATCATGGCAAGCGACCGTTTCACTTCCGGGGAGCGCATGCTTTTTCCGAGCTTCCACAGACTCTCCTGGCCCCCGGATTGGGCTGCTTTTTCAAACCCGCTCGTGATGCCTGACAAGATCGTTTGCAGTTGTTCCGGATCGATGGCGCCTAAAAATTTAAATACGTTCATCCCGTTTTTGACGACATGGTACATGGTGGGCTGGTTTAGTTGCCCTAAGGCAATTTCGGCAACGTCAACGCGGTTTTGGAGCAAACCTTCCATCGCATTAAGCACGCCCATGCCATCCAGCTGTTTGATGATCTCTAACAGTTTAATCAGTGATTCCCCGTTTTCGGCGGCTGCCTTTACAACCGCCGACAGAGAGGCTGCCTGCCATTCTTCCGGGGCCGGATCCACTTGTTTAATTTGCCTGATCGCCTTCGCCATATGCTTTCCCTCCCGGCTTTATTAATTTCACGGCCGGAACAGAGCCTTCCCGTCCGCGGATTTCTTTCTCATTACCGGCCCGTCCCGTTTGCCTGATCACCTTCGCCATATGCTTTTCCTCCCGGTGAAAATAATGCCGTGATCGGGATAAAGTCATCCCGCTTCCATTTTTCTTCCACTCTTACACTGATTTGCGGAATCCGATTGCCATAACGGTGGTTCACCTTTGGCAGCGGCGGTTTTCCTTTTTCCTCTAAAATCTCCATTTTTACGCCCATTTCTTTATAGTTCGGGGTATGGGTCACCCTGTCATGATAGCTGCTCGTCAGCCGGTTCACCATTTCATCCTCTTTCCGGGCGTTCATCGTTAAGTACAATTCTTTTCCTTGTACCCGCCCGGTCACAACGGCCCGTACTTTCACCTTTCCGTAAGGCGATGTCAGCCGTACAAGCGCCCCGTCTTTTATCCCCCGTTCACTTGCTGCCTCCGGTGAAATCTCAAGCCACGGCTCCGGCACTTTGTGATGGATGCCCGGAGAACGGTCCGTCAAATTCCCTTCATGGAACTGTTCCAGCAAGCGGCCGTTGTTAAGATGGTAATCAAATCCCTCCCCGGCTGAAAAAGGCGGTTCCCAGTCAACCGGTACCAGTCGGGCTTTACCGTCCGGAAAGGCAAAACGGTCTTGATATAGAAGCGGTGTGCTCGTACCGTCTTTTTTAACCGGCCATATTTGGCTGTTAAACCCTTCCAGTCTCTCGTAGCTGATGCCTGCAAAGTACTTTGCTAGGCTTGCCGCTTCTGCCATGATTTCGCCGGGGTGCTGGTAATGCCACTGGGCTCCCATTTTGTTCGCGAGCTCCTGAAAGATGACCCAATCCGGCTTCGATTCACCCATCGGTTCAAATACCTGGTAAAAGCGCTGGATGCGCCGTTCCGTATTTGTAAACGTCCCTTCTTTCTCAAGGCTCGGCGCAGCCGGCAGGATCACATCGGCAAATTGGGCCGTTTTGCTGAAAAACACATCCTGTACAACAAAAAAGTCGAGCTTTTCCAGATGTTCTTCCACAAAATTAATATTGGAATCAACGATCGCCATTTCTTCACCGAACAGGTAGAGGCCCCGGAGCTTGCCGCTTTTTATCCCGCCGATCATTTGATGATTGTCAAGCCCCGGGTTTTCCGGAAGTTTGACCCCCCAAGCCTTTTCGTACCGTTCCCTCACTTCATTATCTTCTACTGGTTCGTAGCCCGGGAACCAAGCGGGCATCGTTCCAAAATCACAGGCGCCTTGCACATTGTTGTGCCCTCTGAGCGGATATGCCCCCGTCCCAGGGCGGCCGTAATTACCGGTAACCAATAACAAGTTGGAAATGGCCGTGCTTGCATCCGTCCCGCATGTGTGCTGGGTGATGCCCATCGCCCAAAGAATGCATACGGATTTGGCTTCATGGATCATCGTTGCCATTTTGATTAAGTTCTCTTTCGAAATGCCGGTTTTCTCCTCGGCAAACGCCAGCGTGTATTTTTCCAGTGAAGCTCTGAACTTGTCTAGCCCTTTGACCCTGGCTTCAAGAAATGCTTTGTCTTCCCAGCCCTGATCGAGAATGTATTTTGTCACGGCGTTAAGCCAAATCAAATCTGTGCTTGGCTTCGAATGAATAAATAAATTGGCGCGGCTGGCCAGTTCGTTTTCCCTTAAATCGACGACCATAAGCTTTTGTCCATGCAATTTGTGCGCCCGTTTAATGCGTGTCGCAAGGACAGGATGGGATTCGGCCGGGTTCGCCCCCACCGTAACCACCAAATCCGCCTGCTGGATATCCCGGATGGTGCCGGAGTCCCCGCCAATACCAACGGTCCGCAAAAGCCCTGACGTTGCCGGCGACTGGCAGTAACGCGAGCAATTATCCAGATTATTTGTACCGATGATCGCGCGGGCGAATTTTTGAAAGAGATAGTTTTCTTCATTCGAACATTTAGATGAAGCAATAAAGCCAAGCGCGTCCGGCCCGTGCTGTTCTTTTATTTCCTGCAATTTGCTTGCGATCAGATTCAGGGCTTCATCCCAGCTTGCTTCAACAAATTCTTCCCCTTTGCGGATCAACGGCTTTGTTAAACGTTCTTCGCTGTTGACGAAGTCCCACCCGAACTTTCCTTTGACACATGTCGAGATGCCGTTTACTGGCGCATGTTCCTGCGGCTCGACTTTTAAAATGTGGCGCCCTTTTGTCCAAATTTCAAAACTGCAGCCGACACCGCAATAGGTGCAAACGGTTTTCGTTCTTTTGATTCTCGATTTTCGCATTGCCGCTTCCATTTCGGATATTGCAAAAATCTCTTTATATCCCGGTTCGACTTCTTTAGTGAGATCGATCATCGGCTCCAGCACTTTTTGCGGAATGCCGGTTAAATACCCTGCTTCCCCGAGCATGGACTTTTCCATAAGCGCATTGCACGGGCAGACCGTGACGCAATGGCCGCAAGATACACAAGAGGACTCATCGATGGGAACATCATTGTCCCAGATCACTCTTGGCACTTCCCGGTCCCAGTCAATCGTCAATGTTTCATTGACTTGCAAATCCTGGCAGGCCTCAACACATCTTCCGCAAAGAATGCACTGGTCCGGTTCATAGCGGTAAAAAGGATGGGATTGGTCCGGCGGGTAGGGTTTAGCTTCAAACTGGTATTTTTGATGCTCGATTTCAAGATGCTCGGCCGTGTTATGGACAACACAATTGCCATTATTGTTGTCACACACGGTGCAATAAAGCTCGTGGTTTTTCAGAATCCGTGACATTGCTTCATATTGGGCATCTTTTACAGGTTTGGAACCGGACTCCACTTCCATTCCCGGCTCTACCTTGGTTGCACATGCCCGCACCAGATTCCCGTTTACGTTCACAAAACAGGTATCACAAGTTTGAATCGATCCGAGATTCGGATGGTAACAGATCGCGGGGATGTACATATCGTGGGCGTTGGCCACTTCCAAAATCGTTTGCCCTTTACGCGCCGCCAGTTCTTGCCCGTTTATTCGAATCGAAAAGGTTGCTTCTTCCATCATCGGTCCCCCAATCATGCCTTTTTTATTAGGATTGCCAATTGACTTTCTTCTATAACTGATTTGGGATTGTTTCTTTACCATTTTGCGTATAATAAAAGTAGATTTTTTTAAAAAGGGGATCAAACCATGGAACAAGCGGAATTGTTTGAACGAATCAAAAACATGATTATCTCATCCACAAAAGAACCGAAATATACTGCACTGTCTACTGTCAAGCTTGCCGATCTATTTGACACGGACCCTCGTGAAATAGAGAGGGTCATCGGGGAATTGGTTGAAAAAGGAAAACTGAAGAAATCCAAACTTGAGGAACCGCCGCACGCGGAAATCTATTCCTTGCCTTGACTTGTCCCGCTCCCTGCATCCGGCAAAGCGGTTTCGAAAAAATGAAAAAACATGGGTGTAAGCTTGCATAAGCCGGCTTTGGATGCTACCTTTAAGAAAGGGAAAGCTGCAAACGGTTTAAATGGCCGGAGCATTTTGTGTGGGGGAGGGGAATCTATGAACGGGTTTATGAAAAAACAATATTTACCTATGATAATCGTTGCCATCGCCTTGGGCATTGTGATGGCCCCATTTGTTTTAAACTTGATTGCCTATCTTGCTTTGCGATAAATTTTATTGGTAGTTTCTGTTAAAAAAGCGGGAATTTTTCAGATTCCCGCTGCATTGTGGAGTTTTTCAGCCGCGGCCGCGACCCCGGCGCTGGCTGTTTCAATTTCTTTTACAGTATTGACGAGTTCTGCTATATGGCCTTGGACGGTTAAAGCAGTTTGTTTGCTTTGTTTGACCGTGGCGGTAATTTGCTGGAACGATTGCCCTGCCTCTTCCGCGCTGCCCAATCCGGAGTGAATGGCGCTGTCAACTTGGATTAAAGAATTTTTAACATCCAAATTGTATTGCCCTGAGGCGGATAACATCGATTGGATCTGCCCTGCCAGCTTTTTCGTCTCCTCTGATAACTTCCGGATTTCTTGAGAGACAATCGAAAATCCTCTACCATACTCTCCGGCCCGTGCTGCCTCGATGGCTGAGTTTAACGCGAGCAGGTTGGTCTGGTCAGCGATCTCTTTCACAGACAGCACCACATCTTCAATCTGGCGGGAAGAGTCGCTCAGATTCTCGATCGTTTCCATCATTTCTTTTGTACGGGTGGCAATCATTTTGACATCGCGGATCAGGATGCCCAGCTTTTTTTGCCCCTCTGCTGCCGATGACTCGGCATAGCTTGCTTCCCGGCTGCTCTCAATAGCCATTTCATCCGTTTTTTGCAGATTGAAACCTAAAGATTCTACCGAAGCTTGGGTTTCCTCTGCCAGCGCAACCAAACCTTCACTGATTTGTACCATTTGTTCTTTCAAATCGTGCTGCCCGTTTTGATACTGCTCATTCAGTCTCCTGATCGTCTCATTTTCGTAAGCTTCAAGAACGATTTGTTGTTCAAAACTCAATATTTTGCTGATGGCAGCCGAGATGATCCGGACTTCTTCTTTCCTGCCGATTTCTTGAAAAAGGATATCGTTCAAGACATTTTGAATATTTTGGAAAGAACCGATATACCAGCCGTGTTCAAGGCCGATCCGGTAATGCGTGCTTGCAATCTGCAAGCGTTTTTCGACAAAATTTTTGTTGATGTTGCCTTGAAACATTTCAATAAGATGGACCCTTAACGTTTTTTGGAGCCGCTCAACCGTACTGTGTTTTTCAATGATATCCCTCAGCTCCTGCACTTGCAAAATCGCATCATAAAAGGCCTTGACAATTTTGTCAATATATTTTTGTACAAGGGGTTGTGCACTTTTTATGATTTTTAAATCTTCTTCTGTCAGGTGAATCAATTTCAATCGTTCCGGAATGCCAGGTTGATCGAGATCGATGGAAACCTCCATTTTTTCTGCATTTTCCAATACGCTGCTGTGTTTATCTGATTTCAACTTATAATACAGACCCATTCTGCCTTCCCTCCTATCGATGCCAGTCAAAAATGAACATCAGATACGCCCCACCTATGTCTTTAGACCTATTATACAATAATTTTTCCTTATTTCTATCTTTTCAATAAAAGAATCGTTCCCCTTTTTCTGTTGAAGCATTGTATGAGTGAGCGGGGTGAGGAGGAATGGCACAAGTTCTGAAAGGGAGGGGCTTATGTATAAGCCCCTCCCTGTTTTTTCGGTGATGGTGAAAAGCATTTACGGCTCCTGCCCTTCTACCTGCCTTTTGATTTTCATGATCTCATCTTCACTCAAGCCGGATGCTTGGGCAATGAGTTTCACATCCACTTGATTTTTTAACAAATTGACAATAAATCTTCTTAACCTTTCTTCACCTTCTTCTTTCCCCTTCTTATACCCGCGGTCAAAGTAAGAATTCGGCAAGTCTAAGAAAACTTCTTTTCCATCCACACCGGGAAATTTGACTTCCATCTTATGAATACTCCAGTCGCTGTTTTATTTTTTCCACTTCTGTCTGGCTTAGGCCGGTCATCTCAACTATCAATTGTGGGTCCAGGCCATTCTTAAGCATCCTAACCACAATTGTTTGTAATAATTCCTTTCTCCCCTTTTCTACTCCTTCTTCTAATCCTTTTTATACCCGCGTTCAAAATAGGAGTTCGGCAATTTTAATACTTGCTCTGCTTCGTCATAGCTCAGGTTCAAGGCTTTTCCCCTTCTATCTGCCTTTTGATTTTCATGATCTCGTCTTCACTCAAGCCGGTTACTTCTGCAATGAGCTTCAAATCTAATTGCTTTTTTAACAAATTAGAAATAAATCTTTTTCTTAATCTTTCTTCACCTTCTTCCAATCCTTTCTTATACCCGCGGTCAAAATAGGAATTCGGCAATTTCAATACTTGCTCTGCTTCGTCATAACTCGGGTTCAAGGCTTTTCCCCTTCTATCTGCCTTTTGATTTTCATGATCTCGTCTTCACTCAAGCCAGATGCCTGGGCAATGACCTTCACATCCACTTGATTTTTTAACAAGTTGACAATAAATCTTCTTAATCTTTCTTCACCTTCTTCTCTTCCTTCCTCTTTCCCCTTCTTATACCCGCGATCAAAGTAAGAATTCGGCAATTTCAATACTTGCTCCGCCTCGTCCGGGTCCAGCATTTTAATGTTTTCCATTACTTCCGCCTCCTCTTTTTCGTTCAATTTTAAATAATAATCAAAGAAACCGTATAGCAGCCTCATTTTTGCAGGGTCGAGTTCCATCCGGGCCAGCATCCGCAGAAACTCCAGTTTGACCTGCACCCGTTCTTTTTCTGTATACCCCATTTTGCTTAATAATGCCGCGGCAACAGGGTTGTTGCTCCGGATATAATTTCTCCAATTTTGCTTCATCAGATGAATGGATAAATAGTGAAAACGAAGAATTTCAATGTTGTGGAACGCAAAGGTGTATGTATCAGGGGTTTCTGTTTTCTCCTCATAACTGAAGACGGCAATCGGCAATACCGGTTTCCGGTGCCGGAGACTGATCATCATGTAGTAACGAAACATGCGTTCAGGAAAAGGTTTCTCGTAATACGACTGCGGCTCTACATGGATGAGAATCACGGTGTCTTTCCCTTTTACCTTCGTTTCAGCAAGGATGTCAACCCGTTTTTGCTCACCGCCCGGAAAATCCGTAAACTGTTCCTGCGACAAAAACCGCACCCGACGGTAGTCGAGATCCGCTGAAAGATCCGGGAAAAACGCCTCCATAAACTCCTGAAAAAAGTTTTGGATCAGCTCCTTAAACAAACGATCATGCACGTGATAACCGGCATGTTTTTCCATTACCAATTCCAATGGCAGCACTCCTTTTCTTATTTTTCAGTTTTATTTTATAGGACAAAAGTCCGTTTTTCAAGTACTTTTCACTCTCGCAAGCTGCCGAGTTTAACGGCAAACAGGGGAAAAACATGCAGTCCCCGCAATCCTTTTTAAAAGCAATCAATCATTAAAGCCGAAATGTCTCACCTTGATGGAAGACATTTCGGCTTTATAAGTGTGTACTGTTTATTGACCAAGAATCCCTTTCAGCTGCTTTTTAATCTTATCTGTCGCACCTTTCCAAAATCCTTGGTTATCCTCAATTTTTTTCTGCAATTTATCGGCTTGTTCTTTTATCGCTTCATCGATGTTTTGCAGTTTTTCTTTTAACGGGTTACCGTTTTCCTTCTGGTCATTGATGGATTCCACCCCGAAGTCACCCGGTTTTGTATATTTCAGTGTGGCATTCATCACACCATTGAAAACCGGCACAATGCCCTGTTCACTCAGACCGTATAAATAATGGTTCCGGTCTGTCTGGTCATATCCCATCCAGACCACCCCGACAAGATTTGGCGTATAGCCCGCAAACCATTGATCCATTGTACCGTCGACCCCGCTGAACGGCAATTGGGTGGAGCCTGTTTTTCCGGCAATTTTATAGCCGGGGACCGCTACCCCTTTGCCGGTTCCGGATTCCACAACGTTCAGCAGCATAGATGTCATTTCCTGGGAAACTTTTTTCGATATGACCCTTTCCTGCTTGTCTTTATGCTCTGCCAAAACTTTTCCGGTCGGGCTCACGATTTTTGTAATGATGTGCGCTTCGGAACGTTTTCCGTTGTTTGGAAACGTGGTGTAGGCCTCTGCAATGTCTTCGGGGGAAACGCCGTTTTGAATATTCCCGAGCGCAATGCCGAGCTGCTTATCCTTCTTTGTGACCGGGATGCCGAATTTTTTCGCCGACTCGTACCCTTTTTCCACCCCGATTTTATTCAACAGCCAGACAGCAGGAAGATTAAGCGATTTTTCGACCGCCATGTACATCGGCACTTTACCGAGATATTGGTTGTTATAGTTTTTCGGCGCATAACCGCCTTTAAACGTCATTTCTTTATCTTCTAGCATCGAGTCGGGGCTGTACCCTTCTTCAAGCGCCGGCGTATAAACGGTAATCGGCTTCATGATCGATCCGGGTTGCCGTTTCAGCTGCGTTGCCCTGTTGAAGCCGCGGAATACTTTTTCTCCCCTTCCTCCGACAAGCCCGCGGACGCCGCCGGTTGACGGATCTACAAGTATTGCGCCGCTTTGGATGATCTGACCGGATGTGCCGGAAGGAAAGAGTGATGATTTCTGGTAAACATTTTCCAATGCTTTTTGAATATTTTGATCCATGGCGGTATAAATTTTATACCCTCTTGTTAAGATCTCTTCCTGTGTCAGTCCATACTGATCGATTGCCTCGTCCAGCACCGCATCGACGTAATACGGGTATTTGCCTGTCAGTGCATCTGTTTTTTTATCTTTTAGCACAAGCTTTTCGCTTTTTGCCTGTTTATACTCGGATTGCGTGATCATCCCGTACTCTTTCATGGCGAAAAGCACGACATTACGGCGGTGAATGGCGCGTTTATAATGACGGTACGGGTCGAGTGCATTCGGTGAATTAACAAGGCCCGCCAAAGTTGCCGATTCGGATAAGTCCAGATCTTCCACGTCTTTTCCAAAATATTTATTGGCCGCTTTTTCAACACCCCAGGCGCCTTCCCCGAAATAGACCTGGTTTAAATACATCTCCAAAATTTCTTTTTTTGTGTAATGCTTCTCAATTTCAATCGCCAAAAAAAGCTCCTGAATTTTCCTTTTTAATGTCCGTTCCGGGGAAAGCAGCGCATTTTTCGTTAACTGCTGGGTAATGGTGCTTCCCCCGGCAGCCGCCCCTCCGATCCGGATATCTTTTAAAAGCGCGCTCAAGGTACCGATGATATCAAACCCATGGTGTTTGTAGAAACGGTGGTCTTCGATGGCTACCACCGCATTTTGCAGGTCTCCCGGCATTTTTTTAATCGATACGCCTTCCGAGCGGTTTGCCGAAATTCTGCTTGCTGTGTCCCCGTCTTTGTCATAAATAACGGTCGTCTGTTCCAGCCCTTTTTTTAACTGCCCGACATTCGCGCTTTTTGCATAATAAGCAAAAAAAGCTAAAAAGCCAAGCAATGAAAGAGAAGCTGCCAGAATGATGATTTGAGTCATATGGGCTCTTTTCCAAATTTTTTTGAACCCGTCCCAAAACACCCGGAAATAAGGTTTGATTTTATCTATATAAGGTTTGAATTTGTTCATATCTGTTGATGTCCTCATCTTTCCCCAATCTGTAAACCTTCTATCTCAAACACCATGCTGATTTGCCCTTTAGCAAAAGGATATTATGAATGGCCGGAAAAATCAATGACAACTATAGAAAATACAGTGCTTTAAAACCGTAAAAATGCACTGAAACCGTTTTTTTCCTTCTGGTTCCGGGTAAAGAAAAGAGGGTGTTTCAAGCCATACATGAAAGGATGATGGTACATGTACAAGCATATTGCCATTGCATACGATGACTCAGAGGGGAGCCGGAAAGCGCTGGACAGAGCCTGTTCATTGGCCCTTGCCTTAAGAGATATAAAATTATCCGTTGTCCACGTGAACCAGGAAAGTGAAGTGGCAGCACCGGTACCGGATGAAAACATCGGCGTGCCGCCAACCATTTCCGTGCCGGGGCTGGACGGTCGGGTTTACCCGGTTGACCCACCGCCGGTTGATGAACCTTCCACACAGCAATTCATCTTAAACGATGCGGAGGAAGTCATGAATCATGCCCGCGAATTATTAGATGCAAAAGGGGTCAAAGCCGATACCCATATTTTAGAAGGCAAGGTGGCCGACAGCATCATTGATTTCGCCCGCAACGAGAATGTAGACTGCATCATTACTGGAAGCAGCGGAAAAAATGCTGTGAAAAGTCTATTCATTGGAAGTGTGAGCAAAAGCCTTGTAAAAAATGCGGAGGTGGATGTGCTTGTCGTGAAATAACCAACCATCGGCACCGCTAATGGCAAAAATGGAAGGGAAACAACTATTTTGACAATAGACAAAAAATTGTATCCCTATAAACGATAACAGATTGGCAAACATGATCGCATTCTGGTGGAAAACCGTGGCGGACGTACAGGAAAGTCGCAATTCCAGAATGCTTTTTTGTATTCTTTGATAAACGTCCAAACTTCTGTCTTCCGTCTTGCATACATTAACATTGCATGACGGAAAGATGGAGGTGAAAAATATGGGCTTTTGGGGCTGCGGATACGGCGGCTATGGCGGTGGCTATGGCGGCGGATACGGCAACAGCTTTGCGCTGATTGTTGTACTGTTTATTCTGCTGATTATTGTAGGTGCCGCATACCTGTTCTAAGAACCGAGGCCCGGCCTTATTGGGCTTGGGCCCGGCTTCTTTTTCCCAAACGCTTATAAGAAAACCATTCGTACGGTTTCTACATACCACTCCCGCGCTGTTCCACCGGCTTGCCGCAGCTGCATGTCTTTTCAAACAATCAAACTTTTCCTACCTGATTTGCACTGGAAGAAACGGTTGCTGCCGGACTGCCCTTTCCATCGTAAAGATGACATGCGACATAATGGTGGTCTTCAATCTCCAGCCATTCCGGTTTTACACTTGCACATATATCCATTGCTTTCGGGCATCTTGTCCGGAATACACACCCGCTCGGCGGCGTAACCGGGCTCGGGATTTCCCCTTTTAAAATAATTCTTTCCCTTTTATCTTCAATTTTCGGATCCGGAATCGGAATGGCCGACAGCAACGCTTCCGTGTAAGGATGCAGCGGTTTGCGGTACAGGCTCTTGCTCTCCGTCAATTCGACTAGATGGCCGAGATACATGACGCCGATCCGGTTGCTGATATGCTTTACCATCGATAAATCATGGGCAATAAACAAGTAGGTGAGGTTTTTTTCCCTTTGCAGTTTTTTCAATACATTGACAACCTGGGCCTGGACAGAAACATCCAGTGCGGAAATCGGCTCATCGCAAATCACAAACTCCGGGTCAAGCGCGAGCGCCCTTGCAATCCCGATCCGCTGCCGCTGCCCCCCGCTGAATTCATGCGGGTACCGGCCTGCATGCTCTCTGTTTAGCCCGACTTCTTCGAGCAATTCATATATTCTTTCAAGCTCTTCACGTTTGTTTTTATAAATGCCATGGACTTCAAGCGGTTCAGCAAGGATCTCGCGGACAGTGGAACGGGGATTCAGAGAAGCATACGGATCCTGAAAAATCATTTGGACATTTCTTTTCATCAGAAAACGCTCCCGCTCATCCAGTGCGTGGATATCTTTGCCGCCGTAAAGGATTTGCCCTTCAGTTGGGGTGTAAATCCCCATCATCAGCCGCCCTGCCGTCGATTTTCCGCATCCCGATTCCCCGACAAGCCCGAACGTTTCCCCTTTATAAATATCAAAAGAAAGATCGTCCACCGCTTTTAAAAATTGTTTCTTCCCAATCTCAAAATATTTTTTGACATGCTTGACTTCCAACAGTTTTTCCATCATGGTGCACTCCCTTCACTCGGCTGCTGTAACCCGTATTGCTTTTGCGGCAGG
Source organism: Weizmannia sp. FSL K6-0777 (assembly GCF_038593185.1). Classification (NCBI taxonomy): domain Bacteria; kingdom Bacillati; phylum Bacillota; class Bacilli; order Caryophanales; family Bacillaceae; genus Heyndrickxia; species Weizmannia sp. FSL K6-0777. The sequence goes on from NZ_CP151971.1 coordinate 2,565,090, forward strand.
TTTGCCGCATTCTTCCGGCCACCAACGCCGCTCTGCACTTCATTCGCAACCAGTTGCGTTGCGGTTTCCCATTGCGCGGCTTTACATCCAGTAACGCCGCGCACAGCATAGTTCTTTTTCGTAAATCGTTCCTTCCATATCCAGCAGTTCAACAGGCCGGCCTGTTTTCGGCGAGTGGAGTAGCTTCCCCTCCCCCGCATAAATCCCGACATGGTGGATGACGCCTCTTCCTTCCTCATGGGCAAAAAATAAAAGATCGCCGGGTGCGATGCTTCCAAGCGGGACGGCTGCTCCTCCTTTTGCCTGTTCATGGGCGTCACGGGCAATGGTCCTGCCTGTCGCAGCAAGCACCATCGTATAGGAAAATCCTGAGCAGTCATAGCCATATCCGCTCATGCCGCCCCATAAATACGGCAGGCCGAGAAACATTTTTCCGGCGTCAAGCATATACCTGTTCTGGCTGCCGGGACTGCTCCCTTTCAACTGCACATCTTGTTTTTTGAGCGATGCCGGTTTCCCGTGCACCGTTTTTACAACGAACTGGTCCTTTGTTTCATCCACTACAAAAAAACGTGTTTGAAAGCTCACTTCAAATAAAGGGAGTTGATTTTCATCATAGAGCATTGCAAATGGTTTTTTGACGGCACAAACAGCAGCATCTTGCGGCCATCCTTCTCCCTGCTTCAGCTGGCAGCGGGGAACCCAGCCGGGATAGCCGTCCGGATGTTTGCTGGAACGCTGTTCCGGAACAGAAATATACGCCCACTTCCCCTCTGTTTTGTGGACAATGACTTTCAGGCCGTAGAGCACCTGTGTCTGGATTTTATTTTTCCGCCAAAGTTCGTGCCGCTGTTCCAATGAGAGTCCGGTGAGCCACTGCTTCATATTCGCCGGGTTCCGGAGGGCTTCTTCGTCTCCGGCACCCGGTGATTGTGCGGAAGTCCAAACGGTGGCGACAGGGGTATCTACCAAATAAACTTGCTTTCCCATGTTCAACCCCCTTTCCCTCAGATTTCCATGTTGGGCAGTATCAAGCGGGAACTCCCCCGCTTGATACTGCCCATTCTTTTCCATTCGTCCAGACAGCCGGGCTGCGGATAATGCCTGCCATATGGCTCTCATGGGCAAACCGTCCCCTGCCAAAAACAGAACATTATTTTACATTGGCCCATTTCAGTTCAAGATAGCCGACAGGGTGGCGGACAATGCCTGTTACATGATCTTTTTGCAAAAATACCTGGTTGTAAAAATAGAGCGGGAAGATCGGCATGTCGTCAAACAGAATTTTTTCCGCTTCGTGCATCAGCTCGTAACGTTTCGTTTCATTGGTTTCATTTTTTGCCTGCTGGATCAACTGGTCATATTTCTTATTGCCCCATCCAGTCCTGTTCATCGCTTGCCCGGTTGTGAAGCTTTCGAGGAAGTTAATCGGATCCCCGTAATCAGCAAGGAATGAACTGCGGGACAATTGGAATTTCAATTTTTTCTGCTCAGCCTGGAAGACATTCCATTCCATATTGGCAAGTTTTACCTGGATGCCGAGATTTTCTTTTAGCATCTGTTGGATTGTTTCAGCAATTTTTTTATGAACCGGGTCCGTGCTGTAAGTGAGGGTGACCTCAGGCAGTTTCGTATACCCCTCTTCTTGCATTCCCTTTTTCAGGAGGGTTTTCGCTTCTTTTGCATTTGAAGTATACAAATTGCCTCCTTTTTTCCGGAAGTCGTTGCCGTCAGGTTCGGTAAACCCGTAAGAAACAAAACCGTAAGCCGGCTTTTCATCATTTTTTGTGACATATTTGACAATTTGTTTCTGGTCAATGGCCATCGCGAATGCTTTCCGGATATTTTTATTCTGGAACGGTTCTTTATTGACATTAAACCGGTAAAAATAAGTGCCGGCCTGGTCCTCTACTTTCACTTTTCCTTCCTTAAACAGCCGGGCTGCCATATCTGCAGGAACATCTGAAACATCCAGTTCCCCGTTTTGGTACATTTGGTATTCAGTGTTCGGATCGTCAACCTCCGCCCATTTCACTTTATCAAGTTTTACATTTTTGGCATCCCAATAGTTTTCATTTTTTTCCATGATGAAATGATCATCGTGTTTCCATTCTGTGAGCTTAAACGGCCCGTTCGAAACATACGTTTTCGCTTCTGCAAACCATTTCGGATTTTTTTCTGCCACTTTCTCGTTGATCGGGAAGAAAGCAGGGTTTGCGATGACGTTCAGAAAATAAGATTGCGGCCCGGTTAACGTGACTTCCAGTGTTTTGTCATCGGCCGCTTTCACTTTGACGCCGTCTTTTGATCCTTTTCCGGTGTTATACGCCTCCCCGCCTTCAATAAAGTATCCTAAAAATGCGGCAGGCGAAGCAGTTTTCGGGTCGAGCATTCTTTTCCACGCATATTCAAAATCACCCGCTGTCACCGGATCCCCATTTGACCATTTTGCATTGTCCCGGAGGTGGAACGTATACGTCTTGCCTCCATTTGTGACATCCCAGCTTTTTGCAATCGCAGGGTGCGGCTTATTGTCTTTGCCGAGGCGGACAAGCCCTTCCATTAAATTGTTCAGTGCATTCCATGAAACGGAATCGAACCCGATTGGCGGGTCAAATGAGGTGGGCTCAGACCCATTGTTTAAATTTAATACCTTTTCTTTGCTGCTTCCACCCGGACTGTTTTTTGAGCTTGACTGGCTCGTACAGGCAGCAAGCGAAGCAATAAGCGCCAAACTGACAATCATACTCCAAAATTTCTTCATACATTTCCCCCTTTTCTTTTCCGCATTGCGGGCAGCCCTGACCCGTTTGTCCCCCTTGCAGTATCTGGGCGCCGTAAATGCCTGTTTTCTATTTCATCTACAGGCGTACACCCGTAGTTGAAAACGCAAATTTTGCCCGTTCGTCCTGCAGCCAACAATAAACCTGATGGGAAGCTGATTTTTTCGTGCGAAAAGGTTCCACACGGCTGCATACTTCCATTGCCATTGGGCATCTCGCCGTAAACGGGCAACCGGGAGGCGGCGCAAATAAATCCGGCGGCGTACCGGGAATCGGAATCAGTTCTTCCTCTTCCATATCAAGCCTTGGGACCGAGTTTAGCAATCCTTTTGTATAAGGGTGTTCCGGATGATAAAAGATTTCTTCTCTTGTGCCGGTTTCGACAATCTTACCGGCATACATCACCGCTATCCGGTCGGCAACCTGGGCCACAACACCGAGGTCGTGCGTGATCAAAATAATGGATACGCCCGTCTCCCGCTGGATTTTCTTAAACAGTTCAAAAATCTGCGCTTGAATGGTGACATCCAAAGCAGTAGTCGGTTCGTCCGCGATAATGATCTCCGGATTGCAAATCAAAGCCATCGCAATCATGATCCGTTGGCGCATGCCGCCGCTGAACTGGTACGGGTATTGTTTTAACCGTTCATGCGGGCTCGGAATGCCGACCATGTGCAACATGTCAATGACCGTTTTTTTCGCTGCCTCGCGGGATAGATTTTGATGCTCCTGAACCGCTTCAAGCAACTGGTTCCCGATGGACAAAGTTGGGTTCAGACCTGTCATCGGATCCTGGAAGATCATGGAGATTTCCGCCCCGCGGATTTTCCGCATTTGCTTTTCGCTGTATTTTAAAATATCCGTTCCTTTAAAGTGGATCGAGCCGCTTAATTGTTTCACATTATTATTGGGAAGAAGCTTGAGGATCGCTTGCGATGTCACGCTTTTGCCGCATCCGGATTCACCGACAATGGCAAGCGTCTCGCCTTTGTTTAAATAAAAGTTCACCCCGCGCACAGCCTGCACCGTTCCGCCGTATGTCGAAAACGAAACGTGCAGGTCTTCCACTTCCAGAATCTTGTTCATTTCCGTCACCTCCTCAGCTTCGGATCGAGCGCATCCTGCAGCCCGTCGCCAAGCACATTAAATGCGAACATCGTCAGCGAAATAAAGAATGCCGGGAAAAATAAGCGCCACCACTCGCCCGTTAAAATCGCCGACAACCCGTCATCCGCCATCACGCCCCAGCTCGCATGCGGCGCCTGAACCCCCAATCCTAAAAAACTGAGGAATGCTTCACTGAAAATGGCACTTGGCACGGTCAGCGTCATTTGGACAATAATTGGGCCCATTGTATTGGGGAGCAGGTGTTTGCGGATGATCCGTGACGTTTTGGTGCCGAACGTTTTGGAGGCCATTACAAATTCATAGTTTTTTATCTGTAATACCTGGCCGCGGACAATCCTGGCCATGCCGACCCATCCTGTTACGGTAAGCGCAACAATAATTGTGCCGAGCCCCGGCCCCATCACAACCATCAACAAGATCACAACAAGCAAATAAGGAAGGCCGTACAGCACTTCAATAATCCGCATCATCACTTGGTCGGTGCGACCGCCTTTGTAACCTGCAATACCGCCGTATATCACCCCAATGAAAAATTCAATGATAGCCGCCATAAACCCGACAAACAGCGAAATACGCGCGCCATACCATGTTCTTGAAAACATATCGCGTCCGAGCTGGTCGGTCCCGAACCAATGCTCCTTGGAGGGCGGCAAATTCTGGTTCGTTAGTGACAGTTTCGTCACGCTTTCAGGTGCAATCAGCGGGCCGATGATGGCCATCATGATCAAAAGAATCAGCACGACAAGGCCGAGCATCGCGAGCTTATTTTTGGCAAGCCGGTTCCATACATCATGCCAGTATGATATGCCCGGCCTGACAACGGCTTCCTGCATTCCGGCTTCTTTCTTTTTCGGGACAAACCATTCATCCGGAATCTCTGAAATGGTATCCACTCTATCCTGATTGGCTGTTTGCAAGATGTCCACCCCTTATTGCTCTATTTTATGCACCAGATTTTGTGAATCGGGACGATGGTTGTTTTTGCTCGCCTGCACCTTGTGTTACGAAAAGCCAAGGCCCGATACTTATGTAAAGCCGGGCTGCTTCTTTTCGAAACCAGGGCTCACTGTTCTTTTTTATGTAATTTGATCCGCGGATCGAGAATGCCGTACGCGATATCCACGAGAAACAGCATAATAATCAAAAAAATGCTGTAAAATACGGTTGTCCCCATGATGACAGGATAATCCCGATTATTGATGCTTTCGACAAAATACTTTCCCATGCCCGGAATGGAGAATATTTTTTCAATGACAAAGCTTCCCGTCAAAATGCTCGCCGTCAATGTCCCTAAAATGGTAATAACCGGCATCAGCGCATTTCTGAGGGCATGTTTGATGATAATTTTAACAGGAGAAAGACCTTTTGCACGGGCGGTTTTGATGTAATCCTGCGTCAGCACTTCCAATAGGCTTGACCTTGTCAGGCGGGCGATGATGGCCATCGGGCTGACTGACAAGGCGGCAGTTGGCAGGATCATATGCGCCGGGGATGTCCACGTTGCAGCCGGCAGGATTTTCAGATTGACCGCAAACTCCTGGATTAACATCGTTGCCAGAATAAAGTTCGGAATCGAGATGCCAAGCACGGCGATGGTCATCGCCAGATAGTCGATGATGCCGTTATGTTTTAATGCAGCAAAAACGCCAAGCACGATGCCGGATAAAACCGCAACCAGAAGTGCTGTCATACCAAGTTCGAATGAAACCGGAAAGCCCCTGCCCAGCATGTCGTTTACCGTCTGGGACGGCTGTTTGATGGACGGGCCGTAATCAAATAAAAGAATGGATTTCACATAATACAAATACTGGATATAAACCGGCTGATCCAGATGGTACTGCGCCTCCATATTTCTTTGCACGGCTTCGGATGTATTGCGTTCTTGGTTAAAAGGCGATCCCGGAATGGCCTGCATCATGATAAAAGTCAGGGTGGTGATCACCCACAGTGTGACAACCATGGCGGCAAGCCTTTTGAGTACATACTTTGCCATACGCAGACACCTTCTCACGTTTAAAATGGGCATACTGTTGTGGTATATTTTTATTATTAAATAAATAGACGAAAAATTCAATAGCGTTCAATATTTATTTTAATTCCACAATAGCAATATTTTCGGAATACAGGAAGCGCTTTTATTTTTTCTTGTTCTCCACCGGTAGAAGACAGGAGTTAAGCAAGCGCCTGCAAATTTTCCGGTTTAAAAAATACGAGGAGGCAAGCATTTCATAACAGCAAACGGACTAAACGGTTTTACAGGAAGCGATAAAGGCGGAAAATATTTTCAAGGAAACAGGATCCTTTATGGCGGCCAAAGCTTCAGGATGCCACTGAACGCCAATCATAAAACGGGCATTGCGATTTTCCACCGCTTCAATGATTCCATCAGGCGCACGAGCAGAAACCATAAGCGGCGCTTTCACGGTCCGGACTGCCTGGTGATGAAAAGAGTTTACTTTCATCGTTTCGCTTCCGGCCCATTTTTCCAGTAAACTTCCCGGCAAAACATGGACCGTGTGGGAAAGATGGGAACGGGCGGCCCGCTGTTTGTGCTGCAACAGCGGGGGTTTTCCCTGGCTGTAAATATCCTGGAACATATCCCCGCCGGATGCAACAGCGAGAATCTGGATGCCCCTGCAAATGGCGAGAATCGGCACATCCGCCTGAATCGCAAACCGGCATAGCGCAATCTCAAATGCATCGCGGCCGGGCTCAATTTCACCGAGCCCCGGAACCGGCTCTTCCCCGAACCAGGATGGATCTACATCACCTCCCCCGGAAAGCAGAATTCCGTCCGTTTTGGACAATAATAAAGGGATGTCCGCTTCACCGCCGGCCGGAAGCAATACCGGGACGCCGCCCGCCATGCGGACAGCCTTGATGTAGTCATCAGCCAAATACTGGGAAGTCTGATTGGCACTGCATGTAATGCCGATCACCGGTTTCATTTTTCATCATCCTTTCGCATTTTTTGTATCAACAGCACGGGCGCCTGTCTTTGCGCCCGGTTTTTCTGCCAGGCCCAGCGTGAATGGCCGTGACGTTTATGTTCTTGCTGCTTTCGATATCGCGGATGCCCTTCTTTTTTCGCGCCCGTTATCCCGAAAAAAAGACGAGCGAATTGCCTTTCATTTTGATTTAATGCAAGGCCGTCTGCGACATAGTAAAATAATGCTAAACGGACGATTGGCAAACCTCATGTGAAAAGGATGTGCCTTTTTATGATACATATTATGGCGATGACAAAAGAAAATGTACTGAAAGCCCCCGCTTCCATTGAAGAATTGGAAGGGACCAGCTGGAAATGGTATTGGATTGATTTCGACCAGCCTTCACAAGAAGAAATATTAAAACTGCGCCATCCGCTCGGTTTCCATCCGCTGGCCATCGAAGACTGTATTCATAAGCTGCAACGGCCGAAACTGAATGATTACGAAGACCATGTCTTTTTTGTATTCCAAAGCCTGAATCCCGACAGGCTGCAGAAAGAAGAATTGAACCTGTTTCTCGGGGAGCATTTTGCCGTGACCTTTCACCATCTCCCGTCAAAAGAAATCAGCGAAGTGCGGGATAAGCTGAAAAAAACGGATAAACCGGGCAAATGGGGGCCGGCCATTATTCTTTATGAAGTACTGGACAAGATTGTCGATCAATATTTTCCTTATTTGTATAAGATTGAAGACCGTCTGAATGAAATTGAAGATAACTCAAAAAATGAATCGATGGAGGATCTGCTTACAAGCCTGTATTCAACGAGGCATGATTTGCTTGTGTTAAGGAATACGATTATGCCGATGACGGATCTTGTGTACCGGATGCTGAATTCCCATACGATTCCAGGCATTCAGGAAAAACGCGCGTATTTTCATGATATCCATGACCACTTGCTGAAACTATCCGGGATGGTGGAGTCCAATCGTGAGTTTACGACCGATATCCGGGACAGTTATTTGTCTTTAAACTCACACCAAACGAACCGGGTAATGAAGATTCTTACCATTTTCACTACGATTTTTATGCCTTTAACTTTTATTGCAGGGGTGTACGGCATGAATTTCAAATATATGCCCGAACTGGAATGGAAATACGGTTATTTCGCTACCCTTATTGTCATGTTTCTGATCGGCGCCGGCATGACTTACTGGTTTTTCAAAAAAGGCTGGCTGAAATGAATTTGCAAACACCCCGCATCCGCCCAGAATAAAGCAGGACTGGAACAAGGTGCAAAGCAAAAAAGCGGAGGCGCCTTTTTCAGGCATGGCCTCCGCTTTGGTACACAAAACCCGGTTCCGCCCCGCTCCGGTCCGCCATTTCGTTGGCATGGTCAATATAGCGGTGCAGCGCAAACAGGCATCTTTCAATTACGTTATAGTCATGCGAAAAATGATAAGCATGTAAGACATGCTCAATTTTTTTGGAAAGAAAATCATCTTTCGTCCGCACCATCAAAATCAGCAAATTATCCCATTGCGAGCGGTGTGTGTAATATAAAGCGCGGTCATAATCAATGGGATTCATCCCGGCTCCCCCTTTCTTGTGCATTTGCTTGAAAAAAGCAAATCCTAATAAAAGGAGTCAACATTATTGTATGTGTTTTTCCTGATTTTGCGCGCTGAAAAACTTGCCTGGAGGGAAAACAAAAGGCTGTTATCATTTGGAATGCATTTTGCTGGTTTTCAGCCCGTGGCAAGCTTTTATGCAGCCGGGTCAGAATCATTCGGATCTTTTTTACCGGAAATAACGGGTGATTTCCAGTGCTTTGTCGCCTGCTCGTGCGCGGGCTGTTTCATTTCTCGTGATCATGCGAAAATCCTTCTTTGTGTCCTCATGTTTTTTCCCTTTCATTCATACATTGGAAAAAAGGGTGACTTTTAAAGGGAGGAACATTTCATGCGTGATCATGAAAGCCTGCAATATGCGATTGATGAGATAACGGAAATCGCGTCCGGTTTTGGGCTTGACTTTTACCCGATGCGCTACGAAATCTGCCCGGCGGATATTATTTATACTTTTGGCGCTTACGGCATGCCGACCAGGTTTTCGCACTGGAGTTTCGGTAAGCAGTTTTTCAAAATGAAGTTACAGTATGATCTCGGGCTGAGTAAAATTTATGAGCTTGTCATCAATTCCGATCCGTGCTACGCCTTTTTGCTGGATTCCAACACGCTTGTTCAAAACAAGCTGATTGTGGCGCATGTTTTGGCGCATTGTGATTTTTTCAAAAACAATGTCCGTTTTCAAAACACGAAGCGTGATATGGTGGAGAGCATGTCTGCAACGGCGGAAAGAATCCGGGCATATGAGCTGAAATACGGTAAAAAGGAAGTGGAGCAATTTATTGATGCCGTGCTGGCAATTGAAGAGCATATCGACCCGTCGCTCATGCGGCCGAAATTGAACTGGAGCATGGAAGACGCGGAAGAATGGGATGAGGAACCGAAACGCAAAGAGGGACCTTATGATGAATTATGGTCGCTTGATGAGAAAAAGCCGGAACAAAAAGCAGTGAAAAAAACGAAAAAGTTCCCGCCACAGCCGGAAAAAGATATTGTCCTTTTTATTGAACAATACAGCCGGGAATTGACGGAATGGCAGCGTGACATTATGACCATGATCCGCGAAGAAATGCTCTATTTCTGGCCGCAGCTCGAGACAAAAATCATGAATGAAGGGTGGGCCTCTTTCTGGCATCAGCGGATCATGCGCGAACTTGATTTGACAACAGATGAAGCAATTGAATATGCGAAACTGAATGCGGGCGTTGTCCAGCCGTCCAAAACCGGCATCAATCCGTATTATTTGGGAATCAAAATTTTTGAAGATATTGAAGAACGCTGGAACAACCCGACGGAAGAAATGAAAAAACGGGGCATACGGCCTGGGACCGGGTGTGAAAAAATATTCGAAGTGCGCGAAATTGAAAGCGATATTTCATTTCTGCGCAATTACTTGACAAAAGAACTGGCCACAAGGGAAGATATGTATTTGTTCCAAAAACAGGGGCGGGACTATAAAGTGGTGGACAAAGAGTGGGAACATGTACGCGACCAGCTTGTCAGCATGCGGGTAAACGGCGGTTTCCCATATTTGACCGTTACGGACGGAGACTACCGGAAAAACGGGGAATTGTATATTAAACACTGGTATGAAGATATTGAACTTGATTTAAAATACCTGGAAAAAGTGCTGCCCTACCTTTACCAGTTATGGGGCAGAAATGTCCACCTCGAAACGGTTGTGGAAGAAAAGCCGATTGTCTTCTCTTATGACGGAAGAAGCGTGCAACGGAAATACATGTAAAAAACACGAGCCCTCCGCTCAATAAAAAAAACAGCTTTCATGATTGGGACGCAGCATACCAAAAAGCGGCGAAAAACCATTTGATTTTCCGCCGCTTTTTAGCTATTTTATTTTTTCTACAACCGGAGTTCAATAATCGGCCTTGTAAATTTCCGGATATAGTAACTGCCGAGAAATAAACAGATGCCAAGTGAAAAAACAATCAGCAACAGGTAATTGCCCGCCAGCCAGTCAAGCACATTGGGGGAAGCGGCTGCTTCTATTGTCTTAATGATAAAACCGTGCAGCAAATACACATAGAGCGTACGCTCGCCAATTTTTGTCCACTTGTACCCTTTGCTCGGGATTAACAGGAAGAACCCGAGAATGACAAGCAGCGTGACAGCATATTGGGCCAGGCGGATTAGCCCGCTAAACCAATATTCCATCCCCATGCCGGCGTAAGAGGTATCGCCAAGGAGCCACGGCACAGCATCTTTCGGGAAAAACTGGCCGGTTGCAAGCGTGACGGCACACAAAATCAAAATGCCGGCTGCCGGCGCGTAAGGTATATTGCGCATTTTTTGCAAATGCTTCCCTTCCAGCAAAAATCCGAGCAGAAAATACGGAAAAAATACGAACGTGCGGGAGAGGCTCAGAAAACTTCCGGCCTCATCCCAGTAGCCAATCCCTATGCCGAGCGCCGCCGCAGCCGCGAGACCGAAAAAGTGGAAGCGGGCAAACAGATGGAGCAAAAGGTTCCAAAAAAACAAGCTCAGCAAAAACCATAATGTCCAGTGCGGTTTCAGAAAATTTACTGTCAGGTGCGATTCTTCGCCTGTATAGTAATAATAAACGGAATAAATACATTGAAAAATGAAATACGGGACCAAAATCTTTTTAAAGGATTTTGAAATATGGCCTTTTTTTCGGTATCCTTTTGAAAAATAGCCTGAAATAAGAATAAATGCTGGCATATGAAACAGGAAAATGACGGTATACAGCGTAAAGAGGAAATTGTCTTCGGTTTTAAACGGGCTGATCAGATGCCCGAGAACGACAAGATAAATCAGAATAAATTTTGCATTGTCAAAATACGAATTTCTTTTTCCTGCTGACATCTGCCATCCCCCGTTCCTGTTGTACAGCAAGTATTGCGATGTCGACGTCTTCCGTTTTCTATACCCCCTGTACGGGAAAATGAATCAATATTCATGCAGGAAACCCTGCGGTTCCTATTATACAAACTTTATATTACAAAACGGTAAAAATTTATTTAAACCATGAAGATTTTTAACAGCATTGCAAAAAGGCCGGTCACCGGCCTTTTTGATCACAAATATGGTTGGTTTGTTTTGTGCAAGGGGCGGGCAGCATCTGTGACGTTCGGTCAAACCGCCGGAAACCCCTCTTGCCTGCTTGTATTGCTTAAATTCCGCTCCCGGCTTTTTGCCCGGCAAATTGCGCAGTTAAATCCGTGTAAATTGTTTTCGCCATTACTTTATAACCTTCTGCTGTTAAATGGATGCCATCATCACTGATCAAGTCCTTCAGGTCACCGGCTTTTTTGATCGCTGTCCGGACATCAATGGCCGGGACGTTCAACTGGTTGATGAGTTTTTTCAGGCACCTGTTATATTGGCCGTGCCAGTGTTCAATACCGCCCGACAATCCGATCCAGTGGCCGATGCTTTTCCCAAAGCGTGCACTGATGGACTGGTAGTAGCGTTTCGGGTCAAGCGGCGGGAGCGTCAGCAAAATGGGCGTAATGCCCTGTTCTTTTACGGTTTTGACTAGATGCCTGATATTGTTCGCATATCGCTCAAGGGGTACAACCGGGACATGCGTATCATCCGGTTTCTCTGCTACTTCGTTCCATTTGAAATTGCAGTCATTACCGCCAATACAGATCAGCACGGCATGGGGATGCTCGCCGATCACATCCTTGTCGAGACGCCGAACAAGCAGGTCGGAATTATCATTGAACACGCCTTTATTAACAATCTCTGTGCTGCTGTCACCAAAATACTGCTGAAGTACTGTGGGATAATTGTCTTTTAAAATCCGGAGCCTTCCTTTTATACAAGTGACACCTCTTGTAATACTATCCCCGAAACAAACAATTTTCATTTGAGGCCCTCCCTTGAATGCATAATCATGCAAAAAGTCAGAATGATAGACATATTTTATTGTAAACTTGCCGGGCTTATTCGACAAGTGATTGTACTGCCCGCGGGCGAACGCTCTCCGCTTCTCATTGTCCAGGTGCGGGGGCTGTCGGCTTGTGAATTTCCAGTCCCCTCTCCTACGATAGGCGGGCGACGATTCATCGTGTTTCCTTTCGCTCGGCCGAAGACGATAAAATCCGTACGCCGCTGTACAGTCGCCTCCGCCTTTCTTTGTCCGGCTGTTGCTCCTAGCCCATCGAGTGGAATAACCCGTCCATCATGAAGCGCATGTCTATTCCGGCCGGAACAGTCGCCTCCGCTTTTCATTTTTTGGGATGGATACTATAATTTACAAGGAAGGGATTGATGAAGGAGGTAAGGGATTGAGTAGAGGACGGAGGGAAGAGATTTGGTTTTTTGCCTGGGCGGTTTCGGTCGTTGCTACGCTCGGCAGTCTTTATTTTTCGGAAATTAAGGGGTATGAACCGTGCGAACTGTGCTGGTACCAGCGCATTCTCATGTATCCAATGACGGTCCTGATCGGGATGGCCGTTGCCAGGAAAGATACCCGCATGTCGCTTTATACCGCTGTTTTGTCCGGAATCGGCATGTGTGTGTCACTTTACCATTACTGTCTGCAAAAACTTGCTTTTTTTTCGGACAGGCTTCCTGCATGCGGCCGCATCCCCTGTACGGCGGAATACATCAACTGGTTCGGCTTTATCACCATCCCCTTTTTGGCTCTCACAGCATTTGTCCTGATTTTTATTTCAAGTCTCATCGTTTGGAAGCAGGCTGGCACTTCCAAGTAAACATAACTGGAGGATTATCATGAAAAAAATTATCCTTTTTTTGGCCATTGTTCTCATTGTTTTTGGCGGGATTGCCGGAATCACAAAGTATAAGCAATCCCAGCAGGCGAAAAACAATCCGTATGCACCCGCAAAAAGTGTAAGCAAATTATCGGCGGAAACGCGTGACCAGCTGGATGACCCTCTTTACCAGAATATTATTTTGCCAAAAGAACTGAACCGTGATTTAAAATCCGGCAAAGATGTCACCGTTTATTATTTCATGCCGACCTGCCCGCATTGCAAACGGACGACGCCTGTTGTATCACCGCTCGCGAAAGATATGGGCATCGATTTGAAGGAATTTAACCTGACTGAATTCGAAAGCGGCTGGGATGACTACAAAATCAAAGCGACACCGACGATCGTCCATTACAAAAACGGCAAAGAAGCCGCACGCCTTGTCGGAGAGCATACAAAACAGGAGTTCCGCCAGTGGTTTAAAGCACATGTAAAAAAATAAGGCTGCGTGCTTGCAAGGAACCCTCAAAAAAAATAATGCCCGGTTTTTCCGGGCATTATTTTTTACACAAGCAGGCGATTGGCTGCTTTTTTAAACATACTGAACGTATCCGTATGCTTCTTCTGAAAATGGGAAAACGAAAAAGGAAAATGCAAACCAAACTGTTCAAGCGTAAATTTATTAAATTCAAACAGGCCGGCGTAATGCTCGTCCCGCTTATTCTCTTCCGTTTCCAAAATGGAAATGATGGTCTGCAGACTGGCAATCATCTGATACCCTGCTTTTAAAGTGCCGATTTGTTCTGTTGGGTCATCCGGCAGGGCAAGCACCCTGTCGCGCTGGAATGCGGTGATCTCCTCATCCGTAAAGTAATCAGGAAATACTTCTGTAAACATATGGCGGACCAATTCCGCGATCTTATCCATCTGTTCTTCCGTAGCAGCATAAACGATCTTCACAGCAGTCCCACCCTTTTTGAAAAATCCATATGTAAGCCAAATCATAGGCGCAATATAAGTACAGCATAGCATAGGAAAACGGGAAAAAAGTATGGTAAATGTGACCATGGCCCTGCCCCCTAAAAAGATTGGATTTTTTCTGAAAAAGCGGGACAAAAGCCCAAGCCTCATAGCCGGACTTTCTTCCAACAAAGCAACCTGTTTTTAGCTTTTTGACGAAAGTCGAAAATTGGAACCGTATACAAAATTTTATTTTCGACATTCTTCTTTTATCTTCGCAGGAAATCAGATAAAATAAAGACGTTTGATAATGAAAAGGATATGAGGAGGATCTTACATGGTATTTAAAAACAAGAAAGACAAGTTTACAGTGCTGTTTGGCCATATTTCGACCAACCTCCGGGAAGCCACCAATTACTTTGCCGACTATAAAATCCATAATAAAGACGATTTAAAAATTTTTACTGAAAAAATGAAAGAATACGAAACGACCGGGGATACTTACGTCCATGACATGATTCTGGAACTGAACGATGCCTTTATCACCCCGATTGAACGGGAAGACCTTTTGTCACTAACGAACAGCCTCGATGACGTGCTGGACGGCATTGAAGAAGTTTCCGGATTATTTGAACTGTACAATATTTACCAGGCGGACGATTTTATGGTCGAATTTGTTGAAATGATCCGCCGCTGTACCGACGAAATTGAAAAAGCAATTGACATCCTTTTTTCGAAAAAACTCGACAAGATCCGCCCGCATGCCATTAAAATTAAAGAATTTGAATTCCATTGTGACGAAATTTTAAGAAAATCATTAATTCACCTCTTTCAAAACGAAAAAGACCCGATTCGCCTGATCAAATATAAGGATTTGTATGAAAAGATGGAAGATGTGGCCGACTACTGCCAGACGGTGGCCAACATTTTAGAGACGATTATCATGAAAAATGCGTGAGGAGTCTGCTGAATGGATAGCATTTTAGTATTAACTGTCTTAATAGTAATTTTTGGATTTGGATTCGACTTCATCAATGGATTCCATGACACGGCTAACGCGATTGCAACGGCCGTTTCGACAAAAGCATTAAAACCCCGGCATGCGATCGTAATGGCCGCGCTTATGAATTTTCTCGGCGCCATTTCTTTTACAGGTGTTGCCGAGACCATTACGGAAAGTATTGTAAACCCGTTCACCCTTGCAAACGGACAGGTGGTCATTTTGTCCTCACTGATGTCAGCGATTATTTGGAATTTGATTACATGGTATTTCGGCATTCCGAGCAGTTCTTCCCATGCCATCATCGGATCCATTGCCGGCGCGGCGATTGCCTCGTCAGGTTTTCATGTAATCGAATATCGTGGTTTTATCAGCATTATTGAAGCCTTAATTTTATCCCCGATCCTCGCTTTTACGGTCGGTTTTACGGTTTACAGCATTTTTAAAGTTGCATTTCAGAATTTTAAGCTTGCGAAAACGAACCGACACTTCCGGCTGATCCAAATTTTCACCGCCGCTCTCCAGTCTTACTCCCATGGGACAAATGATGCCCAGAAATCGATGGGGATTATCACAATGGCTTTGATTGCCAACCATTATATTGCCGAGAACCATATTCCATTCTGGGTCCAGGTCGGTTGTGCGGCGGCAATGGGGCTTGGGACATCGATCGGCGGCTGGCGGATTATTAAAACGGTCGGCGTCAATATTATGAAGATCCGGCCGATTAACGGGGTTGCAGCCGACTTGAGTTCAGCTTTCATTATTTTTGGTGCAACATTTATCCACTTGCCGGTCAGCACCACCCATGTCATTTCTTCTTCCATTCTCGGGGTTGGTTCGGCCCACCGAATTAAAGGGGTCAAATGGGATACTGCAAAAAGAATGGTGATCACTTGGGTCATTACCCTTCCGATTTCAGCCGTTTTATCCGGTGCGATTTATCATATTGTAAACCTTTTTTGGTAAAACGGGCTGAAAAAAGAGCAGCGTTAAGCATGCTCTTTTTATATGCAAAAGAAATTTACATAGACAATTGAAAAATTTCCATTTTATGATACATTTTTAATAAACCATTCAGAACTGCGGGGGATAGATGTGAGAATCGAAGACATATACCGGAACTTGCCACTGCTTGAAACGGACCGGCTTGTTTTAAGAAAGCTCAAGCGGGATGACGTGCTCGATTTATTTTCCTATGCGTCAAGAAGTGAAGTAGCAAAATACGTGACGTGGGATGCACACCGGTCTGTCCGCGATTCGAAAAATTTTATAAATTTTGTGCTCAGCCAGTACCGCGAACACAAGATTGCCCCCTGGGGAATTGAAGACAAAGAGACACGAAAGCTGATCGGGACGGTCGATTTTGTATGGTGGAAGCCGGAAGAAAGGACGGCCGAGATTGGCTATGCCCTTTCTCCTGAGCACTGGGGAAAAGGCATCATGACAGAAGCCGCTAAAAAGCTGATTGCTTTCGGGTTTGAACACATGTATTTGATCCGCATCCAGGCCCGCTGTTTTGCAGAAAATATCGCGTCGGCCCGCGTCATGGAAAAAGCCGGCATGACCTATGAAGGCACTTTGCGCAAAGCCGTTTATAGAAAAGGAAAACATTGGGATCTCAAAATCTATTCCATTTTAAGAGAAGAGCATTTTTAACGGCCATAGCATGAAGGAAAGGAGATATCCCTATGGAATGGACAATAGACGACAGAATTTATGATACATTTTGGGAAGCTGAGGAAGTAGGATTCTCCAGTGTTAGTGATATGGGGGAAGGAAGAGGATTCATTACGCCTGATTTGAAAGTTGCAAGTGTCCTTTCCTACGCTTTATGTGGATTACCGGATGTAACATACCTTGTTCATACAGAAGAATTTTTGGAAGATGGCATTCTTAAATAGGGCTTGCTGAATAAGTGAAATTCCTAGATTTGGCAAGGCTGCTGACAGCTTTGGCCACCATTTAAATGCATGGGTTTTACAACAAATCCAGGGAAATGCCTGCACGTGAAATCCGATTCAACGTATGGAGAAGATCAAATCACCCCTTTTCGCAAAAGGATTCTTCTATATTTTGAGACAGATGTTGTAGATAAATTGGGCACAAACTCAGCGTCGGATTCGTTCAGCAAGCCCTAAATATAAGATATGGGTAGAAAACTTATGAGATCACAGCACGCGGCACACACAGAATCAGGTGAATCACCCGTTATCAGCACCCGCAAAAATAAGGGGCCCGCATCAGCCGTTGTGCAGCCCCTTTCTTCTTATGCCAAAGCTTTGTCTGCTTCCTTTGAAAAGAAACTTTTCATCGCATGGAAAACATCTGCTTTTTGTTTCAGCACGTAATATTTAAATTTCTCATCTTTAATATTTTTATAGGCCGACATGAGGGTGCTATGGCGGTTGTACTGGTTCACTTCCCCGTAGTAGAACATATTCGAGACTTTCATAATTTCCTGGACAAGTTTCACGCAGCGCGCATTGTCTGATGTCAGGTTGTCGCCGTCCGAGAAATGGAAGGGATAAATATTAAAGCGGTACGGGTCATATTTTTCATTGATCAGGCTGAGCGCTTTCCGGTAAGCCGATGAACAGATCGTGCCGCCGGACTCCCCTTTTGAAAAGAAATCTTCCTCCGATACGACTTTTGCCTCTGTATGGTGGGCGATAAATTCAATTTCCACGGTCTCATATTTCGTCCGCAAAAAACGCGTCATCCAGAAGAAAAAGCTGCGCGCCATATACTTTTCCCATATCCCCATACTTCCACTTGTATCCATCATCGCAAGGACAACTGCTTTTGATTCCGGTTTTTCCACTTCATTCCATGTGCGGAATTTGAGATCTTCCGGCACGATCGGGTGAAAGGCCGGTTTGCCATTCATCGCATTCCTTTTAAACGCCGACATCATCGTCCGTTTTTTATCAATATTGCCCATCAGCCCCGTTTTCCGAATATCGTTAAATTCAATCGCCTCTACCGTGTTCTCATCCCGCTCTTTCCTTTGAAGATTTGGCAGTTCCAATTGGCTGAACAATGCTTCCTCGATTTCCATCAGAGATACTTCCGCTTCATAATAGTCTTCACCCGGCTGGTCGCCTGCTCCCTGGCCTTTACCCGGTCCCTGCTCGGGGGAACCGTCGCGTGCAATGATATCGCCGACTTTGGAATCGCCCTGGCCCTGGCCGACATGTTTATTTTTATCATAATTATAGCGAATTTTATATTCGTCCAATGACCGGATCGGTATTTTGACAACATCCCGGCCGTCTGACATAATGATGCTTTCTTCCGTAATTAAGTCGGGCAGATTGTTGCGGATGGCTTCCTGGACCTTTTCCTGATGTCGGACCTGGTCATCATGCCCTTTGCGGTGGAGCGACCAGTCTTCCTGTGAAAGAACAAAATGCTTCTGATCCTGTTTATCCATGCTCATCCTCCATGCTCATCCTCCCTTTTTTGAAAAATTTGCCGAGAATTTCGCCGTCACCATACCGGATATCCTAACATATGCTATTTTGGCGTTTAAAAACTTGGATCATCACATTTAAGATTACTCTATCTTATGCAATAAGGCAGAATATTTGACATTTTTCTTTTAGAAACAGGCTAAAGCCGGATAAGGAAAAAACCGGGCTGATATCGCCCGGCTTCCGGCTGCCGGATTACCGGTTCAGCAAGCTCCCGACATAGCGCAGCAGTTCATTGGCCGATGTGGAATTATAGCCGTAATCATCAATTAAACGCGCCACCACTTCATTGATCTTCTTCAACTGCTGTTCATCCGGCGTTTTTGTGGATGTTGTAATCTTGACAACGTCTTTTAAATCCGCAAACAATTTTTTCTGGATGGCTTCACGGAGCCGGTCGTGTGAATTATAATCAAACCGTTTCCCTTTTCTCGCATAAGCCGAAATGCGGATGAGGATTTCTTCCCGGAACGCTTTCTTCGCATTTTCCGAAATGCCGATCTGTTCTTCGATCGACCGCATCAGTTTTTCATCCGGATTAATTTCTTCGCCTGTTAAAGGATCATGCAGCTTCACTTTGTTGCAGAATGCTTCTACATTGTCGAGATAATTGTCCATCAGCGTTTTCGCCGATTCTTCATACGAATATACAAATGCTTTCTGCACTTCTTTTTTGGCAATTTCATCGTATTCTTTCCGCGCTAAAGAAATGAAATTCAAATACTTCTCTTTCAATTCCGGGGTAATCGACGGATGCTGGTCAAGCCCTTCCTTCAATGACAGAAGCACATCGAGGGCATTGATGGATTTCATTTCTTTTTTGATGATTGTAGAGGAAATACGGTTGATGACATAGCGCGGATCAATCCCGAACATGCCTTCATCCTGGTATTCATTTTTCAGTTCCTTTACATCCTGTGAATTGTACCCCTCTACTGCCATCCCGTCATACAAGCGCATTTTCTTAAGCAAATCGATATCCGCCCGCTTCGGTTCGCGCAACCTTGTTAAAATGGTAAACATCGCCGCAACTTTCAGCGTATGCGGAGCGATATGAATATCCGCCACATCGCTTTCCCGGATCATTTTTTCATAAATTTTCTCTTCCTCGGTTACCCGCAAATTATACGGAACCGGCATGACAATAATCCGTGAGTGCAAAGCTTCGTTTTTCTTATTGGCAATAAAAGAGCGGTATTCGGTCTCATTCGTGTGCGCGATGATCAATTCATCAGCAGAAATCAGCGCAAACCGGCCTGCTTTAAAATTTCCTTCCTGCGTCAGCGACAACAGATGCCAGAGAAATTTCTCATCGCATTTGAGCATTTCCTGAAATTCCATAATGCCGCGGTTGGCCTTGTTCAGTTCGCCGTCGAAACGGTAAGCGCGCGGATCCGATTCGGAACCGTACTCGGCAATGGTCGAAAAATCAATGCTGCCGGTTAGATCCGCGATATCCTGCGATTTCGGATCCGACGGGCTGAACGTGCCGATCCCCGTCCGCTTGTCTTCGGAAAAAAAGATCCTTTCAACGAGCACGTCTTCAATCCTTCCGCCATACTCTTCCTCCAGCCGCAGCATATTCAAAGGAGACAAATTGCCTTCAATCCGGATACCGTATTCCTCGTAAAAATCCGCCCGCAAATGTTGCGGAATCAAGTGAAGCGGATCTTCATGCATTGGGCAGCCTTTGATGGCAAATACAGCGCCCTGTTCAGTCCGCGAATACGCTTCAAGGCCCCGTTTTAACATTGTCACAAGCGTCGATTTTCCGCCGCTTACAGGTCCCATCAACAATAAAATCCGTTTTCTGACATCCAGCCTTTTCGCAGCCGGGTGGAAATATTCTTCCACCAATTTTTCAAGCGCCTCTTCCAAACCGAATAATTGATGGCTGAAAAAACGGTATTTTTTTACTCCGTCCACTTCCTCCACACCGGCATCCTTAATCATATTGTAAACTCGGGAATGAGCGGATTGTGCAACCCATGGCTTTTCTTTTAGCAAGTCAAGATACTCCCTGAACGTTCCTTCCCATCTCAGTTTTTCCTCTTCTTCACGGTAGTTTGTGAGTTTCCTCAGAATATCCATTTCGTACCTCCCCTTAGTCTTGTTGAAGAGACGTTTATATAATCTATGCCCCCAAGCGAGGGAACATGATAAAAAGAGACAACCTTATTCGGGACGAACGGACAGCGATAAACGCGAAAAACGAATAGGAAAAATTTCGTTTAGGGAGATTCTGGTGGATAAGGTACGTTCAAAAATTGAAAATAGGTGCATCTTTCAGTGAAATGGGCTATAATGAGGGGCAAAGAAGGAAAAACAGGGAGGATATCGAAGTGAAAACGTTCCTTATTATATTGGTAGCGATTTCATTCTTGTCCGCCATTTTCACGGCTGGATACGAAGACAAAGGGGAAAACTTCCGCGAGCAAGAGCCGGAGTATTAAAATGCTGCTCAAAGATTTTTTTGCACCGGGGATCTTCCGTGGGCAAAAGGCCAGGTGATCCCGACCATTTCCGGCATTGGCGCTTCCACACACGAAAGGCCGGGGAAATTCAGCCTGGCAGTGTGGCAGGGATTTTGAGCGGGCAAGGCCTAGAAAAAATGCAGCTTAAAACATTCGGAAGGGATTTTTCACCGGGATCTTTCGTGAGCACGGGCCGGATGATCCCGACCATTTCCGGCATTGGCGCTTCCACACACGAAAGGGCCGGGCGATGAACCAGCCCGGCCCTTTGTCATTTTAATCCTGGATAATGCTGCTGCCGCAACGCTTCATATACAAGGATGGCGGCAGTATTGGAAAGGTTAAGCGACCGCACTTTGTCTGTCATCGGAATACGCAGGCAGCGGTCCTTATTTTTTTCAATCAAGTCATTCGGCAGCCCCGAGGTTTCCCGGCCGAACATGAAATATAAATTTTTGTCCGGATCGCTGAAATCAAAATCCGTAAACGGCTTTTCGCCAAACGTCTCAATGTAGTATACTTCGCCGTCCGCATTTTTTTCAAAAAATTCTTCCAGTGAATCATAATAGACGATATTCACATGCTTCCAATAATCCAGCCCGGCTCTTTTTAACATTTTATCATCCGTTGAAAAGCCGAGCGGGCGGATCAGATGGAGCGTTGTCCCGGTCCCCGCGCAAGTGCGTGCAATATTGCCTGTGTTGGCGGGAATTTCCGGCTGGTACAATACAACATGCAAGCTCAACATTTGTCACCTCGGGACTTATTATAACACGTTTCTCAACTATCATCTTCAATGGTAAAAAACTTGTACTTGATATTCGGCGTATAGGCGGAAGAGTCTTCATACGTCCAGTACCGTTTACGGCTATTGGTCGTATGGGCATTCACAAGCGGCATCCCGTAATAATCATAACCCGTGACAATGAGCGTATGGTCAAACCGGCCGTCCCCCTGGAAATCGATACAAATGACGTCACCGTACTTCAGCTCCTGCGGTGACGAAACTTCCTTTGCGCGCAAACCGGTTTTAGAATACTGCAGGTATGTCTTAAACGAATGTGCAACCGTCCAGCTGTAACTCCAGTTATTGTGCATCATCCACCAGCCCTGTGCCCTGTCCGGGTATCCGCGCATCGGTGCCCCGCCGGCGTGAAGGCATTGCGAGATATAGTTCGTGCAGTCATCCGTAAACGATTTGTAAGCCGGATTAAAACGGTTCCACCACTTTTCCGCATACTGGACAGCTTTCATGCGGTCATACACGTATGCGATCCGTTCGCCGCCAGCTGCTCCAGTTTTCTGCTCCTCATCATCCGGCAGAGGACCGCGCCATTCCGGAATGTCCGGCACAAGTTCTTCGTCTTCATAAAGCCTTCCATCGTAAAAAGATGCTTTTCTTTCCTCCAATGCTTCTTCAATGTAAAAAGCCGCTTTTTGTTTGATCATATACTGCATATGCACCGTATAATAAAGAAAGCTGTGGCTTCCCTCCTGGTCAGCCCGGGTTACTTTTGCTTCCGCTTTCACCTTTACAATCCGGGCATCCCGATTTGAAAGCCCCGTCTTTTTTCGTTCAATATCTTCAAATTCCCGCTCTGTTCCTCGCCCGGTAAAGTGAGCAAGCCTGTTTTCAAGATGTGCCTGGATTTGTTCTTTCAATCAGAAAACCCCCTCTCTTCATCACTATATGATGAAAAAGCGGGGGAAATCAGTATCTGTATATTTTCGTGCTTTTTGAAAACGCAAAGATTCTTTTGTTTTGCTGAAAATTTGCGTTGGCGCTGCTTTTGGCACATAAAAAAGCGGCAGCCGTTATCAAGGAACGTGATACATTCCTAGAGCTTTCTTGACGCAGTACCGTTCCATGTGCCGATTTTTTGCCCGTCTCCACGAAAGAAACAGCATCGAAGTTGATCCTGAAAATAGGCGCCGGCTGATTTTCATTCTCCTGCTGGTGCCGCGTTCACAGCGATGGGCGTCTAATCAAAAAATGCAAGGCCTTTTTCGATTTCATTGCGGACATCCGGATCTTCTTCCTGTTCGCGTGCGGAAAGAAGTGCAGCTTTTGCTTCTTCCCCGCCGATTTTCCCAAGCGCCCAGCCTGCCGTCCCGCGAATAACCGGGCGCGGATCTTCCTGCAAAATTCGGATCAGCTCCGGTACTGCGCTTTCTTCCTTAAAATGGGCGAGCGCGATAATCGCGTTTCGCTGGATCGGCTTTTTCCCGCGCCACGATCCTGCCATATGGCCGAACCGTTCTTTAAACGCGCGGTTGCTGAGGCGGAGAATCGGTTCCAGAAGTGGCTTGGCCGCTTCCGGTTCCGGCTCCATTTCCTCATGAAAATGAAAATCAATCCCTTTGTTTTTCGGACAGATTGTCTGGCACGAATCACAACCGTACACGCGATTGCCGATTTTCCCTTTAAACTCGTCCGGCAAGTAATCTTTTGTCTGCGTTAAAAAGCTGATGCACCGTTTGGCATTCAGCTGCCCGGCAGAAACAAGCGCGCCGGTCGGACAGACATCTAGGCATTTCCGGCAGTCACCGCACTGGTCCTCAACAGGTGTATCCGGTTCAAACGGAATATTGGTAATCATCTCGCCTAAGTACACATAGGAACCAAATTCCGGTGTGATGATCGAACAATTTTTTCCGCTCCAGCCAATGCCGGCCCTCTCGGCTACCGCCCGGTCGGAGAGTTCCCCTGTATCGACCATCGATTTGCAGCGGGCCCCTTCCACTTTTTCTTTAAGAAAATCTTCCAGTTTCGAAAGCTTGTCCCTTAAGATGGTGTGATAGTCCTCGCCCCAAGAAGCCCGGCAAAAGATCCCGCGGCGTGCGCCTTTTTTCCCTTTCGGCGGATTCTTGATTTTGGACGGGTAGGCGAGCGCAACGGCAATAATCGACTGGGGCGAATCAAAAATTAAAGAAGGATTCACCCTTTTTTCAATATCTTTTTCCTCAAAGCCGGACTGGTAGCCGAGTTCCTGTTGACGGATCAGGCGCTGCTTCAACTCCGTAAACGGGTCTGGAGAAGCAAACCCGATTTTGTCGATTCCGATTGTTTTGCTGAAGGCAATGACTTCTTTTTTCAATTCGGCCGTATCCATGATTCACCTCCCCCGGAAAACAAATTATATAAAATGAACTTAATTTGCATTCAGCCCGAGCACCAATTTGCATGACGAGGACTTTTTGTACGGCAACAAGCGGCAATATGCGTATTGCTGCCATTAAAAACGTGCCATCATCAACTGTAAAAATGATTGTCACAATAAAAACGCAGGGATTCTCCCCCGCTTTCCGGGTGAAACACTGCGTTGCTTCTTACATACATCAAAACGATATGAACATTATATTAAAGACATCCGCTTCTGTAAAGAAACGCGGGGATCCGTCCATCAAAAAACTGTTACCCCTGTTACATTTTCCACCAACAGGGTAATGCAATAAAAAAATAAACAAAAAGGGGTGTGGAAATTGTTCGGCGAAATTATAAAACTTTCGCTCGGTTTTTTTGCGGTGATGAATCCGATCGGGAATATTCCGATCTTCATTTCATTAACCGGCGGATATTCCTTAAAGGATAAACGGAAAACCGCCCGCAAAGCGGTCATTGTTTCTTTTATCATACTAACGGTTTTTCTTTTGCTTGGAAAATTATTGTTCGAGGTCTTCGGGATTACGATTCATGCGTTTCGCGTTGCAGGGGGGATCTTAATCTTCGGGATTGCCTACAGCCTGCTGCACGCTAAAAATGCAAGATCGCAAAGCCCGCATCCGAATGAGCGGAAAGAAGTTGAAGCCCGGGATGACATCTCTATTACACCGCTTGCCCTCCCGATCCTGGCCGGGCCCGGGACGATCGCAACTGTCATGGCGCAGACGTCTTCCCATTCCCTGCCAAACCTGGCAAGTGTTTTAATCGGCTATACCATTGTGCTCGCTTTAACCTTTGTATTGTTTTATTATTCATCTTCGATTATCTCCAAGCTCGGGCAAAGCGGCCTTAACATTATAACAAGGCTGATGGGGCTGATTCTTGCCGTCATGGCGGTTCAAATGATCGCAAGCGGCATCCACGGGCTGTTCCCGAAGCTGTAAAACAATCCGCTTCCATATACGGAACATATGGATATCTGCGTCCCGTTCTGGTCCCCCGGTTGAAAAAACGGTGCCGGTTGCGGAAACAGCGGGGATTCCGCAAGCCAAGATTTGAAAATGCAGCACAATATCCAAGGATCATACGGGTATCTGAGTCGCATTCCGATCCCCCGTTGAAAAAACCGGTGCCGGTTGCGGAAACAGCGGGGTTCCGCAAGCCAAAATTTGAAAAGGCAGCACAATACCCAAGGATCATACGGGTATCTGAAAGCCCTGTTCCGGTTTCTTGGAATGAAAAAAGCCGGTGCCATGTGTCGGCACCGGTTTTTTCAGCTATGAAAGGATTCGGTTAAAACCGGAACAATTTGTTTTTTCCGTGATACAACGCCTTTTAAAGTGGCCGTGTTGTTTTCCAGCTTGACATTATAGGCTTTTTCCACAATATCCGCCGATTTGCCGAGTGCAAGTGCGACGGAATCGTTTGTTAAAATATCCGTTACAACAAACAGGAACAAATCAAGCCCTCTGTCTGTAATCTGCGCTTGGATCGCCTGTTCAATTTCCGCCTGTTTCACGAGCACGTCATTTGTATCAACGGCATTTACCTGGGCAATCACCACTTTATGGCCAGCCATATCAAATTCTTTGGAGTCAAGTGTAATCAGCTGTTCCACCGTTTTGTCACTTAAATCCGCGCCGGCTTTCAGCATTTCAAGGCCGTATGTATCTGCATCCACACCGGCAATTTCAGCCAGTTCTTTCGCTGCCTTCACATCTTCTTCCGTGCAAGTCGGGGATTTAAACAAAAGCGAGTCGGAGATGATCGCAGAAAGCATCAGGCCAGCTATTTCTTTACTGATTTCAACCCCATTCTCTTTGTAAAGTTTATTTAAAATCGTTGCTGTACAGCCGACCGGTTCCGCACGGTAATAGAGCGGGTCGCTCGTTTCAAAATTGGCGATGCGATGGTGGTCAATGACTTCAAGGACCCGCACGCTGTCAATGTCGTCCGCGCTTTGCTGGCGTTCATTATGGTCCACAAGAATGACATTTTCCACTTCGTTTGCAACCGTTTGAACGAGGCGCGGCGCTTCCATGTGGAATGTTTCCAATGCGAATTTCGTTTCATTGCTCAATTCTCCTAACCGGACCGCCTCCGCGTCAACGCCCAATTTTGTTTTTAACGCTGCATAGGCAATCGCTGAACAAATCGCATCCGTATCCGGGTTTTTATGGCCGAAAACAAGTACTTTTTCCATTTCTTTGCTCCTTTTCTAAAAAAATATGAAGGAAATCTGGCATAGACATTCCTATTATAAAACATTTCGGGAAAATTTTTAAACATTGTCCGCTGGATGGATCAGAAAAAATCGGAACGATCCGCTTTTGCCCATCATACGATATACCGGTTGAAAGTGAGGAGGGAATCCAATGTTTGTCCATCCGTTTGATGATCATGCCGGTTTGAGAAACACACAGCCTGACGCCGGGAACCAGCAGGCAGTATGGCTCGCCAATCTAATCCAGGCAATAAACGGCGAATATAGTGCCATCGCCTGCTACGAGCAAATCGCAAGGAGAGCCCCGTCTGCTGAAGCCCGTAACATCATTATGGAAATCCGTGATGATGAGATTCGCCATTTCCAGACATTTTCGCAGTTTTACACGAACCTCACAGGCAGAAGGCCGCAGCCGCAAATCAGCGAAGCCTGCCCTTCCACTTACAAAGGAGGGCTTGAATTTGCCGTGAAAGACGAACAAAACACGGTCGATTTTTACAGAGAATTGGCGCGTTCCGCAAATAGCCCTGCCATGAAGCAGGCGTTTCTTGAAGCGGCAAGAGACGAACAGCATCACGCCGTCTGGTTTCTTTATCTGCTCATCAATATCCGCTGACCGTGCGCTCAAACACCTGCCAAAAATTCCCGGATCACCCGCACAAATTCATGGGGCTCTTCAAGGTACGGCTGGTGTGAGCTGTTTTCAAACATATGGAATTTTGCCCCCGGTATGAGCCGGCTATAGGCCCTCGTTGTTTCCGGCCTGGCTTCATCGTAACGCCCGCAGGTAAATAAGGCAGGCAGCCTGATCTCATGCAGGCGGCCTGTTACGTCAAATGTTTTCAAATTGCCGGACGGGTAAAATTCTGACGGCCCCCACATCGTCAAGTATACTTCTTCATTCGGACGGGCAAATTCCGATTGCAAGACGGCCGGCTTTTCTTCAAGACGGTTGACAAATTTTTTATAGAAAACTTTCATTGCCTCTTTGTATTCCGGAGAGGATGTCCGCCCCTCGCGTTCTGAACGCGCCAAAATTTCCTGGACATCGGGCGGCAGCTGTTTCCGGTGTTCATCCTGATCCTCTTTCCACTGTGGAGCGCTCAGGCATGGCCCGGAAAATATAACGCTTTTTACCCCTGCCGGCTGCTTCAGCAAATAGTTTGCCGCAAGCATTGTTCCCCACGAATGGCCGAGGATGTGGACTTTATCCAATGCAAGTGCCTCACGAAGCCGGGCAAGCTCCTCTGTGAATCTGTCAATTGTCCAGAGTAAGGGGTCATCCGGGTGGTCTGATCTTCCGGAACCGAGCTGGTCGTAAAAGACAACCGGCCGTTCATCCCCGAGTGCTTCAAGGGCAAAAAACGGCATATGTGTCCCACCAGGCCCGCCGTGCAATACGATAAGCGGCGTTTTGCTTCCGGTGCCCGTTATTTTGTAAAAGACATTCCCTCCCGTGACTTTCACATATCCTTCTGCCAT
Source organism: Weizmannia sp. FSL K6-0777 (assembly GCF_038593185.1). Lineage (NCBI taxonomy): Bacteria > Bacillati > Bacillota > Bacilli > Caryophanales > Bacillaceae > Heyndrickxia > Weizmannia sp. FSL K6-0777. Next base: position 2,593,039 of record NZ_CP151971.1, read on the forward strand.
ATTGGGTTAACCACCTTTCGCTTTCCCTCATCCATATTTTACTATACAAAGCCTTTTTTCTGGATATTTTTTACCCCTTTGTTTACAATACAAAATGCTGGTTAAAGCATAGCTGTAGACTGTAAAGATAATAAAAAGGGAGTTGACAACATGAGAAAATACATCAAATGGCTGGCCGTGTTTTGCTTGCTGCTTGCGTTAACGGCATGCGGAAAAAATACGGACAACCAGAACGCTTCAAAATCCAATGACTTATACGGCCAGATCAAATCAAAAGGCGTCCTTTTGATCGGGACAGAAGGAACATATCCGCCATTTTCTTTCCATAAAAACGGAAAATTAACAGGCTACGATATTGATGTTGCAAAAGAAGTTGCAAAACGGCTCGGATTAAAAGCCGAATTTAAAGAAACCCAGTGGGATGCCATGTTTGCCGGGCTCAATTCCAAACGGTTTGATATGATCGCAAACCAAGTCGGGATCCGCGCAGACCGCCAGAAAAAATATGATTTTTCCACACCATATACGATTTCAAAAGCCGTTGTCCTTGTACGCAAAGACAATACGAACATCAAGTCCTTTGCTGATTTAAAAGGCAAAAAATCAGCCCAATCGCTTACAAGCAACTTTGCCACTATTGCCAAGAAAAATGGTGCCAATATTGTAAGTGTGGAAGGCTTTAACCAAGCGATCCAGCTTTTGACTTCAAACCGTGTGGATGCAACGGTCAATGATTCCCTAACTTATCTGGATTACAAAAAGCAAAAACCGAATGCTGCCATTAAAGTTGCCGCCACCGCAAACGATGCCAGCAAATCCGCTCTTTTGTTCCGGAAACATTCAGGGAAATTGACAGACAAAGTAAATGATGCTTTAAAAGATATGAAAAAAGACGGCACACTAACAAAAATTTCAAAGAAATGGTTTGGTGAAGATGTTTCCCAATAACCTTGCGTTTATCAGCAGCAACCAGCTGCATTTGGTGCAAAGTTCCCTTCTGTCGATGCTGAAGGGAGCTTTGCATTATACGATTCCATTAACGATCATCACTTTCTGTATCGGTCTTGTGCTGGCACTTGCCACGGCGCTGGCACGAATTTCCGGTATTAAAATACTGGAATGGATTGCCCGAATCTATGTCTCAGCAATCCGCGGAACCCCGTTGCTTGTGCAATTATTTATCATTTTTTACGGGCTGCCGTCTGTGCACATTACCATTGGTTCTTTTCCAGCCGCCATTATCGGCTTTTCGCTCAATGTCGGCGCGTATGCATCAGAAATTATCAGGGCAGCGATTTTGTCGATTCCAAAGGGACAATGGGAAGCAGCCTATTCGATCGGGATGAACTATTCACAGGCTTTGAGAAGAATTGTACTCCCACAGGCCGTCCGCGTATCGGTACCGCCACTTTCTAATACGTTTATCAGTCTCGTGAAGGATACGTCTCTTGCTTCCTTGATTTTGGTGGCCGATCTGTTCCGTAAAGCCCAGGAAATTGCCTCCACCACTTATCAATTTATGCTGCTGTATGTCGAAGCGGCCTTTTTGTACTGGGTGATTTGTTTGATTCTCTCAATAATCCAGCAAAAGTTGGAAGGCCGTTTTGATAAATACATCAGCAAGTAAGGAGGGACCTGTATGATTCGAATAGAAGGGTTACATAAACAATTCGGCAACCTTGAAGTGCTGAAAGGCATTGACTTAACCATTGAAAAAGGGAAAGTGATCGTCATCATCGGCCCATCCGGTTCTGGTAAAACCACGCTGCTCCGCTGTATGAATGCCCTTGAAATCCCAAATCAAGGCAGAGTACAGATCGGTGATGTATCCGTTGACTTTTCCCAACATCCCAATAAAAAAGAACGCGCGGCTTTGCGGCAAAAATCCGGCATGGTTTTCCAACAGTACAATCTTTTCCCGCATAAAACGGTTCTCGAAAATGTGATTGAGGGGCCTATCATTGTAAAAAGGAAAAACCGCCAGGATGCAGTAAAAAAAGCTGAAATGCTGCTGGAAAAGGTAGGCCTGCTTGATAAAAAAGATGCGTATCCGGCAAGCCTTTCCGGCGGTCAGCAGCAGCGCGCCGGGATTGCGCGGGCGCTTGCGATGGAGCCGGAAGTAATGCTGTTTGACGAACCGACATCCGCACTGGACCCGGAACTTGTGAGCGGCGTGCTAAATGTGATGAAGGAGCTTGCTGAAGAAGGGATGACAATGGCCGTTGTCACACACGAAATGCGGTTTGCCCGCGAAGTTGCAGACAAGGTGATTTTCATGGATGGCGGTGTCATCCTGGAGCAAGGCAAACCGGAAGAAGTATTCCATCATCCAAAAAACGCACGGACCAAGCAATTCCTGCAGCTGATTCAAAGCTAATGAAACGGATCAGGTTTTTCGATATAAAACGAGCTGCCCTCTATCAGGCAGCTCGTTTTATATTACTTGATTTTTTCAGCCGAAAAAGGGGATACGGTGTGTGTGTCAACAACAGCAACCGGCACTTTTTCTTTTTTCTTTGATGTTAAGAAGGCGTACATGGCACCGACAAAGACGCCGCCGCCAATCATATTGCCGAGCGTTACCACACCAAGGTTGTGCAAAATGCCCACGAGTGTAATGGTATCCGGGTGTGGTGCGGCAAGTGCCAGCGAGAACAGCACCATATTGGCAATGCTGTGTTCGTAGCCTGAAATGACGAAGCCAAACACGAGCAGCATCATCGAAGCGATTTTAGCCCCGTCTCCCTTTACGTTTATCGGAACCCAGAACCCTAAACAAACAAGCCAGTTACAAAGAATCGAACGGAAAAACATTTGGGCCGTCGTCAGGCTAATTTTCCCACCAACAACCGACATTAAAAACTGGCTGTTATCCGAATCCGCATAGAGTCCGCTGTAATGGATAAACAGCGCGAAAATCGCCGCACCGATCAAATTTCCGGCATACGTTGCCACCCAGTTTGTGAGCGCATCTTTCCAAGTTGTCGCTTTTTTTACCGTGCTCATTGTCATCATCATCGTATTGCCGGTAAAAAGCTCGCCGCCGCCAAACATAATAAGCACAAGCGCTGCGCCAAAAAATATTGAAGCCATAAAGGAAGTAACCGGAGACTTCGCATCAAAAAACGGCTCAGCAAGACGGTAACATATTATAATGGCAAAACCGATGAACATACTTGCCAACGCTGCTTTTGTCACATAACGAAGCAAGGATTCTTCCAGATATTTTTTCTTATTTAATGCCATTTGAACAACAGATTCAACGGCCTCGTACATAAACACCATCTCCAACATGAAAAATGTTTAATTGTGAATCATATCACAAACAACTGCCTTTCTATCATATCCCCTTTTTCCCTGTTTGTGTTTGTATATATTTTGAACGTTTATGAAGCGATTACACGAGAAAAGACTATTGATAGGCCGTCAGAGCTGCCCTATTTTACAAGCCAAAATCCGAGAAAATATTATATGTATATAATATTCATATTTAACAAAAAAGTATTGCTATTAAAGTCCTTTTTCATTAAAATAAGTTACAGAAAGAGAAGATTTGAGGAAGGATATAGAAAAAAATTAATTGAACGGAAAATTGCGGAGGGTACAAATGCTGCAAAGTCATTCTTATCGAATACTACATAATAAACTCAGTTTGGTTTGTCTTCTCCTTATTTTATTCATTCCTTGTGTGGAAATCATACAATTACTTATCAACCAAATCCAGTTTGGTGATAAGTGGGATCCTGCTTTTGCATTTTTCCTGACAGGCTCAAGCAGAGCGCATGGAGCACAAATCGTCTTAATTTGGTTTTTGCCAATTTATTTCTTGATTGCTTTTTCGGACGATGCCATATTGGATTATAAATTGGGATACAGAAATGTAGTCGTTAATAAAATCGGAATCAAAAAATACTGTTCAGAAAAGATACTATATAAGATGAACTTAAGTTTTTGACAGCTCTAATCTAACAAGCAGCCGGTCAATGACTTCTTGGCTCTTTTGGCTGGCTTGTTTCATAAATTCCGCCACGTGGGAGCGAATTTGGTAAAATTTGCTGAAAAAGACGTTGTTTACGACATCTTGCTTTAGCCACTTCCATAATCCTTCCACTGGGTTCTACTCAGGGCTGTATTTAGGAAGAAAAACAAATTCCATTCGTGGATTTTCTTTCAGGAAATCCTTGATAAATTGTGATTGATGCACTTTGCTGTTGTCCAAAACCATTACAATTTTACCTTGCGGGTATTTACTTAAAATGAGTTCTACAAAACGTCTAAAGGCCAAGGAATTACTTTTTTCTTCTTCATAGTGCGTAATTTCGCCGGTTTCATAGTTTATGGCAGCGAACAGCTTTGCACCCTTATGCTGGCCGTATGTTTTGATTTTTCGCTGCTGTCCTTTTGGGAACCAGTTATACTGCAGAGCCTGATAAGCACGGATGAATGCCTCATCTTCGAATAACAGGTGATCGATGATCCCATTCTCCAGTTGCTGTTTTAGCTTTAGGAAAGTGACTTCTTTGAATGCTTTTTGCTCTTCAGGATCTGCTTTTGCCAAAGTATATGTGGCCTTTGTATAGCTAAACCCAAGCCGGTGTAACATTTTAGAAACGCCCCTTGGGGTATACGACTGTTGAAATTCACGCTGGATCCAATCGGCGATTAACGGGAGCGTCCAAGTGTATTTTGCTTCGAACCCAACTTCTGCAGGGGTTTTGTTTATAATGGTTTCGGCCAACTGCTTTTGTTGATCTTCCGTTAATTTCTCAGGTTTACCTGTTGGTTTTTTCATTTGAAGGCTGGAGATTCCTCCTTCTTCATAAGCATGACAGTAATTCATGACCGTTTGCCGGGTACGTCCTATAATCTTAGCAATTTCTGGATAAGTCCGGCCTTCTAAATGTAACAGCACAGAGAGATAACGCTCATAAAGATGTTTATCCCTTGTGTTTTGCATAGCGTTTCGCAATTGTTCAAGTTCTTGATTCAACATTTTTTCTCCGCCCTTTTTAGGATAGTTACAATCTATATACCCAAAAAAGGACCGAGGAAGTGAGCAAAAATGATTAATTCGTTTTATATAGATTAAAAAAAGATAAGAATGGAGATTACTTCATTCAACATTCCGGTTATTACAGAGTGGGAAAACAACTGCAAGAAGGAAAATATAGATTGTCTTTTGTTGACCATGAAAAAACGCATAACCGAAAACCATTTGTACAAATCACCTCATCAGATAGTACTATCCGTCAATCTTATTCATTTGAAAAGAAAAACCAAAGACAAATTAAATTGAACCTTAAAAATCAGGAAATATTAGAAATCCATAAAGGTTTCTCAAATGAATACCAAAATTACGTTATTTTGCTACAACCGCTGAGCAAATCATAAATTCCAAAACGGGCGATGAACGTACGATTTGTGTGCTTGTCGCTTTGTCTAATTTTACGTAACCCCTCCTAGGTAAACCATCAGGGAGCCATTTGCTTTGAATCTCTCGTATGGTTCTTCTAAAGGGGATTTTTTTCGTCCCTCTCCAATCCAACAGGCTCATCTTCCACTTGCCCAGAACCTGGTATGCATTGCGGGCGGTGGTTGCAATCCGGAAAATTTGCGCCAGCTGTTTTTTCCGTCGCGACATGGACGCCTGTCTTTTGAAAAAAGGTATAGACAAAAAATACCTGCAGGCCGGACACTTGGAAAAAGTGCCCAGCCTGCAGGTGCCAGTTTACTCAAATTCCCCTCCGTCTTCTTCCTTACATCGCTGCTTTTATAATCGCTTCCACTTCTTTTTGTGTTGGTTTGCGCGGGTTTGTGGCTGCGCACGCATCCTGCATTGCATGCTGGGCGAGGATTTCGATATCTTCTTCTTTAGCCCCGAGTTCTTTAAAGCCTTTCGGAATGTTCAGCTGTGCTGCCAGCCTTTCAATTGCTGTAATGGCTTTTTCCGCCGCTTCGTCGACGCTCAGGCTATCCGTCTTCTCACCCAGTGCAACGGCAATTTCTGCAAATCTTTCTTTCCGCGCAATCAGATTGAAACGGCACACATGCGGGAGCAAAATCGCATTGCAAACGCCGTGCGGCAAGTTATAGAAACCGCCGAACTGGTGCGCAATCGCGTGGACATAGCCCAAAGATGCATTATTAAACGCCATGCCTGCCAAATACTGCGCATATACCATTTGTTCACGCGCTTCCATATCATTGCCGTTTGCAACAGCCTTTGGCAAATATTGCGGAATAATTTGAATCGCTTTAATGGCGCATGCATCCGTTACCGGTGTGGCCGCAGTTGAAACATATGCTTCCACTGCATGGGTCAAAGCGTCAAGCCCCGTTGCCGCAGTTAAAGACGGCGGCATCCCGACCATTAATAATGGATCATTAATGGACAAAACCGGTGTCACATGTTTATCTACAATCGCCATTTTCACTTTCCGACTCGTATCGGTAATAATCGTAAATTTTGTCATTTCGCTGGCAGTCCCGGCTGTTGTATTAATTGCAACGAGCGGCACCATTGGTTTTTCAGAACGGTCCAGCCCTTCATAATCATGGATTTTGCCCCCATTGGCCGCAACGAGCCCGATCCCTTTTGCACAGTCATGCGCGCTCCCGCCGCCAAGTGAAACGATTGAATCGCAATTTTCTTCATGATAGGTTTTTAACCCGTCTTCCACATTTTTGTCTGTCGGATTTGGTTCAGCCTTCGGATAGATCGCCACTTCCAGGCCGGCTTCTTTTATATAGGCTGCAATTTTTTCGGAATACCCCAGTTGGTGGAGCCCTTCATCGGTTACAATCAGCGGTCTGCGACACCCAAGATTTTTCAGCCTGTTTCCAATTTCTTCTGCCGTCCCCTGTCCAAACAAGTTTACGGAAGGCATTTGAAAATCAGTACGTAATCCTGTTAACATCTTTCCCCACTCCTTTTATGTAACTGCTTACATGAAAAATATAACGCAAACGCTTTCATCTGGCTGTGCCAATTTTGTGAAATATTGAGCATGTTACCAAATCACAAACTCTCCCCAAGAAAAATAATCATGTGAAAAACTGATCAATTTGTGTTATAACACGCTTTCATCGCATTTTTCTATTATATATCTACGGCCAAATGTTTTGAACATTCTTTGACAACTGCTTTTTTTGGCCCCAAAATGTGAACGCTATCACTATCTTTTTAAAATCGACCATGCTAAAATGAAAGCGTAATAAGAAATGTTCACTATTTAACAAACAAACATCCAATTCTGAAGGCAGCTCATTAATAGGCTTAAAGGAGGCCATTTAAAATGACTGAACAATTACTGACAAAAGCAACGCTCTCCAAAAAACAATGGGAAGGCTTCAAAGGAGGAAACTGGCAAAAAGAAATCGATGTAAGGGACTTTATTCTGAAAAATGTAACCCCTTACGAAGGCGATGAAAGCTTTCTTGCCGGCCCGACTGAAGCCACTTTAAAATTATGGGATCATGTCATGGAACTGTCGAAACAGGAACGCGAAAAAGGCGGCGTCCTGGATATGGATACGAAAATTGTATCTACCATTACATCGCATGGCCCGGGCTATTTAAACAAAGAACTTGAAAAAATTGTCGGTTTCCAAACCGATAAACCGTTCAAACGTTCGATGATGCCGTTTGGCGGAATCCGGATGGCAGAAAGTGCCTTAAAATCTTACGGCTATGAAATTGATCCGGAAATCAAACATATTTTTACAGAATGGCGGAAAACCCATAACCAAGGTGTATTCGATGCCTACACACCGGAAATCAAAGCTGCACGGCATGCCGGCATTGTAACAGGCCTTCCGGATGCTTACGGCCGCGGCCGCATTATCGGCGACTACCGGCGCGTTGCCCTTTACGGTGTAGATTATTTAATTGAGCAAAAGAAAAAAGATCTCGATTTAATCGGCTGCGGCTTGATGACAGAAGAAGTCATCCGTGAACGTGAAGAACATTCGGAACAAATTCGTGCATTGCAAGAATTGAAACAAATGGCACAAAGCTACGGATTCGATATTTCCGAACCGGCTTCAAACGCACACGAAGCTTTCCAATGGCTGTATTTCGCGTATCTGGCTGCCATTAAAGAACAAAATGGCGCGGCCATGAGTCTTGGGCGCACATCCACTTTCCTTGACATTTATATTGAAAGAGATTTGAAAAACGGTGTCCTGACTGAACGGGAAGCACAAGAACTCGTCGACCACTTTGTCATGAAACTCCGCCTCGTCAAATTTGCAAGGACGGAAGATTACAATGAACTGTTCAGCGGCGACCCGACATGGGTAACAGAATCGATCGGCGGCATGGCTTTGGACGGCCGTACACTCGTTACGAAAAACTCGTTCCGCTTCCTGAACACGCTTGATAATCTCGGCCCTGCGCCGGAACCGAACCTGACCGTGCTCTGGTCGACGAAACTGCCGGATAAATGGAAACAATATTGCGCGAAAATGTCGATCAAGACAAGCGCCATCCAATATGAAAACGATGACTTAATGCGTGAAGAATACGGCGATGATTATGGCATTGCCTGCTGTGTATCGGCGATGCGGATCGGCAAACAAATGCAATTCTTCGGCGCCCGTGCCAACCTGGCAAAAGCTTTGCTGTATGCGATTAACGGCGGCGTTGATGAACGGTATAAAATGCAAGTCGCACCTCCGTTCCAGCCGATCACATCGGAATATCTCGATTACGATGAAGTCATGGAAAAATACGATCGGATGCTAGACTGGCTTGCAGGCGTTTATATCAATGCTTTGAACATCATTCATTATATGCATGACAAATACAGCTATGAACGGCTTGAAATGGCATTGCATGATCGCAATGTACTGCGCACGATGGCTTGCGGCGTTGCCGGCCTGTCTGTTGCAGCCGACTCTCTAAGCGCCATCAAATACGCGAAAGTAAAAGTCATCCGTGACGAAGACGGCCTTGCCGTTGACTATGAAGTCGAAGGCGATTACCCGAAATACGGTAACAACGATGACCGCGTCGACCAAATTGCCGTCAATCTCGTCAAATCGTTTATGCAAAAACTGCAAAAATATCCGACTTACCGGAACGCTGTCCATACTTCTTCGATCTTGACGATTACATCGAACGTTGTATACGGCAAGAAAACAGGAAGCACTCCGGACGGCCGGAAAGCAGGCGAACCTTTCGCACCTGGTGCAAACCCGATGCACGGCCGCGATTCCCACGGCGCAGTCGCATCGTTGACATCTGTTGCGAAACTGCCTTATAAATATTCGCTTGACGGCATTTCCAACACTTTCTCGATTGTCCCGGAAGCGCTCGGACACGAAGAAGAAACACAGGTCTCCAACCTGGACGGCATGCTGGACGGCTATATGGCGAAAAAAGCGCACCACTTAAACGTCAACGTCCTGCATCGCGAAACATTGCTGGATGCGATGGATCATCCGGAAAAATATCCGCAATTGACGATCCGTGTATCGGGATATGCGGTAAACTTCATCAAATTGACAAGGGAACAACAACTTGAAGTCATTAACCGCACGTTCCATGAAATGATGTAAACTGATTCGGGCGGCATGCACCTGCGTGCCCCCTCCCCCCTATTAAACACTTAACTTATGGGGAATCTATATAGAAGGATTTGATTGAGATGAACATGACAACGCGCATTCATTCCACTGAATCGTTTGGCACAGTCGACGGGCCTGGCATCCGCTATGTCGTATTTACGCAAGGCTGCCCGCTGCGCTGCAAATTTTGCCACAACCCGGATACATGGAAAATCAATGAAGGCAATGAAATGAGCGTCGAAGAGATTATGAGCGATGTGCGCGATTACCTGCCTTTTATTAAAGCTTCCGGCGGTGGCATTACAGTGAGCGGCGGCGAACCACTTTTGCACCTCGATTTTCTAATCGAATTGTTTAAAGCGTGCAAAGAAATTGGCGTCCATACTGCCATTGACACAGCGGGCGGATGTTTCTCGCGCAGTCTCCGGTTTATGGAAAAACTGGATGAATTGATGAAATATACAAATCTTGTGTTATTGGACATCAAGCATATTGACCCGGAAAAGCATAAATGGCTGACGGGCATGTCAAATGAGCATATTCTCGATTTCGCCCGGTATCTCGCTGACAAGCATATTCCGGTCTGGATCCGCCATGTGCTCGTTCCCAGCGTCGATTCAGAAGAAGATTTGCAAAAAACATCTGATTTTATCCATTCGCTGCCAAACGTTGAAAAAATTGAAATCCTTCCGTACCATAAGTTAGGCGTCTACAAATATGAGGCGCTCGGCATCGACTATCCCCTCAAAGGTGTCGAACCGCCGACAAAAGAACAAGTTGCACATGCGGAACAGATTTTAAAAAGGGAATTGCAGTAAAGAAAAAGCGCCGGCTGTCCGCCGGCACTTTTTTATTCCGCCTAAAAGAACGATACAATGTTAAGAAAGTGGAAAAACTTAGAGCTCCTCTCCCCTGAAAAATTGCCCCGGGGTTTTTTATCCTTTTGCTGGTAACGCGTCATACGGCAAGATAAACGGCAAAATGGTCGCCTTCCTTCGCCTAGAGCACGTCTACCTAAGCTTCGCTGATGATCCACTATCGCCCATGCGCAACGGCCACGGCACTAGGCAAAAGTGCATCATCCCAAATTTCCAGGATTGCCTCCGGAGAAAGCTTTTCTCAATTGCAACAGTTCATGCGCAAGCTTTCGGATGCGTGCCTGGATATCGGCATTGATGATTTCATTGTCCTCATTAAAATCATCATTGTGGATAAAAACATTGCGGACTGCACAGGTGGCCTTTAAAAAGGTTAACACCGGTTTCAGCTGGTATTCAGCAACAAGAAAATGTTTGTCCGAGCCGCCGTTCATCACAATGCCGCATACTTTGGACTGAAAAGCATCGCGGTGCAAATGGTCGAGCAGATTTTTCAAAGCGCCTGTAATGGACGCCTGGTAAATTGGCGAGCCAAAAACAAGGATATCCGCTTCAAGCATTTTATTAACGACCGCAATCGTATCATCATTGTAATAAGAAAGTGGAAACCCTCTTGCAAACTCCACTTCATAATCTTTTAAATCGAGCAGTTCAGTTTCCGCTTCCGGATCTTCCGCTTTAATTGCCATAAGCACCTCATATACACCAATGGAGGTCTTCTCACCGGTAAGCGAGCCGGATATACCTAAAATTTTCACCGTTTCCACTTCCTGATGTCATTTGAAATTTTCCTTAATATATGCCGCTTCTTCAGAAGGCGTCAACCGCCGCTCCGCTTTTCCGATGTTGCCTTTCTGGTAAGCCCAAATCTCATTATGGGCCTTCACCGCATTGCTGAAATCGCCTTTTTTCCACGGTTTTAATATACTGAGCAGCATATCCTGCAGTTCTGTATCCGCAAAAGTTTGATTGCTAATTGCCGAATACAGGGCGTCCACCTTTTCTTTTGTGATTTCGGAAGCTCCCCATTTTTCATTTGCCGCCACTTTTTGATGCGTCATATTATGTACTTCCTGCACCAATGCTTCTTCGCTCATGCTTTTGTATGCCGAAAGTTTGCGCTCAGGCGTCTTCTGGCGGAAGCTTTCCTGTATAACCGCTTTTGCAGCCGTCTCTTCCTCTGCAGCCGGTTTTTTCGAAGGTGCTGCCTCCGTTGCAATCGCTTCTCCTTTGTTAAAGTAAAAATAAGTGACACCTGCAATAAACATAAACACAGCAATCCCCATCCCAACGACAAACCGTTGAAACACAGCATCTCCCCCTTTGCTTATCATACGAAATTCGTGCTGCCCCGTAAAAAATCCTGCTTTATCATTGTATTAATGCAGCGAAAAAATTTTACCGGAAATTGGCGGAATTCCGTTTTTCTTAATAAACATCCCGTTTTGTAAACACAACAAAAGAAACCACGAGCGAGAGAAAAAGCCACACAAGCAGCACAGCAACCGAAAATCCGAGCGTCATGCCTGCAACAGGCGGGCTTGTACCATTGAGATAATTTGTCAGCTGCAAATTCACCATAAACAAATATTTTGCGCTTGGCCAAGCCGATACCATGTTGGTCAAAATCGCGCCGGCAATCAATGAGGATAACATAATTCCCATTACGGCGGCCGTGCTGCGCAACAGGACAGAAAGCATAAACGTGAGGCTGCCTGAAACGACGCAGACAAACCAGGCAAGGCCGAACGCCATGAGCAAATATTTCCATTGCGGGACAGCATGCACATGTGCAGTAAGGAGCTCGTCCCCTTTTATCGTAAAACCGGTAAGCATTGGCATGTTCCAGCCGCGGTAGCCGAATACTATTCCGGAAATGGCATAGGTAAAAACGGCTGTGCACAGCAAAATAAACGAAACGGACAGCAGCATGGCAATGTACTTGCTAAGCAGGATGCGCCATCTTTTCACAGGGCGCGTCAGCAATAATTTGATTGTCCCGCTGCCCGCCTCAGCAGACACGATATCGCTTGCCGCCACCATGACGAACAGCGGCAAAAGCATGCCGATCGCATTTTCAATAAATACCCGCATAAACGTCGGGGCACCCGGCGCGTTCGGATTGATGTTGTGGTTGAGATAATATTGTTCCTGACTCAATGTGATACGCAAATATTTTTTAAAATCATCAGAAAGGCTTGCCGATCCGAGCCGGTTTTGCGTATCGACAATTTGTTTCTGGAGCTTAACCCGCCAGTCGGTTGTCCCGATTTTTTCCTGCAGCGCTTTCGATTCTTTGTACTGCGCGTAGGTAAAAATGGGAACAAGGCAGGCGATAATCAAGATAATGACAAGAATCCGCTTTTTCTTCCAAAGCTTCAACTGTTCATTGTATATAAGTTGGATCATTTTTTCCTGCCCCCTGTCAGTTCCAAAAACAAATCTTCAAGCGCCGGCAGCACGGCCTTCATTTCTTTCACCCTGACCCCGTTTTGAACGAGCATCTCGTTCCATAAAGCATTTTTTTCTTCATCATAAGGGGTCACAAGGAGGCCGTCTTCCCCTTCTGCCACCTGTGTCTCCGCCTGAAGCAAGGTGCGTGCTTTCTCTATTGGCGCAACTTTCCAAAAGGTACGCGCTTTTTCGGAAAGCAGCTCGTGTACATTCCCGGTCCGAATCACCTGGCCGTTATGGATAATGGCCACTTTGTCGCACATCAGCTGCACTTCGCTTAACAAATGCGAAGAAACGAGGACGCTTAAATGCGCTTTTTCGGCAAGCGACCGGATAAATTCGCGCATTTCCCGGATGCCTGCCGGGTCAAGCCCGTTTGTCGGTTCATCAAGAATCAAAAGCTTCGGGTTTCCAAGGAGCGCCTGGGCAATGCCAAGCCTTTGCCGCATGCCGAGAGAGTATGTTTTTACTTTATCATGGATCCGGCCAGTTAAGCCAACGAGCGCCGCCACTTCATCCAGCCTGTTTCTCGGAATGGACGGATCCATCCGTGCAAAATAGGCAAGATTTTCATAGCCGGTCAAAAACGGGTACATCTCCGGATTTTCGACAATGCAACCGAGATTTTTCATGGCTTCCGTAAACTCGGTCCGTACGTTTTTTCCGCCGATCAAAATTTTTCCCGAAGTCGGGCGGATCAGACCTGTCAGCATCCGAATCGTTGTTGTCTTCCCTGCCCCGTTCGGCCCGAGAAATCCGAATACCTCTCCCGGCATCACTTCAAAACTGATGCCTTTGATGATTTCTTTCCTGCCAATTTTTTTATGGACATCGATAACCTTAAGTGCGGGAATCGTCGTCATTTCGCTTTCTCCTCCCGATAATGGATCAGGGAAGCAACACGCTCTCCGATCAGTTGATAACCGGCCGTATTCGGATGGAATTTGTCACTGTATAAATAGTCGTTTACATTTTGTTCAAAAAGGTCAAACGTCGGCACATAGATGACTTTTGGAAAGTCAGACGCGACAGAAGCAGAATCAAAGTTCCATTTTCTGACGATCGCAGAGGTCGTTTTCGCCTCGGACAAATCGATAAAAGGATTATACAGCCCGACATGATAGACGATTGCCGTTTTGTTCACCGCCCGAATTCCTGCATAGATCTGTTTTAAATTGGCCAAATAAGGCTTTTCCAGCTTTTCGATATAGGCGGTATTCAAATGGTCAAGCGCCTCTCCGCCCGCAAACAAATCATTGCCGCCGATGGTCAGCAAAATGATATCCGCGCTCTTGAGTTCGCGTTTGATCTGCGGTTGTTTGAGCTGTTCAAGCAGCCCGCTTGATGTAAGCCCTTTGATGCCATTGTTTTGGAGTAGAACAGCCTTCTTCGTTTTTTTCTTTAAACGATCCGCAGCATCACCCGCATATCCCTTTCCTGCTGTATCTCCCGTTCCCCTTGTGAGTGAGTCGCCGATTGCTGTAATCGTGATTTGTTTCGTACCACCCGCTTTTGACGTGTTATTGCCGGTTCTGGCAGTTTCCGTCTTTACGCCTGTTGCTTTCGTCTGCTGGTCTTCAAACACCATCCACAGGCCGGCCAGAAACAACAAGGCTGACACGGCAGAAACAATAGAGATGGCGGAAATTAAATGCTTTTTCATTTCGCTATTCCTTTCTTTCCTGTTTATAACTTAAAGGATAGCAAAGGAAGCCGACTTTTTAAAATCGCGTGCTCCAAATAAATGCACAAGGTCCATTCTAAAAAAAGCGTTGTCCGGTTTCCAGGTAACACGCTGCAGAAATGTTTGATTGCTGCGGGCTCTCTCCCAAAATACAGCGCTGATGGGTTTTACGGAGACGAAACAGTGCAAGTTGCCAAGTACTGTAAAGGAAAGCGGATATAGAATTATGAACCGGCGACAGCGGGATTGGCTGGTGTTGCCCAACAGTGTTTAAAAAGGGATCAAAAAGCGTGGAAAAAGTTTTCAAAAAACCATAATAAGATTAAAGAATTTTGTAAGAATAATGAATATCCAACAAAATAAAAAAACTGCTGGTATATCGTGGATTCTGGGAGTTTTTTACAAGTAAATCGCAAATAAAGCCGCCAAAACAGCCATAACAAAGTAATCATTACTATCCATTTTCGTACCGTTTTTAACAAAAACACTTAAAGCCCAATGCAATATTGTTCCATCAGCCGTCTTAGAAACGAATTTTTTGCCGATATTGTAATACAGCACTTTGAATAAGGCAAATGCAATTGAAAGAAACAAATAAAGCAAGATAAACTTACCAAAAAACAAAAGCATTGCCGTCAAGTTAAGTCCGTATAATTGTGTAAAAAGGGTTATCTGAATATGAGGGAATATGGAGTATAGGGGCTGTTTTTCTGGAGGGGGCTGGCCAGCCCCCTCCAGAAAAACAGCGGGATTTCATTTCTCTTGCCGTCTCTATCATTTTTTTATAGAAAATGAGCCAGAGCCCATCATCTCAGTTAGAATAGAGTTAACCAAAAAACTAAATTTCTAAAGGAGAGATTCAGGGATGGCTCAATTACAGATTACTCTAGATGAACAACTTTTGCATCAATTATTTCTTGGCGATTCAAAAGAATCGGGTATAAATGCCCTTTTGGAGGCGATTTTGAATCAAGTTCTGGAGGCACAGGCCAGCGAACAGCTGAAAGCCGAAAAATATGAACGTAATGAAGCTAGAATTGATTACCGAAACGGCTCCTACCCCCGCCAACTAAAAACCCGCGTGGGAAAGCTCTCTTTGTACGTTCCCAGGCTGCGCAACGGTCATTTTTCAACTGATCTCTTTCAGCGTTATCAGCGTAGTGAACAAGCACTGGTCCTGTCTTTGATGGAAATGGTGATTAATGGTGTTTCTACGCGCCGTGTCAGTCAAATCACCGAAGAGCTCTGTGGTTCAGACTTCTCGAAGTCGACCGTGTCGAATCTTTGTGGGCAGCTGGATCCCGTGGTTACGGGCTGGAATAACCGTCCCCTAGAGGGCAGCTATCCGTTTCTGTTTGTGGATGCAATTTATACAAAGGTGCGTGAAAATGGCCGTGTCCGTTCCCGGGGTGTATTGATTAGCTATGGTGTCAACGAGAAAGGCTATCGATCGATTCTTGGCCTAAAAGTCGATGACAGTGAAAGCACAGAGGCTTGGAAGAATTATTTTGATTGGCTAAAATCTCGTGGACTAAAGGGCGTAGATGTAATCGTTAGCGATGATCATGGCGGTTTAGTCAGCGCTGTTCAAAAAGCGTTTCAGGGAGCAACGTGGCAAAGATGTCAAGCTCATTTTCTGCGTAACGTACACGATCGGCTTCCAAAACATTTAGAGAGCGAAGGAACTGAACAAGTGAAAGCCATTCTCCACGCTCCAGACATTGAAACAGCACACACACTACTTCAGTCCTTTCTGAATACTTATCAGGATAAAGCGCCTAAAGTGACTGAAATGGTAGAGGAAGCCTTTGACGATGTCACTGCAGCACTCTCACTTCCGGAGCCGTATCGTCGTCGCCTGAGAACGACAAACGGCATGGAACGACTCAATGAAGAATTTCGCCGTCGGGAACAGGTTATCCGTATTTTTCCTAACCGGGATTCCGTAATCCGGCTAATGGGTTCTGTTCTCATGGAAAAGGATGAAAAATGGGCAGAAGGACGCCGCTATTTGAAGATGGAAGACTATTTTGAATGGAAAGCCAAACAACCGAAATCGTCTGACCAATCCAACAAAGCGACAGACATTTATTCGGGTTAATTACTCTATCCCGACTGAGAGGAATTTACACACAAAAAAAGACTTGACCTTGCCGTCACTCCTATATTTAGTATTCTTCAATCAATAACTTAATTTTACCAAAAACGTCTATAAGAGAAAAAGGGACATTTGTAATGGCTTTCAATAATTTTTGCGCAAATTTTACACAAAGGTAAACAAAAATCTTGATAAATTGTTGGTTTAGAAGATACATTCGACACCCGACCACCGGTACGCGCTCTTTTCGCGTCAAAATCAATTATGATCAGGGACATTGCTTTTGGCGACACATGAAAAAGTAATGTTTAGTCCAACTTATATAAAAAGATGATGTTTTCTTTGACAAAAAAGCTTATCAAATTAGTGATGAAATTTTCATTCAATGTAGATAATATACATAGGATCTAGTATAATATAGATAGTCCGTTAATTAGTAGACAGCTTAAAGGAATAAGTAGGTAAATTGGAATATCATGTATAAAATTGGAACTCAAAAAAGAATTTTATGTACCTTAAACAACTGGCAGGAGGAGAAATCGTCCCTGAAGATCAAGACAGCAATAATAGAACAAAGTCCCTTAAAAATAACTGAAAATTCTCCAACATCAACCCAACACTGTAATTATTTTATAGAAAGAATATGGAATGAAAAGCGATTTTCAAATTTATGCAAAGGAGGTAGACCGGTGCTAAATACGCATAATGACATAAAGCAAACATATTATGCAGAAATCAAAGAAAAGAAGATTAGTTCTTATGGAGCTTATGCAAAAAAGGGAAAGGGAGTCAAACACGAGATAGGAAAAATTTATTTTGCCAGTGACTTATTAAGAGGGAAAGAAAAAAAGTTATATAAAAAATCAGGAAAGGTAAAGGTGTACAATATGTTTACAAGTTTAATGACCTACGAAGATTTAAAATCGCATCCGAAAGAACGACAAACGGAAATTTTAACGAAATGGAGGGAGACCTATTCAGAGAATGAAATAATAGAAGCATTAGGTATTGAAGAAGAGGTGTACTATCAATTGTTGACTGATTTAGGACTTGAAATGAAGAAGAAACGGACAATTCCGCACTCAAAACCGGACGCTGATCCAAACCAAGTGATTCCATTTAATGATTTAAAAAAGCTTCCAAAAAAAGATCAATGGCTGCTTATATCCGAATATACAGAAAAATGGAACGCCCAATCAATTGCAAAAATTTGGGGGAAACGAGATTCTTCCGTTCATAATTATAAACACAATCTGAAAAAATTAGCCCTCAAAAACGGGTGGATAGATGAATATAAGAAAGATAAAGCACAGGAGAATATAAAAGATTTTACGCCGGCTGCTGTGGAATCCGGACAAGAACCAGCTGGAAATGCAGGGGATGAACGTGTTGACCAACTGATGAGTGAGTTTAAGGAAATGAAAATGTTGATTAATAACTTATTATCTTCAAATAACCAAGTTGCCGTTGAAGAAACAGAAAAGATAGCTGAACGTGACGCAACAGAAAATGAAGAAAATAATGAAAAACCGGAGTCCTTTACGATGAATTATGAAAATGAAACAGAAGGATTTATTATCTTTCAAGACTTAAAACGGTTCATCGCAGTTTTGGAAAAAAATCCGGATCGATTTAAAGTTGAAGTGAAGTTAACTCGAATTGAAGAATAATTTTTCCTGAAGAATTTGGGCTAATTAGAAAATCAAACGAATAGCCGGGATGTAGAATACTGGCGCTACAAAAATTACCATTGAATATAAAAATGGATAAAAAAATGCTATGTTAAGTGATTTTTACTGCAAACGTCAGTTCCTTTTTTATCTATTAAATTTTTTTAAAACAACTAGGTAGCACCCAAGAAGCTCATTTTTTAAAAGCCACACGCTAAAGTCAATTTTGCATGTGGCTATTTCTTTATTTAGTGTGAAATCTTTCAAAGAGAACTCTTTGGGTGCTAATATTGTTAAGTGCTTTGCAATCTTAAGAAATTTTCAGTGGCAATTAATGAGTGCTCCTCTAAAATCACTATTTCTTTGATTATATAGAAAGGCAGCCCATCCCTTGTCTCAATTCATTTAGTTATTCACACATTTTTTAATTTTTTTCACTTCATCTATACTGAGTTTTACCATTTTTGCAACTTTTTCAACTGAAAATCCTTCCCTTAATAACTCGGCTGCCAAATTCCTTTTTTCTTCCATTTTCCCTTTTTCAATCCCTATTTCAATTCCTTCTTCCTTCCCCTTTTCAATCCCTTTTTCAATCCCTTTTTCTATCCCTATTTCAATTCCTTCTTCTTTCACAGTTTTCAGATACTCTGCAAATGTAGGAGCTTCTTTAAGCTCTTCAGAATACAGCATATGGTTTGCCTCCTTTTCAATGTGAATAAATAACTCTTTCGTTAATTGTTTTGTTAACTCACCAGGAAGATACAGAAGATAGTCAATAAAGTAACAAAGCGCTTCCGCATAATTAGAACTAAGATTTTGGTTGGATAAGATGAATTCTTTTAACAATTTTTTCTTAACTTCATATCGTTTCTGATAGTTCTTTTCCGTTAGATGAAGGTAAATACCCGCCAATACTGCAATGGCAAAAGGGTTCGTAGACTTTTTCAAAGAAGGAATGTCCGCTTCATTAAACTTATAAGTGTTAAAGCGATACGTAAGTTCAGTGCCGTAAAAGGAGTATTGGAACGGCTCTGAGTTATTTGATTTAGACAAATCGGTCAAAATCGCAATGGAATAAATGTTTTCTTGGAAGCGATCAAACAAGCGATAAAAATAAGTAAACATTCGTTTGGAAAAGTCCGGATCTTGTTTTTCTTGAATTTCAATGTGAATGAATACATATTTTTCTTCGCCGTTTTTCAAGGAAACCTTTACAATTTTGTCTGCAATTCTTTTCCCTTTTTTATGCTTGATGATGACTTTGTGCAGTTCCTGTTCGAGAAAAACAATTCCTTTTCCAAAATCAATGGTCTCATACAAATCAGGTGCAAAGAATAAAATAAATTCCTCAAACAGTTCACTTATAATTTTCTTCCAAAGCCCGTCGTAATCAGTTCCGGGTAAATAGTTTACCTTTTTCTCCAGAATAAGTACTTCTCCCATTATTTTACCCCATCCTTTGCTAAAATTGAATTATTAATCATATTATACACGATAAGAACGTTTGTTTCCACAAAATTTTTCGACCACTATATTGTGCTCCACCAGGTTTTATCCATAGGCCGAATGAAGAACACCGGAAGCGATTAAACGCACACTACCCAAAGTGGTATGGCAATTTAGGCAGTGGAAGCTTTTTTCAAGGAACGGAGCTGAACAACTTCGAAAGGGCCAACATTGCCAGCAGCTCCACCCACCAATCCGGCATGGTCGGAAAGAAAATTTCCAAAACGATCTGGATATCCCGGTGGAAGTGGAATACGCGACGACTTCCGCGACTTCCAACAACCCTCTCTGTTATATCAAATCATTCATTCATTCATTTTTTGACTTTGAGGCGATGGGCCGGAAGAGTTTAAAAACCGTTTCAACGCACTTTGATTTTTCAAACAAAAGTACTGACTGCATTCCTTTCAAAACAGAAAATTGTTAAAATAATGATGGGAATGCACTTTCAGAAGGAGCTGGTCCAGAATTGTCAAAAATCATGATTGTGGAAGACGATGTGAAAATTGCACGGGTGCTGGAGCTCGAATTGCAGCATGAGCACTATGATACCGTTTGGGTAGAGAACGGATCACAAGCACTCAACCTGCTAGAAAGCGAAGATTGGGATTTGGTACTGCTGGATGTGATGATCCCCGGCTTGAGCGGTCTCGAGGTTTTGCGGCGCTACCGTATGAGAAACAGCCGGACACCGGTCATTTTGCTGACAGCCCGCAATTCTGTCCTCGATAAGGTGAACGGGCTAGACCATGGTGCAAATGACTATATTACAAAGCCTTTCAATATTGAGGAATTGCTCGCGCGGATCCGTGCCGCGCTGAGAACGGGTGCACTCCATACCGGCAAATCCGAAAACAGCAAGAAACACGAATATGCCCTTGCCGATTTACTTGTCAACACGGCAACAAGGCAGGTGACAAGAGGCGGCAAACCGATTGAATTGACAAAACGGGAATTTGATCTTTTATGTTATTTGTTAAAGAATAAACGCATTGTATTAAACCGAGAACAGTTGTTAAATGAAGTATGGGGATTTGAATATGCGGGAGATACGAATGTTGTAGATGTTTATATTGGCTATTTGCGCAAAAAAATTGACCACGGGCACGAAACAGCGCTGATCCACACAGTGAGGGGCGTTGGTTATACAATGAAGGAGACGGGTTAATGTCGATTAAGAAAAAACTTTCGGCATTGCTTATTCTCTGGTCTTTTATTGTGCTTTTTGCCGGCAATACCATTGTATTTTTGGCGTTTCTTTATTTTTCAAAAGACCGGTTGGAAACAAGCCTGGAGAACAGTGCTGAACAATTAGCTGAAAGTGTGGGCAGCGGGGATGCGCTTTTTTCCGATCCGGAACCGATATTGCAAACGCATGTACCGGATGAAGGGATGATCCGTTTATTTAATGCACAGCACCAAAAGATTTATGTAAAAGCGGATGAAGAGGACCTGTTGTCCATCAAACCGGTGTTTCCGAAAGATGACCAAACCCGTACTGTTAAAGGTGAGGATTTCACTGCTATTGTGGCCTCCTATCCGATCATGGAAAACGGAAAATACCTTGGAATGTTGGAACTCTCCGTGGTCCCCGAAGACATATTTGAAGACAGCCGACTGCTGCTTACGATCTTACTGGCCTCCTCTGCTGTTTTAATTGTGCTGGCCGCATTTGTAGGTGTAAAAACTTCCGGTCTGTTCTTAAAACCGGTCTCAACGATGATGAAGACGATGGCGGATATTGAAGAAAACGGCCGCTTTGAAAAGATCCCGCTTGCCCTGAATCATCACGATGAACTGTACCAAATGGCGCTTACCTTTAATGCCATGATTGACCGGCTTGAGGCCATGTTTAAAAAGCAGGAGCAATTTATCTATGACGCCTCCCATGAACTGAAAACACCGCTTACGGTTATTGAAAGCTATGCTGCCATGTTACGGCGCTGGGGAAAAGATGATCCCGAAATCCTGGCTGAAGGGATTGCCGCCATTTCGGATGAAAGCCGGAGACTCAATTCTATCGCCGAGCAGCTGCTTGCGCTTGCCCGTAGTGAAGATGTTTCGTATGAGTTGCAACCGGTTGATGCCGCCAATCTTTGCAGGCAAACTGCAAAGCGGCTCAGCCAATCATCCAACCGCAGCATTTCTGTGAAAGCTGAAACACCCGGGCTGTATGCATGGACCAATGAAGAAAAGTTTGTCCAGGTGCTGGTCATCCTTTTGGACAATGCACTGAAATACAGCCGCTTTCCCGTACAGATTGAAGTGGGAAGCGATAATGATTTTGTGACGGTCACCGTAATAGATCACGGCACCGGCATTCCAAAAGAAGACTTGCCGCATCTCTTTGAGCGGTTTTACCGGGTCGACAAAGCGCGAACACGGGGAACCGGCGGGACCGGACTGGGCCTTTCGATCGCCCATTCAATTATGACCCAGCATGGCGGGGGGATTAAAATTGAAAGCGAAGAAGGAAAAGGGACGCGGGTGTGCCTGCAGTTTAAAAAAGTGGTTGATGCCTCATGATCCATCCAGACGGCTCCGGTTTCTTGCGGAGGCGGCCGGGATTCCTGCTGTTTGCTCTTGCCTGTTCCGCTTTGATTCATCCCCTGCATTCATTTTTCAAAAAAGCAAACCGGTATAATTTGCAAAAAAACTGCCTGGGTTTTGGCAGTTTTTTACTCGTGTATTCCTAATTTTCACGGTCAGTCATCATAGCCATCAAGAAATTCGTCATCAAGTTCTGCAGATAAAATTTTATCATGTTCATCAAGATCCAATTCGACTGGTACACCCTTTAGACTGCCACGGTAGCCGTCCCGGTCAAGACGGTAGAAGTGCCCCTTTGTAAAGCTTTTTGTTGTGCCATTCGCCTCAACCTTCATTGATTCTTTTTCGTCTGATACGATAACAGCTTTCACATCCATTGTCCGTTCTGTTTCGATTTTTACCGCTTCTTCTCCTGACGCCTTCAATTCAACAAGCACGCCTTTTTTTAACGGCAAGGAAAAATCTTCGACTACTGTTTGATTCGTCAACTTGAATGTTTCGCTTCCGCCGAACGGAAATGAAACGGTAATGCTTTGTTTATCCAGCGCAGTGACTTTGCCTTCTGTTTCGCGAATGACTGGATTAGCTGTTTTGCTCTGCCCGCCTTCTTTATTAACTGTGTAAGAAGCAACAGGTTCCTCTTTTTTTGCTTCTGGCGCAGAAATGGTTTCGGCTGGGTCTGAATAAACGACTGGCCGTTCTTCTTTCATATTCATTCCGACTGCAATGCCGGCTCCCCCTGCAACGGAGAGGACTATTACCCCGATTAAAACTTTTATCCACTTCATTACGGTTCAATCCCCTTTCACTTGTTTGTTACTATATATTAGTCAGAAAATTTAATAAGACCTTAAGCAAAATTTAAGAATTGGATAAGAATTTCAGCTTTTAACAAACAATCAGGAGGCAATAACGAAGCAGATCTATCCCCTGTTTCATCAAGCATTCGGCCGCTTTATCCCCCTTTTTTTTTCACATTGACAACATCTTCCCTGCGGAGGATAATAAAACTATAAAACTATTGTGAATTTGATGTTAACGTCTGTACATGGGGTAGGTTTACATAATGGGGGTTAAACAATGAATGTTAAAAAAATCGTGTTTGCCGGTCTTTTTATTGCATTAGAAGTGATTTTCACCCGTTTCTTGTCCATACAAACACCAATCATACGAATTGGATTTACTTTTATTCCTACAGCTTTGTCTGCTGTCTTATTGGGACCGTTATTTGCAGGAATAACAGCTGGATTGGCAGATATCATAGGAATGGTGCTATTTTCGGGAGGAGCTGCTTATTTTCCTGGTTTCACCCTCTCTGCGTTTCTGTCAGGTGCCATTTACGGCTTGTTTTTATATCGAAAATCCGTGCGATTTTGGAGAGTATGCATGGCGGTATTGATCATTACAGTTGTTGTTAATCTTGGATTAGATACACTATGGCTATGGATGCTAACCGGAAAAGGGATATTAGGCTTATTGCCAGCAAGATTCATTAAATCCGTCATTATGTTCCCCATACAGGTAATACTGATCCAAGTCGTGTGGAAATCTCTTGCGGTTAGCTTAAGGCTTGAACCCTCCCACCACTTCCCCAACGGTTTTAGGTAGGGCATTTCTTTTTGAATCCAGCACTTTATGGGGAGACTCGTGTTTATGGGGAAGTTTACGCGGTGCCTGATCCTAAATAAATATTGACAATTGTGATTTTTGTTATTATACTAACTTATAAAGTTATAACTTTTGGAGGAGCAGCATGCAAATCGACAAAAATCTACCAACTCCTTTATATCATCAGGTACAAGAAATTCTTGACAAAAAAATATCCATTGGCCAATGGGAAGAAGGATTTCAAATACCTACCGAGAAAGAATTGGCGCGCATCTTTAACGTAAGTGCAATTACTGTGAAAAGAGCGGTTCAGGAATTAGTAAAGAAGGGCAAACTGTATCGTGTTAGAGGAAAAGGTACTTTTGTATCGAAGAAAACAGAAGAAAAAAGCATTTTGGATGTCGTGACATTCGGTAGCGAAGAAGTGAAGATGAGCCCACATAAATTGCTATATTCTTCAATTGTTCAAGCTGATGATGTCATTTCAGAAAAGTTAAAGTTGAAAAAAGAGGATCAAGTTATTCAGATGATTCGCCTTAAATATGAGAATGATGAACCTGCTGCGATAGAACACACTTTTTTAGTTCATGATTTGTGCAGAAACTTTTTACCTGAAATGACAGAAAAAGAACTTATATACAACGTGGTTCAGCAAAACGGGGTTAGTCTAGACAAGGTGAAGATCAACTTTTCGTCTATCAGTTCGGATTCCTACGAGGCTAATCTTCTAAAAATAAAAAAGGGCACACCCCTTTTTGTTATAGAACGGGTGACATTTACCGAAAAAAACGTCCCTGTAGAATATTCCAAGTTCGTCATACGTCATGATAAAGTCGATTATTATATTGAAGTTAGTCTCAACATGTAAGTGAATTTGGATAAAAAATGTTAGTGATATTTTTACAATCAAAAGTTATAAAAATATAAAGTTATAACTTTATATTTTTACCTAATAATGTCAGAAATTAAAAATTTAAACCAAAATTAAGGAGAATAAAGAATGCGCGATTCCGAAAATGCTGTAAAGAACCAAAAAGTCCAGCCATCCTACTTGCCGCCGCAGAAAGGTTTTTTTGGCCACCCTAAGGGTTTGTCGACGTTATTTTTTACAGAAGTGTGGGAACGTTTTTCTTATTATGGCATGCGTGCTATTCTTCTTTTTTATATGTATGACCAAATCGTACATGGAGGCTTGGGGTTGTCTCAAGGTACGGCTGCCGCCATCATGTCCGTATACGGGGCTTTAGTCTTTATGTCGGGTATTATTGGAGGATGGCTGGCCGACCGCTTGCTCGGCACATTCCATTCTATACTGTTAGGCGGAGTATTCATTATGTTAGGCCACATCGCTTTAGCTGTACCGGCCGGAGTAGTGGCTTTGTTTATCTCAATGGTTCTCATCATTGTCGGAACGGGGCTTCTCAAACCAAATGCCTCAAATGCAGTCGGACATTTATATACCCAAGATGATATCCGCCGGGACGCCGGTTTCAGCATATATTATATGGGCATTAATATTGGGGCTTTTATTGCACCTTATATTGTTGGAACATTAGGACAAAAGGTGAATTATCATCTCGGTTTCGGAATGGCAGCAATAGGAATGGCATTGGGCTTGATTATTTTTTTCTTAACAGCTAAGAAAAATTTATATGAACCTGAATTATTCATAGAAATACCAAAATAATCTACAAACGTTAATCTACCATGGAATTAACCTAAGTTGTTCATGCATCAAATAAATGCAAAAAGAATCCATTTCTGATAAGGTTAAAGCAACTACGAAATAACCATCAGAAAGGATTCTTATAATGGCTACTTTACCGCAAATAACGCTAGATTTCAATCGTCAAATTAAATTGTCAAATGATGGAGGTTCTCTTTCCTCTGATACAGGGGAACTCATCTTTAGAGAGTTCGATGAGAAAATAGGTTTTTCAAAAACAATCGCTCGATTTCTTCATTTAAAAGACGAACGACATTACTTTATCCATTCGAATGAAGATTTACTCCGCCAAAAGATTTATCAAATCATAGCCGGGTATTTCGAAGATGACGCAGCCGATCAATTGACAAATGACCCGGTTTTTACAAAAGTCGTGGGGAAAGATGCATTAGCTTCCCAGCCTAGTTTATCTCGCTTTTTTTCACGATTTGATGCTGAATCGATCGCTCAATTAAATCAAGCCAATCAGGAACTTTTAGACAAAGTACATCAATTCAGAGAGCCAAAGGCTCTTATCATAGACTTGGATTCAACACACGCTGACACGTACGGAAAGCAAGAATCCGCAGCTTACAATTCACATTATGGTACAGTCGGTTTCCATCCATTAGTTGCTTTCGACGGTATAATGGGTGATTTCCTTAAAGCCCGGCTGAGACCGGGAAATGTGTATACTTCGAATGGGGTTGTGGACTTTGTGAAACCTCTTATTGAACATTATAACGAGAAATTTCCCGAAACCCTCCCATTCTTACGGGGAGACAGTGGTTTTGCTGTCCCAGCTTTGTATGAACTATGTGAAGAACAATCGGTCTATTACGTGATTCGTTTAAAGTCAAATGCCAATTTGCAACGTCTCGCCGATGAGCTGCATCCTGCCTCTACACCGACTGATACAACGAAATTAGAATGTTATTACGAGGAAAGCGAGTATCAAGCAAAGTCATGGTCCAAGCCGAGAAAAGTGATCATTCAGTCTGTCCGTCCTGCTGGAGAATTATTTTTCACGCATTCATTTTTTGTAACGAACATTGCTGCATTCTCCCCGCAGGATATTGTTAAAGCGTACAAAAAACGTGGAACAATGGAAAACTATATCAAAGAAGCCAAGAATGGCTTCGGCCTCGATAAAATGAGCAGTCATGCTTTCCAAATGAATGAAGCGAAGATGATGTTGAGCCTGTTAGCTTATAATCTAACGAATTGGCTGCGAACCCTTTGCTTTCCAGAGGGGCAACAGACGATGCAAATTGAAACGATTCGGACAAGAATCATAAAAGTGGCCAGTAAATTAGTAAAATCAGGACGATCCTTTTACTTTAAATTGTCCTCTAGTTTTGTGTACCAGGAATTCTTTTGGGCGGTACTTCGGAAAATTCAATACCTACAACTTGAATAAGCCAGCAATACTGTTATTAACTTCAAAAAAATTTAATTGGCAGACCAAGGGATTAGTCTGCCCAAAAACGGTAATTTATTGGAACTGAAAGGCCAGACTTTATCAAATTGAAAAAAACAGCTTTAAATCTTTGGCAACGAAGAAACAAATGAAGGTTTTCTGCTTCAATTTACAACATCGCCCGCAGGTATGAATAATTCAGGATGAAATATCCTTCAGGCCTATGAATCCTGTAAAAAGTGGGGAAGTTAAGACTCTTTCTTTAAAATTCGTCAGCGGTGCGATTGTGATAGCTCTTTTACTAGTAGTCTTGCAACAGATGGGTATTTTGACCATACGCTTCTTTGTCAACTGCATTACGATTGTAGCCAGCTCTGAAGAGTAAATTCATCAATTTTTAGATGTTTTATGATAAAATGACTTATCCACATTTAGAAAATTTTTCCATCTATTTTTTCTGCTTTCAAAGTCAAAAAGAGCCGAATTTGCAAATTTCTTTTTTAAAATTGTGGATAACTTCAAAAAAACCTTTTTTTACATCACATCCTTTGCTATAATATAACCATTAAGTAAACCTTACTTGTATTGGCTTACTTAAATGGGTGAAATCCTCGTCTGTTAAAATGCGTGTCCGAAACGATTCCAACAGATTTGAGGATTTTTCTTTTGCCGTTTTTTTGAGTGCTTTTAAGATTGACGAACCTTTTTCAAACAGCTGTCTAATAATATCTGTTATTTGAACTAATAAATAATGATTTTTCATGGCTGTGTAGTTTTGGCTATTGGCATGTTCTATATTGTAACGATTATTTTTTTGTTCGTTAAATCCTTGATTTTCAATCTTCCAGCGGCTTCTTCCTGCAGCGATGAGTCGTTCCACGTTCTTTTTCGTGATTTTAATATCCGTTATAAATACATACTCTTTCGATTTCCCATCCTCTGTTTTCATTGTGGCCTCCATCAGATTGACCGTTCTGTCTTTGTAGGCAATATCATTCACCCAAACTAATGAATTCTGATCCTTACTTTGTTCCAGCTCTTTTATTGCCTTAAACTCCGTCGAGATACTTTTAATTCTCCCTTCCTTAAATCTGCATATATATTTCCATTTGTGCGCCCTGCACAGATTAAATACCGTTTCACATGCATAGAGACTATCTCCCAAGATACAAATCGGTAGTCTTTTAAATATTTTTTTTATTTTCTTTGCCAGCCTGTCGAAGGCTTTTAATTCACAATCTTGCTTAGAAACATTTTCTGATTCATTTTCGATAAATTCGGAGGCAATACTGAAGACCATATCCCCCACGACAAGCTTGGCTTCAAGTACATGGTGCATATAAAGTACGTTCGTTTCTCCTGTTTCTTTATTTGTATATGCCCGTCTCAGGCAGTGTTTACAATGTTTCTCATGAAAGGTGTGTAATCCAGTTCCATCAATGATGACACCCCAGTACTTTCCTTCAATTCGATAAGACTCGAGAGACCTTTTTTTCAATAATTCTTTAATCATATACGTTCTAATTTTTTCTAATTCATTTACATCTAAGCCAGATAAAAAGTCGTTAATTGTATCATAATGTGGAAGTTCTTCAAGAGAATCTAAGCCTAACACCTTCCCTACATTTTTAATACATTCTTCTTTATTAAAACTCTCACTCATGTTTCTCATGGATTTTAGGCCGGTCATATTTTTCAACATCATCGTAAATAAAAGGACCTCTGGACCATAAGTGATATAGCTTTGATGTCGGTGGTCTGCTACCTTTTTTAGGTTATTCATCAGGTCTTTGAAAAAATGCTTCTGAATTTTAAGGAACTCGAAAAAATAATTTGCTTCTTTTTCACGATTTCTTTTTTCTTTTCTAGTAACCAAAATAAAAACCCCCTCAAAACAGCCAAGTTTAATTAGGGCTTGCTGAACGAATCAAATTTTAGCTTGTATTCGACTTGTCACTAAGCCATGCCAAAATATTCGTCCAGCAAGCTCTAATTATTTAAATTATTACATATTTAGCCGCATTTTTGGGGGGGGGGAATAGTTAAATTATCACGAAAAATTTTTACTCCTCAGAGCTGCTTTAGTAAATGCAAACCGAAATTCATCCCTTACCTTCTGCCCTTCACCGATTGAAGAGAGTGACTTCTTCCGGAAAATGAAAAAACGCTCCTTACTAGATTATAAGGAACGTTTTACCGAAAAACTGAAATGTGATCTTTTGATACCGGTGGTCGGGGTCGAACCGACACTCCCGAAGGAACACGATTTTGAGTCGTGCGCGTCTGCCAATTCCGCCACACCGGCATGATCCTATGAATCTCAAACAAAACTGTTTGTTATGTCACTTTTATAATTATATCCAGATCGTAAAAAATGTCAATAACCATTGTGTGAAAAAGGGAAGCAAAACAGCTCCCCTATTCACATATGATCTTCCTTCAGTTCACTTAGGATCTCATAAGACCGCAGCCGCTCTTCATGGTTGTAAATATGCGATACAAACATCAACTCATCGACCTGTGTATCATCCAAAAATTCTTCCATTTTCTCTTTGATTGTCTGTTTTGAACCGATAAAAGCATATTCAAGCTGACGCAATGCCGCTTCTTTTTCAAACGGAGTCCAAATCCCGTTCATGCTATCGACAGGCGGCTGCAGCGTCTGCGATTTTCCACGGATAACGCCGAGGAAAAACTGGTACAGGCTTGTTGCGATCCTTTCTGCTTCTGCATCTGTGTCAGCTGCTACGCCATTCACACACGCAATCACATATGGCTTTTGCAAATACTTGGACGGTTTGAAGTTCTCCCGATAAAGGTATAAAGCATCAAACAATTGCGCTGGTGCAAAATGGCTTGCAAACGAAAACGGCAGGCCGAGCCTGGCAGCAAGTGTGGCACTGTATGTACTTGACCCAAGAAGCCAAACCGGAACATCCACCCCTTCTGCCACGACGGCCCGTGCATACGTCCTGCGTTCTTTATCCGAGAGAAAATAGTTCATCAGTTCTTGGACATTATCCGGAAAATCCATTTCCCCGCCCCTTAAATTCCTTCTGAGCGCCGCAGCTGTCAATTGGTCTGTACCCGGCGCACGGCCAAGGCCGAGATCAATTCTGCCTGGATAGATGGAACCCAGTGTTCCAAACTGCTCAGCCACGACAAGCGGTGCATGATTTGGAAGCATCACACCGCCAGACCCGACACGGATGGTTTTCGTCCCTGCCGCTATATACCCGACTAAAACAGCCGTTGCAGAGCTGGCTACTCCCACCATATTATGGTGCTCCGCGAGCCAGTATCGTTTGTAGCCCCAATTTTCAACATGCTGTGCGAGGCTTAGGCTATTTTTAAACGAATCTGCCGGTGTCTTTCCAGATAAAACGGGGATCAAATCTAAAACCGAAAATGCAACGTCATTCAACTTTTTTTGACTACCCATTGTCCGCTTCCTTTCCTTCTACTCGTGAAGATAGATCTATTGTAAAATAACAGATTCCCAAAACAAAATGATTTGCCTAACCTGTCCGGTGTATCCCAATGATGAGAACGTTCGTTTATGATACTGAAATTAAGGGAAAATGCAATGAAAAACAGTGCTCGTATGATCGGACCCATGGGCGTTGGGTGTTTCGGGTACAAGCTTCCCAATAGAAGCAGCAGAAAGAGCATTGGTATCCAAACTTCATGAAGTTGGCGAAATGGAAAATAGACTGCTTGTTGAAGCAGTATGCATAACTGGATCAAGCGTTGGAAAGCCCCGTAAAAGTGAACAATCGAGAGAAAACCGGACCTTTTGAA
This sequence comes from Weizmannia sp. FSL K6-0777, assembly GCF_038593185.1. Taxonomy (NCBI): domain Bacteria; kingdom Bacillati; phylum Bacillota; class Bacilli; order Caryophanales; family Bacillaceae; genus Heyndrickxia; species Weizmannia sp. FSL K6-0777. Next base: position 2,623,982 of record NZ_CP151971.1, read on the forward strand.
GGAGGGGGTTAGCGATGCAAATTGGCATGGACTTATTAAAATTGATTATGGGCTTTCTTGCGCTCATTTTTTGTCTAAAATGTACCGGCGCCAAAAGCATTTCAAACCTTACGCCAATCGACTTCATCTGGAGCATAATGCTGTCTGAAATCGTCGGCAACGGCCTTTATGACCCAAGTGTAAAATGGTACTACATTCTTGTGATGCTTTCTGTTTAGGTCATCATTAAAATCATTTTTGACATCCTCATTTATCGCTATGATAAACTGGAAAAATTCCTTATCGGGGATAAAACGGTGATTATCGATAAAGGAAAAATTAACAAAGTCGTACTGAAAAAAAATAAAATTGATATGAATCAACTGTCGGAGTTATTGAGAAAGCAGGGCGTATTTTTGCTTGATGAAATTGACCAGGCCTATCTTGAAAAAGATGGGACGGTTACGGTGAAAAAAAGAAAAAACAACCCTAGTAAATAGTAGGCTGCCCAGTTCTGTTCTCATTATAAAAGGAAAATCTAAGATAGTATTTCCAAACCTTTCTTATTAGATCAATTCCCTTTTTGTACAAGTTAAAAAACTATAGATACTCACAAGTGTACGCTTTCAAGCAGCCACTTAAATTGGCCTCGGCTTCAATAATATAATTGCAATAAAAAAACGCTTCTCTTTATCTTGAGAAGCGTTCCATTTGGCATCAGCTTTCAATGTGATGCTATTATACCGGTGGTCGGGGTCGAACCGACACTCCCGAAGGAACACGATTTTGAGTCGTGCGCGTCTGCCAATTCCGCCACACCGGCATGATATGATGGAGGCGGCAACCGGAATCGAACCGGTGATAAAGGTTTTGCAGACCTCTGCCTTACCTCTTGGCTATGCCGCCATCAATGGAGCGGAAGACGGGATTCGAACCCGCGACCCCCACCTTGGCAAGGTGATGTTCTACCACTGAACTACTTCCGCATACTGGGCCAGCTGGATTCGAACCAGCGCATGACGGAGTCAAAGTCCGTTGCCTTACCGCTTGGCTATGGCCCAATAAATATGGGGCGGATGGTGGGAATCGAACCCACGAATGCCGGAGCCACAATCCGGTGCGTTAACCACTTCGCCACAACCGCCATCATAATGGCAGGGGCAGTAGGAATCGAACCCACACTGGAGGTTTTGGAGACCTCTGTTCTACCTTTAAACTATGCCCCTTTAAAAAATGGAGGGGGACGGATTCGAACCGCCGAACCCTGAGGGAGCGGATTTACAGTCCGCCGCGTTTAGCCACTTCGCTACCCCTCCATATTGCGTGGTGCCGGCCAGAGGACTTGAACCCCCAACCTACTGATTACAAGTCAGTTGCTCTACCAATTGAGCTAGACCGGCCAAATGGTGGCTCGGGACGGAATCGAACCGCCGACACAAGGATTTTCAGTCCTTTGCTCTACCGACTGAGCTACCGAGCCACAATTATGTAAAATGGATGGCGGTCCCGACGGGAATCGAACCCGCGATCTCCTGCGTGACAGGCAGGCGTGATAACCGCTACACTACGGGACCTTTATATGTAAATTGCGGGGGCAGGATTTGAACCTGCGACCTTCGGGTTATGAGCCCGACGAGCTACCAGACTGCTCCACCCCGCGATGATAAAATGGTGGAGGATGACGGGATCGAACCGCCGACCCTCTGCTTGTAAGGCAGACGCTCTCCCAGCTGAGCTAATCCTCCAGTTATAATGATGACCCGTACGGGATTCGAACCCGTGTTACCGCCGTGAAAGGGCGGTGTCTTAACCGCTTGACCAACGGGCCATATGGATCATGACGGAGAGCAAGGGATTCGAACCCTTGAGACAGCTTTTAGCCGCCTACACGATTTCCAATCGTGCTCCTTCGGCCTCTCGGACAGCTCTCCATGATGGCTCCGCAGGTAGGATTCGAACCTACGACCGATCGGTTAACAGCCGATTGCTCTACCACTGAGCTACTGCGGAATACAAGCCCGGCAGCGTCCTACTCTCGCAGGGGGAAACCCCCAACTACCATCGGCGCTGGAAAGCTTAACTTCCGTGTTCGGGATGGGAACGGGTGTGACCTTTCCGCCATCGCCACCGGACCTTAATGACAAAAATCATTATAACAAAGTTTTCATTTCTTATCAACAGGAATTATGTGATTCCCTGAAAACCGGATGGGAGAAAAAACTGTAAACGGAGAATGCGTTTTTACTTCTAACTTTGAGAATTGTCTAGCTCCAGCGCACCTTTTTCAAGGCGGCCTTCACTTTTCTATTTGGTTAAGTCCTCGATCGATTAGTATCCGTCAGCTCCACGCGTCGCCGCGCTTCCACCCCGGACCTATCAACCTGATCATCTTTCAGGGATCTTACCAGTATAAACTGTGGGAAATCTCATCTTGAGGGGGGCTTCATGCTTAGATGCTTTCAGCACTTATCCCTTCCGCACATAGCTACCCAGCGATGCCTTTGGCAAGACAACTGGTACACCAGCGGTGCGTCCATCCCGGTCCTCTCGTACTAAGGACAGCTCCTCTCAAATTTCCTGCGCCCGCGACGGATAGGGACCGAACTGTCTCACGACGTTCTGAACCCAGCTCGCGTACCGCTTTAATGGGCGAACAGCCCAACCCTTGGGACCGACTACAGCCCCAGGATGCGATGAGCCGACATCGAGGTGCCAAACCTCCCCGTCGATGTGGACTCTTGGGGGAGATCAGCCTGTTATCCCCAGGGTAGCTTTTATCCGTTGAGCGATGGCCCTTCCATGCGGAACCACCGGATCACTAAGCCCGACTTTCGTCCCTGCTCGACTTGTAAGTCTCGCAGTCAAGCTCCCTTATGCCTTTACACTCTGCGAATGATTTCCAACCATTCTGAGGGAACCTTTGGGCGCCTCCGTTACCTTTTAGGAGGCGACCGCCCCAGTCAAACTGCCTGCCTGACACTGTCTCCCACCCCGGTAAGGGGTGCGGGTTAGAATTTCAATACAGCCAGGGTAGTATCCCACCGATGCCTCCGCCGAAGCTGGCGCTCCGGTTTCCAAGGCTCCTACCTATCCTGTACAAGCTGTACCAAAATTCAATATCAGGCTGCAGTAAAGCTCCATGGGGTCTTTCCGTCCTGTCGCGGGTAACCTGCATCTTCACAGGTACTATAATTTCACCGAGTCTCTCGTTGAGACAGTGCCCAGATCGTTACACCTTTCGTGCGGGTCAGAACTTACCTGACAAGGAATTTCGCTACCTTAGGACCGTTATAGTTACGGCCGCCGTTTACTGGGGCTTCAGTTCAGAGCTTCGCCTTACGGCTAACCCCTCTCCTTAACCTTCCAGCACCGGGCAGGTGTCAGCCCCTATACTTCGCCTTGCGGCTTCGCAGAGACCTGTGTTTTTGCTAAACAGTCGCCTGGGCCTATTCACTGCGGCTTCCCGGGGCATACACCCCAAAAAGCACCCCTTCTCCCGAAGTTACGGGGTCATTTTGCCGAGTTCCTTAACGAGAGTTCTCTCGCTCACCTTAGGATTCTCTCCTCGCCTACCTGTGTCGGTTTGCGGTACGGGCGCCTTTCACCTCACTAGAGGCTTTTCTTGGCAGTGTGGAATCAGGAACTTCGGTACTAAAATTTCCCTCGCCATCACAGCTCCGCCTTGGCGCGAAGGATTTGCCTCCGCACCGGCCTAACTGCTTGGACGCGATCAACCAGTGTCGCGCTTGCCCTATCCTCCTGCGTCCCCCCATCGTTCAAACGGTGAAGAGGCGGTACAGGAATATCAACCTGTTGTCCATCGCCTACGCCTTTCGGCCTCGGCTTAGGCCCCGACTAACCCTGAGCGGACGAGCCTTCCTCAGGAAACCTTAGGCATTCGGTGGAAGGGATTCTCACCCTTCTTTCGCTACTCATACCGGCATTCTCACTTCTAAGCGCTCCACCGGTCCTTCCGGTCCGGCTTCAACGCCCTTAGAACGCTCTCCTACCACGGACACCAAATGGTGTCCATCCGCAGCTTCGGTGATACGTTTAGCCCCGGTACATTTTCGGCGCAGCGTCACTCGACCAGTGAGCTATTACGCACTCTTTGAATGATGGCTGCTTCTAAGCCAACATCCTGGTTGTCTAAGCAACGCCACATCCTTTTCCACTTAACGTATACTTTGGGACCTTAGCTGGCGGTCTGGGCTGTTTCCCTTTCGACCATGGATCTTATCACTCACAGTCTGACTCCCAAGCATAAGTTTTTGGCATTCGGAGTTTGTCTGAATTCGGTAACCCGATGAGGGCCCCTCGTCCAAACAGTGCTCTACCTCCAAAACTCTTCGCTTGAGGCTAGCCCTAAAGCTATTTCGGAGAGAACCAGCTATCTCCAAGTTCGATTGGAATTTCTCCGCTACCCACACCTCATCCCCGCACTTTTCAACGTGCGTGGGTTCGGGCCTCCAGCAAGTGTTACCTTGCCTTCACCCTGGACATGGGTAGATCACCTGGTTTCGGGTCTGCGGCCTCATACTCTTTCGCCCTGTTCAGACTCGCTTTCGCTGCGGCTCCGCTTCTTCAGCTTAACCTTGCATGAGACCGTAACTCGCCGGTTCATTCTACAAAAGGCACGCCATCACCCGTTAACGGGCTCTGACTACTTGTAGGCACACGGTTTCAGGATCTCTTTCACTCCCCTCCCGGGGTGCTTTTCACCTTTCCCTCACGGTACTGGTTCACTATCGGTCACTAGGGAGTATTTAGCCTTGGGAGATGGTCCTCCCGGATTCCGGCGGGATTCCTCGTGTCCCGCCGTACTCAGGATCCACTCGGGAGAGAACGAAGTGTCAGTTACAGGGCTTTTACCTTCTCCGGCAGGCCTTTCCAGGCCGCTTCACTTACCCCGTTCTTTTGTAACTCCCATATGAGTGTCCTACAACCCCGGAAGGCAAGCCTTCCGGTTTGGGCTGTTTCCTGTTCGCTCGCCGCTACTTGGGAAATCGCAATTGCTTTCTCTTCCTCCGGGTACTGAGATGTTTCAGTTCCCCGGGTGTGCCCTTCCTGCCCTATGGATTCAGGCAGGAATCCTGTCCGATTAAAGACAGGGGGTTTCCCCATTCGGAAATCTCCGGATCAAAGCTTACGTACAGCTCCCCGGAGCATATCGGTGTTTGTACCGTCCTTCATCGGCTCCTAGTGCCAAGGCATCCACCGTGCGCCCTTTCTAACTTAACCATAAAAAGGTTTAAATCCAAAAATAAGCGATTCTCGGTTTACTTGGTTTGTTTCTCCTATCCGGTTTTCAAAGAACACATACTGAAGGATTGAACCTTCAAAACTGAACAAAACGGAAACGTCAAACTTAATTGTGGAAAACGAAGTTTTCCTTTTCTGTCTAGCTCCGGGCGCTATCGGCTAGCGTATTTCTACGTCTTCTCCCTACGATAAGTCAACATCGATTCGCCTTTAAGGCTCATCGTGTTTCCTTTATCTCAGTCGAAGACTACGAAATCCGTACGCCGATGAACGAGCGCCCTACGCTTTTCCCCTTAGAAAGGAGGTGATCCAGCCGCACCTTCCGATACGGCTACCTTGTTACGACTTCACCCCAATCATCTGTCCCACCTTCGGCGGCTGGCTCCGTAAAGGTTACCTCACCGACTTCGGGTGTTACAAACTCTCGTGGTGTGACGGGCGGTGTGTACAAGGCCCGGGAACGTATTCACCGCGGCATGCTGATCCGCGATTACTAGCGATTCCGGCTTCATGCAGGCGGGTTGCAGCCTGCAATCCGAACTGGGAATGGTTTTCTGGGATTGGCTTAACCTCGCGGTCTCGCAGCCCTTTGTACCATCCATTGTAGCACGTGTGTAGCCCAGGTCATAAGGGGCATGATGATTTGACGTCATCCCCACCTTCCTCCGGTTTGTCACCGGCAGTCACCTTAGAGTGCCCAACTGAATGCTGGCAACTAAGGTCAAGGGTTGCGCTCGTTGCGGGACTTAACCCAACATCTCACGACACGAGCTGACGACAACCATGCACCACCTGTCACTCTGTCCCCCGAAGGGGAAGGCCCTGTCTCCAGGGAGGTCAGAGGATGTCAAGACCTGGTAAGGTTCTTCGCGTTGCTTCGAATTAAACCACATGCTCCACCGCTTGTGCGGGCCCCCGTCAATTCCTTTGAGTTTCAGCCTTGCGGCCGTACTCCCCAGGCGGAGTGCTTAATGCGTTAGCTGCAGCACTAAAGGGCGGAAACCCTCTAACACTTAGCACTCATCGTTTACGGCGTGGACTACCAGGGTATCTAATCCTGTTTGCTCCCCACGCTTTCGCGCCTCAGCGTCAGTTACAGACCAGAGAGCCGCCTTCGCCACTGGTGTTCCTCCACATCTCTACGCATTTCACCGCTACACGTGGAATTCCACTCTCCTCTTCTGCACTCAAGCCTCCCAGTTTCCAATGACCGCTTGCGGTTGAGCCGCAAGATTTCACATCAGACTTAAGAAGCCGCCTGCGCGCGCTTTACGCCCAATAATTCCGGACAACGCTTGCCACCTACGTATTACCGCGGCTGCTGGCACGTAGTTAGCCGTGGCTTTCTGGCCGGGTACCGTCAAGGCGCCGCCCTGTTCGAACGGCACTTGTTCTTCCCCGGCAACAGAGTTTTACGACCCGAAGGCCTTCTTCACTCACGCGGCGTTGCTCCGTCAGACTTTCGTCCATTGCGGAAGATTCCCTACTGCTGCCTCCCGTAGGAGTTTGGGCCGTGTCTCAGTCCCAATGTGGCCGATCACCCTCTCAGGTCGGCTACGCATCGTTGCCTTGGTGAGCCGTTACCCCACCAACTAGCTAATGCGCCGCGGGCCCATCTGTAAGTGACAGCCGAAGCCGTCTTTCCTTTTTCCTCCATGCGGAGGAAAAAACTATCCGGTATTAGCCCCGGTTTCCCGGCGTTATCCCGATCTTACAGGCAGGTTGCCCACGTGTTACTCACCCGTCCGCCGCTAACCTTTTAAAAGCAAGCTTTTAAAAGGTCCGCACGACTTGCATGTATTAGGCACGCCGCCAGCGTTCGTCCTGAGCCAGGATCAAACTCTCAGTAAAGATGTTTGATAAAAGCTCAAAAAGAATTTGACGTTTCGTTTTGTCCAGTTTTCAAGGAACAATCCGTTTTGACAGTGACTAAATTATTATACCATCATAACGAAGTCTTTGTCAATAACTTTTTTCGTCTTTCGTCGTTGCTCTTTCATGTTCATCAGCGACGTATATAACTATACCAAGTTATTTATTATGCGTCAATACTAAATTTGATATTTTTTTATTGTTTTTTTGGAATCCGGTACCGTCTATGGAAGATTTCAGGCCCCTTTGTCGGCACTGTAATTTCCTCGATCATATTTTTTTCAATTAAAAATTCAAGCAGAACAGGCAAGTCAATACTGTACGATTGAAGGCCTGGATGGAAAAGCAGTTCGTCAATTGTCCATTCTTCCCGTTCTTCCATCAGTTCCAGTAAATGCTGCGCGCCAAACGATGTCTTCGAATAAATGTGGAATTCACTCGCAAGAAAGAGCAGTTCAAGGCGCTTTTCCAGCGACTCTTCACTTGTTACCAGTTCTTCGTACAACTTGAAGATTTGCAGATCAATTTGCTTTACCTGGTTCCAGACGGTTATTTCCGGGTGAAAGCCGTTTTCGATCACCGCGAGTCTGGCGAGATGGTGCAAGGCGTGAATGATGTGATTATAGGCATCGAGGTACTGGCGCTGTTTGAAGAAGTCTTTCCCGTTTAAATACCGACGGATCAATTTGGCAAATTCCGTGCCGATTTTGACCTTTCGTTCATGAAACGGAAAATCCCTTACTTCATCTTTTAAACGTGCCATGTACTCATTCCGGTCAAATAAGATCAGCCCTTCTGTAATCCATTCAAATATATTGCTGTTTGTCCCGTACAGCATCCACTCTTTCAACTGGTTCTCTGCCACGACATATAAGGCGGCTTTTTTGTCTTCATAGCGGTAATGCTTGACGTAGAGCGGCTGGTCCTGCTCTTTGACAATGATGAAGAGAATGGCGTCGAACAAATTGGTTGCGGCATCTTCATCCGGCTTTTTTTCAATATACAGGACAGAAAGGGTATTTGGAAGGCTTGCCCTTTCCTGGTAAATCGGCCTTAAAATGTCTCTCATGCGTCATTCCTCCATCATGCTTTCTATGAACGTATTTCTGCAAATCCCGGGAAATCCCCTGCAAATTTTCGAAACAAATTTCAGTATATTGCATTCCTTCCTTTTTCGCCAGTTATGTTATATTTAAAAGAAAGGGGGAATGGTATTGGCAAAGTATTCAAGCAAAATCAATAAAATTCGGACATTTGCCTTAAGCTTGATTTTTTCCGGATTTATCGTCATGTATATCGGGCTGTTTTTCCGGGCGCATCCGGTTGTTGTAACCCTTTTTATGCTGTTCGGCCTGTTCTTTATTTTATTGAGCACAGTGGTTTATTTCTGGATCGGCATGCTCTCGACGAAAGCGGTGCAGGTTGTATGCCCGGGCTGCGGCAAGCCGACAAAAATGCTGGGCCGGGTAGATATTTGCATGCATTGCAACGAGCCGCTGACACTGGATCCTGAGCTTGAGGGAAAAGCGTTTGACGAATCATATAATCGTAAGCGATTGCAGAAGTGACAGGCGGGGTGGAGATGAAAAAGCCTAGGTTGCCGGAGTCAGGCAAGCCCCGCCCAATTTGAAGAAACCCGCATCCGGTTTTCGCCGGATGCGGGCCGTCTTCGCCTTCGTTCAGCCTTCTGTCTTTTCCAGTTCCTCTGCCAAATTGGCGCGGGAAAGGTTCGCATTTAAAAAAGCGTCTGTTTCCGGAAGTTCCAGATGCATATGCGTTTTTTTGCTGATCCGGATCGTCCCGTAGTCAAGCACATAGTCAAAGACATGGCCGCCGCCGGTGCGTTTGTCGTCAATAAAATGGAGGTGGAAGCCGGCGACCGCGATTCCTTGTGCAAACATCGGCGTCCAAAAACCAGCAAGCGTTCCTTTTGTATTTTCAAACGAGTAAACCGGCTGGGATTTCACCGCTTCCGTCATGGGAACCGGTTTTTCCTGGTAGGAGACGGTTCTTGTGTTCATTTTTTTAAAAACACCGTCCACACGAATGGCATAAAATAAATTTTCGCTGCGGACGAGATCTTTGATCAAGTCTTCCAGTTCGGGTTTTGCTAGAGGACCTTCAGCTGTATAGGTGATATCCTCCGAAAAATGTGCAAGCGAGCAAAACGGTGACTTGTCTTCAGGCTGTACACGTTTTGCCGTCCCGTCCTTCAGCTGATAGAACGCATTGTCAAAGGCAATCAATTCCCCGTCCAAATGGTTGAAAGTGCCGATGCCGAAATCGCCGAACTTTTTTAATTCAGCAAACGTCTTGTCGCTTTCGTATACGCCGTCAAGAAGCGATGTCATCGTGGACAATTGGTATACTTCATCGGTCCGGCTTGTTAAAATTTGCTCTGTATTTTGATTTTCTGCAGCAGTACGCATGGTAAACCCCTTCTTTCTATCGTATCCTGAAAAATTTGTGCCGGCTGAGTCCAAGTTATAGCAGCTGCCCGCCGCAGTAAGTGATTATACCAATTGGTTAGGCAGCAGTTTTTTCGCCAGTTCCAGGTTGTCGCTATAATCAACCGGGACATCGACCACGACCGGGCCTTCTGAGTCCAGCGCTTCCTTCAGTACAGAAACCAGCTCATCAGGTGCATTCACCCGCAAGCCTTTTGCGCCGTAACTTTCCGCGTGTTTTACAATATCAACGGGGCCGAAGTCTGCTCCCGATGTGCGCCCGTATTTCATTTGCTGCTGGAACGCCACCATGTCATACGTGCCGTCGCGCCAGACGATATGCACAAGCGGTGATTTTAAACGGACGGCCGTTTCAAGTTCCATGGCGGAGAACAGGAAGCCGCCGTCTCCGGAGATCGATATTACTTTTTCATCCGGATTGACAAGCGTTGCGGCAATCGCCCACGGAAGCGCAACCCCGAGCGTCTGCATGCCATTTGAAAACAGCAGGCGGTTCGGTTCATATACCCTGAAATGGCGCGCCATCCAAATATAATGGGAACCGACATCGCATGTCACGGTCACATGGTCATCAATCAACGAACGCAAATCATGAATGAACTGGAGCGGATGCACAAGATTTTTATCCGCCTTTTCCGATGGTTCGTCGCGCAAATTCAGCTGGTTGCGGAGATGTTCCAAAAGTTCCATGGACTTACTGCTCATATTTAAACGGGCCAGCTGTTCTTTGATGCTGTCAACGCTCGCTGAAATGTCACCGACAAGTTCGATTTCCGGCTGGTAATCATGATCGATATCGGCGCGGATTTCATCGAGATGGATGATTTTTCTTTCCCCTTCGCTGTTCCAAAACTTCGGATCGTACTCAACAGAATCGTAACCGATCGCAAGCACCACATCCGCATGCTCAAGCAAAATATCGCCCGGCTGGTTGCGGAACAAGCCGATGCGGCCGAAGAAACGGTCTTCCAAATCTCTTGAAATCAAGCCTGCCGCCTGGAATGTTTCAACAACCGGCAATGCGATTTTTTTCAGGAGGGACCGGACCGCTTTCACGACTTTCGGGCGGCTCGCACGCATCCCGACCAGAATGACCGGCAATTTGGCATGCTGGATCGCTTTTACAGCTTCTTTAATCGCTTCTTCATTTGCTTTCCCGAGTTCCGGGCTTTCAAGCGGACCCAAAGCTTTGACAGACGCCGGCTCCATCAGCACATCCTGCGGGAAGCTGATAAAAGCTGCCCCTGCCTGTGCTGAAGCGGCAGAACGAAATGCATTTGTCATCACTTCCGGCACTGTATCCGGATGAACCACTTCCGCTGCGTATTTTGTAATCGGCTGAAACAGGGATACATTGTCCATCGACTGGTGCGTTTTTTTCAGTCTGTCTGCGCGCGGCACGTTTCCTGCGATTGCAACGACAGGATCGCACTCCGTATTCGCAGTGGCAAGCCCGGTGGCAAGGTTGGAAGCCCCCGGCCCGCTCGTTACCAGGCAGACACCCGGTTTTCCTGTTAAACGCCCGATAGCAGCGGCCATAAAAGCGGCATTTTGTTCGTGGCGGCATACAATCAATTCCGGGCCGCGTTCTTTTAGGACATCAAATACGGCATCGATTTTTGCGCCCGGAATGCCGAAAACGTACGGCACTTCCTGTTTTTCAAGGCAATCGACAACCAGGTCTGCAGCTGTTTTTTTCGTCGTATTGGTTGGATTTGAATTCTTTTTTTCCACAGTTCCCACTCCCAAGGACAGCCCTATTTTGAACTTTCCCCCGTTTATTACAGGGGAAAACGTTCATCTATAGGCTGAGCGAACTTGTTTCTATCTATACTTTACACCACACGAGGAAATGTTTAAAATATATTATTGTGCTATAAATAATATATAATAAATATTAATCCCAATGAGGGAGGAGGAAATACAGATGGAACTGCGCCATCTTCATTATTTTTTAACGGTCGCGGAAGAACTACATTTCGGAAAAGCAGCAGAGCGGCTGCAAATGACCCAGCCACCGCTTTCCCAGCAAATCCGGCAGCTGGAAGAAGAAATCGGGGTGGACCTTTTTATCCGCAATAAACGTCATGTTGAACTGACGATCCCGGGAAAAGTTTTTTTAAAAGAGGCCAAGCAGGTCCTTGAGCAGCTGGACAGGGCAGTGGAAAATGCACAGCGGGCTGAGCGGGGGGAATTCGGGAATGTGGTAGTCGGCTTTGTCGGTTCGGCGACTTATGACATTTTGCCGGCTATCGTCCGGGAATTCCGGCTGAAATATCCGAAAACGGCCGTTTCCCTTCATGAGTTGTCAACCCCGGACCAGATTCGGGCGCTGCATCGGAAAGAAATCGATGTCGGCCTGCTGCATCCGCCGATTCATGATCCTTTAATTGAAACGGCTGAGATCCAGACAGGTGCGGCTGCCCTTTCAATGCCGAAAAACCATCCGCTTGCCCAAAAGGAAAAAATCCGCATCGAGGATCTGGCGGACGTCCCGTTTGTCGTTGTGTCGCGTGATATTTGGCCGGGCCTTTATGATGAATTTCTGTCTCTTTTCAAGGACGCCGATTTCAGCCCGAAAATCGTCCAGGAAGCCACCGAGTACCAAATGGTCGTCGGCCTTGTGACAGCCGGAATTGGAATCGGGGTGCTACCACGGACAGCCGAAAAATTATTTAATCTCGATATTGTGTACAGGGAGATTGAAGGGCACCCGTTAAATGCCGTTTTGTCCATTGCGTACCGGAAGGAAGACCAAAACCCGGCCCTTGCCAATTTCTTAAACATCTCCGGCCGGGTGGCAGCAGAATTTTAATGGATTTTTGACCGATTGCATAAATACAATGAAAAATCCGGCCTCCCAACGAAAGAAGAGCCGGATTTATTGCATAAAAGTGTATAAAGTTGCACCGCTAAAACTTTTTAAAAACCTTGCTTGCGGTTTATCAGGTCCCGGTTTAAAGCCGCAAAAAAAGAACCGGACGAACCATTTCGCCGGCATTTGCGCTTTATTTTGCTTCCAGGTAACTGTGCTTTTTCATACATTCCGGACAGGTACCGTAAATTTCCATACGGTGGTGGCTTACTTTAAAACCGGTCACATGCGCGGCAAGCTGTTCCACTTCATCCAGGCCCGGATAGTGAAAGTCGACAATCTTTCCGCAGTCTTCGCAAATAATATGGTAATGGTTTGATGTGACAAAATCAAAACGGCTTGAAGCATCTCCGTAAGTCAGTTCCTGTACCAATCCGATTTCCTTAAAAACGCGCAAGTTATTGTAAACGGTGGCCACACTCATATTCGGGAATTTTCCCTCAAGAGCCTTATATATTTCATCGGCGGTTGGATGTGACATGGATTCAATTAAGTATTCCAATATCGCATGACGTTGAGGGGTAATACGAACGCCCGACTGTTTCAAGGTTTCCAGTGCTTTATTCAACTGCTGCTCGGACACCGCCATGCACCTCTTTTCTAACAATTATCATTCTTAATTTATAATCTTTATAAAAAGTTTACAAAATAACCCCCTGTTTTGTCAAACAAATTAGCGAATCCATGCGCCGGGAATTTCCCTTTTCCGCGCTCTTCAGGCTCAAAAAAGAAGGAAATTCGTTCATTAGGATGCCTTTTTTTCAGCCGGGAGTATGTAAAAGCAATGCCCCGGCTATTCCTCAAGCGGCTGGAGCGGGTGGTCTTTCACCCCAAGGCAGTGATTGATATATCTTGCCGCAACGAACAGGAAATCGGACAACCGGTTTAAAAACGACAGCACAAGCGGATTTACGCCATCGACCGCAACACTTGCCCGCTCCGCCCTTCTTGCAACTGTGCGCGCCGCATGCATCGCCGCTGCTGCCGGATGCCCGCCCGGCAAAATAAAGGTTTTTAACGGTTCCAGTTTTCCATCCCATTTATCAATCAAAGCCTCAAGTTCATCGATATAAGCCTGTTTCAATTTCCAGTGCACTTCTTTTCCCTGGGGCGTGGAAAGCTCCGCACCGGCATGGAACAGCATCGTCTGGACCCTGCTGAAACATTGTTCCAATTCTTCTTTTTCCGGAAATTGTTCGCCGTGCAAAAAACTGAGCGCAACGCCGATCGCCGAGTTCGCCTCATCCACTGTTCCGTAAGCTTCAACACGCGGATCGTTTTTCGCTGCTCTTACCCCGTAAACGAGCGATGTCGTCCCTTTATCACCGGACCTTGTATAAATTCTCATCTTGTCCCCTCCGCATCAATTTGATGGATCAGCCTATATAAACGCCGCCGCGCTATTTTTTCAATCTGCCCTTTAAAGGGATTCCCTGTAAAACCATATATTAGTTTTGTATCACGAATTCGAAAAAATTGCCATAAAAAAAGAAACCGAACAAGTCGGCTCAAAGATATCGTTATTTTTTTGAGGAGGTAATATACACTATGAACCCGCGGCAAATCCGCGTGGACAAAAGCCGCCCCGGATACAAAAATAGGCGCCGGCCGCATTTTGATCTTCCCTGGCGGACAACGGCCGGCATGCGGGAATCCCCCTGCCAGGCTATTTTTTTTCCGAGTCAAAAGCGGATCTTACCACAAACGCCGCCGGGATGGTATAGCCGATTAACGCTTCAATGATAATAAGAACCCGTGCGGCCCCGATCGGAACAATATCCCCGTACCCGACCGAAAACAGCGTGACGGCACTCAAATACATATAATCAAGCAGTGTGCGGAAATCATGCCCTTCCAACAGCTTTCCGTGATGGAGCGCAATTTGGAATCCCATCATATCGAGCAGTAAAAACAACAACCCGAACCCGATCATGATATTGGTGTACGTAAAAGCAAGAAAGAGAAAACGTTCAAATGAAAGCTGCTTCGCGCGCCAGGATGCCGGATAAAACAAGGTGCGCAGGCTCATCACAATACAAAGGACAACCAATATGCCGAGAAAATAAAACATGCCCGATACCCCCGGCGCCTTTCAAGTTTGTCCTTCCATTGTATGCCCCCGCCGCCCGGCTTATGACAGTCTTTACGGGAAGAAAATGGAAGGCTACAATAGAATGGTGGAATTGGCCAATGCCAATGAGGAGGGAACGATAAATGGATTTTTCAAAATCTGAAAGCTTGTATAAAGAAGCACTTGAGCATATTGTCGGCGGCGTAAACAGCCCGTCCCGCTCGTATAAGGCGGTGGGCGGCGGAGCCCCAGTTGCCATGGAAAGGGGAAAAGGCGCGTACTTTTATGACGTGGACGGCAACCGCTACATTGATTATCTGGCGGCATACGGCCCGATCATTACCGGCTTTGCCCATCCGCATATTGCTGCTGCCATTAAAAAAGCAGCCGACAACGGCGTTTTGTTCGGCACGCCGACCCCGTATGAAGTGCAATTCGCAAAAATGCTGAAAGAAGCGATCCCGTCCCTGGACAAAGTCCGCTTTGTCAACTCGGGAACAGAGGCGGTCATGACAACGATCCGCGTTGCCCGCGCCTACACGGGACGCGACAAAATCATTAAATTCGAAGGCTGTTACCACGGCCATTCTGACCTCGTGCTTGTCGCAGCGGGTTCAGGCCCGTCGCAGCTCGGCATGCCGGACTCAGCCGGCGTAACAAAAGCCATCGCAAACGAAGTCATCACCGTCCCTTATAATGATGTGGAACCTTTTAAACAGGCACTCGAAAAATGGGGCGATGAAGTTGCCGCCGTACTGGTTGAACCGATTGTCGGCAACTTTGGCATTGTGCCGCCGAAACCGGGATTTTTGGAAGCCATTAATGAACTGGCGCACAAAGCCGGCGCCCTTGTCATTTACGACGAAGTGATCACCGCTTTCCGTTTTATGTACGGCGGCGCGCAAAACATGCTCGGCGTTACCCCGGATTTAACCGCCATGGGCAAAATCATCGGCGGCGGACTGCCGATCGGGGCATACGGCGGCCGCAAAGATATTATGGAAGAAGTCGCACCGCTCGGCCCTGCTTACCAGGCCGGAACCATGGCCGGAAACCCGGCTTCGATGCTTGCCGGAATTGCCTGCCTTGAAGTGCTCCAGGAAAAGGGCGTGTATGAAAACCTCGACCGTCTCGGTGCCATGCTTGAAAAAGGCATTTTGGAAGCAGCCGAAAAACACGGCGTCACCATTACCATTAACCGCGTAGTCGGCGCCTTTACCGTTTACTTTACGGACGAAAAAGTCGAAAACTATAAGCAGGCTGAAGCATCCGACGGCGAGCTGTTCGGGAAATTTTTCAAACTGATGCTCGAGCAAGGCATTAACCTTGCCCCGTCAAAATATGAAGCCTGGTTCCTCACAACCGCGCATACGGAAGAAGATATCGCAGAAACAATCAAAGCCGTCGATCATGCTTTTTCACAACTGAAAAAATGATGCGCCAACAAAGCACTGCCTTTCCCGAAACGGAGGCAGTGCTTTTTATTCCCCCGGTCAGTACAAGTACCTAATCAAGGTTTGCGCATAAATTATAAGGAACTTTACTGAATGAGGGGATGTGTTCTGCTTGAGAAAAATTTTCAAAAAACGTGCCGGCATCGCACTGCTCGGGTTTTTGCTTCTCTTTTCCATTTTCGCCACGGGATGCGG
The DNA here is from genome assembly GCF_038593185.1 of Weizmannia sp. FSL K6-0777. Classification (NCBI taxonomy): domain Bacteria; kingdom Bacillati; phylum Bacillota; class Bacilli; order Caryophanales; family Bacillaceae; genus Heyndrickxia; species Weizmannia sp. FSL K6-0777. Next base: position 2,640,158 of record NZ_CP151971.1, read on the forward strand.
CGGAAAACAGGAGACAGGAAAAAAGCAGCAGACTAAAACCAGGCAAAATGTCATCCGAATCGGCTATCAGAAAAACTGCCCGCTCTTGATTTTAAAAGCAAGCGGCACTTTGGAAAAAAGGCTGAAACCGCTCGGCGTGAAAGTGGAATGGTACGAATTCCAGTCCGGAACGGCGCTTTTGGAGTCCCTGAATTCCGGAAATATTGATTTTGGCAGGACGGGGGACTCGCCGCCGATTTTTGCACAAGCTTCCGGGTCCGGCTTGAAATATGTCGGGGTTGGAAAATCAAAATACGAAGGTTCGGCCATCCTGGTAAAAAAGAATTCCCCGATCCGTTCCGTGGCAGATCTGAAAGGAAAAAAAGTCGGGTTTGCAAAAGGAAGCAGTTCCCATTATTTTCTTGTCAAAGCACTGGAAAAAAACGGCCTTTCGTACAAGGACATCACGCCGGCTTACCTGCAACCGGGGGATGCCAGAGTCGCCTTTGAACAAGGCACAATCGATGCATGGGCCATATGGGATCCGTTTACCGCCGATGCCGAAGTAACGGGCCATGCACGGAAACTTGTTACAGGAAAAGGATATACGACGGACCGCGATTATTTTCTCGCCACTCCGGCATATTTGAAAAAACATGAAAAAATCGTCCAAATCGTCCTCGATGAAGTAAAAAAATCGAGCGCCTGGGCAAATGAACATCCTGCCGAATTAACAGAATTGCTTTCAAAGGCCCTCGGCATTGACCAAAAAGCGATCAAAATTGCAGTAGACAGAAGGGAATACGGCCTTGATCCGTTTACCCCGGAAATCATCCAGGAACAGCAGAGCATCGCCGACAAATTTTACGAACTGAAATTGATCCCGAAAAAAGTGACGGTAAAGGATAATATTTACCATTTTAAAAAGGAAGAAGGAAAGTGAAAAATTTTACCGGCTTTTTCATCCAAAAACTGATTCCATGGGGCATCCCGGCCGTGATCATCATCATTTGGCAAATTTTTTCAAAGGAAGGCATCGTATCGCCAAAAATTCTGCCGGCGCCTTCAGATGTCCTGATTGCGGCAGTGGAACTGGCAAAAAGCGGAGAGCTCGGGCATCACGTCTGGATCAGTCTGCTGCGGGCTGTGACCGGTTTTCTGATTGGCGGAAGCATCGGCTTTATCCTCGGTTTGGTGAACGGCCTGTTCCGCACAAGCGAATTATTGCTCGACACTTCTGTCCAAATGCTCCGTACCATTCCGCATCTGGCGCTGATTCCGCTTGTCATTTTGTGGTTCGGTATCGGGGAAGAGGCAAAAATATTCCTTGTTGCCCTGGGGGTGTTATTTCCGGTATACCTCAACACTTTCCACGGCATCAAGTCCGTTGATAAAGGATTAATTGAGATGGGGAAAATTTACGGGTTAAAGGGCTGGCGGATGTTTGCCCATATCATTTTCCCGGGCGCCCTTTCCTCCATTTTGGTCGGCATCCGGTTTTCATTGGGCGTGATGTGGATTACATTAATTGTGGCCGAGACCATCTCTTCCACGTCCGGGATCGGCTACATGGCGATGACGGCAAGGGAATTTATGCAAATGGATGTCATTCTTTTAAGCATCCTGCTGTATGCCCTTTTCGGGAAATTGTCCGATGCCATCGCCCGCTTTTTTGAAAAAAGATGCCTGAAATGGCATACAAGTTACCAGGAACAATCTTGAAATCGGGGGGATAAATATGGAGAGCTTCCTGCAATTCGACCATTTAGAAAAGCGCTACGGAAACAGGGACGTTTTGAAAAATATTACATTATCGGTCAAGAGGGGGGAGTTTATCGCCATTGTCGGGAAAAGCGGGTGCGGAAAAAGCACGCTTTTGCGGCTCCTGTCCGGCCTGGAAAAGCCGAGCGACGGGCGGATTCTGATCGACGGGAAACCGCTCGGAAATCTGAACAGCAAATCGTGCATGGTCTTCCAGGACGGGCGACTGTTGCCGTGGAAGCGGGTGATCGACAATGTTGTCCTCGGTCTGGATGGCGATCACAAAAAGGAAGCAATCGAAGTATTAAAACATGTCGGGCTTGAAAACTATACCGATGAGTGGCCGGGCAAATTATCCGGCGGACAGAAACAGCGGGTGGCGCTGGCACGCGCGCTTATGCATCAGCCGGAACTGCTGTTGCTGGACGAACCGCTCGGCGCCCTCGATGCATTGACCCGGCTGGAAATGCAAAATCTGATCGAAGAAATCCGCAGATTAAACAGTTTTACCGCCCTGCTTGTGACCCATGATGTGGAAGAAGCCGTGGCTTTAGCCGACAGGGTCGTCCTGCTGTCGGACGGCGTCATTTCCGAAGACGTCCCGGTGAAACTGCCAAGGCCGCGGCAAAGAGACCGTGAATCTTTTGCCGCCCTTGTCAACAAAATCCGGAACCGGATTATGGTCGGCCCCGTGCAGGCACCACCAAAACAAGCGAACAGTTTTTCAGACAGCTGTTCTGTTTATCCCCTGCCCGGCACCCACTAAACCTGGGGATGGCGCTTTATGATCCGCTATGATCCGCGCCACTCCCTGTCTGTTGCCGCATTTTTAGCAGCCTCATAAAAAGCCGGTACCGGTTGGACCGATCGGCCTGGAGAGTTCAGCGTGCTTATAAACGGCTAAATCCCGGTCCGGCACGGCATCATAACACATGAGCCCGGCTGCGGCCGTGTTGCCCAAGCGCCGGACTTCCCGCCCATTTCAGAAGAGGCCCCGGCCGCATGAATGGTCGCAAACCGCGCCCGCCTGTAAAAGAGAGGCGGCTTTAGCTCACAGGAGAATCCCCCTCCATATACGGGGGTTTTTTACTAAAATGTACTTTTCATTGGCAGCGGATAAGCTTCTTCGCGCATCCCCCCGCACTTTCTTGAAAGACCGGCATGTGCCCGATTGTACAAGCATATAGTAAATTGTAAGGCATTCTCATTCAGTTGAGGGATGATTTTCTTGAAAAAGCCACACAGCCGGAATGTAAAAAAATTGTTGATCATTATTGCCGGGGCTGCCATTCAAGGCTACTCAATGGGTGTATTCTTATTCCCGAATGCCATCCCGTCAGGCGGTGCCGGGGGGCTTACAGTGCTCTTCCACCACTGGTTCCACGTCCCCCTCAGCATTGCGCTTTGGATGCTGAACTCCTCCATGCTTGTGTTCGCCGTGTATTTTTTAAGTGCTGCCAGTGCAATGGGCACGCTCCTCGGGATTACAGTTACATCCGTTTCAGTCAATCTTTCCGGGTTTTTATGGGACACGCCATTCCATAACGAATGGCTTGATCTTGCCTGCGGCTCCGTATTGCTCGGCATCGGCATCGGCATTCTGCTCCGGCAGGGTGTTTCCAACGGCGGGATCGGCATTGTTGCCCTCATTATTTCCAAATACAGGAGCGTCAACCCGGCTACCCCCCTTTTTATCATCAACGGGCTCATTTTTATTCTGACGGCGTATGTGATCGACTGGGAAATTGTCGTACAGGCCGTCATTTGCCAATATGTGTCAACCAGAATTGTCGCCTGGATTTATCAATTTTCCTTCCAAGCCATTTACTTAAAGCTTCCCTTTCTTCCGTTAGGCTGGCGAAAAAAATAAACGGGCCAGGACCGGTGCCGGCAATTCACGCACAAACCGCGCTCTCCATCCTCTCAATCGAAAAAATTGCCAGCACCCGGAAAAAAATCCGGTTATCTGCCGCCCGCCGGTTCCAAAATGGTGCGCCGGCTTCTTTTCTTTTTTTCTTCCCCGCCGGATGAGCCTTTTTCAGTCTGCGGGCGGATCAATAATAACGACAGTAACCCGACTGCAAATGTAAAGCAGGCAATCGAGATAAACATCCCCGGCCGCGACCACGCCATCAGCCTCCCGAACACCGGCGGCCCGACAGCCACCCCGAGAAACCGGACAGATCCGTACAGTGACGTGACAAATCCCCGTTTTTCTTTTCCAACGGCATTCGTAATAAAGCTGTTGACACACGGCAAAATCAACCCGGTGCCGAGGCTGCCAATGGCAAGGACCGGAATAAACAGAAAAAGCCCTCTGAAAAACGTAAGAAGCGCGTAAGAAAGGGTCATCAGGCAGAAGCCCGTGACAATCAGTTTTTTCATCAAGCGCTGGTTTTTCCCGATTTTGCTGCCGGTAATATAAGATGTGGTACACATGACAAGCAGCGGAATCGCCAGAATCAGCCCTTTCATCACACCGTCAATTTTATAACTTTTTTCCAACACATTGGATAGGAAAAAAAGAATACCAAAAAGGGTAAACAAGCATGTCGCGCCTGCAAGATAAGCAGTGCATAGCCACCGCCCGTCGTCTTTAAACACACCGGCAAGTCCTTTTACATATTTCCCGAGCCCAGGTGGTTCTTTCTTTTTTGGTTTTTCTTTAATAAAGACCCATGTTAAAAAAATGGAGACAGCGACCACTACCGGAAAAGCAAAAAACGTGCCGTACCATACGAGCAATGCGATCAGTGCCCCTAATATCGGAGACAGCACTTTTCCAAACCCGTTTGAGGCTTCCACAAGGCCGAGCACCCGGCTTTCTTTATCGCCTTTAAACAGATCCCCAGTGAGGGCCATGGCGATTGGTGCTGTACCGGCTGCCCCGATTCCCTGAAGCGTGCGGCCTGCCAGGATCCAGGCGAAAGCATGGGAAAACAAAGCGGCTGCGATTCCCGCCAGAATGCCGCCTGCCCCGTATAAAAACAATGCCGGCAAAATTACGGCTTTCCGGGAAAAGCGGTCGGAAAGATAGCCGAGCACCGGGATGAACACGGCCGCCACAATGGAGAAAACGGAGATCGTCAAGCTTGCCTGAAAGGAAGTCAAGTGAAGTTCAGACTGCATTTTCGGCAGGACAGGAATCAGCATCGAATTGCCAAGCGTCATAATTAATGGAATGGAGCCGATTGCTGCCACTGTCATTACAGAAGGTTGTTTGCTTGCCATAATATCCTCCCCGGATTTCAATTTTTGCTCTGTTAGATTATCCGGAAGCAAACATTTTATTCTTTTGCCCAAACGAATACTGCAGCCCATTACGGGAAGGATATGGTTACCTGTTACGCAAGGAGGAAAAAACGTGAAATTATTTATGGAATACATTTTGGAGGAAATCGAAAAGATCGGGGTGCAGCAAGGTTACAGGGTCTCTTTGTCGCAAAAGATAGACGAGCAGAATTATATTCGCGGTGTGATGCAATTTTTTGACAGCGGATTTGACATTTATTATGCTTTGATTTTCAGTTTCCCCGAAAGCCATCCGAAGCTGCAGTATACGTTCTGGGTGCTGAACCAAACCGGAAACCGGGCTGTGATCGAAAAAGACGGATCCGGGGAAAAGATGATGGAGACGGTCAAGGAAACGGCATTGAAAGAAATCCATGTCAACCTGATGGAAGGCGGCGAAATCCGGCATCTGCTTAAATAAAGCAAACGATCGGCACTTGCCCGCAATAAAAAGGGGTGCTGCTTAAAGGGTTTGAAAAACAGGGAGCTGCCGGGTTCCTCCCTCATTACGCTGCCAGTGGATGCAACAGGTTCCGGCCTAAAGGCATAGGGGTTTACGGCCTTCATGACAAAACGGGGCTTTCGATTGCGGAGATCCCCCACGGCAAACCGAGATCCCTACTGTAACCCGGCATTACCATCCCCCAACAAGCCGGCCGGTTGCTCACTCCAGCCCTAATCCGCTTTCTTTTCACAAAGCTTACCCGTTGCTTTTAATCCCGTACAAAATGCAGCCAACCCCGGCCAGAATCCACAGCATTTTGGCAAACGAGATTTTATCGGAAATTCCGATCACCCCGATCGCCGTTGTCGTAATTAAAACAACAGGCCCGACAATAGCAAGAGAACTGTTGATGAGAAGCGCTTTTTCCACTTGATTGTATTTGAGCATCAAAATGGCCGCGGAAATTTCGATCATTCCTGAGATCAGCCTGAGCGCAGCCATACTAAGCACATACTTTTCAATCAGCCACAACATCGTTTCCCCTCTTCATACGCGCATTTTGGATTCATTTACCTCATGTATATTCCGTGCCGAGCAAAATTAGGACAAATTCTCCGGTCTTATCCCACGCACGTCTTCCGGCAAACATGTTATAATGACAAAATCAAAGGGTCTGCCGGTTTAAAAAAATTTTTGGACGGAAATAGTTTAGTGCAGCCTTTTGGAACATATCATGTAAATATCTTTGCAAGGAAGAAAGGAATTGCCAATATGAGGGTTGGAGCCCGCATTGTCAAAACAGGAATTGCCATTACGATTGCGTTGTTTATCGCGCAATTATTAAAAATGCCGTCCCCGGTGTTTGCCGGGATCGCTGCCACTTTTGCGATTAAACCTACGATATACCGGTCTTACCGGTCCATTATCGATCAGGTCCAGGGCAATCTGATCGGCGCTTTGCTCGCGGTCATTTTTGTCATGGCCTTTGGCAACCATTTTTTAGTCGTCGGTCTCGGGTCTGTGTTGATCATCATTTTAATGTTGAAACTGAAGCTCGATGATACGGTCGGCCTCGCGCTTGTAACCATGATTGTCATTATGGAAACGCCAAGTGACAATTTTCTGCAGACGGCCGGCATCCGCTTTGCGACATTGTTTATCGGGATTTTCAGCTCGTTTCTTGTGAATTTGATTTTCCTGCCGCCGAAATACGAGGCCCGGCTGTATGTCCGTCTCACCCATGTGACAGAAGAACTGCTCAAATTCATCCGGATTGCAGCGCGCCAGGAAGCCGATTACCAGCTTTTAAAAGAAGAACTTCCCGACATTAAAGAGCGGGTGTACAAAGTAGAGCAGCTGTACACTTTATTTAAAGAGGAAAAAATCTACGGGAAAAGCAACAGGATCGAGCGGCAGCGGAAAGTGGTGCTGTATAAAGAAATGGTGGCCATTTTGAATTTAAGCTATATTATTTTAAAACGGCTGCACCAGTACAAAGCGGATATTGCCGGGCTGCCAGAAACATTCCGGAGCATGCTGCAGGAACAAATGGAATACCTTGTGAACGAACATGAAAAATTGCTGCTCATGTTTCTCGGAAAAGTCAAAGCCCATGCGCAAAAATGCGATACGGCTGACAAACAGCGGAATGAGCTGATGGACATTTTTCTGCAGAACTTAAAAGATGAGACTTTCCGCGCTGATCTCCAGTCCTATCACGTGATGAACTTGCTGGCGCTGCTTGTGGATTACCAGGAAGAGCTTGAACATCTGGAAAAATTGATCACCGTGTCCCAAACCTATCACCACGAACAATCAGAACTCAATCTTGACGAATTGGAAGACCAATAGGGGACGGCAGGCCAGCCGTCCCCTATTGGATGCACGGCCCTGTTTTCATCCCGAGCCGGTGCGCCTTAGATTTTGCACTTTTAGTAAAGATTTTCCGCTTTTCGAAACGGCCGCTTTATTTGCTGCGCTTTTCACGCCGGGCTTATGGCCGGTTTTTAGTTGTTTTCTTTGCGGAAAAAAGTCTGGATATTGATTTTTGAGTTTTTTAAGCGGCCCATGATTTCATGGTAATGCTTTGCAACATAGGCGAAGTACAAAACATCAATCGTGAACAGTTGTGCAGCCAGGGATGTGGTTGCTGCGCTTCTCAGCAGGACCGCTTCCCCGCCATGGTGGATCAAAGGCGCATCCACGATACTGGCAAGCGTACTGTCCCGTTTTTGTGTGATGCCCACTGTAAAAAGCCCGTTCTGTTTGGCAATCTGCGTCAGCTTGATAGCTTCATTGGTTTCGCCTGAATTTGAAATCGCCACAAACATACAGTCTTTGGAGGCGTTGATCAAAGAAGAACCGAGCAGATGGTGATCCAGCGTGTGGACCACCGGCTTGCCAATTCTTGAAAACTTATGCGTGAAGTCTTCAGCTGCCACATGGGAGGCGCCAATTCCGTATACGTATATGGCCGGGCTTTTATCCACCATGGCCGTTATCTTTTCAATGCAGCTGGTCTCAAGAAGATTTGCGGTTTGTGTGATCGACTGATTAAACCGCAAAGCCAACTTATCAGCAATCATGGCAATATCTTCATTCGGTGTGATATCCGTATAAATTTCCCGATCCAGCCCCCCGGAGGCATCCGCATACAATCTGATTTTTAATTGTGAAAAGCCGGACAGCCCGATCGACCGGCAAAAACGCACAACGGTGGCCGGGCTGACACCTGCTTTTTTCGCAAGTTCGCTTGTATTGTCATTGACCGTTTCCACAGCATGGCTGAGAATATACTCGCCGAGCTTTTTTTCTGATTTTGACAGACTGGTTAATTTGGATTTAATTTGCAGAATAATATTCTCATCCAATTCCATCACTCACGATCTGCGTCGGTCTCCTTCATCGCATCTTTCGGAATACCGAAGAAATAAGTGGCAACGAAGCCCCCAATATAACCGGCTACCAACCCGGCGATATAACCGAGCCAGCGTCCGTGCGCAATCAACGGAATTAAATCAATCCCGCTTGTGCCGATTGCGATCGCGCCGATATTACCGATGCCCGCGATCACTGCCCCGCCGATGCCGCCGCCGATACACGCGGTAATAAATGGGCGCCCAAGCGGCAAAGTCACACCGTAAATTAACGGTTCGCCAATGCCCATAATGCCAACCGGCAATGCCCCTTTAATCAACTGCACGAGTTTTTTATTTTTCCGGCACCTGATCCACAAAGCAATCGCCGCGCCGACCTGCCCTGCGCCTGCCATTGCAAGGATCGGCAACAGCGGTGTCATCCCTGTCTTATTGATCATTTCAATATGGATCGGGGTGAGGATCTGGTGCAGGCCGAACATGACCATCGGCAGGAAGAAAAGCCCCAGTATAAATCCTGAAAAAGCGCCGCCGACTTTCAACACCCACGTGATCGAGCCAACAAGAGCGCCTGATACCGCGCCTGCAACCGGCATGACGATGAAAATAGTAAAAAGTCCGATAACTAATAATGCAATTGTTGGCGTCACAATGATATCCACAGCATTTGGAACAATTTTATGCAGCCTTTTTTCAACAAGCGCTAAAATCCATACTGCAAAAATAACACCGATGATCCCGCCTTGTAAAGGGGAAAGGGCATCTCCGTTAAAAATATTCGGAAGCGGATTTTTCGGATCCATGCCGGTTAACATCGTCACAGCCCCGATGACCCCGCCAAGGCCCGGTGTCGCCCCGAACTCATTTGCACTATTAATTCCGACATAAATGACCAAATAGAGATACAATCCGTTTTTAATAATGTTTAATGTCGTAATAACGGACACCCAGTTCTGGCTGAGGGCTGAGGAGTCCGCAGCCATGATATTTTGGAAAATGGCAGCAACCCCGCCGATAATCCCGGCGCCGACAAAAGCCGGAATAAGCGGTACAAATATATTGGAAATCGATTTTAAAGCCCTTTTGAAACCGTTACTTTTATGTTTCGCCTTTTCCCTTGCCTTTACTTCGGCCGCTTTGGCTTCCGCCATTTCGCGGTTTGACCGTCCGGCATCTTTATGAACCGTTGACTTCGGAAAATTTTCCCCTAGTTTTACACCGGCCTCTTGCACCATGAGATTGGCGACTTTGTTGACAATGCCGGGGCCAAGCACGACCTGGAGCGTTTCATCCTCCACGACGCCGAGCACGCCGTCAACCGCTTTCAGGCCTTCGATATTGACTTTACTGTAATCCGCTATGGTAAGCCGGACTCTTGTCATGCAATGGATGATCTTTTCGACATTTCCCATGCCGCCGACATTTTCGTAAATTTCCCTTGCCAGTCGTTGTTCTTTCGTTTCGGTCATTTTTTTCATCCCCCGGTTTAAACGATTTTTCTAATAAAACCATTTGCCTGTGCCATTTTCTCCTCTGCCTCTTCCTTGGAAAGATGGGTTAACAACATGACAATGGCCAGCTTCACATTTTTGCCGGCTGCGTAAAAAGCCTGTTCAGCTGCTTCATAGCTGCATCCGGAAGCCTGCATAATAATCGATTTCGATCTCTCCACCAGTTTTGCGTTTGTCGGTTTGACATCCACCATTAAATTTCCGTATACTTTTCCAATTCCAACCATTGCAGCAGTTGAAATCATATTCAATACGAGTTTCTGGGCGGTGCCCGCTTTTAGCCGGGTTGATCCCGTCAACACTTCAGGGCCGGTTTCCACTTCGATCGGAATATCGGCATGCCGGCTAATTTCAGCATTTTTGTTACAGGAAAGCGACGCCGCCACAGCACCGGCTTTTTTCGCGTAGTCCAGCGCGCCAATCACATACGGTGTTCTGCCGCTTGCCGCAATGCCGATGACTGTATCCTTTTCTGATAAATGGATGTGCTTTAAATCTTCTTCCCCCATCTCTTTCGAATCCTCCGCCCCTTCAACGGCAACGGTCATGGCCGCAGGGCCGCCTGCGATCAGCCCCTGCACCATGGACGGGTCCGCACTGAATGTCGGCACGCATTCGACAGCATCGAGAACGCCGAGCCGCCCGCTTGTGCCTGCTCCGCAATAGATCAAGCGTCCACCCTTGTTAAAAGAACGGATAACGGCTTTTACCACTTTTTCGATTTGTGCTAGTTCTTTCCCTACACGGATTGGAACCGTTTGGTCTTCCTCGTTCATCAATTGCAAAATTTCCTTTGTGGACAACGTATCGAGATTCATTGTCTTTTCGTTGCGCTGTTCTGTGGCGAGTTTTTCTAAGTCCATTCGTTTTCACCTTCATTGTCCGTCATTTTAAACCGTGTACCCGAACCAATAAAATCAAGGAGCGGCAAGTCGCGGCCGGCAATCTGCCCGATGACGTTTACTTTCGCATCGGCAGGCAGGTTCCGCTTTGTGATTTGCAATTCCCCTTTGTATCTTGCGTACAGGTTATTGTCGAGCGTAATGCTGCCTTTGTTGCGGGGAATGTTGTTTTCGGGCTCGATATCGTCCTTTTGGTTGCATGTTCTCGACTGCTCGCTGCGGATCGCGTCCCTTGCCACATCCATCCGGTTCCGGTGGTTTTTAAAAATATACGGGCGCCATTTCGGATCTGCAGCCGTTGCATGAAGCAGTATGGTATCATGGCAAAAAAATTCCCCGATCTGGCTGCGGGATTGCGGCGTTAACCCCGGATCCCCGATATAAGCATGGTCAACCGCATAATCCCTTAACAGCGAGCAGATGGCTGCCAGCGGATTTTGATGGCGGTGGATTTCTAATGTCGGCAGGGATTCGTATAAAGGAAATCGTAGCTTTCCATCGCCGGGCGCAAATGCCGTAATGCTGAATCCTTTGCTTTTCAGCCATTTGTTTTTTTCGTAAAACCAATTTTCATCCAGTCCGGTTCCGGGCCTCGGATAATAATTATGCCAGGCCTCAAGCCGTCTGAAATTAGCGCCGTGCTGTTTCAGCTGCTCATAATCCTGTTCCGTTAATGTGCTGGCGTTTAATCCGACCGTCATCGTGTTCGACAGGCGGGCAACCTGTTCCCAGCTGACACCGGCATCGATGCGCAGGCCATTGATACCGCTTTCAATAATGCGTGCAGGATCATCAATGGACAGTCCGATATGGTGGAGCACGTTTCCAGAGATGTCGATCATGACTTTCATCCCGTTCCGTTTTGCAGCCTCCAAGAGCGGAGCAAGCCTTTTCCGGTATTGGGACGGGTCATCTTCCGGTAGCTGTAAGGATGTAAATATCCCTTCCATTCCAATTGCTGCCATTCGGTGAATGCAGGCTTCCTTCTCTTCTGACCAGTCTTCATTCAAGTATATTGAAAATCCAAGCAATCATGCATCCCTCCTTTGATACTATTATATGCACTTTGAAACAATATTTCAACATATTTTTATTATTATATTTATAAAAGAAATTTTGTTTCATTTCCTGACAAAAAAACGGAGGCCCCGCGTTTTTAAACGGGATCTCCTCCATTTTTTGCCGACGAGCGAGCGCCCTCCGCTTTTCTTTGTCCAGCTCCGGCTCCTAGCGGCTAGCGGATTTTTACGTCTTCTCCTTTCGATAAGCGGGCATCGATTCGCCTATCGGCTCATCGTGTTTCCTTTATCTCGGTCGAAGACTACAAAATCCGTACGCCGCTGTACAGTCGCCTCCGCTTTTCTAATCATCCAGTTGTTGGATTTGGAATAGGTTGTAATAGAGCCCTTGTTTTGCCATTAATTGTTCGTGGGTGCCGGTTTCTTTGATCTCTCCGTTTTCAATTAAAACAATGCGGTCTGCGTGGGTAATGGTGGACAGCCTGTGGGCAACGATCAAGGTCGTCCTGTTGCGCGCCAGTTTTTCAATGGCTTCCTGAATCAAATGCTCGCTTTCTAAATCAAGCGCGGATGTCGCTTCGTCAAGGATTAAAATCGGCGGGTTTTTCAAAAATACACGCGCAATCGCAATCCGCTGCTTCTGCCCCCCGGACAATTTAACACCCCGCTCGCCCACCGTTGTTTCATATCCGTCGGCAAGATTCATAATAAACTCATGGGCGTTCGCTGCTTTTGCCGCCTGTACGACTTCCTCGTCCGTCGCCTGCGGATTGCCGAGCAAAATATTGGATTTCACCGACTCGCTAAACAAAATATTGTCCTGCAGCACCATCCCGATTTTATCGCGCAGGCTTCGCACTTTAAACGTGCGGATATCCTGGCCGTCCAGATAAACGGCCCCTTTTGTCACATCATAAAACCGGGGGATGAGGCTCACAAGGGAAGACTTGCCGCCCCCGCTCATCCCGACAAAGGCAACCGTCTCCCCTGCCCTGATCTCAAGATTGATATTTTTCAGCACCGGCTCTTTTTCATCATCATACCGAAATTCGACGCCATCAAACCGGATATTGCCGCGTACATTCCTGCACTCCACCGCGTCCGGCCGGTCATCAATGTCATATTTTTCATCCAGCAGTTCAAACACCCGGTCCATTGAAGCGAACGCCTGCGTCAGCGTCGTGCCGGAATTGACGAGCCTTCTGAGTGGACTGTATAAATTATCAATATAAGCGATAAACGCTGCGAGCGTGCCGACAGTAAGGCTGCCTTTAATCACGAGATAGCCGGATACAAAAATAATGAAAAGCGGCGCGATATCGGTAATGGTATTCACAACTGCAAACGATTTAGCTGTCCAGCTTGTGTGTGCCAATGCTTTTTCCAGAAAATTGTGGTTATGCTTGTCAAACTGCTTTTGCTCATGGTCTTCAATGGCAAAACTTTTAATAACAGCCATGCCTTGCACCCGCTCATGAAGATAGCCCTGCACCTCTGCGAGCGCTTGCGACCGTTTCCTCGTCAAAAAACGCAAATTGCCAAAAAAATATTTGACCGAAAAAATATAAAATGGAAAAACGGCGAGTGAAATTAAAGTCAGCCGGGCATCCATCATAAACATCATGACAATCGCAATCAGAACCGTTGTCATATCGAGCCAGACGTTCATCAGCCCCGTAATAACAAAATCTTTCGTCTGCTCGACATCATTCATCACCCGGGAAATGACTTCCCCTCCGCGCGTGTTGGCATAAAACCGGAAACTCAATTTTTGAAGATGGGTAAAAAAGCGGTCGCGGATATCATACAATATTTTACTTGCCGTCCACTGCGCAAAATATTGCCGGTAATATTCAACGGGTGGCCGGACGATAACAAAAATGGCAAGCATAAAAGACATCACCCAAACAAGCTTATGCAGCTTCTCGTCCGGTGAAAGCCCGTGGTTGCCGATAATATCATCGATCACATATTTAATCAAAAGGGGGATTAAAAGTGGGATCGTAAACTTGATGATCCCGATGATGATCGTCGCAACGATTTGAAACCAATACGGCTTTACAAATTTCATGTATCTTTTCACACTACCCATGCGCTGCACCTCCTAAAGCAAACAAAACGCACCATTTATTTCCCTTATTTTTCAAATTTACGCATACAAAAAACCTGTTGGCGTTCAACAGGCGGTTTGCTTAACGCAAATAGGTCAGGTAGCGTTCGTACCAAATATCAATAAAATCGGGGCTGAACGGTCCCTTCCGCTGCCGGATCCAGTGAATGAGAATGTCCACGTTTCGCTTTAAAATATGGTCGATGACATCGGGATAGCCCATTTTTTTGCGATGGTATTCATATTCATCCTCATCCAGCAAAGTAAACGTCATATCCGGATAGACTTTGATGTCGAGATCATAATCAATATATTTTAACGCTTCACTGTCGTAAACAAACGGCGACCCCAAGTTACAATAGTAGTAGACGCCGTCTTCACGGATCATGCCGATAATATTGAACCAGTGGTCGGCATGGAAGTAGCAAATTGCAGGTTCTCTCGTAATCCATGTCCTGCCGTCCGATTCGGTTACCAAAGTCCGGTCGTTTCCCCCGATCACCAGGCTTTTCGTGCCCTTCAAAACGGTTGTTTCTTCCCATATCCGGTGAATATGGCCGTTATGCTTATAGCTTTGAATTTGGATTTTATCACCTTCTGCCGGGATTCCCATCATCTCATGCCCACTTTCATGATTGTTTATATGTAAACCTGTGCCCACTATGTGCCGGAATAAAACTTATGTAATCAATCGATCTGTTTTCTATCTATTATAACGGTTTCTGAACGCGATTAAAACTAAACAATCCTATTTGAAATAGGATTGTTTATGTGCAAATTTTTGAACTGTGGTAAACTCGGATCAGTTCAACCGTCTGCGATTCAAAAACTTTTTCAATTTCCTGCAATTCTTTATTCATTCGGCCGATTTCATCAAGGATATCTTCCGCCATTGTTTCTTCCTGCAACTTCAATAGTTCGCTTTTCACTTCGTTGCATCTCTCCATTTCCGATTGCAAAAACAGCAGCCTATCCATCGTGACCATTTGCTGTGCGACAAGCCGATTAAATTCTTCCATCAAAGTTTTTTACCCCCTAAAGGATGAATTGAACTTTTCATTTACACATATTCTCGATGGGAGGGCAAAATCCTTTGACTTCTTTTGTCGAACACCGCAGCCATAGAAAGAAAAAAGAGGCCCCCGTTCGGGAAACCTCTTTCTATCGGTTATTGCTGGCCAAATTGTCCGGCGTTTTGCGATTTTTTCGCTTCAGCTTTCTGGTTTTGTTTTCTTACTTCCTGTGCGTTCGTTTCGCTTGCGAATTCAGAACCGAAAGAACCTTGGCCGGAAGCAGACTTCGCGTTTTGCTTTCTTACTTCCTGCGCATTCGTTTCGCTGGCAAATTCAGAACCAAAATTTCCTTTGGCAGCCTTATTGAAGTTGTTGTTGTTTGCCATCGTTATCACCTCCACGGGTATTAATGTAACCAGAGGTGCAACGATTTATCCTTCTCATAAAAACTGGAAAATAAAGGAACTCGAGATTGGCGTACTCAACTTAAAAGAAGCGAGCGGCC
The DNA here is from genome assembly GCF_038593185.1 of Weizmannia sp. FSL K6-0777. Lineage (NCBI taxonomy): Bacteria > Bacillati > Bacillota > Bacilli > Caryophanales > Bacillaceae > Heyndrickxia > Weizmannia sp. FSL K6-0777. The sequence continues at coordinate 2,655,570 of NZ_CP151971.1, forward strand.
GCCGTCCACGATTATCGTTTGGCCGCGGATCATAAATGCCTCATCCGAAATTAAAAAGCGTACGGCGTTCACCATATCCTCGACCTCGACCATTCTTCCTGCCGGCGTATGTTTCCGCGCGTCTTCCAGCAGTACTTCGCGGTTCGGGAAAGACTTGAGCGCATCCGTATTGAGGACCCCGCCCGAAACTGCATTCACGCAAATACTCGGCGCCAGCTCAACTGCCAAATAGCGGGTTAAAGCTTCAAGCGCTGCTTTCGACACACCGACCGCCGTATAATTTTCGATATAGCGGATCGAACCGAGCGAACTGAGGCTCACAATTTTCCCCCCGCCGTTTTCTTCCATGAGTTTAGCGGCTTCCTGTGCACAAAACAGGAGTGCCCTGCTGTTAATATTCATCGTCCAGTCCCAATGGCGATCTTCCAGCTCCATTGCTGGGCGTTCGACACCTGAAGCGGCATTATTGACAAGCACATCCAGCCTGCCGTATGTATCCCGGATTTGTGCGAACATTTCTTTTATTTTTTTCACGTCCCCGACATTTGCTTTAATCAGAAGCGCTTTTTGCCCCATTTTTTCAATTTCCGCGGCCACTTCTTCGGCTTTGGACCGGCTGCGCGCATAATTGATGACCAGATCATAGCCGTCCTTTGCAAGATCAAGCGCAATCGCCCGGCCCAGCCCCTTGCTTGACCCGGTTACAAGTGCCACCTTATTTGCCAATGATTCCACCTTCTCTGTTTTCTTATGATTTTTTGCAATGCTCTCCCTTTTTCAAAAAGCCGTCGTAACATTCCTGCCCTTTAACACCCGAGCCTAAAACGGCCGGAATGCGATATTTTTTACGCCTCAGTTTACAGAAACGGCGACTGTTCCTTGTTCCTGTATCCGCATCTCAGAACTGATTCAAATACCGCGGTCATGCGCACGCCTGCCTAAAAGCCCGGTTTACGGCGGCTGTCCCTTGTTCCGGAACCGGTTCAGATTGCGCGACGCTCCGCAAGCTTATCTTTGGAACCGGTTCAGCCTGTCATAAAATGATGTTAAAAATGTATAAAGGGCTTTTTCTGAAGCCGCCATTTCCCTTTTTTTCGGGATCATCACACCGACCGGGCGCATCAGTTCCATATCGCTGATTTCCGCTTTTACGATTTCTTCAGACAGATTAAATAATAGCGCAGGCTCAGGCAGAATTGCAACACCCGTTCCGCTTGCAACAAGGCCTTTAATCGTTTCCATGTCCTCGCCTTCAAATGCAATCGCAGGTTCAAAACCAGACTTCCGGCAGGCGGCGAAAAGAATTTCACGAATCGAAAAACCTTCCCGGAATGTAATGAAGCGTTCGTTTTTCAGCTGAGCGAGCCGGATCATTTTCTGCCCGGAAAGCGGGTGATCGCGGCGGAAAAGCAACATGAGTTTTTCCATATATAAAATTTCCCCGCTTACGGCAGGATGGTCATCCGGCACAGGAGAAGCAAGCGCCAGTTCAAGTTCGCCATTTTCAATCAACCGGATCAAATAGCTGGGCGTCCCTTGCACAAACTGGTACTCGAGGCCGGGATGTTTTTCGCGAAACTGTGCCAACAGGGAAGAAAACGTCTGGACCGATAACCCGGTTGAAAAACCGAGGCGGACCGTGCCGTTATCCGGATCGAGAAATTCATGCATTCTTTGCTTCGCTTTATCAATTTCGAGCACAACTTTTTCAGCGTGTTCCAAAAAAACTTTTCCGATCGGCGTCAGCCTGACATTTCTTCCTTCACGCCAAAAAAGGGAAACGCCAAGCTCAGCTTCCAAAAGAGAAATTTGCCGGCTGATGGCGGATTGGGCGACATGCAGCTCATCTGCAGCATGCGTCACATGCTCCCTTTTTGCGACTTCAATAAAATAAATCAGCTGTCTTAACTCCATCCGAATCACACCATTCTCAATTTGAGATTAATTTCATCTTAACTATATATTGTAAGAAAGAATCACAAGAGGGTAAAATTTAAAATAATCTTACTTTTCGGACTCGACCTGATGATGGAAGGAATGTGAAGCAATGAATAATCAACATTATGGACTTTACCGACCTGAATTTGAACATGATGCATGCGGCATCGGCTTTTACGCGGACATCAAGGGCCGCGCGTCTCATAAGATCATCACCACTGCTTTGGAAATGCTGAGAAGGCTGGACCACCGCGCCGGTAAAAATGCCGACGGGACAACGAGCGACGGCGCCGGTATTTCGATGCAAATCCCGCACGCGTTTTTTGAGGCCGTATGCTCCTTCACCCTTCCAAAAAAAGGGGAGTATGCAGTGGGAATGCTTTTTCTGCCGCATGATCCGGATGCTGCGGAGGAAATCCTGAATGAATTCCGCATCCAGGCTGCATCACTCGGCCTTTCAGTACCCGGTGTCCGTGAAGTTCCGGTAAACCCGGAAGTTCTTGGGCGCCAGGCGGAAGAATCGCGGCCGCACATCGTTCAGATTTTCGTTTCTTCTTCAAACGATAACACGGAAGAAGCAGTTTTTCAAAGAAAGATCTATATATTGCGGAAACTGGTTGAGAACAAATTCGGTTCCTCTTTTTATGCCGCCAGTTTTTCGAACCGGACAATTGTATATAAAGGCATGCTTTCGGCAGAACAGCTCCCTCTGTTCTACATTGATCTGCAAGACGAACGGTTTCAATCGGCCCTGGCGCTGATCCACTCGCGGTTCAGCACCAATACGTTCCCGAGCTGGGAGCGGGCCCACCCGAACCGGATGATCGCCCATAACGGGGAGATCAACACCATCAAAGGGAACGTCAACTGGTTCAATGCAAAAATCGAATTGTTTGCAAACGAACTGGGCCTTGACACATTGAAAAAAATCCAGCCTGTGATCAACGCAAACGGTTCGGATTCGGCGATTTTTGACAATGTCCTTGAATTTTTAACGACAAACGGCATCTCCCTTCCGCACGCGATCATGATGATGGTGCCGGAGCCATGGGAAGACAACGAAGACCTGCCGCCTTACTTAAAATCATTTTATGAATACCATAGCCAGATTATGGAACCGTGGGACGGACCGATGGCGCTCGAGTTTACGAACGGAAAGCAGATCGGGGCGGTGCTTGACAGAAACGGCTTGCGCCCGGCCCGTTACTACATTACCCATGATGATAAAATCATTTTTGCATCCGAAGTCGGCGTCGTCGATGTGGAACCGGAAAACGTCAAAGAACGGCGCCATTTAAAACCGGGTCAGCTTTTGTTCGTGGATCTTGAAAAAGGTGCCCTTATCCCAAGTGATGAACTAAAAGCACAGGTCAGCCTTGAAAAACCGTACGCCGAGCATCTCGAAGATTCAGTGATAGACCTGGAAGAAAGCCATTTTATCCCGGCTGCATCCAGTCTTGAAGAAAATGAATTGGCTTATCGGCAGACATTATTCGGCTACACTTATGAAGAATGCACAAAGTCCATCGTGCCAATGGCGCAGGAAAAGAATGAACCGATCGGGGCAATGGGCGTCGATACACCGATTGCAGTTTTATCGGAGCGCCCGCAGCTTTTGTTCCATTATTTCAAACAAAGCTTCTCGCAGGTCACGAACCCCCCGATTGATTCCATTCGCGAATCATACGTTATATCTACGGTTACCTGGCTCGGCCCGCAAGTATCGCTTGACGGTCATGACGATACCGCCCATAAAAAAATCCGGCTAGAACACCCGTTTTTAAGCACGGACAAATTTAACGCCATTTTAAACCAGGGAATGAAAACCGCTTTTCTTCCCGCGTACTATTCGCCGGATATCACCCTTGAAGAGGCGCTGGAACAATTGCTCAAGGAAGCGGACGAAAAAATCGGGGAAGGTGCGGAAATTTTAATCCTTTCCGACCGTGCGCAAGGGCATCGTGCCGTGCCGATTCCTTCCCTGCTTGCCGTATCCGCCCTGCACCAGCATATGATCCGCCTGGGCACAAGGCCGAAAGCAAGCATCGTGCTGGATTCAGGGGAACCGCGGGATTCTCATCATATGGCCGCTCTTTTAGGTTACGGTGCCGATGCGGTACACCCGTATCTCGCGCTTGAAACGATTCAAAATTTAATCGACGAAGGGCATATTGATTTGCCGTATAAAAAAGCAAGTGAAAACTATTTAAGCACACTAAAGAAAAGCGTCGTCAAAATCATGTCGAAAGTCGGGATTACGACGATGCAAAGCTATCGCGGGGCGCAAACTTTTGAAGCGCTCGGCATTGCAGAAAGCGTCTGCGACCGCTATTTTACCGGTACCGTCTCGCAGCTTGGCGGGATCGGGCTCGCAGAAATCGGCCAAGAATCATTGAAACGTTATGAAAAAGCACAGGAGTTGCTTTTCCAGCACAACAAAGCGCTTGATCCGGGAAGCGAGCTGCAATGGCGGAAAGACGGCGAGTACCATTTGTTCAACCCGCAAATGATGTACACTTTGCAGCAGGCAGCCAGAACGAACAACAAGGAACTGTACCGCAAATTTTCGGAAACGTACCACCACGGGCCGTACGCCACGATCCGGAGCTTGCTGGCAATTGAGAGCAACCGGAAACCTGTCCCGCTTGATGAAGTGGAACCGGTCGAATCGATTTGGAAAAGGTTTAAAACCGGCGCGATGTCGTACGGGGCATTAAGCAAAGAAGCGCACGAAGCACTCGCGATTGCGATGAACCGCATCGGCGGAAAAAGCAACAGCGGCGAGGGCGGCGAAGAAAAAGAACGTTACACGCCTGATGCAAACGGAGATTCAAGACGGAGCGCCATTAAACAGGTGGCATCCGGCCGTTTCGGTGTCACCAGCCTGTATTTAACAGATGCGGATGAAATCCAGATTAAAATGGCCCAAGGTGCGAAACCGGGCGAAGGCGGCCAGCTTCCAGGCTCGAAAGTTTATCCGTGGATTGCCGAAGTTCGTGGCTCCACTCCGGGCGTGGGTTTGATCTCGCCTCCTCCGCACCATGATATTTACTCGATTGAAGACTTGGCGCAGCTGATTTACGATTTAAAAAGCGCCAATCCGCGCGCCCGTATTTCGGTGAAACTGGTGGCAAAGTCAGGCGTTGGGACAATCGCGGCCGGTGTCGCAAAAGGCCTGGCCGACACGATATTAATCAGCGGCCATGACGGCGGTACCGGGGCGAGCCCGCAAACGAGCATCAAACATGCCGGCATGCCGTGGGAACTCGGCCTTGCGGAAACCCATCAGACGCTGACGTTGAACGGCTTGCGTAACCGTGTTGTCCTTGAAACAGACGGGAAACTGATGACCGGCCGGGATGTCGTCATCGCCGCCTGTCTCGGCGCCGAAGAATTCGGATTTTCCACTGCGCCACTTGTTGTGCTTGGCTGTATCATGATGCGTGCCTGTCATCTTGATACTTGCCCGGTCGGCGTGGCCACCCAAAATCCGAAGCTGCGCGCCAAATTCATGGGCAAACCGGAATATGTTGTTAACTATATGCGGTTCATCGCAGAAGAGGTCCGCGAAATATTGGCTGAATGCGGCTACCGCAGCCTTGATGAACTTGTCGGCGAAACCGGCTTGCTGAAAGTGAAAGATGAGGTTAAAAACCATTGGAAAGCGAAACAGCTTCATTTTGATAAATTACTGTTTAAAGCGGGTGATACACCATTTGCTGTGCAAGGCAAAACGGCGCAAAGCCATAAACTGGAAGAACGCTTTGACAGCCGGGAATTGAACCATTTATCCGTATCCGTCCGGAACAGGCAGCAAACAGCCGTCACCTTGCCTGTGCGCAACACCGACCGGGCAATCGGCACCACTTTGGGCCATATCATTACAAAAACTTACGGTGACGAAGGGCTGCCGGAAGATTTTATCCACATTCATCTGCATGGTTCAGCAGGGCAAAGCCTCGGCGCCTTTATCCCGAAAGGCCTGACACTGAACCTTGAAGGAGATGCCAATGACTACGTCGGGAAAGGATTATCGGGCGGAAAAATCGTTGTGAAGCCGGGTGCCGGATGGAGCCGGGACGAAGAACAGGCCATCATCGGCAACATCGCCTTTTTCGGGGCAACATCGGGCGAAGCATATATCCGCGGAACGGCCGGCCAGCGTTTCTGTGTCCGTAACAGCGGCGTACATGCCGTTGTCGAAGGCATCGGAGACCACGGCTGCGAATATATGACCGGCGGACGCGTTGCCGTGCTCGGCCCGATCGGCAAAAACTTTGCGGCCGGGATGTCCGGCGGGATTGCCTACATTTATACCGGCGCAATGGGCGAAGATGAAGTTTTATCCCGGATCAACCAGGAACTTGTCAGCATTGAAGGTGTGGATTCTGATGAAGATATGCGCGAACTTTACCATATGATCCAGAAACATTATCAATACACCGGCAGCCCTGTTGCCAAACGGATTTTGAAGAATTGGGAGCTGGCCCTGCATCAGTTTGTCAAGATTGTTCCACGCGAATACAAAGCGATGATGGAACTCATCCAGTACTTTCTGGATCAGCAAATGCCGCTTGATGAAGCGAGGCTTGCCGCTTTTGAATATAAAAAATCCGGAAAGCATCTGCCGGAAATTGAAAAAGAAAAAGCTTTCCCGACAGAAGTAAAGTAGACGGGTAAATCCATCAGGAAGCGTCCGGATGGATTTACAGGATTGTGTGTGGATTGAAACGAAAAAAACGGAGACCTATCATGTCCCGGCAGCGGCCGGATAAGAAGCACAAAGATGGCTGCTTTTTAAGAAAAAGGCATCGCACGCAAATTTTCCGGAAGAAAGCCGGATTGTACTGCCCGGGCCATTTTCGTAATAGCAGGTTTTATCCAAAACAGAAAAAAGCTGAAATTGTACGACATCTATATCCCTCCGGCAGCGGCCGGGTGATTTGTGAGGAGTGTGAGACATGCGCGGAACGACAGATTTTATTGAACAGAAACGCGAAAAACCGAAAGAACTGGATGCCGCAAAGCGGGTGGCTACTTGGAAAGAATATGTGCAACCTTTCCCGGAAGAAAAATTGAGAACGCAGGCATCCCGCTGCATGGAATGCGGCACCCCGTTCTGCCAGATGGGGGAACTGATCGGCAGGCAAACGAGCGGCTGCCCTTTGTATAATTTAATTCCGGAATGGAACACCCTTGCCGCCCAGGGAAAATGGGAAGAGGCCTACCAGCGTTTGCTTTTAACCAATAATTTCCCGGAATTCACATCGCGCGCCTGCCCGGCACCATGCGAAGGCTCGTGCACAGCCGGGCTGGTCAGTGAACCTGTCACCATTAAAAGCATTGAAAGAGCCATCATTGACCGTGCCTGGGAAGAAGGCTGGATCAAGCCGAGAATCCCGCTGAAACGGAACGGCTTAAAAGCAGCCGTTGTCGGAAGCGGGCCGGCCGGATTGACGGCAGCTGACGATTTAAACCAGGCAGGCTATGATGTTACCCTCTTTGAAAAAGAAGACCGTTTTGGCGGGCTGCTCATGTACGGGATTCCGAATATGAAAATTGAAAAGCAGTATGTAGAGCGCAGAGTGGACCTGTTGCAGGCGGAAGGGATCACGTTTAAAGCCAATACAGAAATTGGCAAAGACATCACGCTTAAAGAACTGGAGTCTGCTTTTGACGCCGTCCTGCTTTGCATCGGCGCGGAAAAACAGCGTGACATGGACATCCCGGGGCGTGATTTAAAAGGCATCTACCCGGCGATGGAATATTTGAAAGCCAATACGAAACACCTGCTTGACCATGGGGAAAACGGCGAACCGCAAATATCGGCAAAAGGAAAAAAAGTGATTGTCATTGGCGGCGGCGATACCGGTGCGGACTGTGTGGCAACCGCAATCCGGCAAGGGTGCAAGAGCGTCGTACAGTTCGGAAAGCACGGAGAACTGCCGAAAGAACGCCCGGAACACGAACCATGGCCGGTGAACCCTTCCCTGTTCACACTGGATTATGCATATGAAGAATCATTTAAAGTGTTCGGGGAAGATCCGCGGCAATATTATATCCAAACCACAGCATTTCACGGCAATGAGAACGGCGAAGTAACAGGGCTTGTCACCGTGCCGTTTTCGGATCCTCGAGGAGCGGAACAGCAAGTATGGGAAGCAGATCTTGTGCTCATCGCCATCGGATTCCAGGGTGTCGATGATTCCAAGTCAGCTGGCATCGAACTTCAAAACGGGCTGATTCAAACCTTACCTGGAAGTTTCCAGACAAATCGGGAAGGCATTTTTGCCGCCGGCGATGCGAAACGCGGCGCAAGCCTGATTGTCTGGGCCATGCAGGAAGGCAAAAAAGCAGCAAAAGAAATAGACCTGTATCTCTCTCAAAAAGACAAAGCGACCTGCCAGCCGTCTGCATAAAAAACGGCCCAAAGCTTTTTGAAAAAGCTTTGGGCTTTTTTTGCGTTACACGATGCCTTTATGGCTTGCAGTTTGTCCTTTTTTATCATGGTGAAGGTGGCACTTCATAAATCCGATTCAATACAACACTCATTGGGAGTAGCTGTGGCGCTTGGGCAACATTCTAATAAGACCATCTATGATTAAAATAGCACCCCATATAACAAATATTAAGTTAAATTGCGGACTTTTATAAATTTGAAGCCAGTCATAAATCGGGCTTATTGCGGATACAGACCATTTTCCATAATCATTCAAGTTGAAAATATTTTTTGACGCGGAAACATTGTCAAAGATAAAGAAAACAAGCTGTGCAAGGACAAATATCAAAAGATGAATATACCAACCGTACCGTTTTTTGGCTGCGTTAGCATGCCCATTTTTAACTGCTTTCGCCATTCTGCTTTCCCCTCCTTCTTTCCCCTTTAAACTATCAAAATTCTTTTTTTCGGTAGATGATCACCGAGGTAGCGTATGAGAGAATGAATAAAAAAATGGATACCAATAAGAAACTTAAAGAAAAAATCTCTTCAGCTCCCTTCATTTCCCCTATAAACACTTTCATCAAAAAGGATATGAAAAAGAACATTACAAAGGCGAAACCTATACTCCCCATTGTAATCATATCTGATTTTTCTATTCCAAATATATATGTCAGTGGATATACTAAAGAGGCAGCACAAACCATCATTCCCATACCCCGTAATCCAATGTTAAAAAAAATCATCCATAACGGTTGGTGAGACAAAAATACTTGCACAATAAAACAAAGCGAAAGTTAATAACAAACTCGTGAACAATAAAAGCAAGAATGTGATAAACTTACTTTGAATAATTTTGCTTTTTTTCAACGGAAGCGTGATTTCAAATTTATTCCAACCCGACATACTATCCTGTTTTAATACTTCAAATGCATTCATGGGTATAATTAAAAATGGTAATAATACAGCGATCTTCAACGCCGTGGGATTTCCACTTATAATAAGCGGAATGATAGCTGCTGTAGATATAAGCAATGAAAATTTAACACTTTTATCTATAGAATATAAATTATTTAAAATGAGTCCTTTCATAATTTTCTCCTTTCATTAATAATAAGGTAATATCATCAATGGAAAAATTCTTTTTATGAAATTTTGCAGGCAGCTCATTTTTATTTGAAACAAGCACATCCACATAATCTGTTTGGTTTTTATATGCAATAATGCCATTTAAACGCAAGTCATTTAACTCATGCTCTTTACATTGTATGATCGCATAGTTATTTAAAAGGTCATTCTTACTTGTTTTTAACACAATTTCACCTTTTTTTATGAAAACCAGGGTATCCGCAACCTTTTCAATATCACTGGTGATATGGGATGATAACAAAATAGCACCTTTCTGATCTCTTACAAATTTTAGCAGTGCTTCTAATACGTCTTCCCTTCCCACAGGATCTAGCCCTGATGTCGCTTCGTCTAATATTAATAATCTCGCACCATGTGAAAGAGCAACAGCGATCGAGAGCTTCATGGCCATTCCCCGAGAAAAACTATTTATTTTTTGCTTTTTAGGCAGCGAAAAAAGTTCAATATAATTAAAATATTCTTGGTTATCCCAATTATGATAAAGATAGCGAAATACTTTCGATAACTTTATCGCATCCAAATTACCGGAAAAATTCATGGCATCATACACTACGCCAATGTGATTGTTGATTTCTTTTTTGGCTTCAGCTATTCTCTCTCCAAAAATTTTTATGCTTCCGCTATCGATATGTAACGTTTGCAGGATTGCCCCCATTGTGGATGTTTTCCCCGCGCCATTTTCACCAATAAATCCTGTAATGGATCCATAGGGTACGGAGAAAGATATGTTCTTTAAAGCGAAGCGGGACTTGGAGAATGACTTGCACAACCCTTCAATTTCTAAAGCATATTCCAAAGTTACCCCTCCTCCAATCACAAAAAACGCGCTATTTTTTCCAATAATCATTATAGCAACAATTCTTCATATTTTCCAGCAAGCTTTCCATCATTATTTATTGATAATGCAAAAATTGAGATTATTGTGATGATCATCTATGTTGTAGCATACAGCGGAGGTAAAATGATGATGACCGCCTGTAACCGGCCAAAAAAATGAATAAATTTTCTTCCTCTGAGAGAACGATCTCTATTCGTACCATTACCTGCCTTGCTCTTAAAAGAAACCATTTTTATTCCTGCCGATGAAAATATAAGAGCTGCCGGTGTAATCCAGCAGCCCTTTCTGTTATGACTCGCCGCGGCGGCCGGATGCGTGCATGCGTTCTTGCGGGTGCGTGTTGGTTGTGCCGTCCGCGCGTTTCGAAGCATATTCAGCTTTTGCCCGCGGTTTGCCTTCATATACATTGTCATGATGGTACGGGAAACCTTTTTCTTTATTCCGCATGTTAACGCCCTCCTTAACAAAATAACCGGTGGGGAATGGCCCCCGCACCGGTTATTTTGCGCGTTTTCAGATGTAAAATCCGATCCTTATCTTGGTACAACATCAAGTTTTTTCTTTAGCTTTTTCTTATTAAAAATCCATCCGGTGTAAGAACCGGTTATTTCCAGATCTTCATTCAATTTCACAACAGCAACAAACGGATAATGCCCGTTTTTCCGGTAGCGGAGGTCGGTAAAACGGACCTCCCAGCCGTTATCAAGTTCTTTGACCTGCCAGTTATAGACAGGGGAAAAACTTAAGAAAGCTGACAAATTTTTATCCTGCTTTGCCGCTTCAATAATTTCATTTTCCGGTACCGGAAGCCGTTTGAATTTGTCCAGAATGGTGACCGCCGACTTAAATGCGGATGCAACATAGTAGGCATCTTTCGTTCTTACGGCAATCTTCCATTGGTGAAAACGGACAGTCGGGGAAATAATGATATTTTCCGCATCCGGAATCCTGGCCAGGACGGCTTTTTTTACATCGTGACGTGCCGCGAATCTGGCGATATAATATAAAAATATGAAGATGTACATGGCCAGGAAAGTTGGCCCCGGTTGTGCCCCGAACAGCCAGGCGGCAATGCCGATCACATGGATGGTGAAAATGAACGGGTCAAATGTATTGATCACGCCGAGCGCGACCCATTTATATGAGAACGGCCGCAATGCCTGTGTCCCGTACGCATTAAAGATATCGACGAACACATGCAAAAAAACAGCCAAAAAAGACCAAAGCCATAAATGAAGCGCATCCGTTCCAGGGAAAAAGATGCTGAGCACAGCTGTAATGGCAAGCGGCCACAGCAAGACGGCGGGAACAGAATGTGTAATGCCGCGGTGGTTGCGAATATAAACCGCATTATTTTTAAATTTAAGCAAAGTATCGATGTCTGGTGCCTGTGAACCTAAAACCGTGGCAATGAGAACGCTGTGAAAATGAACCGCATCTTGTGCGACCACAGGGTCCAACGTTGCCAAACCTCCAAGTGCAAATCCCATAACAACATGGGTTCCTGTATCCAATCTTATTCCTCCTAAAAATGGTTCTGGCTCCTTATTAAAGCGCTTATTTCTTTCATATGCCTTCATCATATGGTAAATTAAAAAGAATTGCAATAGACAGAAGCGGTCAATTCAGGATTTCCTGATTGTATTTTTCCCGTTTATAAAATGTATAGCAATCATTTGGGGGAGTTAAACATTGAAAAATTTGCCAATCGACGACTTTGATATAAAATCTTTTCAAGATGATCTGATTTCCTGGTTTGAAAGGGAACAGCGGAAACTTCCGTGGCGGGAGGACCGTGACCCGTATAAAATTTGGGTATCGGAAATCATGCTGCAACAGACAAGGGTGGACACCGTCATCCCCTATTTCCGGCGTTTTATGGAAAAATTCCCGACAATTGAAGCGCTGGCGGATGCCAGTGAAGATGAAGTGCTAAAAGCGTGGGAAGGACTCGGCTACTATTCGCGCGTCCGGAATTTGCACGCTGCTGTAAAAGAAGTGGAGGAACATTACGGCGGCACGGTTCCGGACACGCCGGAGGAGGTATCGAAGCTAAAAGGCGTAGGGCCATATACGGCCGGTGCGATTTTAAGCATTGCATACGGCCTGCCGGAACCGGCTGTGGACGGCAATGTGATGCGGGTGCTGGCAAGAATTTTATCCATATGGGAAGACATTGCAAAGCCTTCTGCAAGAAAGGTTTTTGAAGAAGTCGTCCGCAAGCTGATTTCCCGGGAGAATCCGTCTTTTTTTAATCAGGCTTTAATGGAACTCGGGGCGCTCGTTTGCACACCAAAATCGCCGTCATGCCTGCTTTGCCCGGTCCGGGAGCATTGCCGGGCGTTTAGAGAGGGAACCATTGATGAGCTGCCTGTGAAATCAAAAGGGAAAAAGCAGAAACAGATCCGGCTTCAGGCAGCCGTTTTGGAAGATGAAGACGGGCGCATTTTGATCCATAAGCGTCCGGATAAAGGGCTGCTTGCAAATATGTGGGAATTTGTACAAGTGGAAGAAAGCACCGTTTTGCCGGCAAGACAGGTGCTGAAGGACTATCTTGGAGATGTTTTTAAAATTGAAGCAGCGCTTGAAACCGAACATTTTACGGAAATACGCCATGTTTTCACCCATTTAATTTGGGATATCCGGGTATACCACGGGAAAATTTTAAATCAGGTACAGGAAACGAATGAATTAAAATGCGTGCCTCCTGATGAGATTGAAACGTTCGCATTTCCTGTCCCCCATCAAAAAATTTGGAAAGCCTTCCGGGAACAGGCAAAAAGTGAAAAGGTGAAGGACATTAAAGGATAGGCTTCGTTTCAAAATGTCTTTCATCACCAGGATGAAAGACAAAAAGGGGCGGACCGCGGGATGAAATGTCTTTCATAACTAGGATGAAGAACAAAAGGGAACGCACCCCAAGCTGAAATGTCTTTCATAAACAGGATGAAGGACAAAAGGAGACGCACCCCAAGCTGAAATGTCCTTCATAAACGGGATGAAAGACAAAAGGGAACGAACCGCGGGATGAAATGTCCTTCATAAACGGGATGAAGGACAAAAAGGGGCGAACTGCAAGCTGAAATGTCCTTCATAAACGGGATGAAAGACAAAAGGAGGCGATCCGCGGGATGAAATGTCCTTCATAACTGGGATGAAGGACAAAAGGGAACGAACCGCGGGATGAAATGTCCTTCATAAACGGGATGAAGGACAAAAAGGGGCGAACTGCAAGCTGAAATGTCCTTCATAAACAGGATGAAGGACAAAAGGGGACGATCCGCGGGATGAAATGTCTTTCATAACAGGGATGAAGGACAAAAGGAGACGCACCCCAAGCTGAAATGTCCTTCATAAACACGATGAAGGACAAAAGGGGACGATCCGCGGGATGAAATGTCTTTCATAACAGGGATGAAGGACAAAAGGAGACGCACCCCAAGCTGAAATGTCCTTCATAAACACGATGAAGGACAAATGGAGACGATCCGCGGAATGAAATGTCTTTCATAAACAGGATGAAAGACAAAAGGAGGCGAATCCATTGTCTTTTTGAACCTCAGTAAAAGACATTTCAACATGGGACGGGCATGCTTTTGTCTTTTTGCGCCTTTGTAAAAGACATTTCAACCAGCATCGTGCACCCTTTTGTCCTTTTAAACCTCTATAAAAGACATTTCGACCGGCATCGTGCACCCTTTTGTCCTTTTGAACCTCTGTAAAAGACATTTCAACCGGCCACATGCACCCTTTTGTCCTTTTGCGCCCCTCTAAAAGACATTTCAACCGGCAACGTGCCCTCTTTTGTCCTTTTGAGCCTTTGTAAAAGACATTTCAACCGGCAACGTGCACCCTTTTGTCCTTTTGAACCTCTGTAAAAGACATTTCAACCGGCCACATGCACCCTTTTGTCCTTTTGCGCCATTGTAAAAGACATTTCGACCGGCATCGTGCACCCTTTTGTCCTTTTGTGCCCCTATAAAAAAGACATTTCGACCGGCATCGTGCACCCTTTTGTCCTTTTGAACCCTTGTAAAAGACATTTCAACCGGCAACGTGTCCCCTTTTGTCCTTTTGCGCCATTGTAAAAGACATTTCGACCGGCCACGTGTCCCCTTTTGTCCTTTTGCGCCCCTCTAAAAGACATTTCAACCAGCTTCGTGCACCCTTTTGTCCTTTTGTGCCCCTATAAAAGACATTTCGACCGGCATCGTGCACCCTTTTGTCCTTTTGAACCCTTGTAAAAGACATTTCAACCGGCAACGTGTCCCCTTTTGTCCTTTTGCGCCATTGTAAAAGACATTTCGACCGGCCACGTGTCCCCTTTTGTCCTTTTGCGCCCCTCTAAAAGACATTTCAACCAGCTTCGTGCACCCTTTTGTCCTTTTGAACCTCTATAAAAGACATTTCAACCGGCCACATGCCCCCTTTTGTCCTTTTGAACCCTTGTAAAAGACATTTCAACCGGCAACGTGTCCCCTTTTGTCCTTTTGCACCTTTGTAAAAGACATTTCAACCAGCATCGTGCACCACTTTTGTCCTTTTGAGCCCTATAAAAGACATTCCGACTGGCAACGTGCACCCCTTTTGAACCCCTATAAAAAACATGTCAACCCGCGACAAATCCGTCCTAACTTTCATTCAATCCACCGGTTTCAGCATCGAAATCGGGAGGGCTTCGATCGGTTTGCCCCCGCTAACCCGGTAACCCCAGGCAAAGACGCCGTCAATATAATCAATTTTAAAATAGACGCCGGGGTCTCCTTCAATTTCATAAATTTCCCCTTTTTGAAAAGAAGCCGGGTCCAGCAAATACGACTTTGCCATCGCAATTTTCCGCTCAAGCACGGCAAACTCATTCACAATACCAAGTTGTTCGGCCTTGCGCGCTTTTTCCGTCAATTGTGCAATTTCCTGCTTTAACTCATACTCGCTCATTTCACTGTATCTTTTTTCCATCTCCATCCTCCTCTTCTCGCAAGTAGCGGTCTATTAAATCAACCGGGAACCCTTTCCGGTATAAAAACTGCTTCATTTTTTGCCTGTATGCATATCCCGAAAGTCTACCGTATTTGCGCTTTGCTTTTTCAGCGTGCTGAAGAAGGGCTTCCCACTCCGCTTCTTCATCCTTTTCAATATGAAGCGCCGCCATCGCAGCGGAAATCACTTCAGGTGGATAACCTTTTACGACAAGCCCCTGCTCCACTTTTTGCTTTAAAAGCTTCTCTGACAACCGGGCATGCTGCCTGGACAGTTTTTCCGCAAGGGCAAGGGCGTGTTCCACTTGCTGATCCGCATCAAAAATTTCAAGCGCCTTTTTCACAAGCTCTGGTGCAATGCCTTTTTGCTGGAGTTCCCTTCTAATAACAACAGGCCCTTTATGTGTTGTGTTCATTTGTGTTCGTACAAAACTTGCGGCAAATTCCGCATCATCCAGATACTGCATTTCATAAAGCTTTGATATGACACTCCGGATGACTTCCGGTGCAAATTCCTTTTTTATCAAATCATCACGCACTTCTTTTTCCGACCGCATCCGATAGGAAAGAAAATGGATGGCAGTATTAACGCCTTTCCGGATATCATCTTCGGCAAGGATCGCTTCAATATCAAGCTCATCCAATTCCTTCCCTTTTAAAAGCTGGTACCGTGCCAGCACTTCTTCATCAACACTGAACCGGTACTGTCCATCAAGAAAAATATTGTAACGTTCTTTATTGTTTTTTTGAACTGAGATTTTTGTAATGACCGGCACATGCATACCTCCCTTGTCTATTTTACCATTGAAAGTGTAGAAAGCGGTATGACCGGGAACAATAATCCAAAAAGGAGGTTTTACGAATGCCGAAAGATAAAAAAGTTCAGACGAAAAGCACATTAAGAAGCATGCAGGAAGTGACTTACCAGCGTGAATTTAAAAAAGCCGACCGGGCCGGAGGATACACGGACAGCGGACGCAAATAATTACCTGTTTAAGAAAAACCTTTTACGCAAAAAGTAGTTTTGCGGGGGCAACCGCAAACTGCTTGAAAGGGGTTTTTTAAATGGGCCGCGGACATCAGCATAAAACACGCGATAAAAATAAAGCAACATTGCCGCAAGTACCGAAGAACATGAAAATAGACGGGAAAGACATTGAATATTCGAGGGAACTCGCAGATGGGGAAGATTTGGAAGCACAAGCCCGTTCCGACGCTGCGGCAAAAAGAGCGAAAAACAGTCGGTAAAATAAAACGGGAGGCCTTTCCATGAGGCTCCCGTTTTTTGTGGATGATGTGCATAAACCTTTCAATACCTTTATTCCCAATATGATTTGATGTGCATAAATTTGTGCACATTTTTTGTGTATAAAATGTGGATATTGTGGATAACCAGAAAAATCCCTTTTCTTTACCAGTTCAAGATGTGTATAACCCTGTGGAAACTCAACTGGAGCACGGACGACCGTGTGCGTAAACCGTTTCGGCGCGTGCGTACAGGCATTTTTACAGCTGGTTTGGTGCTGCTTGTTGCTTTGCGCTTTCCACAAGCGCGCGGATTTTTTCCGTTTCCCCGTGCTGGAAGAGCTCGATGATTTTGCTCCCGGCCACCACGCCGCTGCAGTAACGGGTTAAACGGCGGACCTGCTCCGGGCTGGAAACGCCAAAGCCGGCAAGAACAGGCACCCGGCTGATGCTTGATAAGAAATCCAGGTAATCCTCGATATTGTCGTGAAAATTTGTACGGGTGCCGGTTGTACCGGTGACCGTGACAGCATACAGAAACCCATCTGAACGGGAGGCGATTTCCTCAAGCCGGTCTTTCGGGCTTGTAATGGCAGCCAGCCGGATGAGCGCCAGGCCGCATTTTGCCAGTTCTCCGGCAATTTCCTCTTCTTCCTCGATGGGCAAATCTGGAATAATCAGTCCGTCAACACCGGCATTCGCGCAGTCTGCTGCAAATTTTTCCAGCCCGTAGGCAAAAACCGGGTTGAAATACGTCATGAGAATAATCGGAACTTGCCTTGGATGGGCTTTTAAATGGTCCAGCACTTTTTTCATTGTCGTACCTGCCTTAAAAGCGCGGAGTCCTGCCGCCTGGATGACCGGGCCGTCTGCGACCGGGTCGGAAAACGGAATGCCAAGTTCAATTGCCGTTGCCCCGCAAGCTTCTAAAAACGCAAGCCTTTTCTCCGTCTCTTCCATTCCGCCGTCCCCTGCCATAATATAAGGGACAAACGCTTGATCACCGCGTGCAAGAACCGTTTCAAACTGTGCTTCCAATTTTTGTTTACCCATTGTTTTCCCCTCCAAACAAGCGGCTGACCGCTCCTTCATCTTTGTCCCTGCGCTCCAAGAGGCTAGCAGCGACCATTTTTGCCGGTTTCAGCGCAAAACTGCTACCATGTATGCTTTCCAGGGCCGGAATGTTACCTATTCCAAACAAGCGGCTGACCGCTCCTCCATCTTTGTCCCTGCGCTCCAAGAGGCTAGCAGCAATCGTTTTTGCCGATTGCAGCGCAAAACTGCTACCATGTGTGCTTTCCAGGGCCGGAATTTCACCTATTCCAAACAAGCGGCTGACCGCTCCTTCATCTTTGTCCCTGCGCTCCAAGAGGCTAGCAGCAATCGTTTTTGCCGATTGCAGCGCAAAACTGGTGCCATGTGTACTTTCCAGTGCCGAAATTTCACCCATTGTTTTCCCCTCCAAGCAAGTGGCTGACTGCTTCTACATCTTTGTCTCCACGTCCTGACAGGCAAACGGCGATCGTTTCGTCTTTTCCCATTGTTTTTGCCAGTTTCAGCGCAAAACTGATGGCATGTGCGCTTTCCAGTGCCGGGATAATGCCTTCTGTCCTCGAAAGCAGCCGGAATGCATCCAACGCTTCTTCATCGTTCACGGACGTATACGTAACCCGGCCCGTTTCTTTTAAATAGCTGTGTTCCGGCCCGACTCCTGGATAATCAAGCCCGGCCGATACCGAATAAGCTTCCTGGATTTGCCCGTCGTCATTTTGCAGCAGATATGTTTTCATGCCGTGAAGCACGCCGAGTTTGCCGTCGCTTAAAGACGCCGCGTGCTTTCCTGTTCCAAGGCCGGCGCCGCCCGCTTCCACGCCGAACAATTTTACGGACTTATCTTCCACAAACGGATAAAACATGCCGATCGAATTGCTGCCGCCGCCGACACAGGCGACAACTGCATCGGGAAGTTTGCCTGTCTGTTCTACAATCTGTTTTTTCGTTTCTTTCCCAATCACACTTTGGAAATCGCGGACAATTTGCGGAAACGGATGCGGGCCGACTGCTGAACCCATAATGTAGTGCGTGTCTTCCACATGGGCAACCCAGTAGCGGAGTGCCTCGTTGACCGCATCCTTCAATGTGCCGCTGCCCTGCGCCACACTTTTGACCTTTGCACCGAGCAATTCCATTCTGAATACATTGAGCTTTTGCCGGCGGATATCTTCTTCCCCCATAAAAATTATGCATTCAAGGCCGAGCAGCGCGCACACAGTTGCTGTTGCCACTCCGTGCTGGCCGGCGCCCGTTTCGGCAACGACTTTCTTTTTTCTCATTCTAAGCGTAAGCAGCGCCTGGCCGACTGTGTTGTTGATTTTATGTGCCCCCGTATGATTCAAATCTTCGCGTTTCAGGAAAATTTTCGGGCCGCCGCCAAGCTTTGTTAAGTTTTCTGCAAAATAAAGCGGGGTTTCACGACCGACATATTGCTTCAGCAGTTTCTCCAATTCCGCATGAAAAGCCGGATCGTTCATGGCTTCACGATAAGCTTGCTCGAGTTCTTTAACAGCTGGCATCAAGGTTTCCGGGACGAATCTCCCCCCGAAAGTCCCGAAACGGCCGTTTGTATCAGGCAGTTTGTATGTTTGCATTATCGTCACGCTCCTCTAATTTTTGAAATACTTTTCTTGCTGCTTGCACAAAGGTTTTGATTTTATCCGGGTCTTTTTCCCCGTTTGTCTCCACCCCGCTTGAAACGTCGACGATATGCGGCCGGGCGGAAAGAATCGCGGCTTCGACATTTTCCGGTGTGAGCCCGCCGGCAAGCACCACCGCCCGCTCATCCGATAGCGCCTTTGCCAATTCCCAGTCAAACGCCTTTCCGTTACCGCCGCGATATTTTCCGCCGGCGCTGTCCAAAAGCACCAGATCGCACCGGTAATCGTGTATCGCTTCGAGATCAGCATCTGTCCTTACCGGGAAAGCCTTGATTACCGGATAAGGGATTTGCGCGACGTCTTCTGCTGTTTCATCACCGTGCAGCTGCAGGTAATCGAGCCCGGCCCGCTCTGCAATTTCCGCCATTTTTTCAGGCGATTCATTGACGAATACGCCCACTTTTTCGATAGAATCCGGCAACGCTTCTGCAATCTGTGCTGCTTTTTCCGGTGTAATCTTCCGTTTGCTTTCGGCAAATACAAAGCCGATCATGTCCGCCCCTGCAGAGACAGCCGCTCGGGCCGCTTCAAGCGTGCGAATGCCGCAAACCTTGACTTTCCGTTTCTCCGGGAGACCGGTCAGTCTTTTTATTGCCGTTTCCGGGTCGTTTGCACGCATCAGCGTTTCCCCGACTAAAATCCCTTTTGCCCCGGCATGTTCAGCGCGAACGACATCTTTCCGGGTGCGGATGCCGCTTTCACTAATCACAAGCACATCCGGATTTGAGATTTTTGGCGCGAGCTTTTTGGCAACGCCGAGATCAACGTCAAACGTCTTTAAATTGCGGTTGTTGATGCCGATAATCCGGGCCCCTGTTTCCACAGCGGTTTCCAGTTCCGCTTCATTGTGCACTTCAAGCAGCACTTCAAGGCCGGCGCCCAGGGCATAATCGTACAGCTGACGGAGCCTTTCGGGGGAAAGAGCCGCTGCGATCAGGAGAATTACGCTTGCACCATATGCTTTTGCCCGGTCGATCTGGATTTCGTCGATAATAAAATCTTTGCAGAGAACCGGAATCCGGACTGCATCGCTTACGGCTTTCAAATCTTCCACCGACCCTTTAAAAAAGGCTTCATCCGTTAAAACGGAAATGGCGCCGGCGCCTGCTTTTTCGTAGGCAAGCGCCTGCCGGATGGGATCCACGCCCGTTCGGATATCCCCTTTTGATGGGGAGGCCCGTTTGATTTCAGCAATGATGCTTGTTTTTTCGGCGTGCATAAATGTTTCATAAAGAGAAGGGGCTTTGCGCGCGTTTGGGGCAAAAGCCTTTCCTGCAGCTTTGATACGGGCCACTTCTTTTTCTTTTTCGGCTAAAATCTTTTCTAAAAATGCCATTTAAATCGCCTCCTGCGTGAGTTTCCGGCTCGCTTCAATGAGCGCGTGCAGTTTTTCAAGTGCCGCGCCCGATTCGATTGCCTGCTCCGCAATCTGGATCCCTTCTTTTACCGTCTCTGCCCGCCCTGCAGCAAAGAGCGCAAGCCCGGCATTGAAGAGCACCGTATCACGATAAGCACCTTTTTCCCCCTTTAATACTGACAGCAAAATATCGCTGTTTTTTTGCGCATCGCCGCCGTGGATCGCTTCAAGCGGGTAATACGGCAAACCGACTTGTTCCGGCGTCAGCGTAAACGTGGTAATTTTCCCGCCGTCGAGCAGCGCAAAATGGTTTTCCCCCGATAAAGATGCTTCATCAAGATAGCCGGCGCCATTGACAACGAGCGCGCGTTTTCTGCCAAGGCGGCCGAGTACTTCTGCCATTGTCCTGAGCATATCGCGCCGGTAAAGCCCAAGCAGTTGTGTTTCCAGGTTCATCGGGTTTGTGAGCGGGCCGATCAGGTTAAAAATCGTCGGAATCCGCAAATCTTTCCGGATTTTCATCATTTTTCCAAGGGCCGGATGGACTTTCGGGGCAAACAGGAAGACGATGCCGATTTCTCTCAGCAAGCCTTCAATTTCTTCCGCCGGGAAAGACAAGGAAATCCCGAGTTTTTCAAGGACATCGGCGCTCCCGGTCTGGCTTGAGACGCTGCGGTTGCCATGTTTGGCGACCTTCACGCCGCTTGCCGCCAGCACAAACGCGGAAGTCGAGCTGATGTTAAAACTGTGGCTGCCGTCCCCGCCCGTCCCGCAGTTGTCCATAAGTCCAGAAACGCTGCACGGAACCGGCACGGCTTTTTCACGGATCACTTCGACCAGCCCGGCAATTTCTTCCGCCGTTTCGCCTTTGCTTTTCAAGACGGCCAAAAATGCGCCCATCTCCCCTTCTGTCACTTCATCTGAAAACAGTGCGCGGGATGCTTCCCGCATTTCTTCAAACGTCAGCCCTTCTTGTGCCAAAATTTTTTCAAGATACGGTTTCAACTTTCTCATCCTTTCTGATTTCGCGTAAAAAATTTTCAAGCATCTGTTTGCCGGTTTCCGTCCCGATCGACTCGGGATGAAACTGGACGCCGAAGCATGGGGCGGATTGATGTTGAATGGCCATGATTTCGCCGTCATCAAGAGATTCGGCAACCACTTCCAGGACTTCCGGGATCTTTGTCCGGTCCATGACAAGCGAGTGGTAGCGCATCACTTCGACCGGATCCGGCAGGCCGCTGAAAATTCCTTTCCCGCCATGGCGTACAAGGGAAGTTTTGCCATGTTTGATTTCTTTTGCTTTTGTGATCCCTGCCCCGAACGCTGCGGCAATTGCCTGATGGCCGAGGCAGACGCCGAGCAGCGGGATTTGCCGGTAAAATGTTTTGACGGTTTCAATGGAAATGCCGGCATTTTCCGGCACGCCGGGCCCTGGCGAGAGGACAATGGCTTCCGGCTTGAGCCTTCTGATTTCATCCACGGTGATCCGGTCATTGCGGAACACCTTTACTTCCTCCCCAAGTTCGCATAAATACTGATACAAGTTGTAAGTAAAAGAGTCATAGTTATCGAGCAATAAAATCATGCGTCTGTACCTCCAGAATCGATCTCGCCTTGTTGAGCGTTTCTTCATACTCTTTTTCCGGATCGGAATCGTACACAATGCCCGCGCCCGACTGCAAATAAGCGGTGTTGTCTTTAATCAGGAGCGAGCGGATGGCGAGTGCAAAATCAATGTCGCCGTTCAGATTGATATAGCCGACCGCGCCCGCGTACATGCCGCGCTTCAGGCTTTCCAGGCTGTTGATAATCTGCATCGCGCGGATTTTCGGCGCGCCTGATACCGTGCCGGCCGGAAGACAGGAGATGAGCGCGTCAATTCCGCTAAAACCGTCCCGCAATTTCCCCCGCACTTCCGAAACGATATGCATCACATGCTGGAACCGCTCAACTTCCATGTATTTTTGCACCCGGATGCTTCCGGGCTCGCACACCCGGCCGAGGTCGTTCCGGCTCAGATCAACGAGCATTTTATGTTCAGCGAGTTCTTTCTCATCGTGTAAAAGCTCGCTTTCAAGGCGCTCATCTTCTTCCGGGGCATTGGCGCGCGGGCGTGTTCCCGCAATCGGATTCGTATATACCACACGCCCCTTCGTTTTGATCAAACTTTCCGGCGATGCCCCAAGAACGACATAACCGCCGAAGTCGAGATAAAACATATACGGGGACGGGTTCGCTTTCCTTAACTTCCGGTAAAAATAGAACGGATCTTGCGAAAGCGTCCCTTTCATGCGCTGTGACAGGACAACCTGGAAAATGTCCCCGTTTTCGATATGCTGTTTTGCGGTTTCGACCATCTTCATAAATGCCTGCTTTTGAATGGCGGGGGCAAAGTCAACCGGGCCATGGTCGACAAATGGTTCTGCGCTTGTCTGCCGGCAGATCGCTTTTTCCATTGCCGCAAGATTTTTTTCTATTGCCTCCCCGTCTTCCCCGGTTGAAACAAGGTAGACGGTCTGGCTTTTATGGTCGTAAACAGCTATGTTTTGGTACAGCATCAAATGCAGATCCGGGATTCCTGTTTCATCTTCCGGTACATGGCCGATTTCTTCATACTGGCGGATGGCGTCATAGCCGATATAGCCGACCGCCCCGCCGTAAAACGGAAAGGGAAGCTGGATATTAAGACGCGGCAACAGGCCTTTGACAAGATCGAGCGGCTTACCTTTTTTTATTTCACGCCGCCCCGTCATCCGGTCAATCACCTCCAGTTCATTATCCCGCCCGATGAACGCTTTTACCGGATCAGCCCCGATAAAAGAAAACCGGCCGTTGCTGTCATTTTGCAGCGAACTTTCGAACAAAAACTTGCATTTTCCTCTCAGTCTCGTAAAAATCATGACCGGCGTTAACACATCGCCATTTAGCTTAACGATTTTGTATTGCATCCGTCCGCACTCCTTTTTTATTGAAATGGTAACTAGCAGGCCGTCTTTCGCGCTCCGGCTCTTCACCTCTGCACCGGCTGTATATCCTTCGCTTAACAGGCGGGTTCCGATCACAGATCCCGGGTCCCGGCTAAATAAAAAAAACGTCCTCTGCCCGCAGCTGTATGCTGCAGGACAGAGGACGTTTTCCAACGCGGTGCCACCTCTCTTGAAAGGATTTAAAACCTTTCCGCTTATTCGGGTACGGAGCAAGCCACTCTTTATACCCTATCCCGGTAACGGGGGAAGCCGTGTTTCCCTACTGCACAAGTTCAGGAAACCTCTCGTAAGCCCATTCTGCAAAGGCGGATCGTGCCGGGCTCCCACCTGCGCCGGCTCTCTGGGACGCTTGCCATTTGCATACTCTTCTTACTCAGCGATTTTCTTTTATGAGATTTTTAACGGAACGCAAAAAGGGTTCCCAATCCATGTAAAGGACGGGGAACCCGCGGTGCCACCTTTATTGGCTTGATCAGCCCGGCTTTGACGGTATCAGGGAAAAACCGTAATACCTGCCTTTTGTAACGATAAGGCATTCGCCAAAGCCTACTCCGGAATCGTTTCGGTTTGGAAGCTCGGAAGCCCATTCGCCTGCACGTCATCACCGGTTCACACCACCCACCGGCTCTCTTTGGAATCCACACAGGTTACTCTTCTTCTTCATCGCCTGAAAAATGTTTCATTGATTGATTATTATCTTAATGCTGAAAATAAAAATTGTCAACCTTCATTTCAAAAATTTTTTTATTTTTTTCAGCCCATTTTTCCAAGTAACATTTGGCGGACAAACCTTGTCTTTCTTGTGAAAAAGTGGCTTAGCCTGCCCGGGAAAAAATACGCGAAAGGGCACGCATGGCCACTTCGTTCGAAGAAGGGGTCCGGTTAGGACATTTTACTTTGCACATTCATCATTGTTTAGACCACTGTATTCTTCCAATCAACATCCTAACGCAAAATATCGATCAAGTTCTTATTGGCTGCATTTTTAGCCGGCAATATGCCAAATAGAATGCCGACAAAGGTAGAGACGCAAAAAGCGAGTAAAAAGCTTCCTACACCGATCACGGCACGGAAAGGTAAGAAGAGCGAAATAAGCCACGCGAGTCCACCACCTATCCCAAAACCAATCAAGCCGCCTATTCCCGTCAACAACACCGCTTCCAAAAGGAACTGGAATAAGATATTCTTTGGGGTTGCGCCGATAGCGAGACGAATGCCAATTTCCCGGGTACGCTCAGAGACAGAAATATACATCATGTTCATTACACCAATCCCAGCAATAAACAGCGAAATCCCGGCAATTGCGCTAATGAAGTAGGTTAAACTGTTAATGACTGATCCAATGCCTTTCAAGATTGACCCCATTTCTATATGCTCATAGCTTCCCTGCAAATGATGGCTGCCCTGCTTGTTGAGCAGGCTGACGATTTTTTTTGTTTGTTTACTGACGTTCTCCCCGCGATTGAAGACCAGTTTTAATTTATTTCCTACGTTGCTGATATTACTTTTCTCATAAACGTTTTTGGGAATCATTATATCATGAAAATCATCGGCATTTTCAAAGACTCCGATAACATGGTAGCTAATCCCATTCACGATGACAGCCGTATCTAAAGCACGATTGGGTTGAATGTAAATAGAAGCCGCCAGTTTTTTTGAAATTAAAGCAACAGGATCAGCGAATGTGATATTATTTTGAGAGATATTATGGCCAGCAGAAATCTCTTGTTCCGAAGAAGAACGTTTAAGAAGCTTTACTGTTACGTTTTGTTCGCTACCATTTAGCGAAGCCTGGACATCGACTGTCCCATTGTCATCGTTAATAATATGAGCCTCTGCCAGTCCGAAGCTTGCCCCGGCGGAATTTAATAACGATAGATCCGACTCATTAAAACCAGATTCGGCCGCGTTCAAATCGTCAGCATGATATTCCACGACAGTTGACTGCTTGCCCGAATTGGACGCCTGTAAATTTTTAAGAGTTGCTTTCTCAACGCCTTTACCTAAGGAAATAATCGTAATCACCGAGGCAATGCCGATAACGATGCCCAACATTGTTAAAATACTTCGCCTTCGATTCGCCAAAAGCGAACGTATTGCAGTAAAAAACAGTTCGGCTGCCCTCATTTGCTGACGCTCCTATCGCTTTCAATCCGGCCATCCATAATTTGAATCATACGCTGGCTCTGGCTGGCAACTTGGTAATCGTGCGTAACCATAATAATGGTGGATCGTAATTTTTGATTTAAGTCAAGGAACAGTTTTAAAATCTCTTGCGAAGTATGCCTGTCAAGTGCGCCTGTGGGCTCATCGGCCAGTAAGAAACTTGGCTTGGATATAAGGGCGCGGGCAATGGCAACACGCTGTTGCTGGCCGCCCGACAGCTGGGACGGCAACTTTTTAGCAATTCCTTTTAAATGCACACTTTGCAATACATTATTCACTCGTTCGCCGATGTCCTTTCGGCGGTATCCGGCATAAAGCAACGGTAAACCAACATTCTCAGCAACCGTTAAATTCGCAATCAGTTTAAAATTTTGGAAAACGAAGCCCACGTTTTGATTTCGCAACTTTGCATAGTCTTTTGATGACTTGCCAATTACCGAATTCCTCTTAAACAAGTATTCACCCTCAAATTGATTATCAAGAAAGCCAATGATATTAATGAGCGTTGATTTGCCCGAACCCGACGGCCCCATAATTGCCACGAACTCTCCTTGATTAATTTCCAAAGAAATATCCTTCAGCACATGAATTTTTTCATCTCCTTGATGATAATACTTGTTGAGCCGTTCTAATCGAATCAATCAGTTCACCTTCGCTCCATCTTTTAGTCGTTTGTCCGGATCAGCCACAATACGATCGCCGGGGTGCAATCCGCTTTTGAGGGTGTAGAAACCGTTCTGTTTCTCTACTGCCACAGTGCGAAAACGTGCTTTTCCATTTACGACTAAATAAACGGCCGTTTGACCATTCTTTTTTATAATGGCTTTGCTCGGAAGCTTTATTTGCTTTTGTGGTATTGTGATTTGCACGCTTTGGCCTGCCATAAAGCAGCGATCCACATCGACCGTGAAGTCATACATTGAAAAGCCTTTCTTAGTAGCGGTTTTTGAGGGTATTTTGGAAATAAACTGAATGGTTGTGGTCTGCCTCTTCCCGTTTGCCAAGGCCTTAATAACCACTTTACTCCCTACACGCAACTTGTCATAGTCATATTCGGAAACACTCGACTGGACCTCTAAAGCATCCGAGCTGATGCTGTATTGCGATTGGCCGCTATTATTAGTGGAAATACTCATCACACCATCAAACGGTGCTTTTAATCTGCCCTCCACTCTATTCTCCAGCTGATTTAATTGATCCTGTTGATTTTGCAAACCAGCTTCTGTATCTCGATAGGTATTCTGATCTCTTGCAATTTCAAGATTTAGCTCCTCTTTATTCTCTTCTTGGTGTACTGCTGATAATTTCTTTTTAAGATAAGCAATGTTTTGTTTTTGAACCGCTAAGTCGCGCTGCATTTTTAAAATACTCTGTTTCACCTCAGTAATCTTCTCTATGATTTCGATATTATGGGTTGTTAAGAGAACATCCCCTTTTTTCACTTCATCACCGTTCCGTACATTTACTTTTTGTACTGTACCATCCGGTATTTGCAAATTTTGTGTCTGCTTTGCTGAAACCTTCCCTGTTTCAACTAACGCCGGAGTATATTTGACCACATATTGCTCGTAATGGGGTTCGCTTTTTAAACTTGCATTCGTCCTTAAAACAATTACCAAGCACAGCACTCCAAAAAGGGCGGCAATAATAATCAAAGCAATAATGAGATTTTTCTTCCCGTTAGCTGTCTCTTCATTCATAATAAAACCTCGTTCATAAATATGTTTTTATTTCTTGTTAATAAATGTGGCTTAAAACGCAACTATGGAAATCTACTTTTTAAAATCGATAACGGCAATGACGGCTGTTATTAACGATATGCAAAGTGCGAGGAGACCAAAAATAACTGCCACCATATTTAGGGCTTGCTGAACGAATCAAATTTGGTCAGATACAAGCCAAATTCCGATTATCAAAATATAAAATAGTGTTGTGTAAAAATTTCAAAAAAAGAACCCTGAGCTTGCGCTCCAGATTCAGTATGAGGAATTGAAGGGCTACTACTGTTTCGCTGGTCTCCTGAAGGCGTGCTCGAATAAGGCCCAGCCCATACTTGCGCTTGCCTTCGCCAAATTTGCCTTCAACGGCATTACGTTCAGAGGCATCCTGCCTTGCGACGCGTTCCAAGGTTTTGTCTTCCGTTCTGGATGGGCGTCCTAACCTTGGCCCACTCAGACGAATGCCAAGAGATTTGCAGTATGCCAGATTATTACGGTTTCGGTAAATTTTATCTGCCAAGATCGCTTCCGGATAAAATCCGAACCGGTTGTAGTAGTTTTCAACAGATTCCTTGAGAGTGGTCCCTTCATTGTAATTTTCCCAGTCGAGGTGCTCAATCAAGGCATAACCATCTACGACACTGATGGCGACTTTTGAACCGAACTCCACGTTCGCTTTTGCCTTGCCGCGCACAATTGGACGGACATGTGGCTGGGAAATGCTTACAATCCGGTGGTCAACCCGGTGTGTTTTCTTTTTGTACATTTCTGCCTGTTGGCGGTAAAGTTCATGAATCACGAGAAGTTGCCTGTATTCATCTTTGCTTAAAAGAGACAGAGAGCTTTGGGAAACAAGATTTTTAATGATCTCCAGATCTCGTTTCACATATCCGAGCTGTTTGCCTACAGCTTTCCGGATTTTCCGGGCGCCAGCTTTACGTTGCTTAGCGACAGAAAGATAGTCCTTGCGGGCTCTTTTTCTGTAGGTCCGTGGCTTACGTAATTTCCCTTTGTGTGGTTCATGCAGGACATCAATGATATGTTCCAATTTCTCACGGGCTTCGTTCAACAACCCGAGGTCTGTAGGGTAAGCAATATCAGCCGGTGCACAGGTTGCGTCCAAAATGAGCTTTCCTCTGTTCTTCGTTTTGGGAGAAGCCGATTCAGTTGAATGCTTTTCTGAATCGGAACCGGAAGGCTGAAGATCGCCACGATCATGATCATGATCATTACGATCTTCATCATCATGATCGTCATCGTCGTGATCCTGATCATCATTGTTGTCGTTTTCCTTAGATGCTTCTTCCAATTGGCGTTTTTGTTCTTCCAGAACGATCCATTCATTCAGTTCGTTGATGATATTTGCGCCCAAACGTTTTCTAAAACGAGTCATCAGAGAATGGTCGAATGGGGCTTTTTCCTGGAATTCAGGCAAGCCGATAAAATACTGAAGATACGGGTTTTCTGTGATCTGTTCGACTGTTTCCCGGTCAGACAGCCCAAGCCGTTCTTTGATATAAAGAGCCCCAAGAGCGATTCTGACAGAATAAGCCTTTTCGCCTTTGAATTTCTTCTTGAAGGACTTGGCATACTTTTCTTCGGCCATCCACCAAGGAATCATTTCAGCAAGACGGACCCAGCGATTTTCTTTATTTAATTTTCCACCGAATGGTAGAAAAAAATCATCTACAAAAGTTAATTGATGTTCGGTCTTTTTGTACATCGTAACAGCCTCCAAGTGCAAGGTTTTTTACGTGTTTCCTTTGAAATCCTTACACTTTATATTCGACAAAAGTAGCCAAAATCCTTGTCAAATCTGGAATTTTTGCTTATTCAGCAAGCCCTAAATTACTATTTTACTTTCGTAATCTGGGATAATTATAATCCTTGAAGTTGAGAAACAGCTACTCCTGCAATTTTTAATAAATAGAAACACACACAATATACAATTAATACTCGTTGAGACAGTTGTGTATATTGTTTCAGTAGCTTGTATAGCACATATATGGATATATATATTAATGGATTTAAAAATAAATACAAAGGGTTATTTAAAAGTATTATTTTAGTGGGATTATTATTTAAAAAATTAAAAATAGATAACGGTATATTAATTAAATAAATGATTATATTAGCTGCACTTAAAATATAAATAAACGTTTTTTTTGTAGCATTAGCATCGAAAATTATACCGAAAAAGTACGCTATTAAGCTAGAAATAAGAATACTTATGGTAATTGCTAGAAGGTTTAGTAATAATACTATTATTAATATTGTTAAAACAGGTAGCCCTGATAAATTTTCACTTGAGGAAGTCAACAAGTTATTTAAGTATTTAAAGATACTTATCTGAAAAAGAGAGACTAAGGATAAAATAATTAAAAAATTGAACAAGATTGTCTTTGTTTTAATGGAATTGTTTTTCATTATTGTAACACCCTCTTATAGATTTTTAATATATATATCCTTAATATATAAATGCAATAACTGTAATTATTAATATTACAGGTATCAAATAGGCGAAAATTTTTAATGCTTTATTGCTAAGTGAGTCAGCTAATTGAATACACGTTATACCTATAGAGATTGTTATTAGTATTAGTCCTATAGAAGAGAAACCTGTAAAAAAAACAAGGATTAAACCTAATAAAAATAAAATTGTTTCTGTGAAACTCAAAATTTTCTTATTCATTATGAACCTCCTGTAATATGTTAAGGTGTGATATAGATTTCTATAATAGAAGAGGTTATTGTTAGAAAGATGACTACTATTAGTAAAACAAAAATGTCTTTTACCATAGTTACAAATTCTTCACTGAATTTCTTTTCTGAAAATAATATCCTGATAAGAAGTTGCATACTCTTTAATCCAATAACTCCACTCGCTATTATAGCTGGTATCTCAAATATTCCATGTGGAAGAATCTTGATTATAATTTCCAATATACTCGTACCACTAGAAAGTTTCTCACTGACTGTAAGTCCTATAAATACACCATTTGATATTAATAAGATTATGGAAATGATACCGAAAGAAAAAAAACCTATAGCTATGTTACCCATAGCAGATATATTATTAGTAAATAATTTTATTGCGCTATCAGGTATATAGACTTCTTGAGTAGTTATGTCAGATTGTTTAAGATTAAATAAGAACCCTAAAATTAAACCTAAAATTAAGCATAAAAGAGAAATTAGAAAGAGAAACGAATCCTTTTGAGAACTAGTAATTAATTTCTTTATTAACCTCATTTATATAAATATCCTTTATTTTGATTTCTAATTCTTTGATACTAAAATCTTTAACATCAAATTCTGTAACCAATATGCCCTCATGCAATATACCTATTTTATGACAAATATTGTGTGCTAGCTCTAACATATGTGTAGTAAGAATTACTGTTTTTCCCTCGGAACAAAGATTTTTCAAATGGTCTTTAATAATATTAGAACTTATCATATCGACACCAGTAAGTGGCTCATCTAATAAAAGAATGTCTGGATGGGAGATAAGAGCAGCAGCTATTGATATTTTTTGTTTCATTCCATTAGAGTAGTTAGATATCAATTGATCTTTTGAGTGAAATAAATTAAAGTCATGAAGTAATTTGCTTATCATAGTAGTACTTTGTTCTTTCGATAATCCTAAGATGCTTGCTGCAAAATAAAGATATTCTTCCCCTGTTAGATAGTTATATAACGCCGTGGTATCTGGAACGAATCCAATCTTAGAATTCCCCGAAGAGGATTCATTATTATTACTAATCTTTATATATCCTTCTGATGGCTTTGTCATCCCTGAAATAATCTTTAACAATGTCGTTTTTCCTACTCCATTAGTTCCAACAATCCCATATATAGTACCGTTATTTATTCTAAAAGAGATATTTTGCAGTACTTTCTTTTTCCCAAAGTTTTTTTTAATATTTATAGCTTCAATCATTGTTAAAAACAATCTCCTTTAAATCAAATTTCAACAAGTATAATTTGGTGATTTTATACACTAAGAATGTAATGAAAATTAAAATTATTGTTATAGATATAGCCATTGGTTCAAATGATGTTTTAAAATGCTCTTCCGTAAAATAGATGCTTATAGGAATAAAGGAATATACAATTATAAGAATTGTGTTAAGTGTATCATTATAAAAAGCTGCTTTCTTAGAATCACCTATCTCATAAAAATGCTCCCAATTTTTCTTAGGAAACAAAGCTGTAGTAGCAATTTGAACTATACCGCACAGTATTCCAAACGTATAGGAAATGCATATAATTAATAGTATGCGATAGGGATTAACATCTATTAAAAATATGGATAAGATGATCATTAATAAGGTAACAGTAAGAACAAATATATGGTATAT
Source organism: Weizmannia sp. FSL K6-0777 (assembly GCF_038593185.1). Lineage (NCBI taxonomy): Bacteria > Bacillati > Bacillota > Bacilli > Caryophanales > Bacillaceae > Heyndrickxia > Weizmannia sp. FSL K6-0777. Next base: position 2,687,467 of record NZ_CP151971.1, read on the forward strand.
TTTTAATTTTTCACTCACTATTTCCCACAGTGTAACTTTACGATTAATGAATAGTTGCATATTTTTAGTCTCATGATCTACAGCAAGTAAAATCCTGAGGGAATCCCCGACTATTTGATATATATATATAGAAAATAAAATAGTAATTGAAACGAAATATAAAGCTGATGAAGACGACAAAAATATTTTAATAAGAGGAATAGATATTCCAGAGATTAATGCTAAAACAGCAAATGTCCTCCCTAGATGTTCACACCACCATTCATTAAGCCTTGTAAGATAGATATAATCTTTCACAAAGAAAGGGTATCTGTTTTTAACAAATGGACTTCTTTTATAATTAGGTTTGAAACTAGCTTTATTGTTCATGTAAGGCAGTAAATCTATTTTGTGTAGAGTGTAGTACCATACGGTTAACATTAATAAGTTTGATATTAATCCTAATATTAAGATTGATATTAAAGGTAATATAAAATTTTCATTTATTTTTAAATGGTGGTTTAAATTATATGTGTGGAAAAAAGATCCCTCAACGATAACTTGGAATTTAACTAGTGATTCTTCTTGCTTTAATATTTTACTTAATAAAGTAAATGGTAATAGAAAAAGAAAAATACATGAGAAGATATACAATACAAAATTTAGTATATTGCTTACGATTAAAGATTGAAACAATTTCGAAAATAGAAAAATAAAAAAGCTAAATAAAAAATTTATAAATAGACTAATTAAGAAGTATATAAAAGTGGCTATAACTAATGCAAATATCCCAGCAGGTTCATAGCTTTTTAAAATACCTAAATAAAACGGGAAAAATAATAAAATCCAATAGAATAGGGTACTCTTAACGCTTGTTTCTAAAAATCTTGATAGCAACCTTAATATTCTAAATTCCTTGCTCTGAAAAAGCGTTTTGTTTGTATCTAATAAAAAATAAACTTTATTATTATTGTAAAAGGACAAGGCTTGGAACATTATATTTGCAATTAATAATAATAAAGAAAACGAGAACACATTGGTTTTATTAAAGTTGTCTTTGAAGTAGAAAGACAATATAAAAATTAAAGAAAATAGTATGACAGCCAACATTATAAACCAAAATTTTAATCGTTTTAACGAAACACTTAGTCCCCAATCATCGAATAATTTTCTTATATTTGATTTTCTTTCGTAAAAATAGATACTATAAATTTTTTTCCAGTTATTAAGTTTTAAAATAAACATAGTTTCAACTCACTTTATTTTTTATTACAGTAAATCTATCTAGATTTTATTTAAGTTATTTAATTAATGTAAAACCATACTTTTAAGTGCGAGAAAATTACAATAGCTCATAATTAGCTTCAGTATTTGTAGTGTTGTACTACAAATACTGAAACTGGGCTTAAGGGATCATGTGTTTAATTTGTAATTAATCTTACCAGTTAGGGGGGGTAAATAAGATTAGATTACCAAGCTTTAGCTACATCTTTACCTTTTTTCTTAATCATTGCTTTAGCTGCAAAAAGCGCTGCTGAAACGCCTACTCCTGCTCCTGATGCACCAAAGATAATTCCTATAACTGCCCAAACTGTAGAACCACCTGACAACAGGTCAATAGCTAAGCCAGCAGTAGATAATTTAATACCTAATTTAGCTGCAAGATGAGCCCCAACATTTGAAATTTCAACTGAGCTTACACCAAGCTGAGTTGAAGTTACTACTAAAGATAATAAAAACATACTTACTAAACTTGCTACTACAACATTTTTAACATTAAGCTTAACTAATGTATTTTCCATATTCAACACTCTCCTTAGCTATTTATTTCCCCTCCCCTAGAAGCAGTCTACCATTTTCCAAAAAAAATGTAAAGGCTTTTTTTAGAAAAATTTGGGCTTGCTGAATAAACAAAAATTCCAGATGATTCGAAAGCAGACAGATCTTTTAGAACCTTGTTCAGCTGCTCGTTGTATTCGGATAAAAACGACTGCAGGTACAAGAGATACGGCTGGTGAAAATCCCGGAAATAGCCATGCATGGTATTGCCAGCCTTGTCTTTAAACGCACCCTCCATGTTCACAAACGAATCAATTGCCTGCTGGGGGTCCGTAATCTGTTCGGATTTTTCCTTTAAAGCACTTTGCGTATCCGTGACAACTTGTTCAAACAATTTTACATCAAGAATTTTCATTGTGTCACCGGCTCATCGCCTGGCCTTCAAAACCATCCTGATTCCATGAAAGCTGCAGATTCATAAGCGGAATGGCACTCATGTTTACACCCCAATTTTCGTAAAATCTATATAGTTTTATTATCCAGTACAGTGGGAATATTGTCAATTTAGCGAATGTAAGCAAATAGGTAAATAGAAGCAGAAGATGAGAGAACATTGCAGAAGTGTTTGTTTATTCATGGGATAATTTGAATCTTTTTAAGCGAAGAACGGGAAGGGAAGAAAGTCTACCTTGAATTGATCCCTACAACAATTGAAGTGAATAGGAAGAAACGAAGCATGAGAAAAGTTTTCAAAGTGATTGAAAGAGCCATTAGCAGAAACGGTCAAATTTTTTTAATGCCGGAATATGAATTTGAAACGTACTGACCTTGCTTGAAGTACCGATCCATGTGATCATCCCACTCTATCGTAACCATGGCACATGCGAACAGTATCACAGTGAAATCAAGTCAGAGTTGGATCTGGAGCGTCTGCCCTCCGGGAATATGGAACCAAGGGGCTTGTTCACGGATTCAGATATATGAATTATAGTTAGGGCTTGCTGAACGAATCAAATTTGGTCAGATACAAGCCAAATTCCGATTATCAAAATATAAAATAGTGTTGTGTAAAAATTTCAAAAAAAGAACCCTGAGCTTGCGCTCCAGATTCAGTATGAAGAATTGAAGGGCTACTACTGTTTCGCTGGTCTCCTGAAGGCGTGCTCGAATAAGGCCCAGCCCATACTTGCGCTTGCCTTCGCCAAATTTGCCTTCAACGGCATTACGTTCAGAGGCATCCTGCCTTGCGACGCGTTCCAAGGTTTTGTCTTCCGTTCTGGATGGGCGTCCTAACCTTGGCCCACTCAGACGAATGCCAAGAGATTTGCAGTATGCCAGATTATTACGGTTTCGGTAAATTTTATCTGCCAAGATCGCTTCCGGATAAAATCCGAACCGGTTGTAGTAGTTTTCAACAGATTCCTTGAGAGTGGTCCCTTCATTGTAATTTTCCCAGTCGAGGTGCTCAATCAAGGCATAACCATCTACGACACTGATGGCGACTTTTGAACCGAACTCCACGTTCGCTTTTGCCTTGCCGCGCACAATTGGACGGACATGTGGCTGGGAAATGCTTACAATCCGGTGGTCAACCCGGTGTGTTTTCTTTTTGTACATTTCTGCCTGTTGGCGGTAAAGTTCATGAATCACGAGAAGTTGCCTGTATTCATCTTTGCTTAAAAGAGACAGAGAGCTTTGGGAAACAAGATTTTTAATGATCTCCAGATCTCGTTTCACATATCCGAGCTGTTTGCCTACAGCTTTCCGGATTTTCCGGGCGCCAGCTTTACGTTGCTTAGCGACAGAAAGATAGTCCTTGCGGGCTCTTTTTCTGTAGGTCCGTGGCTTACGTAATTTCCCTTTGTGTGGTTCATGCAGGACATCAATGATATGTTCCAATTTCTCACGGGCTTCGTTCAACAACCCAAGGTCTGTAGGGTAAGCAATATCAGCCGGTGCACAGGTTGCGTCCAAAATGAGCTTTCCTCTGTTCTTCGTTTTGGGAGAAGCCGATTCAGTTGAATGCTTTTCTGAATCGGAACCGGAAGGCTGAAGATCGCCACGATCATGATCATGATCATTACGATCTTCATCATCATGATCGTCATCGTCGTGATCCTGATCATCATTGTTGTCGTTTTCCTTAGATGCTTCTTCCAATTGGCGTTTTTGTTCTTCCAGAACGATCCATTCATTCAGTTCGTTGATGATATTTGCGCCCAAACGTTTTCTAAAACGAGTCATCAGAGAATGGTCGAATGGGGCTTTTTCCTGGAATTCAGGCAAGCCGATAAAATACTGAAGATACGGGTTTTCTGTGATCTGTTCGACTGTTTCCCGGTCAGACAGCCCAAGCCGTTCTTTGATATAAAGAGCCCCAAGAGCGATTCTGACAGAATAAGCCTTTTCGCCTTTGAATTTCTTCTTGAAGGACTTGGCATACTTTTCTTCGGCCATCCACCAAGGAATCATTTCAGCAAGACGGACCCAGCGATTTTCTTTATTTAATTTCCCACCGAATGGTAGAAAAAAATCATCTACAAAAGTTAATTGATGTTCGGTCTTTTTGTACATCGTAACAGCCTCCAAGTGCAAGGTTTTTTACGTGTTTCCTTTGAAATCCTTACACTTTATATTCGACAAAAGTAGCCAAAATCCTTGTCAAATCTGGAACTTTTGCTTATTCAGCAAGCCCTAACTAACGGAATGTTTATTTTTGGAAATTAAAAAATATACCAAATGGAAAATAAGAGTATCCGTTTAACTGAAATATTAACTCATACACCACGTTACTTGACATGGAGCCTCTGCGGTTATGATTCTACGCAAAGGGGCAAGTTGCATGGTTCGGCAAAAGATCCTATCATGACCGCCACTCCATATCAAGTTATAATTATGCAGAAATAGATGCATACACTTAGTTGCCAAACTGTACATTTTCTGATTGCCACTAACAGGAATGTTAGCAGCTATTATAGCAATAACTATCACTACTTTTTGTAAATTAAAATTTAACATAATGGGTTATCTAACAATACCTTGTGATATTTTATACAAAGGAAATTTCCCTACTGGTGTAAATCCTAGTTTTGTAAATAATAGTTCACCTGAATCCGTAGCAGTTGCGACCGCAAATCGGTTACCGTCGGATCGAAACTGATTTAAGATGCTATTGATCATCGAAGAGGCGAGTCTCTTTCTTCTCATATCTGGTATAGTAGCTAAGTCGTAAATTCCAACATTTCCGTTCTTTGCAAAAGTCGAACAGCAAACACTAGGCTTATTTTTGTAGATTCCTAAATACATATGAAATAGTTGATTTTCTTCATTTATTAACTCCGTATATATATAACGCAATGTTTTTATTCTCTCTGAGTGTTTTGCAGTGATACCGAATCCCTGTATAAATATGTCAAACCAATCGTCAATATCGTCATTGACACATACCTTTTTCACTTGAAAATCAGTTGCAGAATCAGTACCTAAGTTATTGAGGTCTAAGTACATTCCTGTCAACTCAGCTTGTTTTTTAAAATGGTTCTGTTCTAAAATCTGGCACAAATTATAAGGCTTAGATGTAGGTCCTACAATCCAACTCCATAACTTGTTGCTCATTCGTAATTGGTTTATGAGGTCTACTATGTCATTTTCATTAGAAAAGTTAGTTTGTACAATACGATGGTAGTCTCGAATAGAAATATATTTTAAATTTTTTGAATAATAATATCCTTTATCGCCGTTGTAATGCCGAAAATGCATGACAAAATCAATATTGTTATAATCAATAGCTCTTAACATATCCTCATTAGTTACAGAAAGTGTCAAAACTAACATCTCCTTTTTATGGTGTAGCCGTCAAGTAAAATTGAACACTTTTTGCTAATTAATTTTGAACACTTTTTTTCATAAAAATGGATGATCGATGTTTCATGCGATAGCTGTCATCGTTCCTAAAATGGATGACTTCTGCTCGGTGTAATAATCTGTCCAAAATAGCTGTCGTAATACCTGGATCCCCCAATAGTTCACCCCATTCATTTGGGCCCTTATTAGAAGTTAGAATGACAGAAGCATTGTCATACAAGTCGTTAATTAAATGGAAAAACAAATTTGCCTCCCGTGAATCCATGGCCATGAACATCAAGTCATCAATGATGACCAGGTTTGAATCCCGGATGCGCTTCATTCTTGTTTGTGATTTTCGGGTAACATCTTCCGTCTTCAATGTTTGGATAAGCTGCCCCATGGAGATAAAAGAAACTTTGTAGCCCTGATGAATTGCCTCTATCCCTAATCCCGTTGCCAAATGTGTTTTTCCTACTCCAGGCGGTCCCAGAATAATTAAATTAAAAAGCTGATCAAGCCATGTGAATTCTTTTAACTGATTGATCTGTCTCCTACTTAGCGATTGTTGCTCGTCTACTTGGAATGCATCTATTGTCTTGTAAAACGGAAACGTTGCCCATTTTAATCGTTTTTCAATCAATTTCTCATCACGGCGTTCCAACTCATAGCTAGTCAGATGTTCCAGAAAAGTGCGGTATGTCCAATCTTGTGATTCAGCTTCTTGAATCAGAGATGGCAAATGATTTGCCGTCTCTGATAATCGCAATGTTCGAAGCTGCTGCTGAAGTTGTTCAAGTGACTGTGTCATACTTTGTTGCTCCTTTCAACACATCCAAATATTGTGCTAATTCCCGGTTCTCCGGCTGTGTATCCAGAAGTGAAGGTTCTATGCCATGCAATGCCTTAATCTCCTCTTCTGCCCGTTTAAATTCCTCTTTTTGTTGCTGCTGTCGCTGAATGAATGCCAGTACGTCACTATATTCACTCGCACTGTATATCCCACGTTTGATGCATTCGCACAATGCTTCATCCCTAGTTCTTTGATCAGAAGCTTTAGACATCTTTAAAACGATTCCCAGCTGATCCCGAACATAACGTGGATATCTGTGATGAATTTCTTCCAGAAAAGCTTTAGCCCTTTCTTCATCTGTAAAATACGAAGATACAGTGGAAATATACGCAGCTATCCCTTTAGTACGATCTCGTGTGTGCTGCCTATCTTGTATAAGTTTTCCTCTCTCGAATAAAATGATATGGTTGGCAATAACTGGCCCATCTGTTTGTTCACGTATTACCAGACGATTCTCAGCTGTTATTTCAATATAGACATCTTTATCTTTTTGATAGGTTCCGAGAGGAACCGAATAGCGATTGGATTGATAGACGATCGTATTGTCCTTACGCACTGTTCTTGTTATACTAGAATTAATACTTGTAGTAGTAATTTCTTTGATAACCGGTTTGAGGTGTTGCTTTTCCAATGTAAACACTTCAACTGGCCTTTTTTTTGTTGTATTATGCACTTTTCGGTTCCCAGTCCTCTCCAGCCAGGATATGCAGCTTTCATTCCATTGATCAATATTTTGAAAGATGCGGTGTTTGGCGAAATTGCCCTTCACATAACCAACGACATTCTCAATTCGCCCTTTGCTTTCCGGGTCAGCTTTTCTGCAGAAATAGACCTTCAATTTTCTCGCTTCCCGATAAGACTGAAATTCCTTTGTCAGAATTAAATCTCCCGCATTCTCGTTTACCATGAGCAGGGCATCCTGATCATATACCAGTTCATCGGTCATCCCTCCAAAGTATTGGAAAGCGTGCTCATGCATGCGAATCATATCTTTTGTCGTAAAAGGCCTGTCCAGCCATTCAACATACTTACAGTTCTGAAGAGTAAATTCATCAATTTTTAGATGTTTTATGATAAAATGACTTATCCACATTTAGAAAATTTTTCCATCTATTTTTTCTGCTTTCAAAGTCAAAAAGAGCCGAATTTGCAAATTTCTTTTTTAAAATTGTGGATAACTTCAAAAAAACCTTTTTTTACATCACATCCTTTGCTATAATATAACCATTAAGTAAACCTTACTTGTATTGGCTTACTTAAATGGGTGAAATCCTCGTCTGTTAAAATGCGTGTCCGAAACGATTCCAACAGATTTGAGGATTTTTCTTTTGCCGTTTTTTTGAGTGCTTTTAAGATTGACGAACCTTTTTCAAACAGCTGTCTAATAATATCTGTTATTTGAACTAATAAATAATGATTTTTCATGGCTGTGTAGTTTTGGCTATTGGCATGTTCTATATTGTAACGATTATTTTTTTGTTCGTTAAATCCTTGATTTTCAATCTTCCAGCGGCTTCTTCCTGCAGCGATGAGTCGTTCCACGTTCTTTTTCGTGATTTTAATATCCGTTATAAATACATACTCTTTCGATTTCCCATCCTCTGTTTTCATTGTGGCCTCCATCAGATTGACCGTTCTGTCTTTGTAGGCAATATCATTCACCCAAACTAATGAATTCTGATCCTTACTTTGTTCCAGCTCTTTTATTGCCTTAAACTCCGTCGAGATACTTTTAATTCTCCCTTCCTTAAATCTGCATATATATTTCCATTTGTGCGCCCTGCACAGATTAAATACCGTTTCACATGCATAGAGACTATCTCCCAAGATACAAATCGGTAGTCTTTTAAATATTTTTTTTATTTTCTTTGCCAGCCTGTCGAAGGCTTTTAATTCACAATCTTGCTTAGAAACATTTTCTGATTCATTTTCGATAAATTCGGAGGCAATACTGAAGACCATATCCCCCACGACAAGCTTGGCTTCAAGTACATGGTGCATATAAAGTACGTTCGTTTCTCCTGTTTCTTTATTTGTATATGCCCGTCTCAGGCAGTGTTTACAATGTTTCTCATGAAAGGTGTGTAATCCAGTTCCATCAATGATGACACCCCAGTACTTTCCTTCAATTCGATAAGACTCGAGAGACCTTTTTTTCAATAATTCTTTAATCATATACGTTCTAATTTTTTCTAATTCATTTACATCTAAGCCAGATAAAAAGTCGTTAATTGTATCATAATGTGGAAGTTCTTCAAGAGAATCTAAGCCTAACACCTTCCCTACATTTTTAATACATTCTTCTTTATTAAAACTCTCACTCATGTTTCTCATGGATTTTAGGCCGGTCATATTTTTCAACATCATCGTAAATAAAAGGACCTCTGGACCATAAGTGATATAGCTTTGATGTCGGTGGTCTGCTACCTTTTTTAGGTTATTCATCAGGTCTTTGAAAAAATGCTTCTGAATTTTAAGGAACTCGAAAAAATAATTTGCTTCTTTTTCACGATTTCTTTTTTCTTTTCTAGTAACCAAAATAAAAACCCCCTCAAAACAGCCAAGTTTAATTAGGGCTTGCTGAACGAATCAAATTTTAGCTTGTATTCGACTTGTCACTAAGCCATGCCAAAATATTCGTCCAGCAAGCTCTAATTATTTAAATTATTACATATTTAGCCGCATTTTTGGGGGGGATAGTTAAATTATCACGAAAAATTTTTACTCCTCAGAGCTGACATACTTATATCTAGAATGCGATAACACAAAGCTTATAAAATACAATTTTACACATTTACCTTGAGGCGTTTTCTGATTGGTTTTCCCGAAGTCTACCTGAGCTTGTTGCCCCATTGGCGGGTCAGGTATCGCTTGATAAACCCGTTGATGTGTCTCTTTTGGTATGGCATATTTTTCACGAAGTTCTTTGACATAACTACGTACCGTACTTTCCCCAACAATTAGTTTAGGGTAGTGCTCCATCAACCAATCATGGATCTGTGCCGAAGACACATCTGGGTTTTCACTCAGCCAAGTATGAATAATCATTTCATAAGCATCGAGCTTCTTAGTTCGAGTCTTTGTTGAGGCCTCCCACAAAGCCATTTCTTCCGGAGACTTTTCCAGATATTTATATACTGTGGTTCTTGATATACCAAGCTTTCTGGCTATTCTTCTTATCTTAAATCCTTGTTCTTTTAATTGCTTGATCTTCATGTACATTTCCCATTTGTCCACCTTTACTTCCTCCATAACAATATAAATCAAACTATATTATTATATCGTATCGAGGGAATTATTATCAGGGGAATAGCGTCGATGTATTTGATAGGTGTTGCCCCTCCCCGGGGCAACACCTATCAAATGCAAAATACCTGTCCCCATATCTCAGTAAAAGTGTTCATTTTTATCTAGCAGGAATGGTCTACTTTAGTTTAGCATTCACATCAATACACAAATGGCAATCAAAAATAACATGAAATTCTTTTTTATAGTATAAGAAAGTATAAAAATACAGGTAAATAACTCGGGATCAGTTTTATTGTCTAGCTCCGAGCGCCAGCGACTGAGAAACTAACTCCCCTTTAATGTGCTCCTGCGCCATAGCCTATTCGAGGAAGCGGATGTTCAGCTCGTCGCAAAGCTTCATGAAGTATATCAAGGAAGATTACTCATGAAGTTCACTCTAGGAGTAGCTTCACTACGATAAGTCAACATCGGCTCGTCCCTCGCCGTGTTTCCTTTTCCTTAGAAAAAGCTACTCGCTTTTTCTTCGTGCGATGCTTATTCAAGGAAGATTATTCAGAGTCCTCGAAAATGCATTCGCTTTTTCTTCGTTCGATGTCTATTCGAGGAAGCAAATCTGTTCTCATTGCGGGGAGGTCGGGCCACAGGACGTGGTCAGACATGCGTTGCAACAGGACGTTGCCGCTTTTAGCCGGCCAGTTTGTACGTCGCTAAGCGGGCGCTCTGCGCTTTTCTTATCATAATTACCCTCAAAAAACTCTTTATTTAATATACGATTCACTGCTTGATAGGGTTTCATCTTTTTTAGCAATCTCCCTTGTTACTCATGTGGATCGAATGGAAAGCTACTCTTAACCCTGCTCTTGTCCGGTAAGTAATTTCTTACATTTTTTCCAATGCACCCCAACTGTCCCTCAGTCCCTTTTCTCTCCATTAGTATTTAGTCTTCAACAAGTTATACAGTTCCTCTCTCTATTAGTTTGACGATGATTTCCTTACTGGATATTTCTTCATCTATTGCTTGGAGAAAGAGGTTTTTCCCCATTTCCATTAACGGAATTTCAATGGTGGTTATGTTCATCATTTCGGCAATCGGTTCATTATTAAAGCCGATAATTGCTAAATCATCCGGGATCGATATTTTCCTTTTTTGACAACTGATGACAATTCCCGCAGCAACCTGATCGCTGGTTACCAACAATGCTGTCGGAGGATCCATCATCGTGGTTAATTTTTCAATAACTTTTTCTCCATCCCCAAAATATATACACTGATCAATGATATATTCCGGGCGATATGGCAAATGATATTTTTCATGAAACTCTCGATAGGCAAGTTCTCTCATATGACTATTTGTCCCTGATGTTCGACCGATGCAATAACCAATTTTTCGATGACCTTTTTCGTACAAAAATGCTAATGCTTTATGAAAAACGGTATAATGATTGACAAAGGTTGTTGAAAATTTCCTGCTTTTTATATCCTCACATAAAACAATTGGACCAAATTGTAGATGATCTTCAATGATTGACAAATCGGTTGCTCTGGAACAAATAATTAGCGCATCAATCTGTTTTTGCTTTAACATTTGCAGGGCTTCTATTTCCCTTTCCTCCCGATAGTCCGTTTGAAATAAGACGATCTTATAATTTTTTTTGATTGCCTGATTTGTTATTCCTTTTAGCACTAAAGAGAAATAAGGATGTTCAAAATATGGGAGAACAACACCAATTAAGTTTGTTTTCCCTTTAATCAAATGAACGGCATTTATATTTTTTTGATAATTTGTCATTCGAATCGCATGGATTACAGCTTTTCTTTTTGCTTCACTAACATAAGGATGATTATTTAACACCCGGGATACAGTTGTAACTGACACCCCAGCCATTTTTGCCACATCTTTAATATTTGTCATTTCACCATTCACCTTATAAAAATTTTTCAATAAAGAAAAAGATTATTATTAGTCTCATTTTAATTTATGAAATGGGTTTCATGTCAATTTTTGCCTGATTTGATTTTCTTTGATTATTTTTTCTTGCTCTGAAATGGATTTCATAAAACAAACTATTGTCAAAGGGGAATCTAACCTCTTACGACAAAAGTTGAGCTATCGGCGTAACGGTTCGTCCGGCGTAACGATAAATTCAACTTTTGTCTCCAAGTAATATTAACATAATGATGTATAATGTTTTGTGCTATGATAAAATATCGTTAAGGAAAAGTTGAAAGGGATGATTGTATGGCCATTCCGAGCGAAAAAAAGAAATATTCATATGCCGATTATTTAACGTGGAATGAAGGTGAACGGATTGAATTAATTGATGGGGAAATTTTCAATATGTCTCCTGCTCCTTCACGCAGGCATCAACAGGTACTCAGAGAGTTAGCTACAGCTTTTTCAGTTTTCCTGAGAGGAAAGGAATGTGAAGTATTTTTCGCTCCTTTCGACGTCCGACTTTTGGCGGATAACAAACGAGACGATGAGATCAATAATGTTGTTCAACCCGATTTATCCATTGTTTGCAATAAGGAAAAACTGGATGACAAGGGGTGTAAAGGTGCTCCGGATATGATAATCGAAATCCTCTCACCTTCATCTGTTAAGTTAGACCGTTGGAAGAAATATCAACTTTACGAAAAAGCAGGTGTAAACGAATACTGGCTTGTTGACCCGGTTAACAATTCTGTAGAAGTATATCTTTTAATTGATAACCAATACAAATTTCAGGGAGTCTATACAAAAGAAGATACCGTTTCTGTTCATCTTTTTCCCGATTTTAAATTAGACCTAAATCAAGTGTTTGAATAGATAAGTTCAATATTACGATATTAATATTTGCGAGCCTCTCATTATGGAGAAGCTCCCTTATGTGATTGGGCCGATGAATCTGAACCTTCACCTTTACCCAAACGAAATGAAGGTAGGAAAGTGATTATATGTTCTTTTTAGCTCTCGAAAGGTCATGACTTTGTTTCCTACAATTATTTCTGTATCAAGCGGGCAATAATCAAGTTCGAGCGGTGCTTTTCGAAATGTTCTTTTAAATAAATTGATTGCATCTTGCTCATTTGCCGCAAAAATATAAACAACGCCACCACCATCCACCTTCAGTTCAAAGACGTAAATTTTTCGGAAACCGAGCGGGTTTTTTCGAATCAATTCCGCCACTTTATCTTGGTCTGCCTGATTGAAATCGAGCTTTGAAACATCGTCTTCCAGTGAAATTTTATTTTCCGAGAGTAGGTGCTGAATGTAGTAGACGAGAATATGTTCTTCATAATAAAGACAATCCATATAAAATTCTTTCAGTGTCATTCATTATCACCTCATCACTTTTATTCGTTGGATTAAGTTCTGCCCGCTGTTGGTCCGAGGGTGGGGCGAGGGGGAGATTGGTCATGTCCCCGAAGAATGGGCTCAGGTTAGTCGAGGATTCGCCCCCATGACCGAACTGGGCTGTGGGACCTTGTCACCTTGACCTTGTCCGGCCTCACTATAAGACGAGAAAACCGTCCCCTAGCCTCACCTTGACTCGATTTTGCCGGTGTGTTCGTTGTATTTTACGATTACGGTTCCGACCGGGCCGTTGCGGTTTTTGGCAATGATAAGTTCGAGCGAGTTATCGGTAATCTCTCTGTCATAATACTTCTCCCTGTACAGGAAAATGATTACATCAGCATCCTGTTCAATGCTTCCTGACTCCCTGATATCAGACATAAGCGGTCGTTTATTGCTTCTCGTTTCCACGCTCCTGTTCAGTCGGGCTAAACAAATGACCGGTATATGAAAATCCTTTGCCATTTTCTTTAAACCTTGTGAGATTTCTGATACTTGCTGATGCGTATTGCCAAAGTACGGGTTAATCGGCCGAATCAATGTTAAATAGTCGATAAAGACAACCGGTTTCCGATCCGGATATTCATACATCAATTTTCTGATTTGTGCCCTCATTTCAGGAATCGTTTGTCCAGATTCATCAAATATAATCATGTTCGTTTCATCAAGATTTGCGATAATGGTCGTCCATTTTTCTTTTTGCTTCGGTTTTAAAAACTTATAAGGATTCCGCATTTTAACTCGATTAATATTTCCGGTAGAGGCTACCAATCTGGAAATAATCAGTTTTTCAGGCATCTCCAATGAAAAAAGAATCGGTAAATACCCGGCCCAACCTGTTTCTTTTGCAAAATGAAGCATCACGTCGGTTTTCCCCATGGAAGGTCGGGCAGCTAGAATCGTGACTTCTCCTTCTTGAAAACCCCCTGTTATGTCATCCAATGCTTGTATACCGGTCGTTATTCCTGTCGTATCTTCTTTTTCCTCCCAAGGTGCTTCGTAAATCGCTGCTAATCCTTCAGAGATGGTCGTGCCATTTTTCAGTTTTAGGTTTTCGATTTTTTCCAACTCGTCTATAACTCTGGCACTCTCCCATTTTTCAAAGGTTGCCTTGGTCAAAATCATTTGCGTTTGCTGTTCCTTCCATGCGTCCAAAATTAATTCTTCTACCTCATCAAATTTTTCAAGATCACAAAAGGCATTGAGCTCGTTTAAGTAACTGATACCGCCATAGATTTCTAAGTCCGGAAGCATGGATAAGGCGATTAAGTTAAAATACTTGCCAGCGGAATGAAGCTCCACCATTTTTGAATACAATTGTTTGTGACGTAAATCTTGAAGATGATCTGGCCGAATAACCGTGTCATTAATTAAAGGATTTTCCTGCATCAAACAACCTAGAAACACTTTCTCATGCATCATAATCCACTCACCTCCAAAGGGGCAGGTCCCTTGTCCCATTTTTAGTCAATGTTGTTAAGGTAGGCTGCGGGACCTGTCTATCTATTCGTCTTCTCCGGCATCCATGTCGAGAATAAAGTTTCTTGGAATATCCCGTTCCATTCGGGGTTTTTGTTTTGCGCTCTTGTCCAGTCGTTCCCGATATTCCTTTTGTGCGGCACGAACCTCATTGATGGTTTGATAGCCTTTATCCACCCACCGGCGAAGAATTCCTTCCACGTAACTCCAATTTTTATTCCCGCTTTCGACAGCTATTTTCATCGCTTCTAAAACAAGTTCTTGGGACAAATCCTCACACCACGCTTGTATTTTTTCAAAAAGATACCCACTGATGGTTCCAAACCCGTTTTGTTCGAAAAATGTAAATGGGTTTTGTTCTTCTGCGCGCGCGTGCGTAACTATTACTACGCTTTTTTTCTCTGGGGTAGTCTCTGAAGTAGTCTCTGGTATTGCTTTGGTTATGTTTGTTCGTGCTAGTGCCAAGCTTGCACCCAGGTACTGACCGGCTTGCTCACCCGATGTGGTCAAGTTGGAATTATTTTGGTCGTTGTGTTTAGTCAATTTGGTCACCGTTTGGTCAGTGTGATTGGTTAAATTGGTGCCAGTTTGATTTGTCGGATTGCCGAAGTTAGCACCATTTTGGTTCGTGGGCTTGCTTAAGTTGGTATCTGATTGGTTTGTCCGTTTGCTTAAGTTGATATCCGATTGGTTCGTCGATTTGCTTACATTTGCATTCGTTTGTTCATCCTTGCCTATATTAGGTTTGTTTTGGTCAGTCAGATTGGTCTGTGTTTGGCGGTGTGATTCCTTGCTTAAATTGGTTGCATTTTGACTGTACGACGCATCCATGTGCTTTCCGTTGTTTCGCTGCGTTTGGTCGCTTGTATCAGTCCGCTTGTTACAGAGGTTGGAAAGTTGCGCATCCTCATCCATCAGCGACTCCAAGTACTCGTAATTAATTCGATACCATTTGGTTTTGTCCATCTTAAAACGATTGTAATTTCCGGAAATGATTAAGCCTTCCCTTTCAAGCTTCCCAATAATTCTCCGGATTGTACTCGTTGACCAAAAAGGAAACTGCCTGTGCCAATCCTCGTATGTGTTATACACCCATTGATATCCATCATACGTATGCTTGCTATCTGCTAGCCAGTAGTGAAGTTGTTGGATAAACAGCGCCTGATTCAGTCCAATCTTTTTCGCTAATGTCGGTAGAACTAAAATTGGACTTTCATTGATTAATAGCTTGCTCATTTTCGACTCCCCCTTGTAATTATCCTTTTATTAGTGTTATAGATTCCTTTTTGCAAAATGAACATAAGATTGTCAAAAATTTTTTGATAGGGAGGGAACAGCTCCATTGACTCATTTTAGAATATCCCGAGAAAAGTAAAACGGCACCTCCCCTTAGCACATTAAGTATTAGCGTGTAAAAGGACAGTGCAAAAATAAAAGGGAGCTCATGAAAAACAAGCTCCCACAAAAAATCTTAATCAGCAAATACTAGACATTTTTGACCTTTCATTAGAGGCCACTGAAAAACTGTATGTGTAAAATTTTACTCGAAGGGCAAGATGAGTGGAAAAAAATGGGAAGACGCTCTATCATTTAAATGTACGCTAGTAGGCGAATACATTTAGAAAGAGGTCTTCCTATGGATATTATATCAATAATTGCTAGATTGTTAAAGGATACAAAAAGTCTTAAATGCGCTCGCTAAAGCAGCTGAATACACGCTAAATCGAGCGAATGGACTAAAAGCATTCTTGGATGATGGACGAATAGAAATTGATAACAATCCCGCTGAGAATGCCATCCGTCCGAATGTAATTGGTCGAAAAAATTGGTTATTTTCCGTAAGTGAAGCTGGTGCGAAAGCAAACGCAATCTGTCTAAGTATCGCAGAAACAGCTAAAGCGAATGGAGTAGATTTCTACCAGTATCTAGTGAAGTTACTGAGAGACCTACCAAATTTATTCATAGAAACCCAGAAATTATAAACAACTATTTGCCTTGGTCAAAAACGATCCAAGCAGAATGTGTAAAATAACCGTAAATCTGATTAAAAAATCATGGTTTTACGGTTATTTGTAGTACGTACCGTGAAGGTACGTTTATTTTTTTATTTCGGGCTTACCTTAATTACAACGTTCATAATGAGAAATTTCGTTTCGTTGAAATTGAAGAATTTTAAATCATCGTTTGCATTAATATCCAGAAAAAATCTGCACATAGAGCAGATATGTAAGAGTTTATTCATCCTGCCTTTGTTGTGGTGAAGGCTCCCTGTATAAATATTTCCTTTCGGCATCTCTAATTTCTCATTTTTACTAAAAATAGTTCAATATTTCACGCGACGCAAAGTTTTCTATTTTCTGCAACTCTTCCTTGCTCCACCACTTTAACTCTATAAATGTATCTTTCTCATTTTTAGTCATATTTTCGATAGACAATATTGTGTCAGATTGAATAGCAATTTTATAATAAATCTCACGACTTATAAAAGGACCCTTTTTCCCTTCAATTAATACATCCATTTCAAATATTGGTTTGTCATGAATATCAACAACAATGCCAAGTTCTTCGTTTAATTCTCTTTTTAATGCTTCTACTGGAGTTTCATTCTCCTTAACACCACCGCCCGGAGTTACCCATAACACTTTGTTTCCTACAACATCTTTAAATTCAAACTTTTGAAGAAGAATTTTATTAAATTCATTCACTATCACCGCTCTAGAACATTTGCGTATTCTCATTGAATTTCTCCTCTGGCTTTAAATTTTCCCTTGATCTTCTTAATCCAATTGTGCAAACCGGTTCAACTTCGCTGTCACTAACAATGAATCCCCTAAAAAATTCTCCCATTCCCCAAAGCTTTTGTTGAAAGTAAGGGATGTAAATTTATGTTAGCGAATTTACTCATCTACATTAAAATAGTTAATGTTATGTTTAAAAATATTTTATACATTTTTCCATTGCATCAAGCGTCCACTCTAAATACCATTTTAATTGATCATGACCAGATACATAAAACTTCTCAATTGTATCTTCTTTTGGCACAAAGGTGATGAATACCATATTTCTTAGATTATTAACCTCTTCATTCAATAAATTTTCTTCTTTCAAATACTTCTTTAATTTTACTGGATTAATAATAAAATCCCCGCGTTTATCTCTACATAAGTAACAGGCAGAAGATACTATATCAAATAAATGTGGTCTAACTGAAAGTGAATCCCAATCAATTAAATTGATTCGATCTTTGATAAATAAGATGTTTGTATTCTGGTACTCTCCATGTGATACTGACTTCCTCATTATGTCATAGTCATTTTTATTAAAATCTAAAGAATCATAAATATCCATAATTCTTTTCTTGTATTGAGCATCAACTTCCCCGAAATAATGATTAATGAGGTTAAATGTTTTTTTAATCATATCATCCGGATTTTGATACCATTTACGAACGCTGAAATTATCATGAAATTCAATTTCGCCCACTTCCGGTGTTATTTCAAGGAAAGTCTCGAGATAACTTCTCGCCAACATTAAATGCGAAAGGTTTGAATGTTGAAATTCTTCACCTTCCCTGTAAGTTGTCATTAACCAAAAACAACTGTCATAATACGTGAAAATTCTGTCATATTTATTCAATACAATATGATTTATCCATCCTTTTTTAATAAGACTACTAAATAATACTTCATTAATTACAATTTCACTAGGTACTCTTTTTAAAATATATTTTTCATTAATTAAGAGAACTGGATAGGTAATATTACTATTTAATACACGATATTTTTGTAGTTTTATTTGATATAAATCCATTACAGGTAATAATTTCATCATAGAAAGCCGTCCCCCTATATTCTTTTTCGGATGGTGTTGCAAATTTTCTATTGTTTGTTCAATTAATTATTAAACTTCTAAGTAATATAAATTTCTTAAACTATATTTCAATTCTTCAAGTGATTTTTGATCTGATTCATTTAAAACAAATCCACTAAACCTGTTATAAATTCCAATCATTAAGAAGTTCTTTTTATTATCATTTCTCGATTTATTGACCGAAATCCTGTAACCATTCTTTTCTGGTTTTAAATCTGGTAGTTGGAATGAATAGTCTATGTTTTGATTTTCTATAAGAATTGGGGCCTTAATAAACTCAGAACTATTAGTCTCCTTAATGTTGATATTTAGTATCGAATTCTTGCTTATTTTATTAAGAGGTAAGTTAAGGATAAACTTATCTAAATTTTTTAAAATTAAACTATCCTTCATAATCCCTTCATATGATAGTGCGATACTAGGTATTCCATAGCTCGATGCTTCTAATGCGGCTGCAATTGTTCCACTATAACAAATTGGGGATCCATAATTTAAACCATCATTAATTCCAGATATCATAAGATCAATTTTAATTCCTTTTAGCTCTAAATCCTTAATTGCAATAAGTGAACAATCAACAGGAGTACCATATACAATATAATTATTGTGGCCGATTTTACTAATATTAATATTACTATTCAAAGAAATTTTATGTGAATATCCCGAAGAATTAACATGTGGAAAGTAACAAAAGACATTGTTACTTCCTTCTAATGCTTTTTTCAAAAGATATGATCCTTCAGATTCCCAACCATCATCGTTAACTATCAATATATTCATGAGATATTCACCACTTTAGACTTTAAAAGGTATTCTATAATTTGAAAGGTATCCATTCCCTCGACTTTATCAAATAGTGTAAGTTCTCCATCATTATCCTCAATCAGTGGGTTACGCATTAAATTTTGAATCTGAGTATTACTAAATCCCAACCGAATAAGTTCACTCCCCATTCTAGTATCTTTAATATCAATTGTTTTTGAATAAAGTAGGAGTGCTTTCATTCCTTCTAAAGGGCTAGGAGAAACATGTACGCCATTATACATTGTATTAATGTTTATTCCTAAAGCTTCTTGATTACTAAATAGAATATTGCGAATACTGTTCTCCTTAGCATATATAGGATTAAAATTACCTATAACTTGTTCATCTAGTTGCCAATAAGGTATGTCACTATTACATTCTAGAACAATAATATTACTATTTTCATTACAAAAATGTTTCTTTTGATAAGGATGAAATGCGTTTAAAATGCCATAATTAATGCCATTATGATTTAGCTTTAATAAGTAAAGTCCATTTCCAAATTTATCCGAACCAATATTATGAGCTATTTTCTCTAGGTATTCCTCATTAAAGTCCTCAGGATATAGTTCTAAAAAATTGTACGCTCCAATAATATTAATATCTTTATATTTATTTTTAATTTTATTAATAATCTTGGGAGGGATACACCCTGCTCCCAAATGTGCGTATTTATTTAACATAAAGTATTGATTTTCTATAATTGAGTTTTGGGTTAGATATCGACCATTCATTGAATAAGCTGAACTTATGGTAATATTGTTCTTTATCAAATTATCTATCACTATCTGTATTATAGTTTCATTGTTTTTACCATTTATAGGTAAACATTCAGGTTTAATAATAACAATAAATTGATTATTATAATTTTTCCAATCATTATTATACGGTATAGCAATATGCATAGTAGGTGTTCTGTTTTTATTTATTATATCTAAAGATATTTTTAATTTTTTGACAATATCGGTGGTATCCATGTTCTCACCTCTATTAATTATCTCGCAAATAGGTGATCTAATAACATTTATGCAACACTAATGATAAATATAGAACTGGAATTTGCTCATTATTAGTGTCTAATTAAAACTTTATATTTATTCCTTTTCCACTTTCGAAATAGAAATTTATATACAAAATATTGCTTTATAGTATAAATTAGTATCCCATTAGGAGAAAAAAAGAATCCCCAACTTTCTATATTACCGTTACATATTTCTGTTTTCTCTTTAATTCTTTTATAACTTCTTTTACATACTCTTGTTAATAAAACTAATAAGGGTTTTTTTATATAAATAATTTCATCTGCAAATTGAAAGTATTTATCTAGCCCTGAATAGTAGCCATCTATTATCCATTCAGACTTATTAACTATAGAATTTATTGAAGTTATGAATTCATCATCAGAGACCTTTTTCCAACCAGCTCTCCACCTCAATTCATCTAGACTATAACAATTAATCCCTTTGGCCGAAGATAATTCTTTTCCGAGGGTTGTTTTACCAGATCCCGGGGGGCCAACAATCCAAATTTTTCTAAAGTTATCCATGGCTTCACATCAACTCTTCTCTTACTAAGTCCACCGTTTGGCGCAAATTATTGAAATTCTGCTTTAAAATAAAGCCCCTACAGTTATTTACGATACCTTCTATAATTTCTTCATTTTTATTCTCATCTGTAAAAGGGAAGTACTTTTCGAAGTCTCTAAAGTATTTATTTATATCTGGTTCTATGTTTGATTTTAATAATTCAACAAATTTGCTTTCATTGACCTCTTCCAAAACAGGCTTTTGAATATTATCCATAAAAGTCGGGAAGATTATATAGTCTACTTTACATTGAGAATAAACTTTTGCAGTAAGAAAATGTTTTAGTTCATTCGGATACACAAATGTCGCTTGATTTTTCCAATTAGTATCATTACTTGGATGCCTTAGTTTATTAACTATATCTTCTCTATTCAAATTTAAGGCAGAAAATGTATCGTTTCTAACTGAAATGGCCCGTGGCCACCCATAACCAATAACTTTTTTATCAATGATTTGAATCGAAATATCATCATTTGTTACATAATCCATATCACTATACTTCAAAAAGGATAATATAGAGGAAGTTTTTCCTGATTTTTTCCCCCCCATAAAAGCAATTCCTATTTCATTGTTCGTTATTAGTCCCCCGTGGAAAAAAGACATGCCTTTTGAATAGAAATAATTCCGAAAAATATCTCTAATTAACCTTATAATAATCTGTTTTTTCCATTTTTTATCTATTGGCTTATTGACTGCAATTATTTTTTCCTGAGGAACCACTAAAAACTCCCTTTGAGGTTCATCTAGCATTTTAAATTCCGTTCTTATAACCTCTATTTCTTTATTTTCTGTTATAACACTGTTAGAAGAATCACTAATCTTCCAATAATTTTTATGGAAAAAGTTCTTTGAAGGTTCAATCTTATTAATGGTATAATAAGGTTCTATATCCCTTCTAATAGAATCTAAACTTTCAGAGTCTGTTTGTAAAAAAACTGAATAATCATTACGTATAACTTGATACCAGCTCATCAGCTCTATTCACCTACTTTTTTATAAAATTCCTGGATTTGTACCAAGTTATAAGTTTAATAATAAAGATTTTGAAAATAGAAAGGAATATGTGCTATTTATATTCATTCCATTAATATTATCAAGTTATTCTTGTTATGTAAGAGTAATTATTTTGCAATATATCCACCATCTACTATCAAGTTTTCTGCTGTTATAAAGCTTGAATCTTCTGACGCAAGAAATACAATAGCTCTAGCTATTTCCTCTGGCTCAGCAACTCTTGATAACATATTACCACCCCCAAAGTCTGGGTGTAGATTAGCACCTTCTTTGTCTAAGTTATGAGATTTCTTTATATAATACTCGTTATTTTCTGTCCAGACAGTACCGGGACAAATATTATTAACTCTAATATTATATTTTCCTAAATCTAAAGCCATGCATCTCGCCATATTTATCAATGCCCCTTTTGTTGTACTATATAGAAGGTAATTTTCTTGAGCAATGAGACCAGATATTGAGGCTACATTAACTATTGATCCAGAACCATTTTTTTTCATTGAAGGCAAACAATACTTGGCACATAAAAATGGGCCTAAAACATTTGTTTTAAAGACCTCATTCCATTCTTCAACGGTCGCGTTCATTCCAGAATTATTGAATAGCCCCGCATTGTTTACTAGAATATCAATCTTAGAATATTTTTTTAGAGACTTTTCCACCATCTGTTTTATATCGTTTTCATTTGAGACGTCTGCCTTAACATAAAAAGCATGTCCATTACGTTCTTCAATCATCTTGACAACATTTAAGCCAGCTTCTTCATCTCTATCTACTACTACGACCTTACATCCTTGTAATCCAAACTCTAAAGCGGTCGCCTTACCTATCCCGGCTCCCGCTCCAGTAATAATTACCACTTTATCTTTTAATCCCCTCATAAGAGTCTCCCCTTGTCAGTAGAATTACATTAAATACTTCCTATTTTTTGAAACTTTCTTAAAAGTTCGAGCTATTTGGAAAGCTTTTTCTTCTGTAAGATCATGGTATGCTGGTAATCTCAAGCTTTTTCGTGAATATATTTCGCAATTTATAAGTGAACCCCTTGGTTGATTACCTATCTTTTCTTCCAGAAGATCTATAGAAAAGATTTTATTTTGGTATTTAGAAAATATAGGTTCTAGGTGTAAAGGCTTTGTCGTAGAGATTACTATAGGGACACCCTCTGCATTCAAGGCCTTTACATATTTGTCAATATTAATTTCTTTATCTAAATACAATAATTTAAAGCTGAAGTATGACGGCAAAGTGTTAGCATGAATTCTATCCAAAAGCTTAACTTCAGATATATCTTTCAACGACTCTTTAAGTAACTTCATACTTGTATGTCTTTTATTTATATATTCATTTATTCTCAAAAATTGTTGATTAATCATACCTGCTGCAAGCGGGTGAATTCTAAAATTAAAACCTAAGCCAGTATAAGAATAAGCTCTAAGATTATCATCCATTACTTCTTCGAATGATCTCTTTTGAAGATAGCTAAATAATATGGCTCTTTCATAGAAATCCCTTCTCTTGGTAACAAGAAGACCTCCTTCCCCCCCTGATAACAATTTTTTTTGTTGGAAGCTGAAAATAGCAAGGTCGCCAAAGGTTCCGACTTTTTTATCCCCAATCTCTGCCCCGATTGCTTGAGCACAGTCTTCAACAATTACTGCCTTATATTCACTTTTTCTTAACCATTCACTTAGCACATCAACTTGTGCTGGGAACCCATCCATATGAGTTACCAGTATCAATTTAGTTTTTTTAGTTATTTTGCTTCTAATATCATCTATAGATACTAAAGGAGTATCTTTCTCGTTATCCGCAAAAATAATTTTAGCACCCATATTAATCAAAGGCATAACCGTAGCTGGAAAGGTATAAGAGGGTACGATAACCTCATCCCCTTCTGATATTCCTATTGCAAGAAAAGCAGTATAAAGTGCTGATGTACCAGAGTTTAATGCTAAACAATACGGTACCTTTAGGTAATTTTTAAAATTTGTTTCTAATCTTTTAACTTCATCAGATTTAAAATTAAAAGAAATTTCATTTTCATTTATCATATCTATTAAGTACGCTTTATCTTCTGGTGTAATAATTGGCCATTTATAATCAAGTTCAACCGTAACTGCTTTACTACCACCAAATAATGCTAATTTCTCCATAATTGCTCCTTTAAATTGTGATATTTATATGATGTATAACGTTATTACCAAAGTGTAACATCTGAAAAAATGAAACTTTCATTGACATCATCTATACTATTAAAGCCTTTTTCTATAATAGCTCTTATTTCTTGAACTTCGAGTTCACTTACTGAACCGTTTCTAATATTAACTATTACCTGTGCAGGTTGTTTAATAGGTGCTTCTTTATAAGTATAAACATGTAATTCTACATGAGTCCCCGTTCTTTCAGCAATTAATTGAGCTAATTGTTTAGTTAATAAGCCATAAATTTTCCCAGTATGATCTAAAGGGTTTTTCCCTGCAGGTGCTTCAATACTTATACTTTGCATAGGGGTTATCAGCCCATTAATTCTGTTCCCTCTACCTACTACCCCTACATCACCTGTATCTGCAGCACTTCCTAGCACTGTCAAGTATGGATTATTTGTTTTATCTTGTGGGTTAATGTTTAGTTTGATATTTTCGGTGTAATTCTCTTCTAAATAAAATGCAAGATGTTTTTTTACATCGGCAATTACACTAGTATACTCATCTAAGCTATTTACAAAATATGCTAATATTGGGATATTAACAAGTAATTCATAATCATGTTTATTCCGTAAGCCAATGACTTTTACATCCCAACCTGTCTGAGGGAATAATTTTTTAAACTGTTTTCCATTAATATAACGCTCAATATCCAATACCATATTTTCTAATTTTGTGAGTGGAAAATGACTAGATAGAAGGTTGCAATCATTTGAAACTAAATTAGATGAATCTATTGTTACTAAATCTCCAATATTCTCAGGTCTGTATCTCGAACTTTTTCTCCCTGCTCCCTGATGATCTACAGTCTCATCGATAATAATTAGATGCTTTTCAATATCAAATCCAGTTAAACAATTCTCCAATACTTGCTTACATGACATCTTAAAGATATCCATTAAAGGGACTTCTTCATTGTTGAATTTTTTTACACATTTCCCAGCCACAATAATTT
This sequence comes from Weizmannia sp. FSL K6-0777, assembly GCF_038593185.1. Taxonomy (NCBI): domain Bacteria; kingdom Bacillati; phylum Bacillota; class Bacilli; order Caryophanales; family Bacillaceae; genus Heyndrickxia; species Weizmannia sp. FSL K6-0777. The sequence goes on from NZ_CP151971.1 coordinate 2,712,422, forward strand.
TATATGGCTTAATTATTTCAGCCACTCCGAAATCTATTTTTGATTCCCCACCTATTAACATAACTTTGTCAAACCAATGGTGCGCAAATTTTTTGTATTTATTATAAAAATATAAAGAATAATTTTGAGAACACTTTTCTGCTATGGCATCGCAAATAGTGTCTGGGTGACCAATACCTTTTCGTTCTACTAACTCCGTATCTTTTAAACTATCTTGTGTCTGATTAATAATTAAATTAATCATTGAAAACCACCTCTTTACTTGCTACATAATCTTTAATCGCTGATAATGCTTCACTCTCTGTCATTCCTTTGACAGGACTTTTAAATAAAAATGGACAAGTTTTTTCAATGACTTCTCCAAACTCTTTATTATCTAGTGCTGTTTTTGCAATTCTTACCGCAGTAATGATCACTCCGGCTGAATTTGGGCTATCTTCTACTTCTAACCGTGTTTCCATAGTAATATTAGAGCCTAGAATTGAGGAACCTTCAATTCTTAAATAACACACCTTATTATCTTGGAGATATTCTACGTAACCATTTGGTCCTGCTGCAACTGTAGATGCATCAATCCCCGCTGCATACAGTGCATTTTTCTTGGAAATTTGCTTACTTAAATTTCTTGAAGGATCAGACAAATTAAAGAAATCCATATTGCCACCAAAGTTCAATTGATATGTGTTATTGACAGTAATTCCCCTGGAACTTAATAGTTCTATAAGTGCAGTATGTAAAGTTGTTGCTCCCATATGGCTTCTCATATCATCGCCAAGCAATGGGATTTTTTTCTCTTTAAATAAAGAATTTAATTTTTCATTTCTAATCACAAGCTCTGGAGTACAATTAATAAAAGCTACATTGGCATTAGCAGCTGCTATAGCATAGTTCTCAACTGCCTGTTTAGCTCCAGTTGGAATGTAACAAACCAATACATCTGTTTTAGTCTTTTTTAAGATTTCGGTAACATCATCTATGGTCACCAGTTCACTATCCCTATGCGGGTTAATTTTTGTAGAAAGAATCCCATCTAAGCCATCTGCCAATGGTCCAGCATGAACTTTGACATTTAAGTATGGTACTTCTACATGCTTTTTGGCACTATTTGGATAAGCAAAAATCGCTTCGGACAGGTCTAGTCCAACCTTTGTATCTGATACATCAAAACTACAAACAAATTTTATGTCCTCTGCTTTGTAACCACCTATACTATCAAACATAATTCCAGTCTTACTTAATTCAGATCCACTTTTAACATATTCAACTAATTGAACTAAACTAGAAGCGCACGAACCTACACCAGCTATACCTACACGGACTTCTTTTGAACTCATATCTAATCCCCACCTTATCACTAATTTTCTTCAATTATTTTTTTTGTTATTAAATACTCTAGTCCTTCTAACAGATCAAAAATATTATAATGAATAGTTAAGTTTCTAATAGAATCTAAGATATTTACTTCCCCATTTATGCTTCTCCATAAATCAAACATGAGTTTACTTACTTTTTGAACAGTATTTTTGCCTAAAACGTAGTAATTATCACCAAAAGTTCGTATTCTGAAATCTAAATTCTTCCTATACCTTACACCTTCATAAACTTCTACTTTGCTAAGCACTCTATCTAACAACGTGCTAATATTATCATTTGAGATAATCTGTATGTTTTTAATGTTTTTAATATTTTTTAAATTTTTATTGTTTTCGATCACAATATTAAAACCTGTCTCATCAAACAAGTGAATATCGCTCGGAAAATTACCTATTGATATAAATTTTGTTAGATCCCACCCTCTTTCGTTTGCTATACGTCTCAATGCAAGACCTTTATCAATTTCAATACTCATGCATACAACTGATTCTCGGTGAGCCCTAATCATCATATCTGATCTATCTTTGAAATTATTTTCAAATGAGTCTTTTTTAGTTATATTGTCCTTAAAATCTATCTCGATTTGTAGGACTGCTTCAGATATAAACAAGTTATCACTTAAATCTTTATTATTAAATAAATAAGATCCATTTTTTGTTATTAGTCTTGGTGTGAGGCCATTATCTACACACCATTGTACTATGTCTTTTGTTATGTTCTTATTCATAGCAGTTTCAAAAACTTCATTTGAATTATAATAAATCAAAGCTCCTTGTAACAAAATAAGAGGCTCAGTTATTTCTAATTTCTTCGCAATTTCCATCGTTTTTTTTATATCTCTTCCAGTTGCCAGAACGACTTTATACCCTCTATTTTTTAACTTCTTAATATATTGAAGGTCATCTAAATGAAGTTTATTCTCTCTTATAAGTGTGTCATCAATGTCTAATACTATTCCTTCGAACAAATCAATCTCCCACCTTCCTTGTTAAGCTATCTATCGGATGTTAAAGCTTAATCAACGTCAATGGCACCAATTTTTTCAAGACGGGCAATGATTTTTTCTAAATCCTTTCTAGCTTTTTTTTCCGATACATCGTATTCATTAAGGATCTTTTCTAAAAGATTTTCGAGTGTAACACCATCTTCTATGTTATCCCATATAAAAGGAGAGATTCCTTCTAAGAGAAAAACCTTATTATTACAAATGATATAATATTCATCTTCAAGTTTTTTCATTGCGGCAAAAGGGTTTTTATTTATAATCATTTTAAAAACACTTCCTTTCTGTTTTTTTCAATCTGTGTATTAAACTTCTGACACTCTTTCATAATGTTTAATGTCTTCATCTTGAGTGCAGCTGGATCATTCAAATCAATATTTGAATAAGCCATATTAAGAATAGCTTTTATATTCAAGTTACTCTGAGTGTGTTTTTCATACCTATTAATTTTTTTCATAAGCCACTTAGTATTTGGGTTTGTCTCTCCTTGAATGGCAAGGTAAGCGCTAATACAGTCTTCAAGTAGTCTAAGCGCCATATAAAATGAAGTCTCGTACGCTTTTTCTTCATATGCTCCTTGAATATCTTTAGACTTTACAGGGTAGTACAGAGACAATGACTTAGCAGGTAGAAAATTGAATAACTCATAATTTATTTTACTTTTCAGTTCCCAAAAGTTATCATCTTTAAATAAAGGAACAGCAAACTTCAGTCTATGAAACAAGTCAAACCTACTATCATGTGAAGTAGCAATACCTTCGTTAAGTTGCCGAATATATTCACTTAAATAACTTTCCTCATAAACTTCTATATCCAAATCTGTACCTAAATAGTTAATGTTAAAAACACTTACATTCGCTCTCTTTAAACAGGTCATATTCTGATTTGCTCTCGGATATTCTCTACAAAGATAGTCGACATCTATATTATTAGCTACTACAAATAGGTCTATATCAGATTTAGAATTCCCGAATCCCTCTAAAAGTGAACCTGCGGCATATATAGTATATATTTTATCTTCCGGTAAATAACTATATAGATCTGTCTTACTAATTACCTCCAAAGACATTTCTAAGATTTTATCCTTTGTCAACATTAGGAATAAGCTCCTTTCTGCACAGATAAGTTATAAATGAGAATAATACAAGTAATGAAAAAGTACATACAAAAACTGCTGTACTTCCGAAGTTGATGTACAGTGACGAACCTATACCAGTTCCCACCAATCCTGAAATATTATTTAGAGTAATCCTAATACTGTTCACTGTTCCATAGATTTCTTTAGGACAGTTTTTTTGATACCTCTCATTTAGCATCATTAATAGAGATGTCACACATCCCCCTATCAAGAATGCCAGTAAAGCTAATAAGGAAAAGCTGAAATTAATGAATCCAAACAAAAGATACAAAATACCGAAAATTAGTATAAATGGAGGTATTAGTTTGGGTTTCATTTTTAGATATTTACCATAAAAATACATAGAGATTAAAACACTACCAACGCTTTCAATAGCTAACAGGATGCTATATTTAAATGTTGAATATCCAAGGTCTTGGGTGATATATAAAAAGAAGATTGTTGTAACCATCATTGCACTTAACATAACACTGTTAATAATGAAAATAGGTAACGATAATTTTTTGTTTCCAAAAAATAAATTTAACCTTTCCCGAAGTGGTTTCACTCTTTCCTTATTTGTTTTGTTTGAGGAAGCCACTTTTATAAAAAAAGTAATTATAATAATTAGGAGAGTAAATATCATTAAAAAAACTAGACCAAAAAACTTATAAGCAAGAACGGAAATAGGTGCTATAACTGTTCCAATTATTATGTATGTAGAGCTTATTAAACTATTAAAAAACTCTAACCCACTGTCTCCTCTTTTATGGTATTCAGCAAACATTAGGGCATTCTGAACATTTTCAACAATACGTGAGAAAACTATAAAAATTATTAATGAAATTGCAAAAACTAATTTAAATTCAGTTGGAAAAAAAAATTGACTTACAAGGATAAGAAAAAGGACAATACTAGAAAAAACTAATGTGTATTTGTTTTTAATATTATCTATAATGAATATTCCCAACAGCCCAAATATAAACCCTCCGGCAGTTTGTATAACTCCTAATGAAGCAACAAACTCCTTATCATTAAACAGATCCATAGCTATCAAAGGTATTAATACTAAATATGCCTGTGCTATAAAGACAACAAGGATAAACAAGATACTATGTATTTTATATTGCAACTCGCCCCTCTCCCTTTCTTTTTTGATAGGAATAAATTCTAACGTTAGTTATAAACCAAGGTAAATTAAATAATATATGGAAAATAATCGAATATAATAAATTTTCTGAGACAAGATATATTACAACGGATGTAATAGAAAACAAACATAACTTCACATGATATTTGATACTCTTGTCATTACCAATGTAATGAGCAACACTGAATAGAAAACTACTTATTATTACAGAAAGAATTAGTTGAGGATAACTAGCCCCTAATGAGATAAAACCACGAAAGAAAAGTTCCTCAATGATAGGCACAATACTAACTTCACTAAATCTTGAAATTAATTGCTCCCCTTTCATTTTCGGCATAAAATCAAATAATGCACGTTTATTAGAATTCAACAAATTTTTATAGTCCAAAAGAATAAAAGCTAGCGAAAGAAAGATTACCACTATCAAATATAGTATATCGATATTGAAGTCTATTAATGGAAAAGGTATAAATAGAAAAATTAATAAATAAGGCACGGGCATTAGGAATATTCTCATAATTCTAAAAAAAATATTACCACGAACATACTTTCTAATAATATATGATAAAGAAAGAGACAATAAAAAAACTAGAGTAAACGTTATATACATGTCCAACTCCCCTGTATGAAGATAAGCAAATTAGGGGAAGCCAGTTAGATAATAAAGAATTATCCGACTGGCTCCCTTGGAAATTTTCCCTAAGGGTTAAACGTTAGTAATGACAGCTGTATTTACTTTTACTTCTGTAACTTTTGGTGTTGAATAGGTCTTTTTCATAAATTTCACCTCCCTTTCAATTAGGGCTTGCTGAACGAATCAAATTTGGTCAGATACAAGCCAAATTCCGATTATCAAAATATAAAATAGTGTTGTGTAAAAATTTCAAAAAAAGAACCCTGAGCTTGCGCTCCAGATTCAGTATGAGGAATTGAAGGGCTACTACTGTTTCGCTGGTCTCCTGAAGGCGTGCTCGAATAAGGCCCAGCCCATACTTGCGCTTGCCTTCGCCAAATTTGCCTTCAACGGCATTACGTTCAGAGGCATCCTGCCTTGCGACGCGTTCCAAGGTTTTGTCTTCCGTTCTGGATGGGCGTCCTAACCTTGGCCCACTCAGACGAATGCCAAGAGATTTGCAGTATGCCAGATTATTACGGTTTCGGTAAATTTTATCTGCCAAGATCGCTTCCGGATAAAATCCGAACCCGTCCTGTCACGACGTCAAAGCCGCTGAAACGGTGATGACTCAAATCCCTCATCCCTACAACTTTGGGGACAAAGGGTACATCAGCCACGCTCTTCGAGAAAAGCTGTACGAAGAACACCAAGCCGCGTTCTGGACACCGTCTCGACACAATCAAAAGCACGGCCCATCCAAGGCATGGGAAGAATGGATCAGGAAAAAACGCAAAGTCATCGAGACGGTGTTTTCGATTCTCGTAGACCAATACCGGATCACCGACATTCGAGCGAATTCCATTGCCGGGTTTGAAGTGGCACTCGATGGCATCTTGTTGGCTTATTCCTTGGTCACACTAGGGCTGGTTGAGCGCTGACGCTCAACTAGCACCACGGGTTCAAGGATATTTTTTATCAGTTATTAAGGACATTAAGAACTTTAGAAAGATACACTAATCAATGTATCTTTGGCTTTATCAGCCCGGCTTTGACGGTATCAGGGAAAAACCGTAATACCTGCCTTTTGTAACGATAAGGCATTCGCCAAAGCCTACTCCGGAATCGTTTCGGTTTGGAAGCTCGGAAGCCCATTCGCCTGCACGTCATCACCGGTTCGCACCACCCACCGGCTCTCTTTGGAATCCACACAGGTTACTCTTCTTCTTCATCGCCTGAAAAATGTTTCATTGATTGATTATTATCTTAATGCTGAAAATAAAAATTGTCAACCTTTATTTCAAAAATTTTTTTATTTTTTTCAGCCCATTTTTCCAAGTAACATTTGGCGGACAAACCTTGTCTTTCTTGTGAAAAAGTGGCTTAGCCTGCCCGAGAAAAAATACGCGAAAGGGCACGCATGGCCACTTCGTTCGAAGAAGGGGTCCGGTTAGGACATTTTACTTTGCACATTCATCATTGTTTAGACCACTGTATTCTTCCAATCAACATCCTAACGCAAAATATCGATCAAGTTCTTATTGGCTGCATTTTTAGCCGGCAATATGCCAAATAGAATGCCGACAAAGGTAGAGACGCAAAAAGCGAGTAAAAAGCTTCCTACACCGATCACGGCACGGAAAGGTAAGAAGAGCGAAATAAGCCACGCGAGTCCACCACCTATCCCAAAACCAATCAAGCCGCCTATTCCCGTCAACAACACCGCTTCCAAAAGGAACTGGAATAAGATATTCTTTGGGGTTGCGCCGATAGCGAGACGAATGCCAATTTCCCGGGTACGCTCAGAGACAGAAATATACATCATGTTCATTACACCAATCCCAACAATAAACAGCGAAATCCCGGCAATTGCGCTAATGAAGTAGGGTGAACTGTTAATGACTGATCCAATGCCGTTTAAGCCCCTCCTGCCGGAAATCTATTGGATGATATTCGCCAAGCCGGCATCTTTTCCTGCAGAAAAGCAAAAATTCGGACAAAATTTAATTTCGGAAAACGGCTTATGCTGCTGGATGCCCGGTCCCCCCATGAAAAGCCCGGCCCTTGCCGGCTGCTTTTTAGCGGAAGAATTCCGGGCAGTATGCAGCAGCTGAAAGCAAACAGTCCTTTTCGAGTTTTCCCCTGCAGGAAGCCTTTCAGAAATCCGTTAAAAAAGCCTTGTTTTGCTATGCACGTTCCAAATCTCGCCGGCATACTTGAGCACGGTATAATCAGAGGAAAATACGCCGGCATTGGCAATATTGACGAGTGCCATCTCCTGCCATTTGAGCGGCTCGCGATAAAGCTTGTCCACTTTTTTCTGCGCCAGCGCGTAATCCTCGAAATCTCTTAATACAAAAAACTCATCCCCGTATTTAATCAGGGAATCAAAGATATCCCGCCCTTCCGCCTGCACCCCGGGAATCGAGCCGTCAATCAACGCATCGAGCACACGGTGCAGCACCGGATTGTTCTTATAATAATCATAAGAATGATAAGACCGGTCATGGTAATATTGGAAAACTTCCTGATCGGTCAGCCCGAAGAGGATAATATTGTCCTCCCCGACGAGATCGCGGATTTCGACATTGGCACCGTCCAGCGTGGCCAATGTGACCGCGCCATTGAGCATAAACTTCATATTGCTCGTCCCAGACGCTTCCTTGGATGCGAGTGAAATCTGTTCGCTCACGTCAGCCGCCGGGATGATCCGCTCGGCCAGCGACACACCGTAATTTTCAATAAAAACGATCTTCAGCCTGTCCCTCACTGCCGGGTCATGATTAATCAGATCCGCCGCTGCGTTTATCAGCTTAATGATTTCCTTGGCATAGGTGTAACTCGGTGCCGCTTTGCCGCCAAAAATGAAGACGCGCGGGTAAATATCTGCTTCCGGATCATCCTTCAATTTAAAATACAAGCTTAAAATATGCAAAAGATTCAGCAGCTGCCTTTTATAAGCATGGAAACGTTTGACCTGCACATCAAAAATGGCATCTGTCCGGATGGCAAGCCCTGTCGTTTTCCCGATATAGTCCGCGAGCCGCTGCTTATTGGTTTGTTTGATTTCGGCAAGTTGCCTGAGTGCGCTTTCGTCGCGGCGGAAAGGTTCGAGCATTTTCAGGTCAGTCGGTTTCGCCGCCCACTCCCTGCCGATTTTGCTGTCAATAAAACTACGCAGCGGTTCATTGGAAAGCAACAGCCAGCGCCGGTGGGAAATGCCGTTTGTTTTATTGTTAAATCTGGACGGGAAAATGCGGTAGAAGTCACGAAGCACTTTTTCTTTCAAAATATTCGTATGGAGCTTTGCCACCCCGTTGATGCTGTGGCTCCCGATGATCGCAAGGTGTGCCATCTTCACGCTTCCGTCCGAAATCACCCTTGTCCGCTCAATCTTATCCCGGTCATACAAACGGGCCATATCCTCTATATAGCGGCGGTCAATTTCGCAAATGATTTGATAAATGCGCGGCAAAAGCTGTGCCATCATATCTGTCGGCCAGCTTTCCAGCGCTTCGGACATAATGGTATGGTTGGTATAGCTGAGCACTTTTACCGTCACATCCCATGCCGGTTCCCAGCCCATCCCTTCCTCATCCAGTAAAATGCGCATCAGTTCGGGGACACACAATGCCGGGTGTGTATCATTGATGTGGATGGCGACTTTTTCGGCCAGATGCGCAATCGGCAGGCCGAGTTTTTTATAGGTGCGGATAATGCTTTGAATGCCGGCCGAGACGAAAAAATATTCTTGCTTCAAACGCAACAGGCGCCCTTCATAATTGGAATCGTCCGGATACAGCACTTCGGAAATGCTTTCGATCCGGCTCTGCTGCTGAATAAAAGCATGGTACTCCGTGTTCGCATCCTGCAGCGGCATTTCTGCCGACCACAATCTTAAAGTGTTGACCGTGTTGTCCCCGTAACCGATTACCGGGGTATCATACGGCACGGCAAGCACCGTTTCTTCATTTTCATAATGGGGGACAAAATGTCCCGATGCGTCTTTCTCAAGCCAGACGTTGCCGTAAAACCGCACATTTACCGCCTTGTTCAGCCGGCGGGTCTCCCACACATTGCCATTCCGCAGCCAATTTTCAGGCAGTTCGACCTGGTAGCCGTTGACAAACTTCTGCCTGAAAAGCCCGTACTTAAAACGGATACCGTTTCCGTGCCCGGGGATCGCATGTGTCGCCATTGAGTCGATGAAACAAGCTGCCAGCCGGCCAAGGCCGCCGTTTCCCAGCCCGGCATCCAGTTCCACCTGTTCCAATGCCTCGAGTTCCATCCCCATTTCTTGAAGCCCCGCCCGGACTGTATCGAGAATGCCAAGGTTGAACAAATTGCTTTTCAACATCCTGCCGAGCAAAAATTCCATTGAAAAATAGTAAACTTGTTTCTCCCCTTTTTCCAAGTAACGCTGATTCGTGTTCCGCCATTCTTTCGCTGCATATGAACCGATCAATTTTCCGAGTGTAACATACTGTTCTGTCAAATCAGATTTTTCCACATCCATTGTGAAGCAGTCCGACAGCATCCTTTCGAAATCGGCCTTAAATTGTTCCTTTGTGAGTTCCATCCCATTTCCCCCGTTTTTGCCCGTCCTGCAGCCCTTTCTCCGGAGAGGCCCAGAGCCGTTCCTGCACTATTTTTTCAAATGCTGATTCTTCATTTTCCTGATTTTCAAGATTTTATAAATCGCAAATCCGGCGGCACAGAGAAAAATAAGCCAGCCCAACTGAAAAACCACATCAGGCCAATTGACATATTGATGCATGCTTTTCTCTCCCCCCATATAAGGTCATTTCCTTTTTCAAAAAATTTGTTCATCCGCTTCATAGTTTTATTTTAAAGGACGCCGGAGCCATTGTCACCGAAAATATTTTGCCGGCGCTCCGAAGCCCTTTTGTGGCCGCTGCTCCATCGTTTTCTCGCGTGGCAACTGCCACGGCCGTTGTGCGGCGGGCAAAATTCATCCCCCAAAATTCCCGCACTTGCATTGCCTTTTGCTTTGCCCGGGCGGAACCCGTTTTCAGTTGAATCCATGCGCCAAAAAAAGCGCCTAAAGCAGGATTCCTGCTTTGGGCGCTTCTTCTTTAAAACTTGTATTTCTTCACCATTTCCTGCAAGTACTCCGCCAGATAGGACAACGCTCTGGCCGAATCGCTGATGTCATCCATCGATTTCAGGTGGCTTTCAATGGAAGCGGCCATTTCTTCGGTTGCCGCCGCATTTTCTTCAGCAATTTGGGCAAGTTCGTTCGCAGTCGACGTCACTTCCTGGACGGAGGCGGAAATTTCTTCCGAGATCGCCGCCATTTCTTCTACTTGCGGTGTGATTTCTTTCATCCCGTTCATGATCGTGTCAAATTTTCCGATCGAATCTTTGGAACGTGACACGCCGGCTTCCACATCTTTGGACACTTGTTCCATTTCGCGGACGGAATCTTCCGTATCATGCTGGATTTGCGTAATCAGCTTTTCAATTTCTTTGGTCGAGTTTTGCGACTGGTCGGCCAATTTCCGGATTTCGTCTGCCACGACCGCAAACCCTTTTCCGTGCTCGCCCGCCCTTGCCGCTTCAATCGCTGCATTTAAAGCAAGCAAATTCGTCTGGGCCGCAATTCCTTTTATCACTTCTGTAATTTGGCTGATTTGCTTCGAATTTTCAAAGAGTGCCTGGATTTTTGCGTTAGATTGCGCGACAGAACCGGCAATGGACTTCATTTGTGCAACCGTCTCACGGACAGCCTCGCCGCCTTGTTTCGCATGTTCAAGCGTGGCATTGGACAGGCTGGAAATCGCCATCGTGCTGTCGGTTACTTTTTCCATTGCTTTTGCGATTTCGCTCATCGCCTGGGCGCTGTTTTCCGTGCCGTTCGTCTGTGTTTCCGCACCGCTTGCAATCTGGGCAGCAGCGGAGTTGATTTCATGGCTTGCCTGCGTTGTATTTTCCGCATTTGCCTTCAGCTCTTCGGAAGAGGAAACGACCATCTCCGCGCTTTTATCGACCTGGTCGAGAAGGTCGCGCAGGCTGTCCTGCATTTTTTTAAAACTTACAGCCAGTTCACCGACTTCATCTTTTTTCCGGATATCAATTTCCTCTGTTAAGTCCCCTGAGGAAATTTTTAATGCTGCTTCTTTCAGGCGGTTAATCGGCCGTGTCACAGACCGGATGACAAAATAGGCTAATACCGTACCGAGAACGAGAAAAATGACGATGACAAGAATCATCCGGTCAATGATCGGCTGTACAGCTTTGCCGACCTCATCGGCATACATTGTCCCTGCAATTTTCCAACCCGTCAGGCTGTCGGTTGTATAAACCATCACTTTTTCCTTCCCCTGATACGTATAGGAAGTGTGTCCGGAAACATGGTTAAATACGGTATCATACACTTTTTCTTTTGCATACGCCCCCGGTTTTCTTCCCGGCATCACGACGATGCGGCGCGCCGGGTCTACAAGCACGGCATACCCGTTTTTCCCGATTTTGATTTCTTTTGCCATCTTTTGAATCGTGCTTAATTTCAGGGAAACTGCGACAACCCCGGAGCTGTCTTGCGCCGTTTTGGCAATGGTGACAATCGTTTCCCCCGTGGTCGCGTCCTGGTACGGGGCTGTCACAATCGTTTTTCCAGGCTGTTCCATCGCTTCCTTATACCACGTTCTTTGCCTTGGATCATAACCTGCAGGCACGTTTCTATCAGGTTGGATCATCATTTTTCCGGATGATGTCCCAACAAAAACATTCAGGACATTGTTATGCAGGTCTGCGTACTGGCTGAACATCGACTTGATTTCGGACGGTTTTTTTTCCGTTTGGGCCGAAATTTTTTTAGAAAAATAATCCACATCGTCCATGCGCGGCTGGATCGTATCATGGATGATATTCTGCAACAGATTGACATTTTCCGTAGCGGCATTCAGCATTTGCGATTGGACTTCACTTCCTGCTGATTTTATTGAAAAATATCCGATCAGTACAGATGGAACGAGCAGGATCGCGAGGATAGAAACAATCAATTTCGCTTTCATATTCCATCGTACATGTTTTTCTACCATCTTTCGCATAACAGGGCAACTCCTTTAATCATTTTCATAGCGGATATCACTAATTCTTTTATCGTACCTTTTAGTCACTTTTTCATAGGGCTTTATACCCGGAAACATGCGTGCAAATAATTGATAAGGCTTACAGGCTGAAGGGATGGCGGTTTTTGCAAATGTGAAAAGAATATGACAGAAATTACCAGAATAAGCAGGAAATTTTTGCGGTATATCGAATATATGATTTAATGAAATAAAGGAGGGAGTTTGATGGCGGAAAGAACTATGATTATTGCGGAAAATCTTGCCCCCGGCCTGCTTGATGAAATCAGGAAACTGGTCCCGGAGTGGCGCATACTGGCCGGAAAGGATCCGGCGCATTGGCAGAATGAAGTGAAGAAAGCGGAAGTGATTGCGAGCTTTCGGAAAAAAATGGAAAAAGATGCATTATCGGAAGATTCCGCTCTCCGCTGGGTTCAAAGCTGGAGTGCGGGGGTGAACAGTTTCCCACTCGAACAATTTGAGAAAAAAGGGCTCTTTCTCACTTCTGCAAGCGGCGTGCACGCCTATCCGATTTCGGAAACCATTTTTGCAATGATGCTGGCATTGACAAGGAAAATCCATACATATGTCAGAAATCAAACGAAAAAGAAATGGGACCATGCCGGGTTAAAGCTGGAAATGCATGGAAAGACGATTGGCATTATCGGTGTCGGGGAAATCGGGCTTGAAACGGCAAAAATTGCCAAAGCCTTCGGGATGAAAGTGCTGGGCGTGCGGCGTTCCGGTGCGCCTGCCGAGTTTGTAGATGAAATGTATACGAACGGTCAGCTTCATGATATGCTGCCGCTTTGTGATTATGTTGCCGTCTGCCTGCCGCTTACGAAAGAAACGTATCATTTATTCGGGAAAGAAGCATTTGCCCGGATGAAGCCGTCTGCATTTTTTATCAATATCGGCAGAGGGGAAATCGCAAATGAAAAAGAACTGGCGGATGCGCTTTCCTCCGGCGAAATTGCCGGTGCCGGGCTGGATGTATTTGAAAAGGAACCGCTCCCTGAAGACAGCCCGCTTTGGGAGCTGGAAAATGTGATCATTACCCCGCACACGGCCGGCTCAACCGAACATTATGACGAGCGGGTTGTCCGGGATATCTTCATTCCAAATTTAAAACGGTACCTCGCTGGCAGCAAGCCGGACATTCATCTGGTCGACTATAAAAAAGGTTATTAACCTTTTTGCTGCGCGAATCAAAAAATACGGTGATTTTTAAATTATTTCATTTTTCCCTTTACAGAACTAAAATCTGCTGTTAGAATATTTAGCACAGAGCAAAATGATATTCGAAAAGTAATGATGAAGAAGGCGTATTTGCAAAAAGCCGCAGAGAGTCGGTGGTTGCTGCGAACCGATGCTTTTGCTGATACAATGCCCAGCGCTTCTGAACTGGCCGGCTGAAAATGATGTAGGCCGCACCCGGCACATGCCGTTATTTTCCCAGAGGCTGCATTTCGCAGCAAATGAGGGTGGCACCACGGTACATGACGTCCCTCCTCCACAAGGATTTTTTTGTGGCGGAGGGACGTTTTATTTTAATTTTATATTGGAGGATTGACGTACTCATGCTTTTTTGTAAGGAATCGCTATTCACACCAGGCCCGACACCCGTACCGGACCGCGTAAAACAGGCCATGAACCAGCCTATGGTCGCCCACCGCAGTGAAGTCTTTTCAAATAGCCTGAAGCAAGTGGCGACAAAACTGATGCCGGTCTTTGGCACAAAAGAACCGGTGGTCGTCATTGCCGGCAGCGGAACATCCGCACTGGAAAGCGCCGTCTGCAACGTTGTCCATGAAGGCGACCATGTCGTTGTCGTTGTCACCGGCGTGTTCGGGGAGCGTTTTGCTTCCATTTGCGAATCATACGGCGCCCATGTCCACCGCCTCAATATAGAATGGGGAACCGCCTGCCGCCCGGAACAGCTGGAAACGTTCCTTAAGGGGCTAAAAGATCCGGTCAAAGCGGTTTTTGCCACCTATTGCGAAACATCCACATCGGTGTTGAACCCGGTGAAAGACCTTGGGGCCGTTGTAAAACGAGTGACCGATGCTTTATATATCGTTGACGGCGTCAGCTGCATTGGCGGTGTGCCTGCAAATATGGAAGATTACCAGATTGATATCCTTGTTTCCGGTTCGCAAAAAGCGCTCATGCTGCCGCCAGGGCTTGCCTTTGTCGCCGTCAATAAACGGGCCAAAGAGGCAATCAAAAACGGCCCTGAGAAACGGTTTTATCTCGACCTGAACCGTTATATCGATTCGTATGATGAAGCTGTGACCACTCCATTCACTCCGCCGGTTTCCCTTGTGTTTGGCGCGGAAGAAGTGTGCCGGATGATTGAGGAAGAAGGCTGGGACAATGTCATCAAGCGCCATGAAATTTTGCGCGATATGACCCGTGCCGGCGTGAAAGCTTTGGGCCTTCCGCTCCTTGTCGAAAACGACGCGGATGCTTCGCCGACCGTCACAGCGGTGAAACCGGATGGTGATCAAGCCGGGGCAATCAAAAAATATTTGCAGGATCATTTTTCAATGGTCGTCGCAAGCGGGCAAAAGCAGCTGAAAGGAAAAATTTTCCGAATTGGTCATATGGGTTACAGCACGCCTTTTGACGTGATCAACGTTTTAACCGCGCTGGAAATGGCGGTACACGAACTGAACGGAAGGGACACTTTCGGCATTGCGGTGAAAAAAGCGGAGGAGGCATGGAAAGCACATGTTTAACATTTTAGTAACGGATAAAGTAAGCGAAGAAGGCTTAAAAAAACTGTATGCGCACAAAGATTTTATCGTTGAGCACCAACCGGGCATTGCGCCGGAAGATTTAAAAGCCACAATCGGCCAATATGACGGGCTGATTGTGCGGAACCAAACAAAAGTGACAAAAGACATCATTGAGGCATCCGGCAATTTGCGTGTCATAGCAAGGGCCGGGGTCGGCGTTGACAATATTGATGTCGATGCTGCGACGAGAAAAGGGATTATTGTCGTCAATTCACCGGGAGGAAACACGATTTCCGCAACGGAGCATACACTCGCCATGATGCTTTCCCTTTCCCGCAATATCCCGCAGGCACACAAGTCCGCAGCCGCAGGAAAATGGGAGCGCGAAAAGTTCAAAGGCGTCGAGCTTTTCAAGAAAACGCTCGGCGTCATCGGGACGGGCAAAATCGGGACAGAAGTGGCGAAACGGGCAAAAGCATTCGGAATGGCCGTGCTCGGGTATGACCCGTATTTAACCGAAGAACGCGCGGCAAAGCTCGGCATCAAAAAAGCAACGCTTGACGAAATTGCCGCCCAAGCCGATTTCATTACGCTCCATACGCCGCTGATGAAAGAAACGAGGCATTTGATCAATGAAGCATTTTTGGCAAAAACGAAAAAAGGTGTCCGCATCATCAATTGCGCACGCGGCGGGCTCGTTGACGAACAGGCGCTGCTTCAGGCGCTTCAGGAAGGCCGCGTTGCAGGGGCTGCCCTGGACGTTTTTGAAAACGAGCCGGAAATCACGCCGGGGCTTTTGGAACTGCCGAATGTTATTGTAACACCGCATCTCGGCGCTTCGACCCGCGAAGCACAGGTCCGGGTGGCGGCGGATGTCAGCGACGAAATCATCCATATTTTTGAATCTGAGGAGATCCGCAATGCCATCAATATGCCGCAAACTTCCGGGGAAAACCGCGAACGGATGGAACCGTTCCTCCTTCTTGGCGAACAGGTGGCACAGCTCGGCATCCAGCTTTTGGATGAAGCGCCGGAAAAAATTGAAATTACGTACGCCGGCGAGCTTTTGGATGAAGATACAAAACTGCTGACGAGAACGATTATCAAAGGGATTCTGGCGCGTCATCTCGGCAGCACCGTTAATCTTGTCAATGCCCTCCATCTCTTAAAGGAACAGGGGTTGACATACAATCTGCAGCGCAATGCGTCGTTTAAGGGCTTTTCCAATTATTTGGAATTGGCACTGTATAAAAAAGGCAAACAAGTGAATATCGGCGCTTCGATCATTAACGGGTTCGGTGGCCGCATCGTGAAGCTGAACGATTACCGTGTCGATCTCCGCCCGGAACAGCACCTTCTTTATATCCGGCATCTGGACATCCCGGGCATGATCGGTCAGGTCGGATCGATTCTCGGCAGCAACGATACCAATATCGGCACGATGCAGGTGGGCCGAAAAGAAATCGGCGGGGAAGCGATCATGGTGCTCACGCTCGATAAAACCGCAAGCCGGCAAGTGCTGGACCAATTAAAAGAGGTAATCGGCATTAAAGCCGTTCAGACTTTGGAACTCGCAACCGGCTATACCTTTCAGGAAGAACCTTTTGTAGAAGTATAAATAAAAAGCATTCACGGCAAAACGCTGTGAATGCTTTTTTCGAATACAAGTCAAAATGAGGCTTGTACAACCCGGTTTTTATTGGACTTCCATCCTGAGGTCTCCGGTTTTTGCCCAGCCGAACAATTTGAGGAAATGATAGATGCCGAGCGTTGTAAAAATGGGTAAAATCACACCTGCCGCAATATAAGCAAGCAGCACGCGCATTCCCTGATTTGCGAGAATATTAAGCGGTGCAATTAAAGAATTCAGGCCAAGCCCGCCGAGTTCATACGGCACCTTCAAATGGAACATCATCGTTGCAACTGGCGCACAAATGAGCGACGAAACAAACGGTGGAATGACAAGGCGCGGATTTTTCACCAAATTCGGAAACTGGACTTTCGGCGTAATCAATGACTGTGCAATATTGCCGCCCCAGTCATTTTGTTTCAGCGACATTGCCGTAAAACCGACAAACTGGACCGTACAGCCGATCAGTGCGGCTGCGCTGGATACCGGATCAAGCTGCAGCGCAATGGCAAGCGCGGCCGAAGAAGCAGGTGACATGAGCAGGATGCTCCAGACGAGCGATACAACCATTGAGCCGAAAAGCGGCGAACCCTGTACAGACGCCGTAATTTCACCGCTCAGCCATTGCAAAAACGGCGTGGTGACAGCAGCAAGGCCAACGCCGGCAACACCGCCAACAAGAATCGCGGCAAACGGAATTGCCATCATATCGAGCTTTGTTTTGCCAGTTACGCGTTTTCCGACCCACGTTGCGACAACTGCAGCCAGCACAGCACTTACAGGTTGTCCGGTAACAATCGTAATCAAGCCGTCCTGGGGTGTGCCGATCGCGTTTCCGCCGACTGCCGCACAAGCCATCGAACTGAAAATGACCAATGTATTGCCGCCAAGCTGGTATGCAACGCCTGCGCCGATGGCCGGTGCCAACAGCGATTTTGTCGCTGCCCCGATCGTCAAAAAGCCGTCCCAGCCGAGGAATTTCCCGAACGTTTCAAACAAAAGGCCCAGACCCAAAGTCACGAGCACAGCGTTTGCTACCCCGGCAGATGCTTTATACGCCCTATCAATGACATAATCTTTAGTTGCTTGCTTCATCTTTTCCACTCCTTGAAATATTCCGAATTAAAAGCTGTTACAATCGCCGTTTCTGTTTTAGTTTCCGTCTTCAATGATTTCCGTCAAATGCCGGCTTATCCATCTAGATTTCCGCTCCTTTTTTTATGATGTTAAAATATTACGTTAGTTTTAATTTTATTTAAAAATATTTTTTTCAAACTTTTATCTTCATTTTTATGGAGGAACTGGCAAAATTACACTATATTAATAAAATGATCATGTTAGATTTCCCTACAAAAATTTTCTTTTCAAAAAATGCCATTTTTCACGTAGCGGAATGTCCTGCGAAAAAGAGGCATGCCTTCGCATGCCCCAGCTCTACAAAAATATGTTTTTGAGGTCTGCCACATTTTCAAAAATATAATCTGCCCCGTGTTCTTCAAATTCGGCTTTTGCTTCTTTTCCGGACAAGCCGGTTAAAATGCCGGCAAATTGGGCGCCTATTTTTTGCGCAGCAAGCAGGTCTGCAAGCGAGTCCCCGACAATCAGGATTTCCTGCCCGTTTTCAAGCGGGAGGCTGCATTCCGTACAGTCGCGGGCGGGCGTGTTTTTCCCCTTTAAAGCAAGCAGGTAGGTAAAAGGGTTCGGCTTTGCAAGCGGCGTATGGCCGCCAAGCTCCTCTTCCGCCTTTAAAACGTCGTCCGCCGTTACAATATGCTCCTCATGAAACAACGGCAGCCAGCCAAGCGCCCGGAACGGCCCGTACGTTTCAAGCTGCGGCCTTCCCGTGCCGACACCAAGTTTCAGCCCTTTCTCTGCTAAAAAGGAAAACAAGGCACCGATTTTTTCCGGTTCAGCAAGCGGAATCTCCTCATCGAGAAACCCTTTTTTTCCCGTTTGCACGCTCGGCTTCCCGGTAGATGCCACAATATTTTGGTCGCCGACATACCATTCCTGAGAAGCATGCTCGCACACCGACCAGAGCGCGCCTTTTTTACCAAGCTGCGTATCTGTAAGCCCGAAGATTTCATAAGCAAGCTGATCCAACACTTTCAATAAATCCTGTTTCGTTTCAGGCCTCTTTGCAAACCAGTTTAAAAAGATGCTATAGTCGGTTTCAACCGGATAATGTGCAAGTACCTCGCGCATTTCATGAAGTGTTACATCACCGATTTCACTTGCCAGCCAGCCACGGATCCGGCCCGCTTCCTTTTCCTTTATTTGGGAAAGCAAGTGTAAAAGCTGGCAGGTGAACGTTAAATAAATCATATCCCAGTTCGCGTTCATCCCGCGCGATTTTAAAAACCGCAGCACTTCATCATGTTGAAAAACATCAGCCCGGATGCGCCTGATTTCCTCATCTGTTAAGGTTGTTTTAAATTGTTCCGGTGCGAGCCCTAAATAATGGCCACTATGTATCAATTCCCAGACGGTTAAGCCGGATGCGTCAAAATAACGTTCCTCGCTCAGCAATACGCCGTCCACATCAAATAATACCGTTTGAATCATCTCTTCACCTCTTTCCTACATCAGTGTAACAAAGGATGCTGTTTTTTTGTATCGTTTTCTCCCTTTTCGGCCTGCACAAAGAAAAGGCGCCCCGGGGCACAGCCTAGTGACAACGCCCGGCATGCCCCGGTCTGGTGCCCGGTTCTAAAGCGAAACAACCCTATGTTTTTTTTTGCCAGCCGTAGCCAGCCGTTTGAAGTGAGAAATTTTATCCAGATCCGCATTTCCGCCGCTTACAACAATGCCGACGTGCTTTCCTGAAACGCCAGCTTTGCCGCTTAATACAGCCGCGAATGCCGCCGCTCCTGCCCCCTCGACAAACATTTTTTCGCGTTCAAGCATATAAATGATGGCAGTGGCAATGTCTTCATCGCTTACTGTCACGACATCATCCACATACTTGCTGATTAATGGAAATGTCAGCTGGCCGGTCTCTTTTACAAGAATACCGTCCGCGATGCCCGAAACATGTTCGAGCTGGCTGTTGCCCATCCCTTTAAAGCGATTATAGGCGGCAGGCGCCCCTTCGGACTGCACGCCGATGACGCGGATTTTCGGATCATAATTTTTCAGGAGACAGGCCATGCCGGCAATTAATCCGCCGCCCCCGACCGGAATCACAACCGTATCAAGATCCGCGCATTGCTGGATCATTTCGAGAGCGATCGTTCCCTGGCCGGCCATTACTTCATAATCGTCAAACGGGTGAATAAACGTTGCCCCTGTGATTTGCTGGTCCAACACAGCCGCTTCATACGCTTCCTGAAAAGATTCGCCGGTCAGCACGACTTCCGCACCATACGCCTTTGTTGCCAATACTTTGGCAAGCGGCGTTTTTTCCGGCATATATATTTTTGCCTTCAACCCCTGTTTCGTTGCCGAAAACGCAACACCTTGCGCATGATTGCCCGCAGATGCCGCAATCACGCCGTTTTTTCTCGCATCCCCTGTTAAGTTCGTAATCTTATTCAGTGCGCCCCTGATTTTAAAAGACCCTGTGCGCTGCAGGTTTTCCATTTTAAAGTAAAGCCTTGTCCCTGCCATTTCATTGAATGTCGCCGATTCGTTCAACGGCGTCCGGTGCACGACCGGCAATAAATTTTCAAATGCTGCTACAATGTCTTTCGTTTGTAAGAAATCCCCATTGTTCTTGTCACACTCCTGCGTTTTCAGACGCTTCAAATTTTGAAATTTCATCTTCAAGCAATAATGTCAGCCCGATTTCATCCAGTCCCTTTAACAGCATATTCTTCGGATACGGATCAATGTCAAAGTGGATGGCCTTTTCTCTCGTTAATACCACTTGTTTTTCAAGATCAACCGTTAAAAAGAGCCGTTCTCTCTGTGCCTTGTCAATCAAATCACGCACTTCTTCTTCCGGCAGCTCTACGGTTAAAATCCCGTTTTTCAGACAGTTATTATGGAAAATATCAGCAAAACTTGGTGCGATAACTACTTTAAAGCCGTAATCCTGTAATGCCCAAGGCGCGTGCTCCCGTGAAGAGCCGCATCCGAAGTTGTCGCCTGCCACTAAAATCTGCGCACCATCGTATTTCGGGTCATTTAAAGGAAAATCTTCCCTTTTATTTCCGCTTTCATCGAAGCGCCAGTTGTAAAACAAGCATTCTCCGAACCCTTGGCGCTCAATCCTTTTCAAAAACTGTTTCGGAATGATCTGGTCGGTATCGACATTTTTCCGGTCCAATGGGAATACGAGCCCTGAAAAAGTTTGAAATGGCTCCATTTGCTTTTGCCCCCTCTCTTCGTATAGATGAATGAATTTTCTTCTGCTGCCTGCTGCAAAAGAAGCAGCACGGCATGCCGCCATTTAGCGGACTGGCTCAGGCTGTCCGAGCTTCCGGACATCGACAAATTTGCCGTAAATGGCGGCGGCTGCAGCCATTGCCGGGCTGACAAGATGCGTTCTGGCGCCTGTTCCTTGCCGGCCTTCGAAGTTGCGGTTCGATGTGGAGGCGCATCGTTCTCCGGCCGGGACAATATCATCATTCATGGCAAGGCACATGCTGCAGCCCGACTCGCGCCATTCAAACCCGGCTTGCGTAAATATTTTGTCCAGGCCTTCTTCTTCTGCCTGTGCTTTCACGCTTTGCGACCCCGGAACAATGAGGGCCCGAACCCCTTCTCTTACATGCCGGCCTTTTACAATTTCCGCTGCAGCCCGCAAATCGGCAATCCGCGAGTTCGTGCACGAGCCGATAAACACGTGCTGGACAGGGATGTCTGTGATTTTCATCCCCGGTTCAAGGCCCATGTATTGCAACGCTTTTTCAACCGCCTGCCGTTCGCCTGGATCGTTGATTTCAGCCGGATCCGGCAATGTTTCACTGATAGGGAGGCACATGGATGGATTTGTACCCCATGTAACCTGCGGCTCAATTTCTGCTGCGTCCATTTCAAGCGTTTTGTCATAGACGGCGCCTTCGTCTGATGCCAGCGAGAGCCAGTATGCCGCTTTTTCTTCAAAATTTTCCTTCGGCGCATATTTCCTTCCGCGCAAAAAGGAAATGGTCGTTTCATCCGGGCTGATCAACCCCGCCCTGGCCCCTGCTTCAATCGACATATTGCAGACGGTCATCCGCTCTTCCATGGATAAATTGCGGATCGCTTCACCGGTGTATTCGACAATATGGCCGGTGCCGACGCCAATCCCGAATTTTGCAATGATGGCAAGGATTAAATCTTTAGCCGTCACGCCTGGCCCCAGTTTGCCGTTGATTTTGATTTGCATCGTTTTCGGGCGCTTTTGCCATAATGTTTGGGTTGCCAGCACGTGTTCTACTTCACTCGTGCCGATTCCGAAAGCAATGGCGCCGAATGCACCGTGCGTGGACGTGTGGCTGTCGCCGCATACGATCGTTTTCCCGGGCTGGGTGAGTCCCAGTTCCGGCCCGATCACATGAACAATCCCCTGGTCTGGATGGTTGATGCCGGCAAGCGGGATGCCGAATTCCTGGCAATTTTTCTCCAAAGTGGACATTTGTTTTTTCGAGACCGGGTCTTTTGAAACCCTGCCCTTTGTTGTCGCAACATTATGGTCAACGGTGGCGAATGTTAAATCCGGCCTCCGCACTTTGCGGCCATTCATCCGTAACCCCTCAAACGCCTGCGGGGACGTAACCTCATGGACAAGGTGCAGGTCAATATAGAGCAGGTCCGGTTTCCCTTCTTCGCAGTGGACCAAATGGTTTTCCCATATTTTATCGATAATCGTTTTCGGTGCCATCGTATCACTCCCATCTGCCGCTTTTCGTTTTTTTAGATCAATCTCCGTTTCGCCTCTTCCTGTGATTAAAAACTGCACTGTTTTTCCATCCCGGAAAACGCGTGGACCGCCGTAAACAGCTACTTATTTTCTGTTGAAAAATACGCTCATTGCAAAATGCGTGGACGGGCTTCACTGTTATTTAATTTTTCAATCAGTTTGTCTGTGAGCTCATGGGTGCTGACCACTTTTCCGTTTTTCACCTGCAAATCACCTGTACAATAACCGTCTTGCAGCACATCATCCACCGCTTTTTCAATCGCCGCCGCTTCTTTCTCAAGTCCGAACGAATAACGGAGCATCAAAGCCGCCGACAGCACCGTCCCGAGCGGGTTGGCTTTTCCCTGCCCGGCGATATCCGGCGCTGAGCCGTGGACCGGTTCATACATGCCGAACCGGTCGGAACGGAGGCTTGCGGATGGAAGCATGCCGAGACTGCCGGTAATCACAGACGCTTCATCGCTTAAAATATCACCGAACATATTCTCAGTTACAATGACATCAAATTGGCCCGGATTTGCAATCAGCTGCATCGAGGTGGAGTCGACAAGCATATGGCTTACTTCCACATCCGGATACTTTTTCGCGGTTTCCTCCGCAATTTCGCGCCACATTCTGCTTGATTCCAGTACATTCGCCTTATCGACGGACGCCAGTTTTTTTCTTCTGATTTGCGCAAGCTGGAATGCTTTTTCAATAATTCTCTCAATCTCTTCCCTTGTATAAGCAAGCGTGTCTATCACTTCATTCCCGTCCGGCCCGCGCCTTTCACTCGGGCGCCCAAAATAGAGGCCACCCGTCAGTTCGCGGACGATAACAAGATCGACGTTTTCCACCCGTTCCCGTTTTAAAGGCGATGCATTTAAAAGCGGGGCATATGCTTTAACCGGGCGCAGGTTCGCAAACAGCCCCATTTCTTTCCGGATTCCAAGCAGGCCTTTTTCTGGGCGGAGGGAAGCCGGGTTATGATCCCATTTCGGCCCCCCTACTGCGCCAAGCAAAATGGCATCGCTCCTGCGGCAAATGTCAAGCGTTTCTTCCGGGAGGGGCGTCCCCGCTTCATCAATAGCGGCGCCCCCGATCAGCGCATTTTCAAAAACGGCTTCATGCCCGTAATTGTCCAATACGGTTTTTAAAACGCGGATCGCTGCATCCATCACTTCCGGCCCGATCCCATCACCGGGCAGTACGGCCAGTTTCATTTTCATTGTCGTTCCTCCCCGAAAATCACACCTGTACTTGTTTTCTCGATTGCTGTTCCATTGCGTGCGCCCTGTTGATTGCATTTAAAAATGATTTTGCGGAAGCTTCCAGTACGTCTTGGGCAGAACCGCGCCCGCCACATTCAAACTCCCCGAATTTCACTTTGACATATGCATCCGCAAGCGCATCCTGGCCGGAACCGACTGACTGCAGTTTATAGTCTTTCAGCTCAATCGGGCCGTCAAACAGCTTGCTGATCGTATGGTAAATCGCCTCAACGCTCCCCGATCCGGTGCTGGCTTCTTCAACAAGCGTTCCTTCCGGTGTTTTGATTCTTACTGTGGCGGTCGGAATATTCAATGTGCCGTACTGCACCTGCACACTTTCCAGTTCATAATGGGCAGCATCTGCCGCATCGGTTTGCTTTTCGGCTAAAATGGCGAACAAATCGTCATCGGTCACTTCTTTTTTCTTATCCGTCAATGCTTTGAAAGCTTTAAACGCTTCGTTCAGTTTTTCCTGCCCAAGATCAAAGCCGAGCGCTGCTGCTCTTTCTTTAAAAGCGTGGCGGCCGGAATGTTTTCCGAGCACAAGCCGGTTGCTTGAGAATCCAACCAGTTCCGGCGTAATGATTTCATATGTCGAAGCCTCTTTTAACACGCCGTCCTGATGAATGCCGGCTTCATGGGCAAAAGCATTGGCGCCGACAACCGCTTTATTGCCTGGTACAACCATCCCGGTCAGTTTGCTGACCAATTGGCTTGTGCGTTTGATTTCATCCAATTTCAAGCGGGTTTTCTTCTTGTAATAATCCTGCCTGATGTGAAGGGCGACCGCCACTTCTTCGAGGGCAACATTGCCTGCCCGTTCGCCGATGCCGTTGATCGTCCCTTCCACTTGCTGGACTCCATGTTCAATGGCTGAAAGCGTATTGGCCGTCGCCATCCCGAGATCATCATGGCAATGGGCGGATAAAATGACTTTATCAATATTCGGGACGTGTTCCTGAATATAGTCATACAGTGCACCGTATTCTTTCGGCGTCGTATAGCCGACAGTGTCCGGCAGGTTGATGACATTTGCGCCGGCATGGATCACTTCTGTAATGATCCGGACGAGAAAGTCTTTATCCGACCTCGTCGCATCTTCTGCCGACCATTGCACCAGCGGGAATTTTTGCTTCGCATATTTCACGGCTTCAACAGCGATGGCTGCCACTTCATCCGGCGTTTTTCGCAATTTGTATTGCATATGAATCGGCGATGTGGCCAGAAAAATATGGATCCTTGGCTCGGCGGAATGTTTCAGTGCATCCCAGGCTGCATCAATGTCCTGTTTGTATACCCTCGCCAGACCGGTAACGGAACTGTTTCGGACCGTTTTTGCGATTTTCTCAACCGCTTCAAAATCCCCTTTTGAAGATGCAGGAAACCCCGCCTCCATAATATCCACGCCAAGCTTTTCCAGCTGTTTGGCAATTTCGACTTTTTCCACTGTGTTGAGATTGACGCCTGCCGATTGTTCCCCGTCCCTTAATGTCGTGTCAAAAACATTAACCTTTTGCATTCACAGCCACTTCCTTTTGTTTAATCGGATTTTTGACAAAAGGCATTAAATCACGCAGTTCTTCTCCGACTTTTTCGAGCGGATGATTTTGCTCGCGTGTATTGATGGCATTGAACATTGGGCGGTTTGTCTGGTTTTCAAGCAGCCATCCTTTGGCAAATGTGCCGTTTTGGATATCTTTTAAAACCTCTTTCATGCGCTTTTTCGTATCTTCGTTCACAACGCGCGGGCCGGAGACGAAATCGCCCCATTGCGCCGTATCGGAGATGGAATAGCGCATATTTTTCAGACCTCCTTCATAGATCAAATCGACGATCAACTTCATCTCATGACACACTTCAAAATAAGCGAGTTCCGGCTGGTACCCTGCTTCCGTTAACGTTTCAAAACCGGCTTTGATTAAAGAGGTCAAACCGCCGCACAGGACAGCCTGCTCACCGAACAAATCCGTTTCGGTTTCTTCCTGGAAAGTTGTTTCCAAAACGCCGGCCCGGGCAGCCCCGATTCCTTTTGCATAAGCAAACGCCAGGTCTTTTGCTTCCCCCGTCACATCCTGGTGAACGGCAATCAGCGCAGGCACCCCGGCTCCTTCTTCAAATGTCCTTCTGACGAGATGTCCCGGGCCTTTTGGCGCTACCATAAAGACATCGACATTTTCCGGTGGGACAATCTGGGTAAAATGGATGTTGAATCCGTGGGCAAATGCGATGGCATTGCCAGGTTCGAGCCCTGCTTCCACTTCTTCTTTGTATACTTTTGTTTGCTGCTCATCCGGCAGAAGCATCATGATAACATCGGCTTCTTTTGCGGCTTCCTTCACAGGCTTAACGGAAAATCCATCCTGTTCCGCGCGGTTAAACGACCGGCCCGGCCTGACGCCGACAACTACGTCAAAACCGTTATCACGGAGGTTTTGGGCATGGGCATGGCCCTGGGAGCCGTAGCCAACAACGGCGATTTTTTTTCCTCTCAATGCTTCTTCTTTGATGTCTTTGTCAAGATAAACTTTTGCCATTTTTCATTCTCTCCTTTTAAGTTTAAGATTTTTATTTTAATAGAGAATAAGAGCTTAAATCGGTTACTTGTTTTTGCGAGCCGCGCAGAAATGCGGTCATCCCGGTACGGACCATTTCTTTAATGCCGTACGGTTTAAGCAGGTCAACGAGCGCCTCCACCTTGTCGCTGTCACCGGTTACCTGGATGGTGACAGATTCCCTGCTGACATCTATGATGGAGGCACGGAACGGTTCGACAAGCCCGCCAATTTCGCTTCTCGTCTGCGGTGTGCTCAATACTTTAATCAAGGCAAGTTCCCGTGAGACGATCGCCTGGCCTGTGATGTCCTGGACTTTGATCACATCGATCAGCTTGTTCAGCTGTTTTGTCAGCTGCTCTGCCTGCCTGTCGTCTTCAACATTGACGACAATGGTCATGCGCGAGATGCCTTCCGTTTCAGTGCGTCCGACCGTAATGCTGTCAATATTAAACTGCCGCTTTGCGAGGACGCCGGTAATTTTATTCAGCACCCCGCTCTGGTTTAAAACAGTGGCTACAACAATCCGCTTCATGGCTTCACCCCCATCATTTCATGCAGCCCCTTGCCCGGCGCGACCATCGGGAACACAGCTTCAAGCCTTTTCACGCGGCAGTCGACAACGACAGGCCCGTCATCCTCGAAAACAGTTTTCAGCACCTTGTCGAGTTCTTCATTGTTCGTTGCGCGGCAGCCTCTGATGCCGTAGCTTTCTGCAAGTTTGACAAAGTCGGGCTGCACCGGGATCGTCGAATAGGAATAGCGTTCTTCGTAGAAAGATTCCTGCCACTGCCGTACCATACCGAGATACTGGTTATTCACAATAAATATTTTGAGCGGCAGATTTAACTCTTTTACAACGGCAAGTTCCTGTAATGTCATCTGGAAGCCGCCGTCGCCGCTGATCGAAACCACCAGTTGGTCCGGATATGCGATTTGCGCGCCGATCGCCGCCGGAAACCCGAATCCCATCGTGCCGAGCCCGCCGGATGTAATCCACTTGTGCGGCTTTTCAAACCCGTAATACTGTGCCGCCCACATCTGGTGCTGGCCGACATCCGTCGAAATGATCGCATCCCCGTTTGTGTAATGATGGATTCTTTGAATGACATGCTGCGGGGACAATTGCTCACCATCATCTTCGTACCAAAGCGGGAAATTTTCGGCGTATTTTTTTAAATGGCGGACCCATTCATCCGTGCCGGCATTTTGCAAATCTTCCGAACAAATCTTCTGCAAGGCTTCCTTTGCATCTGCCACGATCGGGATATCGGTTTTGACATTTTTTCCGATTTCAGCCGGGTCGATATCAATATGGACAACCATTGCATTCGGGGCAAAGTGGGCTAAGTTGCCTGTCAGACGATCATCAAACCGGGCCCCGATATTAATGAGCAGATCGCATTCGCAAATGGCCATATTTGCCGCATACGTTCCATGCATGCCGCCCATGCCGAGAAAAAGCGGGTGACGGAACGGAAAACTGCCAAGGCCGAGCAGCGTGTTTACGACCGGGATCTGGCACTTTTCCGCAAACTTGAGTAAAAGATCAGACGCCTTTGCATGGAGGATTCCGGCGCCTGCCAATATGACCGGTTTTTCGGAATAAGAGACAGCTTCCACAAGCTTTTTAATCTGGAGCGGATTCGGGCTTGTATTCGGCTGGTAACCGGGCAGATATACTTCCCGGCTTTCTCCCATTTCCACCGTGCCCTGCTGGATATCTTTCGGGATATCGACCACCACCGGTCCGGGCCGGCCGGATTTTGCAATATGAAAAGCTTCTTTGACGACCCGCGGCAAATCCCGCAAATCCCTTACCTGGTAATTGTGCTTGGTAATCGGAGCCGTCATGCCGATGACATCGGCTTCCTGGAACGCGTCCGAGCCGATGACGGAAGTGCCGACCTGGCCGGTAAAGACGACGAGCGGAAGCGAATCCATCATCGCATCGGCAATCCCGGTAATCAGGTTGGTTGCCCCGGGGCCCGAAGTCGCAATAACGACACCCGGTTTTCCGCTAACGCGCGCATAACCTTCTGCCGCGTGAATGGCCCCCTGCTCATGACGGGCCAGGATATGCCTTATCGGCTGGTTGTAAAGGGCATCGTAAATCGGTAAAACCGCACCCCCTGGATAGCCGAACATGACGTCGACCCCTTCCCGCACCAATAACTGGACAAGCGCCTCAGCACCCGTACATTCTGCTGTTTTCACATTGCCATCCATTCTTGCTTTCGCACACACGATTTAACCTCCTATTCTGATTTGCGCAGGCTTCTTGATTTATCCCAATAAAAAATGCCTTTTTCTCCTTGAAAACGGCAAAAGGAACAATCGTTTTTGCCGGTTTTGCAGGGATGAAAAGGCATCTTTTCATGGTACCACCCAACTTCACGGCGTTCTCACAAACGCCGCCTCATGCAGCATCGTTTACAAAATGCTGCTTTTGGTAACGGGTCCTCCGCTTCATGCGGCTGACCCGGCAAGTCCTAGTAGGCAAAACCGTTCAGACTTGCACTCAGAGGCGATGTCGTGACCGGGGTATTTACCGGGCTCCCAGCATCCCCGGCTCTCTGAAAAATACCTGATCCGATCACTTTGTCCTCGTCAACGTTTTTTGCGGTAATCCGATTTTTAAAACCCCGCCTGTATTCGCGGAAGTCACGAGTGCGGAATATCTTGCCAGGTAGCCGTTTGTGATTTTCGGCTCCGGCTGCACCCAATTTTGTTTTCTCCTTTGCAATTCTTCATTCGGAACATGGAGCTCAATCCTTCTGTTGATTAAATCAATCGTAATGCGGTCGCCGTTTTCAACAAGTGCGATCGGCCCGCCTTCCGCCGCTTCCGGTGAAATATGGCCGACGCAGATGCCGCGGGTTGCGCCGGAAAATCTGCCGTCCGTAATCAAGGCAACGGTTTTGCCAAGCCCCCGGCCCATAATGGAGGATGTTGGCGCGAGCATTTCCGGCATGCCCGGCCCGCCTTTTGGCCCTTCATAACGGATCACGACGACATGCCCTTCACGGACAAGGCCGCTGTCAATCCCTTTTTGAGCCTCTTCCTGGGACTCGAATACAATGGCCTCACCGGTAAAGGTGTGAATATCCGAATCGACCGCTCCCACTTTGATCACGGCACCGTCCGGGGCAATGTTGCCATACAGGATGGACAAACCGCCGACCGGGCTGTAAGGATTTTCTTTCGGCCTGATCACTTCAGGATTGCGGATTTCCGCATTTTTCACATTTTCATAGATGCTTTTGCCGGTGATCGTCAGCCGGCCGGGGTGAATCGCCCCCTTAATCTTGCAAAGTTCATGGACAATTGCGCTGATTCCGCCTGCAAGGTGGACGTCGTGCATCGAGTAATCCGACGCCGGCATAATTTTTGCAAGATACGGGACTCTTTCCGCCACCTTGTTAATCCGTTCCAAATCGTAGTCAATTCCCGCTTCCCGGGCAATTGCCAGCGTATGCAGCACGGTATTGGTTGAACCGCCCATCGCCATATCAAGCGCGAAAGCATCATCAATCGCTTCTTCTGTGACAATATCGCGCGGCCGGATATCATTTTTGATACAGTTCATTAAATGACCGACGGCTTCCCGGATAATGCGGTGCCGTTCCTCCGACGTGGCAACGATGGTGGCGTTGCCGGGCGGCGTCAGGCCAAGCATTTCCATTAATGAATTCATCGAGTTTGCCGTAAACATGCCTGAACACGATCCGCATGTCGGGCAAGCGCTCGTTTCCAGCATTTTCAGCTCTTCATAACTGATTTTTCCGGATTTATGGGCACCGACGCCTTCAAATACCGATGTAAGGGACAACTGTTTTCCATCCGGCGCCATACCGGCTTCCATCGGCCCCCCGGAAACAAAGACCGCCGGCACATTTGTCCTCACGGCTGCCATCAGCATGCCAGGGGTGATCTTGTCACAGTTTGGAATGTAAAAGACCCCGTCAAACCAGTGGGCGTTGATGACCGTTTCGGCACTGTCGGCAATCAATTCGCGGCTCGGAAGCGAATACCGCATGCCGATATGCCCCATCGCAATGCCGTCATCCACCCCGATCGTATTAAATTCAAACGGGACACCGCCCGCTTCCCTGATGGCTTCTTTTACCACTTCCGCAAACTTATTGAGGTGTTTGTGCCCCGGGATAATATCAATATAGGAATTGCACACCCCGATGAAAGGCTTATCGAAATCTTCCGTTTTCAGCCCTGCTGCATATAAAAGGCTTCGGTGCGGGGCACGGTCGATCCCTTTTTTGATCATGTCACTTCGCATTCCATCACTCCCATTCTATTGCCTGCGGGGTATTTCTTATGCCCGGTGAAAATCCGGATTTTTAAATATCCGCCCGAGAGAATTTTTTATATTCTTTAATTGTTGTCAATCATACGATTTTTGGCCGCCGAGGTCAACCCTTTTCTGTCAACTTTTTTGACAATTTTGATTTGAGAATCTATTTGGAAACGCTTTCATTATTGATTTCATCGACTTTTTCCTTTTTCATTTTTTGAATTGCCCGGGGTTGGCCCCTGACTTCTTTCGTTTCATCTGCTTGCCGCTTTTTCAGATAGCTCTTGTATTGGGCCGGCTTTTGGCTTCTGTTCTTTCTTATCCCATTTCAGCAATTGATTTTTGCGGCTTCTGTCCTTTTTGATGGCAGGGACGGGGCTAAAAAATTTTCTGGGAGAGATGTTGACAGATGAAATGTTCAGTGATAATCTTATTTTCAAATAATATAAAAAACAAAAGTCGAGGACGGGAAGAGTAAGTTTGGATCTTGTTCCCCAGAGAGTTGGCATATTGCTGAAAGCCAATGTTCAAGGCCATTCCGAAGATCATCCCCGAGATGCAAAGCTGAAGTTTACAGTAGGCTTTGACGGCGATTCCCCCGTTAAGAAAGGAACACGTATGTTGGTACGTTGTATGAGGTGCCGCACGCTTTTGTGCGGAATAAGGGTGGTAACGCGAGCAAACTCGTCCCTGTT
Source organism: Weizmannia sp. FSL K6-0777 (assembly GCF_038593185.1). Classification (NCBI taxonomy): domain Bacteria; kingdom Bacillati; phylum Bacillota; class Bacilli; order Caryophanales; family Bacillaceae; genus Heyndrickxia; species Weizmannia sp. FSL K6-0777. Next base: position 2,743,798 of record NZ_CP151971.1, read on the forward strand.
TCAGGGGCGGGTTTTTTGTTTTTCTCTATATTGCATCGAAAGGAAGCGGACATAGTTATGAAAAGAAACGAAGTATTGTTTATCGGCTTTATGTTGTTTTCCATGTTCTTCGGAGCCGGAAATTTAATTTTCCCTCCTTTTCTCGGCATCCAGTCGGGATCGTCTTACTGGCCGGCAATGGCAGGCTTTATCGTAACGGGGGTCGGGCTGCCGGTTCTCGTTATCGCGGCAGTCTCTTTTGTAGATGGCGGCATCCAGGCGATCGGAAACCGGGTCCATCCGGTTTTCAGTACAGTATTTACCGTGATTGTCTATTTATGTATCGGGCCGTTTTTGGCGATCCCAAGAAATGCAAACGTCGCTTATGAAATGGGGGTTAAACCGTTTCTTTCCGGGTCCGCCCACAGTTCGCCAGTCTCTTTGCTGTTGTTCAGCGCCGTCTTTTTCCTGCTCGTCTATTTGACCAGCCTGAATCCTGACAAAATGTCAAATACGCTCGGGCGCTGGATTACACCGGTATTATTGCTGGCAATGGCTGTCCTTTGCACAGCCGGCTTCTTTAAACTTTCTGGCCGCCCGTTTACGGCACCGGCAGCCGGATACCAGACCGGTTCTTTCTATAAAGGCTTTATTGACGGATACTCCACGATGGATGCGCTCGCTTCCCTGGCGTTTGGCATCGTCATTTTAACAGCGGTCAAACATCGCGGCGTCGCAAACCGGAAACAAATGACGGCCTATACATTAAAAGCCGGGTTGATTGCCGGCGCGATTTTGGCGCTCGTCTATGTCGCACTCGGATTGATCGGCGCAAAAATGGCTGCAAGCGGCACGTTCCAAAACGGCACCGATGTCCTGACGGCAATGTCTTCCCTGCTATTCGGGCAGGCCGGAAAAATGCTGCTCGGTTTTATTTTTATGCTGGCCTGCTTTACAACCGTCGCCGGTTTAACAACAGCGTGCGGGCAATATTTTTCCAATCTGGTGCCGAAATTCAGCTACCATGGCGTTATCATTGCCGTTGCCCTTACCGGCTTTACGCTCTCCAATCTCGGGCTTAATACCATTTTAAAATTTTCCGTCCCGTTTTTGGAAATGGCTTATCCGGTTACGATCGTGCTCGTTGTCCTGACATTTTTCCACGCGGCATTCCGCGGTTCGAAAAAAGTATACGGCTTTGCATTGTTGTTTACGGGCGTGTTTGCTTTAATCGAAGGGCTGAAAGGGTTCGGCGTCCCGCTTGGCTTTATCGGGGCATTCGCCCAAAAACTGCCGCTTGCCTCCGCCAGCCTTGAATGGGTAGTGCCGGCCCTTTGCGGAACGGCCATCGGGCTTTTATTCAGCCGGCTGGAACACCGCACAAAAGAAACACGTGCCGTCCAGGCAAGGGAACAAAGTTTGTAGCGGCCCGGAAAAGCTTCGAGGCGGCCAGCCTGGTCTCGCTTTTCCCGCGGATCGGACCGCAATTCCCCCGGGAGGAACGTATGGGGAATTGCGGGCAAATTTTTCGCCCGGCGCAAAGCCTGTAATCGAATCATAAACGTTTTACGTTTTCAGCCGCAAAAAAAGGCCCCGCCTCCTGGAAAAGTGCGGGGCCTTTTTTATGATTTCTATAATATAACCGTTAATACAGCGTAATTTCCTTGTTTAAATCATCATATTGAATATATTTTTTCAATGCCTGCTGTAATGTCCCTTTTGTTTCTGCTTTATTTTCAAAGGAAAGGCCCCTTGTGACCATCTGCCTTACAATTTCCGGGCGCAGGCCGGTAATGACCACTTTGCATCCCATCATCGAAGTGCCGTCAATCATCTTAAAAATATGGTCGACTACCTCCATCTCTACTTCTGCAATGCCGGAGAAATCCATTATCAACGTTTGGACATGCAGCCGCCCTACCTCAAGCAAAACTTTTTCTTCCAAAATATTGGTGCGGAACATATCAACAGAGCCGATTAACGGCAAAATACAGACGCTCGATGTAATCGGAATGATCGGGACGGACAGGTTTTCCACCAATCTTTTTTGCTGGTCGATCAGCTCATCTTTATAGGTAGAATACCGGATAAAAAAGTGATTTAAAAATTGGTCAATACGGTCATTGATTTTTTTCTCCATGTTAAAAAAGTAGTCCTGGTCCACTTCAATCCCTTTTTCTTCCCCGTACTTTCTCAGAAATACCCATAATGTCCGGCGGATCGCCTGCACCCACTCCAGTTTCAGTCCGAGCGTCAAAGAATGCGTTGCCCAGGCAATCCCTTCCTGGCGGGCAAAAGTGACCAATTCCTCATCCTGCTGTTCGACGACATACGTCACAATTTTAAAGGCATTATTCAACAAATCAATGTTCCCTATTCTTAAAATTTCATCAATTTTATTTTTTACATTTACGGCCTCATTTAATAACTTCTGTTCGAAGCTGTTTCTATTTTTCTTAAGGTATGTGATAATTTCTTCTTGTTCATTTACAATCGATCTCATTATTCCACACCTCATCTATTATGATAAAAGGATGGCTGTTGAAGCGGCGGCCGCCCGCGTTTTTGCGGCCTGTCCGAAGATCAGCCAGGACAGGGAAAATTGGCCCCACCTCTAAAAGAATACCATTCTTATACCCCATACACCAAATAAATTAACATGATGCTATATAAATGAACTTAAATTCCTCCCCAGGACCAGGCGCCAATTTGCATGAGGATGACTTTTTGCAGCAGGCAACAGAGCGGCAATATCATGCATAAGGGGCCATTATTTTCACCCGGGTCTCCGGCCGTGCAAAAAGCGGCCGTGGACAATTTGCACCAGCGTTGCGGGATGGGCGGCTATGCGCGAAAGGGGTCTCCCCTATGGCTTTCCCCATCCGGCCAAGTTTTTCCTTTCCAACCGGCAAAAAGCCGCTCCATCCAAAGCGGATTAAATGGCTGTTTCCCTTTTTTCTCTTGAAACCAATTGCGCGGTCATTTTCCTCCAGGCTGCTTTTGTATCCTGAAAATCGCGGTAATGCTGTTTGACGTTGCGGTGGTACTGCTCGAATTCCTCCAGTACATTCATAAAGTCATCCCGTCCGAAGTAGCGGCAAACTTTCGGAAGCGTCTCTTTCAGCCGGGCACGCACTTCCGCCATTTTTTCTTCATAGTTTTCCCTGTCGGTGATATACACATAAAGCGGCTTGTACCGGATCCAGCCGACACATGCTTTGTAAAAACGCTCCACGACCTGTTTCGTATCCGCTTTAATATAGCTTAAATTGGTCGGCAGCACCCCGAGCAGCAAATGCTGGTAAGCGCCGAATCCGTCATGGAAAGTATAGGCCGGAACGCGCAGCACGGTCCGGTCTGTCAGGCATGTGCCTAAGAAAGTATCCTCGCCCCGTGCATTCGGCGGATTGTAAAACGGCAGCACACGGTCCGGGTCTGTTAAATTCAGCGTCAAATTCGATCCTGAAATAAATTTTGCCCGGTTAATCTCTGGCACTTCTTCCGCCTCATCCTTTACAAGCACACCTGTATCGGCATATGTCACCCCGCCGTTTTTCATCACGGTTTTGATCGTATCCCAATTGACAATATCGTTGCTCAAGGCCTCAATGAGCGTGCGGAAATCTTTTTCTTGCAGGACGTCATTGAAAGAAATGAACGGAATCGGGGAAATGTAGCCGCAATGGTATCCGTTCGTAATATCGGCATTCCGGATATGTTCCAAATGCTTCCGGAGCACTTGCTGCCCCCCCCAGACAGCCGTTTGCCTGCTTTTTGTCACGGCAACCGGATACTCGTCATCATCAAGAAAAATGAGATAATCGATGCCTCTTTTCAACGCCTCATAAACGATGATATTGCGTTTGGACGCGTATCCTTCGCCGAACAAAAGGCCTGCTTCTTTTCTGCTCATGCCCATTTGGGATACGAGTTCTTCGGTTGCTTTACGCGTCTCCTTCTCCCCGACGAAATAAGCCCGGTCAATATCTTCCATGCATTCCGTTTCAATATGTACAAAGTCTTCAGGCTCTGCATTTTCGTAGTGCAAATCATAGGCAACAAACAAATGCAGCTTGATCCTGTCGCTCTCCGTCAGTTCGGATTCCTTCAAGTTATACATATACGTTTTTAAAACGTTTTTAAAACTTTTTCTTCCTGTTGCAAATCCGATGCCCACATTGATTTCCTTTGCCATTTTTTCCCTCTCCTTTTGCATTTCTATTTCCTTATACCCTGTTTGCATGCGAACCGAAACATGGCATAAATTCCCTGGCTTGCGGGTAAACTTCGATTATGTTGCGTGCAATGTTTGAATGAAGATGAAAAAGTGTAAGAAGATAAAAAAAGGATGTGCCCTGTTTTTTCCGGAAGCAGCCGGGGAAAACGGGCACATGAAAAAAGGAGCAGAGCAATGGCTGGGCAAATTCCTAATGAAAAAACGATTGATGATACCATTGATTTGATGAAAGAAGGGTATCTCTACAGTGAACTACCCACCACTTATCAACCTTACGGTTTGATTGAAGTGGGGGCTTCTCGACTTATCGTTGCTTTTACTAGCCAACGAAAACTGACCGAGCTAACCCTCTTGTTCCAAGAGTTTTGTTACTTATGATAACGCTAATAAGCGTAATCCCTCATTTTTGATATTGATTGCTGAATTGTGATCGCGATCTAATACAAAGCCGCAAGAACATTTATATACACGTTCAGATAATGGCATTTCTTTTTCCTTGCCGCAACATGAACACTTCTTAGTGGAGGGAAACCACTTATCAATTTTCACAAGTTGTTTCCCCTGTTCTTTTAGCTTATACGCTAAGAAAGTAGTGAACATCCCCCAGCCGTTATCATGAACGCTTTTCCCAAAGTGAAGGGCTTGAGACATCCCTTTCATGTTCAAGTCCTCAATCACGACAGCATCAAAGTTAGAAGCTAATTCTTTTGACTTATGATGAAGAAAATTCATGCGTTGGTTCGCCACTTTCTCATGTAATTTAGCCACTACTAGTCGTTGCTTGTTCCAACGTGCAGAACCTTTCTTTCTTCGAGAAAGAATTCGTTGTGCTTTTGCTAATTTATCTAAGGCTTGCCGATAGTAACGTGGGTAATTGGCTTTCTTACCCTGTTCACTCTCGACATATAGACCATCCATAGCAAAATCCAAACCAACAACTTTTTGTATTTTAACTGGACGAATATCTTTCTCATATTCTGTCAAAATTGAAATGTAGTACTTGCCTGTCTTTGTTTTAGAAATAGTGCAAGATTTGATTTTATAATCAGCAGGTATCTCTCTATGCTGTTTCATTTTTATTGGCTTTTTGATTTTTGGCAGTTTGATATGACCATTTTCTAGCTTAATATTTCCGTTGACCATATTAGTTGTATAGGATTGTTTTGCTTTACGATTTTTGAACTTTGGAAAATCCGCATTTCCTTCAAAGAAATTCTTATAAGCAGTCTGTAAGTTCATTTGTGCATTTGCCAAAGCTAAAGAATCCACTTCTTTTAGGAATGGAAATTCACTTTTATATTTTGCAGGAGTCGGAAACTTTTGCTTTTTAAGCAATTCTTTATCATCCTTGAACTTTTCATACGTTTCTTTGCGTTCAGCTAACATCTTATTGTAGACAAAGCGAACACAACCAAATGTCTTAGCTAATAATGCGGATTGTTCTTTGTTTGGTAACAAACGAAACTTGAAAGCTTTGTTTTGCTTGGCCATATCAATTCACCTCACTTTGTGCGGAAAAATTTCGTATATATTGATTATATCGTAAAAAATCCGTACAATCAATATGAGGTGATAATCATGAGAGAAGAGAAAGAACGTGTAGAAATTCGTATGCCTAAGACGATATTAGAAAAATTGGAGCAATATCAAAAAGAAAATGGGATTCCAACTAGAACAGCCGCAATCTTAGAATTGTTGAGAAAAGGATTGGAAAAATAACTTTGGCTAAAGCCAACCGAAATTCATCTCCCACCTACTCATTGGTGCGATTCGCACCTTTACATTCCTTGAGGATGGGAGACTTCTTTCGGAAAGCCGTTAAAAACCGGACGGACGATTATCATGCAATTTTGTTCGAAACCCGTCTGCTCGGGCAAAAAGCGGTGTGCATCAGTGGCGAGGAAGCAGTCAAAATGTTTTATGACCCGGAAAAATTCAAACGAAACGGGGCTGTGCCGAAACGTATTCAAAAAACGTTGTTTGGCGAAAATGCGATCCAGACGCTCGATGGAAAAGAGCATCTCCACCGGAAAGCGCTGTTTTTATCGCTGATGGGGCCGGATGCGCAGCAGCATTTGGCACAAATGGTCCGGGCAGCATGGGAAGCGCGCATCCCCGAATGGGAGCAAAAAGACCGTATTGTTTTGTTTGACATCCAACATGTGAAAAAGAAAACGCCTGCCGGTTAATGGCGGGCGTTTTCTTTTTTTCTTAATCGTCGCTTCCCAAAATGCCGAGAATTTGCAAAATGTAAATAAACAGGTTGATAAAATCAAGGTACAGGCTTAAAGCCAGAAGCGGGACCATTTCCTCGGAAATGCCATGGTGCTTCATTTGGTTAAAGTCAAAAACCACATACAGGGAAAAAACAATCGCGCCAATGAAGGAATACGCGAGCATCCCGGTTGAGGTTAGCGGACTAAAAATGCTGAATATTCCGATGAAGATCAATGCCAGCAATGCGACAAGCAATGCGGTGCTTAAAAAGCCAAGATCCCTTTTGGTAACGGCCCCAATGACACCCATCACGGCAAAAATGCCGAACGTGGAACCAAAAGCGAGCAGCACGACTTCAGCACCAGCCTGGGATGCATAATAAGCCACAATCGGATATGTCGTAATGCCGGAAATAAAGGTGAAGGCATAAACGAACATATACCCGACGCTCTTTTTCCTCCTTAACCAGAAAGCGGCAATGACCATTACAATTTCCGCGACCATCAGCGGCATCATGAGCGCAGGCGGAATAAATCTTCCCGTATATAAACCCGCGGTTGCAAACAGCAGTGAAACAGCAAAGACGCCAAGCACTTTCTGGAACACAGGCCTTGATTGTACAGCCTCCATAAAACCCCTCCTTGTTTTTCTTAGTACTATTATATTTTCACATCGCCCCTGATTTCAATCTTTCCGTCCCATTTTAAAAAATAATGCGAGTGCCCTTGACAAAAATGGGCGAAACATTTAAAGTGTATTTAAACCAAATAATATTTAAAATTCTTATCCAGAGAGGTGGAGGGACTGGCCCTTTGAAGCCTCGGCAGCGGTCTTTTTTTAAAGAACTGTGCCAATTCCAGAAAGCAATTGCTTGAAGATAAGAAGAGCGGACGGTTCTATTTTGCAATCCAAACCTCTTCTTATTGCCGAAGAGGTTTTTTTTTGATGGGCCTATGCAGTTAAAAGCAATTTCTTTCTGCGCACAGCAGCTGTTTAAAAAAATATGCAGAAAGAGGGAATCATGATGACAAAAACATTAACAAAAGCGCCGTACAGAGCAGACATTGTCGGAAGTTTTTTGCGCCCGGCCCGGCTGCACGATGCGCGGGAAAAATTTGCAGCGGGCACCATTTCGGCGGAAGACTTGCGTGCAATTGAAAATGAAGAAATCCGCCGGCTTGTCGACAAACAACTTGAAGCCGGCCTTGAAGCAGTAACGGACGGGGAATTCCGGCGAAGATTCTGGCATACGGATTTCATGGAGCATTTGAACGGGGTGGAAGGGTATGTACCGAACCATGGATACCGGTTTGTTGGCATTGAAACAGAAGCTTATGACGTCCGGGTAACCGGAAAAATCTCCTTTAACCCGGACCATCCGCACATAAAAGATTTTATTGCGCTGAAAGAAATCGCCGGGGACAGGGCGATTGCGAAAATGACCATTCCAAGCCCGAATCAGTTTTTCAATGCCGGGATCCGCAATGAAGACATTTACCCGGATCTTGAAGAATACACAAATGATATTATCCAAACTTACCGGGATGCGATCAAAGCTTTTTATGATGCCGGCTGCCGCTACTTACAGCTGGATGATGTCTATCTTGCCGGCCTGTGTGCACCGAAACTGCCGTTTACAGACAGTGACCTCAAGAGGGAAAGATTGATTGATCTCGCTTTACATGTAGCTAACAGCGTACTGGAAGGTAAGCCCGATGACCTGACCATCACAACCCATCTGTGCCGCGGCAACTACCAGTCGAAATGGGCTTTTGAAGGCCCATATGATAAAATTGCCCCGAAAATCTTTGCAAACGAAAAAGTAGACGGGTTTTTCCTTGAATACGACGATGAGCGTTCCGGCGGATTTGAACCGTTAAAATACATTCCGGAAGGCGGACCGAAAGTCGTGCTTGGCATTTTTACATCGAAAAAGGGCGAACTTGAAGATAAGGAACTGATCAAAAAACGAATTCAGGAAGCATCCAGGTATGTACCGCTCGAACAGCTTTGCATCAGCACTCAGTGCGGCTTCTCCTCCACCCACCACGGCAATCTTTTAACAGAAGAACAGCAGTGGGAAAAAGTAAAATATATTGTGGATACCGCAAAGAAAATTTGGGGATAAACCGGAAAAACCCGCTGGGCAGCCAGCGGGTTTTTTATCCGTCAGGACCGTGATTCAAGCACGAATCCCTTTTTCTTTTCATACAAGCTGTTTGTTCATAATTGAAGCGCACAGCCAGCTTTAATGCGAATGCTGGGCACGACCAACACTCCGTCGAACCCCGTGTGTGCGGGCTGCTTCTTCAGCCGGTGATTTAATGAAAAGCGTAATCGCAAAAGAGATCAGGCAGAGAATCGTGATCGCATGGAATGTCGGCATAAAGCCCCCGAGAAGAGAAGCAATGACCGATCCGGATAATGCGCCGATGCCGAACCCTTGGTAAATCACTGAATAATTGGCGCTTTGATTTTTCAGACCGAAGAAGTCTGAAATAATAGCCGGAAATACGGTGACATTTCCGCCGAAACCGAAAGCAATCGCTGCAACACAGATAAAGAACAAGGCGAAATTTAAGTGGGCATAGCTTAAAACGGAAACCGCAATGGCCGTTGCAAGCAGCGTCCCTGATACCACTTTCATTCTTCCAACATGGTCTGATAAACCGCCGAGAATGAGCCGTCCGATTGTGTTAAAAACGGCAATGAGTGCAACTGCATTGCTGGCCGTCGCAACATCCAGCCCGACAAGCCTCGTGCCAATGTCTTTTACAAGGCTGATCAGATACAAACCACTCATACATGCAGTGAAGAATACGATGAATAAAAGGTAAGCTTGTTTCGTTTTGAGCATTTCTTTGATGGTAAAATCTTTTCCGGCCGGTTGTTTGGATACAGTACCGGATGTGGTTGCATTTTCTGCTTCTTTCAAGAGGAAAGATCCGCCGGTGATCATGACAATCGCAATCACTCCCCAGCAAAGGAAAGCCTGTGTGACGCCAAACGAACTGAGGACGGCACCGTTTATAAACTTAAATACCAGGCTGCCAGTCCCGTACGCCCCGACGGAGATGCCTGAAACGAGGCCTTTTTTATCCGGAAACCATTTCATTAAATTGGATAAAGTCGTGATGTAAGCTGTCCCGTCAGCATAACCAACGATAAGCCCTGCCAACAGATAGAGCATCCAAAGTGTAGGTGCAAATGCACTCAAGATTAATCCTGCGCCAAGCAAAATGCCGGAAAAAGCAACCAAGCGGCGCAAACCCCATTTTGCCTGTAATTTTGTGGCAAACAATGTCGATACCGCAAGTGCCAGGCTTAAAATGGAAAATGTCGTCGATACGGCACTCAATTGCCATCCAAATTTATCAACAAGCGGCTGGTTAAACAAACTCCAAGTATAAACCGTCCCAAGCCCCATTTGCACAATCATCGTCCCCAATACAATCAGGCTGCGGTTTGCTTTTTGTTCTAACATGTCCGGTTCCTCCCGTTTCTTCTGTCCTTTTCTACAGCTCAAATTATAGTACGAAAATAAGGAGGGAACGCATTTTCGGAACGAGAATGCTTTAAAAAGGAATAAACGGTATACAAAAAGGAATGGACGGCATAGGATCAACCGCTTCCTGAAACTTTCGCGCTATATGTCCATTCAAGATGGCATATGGATAGATGCAGACATGCCAACTTTTATGCGCAAACGGTATGACCGGAAGCAAGCCATGACCGCTTTTTCAGTGCAACCCCTTGGAGGATGGCCTATCGGAAAGCAGGCATTCTAACTTTTCATGTGCGAACGACCGCAGTGCGCAAAACAGACCATGCTTATTTTGTCACGCCCGTCCTGGAAAAACAGGAAAAGCCGGCATGCACTTTTCGTGTTCATGCCGGCCGCTTTTCACTTTCGTTTAAAAATGCATCAGCGCTTTAAACTGTTTCACATTTCTTCTGCTTACCGGAATTTCCGCATCCATCCCGTTTAAGCGGAGTAAATACGTTTGATTGAACCACGGCACAATTTCCCGGATTTTTGTTAAATTCACTAGATAAGAACGATGGCAGCGAAAGAAAAGATCCTCAGGCAAAAGAGACTGGAACTCTGATATCGCCATGGGCATTTCAAACGTTTCCTGTTGTGTATAAACAAGCGTGATTTTCTCCTGGGCGGCGCAGTAAAAAATATCGTTTGCATCCGCCACAATAATTTTCTCGCCCTTGCGCAAGTTCACCCGCTCTTTCCGGTGCAGCCCGCCGTTTCGCGGCACAGCCCCTTCTTCCCCCAGCAATGAATGCTCTCTTTTATACGCAGCCTCGAGCCTTTTCAACATGGCGGCAATTCTTTTTTCTTCATACGGTTTTAAAATATAATCAAATGCTTCTAGTTCAAAAGCCTGGACGGCGTGTTCCTTATAAGCCGTTGTAAAAATAATATACGGTTTATGCGCAAATTTGCTGATGCTGCCTGCCAGCAGCATGCCATCCAGGGAAGGAATATTAATATCGAGAAAAATCGCATCTGTTTCATGTTCCTGCAAAAATTTCAACACATCCAGCCCATCTTCAAAACAATCGGTAATTTCAATCTCACTGTACGTTTCAATCAAATACGCCAATTCTTCACGTGCCGGTATTTCGTCTTCCACTATAATGGCTTTCATATTCTCCCACCTTCGGAACCTCAAAATAAACTTCTGTTCCGGGATTCAGCCTTCTAATGACCAGACCGTTTCCATAAATCAGTTTGACACGGCGATGGACATTATAAAGGCCAATCTGTGTGACCGGCATATTATCCTGATAAACATGCTCAATCACTTCTTCCGGAATGCCTGCCCCTGTATCCGTCACACTGATGCGTACTTTATCTCCTGCCTCTTTGACGGAGATTTTTACGACTCCTGGCCCTTTTACTTTTAAAATCCCGTGGTTGATCGCATTTTCCACAAGCGGCTGGATAATTAGGCTCGGGATCAGCACGGATACGACGTCAATCTCATATTCAACCTGCAGGCGGCTGCCGAACCTCGCTTTTTCAATCTCAATATAGTCGCGTACTTGCTGCAGTTCTTTATTAATATCAATAAAATCGTCGGTCAATTCAAGATTATAACGCATAAAACCGGATAAGTTCATGATTAATTTTCTTGCTTTATCGGGATTTCTGCGGGTCGTGGAAGCAATTGCATTTAACGCATTAAACAAAAAATGCGGGTTGATTTTTGTCTGGAGCGCCTTCCACTCCGCTTTATTGGCTTCTTCTTTGATTTCTTCGATGCGCGAAATTTCCATGAGCGTCGAAATCATCTGGGCAAGGCCGATTGCCATTGTCTGCAGGGAATAGGTGATTTTGTTCGCTTTTTTATAATAAATTTTCAATGTGCCGGTGACTTCATCCCGCTCTTTTAACGGAATAATCAGCAGGCACTGGATCTGCGGGGTCTGCTGGTCTTGGATATGGTTGCGGATCGTGATTTCCCCGCTTTTGATCGCAGTTTTTGTCAGATCACTGATAATTTCATGACCGATCTGGTACCTTTCCTGCCCGAATCCGACATAAGCCAGGATTTTTTTCGTATCGGTGATGGCAACCGCATCGGCGCGAATCTCGTTTTTAATAATGGCGCAGATTTTTTCTAACGATTCTGCATTGATGGCGCGGAAATAAGGCATCGTTTTATTGGCAATATCAAGCGCCAGTTTCGCCTGTTTTGCCGCCACAAATTCCTTCTCGCCCTCCACGCTTTTAATCAGCAGAACAATCAATCCGATATTGACGTCCCCCGCGATCATCGGGAAGGCAATTTTGGACACAATATCCACACCGGTGCTGAACGGGTGGGCAAAAACAAGAATCAAAAGCATGGTTAATATTTCACAAAACATCCCGGCTGCGATCCCGACGAACCAGCGCCAGGAATTTTTCACTTTCCTGCTGATCAGGCCGGAAATGACGCCGGCTGTAATACTCGTAATCAAGCACGGGATGGATGTCACCCCGCCAATATCTATTAAATAACGGTGCAACCCGGAGACAATGCCTGTGATAATGCCAACCCACGGGCCGAACAGGATGCCGCCTGATACGATAGCAATAATCCGCACGTTGACAAGCGACCCGTCCACCTTAATGCCAGAGTAAGTCGCAAAGATTGCAAAACTGCAAAAGACGGCAGTGATAAAACTCAGTTCAAAAACAGACGGCTGCTCTTGTTGAAAAATTTCTTTAAAACGCGGAATTCGCGTGATAAAAAATAAGCAAGTTAATAAAAGGGCAGCCCTCTCAAATATTTCCAGCAACATTTCAAATGACTTTTCCACTGCGCTCCCCCCCCCTCGTGAATGCCGGAAACTGCTTCTCAAGGCCGGATCTGGCGCCTATTTTCAATGTTTCCTAACAATTTGGCCGGTCTGGACCGTGAAGTTCGTGATAAAAGTCTATATAAAATGAACTTAAGTTTTTACATATAGCCCGAGCATCCATTTGTTTGAGCACTACTTTTTGCGGTAGGCAAGAGAGCGGTAATATTTTGTTCATTTTATATAGCATCTATTTTTCAATGTTTCCTAACTCCAGTTTACTAAATTCCCCGCACAGTTGGTATGAAATTTAATGGAATTTATGACGGCGGTTTTTGCAAACGCAGAAAAGGCCTGTGTTTTTGTGAAAAATGAACATAGTGCAGTCCTATGTAAAAAGCGATGATATTTTCATCGAATGTTAACGCGGGACGTTTCTAAGTTCGGGAAGGCACCCAAATTTTTGCTTTTGCTTAATGTAGAGCGCTTCTATGTTAAGGAAGCGGTCCAGTTTTTCGCCTTTCCTTAATGTAGAGCGCCTCTATGTTAAGGAAGCGGTCCAGTTTTTCGCCTTTCCTTAATGTAGAGCGCCTCTATGTTAAGGAAGCAGTCCGAATTTTCGCCTTTGCTTAATGTAGAGCGCCTCTATGTTAAGGAAGCTACACGAATTTTCGTCTTTCCTTAACATAGAACGCTTCTATGTTAAGGAAGCGGCACCAATTTTCGGCTTTCCTTAACGTAGAGCGCTTCTATGTTAAGGAAGCTACACGAATTTTCGTCTTTCCTTAACGTAGAGCGACTCTATGTTAAGGAAGCAGTCCGAATTTTCGCCTTTGCTTAACGTAGAGCGACTCTATGTGAAGGAAGCAGCACCAATTTTCGGCTTTCCTTCACATAGAACGCTTCTATGTGAAGCGCAATCTCCATTTTGCCAAAAGTGAGCGTGGAGGGATGATACGTGAAAATCCGCACAAAATTGGGGCCAAAAAAATGCCGGGAAAACGCTGCGAACAAGGGCTTTCCAGCGGGATGCTAAAATGCATTCAACTAAAGACTTCCCCTCCCGCAATCTTTCAACCGTTTTCCCAATCTCGTGCCAAATCCAAGCAAGCGGCGATTGCAATCTTTCAGCCGTTTTCCGGAGCGCTTCCCCCCCAATCCCGTGACAAATCATAAGCAAGCGGCGTTTCGATGATCTTTTTCACTTCAGCGGGATCGTCCGTTTTGCCCAGCGCCCACATCAGTTTCGGCACAATTGCTTCCGTATTCATATCCCCGGAAACAATTACCGGATATTGCGCGACTTTTCTTCCGACTTCATACAAATACAAATCATGCCCTTCTTCCAGGCATTGCGTCGAAATCATAACAGCAATCCCGGCATCGGTCAATTCCTTGATTTTCGGCAGCAAGTTGCGCCCTTCAAACGGCACCCCGCCGTTCCCGAAACTTTCAATGATCACCCCGCGGTAATGTTCCTTTAAAAAATCAAAGATCTCCGGCTTTGTGCCCGGGTACAATTTTAAGAGAAAGACATCCGGTGACAGACTTGTCTCAATATGAAACGGCTGCTCCGAGGGTGACGGCCTCCAATGATAGTGCACCTCGTCCCCTGTTACATAAGCAACATACGGATGATTGATGCTTTCAAACGCATCGTAGCTTTTCGTTCGCATTTTCACCGCCCTTGTGCCAATGATCACGCGCCCGTCAAACACGACAAAAACGCCGCCAATCTCCTCACAAGCAAACCGGAGGGCGTTGAAAAGATTTTTCTTCGCATCCGTCTTTTTAAAACTGATCGGCACCTGTGAACCCGTCAGTACAACCGGCTTATTCAGCCCCTGCAGCATATACGACAAGGCCGCCGATGTGTATCCCAATGTATCCGTTCCATGTGTAATCAAAAAGCCGTCATACTGTTCGTAATGTTCCGCGACTGCTTCAGCAATTTGCACCCAATGTTCCGGCTGCATGTTTGTGCTGTCGCGGTTCATTAATATCTTTGCGGTGACATCGGCAGACAAAGCAGCACGCTGAAAATATTTCAGCAAGTCTTCTCCCGAAAGCCCGGGTTTCAGCCCTTCGTCCCCCTCGACGGAAGCAATGGTCCCGCCTGTTGCCAAGAGCAAAATTTTTTTCATTTGTGCCACCTTCTTTTCTTACTGTCTCGGAAACCAATATAGGTTATTATATGTTTTTTACTGTGAACGTTCAATTTTTTGACGTCTTCAACTCATTGGGTAAAAGCCTTCTGCATCAGAATTTTAACCTGTTCTTCAAATTCAATAAAGACTCTTTGTACCCTTTAATCATCCAGCAATTATTGATATCATATCCATGGGAAGATCTCTCTCTAGATGTTCATCTAGCTGTGTACATTTAGATAATAGAGTGTCTTCCCTTTTTTCCATTCATTTGCTCCTTCGAGTAAAATTTTACACATACCCTCGCATCTCAACCATTTTTCAAACATGCCGATGCTTTTGATACGGCGGGCCAAATTCAGGCAAAAACGTTATCTTCGCCGCTGGTACCATTCGCCCTTTCCAAAAGCCTTGATGGCTCATATTCTGTTAGAAATGCACGGCATCAATTGATGAGGGAGTGGGGAGTTTGAGCCCAAATTTAGAAAAGTTTGTTGACCGCCTGCCGCTCGCGGAAAAAATCCGACCGGTGCGGGAAGAGGGCGGGATCGCATATTATGAAGTCACAATGGAAGAATTTTGGCAAAAGCTGCACCGGGATTTAAGGCCGACAAGATTATGGGGGTACAACCGCAGCTTTCCCGGGCCGCTTTTTGACGTACCACACGGGAAAAAGATACGGGTGAAATGGACAAATCATTTGCCGCAAAGACATTTCCTCCCGATGGACACCACCATCTTAGACGAGATGGGAACAGACTTTCCGGAAGTGCGGACTGTTGTGCATCTTCACGGCGGGGAAACTGAACCGGACAGCGACGGCTATCCGGAAGCCTGGTTTACACGCGATTTTAACAAAACCGGGCCGGACTTTAAAAAAGAAGTGTATGAATACACAAACAGCCAGCGTCCCGCCACTTTGTGGTACCATGACCATGCGATCGGCATTACGCGCCTCAATGTGTATGCTGGTCTGGCCGGCATGTATATCATTCGCGACCCAAAAGAAAAGGCTTTCCATCTGCCATCCGGCAAGTACGAAATTCCGCTGCTTCTTACAGACCGGACTTTCAACAATGACGGATCTCTTTTTTATCCGCGCCAGCCGCAAAATCCGGGACCCGAAACACCGGATCCCTCTGTCGTGCCGTTTTTTCTCGGCGACACGATTCTTGTAAATGGTAAAGTCTGGCCCTATTTGGAAGTGGAACCGCGAAAATACCGGTTCCGGATTGTCAATGCCTCTAACACGCGGGCCTATCGGTTATACCTTGATTCCGGCCAGGCTTTTTACCAGATCGGTACGGACGGCGGGCTGCTCAGGCGGCCGGTGCAAGTTGAAAATCTGGCATTGGAACCGGCAGAACGGGCGGATTTGATCCTTGATTTTTCCGAATATGCTGGGCAGACGATTCTTTTAAAAAATGACCTCGGTCCAAATGCCGATCCGGCCGACCAAACCGGCGATGTGATGCAGTTCAGAGTTGTGCTGCCGGTTGCCGGAGAAGACACAAGCCGCATTCCGCGGTCTTTATCTTCCATCCCGGTTCCTTCCAGCCATAACGTAAGCGCCATCCGCCATTTAAAACTAACCGGTGCAACCGATTCATACGGGCGCCCGCTGTTGCTGCTGGACAAAAAAAGATGGATGGATCCGGTCACGGAAACACCAAGGCTCGGCACAACCGAAATCTGGTCGCTTGCCAATACAACGGCTTTTACCCATCCGATCCATATCCATCTTATCCAGTTTCAAATTTTGGACCGCCGCCCATTTGACTTAGATTTATATAACGAAACGGGTCAAATCGTATACACCGGCCCTGCCACCCCGCCGGAACCGAACGAACGCGGCTTTAAAGATACCGTTGCCGCACCGGGCGGGCAGATCACCCGCGTTATGATGCGGTTTTCCCCGTATGCCGGCGACTACGTGTGGCACTGCCATATTCTCGAACACGAAGACTACGATATGATGCGGCCGTTCCAAGTCATCGATCCGGATTTGCCGGCATCAGACGGCCCCCTTTTGGATTAAAGGCTGCTTTCAAACGAATGGAGACCAACACCGGCTTGTAAAACTTTAACCGAGCGGAGATTTCTAAGCTGTTTTTCAAATAAATCACACAACCTCCATACAGCCGGGCGCCGGCAATTTTAACGAAATTAAAAGTTGTTTTTCAAGTAAATCAAGCCCGAAAATCCTGGTTTCCCGGATAAATCGTCATAAAAGGCCATTTATCCGGGAGCCAAAAAAACGGCAATTTAAAAAATTGTCACATGCAAGTTTGGCCACTATCTGGTATACTAAAAACGGAAGCGGATTCATACCGTTATTTTTTTGCCGTTTATATACTACTTGACCAATTCATTCATTTGGTCAAAAAAGGGAGGGGGTTGCAATGGCAGACAGGAAAAAACTGATTGTGGAAGCAGCTGCGAAATCTTTTTCTGAATTCGGCTACAAGGCGACCACGATGGACCATGTAGCAAGAAGGGCAGGCGTCGGCAAAGGCACGATTTATACTTTTTTCAAAAACAAAGAAGAACTGCTCCAATATATTATGGAAAGCCTGATTGCCGAAATGAAACATTCAGCCGAAGAAGCGATTGATGCGCGTTATTCTTTTCACGAAAACGTCCATCACGTGCTGTACCAATTGCTGGAGTTCCGGTTTAAGCACCAGCTCGCCATCAAATTGTACGAGGAAGTCAATCTTGGCACACCCGAAGTAGTGGATGCCCTCCACCATGTGGAAGAATCCATTCTGAACTATATCAGCCAGTACATCGGGGAGGCGGTGCAAAAGGGCGACATTTATCCATGCGATCCAAAACTAACCGCATTTATTATGTTTAAAATGTATATTGCCCTGATTTTTGACTGGGAGAAAAATCATCCTCCCCTGTCGAAAGAAGAGATTTCAAAACTGTTTGAACTGTATTTTTTTAAAGGTTTATCGGCAGAAAGCCATGTGTGCTCATGAACGCAAAGGGTGCCATCTGATGCGCTGCCCAGCCATGGAAGCAGAACGCTGTGACAGCATGTTTTTTCGTTTTCTTCATTATTTTTTTACCCTAAAATGACCGGATGACCAATTTAGTCATCTATTTAAGGAGGCATTCAAAATGAATGGCTATACTTTATTTGGAAAAGAACTAAAACAAATTATCCACCAACCGAAAGTCCTGATACCGCTCATTGCCGTCATTCTGGCGCCGATCCTGTATGCCGGCATGTTTCTCTGGGCATTTAAAGATCCGTATGCCAAAATGGACCAGCTGCCGGTTGCAGTCGTCAACCAGGACGAAGGGGCAAAAATGGATGGACAGCAGCTCACACTCGGAAAAGATCTGGTTTCGAACTTAAAGAAAAGCGGCGGCTTTGATTTCCATTTTGTATCGGAACAGCGGGCAATGGACGGGCTTCGCGGCCGCCAATATTATATGGTAATCAGAATTCCGGAAAACTTCTCCAAAAGCGCCACCACTCTATTGGCCAAAAATCCGGAAAAACTTCAGCTTCAGTACATGCCAAATGACAGCTACAACTTCCTGTCCAGCCAAATCGGCGAAACGGCCATGCTGAAAGTAAAAGAAAAAATGGCGGACGAAATTTCAAAAACGTATGCGGAATCGGTTTTTCAAACGGCCGAAAAAATGGCGGGCGGTTTTAAAACCGCAAGTACTGGGGCCGCAAAACTTAACGAGGGCGCTGTTAAACTGGATGACGGCGTCACGGTGTTAAAACAAGGGACTGGGCGGTTGCTTTCCGGGGCTGCTTCATTGCAAAATGGCAGCACAAAAGTACACAACGGGGCGCTCGCAGTAAATTCAGGCGCAGTCGCTTTAAACAAAGGAATGCCCGTTCTTCACGCAGGCATCGTAAAAGCCGGGGACGGGGCGCAAAAATTGAATGCCGGGGCAGGACAGCTTTATGCCGGCGCAGTTTCGTTAAACAACGGGACGGCACAAGCCAATACCGGTGCAAAAGCATTGAAAGCGAATCTTGAAAAGCTGGCATCCGGTTCCATTACTTTTACAAAAGGCATTTCTGACGCAGCTTCAGGTGCAGAAAAACTGGCAGCCGGCACCTCCACTTTGAGCACCGGCCTGAACCAGCTTTCAACAACGGGCAGCAATTCTTTATTGTCTGGCGCTACAAAACTGCAAAAAGGCGCAGGCGATCTTGCATCGGGAAGCAGTCAGCTCACATCAAAGATGAAAGAAGCAGAAACAGCCATTCCGGCACAGCTTTTACAAGGCACATCACGGCTCAATGCAGGCGTTACGCAAATGAAAACGGAATTGCCGAGCAAAGTCGCAAAAGGCGTTTCCACCGAGCTCAATAACAGCATCGGGCAAATCAATAGCGGGCTAACATCCGCGCAATCCCAAATCAGCAGCGCAATGGCTGCCCAAATCGATTCAGTGACAGAAGAACAAATTAAACAAACAGACGAACTTGTGGAAACATTGGGGAAACAAGCAAACCTGCCCGATGCGCAAATCGCACAAATGAAGAAGGCGGCTGAAAATCGTATTCAAAGCGGGAAACAAAACGTGCAGGATAAATTGCAAGCCGAAATCAACGCAGGGTTTAACCAGATAAAACAAAAAGCCCAAGCTGCGGTTCCTTCTGAAGATGCGATTGCTGCAAGCATTTCAAACCAAACGAATCCGGCTTTTGACCAGCTTACAGCGGGCATTTCAGAGCTGAACGCCAATATTGAAAATGACAAGGATCCTTCGAAAGAAACAGTCAAAAGCAGCTTGCACAAACTTTACGCAGGCGCCGTGGACTTAAATAACGGGATTGCGGCTTTAAATGCCGGCGAACAGACCTATACTGCCGGTTTACAGAACCAGTTTATCCCGAATTTGAAAAAAGCAAATGACGGGGCAGTCGGCCTTCAAACAGGCGCAGAAAAACTTGCAAGCGGCCTGAAACAGATCAATAGCGGGGCGGGAACCCTTGCCACAGGCGCCGGAAAGCTGGCAGACGGTTCATCAGCGCTCGCAGAAGGCACAGGCCGGCTGCAATCCGGTTCTTCACAGCTTGTAAACGGCTCTTTTGCATTGAAAAACGGGACCGGTTCTCTCGTTTCCGGCACAAACGAGCTGCAGTCTGGTTCAGCGCGGCTCACAGCAGGCGCAGAAAAACTTGCAAACGGCACCGGACAGCTCGCATCTGGAACTGGACAGCTCACATCCGGATCCGGGCAGCTTGCATCCGGCATAAAAGAGCTGAACAGCGGTTCCGGTCGTTTGTCTGACGGGACAAAACAATTAAAGAGCGGGACGGCGGAACTGAAAAACAAACTGGGTGATGCTGCCAACACAGCAAGCAAGATCCAGGCAAATAACAAAACGTACAACATGATGGCCGATCCGGTCAACCTTCATACAACGCATTACGACAGGGTGCCGAATTACGGTACCGGCTTTACGCCGTACTTCTTATCCCTTGGGCTCTTTATCGGGGCACTGATTTTGACAATCGTCTACCCGCTCGTTGAATCGGCAGGCATCCCGAAAAACGGCATCAGCTGGTTTTTCAGCAAATTGGGCGTACTCCTGATTGTCAGCATCCTGCAATCGGTCATTGCAGATGTGATCATCCTTTCGGGTGTCGGCATTCATGTAAAAAATGTGCCATTGTTTCTATTGTTCTCGGTATTAACAAGCTTTACCTTTATGGCGCTGATTCAATTTTTGGTTACGTTTTTGCAAAACCCTGGCAGATTCCTTGCCATTGTTATCTTAATCCTGCAGCTGACGAGCAGCGCTGGGACTTTTCCATTGGAAGTCATTCCGAAATTCATCCAGTGGTTTAACCCGCTGTTGCCGATGACCTACAGCGTGCGCGGATTTAAAGCGGTGGTTTCCAGCGGAGAGTTCGACGTGATGTGGCAAAACGCCGGCATCCTACTGATTTATATCGCAGCTGCCGAAATCCTCACCCTGTTGTACTTTGTCATCCGTTACCGCCGCCAGTACGGGGCGTTGCATGAACATGCCGTAGCAAAAGAAGTTTAAAGTGACGGCCGAGCTGCGGGGGCGGTTTTCCTCTGGCCGGCTCGTACCAGATTGGATGCCGAGCATGACATTTCCTCTGGCCGGCTCATAACAGATTTAACAGGCTGCCCGGTGTAATGGCCGGGCAGCCTTTCTATATAAACTGAACTTAAGTTTTTCGCGTCAAAATCCATTACGATCAGGATAAACATGGATTCTTGTAACACATAAAGAAGCAGTAAAATTGAGTTCAATTTATCTATTTCAGCCCGCACCGGTTCCGGAAGCATTCTATTGATTTTTGTAGATACCGCTGGTTTTTGGGATGCGCTTCCTTTTTTGGATAAAAGTGAAGACAGCTTGCCGTTTTTCAGATTCCTTCACGTAGAGCGCGGGAACAGTACAGGCTGCCGGTAAAGATTCCGCTTTTCATTTTTGTACTTGCCCCTCCCCCCATGCTATGCACCTGGCAGCAGCCATATTTAAGTCCAGGATAAAAAACCACAAAAACATATTTTCCATGCCAAAATTCCTGCGAATCTTATACAATAGAAGTAATACAAGCAAATGTGGTGAAACGAAATGGATCAGATCATGAAGAAAGTTGTCGAAGCGAGTTATCTGACGGCGGATTCGGCCGCCCAATACCGTGTGATTTTGCGCTTCTTTTATCGACAACATGAAAGGATGCGCGACTTTATTGCACCGGAGGAAGTGCTCGAATATCTGCGTTCGCTCCCGGCCTTCCAGGATTATGCGGAAGAACAGCTGCACCAGCAGTTGGCCCAGCTTGTGAAATGGAATAATCTGGTTGCTCGCCAGGATATGACCAATGCCAAAACAATCGAAGAATATAAGAAAAAAAGATTCCGCTACCAGTGCACACCTTACACGGTAGAAATCGAGCGGATGCTGATCCAGCTTGAAAAATTGGGAGACCAGTTCCAAGGATCGCTCGAACGTTCGCAATTTGACCGCCTACTCGCCTCTTTGGAAAAACTGGAAGAGGAACTGGAACATCCATTGAATAAACCTGCAGCCGATTACATGCATATTTGGGATGACATTTTTCACTTTTTCGGGACCATCCGGACGAATACGGCGGATTACATCGCTTATATCAACAGCGAAAAGACGTCACAACGGATGCAGACGGAAGCCTTTCTCGTATATAAAAACCAATTTACGGCTTATTTGCGTGATTTTATCGTATCGTTGCAAAAAACTTCCCTGCAAATCAGGGGAAGACTGCGTGAACTGGATGGGCAAAGATTGGCACCGTTTTTTGAAAAACTCGTGGAACACAGGCGCCAAATTCCGCGATTGGAAGATACGGCAGCTTCCGAACAAGAATGGCTGGAAGAGTTCCACGAATACTGGGGGTCTTTGCGGCGGTGGTTTCTTGGGGGCAGCTCTTCCCAAAGTGAATTGGAAATGTTGCAGATGCAAACAAATGAGATGATCCGGAGAATGGCCCGTTATGTACAACGGATCAGTGAACGCCAGCAACATTTCCGGAGCCGGAAAAAAGATTATTTGCATCTGGCCAAATGGTTTGCCGAATGCCGCAATCTTGAAGAGGCCCATCAATTGTCATCGATCGTGTTCGGGGCGATGACAGTAAGGCATTTGCATCTGGAGGAAGCGACAACGGACAATCTTCATGCCGAGACATGGGAAGAACAGCCGGAGATGCGGCAAATCAAGCCGCGAACGAACCGGTACCGCGAGAAAACAAAGCCGGGCGCTTTCCGATCTAATCATGAACAGAAAGAAAAACAGCGGCTCGCCTATTTAAAAGAGCGCGAACAGGAAAAACAGCTGATTGAAAAATACATGAAAAACGGAGAGATTCGCCTTGCAGAAATTGGAACCGTAGAACCGTTTGTCCGGAAAGTGCTGCTCGGCTGGATTGGAAAATCAATGGCAGCGAAAAACCATGAGGTAAAAACGGATTACGGGATGACCGTAAAAGTTGCGATGAATCCGGATCATCTCATCACACTCGATGCAGAAGACGGGAAACTGATCATGCCGGATGTCGTATTTGAACGATCAGGAGGAGAGCGCTGATGGATCCGTTACAAATTTTTGATGAAAAAGCGGTGCAGGGAATGGACTTGTTATTCCATCATTATTGGATTTTGCGGTCCGAGCACCCGGACTGGTACCAGCTCATCCGCGAACGCGAAAAAGTGCTGCGCCGTTACATCAGCGAGAAATTTGGCCTTAGGCTGATCATCCATCAGCATTTTATCAAGCTCGAAAAAATCCCAGTGGAACCGGAAAGCTGGATGGGCATCCTGCATTTTCAGGAGCCGATGGATTATGCAATTTTTTGCTGTGCGCTCTCCTTTTTGGAAGGAAAAGCGGTGGATGAACAGTTTCTCTTGTCGGAAATGTGCCAGGAAATCCAAAACAATTATCCTGTAGAAGATGAGCTGGACTGGACGCTTTATCTTCATCGGAAGTCGCTCATCCGGGCAGTCCAAGCTCTGATGGAATTCAGTCTGATTCGCACAATAGACGGCGATATTTCTAGGTTCGACACTTACGAAGACCAGGAAGTCCTATATGAAGCGACCGTTTACAGCCGCTATTTTCTAAGAAGCTTTCCGGATGATTTTACAAGTTATCCGGACTGGACCGGGCTCCTTGAAGAAGACTGGAAACAAAATCAGGAAGATGAACGGCGTAAGCGGGTGTATCGGAAATTGTTTTTCTCACCTGGCCTGCACCGGAAAGATATGCAGGACCCTGATTTTCTTTATATCCGCAATTTCCGCAACCGGCTTTTGGAGGACATTGAAGAACACAGCCATTATAAACTCCATGTTTTCAAAAACACTGCATTTTTATCTGCCGCAGAACCGCGGAGTTACCATCATGTTTACCCGAATGCAAAAGGTTCCACGGATCTGATGCTGCAGTTGTCTAAGACGCTACACGACCATCCGGAAAAATATGTCCCCAATGAAGCGGGGGAAATTTTGCTTACGGCAGGCGAGTTGGAAGCGGTGATAGACGATATGCGCACCCGCCTTGAACGCGGGTGGTCGAAACATTTTCGAGATGCCGGTACAAAAGCGGTATGTGCGGAATTGCTCGAAATGATGAAAGAATGGATGATGGCGGAAACGGATGAAGCAGCGGGACTGATCCGGATAAAACCGCTGTTGGGCGTGCTTGCAGGCGAGTATCCGGCTGATTTTGAGAAAGGGGATGAGGAACCGTGACAGAAGGAAAATGGGTGATGAACCGCGCCGGCTTGTTAAATTTTTGGTATTATGACGATGAAGTTTTTGAATTTGCAGACGGAAAGCTGTTGTTGCGCGGCACAAACGGTTCAGGGAAATCGGTGACGATGCAAAGCATTTTGCCGGTTTTGCTGGATGGGAAAAAGACGCCTGATCGGCTTGATCCATTCGGCTCAAAAGCAAGGAAAATGGAAGATTATCTGCTTGGGGAAAAAGAAGTGTCCGGCCATGACGAGCGGACCGGCTACTTGTTTCTGGAATATCGAAAGCAAGGGACAAAGCAGTATATCACAACGGGGATCGGCATGCAGGCAAAGCGGCACAAAACTTTAAAATCATGGTATTTTGTCCTGACTGACAACCGCAGGATCGGCTACAATTTTGAATTGACACACACCCGCCAATCGGAACGGATTCCGTTGTCTGCAAAAGAGCTTGAAAACCGAATCGGGTCTGGGGGGCATCTTGTCCATTCGCAGAAAGAATATATGGAACTGGTGAACAAATATATTTTTGGTTTCCAGTCGATGGAAGCTTTTGAAGATTTGATCAAGCTTTTGATTCAGCTCAGAAGCCCGAAATTGTCAAAAGATTTCAAGCCGACGGTCATCTATGAAATTCTCGAGTCTGCGTTACCACCTTTGACAGATGACGAGCTTCGCCATTTGTCCGACACGATTGAAAGCATGGACGAAACGGAGCAGCAGCTTGAACAGCTTGAAAGAGAGCACGAATCGGCAAAAAAACTGGTGCGCCAATACGATCTTTACAATCAATATATTTTGGCAGAACGCGCCCAAAAATGGCAGGAGGCCGAAAGCAGGCTGCAGGAAGCAAAGCAGGAGGCCGGTACGTTAGCAGTTCGCTGTGAATCCCTGCGCGGAGTGATTGAAAACCTGACAGAAGATCAAAAACAGAACGAACAGAAACGCGACGTTTTAAAAGCGGAACAGGAACGGCTGCAGCACCATGAGGTATGGCGCCTTGAAAAAGAAAAAGGAGAGCAACAGGCCAGGTCTGAAAAGCTAAAAAGTGAAGCAGCAGATCTGGAGAAAAAGTGGGAATTAAAGAAAAGCCAGCTTTTAAACATCCGCTTGGAACAGGACCGGTTGGAAACAGAAAACAGCAAGGATGAAGCCAGCATGCAGGAGACGCTGGATGAACTTGCACTGGATGCCGGAGAAGCGGCTTTCCCCCAGCACGAGATCAATGCCGGAGACTTTTCTCGGCATGAAGGGGAAGCTTTTGATTTTTCTGTTTGGAAACAGGAAATCAAACAGCACAGCGGACTTTTGCAAAAGTTGCAGCAACTGGCCGGAGAAGCGGAGCGGCTTCACGAGATGCATATGAAATTGCAGCGCCAGTCATCTGCCAAAAAGCAGGAAATTGACGAACTCCGTAAACAACTTGACCATTTGGAGAACTGGTTTACCGAACAAAAACAAGAACTGGAAGATGCCGTGTTTTTATGGATTGAACAGCATCCGGCCCTCCCCTTTACAGACGAACGACTCCGGCGCATTGCCGGCGCGCTGGACGGGCTCTATGAAGAAAACCGTTATGAAGCGGTCAGGGAAGAAATTGTGAAGGCGGCAAACGATTATATTTTGCAAGTGCAGAAGGAAATTTCCCGCGCGGAGCAGGCGCAAAAGGCAAAAGAACAGGAATTGGCTGAAGCCGAAGAAACACTTATGTATTGGAAAAACTTGAAACTTGCCAATCCGGAGCGCCCTCAGGATACGGAAGCTTTCCGCGCCGGTCTCGATGGAGCAGGGAAACGCTATCTCCCCTTTTATGCCGCGGTGGAATTCCAGGATCATGTGACCGAAGCCCAAAAAGCCAGAATTGAAGCGGCACTCCGGCAGACGGGAATTTTGGACAGCCTGATTACGGAAGAACCGGTTACACCTGTGCACGACCGGGTTATCCGTCCAAATCCGCACATTCTCGGCTACACACTTGCCGATTACTTAAAGCCGGATCCGGATAATGACAGCCCGGTATCAGCCGCACGCATTGACGAAGTGTTGCGCAGCATTCCGCTTGAACCGTCGGACAGCGGCTTTCACATTGATGCGGATGGCTCTTTTTCAGTCGGCTGCCTTGTTGGCCATGCTCCGGATGAAGGACCTTCCAAATTCATCGGCAGAACATCCCGGAAACGGTACCAGCAGGAAAAAATAAAAGAAACAGAGCAAACGATTGCTGAAATCCGCCTAGCCCTTTTGCAAATCGAAAACCGCCTTTCGGAATGGGCTAGGAAAGTACAAGAAGCAGAAGATTGGAAAGCGGGCATTCCAGATGACAAAGATTTACGCGACCTTGAAGAACAGATTGAAAAAACAGCGCGCAGCCTGAAACAGGAACAGGAATTTCTGACAGAAATTGACCGCGATTGGAAACAAGTATACCAGCATTTGCAAAACATCCGGCTACAGCTGCATGAGCAAGGAGCCGGCTTGAACCTTGTCCTTCAAAGTGGTCCGCTCGATGAAGCACTAGCAGCTGCGAAAAGTTATGAAGAACATCTTCACAGCCTGGAGCTCATTTTTCAACGTTTGTTTTCCGGGCGCAAAATGCTTGCGCGTCTTGCTGCGGATATCCTTGAAAAAGAGCAGGAACTCGATGAAATTCGCGGTGAAGAGAACATCCGCCGGTCAGAATGGGAGAAAACGGTGGCAAATATTGAAGCGATTGAGCAGCAGCTGAAATTGCAGGGGATTGATGAGGTTCGCGCCCGGATTCAGGCAGTCCAACACGAATATACCAGTACGGAGGAAAAAATCAGGGAGATCTACGAAGAAAAGCCGAAAAAAGAAGCAGAACTAGAAAAATGCACCACCAATTTGTCTCTTGCCAAAACGCGTACCACGTTTTGGACAAATATGGCGGCGGAATGGGAGAAACTCGTAAAAGCAGAACTTTCCCTCGGCTTCGTGGAGAGCGAGCACACAGAACCGGAAAGCATTTTGACGGCGTTTTCTGGTGTGCTGGAAAAGTATGACCGCGCAAAATTAAATGAAAACTTGACAAAAGTTTTTTTCAACGAACAGTCAAATTTAACAGAATACCGCATGTCTGAGTTTACAAAAGAAGCGGACCCGCCGGATTGGTTCGCTGAAAAACTCGATGACTATTACGAAACGTTCAAAAAGGAATGGGAAGGCTTGCGGGGCCGCCGCCTCATCCAGATGGAATACCGCGGCCGCAGGGTGAGCCCGTATACGGTACTCGAGTCTCTTGAAAAAGAACTTTTAAACTTGCAAAGTTATTTGGATGAGCAGGACAGAAGGCTGTACGAAGATATTATCGTCAATACGGTTGGCGTCATTTTGCGGAACCGGATCCAGCGGGCAGCCAAGTGGGTAAAAGAAATGGATGCGATCATGAGAAACCGGGATAATTCGTCCGGACTTACTTTTTCGATTGCCTGGAAGGAAAAAACGGCGGAGTCCGAGGATGAGCTCGATACAAAAGATCTTGTCGCGTTGCTGCAGCGCAACAGCAAGTTTTTAAACGAGGACGATTTGAACCGGATTACGAAACATTTCCGCTCACGGATTGCGGCTGCCAAAGAACTGATTGAAATCCGCAATGAAGGGTCGACGCTCCATCAAGTTTTAAAAGAAGTGCTCGATTACCGGAAATGGTTCCAATTCGTGCTGTCATACAAACGTGCCGGCGAGCCGAAACGCGAACTGAGCAATACCGCGTTTTTCAAATTCAGTGGCGGAGAAAAGGCAATGGCCATGTACATTCCGCTCTTTACAGCAGCCTATTCGCGCTATTTGGAGGCAGGCAGTATGGCGCCGTACATCATTTCGCTGGACGAAGCGTTTGCCGGGGTAGATGAAAACAATATCCGTGACATGTTCGAAGTCGTCGAGCAGCTTGGATTCAATTACATCATGAATTCGCAGGCGCTCTGGGGTGATTATGACACCATATCCAGTCTTGCCATCTGTGACCTTGTCCGCCCGAAAAACGCCAATTATGTGACAGTGATCCGTTACCGGTGGGATGGGCATAAACGGTCGATTGTAGAGAAGCCGAAAGAATCATTGGCAGGCGCCACCCCGGATCTGCTTTGAAAAGCGTTCATCTACCCGTGCGTAGCCGGGATGCCAGAAGTCATTCCGGTCTCTTTTAATCGGCGTAAAATGGTCCCTGAAAGCGGGCAAAAAGATATCCGGTTAGGGCGTGAGAAAAGGAGTTTGAAATGATGAAGGATGCGATCGATCTGTTAAGGAAGGAACCGGGGATGCTGAAACTGTTCCACCTTTTTAAAGAAAAATACCGTTCGCTCGGCCATATTGGGGGAACAGTCAGCCTTTCCGGTTTTACGCGCACCGAACTGGAGGCGATTGCCGGGCTGGCCGGCACGTCCCCTGATTTGCTCAGAGAGAAAAACAAAATTTCGCTGCGGGCATTTGAAAAAGCGCTGGCACCGACTGTTTTCGGAAAATACACCCTTGTCGAACTGCTTGAAGCGGTTTTGAAGGAAAGAATTTTTTCCAAAGCGGAAGAGGAAGAAATTGAGAAAAAGAAAGAGGAACAATTTTTGGCACGGCTGACGGAAACGATGCCGGACGGAAATGGGTGGTGGCGCCGGATTGCCAGTAAAACGGCTGACACGCGTTTTATCTGGCATGCATACAAGCAGGACCCGGATACGTTGTCCGCACAGCTCAAAATGGTTTGGAAAGCTTTCACGATGCTTCCAGAAGAAGGGAAATACGAACGGATTCCGTTTTATTCCCAGCGTATTACCGGGAACCCGCATTTTTTTGATCAAACCCGTTTCGCGGGCAAGCTCTTTATCCACTGTTTGTTCACCGACCAATGGTTAAAAGGGCTGATCGAAGAAGTGCCGAAAACAACGGAAGAATTGAACGAACTGTACGCAAATGCTGGGCTGATGCGGGATGACTTATGGAGTTTCGTGACATGCCGCGCATTTTTGGCGGAAACCGAAAACGGCCTGCACCCGGTCTGGCGTGAAGCCGCATCTACTGGGACGGTCATGAACGTCCCAGTGAAAGAATTATTGCAGCTAACGAATATTTGGCCACGAGCGGGAAAAAAGGTTTGGATCATTGAGAATTCCGGTGTCGCTTCGGCTGTGCTTGATGCAGTGTCCGATGCGCCTGTGATTTGCACGCATGGCCAGTTCCGCACTGCTGCCTGGATCATGCTGCAACATCTTGCAAAAAACGGCTGTACTTTTTATTATTCGGGTGATCTCGATCCGGAAGGCGTTGTCATGGCAGAGCGCCTCAGCAGCCGTTTCCCGGGGCAAACGGTATTTTGGCGGATGGATCCGGATGCATACTTTTTGACCCTGTCGGAAGAGGATATATCCACCCGGCTTTCCAAGCTGGATGCGGTTCAATCCCCTGAACTGCTTTTGGTGGCAAATGAAATGCGGTTAAAGAAAAAAGCAGGATACCAGGAAGGCCTTGCCGATTTGTTGATAGAAGATTTGAAGAAAAGATGGTTGAGTGGAAAAGAAGCATGACATTCGTCAGGTTCAGCTATATAAAATGAGTTGAGGTTTTTCCATCCACATGAATCGTTATGCAGAATGTCCCCCGCTTATCTCATGCCGATCCTCAGCCACAAACTTCACTTATAGGGTGCTCAATCAGTGGTCTTACAATCACGGGGGAAGCCCCGTAGACCCAAACAGTACAGGCTGCCGTTAAAGCTTCGGCAGCCTGTTAGGTTACAGACACCCTTTCCCTATTGATTTTCCTCACAAACGCAATGATGAGCCTGCAGATGAAAAATTTGCCCATCATACTGAAAAAAGAATGATACCATGTCCACCCTTTCCTCCAAGTGATCAAGTTCGTTTTTTTCTCAGCGATGGTTTCCATCATGACTTGCGGGAGGGAAATCAGAAGCACTTTAAAAATTTGGCTCAATGGTCTGCTGTTTAACGCCCATTGATTGTAGTAAAGCAATAGCAATGGATAATGCACGAGATCAAAGGGCAAGTGGATCTTAAATTTATCAGGAAATGGCCGGATCTTGTATTGAATAAACCCTTTCTTTACCAGATAGGTGTCAGCAAGCAAATTTCCTGTAGCACTGACAAGATAAACAATGATCCAATCCTTAAAGGAACGTTTTACGATGGCAAATGGCAGTAAAGCAATGCCGATTGCAGTGACTAATGACAATAATGTTACTTGGTGTTTTCGTTTCATTTTTTATCACTCCTGATTTTAATGAAGGCGATATAAAATGAACTTCAGTTTTTACATCAAGTCCGGGCGTTGACTGATGACTCCTTTTTCCATTAGGCAACAAAGATGCGAAATGTTGTTCATTTTATATACAGCAATCATTTGTTATTTTCTTTTCCGATGCCCTTTTCTATAAAAAGCGATGCAGCATGGGCCGCCTGATTCCCTTCCTGATTTCAAACACGGAGAAGGGTCTTTTCTGCAAAAACAGCCCCATTTTTTGAGGCTGTTTTTTGAAGCTATTTCGTGCTCTTATTTGGCGTGTTTTCGCCGGCTGTTTCGAGGCCGGTGCTCGGAGCGTGGCCGGTTTTGAAATGGTTTTGGCTTTTTCGGACCGCTTCCGGTATTTTGTATTGTTGCTCGTTTGTTTGGTTTTCTCCAGTATTTGGCATTTCCAGGCTCCTTTGCTTTCGTCTCATGCATAGGATGCCGGCTTCGAAACGTGTGTAATCAGGAAATTTTTTACAATCCCATCACGGATAACTACGGGGTGCTGAGAGCCTGCGCGGATTTTATGGCTCCAAAAATTTTTATTATGATGCCATGAAACATGTTTATCATCCTGAATTTAGGGAAAAAGAATAAAATTCGCATGTTTATACACAATTATTTCCACAGGTCTGGATAACTTTTCCCAAGTTCTTGTGGCGTTCAGACTTTTGGTGCAGCCTTTTTCGATTTTACTTAAGAAGGAGTTGCCCCTTTGCCGCAGAAAGGTTCCCGTCTTTTACCTTTTAAAGGGGTTCATGGTGCGGTCTGGCATATTATAATTTAAAATGCTGGATGCCATCTTGCAGGTCCTGAGCCAAATGTGCAAGCGCGTTAGAGAGGGACGAGATTTCTTCCATCGTTGCCAGCTGCTCCTCGGTTGCTGCACTGCTTTCCTGGTTGGCTTCAGCGGTCTTGGTGGAAATAACCGCCAGTTCTTCCAGCGTTTTTGTAATTTGGGCGCCTTGGTCATTCAATGACTCAACCGAAGCTGCCACTTCCTGCACTTTTCCCAACACATTTTCCATCGATTCAGAGATTTTGATAAACGCAGCGCCGGCATCCGAAGATTCTTTTAGCCCCGTATTGACCTGATGATGGCCTTCTTCCATCGCTTTGACTGCATGTGTCATTTCCGATTGGATATTGGAAACCATCGTCCGTATTTCATCCGCCGATTTTTTGGACTCCTCTGCCAGCTTTCTGACTTCATTTGCCACCACCGCAAATCCCTGACCATGTTCCCCGGCTCTTGCCGCTTCAATCGTTGCGTTTAAAGCCAGCAAATTCGTCTGCTCTGCAATGGACGTAATAATTCCCATAATCCGGCTGATTTCCTCAGACCTTTTCTCCAGGCTGCGGATAATGTCAGAGGCATTGGCAACTGTTTTTTCGATATGATTCATTTGGTTTTGAACATTTGAAACGGCCTTGTCCCCTTCTTTTGTCAGCGTATTTGCAATTTCAACCGCTTTTTCCATGTCTTCGCTGTTCCCGGCGATTTTGTGCAATTCCAGTGACATTTGTTCAACGGTTGCTGTCACTTGCTGGATTTGGACCATTTCGTGATCCGTCTTTTCAGCTGCCTCTTGGGTGACCTCGGCAATATGCTCAGAAACCTGGCTGCTTTGTTCGGCACTCGCTGCCAGCTCCTGGCTGCTTGCTGAAACCTGTTCAGAAGCTTCGCTGACCTGGCTGATGATATTTCTTAAATCTGAAATCATTTCATTTAATAAGCCGGCCATTTGCCCGAGCTCGTCCTTATTTTTCACATCCACTTTTTCTATATTCAAACGGCCTTCCGCAATGTTTTTTATGGCTTCGGAGACAACCCACACCGGCCTTGAGATTGCCCGGCTCAGCAGCAGGAGCAGCCCGATTCCGATCAAAATGGAAACGGCCGAGATACTGCTGATCAGCAAAATAAGGAAATGCACGGTTTTTTCAGTCTTTTGCTTTTCAACATCCAGCACGTGGTTGATCCCTTTCACAAGCGCATCTGTTTGATTGCCCAGTTCCTTACCTGTTTGCCGCCCGGAAGTGGATACAAGCTGCAATGCCTTTTTCTCCTGTCCATTTTGTTTATAGGCAATTTCTTCATTTAAGATTGCTGTGTACTGATTAAATAATGCTTGCTGCTCTTTTACATTGCTGATGTTTGACGGGTCGGTCAAATGGCGCAGCAATGCTTTGCTTTGGGCTTTATAGTTGTTTGTTGCCTCTTTATAGTCATCTAAATAAGCCGGTTCGCCGGTCAGCAAATACCCCCGTACTGCGGCTGACTGTTCCCTCACACTGATCTTTATATTTTTGGCGGAATCCAAGTTTTTCGTTTGAACACCGATCAGTTTGGCATACGTGCTGTCCAGCTTGTTTAACCCGATATAGGCACCGGCTGAGACAATGATCAATAGTGACAAGATAGATCCAAATACCAAAAATAATTTGCGGGAGACGGTTAATTGCATGTTCTCTTACCTCTTTTCTGCCTTTATTTTACTTTCCATTTTATATCGGCAGAAATGATGGTTTTTGGAGATGGATGTGAATCACAAATTTAACAATTTAGGTAAATGCTTAAAGATGATCCAGCTTACGTTTGTATGTTTTAAGCACAGCCGGTGATCGGGGGCTAAAAAATGTTCCTGAAATCCTTTTGATTGATTTCCGCTTCAATTTCCCCAGCCTTGCTCCGTCTTTTCCCCGCCTGACCTATTTCCTTTCACCTGCTTCAACGTGGCCACAATCAAAAAGCTGACAATGACAAGCAAGAGCCAGGAGCTTACCTTGCCGAAGTGGACAGGGCTCCAGGCGTGGGCCTGATCCGGATATTGCCAGGCGCCAAAAAATGTTGCGATATTTTCAGCGATCCAGATGAAAAAGCCAATCAGTACAAAAGAGAGGGCAACCGGCATGCTGTAGCGGGTGCCGTTTACCGCATATGTAACCCGGGATTTCCAAAAAACAACGAGAACAAGTGCGGAAAGCCACCAGCGAATGTCGATCCAAAAATGATGGGTAAAGAAATTCAAGTAAATGGCAGCAGCAAGCGGAAACACGATTAAAAACGGCGGCCAGTTTACGAGCTTAATTTCAAGCCTCCGCCACGCCTGGCAAATGTAACTTGCGACGCTCGCGTACATGAATCCGCTGTATAACGGCACACCCAAAATTTTCACATACCCTTTTTCCGGATAAGACCAGGAACCCATATGAATTTTAAAAATTTCCAGTGCAAGCCCGATCAGGTGGAACAATGTAATGACCTTTAATTCGTCCACTGTTTCAAGCCGGGAATGCACCATCCACCATTGCGTGAAAAGGCAAATGATAAGCAGCCAGTCATACCGCGGCAAAAAAGGGAGCGGCACAATTTTTGTCAGCGCCAATGACGCAAAAATCACAACAGGAAACAGACAGGACAGGGCCTGCTCCCGGGCAAATAAGAGAAGTTGGACGAGCGCCCGCTTCATTCGCAGCCTTGCCGTTTTTTTCTGAACATGCTTTTGAACGGTTGCCTCCATGGTCACTCCTCCATTGTTTCCCGGTATTCCAAAATATCGCCGGGCTGGCATTCCAACGCTTTGCATATCGCGTCCAAAGTGGATAACCGGATTGCCTTTGCTTTTCCGTTTTTCAATATCGACAGATTGGCCATGGTTATGCCGACCCGCTCCGAAAGTTCCGTCACACTCATTTTCCTTTTTGCCAGCATGACATCAATATTGATGATGATCGCCATATTTTCCACCTCAGACCGTTAAATCATTTTCATTTTTTATTTCAATCGCTTCCTGCAAAAGCCTTTGCAGCACAGCGGCAAAGACGGTAATGACCGCTGATGCAAAAATAATGAAGAAACAAATGACGAGAATTCCCGGGGCATCATCTCTATCCGCCATAAGATAAAAAAGCGGACTGCCTGCCACGTATAAGAAGCCAATCGCTGCGGCACAGTATTTAATTTTTTTCAGAGCCGTTACGGAACTTGCCGAAAAAGCAGTGTTTTTGTCAATCAAACCTAAGAGTATGAAAGCCTGGTACAATGCAAAATAAAAAGGGAGTGTTGCCCCGTAGATCACAAGCAGCACGAGAAATGCCATGAACGCAAAATCCGGAACCAGGTGGGCTGCTAGTTTTCCAATCTCCGGCACCACAAAGATGCACAAAGCAAGAATTGGGATGCCAATCAAAATGACCGCCAGCCGTAAAAAGAGCGTAGATCCCCGTTTCATAAAAAAACACCTCACTGATGAATTGTCGCTTTGATTTTAGCATAGGATTTATCGTTTCACAATAAATAGTTATTGTATAGCAATGTATTTTTATCTTTTTTCAATGTATCTCCCCTTTACCTCCATTCCCGGTAAACAGCCTGCCACTTCCCCTTATTAAAAAAAGAAAGCCGGAAACCATTGGATCCGGCTTAAAAATTCCCGGCTTTAACCGGGGCGTTTCTTTTCATTACTCATCACAATGATCACATTCATCCGGAATACCCGGATCTACCGTAATGTTCTGTTCATATCTTTGATAAACATGGCGCGGAACGTTTACAACATGTTGCCTGTTTACTTGGATGATGGGATGCACATAAGTGACGTTTCTTTCAACGTAAGTGTCCTTATAAACATACTTCGGTTCGCAAAATACCGTGTTGTTGGTACGATTGGATTGATTGCCAGTGTTGTTCATATTGCCAGCGTTATTCATATTGCCAGTATTTTCGTAACGGTATTCCGGCTGTACAGCATTGTTGCTTGTGCTGGTATTGCCCGCTGTTTCCTCACCATAGTGATCGTGCATCCAAGGGACGACTGGTGTCTTTTTTCGCCGTTTTTCCAATCTGTTCACCTCCCATTCTTTTTTCAATATATTAAATGACAGAAAAGAACAGATTGAAACGGACGAGTAACCAATGGGACATAAATTCCGCCGCCAAATACCTCACTTGACATATCGGAATAAGATGATTAAGATGAAAAAGGTTAACAAAAGGAGGGGGAAAATTGAACATTTTATACATTATCATCAATCTGGCCGTCTTTATCATCCTGTTGGCCGGTTTGTATGCGATGCAAAGAAAACATGTTTCGTTTTCAAAACGCGTTTTCTCGGCATTGGGCATTGGCATCGTTTTCGGCATTATCCTGCATTTCTTGTACGGCACGGCGTCGTATGTGACCAACCATACGATCGACTGGCTTAATATTGTCGGCAGCGGTTATGTTTCGCTGTTGCAGATGGTCGTCATGCCGCTTGTCTCCATTTCCATTTTAGCGGCGTTTACGAGGCTGAAATTAACCAAAAACATAGGAAAAATCAGCTTTCTTGTACTCGCCATTTTACTTGGTACAACTGCGATTGCCGCTGCGCTCGGAATCGGATCCGCGCTTCTGTACGGGCTGGATGGCATCCACTTAACGCAGGGGACCGCTGAAGCCGCGCGAAATGCGGAACTAAAAACAAGCGTCGCCAGCGTAAAAGATATGACCATTCCGCAACAAATCGTTTCATTTCTGCCGAATAACCCGTTTGCGGATTTAACCGGCGCACGCCCGACTTCTACGATCGCGGTTGTGATCTTCTCCGCTATATTGGGGATGGCCTATCTCGGGGTAAAACGCAAACAACCTGAACAGGCGGAACATTTTGCAAAAATCGTTGATACTTTGTATACGATCGTGATGCGGGTGGTTACCCTTATTTTAAGATTAACACCCTATGGCGTACTTGCATTGATCACCAAAGTCACAGCCTCAAGCGACTATGGCGCCATTGTCAAACTGGCAAAGTTTGTTCTGGCTTCTTACACAGCGATTATCGTCATGTTCCTGGTTCATTTGCTGCTCATCAGCCTGGCAAAATTGAGCCCGGTACGATATGTGCAAAAGGCGCTGCCTGCACTCACTTTTGCCTTTACTTCCCGTTCCAGTGCTGGTACGCTGCCGCTCAACATTGAAACGCAAACGAAACGTTTCGGCATTTCGGAAGGGATCGCCAATTTTTCGGCTTCCTTTGGCCTATCCATTGGGCAAAACGGTTGCGCCGGTATTTATCCGGCAATGCTGGCCATCATGGTTGCTCCATCTGCCGACATCAACCCGGCAAGCCCGTCTTTCATCATTACGCTGATCCTTGTTGTCGTTGTCAGCTCATTCGGCGTAGCGGGTGTCGGCGGGGGTGCCACTTTCGCATCGCTGATTGTATTGTCAGTGCTCAACCTGCCGATCGCGATTGTCGGCCTTCTGATCTCTGTTGAACCATTGATTGACATGGGCCGGACGGCATTAAATGTCAGCGGCGCCATGACTTCCGGTATTTTAACCGGCAAAATTACCGGTGAAATGGATAAAAAAATATATCAACAGGAAGATGCCGATCTTCTTGAAGCATAATAGAAAAAAGCTCCGTTAACGGGGCTTTTTTCTATTATGCAACCGGCTGTCGTGAAAACGGGAAATCCGTTAAAAAGCAACGGCTAAACTAAACCAAACGATCATGACGATCTGTATCAATACTTTGGCGATGCTGCTGCTCAGAAATCCAATGATCGTGGCAACGCCCACTTTTACAGCCTGGACGGGGTTTTTCGTCATCAGGATCTCCGTTATACATACACAAACAAACGGAACAAGGATAATCCCAAAAGGCGGAATGACAAAAGAGCCAACAATTGTCGCAACCGCAGCAACCCTTTCAGATATTTTGGACCCGCCGTATTTTTTTACAAAATATCCGTTTGCAATAATATCCGCAGCAATCAGGACGATGCTCAGGATGACCATGCTGATCCAAAACCAGACGGACAATGCATGCGGATTAATGAAAAACTGATAGACTGCAAATCCGGCCCACAGCATCACAATAGATGGAATGACGGGATAGATGATGCCTGCAAAACTTAAGATGAATAAAATCACAATGGCCGTCCAAAGGATAATCGTCAATCGGATCCCCCCTCTGCTCCCGGCATGTGCCGGGACTGCATGAAAACCGTGATCATATGAAGGCCAAAACAGTCATTCCACTTTAACTTCCTTTCCCCGCCCCATGTACCATTTGTAAAACATCCAGGCAAATTCGGCAGGAACATCCTTTACCCCGTTAAATTGAATCGGTTTTGCGCGATTGATCGTTTCAATGGAAGCAAGGCCCAGCCATTTTTGAAAAAAGTTCCGGGATACGCGCACTTCAATCACTTTTTCCCGCTTGGAAAGGAACAAAGAAGTCGTAAAAATGCCCGATTGTAACTGAATAAAACGGTCATTCAATACATATTTCGTATGTAAATAACCGATCCATCTTGCGACCAGTATCGATACGAACAGAAAAGCGGACAAAAGCCACCACGGAACACGCAAGCCGAAAATTTCCGGTTTCCAAAAATATAACACGACTGTGGCGATGATCCAAATCCAGCTCGGGGCAAACAGCCGGACCCATAAAGATTTCTTGGGGAGCTGCCTCATCTCCTGTACCACTTCATAGTCCGGCAATATCTCGTTGATGATTTCGTACGCCCTTTTAACCGGCAAAAAAGGATACAGCGAGTTTAATTCAAGTTTCTCTCCTTCAAAGTCAAGCCTTCCTGCACTCGTCAGCTTGACTTCCGCCAGCCCGAGCAACCGTTTCAACAAAGACTGTTCCACTTCAACAGCCTGCACTTTATGCTTTTCGATAAAAAAAGACGTCTCTTCAATTACCCCTTTGGTAATATAAATCCGCTCTTCATCAGAGGAGATCTCATATTTCCCATACTTCAAAAAGGTCCGTGCCATGCCGAAAACCACCGCAACAATGGCCACAAAAAGGACAATGCCCGATACAATCCACCAGGAACCGATTATATAAGAGAGCATCCCTTTCGCCGTTTTATCAATATCAACAATATCGTCCACATTCGAATAAAAAGAAAAAAATACCGGGATGACGGCA
Organism: Weizmannia sp. FSL K6-0777; assembly: GCF_038593185.1. NCBI lineage: Bacteria > Bacillati > Bacillota > Bacilli > Caryophanales > Bacillaceae > Heyndrickxia > Weizmannia sp. FSL K6-0777. The sequence continues at coordinate 2,782,133 of NZ_CP151971.1, forward strand.
AGCGGACTTAAAGATGTAAAACTTGCTTTTAACGTATCTTTTCTCGTCGGTTTAAAATGGACCACCCGTTCCTTTTCTTCCGCATTTAGTTCAAACGTTTTACGCTTATCATTCTGCACGATGTCAATGATTTTTTCCGCTTCTTTCCGGGTGATCACTTCAAATAACACGGCCGCTTCATCCCCGGAGATACCCGTTTCAAAGCTGACAGAGGTGACATGAAAAATCCGGTGAAAAAAGGATGTATGGCGGTTAATGTTTTGGATTTTCGAAAAAGGAATCGTTCGTTCTGTTTTGTTGAATATGCCTTTATACAAATGAAAGGAGCGTTCATCCAGTGCATATTTATGTGTATACCATTTCAAAAAATGATATACCATCACGATTGCAAAAAAGAGCAAAAACAAATATCTGCCATATGTAAGCACGGGAGAACGGGAACCGGCATTCACGATAAACAAGATAATGAAAAGGATGAAATAGCTTTTTATAAAATCACCGATACGAAACAAAATCAAAAGGGGATGGTACCGTTTTTTCTTCACGACTCCACCTCCCTGATTTTTGCATAACGCGCAATTCGGTTTCTTAACGCAATGGCCTCCTCTTTAGGCAGAGCCGGAATGGTATGGGACGTCCCCATGGTGTCCACAGTCACGGAACAGAGCCTGTATTTCTTTAAAATGGGGCCTTGTTCGGTTGCCACCGATTGGATTTTGGTCATCGGAACCAAAGAATGTTTCTCGTTCAGCACACCCAATTTCATTTGTAAAAATTCTTCGTTCACATCGTAACGCCAATTTTTATAGCGAAAATACGAACTTATCCATGACCAGATCATACTGCCGATATCCAACACGAGTAAACCGTATAAAATCCAGCCGATCCATGCCGGCCAGGAAAAGTGGTGGCCGAGATAAAGCAGCACGGCGAGAACCACAACCCCTGCCCCGGCCTCCAGCGTTTCACGTATGATCCAAACCTTTATTGCATCTTTGGATAATGTTTGTCGAGGTTCATTGATATCTGAATACATTCCATCACCTTTAAACACGTTTTCTTCATTTCAATTCCTGGCAAGAGATATGGCTTTTTCGCTTTTCCCATGCACCATATGCCGATATACAAAATCAAAGATCAATTTCCAGTTGATCCGCCATCAGTTTTATGATTTCATCCTGTGACATATCATTTGTTAACATGGTTTCTCCTTTCACCCCAAGTTCGTCTCTCGGATTCCACCAGGCGCGTAAAGCTTCTTCTCCGAATTCCGTTTTTTTCAAACGCATATTATGGCGTTTGACTGTTTCCCAAAACGTTAATCGAAAATAATAAATATACGCCTTTGAATGGTAGAATTTCAATAAACGGGACAACATTTCCCCGTAACGGTTTTTGTTTAAAATTCCTTCGACAATCACAAATCTGCATTTCCCTTTTCCATATTCCGCAATTTGGCGAATGAGCTCAACGGAGAGGTTTCCTTCTTTGTCCGGCACCTTTAACATTTCACGCCGGACAGTATCTTGTGAAACAAGAAGCGTTCCCGGCCCCAAATGGCTTTGAAGCCTTTTAGCGATCGTTGTTTTTCCGCTCCCGGAGTTTCCCCGTATGATAATCAGCTTCGTTTCCAATATAACACCTCCCCGGATTTAGCCCCCGAAGAATAAGTCCAGAATATTAGAGGCGGTGGAAGTTTGTTTATGATAGAACTCCGAATAACCGCAGTTTTTGCAATACACGACAATGAACGTGTTGTTCTGGACATCAAATAATTTTGACAGACCTGTTCCCGTCATTGCCACTTCTTTTTTCCCCGCCTGCTTAGACCCGCACTTCACGCACCCTTTTTCAGACATGGCGCTTTCCCCTCCTCATCATTGTTACTTTTTTATACGGGCGTCAGCAAAAAAAGTTTCAGGCATTTCAACTGCATAAGGGGCAGCGGGGATTTCTGATCCCCTTTTACATCAAGGGGAAATTGGAAAATATGTTATAATAAAATTGAAAAAATATTTGGCTTTATCATGGACGGAATCCGTTATAAGGAGGGGCTGGCATGATACTTGCAATCATCGTATCTGTATTGTTTTTTGCAACCGTCGTATTTGGAATCGTCAAAATCACTCAGCTATTTAGCAGTAAAAAAATTTAATTTGATTGATAAAATAAGGATCCTGCATAATAGGAATCCTTTTTATTTTCCATTACAAAATGACGCTTTTTTCAAATCCAACACCTGCTGGAAGCCGCTATGTAACCCTGTGTGCGGCTAACTCCCATCCGCCCTATTTTTTTCAATGCTGAAATCATGGTGCTGTGAACTCTTCTGTCTTTACATGATGCAAGATGAGTAATCATAAACTTCACACCGGCCATTTAGAACACTTGTTTCTATTATTTTACCGCACGGAAATTGGTTTGTCTACCGCTTATTTTCCATTCTCCCCAAAAATAAAAATACTCAGATATTTTTTAACAGAAAAGGGGGATGCACCCACTTGCAAGCATGCGGATGCATGAACCAAGACGTGGCATTTTACGGCCAGAAACAACTTAAAAGAGGAGGAAGGCCATTCAAGCCGGTTCCGTGGTACGGGCAGCCAAAAAAGCGGCCTTATGGATATGGTTAATTTTTGGGATTTTCCAATTCAGACGCTTTTTCCTCAATATTTCCTTTTTCCTCTTTCCACCATAATGCTTCATGGGGGTCTTCGAGAATTTTTGCAATTTCGTGTTTTTCTTCTACTGCCGGTGCCGATCCCCGCAGTGCTTTCCCGGTCGTATCTTTTACGAAAAACATCGTCAAGACACCAATGAGACAGGCTGCCATAATATAATAAGCGGGAACCATCTGGTTATTCGTTGTTTTTATGAGCCACGCCATTACCAAAGGCGTTGTTCCCCCAAATAAAGAAACCGAAATATTAAAAGCGATCGCCAGCGCAACATATCTTACTTCCGTGAAGAATAAAGAAGGCAGCATCGATGGCATCGTTGACTCGAATGTCGCCAGTAAGACGGCCAAGATCATCAAGCCGAAAAAGACCGTTAAATTCGTTCCACTTCCAATCAGCTTAAATGCCGGGATGGACAGAAAAATCAGCCCGACCAGGCCTCCCATAATGATGCGTTTGCTTCCGATCCGGTCGCTGTAATAGCCCATGATGAGCACAATCGGAATCATGATAAACATCACAATGAGAATGAATAAAAGGCCCTTTGACTGCCCGTAACCGAGAACGACACTTAAGTAAGACGGCATATACGACAACAACATATAATCGACAACATTAAAAAATAAAACGAGAACGATCCCTTTCAGCAATTGCGGCCAATGGAAAAGGAAAACTTTCCTGAATAGCCCTTTCTCATTTTCTTTGTGCTTCCCTTCCTTCATCGCTTCAAAAACCGGGGTCTCCTCCAAATGATTCCTCAAGTAAAGGCCAATCAAGCCCATCGGCGCAGCGATAAAGAAAGGAAGGCGCCATCCCCAGTCCAGCATTTTATCTTCGCCGAGCCAAAAACTGAGGATCGTGACAACGCCGGATCCCAAAATATATCCCGACAACGTGCCCACTTCGAGTCCGCTCGATAAAAAGCCTCTTTTTTTATCCGGGGAAGATTCTGCGATGTATGTCATGGCACCTGAATATTCACCGCCAGTGGAAAAGCCCTGAACCAGTCTGGCGACAAGCAGCAGAAACGGGGCCAGATTTCCAATCTTTGCATAACCCGGGATCAAACCCATGCTTAAAGTCGCCAGTGACATTAACACTAAAGTAACGGCCAATATCCGTTTCCGCCCGAACTTATCGCCCAGCATGCCAAAAAACATCCCGCCAATCGGACGGACGAGAAACGCTACAGCAAAAGTAGCAAACGAATAGACCAGTTGCAATGAACCGGTTACCCCTGAAAAAAACACCTTTCCGATGATGACGGCCAAATAGGAATATATCCCGAAATCAAACCACTCCATCGCATTTCCAAGAGCCGTTGCGACCACTGCTTTTTTTGTCACATCTGTATCCACAATGGTAATATCATCTTTTTTCAATCTTCTGCCGGGTCTTTTTCTGGATCCATACCATTTTTTTGTATTTTCCGCCAACCTTTTCACCTGAATTCTTTTTTAAAAATCAGTTCTTACGGTTATTTTGAACTGGCCTCTCTCTTGCTATTCAAAATACCTGCACGCCTCCTTAATATGGCAATGCCAGGCATTATGACCGCAAAAACAGCGGAGAATGGGGGCACCTTACTGCTTGCGCCCCATACTTGAAAATGCCGATTTCCCCTGCCGTAAAAAGCCGGGCGGATTGGACGGAATTTTTACGGCAAAACCTGGAACTTTCACGGGATTTTCGGGTCTGTGCGCCGCCAAAACGGCAGCAAACCCGGGATGGATGGGATCCTTTTTTTGCGGAAGCCGTATGAAACGGGAACCATCATATGCCGATGTGAGTGCCGCGGCGGATGGAATGAGCTGGTGTAGTGGTCTCCGGGGTTTTCCTGTCTTTTTGCAACAGCCTTTTGGCAGTTTGGCACAGCCGCGCATCTATTGCGATGAAAAGAATATAAAAAACGGGCTGCTTTTGTATCGGGGGTATGCAGGGGGAATGCTATACCGTTTCCCCCTCCATCTGTTTTGTTTCAAAGTGATCAAGCAAGGTGCGCACTTCATCTGTTGAATCTGTGCCCATCAGTTGGTTTCGCAACTCGCTCGCTCCCCGGAAGCCTTTGACATAGATCTTAAAAAAGCGGCGAAGCGGTGGAAACGGGCGCTGCTCCAGTTCTGTTGAATATTTGTCAAAGAGATCCAGATGCAGTCTTAAAAGATCAAGCAATTCCTTGCTGCTGTGCTCTTTCGGCTCTTTTTCAAAAGCAAACGGATTTTTAAAAATGCCGCGCCCGATCATCACCCCATCAACACCGTACTGGCGTGCAAGCTTCAGGCCGGTTTGACGGTCAGGGACATCCCCATTAATGGTCAAAAGGGTATCCGGTGCCACCTCATCACGCAGTTTTTTGATCTCCGGAATGAGTTCCCAATGGGCGTCCACTTTGCTCATTTCCTTTCTTGTCCGCAAATGGATGGAAAGGTTCACGATGTCCTGTTTCAATATGTGCGTAAGCCAGTCCCACCATTCCTCCACATACGTATAACCAAGCCTCGTCTTTACACTCACAGGTAATCCGCCTGCTTTTGCGGCTTGGATAAGTTCAGCAGCAACATCCGGACGGCGGATCAGACCGCTTCCCTTCCCTTTTGTTGCCACATTCGGCACAGGGCAGCCCATATTGATATCAACACCGCTGAACCCGAGTTTTGCCATACCCATACTCATTTGCCGGAAATATTCGGGCTTGTCCCCCCATATATGGGCCACAATCGGCTGCTCATCCGCCGTAAACGCCAAGCGGCCGCGCACACTTTGGTTCCCCTCGGGGTGGCAATAACTTTCCGTGTTTGTAAACTCTGTAAAAAACACATCCGGCCTGCCCGCTTTACTTACAACATGGCGAAAGACAACATCTGTCACATCTTCCATTGGTGCCAGTATAAAAAATGGCCGTGGTAAATCACGCCAAAAATTTTCTTTCATGATAAAAATCATAACCTCCCCTATCTGGATACCAAGCCAACACAAAATAAATAAGCAAAAAATATTTCAGCCTCTTTTACACTTATAACATGGTTCGGTACTTTTGATCAAACTATACTATTTCTTAACCTTGTCACAGATTTAGCACTGGCAAAAAAAATAAAAATCGCACACGACGTTGAAGTGGGCCTACTGCATCCCCGCGATGCCAAAATGCTGCTGGCCAGGACGATTGTCCGCATGTACCACGGAGAAGCTGTGGCAATCCAGGCAGAAGAAAACTTCAAAAATGTTTTTCAACAAGGAGCATTGCCTGCCCATATCCCGGTCATGCTATGGGACGGAGATAAAACAATAAACATCATTGATCTACTCGTACAATTGAAGCTGCAGCCATCAAAAAGTGAAGCCAGAAAAATGACTCAAAACGGCGGCATCCGGATAAATGGAGAAAAAGTAAAGGATATCCACGATGCTGTTCATGTAACAGACGGACTCATCATACAAGTAGGAAAGCGGAAATTTATAAAATTGCAGGCCGGGGAAGTCTGACAGGCAGCTGGGAAAATGAAGTGCGGCAGGGGCAGATCCGTTTTCAATACTGACAACGTGGACAAAAATAAGTCTTATGTGAAGAAATTTCTTCTTTCCTAATAGGGGAGCTGCATCGCGGGCATGGCTCATTTTCTCTGCCGTGAACGTACATTTGATAGCGTCCCGTTTTGCCATCTCCCACGTGCAGCGGATGTTCCATATAACCTCCCTGCTCAATCCCTTTATGAAGGATAAACCGGATCGACTCATACAAACGGGCGAGTTGCTGATTGTCAAGATGACCTGCTTTTTGATCCGGCCGCAACTGCGCGTGCCATAGCATTTCATCGGAATACCGGTTTCCAATCCCGGCCAGCACTTCTTGATTGGTTAGTACTGTTTTAAGAATGCCTCTTCTTTGTTGCATCCGTTGTTGAAAAGCAGCTAATGTAAAATGGGGATCAAGCGGTTCGGGGCCGATTTTTTCAAACGCCGTCTGAACCGCTTCCGGTGTTAATAGATGCAGGTATCCTAAACGAAAACCAATGAAAAACAAGTGCCGGTCTCCAAAAGAAAGTTGGACTTGTATTGTCCGGTCCGGTTTGTCTTCCTCTTTGCCAAAAAACATCCATCCGCCGAGCATCAGATGCAGAAGCAGGCACGAACCATTTTCGAGCTGAAAAATTAAATACTTTGCGCGTCTTGAAATCGATTTGATCTTCTGATTGGCCACTGCCTTTATAAACTTGCCGGCAGGTATATTTATCGATTTTTCCCGCTGAATCATGGCATTTGTAATGGTCCGGCCGCCAATCAATGACGCCAGCCATGTTTTATAGGTCTCCATTTCCGGCAATTCAGGCATCACGTTTCCCCCATTCATGCGAACTGTATTAAACAGTTTTTCCCGAATGGCGGGGATTCATGAATCAGGTTTGGCTGTCCTGCCCTTTGGTAATGTGCGGGGATGCAATGAACCGGGGATTTCGGAATTAAAATTTGTAGCATACATAAAATGAACTAAACATTGCTACTTTGTTGCCGGCTGCAAAAAGGAATCATCATGCAAATGGATGACCTTGTCTCAGTGCAAAAACTTAAGTTCATTTTATATAGCAAAAACAAGGGCAGTGTTTAACGATAAACAGCATGGGGACAAACCGGAATTTTCCTGTTTATCCTCGTGCTGCAGCATGACTTCTTTCATAAGCTGAAACTTGCTATTTATAAACTAAACTTCTGGAGAGACTCATTTATTTTATGGGCTAATTGATGCTGGTGGTCTACCATTTCTGCCGTTTCTTTCATTGCCAGTGACACTTCGGAAATATTAAATGACATTTCCTCCGTACCTGCAGCGGATTGCTGGCTTGTAGAAGATACATGTTGTATCGCCTTGTTGACTTCCTCAATTGCGTTTGCCATGTCATTCGAAGCCTGGGCGATTTCAAGCGACATACGGTCTAAAAATTCCGCATCGTGTTCATACTGTTCCCCTATACGGACCATCTTTTCATAGTCGGGGTTCACTTTTGTGTCCACATAGTCCAGTATTTCTTTTGAATGATGAATAAGGTTTGAAAAGGCTTGCTGGACCTGGCTAGTGACCACCCGGATATTTTCAACCGATTGGGTGGATTGTTCAGCCAGCTTTCTGATTTCTTGAGCGACTACTGAGAAACCTTTTCCTGCTTCCCCTGCCCTTGCCGCTTCGATCGATGCATTTAAGGCAAGGAGATTGGTCTGATTCGCAATGTCTCCAATCGTATCAGCCAACATTTTGATTTCCTCGACGATTTTCGCTTGTTGAATGGATTTCAAAATATTTTCCGCTTTTTCCGTATAGATTTGATTGGAAGAGCCTGCAGACTCAGTTGCTTCCTCTCTTACTTTTGTCCCGCGTTTCTTAATTTCCTGCGCGATGTTTTTTCCTTCATTTGCTTTTTCTGCTAATTTCTTCGTTGAACTTTCAATTTGTTCAGCAGATGCGCCAATTTGCTGCGTACTTGCACTTAGTTCCATTGCGCCATGTTCCATCTCATTTATCGTTTCTTTCACATCTTCCATCACATAAAACAGTTCCGTCATGGTTGCCGATAATTCATCTGAATTGGAATCTACACGCTCTATTCCTTTTTTTAAATCTCCAACCAGATTTCGCATATTGCTTGTTGCATTATTTAAGAAGTTAGAGATCGTGCCAAATTCATCTGCACCTAAAATTTCCAGCGATTCAGCCAGGTTTCCCGACTCCAGGCTGGAAGCGTATTGCTTCATTTTTAATAACTTCCCGGTTAACCGGAAAGATGACCATAAACCTACACCAAGATAAAGGATTGCGGCAACAGACACAAACCAAATGGTTAAGTATTGGGGGATGATGAACATGCTGCCAACCAACAAAATGCCAATGAGAATATAAGGCAGGATAACGGTTTTGATTTGGCCCATTGTAATGGCTTTGGACAATTTTTTAATTCCCATGGTACGGCTCCCTTCATTTGAAACAGATTCAATACATTTAATGTTTATACAACATGGCACAAGCAGAAGTTCCCGCACCAACCGACCAAAATATGGCATAGCTGCCCCTCGTTATCCGGCCGGTGCTTACAGCTCGTTCAAAAGCCATAAACGGGCTAGCGGCTCCTGTATAGCCATATTCCGTGCCCACAATTGGGAACTTGCTTATGTCTTCTTTGAAGATTTCCTGGATTTTGTATATATTTTTCCGTGACAATTGGGAAAAGCAAAAAGCCTGAATATCCTTCGCGGTTAAATGATTCCGGCTGAGCAATTTTTCAACAAGCGCGGCAGTAGACAGAAAAGCATTGTCATTGTTTACATTCTCCCATTTTATTTTTCTATTCTTTTGTTCGGCTTTTCCCTCAACCAGTTGGGATACGCCACAAGCCGGAAAAGTAATTTTATCAATTGATTCTGTGTTCACTTGATAGGCTGAGTCGATAAACCCTGTTTTAACATGATGGCTTTTTTCCAGCAATACTGCAGCGGCCCCGTCTCCGAAACTGGCATATGTAACCGCATCCCCCTCGTTTGCAAAGCGGTGCATTTGCTCGGAGCCCACGACAAGCGCACGCTTGATATGCGGATTTGCGAGCATATTGCGGCTTACTTGATCCACTGCTACCACCATTCCGACACATGCCGCATTCATATCATAAACAACAGCTTCTTCTTTTCCGCCCAAAGATTGATGAATGGCAACCGCATTCGGTGGCCAAAAGTATTCAGGTGTCCCTGATACAAATACAATCATATCGAGATCCCGGCCGGCCAACCCGCTTTTTTCCAGCACTTTCTTTGATGCTTCCACCGCCATTGTTAAAGTGGTTTCAGTTTTATAATCTGCTATGTATCTGTTTTCTCTGCCAAGCGCTTGCAAAAGTCTTGTAATATCTTTTCCTTGCTGGCGAAAATGGGCCAGGTAATAATCGTTATGGCGCACCTTTTCAGGATGATAGACAGAGACTTCTCTTATTGTCACACTCGAATCCATTTTTACTTAACTCCTTCAAGCTGTTTTTAACGTGAAAGTTCCAATCCCGCTTGTAAACTATTGATAAATTCACCCGTAAAATTCACTTTTTTCGCGATTCTCTTCAGCTGTAAACGCGGCGTCACCCTTTTCGGTGTAATCATCAGGATTTTTTTAAATCCTAAACTCATATACAACGCATAGCTCTTTTCAAGCACCGGCAAAATTTCGGGCTTAAATGTCCTTAAATCGGATGAATCCACAATTAACGAATAATTTTTCACATTAATTTTTGAAACTTCTTTTTTTAAATCGTCTACAAACGTAGATGCCTTTTCTGTTGCGGCAAATCCGCCTAATGTAATGATAAAAGCTTTATGCTTGTTATCTGTTTGAAACTGTGCCATCCTTGCTTCCTCCTGCTTGTTAAATGAAGTTCTTCACATTTGATATCCGCACAACGAAAAAAGGACTAATCCCCTACCGATTAGTCCTTTTGATGTAAAATCGGTAACTGGCTGACATGGTCATCTGACTTTAGTCCCTTTAGCTTTGCGTCTCCACCTTTCGATGAATTTGCCTTTTTCAATTTTTATTGGAATTTTGCCGGAAAGCATGGAAATCCTGCCAAGTATTTCCATAGCCTTTATCATTATATAAATATATTATTATGTATGTCAATAGAATCATTTTTCGGACAGCTCTGAAGAGTAAATTCATCAATTTTTAGATGTTTTATGATAAAATGACTTATCCACATTTAGAAAATTTTTCCATCTATTTTTTCTGCTTTCAAAGTCAAAAAGAGCCGAATTTGCAAATTTCTTTTTTAAAATTGTGGATAACTTCAAAAAAACCTTTTTTTACATCACATCCTTTGCTATAATATAACCATTAAGTAAACCTTACTTGTATTGGCTTACTTAAATGGGTGAAATCCTCGTCTGTTAAAATGCGTGTCCGAAACGATTCCAACAGATTTGAGGATTTTTCTTTTGCCGTTTTTTTGAGTGCTTTTAAGATTGACGAACCTTTTTCAAACAGCTGTCTAATAATATCTGTTATTTGAACTAATAAATAATGATTTTTCATGGCTGTGTAGTTTTGGCTATTGGCATGTTCTATATTGTAACGATTATTTTTTTGTTCGTTAAATCCTTGATTTTCAATCTTCCAGCGGCTTCTTCCTGCAGCGATGAGTCGTTCCACGTTCTTTTTCGTGATTTTAATATCCGTTATAAATACATACTCTTTCGATTTCCCATCCTCTGTTTTCATTGTGGCCTCCATCAGATTGACCGTTCTGTCTTTGTAGGCAATATCATTCACCCAAACTAATGAATTCTGATCCTTACTTTGTTCCAGCTCTTTTATTGCCTTAAACTCCGTCGAGATACTTTTAATTCTCCCTTCCTTAAATCTGCATATATATTTCCATTTGTGCGCCCTGCACAGATTAAATACCGTTTCACATGCATAGAGACTATCTCCCAAGATACAAATCGGTAGTCTTTTAAATATTTTTTTTATTTTCTTTGCCAGCCTGTCGAAGGCTTTTAATTCACAATCTTGCTTAGAAACATTTTCTGATTCATTTTCGATAAATTCGGAGGCAATACTGAAGACCATATCCCCCACGACAAGCTTGGCTTCAAGTACATGGTGCATATAAAGTACGTTCGTTTCTCCTGTTTCTTTATTTGTATATGCCCGTCTCAGGCAGTGTTTACAATGTTTCTCATGAAAGGTGTGTAATCCAGTTCCATCAATGATGACACCCCAGTACTTTCCTTCAATTCGATAAGACTCGAGAGACCTTTTTTTCAATAATTCTTTAATCATATACGTTCTAATTTTTTCTAATTCATTTACATCTAAGCCAGATAAAAAGTCGTTAATTGTATCATAATGTGGAAGTTCTTCAAGAGAATCTAAGCCTAACACCTTCCCTACATTTTTAATACATTCTTCTTTATTAAAACTCTCACTCATGTTTCTCATGGATTTTAGGCCGGTCATATTTTTCAACATCATCGTAAATAAAAGGACCTCTGGACCATAAGTGATATAGCTTTGATGTCGGTGGTCTGCTACCTTTTTTAGGTTATTCATCAGGTCTTTGAAAAAATGCTTCTGAATTTTAAGGAACTCGAAAAAATAATTTGCTTCTTTTTCACGATTTCTTTTTTCTTTTCTAGTAACCAAAATAAAAACCCCCTCAAAACAGCCAAGTTTAATTAGGGCTTGCTGAACGAATCAAATTTTAGCTTGTATTCGACTTGTCACTAAGCCATACCAAAATATTCGTCCAGCAAGCTCTAATTATTTAAATTATTACATATTTGGCCGCTTTTTTGGGAGGTATATTTAAATTATCACGAAAAATTTTTACTCCTCAGAGCTGATTTTTCGGACTGCATTAAGCATAATTGCCGCATTTTTTTGAAAAAATGAATGAACCGGCTTTCATAGTTTTAAAATTGTGGATAACTTCAAATGAGATTCATATGACATGGTCGTTTTCCAAGCAGCCAAAGTCCCGGAAGGTCTCATCCTTTCCCAAAACTGCAGAAAGAGGCAGCCTGCTAAAATTTGTAGTTTCAACGCATATTTGATTTTTGAGATAGAGGTGATATCATTCACCTTAAAGGTGCCCTCCTTTCTGGTTGGCTTTTTTGCTGTTCGGGGCCCACCTTTTCATTTTAAGCTTCTGTTTTACTTTCATCATTCAGGTCTATAACAATAATGAAACGGTATCGCCTTTTTCATTTGGTGATATTATCTGCCAACACTATACCAAGCAAGACATTAATCAAAACAGCATGAATCAAATTGGCGCTTTTGACCTTGAACTCGAACAGGGAACAAATCGATACATTTGCGAATCAGGGTTATTCTAAAATAACCATTGAGTTAGATATTTTGGTCGGGATCATAAGCAGACAAAAAGAAGCGTAATGGGAAAAGTTTTTACAAGGAGGGAGTAACCTTGAGGCAAACTTCTTTATTTGAGAACGACAATGACCAAAACCGTCCCTTGGCCACGCGAGTACGTCCTAAAAATTTAGACGAATTCGTTGGACAAAAGCACCTGATAGGTAAAGGAAAAGTGCTTAGAGAAATGATTGAACATGACCGTCTTTCTTCCATGATCTTCTGGGGTCCCCCCGGCGTAGGCAAGACAACATTGGCGAAAATTATTGCAAATCAAACGCAATCGGAATTTATTAATTTTAGTGCTGTTACCAGTGGGATTAAAGATATTCGAAACGTTATGAAAGAAGCTGAAGAACGCCGGCAATTAGGCGAAAAGACAATTTTGTTTCTCGATGAGATCCACCGATTCAATAAGGCACAGCAAGATGCCTTTTTACCGTATGTGGAGAATGGTAGCATTATCCTTATCGGCGCAACCACTGAAAATCCGTCATTTGAAGTCAATTCGGCCTTGTTATCGAGGACTAAGGTTTTTGTCCTACATAAATTAACGAGTAGTGAAATCGTGGAATTATTAAAACAGGCCATTGTAAATCCCCATGGGTATGGCCTTCAAAAGATTGAAATTGAAGATCAAACTTTATTGGCCATTGCAGAATTTTCCGATGGGGACGCCCGTACTGCGTTGAACACGCTGGAAATGGCTGTTTTAAATGGGCATAAGCAGGAGGATACCATCATCATCAGGAAAGAAGACCTTTCCCAAATGATCAACAGAAAATCATTATTGTACGACAAAAATGGTGAGGAGCATTATAATATTATTTCTGCCTTGCATAAGTCGATGCGAAATAGCGACGTGAATGCGGCGGTCTATTGGTTATCACGGATGTTGGAAGCCGGAGAAGATCCGCTGTTTATTGCGCGAAGATTGGTCAGATTTGCAAGTGAAGATATCGGTTTAGCCGACAATCGGGCTTTAGAAATTGCGGTATCTGTTTTTCAAGCATGTCAATTTATTGGTATGCCTGAATGTAATGTACACTTAACCCAAGCTGTCATTTACCTTTCACTGGCACCAAAATCTAATTCAGCATATTTAGCTTATATGAGCGCAAAGAAAGATGCACTGAACTCAATGAATGAACCTGTTCCCCTCCATTTACGCAATGCCCCTACCAAATTGATGAAAGATTTAAATTACGGAAAAGGATATAAATACGCGCATGATACAGAAGAAAAATTAACAACGATGCAGACGATGCCGGATTCGTTAGCAGGGCACGCGTATTATCATCCGACAAATCAAGGTTCAGAGGCCAGATTCAAACAAAGACTTGAGGAAATCTCAGAATGGCATAAAAGGAACCGTAAATCGTAGTGTGAACGAAGATGTTCGATCGTAAAAAAACCATTGTGAGGCAATCTTTATGATTCAGCTGTTGAATGTTTTTGCCATCCAAAAATAGCCGAAAGTTGACGGTGTTGCCTGTCACTTTTCGGAAATTATCGCGTTTCGACATACTCCGGAAAGGGGTAGATACCCTTCATTTGGATCTTCTGATTAGATTACTGGTATACAATTTACTCGAAATCTTTATTGGCAAAATGAAAAGCATCCACTCATTTGGATGCTTACTTTTTTAAAATATTCAAATTGCTTATATATCTATCATTTTATCCAAAGTGAACGGAAATTCATATCCTTTCGTGGTGTTTTGTTGGATATTCAAGCAACATTTTCACTTAAATGATGTTCAGCAACCATAATGAGTAAGAAGACCTTCATATCGTTTCCCGTTACGATTGATAGGATTGCTTGATTATCCGAATTTCAAATTAACCCTCCCCCTTAATATAGGTGGGGGATTTTCGCGAGTACCACTACGTTTAGAAAGTGTGTAGCAGCTTCTATTGTCTTCTTTACAGAGCATCCCGTCATTACCTTTTCTGCCTGTCCCAGTATTTTTTTCGGGCCCACACAACTAATAACCCAGCAGCCACGACAAGCAAAGAAACATCCACTATTTTTTCCATCATACTATTGGCCCCCTATACTACCCCTTCCAGCCTAATTCCCAGTTTACCTTTTTTATTGTGATTCACTCTGTTCAAGATAAGATACTGGTGGAAGGCTTTCCAATTGATTGTCAGCTTCAGAATTTGAATGATTCATTCTATTTCTGAGACTTTTCTTATTCTTATTACAATTGTAATGCATCCGTTATTCAAATGCGAGTTTTGTATGCTAAATAAATATAAATTTCTAAAAAAAGAAAAAGGCTTATTTTGACCGAATGCTCTTGAAACGAGAAATTTGAATTTGGGGAAAAGGAGGATCATGATGGCTATTTTCTTCCAAGGACTGGCTTACTTTTCTTCAGACTCCACCAAAGATCCAGTACCATTGAACCATATTTTCTTAAATCCTTCATCCCCCAAAAAATTTCACCCCAATGAAAAAAGCATTTTTTACACTGTATCGTGAATACTTCTTTACATGGCCGGTGTATCTACCTTAAATTGTTCAGCGACATATTTCGCATACGTTTCATGCGTACGTACCAATTCATCATGTGTACCTGATCCTGTGACTTGACCTTTTTCAATAAAGTAAATCTTATCGCTGTCCACAATGGTTGCCAAGCGGTGGGCGATGACTAAAGTCGTACGACCTTTCATCAAGTTTGTTAAGGCTTCTTGGACTTTCATCTCTGACTCACTATCAAGACTGGCAGTGGCTTCATCCAGCATTAAAATCTTGGGGTTGCGCAAGAAGGCCCGGGCAATGGCAATACGCTGACGCTGGCCGCCGGAGATTTTCACGCCGCGTTCCCCCACTTCTGTTTCAAGCTTGTCAGGCATTTCTTCAACAAATTTGCGTGCAAAGGCTAAATCTAAAACGTTCCAAAGTTGTTCATCCGTAAATGTACCATCTAATCCGTAAGTCAAATTGTCACGGATTGTACCGGCCATAATCGCAGAATCCTGTGAAACGTATCCGATTTGGCTGCGGTAATTTGTTAAATTGATCTCTTCAATCTTCACATCTCCAAATTTGATTGATCCGCTTGTAGGTGCATAGAAACGTTCAAGCAAACTAAAGATTGTCGATTTGCCACCGCCGGAAGGACCTGCAAAAGCAATGATTTCATTTGGATTTGCCGTAAAGGATACATCTTTCAGAATGGGTTCATCCGGCGCATCTTCGTAGGCAAAATCCACATGTTCCACTGATAAGGTTTTACCAGCCAAATCCAATTCAATGCCTTTCGTAAAATCTTCCGGCTTTTCAGCAAGCAATTCTTGTACACGGCGCGTTGAACCGGCAGCCTTTGCCATTTCTGAAAATAGGGTTGCAATGACCGGCATGGCCCCAATCAAGTTAAACAAATACATCAAGAAGCTCATTAATATGCCGATTTGCATTTCACCAATTGCAATCCGGTGCATCCCATAAGCAAGAAGCCCAAACACCATACTCATAAATACCATCATCATGATGGGTTGCATCGTTGCATCAAAGACCGCTTCTTTTTTTCCAACTTTAAACAATTTATTTATTTCTTTATTGGCACGAACTTGTGCTTGCTTTTCTGCATTTGAAGTTTTTACCAATCGGATTTCACTTAATGTTTCACTCGCAATCCCATTAAATTGAGCCATTGCCTCTTGACGGATATGTCCTATTTTCGTTCCAAATGCCATGATTGGTATCATGAGGATCACGACGACCGGCACCGCTACAATCATGGCTGCAGTCATGTGCCAGTCCATCTTGAACATCATGTATACTGTCCCAATAACTGTAATAATGCTCGCTAATGTTTGCGGGAATGTTACAGCCAGCAATTGTTTGACTTGCGCTGTATCATTTACCAGACGGCTTGAAATTTCACCAGCCTTGACAGTGTCAAAATAGCTCACTTTCAAAGTGGTTAACTTTTGCCACAAGCTTTTCCGCAAGTTTTGGATTACATTTTCTCCAAAAATCCCCAAAACTGTTCCGCCAACTGCAGAAACAATGGCTGAAGTGACAAATAGTGCTACGACTTTCCCTAATAACCCATAGTCAATTCCTTTTGAAAAATGATTGACAAGGGATGACGCTAATTTTGGCACATAAATTTGTATACCGGATGAAACAACCAGCAATAAGACACCCATTGCCAGCAAAAGATATTTCGGTTGCGTCGTTTTGATGAGTTTTATAAATTGTCCAATTGAAAATTTGGTTTTATCTTTACGGACTGAACCATCGAATCCTCTTTCCATTATCTTTTACGTCCTTTCTTCCAGCCATCAAATCCGCCGCCCATGAATCCGCGGCCGCCGAAGCCGCCAAACCCGCTGCGTTCCAGCATTTGTTCCCGTGCACGACCGAAACGGGCACTCATTTTCCCAAAAAGTTCCCAGCGTTTATCATTGCTGAAGACTTCGAGGAGCTTATCCTGAAATGCTTCACTTGAAATATTGGAAACCATGCGTTCAAGATATTGATCCAACATTTCAAGCTCGTCCTCTGCAAATCCTTGGAAAAGGACATCTTTTAGCGTCGTTGAAATGGAACTGCGCTCTTTTAAGCTTTCATGTCCTTTATCCGTAATTTTTACAATCGTTACACGGGAATCTTGCCCGGATTTTTCACGCCGGGCAGTGCCGGCTTCTTCAAGTTTCTTGATAATTTGCGTCACACTTGACGGCTTAATATCAAGCATTTCAGAAATGCGGCCCGCTGTCACGTTTTCTTCCGCTGCCAACAACTTCAACGTTTCAAAAGCATTATCTGTTTTTTCTTCTACTTCATTTACAAAAATGAGAAATGGCTGATGCGTAATTTCCAATAATTTGTCCAGAATTTCATCTTTTTTCATTTTAGAACCTCCAAGGATATTTACTTAGTTTTCATTCCTATTAACAAAGTAAATAATATACTGGTTTATTTTGTTTGTCAACAGAAAAACTAAGTAAAAATGAGAGAAAGAAAAGGAGCATCAGGAAAAAGCAGGGATGATACCGTTTGGACAAAAAAAGCCCCTGAAATCGGAATGTTTATGATTCCGAAAACAGGGCCTTTTTGCTAATAATTAAATATCTTTTTATTTCCATTGTAATCCATCTCACCAGCTACTAGAGGCAAGTGATCATCCATATGAAATTTCATACTTTTCTTCGCACGCCTAGATATGGCTGCTCAATTACCTTTATTTCTTCATTATTCGTATGAAAAATGTATAACTCCCGGTTTTGATTTTCCGCATGTAGTTTTTTATACACTTTCCATGCTGCATTGCCGTTTTCAAAGTCATCAATGACTGACATTTCCTCGATGATTCTTTCTTTTCCTCTTGTTTCGGATTTTAATGCTTCCACTAAGACACAACGTTCTGGAAAATGTTCACGAACTTCAAACCATTTCATACATATGCGCCCCCGGTTTCACAAATGATTTTTATCGGATTAACCCAGAAAAGGAATCCGTATTGGATTTTAACATCTATCACATCTGTTATGGTCTTAAGTGAATAGTCCTATTTCTCCACCCTTGACATCGAGACCACACACTCTACGTGCACCGTTTGCGGAAACATATCCACAGGCTGCATGTACGCTATGTCATAAGCCTTGCTCAATATGTGTAAGTCCTTTGCCAGAGTGGAAGGGTTGCATGACACGTAGACAAATTTCTTTGGCTTTACCTTCAAAATCGTCCGTAAAAGGGATTCGTCACAGCCCGAGCGCGGCGGGTCGACGATGACAACGTCCGGGCGCCAGCCTTCGTTCAGCCATTTTGGCAGGAGGACTTCTGCTTTACCGGCAAAGTAATGGGCGTTCGGGATGTTGTGGGCGGCGGCGTTTTTCTTAGCATCTTCAATCGCTTCCGGAATCACATCCATACCGCGGATTTCGGATGCGCCATCCGCGAGCCACAAGCCAATGGTGCCGACACCGCAGTAGGCATCCGCAATTTTCTCCTTGCCGGTCAACGCAGCGGCTTTTTTCACCTCATTGTAAAGCTTCACCGTCTGGATCGGGTTCAACTGGAAAAAGGCGCGGGCGGAGAGTTCATATGTGAATTCTTGGAGCCGTTCTTCAATGATTTCTTTTCCGGATAAATGAATTGTTTCGTCGCCGAAAATAACCGACGTTTTTTTGGCATTCACATTTTGCGCAACCGATACGACTTCCGGCAGGCGCTTTTTAATCTCGGAAAGGATGACATCTTTGCGCGGCAGTTCCCGCTTGGCCGTAATCAGCACAACCTGAGCCTGGCCGGTCTCGATGCCGACCCTTGTGACAATGGTTCGCACGATGCCTTTCCCGGTTTTTTCATTGTACACCGGGACATGGAAATCATTTAAAATTTGTGTCACCACTTGTGTCACTTTGTTTGTCAGCGGATGCTGGACAATGCATTCCGGGACGTTGATCAGCCGGTGAGAATCAAGGCTGTAAAGGCCGGAAATGATTTTCCCATGGTCTTCACCGAGCTGGAACTGGCTTTTGTTCCGGTACAGCCATGGGTTATCCATACCGATCGTCGGGCGGATATCGAGTTCGTCCACTTTTAACTTTGTATGGCGTTCGAGCGCCTGGATGACAATGTCGCGTTTTTCGATGAGCTGCTGCTTGTACGCAAGGTGCTGGAGCTGGCAACCGCCGCACTGCTCGTAGACGGGGCACGGGGCTTTTACCCGGTGGGGCGAGCGTTTGCGCACCTTTTTGACAATGCCTTCCACATATTTCGGGTGTATCCGTTTGGCTTCAACGACCACCTCTTCACCCGGCAGCGCACCCGGCACGAAAACGACCGTCCGTTTAAAATAGCCGACCCCTTCCCCGTTGATGCCGAGCCGTTTGATCGTCAAAGGGAATTGCTGTTTTGGTTTAATAATAACTTGTTTTTGCATAAAATCCGTCCTTCTATTCAATGGTGCGCCATAAGTACAGGGAGGCATAACTCAAATAAGGCTCCCAGTCTTTTGCGTAAGCGTCCATTTCTTCATAAGTCGGTTTTTTCTCAAGCTGGAAAAGTTTTTTCAATGCCTTTTGAATGCCGATGTCGGCTTTTGGAAAGTGATTCAGGCGGCCGAGCCCGAACATGAGAAAATTTTGGACGGTCCACGGGCCGATGCCGCGGATTTTCACGAGCGTTTTTAAGATTTCTTCATCCGGTTTCTTTTCAAGTTCTGCCAAGTCGAGTTCGCCTGATGCCACCAATCTGGAAAGCCCGATCACATACTCTGCTTTCCGCTCGCTAAACTGCAGGGCGCGTAAATCTGTAACTTGCAATGCAGCCGTTTTTTCCGGAGACGGATAAAACCAGACACCGTCTTTTTGGAAACCAAAGTTATAGACGAAACGCTCTGTCAACGTGTGAGCAAATTTCATATTGAGCTGCTGGTGGATGATGCATTTGATCAGGCAGGCATATGGCGAAAAGTCTAGCACAAACGGCGTGCCGCGGTGTTCTTTAAAAAGCGGTTCAAGGGCAGTGCCGGTAAAATGCTGTGAGATCCCAGCGATATCGGTATCCCATTGAAACAAATGGAAAATCCGTTTTTCTACCATCTGGGCTATGTCCGCGTTTCCCCCCTGAATCCGGAATTCTGGTTTTTCGGTTGTGCCGGTTGCGGTAATGACTGCTACCCCCGGCTGTTTGTCGTATATCGGGATTTTCACTGTCCGGCTAAGCGGATCCACCGCCTGTAACGGGTCGAGGCTTAATCTTTCGAGCGCACGGTCAAAATTGTACGGGCCATTGATTTTAACGATTTTCTCCCACATGGCGTCCTCTCAATTCGTTTTTAAGTATTATAGCACAAGCACTCGCCCTTTTCATTGCCGATTCAACGCGGCATGAAAACATCACAGGATAAAGAGACCCGGCCGGTTATCTATCTAATTAGGTTTTCAATGGGACAAATGCAGGAGGGATGCGCGGGCATTTGTACAGTTAGACCTTCCAACAACTAGACAAACGTGGGCGAGCAGCGCGGTCATTTGTCTAATTAGCTTTTTCAATTAGATAAAAGCAGATGAGTGCCACGATCATTTGTCTAATTAGCGTTTCCAATTAGACAATTGCAGATGAGCGGCGTGGTCATTTGTCTAATTAGAACCGCCAATTGGACATTTGCAGGAGGACTGCACGCTCATTCGTCTAATTAGCGTTTCTAATTAGACAATTGCAGGTGGGCGGCGCGGCCTTTTGTCTAATTAGCTTTTTCAATTAGACAAAAGCAAAAGATCCGCGTGCGCATTTGTCGAATTAGACGCCCATGCGGCAGTGAACGCGGCACCATAGGAACTTTGCTTATGCAGCAAACCCTCATTCGACCCGGCAAGCACTTTTTCTTCTGGCCGGCAAGAAAAACAGAGCTGCCCTTCACTTTTAAGGCAGCCCTCTTTGGTTACTTTTTCAATTTCTCGGTTTTCATGAACTCATCCATGCTTTTGAATTTGTAGCCTTGTTTTTTCAAGTCTTTGATCACGCGTTCCAAAGCGTTGGCGTTGTCTTTTGACACGGTATGGAGCAAAATAATGGCTCCGGGGTGGATTTGCGACATGATACTGTCATAGGCAAATTGTGTGCCGCGCTGGCGGTTCACATCCCAGTCGAGGTAAGCCAGTGACCAGAGGACATGGGTGTAGCCTTCTTCATTGCCCAGTTTCAGCGTCCGCTCGCTCAGGATGCCGCGGGGTGGGCGCAAATATTTCATTTCTTTCTGGCCGGTAAGGCGGGCGGTTTCCGCTTTCACTTTTTCCAATTCTTCACGTACTTGCGCATCGGAAATCTGTGTCATGTCCGGATGGCCCCACGAGTGGTTGCCTATGATATGGCCTTCTTTCACCATCCGTTTCACCAGATCCGGATGTGATTTTAAATAGTGGCCGGTGACGAAAAAGATGGCGGGGACTTTTTCTTTCTTCAAAACATCGAGTATTTTCGGGGTGTACCCATTCTCGTATCCATTGTCAAACGTCAAATACACATACTTGTCATTCGGATTGCCCTTATAAATGCCGCCGTATTTTTGCAAAAGGGCGTTATAAGCGGCGCCGGCATCCGCCTGCTGCCCGTTTTTGCCTTTGTTAAATCCCCAGTTGATCGGGGCGTTGGAAATGGCAAAAGCATCTCGCTCTGGGCATACTGAAAAAAACAGGAACACTGCAAAAAGTGTCGCAAAAACTTTTCTCATAACCAAACTCCTTTGTTGTTTTCCTTATCTTTTTCATTTCTGCAGGCGGAAATGCTGGCAGTTTCTGTTAGCGCTGAAAAACAGGGCAACATCGTTCCAAAACGGCATTCCTCCCCCGGTCCACACCCGAATTCCCCGCTGCCAGATAAAAAACCGGCCTTTACAAAGAAGGGGCCGGTTTGCGCTTTTTAAATTGGTCTATTTTCAGTTCGATTTCATCGATCATTTGAATAAGCCGATCTATATCTTCAAGGCTTGCCGCTTCCGGATCAATCGAATCCAGAACCTCCAAAAAGATATTCAGCCGTTCCATTAAATAAGTCAGTTGCTGGTCCTTATCATATACCGCTTTCCCCAAAAAAATCCTCCTCACGTACTACTTTCTTATTATAGTATACCCCATTTCCGGCACAGAAAAAAGCTGCCGTTCAGACAGCTTTTTCTTATTGGCGTTTGCCCATAGAAAATTGGCATGAGACAGGCCTCCTCAGCAGCTAAACCAAAAACCGGTGAACCTGCCCGGGCCAATCTTAATAAACTTCCTTATTTTGGCTGTTCGCTCACAGAAAAACTGAACGAAACATAGTCCTGAATGGGAATCCAGGCGCCAATACCGTGGGAAGTGACGTTTTTAACTAAAATTTCCCGTTTCGTCCCTTTAAGAACAAGGTACACTTCGCCGTATGTGACTTTTCCTTTTTCATTCACAGCCGGGGCATAAGCATACAAATAGCCGAGCCGTTTTTTCGGGACATTGTATTCATGGCCTTTTTTTGTGCCGGCCCCGATAATCGTGTCAAAGGAAAGCGGCAACTTCGAGTTTTCCATTGCTTTTAACAGCATCATTTTCTTGACATCGTCCGCTTGCGGAATCCTGGCAGTCAGGCCGCCGCGCACGATCTTTTGCGCTTCCTGGACGTAGTGCATTTTATAATTGGCATCGCCGCCGCGGTTATCAAAGTAGTTCGTATTGATTTTTTGGTATTGCCAGTTTGGCGACGTTTCGCTGGATTCATAATTCAGCGGCCATTCGCCCAGGTAAATTTTCGCGCGCAGACCGAGCGATAAAAATGAACGGTTCACGCTTGTTTCATTCAACATCCGCACGAGATTCGGGTTTTCAATTCTCACATTGGATGTTTTCAGCAATGTTTCGGTAAACTTGCTTGGCTGCAAGTAGGGCAGATCTTGTGACGAGTTCGGATACGTATTTTCTTTTGCAATGTTCAGGACCGACTGTGGAATTTGCACTTGTTTTTCTGTCGGCTTTGCTTCTCCCGCCGGCGCAACAAAAAGTACTGCGAGCAGGAAAATCAGGATCGTCCGCATCCATTTCATTGATGTTATCTCCTTTCACAAGAGGTTCACGAACGTACCGTTATTTTTTCCTGCCCGGATTAAAATATCCGCTTCCAGCAAATAAAACCTAGTCCCTTTTACGCCGTATGCATCATGCACTCGCCACTCTGTGTAAGCTTAACGGCCGGTAATATTCCGGCGTTACTGAAAAAGCCCTGTTAGCCGCATGACAACTTCTGGCATTACAGCAAGTAGAACCCGATCCCCATGATAATGTAGGCTGCCAGCATAGTAGCCCCTTCAAACCAGTTGGTTTCGCCGTCATTTGCCAAAATGATCGTAAGCATGACCGCAGCGATCATCGAGACCAGCTCCGGTATGGAAAAGACAAGCGGCATGGCTTTTTCAAAAAACAAGGATGCAAGCACAAGGACAGGGACGACAAACATGGACACCTGGAGTGTGGAGCCGAATGCAATTTCAACCGCAATGTCCATTTTATTTTTTACCGCCATCAAAATAGCCGAAGCATGTTCTGCAGCATTCCCGACAATGGCGACGATGATAATCCCGATAAACATTTCGCTCCATCCGAAACTTTTTGCAACGGACTCAAAAGTATGTACGAGATTTTCCGAGATATAAGCCACTGCAAGCGTCGCAAGGGCAAGTACAATGATTGATTTTCCCTTTGACCATTCCGGCTCTTCGTGTCCTTCCTGCTCCTTGGCCCGGGCTTCCCTGTCCTGGTAAATCCCGCGGTGTGTCACCAGTTTAAAAAACAGGGCAAACAAGTAAAGCAGGATTAAAATAATGGAAATGCCAATGCTGAGGCTGATCGTCTTCCCTTCTGACATCTTCATGGAAAAGATTTCAGGAATCACAAATGCGACAAAAATCGCGAAAATTAAAAGGCCTGAGTTATGCCGTGCATCATATACGTTGAATTTTTGGCGTTTGTATTTGATCCCCCCGAACAAAAACGACATGCCTGCAACAAGCAGCAAGTTTCCGAGCACAGAGCCCGTCAAAGAAGCAAGCACGACTTGATGGAGCCCGGCCGCTAGGGAAAACAATGAAATAATCAATTCTACCGCATTCCCGAATGTGGCGTTTAACAAACCGCCGATCCGCGGACCCGCTATAATGGCGAGACTTTCGGTTGCCCGGCCCATAAAGCTGGCCAGCGCAATGATGGTCAGGCAGTAAACGGCAAACATCAACACGTTCGGCCAGTGCAGAAGTGCTCCAGCAACCGAGACGGGAACCCCGATGATCACCATAATGGCAAACATTTTATTCATAGCCATCCTCCTATCTGTTTTCTATAAAATTTTACAAAAGATCAGTTGGCTTGCCAAATTTTTCTGATCTGATTATGCTATAGAGAACGAATGCACAACGAGAACAAGCCGGGTGAGAGCAATGAATCGTTATGAAAATATGCGTTTTTGGATTTTGGTATTGATGACTTCTGTTTCCGGATTTACACAGGGCATGCTTTTGCCGCTGATTTCCATTATTTTTGAAAAAGATGGAATTGATGCATCATTGAACGGGCTGAATGCAACCGGCCTGTATATCGGCGTTTTATTTGCATCCCCGCTCATGGAAGCGCCGCTGCGGAAATTCGGATATAAGCCGCTTATTTTAACGGGCGGGCTGACCGTATTTGCCTCACTGCTTTTATTTCCGGCCTGGAAATCGTTATGGTTTTGGTTTGTTTTGCGCCTTTTCATCGGCATTGGAGACCATATGCTGAATTTTTCGGCGCAGACATGGATCACGTCTTTCTCCCGGAAAGGGCGGCTCGGGCGGAACATTGCGTTATACGGGCTTTTTTTCAGCCTTGGATTTGCCGTCGGGCCGTATATGACAAGGCTTGTAAATGTGGATGAGCGCCTTCCCTTTATTGCCTGCTCCATCATCAGCCTTTGTTTCTGGCTGGCCGTTTTTCTTTTAAAAAATGAGCACCCGGAAGCAGATTTGGAAAATGTTTCTTTTCTGGCCACATTTCAGCGCTTTGGTAAGGTCTGGAAACTGGCGTGGGTTGCATTGCTCCCGCCGCTCGGTTACGGATTCATGGAATCGTCTTTAAACAGCAGTTTCCCGGTTTATGCATTAAGAAACGGAATCAATGTCGATGCTGTTTCCATGATTATCCCTGCCTTCTCGATCGGAAGCATCGTTTTTCAGCTTCCGCTCGGCATGTTAAGCGACCGGCTCGGAAGGCGAAAAGTGTTGATTGCAGTCCTTTTGATCGGCTGCGCCTGTTTTGCGGGGGCTGCTTTTAGCAAATCAAACGCCATCGCGCTGTTTGCTTACTTTTTCGTTGCCGGTATGGCCGTCGGCTCGACGTTTTCTCTCGGGATCAGTTACCTGTCCGATCTGCTGCCGCGGCCGCTCCTTCCCGCCGGCAACATCATGTGCGGCATTCTGTACAGCTTTGGCAGCATGGCCGGCCCGTATCTTTGTGGCGTGATCATTAAATATACAAATGGGCCTGTATTTTTCCTGCTGATTTGCATGATATTGTTTGTTTTGTCCGTTTTGATTTTCCGTTTCAAAAAAACGACCGCCCCCGTCCCCCGGCACTCCTAACGGCTGCGTGCTGCCGTGCACGTTTTGAAGACCCGGTAACTTTGCCTTTTGTCCGCCAAAATCGGCTGCCTGGGTTGCCGGGGATAAGATTTACCGGAAAAACCGGCCGCGATCTTAACCCGGGAGATCTCTCCGTTAAGAGCGCGCGAAATTTAGACTGCTTTCCCTATTTGTCCGCCTGTCTTCACTTGTAAAACAGGCGGAATTTGGAACGCCCTTCTTCACTCAGAATGCTTCGTTTCTTCATTAAGATGGCACGGCAACTTGCCGTTTTTTTAATATGCGCTTAAAAGCAGTTATCCAAATTAGCAATTTTTGTGCTTATCATTTAAAACTGCATTCAGTTCACCGCCAAAAATGAGGATGATGCCGCTAATATAAAACCAAAGCATCATGATGATCATCCCGCCGAGGCTTCCGTATGTGGCATTATAATTCCCGAAATGGCTGACATAAAACGATAAAGCGAGTGACGCCACAATCCAGCCGACTGTTGCAAAAATGGCTCCGGGGACAACCGTCAGGCAGCCGAATTTTTCATTCGGCGCAAAAAAGTACAACAACGCAAACACAATGAACAGCAGGACCGGCGTGAGCATCCATCTTAAAATATTGATCATATTTTTCAAATCATTCGGCAGCCCGAAGTAAGAAAACACATAATGGATGAGTTGCTCACCGAAAACAGGAATTAAAATAACAACTATAAACACGATGATCATCCCGAGTGTCAGCATCACCGACATGAGCCGCTGCATGACAGGCGGGCGTGATTCCTCTACTTTATAAGCCCGGTTTAATGCTTTAATGACCGCGTTCATCCCGTTGGAAGCGGACCACAAAGTCGCGATCATCCCAAAAGAAAGCAGGCCGCCGTGCCGGTTGGTCAGCACTTCTTTCAAGGTGGTTTCGATCAGCTTAAACGACTGGCTTGGCGCAAAATGCCTGACCATATTCAACACATCATCCGATTTAATCGGCAAATAAGGAAGCAAGGTAAACAAAAAAATCAATAGCGGAAATAGAGATAAAAGAAAAAAGTAGGATAACTGTGCAGCCATCCCGGTAATATCGTTCCGTTTTGAGTTCTCTAACAAAGCCGCAATGATTGAACGTTTTTTTTCTGCCTGGAGTGCAATTTTATCCAATTTTCATCACCCTCTGTCCGTCCGGTTTACCATTATATTTCCCTCTCCGTTCCGTATGAAACGTTTCCGGATCGGTAGTCATGCGGTATAATAAAACAAGAAAAACACGAAAAGGGTGAAAATGTTGGATCTTTCAGAAAAAACAGCGCAAAATATGGCTTATATGGTGCAAGCAATCACAGCGAAATTAAAAATGGTCAATACGGCGGCACTGCAGTCGTCCCAGTTTAGCCTTGACCGTTATGACGATTTGTTTGATTTGTACGAAATGGTGATGAAAAAAAATACATTCAGCCCGAATGAAATGCAAGCCATCGTGGAAGAGCTCGGCAGCCTGAAAAAAGATTAATGCCGGCCGGTTTCGGAATGTAAAAAAGCTGGGAGCCTCTATTCCTCCCAGCTTTTTTAGGTTTCCGGCGCTGTGCAGCACTCCAGCCGGATCCGGGTTCAGTGCAGCATTAATCTTCCTGATCCGTAATGATCACAATGCCGTCTTTTGTAACTGCAATGGTATGTTCATATTGGGCGGAAAGGGATCCGTCCCTTGTCCGGGCAGTCCAGCCGTTGTCGTCCATCTTCGTTTCGTAGCTGCCGATATTGACCATCGGCTCGATCGTGAACACCATGCCTTCTTTAATGCGCGGTCCTTTATGCGGCAGCCCGTAGTGCGGCACTTCCGGTTTTTCGTGGATCGTCGGGCCGATGCCATGGCCGATAAAATTGCGGACAACCGAGAACCCCTGTGCTTCCACATACGTCTGAATGGCGTGGCCGATGTCACCGATCCGGTTGCCCGGTTTGGCCTGTTCAATTCCTTTATAAAGCGCTTCTTTTGTAACATCAAGCAGTTTTTGCGTCTGCTCACTTACTTTTCCGACCGGATAACTCCAGGCGGAATCAGCCAGCGCGCCGTTCAGGTTGACGACCATATCAATCGTGACGATATCTCCTTCCTTTAACGGCGTTTTCCGCGGAAACCCGTGGCAAATTTCATCATTGATGCTTGCACATGTCGCATACTGATAGCCTTGGTACCCCTTTTGTTCAGGGGTTGCCCCGTGCTCCCTTAAATAACGGTCAACAAATTCCTCAATTTCCCATGTTGTGATCCCCGGCTTGATCATTTTTGCAATTTTTTTATGCGTATCAGCAAGCAGTTTGCCTGCTTTTTTCATCATGTCAATTTCTCTTTGCGATTTCAGTGTAATCATCTTCTACTTCCTTTCATTATGGCAACATTATTCTATGTAAAAGTTCATTTTCTGTTTCCCCGCTCCATTTATCATATCCCTAATTTGCATTGTGCGCAAAGTAAAAAAACTGCTGCCCGGAAAGAGGCAGCAGTTTTTACATACAAGCTCATCCGTTCAGGAGTTTCAGCGATTCCCTGTTAAATGCAGGGATGTCATCCGGCGTACGGCTTGTGACAAGTTGGTTTTGGCATACGACAACTTCTTCGTCGCGGAAGTTCGCGCCGGCATATTCCATGTCAACACGGATTGATTTGTAACCTGTGGCAGACCGGCCTTCCAATGCTTTTGCCGTAATCAAAAGCTGCGGGCCGTGGCAGATTGCAAACACCGGTTTTTTCGAATCCATAAATTGTTTTACAAATTGGACAAAGCGATCGTCGGCACGGAGCTGGTCCGGAGAAAAGCCGCCCGGGATCAGGAGAGCATCAAAATCATCCACGCTGACATCATCGATGCCTTTGTCGATATGGATTTCGGTGCCGTGTTTCCCTTTTACCGTTTTTCCGGCTTCCATTTCAATATTGACAATTTCATGGCCGGCTTCCTTATATGCTTTCACCGGTTCGGTGTACTCAGAATCTTCCACTTCATTAGTGACAAGTACAGCGATCTTTTTAGCCAATCGAACCATCTCCTTTTCTAATCTTTGGGACGTTTATATTTTACCTCGTTTGTGCGGTTTCAAACAAACAGTTTGCTTCACGGAACGATGGGGCGATTGGAAATACGGATCCGGGCGCTCTTTTTGCCTGGTTTTACCGGTCGCTTCCTTCCTCATTTTTCGGGAGAATGAGTACTTCCACCCGCCGGTTTTTTGCCCGGCCATTCGGCGTATCATTCGACGCAATCGGATGGTATTCCCCATATCCTTTTGCCGAAAAATATTTCGGATTTAAATTTTTGTTTTCTAAAATGATCTTTAAAAAATTGGTTGCGCGCATCACGCTTAAGTCCCAGTTTGATTGAAAGACGGAGTTGTGGATCGGCACATTATCCGTATGGCCGCTCACGATAATGCTTCTTGGCGGATCCATTACGAGCAAATTGGAAAGGGCTTTGGCTGTTTTGATATCTTCTTTCCGGACCTCCGCTTTTCCCGAATCAAACAGGACATTGTCTCGGATCGTAATCAAAAGCCCTTCGCCTGTCAAAGACGTTTCAAACTTTCCTTCCAATTTATTGTGCGCTATGTATGTGTTGATTTTTTGCTGGGTTTCTTTTAATTGGGCGTCCCCTTGCCCATTTGATGCATTTGTTGTGCTGTTGCTTTTTGAACCATTCGTTGTGCTGTCCCCGTTTTTTTGTGCATCATTTTTCTTTTGCTCGATAAATTTTTCTGTGTCGGATGTGCCGTTATCATCCCCGGATGTCTGCTTCGTATAATCGAAAAAGCTCGTCCCGCCAACAAACACCCCGTTTAAGACTTTAGAAAATCTTTGAAACTTCTGGGCATCAATGGAACTCATTGCAAACAGAACGATAAACAGGGCAAGAAGCAATGTCAAAAGGTCGGAATAAGGCAGGAGCCATGCCTCGCTGTTTTCCTCTTCTTCTTGTTTTTTCTTCCGCTTTTTACTCATTTGTTGCCACGCTGCCTTCTGTAATCTCTTCCATCAGTTGTATCCGTTCTTCATTTGGCAAATAAGACGCCAGTTTCTGTTCGATCACGCGCGGGGATTCGCCTGCCAGAATGGAGAGAATCCCTTCCAGCATCATTTCCTTGTTTTTTGCTTCGTTTTTGGACTTCCGTTTTAATTTATTGGCAAACGGATGCCACAATACGTAGCCGGTAAAAATCCCGAGCAGTGTGGCCACGAATGCGGCTGAAATGGCATGCCCAAGCACTTCTGTATCCGACATATTTCCGAGAGCGGCAATCAGCCCCAATACAGCACCGAGCACCCCGAGTGTCGGGGCATACGTGCCTGCCTGTGAAAAAATGGCAGCCCCCATCTGATGCCTTTCTTCCATTGCTTCAATTTCTTCGCTCAGCACATCGCGGATATATTCGGCGCTCTGCCCGTCAATCGCAAGGCTCAGGCCGTTTTTCAAAAAAGCGTCATCGACTTCATCCAGCCTTGCTTCAAGCGCCAGCAGCCCTTCTCTCCGGGCAGTCTGAGCCCAGTCGGAAAAAAAGCGGATCATTTCTTCCGTGCTCATCAGTTTTTGTTCCGTAAAAATAATCTTCAACAGTTTCGGAACTTTTTTCAATTCACTCATTGGGAAACCGATAATGACGGACGCAGCCGTTCCCGCCAGTATAATCAAAAGGGCAGCCGGGTTGACGAGGACAGCCGGGCTTACCCCTTTTAACACCATGCCGGTACCAATTGCCACAACACCCAGAATTACGCCAATAATTGATGATTTATCCATTTTTTTCACCTGAATATCATAATGTCTTCTTTCATTATATCGGATGGATGGCGGCAATTTATAGTAAAAAAAGCGGGAAAAATGATGCGGTTTTTAAACGCCCTTGTAAATGGGACAGCTGATTTCCGTTCCCTGGGCTTTAGTAGGCGATTACAATTCAACGGCGCCCTGTACCTCATCCAGGACGCCGCCCATTTTCTAACGAGCTGCCTGAAACGGAACCGCTTCACTTCCGGTCGTGTTCGCGGCATCCCTTAATCAAACAGCTTTTTTTCAATTTTATCCTGATAATTTTTAAAAATGGCGCTGTTTGTTTTGATCCGTTTTTTGGAGAGCATTTGGTTATACGCCAGCAGTTTCTCGCTCAGTTTCTTTTGTAATCCTTCTTTTTCCATTTCATTTTCAGATTGTTTGATTAAATCTTCAATGGAAAGCAGTTCTTTCTTTAAATTGGCTTCTTCCGGGGAAAAACCGGCATTCTGTAAAATCCGGTAAGCCATCCGCAAATCTTCCGGCACGCCGGAAAGCGGGTCTTTCGGGAGCGGCTTTCCGTATCCCGGCAGATTTTCAAATTGCCCTTCTTCATACGCTCTCCGGATTTTCTCTTCCGTCATTCTCATGAAATCCAAAGATCGGCACCCCTTTCGCTTTTTTACCATTATACCGCATGCGGGCACATATTTCCTTCTGTTTAAGAGACGCTATAGGCAGGAAGGGGGAACAAGGATGGGACGCGGAGAAATGTTTGGCCACAAAAGATAAGGCCACCCGGGCCGTTTTCCGAAAGACCAGATGGCCGGTGAAAAGCAGCATAAAGACAGCAACTATGACGACGAGCAAACATTTCCGCACGAAGCGTTTAAAAACCGCATGCACAACCCGTAATAACAGGCGCCGCAGCGTATGCGGCGCCTTTCGATTATGACCGTTCTTCGAGATATTCTTTTAACACCACCGCCTGGTTGTGCTTTTCGTCTTTTGCCGCGTAGAGCAATGTAACCGTTCCAGCCTTTCCCCATTCGATCAGCCGGTCCAGTTCCGTTCTGTCTTCCAGCCGGTCCAGCTCTTCCTTATAAAGCGCGGCAAATTCAGCAAAAAAAGCCGGATTATGGTTAAATTTTTTCCTGAGGGAACCCGTCGGCGCAACTGTCTTCATCCAGGCATCGAGTGCCGCTTTTTCTTTTGATATGCCGCGCGGCCAGAGGCGGTCGACCAGCACACGTTTGCCGTCCCCGCCGGGCTCTTCATAAATTCGTTTTATCCGGTACATCTGGCAATCCCCCTTTCAATGCCTTGCCCGGTCCTGTAACTTTCTTCATTGTTTTCCCCGCTTTTTCTGGTATCATAGGGTTGATACCAATTCTGGACAGATGAGGAAATTTTTATGAGAATACGTGACTGGGATCAAAATTTAAAAGTCCGCCTGCTTGGGGAATCCTTGATGAATATCACCTTTTGGATGTTTTTCCCCTTTCTGACCATTTATTTCACCGAGGCGTTTGGGGCCGGGCTTGCGGGTGTCCTGCTGATTGCCTCACAAGTTTTTTCCGTCATTGCCAATTTGCTCGGAGGATACTACGCCGACCGCTTTGGCAGAAAGAAAATGATGGTCGTGGCCTCAATCGGGCAGGGCGTGTCTTTTTTCATTTTCGGATTTGCCAATTCGCCATGGTTCCATTCCGCCGTGACAGCTTTTATTTGCTTTACGGCTGCCGGCGTTTTCGGTTCTTTTTATTATCCGGCAAGCCAGGCAATGATTGCCGATGTTGTGGATGAGAAAAACCGGAGCCATGTGTTTGCCGTTTTTTATACATCTATGAACATTTCCGTCGTCATCGGCCCGGCAATCGGCGGGATATTTTTTGCGGATTACCGTTTTGAACTGCTTGTTTTTGCCGCTCTTTCCTGTTTTCTGCTTGGCGCACTGCTCGTCAAATATACGCGCGAAACAGCACCGGTTTGGGCAGGCGGGCAGCAGCGCGTCCGTAAAAAATGGTACAGTACGCTGATGGAACAGGCCAAGAGCTACCAGGTGATTGTCAAAGATAAAATATTTATGTTGTTTATTTTTGCCGGAATCCTGATTTCCCAAACGTATATGCAGCTTGATTTAATTTTGCCGGTATTCACGAAGCAGGCCATTCCTGAAACAGATTTGCTCCATCTGCTTCACTTTACCGGCGAGCAGCTGTACGGTTTTATTTTATCCGAAAACGGGCTAATTGTCGCGCTTTTTTCAGTAGCGGCGACGAAATGGGTAACAAGGTACCGGGAACGGAATGTGTTTGTCCTTTCCTCCCTCCTGTATGCCATTTCGATTTATTTGTTCGGCGTCTGGATTTCAAGCATCGGCTTTATTTTCTCGATTCTTTTGTTCTCGCTTGGCGAACTGATTGTGACCGGAATCCAGCAGGACTTTGTTTCGAAGCTTTCCCCGCCTGAAATGCGCGCGCAATATTTTGCCGCCGCAAGCTTGCGCAATACAATCGGGCGCACGATTGCCCCTGTTTCCATCCCGCTTGCCGGTTGGATCGGCTATAAATGGACGTTTTCCATCCTGGCCGTGCTTGCGGTAATGAGCGCGGGGATGTATGTGCTGATGTTCCGACAGTATGAAAAGAAACGCCTGTCTGCTTGAAAACGGGCATGATCGATGCACAATAGGCTAAAAAAGTCTGTCTGTTTAAACGGGCAGACTTTTTTCATGAACAGCAGTGTTTTGATCCATACTAGTTTTAGAAAAGTTTGCGGGCTTTTTCC
The DNA here is from genome assembly GCF_038593185.1 of Weizmannia sp. FSL K6-0777. Taxonomy (NCBI): domain Bacteria; kingdom Bacillati; phylum Bacillota; class Bacilli; order Caryophanales; family Bacillaceae; genus Heyndrickxia; species Weizmannia sp. FSL K6-0777. The sequence goes on from NZ_CP151971.1 coordinate 2,815,352, forward strand.
CGGTGGTAAATAGACTCTAAAACGATTGAACCCATCTTTTTTTAAGAAAGAAGTGGTGAATATGCTGACAAAAGAACAACTGGCGCATTTCCGTTCCATTTTAACCGCGCAGCTGAAAGAATTTGAAGAGAAATTCGGGGAAAACGGCCATTTCAAAACGGGAACGGCACCTCCTTACGATTCTGTCGGGGAACTGTCCAGTTACGATAATCATCCCGCCGATACCGGTACTGAACTGTTTGAGCGGGAAAAAGATATTGCCTTAAATGACCATGCTGAATATGAAGTCGAAAAAATCAAAGCGGCCCTCAAAGCCATTGAGGACGGCACTTACGGAAGATGCAAAGAATGCGGCAAAGAGATCCCGCTTGAGCGGCTTGAAACCCTTCCGTCCACGCTGTACTGCAAAGAGCACACCTCGGACCGGACCATTCCAAGACACCGCCCGGTTGAAGAAGACGTGCTGAATCCACCGTGGGGAAAATTCGTTTTTGATGGAGGCAAAGATGAATCGGTCGCTTTTGACGCGGAAGACGCCTGGCAGGCTGTCGCAAAATGGGGCACATCCGAGTCCCCTTCCGATTTTGAAACCCCGCCGGACAGTTACAATGATATGTATACGGAATCGGATGACCATGACGGCTATGTGGAAGATTTCGAAAACTTTTCCGGCAATGACATCAACGGGAAAAACGTGGAAATCTATCCAAATGAGGAATACAAAGAATACGAAGAAGAATTGGATGAAACCCGTACGATGACGCCGTTCGGGGATCTGCCCCGAAACGAAAAAGATCCTTATGTGGAAGACGAGAAAAAAAAGAAATGAGCATGCAAAAATCAGGTTGAGGTGCCGGGCCTGATTTTTCTTTTGAAAAAATTCCGGATGAAAGCCTTTTTTCGTTCGTATATGCCGACTGATTTTGCTATAATTTTTATATGGTAAAAGGAAATTTGAATCGCGTTTGACAGCGCCGACATATTGGAGTGAGACTTTTGGAAGACAGACCGAAGAAATACATGCGGGAAACCCGCACAGTAAGGACCAGTTATGTTTTTCCGCCGGACACAAACCATCTTGGCACACTGTTCGGAGGAAAACTGATGGCGTATATTGATGATACTGCATCGATCGCCGCGGCCAAATTGGCAAGATGCACCGTTGTCACGGCTTCGACCGACTCCGTTGATTTTATCGCACCGATCCGCGTCGGAAACGTCGTTACAGTAGAAGCCATGGTCAGCCGGACAGGGCGGACATCGATGGAAGTATTTGTAAAGGTCAGTGCGGAAGATTTGAAAACAGAAGAGACAAAAATTGCCGCCATTTCTTTTTTGACCTTTGTCGCACTGGATGAGGATGGAAAACCTACACCGGTGCCGGAAATCATCCCGGAAACCGATGAGGAACGATGGTTAAACCAAACAGCTATCCAGCGCGCCGAACAGCGGGTGCTGCGGAAACAACAAAGTGAAGAATTGGCGCGCTATTTGTCAAAAATGCCGCTGTGATTCTTGTTTAGAAAAAATTCCTTTTGAAACAAAAAGGAATTTTTTCCTGTCCTCCATTGTGAATAAAATTACAAAAAGATTAAATTTGGGGTGCCGGCTGAAGCTGTTTTTCGCATATTTTATGGACTTGCCGCGATCATATTTTTGTAACATAAGAGAATGGAAGAAAATGTAACCTTTCAGAACGAACAAAAAAAGCTATACTAAATGGGAGAGACTACAGTTAATCCGAGCGAAAAGACGATGAAGGTTAGGTGACATGCATGTTTTCAGGGAATGAAATTGGGATCGATCTAGGAACTGCAAATGTTTTAGTATATTCGAAAAAAGAAGGCGTTATTTTAGACGAGCCGTCCGTTGTGGCGATTGACCATTCGACAAGGCAGGTGCTCGCTTTCGGGCAGGAAGCCAAAGCGATGATCGGAAAAACACCTGAAAAAATTACTGTCATCCGCCCTTTAAAAGGCGGGGTAATCGCTGATTTCGATATGACAACAGAAATGCTGAAACAAATTATGAAAAAAATCAATCAGCAAAGCGGCATCTCGATCCGCAAACCGAACGTCGTAGTATGCGTCCCATCAGGCGCAACATCGGTTGAACGGCGGGCCATTGAAGATGTCGTCAAAAACAGCGGGGCAAAAACCGTCCATTTGATTGAAGAACCGGTTGCTGCCGCTATTGGTGCCGATCTTCCCGTGGACGAGCCGATCGCCAACGTGATTGTCGATATCGGCGGCGGCACTACGGAAGTCGCCATTATTTCCTTCGGCGGCGTCGTGACGTATAACACGATCCGCATCGGCGGCGATAAAATGGACGATGATATTATGCAGCATGTCAGAAAAACGTATAATCTGCTGATCGGCGAGCGGACAGCGGAAAAAATTAAAATGGAAATCGGGCATGCCCTTGTCGACCATCCGGAACAAACGCTGGATGTCCGCGGGCGCGATCTCGTGACAGGGCTGCCGCGAACCATCACCTTAAGTTCGTTGGAAATTCAGGCTTCGCTCCGCGATTCCCTGCTCCAAATTTTGGAAACGGTCCGGGCTACACTGGAAGACTGCCCGGCAGAGTTAAGCGGCGATATTGTGGACCGCGGGATTGTTTTAACAGGGGGAGGCGCCCTCCTTCAAGGCATGCAGGAATGGCTGAGCAATGAAATTTCCGTGCCTGTCCATCTCGCGCCAAACCCGCTGCAATCCGTCGTAGTCGGCGCAGGCCGCTCCCTCCAGTTCATCCATAAAATGACTGCGGGGGCCGGAAAATAACCGGACACATTTGTTTTTCTAAAGAAACGGCGTGCTTTTGCCTTTTAATTTGGCAGAAACACGCCGCTTTTTCACCCTTTTGTGCTTTGTTCCAAAGCTGCCGGTTCCGGTTCAGCTGTTTGTTGCAGTTTGATCCCGGAAAGGCCTTCCAGCATTTCCCGGACATCAATGCCGCTTGACGCTTTCAAAGTTTCCTGTAAGGTCGACATCAAATCGGTTGCATAGCCGGTGATCTTATTTGCACCGCCGTTTGCGCCGCTTCCGGTATCGACAACGGTGATTTGGTCAATATTGGAAAGCGGGGCTGCTACTTGTTTCGCATATTCAGGCAGCACTTTCAAAATCATATCGAGCACAGCCGCCTGGCCGAATTGTTCGTATGCTTCCGCAATTTTTCGTTTTGTTTCCGCTTCGGCCAGCCCTTTGAGGCGGATGACTTCGGCTTCCGACTCCCCTTGGGCGCGCTGGGCATCGGCTTTAGCCGTACCATCAATGCGGACGCGTTCCCCTTCTGCCTTCGCCATCGCTTCCACCCGGTATTTGTGGGCGTCGGCTTCCGCCATTTGTTTCGTTTTTTCTGCAACGGCGGCCTGCTCAACCGAATAACGATCTGCATCCGCTTTTTTCTTGACTTCGGAGTCGTATTGCCGTTCGCGCCGCAAAATTTCTTTTTCTTCGAGCTCGATTTGTTTTTGCCGCTCGATGATTTTGATTTCCATTTCCTGTGCGGTGACATCCTGTTTCGACCGGGCCGTTTCCAAATCGTACGCCTGGTCGGCTTTTGCCCTTGCGATGTCCTGTTCGCGGCGGAACTCGGCAATTTTCAACTGGTTGAACTTCTCCGCTTCCGCAATTTCAGTTGCCCGCTCCAGTTCTGCGCGTTTTGCTTCTTTTAATGCTTCCGCTTTCCGGATTCTCGTTTCTTTTTCGGCTTCTGCCGTGGCAATATCCGCATCGCGCTTGACCTGGGCAATCCGCGGTTTGCCAAGCGCATCAAGGTAGCCGTTTTTATCCTTCACTTCTTTAATCGTGAACGACACGATGATAAGCCCCATTTTTGCCAAATCCTGTGAGGCAACACGCTGGACTTCCTGTGAAAACTTATCACGGTTTTTATAAATTTCTTCAACCGTCATCGAACCGAGAATTGAGCGCAAATGGCCTTCCAAAACTTCCCGCGCTTCATTTTCGCGGTCTTCTTTTGATTTCCCGAGAAATTGTTCGGCAGCTGTGGCAATTTCACCGATCGACCCGCCGATTTTAATAATGGCAATTCCATCTGCCATCACCGGGACACCTTGTTCGGTGTAGACTTCCGGGGTGGTCACTTCCAGCTTGCTCGATAATAAGCTGAGCGGTTTTGCCTGCTGGAATACCGGGAACACAAATGTACCGCCGCCACGAATGATTTTAATTTTATTTCCAGCTTCGTCGACATGGACATTTTTACCGCCAAGAAAACTCCCTGTCACGATTAACGCTTCATCCGGCCCTGCAGTTCGGTATTTTGAAATAAAGACGCCGATAAGGGCAAGCACCAAAAATACAACAACACCGATGACAATCCAAATTCCGCTCGCAAACATGCGGATCCCTCCTTATAATTGTCTAAAATTTTCAATTTTCAATCGATAATTTTCGTAGGGCACGACATATAAAACGCCATTTTTCACTTCAATCACCAATACCTGCGTCCCTTCTTTAATTTCCTCGTCCTGTATGCTGGCTGCCGGCTTGGAGATGGTTCCTGTTTTGCTGTCAATCACCACTTCACCAAAACCGGCTTTCGGAATCGAAAGAATCGTTTTCCCAACCCTCCCTTTCAGCGAATCTTCCGTGTAAACAAGCGATTCTTCAGCCGAAGACAGCGGAACAAGTACAAACACATTGAGCAGAATATCAAGAATCACCGCGATCACGGCAGAAATGGCTATGATCAGCAGGTGGGAAAGCGGTGTCACTTTTTCCAAAATATACCCGCCTGCTGAGAAAAAAGTAAAAAATGCCAAAATCAGGGCTGGATGGATAAAATGGATGGCGTCTGCCATTCCTCCAAGCAAGTCATTGAACAACAGGTAAAGCACCGTCAGGCATCCCGCAATGATCAGTACAGCCAAATACGCCGTCTCTATCGGCACGCCGAACACTTCCATAAACATCACACCCCTTCCTTGATTGGGATTTTCTTTCAGATGACGCCGGTCATGATTGCTTACTAATCATTACGTTTAAAAATGGTTTAAGTTTCGTGAAAAAGGAAATTTTTTTAAACTGTGGATTTGTCGTTGCGGGCTGGCGGCATTAAGTTTTATACCAAGCCGCGCACCAATTCGCAAGATGATTATGTTTTACAGCAGGCAAAAACGTGGTAAAAATTTTTTCATTCATTTCGTCAAGACCAGGCGGCAGGAAATGGAGTACCAACATTTTCCATTTGATAACGTTACAAAAAGCCTGCTTCCCCATGAGAGCAGGCTAACTTTTTACCTTAGCGCATTTTCCAGATCTTCCAACAAATCTTCGACGTCTTCAATGCCGACTGAGATGCGGATAAGCCCGTCTTCGATGCCAAGTTCGAGACGGCGTTCACGCGGAATGGATGCATGCGTCATAAGCGGCGGGAGCGAGATCAGGCTTTCCACCGCACCGAGGCTTTCCGCCAACGTAAAGTAACGCGTTTTTTTCAATATTTCAAGGGCTTTTTCCTGGGATGACACTGTAAAAGAGGCCATGCCGCCGAATCCGCCGGCCTGGGAACTGTGCACTTTATGCCCGGGATGATGGATAAGCCCCGGGTAATATACCTTTTCAACGGCAGGATGTGCAGAAAGAAAATCAACAATTTGCTTTGTGTTGGATTCAATTTCTTCCATGCGTATGCCGAGTGTTTTAATACCGCGGATCAACAGCCAGCTGTCCTGCGGCCCGAGAATGCCGCCGGTTGAGTTTTGGATAAAATGCAAGTCTTCTGCAAGCGCTTCGTTTCGTACGACAACAAGGCCTGCGACCACATCACTGTGCCCGCCGAGATACTTCGTCGCGCTGTGCACGACGATATCCGCACCTAAAGTGAGTGGATTTTGCCAATACGGGGTGCTGAATGTGTTGTCCACGATAAATGTTAAGCCGTTTTCACGGGCTACACCGGCAATGGCCCGCAAGTCTGTTATTTTTAATAGCGGGTTCGTCGGCGTTTCCACGTAGATGGCTTTTGTATTCGGGCGTATCGAGGCACGGACCGCATCCAGATCGCTCGTGTCCACAAAAGTGACGTCGATATGGAAACGGTTCATCACTTTTGTTAAAACGCGAAAAGTACCGCCGTATACATCATCGGTTGCCAAAATATGGTCGCCGGCCGAAAACAGCTGGATCACCGCTGTAATCGCGGCCATTCCGGATGCGAATGCAAAACCGTGTGTACCTTCTTCGATATCCGCAATCAGTTTTTCCAACGCTTCACGCGTCGGATTGCCGGTACGTGCGTATTCGTATTTAAAATGGCCGACGCCGCCCTGCTTGAATGTGCTCGCATGATGAACGGGCACCGAAACTGCGCCTGTATATGGATCACGGCTAATGCCGGCATGAATGAATTTTGTTTTTTTACGCATGACAAACTCCTTCTCATCAAGAATAAATGCTGCGGCTGAGATACCGTTCGCTGCTGTCCGGAAAAATGGTGACAATATGCGTGCCCGGTTTTGCCTGCTTTGCTTCGCGCAGGCTCGCCTCCAAAGCAGCACCTGAGGAACTGCCGATCAAAAGGCCTTCAAGCCGGGCTGCTTCCGCAAGCCGTTTAAAAGCTGTATCGTCGGGAATCGTATGGATGGCATCAAAAAATGTACGGTCCATAAATGGCGGTAAAAATTCCATGCCGATCCCTTCCGTACGGTGGCTGCGCGGCTCGCCCCCGTTTAAAATCGAGCCTTCTGGTTCCACGATGGCTGCCTTCAAGCCCGGATTTTTCTCTTTTAAATAGCGGGCAGTCCCCATAAACGTGCCCCCGGAACCGGCACCTGCGACAAAAACATCGATATGGCCATCAAGTGCTTCCCAAATTTCAGGCCCAAGCGTCTTATAATACGTTTCCGGGTTGGACGGATTTTCAAACTGTCCCGGGAAATACGCATTTGGTGTTTCAGCGACTAGTTTTTTTGCTTTCGCAATTGCGCCTTCCATACCAAGTTCGGTCGGCGTGTTCACGACTTCAGCCCCGAGCGCCCGCATCAGCGTCTGTTTCTCCACGCTGAATTTTTCCGGCACAACAAAAACAGCATGCACGCCGTAACGAATCGCAGCAAGCGCAAGCCCGATGCCCGTGTTGCCGGCCGTCGGTTCTATGATCGTCCCACCGCGCTTCAGCTTACCTTCCCGAAACGCGCGCTCTACTAGATAAGCGCCGAGTCGGTCTTTTATGCTGCCGCCTGGGTTAAAGTATTCCAGCTTTGCAAACAGCCGGACGCCTTTTGGCAAATCAAATGCGGTTAATTCAACCAATGGCGTGTTGCCAATCAGTTCGTGTACGCTTTTCGCAACCTTCATTTCACTCGTCTCCTGTTATCAGGCAAATACTTGCGTCCACTCATCGCGTTTTGCCAGCATTTTCCGGGCAATTTCCTTTGCGCCTTCCAAAGAATGGCTTGCCGCCCAGCCGCACTGTGTTTCATTGCAGGCCGGTACTTCTGTGGCATGCAATACATCGTTTAACGTTTTTTCAATGATGTCAAGCACCTCGCCATCATCATCCAAATTGATAACGGAAAAATAAAAACCGGTCTGGCAACCCATTGGGCTGATGTCGACAATTTTATCCGTGTAATTGCGGGCGAATTCCGCCATCATATGCTCGAGCGAGTGGAGCCCCGGCATATCCATATGTTCCTTGTTCGGCTGGCAGAAACGGATATCGTATTTGCGGATCACATCGCCGTGAATCCCTTCTTTTACTCCTGCAAGGCGAACATATGGCGCTTTGACTTTTGTATGGTCCAAATTAAAGCTTTCTACGTTCATTTTTTTCATCTCTGTCATGATGATCATGCTCCTTTCATTTTTGCATCCATTAGCCACACAAACCGGTTCATCTTCCGGAAAGAGACATCAAAACCATTTTCCTCAAAGATGGAAGATAAAGCGGGAATGGTGGTGTAATATTCCGTTTCAAGATCTTCCGCAAGCCGGCAGAATCCCCTTGCTTTGGCTTCCTTGATCATCTCCTGTTTTGCTTCTTCCGTCTCAAAAACCGTATCGGCGAACACGATTTTGCCGCCCGCCTTTAACCGGGTGTGGAAAAGGGATATGGCAGCCCTTTTTTCTTCGTCTGTTAAATGGTGGAACGCATACGTGCTGGCAAATGTATCCGCCTTTTCCTGCACATGAAAATTCAAAAAATCCCCGTCTATTATTTTAACATCCGGATGCTTTTTTTGAGCGATTTTTCGCATATTGGCAGAAGGTTCTATCCCGATTATTTTCAGCCCTTTCTCCAAAAGCTTGCCCGTCAAATTGCCTGTTCCCGGGCCGAATTCAACAACAAAACCGGTTGCCCGGTCTCTGACGGCATCCAAAATTTTATCGTATTGATAGAATACTTCTTCGTATTCGGCATCATGTCCGGTAACGGTTTGATCATAGGAGCGGGACCATTCATCGAACAGCGCGTCAAACTCCCTTCCCAATCAAATCCCCCATTTCCCATAAAATAACTCTGAATTAAATGTAACACGCCCCTTGTTTTTTCGCAAACAAAAATGTGAAGGATTTATTCCCATTTTTAACGTGTATACTTTTATTTCCTGCCATTGTATTTTAAAATATGCATAAAGGAGTGAGATGTGATGACATTGTTAGATGAAGTACTTGCATTTAACCAGGAATTTGTGGAGAAAAAAGCGTATGAGCCTTACCTGACTTCCAAATTCCCCGACAAACGGATGGTGATTTTCACATGTATGGACACGAGGATCATTGAATTGTTACATAAAGCAATGAATATTCAAAACGGAGACGCGAAAATCGTAAAAAATGCAGGCGCCATTTTAACGAGCCCGTTCGACAGCACGATGCGAAGCTTGCTTGTTGCCATTTATCAGCTGAAGGCGGATGAAGTGTTTGTGATCGGCCACTATGACTGTGGCATGACCGGGTTAAAAGGCGAAACCGTGCTCGAAAATATGAAAAAACGCGGGGTTGACGAAAATGCGATTGAAACACTCGTTCATGCGGGGATTGACCTCGACGAATGGCTGAGCGGTTTCGACAAGGTCGAAAGCAGCGTGAAAAAGAGTGTCGGCATCATTAAAAACCACCCGCTGATGGACAAAAAAGTGCCGGTCCATGGGCTTGTCATTGACCCGGAAACCGGGAAACTTGATCTGATCGTAAACGGCTACGAAAATTAATCCCGGGCGCCAAATCCATGGCGGAGACCTTGACGGGGTTTTCTTCATTTTTTAATCGAAACTTCATGAAATGATGATGTTGCTTTCATTGTTTTTTAGGGTAACCGGTTTACAATTAATCATGTAGCGAGGACAGCAGAGCAGTAAGCATGCTGGACAAATACCCACTGTTTTATCCCCTTTTTAAGCCGGCCTGTGTGCCGGTTTTTTTGTGAGCAGAAATTTAAGGGAATTTTAAAATGGCGTTAGGCTAATAAAATGAGCGTAAGTTTTTACATGAAGACCAAGGATCAGTTTGGTTTGCTGATGATGACGGTTTGCAGCGGAAACGGTGTAACCCACGTTTCGTTCATTTTATATAATAGGGTATATAAGCTGCTGAAAGACGGGGAGATTAGGGAAACAGGAGGAAGGTGTTTCAGACAAAAAACGGGTAAAGGCCGCTTGTACGGCTACTTTACCCGTAATCTTTCCCCCACACGGATGGTATAATCATCATCCAGATTATTCCATTTCTTTATTTCTTTGATGGTCGAACCGTATTCTTTGCTTAAAGCGTAAACGGTATCCCCCTTAACGACTTTATGATACGTTGCACCGCTTTTCTTTTTGAGCTCGAAAGCTTTTGCCAGCCCATTGACATGCCCCTGTGCCACTTCTTCAATCCAGCTGTTTTTCTTCATTTTTTTCGCATCACTTGCTGTGTCAATAAAGCCGTTTTCGGTAAGGAGCGCAGGCATGATCGATTCCCTGAGCACATGAAAATCGGCCGTTTTTCTGCCCCTGTCTTTTAAATCATTCAGCTTCACCACTTCCTGGTGGATGGTTTTCTGGTAGGTTGCCGTAGCAGAGCCTGATTCTGGATAAATATAGCTCTCAAAACCCGTTCCATTTCCTGAATTGATATGAATGGAAAGAAAAAAAGTGGCTCCCCAGCTGTTGGCGGCATCCGTCCGCTCTTCCAAAGAAACAAATTTGTCCGTCGTCCGCGACATTTTTACCGAAACATTTTGGTAATGGTTTGTTAAAATGTCCTGAATCTGTTTGGCAATCTCCAAAGTGATGTCTTTTTCCTCTAGCCCGTTTCCCTCAGCGCCCGGGTCTTTTCCACCATGTCCCGGATCAAGAAACAGTTTAAACAAATACTTCACCCCTTTCCAATCATGCTCAATTTCCACATATCTTTTTTAAAGTTAAATGGTTACTTTCCTGTCCTGTTTTTTGTACAAATGGAAACCATCCGTTTTGCCGGCAGCCGGAATGGCAAGCGGCCGGCAAAATTTTACCGGACATCCGGCAAGTTGAGGCGACAGGGGCAGATTGCAAATACGGGTCAATACTTCGGTAGAAAAACCTTTATCTCACGCAGAGAACCAAATCTCTATCCTATCGTATGTAAAGCATGTGCCATTTGTGACAGGTTGTCCGCCTGTTTTGGTCCGTAAGCGTTTTAAGGAAGAATTTGGATATTGGGAAATAGAATTGTTTCTTTAAGTGTTTTGGCAGTTGAAGCGGGAAGAACCATGTTTTTTCGGAAAAGCGTATGTGTAAAATATTTTACTCGAAGGATCAGGCGAGTGAAAAAAATGGGAAGGCACTCTATCATCTAAATGTACACTTTGAGACAAACATCTAGAGAGCGGTCTACAGGGGTATTGACACAAAACGACAGATTCACTATAATATTTAAGGTGACATCGAACGGATATTAGCAATTTACGGCTCCGTAGCTCAGTGGATAGAGCGTCGGTTTCCTAAACCGTGCGTCGGAGGTTCGAGTCCTCTCGGGGCCGCTACATGAATCACTACAGCCACAAGGGTTTCAGCGTTTTTGAATCCTTGTGGCTTTTTCTTTATTTGGCCATTTGGCACGAATTTGGCACGAAATTTCAAAACAGGAATATTTGTTCCTATTTTTCCTCAAAAAATTAGCTACATAATCAATAAAATTCCCGCCACGATCAAAATGCCTTATCTCCATCTGTCAGCCACTTTTTTCTAACCCAGTAGGACCCGTATGTGTCTTTTTGCCAAACCAATTTGATTTCTCGCGTTTTAAATAATTCGGATTGGAATTCCTCCTGACTCAGTCCGTTTAGCGATCGGAACCGCCCGCGGTCTTCCCTGAGTCTCAAGAACTCTTTCTTCGGCAGCTGACGGCTGACGTCCGTCGTTCTTCCTGCTCGCAGCATGTCCCGCAATTCCTTTTTCTCCAGCAACGTGAGCATTGACGTCCTCCCTCTCCTCTTGTTGTTTAGGGTTTAATTCCCGCCACAAACCGTCCTGGTGCAGCTGCCATTTAGGAGAGGGAGTAGGGACGTCTTTGTGTAAATATGGTTTGATTGCTTCTTGATATTCCTCCGAGTAGGCTGCAGTGAAAAGTGCAAGCCTCATGATTTGGTTTCGATCCAGTGAGCTAGCTTTAAAATATGGTTATAACATTTAAAAATGATGAATTTGATTTGACATTCTTTAAGAAATGCCATATATTAAAGGTAGCTCATCTACCAAGTTGTATGAAGGAGTTCCTGAGGACGTCTTTTAAAAAGGCGTCCTTTGCATTTGTACATAATCATTAAATTTCTTAAGCTTTTTCTTAACCTGGTGATCTTTTTCCAAATAAAACGAAGTTACCAGTAAATTATAAGTTTCTCTCTCCTCAATTACGACTAGAAACTTATAATGCTCCAGTAATAAATGCCATCTCTTATATTGTTTCCAGTCCTCTGCCCAACATTTGATTTCCGAAAAAATCCCAACTTTGTTTGAATAGTCATCTATTATTTTTCTAATCCAGTGTATTCTTTCACATCTTCTTAAATCTGGAATTCTGTCGTCAGGGTTTTTAGTCAAACTACTATTCACTGATGTAACATGAAAAAAGGATTGTATCTTTCCGGCGACCTCTGGAGTACGCCTATAATTAACAATTTTCCCTTTGAATAATGGTTTGGAATAAACAAAATGACTTACAAAAATACTATATAAATGGTCTTCATATTTCACCCAGTCTCCGTTAAAATCACTAAGCTCAATTAAATCAGGAAATTTATATGAACCCCCCATTAGTATTCATCCCCATTTACAACATCACGATCTGTATAGTGTGGATCCCAAACAAAAATGTTGAACTTTCTTTCATATAAAGATGATGATTTTTTCAGATTTGAACGACTTAATTGTTTAATTAAATTTATAAGTGCTAACTTAGTTTGGCTTGTATTTAGATTTCTATTTTCGTAACAAATTGCACCAATAATTAAATCCACTAGTTGAAGTATTTGACTTTCTTCTGAACGAATAAGTTGCATCTTTGTTATTTTCTGTCCATAAAAATCATATATTGTATTTCTTAAGTAGGTTTTCAACTTACAAACTTTTTTTGCGCTATTTGTGTCTTTTATATCCATATAAATATGAGTATCATCTTCATGCAGCATTGGTCTCAACATATAGTAATACATTTTATAGTACCAATCATCATGAGTTTGCGAAAAAATAGCGTGATTTAAATCCTGCTTATTTTGTATCAAAATAGCACGAAAAAATAGACTATCATTATTAAAAAAGTACTTAATTAAATCGCTGTAAAAAGAAATCTTGGACGGAGAAACTTTTGTCCACTTAATCTCGGCATATTTGCTTATTCCATGGCTAATTTTTATCCGCTTAATGTCTTCAGAAACAGTTTTAACTAGATTTCTCGGTATATTTATAGCACCTATAGCCATGGCATTTGACTGATCATTTTCTAAATGACAACTTTCATCACAGTAAATATTCAGCACGTTTAATCCCACTTTCCTATTCAATTTTAAACAGTGGATAAACTGTTAGTTAACTTGTGGATAAGTAAAATTATACCACAAATAAAATCCGTGTCATATACCAAATACATTGATATAAAATAGACCCTCCCAATCAAAACTTTTATCTTAACTTTAACCTCACAAATAAAAATTTAACTTGTCAAAACATTGAAGGATTTTCCGTTTTTTGTCGAACCCTATTATTGCATCACATATATTTAAATGGAAATGTGCTCGATTTTGAGACAGACACAGATATCAAAACAGCAAAAAGAAAATGGATAAATGGGGGATATTTTATTATTACAAAGGAAGCTATCGTAAATGAATTAGAGGCTAAGGAAATAAATATTACTAGGCAAAGATAAAAGCCCCGCCAAATGGCGGGGCTTTTATCTTGTAGCAGCGCCCTGGTGTAAAAATATTCTACCCCGGGAAGTCTTATTTTACACGCAGTTTTTCGCCTACGTAAATCGTATATCGACTGTCCAGATGATTCCAGGACTTGATTTGACTGATCGTCGAACCGTATTTTGCAGCCAGCTTGCTTACCACGTCACCGCGGACTACCGTATGGTATGTCTTTTTCGCGGTATTAGACGCTTTTTTCTGTTCCGCGGGGCCAGCGATCCTTAGCTTTTGACCAACATAAATCAGGTTGACATTTTTGATGCCGTTAAGAGACTTCAGCTTCGAAACGGTTGTGCCATATTTTTTGGCAATGCCTGACAGCGTATCTCCACGCTTAACCGTGTACGTTTTAGCTGGAACCTTGCTGGATGTCGTCAGCTTGCTGTTTGTGGTGTTCACTTTCGCCGGCTTAACACCAGATTTAAGCTTGCTTAATAGTGCCAAATTTTGAGCTGCAGTACCTGAATAATTGTTGATGCCGTACTGCTTGGCCAACTTAACTCGGGCGCTGAACGTTGAGCTCTTCCCCTTGGATTTTAGATAATCGACCAGGCTTAAGGACCCGATTTTTTTGACCACGCCTGTGCTGGTTGCATTGTCAACTTTTGCCACGTTGGTGTATTTGCCAGCAAAATCATCGGACACATCAAAATAGCCCGAAATGCCGGTAAATTTGTAGCTGCTGGACCATTGCCATGCGCCTTTTTCTCCGTTATGCCAAACCGGTTGTGGCTGGCCTGTGGACGGATAAAGGGGATACCTGGCCAACCAAGGATGCGAGATTGACAGGCTGTCAGGCTTTAAATTCGAATTATAAAACGCGTTTCCGGTATACAAATCAATTTTACTATACCCCAATGCCTTCATTTGCTTTACAAACGTGTTGGTATACTCGGTCAGTTTGGATGGTGATAGGCTTTCTAGCATTTTATCTTCCACGTCCACAACAACCTGGCCATCCCTTTTTTTGTCAAAACCGACGAGCTTTAGCTTTTTGTCAAACCAGTTTGCTTCGGCCTTTGCCTGTTCTGTACTCCTAAACCTGGCATAATGATAAGCATGCACCGCCATTCCTGCCTGCTTTGCATTTGCAATATTGACGGATGCGGCCGGATCCAGATACGTTTGTCCTTCACTTACTTTAACAACAACCGCATTGATTTTTCCTGCCTTCATTGTTTGATAAAAACTTAACGGCAGACCAGACTCGGCATTATGGTGCGATACATCAATGAAATCTACATCCGGTGTAGCTGCATACGAAATCGAGCCAAAAGAAAGCGCCAGCCCTAAAGCAAGGACCAGCGCCACAAGTTTGTTATGTTTATTTAATTTCAAATTCTCCATCCCCCTTATTTCGCTTCTTTCTCCGTGTTTACGGTAGCAATTTGATATACACCACAGCTTGCCATTCCGGCGATTCCGCCGGCCATCATCATTTGCACAAGTGTATAGTTTGCACTTGGCAAAAATGAAAATAGTATGCCCAACAAAATACCAAAGGCAAAAGCAATCAGTGGGAAATAATTGCTTTTTAGGTTTGGAAAAGATTTTTTCACCAAGCCTACCAAACCATTAACAAAAGGCACGATCGCATAAGCAATCACTAAAAGCTGAGTAATATCGCTATTCACGGTTCTCACCTCCTCTCAAAGAATGTAAAAATAGATTTAATCTGCTCCTCATGCCGGCTTGATTTGTCCTCAACAATGTCCACCCGATTTTCAAGCAGGTCAATCCGCTTTTCGATAGTAATCTTGATGCCCTCGATATTCCGGCTAAGCCCATCGATCGCTTGTTTCAATGGATCAATCACAATTCGCTTAAATAAAAAGATCACCAAACTGCCTAAAAAAGTCAGAATGGTGACGATACCAGTAAGGTCCGATATCTGTACATGCTGCATCGCTCTTTCTCACCCCTTTAAAAAAGACCATTTATTTGGTCTTATGTCTGCTGCCGCAGGCCCTTTCAGATTACGGCGCAACATACGCGGAACGGAAGCCGAGAGCCCCACTCGAGAACGAGCGAGGGCCGGCCAAACTCAGAAAGAACACACCGGCACTCGAATTGTCGGCCCAAGCGCCGCCGCGAAACGGCAACCGCTCCCCGTAGTTACGTACATATAAATAATCTCCACCATGATTTGCATCAATTGGCGCGATTGCGAGATATTTCAGGAGATCGGGGACCGTGAATCCAGATTTAGCAGCTAATGTTTCAAACGTCGTGCCGCTGCCACCATAGTAAGGATTTGAGCTTGCATCGCCTGTGTACATTGGATTTGCGCGAGTGTCAGATAAAATTGGATCGCCGCCAATATCATGGTCGTTCGCATTTGCATCACCAGGCGTTGAGTTATCGATATATACCCCTGTATCAACCCAGCCATCTGCTTTTCCAGCGCTCTCGGCTGTTCCAAAATTGTTATCCTGGTGGACGTAAATTTTTCCATCAAGCAGTTTTAATCCGTCCGCCCATTCCCATACGTTTCCGTTTAGGTCGAATATACCGGCATTTGTGCCGTCATGCGCCCAGCTTACAGGCCCGCTTCCCGTCGCTACGCGTCCTGTTTTGCTAGCGCTAGTATCAAAGTAAGTTTCCTTACCCTTTTCGTAGGACGCAGAAATATCAGACCCATAGTTATTGTTACCGCGTGGCATAGAATTGTTTTTCTTACACCACAACGCAATAGCAGCCCATTCAGCATTCGTCATAAGATGCCATCCTGTTCCTTTAGCTGTGCAATATTGTTTTGCTTGGTCATAGTTGACATAGGTTTCCGGATCTTGGAAAGGAATAGAGTATGCGCGCCCGTCATGCACGATATTCTGATACTTAGAAACCCAAATCCCGTCTTTGACAACGCCATTCACAACAAATGCGGGATGCGGAACGTTTGGTCCGCTGGGGATGACGTCTGAAATATTGAAACGCGGAATAAATACCATGATAGACGGATTACCCTTGTCATCATACATGACGGTGTTTTTTCCGCCTGTGGCGGATTCAACAGCTTGCCGATAGGTATCTTTTACGCTCAATACAAATGTCATTCTTCAGCATCTCCTTGTTCTACGGTATCAAAATCTGCCGGTAGCCCCCAAAGGCGCAATTCCACTTTGCTCATGTCCAATGGCATTTCCTGCTCTTTCATAATGTCATTTCCATCAGCGTCTTTTTCGCCTGACGGTACCAGTTCATATTGTTTCGGCGGTATAATCACATTGGCCACGTACCATGCGCCTAATCCTTCCCGCATTGTTTGCAGTTGGTTGTCAAGGCAGATATCAATGACTTTTTGCGATGTTTCTTGCCGCTGTTGTAAATCTATCGTTACATCACCTACCGTTATCAAGGTGCCCGATACACTGTAGAGTGCTTTTTGTCCATCATTTACATTTGTGATAATCACTGTTTGTCACGTCCTTATACATTTGGATTTAAAATTGTCCATAAAAAATTGACAGATTGTGATGAGCCCGTCATTTTTACCTTAAAGCCATTTTGAGTTTTATCGTACACAACTAATTGCCCTACACTCCCATCATCGTTTTGAGCACTTACCAACACATCATAATTCGGTGCGTTGATCTGCGGATAGCCACCGATCGATACTGTTACAAAAGGATCGGACGCCCGGAAATAACCGGATCCAGCACCGTATGGATTACTGATTGTCGCCTGGCCTTGGATGATGCGCTGGTGTTTGATTTTTTCCAGTTCTTTGTTGGAGAGTGCCGCAAACTGCATCGCAAGTAGGGCGAGGGAACCAATATCCAAATGGCTGATGTCAAGCCCATCATAAATATTATTCATTTGCCCGGCAGAAAACGGTGTGCCTTGTTGAATGATATTGCCGCTTGAATCCTTAATCTGGTCCTGCCAGGTTCGTCTTTCATATGCCATTTATTTACACCACCTTTTTAAGATTGTAAGTAAACGTGATGAGCAGCCCATTGATGGAAGGCTTGTTGATGTTTTCAGTCTGAGTGTCAAAGACTGCTCCATCTCTATCAATCAATTGGACTTGCGTGATATTGCCACTTACAGAATCATCCAAATAGAGATAAACGTTCACATTGTCACCGTCAATTGTTGTTTTAAAAATTGGAGTTGTATATGTCTTTCCATCCATTGTGTATTGACCCTGCTGCAGTAAGTTAATTAGTGCCTGTTTAAACTTAACCAGGCCGCTGGCTGTTATCGCCATATTAAATCACCTCCCCAGCAACAAATGTGCCGCAAATTGGATAAGATGCTTGTAAAGTAGCAACGTTCAAGGAAGAAATTAGAAATCCAGTATCAATTTCCGCATTCGTGTTTCCGTCGCCACAAATCTTATAAACTTCTTGCATAGTTTGATAACCATAACATAATAAATCGTACGCCGATTTTATATCAGCATTATCATTATTCTGCTCATAAACTCCACTGATAGGATAAGGATCTTGCATTGTTTCGTCTTGCCACTGCCCAAGATTAATATTTGAAACAACGTCAGCGTTATTATTCGTCTGTTTAACGCCACCAGGGCCTAGCCAGCCGGCGAAGAATTCAAATTGATACAAGATGTGCTGGTATTGATTCACTAGGTTCCAAAGGCGCTCATTGATGTATTCCCATTGCGTTCCGACACCGCCAGTTATAACTTTATTAAGTTGTTCAAACGGAATCGAAATCGGTTCATCTTTCCCTTTGATTGTTATTAATAACGTTGCGGGCTCTCCTGCAAATGGCCCCTCTTTAACATTTGCCGCAGTTTGAACACTCACAAGATGATCTCCTAGATAAACTTCTAGTAGCTTGATAATCGTCTCAATATCGCCATCGGACAGATAGTTTACGATGATGCGAGTCTTTAATTTTAAACGGTATTCTTCATCACTCACTCCACCACGGGGTTCTTGTAAGATCTCAACCCCAAGACGATCTAACACAACGCCCTCAGCTTCATCGATATCACGCCAAAGCTCCATTTTATCCAGAGTGCTTTGCAAATCATCCATTTGAGCACCAACGATTGAAAATATCTTTCCTATATTGCTATCGGGATTCTTCTTGAACACGTCAGTCAGCTTGCTTATCATGTCGGTTATGAAACTCATGAAACCACAACCTTGTCATATGTCGTCTTAGCCACTTGATTCGAATCTACGACAATATTATTTTGGGCATAATTAATGCCATCCGTGCTTAATTCCACGATGGCATCATCTACACCAACAGTATTTAATACCGCGGCTACAATTTTCGCATGAACCACATTTTGTTTGAGCCCTAGACCGGGATATTCGTTACCATTTTCATCAGTGCCTCCAATATAACTAAGGATTTGATTTCTTACATTCGTGACCCCATCAGCTGGAAAATCAGCGCCTTTTGTAAGAGTAACTCTCACATACACTTGTATGGTTTCTGGCCGCGTAAACCCAATATAATGGACAGTTCCTTTGGAATCCGTGACCTGTACAACAGTAGTTCCGTACACCTGAATTCCTCCAGGTGCAACGGAAAATATGGCCTGGGCCACATCTTCATCACTTCCTCCGAATACAAAAGGAGCGATGCATTTCGGCGGCAGACCATCTTTTTCAACCATGGTTGTATTTTGGTTAATGACTGCGTCCCTTACCCCGGATACTTCTAATAGCTTTGCTGCGATACTTTCAACGTTCGATGCTCCGGATTTCTCCGGATAATTTTGGAAACGCTCATACAGCTCAGCATCAGTTTCAATATCAGCTCCGCCTATTGTTGGTTCAAGATTTGTTACCGAATATACTCCGTCAATTGGGTTTTGAATTTCTGTAATCTGTCCCGCGTCTACATTACCAGACGCTCCCGTTTTTTCGGCATAAATTTCTACTATGCCTACACCATTATTGTCCAATGTGACATCAACTGTGGTGGCAAACCAAATATCATTTTTGGTTCCAACTATAAAACTTTCAGGAATTGTAATATTTGGGTCGCCAGTAATCTGAATGGTTCCACTTGCATAATCATCAAGGTTCCGAGACATCCCTTTGATTTTAACGAGTCGGTCAAGTGAAACACCTTCTGCCGTTCCTGGGAATGAGTTATTGTAAACCTTTTCGACCATTTGCCACAGCAATGATAAAAACCACGCATAGAGGCGGACTAGAATTCCTATGAACGAACGGGTTGATAAATTGATGTTGTCACCGAATAACTCTTTAGCTTTATCACTCATTTCATCAAGTAGGTCATCATACGTTTTCCGCCTAAACCCGTTCTTATCAAGCATCTATGTCCACCCCCTCAATGTTTAAAGCATTACCGTCAGCTTTTTGTAACTCGATAGAGATCGACCTGATTCTTGCTTTATTATCATCATTGAAATCAATTTTCTCAACGGATTCTATCCTATCCTCCTGGGATATCGCTTCCACGATGTCATCGTGGGTCTCATCTTGATTTGCCTCTTTGCCAATGATGTTGTCAAAAGAAAGGCCGTGTTCAGGCTCTAAAAAGAACTCTCCTTTTCTCGTTTGTAACAGCATCCGAATACTTTGAACAAGTTCCTCATCACCATCTACCATGACAACCTCTCCATTTTCAATAACAATATCTCCTTGTACTATTTTTGGAGAAATCATAACTGATACACCCCTACGATGACAGCATCATTCATACTATGCAGCCTGGTATATTCCGGGTCAAAAGTTTGGTTTCCGGAAAGGTTGTCAAGGGCACGATCTGTGAAGTTCAGATGAACAACATCTCCGGTATTTATAGTTCCCACATGCTTTAAAATATGGGCACCCAAAATTGGCGTATACTCATCTAAATTACCGTCAGCGTCTTTCGTTTTAAAAAGAACTTTCACATCAGCAGTGTGGTTACCATGCACTTTTACGACTTTTGCCGGCGCGGATACGTAAAGGTGAAGTCCAATTTCACGGATTAAATTGCTGAAAAACTTATCATCGTACGCCAATCAGATCACCTGCACTTCCGTATAAAAATCATTTCCACTACAAACATGCTTGCCTTTTTTGGCACGATACTTCCCGTTTGCAGTTTTGCTTTTTACCGTAATGATAGAAGCAGTCGTGATACGATGTTGCAGTAGACATTTCACTGTATATCCGCTCACAACGTCTTCCTCAAACGTTTCAGGAGAGCCAATTAAGCCGGTGCTTTCCTCAAGGGTAAAATTTTCGTCTATTCCCTCTCTAATGTTGCGGATAACCATATTCCCCTTACGCCAATAAAGAGAGGCCCCGCAATCACGTACAACCTCTACCAAATTATTTAAGATTTGGCCGGTGACAGTATAGCCGCTTTTGTAAACCTTATTTTTTGGCAGCTTACATTCTGCCAGGCGAATCCCAAGTACGCTTGTTAGTTTTTTTATAATGGTTTCCGCCTTTGTCCCAGATTTGAACGTGATTTTTAAAGTTTTCGTTTTACTATTTGAGGTAGACTTCGAAACTTTTATGCCAGTCAGGTCTTGACCCTCTAGCATTTTTATGGTTGTAATTTTATCAACACCGTCTTTATTTGTTTTCACGCTGGAAATTTTTCCACGGGAAATCACGCCGTAATCAGATTTGTAACCGGCTTGTAAAGTGACTGACGCACCTTTTTTAATTTTTCCGATTGAGCTTGACGACAAATTGTAAATTGAAATGGTAGTCTCATTTGGCTTTTCATCATCATCGAACGGTGATTCAAACTCTATATGGAGTTCGTCGCCCGAAAAATCAACTTTATAATCACCTTCGATATGAACTTTAACTACACGGCCAAATAGTTTAGTCGCCATTATTATCCACCTCATCATCAAGGTTCGGCTCGTTTTCATCGAGTGTATTATTGACAAATAAGAAAACTGTTTCCATAAAATTGCTGAAAGTAATACGGGTCGCTTTCCCTGACTCGTCTACCGGAATTAACGTGGGTGCAGGAACATCACGAATAACGTCAGCCCACAGCTGACGGTTAAGCATCATCTTTTCTCCCAAAACAATAGGGTTCAAGCTTGCATCATAAAGATCCACTGTAAAGAAGTCGTATTCTTGGTTATAGTCGAACCTCAAAATATACGTTTCTTCTCCCAGGTCTATTTCAAACTGCTCCGGCAGATTATCTTTATCTACCGGAATATATTCACGCACCATCCATCACCTCATTTGACACGCAGCTTAACCCCAATGGGGATGCGCCTATCGGGGTACCGATTCCATTTCCGTAACTGAGAAATGGATGTACCATATTTTTTCCACAGTTTCCAATAACAATCACCTTTCCTAGTAACGTGATAAACTTTTTTCGTTTTTGTTGATTTCTTTTTGGATACAGTTTTCTTCTTTCCGCTTGTTTTAACCTTTGTCCAAGAAGTAGTAGCAAAACGAACAAATTGTAATTTAATGCTTACCTCACTGCCGTTTCCGACATCTGCTGTCCGGTTGTCGTCAATGCTTGTGATAATCACATTGCTTGCTATGGTTCTGCCAACGAATTTAAGGACTGCACCATTCCTCATAGAGTCTCTTAAATATTGCAGATCACTTTTATAATTAGAGCCTAATACAAAACCATTGATGCTTAGCGTTTGTGTTTCTTCTTGAACGTGGTCAGACAATGGCGACCCTTTTTCAACTGGATAACTGGTGGCGGAAACAGATGAGGATAATCCCTCATCTGTAATTGTTAAACTGACCTTTCCGAGTTTTGCCACTATACAACCTCCTCTGGTCCAAAGAGATCAAGCAGTTTTTTGTAATGTTCATTAAGCATGATCTGGAATTCATCCTTTAAATTTTGCCGTGTGTTGTCATCCACGTTCCCATCAATATGAATATCAACATTCGGGCTATAGGTAAAAACTGTATTTTTAGCACCAGCAGTATTTGTGGAAGGCGAATACACTGAAGAACTGTTAGAATCGCCTGTCTCTGTATTGGACCATGAATTGCCTGTTGTAATTTGGAACCAATCACCAATACCGGAAGCATATGCAGGAACGCTATTGACGTTTTCTTTCAACACACTACTTTTTGTTATCAAATGAGAATCTATCGAGCTGGTTACAGCCGAATTGCTTAGAATTTCTCTTGTTTCTTTGGCTGGAACAACCTGCGTGCCACGAGGTAGATTCATTAATGTTGGTTTTTGCGGCGTCAATCCAAGTACTCCATTCGGCAATCTGAAAAGTTCCGCCCCGGAGTTTGATCCGACCCCATCTCCAACCATGGCGATTCCACCAGGATGGTAGTTTGTCCCTTTTGCATACCCGTGGCCTTTACCGATTACGCTCAACATGCCTTTAACGCCATAACGGTGTTTTGCATAGTTGATTCCAGCAAGCAGGTTATCTAAGCCACGCATGATGTTACCGAAACCTTTAAACTTGAAAGCATTAAACGTTGGCGGGATCACCTGCACAAGTCCGCGCGCAAGGTTTCCAGTTCTGGCATTTATGTCATTTACGGCCATAGATTGAATGGCTTTTGCATTGCCCCCGGATTCCGTTGCAATTTGCTTTAACCAAGCATTTACATATGCCGGGGTTGTCGGCAACCCGTTCATTCCTAACGCCCTTATTACTGTCGCTTTCCACCGCTGGACGTCATTTCCCGGAGGATTGTCAGCAATTGCAAGTTTCTCCTTAACATAAGAAATTGCCTTATCTTTAACGACTGACATTGAACCTTTTAAAATCGTTCCAAATGATCCACTAATCGACGGGAGGCTCGGAATGAACTGTTCATAAACCTTCTTCATCAGCTTGGATGGGTTTGAGACATATGACCAGATATCAAGTCCAACATCTTTTACCTTCGAAGCTACAGCTTTTACCGCACCGGCTGCTTTTGATGCAATATTTTTCGTTCCTTCCCAAACATTGATGGCAACGTTCTTGATCTTTGATCCGATACCGCCTGCATATGCTGGAGCTATTCCGGAATTAAGCAGTGCCCGTGTTTGCTTCGCTGGCAGTACCTCAGTACCTTTCGGCAGATTAACCAGTGTAGTCGTGGAAGGTGATAAACCAACTTGACCAGAAGGCATCCGAATTAATTCTGGGCCCGCATTGGATCCTCTTCCATCGCCCACGAATGCTAAGCCGCCAGGGTGCCCATCAGTTCCATTTGCATATTTAGGAGGGGGCCAAGTTGGAATTCTGGATTTGACACCGATCTTGCCTAAAACCCAGTTAACACCGCCGATCACACCGTTAACGCCTTGCGCCAAGCCGCCAACTAATGTATTGGCCAAGTGTTTAACACCAGACATGGCTTTTCCAGCCATGGACTTAATACCAGCACCGATCTTCCCGGGCAGTGCCTTCGCGCCGTTTACAATGTCTGTAAAAGTTTTTGAAACAAAGTTTTTTATTCCAGAAAAAATAGATACCGTGAAACTTCTTGCGGAATTCCATCCAGACTTGATCCCACTCACAATTCTGGAAACAATACCGGAAAGCCCGCTTCTCAAACCGTTCCAGATTGCCCTTACTCCGCTGCTGAGACTCTTAAGAATGGACATAGAGGCATTCTTAAGCCCATTAAACCCGCCGACTACAAAAGCCCTTATCGCATTAATACCGCCGATAAAAATCGTTCTTGCTCCACTCCATAGAGCGACAAACACATTTTTCAAGCTAACAATGAACGCTTTCCCAGCCGACAGTACACGGCCAAACATCATAAGCTGGATATAATTCCAAATGAACTGGATTGCACCGAAGAATACCTGCTTAATGCCTGACCACATTTGGCTAAAGTTTAATGTGAACAAGCCGGCGAAAATCTTCACCAAACCCATAATGATGTTTAAAGCTCCATTTATTACGCCTTTGATATTACCCCAAACGGATTTGATCAAGGCGAGGACAATCGGCCAAACAAATTTCATGACAGCCCATATCGCATTCATGACGGCAGTCACTACTATCCGGATCGGTGTCCAAATATTTTGTGCAGCCTGCAAAATAGAGGCCCCATTTTGAGACCAGAACATTTTTAAGGCATTCATCTTGCTCTGCACAAAGCCGACAACTGCTGATATGACCTGATTAATGTATGGAGAAAGGAAACCCCATACTGCGATTGCCGCCGTCTTTATACCATTCCAAATCGCTATGACACCGTTTCTAAACCATGCGAACTTATTCCACATGAGATAAATCCCAGCGACTACCAGTGCGAAAACTGCTACAACAGCCAGAACCTCCAATGAAATAATTCCAAGTTGTATAGCGGTCTTATTTAACGCAGATGAAAGCCCCATAAAACCCGCCGTGGCAATAAGGGCAACTCCGCCTAAAATTGTTAATCCAGAAGTAATCACAATCATAATAGCAATTGCTGTACGCATTGGAGCAGGAAGCTTGTTGAATAAATTGACTAGTTTTGTAACGCTATCGGCCGCACTCTTGATCGGGACTTTAATACTGTTAAAAGTCTTGATCATGGCTGTTTCAATTGCACCGCCAAGGTTTTCGAAAGATCCTTGCACATTGTCCTTCATCTTCTTTGCCGTTTTCGCTGCAGATCCACCAGAATTATCTAATGCTTTCGTCATATTTTTTATTTTGGTAGGTCCCGCCTGCATTAAAGCTAGAAATCCACTTGAAGCTTCTGTGCCAACAATTGTTGATAACGTCGCAAGCTTTTGGGCATTGGTCATGCCCTTCATTGAACTTTGGAAATTCTTGATAACTCCAGCTAGCCCAACGAACTTTCCATTTTGATCGGTTACTTTTATACCGAGAGTTTCCATCATTTTAGATGTATTGTCAGCCGGGTTTAATAGGGAAATTAACCCGGCACGTAAAGTCGTACCTGCTTGTTCACCTGCAAGACCTGCATCTGTCATAATGCCTGTAGAAGCAGCCAGCTCTGAAAGGGAGATCCCTAAAGAATGTGCAACGGGGGCAGCATATTTGAATGAATACCCCAAGTCCTCGACACCAGCTGAAGTTTTATTCGCGGTTGCAGACATAATATCAGCAACCTTATTTGCATCACCAGCTTTCATTTGGAAAGCGTTGATGGCTGAAGTTACCACATCGGAAACCTTGGCCAAATCTTCTCCACTTGCCTCCGAGGCCTTTATGATCCCCGGCATTGCCGCTATAATTTTTTGCGCATTGTACCCTTTTGAAGCTAAATCTTGCATGGCAACAGCAACTTCACTGGAAGACTTAGAAGTTTTCGCCCCAAGGTTCAAAGCTGTATTGGTCAAATCGTTCAATTGCGATTTTGACGCTCCGGCAATGGAACCAACTTTACTCATCTGTGCTTCAAAGTCTGCACCTTTTTTCATGGCTACCGTCATGCCGGCTGCTACTGATCCACCCATTCCAAGAGCCACATACCCAACATTTTGCATAGCGTCACTAATCATTTCTGAGTGATTATGCATATCTGCCGCATGCTGGTTAAATCCATTTGCTGTTTGATTAACAGTAGAAGACATATGATTCGCATGCGCTGACATCTCATCAAAAGCTGATGACGTATTATTAATTTTATTGGTTGCTCCATTAATGATCCCAACCGTTTTATTAATTTGCTGATTTACTTTATTCAAGGCTGCAATATCAGCCATAAAAGCAATTTTGACATTTAACTCTCGGAGGCTCATCGTTTACCCCCTTTCTTCATCGCTTTTTCTTCTTCTTCATACTGGATGTCAAGGGCAGCGTTCGCTTCCATCAGCTCGTCTAAACCCATCTGGATTGCTTCCGAATAAGTAACGATCCTAGCGAGTATAGGCCGCCAAAAATCCCAGTTTTGTTTTGCTTTTTGCTTGTAATATCCTTTTGCTTTTGGCTTAGTCGTTAAGAAAGGTGGCAGCTTCGTCCATTATTTCCTTAAACCCATCGTGTTCTTCCCAGTAATCCCAATTCGTTTTTGGATCAACGATCACATTTTTCATAACATCTTCATAGTATTTTTCTTCAACAAGCTGTCCTACGTTATTTTTATTCCTGTCCCGCATCCTGACGACTTCTCTCACGCCTGGAAATTGCAGTGTATATTCGATTCCATCAATAGTTACTTTCTTTTGTTCACCAATTTTAGCCAATGGTTTTCCCTCCAATTTGCGTTTTTGAATATAATAAAAAACGGACTGAAGTTCAGCCCGTTTTCTCGATGATTTTCTTCTCTTCGCGCCCATTTTTCATCATGATTCCGTGTAGTCGAGCACTTGGATCTCAACTGACCGTTCCTCAATATCATCCGAGAATGTTTTCTTAGGAGATTTTTTGATTACTGCCTTAGTGCCGCCTGCCTTCTCACTAATTGGACCATTTTTATAACTGACCCAGACAGGAAAAGGAGTAGTGGCTTTAGCCATTTGAATAATGTACGCAAGAGACGGGGAATCCTGTGCTAGCGTTAAAGTGATAGTCCCCAGTGGATTATTTTTGACAACCAAAGAAACTTCACCTTTCGCACTAACTTTTGTTGAAAACTTGTCCTCATCTTTTTCGCACTCAACCATGGTTCCTTCTGCAAATCCAGTGATAAACCGTCCGGCGACAGTAACAGTAACTAAATTCGGATCATAAGTAGCCAATGTTTATTCCCCCTTAAGCTTTAATTTCGCCGGTAATATTTGCTTCATGGATTGCCCCGGCCAGTTCAAATGAAAAAGATAACCCATTGTATACGCGACTTGATCTTTCTTCTGCAGAAGACTCTGCACGCGTCTTAGCCGCTACCGAGTATATTGGGTTTCCTTCATCGTCTTCAGCGATAATACCATTTGTATATGCCTGTAGCAGTGTTGTCACTACTTGCCCCTCGAGCAAATCAATGCCGTTGTGATCAAATTTGATCTTTTTGTTATTTGCAAAAGCCTGCTGAATACCATTTTCCATGTTCGTTTTAATCCAGGACTTTCCATGCATGACGTCAATATATTCGCCGCTTACCACTGTTCCTTCAGATGTCTGATTTAATCCGGATTTTGTTACATATGCAATAGCACCATCTTGATGGATTGCATTCAACTCTGATTTTGTAATATTCAACGGAGTAATGCCGGTTAATGATTTAAATTTCCATGTGATACTACCAACCGCTTGTGAACCACATTCACCGATTAAAGCAGCTTCAGCTTCTTCCCCGGCAATGGGATGGTAAAAGTCAATAACATAATCATAAGCCTTTGCCAAAAACGCTTTTCTTTCATCTTCTGTAGTTGTTTTGACAGCATACATTTTAAATTTCTGGCCCTCAACAAAATCGGCCACAGCCAATTCTTCAGCCTGTTCAGCATCGGCAGTAAGCAAAAAGAACCAATCGTTATCATAATACTCCTCCGCCGCTTCCTGCGCTGAATTGATTCCGTCTGTTGCTGCAGGGTCATATGTGGCGATAGCCAGTTCACTCGGTCGATCATTTTGAGCGAATACAGCTGCTGCTTTTTTATAGGCATTTGTTGTATCAGGAAAATCTGCCTTTACATCCGAGATATCGCTATAACTTTTGTATGTGCTTGTGCCAGCTTTTTCTGCTAGAATTAATGGCTTACCCAAACCGACTAAACCAGCCGGCTTTACTAAATCAATGGTTACTGTAACATCTGATAATGGCATTCTATATACCTCCTAAATTCACTTTTTCTATGATCTCATCTAAGTCATCGCTTACTTTGACTTGTTCGTCTGTAGCCCTTAGCTGCACATCAAAACCGTGCTTATACTGATAGCTGTCTACCAAAAACGTGGTGCGATCTTCAATATTTCCAACCTCATAGACGGCCAAGCCATTATCCTGTAAATAGGATTGGCCCAAAAATAAAAACCACTGATGGAGTTTAAAAGCCAACTCCATTGTGGTTTCGTTATCTTCTGCGTATAGATTAAACGAGATTGTTTGTCGATATTGCTCAATTCGAGTGTCATTACCGTTATCATCGATAAATTGGGCGCCCCGACTGCGTTCTTTAATATACGGTGAAGTTATGTTATAAACGCCATACGGAAGTGGAGGAGCCGGCGCTGTCGTATTTCCCTTGATAATCATTATGCCTGTGTCCTGTTTAATCCGGGCTATCATTGCTTTAATGTCCGGTATGTTCATTTTTCTCGATACCTCGCAATGTAGATATAAACATCTGCATATTCGCTATAATCTTTAAATGATTGAACGGTATAATCATTGCATTTGTAAGTAATAGCTTGACCATTCTCCAAAGGCTCTAGCGTATAAATTTTCTTATCCTCTGTGGAATAGGTACCAGCTTCCGAATATTTAAGATCATCTTCAGTTAACGGAAGAACAATTCCAGCCATTTCAACCGTTTTCGTTTCTCCTGGAATGTAGTCGCCTTCATCGTTCCAATATCCATCGACTGCTTTTGTGAAAGAAAACTTTACCTTGAACTCATCGATAAAGTCCGCAAATTCAAATGGCTTGCTCATCATTCAACCTCGTGCCTGATAGATTCGACCAGTTGCCCGGTATCTTGCAAAGGATTGCTCGAGCCTTTTCGGTCAATGGTCATCTGGCTGTTTGGCGGATCCTGAATAGAACGGAGCTTTTTCTGGATTAAACCAGCAAATTCTAAACCAATCGCATTCATGAAAATATCAGGATCCACTTCACTTTCCAATACGCTTGGTATCACTTCTTGTACTTTATCGGCGATCTTGTCCACATTCTCATCAAAACCAGAACGAATGAATGACCGCTCTGGGATCCGGATAACGGTCGTTGATTTCTTTAATGGATAACCATTGTAAGCGAACCACGCCCGCATTTTTGGAGTAACCGGTATATCACAACCATACTCATGAATGCTGGCTAAATCAACCAGATCTATATCCGATCCTTCATGCTTTTCTCCGCCGAATACGCCGACTTTTAATGTAGACTTGCCGAGTTTCTGAAGGTCTTTTTTTAATCTGCCAATATTGTTTGCATCCTTAATTGTGATCCGAGCTAACATTTGAATTTCACCTTCTTAAAGGGTCTCAAATATTTATGAGCCTCGCCCATTGTTGCACCCTGAAAAAAGCTTTTTGACATATCGCCCAGAGACTGGCTGGCTACATTGCTGTTTTCGCTCATACTTTTAACGATTAGCGATACAGCCTTTTTTACAGTCGGAGGTAGTGACTCAGACCCAGATTCATCCAAAAATTGGTTATTACACCATGATTTTGCATAATCGATTGCATCTTCAAGGGCAATAGTCAGGAATTCATCCTGACTGTTATCACTTATCTTTAGACGAGTTTTCAGTTCCTGCAGATCCATCGGATTCACCATCAGCTTTCTTGAAACCAAGTTCCTGGTAGATCACTCTAAATGCCTTTTCAGTGACGTCTAATACAGTCTTTCCTTTTTTAATTCTCATTGACCTTCATTCCTTCCCATTAGCCGGCAGCCGGTGTCAAGGCCGCAAATGCATCATCAGAAAGTGTCATAAAACCAACTTGCTGAGTAACCCGCAATGCAACCATATCGCGTTCGTAAAGGTTAATCGGTTGCCCATCTTCATCCACAACCGTTGTCAATGTTGCCTCTTCGGAAATCTTGTATTCCATTCCTTGGGGGATTCCGTAGCGCGTATAGTCCCAATCGGCAACTAGAATATGTGCTTTTGTATAGTCCCAAGATTTACTGTCCACATAGCCGATTGGAAGTCCCAAGGCTTGTGAAGTGGCACCACCTGTAGCATCATTGAAAATCGGCAGTCCGTTTGCATCCTTTGTTCCTCGCAATTTCTGCCGGAACCGGCGGGTTGTTGTAAATCCATTTGCATCCTTATCCGCATCTTCCAAAAGTGCCATCAACGCGTTCAAATCATCGTAAAGGGAATCGCTCGTCCCGCCGGCGCCCGTGCCGATCGTTACTTTATTTCCGCTTGCATTAATCCTATCGTAAACAGAGACACCAGTACCAAACGGGGAGTCGATTCCAAATAATGCCGCCTGATCGAATTTAATTGCAAAGGCTTCGGCAATAGCAGGCCGCAGTTGTGTGAAAAAATCTGTAACGGTGTAGCGCATAAATTCCTTTGTCACCGGTATAATTACCCCAAGCTTTTTGGACACCATCGTTGCCTTTAACCAGGTTGCTTTTGATGTTTTAATTCGTTCGCCTTCTCCTACCCAGTAAGCTCCTGGACCGCTTGCGAGATAGGTGAATTCTTTCTTCGGTTTCGTCATTTCCTCATACTTTGCCAGTTTCGTAACGGCTGATTGTTGCATAAATTCTTTAAGGACGAGTGTTCCCTGCTCTTTCGGAACCTCGCCTGTAACAGCATCTTGCATAAGAACATCTGATGGATTAAATGCCATTTCTGTTTTCCTCCTTAATTACGAATGTTTACTTCTGCCGCCAGAGACCCGACGTCAATAGCATCATTTCCGCCTTTTCCGCCTGTCCCCGTTTCGATAGTGCGTCCATTCTCCTTAAATGTGGCATCCACGGCAGCCTGCACAGCTTTTGTATACTCCTCTTCAAGTTTCGTGAGATTGGCCAGCGTATTTTCTTCATCATCAGCAATAAAAAAGTCAATAATGCCGTCCGGTAGGTTCTTTTCCTTCGCTACCTTTAAGGCTTTATTGACCAATGCTTCCCGTGTGCGGGCCTTCCGCTCATTTTCAATTTCTGCACGAAGCTTTTCCAATTCAATTTGTTCCGGCGTTTTTGCCGGATTACGCTTTTGCACTTCTTCTTCAATCAACTTCTGAAGATTATTTGCTTTCCATGTTTCAAGCGATTTTGTAAAGTGCTGGTCTAACCGTGGCTGAATTAGTTTACTTCCTTCTTCCGTTTCAAGGAACCCTTTCACCTTATCCGCAGTTACAGCAGAAAGTTCTCCTAAATAAGCCGAAACATCAGCTTCATTTTTATGCTCCTCGATCCAAGCTTTGATTTCTTCAAAATTCATTTTGTGCCTCCTTGCCCTTCACATTGGCTTATATTGCCCCTATGAAGTTCAATTAATGGTTTTTATCCCATCTGTTCTTTAATGCCTGCAGAAGGGGAAAAGGCAAAAGGCTATTCATACAATGGACGCGTTTTTATAATTTCCAAAGCATCTTCTGGTTTAAAGCCTTCAACTACTAAGTGATCGTACCTTGCTTTCAACACTTTCGCCTGGATTGCGGTGTTTTCGATCAGGTAAGGAAGCGATCTTCTCACTTCGTCAATTGCCATTTCCATCTCGATATTCGTATATTTTCCATTCGTTTTGTCAGCCATTACTCTTCATCCTCTCTTTTTTCCAATCTTCGAAAGTCATATTCTCCAGTTCTTTCGCATCCGGCTTGATTATCTTCTCCACTGAATATGTTAGAAAGCACCTGCAGTTGATGTCCTCTCCTGCAGCGCCCATCTGGCCCGGACCCGGTCCCTTTCCGAGTTTACCAACAAAGTCATCGTCAACTGGGATCTTCTTTCCATCAAGAATTCGATGGTTGGCAGCATGCTTTGCATCAGCTTTTCCAATGCCACGGCCTGGTCGCACACGTTCATCCTGCATACTGTTCCATTCTTTCATCATCACCACACCGTTTTTATTGGCATGTACAGCCGAATCCAGTTTTCCTGTTTCAGAGGCTCGGTGTGCTTCGGTGCGGACAATCCGCATAGCTTTCGTGGCATCACCTTCTAATTGATCTTTGAGCCGTTTAGCCATGGTTCCGTATGTCTCGCCTTTAACAAGCCCCTGTGTAATCTCCTGCTGAATTGCATAGATAATATTTGTTCGATTCTTTTCAAGGCGCTCTGAAAGGGTGAGGCCCGAAACCGGATTCTCGATCATAGCAGTAATGACGTCGGCTGCAACTGTCGCATAAGCAAGCCTGCTTAAAGTGTCTGTTTCAACTGCCCAGGCAGTTAAATAATAGCCGTCCAAATACGATTCCCCCAGGACGTCGTAGATTGTCTGTTTTAGGCTCTTATAGTTTATCTCAAGCAATCTGTTTACCTTGTTCAACAGCTTTCTCAGGCGGTCATATCGAGCCATTTCAGCATACGTCAAAACTCCATCAGTTTCATACCTTTCGTAAACTTCTGTTAAGGCCTTCCGGATCTCATTCAGGGTATTTGCATATTTCTTGGCAATTTCCCTTTCACCTTTTTTAAGCAGCTGGCCCAGGGCACGATTAATCTGCTCGGCTGACTTGTTTAGATTGCTCACTGTCAATCACTCCATCAAGATTAACTAAATTGTCTGCTTCATTTTGGATTTCCTCCATTTCGTATTCAGGATCATCTACAAAGCTAAGCAATGAAAGACGTGTTTTCTCAGAAACAAAACCTTTCAAAGCCGCTGTTGTTTGTGCTTCTTCCAGAATATTAGCCGGCAAGTTCCGTTTAAATCCAAACCATACATTCAAGTAATCGTCGGCCCCCGCCAAGCCCCTTTTTGCCCACGCAGAACAAAGTACCTTGAATTGGTATCGCAGCGCAGCAGTCATTTTTCGTTCCATTGTGATGCACTTGTTCTCCAAGGCCATTAGTTTAAATTTCATGGCCACACCAGAAATATTTCCGGCAAATTTTTCATCCTGGAAGTTGACGGATTTGGCGAATCGAAGAATGTTCTCTTCCAAACGGTCCAGGTGATTCTCAATCATCGTGTCATTGATATCCTTCGTGAGATATTTGACATCTTCTTTTTCATCGAAAAGCTCAAATATCCCTGTCTTTTTGAGGTTTTCGAGCGTCTCCTCATCAGCTCCAGCACCTTTTAAAATAAGGTAGGCCAAGCGATACTGTTCAATCTCATTTGATGCATCCGATAATGTTCGGTCATATGCATCTATAAGAGAAAGAACCTTCTCGGCATCCCCTTTCAGTTCTTCGTTATTCGGTAATCCGTATAATGGGCAAAAATCAAACAAGTGCGGTCTTTGATCAACAAGAGAATAATTTGCCCCGTCATTGGCGATAAAGAAATACACATTCTTTTCATCATAGAATTCTGCTTTGTGAAGTTCTGCCCGATTGCCGTTTTGAAAATCAATTACCTTGTAATAACGAAGCGCATAAGATGGCTCAGTGATATCACTTTCTGAAAGGATGACCACTTCCCAAGGATTGATGTTCAGCACTCTTTCTTTGCCTTCAGGATCAACATATGCCAGGCGTGCACCGTACCCGCATATCGCTGCTTTCTTCCCCCATTCAGAATCCTTATCCTCAATGTTGTTCCGGAGATTAAATTCTTCAATCAGTTTCTTCAAGGTTGAATCCTTGTCTGTTTCATAAGTAATAGGATGACCAAAAAGATAACCAACTTTCGTGTCAACAATGTCACTGTCAAATGAGTTATTTAACCGATTGTTCACTTTATTATCAATACGGCGAATGGCCCCTGTTTCGAAATCCTCATATTCAATCGGCTGTCTTTGGAGAATGGGAACGCCATCAATCTCAGCCTTATATCGTTGATATAGATTAACCATTCTGTCATGATCCGGTTCGTGGGCTTCAATAATTCGGCTTACAAGATCTCCGGAAATTCCCGACGTCTTGATTGCACTCATGAATTCCTGCATACTTTATCACCTCACTCTCATTCGCTTTCTAATAGGTTCCATACTGTACCGCAAGGCATCGATCAAGTGGTTATAGTCATCGATAGGCTGATTAATCATCTTACCTTCTTTATTCTTGTCCCATACATAGTTGGCAAGTTCCACAGAAAAGTTATTGCAAGACGGATGAACGTAAATTTGAAACTGCTGGAGAAATTGAATGCCGGAACGGATGCTGTCCGGTCCCTTTTCGGCCGGCTTAATGCGTCGGATCCCGTACCGGCGGAGTTCAGATATACTCTTTTGCTCGGCACTGTCCGCAATGATCAATTCTTTTGCGTATCCTTTCCGTTTGATCATTTCAGCTATCTCATCATTGTGCATGGCTTTTTCATAATGTTCATCAAAAATAAAAAGTTCTTTGTTTTTCAAGTCAACAAGGGCACAGGATAGTGCTGTCGGGTCCACGGTAAAACCAAAATCAAGGCCAAACGCTGATTTCACTCCGCTGCGTTTGGCAATTTCAGATTTATCAAAGTGGGATTCTTTCCAGTTCTCGAAAATGGCCCCTTCTGCAATTCCCCATTCTCCTAAACCTTCGATTTTGTATCGTCTAGGAAATCGGATCTTCATATCTTCAAACAGATCTATATCCGATTGATCTAGGAATTCATTGCAGAGATAATTTGTCGTAATGGCTAAAATGTTAGGACTCTGAACATCAAAAAAACGCTTCTTCAACCAGTGTTTTTCATTCCACGGGTTAAAGGTGAGCGTTAATTGTTTGAAGTATCCTGGCGGCAGTTCACCACGGATAGACATATCTACCTTGTTGAAATCATCTTCATTCAAAATTTGATAAGCTTCTTCAAACCATGCCCAACAAAGATAGCCGACATCCACCGTAATGGAAGTGACGGACATCGGATCATCCAGGCCGCGGAATAAGATCTTTTGCCCGGTCGGCTTATAACGAATTTCCAACGGACTCTTTGTCCATTCCCAAAGATGATCCACTTTCAGCTGGTGGATAGCCCATTTTAGCTGTGCATAGGTTGAATCCTTATGATCTTTGAAAACCTTCCGGATCACAAGCGTATTTGCGAGGGGATATTTCATCATTCGGTAAATAATGTTGAGCGCTGTTGTTGTTGACTTCTTGGATCCACGTCCTCCTTTCACTACCCGGTAGCGTCCCAGGTAGTTCCAGAAATCTTTGTATCCGCCCCCAACAACCTTTTTTAGACTGACCTTACTCATCAAGATCCTCAACAAAAATCACTTGCTGGCTCCCCTCGACCTGCTGTTTCTCTGTCCACATCGCATATCGCTTACCAAGAAGTTCGGCGGCTTTGACGCGGTCTTTGATGCTTACATCTTTGCTGGAAAGCTCTTGCATGCCCTCACCGACTAGCAACGGTACTTCCTCTGTTATTTCGCCGCGCAGAACACTCGTAAGAAACCGAAGAACCTCTTCCTGTGAAGCGATTTGTTCAGACTCCAGTTCTTTCATTCGCTGCTCAATATAAGATTTTACGTTAGCGTTTGTTAGCAGCCTGCTCGCATTGGCCCGTGCTGCAGCATCACTCTTAACTGCATAACCTGCCTTCCGATAAGCTTCAGTTGCATTTCCGAGTTCGATATAATAGTCGGCGAATGATTTTTGTTTTGGAGTTAATTTATCCATGTTACATCCTCCCTCGCCCCCTTTTGCTATGCAAAAAGCGCCTTATCATGGCGCTTTTCTGTTTTTATTTCTGAAATATTTCATTGCCCAATTCGTCTACTTCTTTGATTTTGCAAGATAGTACATTAGACAAGTTTACTATATCTCCTCTTGTGCCAAACCATCCTATTTCACTGTTAATAATACCGCTAGCAACTTCATTATATGTTTCTGCTTCGTAATTATTAAATTTTTTTAAACTACCATCGACAAGCTTAAAAACAATGTTGAAATAAGCCATCCTATTTTTTCTCCTTTAATAAAATTAATTCAAAAAAAGTATAATCCTGTAAATTTTCGTTTTTCGTTGTGATCCGAAGGTATCGAAATTAAAATATTCGTTATCCCCAAAGTGATTTTTTAACAGACTCACTTAGTACATCAACTAGTATGTCTTTAAAAGCTTGAGCTGTATCCGCACCAGCTTTTGTTATAAACTTCTTAAATTTGGCAACACCAAGCTTTGTCCGAGGGCCTTCTTGAATCATATCATCAATTGATCCTTTTAATTGTTCCTTCTCTTCATCATTCAATTTGTCTATTAAATCAGCATATTCTTTAGCTGCCTCAATCTCTTTCTTTGTCCACGGAAAAGGATTCCCACACTCCGGGCAAAATTTAGGCGAATGCGACATACTGATATAAAAAACTACAGAATCATCATCGCTTGACTCATCGCCCTTAATTCTTGTCCCACATTTACTGCATTTACTTATTGTTTTTTCTCCACAATATGGGCAAAAATTTTTATTGTGTTCTGGATATTCTTCTATATTTCCATTAACAATATGCCCATTTAAACATATTTGCGCAGTTTTTATTGACACTATTCATCCCACCTTACCCATTTTACTTATTATAGGATATTGGAAGGATAAATAAAAGATCCTTATGCGTGCTTTCTCTACTCCCTGTCCTGCCTTTGAGTTTAGCATATGTCTTTTTCTTCCCGCAATTCCCCTGCAAACCCTGACATTCCTGCCATTCGTGACATTTCCGCCATTCTGTCCACTATGCAATCTCTAATTCTAAAAATGTGTCTTTCAGAAAGTCCCATATGCCGGCTTATCGCAATCACACTCATTCCATCAAGCAAACATTCGAGCACCGCCCTTTCCCTTTCACCCTGCACACAATTAATATGCTCCTGAATAAACAGCACTTTCTTTTCAATTTTGGCAATCCACTTTGATTTCTTTTCCCGGCGGATGACTTCGCGAAAGATCGGATCTCCTGTGCCACCTTTTCCTTTCGGCATGGTATCGTCAATGCCATACTGTGCTGTTAGATTCCCTCCAACTTCATTCTCCAACATTTTGCGCTGCCTTTGAATTTCATTGATCATCCAATGATAGTCCTTTAATGCAGCTGAAATCTCTTTTTTGTTCATCGTCCATTCCTCCATGCTCCGCCTTTTCCTCGCCTGAATACGGGCTCGTAATATCCCATAAGATCTTTTATTTCATACTCACTTAAATGCTCTGATTTGCCCTTCTCCGCCTTCTTACGGCGTTTCTTTTTCTTTCCAAATCCGGTCACTTCCCGGTGCTGTTGTTTCCATTCCTTGAGCTGCTCCTTCAGTTCCCTTCGCATCTCCTCATCTCCCTTATCTCAAATAAAAAAGGACACCGAATAACCGCCATAATAGCGATTAATCAGTGCCCTGGTTGTTCCAGTAGCAATATTTATTTTTTCCACGTCAATCTGCCTAGTGACAGGCCAATTAATCGAAATATGCAACTCCGTAATATTTACCGTCTCTGTCTTTTCTTAATGAACCACCGACCAGTAACACACGTTCCTTCCAATCTTCGAGTATTTCCATTTCTCTTTCTGCCTTTTTAATTGCTCTTTTCCGTCTACGATTTATTTTCAAATTCATCACCTTTCTTCTATGCACAATATGGTCTAACTGCGAACTAATCTTTTATTTCTCGGTAAACATCAAGGTTATTCCAAATCCATTCTTTAAATTCTTCCTCAACTTCTTCATCAGTTAAATCAGCTGGTAATTCAACAATTTCTTCAAATGCAGCACCAGAAACATACAAAACATTCATAAAAAATTTATGTTTTTTCAATGATTTATCACTCCCCCGCAATGGTGCCCGTACGTGAGATCAATCCTTCATAAATACAAGCCAGTGCGTTTTGCTTCTTCTGTTGCCGAATAAAGGTTTATGGTCAATAGCTTGCAGTACTTCTTTCAAAGGCACTTGATCCTCGTTCCATTTAAAAATGAGTGTTCCGTTTGTTTTTAAAACCCGCATGCATTCTTCAAATCCTTGCTTTATATCGAATTGCCATAATTCATCTAATAGGCCGTACTTTTTGGCCAACCAGGAATCTACGCCTGCATGAATAAGATGTGGTGGGTCAAAAACAACTAAATAAAACGATTCATCTGCAAAAAGCATATCCCGGAAATCGGCAATCACATCTGGATTAATATTCAATGTTCTTCCATCACACAAGACATCGTTCAGCTGCCGGTTGTCCATATAAAGTACATCTTCATTTTGCTTATCAAACCAAAACATTTTGCTGCCACAACAGGCGTCTAAGATTCTTTGCAATTATCTGTTTCTCCTTCCCGCGTAGTTTCGGTCTAATGTGAATTACTTATTTACCTTTTCAATCGACTCGCATAAAGCCAATATTCCCAGGCATGAAAGCAACATTACTCGAGGGAACGCCCCAATATGATCACCACTAGAATGAGTAATTACCAAAGATAAAAACCCCAAGATGACTATCAACCATAATAAAGATTTAGCCATTCTCTCACCCTTTCTATCGCAGCATTGTTCTACTTTTCTGTAAAACTGATTTCGCAATATGTCGGTTTCCCGTTTTGCCATGTGATGATCTGCTTACCGTATCCAATCCCTGGCGTTGTGACCTTAATTAGCCGGCCGTCAACCACCCGGTAAACCGCATTTTCCATCAAATCTATTTCAGCGACCATTTGTTTGTTTAATTCTTCCACCGGTATTCCCCCTATGGTAAAATATAGGTGTCCACTAATTTACCAGCCGGGGGAACCCGGTTTTTTATTTTCTACTCAGCTAACATTCCCGGTCTTTCACGAATACTTTCAATCATCTGATCAACACAT
Source organism: Weizmannia sp. FSL K6-0777 (assembly GCF_038593185.1). Taxonomy (NCBI): domain Bacteria; kingdom Bacillati; phylum Bacillota; class Bacilli; order Caryophanales; family Bacillaceae; genus Heyndrickxia; species Weizmannia sp. FSL K6-0777. The sequence continues at coordinate 2,854,097 of NZ_CP151971.1, forward strand.
GCCAGGTAATCCATCGGCACCCGGCCGGTGTCTTTTTGGTGTTGGTGTAGATTGCTGAGATCAAACCTGGTAACGGTTTGAACTGACTTTGCTTCAAAGTAAATCGGCCGGCCACGGTAGACGCCGTCATAATCGACCGTTGACTTCTCCTCGAAATAGCCTGATAAAACCTTTGTCCCTTTTGATTTCAGCACTTTAACCGGTGTCGGTCGCTTGTTTATTATCGCGATTTTTCTGCTTTTGTACAGCTGATTGACGAGGTTAATGGTTGCTTCAAATGCCATTCCTCGATTTCCCGTATACACCATGTCAATGCCCCTTTTTTAAGATCCTGCCTTTTTATAACTTGCCCGAATTTTTTCAAGACGCCTTCGCTTTTCTTCCAACGTTTCCCCGTCTTCAGATGAGGTTATTTCAGGGGTGTGGTCTTCTGGCTCTTTTTTAAACCAGTCGGGTAATTTTTCAACCCTTCCCGGCTTACCACGCCTGTATTGTTTAGGCTTGTTCTGCTGCCGCTGTTCAAATTCTTTTTGTTCACGCTCGACATCCGAAGCCGTTTTAATGCCAGCATCGGCCCATCTGTTAAGGATTGTTCGCGCGTAACTATACTTGGCCCCAACTTCAGCCGCTTTTTTAAACGCGATGCAGACAACCTCCTCGGTAAGACCCTTAATGTCTATCAAGTAATTAATCTCTTGGATCTGCATCGCGCTCGGTTGACCACCGAAGCAAAGCATGTATGTGTCGAAATAATTCACACGCCTATCTGCAGCAGGAGGTATAGTTTTAGTTTCTGTATTGTTTTGTTTATGTTTAGGTATGTTACAGCTTTTGTCAGACGATTGGTATTGATATTGGTATTGTGATTGGTCACCAGATTGGTATGGATATTGGTCAAGTGAGTTGACCAATGAGACGATTTTATAGATAGGAGCTTTCCCCTTTTTGCCTTTCTCATATTCAATCAGACCATTTTCAATTAGCTTTCTTCGAGCATCAACCAGTCCCTGTTTAGACAGACCAGTCAATTTCTCTACTGTGGAATTTGGAGCATTAAATCGTTCTTTCCAGCCAGCCATATTGTTTATGGTCATGAGAGTGTGCCATAACGCAATTGCGCTTGTGGGAAGATCGTTTAGTAGCAGCCAATCCCTAAAAGCTTTTAATTCTTTTAAATAATTCATGTGGTCACCGCCGATGCTGTTTAATCATATCCAAGTTCCTTTTGTTGAGGATATAATCGCCTTTTCCTGCATTACACTCTCTGCAAGCTGTAACAAGATTATCTATTGAATCACTGCCACCTTTTGATTTAGGATGTACATGTTCAATTTCCAAAGTTGTATCATGTTCACGTGGGTTTCTGCCGCAATAAACACACTTGAAATTATCTCTTGAAAAAACTAAAAACCTTTTTCTTAAATCTCCAGTAGATCCGGAAGCTTTAAATTCATTTGCAACAAATTTCTTTAAGCATTCCTCGCATAAATAATCAACATCGTTTTTCCAAGTAATTTCATAAACCCCCGTTTCAGCCAGACATTCAACGCATATTATCCCAGGAGAACACATTTCAAATTCATCTAATAGTTGATCAAACGGCATGTTCTGAGCCCATTCATGGAATTGCCTTCTGTACATTCCTTTCATTCAGCAGACCCCCTCACGGAATGATGACCATCTTCCCTGTTAGTTTCATGATTTCTCTTTTAAACAACTCAGCGTTGCTATTCGTGTCTGAAAGGTGAAGCAACCATATCTCCTGCACCTTTGATAAATCATTAGCTTTAAAAAATTCTTTAACATTCTCGAGGCTAAAATGCGACTGCAGTAGCCGTTTACGCATTACCTGCGGGATCCGTCCATCCAGTATGTTCTGGTTCAGGATGCCCGTACTGTAATTACACTCGACCATTATGTGAGTCAGGCCCTTGAACTTATACCGGATATAATAGGTATCTGTTGCAAACAGTAGCTTTTCGCCATCCTGATTAGCCAACAAGAATCCCAATGGCTCTGACACATCATGTTCAGTATCAAATGGCAAGATCGTCCAGGATCCTAGCTGAAACTGTTGCATGGCCTTAACCGGTTTCAATCTATGACCAGATATCCCTAATGTTTTGATCGTGCCAGGCGAGGTATAAACGTTAATACCAGCTTTCATAATATCCTTGATCGATTTACTATGATCGCCATGCTCGTGTGTAAGCAGGCATCCTGCAACCTCAGTCAGCCTAAAATCAAAACCCCTTTGTATTTCCCTATACTTTACACCCGCCTCCAATAGGAGGGGAGTAACGCCATCGGTGACGCGATAAGCGTTACCACCTGATCCGGATCCAAAAGAAGTGATTTCAATCATTACCATCCGGGCCCTTCTGCCGTTGTTTCAAACAAATCAGCTTGTTCAGGCTGTTCATCCATGACCTCGGGTTCACTTTCCAGTTCTTCTTTTACTGGAATGGGCTCCACATCAATAACTTGCTGGTTCGCTTGCTTCCGTACTTCTTCATTAACTCTGCGAACCGTATTATCTGGCACATCATTTTCTTCCTCGGTGTACATATTTCCGAGATTGCCAGGAAATGCTTCCCGCATGGCATTTACGATAGCTGTTTTGCGTATCATATTCATTGGTGACGATTTCCAAAGGGCTTGTCCTTTGCTAAATTCTTCATAGCTGATTCGAACTTTAATAGGAACCTTTCTATCGTCTCTGAAAACCTTTGCCCATCCTCCAACAAGTTTGTCACCCGGAAGCTTAATGGCACCTTCAATATCAACCAATTCACCGTTCCGCTCTACAATGATTCCCGCTTCTAAACCGGCATAATGTTCATTTGCTTCAGCGCGTTTCATAAAAGCTTCTTTTGATGTAATGATCTGGGCCGGCGCTCCCTTGAATTTGACCAGATAAGCTTCGTTCAAGAACGGATTCAACTTTTGGTACTTGCAGAGATTGATAAACATTACGAGTTCTTGATCTGTCACATCTGCATTACCGCGGACCAGATATTGTTTTACGATACTACCAGATAGTTTTACCGGCTCGCCGTTTACTTCGAATTCTACGGCTTTGGTCATTAGATCGTTGCTCAATTAGATGGCCTCCTTCATTAATTCGGAAGTTGTTTCAACCCTTAACTCTTTGTCAGCCTCCGACACAATTAAGCTGATCGTCTGGGCATCCGTATCAATTAAGCGAGTTACAGCTTCCCGGTTGTCGATAAAGATCGGAGCCGTGAAACCATAGTGTTTAGAAAGCGTATTGATGATGTCCAGGCCAACATTTATCCTGGCTGCATTATTCAGACCTGAGCCATACGGAACGCCCTTATAGGTCGTTTCGCAAACTTCAACCAGCCCGCCATTAATCTGCTGATCAAACAATTTAAACCGCGCATATTTGAACTTAGAATTGATCTTTTCTTCCAGCAGGTTCACTTTCGTTCTTATGAATTCCTCAGTTAAGTAAAGTTCCTGCTCCAATTTTTCAAACTCCGCGGCCAGGTCCTTTTCCTGTTCCGAAAGATCTTCAATTCGTTGCTGTGCTTGTGCGAAAAGGTCGAATTTGCCCATTTCTGCCTGCAACTGATCCCGTTTATCCCGCAGCTTCATAATTTCGATTTGAATAGCTCCAATCGCTTCAGATGCCTGTTCATTTATGACTTTGATTTCTTCCTGAATTGCTTTTTTCTGCCGCAACTTCTCAATGTATTTAGGGTTATCTAAAACGTCTGTTATCAGGCCCTCTTGCTGTTCCAGCTGTACTGCTAACTTTTCAAGAAGAGATTTTTTACCGAAAACTTGGGCACTTAGTTTTGCAAATTCTTCAGACAGCTTATCATTTTCGGCTTGCATTTCTTGTTTTTTAGCAGCTCCTTTTTGGCCCATGTCGTTTAATTCTTCCAATCGTTTTGCCTTTTTCAAATTAAATTGGGCAAGCGCCTTTTCCCTGGCCGCTTCGACCTGGTCGGCCGGCAAATCCTGTCCGCATGTCGGGCAGGTGCATTCGTCTGTGTGCTGGAAGGTTTGGACATTAACTTCTTTCCATTCATTTCTAAGTGACGCCAGTGTTTCTTCGATGCGTTTGATATTTTCATCGTTATAGCGCTTTTTGGTTTTCAAGTTTTCAAGTTTCGATAGCAGGATTGAGAGATTTGATTCTTCCTCCTGAATCCGCGCTTTGAGCTTATACAGCTGCTCTTTTGCGTCTGAATCGTGGTTGCGCTGAATCTCCATCAGTTCCATTTCAATTACTTGGACAGCTTTTTCTTTCTCAGTAACCGCCTTACCGTTTTTGATGTTATTGATGATCGTCATCTTTTCATCGATCTGGTCATTCAACTGCTTGATTTCAGCTTCCAATGCTGCTTGATTAAGTCCATCGAGTTCCGGCAGGCTACGCTGAATTTCATCGATTCTCACCGGGATCCGGTCTAGTTCTTTGTTGATTTCAGACCGGCGCGCCGCAATGATTTTCCGATGATCTTCAATCGACCGCCCCTGCAGGATCGTTGGCAGCTTGTCCAGCGATCTTGCGGATGCAATAACCTCTTCGTCCGACAAGTCACCGCAAATCTCAAGCAAGGTTTTCCGGCGGTCCTGCCATTTTACTTGCTCGTTAAAATAGCTTGGGCTGGTCAACAGCTTAAATATATCCTCATCGATCATCGATTTGATTTTATCTGTGTACTCTTTTTTCTTAACCGGAACGCCGTCAATATAATATTTTGTTGTATGGCCCGAAAATTCAGCTGTTGCGGATCCGCGCTTTTTCGTCCAGTTCTCTTTATAAGCTTTTGCCAATGTAAGGCTACGTCCGTCAACAAGCAAAACCGCCTTGACGCTGTGCTCCAGGTTGTGCAACTCATTTCCATTCTGGTCAAGCGTCTTCAGGGAAAAATCTTTTTTATTTTGGCTGTCCTTATCGAACAACAGCCAATTGAAAGCATCGAACAGGGTTGTCTTTCCGGTTGCGTTATCGCCATAAACCTTTGCGTTTTGTCCGTTAACATGAAGTTCAAAGGTTCGAATACCCTTGAAGTTTAAAATTTCCAGGCTATCCAGTTTAATCGTGGTCACTATTCAGCCCTCCCATGTGGTATAATTAGAGTACAAATTGATTTTGAAAAACCCCTGACACGCTTAGCAGGCGTGTCCTTTGTTTTGTGGATTGACCAATTTATATCCGATTATTGCCAGGGCCATTTGTAATCCGTCGTTATATCCAGCGCAATAATCATTTTTTTGGTGCAAGTGATTTATATACTCACACAAAAAGCGATACTCTTTGTAAGGATCCAAAGGCGTTATCGTGCTGAGATATGGAGCAATTTTATATTCAGTCATCACTTTTCTCACCCCTTTCTGACGGATAATGTCCATCATCATGGCCAGGATCCGGATGGGGAAACGAGGGGGATAGTTTGGATCCTGACCATGATGACAGGCACTAGGCCTATCATTTTGGTTGTGGTATAATTGAGTTAATTCCAACATGTTGCGTGCAGTGAATTAAGCTGGCACTTAGTTCGCTGCTTTTTCTTTTTTGGCGATTTTTATGAGCGCCTTGTCAATTGCTTTCACGTAAATTCCCCTGAAATTCCAGTCGATTTGCACGTACTCTTCCAAGCATTCCAGGATGATTTCAGCCTTCTCTTTATTTGTCATCTTATTTGTCATCAAGCCACACCTCCAATAAAATCCGTCCCACTAACACCGCCGGCAAGAATGCAACCATAAAAAACAACTCACCCATTCCGCATCAGCACCACCTTTTCTACGTCGATCCCGCGATCTATAAGCGCCGCGATAATCGCATTCAATTCAACTTTCTGTTCCTTCCGCCGTTTCAATTGATACAGGACATTTAAGCTGCGTTTAAAATCTTCCATTCGTTTTTCAGCAAGTTCAAAATTGTTTGTCATGAGTGCTTCGCCCGCCTTGCTTAAGCAGGTATGGCAACATCTGTAATGCTGAATAGCCGTGTCTAGGTCGTCCGGAAGAAAATCCGTGTTATTCATTTCACCCACCCTTTCGCTTTTAAAGTGGCTTGCCTTGATCGTTTTTCTTTTATCAGGCTGACGTGGTATTCTTTGGCCAGAATCATTTTGAAGTTTGCAATGGCAATCTCAGCGTCATCTAGTTCCCAGATCAACTGCTTGATCTGTTCAATGTCGTTTTTGTCAGCCTGGCTCGGAGACTTCAAAAGATTGATCTCTTTCAACTTTTGAAAAGCTTCCTTTGCCTCATTTGCCAGAAATTCCTTGAAGGCCAGCCGGTGCTGTTCAACCGCATCTCCATCCAAAACCGGAACTGTCAGCCCGTCGCTGAATTCGTAAAGAACCTGCATTTGGAAAATTGGATTGTCGTACATCTTAAGTGATTCTTTCGCCACATCCTGGTGCATAGGTCTTCTGTTGTTCTTGTAGTGGCTTATCATCCCCGGTGATACGTTAAGGTCAAAAGCAAGCTGTTCCTGGTTAAGCTCCTCCTGTTCCTGTAGTGTTTTGATCGCATCCCCTACATAAGCCTTCTCTTTCACCTTTTCTCCCCCGTTCTGTATTCAGTTGTGGATTTTTAAATACTTGTAAATCTATTAAGCTTAAGTCAGATGGCCTGATTGAAATATTTTGAGTTATCTTCAAGCCATCGCGTGTTTTTCTCGATCCACTTAAACAGCAAGTGGGTCGGGATCAAGACACCTGCTTCACGGAAAACCGGAAAATCTGGACGGTTAAGCAACTCGGAAGCTTTCGTGTCTTTGATCCGCAAAAGTTCCATGAATTCTTTCTTGGTTAGCATTGGCGGAAGCTCGTTTTTTCGGATCACATCAGCCATCGCCTTATCAATTTCCTGGCGAAGGATCTCACGGAACTGCTCGTCAGCAAAATCGACATTGATTTGAATCATTATCCGACCCTCCTTGGAATCCAGTTTTCAACATAATTTATGGCTGATTGGAGCTCTTTCCGTTTCACATCTTTATAGGATGCAACTGCGAAACGGTCTTTGATTTCCCGGTAGATTTCACGGAAGAGTTTTGACCGTGCGGCCGGATCACTCTCAAGCTCGTACACTTTAGAGGCGATCGCTTTTTGCAGTCTGCGTTGCTCGCCGTGATCCAGGGTAATCTGTTCTTCGACCTTTTGCTCGATTTCGTAAATTTTTTGGCCATGTTGTGTAATGACTTTTTGCATTTCGTCCTGACGTTCTGCAGTTTCAACTGTTAATTTCATTGATTGTATGAGTGCCGTGCGGTCATCTAGGACATGGATCCTTGATTTTTCCAATTGCTCTCGCATACGCTTGAATTCTTGGATAAACATGACTTTCATCTTCATGGCTTCCGGTGTGATATAAGCCATAACGACGAGTGTAAAGGCATCCTCAGTTAAATTGAATTTTCGATACTCCCGGCCGCGTTCGTTGGTGTAAGTTGACTCCTCAAAGTTGTGGAGTGAAAATTCTTGTTCACCTGCTTCTTGGAGCTTGGTTATTTGATTTTCAATATCCCGTAGTACAATGTCATGACGTTTTTCAAAGACTTCAGCAACAGTCAAGCTGTCAGTTACCGGTTGATTGTTATGAAGAAAAACCAGTTTTCCCATTAACATACCTCCTTCGTTTTATTACGTTCCTTATAGGAACATTCTTTGTCAAAAAAATATGTCCAATTGAAACCAAGAACTTTCGCAATACGTTTTGCTACCTGAACACTTGGCGTCTTTGTTCCGTTCTCAATATGAGTGTAAAAACTACGAGAAATCCCAGATTGCTTCGCCACTTCATCTTGAGTAAGGTGTATGTCGATGCGCTTGTCTTTTAGCCAAGTTCTCAATATGGCACCTCCTTTTGTTCCTATAAGGAACATCCTATGCTTTTATTATAAGTTCCTTAAAGAAACATGTCAACAGTTTTTTGATTCTTTTTGGAACATTTATTTCAAGTTTCTTTCAGTAACATTATAATTAAAATCAAGATAAACAGAAGAGATGTGATTCAAATGGACATTTTCGCAAAGCGCCTCAGATACTTACGAGAGCAGAAGAAAAAAGATGATAGCAAATTCACTCAAGGATATGTTGCAGATTTAATTGGTGTCGCTCGGTCGACGTATACTGCATATGAAAACGGAACAAAACAGCCACCTTTAGAAACAATAAACAAAATCGCAGATCTATTTGGTGTATCGTTCGACTATCTAACAGGAAGAACGAACGATAAAGGCATTAAGGATCAAAGTACTACATTAACTGATAAAGATGAACGTGACATTGCCAAACGAATGGAAAAGCTAAAAAAAGATTTGATGGAAGGTGCAAATGGAGAAGCATTGACTTTCAGAGGTGAGCCGATGAGTCCGGAAGCAATAGAATCTTTTTTAGATGCCATTGAATTTGCCGAACGGCAAGCAACAAGAGCTAACAAAAAATATGCCCCTAAAAAGTACAGAGGAAAAGAGTAGAATTTTTAGGGGGCCAATTTTATGATTTGGATAAAAAATAAAGTTGAACAATTAACAAAAACCTACAAAACAAATGATCCATTTGAACTTGCTGCTGCTATGAACATTCAGTTATATCAGTGGGATTTGCACAGCGAAATAATGGGGTTCTATAAGTACATTCGAAGGAATCGTTTTATATTTATTAATAGCAATCTAGTTGATGAAGATAAAAAGTTTACATGTTCGCACGAACTTGGGCATGCAGTATTGCATCCTAAGGTTAATACCCCTTTTCTAAGAGCTAACACATTTTATTCAATAGACAAAATCGAACGCGAAGCAAATGAATTCGCTGTCAATCTATTACTATATGATAAAAACTTGGAAGATTACGAAACTAAGTTTGATGTATTACGAGAAAATGGCATTCCATACGAGATGGAGAGATTTGTAAATTGAATTCTACCAAAATTTAAAAGGATATTAACAACGGACCAGATACTGGATCTTATCCTTAAGAAGCTAAGCTCACTGGAATCGGGTTAGAAAGAGCTTGGGCATAATAATGCTAGTTTATATAGATGTTACTAAATTATACTTGGGGGATTTGTATATGAAAAAACCAGGATGGATAGTAAGCAGCTCTATACTTTCTTTAGGATTAATTTTAACTGGATGTGGCAACGACAATACTGCATCAACAAACAAGCAGGAAAGTAAGAAGACAGAGGTTAAAGCAGAAACGAAGAAAGTTGAATCTAAAAAAGCAGATACAACAAAGAAAGAAGAAGAAAAAATTGATACTTCAGTATTTAAATACGCTAAAAAGGTTGAGGTTACAAATGCAATAGACCTAACTCAACATGTTACTATATTTGTTTATATGGATAAAAAATTATCACCAGGTTTAGCAACCCAACATGTGTTAAATCAAACATATGATCTCTTACAGCAAAAAGATGTCAGTAAGGCAAAAACAATAACGATTGTCGTAAAGCAAGGGGATCTGAAAATTTCCCAGTTTACTGTTAACAAACAAAAATTTGTTACTGACAATAATAAGCCAATGGTTAAATTAGTTCTTAACGCTTCAAAAATTGATTTTATGAACGATGATGTAAAACAATACGGCCAGTCAACGGGCCTTTGGTGATTGGATAATATAATCCTACAGCGATAATAACATTTTTCCAGATTCTTATTACAAAATATTAATCCGAACTCGAGGGAGTTAACATGAAGAAATTAGTTTCAGTTGTACTTGCTTTTGGTCTTATTTTTGGGGTATCACTTTCTGCTACTTATGATGTTAACGCTAAAACCGTAAAATATTACAAAAATTGCAAAGGCTTGAATAAAGATTACAAAGGCGGCGTTGCCAAGAATTCCAAGGTAAAAAACAAGGGCGGAAAAACACATTATAAGCCGTATGTATCAACTGCTTTGTACAATGCAAACCATAAACTTGACCGCGATAAAGATGGAATTGCATGTGAAAGATAAGGAGGGCCCCTCGGGGCTTTTTCTTAGATCATCAAACAGAACTTATATTCTAAGAACAAACATTCCAAACAAGGAGTAATCACCATGGATGACAATGACCAAAAAGAACCAGAAAAAACTGTACCGATTCCCGTACTATCCAAAATACACATCGTTAACGGCCGGATGATCGCCCTAGTAGAAGATGTGATCGACACGTCTATTGAATGGGTGAAAGACTAAAAGTAATTGTATTATTCAACCCCTACCAAACTACAAACTTATACACCTATGATTAGGCAAGGAGGTATTTTTATGCGGGAACCAAAAATCTATGAAACTGCTGGGGGGTACGGATTTAGGCTGGATGTTGGCATAGATCCCGTATCAGGAAAAAGAATTCAACGTAGATTCGGCCCCTACAAGAAAAAGACGGAAGCACGCCGGGCATTAAGCCAAAAACTTTATGAAATTTCATCAGGAAGTTATGTTGACTCACAGAATATTAAGCTCGGTGACTTTTTAAAACGTTGGTTGGAGCACAAGAGTAAGAATGTATCCAGTGGAACAATGGCAAACTATCGACCATTCGTGATGAATCACTTAATACCAAACTTGGGTAACATCAAAATGGACCAGCTAAAGCCAGGGCAAATACAAGAACTTTATGATGAATATGTTGAAGAAGAAACGCTGTCTAATCAATCTATTGTCCATATGCACAGGATTTTGAACAATGCATATAAAAAAGCTATCGAATGGGAGATTGTAACGAAAAACCCATGCACAGCTGTTAAGCCTCCAAAACCTGAAAAACATAGATTGCAGGTATGGGATGAAACAGAAGTACAGTTTTTCTTAGATATAGCAAAAGGAGACCGCTTCTACATTGCATTCCTTCTCGCTCTGTCTACCGGCATGCGTAAAGGTGAGATACTTGGTCTGCGATGGCAGGATATTGATTTTACGAATCAAATCATTTCCGTTAATCAAGCAGTAACCCGCAAAAAAAGTGGCGGCTACGAGATTGGTCCGCTTAAAACAGAAAAGAGCTACCGTAACATTTCCTTGTTTGATTATGTTATGGAAGAATTAAAAAACTACCGCCGCGAGCAAATGAAATTTAAAATGAAAAACCGTAAGACTTATGATGACCAGGATCTAGTGATCGCAAGCTCTACCGGTTCATTTATCTTACCTAGAAATTTAGATCGCAATTGGCTTGATCTACTCAAAAAATCAGCTTTAAAACCAATCCGTTTTCATGATATGCGCCATACGCATGCGACCATCCTGCTAAAGCAGGGAGTGCACCCAAAAGTCGTTCAGGAGAGATTAGGACACTCCTCAATTACGGTTACACTTGATACTTATTCGCACGTTTTGCCAAACATCCAAAAGGCAGCAGCTGAAAAATTTGGAGAACAGATTTTCGGAAATAAGCCGGATAGTAAACATGATATCCTTGGTTAATCCCGTCACGAATTTGGCACGAAAAAAATAAAAGGATATAAATTTTTGTGAATGTTTCCCAGCTGCTAATTTATAAAATGCTTTTAAAATCCTGCTTGTGAATGAACGCGAATATGTCTAAATATTTCTAAACGATTTCCTAAACCGTGCGTCGGAGGTTCGAGTCCTCTCGGGGCCGCTTAACAGCAACGCCCGCAGACCTTTAATAGCAAGGGTTTGCGGGCGTTTTGCATTTCTTCTGTGCAAAATCCGTACAAAATTATTTTGTTTCTGCAAAAGTGAGTGCCTTAACATTTGTGGGTGCGGGAGAATTCTTTCGGCGAAAAAATCTTTAAAAAATCCCATTATTTCCGTTTCCTTCTTATTTGTCAGAGAATCAGCCCATTTTCACTAAAATTCCCGCCACTGAGCTAAGCATGATCCGGATTCAGCGCCGTGATAAACATTTCGAAGAGAAATTGTGTGAAGAGAGCCAGCTGTATTGAGTAGAAAAAAGAGCAGGCCGAAACCTGCTCTTGCAGGCGTTCTTCTAAAAAAGATTTAACGAAAATAGGGGGGTATTTTTTGTTGTTAAACTTAAACACTTAATCGAAAACCTTTTTACGCCTGCATAACAAATTATAAGAAAATTGATTTATTTTGTCTAGATCTCCCATTTTTTTGGGAGACTTTTATTTTGTCAAATTTACAGCCCCCGCAAATTCGGGGGCTTTGAACTTTGCAGCAGACTCTAGGATGTAAAAGTATTTTACCCGGACTTCGATCATTTTACACACAATTTTTTACCTACGTAGGATTTGCTGTATAAGCAAAATCCCCAAATTTGGCATGGATGCTGACCGCTTTGGCAAAAATTTTTACAACAACTCCAGGGAAAAGCTAGCACTCGAAAACCGACTCAACGTATTAAGAAGACAAAATTACACATTTTCGCAAATGGATTCTTCTATACTTTGAGACAGGGCTTGCTGACAAATTGGGTACAAACTCAAAATCGGATTCGTTCAGCAAGCCCTCATGACTTCGCCTTTTAAAAAAAGTGCATAACGGAGGAAAATGGCGAGTTCAATGAATCAGCCCAAGCCGCATTGCTTTTACAGCGGCTTCCGTCCGGTTTCTAGCGTGAAGCCGCTTCATCAGGCTTGAGACATAATCCCGGACCGTATACTCGCTCAAATGCAGCATTTCCGCTGCTTCCGTCGTCGAGGCCCCGTCCGCCAAGAGCTGCAAAATATGGATTTCCCGGGCGGACAGCTGGACGAGTTCCGGCTGCTTTTCGTCCCACTGGTTCGCTTTTAAAAACTTGGCCAGCAGTTCACCTGCGCTCTGACCGAATTTCAACAGCGCCGTAAATGTGCTGCTGTCCACTTCAAAAAACTTCCCCGGCCCCTGGTCCAAAATGGCACCGCCAATTAACACCCCTTCTGACGGCACATAAATCGGGGCAACCACGACCGATTCCAGCTCAAACTCCTTCACATACTGCATCGGAAACTCTTCTGACGCTTTTGGGATATACAGCGGCTGGAAATGCTGTACCATATTTACCTGCTGCCCCTTCCCCAGCAATATTTTGGAAATGGAAGGGAAACGGTCGATCGTCTCCTTTATATTCCGGATTGCCGTATTGTTAAAATGGTAGCCGAACAGGCCGAATCCCGCGGCATCGCTCTGCGAATAACGGAACAGGGCACAGCGCTCAAACGGCAAATATTGTGCGTAACCAAAAGCGATGTTTTGGATCGCTTCATTTAAATCCTGGGAGCGCATAATCCATTCGTTAAATAAAATGACTGCATCTTTCCACTGGTCGCCCGCATATACTTTTCCGTTTCGTTCCTCCTCCATCTGCAACAAATGCATCGCATAGGTTAAAAACGGGATTGTGGCCGAAACATCCTGGTCGCTCATACAAAAAATCAACGTCTCGTTTTTCCACGGAACCGGAAACACATCCCGCCTTTCATCCGGTTTCCGGCGCGGCGTCCGCTTCAGCAGCGCTTCCGACAGCCAAAACCATGAAGGATCCGTCCGTTCAAACAGCCCGCTGTCAATCGCGTTCTCCTCCATCCCGATCACTTTCTTCAGCCGGTACCCCCCATCCACATGGCTGACCCTTGCAATCCACTCGATTCTGAGCTGCTCGGATTTGGTTAGCTGCTCACAAAATGAATCCATTTGAAAAGTTTCCTGTTTGGAAATGAGCAGCATTTCTTCGCAGATTTTCGAAAACAGGTACTGGACGGAAGGATGCAAATGAAAAGACCGGGTCGTGCTTTCTTTTATGGCTTTATGAACAGAGTTTTCAATCAGTGTTAAAATAAAGATGAGAACATGCGGTTCCGGCGGGCGGTGGAATTCCTTCACCCATTGCGACCGGATATCGTCAATCAGCGTCTCAACCGATTGCTGGCCGGAACGGAAAAAGGCGACAAAACAATTGAAAGCGAATTCAAAAGCATCCGCACTGCCTTTATGTGTTTCTCTCAAATACTGCAAAATTCCCGTACATTCCGCAATAATTTGCTGCTGGTGCGAGCGCAAAAGGTCCACTCCATGTTTCATGACCATGTCCATATGCGCATTTAACGACAGCGACACCTTTCTCCCTCCTTTGTCTAACCCCTTACCGGTCTTTTTTCCTATAATATTATCATAATCATGCCTGGTTGGCGCGCAAAAAAACATACCGGCTTTCCGACACGATATTTGTAGGCCATAAGCCATTGAATTCCCTACAATAATAGGAATATATTTTTTGTCCAAAATGAATAAAATAAAGAAAAATGTAAGCGATATCATTTGGCAAGGAAGGGATTTTTCACCTAAATATTTTAGCGTACCATCTTTTTTAAATGATCAAGTTTTAAAGGGGAGGATTGTTACATGAACGAAGGGGCATTAGTCTTACAAGGACAAGGGAGAACTTCAAAAAAATGGTTTTTTACCGCTCTGCTTTCAGGCCTTATTTTTTTGGGGGGACTTTTAGCTGTACTCGGCATTAACGGGGTTGCCGTTGCAGCAACTGTCGGCGGCATTGGCAAATTCAATGTTTCATTCAAACAAATGCAAGGTACCGGGTTTAAATTATACGGGAGTTTATACGGGGATCCATCCAAAGGGGAGGACCATGTCAAACCGGTCTTTGTCAATGAAATTGATAAAGTGACGATCCAGGACTTGGTTATTTCAAAAGATGTTAAGATTCCGGTTCTTGGCGATTACCAGGTGAAAATTACGGCGGGCGACGGAAACACACCTGTACACCTTAATGGGCTGATTCAAAAAGCTGCGCTTGTCCAGGGGGATGCAGTCTTCACCAATATGAATATTTCAGAAAATTATGTCACTGCTGATGACCCTCAAGCCGCTTCAAAGGCTTTTACACAAGGGGCAGATACTTTAACAATCAAAAACGGCAGCCTGGATACACATTACCTATTCCAAAAAGTCGCGAATCTTCCGAACCTGAAAGTACAGTTTGTCAAAAAATAGGCTTTTCTTCAAGGAGTGATCATAATGGGCAAGTTCCATATGTTCCGCATGAAATTTAGAAACTGGAGAAGAAGCCGGCCATTCTGGGGGGCAACGTTTACGTTGCTCTCCGGGATGATCATTTTATATGTGCCGGTTCAACTTCTTGAAATTGCAGCTGCGCCCGGAAGCATGGTGTCGATCGGCCTCATTTTCGGTGGCTTGATTTTTCTGATCGGCGGAATGGGTTATTTTTTCCCAAAATTTAATATGGTGTTCGGCATTTTGGCCATTTTTCTGTCTGTCCTTTCCATCATGGGGGCGATGGGCGGATTTTTCATTGGAACCCTGCTCGGTATAATCGGCGGGTCTTTATCTGTTTCATGGCGGGTAATCAGGCAGGAGGAAGTGCCGGCTGGTGTGGGCCCGATGGAAGAAATTGCCGCAGGGAGTGCAGAAGAAAGATAAAGACTATACACAGAAATGGTGAGGCAAGTGAAGAAAACAAAATCTTTCCTATTGACAGCCGCATTTATTGCATTTAATTTTTGCTTTTTTACAAACATTTCAGTGGCTGAATCCCCCGTAACAGACGGCTTCATCATTGAAGCAGACCGCGTGGAAGGCGCGATGCTTCCGCCCGGGATTACAGCAGGCGATACAGCGACAAAACAAAATCAGGTCATGCTCCGCCTGCAGTATGCGGATGTCACCATTTACGGCCTGAAAATCACAAAAGTGCTGCAAACGCCTGAGGGACCGGTGACGATCCATATGAATGCCCCCGGCCCGATTCAATTGAAAAATATGCGGGTCGATGCCACAAAGGTGAACTTTGGCGGCATTTACGTTCCGGAAAAAGCCGGACAGATCGGCATGAAAAACGTCCGCCTTGTTGCCCATCAACAGCTTGCTGACAATGCCGATCTGCCGGGTCTTAACCTATCGATGGAAACCGGCGCAGCCGATATTGACACTTCCGGTTCAGATGAGGAAACATTGCGAAAGCAGGCTGATCAGCTGACACAACTGCTGCAGGGCGGCACTCCTGAAAAAAACAAAGAAGAAAAAAACGACAAGTCTGATACGGCTGATAAAGCGAAGGATGGCACGCAGGATAAAGCGAAAACAGAAAAACAGGATACAGAAAAACATAACGATGCGAAAACGGATGGCAAGGTTACGGATCAAAATAAAAATAAGGAATCAGAAAACACAGATGATACAAAATTGGACAACACTGGCACAGAACCTGCTTCCGGTCAGAAAACGGAAAAGAATCGCACCACTACAAAGACTGCTCAGGATCAGAGCAGCACAGATCAAAATGTTCAACAAAAAGAAGGCAGCAGCGCCGGAAATTAGGGGCGCACTGCCTTCTTTCCCATTATTGGAATAATCCCCGGATCGCGTCAAAGATGTTTTGGAAAAAGTCTTTTACGCTTTGCCAAAAATCTTTGTCTCCGGCCGCTTTGTTGATCTTATCGCTCAGTTTGTCGGACAAGGAACTCAATTCGCTTTTGACCGAACCAAAATTGATGTTGAGCTTACGCATCTGGTCGAATAAATCATACAGCAGCTGGCGGTCGGAATCGCTCAAATTGATGTTTAAATCCTTCAATTTATCATCAACGATTTTTTCAATATCTTCTTTTGTTGCCGGATGCTGGTTTGCAATTTCCTGCTTAATTTCCGTAAGAAGCTGGGTCACTTGATCATTGCTTAACCCTTCCTTTTTCGCCAGATCCGTCGCGACACTCAGTTCCTGGCTGGCCACTTCCGTCCGGTCTGAATTAAGTTTATCTCCGGATTTATCCGAATTGTCGTAAGCTTTATAAATACCGACAAGCGCTGAATGTCCGGTTACTTTGAGCGGGGAAGCCACTCCCACTTCCGCATTTTTAATTCCAGCAGTGAGCAGCGCATTTTTATACATATCTGCCGTTACTTCTGTAATATTTTCCGGTGTTACAATATTCACCTGGATACCGCCGGAATCCGTTCTTGTAATTTTTGCGGATGAATACATGTTCGAATTGCGGTTGCCGTCAGGGATGTAATGGACAAGATCATCGCCGGTTACGGTAATCTCTTCGACATTGTTTGCATCATCCACGCCAAGTTCCTTTTCCACCTCTGCTTTTTGCGAGGCAGAAAGAGCCGCGCCTGTCGCAACGATCGGTTTCCCGTATTTTTCATCGATCACTGTACTGTTATCGCCGGACGCTTTTGCCACGCCGTTCATGGTGAACCCAAGCGCAATCATAGCGATGAACCAGATCCATCCCAATCTTTTTAGCATTCTTTTTTTCCTCCCTTTTTGAAATGTTGCGGGCTTGCCGCGCTGCCATTTCAAAAGCCTTCAAACCTGCTCATCATGATGCATCATTTCTATTATACACGATTGCACCTTCCGTTTTCCCTAAAAATATGATGAGAAAACCAGGGCCTAGTGTGGGGGAAATGCAACAATTTTAACATGTACGGAAAATTTATTTAGAGCGCCCCTATGTTAAGATAGGCGGCTAAATTTACGGGATTCCTTCACTTAGAACGCCTATGTTAAGATAGACACGATTTTTCTCCAGCTTCCTTAACATAGAACGTCCCAACGTTAAGATAGACACAATTTTTCATGCCCTTCCTTCACTTAGAACGCATCTACTTTAAGATAGACGTTGATTTTCACGTGCTTCCTTTACTTAGAGCGCCTCTATGTGAAGATAGACATGATTTTTCTCCAGCTTCCTTAACATAGAGCGCCCCTATGTGAAGATAGACGCAATTTTTCATGCCCTTCCTTCACTTAAAACGCATCTACTTTAAGATAGATGCAGACTTTCACGTTCTTCCTTAACATAGAAAACCTCTACGTTAAGATATGCCCCGCCGTCCTCTTCCTTCACTTCAATGCCCATGCCGCAACAAAGGCGGCATGGGCAAATTAGTTTCGACTATATAAAGTAAACTTGGACCCCAGCACGTTTTTTTGCAGCTCGGCGGTCATCCGAACAATATCCGGATCCGGTCTAACGATGGATTTTGCCTGTTGATTGTGGATGGCATATACCGGTTTCGCCTCCGATTGTGCCTGCGTCATCTCCCACTTCTCTCCCTTTTTTTCCAAAGTGAGACTGATCACGCCGAGATGACTCCCCCACTTGCCGGGCATTACTGCTGGCACGCCATTGATTGTCCCTTTCCGGATATCGACGCCGGGGACGCCGGCAAAAAATTCGCTTGGGAACACCCGATGCTGATGCCCAAACAGAATAGCATCGATCCCTTTTACCTCGCTTAATAAATAAACGGCATCGCCTGTATAAAACGGTTGTTTCGCAGCCGGATCCACACCACAATGGGCAAGCGCGATGATCAGGTCGGCTCCTTCCGCCTTCATTCGCGGGACAAACCAGGCAGCCGTATGCAGGATGTCCTTTGCTTTGACTTTGCCGCCAAGGCTCGGTTTTTCCCATTCAATGACTGAAGGCGTAACAAATCCGATGACCCCGATTTTCAGATGATGATGGTGCCCGCTCCGGTCTTCCACTTTTTTATCCAGAATCACATAGGGTTTGAAAAAATTTTGGTCATCTGTATCATTTTTTTCGAAATTATAGTATATATTGGCATTTACAAACGGAAACTTTGCTCCATTGATCGTCTGTTTCAAAAAATCAAGTCCGTAATGAAAATCATGATTGCCCACGGTCGCTGCGTCGTAATTTAAATGATTCATCACGCGGATAAACGGATGAATTTCCCCCTTTTTTAACGGTCGACGGGCAACATAAGCAGCCATTTCGTTCCCTTCAAGTAAGTCCCCATCATCAAACAGCATCGTATTTTTTGCCGTCTTCCTCTCCGCTGCAATGAGTGAAGCCGTAAGAGCAAGGCCATAAGTCTCCGCCTCAGTGCGAGCGGCATAATCATAATTCAGCATATAGCCGTGCAAATCCGATGTCTCCAGCAAACGCAAGTCGACAGTGGCCCGTTTCGATTGAAACCAAAAAGCCGCATCCGCATGTTCCGTCCGGGGAAAAAGAGCGAGGGACAGTACCGCTACCCACAGTAGCATTTTTTTGTCCATCTTTATCCCTCCAAAAAATCAATACATGCTGCTGTGAATAGTTTGTGCCCTAGGGCGCTCATTATTTCAGTCCAACCGGTAACAATCCTTGGAAAGAGAGGCACAATTTTTCCCGACAAAAATCTGTATCGCTCCAAAATCAAAGCCGATCAGGGTAAACATTGCTTCTGGCGACACATCAAGAAGGAGTTCAACTTATATGGATGAAGTTTTCACACCGAGTCCGAGCGCCAATTTGCATGATGACTCCAGTAGGCAACAGAGCTAGCATAATTTGATGGAAATGTAAAAAACTACCGACGTTCTTTACTCGCAAACAAAAAAGGCGCGCTGCCTCTATTCCGGCAGTGCACCTTTTTTAACTTCATCGCTCATCTTAAGATTCCGTTACATATTTGTGATCTTTGGAATCGTGCCCGCCGCCGCTGATTTCGGCAAGGTACGCTTCTGCTTTTTCTTTATCATATTTTCCTTCCCATTTTGACACAATAATGGTTGCAAGCGTATTGCCAACGACATTGCAGGCTGTTCTTGCCATATCCAGAATACGGTCAATGCCAGCAATAAATGCTAAGCCTTCAAGCGGAATCCCGACCGTCCCCAGCGTCGCCAAAAGGACAACGAATGAAACTCCTGGAACACCGGCGATGCCTTTTGATGTAACCATCAGCACAAGCACCAGCGAAATTTGCGCACCGATGGACATGTGAATCCCGTACATTTGCGCGATAAACAGCGCCGCCAGCGACTGGTACAAGGTCGAGCCGTCCAGGTTGAATGAGTACCCCGTCGGAATCACCAGTGTGGTGATCGATTTCGGGCAACCGAATTTTTCCATTTTCTCCATGAGCCTTGGCAGCACCGCTTCCGAGCTTGCAGTGGAATAAGCAAGGATCAATTCGTCTTTCAGGATTTTGAAGAGATTGAAAATATTTACGCGGAAAAGCCAGGCAATCAGGCCAAGCACGACAACCACAAAGAAAATAATCGTGCCGTAAACCGTGAAAACAAGCTTGCTTAGCGGAATCAATGACTTGAGGCCGAATTGTGTAACGGTTACACCAATCAGGCCAAATACACCGATCGGAGCCACTTTCATGACCAAATTAGTGACATAAAACATCGCTTCACTGACACCCTGGAAAAAGCGGAGCACCGGTTTTCCTTTTTCCCCGATGGCTGCCACCCCAATCCCGAACATGACAGAGAAGAAAATGATTGGAAGCATATTCCCTTGTGAAAGGGATTCAAACAAGTTCGTCGGCACGATACTTAAAATCGTATCGACTATGCCATTGTGTTGCGTCTCTTTTGTTGTTTCCACATAGCTGCTGATCGATGTTTTTGCCAATGAGCCCATATCCACCCCTGTCCCCGGATGAAACAAGTTTCCGGCCAGCAGTCCTACTACAATCGCGATGGTCGTGACAATTTCAAAATAAATCAATGCTTTCAGGCCAAGCTTTCCAACCTGTTTCATATCGCCTGCGCCGGCAACACCGACAATCAAGCTTGAAACGACAATCGGAATCACAATCATTTTAATCAAGCGCAAAAAGAAGTCGCCAAACGGCTGGAGAATATGGGCCACGGTGTCATTGCCGTGGAAAATGCCGCCAATCGCAATACCTAGTATCAGGCCGATAAAAATCTGCCAGGCTAAGCTCACTCTTTTCATGAAGTTTCCCTCCCAGATGCCAATATTTTTCAAAAAGCGCAGTACGCAAGCTGCATACCGGATTGTTTGTAAAACTCAAATCGCAAGTCCTGCCAGTTTCCGGCTTTACCCCGAAAACCAAATTTGTGGATTAAAAAAACCACGAAAGAGAGAAATTCCTTCGCAGCATTTTTGCTTAAAAGGCGTGTCCAAAAAACACACACAGTTCTCTCCAGACGCTTACGAGGTTAGCTGACGGATTAGGGAATAAAGAGTTTCCCTACCTTTCAATGAAAGGTTTCACCCCTGGTGCATAGAACACCTGTTGGTTCCCCCGTTTACATAAACATGTAATTGAGCGATGATATGAAGTTTTTAAAAAATAAAAAAACAACTCATCCTTCTTCAATGTTTTAGCGTCCTTTGCCATTATATAATATTTTAATATAATATAGCAAATAAATTTTTTATAGGGAGGGCTCGGGCGCGATCGCGTTGCATATCCGACAATTCGGTATGGGTAAAACTTTACTGGAAGAGGCGAATGAGTGAAAAAAAGGGCAGGCACTCTATTACCGAAATGTACACAGCTAAATGAACATCTAGAGAGTGTTCTTCTCATGGATTATGAAAGGAGTCTTATTGACCGGAAATAGCATTCCACTCCTCAATTTGTTAAAATAGAGCCAGTTGATACTTTGTGAAAAGAGGTACATTATGACACTTTTTTATTTTGTGCGCCATGGCCAGACAGAATGGAACGCCGACCGGAACAGATATTGCGGGAGAAGCGATATCGGTTTGTCGCAGACGGGCGTGCGGCAGGCGGAACTGGCGGCAGGCGTTTTAAAGGACATTCCTTTTGATGTTGTTTATGCATCCACATTGGGCCGTGCTGTCCATACGGCGGAAATACTTGTTAAGGGGCGGAATTTGAAAATCCATCAAGATCCACGTCTTGTCGAAACGGACTTCGGTGCCTGGGAAGGAGAACGCCAGGAAGATTTTACCGTAAAATATGCGGATAATTGGGAGGCCTGGCTAAAAGATCCGGGTGCGACACATGCGGGTTATACGGGGGAAACGGCCGTCCAGGTCTATAACCGTGTCCGTGCCTGTATCGATGAGCTGGTGGAGAAACATCCGGAAGAAACCGTTCTTGTTGTTGCCCACAGCATGGCAATCCGCTTTTTCGTCGCCGGAACCCTTGAAGTCCCGTTTAAAAATTACCGGATGATCCCACAAGACAATACTGGAATTACGATTTATAAAGAGACTCCGGAAAACGCCGGATTTCTGGCCATTAATCTTAATACGCACTTATCTTCCATAAAATATTGAGAGTTGCACCTATGCTGTAGAACCCTGCCCATGCCGGTTGAACAATGGAACCGCATGGGCAGAGGCTATATTGGGGCTGGGGCATTTTGAACGTAAGCTACAATGCTTTTTTATAATTGATTTCCTCTAAACCTGGGATAAGGTTGGTGGACATGAACGTCATGTAAAGGAAAACAGGGAATGTCGATTTTATAAAGGCATGGAACTGTCCTGCCTGCTTGAAGGGGTTACGAACCGTGGACTTGATAAAGAGACTGACCGCTTATCCGGACTTATCTTTGCCCGCATAAGCCGGTTCAACGTATAGAGAAGGTAGCATCCCCCATTTGCGACAGAGGCATCCTTCTATATATTGAGGCAAAGCCAGAATGGAATTCGTTCAGCAAACCTTTTGCGTGCCAGTATGGGACTAGCGTCGTTAACGGTGTTATGGAAGGGTGGGTAAATAGACCCGTCATTTTAATGAAAGCGTTTACAATTTAAAAAGGGGTTAAAACAGCATCGTTTTCATGCTAAACTGGAAGGGAGACTGTAAAAAAAGAGCCTGGAGACCATATTACTCTTACTTTGAATTTGGGAATAGTAAGTAAGAATTATGAGAAAATAGGGGGGTATTTTTTGCTGAAGCATCTATTTTCTTTGTGTCTCCGGCTCTTTGTCAACTTTTTGTACAGATGCTCATCAACAAAATAATTTCTATACACTTATATTATACACAATTATTTTGGAAGTCAACCATCTTTTTTGATTTTTTTTAAGGAGCAGTAGCAATGGCCGATCATGGGAATGAAAACATGGAAAACGTTAAAGAAATATTCGCAGCCCGATTGAAAAAAGTGCGGACAGCTCAAGGCTACAGCCAGCCTGAACTTGCGAAAAAAGTCGGGGTAAGCGACCGGAACATTTCGAACTACGAAACTGGATAC
Organism: Weizmannia sp. FSL K6-0777; assembly: GCF_038593185.1. NCBI lineage: Bacteria > Bacillati > Bacillota > Bacilli > Caryophanales > Bacillaceae > Heyndrickxia > Weizmannia sp. FSL K6-0777. The sequence goes on from NZ_CP151971.1 coordinate 2,876,995, forward strand.
AGTTTTCCTTCTATTAAGGTGCTATACCGAATTTCGCAAGTGTTGAAAGTTTCAATTGATTATCTTTTGGGCCTTACCAACCATGCCGGCCTGAAGACAAATGAAGCGGTCAGTAATCCGGAAAAGAAACTGCTTGAAACGTTGAGCCATGAGCCGGATTTATACCAAATGATGCTGAAAGATCCTGAGAAAATGGCAAACCGGATTTATCAGACTTGGAATTTGATCAGGGAACTGGACGACGAGGATGACAGAAATACATAATCGGGGGCTGCTGAATAAGGAAAGCCCTGGTCCCGGTTCCAGGAACTATAAAAACAAGAGTTACTTTACAAAAAGGGTTTGTCACTGGTATCTGCGCGTTCAGCGCCACTTTTCGGGTCTAAGGTTGATGGAAGGAACAAAGAAGGCGGCATCAACCAGATTTGCGGCTGAGCGAACCAGATACAAGGCTTTGTCTGGTTTGCTCAGCAAGTATTCATTAGGGAGCGACTTGATGATCCTAGGGATCGCAAATACAGCAAACGATTTCAATCCACGCCCCCATGTAGGGAGCGACCTTGACTGCTTATACAAGATCATTCTATCTCCGCATTTCAATCCACGCCCCCATGTAGGGAGCGACTGGGTTTCTGGTTAACACAAAGGGCCCACGCCTAATTTCAATCCACGCCCCCATGTAGGGAGCGACTTGACCGGGGCTGACGGCGGAGCTGGATTACACGATTTCAATCCACGCCCCCATGTAGGGAGCGACCCCTTCCAACGGTTTTAACTTTTGCTTTGGGCGTATTTCAATCCACGCCCCCATGTAGGGAGCGACGTTTGATGCTAGAAATATTTCATCTGATTTAGTTATTTCAATCCACGCCCCCATGTAGGGAGCGACAACGCGAGCTTGTCATTTTTGCGGAGCGCGTTAAATTTCAATCCACGCCCCCATGTAGGGAGCGACGCAAGCTAACTAAGAAAACTAAATATGGCTCCAAATTTCAATCCACGCCCCCATGTAGGGAGCGACAATTAAAGCCGGCGCCTGGACGCGCTTAACAGCGATTTCAATCCACGCCCCCATGTAGGGAGCGACGCGATATGTTTTCAAAAGTAAAATCTTTTAGCTCATTTCAATCCACGCCCCCATGTAGGGAGCGACTGCACAGCAGGAGCGGGACCGGATCGATGCCTGGATTTCAATCCACGCCCCCATGTAGGGAGCGACCAAAACGAACGGTATCCGAGGATGCGCCAATCCAATTTCAATCCACGCCCCCATGTAGGGAGCGACGCTTTGTCCCATCAACGTTGCCAATATATTCCTATTTCAATCCACGCCCCCATGTAGGGAGCGACAATGCTATAAAATTGCAAGCAACATTGGCGTGGGATTTCAATCCACGCCCCCATGTAGGGAGCGACTCGGTTGCTTTGGTTCCTCTTTCAATTTTAATAATTTCAATCCACGCCCCCATGTAGGGAGCGACCAGCGCTTATGCCAGCCCTACGGAGACGACCAGAATTTCAATCCACGCCCCCATGTAGGGAGCGACTATACCGACAAAGATGTGCTTTCCGCATCGCTTATTTCAATCCACGCCCCCATGTAGGGAGCGACTGCAGACCCGGTAGAATGTGCGCGAGAGGCTATATTTCAATCCACGCCCCCATGTAGGGAGCGACCATTTTGTTTTGTATGCGGAACGACCGAAAACCTAATTTCAATCCACGCCCCCATGTAGGGAGCGACCATTGACCGAATTGGTACATTAAAAAATCCAATAATTTCAATCCACGCCCCCATGTAGGGAGCGACACAGAGGACTCAGCAGTACGTATGGCGGACTTTATTTCAATCCACGCCCCCATGTAGGGAGCGACGTCCAGACCCTAGCACCAGCTCTATGTCGGAATCATTTCAATCCACGCCCCCATGTAGGGAGCGACCCATCCCATGCCTGCTGGCGCAAACTTTATACAGGATTTCAATCCACGCCCCCATGTAGGGAGCGACGTATTAAACCAGGATTCCCATTCTTGTTGATATTATTTCAATCCACGCCCCCATGTAGGGAGCGACGTAGATCAAGTTCTAGCACAACGAGGCATTCAACATTTCAATCCACGCCCCCATGTAGGGAGCGACGGATATCTGGCGGGAGACACTGCAAAAAGACCTAATTTCAATCCACGCCCCCATGTAGGGAGCGACGGGACTTTTGACGGATTATGACACTACTGTCGATATTTCAATCCACGCCCCCATGTAGGGAGCGACTGAGCACCCTTTATTAATCGTTTATCCCATGAAATTTCAATCCACGCCCCCATGTAGGGAGCGACTCCGCAGGTGACAGATCGATATGAGTACCTTGCGATTTCAATCCACGCCCCCATGTAGGGAGCGACTAGCTTCTACGGGCCGTATAAACCGTCTAAAAATATTTCAATCCACGCCCCCATGTAGGGAGCGACGTTTAAGACCGGCGTTAACCCTTGCGGCCTTTAAAATTTCAATCCACGCCCCCATGTAGGGAGCGACGTCTATTTGCTGTTCGTTAATGGCATCTAGGCGGATTTCAATCCACGCCCCCATGTAGGGAGCGACGATATGATTTTTGTCGATCCGCCGTGGAATCTTGATTTCAATCCACGCCCCCATGTAGGGAGCGACATTAAAAAATTTAAGCATATTAGTTCCTGTACTATTTCAATCCACGCCCCCATGTAGGGAGCGACTAAGATCTATTCCGCAGTATGCCGCAGGTACAGATTTCAATCCACGCCCCCATGTAGGGAGCGACGGGGACAACATTGGACGGTCGGACGGCGCATGCTATTTCAATCCACGCCCCCATGTAGGGAGCGACCGCTCTTTCATATGTTGCAAATCCACCGCGTTTATTTCAATCCACGCCCCCATGTAGGGAGCGACGAGAGAGGCATTTATTTTAAAGTACATGGGAGAGATTTCAATCCACGCCCCCATGTAGGGAGCGACCTGTATCAAGTGTCACAACGAGATCCACGGAAAAATTTCAATCCACGCCCCCATGTAGGGAGCGACAATGATAACATTAGTCCTTTGCCTTACAATCGTTATTTCAATCCACGCCCCCATGTAGGGAGCGACAATCAACATCATATCTCATTGCAATTTTCCTAGTATTTCAATCCACGCCCCCATGTAGGGAGCGACTTTGGCTGGGGATGATGTTGTAGAGATTGATGGTATTTCAATCCACGCCCCCATGTAGGGAGCGACGCGCTGTGTCAGTTGCTTTTCCGGCATCTCCAGAATTTCAATCCACGCCCCCATGTAGGGAGCGACACAAACCATGGTTCGCCATCTTTTAAAATGGTACATTTCAATCCACGCCCCCATGTAGGGAGCGACTTGGTGGTCTCCACGCCGAATCTGTAAAAGCCTGATTTCAATCCACGCCCCCATGTAGGGAGCGACTTACGGAAAGCACCTAGACGATATGGATTTAACGATTTCAATCCACGCCCCCATGTAGGGAGCGACGATGTAGATTGACGATACCATACGTAACTTTTATATTTCAATCCACGCCCCCATGTAGGGAGCGACGTCTATTCGCTGCTCGTTAATGGCATCTAGGCGGATTTCAATCCACGCCCCCATGTAGGGAGCGACACGGCAGGCGGTCGTCGAAGTCGAGCCCTGGACGATTTCAATCCACGCCCCCATGTAGGGAGCGACCTGATTGTTTCGATTGTCGTAATGATTCAGTACAGATTTCAATCCACGCCCCCATGTAGGGAGCGACATTTTCAATGATAATCCTTCTATTTTCAAGTATGATTTCAATCCACGCCCCCATGTAGGGAGCGACGTCTGCGTCCCAGATGCCGTTAATCCCGTACTTTGCATTTCAATCCACGCCCCCATGTAGGGAGCGACCTTCGTAATGGCTTCGTAAGGCGCAAGCGTATATATTTCAATCCACGCCCCCATGTAGGGAGCGACACTTCGACCACGGGCCGGTTAATCCGATCGTAATATTTCAATCCACGCCCCCATGTAGGGAGCGACAGAACAGCACGCCTTTGCTATCGCTTTGCTCAATATTTCAATCCACGCCCCCATGTAGGGAGCGACTCGAGTTCATTCCGCAGCACTTTCGTGATGCCTTCATTTCAATCCACGCCCCCATGTAGGGAGCGACCAAAGCGAAATGGTATATCGACAAGGCTATCGCGATTTCAATCCACGCCCCCATGTAGGGAGCGACCAGCGCGCTTGATGGAGATACTATACGACAAGCCATTTCAATCCACGCCCCCATGTAGGGAGCGACTGAACCATACGTATTTGTTACTTGACGAATCCCAATTTCAATCCACGCCCCCATGTAGGGAGCGACATGATAACATTAGTCCTTTGCCTTACAATCGTTATTTCAATCCACGCCCCCATGTAGGGAGCGACCATGCGGACGTTACCGCGCAGTTGGCGGATATTATTTCAATCCACGCCCCCATGTAGGGAGCGACGAGGCATTTGCGATTGTCGAGCATGCCGTTAAGATTTCAATCCACGCCCCCATGTAGGGAGCGACGCAGATTTACGGGCCCGTGAAAGACCGGGATTGATTTCAATCCACGCCCCCATGTAGGGAGCGACACGATAAATTCCCGGCCCTGGCGTTTGTTTATATTTCAATCCACGCCCCCATGTAGGGAGCGACCCACCCTTCGTAAACTTTTTGAAAATTTTGGCTATTTCAATCCACGCCCCCATGTAGGGAGCGACCACATGAAAGAGGTATCAAAAGGTGGAATCTAATATTTCAATCCACGCCCCCATGTAGGGAGCGACAACAGCTTATATAAAAGATAAAATTGCAGTGATCATTTCAATCCACGCCCCCATGTAGGGAGCGACAGCGGAATTTGGTCAAAAAGGCGAATGTACGTTTTTAAAACAACCAAATTTCGCCATTTCCTCTGATAAACAAAGGACTATTTTTCCACATTTAACCAATATATGTAAAATATTGGTTAGCATATTGGTGCGAACACACGGGAAAATCGTGTGCACTACACCTTCGCACTAAAAGATCAAGGGGTCTTCTAAATCCAAAGATGGTTTTGCCCCGATATGCATTACTTTATTTTTATAGTTGTTTCCCAACTGATAAAATCTCAGGCTATCTTCATCTGGGTCAATAATATTAGACAGTTCAATCTTCAAAGAGGCAAATTGTGTTGCATCAACGAAACACTCAAAAACGGAATTCTGGACACGCTGGCCATAGTTTTGACAAACTTTCGCTACTTTTCTTAACCTCTTCTGCCCTGCTCCGGTCAAAGTACTCACATCATAAGTAATGACAACAAGCAAAATTTTCCACCTACTTCCACAGAAAAGGAGGATACTCATCTAAATCTCCTCTTAAAAACCGGGCCAACAACAGAGCTTGTGCATGGGGAACCAGTCCCCATGAAATCTTTTCTCCAAGAAACGGATGAGTAATCTTTTCCTGTTTTTTATTTTGCCAAGCTTTTAGAAACTTTTTTCTTGCTTCATCTGTCATAATGACGGTTCCATTTTCCTTTTTTAAAAAATCATCTTTATTGATTACCTTGGTATTGATTAATGAAAGTACAAAACGGTCCGCATACACACCTCTTAATTCTTCCATTAAGTCCAGAGCAAGTGAAACCCTGCCCGGTCTGTCTTGGTGCATAAATCCAACATAGGCATCAAGACCTACTCCTTCCAGTGCGGAAGCTGTGTCATTTGCCAGTAATGTATAAGCAAAGGACAACATGGCGTTCACGTTATCCAAAGGCGGCCGGCGTGAACGGTGATGAAAGAAAAAATCATCTTTTTGCTGTAGAATCATTTGGTCAAATAATTTATTGTAATTGATGGCAGCCTGTCCTTCTAACCCCCTCAATGTTTCTAAACTATCGCATAGTCTGACCTGTTTGATAATGGCGGATAAAAACCGGGAAACATCCTTAAATTGCGTAACATCAATACGCAACGGATAATCTCTTGTCATTCTTTCAAGAATCCATTTTTGGTTGTATATCTTCCCGATAATAAAATTCCTGGCAATTTGAACCGAAGCGATTTCATCATCTGAGATACGGTATTGTTTTTTTCGCAAAACAACATTTCCCCTGCTTTTACCAATTACTCTGGCAAGAAAGCGGCCATTCATTGTAAAGAAAATGAGAGAAATATTCCTTTCGGCGCAATACCCCATTAAGGCAGGGCTGACCCCTGTATAGCCAAAAGCAACGACCGATTCCAAATTGTGCAGTGGCAGTCGCCCCAATTGTTCCTTCTCTTTTAAAAGCACAATATTGTCTCCATCCAAGGATAAATAAACTTCCGGCTGCGTAATAAATAAAGTGTTCAGGAGTTTTTTCACTCATTTATCTTCCCTTCTATATAACTGGAAACAGCACGTTTACGAATGATATTCGGCAAACAAATATTCTGGAGGGAACATTGGTTGCAGAAGGGGCCGGTTTTTACTTTTGGCGTATAACGGCGTTGATAGTAATCTTGCATCTCAGCAGCAATCTTTCTAACTTTATTTTTTTCATCCAAGGTTATCGGAATTTCAATCCGGCGTTTGATTTCGTTATAAAAAATATAGCCCTTGTTAACCTCACATAGAAGCATTTCCTCAAGACACATCGCCTGCGCAACAAGCTGTAAAATATCCGAATCATTCTTTTTCGGTTTGCCGCGTTTGTATTCAACCGGATAAGGAATATATTTTCCTTCATTCCCATAAATTTCAACGCCATTCTTATCCTTCACAAATTCAACAACATCACATATTCCAGTCAATTTCAATTCATTTGATTTAATTGGCATTGCCCGGACAATTAATTTACTACCTCGCTTTTCACGGATAAAGGGGCTATCCGTTTTTTGATGGATATTTTGCCCCTCAACCGTTCTTACATTTTCTTCCCACGCTTGCTCTATATGAATCAATGCCCATTGCCGCTTGCAAAATTGAAAATGTTGAATACCCGACAACATTAAGTATTCATCTTCATCAAATGCCATCGATGACGTCAACCTTTAAACCGCTCAATTCATTTAAAGTAATTTCATAGTCCTCAAACGTTTTAGGATTATCCACAAGTGGTGTAACAGCTAATGACCGATGCACTTTCGCCGACGAATACTGACCCAATTTGGACTGGTGTTCCCACCAATACACTTTTTTGACTTCCATGCTCCCTTCAGGACGTGCAGAAGAAGCATCATTTTCAAATAACGTGACTAAGGCCTGCTTGATTTTTTCAGCATCTTCATTGGAAAATCCTGTTTTTTCAGCTAACTGGGGATTGATACTCCCATATAATACATAGACACCAAAGTCTACGCGGTGTTTCATTCCCATAGTGTCGGAACCCCGGTCTTTACCAGGCTCAGAGTTTACACTTTTGGTAATTTGCATGCTTGTAATATCAATTGGGGATACACTGGTAGCAGTATGGATTGAAACAGGGCCTCTTACCCCTACAGATACACCTTTATTGCCGGATCCTTTAAATGCAAATACTTGGCCGAAACTGCGGACATCAATCCACTCTTGGCATGCGATAGCAGCAAAAGTTTCACCTGATCCGTCTTTGGACTTAAAAATCTTATTCAATTCCGGATTCGCATCCGCCCGTTCTTTTAAACTGTTGTACGAATCATTTTTTCGATCGTTTGATTGCACAAAAATTGATTCGCCCATGTCTTGTAGACGGTTTCTGATTTTGCGTTTAATCGCAACATCAGAAATTTCCCCGTAACCATCATAATTTTGGCGCGGACGATTCCCATTTAACGGGTCACCATTCGGGTTCGCTTTTGTAACAGACAACACAACGGCAAAATCAATTTTATGATCTAAAGCTGACATAGTTTAGTCTCCTCTCAATCTTTTTATTCTTTAGTTTGTCCCACAGTATTGGTTTCTTTCTTCTGATATAAATCATAGCGCTGGCTATAAAAGCCGAGCAAAAACTTACCCGATAAAGGCCTGTCATTAAAATCCTCATATTTAAGTTTAGAAGCGACTTCATCTATTAACATGGCATAGTAAGTCCCTTTTTTTCCCAGACGGACTTGATATGGCTGCAAACTGGCCTGGATCGTTCCCCAAGTGCGTGCAGGATGCTGTGAAAATGCATTCATATATCGGATGGCATTGGTAGCACGATTTTCGCCGGAATCCAAAGCATTTCGTTCGAATACATCCGCAATGGCCAGCAGCCTTCCGAATAAATAATCGCGGTTGTTATTTTCTTTATCAAGTGCCAAATTATATCCCTCCTCTTTATTAATCAGTGCACAAGCAATGCTTAATATTTTTTCCCATTCCCATTTTTCCAGAGCAACCGGATTAGATGCACGCCGAAGGGCACTTCTGACAATATCTGTTGGGATTCTTCTCCCTTCCACAATACACGGAAGCATTCTTTCCATTAAACCTTTTACAACTTTATCGCTTGCATTCGGACCATACGCCGCGAACGCGATATCTTTTGTTGCAGGCGCACCAAAAAATAAAATTGGCTGGTTGTCCTCATTTTTTCGATAACGGTGGAGCCAGGCGCAAGTTGTATGCCATTTTACCAAATTTTCAAAATAAATCTCTTTATTTAAATTTCGATAATAAAGGACAGCCATTCTTCCGGTTGTTGCCGAATCTAAAACCAAAATATTAATACTGGCTTCAGTCGAAAGATTGCTTTTATATCCATCCATTGCCTTAGAAAATTCACGTGCAAATTCCTGGTTTGTAAAAGCTATTTTTGGATTGTTTCCATTCGCAAAAGGATCGAGACTAGTAATGTCATATGAATCTTCGGTGACTGACGGCACTTCATTTCCGCCGTTTTCCCATACAAGAAATACTCTGTTATCGATTATTTTTCCCTGCTTGTTGATCAACCATTTCAGCGCATTATGAGCTTTTTGCGATGCTTTATAACTAATACTTGCCACTTGTTTGCTTTCAGTAAATCTCCCTCTGTACGTAAACCCGCTTGAGTCATTCGCAGATATCAGTTTGGCTTTATCTCCGGAATTTCTGATTTTATTAGCATGCCTCTCTGTGCTTGGCAAAAATTCACCCGTTACATAACAAAGATCCCGGTCACTTAAATGTTGATTGTAAAATTTTATAAATGATTCGTACATTTCCGGATCTTTCCATACTTTGGTCAGGATTTTTTCGGGCGAATAAACAGTAAACCTTACAAAAGCGCTCTCAACACTCCCTGTAACTGTTGAATATAATGGAGGCTTATCACCATACTTACTGTCCCATTTATCAATTAACTGCCCGTTGTTATCCAAAAACAAAATTCCCGCTTCTACAAGATCGTGGATTAACTGTTTCTTTTTTAAATATGCATAGATACTCTGCACTTTCGCATTACTAAACGGAGAATTTGCCCACTCACCTAATTGTTGAATATAATAAGAGAAAGGCTCTTCTATTTTTCCTCCATAAGCCACAAAGTCGCCGGCTACATAAATCAATTTATCATGCAATGGGTAAGGAGCTATTTTTTTACCGGCACGGCTGGATGATTCTTCTGTGCACGGGATTAATGTAACCGCATCCTTTTTATCATTAATTACCTCCGCATAATAAAAATTTCCATCCTCCGTTACCTGCACTTCTAAATGTGCAGTTTGTGTGGTATGTGAAACCGGAAGAAGCGTGTACTCCTGATCATTTCTTTTCTTTTCAATTTTCCCGACCTGCTCTTCATTCGCTTGATAAGTCTCATATAAGTTTAGTAACCAGCTCACTCACAATTCCCCTCCCCTCTCTAGTTCTTTTAAAAGCACATCGGCAGACTCCACATTATCCTTGGTAAAGGCTTTCATTTCCATTTCTGCAACTCTTCTCACCAGTTTACATTCGTCCGGCCGGATAAAATGGATTACACCATTTTTCATAACAGGGTTCCACAATCTGACTTCCATTTCATTACGGCCGGTTTCATCTGGATAATTTATGCCGTGAACCATTGTTCCAAAATACACTTCTTCTGTTTGGTCATAGTAACCCTCACCTTCCTCGAATACACAGGGTTCCACATAACCCTGGCACTCCCGGGCGCCAAGGAAAATGTCTCTTCTTCCGCCAGCTTTCAAGGATCGTTTCAGAATATTATGATGCTTATGTTCGTTACGATCAAATGCCAAATCCGGCCTGTGTGGGTTAAAGATGAAATGAGCCCTCACTTTGTAACGCACATCACGCAAATATGTGTAATTTGCCAGTGTATTGCCGCCGTTGTATTCAATCGGCCTGACACCCTTAGACTCCATCTTGATAGGATTCATCACACGCAAATCATCAATTATCATTAGAATAGTAGGTTTCCAGTAGATCGATTCGACTATCCCCTTTAGCGCTTGGTAGGTCGGTATTTGGTAGGATAATTTTTCACCTCCCATTTTTGTCAACGGATCAGTAAACAAAGCATATTTGCCATATACCTCAAATTCAATAGAATTCCTCATTTTTCCCCTCCTCTCATTTTTTGGCTGTTTTGATAAATTCAGTATACAATGTGCCTTTTTTTAAGTCAATAATTAATTATATATTATATGAAAAAATTTTTCTTTCCCTTTTTGTGTTATGATAATATAGTCGCTGGTAAAGCGCGGATTGAAATATATATTATATGATTTAAAAACCTATCTGTTATGATAGGTTTTTAAATTGACAAAAAATCCAATTCGCTGTCATTCTCCACATTCAAACCGAATTCATGATCATATGCACCTTCTTTGAGAGCCAATATTTTACCGTCAAACAAACTTATGATTCCGCCATTTCTTTCAAGCTTTCCAAGTTCCTGGCTGTAAAGGTTAATAGTGTACTGTTGTGCCTTTTTCATGAGTTTGCTGAGATCTTCAATGGTTGCGTTGCTGCTTAATTCGGCTATTACGTCATTTCCTTTCCCAAATGGAACAATAACGGAAGTTGTCTTATCATCTATCACACGAAATTTTTCTGCAGCTGTATAAAAACTGCTGCTTAAGAACAAGGGATACTTCTTTTTCGTATTACTGCAATAAGCCCTCACATAACTATAGTTGTTGGGATCAGTTGTTAACATTTCCACCATATTCTTCTGAAGAGACGGAACATTGTAATCTAAATTTGCATCAAACGCTGTATAAAACTCTTTAAAATATTTTTCCATTGCTTGGATAGACAGAACATTTCCATTATAGATAGATGGTGTATTTTTTAAATCGATAAAAATTCGCTTTGAAGTCTCTTTTCCCTTTTTTATTTCCGGAAGCCTGCTTAAATTTTCTTCTTCATGGTTGATCACATATACAAAACCGGTCTCTTTCTCTCCATGCCGATTGCAACGTCCTGCCGCCTGTGCAATTGAATCCAGACCGGCTAAGGAACGGATGACACACTCGAAGCTCACATCAACACCCGCCTCAATTAATTGGGTGCTTACACATATTACTTTTTTACCGGCATCCAGACAGTGCCTTACCTCTTCTAAAATTTGATTACGGTGGGCTGCACACATAGACGTACTTAAATGGAAAATGTTGATATTATTATCGTTTGAATTTAAATGTTCATATAATTTTTTTACAACACCCTTGGTATTCAATATAACCAGAACACTGGAAACCTCCGTCATTCTTTTCTCAATAAAGTTTGCAAGCTTTTCGGTGTTAAAGGTTTCATCAGTTGCCCTGTCAACAATTTCAACTCTTTTAAAGGCGTCTATTACGTTATCCAGACCACGGATAATCTCCGGATTTGGGCTGACCTGTAATTGATGTTCAACATAATTTAATGCCGGCTGGGTTGCCGTACAAAGCAGAATGCTGGAATGGCAATATGTTTTTAAAAAATTTAGTGCTTCATTGAATAAGGAAATGCAAGGCACCGGAACTTTTTGCACTTCATCAAAGATTAGCACCGCTTCACTCATATTGTGAAGGCGTCTAATATTTCTACTTCCCTTCGCATAAAATACATTTAAAAATTGCACCATCGTGGTAAAAATGATCGGAACATCCCAATTATCCTTTGCAAGTTTCAGTCTTTGCTGCACACTCATTATTCCGTCCTGTTGTTCATCATTCTCATCAGCATCTTCGACGACATTTGAATGATGCTCAAGAATATTTACATCGTCTTGCAAAACTTTCCGCACTTCCTCAGCATTTTGTTCGATAATTGTTGTAAAAGGCACGATATAAATGATACGCTTTTTGTTATAAAGTTGGGCATGTTTTAATGCGTATCGCAGGCTGGCAAAAGTTTTTCCTCCTCCTGTCGGGATCGAAAGCGTATAAATACCAGACGGTTTCTCGGCAAAGGCATCGCATTGCTCGGACATTTCGGATCTTAATCGATTGATACGGGCATTAGCGCTCGAGTTTTCCTTATAACTGTCTAAAGTAAGTAACAGTTTTTCATAGTATTGATTAAACAACTTTGAAACCGAAAATTGTTCTTTTTCTGGTTTATTTTCCTCAAACAATCTCGTATTCGTCCGGTCAGCATCAATTAATGCACTGAAAATATACTTCGTTAAAAACATCATCTTATGTGTGAGCGTTTTCGATGCGTCTTTCATAATAAAGTTCTTCAATTCAATTTCAGCCTGATTTACATAACTGGAAAAGCGTGTTGGGCTCATGACTTTTTCAAAGAAATTTTCTTTTGCCGTTTCAAATTCGTCAATTTCCTTACTATCAACTCTGTTTAAATACTTTAGGTCCATTTCCGGGCTGATAAAATCCTGCAAATAAGAATGGTGAGAAATGATTGCATTACCCACAATTTCAGCTAATAATGCTTTATGAGGGCTGGCTTTTCCTGAATGGAACATTTTGAATAAAAGCTTTCCTCCGGCGGTAGAATGGTCTACGCTTCCTCTTTTTGGCGGATGATCAGGGTTGTTTACCGCTTCCAAAACATAATTGCGGAATGCACTTGTATATTTCCCCAGATCGTGAAGCAGAGCAGCAAGCCCGGTTATGTGCTTCACACCAATCTTTTCTCCATAAGTTTCAGCTAATTCCTTTGCTGCCAATAAGTGTTCTTCAACTGTCTGTACCTTCTTGTCGCTTTCCCGAATATGCGCAATGTACTCCATGATTTTCCTCCTTTCATCCTCCATTATATAACAATAATCGGAATTACTTTTTGAATAAAAATAAAAATTTCCATTTATTAACCGCCCCTCCCATCCCAAAAACCCCCCGCAGCCAAATAACCGCGGGGGGTTTTCTTACATATCGGTCGCCACCAGGCTGGGAAAGCTCCAACCAGGTATGCGCAAATTCTCTTTTATACACCCAGCCATCTCCCGGGGAAGGGAAAGCCTCGCAATCGGGAGGCCTGAAGCATCCTTGCTGAAAGCTGCGAAAACTTTGTTTAGGGCGTCAGCAAAGGCTTCCCGTAATCGGGAAACCTGAAGCATCCTTGCTATCCTTGCTGAAAGTCCCAAAGTTTCAATTCTTGGCCAGCTGCTTGGATTTTCAGAAATGCCGATCTTTGAATGTTCAAAGCCTCCTTACATACCGGTCCCCACCAGGCCGTAAATGCAAACGCATCAGCATTTTCTTTACATGCCTAGCAGTTCTTTAATTTCCTCTTCATTCAGGCTGTTCAGCATGGTTTCGCCCGGCTGGATGACTTGTTCGATCAGTTCTTTCTTTTTCTGCTGGAGTTCGTATATTTTTTCCTCGATGGTGCCGCGGGCGATCAGGCGGATGACCTGGACAACGTTTTTCTGGCCGATGCGGTGGGCGCGGCCGGCTGCCTGTTCTTCAACAGCCGGGTTCCACCACAAATCATACAGCACAACAGTATCGGCGCCGGTCAGGTTTAAGCCGGTACCACCGGCCTTGAGCGAAATCAAAAAGACATTTTTCTCGCCGCTGTTAAACCGGTCTGCCATTTCGACCCGCTCCCGTGACGGCGTCTGGCCATCAAGATAAAAAGAATCGATGCCCTCGTCAGAAAGCCGCGTCCGGATCATCTGGAGCATGCTGGAAAACTGCGAAAAAATCAGCAGCCGCTTCCCGTTTTCAATCGCCGTATGCGCCAATTCAACGAGCTGCTCAAGTTTCCCGGAGTCGCCCCGGTAATTTTCCACAAACAGCGACGGATGGCAGCACAATTGGCGCAGACGGGTAAGCCCCGCCAGAATCTTAATCCGGTTCCGGTTAAAATCCCCTTCAGCCAGCGTTTGGGCTGTTTCATGCCGAATTCTGTCCAAATACGCCAGATAAAGCTCTTTTTGCGGTTTCGTCAGCTCGGACAAATGATTGGTTTCAATTTTATCCGGCAGCTCCTTCAATACATCTTTTTTGACGCGCCGCAGAATAAACGGCCGCACCATCCGCGAAATTTTTTCCTGCTCCATTTTCCGGAATTCAGGCAGCGGCGGGAAAAAGCCCGGGAGAACCGCCTGAAAAATCGACCATAGCTCATCAATGGAATTTTCAATTGGCGTGCCGCTCAACGCAAATCTTCTCCCCGCCTGCACATTCCGGACGGCGGCGGCTGTTTTTGTCGCATAGTTTTTAATCGCCTGGGCCTCATCCAAAATCAAAGTATCGAATTCAATCTTTTCGTACTCCTCGATATCCTGGCGCAGCGTCGGGTACGAGGTGATCAACACATCCGGCAGCTCGCCCGCTTTAAAAAAGGCTTTCCGCTCGGAAGGCGTGCCGGCAATAACCATCGACGAGAGCCCCGGTGCAAATTTTTTAATCTCGCTTTTCCAATTGTAAATAAGGGATGCCGGCGCCACAACCAAAAACGGCTTGATATCCGGATTCGCTTCTTTTTCTGATAACATGTAAGAGATGCTCTGCAATGTTTTCCCGAGCCCCATGTCATCAGCCAGAATCCCGCCAAGACGGTAAAAGGCGAGCGACTTGAACCATTGAAACCCGGTCACCTGATAATCACGCATCTTTGCCTCAAGCCCTTTTGGCAGTTCGAAATCCGTATCTTCCGGGTTTTTCAGCTGCTGGACGAGCTTCCGGAACGCTTTGCCAAATTTGACGGCGTATTTATCACGCGTCTTCATCAGCTCTTCCACCTGGAGCCCGCGGTAAACCGGAACTTTCAGGCGGGTGTCTTCAAGCTCTTTCTTCGAGACATGCAGTTCGCCAAGGAGCTGCCCGATATGTTCGAATTCATCGCTTTCGAGGGAGACAAAAGCCCCGTCCGGCAGCCGGTAATACCGTTTTTTCTCGATCACGGACCGGAGCACATTGCGGATCTCTTCTTCATCAATGCCGTCCATGTCGAAATTGACTTCCAGAAAATTTCCGCTCGTATCCATATCCACCGATGTAAGCGGCGTGTAGTGGCTCGTCTGGAAATACGATTTGATGGCGCCTGCAATATACACTTCCGCTTCCTCTTCAAGCTGCGGAAGAATAGTAAAAATAAATTCGTACAACGCTTCTTCATCGTTTTCCAAATACAGCTGTTTGCCGTTGTATTTGAGCGGCGACTGTTCGATCATCGTCATGATTTTCTGCTCTTTTTCCACATCACGCAGCAAAATCTTATCATCATCCGGCGTTTCTTCGTCCATAAACGGATCAATGACACGGGAGCCGTAATGATGTTCAATCCGCAGCGTAATCTTTTCGTCTTCGTTGTCCATAAAAATTTTCGTTTGTAGTTTTGGCTGGACGATTTTCCCTTTAATGTCTTTTGTCAGCTTTACTTTTCCGATCCGCTTCAGGCCTGGCAACACATTGGAAAGGAACGGGCTCATCTGCTCTTGCTGGACCTCTACTTCATCGCCACTTTTCTTGTAAAAATCTTCAAGTGCCGCTAAAAGGGTAAGCTGGTCCGGGGACAGCTCATAAAATCCCCCTTTGTAAAATGCAAGCCCGTATTGTTCAAATAAAAGCAAATCCTTTAAGCTCTTCAGCTGCAGTAAAAAGCCCGGACCGTCTTGCCTATTGCCGTCAAGCCGGAAAGAAAGCGGTAGTTCTTCTTCCTGATGCAAGACAATCGAATCTGCCGCGTAACGTTCATATTTGAATTTGCATTTGCGGTTTGCCAGTTTCTTTATAAGTGGCCTTGCGATAAACGGCGGAATGACCAGTTCCCGCTCCAATGCAAATCTGTACCAACGATCCATGGAAGCCTCGTACAATTGCTGGGTGGACAGCATATAAAGCAGCATCTCCACAATTTCCTTATCTTCTTCTTCGAACGCATGTTCATCCGGATCATAAATGAAGTTTTTTGTAAATGCATGCGGGTTCCCGCGGCTGACATTGCCGAGGAAATCTTTTATGTCGCGGACCACATATGTCCGGCCGGGCCCGATTTTAATTTCAATGGTTAAAAAGTGGTCAGAGCCAAAGCCGGAAACGTTCGTAGCTTTTAAAAAATATTCAAGACGGAGTGGCTTTCTCGCGGCATTGTGTTTTGTTTCCATCATGCTTTGTTGAAGGCCGGAAAAAATATTCATCAATTGTAAAGTTTTCATATGCTGGTGCGTCTCCGAAACATCGCCAATATTCGGTTCTGCCGCCTCTTCCTCCCCATTTGCAATCGCAAGCATGGCCGCTACTTCATGCTTGCACTCGCCGTATTGTTCATGTGCCGGGCATGTACATACGTTTGAAAATTCCCCGAATTCTTCGTCATAGTAAATAGTGACGTAATAGGTTTTGGACCCTTTTACGATTGCCGTCCAGGTGGAGTCTTTATTAAAAATCAATTTTTTGACCCGGCCCTGCATATAATAACTCATTCCCCGATGGAAAATAGCAGGGGAATACATCATCTCGACATCTTCTTCGAAAAGCAAATAATCAACCAATTCAGATCATCCTGTTCGTATTTTCTCCTAGGTCTATTATACAATATATAGGTGCACAAATACATTTTTCGTCCGAGTTGAATCGTTTGTAGATCGAGTTGAAGTATTTTAATATAAAAAAGATACGACATCAATAAGGAGGAGTCCCCATGGTAAAAACATTATCGCCGCGGGAAGCGCAATATGATATCGATCCGGTCTATTTGGAAAGATGGTCACCGCGTTCTTTTTTGGAAAAAGAAGTACCGGAAGAGGTGCTTTTGAGCCTGTTTGAAGCAGCACGCTGGGCACCGTCCGCTTATAACCATCAGCCTTGGCGCTTTATTCTTGCACGTACAAAGGAAGACAGGGAAAAAGTTCTGTCGTTTCTCGGGGAATACAACCGGATGTGGTGCAAGAACGTCCCCGCTTTTGCGCTTATTCTCTCGAAAACAGAAAATGAAACCGGCCCGATCCGTTCGCATGCTTTTGATGCAGGGGCCGCGTGGGGATACCTCTCCCTTGAAGCCGTCAGAAAAGGGCTCGCTACGCATCCGATGACAGGCTTTGATTTTGAAAAAGCACGTGAAGTATTGAACATCCCGTCTGATTATGCAATTGATGCCCTTATTGCCATCGGATACCGGGGTGAAAAAGAGGCGCTGCCTCCTTCCCTGCAGGAAAGAGAGACGCCTTCTGCACGCAGGCCTGTGAAAGAATCGGTTTTCGAAGGAAGTTTTGGAAATCCGGTAAAATAAGGAACCGGAGCATGATCAAAACGGCAACGGACCTTGGGTAAGCGGTTTGCGAATGGAAAGGGAAGGAAACGAATCAAAGCGGTAAGCTTGGCTTGCCGCTTTTTTAATGTTTTGTTCACAAATGTGAAATATATCACAAATTCTTGACAACTGTCCGGAATCCATTGTAATTCCGTTGCAAACGCTGTATTCTAAAAATGTAAGATATGTGAAGAATTTCACATGTTATCATCATTTATCCTAAGGGAGATGTTAAAAATGAAATGGTATCATGATTCCAAAGTCAGCATTATCTGGGCAATCATCCGTATTTGGCTCGGCATTCAATGGCTTGAAGCAGGTTTGCATAAATTGACGGGAGGGTTTGATGCTGCTGGATTTTTAAAGGGGGCACTGGCAAAAACGGCTGGCGAAAATGCCGAAGTTCAAGGCTGGTACGCAGCGTTCCTCACCCATTTTGCCATACCGAATGTCCATGTTTTTAATGTGCTGATCCCTTATGGGGAAGTACTAGTTGGCCTCGGCCTGATCATCGGGCTGGCAACCATCCCGGCTTTAATTGCAGGCGCGTTTATGAACCTGAACTTTATGCTTGCCGGCACAACGAGCACCAACCCGGTCCTTTACACCGTCGCCATCATTCTGCTGTTTACAGGCAGTGCATCTTACTACTGGGGACTTGACCGTATCGCCATCCCGGCAATAAAAAATTATTTCCAAAACCGGGCCCATAAACCACGTCCTGCCCATTAACCGGTTCATATTAAAGCAAACCTTTTGCGGGTTTGCTTTTTCATTTTGGCTTTAAACTGTTTAATTCCGCATGCAAGGGGAAAAGTACAAACATACGAAAAAAGAAGGGATGTGGTGGATCATGAAAAAATCGATGGCCATGACAGCAGTCGCTTTAGGTGCTGCCTACTTGTTGCGGAATAAAAGATCACGCAGCAAACTGATGAACCAACTGTCAAATTTTGCAGGCGCGAAAAAATAAAAAATCCCGGCCTCCCAAAAACGGGAGCCGGGGTTTTTTATGCAGCCGGTTCACATTCCTGACCGGGACTTTTATACTCGTGTCTCCACCGGTCTAAAACATACAACGTTTACATCTGCCAAAGGCGGTTAAAATTTCCAAAACCAGGTGAAATTCTCGCCTCCCGCCGGCTTAAAATATCCCGCGTTTACATCTACAAAGCTGGTTCGAGTTTCCAAACAAATAATTTTATGATCATTTCACCGCGGTAAAATTTCCGGACCGTGTTTTTTATACTCATGTCTCCACAGGTCTAAAACATCTGGCGCTTTCAACTGGAAAAGACAGGTAAAATTTCTAATCAAATTATTTTGATGGCCATTTACCCGGGTGAATTCTCGTCTCCAGCCGGCGCATACATTTGTCAAAATCGATTACAATTTCCAAACAAATATTTTTATGATTATTTCACCGCGGCCCCGGCTTAAATAACCGGCGTTTACATTTGGCGAAAACGGTTAAAATTTCTAAACAAATATTTTTCCGCCCGAAACTTCCGGGCCAGCCGGCTTCAAATTTCTAAGCAGCGGGGTTGTCTTGATAGATTTTTCTAGCCCATCTATTTGTTTCGTCAAGCTTATCAATCCAAACCGGCACGCGTCCAAACCAGGCCATTATTTACATTTTTTTCAAAAGCGGTGTTTGTTTCAAAGCGGACAAGTCTTTTGCCCCGATTCCGAACATTGCAATCTTCAGCTCAAGCTCTGTTTGTTCATAAGTAGAAAGCAGTGCATCCACTGAATGGACGGCATCATGCAACAGCTTTCTTCCAAATCCCGCCAAGTCAGCTCCGAGGGCGATAGCTTTGGCGGCATCCACTCCGTTTTTCAAGCCGCCGCTTGCGACCAAAATACCTTGAAGGCCAAGGTTGCGGGCTTGGGTGATGCACGCCGCCGTCGGGTTTCCCCAGCCGGAAAATGCCTCTGCTGCCGCTTTTTTCAACGGATCGGACGTTAAATATTTTTCCACCTGGCTCCATGATGTCCCGCCTGAGCCGGCAACATCGACAAAAGAAACGCCAACGGAATAAAGCTTTTCGGCGAGGCGGCCGTTGATGCCCCACCCGACTTCCTTGCAGCCGACCGGCACTTCTAGGCGGCTGCAAAGGTCTTCAATTTTCACAAGCAGATCTTTAAAATTCGTATTGCCGCCTTTTTGAAAGACTTCCTGTAAGGAGTTGAAATGCAGGATTAAAGCATCCGCCCCGGTCAGTTCCACGATCCGGCGGCACTCGTCAATTCCGTAGCCATAATTCAACTGGACGGCACCGAGGTTGGCCAAAACCGGAATATGCGGCGCGACATCCCGCACTTGAAACGTATACGCCTGTTCCGGGCTTTCTAACGCAGCCCGTGTTGACCCTAACGCAAACGCCCAGCCTCTTTTCTCCGCCGCCTGCGCCAGGTTCCGGTTAATGGTGCGGGCCTGAGCAGTGCCACCGGTCATGGAGCTGATCAAAAACGGGGCTTTCAACGGCTTACCGAGAAAAGTCGTTTCCGTCGAGATTTCTTCAAAATCTAGTTCAGGCAGCGCCTGATGCTCAAAACGATATTTTTCAAAGCCGGTTGTGGTGTCTTTCCCGGCAACATTTTCCTCAAGCACAACGCGGATATGTTCCGCTTTCCGCTTTGATATAGATGATTCTTCCATTTTTCACTTCACCTTTCGTATGAGAGCCATATCTTCCTGTATCGGTTTACATTCCTTATAGAAGCCGCTTCTGCTGCTTACCCAGCATTTTCATTAAGCTTTTTATGACCTCATCGCCTCTGCGAATTTTTTTGTAATCAGCTGCGGCCTTGTAATGGCTGAACCCACCACAACTGCAAACGCCCCGAATTCGAGCGCTTTTTTCGCTTCAGCCGGCGTATCAATATGCCCTTCTGCAAAAACGGGAATCGTTAAAGCGTCCACAAGCTTCTTGAGCAACGCAAAATCGGGCTCTCCCTGTTTCGGAGAATAGGAGGTGTAGCCGGAAAGCGTCGTGGAAACGCAATCCGCACCGAGCCTTGCTGCCTGCAATCCTTCTTCCTCTGTGGAAATATCGGCCATCACCGGGAGACCGGCTTCATGGATATATCCGATTAAACCGGAAAGCGTTTCGCCGCCCGGGCGTTTCCGGCCGGTCGCGTCAAGCGCGATCATATCCGGTTTTACGGCAAGCAGTTCGTCAATTTCTTTTTTTGTTGGAGTAATATACACTTCCGAACCTTCATAATCCCTTTTGACAATGCCGATAACAGGCAGCCCTGTTTCCGCTTTGATGGCCCGGATATCTTCAGCGCTGTTTGCCCGAATGCCGGCCGCTCCGCCTTCTTTTGCTGCAAGCGCCATTTTCGACATGATGAACGGACTGTGCAAAGGTTCATCCTCCAGCGCCTGGCATGACACAATCAGCTTTCCTTTTACCATATCAAACATTCCAAATCCTCCAATATCCGTTTAGTCCTCGTCTTTGATGTCCGGAACTTCCAGAAGCGGTTCATTCAGCCATTCTTCCACAAGTTGCCTGTATTTTTCGAGCTGTTGCAAATAGATATCAAACTGATCCCGGTTAATCAAATACTGTTCTCCATCATGCACGGCGCGTATGCGTCTTTGCAAGATCAATTTTTCAATCACCGGTTCCGGAAAAGACAGATATTCCGCTGTTTCCTGAATGGTTAAATACATTGCAGGCACCCCGATTCATCTTTTTTTGAAATACGGAAAATACAACGAGGCTTTCAATCCTGGATCATGTTCACTATACAAAATGACGCCGGGTTAACAATAGAAGCGGCCAGATTACGCCATTTTATACCAGCCCGTATGCGGTAAAGCGGCACAAAGGTCAGTCCTGAAAGGCTCCCGGATGCCGCAATCGTTCCGGCACAGGCTTCTAAGATGATTATATCATGCATGGAGTTGATGTTCTTCCATCCAATACACTTCCCGGATATTGATTTGCCTGCGGAGTTTGCGGGCCGTCTCCCTTGAAATTTTCCCCCGTTCAAACAGCGCCTGTACAGCATTTCGTTCGGCCTGAAAAGCCTTTTCCTGCAGCTCCCTTTCCATCTGGGTATACTTCAGGGATGCCTCCATATTTTTCGGCTTGTTCAAAATTCTGATAAACTTCCGGTATTCGCTAATGACAAGAAACGAAATTTCCCTGTTTTCCTCTGTCATCCCAGATTTAATGGCCCGGATCGCCGCTTCCCCCATTTCAATTTTAATTTGTCTGATTTTCGCATAGCGGTTAATCCGCTGTTTGCGACGTTTTTCCTTATTCGGGTAAAAGAGGAAAAGAAACCTGGTAGCGCCTTTCCGGAAAAGGGTCCATAAATTTAAAAACCTGAACTTCATTTTATCGGTAACGGCAATTTCCATCCGGTGAATATATTCAAGGAACAAAAAAGCCATCTCCTGGTCAATGCGTTTTGATTTCATCAAAGCATTAATATATTCCGTTTCCGCCTCCAGCGCCTTCATCCTGGTCTCCGTTTCAATCCGTTTGAATTCAAGTGAATCTATTTCACTTTCTTCCGCTTTCAATTGATGTAGCATATTTTGATAGTTGTCAATCACAGCCGCTGCCGCTTCCCGGTTCTCGTCATTCACTTCCTCACGCACAGACTGGATTGCCGCTTCCCCGATAAAGATTGAAGCATTTTTTTCCGCTTTCCGTTCTGAACGGTCTGCCTCATTTCCTTCCCGCCTCGCCAAAAGCGGCAGGAACACACTTGCGATCACAAGTGTCAACAGGATGACACCGGCCGCAATAAAAATCAGCAAAGAACGATCTGGAAAAGGCGCTCCGCTTGCAATGGTGTACGGAATAGAGAATGCGCCGGCCAGCGTGACCGCCCCCCGGACGCCAGATATCGTTGTAATCGCCGTATGCTTTAGGGAAGGCTTTGCAAGGCGCTGTTTTTTTGATTTCCATCCGGCCCACCACACGGCGTACACCCAGAGAAACCGGAGCAGCAAAAGGGCGGCCGTGACCACAATGATATACAAAATCACCGTGCCGTTATTAAAAGCCGAGCTTGTCCAAATTTCGCCGAGTACAGCCGGCATTTGCTGGCCCAAAAGAACGAAGACAAGGCCGTTTAAAATATAGGCTAAAACCGTCCACGTGCTGCGCGAAACGATCTGGTAGGAAAAATTCGGCGACTGTTCCCGTTCACGCTCAACAGCATGGACCATTCCGCCGGCGACAACCGCCAAAATGCCGGATAAATGAAAATGTTCCGCAGTAAGGTAAATGAAAAACGGAGTTAAAATTTGGATGAGCATATGGACCGTGACATCTTCCATCCCGAGGCGGCGAATCAGCACCCTGAAGCGGATAATGAAAAATGCCAGCAATGCCCCGCCTAAAAAGCCGCCGATCGAGATGAGCAAAAAACTGCCACTGGCTTCAGCAAGCGAAAACGACCCGGTGACCGCTGCCGCAATCGCAAATTTAAATGCAACAAGGCTGGATGCATCATTTAACAGCCCTTCTCCCTGCAGCAGGTTCATGATCACGCGCGAAATTTTTACCCGCTCGGAGATGGCGCTGACCGCTACAACATCGGTCGGGGATAGAATGGCGGCCAGGGCAAATGCGGCCGCAAGCGGGAGTGAGGGAATCATCAGATGGGTAATATACCCGACTGCAAACACCGTGACAAAAACAAGCCCGAGCGCAAGCAGCAAAATCGGATTCCGCAGCCTCCACATTGCTTCGCGGGATACGTTTCTTCCATCATGAAACAATAGTGGTGCGATAAATAACACGAAAAACAATTCCGGTTCAAGCGGGACATGCGCCCCAACCGGCACGGCTGCAAACGCAAGGCCGAGGGCAATTTGAATAAGCGGCACCGGAATAAATGGGATAAAATGATTTAAAATGTCGGAGATGCCAACAAGCAAAAGTAAGATCAATAAAATCAGAAACATGTTCATATGGAATATTTTCCCCTTATTCTCTTTGTCTTATGTCTTAAATCCACTAATACAACTATACCCAAATATCCGTAAAAAGCGTGTAAAAAAACGAGCTGTACCGAAATTTTTTGGCGAAGATGGCAATATCTTGATGATTTTATGTTAACGCGGACCGTCCGTTGCTTCAATCTTTTACCTGCTGAATTGGAAAATGGACAAACACTGGGCGAACCTGTTTTCGCAACAGAAGTCGGCACCAGTACAAGCGGTTTGGCTGGACCTGTTAAAAAATGTCGGAAATTGAAAAAAGACCGGTCAGCAATACCGGTCTTTTTTCGCTTTCCCATTAACTTTATATCCAAAATATCTTTCACTGCATTAACCGTTTTTCTGTGCAACAGGCCGTTTCCATATCCCGAGAATCAGGCCGGAAACAATGGCACCAATAATAATGGAGACAAGGAACAAGATCGCATGGTTGGCAAGGAATACAACGAAAATCCCGCCGTGCGGAGCCGGTATGTTAATATGCCAGAATTGCGTCAGCCCGCCGGCTATCGCCGAACCAACAATGCTTGAACCAAGGACACGGAGCGGATCGGATGCCGCAAACGGGATCGCTCCTTCCGTAATAAAGGACAGCCCGAGCACATAGTTTGTAATGCCTGCTTCTTTTTCCTGATCCGTAAATTTATTTCTGAAAAACGTGGTGGCAAGCGCAATCGCAAGCGGTGGAACCATCCCACCGGCCATTACGGCAGCCATCATCAGGCCGTTCGTGTTGCCGCTCGAAGTAAATACCCCGATCGCAAACGTGTAAGCCGCTTTGTTGAACGGGCCGCCCATATCGATCGCCATCATGCCGCCCAGAACAATACCAAGCAGAACGGCATTGCCCGTGCCAAGGTTATTCAAACCACCGATTAAACCGGTGTTAATCCATTTGAAAATCGGGTCAAAAATATAGTACATCAATCCGCCGGTAATCAGGAGGCCTAAAACCGGGAAAATCAAAATCGGCTTTAATCCATTCAGCGCCTGTGGCAGCCCTGCAAATACTTTTTTCAAAAAGACGATAATATACCCAGCAAGGAAACCAGCTGCGAGACCACCGAGGAAACCGGCATTCGAGCTAGACGCAAGATAGCCGCCGACCATACCAGGCAAGAGTGCTGGGCGGTCACCAATGCTCGATGCGATAAACCCGGCAAGAATCGCAATCAAGAAGTGGAATGCCCCTGTATCGCCGCCTGCAATCGCACTCAGCATTTTAAAAATCGTGTTATGTTCACCAGCTGTTCTTTCAATCAGGAACGAAATTGCAAGCAAAATCCCGCCGCCGACAACGAATGGCAGCATGTGCGAAATCCCATTCATCAAATCTTTGTAAATGGTTCCCCATACCGACTTTTTCTCCGCCGGCTCATCGTCATTAGTGCGCTCCGTGCTGTCTGCATGGTAAACAGGCGCATGCTGTTCCAGTACCCGGTTGATCAAATCTTCCGGCTGGCGGATCGCATCGCTGACAGGCGTTTGCAGCACGCGTTTGCCGTTAAAGCGCGCCATTTCAACTTTCTTATCGGCTGCGACAATGACCCCGACAGCACGGTTGATTTCATCTTTTGTCAGTTCGTGCTTAACACCTTCCGAGCCGTTTGTTTCCACCCGGATCGGAATGCCCATTTCTTCCGCTTTTTTCTTCAACGAATCTTCTGCCATATACGTATGGGCGATCCCGGTCGGACAGGCGGTAACAGCAACGATCAATTTGTCATCCGAACCATTGCCGGCAGCCGTTTCCGCTGCTTCTTTTCCTTCCTTTTCCGCTTGTTTTTCATCAAACAGCCTCGCCACTTCAGCCGGCGTTTCGGCTTGTTTTAATTGCTGTACAAACTCCTGGTCAATCAAAAGCCTCGACAATGCCGCCAACGTTTGCAAATGCGTATCTGCTGCGTCTTCAGGCGCTGCGATCATAAAGAATAAGTATGACGGCTGGCCATCCAGCGCCTCGTAATCAACGCCTTTTTTACTGCGCCCGAATACGACAGTTGCTTTATTGACCGCTTTTGTTTTTGCGTGCGGCATTGCGATTCCGTCGCCGATTCCTGTACTCGACTCCTGCTCGCGTTTTAAAATCATTTCTTTAAAAAGAACCGGGTCATTGATGCGGCCGCTTTTTGACAGGCTTGCAATCAATTCGTCAATTGCTTCTTCTTTTTTCGTCGCCTGCATATCCATAACCATGGTCTCCTGGACCAATAAATCGGTTATTTTCATTTTATTTCACTCCTTTTTCCAGTACAGAAAAACAATACCTCTTATCATGACATCCAAACCGGATGCCTGAGACAGCCATTTGTTATTTTGTTTCAACTGCGGGCTTTTATCATGGCGGAGGAAAAACTTTTTTATGCGCCGCTTTGCTCACATACCACCTTCGTTTTACTTAAAATGGAAGATTTTAAGGAATCCGGTAATTCATCCGTGATAATAGAAGCCTCCGAAATGTCAAACATTTTGCAAAAAGCTACTTCCTGAAATTTGCTGCTGTCTGCAAGCACATAACATTGTTCGGAAAGTTCTTTTGCCCGCCGCTTGATCAATGCTTCTTCCGGGTCCGGCGTGGTAAAGCCCATTTCAAGGTCTACGCCGTTTGCGCCGAGAAACGCTTTGTCAAACCGGAAACTGTTTAATGTCTGCATGGCGACACTGCCGATCACCGCCCTTGTCGTTCGTTTCATCATCCCGCCGAGAAGGTAAGATTTGATTTTTTTCTCGACAAGCGCCTCCACATGCGGGAGCCCGTTCGTGACAACGATTACATTATTCCCCTCTATATAAGGGATCATTTCAAGCGTTGTCGTTCCGGCGTCCAAATAAATGCAGTCATTGTCACTGATCATTTTTGCTGCCAATTGAGCGATGATTCTTTTCTGTTGAACGTTTTTGAGCGTTTTCGTATCCATATCCGGTTCTTCGCTTCTGCGTTGCAAAAGCGATGCGCCGCCATGGATGCGCCTGAGCAGATTCATCGCTTCCAGGTCCTGAAGATCGCGCCTGACCGTTGATTCTGAAGCATTAAGCAGGTTAACCAGCTCCTGCACTTTTACGATATGGTTTTCTTGCAAATGTTGCAAAATGATTTGATAGCGTTCTTCTGCTAACATCTTCATTCCTCCGTCTGATGTTATTTTATCACATACTTAATCATAATCAACCGTTTTCAATCAAAAAATATCATTTTTCTTCAAAACAAATCATATTTCTGTCACATTTTGTCGGGACAGCCCCATTTTACTTATTATCCCCCGAAAATTGAACGTTTTTGAAAAAGTATGGATGATGCGATGAAAAGGTTTTCTTTTTTGCAAAAATAAGTTATGATGGAGTTGTGTTTGTTATACTTTTCACAAAAAGAGGAGGCATTTTTATGACGAAAATCATTACCTCTCCAAGCAAGTTTATACAGGGCCCCGATGAATTGTCCAGGCTTTCGGCGTATACGGAAAGGCTTGGCAAAAAAGCGTTTATTATTGCGGATGAATTTGTCACCGGCCTTGTCGGCAAAACGGTTGAAGAAAGCTATGCCGGCAAAGAAACGGGGTATCAAATGGCATTATTCGGCGGCGAGTGTTCTAAACCAGAAATCGAACGGCTTTGTGATGCCTGCAAATCCCAGAAAGCTGATGTCATGGTCGGAATCGGCGGTGGAAAAACATTGGATACCGCAAAAGCAGTCGGGTATTACAACAACATCCCGGTGATTGTCGCGCCGACCATCGCTTCCACCGATGCCCCGACAAGCGCCCTGTCTGTCATCTACAAAGAGAACGGCGAGTTTGAAGAATACTTGATGCTGCCGCTGAACCCGACGTTTGTCATCATGGATACGAAAGTGATTGCCTCTGCCCCTGCCCGCCTGCTCGTTTCCGGCATGGGGGATGCGCTTGCGACGTATTTTGAAGCGCGTGCCACTAAGCGGGCAAATAAAACGACGATGGCCGGCGGACATGTTACGGAAGCGGCGATTACGCTTGCAAAACTTTGTTATGACACGCAAATTTTGGAAGGGTTAAAAGCGAAACTGGCAGCAGAAAAACATCTTGTTACGGAAGCAGTGGAAAAAATCATTGAAGCGAATACGTATTTGAGCGGGATCGGCTTTGAAAGCGGCGGCCTTGCTGCGGCACATGCGATCCATAACGGGCTTACCGTGCTTGAAGAAACCCATAGCATGTACCACGGCGAAAAAGTGGCATTCGGTACCCTCGCCCAGCTGATTTTAGAAGATGCGCCGAAAGCGGAAATTGAAGAGGTGGTCTCCTTCTGCCTGAGTGTCGGACTTCCCGTCACGCTCGGGGATTTGGGCGTGAAAGAACTCAATGAGGAAAAGCTCCGGAAAGTGGCTGAACTTTCCTGCGCGGAAGGCGAGACGATTTATAACATGCCGTTTGAAGTCACCCCTGACCTTGTGTATGCAGCAATCGTCACTGCTGATTCCGTAGGGCGGTATTATAAGGAAAAATGGGCATGATGGCAAAAAGGCTGCTCCCGGTTCCGGGACAGCCCTTTTTTGGAATTTCACTGTAATCCAGTTGTACAGATTTTTTCTTCCAGCTCGTCTTTTTCAGCTGCTGATAACAGGTTTTCAGCCATTGGAAACAGGACGTTTTCTTCTTTGAAAAAATGGCTTGTGAGCAGCTCATACATTTGAACGATATAGGAAGCAAGCATTTCGGCCTGGCCTTCATCCATGATTTTTGTGCCATTCAAGAAAATCTCAATATATTTTTCTGCTTCATCATGCTCGTATTCCATCACGGCGATCGGCCCGTTTTCGCGTCCAATGTAGCGGGCCATCATGGTAAACAGCACATTTTCTTCCCGTTCGGCATGGTGTTTCAGCTGTGCGGAAAAGGATTCAGTCCCTTTCCGCAGCGCGCCAAGGGCTTCTCGTTTATTTTCGAGTTCACCGTTTATCATCTGCTCTGCCGTTTCATACAATGCGCGTTTTAATCCATTCAAGTGCCCATGCTCATTTTTCAACTGGTTGAGGCCTGCGCACAATGCAACATCAGCCCCGCTGCTAATCATGGCACAATGTGGCATTTCCATGTTAATTCCGTTACAGAAAACTTATAAAAAGTTATAATTTATTACAACTTTTATGTTTCCTTACTTCTTCATCGTGTCTGCTTTCACATCTATCTATTCAACAGATCGCTACTTGCATTTGGTGTAACACTCCAAAGTCGTAAATTCCCGACTAACGAATCGGTATAACCAACGCATTTTTTTAAAAGGACGCTGTACCTTTGCGCATATATTAACATAAATTTCAGGCCCCCCGCAACCCATGCGATGGCTTTTCTGCTGTTCTTTGGTGTGCTTATCATTTTAAGTTTTCCGCAGCAAGAACACAACTTAGAACTTGGAAACCTGAAAACATTGTTGTTGAACAGATTCAGCTAAATGTTTATTTTTCATCATACCTTTTACATTCAAATCTTCTAAAACAATAAACATTGGTTTTCTGTTTACGATTTCAGAAGTGATTTGATGTATGTAGTTATGACGAATATTCGTTAGTCTTCGTGAAACTTTTAAAAGTTGCTTTTCACTTTTTATAATGTTGCGTGTTTTCTATAACGACTACCCTCCTTATTCATTTGATAATAAATTATAAAATCAACAAAAATTTTAATAACTTTTTATAAGTTATTAAAAACTGTTTAAGCCCCCTCTTTCTTTGAGATTTCCTTTATTTTATACAAGATGGCGTAAAAATGGCGTGATACAGATCATAGTTTGCAAATTTGTCTTATTTGGCAGAATCCGTTCAGGGCGGCCCAAACTGTTTTAAAAAAGACAGCCTGCCTGTAAGATGCATCACGAAAAGCCAAAAGCCGAACCGTTAAAACTATTTTAGAATGGGGCTAATCCAATTGAAGAAAAAGAAGCAGGAAAAGGGACAGGAAGATTTTGGAAGTGTGATGTTTTACTGTAAACGTTGCAACAAGACTTTTGATATGGAATGGGAAACGATTTGGGATATGCAGGAGTTGACGCACGGCTATGTCGGGTATCATTTGTATGATACCTATATTTGTTGCCCGGATTGCGGCGAACTCGCTAAGGCACTGGAAGAGCCCGGCCCGAATCCATTTTAAAGAAGGGTGCCTGCCTTCTGCCGGCGGGCACCCTTCTTTTTACGACAACACCAGTTTCTCAATTGCATAGGCGACGCCGTGTTCGTTGTTCGTGCGCGTTTCGAAATCGGCAATCGCCTTTACTTTCGGGACGGCATTGCCCATCGCCACCCCGCAGCCGGCGTATTCAATCATGGTCAGGTCATTTTCATTATCGCCGATACAAACCACTTCCTCGCGGCGGATGCCGAGATGGCTGGCAAGGAGTTTCACAGCATTGCCTTTGCTCGCATCTTTATGCAAAATTTCATAATAAAACGGCATGCTTCTGACCATCGTGTACTTCTCCTGCACCCAGTCCGGAATCGCTTCAATCGTCCGGCTCAGCTTCTCCGGCTCGTCAATAAACATCACTTTCGGAATCACCATATCCCGCGGCAGCTCTTCTAACGTCCGGTAATGCACCGGCATCTGCGTCAAATAAGATTCCACAACCGTATAAGGACTGAGATCCCGGTTCGGCGTATACAAATGTTCCGGGTCAAAAAAATGCATCGGCGTTTTCAGTTCGAGGCTGAGCCCGTACAGCCGCACCAAATCGCCGTAACCAATCGACCGTTCCGCGACAACCCCGTTCGTATGCGTATTTTGCACGAGCGCGCCGTTATAGGCAATGACATAATCATCTTCTTCATTCAGCAATAAATCTTCAAGAAAGCGGCGGACGCCCCCGATCGGCCGCCCCGTGCACAGCACGATTTTGACGCCTTTCTTTTTCGCTTTATGTAAAGCTTCCCGGACTTCCGGAGTGACTTCATACTGGTCGTTTAAAAGCGTTCCGTCCATATCAATGGCAATCAATTTATACATATTTTTCTGCTCCTTGGTGATGAAAAAATTTCATATGGTTTTATCATAATACACTCAGCCGGTAAAATCCATTTATGTAAAATCATTTACAAATCATGCATCGCCCAAACTTATTTTTTTAATAAATGCCGGATGGAAAAAACGGGATGGTACAAAAGCATCCACGGGCCGGAAAAACGCATGACCGCCCTGATTTTTTCACGGTAATCTTTCCGGTAGCAATGGACCTTGCAGTTGGAACACGCGCTTTTTTCCTCGCCAAACCGGCAATAGGAAAGCCTTTTTAAGCAATAGTTTTGTAAATCGAGGCATTCTTCGCAAAGCGTCTTGCGGTGGTGTTTTTTCCGGCAGTAAATGGCAATCATTTGTGACACGGTTTCCTTTTCTTTTTGGATGACCGGCCCGTTGTTTAATTCCCTTTTTGGCATGGCGATCGACCTCCTGTTTTCACCATACCACAGCCACAGAAAAGCAATTTTAACGATTTTTCTACAATGCACACAAAAATGCCGTAAAGAACAAAAGCCTTTACGGCATTTCTATGTCCCTTTTAAAAAACGGTAAAAAATGGGAGCCACCTTCTGTGAACTACCCTCCACTTATCAACCTTACGGTTTGATTGAAGTGGGGGCTTCTCGACTTATCGTTGCTTTTACTAGCCAACGAAAACTGACCGAGCTAACCCTCTTGTTCCAAGAGTTTTGTTACTTATGATAACGCTAATAAGCGTAATCCCTCATTTTTGATATTGATTGCTGAATTGTGATCGCGATCTAATACAAAGCCGCAAGAACATTTATATACACGTTCAGATAATGGCATTTCTTTTTCCTTGCCGCAACATGAACACTTCTTAGTGGAGGGAAACCACTTATCAATTTTCACAAGTTGTTTCCCTTGTTCTTTTAGCTTATACGCTAAGAAAGTAGTGAACATCCCCCAGCCGTTATCATGAACGCTTTTCCCAAAGTGAAGGGCTTGAGACATCCCTTTCATGTTCAAGTCCTCAATCACGACAGCATCAAAGTTAGAAGCTAATTCTTTTGACTTATGATGAAGAAAATTCATGCGTTGGTTCGCCACTTTCTCATGTAACTTAGCCACTACTAGTCGTTGCTTGTTCCAACGTGCAGAACCTTTCTTTCTTCGAGAAAGAATTCGTTGTGCTTTTGCTAATTTATCTAAGGCTTGCCGATAGTAACGTGGGTAATTGGCTTTCTTACCCTGTTCACTCTCGACATATAGACCATCCATAGCAAAATCCAAACCAACAACTTTCTGTATTTTAACTGGACGAATATCTTTCTCATATTCTGTCAAAATTGAAATGTAGTATTTGCCTGTCTTTGTTTTAGAAATAGTGCAAGATTTGATTTTATAATCAGCAGGTATCTCTCTATGCTGTTTCATTTTTATTGGCTTTTTGATTTTTGGCAGTTTGATATGACCATTTTCTAGCTTAATATTTCCGTTGACCATATTAGTTGTATAGGATTGTTTTGCTTTACGATTTTTGAACTTTGGAAAATCCGCATTTCCTTCAAAGAAATTCTTATAAGCAGTCTGTAAGTTCATTTGTGCATTTGCCAAAGCTAAAGAATCCACTTCTTTTAGGAATGGAAATTCACTTTTATATTTTGCAGGAGTCGGAAACTTTTGCTTTTTAAGCAATTCTTTATCATCCTTGAACTTTTCATACGTTTCTTTGCGTTCAGCTAACATCTTATTGTAGACAAAGCGAACACAACCAAATGTCTTAGCTAATAATGCGGATTGTTCTTTGTTTGGTAACAAACGAAACTTGAAAGCTTTGTTTTGCTTGGCCATATCAATTCACCTCACTTTGTGCGGAAAAATTTCGTATATATTGATTATATCGTAAAAAATCCGTACAATCAATATGAGGTGATAATCATGAGAGAAGAGAAAGAACGTGTAGAAATTCGTATGCCTAAGACGATATTAGAAAAATTGGAGCAATATCAAAAAGAAAATGGGATTCCAACTAGAACAGCCGCAATCTTAGAATTGTTGAGAAAAGGATTGGAAAAATAACTTTGGCTAAAGCCAACCGAAATTCATCTCCCACCTACTCATTGGTGCTATTCGCACCTTCACATTCCTTGAGGATGGGAGACTTCTTTCGGAAAGCCGTTAAAAAAGATTATTCCCGGTTCCCTGATTTCATTTTTACCCGCATCACCCAGTCATCGAGGCCGATTGTCTGAGCCGGCGGGACTTCCATGCTTTCGACTTGATCCATATTGGCAACGGAGACAGAGGAGTAAAGATTTTCTGTTTTGGCATCTGTCAATTGAAAGGAAAATTCCATGAGCGGAGTTCCGGCGGTAATGTGATCGCCTTCTTTGACCATGATCACAAATTCTTCACTTTCCATAGCGGCTTCTTCTGTATTGAGGCGAATTGTAATTTCAAGCCCCTGGTCTGTCAATATACTGATGGCGTTATCTTCCGGAGAAATATGCGTAATTCTTCCTGCTGCGGGCGAATGCACCCTTCCTTCAAGCGGCTGGATGGCAATGCCCTTACCTGGCTGGCCCGTATCTTTGCACGGAATCATATTGCCGGCTATCGGGGAGACAAGTGTAACCACTTTCGAATTTTTTCTTTTCAGCCAGTTGAACATCTCGCAACACCTCCTTTAGTCAGTAAAATCTGTATTTTTCACTTCTATTATACACCTATTTTCGAACACTGTCTTGTTCGGCGTCAGGAAACTTTACATCTTTTTGGAAAAACTTCTTATTCTATTATATGTTCGGACAAGCGAAAAGGGCCCGCGCCGGACCCTTTTCGAAAAATTTTTTACCGGTCCATGCCGCTGTGATGTAAGTGCTGCGGCCGGTTGCTCCGGTTAAAGGTTGATTTTCTTCTGCGTGCAAAGTAACGCTCCTTCCGCGCATGGAAACTTTGCTCAATTTCTTCAAGCGACCGACCCTTCGTTTCTGGTACGAATTTTTTTACAAACAGGATGGAGAGGATGCCAAACCCGGTAAAAATGAAGAATGTTGCCGACAGGCCGATTGCGTTTAACAAAACCGGAAACAACAGACCGACAAGGAAATTCGTCATAAATAGACAGAAAATCGAAATCCCCATCGCAAGTCCTCTTAAATGGATCGGGTAAATTTCCGACTGCATGAGCCATGTTACCGGAGACACGCCGCCTTGCTGGGAAGCGAGAAACAGGACGGTCAGGCTTAAAATGATAAACGGCAGGGCCGGACTGTTTTTTAACGTGATGGAAAAAATTCCGATCAAAAGCAACGCGGTGCTTGTCCCTGCAAGCCCTGTGATCAGCATTTTTCTTCTGCCGACTCTGTCCAAAAGTGCAATACCTGCAAAAGTTGCAAGAACGGAAATCAAACCGTTGGCAATATTTCCAATCAGGGCTGCGCCTGTCGAAAACCCGGATTTCTTTAAAATTTCCGTCCCGTAATACATAATGGAGTTCACGCCAGTCAGCTGCTGGATCATTGCGATGCCGACACCGATCAAAATGATGCGGCGGACAAATGGAAGTTTTAAATCTTTCAAAGTTGCCTTTTTCATTTTGGCATCTTCTTCGACCGTTTGGCGGATCTCATTCAACTCCATTTGCGCCCGTTTTTCCTTGCGTATTTTCCGCAAAACATCAAGCGCGATCGCAAATTTGCCTTTTGCCGCGAGCCAGCGTGGGCTTTCCGGCACAATTAGCATGCCGAGCCATAAAACGACAGCCGGCAATGTTGCGATTGCCAACATGTATCTCCAAATGTTTCCGGCTTCCCCGAACGTGTTGGCCAGTATTGCATTAAAAATATAAGCAAATAATTGTCCGGTGACAATCATCAGTTCATTTTGTGTAACGATCCGTCCGCGGTGTTCAGCAGGTGACAATTCTGCCAAAAAGGCCGGGACTGTGACGGATGTCGCGCCAACGGCAAGGCCCAAAATCATCCGGAAAGTAACCATAGTGGCCACATTCGGCGCCATCGAACAGCCAAGCGTGGCGATGACGAAAATAAAAGCGACGCTTAAGATCGTTTTCCGGCGCCCTTTCCGGTCAGAAAGTCTTCCGCCGAACACGGCGCCGAATGCTGCCCCTAAAAGCAAAGTACTTGTGACAAGCCCTTGTGTAAACGGCGTTAAATCAAGTTGATCGGCCCTTGACATGAATGGCAGTGCCCCGTTGACAACGCCAGTATCATAGCCGTATAGTAAACCGCCAAACGTAGAGATAATTGTAATCAGACGTAGAAAAGTTTTTTTGGAAAATGATTTTTTTCTTGTTCCCGCTTCTTCGGTACGGACTGAAACACGCCTGCCCTCGTCTCCATCATCTTTTCCTCTCATTACGCTCATTCCTTTCCTATCTTGTGATCTTCATATATTGTTAAAATACTTTTTCAGCATATAATTGCTGTACCCTATACCTACCCTGTTTGTTCGTTTTTTTAAACGTAAAAAAACCCGCTCCGCTTTGGATAAAATCCAAAATACGGGCGAGCTCGCTGTTACGCCGTTCTGTTTGCTTTTTTGATCTGTTTACTGCGGAGCTGGCCGCATGCAGCATCGATGTCTGTGCCGTGTTCCTGGCGCACAACGCAGTTGATGCCATTTTTTTTGAGCGTATCGTAAAATGTCATAATCGATTCTTTTTCGCTTCTTTGATAACCGTGCTCATTAACAGGGTTGTACGGAATGAGATTGACATAGGCAAGATGACGCTTGTCCTGCAGCAGTTTTGCAAGCTGCAGCGCTTCTTCCTTATGGTCGTTGACATCTTTCAGCAAAATATATTCGAACGTGATTCTGCGATTTGTTTTTTCTAAATAATAATCGATGGCAGGCATCAGTTTTTCAAGTGGGTACGCGCGGTTAATTTTCATGATGCGCGACCGCAGTTCATTATTCGGCGCATGCAGGGAAATGGCCAAATTCACCTGTAGGTCAAGATCAGCGAACGCATAAATTTTCGGTGCAAGGCCGCTTGTGGAAACGGTGATATGGCGCGCACCGATCGCCAGTCCCTTTGGCGCATTGATAATTTTAAGGAAGTTCACCACATTCTCAAAGTTATCGAACGGTTCTCCGATCCCCATGACAACAACATGGCTGACCCGTTCGCCCTTTCCGGCTTCATCAAAATGTTTTTGAACGTACATAATCTGCTCGACAATTTCCCCGCTTTCAAGATCGCGGTTTTTGCGGAGCAGGCCGCTCGCACAGAAGGAACAGCCGATATTGCAGCCAACCTGGGTCGTCACGCAAACCGACAAACCATAATGCTGGCGCATCAAAACCGTTTCAATTAAATTGCCGTCCTTCAGCTGGAACAAAAATTTTACCGTGCCGTCCTTTGATTCCTGTTTCACCACTTGTTTTAACGTGTGAATATGGAAATGTTCTTCGAGTAACGCAAGGCAGTCTTTATTGACATTCGTCATCTCTGCAAAGCTTTTCACTCTTTTTTGGTACAACCATTCCCACACTTGTTGGGCGCGGAATTTTTTCTGTCCGTGTTCAAGCATCCAGCCGGTCAATTGATCTATCGTCAATCCAAAAATGGATTTCTTTTCCATTCTACCCCTCTTTTCTGGCGTTTTTCGCATAATTCCTATTGTAATCGAATTTGCCGCCGATTTCCACAGGCAGATGTTGCAAAATGGGCCGCAGCGAAAGCAGGAATTCTGGCGGCAGGGAACGAATATAGTTTAGATAACTACATTTTTTCAGGGAGAGACAGACATGGGCACAAAAACATTATTCCTGCCATACCGATGGACCGTTGTCATTCACGAATCATACCATTTGTACACAAATCAGGAAGACCAGTATGCCTTTGCCGTGCTGGATGGCGAACTGGATACGGTGGTTGCTTTCTCTGTTCGTGATGCATCCGTTCAGGTGTCAAACTGCGGATACGATGTGAATTTGGACATCAACGTGGAGACGCGCTTAATCACAATCGGGCACGAACCGGAAAGAGAATAGCTTTTTTAGGGTGCTTTTAAAAATTTGAAAGCGCTAATGTATGAAAAAGGGGCAGCCCGCTATATTGTTAGCAGCATGCAAAGTGTTTCGGTTTCGCCCGTTTTCCGGCTATTCTCACCAAGAAGCCGCATGGCGAGAAAAACTTGCATGGAAACGCCCGGCCTATCGAGCGGGCAAAAATCCCCACGCATCCAGACAAACGAGCGTAAAAATGCCGCAGGAGTGTTGGATTTTCCCATCCGTCCATAAAAATTCAAAGAATCCGCACGCCATCAACGGGCCGTGCGGATTTTACCAAAGCTCTTTTTTTCTGTTTTGCTCTTCTTCCAAAAAGTGGATAAAATGGAGGAAAATATTCGTCGGTTCTTTTTCAATTAGTGCCGCATAGCGTTTTTTCACCGAGTCCGGGACAATACTGCTTTTTTCAATCCGTTTTTTCATATAGGAAAAACTGAGTTTCGTAATTTCTTTTCTCAAAACCCGCGCTTCCTGCGACAGCGCCATGCCGAACGCCCCGGCAACCGCACAGAAAAGGAGGAGCGGAATCGAGCGGTCCTCCGCCGGCATCACGAGAAGCAACAAAAACAAATTGAGCGCTGCCACAAAGATCAGCGGTTTGGACCAAAATGCATACTGGTTAGCTTTTTTCAGTTTCGGGGCGATCATTTCCCCTAATTTCTCCATTTCAAACCGGACAAACCCCGGCATTTCGTTCAAATTAATGATCAAATGGATCCCTTCCCATCCGTTTCATTTAAGGCCGCTTTTAAAAAATCTTCAGGGATTCGAAGCTTTTCAGCGTCTATAATCAGTTGGTGCACGCTGTTTTCACTGTTCCGCTTTTTGACTTCCTTCATTTCTTTTTGGATGTTCTCCATTTTTACATCGAGCTGTGCTGCCTGCATTGCTGCTTCTTTCAGTTCTTCCTTCAAATGTTGCGGCACATCCTCATCGTATTTATAGTATATTTTATGCTCCAGGCTTGCCCAAAAGTCCATGGCGATTGTCCGGATCTGAATCTCAACATACACTTCTTCCGACCTGTCCGACATGAAAACCGGAATTTTGATGATCATATGGAGGCTTTGGTAGCCGTTCGGTTTCGGATTTTGAATGTAATCCTTGCACTCAATTAACTTTACATCTTTTTGTTGCTGGATCATTTTGCTGATCTCATATATGTCTGAAATAAACGAACATGTAATCCGAATGCCGGCAATATCGCGGATGTTTTCACGAATCGAATCAAGCGATAATGCACAACCCTTCCGATATGCTTTGTTCAAAATGCTTTCCGGTGACTTTAGGCGCGATTTTACATGCTCAATCGGATTGTAGTCATGGACGTACTGGAATTCTTCTTTTAAAATATCAATTTTTGTCATCACTTCATGGAGCGCGAATTTATACGACATCATAAACCGCGTCAGCTCTGTTTTGACTTCTTTCATCTGCTCAAAATCTATCGGGATGGCAACTTCCATTTTTGTCTCTCCTTCAAATTTGCAATGCAAATCCGTTATCCCCATCTTAAATGCAGGAGGGGGTTTTGTCAAAGAATCGCATTGCCCGCCTTATGTATATCAGGAGGGATCATGGCGGTTTTATTCGCTGTTTACCCGCTATCCAAAAAGATGAATCAAAAAACGATAAATTTTCCTTAAAATGCGTTTGTTTTTTTGCAATATTTGTAATATCATAATCTTGTAAAAGGCACCATAATGACAGATCGGTTACATCTATATCATCAACTAATAAAAAGGAAGCGTTAAAATGACAAATGCAAATGTATACTCTTCTCTACCGGGGCCGCTTTCGAAAGAACTGCTGGAAAGAAGGGAAAAAGCTGTTCCCCGCGGTGTCAGCAACGGCATTCCGGCTTTTGCAAAAGAAGCAAAAGGCGCGCTTGTTACAGATGTGGACGGCAATACGTATATTGATTTTGCCGGCGCAATCGGCACGCTGAATGTCGGGCATAACCACCCGAAAGTTGTCGCAGCTGTCAAAGAACAGCTTGAACGTTTTATCCATACCGGCTTTAACGTCATGATGTATGAACCTTATATTGAACTGGCTGAAAAATTGGCAGCGCTCGCTCCGGGGAATGCGGAGAAAAAGGTCATCCTTTTAAACAGCGGGGCAGAAGCCGTCGAAAATGCCGTTAAAATTGCCCGCAAATATACGAAGCGGCCGGCCATTATCAGCTTTACCCGCGGCTTTCACGGCAGAACGTTAATGACGATGTCGATGACAAGCAAAGTGAAGCCGTATAAATACGAATTCGGCCCGTTCGCTTCTGAAGTTTATAAGGCGCCTTACCCTTATGCTTACCGGAAACCCGGCAATTTGACCGATGAAGAATATGAAGACTATATGATCCAAGAGTTCCGGAATTTCTTTCAAAACGATGTTGCCGCTGAAACGGTTGCGGCTGTGGTCATGGAACCAGTACAGGGAGAAGGCGGATTCATTGTGCCAGGCAAAAAATTTGTAAAAGCGGTTTATGACTTCTGCCAGGAAAACGGCATTTTGTTCGTATCGGACGAAATACAGGCAGGATTCAGTCGGACCGGGCGCTATTTTGCCATTGAGCATTTTGATGTTGTGCCGGATTTGATGACCATTTCGAAATCTCTTGCAGCAGGCGTCCCGTTAAGCGGGGTAATCGGACGGAGCGACATAATGGATGCGGCAAATCCGGGTGAACTTGGCGGGACTTATGCCGGAAGCCCGCTTGGATGCGCAGCCGCCCTTGCCGTACTGGACATCATTGAATCTGAAAAATTAAACGAACGGGCGGAAAAAATCGGGAGACATGTGCTTGATACGTTCCGCAGCTGGCAGAAGGAGTTTACCTTTATCGGGGATGTGCGCGGACTTGGCGCCATGTGTGCATTTGAAGTCGTAAAAGACAAAACGACAAAAGAACCGGATAAAGCATTGACAAAGCGGATTGTGAAAGAAGCCAACAAGCGGGGGCTGCTTCTTTTGGATGCCGGGATTTTCGGCAATGTCATCCGCATTCTGATGCCCATTGTCATTACAGACGACCAGCTGCAGGAAGGCCTGGATATTTTAAAACAGTCCATTGCCGCTGCCGCAAGCGTAGAGGAAGAAGTAACTTTATTATGACATTGAAAGTGGCGCCCGGTTTTTTCGTAAATCTCTGACATCCATACAGCGTGGGCGTGCAAAATAGACTTTAAAATGGGAGACAAGTGGCCGGTTTTTCGTGAATCTCTGACATGCATACAGTGCGAGGTTCGTTTTTTTCTTGATGGCCATTTTTTAGAACAGGCTTTTAAGGCATCCGTTTTTTCGTGAAAACTTGATGAAGGCTGCCCCACGTTTCATGGCCATTGGGGCAGCCGCCTAGTTCCTATGTTTTTCCACAAAAAAGCAATGCCCGGACCGTTCATACCGGCCCGGGCTATTTTTTATTTTACCTTTAATGGTTCCAGCTGTTTTAAAATTTCTTCCAGTTCTGCATCTGCCTGGATCAGCGCGGCAGCTGTATAGGCACTTTCGACAAAGGCGGTGTCCATCAGTCGGATGTACTTATCCGACATTTCCATTGCCATTTCCAAATTCATTTTGGCGCTGCCGAGGTCATAAAAAGCAAACAGATCATCCGCTTTATTTTCAGCTATGGCGGCATTAATTTTGTCAAAGCTCGTGCCAACACCGCCGTCATCGGTCCCGCCCGCATACGTAATGGAAACGTCTTTGGCCGCTTCCTTTAACAATGTGGCAAGGCCGGCTGCGATTTCAGGTATATGAGAAACAATAACAATACCGACTG
Organism: Weizmannia sp. FSL K6-0777; assembly: GCF_038593185.1. Lineage (NCBI taxonomy): Bacteria > Bacillati > Bacillota > Bacilli > Caryophanales > Bacillaceae > Heyndrickxia > Weizmannia sp. FSL K6-0777. Next base: position 2,917,369 of record NZ_CP151971.1, read on the forward strand.
GTTTTTTACTCATCCAGAATCCCGCCTTCCAACAAAGCTTCAAACAAATAGCTGCTCGACACCGCTCCTGGATCAAGATGGCCGATGGAACGCTCGCCAAGATAAGATGCGCGCCCTTTTGTCGCTTTCATCTCTTTTGTCGCCTCCACGGCAGATTGAATGGTTTCTTTTGTCAGCGATCCGGACGCGAGTGCTTCACAGGCTGGCATCCAGACATCGACCATCGTTTTCTCACCTTTTTCCGCTTTCCCGCGTTTTTGGATGCCTTCAAGCCCGGCTTTTACAATTGCCGCAACATCTTGTTCATTTTCCCCTGCCTGTTTTGCCATCGCAATCAGCGCCGATCCATACAGCGGCCCCGAGGCACCCCCGACTTTTCCAAGCAACGCCATCGCCGCTGTTTTCAGGACGTCCTGGACCGTAGCAAAACCGCCAGCTGCTAGTTTTTCTTCCATAGCCGCCACACCGCGCGCCATGTTCGAACCGTGGTCGCCATCTCCGATCGCACTGTCCAGTTCGCTCAAATAGGCTTTGTTTTCATTGATTTTTTCTGCAAAACGATGCAGCCAGTCTGTTGCTGTTTCTGCTGTTAACATATTTCCGCCTCCTTACACCCATGCCGGAACGGACACCGGCCGTTTTAAAAATTTAAGCCACGCCTCATCTTCCAGTTTTACAAGCGTGAGGGAAAGGCCGGCCATATCAATGGACGTCATCAAATTGCCCACTTTTCTAAACGGAACGGTAAGGCCTTCCCGGTCAAGCAGGGCATGCACATCCTTGGTAAAAATATACTGTTCCATAAGCGGTGTAGCCCCAAACCCATTGACAAGGAGCGCAAACCGGTCCCCTTCTTTCCAGTTGAACGCATTTTTCAGCCGGGTAACGAGTTCTTCCGCGATCGCTTTTGACGACTTGATTTTTTCCCGCCGGTAACCCGGTTCCCCGTGAATGCCGACACCGTATTCCATTTCATCTTCTTGAAGGACAAAACCCGGCTTTCCGACTTCTGGAACCGTTGCCGGCGAAATCGCGACGCCGATTGTCTTCACATTGGGTACAAGCCGTTCAGCCAACGCCTTGATTTCCTGAAGTGTCTGCCCTTCTGCTGCTGCCGCGCCCAGAATTTTATGAACAAGGACGGTACCGGCAACACCGCGCTTTCCTGCTGTATACGTGCTATCTTCTACCGCGATGTCATCGTCAACCACGATCTTATCCACCTGAATATCTTCCATTTCAGCTAATTCCTGGGCCATGTCAAAATTCATAACATCCCCTGTATAATTTTTCACAATCATAAACACACCGGCTCCCTGGTCGGCTTTTTTGATCGCTTCAAAAATCTGGTCCGGCGTCGGCGAGGTAAACACTTCACCGCAAACCGCCGCAGACAGCATCCCTTCCCCGACAAAACCGGCATGGCTCGGTTCATGCCCGCTGCCGCCGCCGCTAATGAGCGCTACTTTTCCTTCATCCCGGAAAGTACGATAAATGACGCCTGTCTCTTCCAAACGTTTTACTGTTCCTTCATGGGCATACACAAATCCATCCAGCATCTCATCGACGACTTTTCCAGGGTCGTTTATAATTTTCTTCATGGCGTATCCCTCCGCATCCTTATGTTCTTTTTTGCCCGGCATAACACCTTCTAAAACACCACTTTTATTATACCGCTTCCATCGTGAAAAAAAATCATTTTTCATGCCATGCCAGCAATCACGGATGTCAATTGTTTCAATCATATCTGAGATTGTTTTCGATCACTTTTTTATATAGGGCTTGTTGAACGAATCCAATTCTGAGTTTGCACCCAAATTGTCAGTAGGCTCTAGAAGAAGCCATTTTTGAAAATGCGTGATTCTGCCTTCTCTATACATTGATTCAGCTTTCAAGTGCAAGCTTTTCCCTGGATTTTTTATAAAACCCTTGCATTTAAATTTTTGCCAAAGCTGTCAGCATTCTTGCCAAATTTAGGAATTTTGCTTATTTAGCAAGCCCTATATATAAGCTGAACTAAACATTATTACTTCTTTATGTGTTGCCAAAAGCAATGTCTATCCCGATCGTAATTGATTTTGGCACGAAAAACTTAAGTTCATATTATATGGTTTTTAGCACTTTTATGCATATGTGCACACACGCGGTAAAGTATTAAAAATTTTTGTTGACTATAATCTGAATGTTTTATATAATCATACGCAAACAGACAAGCATCGGCGCTTATCCGGCAGCGTCAGCAGCGAGGTCAAAACAAAATGGGGGCTTCCAATAATGAAAGATTTCTTTAGCAAACTGTTAAACGGAATGAGCATAGGCATTGTCGTTTCTCTGATCCCAAACGCCTTACTCGGGGAGATATTGAAACTGATTATCCCGCATGCGCCTTATTTGCAGCATGTTGTTGATGCAACCGTTATCATCATGAGCATGCTGCCTGTATTGATTGGCGTTATGGTCGGCATTACCTTTCAATTGACACCGATCCAAATTGCAAGTGTCGGCATTGCCGCAATGGTTGGGAGCGGCGCGATCCAGAAAACGGCTGCCGGTGCATTTGCTTTAAACGGGATCGGGATTGTCATCAATACAGGGATTACAGCGGCATTGGCGGTTTTATTCGTCAAGTGGGTCGGAACAAGGTTAAAGGCTTATTCCATCCTCCTGGTCCCGACATTGAGTATTTTAATACCGGGCATGATCGGACTTACAATTTTGCCATTTATTAAAGCGGCTACCGGGCTGGTCGGCGTCGGGGTGGCACATGTGACAAGCATGCAGCCTGTCGTAATGGGCGCCATTATTGCCGTCATTTTTTGCCTGATTATTTTATCGCCGATTTCAACAGTCGGCGTAGCAACCGTTATTATGCTTTCAGGTGTCAGTTCAGGGGCGGCAAATCTTGGCATTTGTGCCGCCGGGGTCGGGCTTGCCATCGCCAGCTATAAAGCCAACTCGCTCGGTACCGCCCTTGCCCATGTACTTGGCTCGCCGAAAATTCAGATGCGAAACTTCTTTATGAAACCGAAAATTGCTTTCCCGATGCTCATCACTGCTGCCGTTCTCGGTGCGCTCGCCGGCGTCTTTCATATTCAGGGCACGCCTTACAGTGCAGGATTCGGGTTGTCGGGCTTAGTCGGCCCGCTCAATTTCATGCATCTTGCTGAAGGCGGCTGGACTGCGAAAAATATTGCCATTATGCTGAGCACTTTCTTTGTGCTGCCGTTTATCTTAAATGTCGGATTCATTTATGTTTTTTCAAAAAAATTAAAGATGATCAAATCGGAAGACTATCAGCTTAATTTCGAATAGCAAAAAACACTGCAGCCCTCCGGATCAGGGTTGCAGTGTTTTTTTCATCGGACGGAAATTCCGGGACTTCAGAGGTTCGGCCGGCGCGATATAGCAGCATGCGACAATTACGTTTGTGCAAAATGAAATCGAACGCCTTCACTGACTTCGCCCCCCCTGGCATCATAAAGGCGGATATATAAATAATGGAGAAGGGTAAAATGTTCTTCCGCCCTCCGCATGAACATACTCGAAGTTCAATTTGGGTATACCAAAGCGAAAATAGGTTAATTTAGCCTTAATCAAAATATTTTTTGGCAGATCATTGTGGCCATGCTGGACAACAAGCACCTTTCATGCCGGCCGTTTTTTTCTGTGCTATATTTGAACATACAGTGGACTCACCAAAGACAGGAGTGTAAAGGAATGAATACCATCATTGAAACGATTCTCAATCACCGGTCGATCCGCCATTATGAAGACCGGCCGCTATCTGATGAACAAATCCGCCTGATTGTGGAATCCGCGCAGGCAGCCGCCACTTCTCATTTTGTCCAGGCCTATACGATTCTCGGCATTCAGGATCCCGGGCGGAAGCAAAAGCTAGCAGAACTGACCGGGAACCGACATGTCGGAACATGCGGCCATCTGCTCATTTTCTGTGCCGATCTCCATAAACATGAACTTGCGGCACAAATGGAAGGCGTAGAGGCGCAAGATACACTTGAGACAACGGAAAAATTTATGGTCGCGCTCATCGACACTGCACTGGCTGCGCAAAATGCCGCGCTCGCTGCGGAATCGATGGGGCTTGGCATTTGTTATGTCGGAGGCTTGCGCAACAGGCTGCCAGAAGTGGCCGAACTTTTGAAAATCCCGCAATATGTCCTTCCGCTATTTGCAATGACAATCGGCTATCCGGCCGATCCGTCTGCGAAAAAACCACGCATGGCGGCTGAGCATGTTTATTTTGAAGATGAATATCCGGATGATGAACGTCTTTTGCGCGATCTGAAGGAATACAATGAAACGGTTTCGCAATATTATACAAAACGCACAAACGGAAAAAGGAACGATACCTGGACAGGCCAAATGGCACAATTTTTTAAAGAACCGTCGCGCGTTTTTATGAAGGAATTTGTAGAACGACAAGGGTTTGATAAAAAGTAAGCTGAATAGGGGATCCGTCCGCGCATTTTCCTCTTCTTTCGGCCCATCGCGGAGCACAAGTTAAATAGAACGACATGTTCAAATATGGATATTCAGCGCTTCGGCAACCATCCCGGGACACATATTAAACAGAACGGCGAGATACTACGATGAGTGGTGTCCCGCCGTTTTTTGCATTTTGCTTTGGTGTGAAATGAGGGTGGATCTGTCATCCGGCGATTCCATTTTTTTGTATATCAATATTCCTTTTTTTCTGCTAAAATAGAATAAATGCTTTAGCACTGAAAAGCGTTTATCTAAAACAGAAAAGTGAGATTGATAGAAATGGAAAAAAACCAACATCATTTGCAAAAAGGCTTATCACCAAGGCATGTCCAGTTCATCGCATTGGCCGGGATGATCGGAACCGGCATTTTTAAAGGCAGCTCCGATACCGTCAGCCTTGCCGGCCCAAGTGTTGCCGTTTCTTACCTGATCGGCGGCGTACTTTTATTCATTGTCATGTCAGCGCTTGGGGAAATGGCGCTCGTCCACCCCGGCCTCAACGTCCAAAATCTGATCCACAAAGCGTTCGGCAGCCGGGTTTCTTTCATTATTGGCTGGCTGTACTGGATCAACTGGGTCATTGTGACAGTTGTGGAACTGCTTGCAGCCGGGAGCTTCCTGCAATTCTGGATTCCCCACGCGCCATTGTGGCTGCTCAGTTTGCTCTGTGCTGCTTTCATGGTCGGCATCAATTTAATTGAAGTGAAGTACTACGGCGAATTTGAATTTTGGATTGCCGGCATTAAAATTATCACGTTGATCGTTTTTATCCTGCTTGGTGCGCTGATTTTATTCGGTTTATTCCCCGGGACATCTTCCACGCTGTCCAACTATACCGCGCACGGCGGCTTTTTTCCGAACGGGCTTCACGGTACGTTCAATGCTTTTCTGATCGTTATGTTTTCATACGGCGGGGCGGAACTGATCGGCGTTACCGTTTCGGAAACAAAAGACAGCGAGAAAGTGTTGCCGCGTGTGATTAAACAGACCGTTATTCGTGTCATGCTTTTTTATATTTTGCCAATCCTGGTCATTTGTGGCATTGTCCCGTGGAATCAGGTTTCTTCCGTGGAAAGCCCGTTTGTACAGGTATTCAGCCGCACAGGGATCCCCGCTGCCGCCCATGTGATGAATTTTGTGCTCTTGACGGCCGTTCTTTCTGCCGCCAATTCCGGCATTTATGCCACTTCACGCACACTGTTTAACATGGCACAGTCCGGAGAAGCGCCGCACGCCTTTTTAAAAATTTCCCGGAAAGGCGTCCCGCTCATTAGTATTTTGCTGACCTCACTGTTTATTTTAGCCGGCGTGATTCTGGCCTATCTTACGCCGAATGAGGTCATCAGCTATTTGATGACCATCCCGGGATTTACCGTCGTCCTTGTTTGGATCGCCATCTGCGCAGCCGAACTGCGGCTCCGGAAGTCGTATGCAAAATTGCCTTCCTTCCGTGTAAAAGGGTATCCTTTCATGGTCTGGATTGCGCTGCTTGCACTGGCAGGCATTTTCCTGTCCTTTTTGCTGGGCGGCGGAAACCCGATTGGAATAAGCGTCTGCCTTGCTATTTTAATCGTGCTCGTCGTCCTGTCACTGAGAATCAAAGGAAAGGAATAGGCTCCAGCCGGCTGTGTTGATAAAACCGGTCTTTTGGGCAGGGAGAGGACAGAAATACAACTGCGCGATAAGCGAGCACAAACAAGCGGTGTTGATAAAACCGGTTCCCTTGGCGGTGAGAGGACAGACACGGTGTGCACGGCGTGTCAAACTGCCAGAATGGGCGGCACGCCAACCCGTTTGGACTCTTTTTCGTTTTGTGAAGCAAATGAAAGCGGCCATGATGCCCCGCCTGGTTCTGAACCTGCTTTAAAAAAACCAATCAGCGTAAAGAAAAAAAACTCCCGACAGAGCGTGATCTGATAGGGAGTTTTTTTCTTTATCCCTCCATTCGGATAAATCCGATAAAAAAACTTGCAATAATTATATTGACTTCCATTTATTTTCTGATAAAATTTTAAACAACAAATAACTTATCAAGAGCGACGGAGGGATCTGGCCCGATGAAGTCCGGCAACCTGCAGCGAGCAGCAAGGTGCCAATTCCAGCAAAATGGGTACCATTTTGAAAGATAAGCGCTTATCCTTTACTCGCTGTCTTTCCGTAAAAATGGCGGAAAGTTTTTTATTTCTGCAAGGCCGGCCGTTTGAACCAGGATAGGCCCTGATGCGTATAATTCCTCTACATCAGGATGAATTAAATTTATGAATGAAGAAAGCGAGGAACTTGAACATGCAAAAATTAATTGTCTTAGCACTTGTCGGCCTTGCCGCGCAATTGGTGGATGGATCTCTTGGAATGGGTTACGGGGTGACTTCAACCTCACTTTTGCTAGCTTTCGGGATTGCGCCGGCTGTCGCGTCAGCTTCTGTGCATTTGGCGGAAGTTTTTACAACGGCGGCTTCCGGAGTTTCACATATGAAATTTGGGAATGTCGATAAAGGGATCATTTGGAAACTGGTTGTACCTGGAGCTGTCGGCGCCTTTCTCGGGGCAACCGTGCTTAGCCATCTTCCTGCAAGCACATTAAAACCGTACATTTCTATTTTTCTGATCGCCCTTGGCCTCTATATTCTTACCCGGTTTCTGTTCAATACGCGCGGGGCGTCGAAAGTCAAAAAGCAAACCAGGTCAAACATATTTTTTATCCCACTTGGCTTTGTCGCAGGATTTTTTGATGCAACGGGGGGCGGCGGCTGGGGCCCTATCGCCACACCGGCTTTGCTGTCCAGAAATGACATCGAACCGCGGAAAGTGATCGGCTCGGTGGATACTAGTGAATTTGCTGTATCCTTGGCATCAAGCATCGGTTTCCTCTTATCCCTCGGCGCTATGCAAATTAACTGGATTTGGACGATCGCCCTCATGCTTGGCGGCCTGATCGCCGCGCCGATTGCAGCCTATCTGGTTAAAATTTTACCGGCTCATTTGCTGGCTGTCATTGTCAGCGGCATGATTGTGTTCAGCAACGTGCAAACTTTATTAAAAATGGCGGGCGCCGGTAGCGGCTGGTACGGCGTTACCTATACAGCCATTGCGGCAATATGGGCCATCCTCATTTTCTATACAATCAGAAGACACAAACGGGCAGTTGCCAGCGCCAGCGTAAGCGTCACAGAATAAGGAATGTTTTCGGGCAAGGGATCCATTGCCCGGATTGTTTTTACCCAAACAAATTTTGGCAAAGAATGAACATAGACGCTTCTATTTGAAGGAACAGTGCCTTTTTTGCTCGCTTCCTTAATGTAGAGGCGCTCTATGTTAAGAAACAACGTCTTTTTACCGCGCTTCCTTTACGTAGACGACCTCTATGTTAAGAAACAACATCTTTTTACCGAACTTTCTTAACGTAGACGGCCTCTATGTTAAGGAACAATATAATTTTTTCTCGCTTCCTTAATGTAGACATGCTCTATGTTAAGGAACAATGTCTTTTTACCTCGCTTCCTTAATGTAGACGCACTCTATGTTAAGAAACAACGTCTTTTTTGCTTGCTTCCTTAACGTAGACGGGCTCTATGTTAAGGAACAGCACCTTTTTCGCTCGCTTCCTTTACGTAGACGGGCTCTATGTTAAGGAACAACGCCTTTTGACCTCGCTTCCTTAACGTAGACGGACTCTATGTTAAGGAACAACGTCTTTTTTGCTCGCTTTCTTAACGTAGACGGGCTCTATGTTAAGAAACAACACTTTTTTTGCTCGCTTCCTTAATGTAGACGTGCACTATGTTAAGGAACAATGTCTTTTTACCTCGCTTCCTTTACGTAGACAGCCTCTATGTTAAGAAACAACACCTTTTTTTCTCGCTTTCTTCACGTAGACGTACTCTATGTTAAGGAACAACGCAATTTTCGCTCGCTTCCTTAACGTAGCCGACCTCTATGTTAAGAAACAAAGCTATTTTCGCTCGCTTTCTTAACGTAGACGCGCTCTATGTTAAGAAACAACACCTTTTGACCTCGCTTCCTCAACATAACCGGCCATGCCGCTACCACGTAGCACCAGCAAAAATTATCCATCATAATTTTTTTCGAGATAGCATGCCTAAGTAAAGGCAGCCGCAACTCTTTTAGTGACAAACAAAAAGCGTTCTGCATGAAGATCGCCCAGAAATTTTTTGCGGATCCAAACATAGCTTAGCCCCTGCCACATATATATCATTTAAATAGAGGCAAAAAACATGGCTTAACCCGCGCCCCGTCCGGTTTGCAACCCCTGTTTATGCCGCTATCCGCCATGCCCGCTATCCCTCCCTCGTCCGCAAAGTGTATTATGTTTAAAATGTAAAACCTGTTTTGCTATAATTATATTTACTGGTATTTTCCATTTTTTGAACGGAAAGAACGGTGTGTCTATGAAAACATTGATTTCGTCGCTGCAATGGATGGCATTTATGATCGCCGGGTCGATCGCGGCCCCGATTGCCATTGCGGATGCTTTCCATTTCAGTGCAGGTGAGACTGCCCTGTTTGTGCAGCGGACGCTTTTTGTACTCGGGATCGGCGGCCTTTTGCAAGGAATTTTCGGCCACAGAATGCCCATCAATGAAGGGCCGGCCGGGTTGTGGTGGAGCGTGTTTGCCATTTATGCAGGGCTTGTCGGCAGCTTGTATAGTTCAAGCACTGAATCTCTGCAATATTTGGCAGGCGCACTGATTGTAACCGGCATCTTTTTCTTCCTGCTCGCTTTTACCGGACTTGTGGACCAATTAAATAAACTGTTTACGCCGGTAGTGACATTTATTTATTTGCTGTTGTTGGTGCTGCAGTTGAGCGGCTCTTTTATGAAAGGGATGCTCGGCATTACGGGTGCCCATCAGGAAGTCCGGCCGCTTGTTGCTGTTTTGAGCCTTGTCACCGTATTGCTTACATTCTATTTTGGCCATGTAAAGAAACCGTGGGTCAAGCAATATTCGATCATGCTCGGCTTGATTTGCGGCTGGATTTTGTTCGCGCTTTTCGGTGAAGCACCGGCTATTACATTTGGGGAAAGCTGGTTCTCTCTTCCCGCTGTGTTTGATTTTGGAAAACCGCGTTTTGATTCCGGTGCCGTCACAACCGGTGTATTCATCGGGCTTTTGTTAACTGCGAATATGATTACGTCTGTGCGCGTCATGGGAAATGTGACGGGAGTCCGCCAAGAGCGGGTGCGGAGCAGTCTGTTCATATCCGGCATCAACCAGCTGCTTGCCGGCATCTTTTCCGCTGTCGGTGCGGTTCCGATTGCAGCAGCGGCAGGCTATGTTGCACAAACCGGTATAAAAGTGCTGAAACCATTTTTGTATGGTGCTTGTTTCGTTTCCATCATTGCTCTGCTGCCACCGCTCGTGCATATCATGTCTGCGATTCCCGCGCCGGTTGGTTATGCCGTTACCTTTGTGGTCTTCACACAATTGGTTGGCCTTGCCTTAAATGATCTTGAAAAAAGCCCGGACAAAGAGATTGCCCACACAACAGCAGGCATCTCCTTCCTGGTCGGAATCGGGGCGATGTTTTTGCCGGCTCATGCGACCGAACATTTGCCAATGATGATCGCTACTTTTTTAAACAACGGCTTAATCCTTGGATCTGTGGTCGGCATTTTGACAGAACAGCTGCTGATTTGGAGGAAAAAAAGAAAACTGCAAGAAAACAGCATCCGCGAGCAGTAAAAATTGGGAATGCTGCCAAACAGCAAAGAATTTCCTGCTCCGATTTGCACGGGATCCCGCCGGTTGGCACCTTTGTTGCAGTCATCCAAATGGCCTGGGGCGTTCCAATTCAATAAAAAGGGGCACAGGACTTGATCGCCGAATCCCTTGCCTCCGTACAACGTGAGCCTGTTGCGGCGGTCAGGGATATAAAAAATGCCGGGAAATTCCCGGCATTTTTTATATCCGCTTCCGTTTTTCCACACACGATTACAGATCGGCTTCCTCGAGCAGCCCTTTTTCGATGCAGGTGAGGGCAGACAGTTTTATCGTCCGTTTTTCAAACCGGATGGCAAGGGTGTCACCATCAATATCAACAATTTCACCATGACCAAACACACGGTGCTGGATTTTTTTACCGGCCACAAAAGCGGATGCGTCCTTAATGGCATTCGGGTTCTGCGGGATGGAGACCGTCTTTTTGCCGATTCGGGCAACTTCTATGTCTGGCTTTGTTTTTCCGGCCTTTTCAACACTGTTGACAATTCCCTTCACCGCTGCCACAAACGGTGAGTCCATTGCCCGGCTTCCGTTGCGTTTTTCATAGCTGACCATTTCCAGTGACTTTTTCGCGCGCGTCATTGCCACATAAAAAAGACGGACCGATTCTTCCATCAGTAAATCATCTTCTTTTTCATCGTTACCCGGAATGATCCCATCAACCAAGTCAATCATATACACCTTTTCAAACTCCAAACCTTTTGAACTGTGGAACGTCGAAAGCGTCACAGCATGCCGGCCTTTGTTCCCTTTCGCCGTTTTTAAAATGTGCGCCAAGTGCTTCAGCCTTGCAGCAAACTCTTCCATTGTCACAAGCGTGTCCGCAATGTCTTCGAGCGTATTTAAAACGCCAATCAAATACTCTTTCCGGAATCCGAATTTCTTGCACATGTTTTCGAGGGCTTTTTCATAGCCGAGCCTGTCGCGGATGACTTGAATCGCATCCAGCGGCGGCATGCCCCGCATTTCCCGGAGCGTCTCCTTTACTTTACGTACTTTTTGGACCTGGTAATCCTTCAAATTTGCATAACGCACCAAATTGTCAAAAACAGACTGGTTATTATGGATCCCCTTTACCGCTTCCATCTGTTGTTTCGTAATATAACCGTCCAATTTCGAATGGACCTGCGCGAGGATATCCGCCCGTTTATCGGTAAACGTGAGCCGCATCACATTCAAAATATCCTGGACAACCCAGTGAGAAAAAAAGCGATTGTCGGTATCTTTGAGATAAAACGGAATCCCTTCCCGGTCAAATTCGTTGATCAGGGCAATCGAAGACATATTGTTCCGGTACAGCACGGCAATTTCTGAAAAATTTTCGGACACCACAATGTTCTGGGCCAAATATTTTGCCTGGTATTTATAATCTGGCAGGCGCACAAACCGAATCGGCCCGGCAGGTGGGTTTTCCGTGAACATGTTTTTATCATAGCGGTGCTTGTTGCGCTTGATAAACAGGTTGGCAGCCGTGACAACCTCTTGAGATGACCGGTAATTTTGTTCCATAAATAAAATTTTCGCATCCGGATACACTTTTTTAAAATTCAGCAAGTAGGACGGCTCCGCACCCCGCCAGCTGTATATCGACTGGTCATCATCGGCGACAACGCACAAATTGCGATGCCGCCGCACAAGCTTTTCAACAATGGCATGCTGTACCATGGACGTATCCTGGCTCTCATCCGTCAGCACATAGTCATAACGCCCCTGATACATACGGAGAAGATCCGGATCACGCCTTAATATTTCATTCGCATATGTCAGCATATCATCAAAATCAAGAAGCAGCTGTCCGGTGCCCTGCTTTTTAAACGTCTCATACTCCTTTAAAATCCGGGCAGCTTCCGGCACACTCGTCGCAACCTTCCCCCATTTTGCAGGCGGGATCATCTTGTTTTTGATATAGCTGATATACGTCTGCAGTTCCTCCAGCTGGTCTTCCGTGATCTTCTCTCCATGAATGGCCTTGTACACATTCCGCAAAATTTTTTTCTTCTGGTACGGTCCCGCCTCGCCTTCAATCAGCAAGAAAGGGACATTGGTCCGTCTGAAAAATACGCGGACGAGTTCAAAAGCAAGGCTGTGGATCGTTGAAAAATCAACGGGCGGAAGATTCGGAAAAAGCTTTTGGAACCGGTCTTTCATGTCAGCGGCAGCGGCCCGGCTGAACGTAATGGCTTTGATCCGTGCAGGCGCCACCCCTTTTTCTTCAATTAAATAGCCGATCCGCATGATGATTGTCGTCGTTTTTCCGGAGCCGGGGGAAGCCAAAAGCAAAAGCGGACCTTCCGTTTGCTTTACGGCCTCTTGCTGCACTGCATTCAGCACAATTCCGGACTCCTCTTTTTTACGGGTGAAAAAGTCTTGTTTCGTGTCCATTGCCATTGCTCCGTTCCAAATGCTTTGGTTTAATAGTAGCATATTGGAATGGAGCGTTGGCATAAAATCTAACCATTCAGTTTTGACAACTGTCTCATATGTATAAAAATTTTCTCAATCGCATTGGAAGGCTGCCTTCAACATCTCACAATCGAGAAAAACTTGACACATACCTCGTCATAAAAGGTTTTGCCTATGACGACATTTTCATATGTCCTCCCCCTTTTTTCATTTTCTATAAAAGAAAAATTTCTGCACGCATGCCGAAATTCCTTTTAAAAAAATTAGAAGGGAAAGCTTTTGGATTTCCAAGTAAACATGCCGGCTGTACTGGAAATCAAGGTACCCGCTCCGCCTACGCGGTGTACCGATGATGGCCACGCTTGCCATCCCCGCTGATTTTAGAGTACCACCGATTTGTTAAATTATGATGAAGAGGGATTAAAGAATTTACAAAGATGCGGAAAGAACGGGGATATGTATCCCGTGCCCCGAAAAAGGGGAGCGGGGAAGGCTTACCAGCTGGATTTCTTTACGCCCGGAATCTCGCCTTTATACGCAAGTTCCCGGAAACAGATGCGGCAAAGTTTGAATTTGCGGTATACCGAATGAGGACGCCCGCACCGCTCGCAGCGTGTGTAAGCCTGAACTTTAAATTTCGGCTCACGTTTTTGTTTGACAATCATCGATTTCTTTGCCATGACGTTTGCCTCCTTTCTATGTGCTAACAGTTTATTTTACTATAAGTTCAACAGAAAAGATAGTGGTACATTTTGGCAGATTGTTTCTAAATAATTTTATAAATCACATATACCTATTGTTGGCTAATACCGTTTTTTGGAATTATAATTTGACCCGATTGTTTTCCTGCTTTCAGGAGCCGTGTTTATCGCAATAACATCCTCCAACCTTTCACAACTTATTCAGAGCAAAATCCAGATGCCCGTCACAAAAAAGAGCAGACCCAACTAAGCGTACTCTACTTTAAAACTCATGAAATTTTTTCTGCCTTCGATTTCGCCCAATTTCTAAACCAAATAATGAAAGAGAGAACCAATAACAATATACCAAAAATCAAAAAAAATCTCGGAATCAATAATATTTGACTAATCAGCGAGTTTCCGAGCTCTACAGTTGAATAACCATCAACAAGATGAACCAAAAACATCATACATAGTCCTGTAAACGCCATCACAAATCCATATTGAAAAATTCGATACATGAACCTCATCCCCCTTTTTTAAAAAAATTCGGTTTATTTTTTGGATATTTTTATCTATAGTAATCATAAATTCCATTTTTAACAATCCTCCCATGGAAGGGAAAGACGGCTTTACGCAAAAAAGGTTTGATGATTGCCTGAATCCAGCGTGTACCGGCTGCATCCCCAGTGCCCGGCTTTGCAGTGGGTGGTTTGATTTTGGAAAAACAATAAGCATGTCAGAATGCTTGATCTGCGACGAATTCTTTTCAGTTTCAGCCCGCATTAAAAAAAAAGCAAACAAAAAACCGGGCGCAATTTTGCCCGGTTCGTTTGCAACGGCTTATTTTCCTAAAACATCGTGGTCGACCCAGCGTTTGCCGTCGATTTCACTGATGAGGTTGACAGCCACTTTAGCGCCGTCGCCTGCTGTGATAATGGTGTGCATGGAAACGCCGGCAACCGTGCCGCATGCCCATACATTCGGGACATTCGTTTTTCCTTGCGCATCCACTGCAAAAACGGTTTTTACGCGTGGTTCTGTTGCCGGTTTGGTTTTGACGCCAAGGGCTTCCCCGAGGCTTGCAATCATGCCGGTTGCAAGAATAACGTATTTGCTTTCGTACGACCCTTGTTCTGTTTTAATGGTAAAACCATTTTCCGTTTTTTCAATTGATTCGACTTTTTCGTCGACCAGTTCGGCCCCGAATTGCGCTGCCTGTTTTTTACCGGTTTCGACCAGGTCTGGTCCGGTTATTTCTGTTACGCCGTAGTGATTTTTCAGCAAAGCCCGCTTGGTAGCGCTCGTGCCACCATCAAAAAGCACTGTGCTTTTCCCGGCTTTGGCCGTAAAAATGGCGGCACTTGCCCCGGCCGGACCAGCTCCAATAATGGCAATTTCATACATCGTACATTCCTCCTTACTATTTTAAGTATAGACCGGCAAATGGGGAAGTTCAAAAAATACACTTTGGAAGGCACGGAAATGTAAGGCCTTATTTTCTAAGCGTTCCTTTGGACAAATCGAATCAAAGTCAGGGATAACCAAATTGTCCTCAGAAGAAGCCAAGGATAGAACTTGATCGGTAAACAATGAATTAAAGTTCAGGTCTTAATACAAAAGATAGCATTAACAAATTTACGCAAATATTCATCAAATGATCAATATCAATATGATCATTTCCTTCACAAAAAGCTTTAAGCACATCGCAAGGCACATTGGCATACTTACCTAATGTTTCATAGGAAAGATTATAATCTCCTATCAAATTAGCCTCTATTATCGCTCTCATTCTCTCTTTTGAGTCTATAAAAGAGAATCCTGTACTTAAAAACGGTAAACGATAATGGATTCTTTTTAACTCCCCTTCATCAAAGTAGCATGGCTTTCCAGAGAGAATTTTTGTAGTTTTCTCATCGGAAATCCCAAATAGTGTAGCTAACTGCTGATCTTTTAACTGAAACTTATTTTTAATATGAAGGAATTGACTTTTAAATATTCATGACTTCCATCTGAATAGACATTGGAATTTGTATCGTGAACAAAATCAGACATTTTTTCCGACTCCTTTAAAACATTATATAATTTTCATAATAAAATGAAAAGGAAAATAGAATTTGGAATCGGATTACCGGTTTTTCTCATTCTCTCCTTTCATCATAAATGTAGTTCCATCCATTCATCCACTTCCTGGAAACCGAATTTTTCATACAATGGCTTGCCCATTTCAGAAGCGCCGAGCCAGATGTTGGAGATGCCAGCCTTTTTCACCTCATCCATCAGTTTTTCCATCAATTCTTTCGCGATCCCCTGGCCGCGGTATTCTTCTTTTGTATAAACATTTGTAATATAGGCTTTCTTCCCGCTTTTATTCACATAGCTCGGCGGAAATTCGTAAAAAATGACAGCCCCGCAGGCAACGATTTCTCCTTCGTCTTCCGCAAGCCATTGGACCATGGAGCCTTCTTTTAATTTCTTTTGAAAAAACTTTTCCAAATCGGCATCAATGTCCGTCTTCGGTTCGATGCCTTGGGCAACTTGCTGCTGCTTTCTAAGCTCTATTAAATGATGAAGATCATCCAGATTGGCTTTCCGAAATTCCATAGATGCGCCTCCTCGTTGGCATTTGATAATACATTCATACCCCGTTTTAAGGAAGAAAAGCGCACCATTGGTCTTTTTCCGTTGCCATTTTTGTTTTCCGGGAGCCGTATTGAAAAGCAGCTGCGCCCCTGCAGCTGCTTTTCAATGTTAAACCGGGTATACCGGGTGCTTTGGTTTTGAAAAGTCTTCCTGCTTCCCGCTGTACATTTCAAGCCGACGTTCGAGTTCTTCCCGCAGTTCATTGCCCGGTACGACGTCATCCACAACCAGTTCGGAAGCAAGCCGGTAAATGTCAATGTCTTTCACGTACTCCGCCCGCTTTTCCGCGAAAAATGCCGGCCGTTCCTCTTCCGGGAGTGCGGCGATTTTATTGGCGTATACGGCATTGACCGCGGCTTCAGGGCCCATGACCGCAATCGATGCAGACGGAAGGGCAATGCAGCAGTCCGGTTCAAACGCCGGGCCTGCCATTGCGTATAAACCGGCACCGTACGCTTTCCGGACAATGACGGACAGTTTCGGAACGGTTGCTTCGCTCATCGCAAAAATCATTTTTGCCCCGTGGCGGATAATGCCGGCCCGCTCCACTTGCGTCCCGATCATGAAGCCGGGGACATCCGCGAGAAACAAAAGCGGAATATGGAACGCATCACAAAGATGGATAAACTTTGCCGCTTTATCGGCGCTGTCGTGGAAAAGCACGCCGCCTTTCACCCGCGGCTGATTCGCAATGATTCCGACAGGCCGGCCGCCAATCCGGGCGAGACATGTAATCAGTTCGGGCGCAAACTTCTTTTTAATCTCGCAGATCGAATCTTCATCCACAATCCGCTCGATCAGCTGGTACATGTCAAACGGGGCATTTTCATTTTTCGGGATCAGTTCCTCAATCGTTTTTTCAAACGCAGCCGGCGCCTTTGCTTCTGTTCTTGCCGGTTTTTCGGAAAAATTGTCCGGAAAATAGGTTAAGTATTTTTGCACATAACGGATTGCTTCTTCTTCCGTTTTCACTAGCACATCGCCGCAACCCGAAACGGTGCAGTGCATTTTTGCGCCGCCCATCTGCTCGAGCGTCACTTTTTCACCGATCACCATCTCGGCCATCCGCGGCGAGCCTAAGTACATGGACGCATTGCCCTCGACCATTACGACAATATCGCAAAATGCAGGAATATACGCCCCGCCGGCAGCAGACGGCCCGAACAAGAGGCAAATTTGCGGTACTTTCCCGGACAAATGCACCTCGTTGTAAAAAATCCGCCCTGCTCCTCTTCTGCCCGGGAACATCTCGATCTGATCGGTAATCCGTGCGCCTGCGGAATCGACGAGATACAAAATCGGGCAGTTGAGTTTCGCGGCTGTCTCCTGGATACGGATGATTTTTTCGACCGTCCGCCAGCCCCACGAACCGGCTTTTACGGTCGAATCATTGGCCATAACGCAAACGGTGCGGCCGCCGATTTTTCCGAGCCCGGTGACGACCCCGTCTGCCGGCAGGTCCCCCGCAAGGACATTGGCAAACATCCCGTCTTCAGCCTTGAGCCCGTCATCCAACAGCATTCGCAAGCGTTCGCGGACAAACCATTTGCCCTGTTCGCGGTTTTTTTGGTGGTATTTTTCCTTTCCGCCCTTTAAAATTTCTGCTTTTTTGCTTTCGTAGTCCATTGCATTACCTCCCTTTATACACCGGGGTGCGCTTTTCCGCGAATGCCCGCAAGCCCTCGAGCCTGTCTTCGGTCGGAATGAGCGCGTTGTAGGCGAGTTCTTCGATTTTCAGCCCTGCTGAAAGGCCGGTCTCTGTCCCTTGATCGATAGCCGTTTTTGCCTGTCTAAGTGCAATGGGGCCGTTTTTTTGCATTTCCCCCGCCAGTTCAAACGCTTTTTCGATTACTGCTGCACGCGGCACAGCGTATTCGAGCAGGCCGATTGCCGCTGCTTCTTCAGCAGTCAGCCGTCGCGCCGTGTAGATCAGTTCTTTCGCTTTGCCAATCCCGATCAGTCTTGGCAACCGCTGTGTGCCGCCCGCTCCCGGGATGATCGCGAGCGACGTTTCGGTAAGCCCATATTTTGCTTCGCGGGCGCCAATGCGAAGATCACATGCCAGCGCCAGCTCCAGCCCACCGCCGAATGCCGACCCGTTTAGCGCCGCAATCACCGGCTGGGGCAGCGCGGCTGTTTCATTCACAACCGCACCGATCTTCCGTACGGCCTGCAGCACCTCTTCCTCGTTCATGCCTTTCCGCTCTTTTAAATCCGCTCCGGCGCAAAACACTTTTTCCCCGGCGCCGGTCAGGATCACAACGCGCGTGCTCTGGTCTTTTTTTACTTCCGATAAAGCTTCATGCATATCCGAAAGCATTTCTTTGGATAATGCATTTGCAGCTTCCGGCCGGTTCAACGTCATCACGGTGATGCCATCTTGTTTTTCCAATAAAACTGTTCCTGTCATGTTCTTTTTCCCCTCCTGCCTGTTTGCCTGCAAGCGCCCTTCCGATCGGCTTTGCAATCTGTTTTGCGGCTTCGGGCGGCTCTACATCATCACGGCAGCTTCTTTGTTTTTTGACAAAACAGCCCCGTTACGCTCCCTGTCTGATGGCTTGCAAGCGGTCTTCCAATCTTTTTCAGTCTGCTTTGCAGCTTCGGGCGGTTCTGCATCATTACGGCAGTTCCTTTTGCTTTTTTTGGCAAAACGGCCCCGTTACACCCCCATCTAATGGCTTGCAAGCAGCCGTCCAATCTTTTTCAATCTGCTTTGCGGCTTCGTGTGGCTCTGCATCATTACGGCAGTTTCTTTTGTTTTTTGGCAAAACGACCCCGTTACGCTCCCTGTCTGATGGCTTGCAAGTGACCTTCCAATCTTTTTCAGTCTGCTTCGGACGGCTTTGCATCATCACGGCAGTTTCTTTTGTTTTTTTTGGCAAAACGGTCCAGTTTCGCTCCCCATCTGGCGGCTTGCAAGCGATCTTCCAATCTGCTTTTTCAGATTCTAGGCGGTTCAAAATCATGGCGGGCGTTCCTTTTTGCTTTTCTCGGCAAAATATTCCCGTTACGCCCCTCCCGCCATCCTGTAAATTTCCATCTGGTGGCTTGCAAGTGGCCTTCCGATTGTTTTTTCTATCTGCTTTGCGGCCTGGATGATGCGGTCAAAATCAATGCCGGTCTCAATGCCCATTTGCGCGAACAGGTACAGCAAATCTTCCGTGGCAACATTGCCGGATGCCCCTTTCGCATACGGACAGCCGCCCAGGCCACCTGCTGCGCTGTCAAAAACAGTGATCCCCATTTCGAGCGACTTAACAACATTCGCAAGTGCCGTCCCTCTTGTATCGTGGAAATGCATCGCCAGCTGCCTTGCATGAAAATCCTTCAGCAGTTCGTCGAGCAACCGCTCAACATCAGTCGGCACGCCGGCACCGATCGTATCCCCGAGGGAAATTTCATCCACGCCCATCGCAAACAAGCGGCCGGCCACATCTTTTACTTGCTTTGGGGAAACCGGTCCATCATACGGGCAGGCAATCACCGTCGAAATATATCCCCTTACCGATTTCCCGGCGCTTTTCGCTTCCTTCACCACTTTTTCCAAGACCGGATAGGTTTCAGCGATCGTTTTATTAATGTTGCGGAGGTTATGGCCTTCGCTTGCCGACATAAAGACGCTTACTTCATCCACACCTGCATTTAAGGCCCGCTCAAGCCCCCTCACGTTCGGGACAAGCGCGGCATAGGTCACGCCCGGCTTCCGTCTGATTTTTTCCAGCACCGCTCCGGTATCGGCAAGCTGCGGTATCCATTCCGGCCGGACGAATGATCCTGCTTCGATGTACGTCAGACCCGTATCTGACAATGCGTTGATCCATGCAATTTTTTCTTCTGTCGCCACGACCGCCTTTTCATTTTGCAGCCCGTCGCGCGGTCCGACTTCTTTCACGGTCACTTTTTCAGGCAGCTTCACATCCCCGCCTCCTTCAAATTGCGCTACTCCAGTTCCACCAGCACATCGGATTCGTTGACAAACTCGCCTTCCTGAGCATGGACTTTTACGACTGTACCGTCTTCCTCGGCGGCAATCGGAATTTCCATTTTCATGGATTCAAGAATGACCACATCGTCGCCTTCCTTCACCTGGTCGCCTTCCTTTACGAGCACTTTCCAAACACTTCCTGCCATACTTGCTGTAATTTCCATCTGCTTTTCCTCCTGTTTTAGAAAGTCACTAACAATTTGATCATGGCCGGGATCTTTTTTGCATGTTCTCCCGGGTGCTCCCCGCCTTTCACCTTTGAACCCGACTAATCCATTCCTCCACCTGACCATCTTACTCCCAGGGCTCTGCTTGGTTTAAATCTTTGTGTACCCATTAAAAATAGATGACGGCGGGGTTGTCTTCCTGCCTACCTTAACCAGTGGCAGGCCCGCTTTCTTTCGGATTCTCCCCTTTTCGAACCTGCCTACTTGCGGGATTCCGCTTGTTTTAAAAAGTCATTGACAAAATGCGTGGTGGTGTACCCTTTTAAAAATTGTTCGTGGCTGACGGTGTCAATCAGCATTGGAATATTCGTTTTAATCCCTTCCACTTGATAGTTTAAAAGCGCATCCCTGATCCTTTTGCAAGCTTCTTCGCGCGAGCTGCCCCAGGCAATCAGTTTGGCAATCATCGGGTCATAAAAAGGGGTCACTTCAGAACCTGCTTCCACGGCCGTCTCATTGCGGATGCCTTCCCCTTCCGGCAGCCGGAAAGCCGTAATTTTGCCCGGCGATGGCAGAAATGTCTTCGGATCTTCGGCATAAATCCGCACTTCAATCGCGTGACCGTTCCGCTTGAGCGTCTCCCTCGTGATCGTGAGGCGTTCGCCTGAAGCAACTTTCAACTGCTCTTCCACAATATCCAGCCCGGTAATTTCTTCCGTCACCGGATGTTCCACTTGCAATCTTGTATTCATCTCAAGAAAATAGAAATGCTGGTCCCGGTCCACGATCATTTCTATCGTGCCGGCATTGGTATAGCCAATGGATGTTGCTGCTTTCACTGCCGCATCCAGCATCTTTTGCCGGGTTGCTTCGCTGATAAAAGGCGATGGCGCTTCTTCGACAACTTTCTGGTGGCGGCGCTGGATCGAACATTCCCTCTCCATAAGCGGCACAACGTTTCCATATTGGTCTGCCAGAATCTGGATTTCCACGTGATGCGGTTCTTCAATATATTTTTCAATGAACATCGCGCCGTCCCCGAAAAACATTTCCGCCCGCTTTTTGTTACCGGCAAACGCTTTGCGCAGCTCTTTTTCGGTTTGGACCACTTGCATCCCGATTCCGCCGCCGCCTGCTGAAGCCTTCAGCATTGCGGGGTAACCGATTTTTTCCGCCGCTCGGACCGCCGCTTCTTCATCTGCAAGCGGATCATCCACCCCCTCAATCACCGGCACGCCTGCTGCTTTCATCGTGCGGCGCGCTTCAATTTTGCTGCCCATTGCGGCAATGATTTCAGGAGAAGGCCCGATAAATGCAAGTCCGGCCTCGATGCATTTTTGGGCAAAAGCCGCATTCTCGGATAAAAGCCCGTAACCCGGATGAACCGCTTCCGCCCCGCTTTCTTTGGCTGCCCGGATGATCGCATCGGCATTTAAATAACTTTGATTGACAGGCGGTTTGCCGATGCAGTACGCTTCATCCGCCTCGCGGACAAAAAGAGCCCCCGCATCCGCCTCGGAATACACCGCGACAGTTTTTACACCGAGCTTTTTACACGTACGGATTACCCGCCGCGCAATCTCTCCCCTGTTGGCAATCAGAATTTTTTTAAACAAATGGCAACGCTCCTTTCCATTCGAATGCAAACTTGTGCGACGCAAGTCTTCCAATCTTCTATCCTAGCAGCCAAGCTTTCTGGCAATAACAAGCCGCTGGATTTCGGATGTGCCTTCGCCGATTTCCATCAGTTTGATGTCGCGAAGATGACGCTCCACGTCGTACTCGCGCATATAACCGGACCCGCCGTGGATCTGGATCGCCTGGTTGCAGACGCGGAATCCCATCTCCGACGCAAACAGTTTTGCATAAGCGGCTTCTTTGCTAAACGGTTTTCCCTGATCTTTTAGCCATGCCGCTTTGTACACGGCATTGCGAGCAAGATCGATTTCCATCGCCATATCGGCAAGTTTGAACTGGATCGCCTGGAATTTTGAAATCGCTTGGCCGAACTGCATCCGTTCTTTCGCATATCGAAGTGCTTTTTCGAATGCAGCTTGGGCAATCCCGACCGATAATGCGGCGATGGAGATGCGTCCACCGTCCAGCGTGTACAAAAACTGGCTGAATCCTTTCTTTTCGTCGCCAAGCAAGTTTTCACGCGGGACACGGACGTTTTCGAGCACGATCTGGCACGTGTTGGATCCGCGAACGCCCATTTTTTCATACGGGCTTGTAATCGTCACGCCCGGTGCATCGGTCGGCACGATGATGGCGGAAATGATGTTACGACCGTTTTCTCTTTTGCCGGTTACAGCTGTCACGATCACTTGGCGGGCGTATTCGGCGTTTGTAATCCAGCATTTCTCGCCGCTTATCACCCATTCATCGCCGTCAAGTACCGCTTTTGTCCTTGTTCCGCCGGCGTCTGATCCGGCGTTCGGTTCCGTAAGCCCGAATGCGCCGAGCGCTTCGCCTTTTGCCATCGGAACGAGCCACTCCTGCTTTTGTGCTTCGGTGCCGAAATAGTAGATCGGGCTTGCACCAAGGCTTGTGTTTGCTGCATAGCTGAGCCCTGTTCCCCCGCATGCCTTTCCGATTTCTTCGACCGCGATGCAATAAGAGATAGTATCCCCGCCTGCTCCGCCGTATTTTTCCGGAAAAGGGATGCCTAAAAGGCCGAGGTTACCGAGCTTTTGAAATGTCTCGATCCGCATTTTTCCGGTTTCGTCTACTTCTCTTGCATACGGTTCGATCTCTTTCACAGCAAAGTCCCGAACCATCTCCTGCAGCATGATCTGTTCTTTAGACAATTCGAAATCCATAGGCTTCCTCCTATTGACGGCGCAGTATAGCCGTTGCGCCGGTTTTTTGGCAACTTACTGACTTTTAAAGGTGTACCCGCAAAGATTGCAAAAAAATCAATGCAGAAATAGCGGTGCCTATTCATTTTTTCAGTTCGCTTTCGATTCCCTGTAAAACGCTGCAAGGAACCGGCAGACAAATCGTCGCCCTGCCAACTCCTGATGGCTCGGCCGGTTCCCTGTCAAACAAACCTGCGGGCGAACCTTCCTTTTTATCTTTCCGCCCTGCGACTGGCCACCAGCTGTTCAATGCGCGCAATGGTTGCGGGGTCCTCGAGGCCGGTCATATCCCCTGTAGCCGCACCGTTTACGACAATTTCCTTTAACAACCGGCGCATAATTTTCCCGCTCACTGTTTTCGGCAACGTGTCCGTAAACAAAATCGCTTTCGGCACGGCAATTTTTCCGATTTGATCGACAATCCGGGCCTTGATCGCTTCTTTCAGCTCCTCGCTTTCCTCCGTCCCGTCGCTCAGGCGCACGAAGCAGACCGGCACCTCGCCCTTGATTTCATCTGGCACGCCAATGATAGCGGTTTCAGAAACACCCGGGGTTTCAAGCACCGCACTTTCCATTTCCATCGTGCTCAGCCTGTGCCCGGCAACATTGAACGCATCATCCGAACGGCCGGTGACCCATACGTAGCCGTCCTCATCGATCATCGCCAGGTCGCTTGCATAGTAGCAGCCGTCCACCTGGCTGAAATACGAGCCAAGATAGCGTTCCGGCTCTTTCCAAAGCGTGCGGCACAGCATCGGAAACGGCTTTTGAATGACAAGGTTTCCGAGCGTCCCCCGCGGTACCGGATTTCCTTCCTGATCGACGACATCAATTACAGCGCCTAAAAACGGCCTGCCTGCAGAGCCTGGTTTCATCGGCGTCAGCCAGGCGGCACCGGCAAGCGGCGATCCGGCTGTTTCCGTCTGCCCCCATGTGTTGTTCACGCAAATCTTTTTTCTGCCGAGCACTTCATATGTCCACTGCCATGTTTCCGCATCAAACGGCTCGCCGACAAGGGAGACGACATCAAGGCACGACAAATCATATTTTTCAAGCGGACGCTCCCCCATGCTTTTTAACATCCTCAGTGCGGTCGGAGCGGTGAACAATTTATTCACCCGGTACTTTTCAATGATCTGGTAAAACCGGTCTTTTTCCGGATAATCAATCGCCCCTTCGTAAAAGATGGTTGTAACACCGTTTGAAAGCGCGCCGGCAATGCCCCAAATATGCATCGTGAGCCAGCCGATATCCGCCGAGCACCAGAGCACATCGTCATCGTGATGGTCCATATGGTACTTTGCGTAAATGTAATTTTGTACGACAAACGCCATGCCGGAGTGGACAACGCCTTTTGGTTTCCCGGTCGTGCCGCTCGTGTAAAACACAATGCCATACTCGTTCGCTTCCAGCCGCTCCGGTTCACAATGGATGCTTACCTTCCTTGTTTCTTCATGCCACCAATAGTCGCGGCCCGCCTGCATATTGACATCCGTCCCGAGCCGGTCCACAACGACGACCGCTTTGACAGACGGAATGTCCGGAACAACACGGTCGACTTTTTCCTTGAGGAAAATCTTTTTCCCTCTTCGTTCGGTTGCATCGGCCGTCACGATGACTTTCGGTTCAAAATTCACAAGCCGGTCTTTCAGCGATTTTTCCGAGTATCCGGAAAAAATCGTATTGTAAATTGCGCCAATCCGGAAGCATGCGAGCACGGCAATCACCGCTTCCGCCAAATTCGGCAGGAAAATCGCCACGCAGTCGCCTTTTTTTACGCCGAACCCGCGCAACACATTGCTGAACCGATTTACTTCTGCAAGCAGCATATTGTACGTAAAAAACTTCGAATCGCCGTTTTCCCCTTCCCATATGAGCGCCGTCCGGTTGCCGGCACCGTTTTCGACATGGCGGTCAAGCAGGTTCACACATGGGTTGCTCACCCCGCCTTCAAAAAAGCGGAACCCGGGGAGGCTGCCTGTCATTGTTTCCTTCCACGGTTCATACCAGGTGAGCTTTTGGGCAACGCGCCCCCAAAATGCTTCCGGATCCGTTTGCGACAGGTGCAGCAGTTCCTCAAATGCTTTGCTTGAGCCGATTTCGGTTGAACGGATTTTATCATCACTTGGATAAACGAGTTTGCTTTTGGCAATGCCGCTTTGTTCCATGGACATGCTCCTTTCCGGTGATCGGTCGGGAAAACGAAGTTCCCTTTTTAAGAAAATCCCTGCATACGAGATTCACTCGCTTTTATCAACGCCATTCTCCTATGCTGCCCGCTAAAAGATTTACAGCGTTTGAATGCGGCTCTTCCCGGCAAAGTGGCGAACGCCTTCTTCCATCCCGCGTCGAATTCCCGGGCGTTTTCATCCGTGTTTTTGGGGATACAAACGCCTGACGTTGCACCAACCTTATAACGGCGTTTGTATGGCCGCTTTTTCTGCCAGACTGACGGGCGCAACCTGTCATCCCGTGGTGAATTTCTCGGGCGTTTTCATCCGTGTTTTTGGGGATACAATACCTATTGCTGCACCAACCTGATAACGGCGTTGGTTGGCTGGTTTTTCTGCCAGACTGACGGGCGCAACCTGTCATTCCGTGGTGAATTCCCGGGCGTTTTTATCCGTGTTTTTGGGGATACAAACGCCTGATGCTGCACCAACCTGAAAACGGCGTTTGTATGGCCGCTTTTTCTGCCAGACTGACGGGCGCGACCTGTCATCCCACGGTGAATTCCCGGGCGTTTTTATCCGGGCAATCAAAAGGTTGGTATTTTCTCCCCCGGTCTCTGCAAACGGTTTATAGCAGTGGGGAAACCATCCTTTCCTTTTATCCCGTACCAAACTGTTCACGGAGTTTGAACTTCTGCACTTTCCCGGAAGGCGTGCGCGGAATTTCCTTAACGAAAATGACCTTGCGCGGTTTTTTATAGCTTGCAAGATGGTGTTTGCAATATTCCGTCACTTCTTTTTCCGTCAGCCGCGCGCCATCTTTTTTTACAATAATGGCGCAAACCGCTTCCATGTACTTCGGATCGGGGATGCCGATCACAGAGACTTCTTTTACCGCTTCATGGCGGTAAAGCACATCTTCTATTTCTGCAGGATAAATATTTTCTCCTCCGCTCCGGATCATATCTTTCTTCCTGCCGGCAATGGTTAAAAACCCTTCCGAATCAAAAAAGCCAAGATCCCCTGTTTTGCACCAGCCATCCGCAAACGTCTCCATGGTCGCCTCCGGTTTTTTCCAATACCCTTCTGAAACAGCAGGGCTTTTAATGAGGATTTCACCCACTTCTCCTGCAGGAAGCGGGTTTCCGGCATCATCTGCAATTTGAATCGCAGTCAAAGGCATCGGTTTTCCGACTGTACTGCCTTTTTTTGCGGCATCCTGCGGGTCGAGTGAAGCGGCAATCGGCTGCCCTTCTGTCAAACCGTACACTTGGACAACGCCAATGTGCGGAAAATGTGCCCGGATACTTTCCAAAGCCCACGGCATGAGCGGGTCCCCGCCGGTGTAAATCGTCTTCAGCGTTTCCAGCCGGTACTGTGCCAAATCCGGCAAATGCAGCATGTCATAAATCATAAAAGGAAATAAAAAACAGCATGCTACCTTTTCCTTTTCCATGACAAACAGGACTCGCTGAATCTCGAAGTCTTTACTTTTTGTAATGATGACGGTTCCGCCCCGCATGAGAACCGGCAAAGCAATGTCTTCCATTGCGCCGACATGGTAGAGCGGCCCCGTTGTCATGGCCGTTTCCCGGGCTTGAAACCCCCATTTCAAAGCTTGAATGGCTGAAAACCAGAATGTCGTATTATGCGTCCAAATCGCACCTTTTGGCCTTCCCGTCGTCCCGGACGTATACATCAGCATCACCGGGTCATTTAAATGGATGGATGGCACGCCGGGGTCTTCCTGCTGTCCTTCCCCGAGCACGGCAAACGGCTGCGCCCATCCCGGAACGGCTGATGCTTCCTCCTGAAGGCAGATAAATTGTTCAACCGGCACCTCGTGTTGAATCGGCTCAATCCGTCCGGCAAGACCTGCGTGAAAACATAATATTTTTGTGCCGGAGTCGTTTAAGCAATAGACCAGTTCGGGGCTTGACAAGCGGAAATTCAAACGGACTGCAATTGCCCCGATTTTCGCCGCCGCAAAATAAAGGCCGAAATACTCAAGGCAGTTGTAGAGCAGAATGCCGACCCGGTCTCCTTTCCGGACGCCAAGCTGTGTAAGCTTGTTTGCATAAGCATTGGAAATCGCGTGCAATTCCTTGAAAGTCCATGCTCTTCCGGCTTCTTCCTGCACCGCAGTTTTTCCGGAAACAAGCGGGTCCGGATCCTCTGCAATGTTCTTGATCATCCAGCCAACGTGCAACCATGTTCCCCCTTCCCACACTTTGATGCCCTATAAAAAGCAAGAACCATGCCAGCTTGAAAAGAAGCGGAAAACAACATGTACGTGTTGGAAAAGGCGGCCGGGTTTCCCGATTTCCGAAACGTTCCTTTACCAATTTATGATGCAAACAGCGGCTTTATGGCAGAAAAACAGATTCGGAATTTCAGAAGGCCAATCCGGATTTCCGGATGATTAAAAAATAGTGCTCCTGCAAGTGGATGTTCGGGCTTGATGTCAAAACTTACATAGAAGCAATATCTATCCTGATCGTTTGACGTGAAAAACTGCGTTCATTTTACCTCAATACGAAGCTTTTTCATTTTGTCGTAAAGCGTGGAGTGGCCAATCCCGAGGGCTTTTGCCGCCTGTTTTTTATCAAAACAGGCAGCCCGCAGCGCTTCCTCAATCATTTGTTTTTCCGCTGCCTCCATCCTTTCTTTCAAACTGCTTTCTTTTTTTCTGTTTAAGTGTTCACGGATTGCGTCAGGCAGGTCCTCTAACCCGATCGCATCTGAAGAGGCCATGTAGACCGCTGCGTGAACAGCATTTTCCAGTTCGCGAATGTTTCCCGGCCAATTGTACCCTTCGAGCGCGGAGAGGGCTTCAGGGCTGAAACCGGTGACCCTTTTGCCGAGACCGGATGATGCTTTCTTTAGGAAATGCCGCGCCAAAAGTGGGATATCTTCCGCCCTAGTGCGGAGCGGGGGGATATCCAGCTGGATGGCATTGATGCGGTAGTACAAGTCTTTTCTGAAACGGTTTTGTTCAACCAGTTCTTTAAGCGGTTGGTTTGTTGCCGCGATGATACGGACATCGATCGGTTTTGGATGGACCGCGCCGACCGGTTCGATTTCTTTTTCCTGTAGCACGCGCAATAGTTTTACCTGCATCATCACCGGCATGTCGCCGATCTCATCGAGAAAAATCGTCCCCCCTTCCGCCGCCTGGAACTTGCCGGGCTTACCACCTTTTTTCGCGCCGGTGAACGATCCTTCTTCATATCCGAACAGCTCGGATTCCATGAGATGTTCGGGAATCGCGCCGCAGTTGATTTTGATAAACGGACTATTGCTCCGGTCGCTAGAGCTGTGAATGCTGTGGGCAACCAGCTCCTTTCCGGTCCCGCTTTCCCCGGTTATCAAAACGGTGATATCCCCGCGCGCCACCTTTTTGATTTTTTCTTTCAATAGCGCCATTTGCCCGGAGCCGCCGATCAGATCGCCCAGCATATATTTCACGCCGACTGCACGGGGCTGCTTCTCAAGCAAAAACCGGCTTTGCGACAGCATATGCCGGATATGGGTGTTCAGCTTTTGCCAATCGTATAGATCTCTGAAAATGATAATCCCGACAGCCCCAAGAATTTTTCCATCTTCTATGATCGGAATCCGGTTTGCAATGACATATTCGCCTCTTAAAAACTGCAGCTGGGCAAGTTCTGCTTTTCCCGTTTTCACCACAAGATGCATTCTCGTATTTTCAATTGCATGGGTCACGTGTTCGCCAATCACTTTGTTTCGTTCCACTTTCAAAAAATCGCAAAAATTGCGGCTCATGTAACGGATATATCCTTCGTGATCCACGATCAATGTGCCAGAATATGTTTTTTCAAACACGATGTCCAACAACCTGGTGTTGAGAAATTTTTCGCTGATCATGCCATCCTCCTTTTCCATGCTGAAGTTACGGACTTGATTTTTGAAAGCGTTTACATATTTCATTGTACCTGTCCTGGCGTTTTCAATCAACCGTCTTTGCATGGACGGCAGGGGAGGTCGTTCCACATGCAGAGCTTTGCATTTCATTTTGTCTTTTTGGCAGTACTTCTAATATGTAGGCATTTTACGCGGAGTCCCTCTTTTTTGATGGATTTTAAAGTACAGCACGTATGAAATAAATCTGTTTAATAGTTTCTAAGAGACCATTCGTTGTGCCGAAATTTGCGCACAAAAGCTCCGCTATTTTCTTTCATGGTTGAGAGGATGAAAGACAAATGAACAACTTCCTTGCAGTGAATTCTCCTTCATCACGGTTATGAAAGACAAATCATAAGCGAACCGCCGCTTTCAAATACTTTTTGCTACCCAGGAGACAAACCTTTAAATGTCCTTCGAGTACCCCACTCGAACGGCATATGATTTCCCAAATGAATGTATGGCGTGGCCCTGCCGGCAATGTATAGTGACTTTTGGCATGCCATCAAAAAACAGTTCGCATGTGCGGGCGCCTCTTATATACTTCCCAATTAAAAAAGCCGCCCCGCCGTTTGGCAGAGCAGGCTTCTGATCATTTTTTCTCCTCGAAAACTTTCCGGATTCGTTCAACGGCCCATTCCAGCTCTTCTTCCGTTATGATGAGCGGCGGGGCAAAGCGGATGACGTTTTCATGCGTTTCTTTGCAAAGTAGCCCTTCCTCTTTCAGTGCTTCGCAATAGGTGCGCGCCGGTTCTGTGAGCTCCACGCCGATGAAAAGGCCACGGCCGCGAATTTCCTTAATCGACGGGTGCTTGATTTCACGCAATTTTTCCAAGAGCACCTGCCCAAGCCGGAGCGAACGTTCCACCAGTTTTTCTTCTTCAATTACCTCAAAGCTTGCGATCGATACCGCACATGCAAGTGGATTGCCGCCGAACGTCGAGCCGTGCGACCCCGGATTGAATACGCCTAGAATTTCTTTATTCGCGGCTACACAGGAAATCGGCATGACACCACCGCCAAGCGCTTTACCAAGAATGAACACATCCGGCGTAACGCCCTCCCAGTCCACCGCAAACAGCTTGCCGGTCCGGCCTAACCCGGTTTGCACTTCATCGGCCATAAAAAGCACCCGGGACGCGCGGCAAATGTCCGCTGCTTCTTTTAAAAACCCGGCTGGCGGAATGTTGATGCCAGCTTCTCCCTGGATCGGCTCGACAAGGAACGCTGCCGTGTTCGGGGTGATGGCTTCCCTCAGTGCTTCCGCATCCCCGTACGGAATGAGCTTGATACCCTCAATCATCGGCCCGAAGCCGCGTTTATATTCTTCTTCCGATGAGAGCGACACCGCAAGCAGCGTACGACCATGGAAGTTCCCGGTACAGGCGATGATCTCCGCTTTATTGTCCGGCACGCCTTTCACATCGTATGCCCAGCGCCGCGCAGCTTTGACCGCCGTTTCCACCGCTTCCGCCCCGGTGTTCATCGGCAGCACCATATCCTTTTTCGTCAGTTGACACACTTTTTCGTACCATTCGCCGAGTTTGTCGTTATAAAACGCACGCGATGTGAGCGTTACACGGTCCGCCTGGTCTTTTAATGCCTGAATGATTTTCGGGTGGCGGTGCCCCTGGTTCAGCGCCGAATAAGCGCTCAGCATATCCATATAGCGGCGGCCGTCCGGATCCTTCACCCACACCCCTTCCGCTTCCGAAATGACGACGGGAAGCGGCGCGTAATTATGAGCACCGAACTGTTCCGTTTTTTCAATTACTTGCTTCGCCTGGTCTTTTACTTGTGCCATTTTGTTTCCCCCTTCTTTTCACTGTCCCTATCCATTCATATGCAAAAAGAATGCCATCATGAAAAAAAGGCCTTCGTGCGGTTTTTTCAGTGAAAATGCAAAAAAATTTTGCAGAAACCCGCAAAATATTTTAAAATTTTTATAATCGGAGGGGGATGCAACATGGAAGAAACAAAAGATGTACGCCTCGCGTTGTATGAAGCAATTATGAATCTCGTCGATGCCGGCATTCATGCGGTAGACAAAGAAGGGCGCACGATGATTTACAATCAAAAAATGCGGGATATTGAGGGGATGGACAGCCGTGAAGTACTGCATAAAAAATTGGAAGATGTTTTCCGCTTCCGCAGCAGTGAAGAAAGCACCCTGTTAAAGGCGCTCAAAACCGGAGAAGAAAGTCATCTTGTCAAGCAGACGTATTTTAACAATAAAGGCCGCGAAATCACCTCCGTCAACCATACGTATCCGTTTTATTATAAAGGGAAATTGATGGGCGCTGTTGAAATTGCGGAGGACATTACGAAAATCGAGCGCCTCATCCGTCGGAACCATGAGCCCCATACCGGTTACACATTTCACCATATTATTGGGAAAAGCAAGGCGGTTTCTGAAGTCATTGAATTTGCAAGACGCGCCGCCCGTACTTCCTCCTATGTGCTGATTATCGGCGAAACCGGGACGGGAAAAGAGTTGTTTGCACAAAGCATCCACTATGAAAGCGAAAGAAGCCGGGGACCGTTCATCACGCAAAACTGTGCAGCGCTTCCCGATAATCTCATTGAAAGTATCTTATTTGGTACGAAAAAAGGGGCATTTACAGGGGCCGTTGACCGCGCAGGGCTGTTCGAACAGGCGGACGGCGGCACGCTTTTGCTCGATGAAATCAATGCATTGAACATTCATTTGCAGGCAAAACTTTTGCGGGTGTTGCAAGAGAAAAAAGTGAAGCGGATCGGGGGGACGCAGGAAAAGCCGGTCGATGTGCGCGTGATCGCCACCATGAACGAAACGCCGTACGAAGCAATTGCAAATCACCGTTTGCGCAAAGATTTGTACTACCGGCTTGGTGTCGTGACGTTGCTTATCCCACCGTTAAGGGACCGGCTGGAAGATTTGCCGCTCCTCACTCGCCACTTTATTCAAAAATACAACACCCTTTTTCAAATGAATGTCAGGGGGATAACACCGGAAGTGCTTACTTTCTTCCGTTCGTACCGCTGGCCTGGCAATATACGCGAGCTGGAGCATATCATTGAGGCAGCAATGAATGTCATGCTGGAGGAAGACATGATTGAACTCCGCCACCTGCCCATGCAGTACCGGCAGTCCGGCCACTACACTCCGGCGGCGGAAAAATCACCGCTTTTAAAAGACCGGCTGCTTGAGTATGAGAAACAATGCATTTTAGAGGCACTTGAGGCAAACGGGTCGAATATATCAAAAGCAGCAGAACAGCTCGGGTTAAGCCGGCAAAGTCTCCAGTACCGGATGAAACGGCTCGGGATTTGACGCATGTCACTACAACTATGCTTGCCGGCTTTTTGGCCGGCTTTGAGATCACCTCTAGCCAGAGAGTAAGAAAACAAAAAGGCAGGGGATTCAACGAATTTCCACTGCCAATTACAGGGCATCCGCAAGTGCTTGAAGGCTATCAAAATACTGAAAATCAAATCAGCACTACCATCCAACTGCTGGACGAGAAAATCAAAAAATTAGCTTCCACCAATGCAGACATTAAAAAAAGCTATTCTGGCCGAACGCTTGAAAATACAGAAAAAGGGGCAATGAGCATGGAAGTAAAAATTCACTTTGATGCAGTTGAAATATCGCTTGCAAACATCCGTTCCAAGTCACAGAGCCTTGAAATTTCTAAATTGGAAGAGGCCGGTGCGCAATATCATTTGTCTGCATTAAATCATATTGCAGAAGTAGATCAACGCCTGGAACAAATTCTTGCATCCTACCAATCTGTCACGCTGAAAAACGAAGCCGCGGCCAAAAAAGCTGTGCAGGAGATAAAGGCATACGATGAACAGCTCGGAGAAAGCTTCGAAGGCCGCCCAATGAGCAGGTGAAATGATGAAAATTCTTGATGTGCAGTTCTTTGAACAGGTCATAGCGGACACGCAAAAAACTTGCAGTCAAAATTCGACCAAATTGCAGGCATCCAGAAGGTCATCGATGCGTTTGTAAATATGGAAGATGATTTCAAAGGCAAAGCCGGCAACGCGATACGCGGTTATTTCCGCGATTTCCACCAGCCGTTTCTTTTGTACCTACAGACATTTTTAGCGGATTACAACGAGGCATTGGACCAAATCCGGAAAGACTTGTCCGCATTCGAACCTGACCCAAACGGCTATATCGATGAAACTTTTCTTACCGGCAGCCTCTCCCCCGCCCTGAAAAAGCTGGAAAACACGATTGGCGCAATTTTGGAAGATGCCAATGCGGCCATCCGAAAAGTTTCAGATTTGGTCGACATAAAAACCATTGATATCGACGAAAAACTGCATCCAATCGTGAAAGCACGGAAGAGGGTAAACAAAACCGTTGAAGACCTGTACGACTTTGACAATAAAGCCGTGAATACGCTTGAAAAACTTGAACATAACCTGGACGCAATGAATAAATTTGTCCAGCAGATGGACACCATGTTCAACAGCGTGGACATCACCACCTACAGCCCGAACAAGTTTACCGTTACCAAAGCGTACCGCAGCCTTGAGGGCGAACTGATCGAAAAAGCCGGTGTAAAGCCTGCCCGCATAGTAAAGGGACAGGATTTTAACGGCCATTTGTCCGTCAAGTTCCATTTTTACGAAGACGGCACGGTTATCATGGCATTCCGGAAGCCTGGGTCCAGCCAGGTTTTTTATGAACGGGTGGACAGCATCCCGAAAGCCGCTATCCCGAAAGAAAAGCCGGATGACCCGCTCCTGCTTGAAATTTGGAATGGTTTTTACAAAGGGGCCAGCGAAGTAGTTGGAGATCTCATTGAAACGGTTGCAGGCTTGCCAAAGCTCGCTTATACGATCGGTTACAAGGGGGCAGAATTTGCAGATCACCTTCTCTCCTCCCCCTCGCCAAAAACATATTTATACAGCACCGTCCACAAAGGCATCGATATGGCAAAATACATGCGCCAAGCAGTTGAACTGGCTTTCGAACGTGACTTCTTTCACGGCAACGCCGAAACCCGGACAGAATTTCTCACCCACGGCATCGGCACAATCGGCCTGTCTCTCTTGGGCGACAAAGGAATTAGCAAAATCGGTCCAGCTGTAAAAGGAGGAAGACTCGCGGAAAAAGCCGGGAAACTGCGGGTGAATACCGCCGGAATGCCAGCACTTCAGGCAGCCGGAGCCGGCCCCGAAAAAATTCCTTATAATGTTTGGGATGAGCTAGGGGCAAGATTACAGAAAACAACTAGGGAAAATTGGAATGATAGTAAAAGACAAGATAAATTTGTGAACGTTAATAACAAAAAAATAATAAGTTCAGCAACTGTACCCAAAAAGGGCGGAGAGACTGTTGCAGGCCATGCTTTACAAAAACATTCTGGAAGAAGGCCGGATATATGGGGAGAGATAAAAGGCGGACCTAATCAAATTAATCAAACTGCTTTAAAACATCTTCAAGAAATACTAGAAGGACCTGGGGAATTTATGGAAGTTAAAAATCCAAGAGGAATTAAGTTTTTAGAGAAAAAACTGCCTGATGGTCGTGGAGTGCGCTTAAATCTGGATGGAACATTTAAAGGGTTTATTGATCAGTAAACTAAAAAAGGGGAAGCAAAAGTGGAAAATTTAGAAATTATTTTATTTGGTTTTAATAAAAGTAAAATTGATAAATTTATTTACAATGATCTTAAATTAGATAGACTGAAACCAGTGTCTTCGCATTTTTTTGACAATATTTCTAAGAAGGATTTGGATTTTTGTGAGTTAAAGAGCATAGAACAAACATTAGTCCCTAAAGGCACTGGGAATATTGTATTAGCGGAATTGGAGTTAGGTATCTTATTAAAAAATGTGGTTATTTTGCTTTCTTTTGATGAAAAATATGGTGATATTGTTTTAAACTTTCCCGAAAATGAATTGTTAATCGGTGACAAAACTGATATGAAGTTAAGATTAAAAAAACTAGTAAATTATCTTGTTTCCCTTCAACAAACTTACGATATTCCCAAAATTTTTATTGGGTATGAGCCTGCGACTGATGAGGACTCTGTGTTAATAGAAATGAATAGGGACAAGGCTAATTATGATCAAGAAATCGAAGAAGTGCTGGCTAAAACTGGCCATTGAAATACTTCATGATGGAGAAATCAAAATAGATCTGCGTAAGGGCTTGCTGAACGAATCAAATACACGTACCAGAAAAATGACTCCAAACATATCTGTTGATTCGGAGAGATTCTCAAAAAAAGCAGGGGTTGCTCACTAGCCCCTGCCTTTCTAACTCGTTAATTGGTTTGCTCTTGCAGCACTTCTTTTAATAATTCAATTGCACTTTCTTCGTCCGGGTCATTCGTTCCAAGCTCGCCGCGGAAGGCTTTTGAAAGAATAGAATCTTTTAGCTGGCTAATACTTTTATCCAGTTCTGTTAAGATTCTCATCTTATCCTCCTTACCTAATAATCCTGAAATAATTTTAACGAGTTCATCTTGCTCTTCTTTAGGCATTAGAGGAAAAGGTAAACTTCTAACCTGAGGGAAGTTAAGTGCTTGCCTTGTTGCCCCAATTTGCCACTCACGAATGATTTTTTGAATATATGGGGAGTTCAGCCAATACTGTGGTAGGTCCTTGTTTATATTATCCACAAATCTTAATGCACAAACATGTTGATTGATATTACAAGGTATTAAATTAATGCTAAGCTTTGCTGCACGACCAATAGACGCCCCAGTAATATTTAATAATGTTTCTTCTCCACACATTTGTGTGCGTTTCATTTTAGAATAAATTTCTTCTGATATATATACAATATTTTCTATGTCCATCTTATTTCTAAGCACATTTTGACTTCTTATAAAAGGAATACCTTCTGTTTGATAAATATCACTGCCACCTTTAGGGGTACTACCACTCCCAACAAAAGTAGTTATTTCACCTATGGTTGTCCATTTCCATTCTTTGGGAATGATATAGCGTTCCTCGTTTAGTTCATTGTTAGTGATAGTGGTACTTAGATTAGCTTCTCTCCACTTCCTCGTCAACTCCCCACGAAATGCCTTATCCAAAATAGCCGCCCGGCGAAGTTCAAACGTTTCCTTCGCTTCCTCAATCAACCGCTTTGCTTCGTCGATTTTACTTAAAAGCCGCTCTACTTTGTCAACAATCCGTTTTTGCTCTTTTAATGATGCCAGAGGGAATGGAGCATTTAAAATATCTTCTCTGGATATTCCGGGAATGATACCCTTTGAATTCTCCTTTAATTGTTTTACATAAGTGTTAATGTAATAGTACAGATATCTATTACAGACAATACCAGTGCATCTTAGTGCCATTATTTGTCTGCTAAGATGCACTTTTTCTATCTCTTGAATTACAGTTTTACCTACCGTGCCTTTGACTGAAATTAGAACATCTCCTTTTAATCCAACAACAGTAGGAGTTTCAATCCACCTCTCAACGTTCAACTTTCCATCGATAATATTACTTGCCCCCATAATATAAGGAATACCTTTACCATCATTATTACAAAGCTTTGAACTTACATCTCTCCCGGATATAAGAGAAATGACACTTCCCAATTTTACCCATTTATAATTTTTACGCACTTCATACGGCTGCTCTTCTTCCGGCACCAATGCTTCTTCCAATAACTCCTCCATGGTCTTTTGCTTCTTCCTCACTTCACAGCCACCTCATCCGCTTCCACAGCGCGCAGTTCGTCTACCACTTCGCCCAGTAAGTCCATCGCCTGCTGCAGTTTTGCGATCGCTTCTTCTGCCGATTCAACCGGGTCTGGCAAGTTTTCGTAGGAGGACAATGACGCATCCGCGATCAGGCCGATGTCGAGGCTGTCACCTTTTTTCGCAATTTCTTCCCGTGTGAATACATTCCAGCGCTCGTCTTCCACTTTCGACCGGTCTTCGGCTTCGTAGGCTTTCATGAAGTTTTCGAAATGCGCCATCGTCAACTGGTTGCGTTTGCCGAATGACGGCATGTTCGTGCGGAGGTCATACACCCACACTTCTTTTGTGTTGTCCCGGTCGGTTTTTCCTCTCGTAAAGAACAGGACATTTGTTTTGACGCCTGGTGCATAGAAAATGCCGGTCGGCAGCCTTAAAATCGTGTGCAGATTGCATTTATTCATTAAGTCGCGGCGGATTTGCGCACCAACGCCGCTTTCAAACAGCACATTATCCGGCAAAACGACTGCTGCGCGCGCTTTGCCATCATCTTTTAAGGCATTGTAGATCAGCTGCAGGAAATTCAATTGCTTGTTCGATGTGTCAAACGTCAAGTCATCACGCGATACCCGTTCGCCGCCTTTTTTTGTGCCAAAAGGCGGATTTGTTAAAATGACATCCAGATTTTTCATCCATTTCCCGTTGTTGGATAAAGAGTCGCCATGCTCAATGCGTCCTTCCATGCTGTGGAGCAAGGCATTCATTAATGCAAGACGGTGCGTGTCTTTTACCAGCTCCATCCCGGAGAAAGCTTCCTTCCTCTGGAATTCCGCCATTTGCGGATCCAGATCAAAATAGTCATCCGTTTTCTGTCTTACATAACGGTCCGCTGCAATCATAAAGCCAAAAGTGCCGGCTGCCGGATCCGCGCAGCGCTCGCCGATTTTCGGGTCGACCAGCTGCACCATGACATCAATCAGGACGCGCGGTGTAAAATATTGCCCTGCTCCCGATTTCTTTTCATTCGCATTTTTTTCCAGCAGTCCTTCATACAGATTACCGAGCCCTTCTTCTTTTGCGCTGTACCAGTCGAGGGCATCAATCGATTTAATGATTTTTTCAAGGTTTTTCGGCTCTGAAATGCTGGTCGCTGCATCGCTGTAGATATCGCGCAGCATTTCATTGCCGCTTGTGCCCAAATGCAGCAGCAAATGCTGATAAAATGTTTTTAACTCCGTTCCTTCCTTGGCCACAAGGTCATCCCAGCGATAGCCTTCCGGAATGGCAGACTCCTTTTCTTGTTCTTTCATCATTTTTAAAAACAGCAGATACGTTAATTCCGTCACATATTGCTGATATGTAATCCCGTCATCCCGCAAAACATTACATAAGTTCCAAAGCTTTTGTACGATTTCCTGGTTGTTCATTTTTCTCCTCCTGTTTTTACTGCACATGTTACTTGCAATGAAACAAACCCTTCTATATTCCAAAGAAAAGAACCCAGTCACTTTTTGGGAGCTTGCATTCAAAGGAGCTGGGTTCTGCCTGTATATGATATAGGCTGCCTTTACTTTCGTTCATTTTTGGTTTGAAAAATTTGCACGGATTGGTTTTGCAGCATTTGTACTGTTTTTGTTTTTCCCGAATTTGACTCAGGCATTTTCGCTCTTCTGATGGCACACTTGGTTCCAACAAAACAAAACCTATTTGATAAAAGCTACTTTTTCCTGCCTTGTTTCAAATTCAATTTCTATTAGTTGGGCATTGAACACTGCAACCACATCCATTACATATAAATAAGTGCATGTAATTAATTCTATGTACAATTATATATGCATTAACCTGAAAAAGTCTACGTATGCGCTAAATTTTTGACGATAACCAAAACAATAAAACCCAGTTCATCCAACTGCCAAAATCCAAATGGACGAACTGGGGGTATTTATATCACATACAGATTGTCATTAATTGTATCCACAATCCTATCAATTTCCTCACCAAATTCGCGTTTCAAAATCTTATACCCGCCTTGGCTGCGGAACGGTTCTTCCCCAAACGCCTCTTCCGGGTTTGGCGCCAGCACGGGAACTTGCAGCAACTGCTTTTCAATCCGCTCCAGCCATTTTTTCTGCCGTGGCGTCCAGTCATGCAGGGCGTACACCTTTTGCATCGCCCGCCTGATCCGGGTTTCGTGGTCAATAAGCGATTCGCCTAATGCAGCCTGGCGAATGAAACTGATGATATCGGCCGCAATATCTTCATTTTTCGTTTGTTTCCAGGCCGTTTGCAAGTGGGATTGCTTGAACCCTTTCGTCTCCAGTATCGTAATTAATTCACGCAAGTCCTGTCTTGTTAAATCTTTCGGGCGCGTGCAAACGAGGTGGAGTGCGGGAATTTCATTGATATTTTCTTTAATAAATTTTACAAATCCATCCAGGTAATCTTCAGGGCGCTCATTCCCTTCACCATAGCCCCGGATGACTGCTGTTACCCGGTCTGCCTGATTGGAAATATAGCGTTTATCTCCACCTGTCCGGTAATTTTCCATGTACTCAAACAAGAGGCTGTTTTGCTTTGCTTCCTGCGGCGTGTAATATTGAATTTCTTTCGCCCAGTCTTCAATATTTTTGCCATTGGACAGCTCTTCAAATTTCTGTTTTGCTTCTTCACTGAGCCTTTGTTTGCGCCGCTGGATTTTTGCGCCCAACTGATCGCGGTAAAATTTGGCTTCTTCTTCCGTTTGCGCGTTCACAAGCGACTCGTACAGCTCGCCAATGCTGTCATGTTGCTGTTTCACGACTGGCTTCATTTCTGTATAAGGCTGAAGTTTATCGTAAATCCCAACAGCATCATAAATATTAAAATGGCTTTTCCCGATCTCAGGGCAAAGGCGGGTGGCGCGGCCGAGCATTTGATCATACAGAATACGGGATTGAACGCGGCGCAGAAAGACGAGATTCGTAATGGCCGGCACATCTACACCGGTCGTGAGCAGGTCAACCGTCACAACAACATTCGGCAGCCTTTCGTTTTTAAAACGTTTAATGGCATCGAGCGGCTTATAAATATACCCCGTAATTTTCATAATGGCGTCATCTTCTATCTCATCGCCGCGTTCGGCATATGCCTCTTTCAATAAACGGACAACCAGGTCTGCATGCTGGTCGGTAGCAGCAAAAATCAGGGTTTTTTCTTTGCCGGACGGATCAATATAATCCGCCAGTTTATGCAGCACCGCCCTGTTAAAAGATTCGGTGATCACTTTTTTGTTAAACTGTTCCACTTCAAAATGAAGGGTATCTTCCATTTTTTCCAATTGAATTTCGCCGTTTTCTGCATCATACACTTCGACTTCTTCATCTTTCTCAAAAGTGATCCCCGCTTGCGAAAGTTCCGTTTTGAATACATAAGGCGGCTCATGGTCAACCAGATAGCCGTCCAGTACCGCTTCACTGTACGAGTATTTAAAGATCGGCATGCCAAAAATTTGCGTCGTGTGAAGCGCCGGTGTCGCAGTCAGCCCTAAACAGGCTGCATCAAAATAGTCAAGAACGCGCCGGTACTGGCTGACATAATCATTTTGATCCCTGAACAAAAGCGCTTCTTCGGACATTTCCCTGTCGCTTGTATAGCCGCGGTGCGCTTCATCTACAATGATAAAATCGTACTGCCCGACGCTCGGAATCTTTTCTTCATTGCTGTAGAAAAGCCTGCGCACCATTCCCTGCACCGTTGCAATATGCACCTTTGTTGCCACTTCCGGTGAAATGTCCCCGATCGACTTCACATCATAAATATCAGAGAATGAATAACCTTCAATCTTGGTATCTTTCAGGGCATCTTCCGTTTGTTTCCCGAGTGAGTTGCGGTCGACAAGAAAAAGAATGCGTCTGCATTTTTTCGATTTAATGAGCCGGTACATGAGCGCAATCGCGGTACGGGTTTTCCCGGTCCCTGTTGCCATGGCGATGAGCATCCTTCTTTGTCCGGCTTTCAGCGCTTCTTCGGCAGCCAGCACCGCCTTTTCCTGATACGGGCGCAATCCGAATATCGAGATGCTTTCTTCTTCGAGCCGCTGATTGGCATCCTCATCATCCTGGCCCAGTAACATTAGCAAATCATCGGGAGAGTGCCAGCCTTCAAGCGGGCGGGCGTGTTCAAGCGGCTTACGGGAATCCCAAAACCAAATGCCCGATTCCTCTTGAAGCTGCCTGAGAAAAGGCCGGCCATTGGTTGCGTATAGGAAAGGCACCTTATATTCATTTCGCGTTTGCAAAATCTCTTCATTTTCAATTTGGCGCACTTGCCTTGCATACGCTTTTGTCTGGCTTTCCAGCGCGCTTGGAATCGTTCTTTTCTTCGCCTTTGCTTCAATGAGCCCGACCAATTTTAAACCGATAAATAAAGCATAGTCCGCTCTGCCGCTGCCC
Organism: Weizmannia sp. FSL K6-0777; assembly: GCF_038593185.1. Classification (NCBI taxonomy): domain Bacteria; kingdom Bacillati; phylum Bacillota; class Bacilli; order Caryophanales; family Bacillaceae; genus Heyndrickxia; species Weizmannia sp. FSL K6-0777. Next base: position 2,958,547 of record NZ_CP151971.1, read on the forward strand.
ACTTTCCATTCCGCAATGGCCATATTCCGGTTCTTTTCAGGCACTGTACCATGTGTATAATGATTCAACAACGTTGTATCTGCTTCCCAGCCGGCCGCACGCAACTTCTCATCAATAATGGCACGTGTTTCCGATTCCGTCAGTTCGTGGCGGCGCATAAAAGTTGCGGCTCTCTTTTTCCGTTTCGTTTTCTCTTCCGCATTCTCTTCAGAAGCTTTTGCTCTAATGGATTCTAGCTCGTCTTCAAGCTTTTTCAGCTTCTCTTCGTATTCCTGTTGAAGCTGTTCCGTATCGACTTTCTTCTGCTCTTTCGGCTCTATGTATTCCGGCGCTTGAAAATCCCATTCTCCGTATACTTCCATAAACCAAATGGACAATCGAAAAGCGAGCCTAAGCAGTGCTTTTGCTTCCTCCGTTGTAAATTTCAGCGCTTCGTGCATCGCCTGGTTGCCCTTGCGGCGCAGCGTTTCAAAAATATCCACCAGCTCCGGCTCAATCAAACCTTCTCTGCGCAGCGTATTGATACGATCCACTTGGGATGTCCCGTATGCTTCCTTAATATTTTCGGCTGCCAGTACGAACTTGGTCAACGTCTCGGCAAACAACCTAAGCTTCATAATCGTTGTATGGGGATCCTGATAAATATTTCTCTCAGCCGTCTCGCCCAAATTTGCAAGCACATCCCATTTCCCTTTAAAAAATGAAAAGTTGCTTTTCACTTTCATCACCGTTTTCTTTTTACTTTGCTTTTATTATACAACAAACTATTTATACTTTGGGCGCACAGGGAAACGTTGTCATTGGGTTGAATCAAAATACTGGGTGGCTGAACATATATCCCCTTTATTTTTGCGTAAAAGAGAGTCTGTGATGACGTTTTCAACTGTGCTCAACTTTAAGGTGTACAAAATGCCCCCTGATTTACAAACACAATGGCATTTTTATTAGCATCCCGGCAGAAATCGGGCCGCCGGGGTCTCATGTTCGCCACGTCTGTGTGTGACCCTCTTTTTGACATTATTTTAGCCGCATGCAAATGGATTTTGCATCCTGAAGGGAAATGCACTCGCGGCCCGCAACATAATCATGCCGGCGCCAAATCATGGTTCGCGCATGTGCAAAAAAATTTTGCATGCGCCGCGTTTGCTTCACGAAAAACAGCTCCTCCGCCTTTGGCATGAAAATTGCAAAAAGTCCTGATATGAGAATATATACATTTTTGCAATCGTTCTCATGAAACGAACGAAGGGGGAAAAGAAAAATGGAATTGGAAAAACAGCAGGACATCCATCTTCCAAAGCAGCAGGGCAGAACACTCCGAAAAGGATTGAAGGCACGCCATTTAACTATGATTTCAATCGGAGGCGCCATCGGAACCGGCCTGTTTCTCGGGAGCGGCGCGGCGATCCATTCGGCGGGACCGGGCGGAGCACTTGTGGCATACGCACTGGTTGGCGCAATGGTGTATTTTGTCATGACAAGCCTCGGGGAAATGTCCGCCTACATGCCGACAAGTGGCGCATTCAGCACATACGGGACAAAATTCGTCGATCCCGCTTTCGGATTTGCACTCGGCTGGACATACTGGTTCAACTGGGCGATGACAATTGCCGCCGAACTGACCGCTTCGATTATGATCATGAAATTCTGGTTTCCACACAGCCCGTCGCTGTTATGGAGCATGTCCTTTTTTGCACTTATTTTTCTGCTCAATTATTTGACCGTCAGAGGTTACGGAGAAGGGGAATACTGGTTTTCTTTCATCAAAGTGGCGGCGATTATTCTTTTTATCGTTGTCGGCTTATTGATGGTTTTTGGCCTTCTTGGCGGGGAAGCAACCGGCGTAAAAAATTTCACAACAGGGAATGCACCGTTTCCGGGCGGGTTTCTCGGCACTTTTCTCGTCTTTATTGCGGCCGGTTTTTCGTTCCAGGGGACGGAAATTGTCGGGGTTGCCGCCGGGGAAAGCGAAAATCCGGCGAAAAATGTGCCGAAAGCGATTAAAAATGTTTTCTGGAGAATTCTATTATTCTATGTGCTTGCCATCCTTGTCATCGGGCTCCTTGTCCCGTATACAAACAGCAGTCTGAAAAGCGAGAATGTTCTCGTCAGCCCGTTCACGCTTGTCTTTAAAAAAGCCGGCCTTTCCTTTGCGGCTTCGATGATGAATGCCGTGATCCTGGCCGCCGTTCTGTCAGCCGGCAATTCCAGCCTGTACGCATCCACGCGCATGCTTTACGCAATGGCAAAAGAAGGACAGGCCCCGCGCATTTTTTCAAAGCTTGACAGGCGCGGCGTCCCGGTACCGGCCATGATTTTAACCGCAGTTGTCGGCATGCTTGCGTTTTTCACTTCCATTTTCGGGGACGGTGTTGTGTATATTTGGCTTATGAATTCGATCGGCATCACCGGCTTTATTTTCTGGCTCGGCATCTGCGTTAGCCATTACCGGTTCCGCAAAGCTTTTCTTGCACAAGGGCACTCGCTCGCTGAACTGCCATACAGAGCGAAATGGTATCCGTTCGGACCGATTTTTGCCATTGCCGTTTGCCTGATTGTGACACTCGCCCAGGACTACCAGGCATTCCTCGCCCCGCATATCAACTGGGGAAATGTCATTGCGGCCTATCTCGGCATCCCGTTCTTTCTTGTATTGTGGTTCGGATACAAAATCGCAAGAAAAACAAAAATCGTGCCGCTTGATGCACACGATTTCCATGCGATTGCAGAACCCAATGAATAAATCGGGATCTAAAGTCCCGGGATTAGCAGCTCCGGATAAGCATATTTTATAAAAAAGGGAAAGACTTGCACTTGAAACGCACCGTATATGAAGAAAGGACGTCATTTTTTCATGCTTCCTTCACATAGACGGTCTCTATGTGAAGGAACAACACTTTTTTTCGCGTTTCCTTAACGTAGACGCCTCCTATGTGAAGGAAGACCTTCAATTTTCCACGCTTTCTTTACATAGACGCGCTCTATGTGAAAAAAGGCCTTCGTTTTTCCGTGCTTTCTTAACGTAGACGCACCCTATATGAAGAAAGAACGTCATTTTTTCATGCTTCCTTCACACATAGACGATCTCTATGTGAAGGAACAACACTTTTTTTGCGCGTTTCCTTAACGTAGACGCACTCTATATTAAGGAAGACCTTCATTTTTCCACACTTCCTTAACATAGACGGACTCTATGTGAAGAAAGGCCTCCGTTTTTGCGTGCTTTCTTAACGTAGACGCGCCCTATGTGAAGGAAGGCCTTCAATTTCCCACGCTTCCTTAACCTAGGGCTTGCTGAATAACCAAAATTCCTAGATTCGGAAAAATTTAATGCAAGGTGCAAGGGTTTTAGAAAAATCCAGAGAAAAGCTTACGCTTGAAAGCTGATTCAATGTATAGAGAAGAAAGAATCGCATTTTCAAAGATGGATTCTTCTATATTTTAAGACAGAGCTTGCTGACAAATTGGGTACAAACTCAGAATCGGATTCGTTCAGCAAGCCCTAATTAGACATTTCACCGATCCGGGCTTCCGGACCGCAACGTGCGCTTTTATCTGTTCTGCACAAGGGAGCGAACGGTGCACAAGGTATTCAGGGACCGCCCTCCTTTATCTGTTCCGCACCCCGTCCATCACAAACCGGACAACGGATTCAATCTCAGCCTCTTCATCCTGGGATCCGTTCAGCCCGAAGACAAACTTAAAAATAAATGTGCCGCCGATTGAAAAAAAGATATGCCTTGCCATGGTTTCAGCGGGCTGGTCTGAAAGCTCCCCGCGTTCCTGGAAAGTGCGGATCACCTGCACCAGCCGGGAACCGATATTTTCCGCAAAATACGGTATCAGTTCATGGCGGATTTCTTCATTATAAAAAAACTCTTTTACGATGATTTGAAAAATCTCCTTGTTCTGTTTTAAAAAAAGAAGTCGGTCCCGGAGCAGGTTCCGCAAAAAGTCCTCAAAACGGAGGTCATGGTTTGACAGCAGTTTTTGAAAAAGCTCTTCCGCCATCAAAGGAATCGAATCTTTTAAAAACGGGACGATCAGCGAAACGAGCAAATGGTCTTTCGTGCCGAAGTGCCGAAAAATCGTCCCTTCTGCAACGCCGGCCGCTTTTGCGATTTCGCTTGTCGGCGTATTGCCATATCCTTTCTCTGCGAACAGAGAAATTGCTGCCTCCATGATTTTTTGTTTTTTATCCGTCAGCTTTACGTCCGTCTTCGTTTGTTCCTTCATTGCTTCCAGAAGATTATATTTTAGCAAATTTTCTCCCCCCTTACAGCGCACGGTAACGCCGTAATGCGACAATATTAAGCAGAATAAAAATCACTGCAAAAACAACAAGTGCCGTTAAGTCTTTCCATACATCCCCAAGGCCCATGCCTTCATACATAACCCGCTTTAAGGCATCGGCACCGTAATAAATTGGCATCACTTTTGCAAGTGCCTGCAGCCAGACGGCCATCCCTTTTAACGGAATGATGCCGGAGAAAAAGATCTGCGGCACCACAACAAGCGGAATAAACTGTACCATTTGAAACTCTGAAGCCGCAAAAGACGATAATAAAATCCCGAGAGACAGTGCCACAAGCGCGAGCATCAAATTAACGAGCAAGACATTCCAGAGTGAACCGGCAAGCACCATATCCAGCACGTTCACCGCGTAAAACACGACAATCACGGTCTGGATGACAGCAAAAATGCCGAAACCCACCAAATAAGCAGCCACAATTTCGCCCCGCTTGACCGGTGTTGCCATCAGGCGGTCGAGCGTGCCAGATGTCCGTTCTTTTAAAAGTCCGATGCCGGAGATTAAAAATACGAAAAAGAAAACGAAGAAACCAACCAAAATTGGGCTCAGCACATCAAAAAATACTGTATGGCTGCTGCCGTATACATATTTTGCCGATACATCCGGTTTAGAAAAGGCCACTTTGACCGGCGCCTGCAACTCTTGTTTCGTTTTTTCCGCCTGTTCTTCCAGCTGCTGCACTTTCCCAAAGGCCGGTGACTGCGTGGGAACCTGTTTCATCAATATATGCTGCGCCTCATTTTGCAAGGCAATAATTTTCTGCACACCTTGGAGCGTCTTTGCCTGTGCTTCGATTTGTTTGGCCAGCTGCTGCCCGGATTCCGCCGCGATTGCCTGCTTTACTTTCATCTGCAGCGATTTGGCAGTAGACGGATCATTGTTTTGCAAAGTGAGGACGTACGCTCCGCCTTTTTTCACAAGCAGCCCGTCAAGATTTCCATCCAGTACGGTTTGCTCCGGATCTTTTACCGTTTCATAGTGTTTGATTTTCATATCCGCTTTATCCAACACTTTTACAAGGCTTGCGTCCACATGGCTGATCCCGAGTTTCGGGCTGGTTGAGCTGCCGTTAAAGAAAAAGTACATGAGCGTCAAAATCAATAGCGGCGCGAGAAACAACAGCGCCAATGTGCGTTTGTCCCTCAGCATTTCCAACAGAATTCTTTTGATGAGTGCGGCTGTCCTCATTGCACGGCCCTCCCCGCTTTCAAAAACACTTCATTCAAGTCGGCTGCTTCATACATTGCTTTCAACTCGCCCGGTGAGCCGTGCGCCAAAATTTTTCCTTCCCGGATCATGGCGACCGTATCGCATTTTTCCGCTTCGTCCATCACATGCGTCGTGACGATCATCGTTTTGCCTTCTTCATTTTTGAGGCGGAGCAGTTCATCCCAGATACTCGCCCTTAATTCCGGGTCAATGCCGACAGTCGGTTCGTCCAGAATGAGCAATTCCGGATCCTGGATAAGCGCAATCGCAAGCGACAGCCGCCGTTTCATCCCGCCGGAATAGGCAGACACTTTTTTATTAAGGTCATCCTGCAAATGGACAAGGCCCGCCGCGTAGGCAATCCGCTCATGCCGTTCCGCTTTTCCCATTTTATAAAGCGATGCGAAAAATTTCAGGTTTTCCTTCCCGGTCAGCTGCATATACAATGCATCTGACTGCGCCATATAGCCGATATGCTGTAAAACTTCAAGATCCGGCATTTTTTCTCCCAGCACATGGACCGTGCCGGCATCCGTTTTTTCCATCCCGACCATCATTTTGACCAAAGTGGTTTTCCCTGCCCCCGACGGCCCGATCAAACCGTAAATCCGGCCCTTCCCGATTTTCAAACGGATATCGTTTAACACAGGCTTTTTCCCGAACTGCTTGCTTATATGTTCCATCACAACCGCAGCTTCCATCCCTGGGCCTCCCTCTTTTTAGAAAAGTGAGTAATGACTCACTTATTATATTGCCATGATGAAAGTTGACTGTCAATTAAAAAGTGAGTGATCACTTTCGTTTTTCTTTAAACCTGCAAAAATCCGCCCTATTCTCCATTTTTTTGTTTATTATCGAGGTCATTGGGACAATCTTAACATTAGAATATGGGAAACGATTCCACATCCAACATAAAGGAGCGAAAACATGTCAGGACCATCTTTAAGGCGCGCCGACAGCCATTCGTCCATCCATGAAGCGGCTTTAAATGAAGCCCGCGATTTAACGGATTTGCTTGCGCAGCTGCTCGGGAAAAAGATGCACGCGGAGGCGCTGAAAACCGCTTTGATTTTGCTTGAACATTGGGAAACAAGGACGCTCGCGCACGCCCAGGCAGAGGAGGAAGGCCTGTACCCGGAACTGCTTGCCGAAAATGAAAACATGAAAGATAAGCTCACCGCCCTTGCCCGCGACCATGATCTGATGCGGAAACTGGCACAGGCAGTGAAAAAGGATTTGCAGCAGGAAAAGCTGGGCCGGCAAACCGTCCGTCAATTTTATGCATTGATTTGTATCGATGAAATACATAATCACGAAGAAGAAAGCGTACTCCCCCATCATTAAAGAGGTGAAGTCATGAAAGAACAGCAGGAAAAACCGCTGTTTTCCGTCTCCCCGCCACTTTACCATACGTTCATGCAGACATTTGAACTGCATCATATTCATCTGTATGACGCAGATCCGGCGGGCGTCGAAAAGGAAAACGGGATTGAAGTGGTGTTACGCTACGGCGATCGTTTTCAACATGAAACAAGAAAATGCTTCTCCTTCTCCGATATTGAAAACAAAGCGCCGGAAGTGGCGGAATTTTTCAAACAAGCGGCGGAATCATGCAAAGAAGTGCTGATTGCAGATTACTACAAAATGATGAAAAGCTGATAAGGAAAGGTGAAAACATGTTCCAGTTTGAAGACGCAGATTTAATCCAGGACCGCGAAGATTTGATCGCCATCATGCGCATGCGTTTCGGCGATATCCCCCCGGCATTCATTGAAACCATTTATCAATTGGACGATCCGAATACCCTGCAGCGGCTGATTCTGGCGAGCGCCAATGCCCCGGACTTCGAAATTGTGGCAGAAGAACTCCGGGCCGAATCCGGCAGTATCCGGTTAACGGGCGAACGCTTCAATCCATTCGGGAAAGGAAATGACGGCCATGTATAAAGACAACAAGCTGCTTCAGCGGCTGCGACATTTAAAACGCGGAAAACGGATCAACGACGGCTGGACGGAAGAAAGCCCGCGTTCGCGTGATGCAGAAAAATATTACCGCAGGCGTTACGGCTACGACAACATTGTCCGCTCCACGCACGGGATCAACTGCACCGGTTCCTGCAGCTGGCGGATCTACGTGAAAGACGGGATCATCACAGCCGAGACGCAGCACACCGACTATCCGACAACCGGCAGCGACTTCCCGGAATACGAGCCGCGAGGGTGCCCACGGGGAGCGAGTTTTTCCTGGTATACGTACAGCCCGACCCGCGTAAAATTCCCCTATATTCGCCAGGACTTAATCGAACTGTGGCGGGCGGAAAAGGAAAAAGGCCATGACCCTGTCACGGCGTGGGCGAACATTGCCGGAGATGAAGCAAAACGCACCCAGTATGTCAAAGCCAGAGGAAAAGGTGGTTTTGTCCGCACCGATTGGAAAACAGCGTGCGAAATCATCGGTGCTGCCTCGATTTACACGATCAAAACGTACGGTCCCGACCGGATCGCCGGCTTCAGTCCGATCCCGGCGATGTCGATGGTCAGCTATGCGGCCGGCACCCGGTTTTTATCCTTGATCGGCGGTACGATCCTCAGCTTTTACGACTGGTACGCCGACCTCCCGCCCGCTTCCCCGCAAATCTGGGGAGAACAGACGGACGTTCCGGAAAGCGCGGACTGGTATAATGCCAAATACTTTATCATCTGGGGCACAAACCTGCCGCAAACGCGGACGCCGGATGCCCATTTTATGGTGGAATCCCGCTATAATGGGACAAAAATTGTCGGCATCAGCCCGGACTACGCCGAATACGACAAATTTGCGGATATTTGGCTGCCTGCTCGCGCCGGCACGGACGGGGCGCTTGCCCTTGCGATGACGCATGTCATTTTAAAAGAATTTTACATTGACCGCGAAACGCAATATTTTTCCGATTACGCAAAAAAATATACGGATCTCCCCTTTCTCGTTGAAATTGACGAAAAAAACGGGGATGCCCGGTCCGGCCGTTTTCTGCGGGCAACGGATCTCACGGACGGCGAAAAACTCGGCGAATGGAAAACGCTTGTCTGGGACAAGGCGACAAACAGCCCCCAAGTTCCGAACGGCAGCCAGGGCTTCCGCTGGGACGGCAGCAGCAAATGGAATCTCGAGCTGACAAAAGACGACGGCAGTGCCATCGATCCGAAGTTAAGTTTTATCGATGACTATGATGAACCCGTCATGGTTACGTTCCCTTACTTTGCTGATAAAGAAGGCGGCACGATCAAGCGGGCGGTGCCAGCTAAACGGTTAAAGACAAAAGACGGGCAGACGGTGAAGTTTACCACTGTGTTTGATCTTTTCTGCTCGCACCTCGGCGTGGATCGCGGCCTGCCCGGCGATTTCGCGGCGGATTACAATGACGCAAACGCACCATACACCCCGGCCTGGCAGGAAAGCATTACCGGCGTGAAAAAAGCGCACGTCATCCAGGTCGCGCGCGAGTTTGCCGACAATGCCGCCCGCACAAACGGAAAATCAATGATTGCCATGGGCGGCGGGACCAATCACTGGTACCATAGCGACCAAATTTACCGCTGCATTTTAAACCTTGTCATGCTGACGGGATCACAAGGCGTAAACGGCGGCGGCTGGGCCCATTATGTCGGGCAGGAAAAAGTGCGCCCGCTCGAAGGCTGGCAGCAAATCGCCTTTGCCAATGACTGGACAAAACCGCAACGCTTCCAAAACGGTACATCCTTTTTCTACTTTGTAACCGACCAGTACCGGTATGAAGCGCGCATCAACGACAACCAGGAAGGCTGGGGCGGCCGTTTTAAAAACATGCATCCGGCAGACGTCAATGCCCTTGCAGCAAGGCTTGGCTGGCTCCCTTCTTTCCCGCAGTTTACAAAAAATTCGCTTGACCTTGTCAAAGAAGCCCGCGAAAACGGCGCAAAAGACGACCAGGAAGTCATCCAATATGTGGTGGAGCAGTTAAAGCAGGAAAAACTCGAATGGGCAATTGAAAACCCAGATGATCCGTGCAATTTTCCAAGGGTATTTTTCAACTGGCGCTCGAATCTTTTGGGTGACAGTGGAAAAGGCCATGAATATTTCGTCAAACATTTTATTGGCGGTGACGATGCCGTAATGACCGATACGGCCAACTCGTGGCAGCCGGAAACGATTAAAACAGAGGGTGAGCCGCCGCGCGGAAAAGCCGACTTGTTTGTCAGCATGGATTTTCGGATGACCAGTTCCGGCCTGTTTTCGGATATTGTTTTGCCGGCTGCCACATGGTATGAGAAATTTGACCTCTCAAGCACCGATATGCACCCGTTCGTCCACCCGTTTAACGCGGCGATCTCCCCGCCGTGGGAATCGAAAAGCGACTGGGAAGCGTTTAAAGAGATCGGAAGAACATTTTCGGAACTCGCAAAAGAGCATTTGCCGGCGTGCGAAGACCTTGTCATGACGCCGCTCGGCAAAGACACACCGAATGAAATCGGCCAGCCGTTCGGAGAAGTGAAAGACTGGCGCAAAGGCGAAGTCGAAGCGGTGCCGGGAAAAACGATGCCGAACTTCGTCATTGTCGAGCGCGACTACCCGAACGTTTTTCAAAAAATGACCACCCTCGGCCCGAACATTCAAAACGGATACGGCAGCAAAGGCATTCAGATACCCGGTGAAGGCGTTTATAAAGATTTGCTTTCCCGCCTCGGAAAATCGCGGCGGGAAGGGGTTGGAAAAGGGCTCCCGGATTTATCGTCCGACAAGCAGGCGATTGAAGCGATTCTCTTTATGTCCGGCGCCACCAACGGGAAACGGGCAGTCGAAGAATGGAAAGCACTTGAAAAGAAAACAGGGCAAAAACTGGAACACATTGCCAAAGGCCGGGAAGATGAAGACTTCACCCTGCTGGATATTACCGCCCAGCCGCGCCATACGATTTCCGCGCCGGTCTGGAGCGGGCTTGAAAATGATAACCGCCGTTATGCCCCGTTTACAATGAACAAGGAATACAACATCCCGTGGCGGACACTGACAGGAAGGCAAAGCTTTTACCTGGATCATGAAGTCATGCTCGATTTCGGCGAAGGGCTGCCACTGTATTTGCCGCCGCTTCGGCACGGGCCGTATTTAAAAGGCGAAACAGCGGCGCCTGAAAACGGCAAATCGATTACGCTCCGCTACTTGACGCCGCACCAAAAATGGGGCATCCATACGATGTTTACGGATACGACCCAGATGAACCATTTGTTCAGGGGATTCCAGACCGTCTGGATGAATGAGAAAGACGGGCAGTCTATCGGCATTAAAGACAACGACTGGATTGAAGTGTACAACCGGAACGGCGCGATTGCCGCGAGGGTCGTCCTCACTTATCGGATTCCGCAGGGGATGGCATATATGTACCACGCCCAGGACCGGGTATTGGGCGTTCCGGGCACGGCCGTCAGCCAAAAGCGCGGCGGCACCCATAACAGCGTCACACGCATTTCGCTGAAACCGACCCATATGATTGGCGGTTATTCCCAGCTCAGCTACGGTTTTAATTACTACGGCCCGACCGGAAGCCAGCGAGATACCATCGCCATCATCCGGCCGCTAAAGGAGGTAAACTGGCTTTGAGAGTAAAAGCACAAGTCGCAATGGTCATGCACCTTGATAAATGCATCGGCTGCCACACTTGTTCCGTCACTTGCAAAAACATGTGGACAAACCGGCCGGGGATGGAATACATCTGGTTTAACAATGTCGAAACCCGGCCCGGTGCCGGTTACCCGAAACAATGGGAAAACACGGACCGTTTTAAAGGCGGCTGGGTGTACAAAGACGGGAAACTGAAGCTGCGCGCAGGCGGCCCCGTTACGAAATTGGCACAAATTTTTTACAACCCGAACATGGCAAAAATAGATGATTTTTACGAACCATGGACATATGATTATGACCATCTGATCCACAGCCCGAAAAGCAGCCATATTCCTGTCGCAAGGCCGCGCTCGATGATTACCGGAAAACCGATTGACAAGCCCCGGTGGAGTTCAAACTGGGACGATGATCTTGCCGGGGGGAGCGAGACGACAGCGCTTGACCCGAATATGGAAAACTTGCAAAACCATATTACCGGCGAGTATGAAAAAACGTTCATGATGTACTTGCCGCGCATTTGCGAGCATTGCCTTAATCCTTCGTGCGTCGCTTCCTGCCCGACCGGCGCGCTCTACAAACGCGATGAAGACGGGATCGTCCTTGTCGACCATGAAGCATGCCGTGGCTGGCGTTTTTGCATGAACGGCTGCCCGTACCATAAAGTGTATTACAACTGGAACACGCATAAAGCGGAAAAATGCAATTTCTGCTATCCGCGCACCGAAGCCGGCCTGCCGACGATCTGCTCGGAAACATGCGTCGGCCGGATCCGCTACATCGGCGTATTGCTTTACGATGCGGATAAAGTGAAGGAAGCCGCATCGGCCCCGGATCCGAAAGCATTGTACGAATCCCAGCTGTCCGTCTTCCTCGACCCGTTTGACCCGGAAGTGATAGAGGAAGCCCATAAAGCAGGCATAACCGACCCATGGGTGAAAGCCGCGCAGGATTCCCCGGTCTATAAAATGGCGATGAAATGGAAAATTGCGCTTCCGCTCCACCCGGAATACCGGACGCTGCCGATGGTATGGTACGTGCCGCCGCTCAGCCCGATTATGAACCATCTTGAAAATGAAGACGAGTTGTCCACGGACGGCTACATCCCGGCCATTGACCAGATGCGGATCCCGATGGAATACCTTGCTTCGCTGTTAGCGGCAGGCGATACGGCAGTAATCCGGAAAGTGCTGCTGAAAATGGCGGCGATGCGCGTCCATATGCGCGCCAAAACGGTCGGCGGCGTGGATGAGCTGAACAAAAGCAAACTGCTTGAAGAAGCCGGCATGACTGCAGAAGAAGTGGAAGATATGGCACGCCTGCTTGCCGTTGCCAAATACAGGGAACGGTTCGTCATCCCGACCGGCCGCCGCGAAATGAATGGCGACCTGTATTACAAGCAAGGCTCCTGCAGCATTGAAGAACTCGCCCCTCCCGAAGGCATGGTCACCTATCCGTTTGAAAAAGGAGCAAGCAATGAATGACCTGATAAGACCGGTTGAGACGCCGTGCCGGGAAAGGGCCGGACATAAATGGCCGGTTGCCCGGCTACTTGGAATGCTCACTTGCCCGGCGGGGACAAGCTTGAGGAAAAAAATGCGCTCATTAACGCAGGCATAGAAATGAGCTCGTTAAAGAAAACCGGACATGTGTGGCCGGTTGCCTTCTCCTTGGGAATGCTCACTTCCCTTGTAGGAACAGTGCTTAAATAAAAGAACGCGCTCATTAACGCAGGCATGGAAATGAGCGCACAAAGAGAGCCGGACATAAATGGCCGGTTCCCTCGCACTTTGAGAACGCTCGCTTGCCCGGCGGGGAAATATGGGGATGAAAAATATGAATGAAAGAGGTGCCACCATTGAATGACTGCCAAAAACTGATGCTGCTCATCGCTTCAAGGATGCTGGCTTACCCGGACAAAGCGCTGTTCCGGGAAAAAGCAGATATCCTGGCTGCCGCAAAGGAAACGGACAGGCAGCTTGAACAGGCAGTGCAAGCCCTGTTTTGCCTTCCGCTTCCCGAACTGCAGTCCCTTTACGTATCGACCTTTGACCTGCAGGAAAAAAACGGGCTGTACCTGACCTACCATGAATTCGGCGACAGCCCGAAACGCGGTGCAGCTTTTATCCGGCTGCAAAAAATGATCAATGAAGCCGGGTTTGAACGCGCAGACGGGGAACTCGCCGACTATATGCCGATGCTGTTTGAATTTTTGGCGGCAGCATCCCCAAACGCAGACACAGAACGGCTGTATAAACGGCTTGCCTATGCCGTCCAGCGGATTTCCGGCCATCTTCCGGAAACAAGCCTGTATGCGCCTTTGTTTTCCCTTTTAATGGACCAGGTTTTCGAAAAGCCGGGCAAAGAAGAAATCGAAGCATTGGAAAAACAGCGGGAGAAGGCGGATTTGGAAGACCTGCCTTATCCGATCCTGTATTAAAAGGAGGTACATAGATGGCTTCTATTTTTTGGTGGGTCATCTTCCCGTATGTTACGGGCACTGTTATGATTTTTGGATTACTGTACCGGTATGCGTTCCGGCAAATCAGCTGGGCGGCGCCCTCCACTGAAATTTTCGAGAAAAAATGGCTCAGCATCGGCTCTCCCCTTTTTCATTGGGGCATTGTCTTTGCCTTCATCGGCCATATCATGGGCGTCCTCATTCCAAAGCGCTTTTACGAAGCAGCCGGCGTGCGGGATGAACTCTATCATGCCGGTGCCATCATCGGCGGCGGCATTGCCGGGCTGATGGTGGTCGCAGGGCTAGTAATTTTACTCATCCGGAGAATCAAATTTGAACGGGTTCGCATCCATGCCACGTTCGCCGAATTTTTTTCCATCATTGCCCTGCTTGTGGTCGGCGGGCTTGGCGCCTATATGACCATTGTGTACAATACGACGGTCACCGCATATGAATACAGGGCAACCATCGGCCCGTGGTTCCGGAGCCTGTTTGTTTTCCGGCCAAAACATGAACTGATGGACGGCGTACCGCTCCTATTTAAAGTGCATGTTATCGCGGCGTTTCTGTTTTTCGCTTCGATCCCGTTTACACGCCTTGTCCACCTGTTCAGCTTTCCGGCGCGCTATCCGGTACGCGCACCGCAGCAATACCGGTCCCGCGCCGGTTACAAGCGCATACCGGAAAAATGAGATGAAAGGATAAGCATATGAAAAAGATTCAACTCCCATTGCAGACAATTAGTTTAGTGGCAGCTTTTATGATTTGGGTCATCCTCTCTTCTCTTCTTACCTATATAAAAGGGGACATCCCGCTCACACCGGGCGAGGCTTCATGGGTGACCTCCATTCCGGTTATTCTCGGATCGCTGTTCCGGGTTCCGGTCGGGTTTTATGCAAACCGGCTCGGGGCAAGGGTGCTGTTTACATTCAGTTTCCTGTTCCTTTTGATTCCGGTGTTTTACCTGAGCATTGCCCAGTCTTTCTGGGGCCTTGCGGCAAGCGGATTTCTAATCGGGGTTGCAGGCGCCACTTTTTCGATCGGTGTCACTTCCCTTCCGAAATATTACCCGAAAGAGCGGCACGGGACGATAAACGGGATTTACGGCATGGGGAATCTCGGGACCGCTGTCACTACCTTCGCCGCGCCGGTCATTGCCAATATGGCCGGATGGCGGACCACTGTCAAGCTTTTCTGCATTCTTTTGATCGTATTTGCTTTGCTGAATTTCTTCTTTGGAGACCGGCATGAGCCGAAAGTCAAAGTTTCGTTTGCGGAAGAGTTTAAAAAAGTGTACCGGGACAGGCGGCTCTGGTTCCTCAGTATTTTTTACTTTATTACGTTCGGTTCGTTCGTTGCCTTTACTGTCTACCTGCCAAACTTTTTGGTGTCGAATTTTTCCCTCGCCAAAGTAGATGCCGGTATGCGGACAGCGGGTTTTATTTTGCTGGCAACATTGCTGCGGCCGCTCGGAGGCTTTCTTTCCGATAAATATAATCCTTATACGGTGCTGGCATTCACCTTCATCGGGTTGACGATATCCGGCATCCTGCTTTCCTTCAGCCTCGGGATTACGCTGTTTACGATTGGCTGCCTTGCCGTCGCTTTCTGTGCCGGTATCGGAAACGGCGCGGTTTTCAAGCTCGTTCCGCTTTATTTCTCAAACCAGGCGGGGACGGTAAATGGCATCGTCGCAGCTGCCGGAGGGCTCGGCGGTTTCTTCCCCCCGCTCCTTTTAACATTCGTTTACGGGCTGACCAAAAGCTATGCGATCGGCTTCATGTCCCTTTCGGAAGTGGCCCTCGCAAGCCTTGTGCTCGTTTTCTGGATGAGATTCAGCGAGCAAAACCGGGTGCCGGGATAACCGCCCGGCTTCTTTTTTAGGGGCACGCAAAGGAATCCGAATTAGAATGAATATATTATTTTTTTCTCCCAATCAGTAGTGTTATGCTTATGCATAGAGGTTTCTTTTTCATTCATCGGGATATGAAGAAAAAGAAGCCCTTCAACAAACCTTATAAGGAGAGATCATGATGAACCAAACGCAGTTCGACAAAGTCAAGAACGGAAAAGGTTTTATTGCGGCGCTCGACCAAAGCGGCGGCAGCACACCGAAAGCGTTGGCAAACTACGGCGTGCCGGAAGATGCCTATTCAAACGAAGACGAAATGTTTGATCTTATCCACCAAATGCGGACAAGAATCATCACTTCTCCGGCTTTTGATGGCAAATACATCCTCGGCGCTATTTTATTCGAACAAACGATGGACCGCCAGATTGAAGGCTTGTACACTGCGGAATACCTGGCCGAGAAAAAAGGCATTGTCCCATTTTTAAAAGTGGACAAAGGGCTTGCGAATCTTGAAAACGGCGTTCAGCTGATGAAGCCGATCCCGGATCTGGATGCGACACTCCGGCGTGCAAATGAACACCATATTTTCGGGACAAAAATGCGCTCCGTCATTAAGGAAGCCAACCCGGAAGGCATTAAAGCCGTGGTTGACCAGCAGTTTGAAGTGGCAAAACAAATCCTCGCGGCAGGCCTCGTTCCGATTATTGAACCGGAAGTAGACATCCATAGTGCAGACAAAGAAAAATGCGAGGAATTGTTAAAGGCAGAACTACTCAATCATCTGAACGAATTGCCGGAAAAGGATCATGTGATGCTGAAGCTCACCATTCCGACCGTGCCAAATGTCTACAAAGCATTGGTTGAGCACCCGCGCGTTATCCGCGTTGTTGCCCTTTCCGGCGGCTATTCCCGCGAAGAAGCCAATCAAAAACTGAAAGAAAACGATGGCATCATCGCAAGCTTTTCGCGTGCTTTAACCGGGGAACTCAACGCCAGCCAGACAGATGAAGAATTTAATGCCGCTTTGGAAAAAGCAGTAAAATCGATCTATGATGCTTCTGTCAATAAAAACTAACAGAAACCAGCAGGGCGACCGCAGTCCTGCTGGTTTTTTATTTGGATGATGGCGGCGGGAAGATTTTTTCAGACTGAAAAGATGCATTTTGCGGGAGAGACCGCGCAAAAAAACCATCATGTTTCCCCGCTTTGTGCATATGTATCGTAAAAAAGAAAGGAATGGCGCCATGACAAAATGGGATCAAAAAATTGATTGGCTTATCAACAGGCTTAAACAGGACCAGTCTTCTGATGGTTCATGGGCCTATCCGTTCGACACCGGCACCACAACCGATGCCTACATGATCATTCTGTTAAGGACGCTGGCGGTTCAGGAAGACCAATTGATCCGGGGGCTCGCGCAAAGAATTTTAAGCAAACAGTCCGATAACGGGGCATGGAAGCTTTTCGCCGATGAAGAAAACGGCGGCAATCTTTCTGCGACAGTTGAAGCATATTACGCCCTGCTCGCCTCCGGATTTGTCAAAAAGGACGATCCGCGGCTTGTTTCTGCAAAAAAATTCATTCTCGAACACGGCGGCATCCAAAATACAAGCATGTTCACCAAAATCATGCTGGCCATCACCGGGAAATACAAATGGCCTGCTTTTTCGCCTTTTCCGGTTGAAATGATCCTGCTGCCCGCTGCCTGCCCGATTAACCTTTATCAATTTTCCATTTTCGGCCGGGCGAACCTCATTCCCATCATGATTCTTGCATCCCGGAAATTCAGCATGAAAATGAAAAACAGCCCGGACTTAAGCGATCTATTTTCGGCGCGGCACCCCGGGCATTCATGGCCGGAAAACAGGGACCTGCTGGATTGGATCGGAGAAGAACTGAAAAAAATAAGCGAATTTCCGGAAAGATTGCACGCATCAGCTCTCGACCGCGCGAAAAAATACATGCTTGCCCGCATCGAACCGGACGGCACCTTTTACAGCTATTTCAGCGCCACATTTCTGATGATCTTCGCCCTCCTTTCACTCGGCCATTTTAAAAACGGCCCAATTATCCAAAACGCCGTAAAAGGCCTGCTGTCCATGGCAACGGTGATTGACGGCCTGCCCCATATGCAATATACAACCGCGAACGTCTGGAATACGGCTCTTATCAGCTACGCCATGCAAAATGCGGGCGTGCCCAAAGAAGATAAGACAGTGGCTGCCGCCAACCGGTATCTGCTTTCCCGCCAGCACAACCGGAGCGGCGACTGGAAAATCCATAACCCGCACGGTGCGCCGGGGGGATGGGGTTTTTCCGATATCAACACGATCAACCCGGATGTCGACGACACCACTGCGGCTTTGCGGGCGCTCATCCGGGAAGCGGCGGGTGGCACACAAACGCGTGAAGCATGGAAGCGCGGCGTAAACTGGACGGTTTCCATGCAAAACCGGGACGGCGGCTGGGCCGCATTTGAAAAAAACGTCCACGGAAAATGGCTCAAACTCATCCCGGTTGAAAAAGCGGAATATTTGCTTGGTGACCCGTCCAGTGCTGATTTAACCGGCAGGACGCTTGAATTTTTAGGGAATTATACGAATCTGGAAAATCGCCATCCCGCCATGGAAGAAGGCGCAGACTGGCTGATCAGGCATCAGCGCAAAGACGGCTCATGGTACGGCCGCTGGGGAATCTGTTATTTGTACGGCACATGGGCGGCATCCACCGGTTTGGCTGCTTCCGGGATCCCCGCTTCCCGCCCGGCACTCAAACGGGCAGCCGGCTGGATCCAATCGGTACAAAACCATGACGGCGGCTGGGGCGAATCATGCCGGAGCGACATCCATCAAATGTATATCCCGCTCGGCCACAGCACCCTCACCCATACCGCATGGGCACTTGACACCCTGATTGCTGTTTCGGAAAAACCAACCGTTGAAATGGAGCACGGCATCACCTGGCTGCTCTCCAATCTTGAGAAACAGGACTGGACCACGGCATACCCGGTCGGACAGGGCATGGCCGGCACATTTTACATCCACTACCACAGCTACCGGTACATTTTCCCGCTTTTGGCGCTGGGGAATTACAGGAGGAAATACAGCTGAAAAAAGAGTAGTGTGAAGACAGCCTTTATTTTTGCATTTTAATTGAGAAGTATTGACCGGATTGCAGCCGGTATTCAATTTCATTATTGGAAACAAAATGGTTAAAAAGCAGGAACTGTATTCATATTATGCCAGTTCCTGCTTGCGGAAATATTGTATCTTTTAACTATTCAATATGAACAGGGCAACTATTTTGCAATCTCCAAATTTTTCCCTTCATCATGGAAATACTGGATAATTTCAGTAGTAGGCTCTTTATCCGTGATTAGCAAGTCAATCTCTTCTGTTTTGGCAAACGTAGCAATAGAGCTTTTATCCATTTTACTATGATCTAATAAGGCAATAATTTTATTTGAAACAGATACCATTTTCCTTTTTAATTCAACTTCATAATAACTGAAGTCTGTTAATCCGTCCTTTAAGTTAAAGGCATATGCAGATGTAAATAAAATGTCAACCCAAATTACGAAAGTGCAGCGATTTGATAGCTAAAATCCACACACATGGAAGTAAATGTAAAATATGGAATCCAAATCTATAATTTCAGGTGGTTGAAGGTATACTTTCCCCCTCCCCACCTTTGCGGGCTTTTTAATTTCCAGTATTCAGTTCCTGTCTCTCAATCAATCATGCGCACACTTTGAATCATTTTCCGGAATGCCCATTTGTGGGCATATGTCTCACAAATGTTCATGAGACCCTCCGGCTGTGAGACGTCAGCACGCCGGCCGAATAAATAAACTCTCTTCGAAACCGCCTGATGGTATAGGACTTGAACGCAGCCGGGCAATGGTCCTTTTTAAAGATCTCGAATAAATTGTACGCCAGTAATTTAATCAGAAGATCCATATGATTTGCCCCGAAAGAATCTGTTGGAATCTTGTCCATCGAAAAACCATATTTAGACTCTTTGATATAGTTTTCCAGACAGGCTCTCTGATTGTAAAATCTCCAAATATCCATAGGTTCCCAGTCCATCGTTGTCACAATGGCTTCATAATCCCAGAGAAAATCAAACAATTGAAGCTGGTCTTCCTCATACTTGTCAGCTTTTCGGATGACCGCAACTCTTCTTGGCTTTTCCCAGGAAGTTGCTTGGTAGTAGACTGTTTTTCCCTCTATAACAATCAGCTCATCATCAACATACCGGATCCACGGAGAATTGTCGTTTTCAACATACTTTTTCAATCTTGATGTCCATTTCAGTTTGCCGGCGTAGTTAATCTTCCGCTGCTCCCAATAACTGTAAAACTTTTCTCCGCCAAATCCCTTGTCAAAACGGGCGTACCGGATAAGGTACTGAGCGGAAAGCAATCGATAGGTTTCCTCGGCAAATTCAATTCCGTTGTCAGCTGAATGGACGTTTCCCGGTCTTAGCACACCGTTTAAGCAAAGATGGGATTTTCCTTCAAAAACGAGAAGGGGGTGGTAGCTTTTTCTGCCCGGCTTATGGGGGTTCACCCCGATTTTCGCTCCCTCCTGGTTTCCATAAACCGTTTCGACACTTGAATCAAAGTCAAGAATGAGATCGGAATCCAGCCATGGTTCGATGATGTCCATCACCCGTTCTTTGAATTCTATGGCAGCATCCTCGATTTTCTCCAACCTTAATAGATCCTTGCTTAAAAGCGTATAATGCGGGCATTTTCCTCCTAAGAAAGCACGAATCAAAGGGTCATTCTGGAGTGATTGAAAATGAAACATACGGGAGCAATCTGCCATCCAGCCCGCAATCAGATATACAAATATTTTACTTAGAGGAAATTTGGCATTGTCTTTCTTTAAGCAATCAAACCCCCGGAAAGTCTGCTGGATTTTCATCCGTTCCAGAAATTGCAGAAATGGGAGGATGCCACTAAATTTTGTACTATTCTTTAAATTGAATTCATATTTAATTCTTGAGACAGGAATGATATAATTCACCTTAAAGGTGCCCCCTTTCTTGGTTATTGTTTTTTTCTCAAAATCAATTATACCAAAGGATGGGGCACTTTTTTATTTTAAATTACTATTTTACTTTCGTAATCTGGGATTAAATAAATAATATCTCGACTTGTGAAATGTTCTCCTGCTTCTTCGTTATAACTCTCTGAAAACTCACGAACTAATTCCTCGAAAATATATCCCATATCTGTACTTGTTACTTTATCTGGACCTAGATAAGATTCTTTCTTATTAAATTCTTGAATAACATGAAACAGCGCATCATTATCAGCTAATGTAGAAATTTCAACATCAAATCTAAAGTTGGCTAAAATATCTAGCATATTATCTGAAAAGCTATTTAAATAAGCTCGGAAATTTGTTTCGATATTTGCTGGGTCTGCAAGTAGCGTATCAAATGTATAGACACTCGTATTGTAAAAGGGATAACCTGATGCTTGTGTTAAGAATCGGTGACGAAATGCGTCATTCATATTTTTATATTTTTCGGATGCCTCTAACACTTTGTCACGTGTTGGTAATAACGTGTCGTGCAGACGTTTAATTACAGTCATCGGTAAAATAACTTTTCCATATTCATGAGGTTTGTATAGTCCTCGTATAATATCAGCAACGTTCCAAATTAAATTGGCCTGTTTTTGTACATTTATTGATGTTTGTGCATTACGTTGATTTTCTGTCATAATGTTACTTCCTCTCTCCGTACTTTAACTAATTATCTATATATATATTATCATATTTTCTTTCTCCTCATTTGGTTTGATACACCTAAAAAATCTCTATCTGAATTTCTATATGTATTCATTAATTAACCTCCCTCTGTTTGTATCATTTAGTATAAAAATTAGGCGGCTTAAAAGAGGCAGATTTCTCCAATGTAACGGCTAGAAAAGACTTATTCTATAAAATCCTTAGGACTTACGTATTTTATGCCTTTAATAGTTGAAATAGCTTTAAAACGTCTTCTTGAGTAATGGAATCATAATCATGGAATCCATGTGTAATTGAGTTTCGATTTAGTTCTTTATTAAGTTGTTCTGGAATTGAAACAAATGTCTTTTCGTACATCCTTAATACAGACTGTGCAAACACTTTAATGAATCCTTCTTGGCCATTTTCTTCATTTGTCAGCTTTTGAATTTTATAATATAGCCGTTTCTGTTTAGGTTTCAGGTTAACTGCAATTTCTTCTTCAGTAATATTTCCTTCGTACCATGAAGCTACTATATGTTCGAATGTAGAAAACAATGGAAACGTACACAACTTATAATATCCTGCTCTATATGCTCCATAGGTTTCTTTAATCAGTGACACATGTAATTCATATATTGGATCACTTGTAATTTCCAGAACATATTCATCTAGTTTTGAATCAATACATTCTGCATAATTAATTACTTCCTCATTTTCGATAGCATCTAAAAGGTCAACATCTATACACCATAAATTATCTTCTTGTTCCTTTAAGAAAGTATCAATTTCTTTAAGCCTTTCAGCCGCAGCCTTACTTAAGGCATCCCAATCAATCCCCTTTAAAGGTTCTGTTAATTGATTAATGGCTTCTGTTATTTGTGTAAATGGTCTTAGAGCCTCGCTAATTTGTTTTTGCATTTCAGTAATAGGTTCAATTAGTTTTCTTCTTAAATCTATAACTGGTTGTACACTTGCAATAAATTGCTTTTGAATCTCATTAATCCGCTCTTTAAATTCTTCGCCTATGTATGGAAGTTGATAATCTTTTGGTCTAAGAGAATCAGTGTTATCGAAATTATTACCATTTTCCTCCGTCTCTTTATTATCTACATAATTCTCTTTGTCGCTCACTTAGTTCATCCCCCTTTTTAATGATCCCAAATTACGAAAGTGCAGCGATTTGATAGCTAAAATCCACACACATGGAAGTAAATGTAAAATATGGAATCCAAATCTATAATTTCAGGTGGTTGAAGGTATACTTTCCCCCTCCCCACCTTTGCGGGCTTTTTAATTTCCAGTATTCAGTTCCTGTCTCTCAATCAATCATGCGCACACTTTGAATCATTTTCCGGAATGCCCATTTGTGGGCATATGTCTCACAAATGTTCATGAGACCCTCCGGCTGTGAGACGTCAGCACGCCGGCCGAATAAATAAACTCTCTTCGAAACCGCCTGATGGTATAGGACTTGAACGCAGCCGGGCAATGGTCCTTTTTAAAGATCTCGAATAAATTGTACGCCAGTAATTTAATCAGAAGATCCATATGATTTGCCCCGAAAGAATCTGTTGGAATCTTGTCCATCGAAAAACCATATTTAGACTCTTTGATATAGTTTTCCAGACAGGCTCTCTGATTGTAAAATCTCCAAATATCCATAGGTTCCCAGTCCATCGTTGTCACAATGGCTTCATAATCCCAGAGAAAATCAAACAATTGAAGCTGGTCTTCCTCATACTTGTCAGCTTTTCGGATGACCGCAACTCTTCTTGGCTTTTCCCAGGAAGTTGCTTGGTAGTAGACTGTTTTTCCCTCTATAACAATCAGCTCATCATCAACATACCGGATCCACGGAGAATTGTCGTTTTCAACATACTTTTTCAATCTTGATGTCCATTTCAGTTTGCCGGCGTAGTTAATCTTCCGCTGCTCCCAATAACTGTAAAACTTTTCTCCGCCAAATCCCTTGTCAAAACGGGCGTACCGGATAAGGTACTGAGCGGAAAGCAATCGATAGGTTTCCTCGGCAAATTCAATTCCGTTGTCAGCTGAATGGACGTTTCCCGGTCTTAGCACACCGTTTAAGCAAAGATGGGATTTTCCTTCAAAAACGAGAAGGGGGTGGTAGCTTTTTCTGCCCGGCTTATGGGGGTTCACCCCGATTTTCGCTCCCTCCTGGTTTCCATAAACCGTTTCGACACTTGAATCAAAGTCAAGAATGAGATCGGAATCCAGCCATGGTTCGATGATGTCCATCACCCGTTCTTTGAATTCTATGGCAGCATCCTCGATTTTCTCCAACCTTAATAGATCCTTGCTTAAAAGCGTATAATGCGGGCATTTTCCTCCTAAGAAAGCACGAATCAAAGGGTCATTCTGGAGTGATTGAAAATGAAACATACGGGAGCAATCTGCCATCCAGCCCGCAATCAGATATACAAATATTTTACTTAGAGGAAATTTGGCATTGTCTTTCTTTAAGCAATCAAACCCCCGGAAAGTCTGCTGGATTTTCATCCGTTCCAGAAATTGCAGAAATGGGAGGATGCCACTAAATTTTGTACTATTCTTTAAATTGAATTCATATTTAATTCTTGAGACAGGAATGATATAATTCACCTTAAAGGTGCCCCCTTTCTTGGTTATTGTTTTTTTCTCAAAATCAATTATACCAAAGGATGGGGCACTTTTTTATTTTAAATTACTATTTGTATGTGTCAAGTTTTTCTCGATAAGGTTTAAATATCGGGATTCCAAGACACTCTTTTTGTACACTTTCGTATAGATTGATAACGGGAGTGTTGATGCGCGCGAAATTCACTCGCTTTCCGCGGGCGGCCGGCGAGCCTCCTCGCTCGTACCTCGCTGCGGGGTCTCTCCTGGCCCGCTTTTCCCGCAGGAGTCTCGTAAATTTCGCGCGCATCAACGATCAGTCCCCCACATACCAGGCTTAAAACGAAAGCTCTAACCTGAATCCGTGACGAAAATATAACAAACGCCGTTAATAGGTAGATTTCCCAAGAGTAAGGATATAGTGGTGTCCGACTATTCGATAAATGCACTTTTAGTGATTCAGTATGTAAAAATTTCCCTGTTTCACTCGTTTTTGTGCACGCCAAATAAATCTGCAAATTTCCATTTTTGCAAGTTTTCGTTTTTTTATTTCTTTTTTCCTAGTAGTCTATTGATCGGGATGTTTAGTAAAAGGCTTGATACAAACGAGTAAAGACCGGTAACCATTTGTTGGTCTCCGCGACTTTTAATTTCCATTGCCGGCCACGGAAAACCAGCTTTGAGGCCAGTGTGATCATATTCTGGATGACGGTTCGGATTCTTCTTCTTGTTGTTTTCTTTTTCAATGGCGTATCTTGTTTTTTCAAGCTTTCTTGTCCAATCAAGCGAAGCAGGTTATACGCAAATACACCGAAATGGAGCACAAGGCCATTCGTTTCATATTTGCCTGACGGCAGCCGTTCGAGATCCAGTTCTGATTTAATTTCACTATGGAACTGTTCGCAAGTGCCATGGTTATGATAAAGAGAGATCACCACATGAGGCGGCACTTCAAGGTCCGTCCAGTAGGTTTCAAATTCATACTCGGGAATTAAAAAAATTTGTCCGTCTCTTGAGATGGTTCTTTCGGTCACTTTAAAAACTTTTCGGATGCTTCGCTCCTGGTCCTTAATTTGAATGGTTTCGGGGATGGATCCAAGGTAAACCTTCTTTCCTTCCCGTTCTTCACAACAGATCCCATATTTTCGGGCAATGTACAGCCAGTCCTCAGCTTTTTCCTTACGGGGATTGCGTTTGATAATAAAGCTTGCATGGTTTTCTAGGAGAATAATGAGATTATCCCGGCTGTTATTTCCGGAATCAAGCCTGAAAAGCAATGGCTGATCTGTTAGTTTCCGGGCAGATTGAATGGTTTCCTGGATGAAATTTGGTGTACCTTTTTGGCAGTGGACACTTCCCTTTCGCATCTCAACATGCAGGCAGTAACCTTCCTGTCCCATGTAAGCGAACATAGGGGCATAACCGTCACAGCCTTTATAGGTTCTTTCTACCCCTTCCTCGTATAATAAGTTTAAATCCAAAGTGGATGTCAATTTCCAGTTCATTCTGCTGCTCATTGACAAGTGAATATAAGATTTTGTATTCCGGGCTCGCCCGGAATACAAGTTCGGACTTGGACGCTTCGCGATGTTCCCGGATAATGGTCTTAGGATCGTTTGGGTCAATGCTTCCCCTCCTTGTAGCCTGACTACTCGAAAAGTCTGCATCCCCAGGTTCTTGCTTGAACGTCTAACCCGTAGGCCGTTCCTCCGGATCTCCGTGCTGGAAATGAGCAGTTCCAGGCAGCCCACGGCCCGGATGAGTTCTCATACGCGAGGCTGACAGATCGGCAAGCCATCTGGGGATATCCCGAAGCGTCCGATTCCATCGATCCCAATACAGAGAGGAGGAAATCATATGCCCTTATTTGTCGGTATTGACGTGAGCTCCAAAAACCTCGATGCCTGCCTGATGGATGGAATGGGGGAAACGTTGGCCACCCAAACGGTGACAAACAATCTTCCCGGTGCCTCTGAGTTAAGAGACGCCATCCTCCAACATGCGGAGGCGGATGACACCATCCAGATCGCCATGGAGGCCACATCTGTGTATAGTTGGCACCCGGCAATGTTTTTCCATGAAGATCCCGAGCTGAAACAGCGTCGTACAAAGGTGTTTACCCTGAATCCGAAGCTGGTGAGAAATTTCAAAAAGGCTTATGCCGAGATGGACAAGACCGATCCCAAAGATGCCTGGGTAATTGCGGACCGCTTGCGTTTCGGGAGATTGCCGAAATCCGTGATTCAGTCAGAACAATACCTTGCCCTTCAACGGTTAACACGGATGCGCTATCACCTGATTCAAAGTTTAACCCGGGAACAACAGGTATTTTTGAATCATCTGTTTTTCAAATTCAGTGCCTTTAACCTTGAAGTGGATACACCGGTCTTCGGCCATGCCATAACGGAATTTTTGCTTGAGGCCTATAGCCTCGATGAAATTGCCCAAATGCCTCTAGAGGACTTAGCGATGTATCTCCAGACCAAAGGCCATGGCCGCTTTAGCGATCCCGAGGATTTGGCCGCATCCATCCAAAAAGCTGCCCGGTCCTCTTACCGGCTTTCTAAATGTGTGGAGGATTCGATTGACTTGGTCCTGGGCAGTTCTATTGAGATCATCCGGCATCTTAAACGCCAAATCAAGGATTTGGATAAGGCGATTGCCCGCGTTCTTGATGGAATCCCGAATACCCTCCAGACCATTCCGGGAATAGGCCCGGTGAGCTGTGCTGGGATTCTCGCTGAAATCGGCGACATTGAGCGCTTTGACGACCAAGCCGCGATCGCAAAATTTGCTGGATTGTTCTGGCCCCGCCACCAATCGGGTGATTTTGAGGCTGATGACAAAATGCTTGCGCGTACAGGCAATCGTTATCTCCGGTATTACCTGGTTGAGGCTGCCAATCTGGTCCGGCGACACGAACCTGAGTACCGCGCCTTTTACCAAAAGAAATATCGTGAGGTGCATAAGCACTCACACAAACGCGCCCTCGTCTTAACGGCAAGAAAACTGGTGCGCCTGATCGATGCGCTGCTCCGCAACGATCAAATTTATGCGCCGAAAAAGAAGGTGACGCGATGAGGTAACCAGGTAACCATCATCGATAGCCTGAACTTGAAAACTTCCAGATTACTCCAATTATATTCAGTATTGCCATTTTTACGACATAGAGCCAACAAAATTTCCAATTCACTTGTTTTTAACCCTTGACATCACACCGTAGGACTTTTTTGTCTTGGAGTTATCGAAAGGGGAGACATCCAGATCAACCGGGATATACGGTTTGTCTTTGGCGTAAACCGGGCTGATTTCCGCATTTGTATGGCGAATCAGATCCAGCGATTCTTCGTGCAAGATCGTTTTCCATTTTTCCACCAAGGCGGCCTGGTCCAATCGTTGCCTGAGAGTCGGGCTGGAAGGAACCCTTTGGATATCCAAAGCCAGTGCAAAAAAAGCATCATCACGGAAGGTTTCAATATTGTCATAATCACTTTTTCCCTGGCAAAGCAAGCCGATATAAGATTTAGCCACATCGCC
Source organism: Weizmannia sp. FSL K6-0777 (assembly GCF_038593185.1). Lineage (NCBI taxonomy): Bacteria > Bacillati > Bacillota > Bacilli > Caryophanales > Bacillaceae > Heyndrickxia > Weizmannia sp. FSL K6-0777. Next base: position 2,985,912 of record NZ_CP151971.1, read on the forward strand.
ATTGGAGCAAGCCGGATACCGGGAGATATCCGGGAGTTTATAGGCATTCAACCTGGAAACTAAATTCGTTTGATTTAGTAAATTTCCTACTATCGCTAAGCCAGCTTGGGCAACAATTCGTTCTTTTGTGGGTTCTATCACAAACTTTTTCATGAGATCACCTGAATGTGGAATGAATTTAATTTGTCTGATATACCAATTATACTAAATTTTATGCGATTTGTTTGCCTTTAAGCGGAAATTTCGTCACGGATTCAGGTATTGATTTATCAACGGTTTAAGCCGTTGGTGGGGTGTCAAAAAATATTTTTCGACACGCTTTCTAACAAAATTTTCATATTATGTGAAACTATTCCAACATATGGGTACGCTACGCGGTCACTACTGGATAATGATGGAAAGTAGTGATAGGAAATTATACGATGCACAATGGATCTCTGCGTAACTTATGATGACGTACCCTCCCATGTCTCTGGGCATCTGTGTGTCTACATTCCTTCGTTCGGTCTAGTCATAAGGCAGAGGCTAGCGAAGCTCCTTTAGGGACTCGAGGTCGAATGGAAAAAATAGTGCCAGCTTCTCCGTGTCATCCTGTTGTCTAGGTCTTACTAGGGGGATGTGGGGCCTTATTCAGCCTCTGCGAGACCAGGAATATCCCTCATCATTCGCTGTGCGTCAAACACTTTGTGCTTCGTGCTAATTCCGTGTAACACTTTTAATAGCTTACCGCATAGAACCACGATGGATTGCTTCTTGCGTAACGGATTAACGTGACGGTTCGTGTAGTACTCGTGTAGCTTTTTAAATGCTTCATTGTGTCGAATCATCGGCATCATTACCCGGAAAAGGAGAGCACGCAGCTTTCTTCTGCCTCTTTTGGAGATGCGTTTTTGCCCTTTGTGCAGACCGGAGGAGTTTTCACGTAATGTTAATCCCGCGAGTTTAGTTAATTGGCGTGAATCTTGATAGTGTGAAAAGCTTCCGATTTCAGCTAATAAGTCGACAATCGTTGTATCTCCAAGCCCTGGTACCGTTGATAGCCATTCGTATTCTACCGATGTTTTTACAAGCTCAACTAAGCGTTGAGTAATACTTTCGATATCTTGTTCTAGCTGATGGTAGCGGCAGACAAGTGTGGCGATTTCAATACGGGCCATCTCAAGTCCTTCTGTCACTCCGATAGAGCTAGCCGCGACTTCAATAAGGCGCACTGATTTTGGCCTTTGGGGGCATTTTAGCCCCTCAACCTTACGATAAAGAGATAAAACTTCATCGGCTTGTTTCTGGCGAAGATCACTTGGAAATGGTGTGCATTCAAGTGCAGCTAAAGCCATCTTCCCAAAAGACGGAAACACCTGGACGAACTCTGGAAAATAGCGATCCAACCAACGAATGATCATGTTTTTGACAGCCCCTAATTCCTCTGTCAATTTACTTCTGAACGTTGACCCAGCGCGAAGTTCAGCTTCCATGCCTTTTAAGATGCGTGGGTAACTATAACGCCCGTCCTTAACTAAACGGGCAATGACCAATGCATCTTTGCGGTCATGTTTGGTTGGTAAATTGTCGTCCAGCTCCTTTGATCGCTTAACATGCATAGGGTTAACCATGACCAAGGGAATACCTCTTTCTTCAAGAAAGTAGGCCAAATTGAGCCAGTAGTGTCCCGTAGGTTCAATCCCGACAATAACTTCCGATTTTTCGTGTTCTTTCATTGCGGCTAGAACGCGTTGATAGAACAGTTCAAATCCATTTCTTGCTTGGGACACAGAAAATGAATTATGGAGCACTCGTCCGCGGTCATCTACAAAGCAAGCGTAGTGTGTCCGCTTGGCAATATCGATTCCCACCACAAGTGTTTGTTCGGTGACTTGATTAATTTTCTGATTTTGTTTAAAATCCATTATGGAGTCCTCCTTGGTTACAAATTAGGGGTCAATTCTTGCAGATTTGACACCCCGCATCATACCAAGAGGGCTCTTTTTATTCAAGTCCCCGAAAATCCTTCTAACAGGAATGCTCCTTTAAAAAAATGTATACCATTATCGTATTGGAATCTTTATCTAAAAGCAATCTTACTTTGCAAGATTTCCTTACAATTTTTTGTATGACTGGAAGTAATGGACATTGAAAAATCCCCACTCTTGAAGAGTGAAGACTCCACTTTCAATGCATGCCTCCCCATTTCCATCTTTCTTGCTTTTTCCGTGTGCTAGTGTTGGTCGCCGTCCCCATCGCCCGGCTGCTGCAGCCAAAGCCTTCCTTGTTCTTTTACTCTGACACAGTCCAAATGATGAGAAGAGAATACCGCCCTTTAGGCCGGCACTTGCCGCTTTTTTCTTAACTTTTCATACAACCACTGCACTCCATACAACAAATAAGCTTTATAGTGCAAGTAGATAAAAAATTTGACGGGGCTCAGCCGGTTAAGGGAGGCGATACGCAACTTTTTTAATACTTCAATAAATAGAAAAGCAAAAAATCCATCGGCAACAATGTTCATCAGGACAAATTTTTTAAAGTTTCCGTAAGAGTATTTCAAAATCCACATCGACAGCGGCATAAACGGGCCCATGCTGAAAGGCAGCTCGCCCTTTAGAAAAGGCACCTTTTTATCGTAAAACTTCCACCACTGCCGTATACGCCCCAATATTTGATTCGAAATGGCAAACACAGCAATAAAAGCACCCGCCAAAGCATAACGTTTCACATTGCGTTTTCCCAGAAATAGCAGGGATAGCCACGGAACCGCCAAAATCACCAAATTAAAAACCAAGTGCCGTTTTGTAATCATAACTGGTTCACTCCAAATTGGTTTTGTTCATTAACATGTCCAATTTAGATGAAAAAAAACGCTGTATTTTCTGGAAGGCACTGAAAAAGTTAGAATGCAAGAAAACGGTGAGGCACTTATTAATGGTGGAGTCCTGCCAGTTTTTTAAGGCTTTTCCGGCGGTGGTTCTTAGGCATACTTTCGTGAAAAACAGCAAAATTACACAAAATCTTCTATTTTTTATTCTGCTTTTCGATTATACTTATATGCAACGGCCTTCTATTACCCATGGCTTGCGGCTCCCGCTGTTAAAAGCAGGTAAAAAGGCAGAAGAAAACATTGAAAAGGGGATTGGGATGATTTCTACATTACTTAAATCGTTAGGTTACGTAAAAGGCGAACCGCTCACTTTCTTGTCCAAAAGGATTTGCGGGCTGTGGCTGGTCTGGATTGCAGCGGTCATTCTCGTGGGCACCCTTTTCGGAGGAGCACAAATGATCAGCATGCCGATTTTTGCTACCGGTTATTTTCTTGGATTTGCCTTTATCCTGGCAAACAAGCGGGTTTACAAAAAGCTTGCATTCGGCCGTCCAAGCCGCTTTCAAAATCGAATGACCGTGATTTCAATTTTCCTGGCTGTACTTTTACTCATTGGAATGGGCGGGCCTTTTTTTGACTCGCATCAATACCGGATGATCTGGCTTGCGGCCTTTTTGGCATTCGGCATCCACTTTTTCCCGTTTGCCGCCGTGCACGGAAAAATCATGCTGCCGCTTGGTGCCCTTTGTTCGGCAAACGCCATTGCCGGCATGCTGCTCCCAAACGTCCCTTTCCCCATTTTCGCTTATGGAGATGTTACGGTCATGGGCATTTTCGGCATCATCTTATTGCGTTCCAAAAACCCGCTTGCCATGGAAAAACCGGCATCAGAAACTTTAAGGGCAGACAAACCATGCTGAACGTGACAAATAAAGCGGCGATACATTCTATTGTCAGGGAATCGCCGCCTCTTCTCATGAGAGCCGTTTTTTTCATAGGAATGGCAGAAAAATGCCGGGTCATTAGCAACAGCTGAACGACTTATGATCGTTTTTCCAAGTAAAACTTAACTTCCAATGCCAGGGGTTGTTCCGGTTTTACAAGGATCAGCCCTTCTTGCGTGTTCAGTGCTTCGTTTTTCGCGACCCATGGTTCGATGCAGACGAAAGGCGCATCCCCTTCCACCCAAACGACAGTGTAACGGAAATGTTCGTCTGCTTCAATGACGAGATCCTTTTTGGCATGGAAAGCTGTCCTTACTGAACCACCTTCAAATACCACGGATTCTTTTAACCCCGCCATCTCCAGTTTTCCAGTCAATGGCTTTTCCTTGTGATCATTGTAATCGAAATAGGTTGTTGCAGTTGTCTCCAGTTCCAGTGCTTTATCCCGGATGGCAAAGTATGGATGGAATCCCGGGCAAATCGGCATCGGTCCTATTGAATGGTTTGTGACTTTCTGCTGGATTGTGACTTTGCCGCCCGCTAAGCGATACGTTAACTGCAATTCGAAATCAAACGGATAAGAAACACGCGTCTCCGGTGTACTATGGAAAACCAAAGTGATTTCCGCATGATCCGTGCCGCATGATTGGCCTGCCACTTCTAAAGGGCGCGTCCGGACAAGCCCATGGTTGGCCATTTGATACACACGGCCTCCCCAATCATACTGCTTGCCCCTAAGCTGCCCCGCTATTGGGAACAGAACCGGAATCCCGCCGCGGACATTTTTATCAAGATCAAACAGCGTTTCCTCATTCATATACAGCAAATCCTCATCTGCGATATGAATGGCTGTGATCATTCCGCCCCGTTCAGGACAGACTTCCACAAAATCCCCTTCCCCCTTCAAACGGAAAAAGTGCATGCCTTGCCGGTCAAATTCTTCTATGCTGTACATGGTGATCCCTCGATTTGTTAAATTTTGAACATCTGTTTTATTATACCATGGATGATTGATCAAAATGCGGACAGTAAAATGAGTGGCTTCTTGTTACAGTTAAAAACGAGAGGAAGATCGTTTTTTAATGGGACTAATCATGGTTGACGAGCGCAAAATTCACTCACTTTTTGCGGCTGAACCGCGCGTTCCTGAATAAGTATGCCTTTGGTTCCACCCGCTCCCAGTTCTCTCCGCTGTCTACCACCTTCTCGACCTTGCCTGTCTCTTCAGTAAAAGTCCATCCCGTTTTTTCAGGGTATATACGAATGTGTTTTCTTACATTTCCAAATTCACCATGAAGTAGACCAAGTCGTGCATTCTTGTTCTTTTCTAATTTACTACTTTAACTCACTCTTTCCGCCGTACAGTGGCCTCCATTCCCTTGACCGCTTTGTTTCGTGTGCTGTCTCATTATGGTCGAAAGGAACGACTTCCCACTTCAATCTTCGAGCAGATTTGCTAAAATGAAAGTATAGAAATGAGGGAACGGAATGATCGAACAACCCGTGCTGGATTATTTAAATGCATACATTTTGAGAAAAGGGGAGCAACTCCGTTTAGATGGCGTCACAAAGGAAACATTTATTGATATCCCCATTGTAAAAGTAACGAAGCGAACGTACCGGACGGTCGGCATTCTTACAATCGGAGCCCAAAAGCCGGACGGAGATAGCAAAAGCAAAGCCGGGGCACAACTGGAGAAGCTTCACTTAACGCCAAGAAAAAAACTCGCACTTCATGAAGACGAGCCTCAAACTTTGAAATGGCTTGATGAAGGGTGGATCGTAAAAGAAGTCCGGCTGAAGACAGACGGAAAAACCGTGGACAGCCAGTGTTACCGGATGGGATATACCTATTACCGGTTTTTAGAAGAACAAAAGCTAATGGAGCACCAGACACGTCAAGATGAATTGATGACGCTTAAAAATACTTTCGAACAAATCGATATTACATCTGCCGAAACTGCTATAAAATCAATGATCTATGAGCGCATTAGGGAACGTTTTTTATCAGTCTGTCGTCCGGATGCTTTGATCCAATCGGAATTATTCGAAAAGGCATGGCCGGATCAAAAGCGCATCAAGTTTTGCCTTTTTAGCCGCCATCATCCAAATAAGCACGGTACAAGACCGGTTTGACTGGAAAGAAATTGGTGCTTCTTATTATAAAAAGATCGGCGGTTCTAAAGTGTTTGACCGGAACAAATCCGATTTTCTGGATCTTTTTGAAGCTTGGGCGGGTTATCCGGCTGAAGCACTCGGAATGGTGAGTCTTGGCAACCTCACCCCGGTCTATTTTTCAGGACAGGTAACAGGGACATATTCATCCTATCATTACGGACCGGTTCATGCCGTGACGAACTTATCCCTTTATGAAGTCAGCCATTCATCAGAAGCCGAAACATTATGGATTGTGGAAAACCGCGCTATTTTAACAAGAATTGCTGCGGAAAAAAAAGAAGAATATGAAAGGCTGGAAAAAGAATACCAGGAATCAAAAATCCTGTTGGAACACAACAAACAAAGAACAGCAGCATTAAAAGAAGATCTGGAAACAACCATCAATATGCGCGTTCTCGAGATCAACAAACGATTCGCCGTGTACATGGCCGCCTACCAGTTTCAGGGTGAAATCAGCTGGGCGCAGCGGGAAGATAAAAACAGGCGCACCCATTTTGATCTATATATCAAAGCACGAAAGGAAGGGCACCGCGGCACAATGGAAGATGTCAGTGTAAAAGCGCGCGGTGGCAGAGTTGGCAAAGGTGTATCCGGCGGCGAGGAATCTCTCAGCTCCCTGCTGTTTGCCCTTGCCTTGCTGCAAAACCTGTAAACAACCCCCGGCTTTATCGTACTCGACGAATTCGACAGCGCCCTGGATGAACAAAGAAAATCAAAAGTGTTTGACCTGTACGTCGAACAGCTGCACCGAAAACTGATCATCCTGACACCAAAATCACACGAAGATGAATACATCAATCGGTTCAAAAAAGCTTTTGTCGTCCAGCATGACCCGGCGATCCCGAAGAGCAAGGTGACGGGGATACGGTTGAAGTGATCGGCTATCTAATAAGGAAAGGGGAACGCAACCTGAGCAGTTACGCTTCCCTTTAGGGATTTTCGATAAACTTCAGGTAGTGCCAGGCACGTGAAACATATTTAAGCGGCAGCAAGCCCTAGGTTAAGAAAGCACGGAAAATTGACTCCCTTCCTTCACATAGCGCCCGCCTACGTTAAGGAAGCATGGAAAATTGATGGGCTTCCTTCACATAGAACGCGTCTATGTTAAGAAAGCAAGCAAAAATAAAGGCCTTCCTTCACATAGCGCCCGTTAACGTTGCGGATGGTCTTCTTTTTGCGTTTCTTTGCGGAGAGCTTATGAAAAGCCAAGACGTTGATCCGGTTTACAAAAGTCTTGGCAGCCTCGGAAAGAACTAAAATCTAAACATTCACCCAATCTATTAGATGCAAAAAAACAGGGAGAATCCGCCGCTCCCTGCTATCTTAAAATCATATCAAATGTCTGTCCCAATGGCGGTCAGCTGCAATTGCCTTCACAAATTCTTCTGTAAATTGCCGGGGATCTTCTCCCGTGACTACTCCCGCCTGGTTTAACAGATTTCCTTTTTCCAAGAATACAACGCCGTCAAAAGTGGCGCCAATGGTTTTATAATGCATAAAAGCCTCATGAATAAATTGCGCGGCATTTTTTTCAAATGCAGGCGTTGACCCTTGCCCACCTGCTGCATAAATCGCATCAAATAAAACAGAACTGCTTGTCAGGAACGTTTCTGTTGCCTCAAAAACAGCCCCGTCTGTACCTTTTAAATCTCCTAATTTATCACTGATGATGACGGGCAGGACGCCTGCAGCCTGCAAGCCCTTCACGACTGCTGCCACTTTAGGTCCATTAAATTGGTTACCAAGAATCACGCCGACTTTACGTGTATCAGGCAGCATAACCGTGTTCAGCATGCTGAGCGTCGGAGAAGACTTTTCCAGTTTTGTATTCTCTGCTTGTTTAGGTGGATTCACGCCAATTGCATTTGCGATCGCACTCGCAAGATTGGTGCTGACATTGGCAAACATATCGACTGCCTTTTGCTTGATCGACTTGCTTTTTACTTTGCCGAGTTCAAAGCTGAAGGCCTGGATAATATGCTGTTTCTCCGGTTCCCCCATGCTGTTCCAAAACAGGATGGCTTGTGAAAAATGATCCTTGAAACTCTTGCTGCGGTTTCGCACTTTACGGCCTTCCACTTTTTCCTGGTAATGTGCATAACCGCCCTCCTGTGCGCTGGAAACAGACGGGGTATTATTTGCAAGCGAATTCCTATGATAGCTGACCTGGCCAACATTGATTGTCTGGCGGCCATATCCGTCGCGCTGGTTATTATGGAAAGGGCACACCGGCCGGTTAATCGGAAGCTCATGGAAGTTCGGCCCGCCCAGGCGGATCAGCTGCGTATCCGTGTATGAGAACAAGCGGCCCTGCAGCAGCGGGTCATTGGTAAAATCAATTCCTGGTACCACATTGCCCGGATGGAAGGCAACCTGCTCAGTTTCAGCAAAAACATTATCGACATTGCGATTTAACGTCATTTTCCCGATAATCTTCACCGGGATCTCTTCTTCTGGCCAGATTTTCGTCGGGTCGAGGATATCAAAGTCAAAATTAAATTCATCTTCCTCTGGAATCATCTGGACACCGAGTTCCCATTCCGGATAATTCCCCATCTCAATGGCTTCGTACAAATCGCGGCGATGAAAATCCGGGTCCTTCCCGGCAATTTTTTGGGCTTCGTCCCATACCAGCGAATGGACACCAAGCTTTGGCTTCCAATGGAATTTAACAAAGTGGGCCTTTCCTTCTTCGTTTACAAACCGGAATGTATGGACGCCAAAACCCTCCATCATCCGGAAGCTTCTCGGAATCGCCCTGTCCGACATATGCCACATCACCATATGGGCAGATTCCTGGTTGTTCACAACGAAATCCCAAAACGTATCATGTGCCGTTTGGGCCTGTGGAATTTCGTTATGGGGCTCAGGTTTAAAGGAATGCACCAAATCCGGGAATTTAATGGCATCCTGGATAAAGAAAACCGGAATATTGTTTCCGACAAGGTCATAGTTTCCTTCTTCCGTGTAAAACTTTACTGCAAATCCGCGCACATCCCGGACGGTATCTGCCGACCCCCGCGAACCGGCAACTGTCGAAAAGCGCACAAAAACAGGCGTCTTTACAGCAGGATCCTGCAAAAATTTCGCTTTTGTATAAGGTTTCATGGATTCGTAAACCTGAAATTCGCCATGTGCAGCATACCCTCTTGCATGGACAACACGTTCAGGAATCCGTTCATGGTCAAAGTGGGTAATTTTTTCACGAAAATGGAAATCCTCCATCAAAGTCGGGCCGCGTTCGCCCGCTTTCAGAGAAAATTCATCTTCTGAAAGTTTTAACCCTTCGTTTGTCGTCATTGGTTTTCCTTCATCAATGGAGCGAAACTGTTCCAGTTGGCGATCCTTCTCATTTTGGCCCGGTTTCCGTTCACTACTCATTCATATCTGCCTCCACTCTTTGCATTGGATCATCACTCCTCATTCATTTCGTACCCTGCAAAAAAGGAAGGCAAACCGCAAATCGTTATTACGCCTCTTCGTGTTAGCGGAGCCCACCAGCTTTCATACCCGCTGCTCCATTCAGCAATCGCACTTACAATTGATCCTTTGGCGTTTTCACTCGCTCCCTGTCCCCCGGAAAATTTCCGGATGACGGCCGGCCTTCATTTCCAATTCGTTCCTTCGGGGGGCTATCAAAATCTTTTCATTAGATCACCTAATGAGGAATGGGTTATATTTGGTGGATATTCCAATTAGGCGATCTATTTGGCAGTAAATGAAAATTTTAGGCACAGATTGAGAGTAAAAATAAAAAATCACTTACAAAATATTTCATAAGTGATTCATGTGGATATCTAATATGTGTAATATTAAACAGGAAAGTCTTTGACGATTTCATAGTCAACAATAGGAGGAATACGATCTGCCAACATTAGATCTTTTAACATCATTATCCGAATAGATACATCAGCGTCGTAAAAGATCTCTCCATCAACCGGCAGTTTTTCGTATGGAACATTTATAATTTTTAACTTTTTATTGTCTATAGTCCATTCAACCGTTCTTTTCAGTTGGGTAGTGGGTCTCATTTTTTTATACCCTCCTTGTTTCTAACGAGAATAAGGTTTTTCATTGAAATCATCAACACACCCTTGATAGAGGCTTCAACCAATTAATTGAAGATAAAAACCAAGCAAAAATATTGGTCAGGACGGTCATGTAAGAAATATTGTATGGCAAACGCATCTGACCTCTCTGGTGAGATGCGTTTTTAGGTTATTCAACTTACTTTTTCTCGTAATAAATAATATACGAACCGAGTGTGCTTTTTACTTGTTTAACCTTCAATATTACCGTTTCCCCTTTTTTGACATCAGGATTATCATTTGATACAAAGTTCAAATGTTTTCCGGCTTCAATATTGTAACCGAATAGGCTATTGGGCACAATTTTGTTCACTTTAACTGAAACTGTTTTCCCTTCTACGTTTTCCCCTTTATTGAGAGCAGTTTCAAACTGTTTTGTGGTGAAATCCACTTTTGTTTTTCCACATCCAACTAATGCGAGCGCAAGAATCAGAAAACAGCTTAATAATACAAATAATTTTTTCAATATAACTCCTCCTTCCTTCATCATATCAATATTTTATAATTTTTTATGTTTTATGTAAATATAAGATATTAAAACCGAATCCAGGTGTTCCCAATGAAAATGCAAATGACAGCGAAAGTATATTGTACATCAATTCATTGTTGTTACTATAAACAGCTGATTTGATCCGGACTTCGGGATCCCGAATGCATTTGCCTCAGACCAAGTTACTACACTTCTAAGCAAATGTTGATCTTTCACGCGCAAGCAAAAATGAAGCAGGTGCCCCTTTTTCTTCTGCGCTTACAAGCAAATGTTGATCTTTCACGCCGATTTGTTCCCCTGCTGCATTCATTGCAGCAACCTCTCTCGCATTAAGATATATGGCTCCGTTATCGTTTTGCCAGCCCTTTAAAGGTTCCATCATATTTACTTACCAATGTTCACAAAATTGACGACGTTCCCACAACGCAAGATAATAAAAGCAAACCATTTATGAATATTGAGTATGAAATCTGATTCAAAAAGGCTGTTCATGTCATGAAGGAAGAGGATAAACGATTGGTAGCAGGCTTCCAAGGCTGAGCGATGAGCGGTTAAAAAATCAAAGTGTTGATAATTTACAAGTTAATGATTTTAGGTAAGGAGGTAAAAATCTATGGAGAAGAAAGATATTATTTTTCTCGAAAAGTTACTTTATAAGACAGATAAAAGCTACGTAATCAGTCAGTTAGCAAACATAAACAACTCTTTATTACTTCATTACTTTGCTGCAAATTATAATTGGAATAATGGATTTGATATCCCAACGGTTATTCTAGAGAATGAGAATTGTGATTTAGGAACAGGTTTACTAATGTTTTATTTTGCAGACGGATATCGTATGTTAGAAAATCCAGATGAATTTTCAAGTTCTTCATTAAAGGAATGGAAGTCCTTTTTGAATAAGATTTATAATAAACTTATTAATTTTGAATTTAAGTATCAAAATATTTCTTTCAATCCTGAGCTAACAAAAATTCAAAAGTATAAGTTGAAAAATAACCATCCAGATATTCCTGATATACTCATTAACAAATCACCAGGAAAAGTGGTTGATATTCCTAAAATATAAAGTGATTGATTAGAGCCGTTAAATGCCTTTCAAGGTTTTTGTTTTTCTGCTGCCCCTGTATCCCACTAGAAATAGCACAATATTTCGACAAAACGCTTGATCACTAGCGGGGGGAGTACCATGATGGGTGTAAGGTTGAAAAATAACCATTCCGGAAATCTCCATCGAAAGACCTATTTTATTTCCTTAATTTGGTAGTTTTTACTAAAAAAGATTCAAATTTGCCCCCAAGTAAGTGTATTTTTCTTCTATCCCCTCCTTCTATTCACCTATATGCCGCCATTCACCAAATTGACAACGTTTCCGTAACCTTGGATAATAAAACCAAAATATTACGAAATCCGGGGGTAAACATGAGTATCATTTCGCTCTTGAATTTTCAACGCTCACAAAACCAGGAAGAATTGGAACGCCTGAAAAAAAGCAAACAGGCACTGCTAGAATCGAAGCACGCACTGGCGGAGAAAGAAAAGCACGCTCTTCAGCCCGCCCTGTCCGCCTCAACTTGGGAGGGGCAGTTGGCGAAGCAGTTCCAGTTAGTCCGAAAAAACGAACTGCTTGAAAGCTTTAACGCAACGGAAAAGCAAATCAATACGGCCCTTCAACTGCTAGACGAAAAAATCAGTAAGCTTACCACCCAAAACAACCAAATTGAAACAGCCATTCGAGCCGAAATGGTAAAAATGTACAAAAAAGGGGTGTGAAGATGGAAGTCAAAATCCAATTCGGATCAGTTGAAAAGTCGCTTGCAAAAATCCACTCACAAGCACAAAACCTGGACATTTCAATGGATGGCATGGGTTCGTACCCTTTATCTTCCCTTCAGCAGCTTGCCTATTTGAATCAGAAACTGGAGGGCCTGCTCACTGCATATCAGGCCGTTACTTCAAAAAATGAAGCCGCAGCGCAAAAAGCCGTTCATGCCATGAAAGAATACGATGAACAATTGGAAAAAGGCTTTGAAGGCCGGGCGATGAGCAGGTGAAGCCATGAAAACCCTTGATATCGAAGCGTTTGAACAAGTCGCCCCGGACACACAAAGGGCATTAAAGGAGAAATCCGATCAAATTTCGGACCTCCAGCAGGCAATCGACTCTTTTGTAAACATGGAGGATGCGTTTAAAGGCAAGGCCGGGAATGCGATACGCGGCTATTTTCGGGATTTTCACCAGCCGTTTCTTTTGTACTTGCAGTCGTTTTTATCCGAATACAACGAACAGCTGAACAAGGTTCTTAAAGATTTATCGGCTTTTGAACCGGACCCGAACGGCTATATTCAGGAAGCTTTTATCCAGGACGGTGTTATTTCCGCGCTGAAAAAGCTGGAGAACACCGTTGGCTATTTGCTTGAAGATGCCAATGCAGCGATGCGAAAAGTTTCAGATCTCGTCTCTCTTCCAAAACTGGATGTGGAAGAAAAGCTGTACTATATTCAGAAAGCTAGAAAAAAAGCAAACAAAACGCTTGAGCATTTGTATGACTTTGACTCAAAGGCTGCCAGTACACTAGATTCCCTTGATAAAGACATGGACACCATGGAGCGATTTGTCCGGCAGATGGAATTGATGGCGGGTGATGGTTCTCTGGATATTGCGACCTACAATCCGAAACAGTTTGTCACAACCGAGGCCTACCGAAGTCTGGAAGGCGAGCTCATCCAGAAAGCTGGTGTAAAACCGGTTAAGACGATGAGGGCTCAAGACTTTGGCGGACATTTGTCCGTCAAGTTCCACGTGTATGAAGACGGGGTCACCGTGATGGAATACCGCAAACAGGGATCCAAACAGGTTTATTACGAACTGGTCGATGAAATCCCGAAAGAAGCGATTCCAAGAGAGAAAAAACCGGATGATCCGCTTTATATGGATATTTGGAATGGCATTTATGAAGGCTCCGGAAAAGCAGTCGGTGACACGATCGAAGGCCTGGAAACACTCCTCAATCCAAGAACCTATATCTCAATGGGTTATAATGGCGCGAAATACGTGAATCAGCTCATCTCTTCCCCGGAAGAAACTTTGAAAAGCACAGCATCCCGAACGATTGACATGGCAAAGTATATGGGGATGGCAGTCAAAAATGCTTTTGAACGGGACGTCATCAACGGAGATGCCAAAAGCCGGACAGCATTCTTCACCTATGCTTTTGTTTTTATCGGGCTCTCTGCTCTCGGAGACAAAGGCATTAGTAAAATTAGCACTGCCGGAAAAGCGATGAATGCCGGGAGACTGGCTGAAAAGGCCGAGAAGCTGAGGGTCAATACCGGGGTTACGCCTGCACTTGAAGCTGCCGGAGCAGAGCCAGCAAAGATTCCGTATAATGTGATGGATAACCTGGGTGTTAGGATTCAGAAGGCGGCAGAAGAAAGATGGACGGGGAACAAGGATGCTGGTAAAGACATAGGTGATGGCACAGTATGGGAAAACATAAGAATCACCCAACCGCTTTATGAAGGTACAAAAATACCAAAATCATTCGAATTAGTAGTAGATGGTGAAAAGTTCTGGGTACACCCAAATGGAACAAAACACATGGTCGAGTATATAACAAGAGAAGCAACAACACATGGTATGCCAATAAATAGTCAAACTTTATTATCCAGTTTCCAAAGCTCTGTTAAAGATGCAGTTAAAGAAGGCGTTAAGTATGATGAAATTATGAATACAGGTAATTGGGAACTAATATTTAGTAAACCACGCGGAGAAGGATTACTACCAGTCATAAAGCACGCTGTATATAGACCTTAGAAGGAGACATGTTTATGTTAAAAGTAATAGGATATAAGGAAGGACAGTCTACAAATATTGAGTATGATGTTTATACACCAATTAATATTGAATTTGGTACATGGAATATATCAAAAGAACCAACAATATATTGGAGAACTGGTGATTTTAAGAAATCTTTAATTGAAATTGGAATAGGAAAATATACAGGTAATATTCGTTCTATTACACTAACTTTGTGTGAGAATGTATACAAAACAGGGAACTTTAATTTTAATATGAAAAGTATAACTTTGAATAAAGGGATACCGATTTTTAAGGTAGACGAATTAAATAATGAAACGTATTTAGATGAAAAGGGTCAACTAAACGTTTTTATAGGGATTGATAAAATATTTATATCGTTTTCGGAAAACGAAATTGTGTCAATTGTACAAAACGATAATGTGGGATTTGCTATAGATACCAATGAAACGATTTGTGGAATTATAGTAAATGATGTAGAAGAACATGAAAAGAAAATAATAGAAGATGCATTGAAATAATTGGGGTTGCCTGTCATCATCCTAAATATGCAAAGCCCTACAAAATACTCAGTATGGTCGCCTTGGAGGTTCATCGAGGTTATAAAAGCCCATGCATCTGCAAATATCAGTAAAAATTAAAGCAAAAAATTGAAAACACCGCCGAAGTCTATTATATTATGTATAGAACATAGCAAAAATGTATTTACATATATATGGATGAAAAGGCGGTGACATGCCATGAATGGGCACAAACCGATGCATAAACAAATTGAAGAAGATTTATTGGAAAAAATCAATTCCGGCTTCTATAAGGAAAATGAGTTAATTCCGAAAGAAGTCGATTTAGCAGAAGTGTACCAAGTCAGCAGGCCAACAGTGCGCCAGGCCATCCAAAGCCTGGTGAATGAAGGATATCTCGAAAGGAAAAAAAGAAAAGGTACGATTGTCAGAAAAAGAAAAATCAGCCAGGAATTTACCCATATTATCGAAAGTTATGATTCGGAAATGAGCCGAAAAGGGCTGCTGCCAAAAACCCGTGTACTGACTTTCAAAATAGACACAGCAACGGAAGAAATTGCCGGAAATCTTGATATTCAAGCAGGGGATAAAGTATATAAACTTGTGCGGTTAAGATATGCGGGGGAAGACCCTATTGTCCTCGTTACAACTTACCTGCCCCAGCATTGTTTGCCCGACTTTCTGGAACATGATTTTACAAAACAGCGTTTGTACGGCGTGCTGGCGGAAAGAGGGCTGCAGGTGAACGCAGTCAAAAGAAAATTGGATGTGATTAAAGCGGACGAAACAACAAGCGATTTGTTGGATATTGTCATCAATGACCCCGTCTTTTATTTTCATACAATTGGTTACACCGGGGATTACATTCCGATTGAATATTCCATTTCAAAGTACCGGGGAGACTTGAATTCCTTTATATTTGAAGTGAACAATGTAAAAAATGTAAATACAGGCTTCTAAACTTCTGCACCAAGAACCAAAGCCGCCTGCAATTTTATTTGCAGGCGGCTTACTGGTTAAATTTCAATACTGTCTTTTCCTTCCTGTTCAAGCCGGTTTTTTATGGATTCGATGATTTTAACCCCTGCACTGCATCCAATACGTTCTGCGCCGTTTTCGATCATGCTGATGAAGGTGCCGGCATCCCGAATTCCGCCGGCTGCTTTTACTTTCACTTCAGAGCCGACAATACTTTTCATTAATTTTACATCTTCTGCGGTTGCCCCTCCTGAACCAAAACCTGTTGAAGTCTTAATAAAATCAGGTTTCACTTCTTTTGCAATCTCTGCCAGTTTCGCAATTTCTTTTTTCGTTAAATAACAATTCTCGAAAATGACTTTGGATAACACACCGTTTTCGCGGCAAATTGATATAATTTGTTCCATTTCCTCTTTAATATAATCATAGTTTTTCGCTTTTAATTCGGTAATGTTGATCACGTAATCAATCTCATCCGCACCATTTGCAATCGCGTCTTTTGTTTCAAATACCTTTGATGCGATTGAAGTTTGCCCAAGCGGAAAACTAATCGCCGCTCCGACGTGAATATCCGTGCCTTTTAGGATCCCGGCGCATAATTTGGTCTGCGTCTGGTTAATTGCAACCATTTTAAAATGATAAGCTTTTGCTTCCTCGCATAGTTTTTGCATATCTTCCCTCGTTGCATAAGGCTTAAGATTCGTATGGTCTACCAGCCTGCATAAATCATCCAATGAATAGGTTGTCATGGCATTTCCTCCCATATGTTATTACATATAATATAAATCTATACTACTATAAATTCAATCAAGCAAGCTATATTAATTTAAAAAAGGGATATAACAATGTTGACAACGATTTCAAGGAGATGTAAATTATTGATTACATATTAAAATAATTTCTTATATGTAAGCAATTTTAATGTGAGTAAGAATAAATAAGAAAAACCGGAACCTTAGATGATAAAAGTGGAATTAACCAGTTTTTCAGGAAAAAATGGAGTCTGATGACAGATACAAAACGTTAATGTTAATTCGGCTTTGTTGAAAAAAACAAACAACCGGCTGCCTTAAAAGCATTTGTTTGAATAAATGTTTGTTTTTTACATATACTGTTAGGATAAGAGGACAAGAAAGGGGACAATGATAATTGAAAGATGTAAAACTTGTAATCTTTGATATGGATGGGCTGCTGTTTGATACGGAGCGGCTTTACTATTCGGCAATGAAGCAGGTAATGGAGAAAAAATGGGGTTGCGATTTCCCGTTAGAAAATTATAAGCGGTTTATCGGTGTGGATGAACGTGAGTGTGATGATGTAATGAAAAGTTTATACGGCAAGGACTTCTCAATGGAACTCATTCTGGAAGACTATTATCAATTGTTTTCGCAAATACTTCGTGAAGAAGGACTGCAAGTTAAGAAAGGCGCAAAAGACATATTGGATTTTCTGGACAAAAAGGGAATAAAAAAATGTATTGCCTCTTCCAGCAGGCCGCGATACGATTCAAACTAATTTATCTTTGGCAGGATTGACAGACCGTTTTGACTTTTATATGAGTGGCAGTGAAGTAAAACGGGGAAAGCCGTATCCCGATATTTTTCTGGGCGCATGTCAGCGGGCAAATGAAGTGCCGGACTCCTCGCTTGTTTTAGAAGATTCCTTAAATGGCTTAAGGGCAGCAATTGGGGCGAGCATTGATTGCATTATTGTTCCTGATTTAAATTAAACCAAATGAAGAAATAAAAAAAGCATGCGTATAAAATTGTTTCAGATTTAAGTCAAGTGATTGATATCATTGAAAGCCAAGCAAAACTGACACAGGGTGCCTGGCACAACCCAAAATATGTCTTCTATTTTTAAAAAATGAAGGCCACCACTTCGTTTTGAATGCCAGGCACCACGATGGTTGAAAAGTTGCCAAATAACAGTCTTGAAAATCCTATCCTTCTAAACCAGCATTCTATTTTGTAACCATAATTTAGAATACATTTACTTGAAAAGATTCAATTTATCCCCTGAATAAACACATACTCCTGCAATGCCCCCTCAGCTTCTGCTTCCATTTATCTATGCGCTTCCATTCACTAAATTGACAATATTTCCACTATGCTGGATGATAAAACCAAATCAATTTTACGGAAATTGGGGTGTGAATATGAGTGCCATTCCGCTTATGAATTTGCAGCTGTCACGGAATCAGGAAGAACTGGAACGCCTGAAAAAAAGCAAAAAGGAGCTTTTGGAATCAAAGTACGCACTGGCTGAGAAAGAACACCTCTGCCTCCAGCCCGCCCTTTCCACCTCCACTTGGCAGGGACAGCTTGCGAAGCAGTTCCAGATAGTAAGAAAAAACGAACTCCTTGAAAGCTATAAAGCTACTGAAAAGCAAATCAATACGGCCCTTAAACTGTTGGACGGGAAAATCAGTCAGCTTGCCTCAGAAAACACCCAGATTGAGAAAGCCATTCAAACAGAAATCGTAAAAATGCGCAAAAAAGAGGTGTGACGATGGAAGTCAAAATTCAATTTGACACGGTTGAAAAATCACTCGCAAATATCCGTTCAAAAGCGCAAAACCTGGATAGTTCAAAATCAATGGGTGACAGTGGTTCGTATCATTTATCGTCCCTCCTTCATCTTGTCCACTTGAATCAAAAGCTGGGTAACCTGCTCACTGCCTATCAGACCGTTACATTAAAAAATGAAGCAGCGGCCAAAAAAGCAGTTCATGCCATGAAGGAATATGATGAACAATTGGATAAGGGCTTTGAAAGCCAGGCGATGAGCAGGTGAAACAATGAAAATTCTTGATGTGCAGTTATTTGAACAAGTTGTCACGGATACGCAAAGTGCTTTAAAGGAAAAATCTGATCAAATCGCGGACCTCCAGCAGGCAATTGATGCATTTGTGAACATGGAAGATGCGTTTAAAGGCAAGGCTGGCAATGCCATGCGTGGGTATTTTCGGGATTTCCACCAACCGTTTCTTTTGTACTTGCAGTCGTTTTTATCCGAATACAACGAACAGCTGAACAAGGTTCTTAAAGATTTATCGGCTTTTGAACCGGACCCGAACGGCTATATTCAGGAAGCTTTTATCCAGGACGGTGTTATTTCCGCGCTGAAATTTGGAGAACACCGTTGGCTATTTGCTTGAAGATGCCAATGCAGCGATGCGAAAAGTTTCAGATCTCGTCTCTCTTCCAAAACTGGATGTGGAAGAAAAGCTGTACTATATTCAGAAAGCTAGAAAAAAAGCAAACAAAACGCTTGAGCATTTGTATGACTTTGACTCAAAGGCTGCCAGTACACTAGATTCCCTTGATAAAGACATGGACACCATGGAGCGATTTGTCCGGCAGATGGAATTGATGGCGGGTGATGGTTCTCTGGATATTGCGACCTACAATCCGAAACAGTTTGTCACAACCGAGGCCTACCGAAGTCTGGAAGGCGAGCTCATCCAGAAAGCTGGTGTAAAACCGGTTAAGACGATGAGGGCTCAAGACTTTGGCGGACATTTGTCCGTCAAGTTCCACGTGTATGAAGACGGGGTCACCGTGATGGAATACCGCAAGCAGGGATCCAAACAGGTTTATTACGAACTGGTCGATGAAATCCCGAAAGAAGCGATTCCAAGAGAGAAAAAACCGGATGATCCGCTTTATAGGATATTTGGAATGGATTTTATAAAGGCGCCGGTGAAATGGTCGGCGATATTATCGGAACCGTGGCGGAGATTCCAAAGATGGCATATATGATTGGCTATAAAGGCGCGGAATTCGCGGATCACCTTGTCTCTTCCCCTTCCCCAAAAGCATACTTATACAGCAGTGTCCACAAGGGGATCGATACGGCCAAATATATGTGTCAGTCCGTCAAGAATGCTTTCGAACGTGATGTCGTCAATGGCAATGCCGAAAGCCGGACAGAGTTTTTTACTCACGGCATTGGAACAATCGGAATATCCCTGTTTGGCGACAAAGGACTCAGCAAACTTGGTACACCTGCGAAAGCTGTTGCCGAAGAGCCGGAAAAAAGCGCCGGGAATCTGAGAGGGAATATCGGGGTTGCACCTGCGTTTGAAGCAGCCGGAACAGGGCATGTAAAGATTCCGTATAATATGATGAATGAGTTAGGGGTTAGACTACAGCATGCGACAAAGGAAAGATGGTCAGGGGATAAACCAGGAATTTTTAATAGTGGCACATTCGAACACATATTTCGCGGAGAAGTTAACAAAAAAAGAAAAGCTGTAGGCTATCACCATGAAAGTATGATGGGTGGAAAAATAGTTGAAGTGACAGACCCTCCAAATCAATATGGCGTATATCGTGCAATAGTTGAGATTGAAGGTAAGAATAAGAAAGTACCATCTACCTTTTTTCCTAAAGACTGGAACAGAGTTCAAGTAACCGAAGCGATAAAAGAAGCTTACAATAATAAAAAACTGATAAAAGATAATCTATACGAAGGTACATTAAAAAGTGGCATGAAAATACAAATGAGAATAGATCCTCAAGGTAAAATTAAAACTGCGTATCCATTATATTAGGGAAGTGTGAAAATGAAATACAAAGTTATATTTAAAAAAAGCAATACGGGATTAACAGTACAGGTACCAAATGAAATTTCTTCTGTTGCGATTTTATTAATGGGTGATGTTCAAAGTAATAGCAGGCCTTGGCTGGATTTGTTATACAGGGTTTTAAATGACGAATCGATTTATGAAGAATGCACGGGAAATAATTGTACATTAGAAATAAAAAAAGATTTTACAAACATAACAGATAATTATAGTGATGAAGATGATGAATGTATTATAGAAACAAAAGAACTGGTAAAAATTATAGAGCTATGGACAACAAAAATCAATTCCATTAATAAGTAAGATAAAATGAATCCGTTGCTTAAAAGCTGTTCAATCGATAATTTTGTAGACATGCAAGATGCGTTTAAAGGCAAGGCCGGGAATGCGATACGCGGCTATTTTCGGGATTTCCACCAGCCGTTTCTCCTGTATCTGCAGTCGTTTTTAGCCGACTACAACGGGCAGCTGAACCAGATTCTTAAAGATTTGTCATACTTTGAACCGGATCCGAACGGTTATATTGAGGAAGCTTTTATCCAGAACAGCGTCATCCCCGCACTGAAAAAACTGGAGAACGCCATTGGCTATTTGCTGGAAGATGCCAATAAAGCAATGCGGAAAGTTTCAGATCTTGCTGAACTGAAGACATTGGACATTGATGAAAAACTATATCCAATCCAGAAAGCGCATAAAAAAGCAAACAAGACGCTTGAACAACTGTATGACTTTGACACAAAAGCCACCCGTTCGCTTGAGGCTTTAGACCAGGACATAGACACGATGATAAAGTTTGTCCGGCAAATGGAATCGATGGCGGGTGCCGGTTCGTTTGATATTGCCACTTACAACCCGAAACAGTTTGTCACAACAGAAGCCTATCGCAGTCTGGAAGGCGGGCTCCTTCAAAAAGCCGGCGCGAAGCAGGTTCAAACTGTTGACGGCAAGGACTTTGAAGGCCACTTTTCCGTCAAGTTCCATCGCTATGAAGACGGGATTCTGGTGATGGAATACCGCAAGCCCGACAGCAAGCAGCCCCATTATGAACTGGTGGATGAAATCCCAAAACAAGCCATTCCAGGTTCAGAAAACCCGGACGATCCACTCCTGCTTGACATTTGGAAGGGAATTTATGATGGTGCCGGAAAAGCTATCGGTGACACGATCAATGGTCTCCTATCATTAGGCAAATCCGCTTTAGATCACAATACTTATTCTTCAATTGGAAAGAAAGCTGTTGATTATGGAAACAAGCTTAAATCTTCTCCAATTGCAACGTTGAACAGCACCGCACATAAAACGATCGATATGGCAAAGTATATGGGGCAGACCGTCCAAAATGCTTTTGAACGGGATGTCATCCACGGCGATGCCAAAAGCCGGACGGAATTTTTCACCTACGGGCTAACTTCTATCGGAATCTCGCTTATTGGCGACAAAGGCCTCAGCAAACTGGGCACAGCTACGAAAGCTGTCAAGGCCGGAAAGCTGGCAGAAAAGGCTGAGAGGCTGAAAGTCAATACAGGGTTTGTTCCTGCATTGGAAGCAGCCGGGGCCGGAAAAATCAAGATTCCGTATAATGTAATGGATGAGCTGGGGGTTAGGATTCAGAGGGCAACAGAGGAAAGATGGGGGAATAATGAGAATAAGGCTGCACTGAATAAGGACTTAGCGAAAGCTTATTTAAGAGATATAGAGGATAAAACTGGTCGGAAGGTTAATAAAGAGCAAATTCAACATATAAAAGAAGCCTTGAGAAACAATAACTATGTAAAATTGACACCAAAAGAGTCTGCAAAGCATAGAAGTAAATTTACATCGAGCCTGAAAGATAAATTGATTGCAGAATGGGAAGAAAAAACCAACCAGAAGTGGCCAAGGTATAAAGAGGAAGTGATTGATAAGAATGGTGAAGTTGTCCGAAATATTGGACAACCGTACGATGCTCATCATATCATTGAGAATAACTTTGGTGGCCCTCATGCGTGGTGGAATATTCATCCTGCAAAATATCCGGATGAACACCAAGCTGGCATACATGGAAAGGGAGCGCCGTCAGGAAAACTGTTTTCAAGGAGGTAAAATATCAAAATGGCTAATTTTGAATTTATTAATAGGCAGGAGCATAAAATTTATAATGTAACGGAAAATGATATTTTAATCGCTGAGCAGAGAATAAACTTAAGTTTTCCAAGCGATTTAAAACAATTTTATTTAGAAGTGGGTTATGGTTTTATTAAAGGCCAAAGTGCTAATGCGATAAATAGGATATTAGGGCCGGGGGCTGTAGCAGATTTCAGATTAAGAGAAGGAATTTTTGAATTTGCAGCGAATTTAGATGAACTTTATGATGAAAATAAGCTAATTTTTTTTGAAGTAAACGAGGATGTCTATATTTCAATAGACTTGGAATTAGTAGATAATCCTATATTTTATTTTGATGTTCAAATAGCTTCTTCATTAGAGGATTTCTTTAAAAAGTTTCTCAATAACAATGAGTATTATATAAATTTAATTTGAAAACCATATTATAAAAAATGATCAATTGTAGACGAACAATTCATCATGATAAAGTTTGTCCGACAAATGGAATTGATGGCGGGTGATGGTTCGTTTGATATTGCCACTTACAACCCGAAACAGTTTGTCACAACCGAAGCCTATCGAAGCGCAATTTCGTTTTGCCGCCAAAGCCCTTTATTGGGTAAGACAATTTTTTACTGATGAAGAACCAAAAATAGAAAAAAGCAGCTTAATTGATCAAAGGGGAATCCGCGGGCCGCAGGAAAAGGAAGCTTTCATTCTTAGCCAAAAAGCGCGCCAAATCCGCCTGCAAGAAGTGAAACAGCAGCTGGACGCTCTGAAAATTAAGGCATCAAAGCTTGAGCAAAAAATTCAGTCGGATACCGAACAGTTTCAGATTTTAAACAGTGAGATTCAGAAAGTGAAAGAAGCCGAAGCGTTTATGACACAAAAACATGAGCGTGCATTGAGAAAGCAGAAATTAGAAGAAACGAAAGCGGCCCAATCCCAATGCAGACAGGCAATTCAAAAACTGGACGAGGAAAGGAATCATATTTTTCAAATTCAGGCAGTGCAGCAACATGAATTGGCCATGTGATCAATCTGGAATTGGAGTTTTACAAAGAACTTGGGAAGCGGAAAGAAAAATTTGACCAGCTCCGCAAGCTTAGCGATCTGGAAAATGAAAAAAAGAAAGAAATCAAACACCTGAACGCCGCCCGCGAAGAATTGGAGTTAAAGATTGATGAACAGGGAAAGCAGATCAGAAAACTGGGGAGAAAGCTTGATACAACCAACGACCAGATAGAGGACATCAACCGAAATACCGACAGCACACAAAAGCAGCAAAACCGGGAACAGGACCGGCTGGAAACATACCAGGCCGCACTCGTAAAAACAATGCAGCAAATTCAGGAAATGCAAAACCTGGCACCGGATTTATACGCCGAATTCAGTGCCAGCTTTGAAAAGAGCACACATGCTTCAGAAGTAGCGTTAAATAAACAGCTCGAAAATGGCATGGTCAAGTTTGACAATGCCAGGCACCAGGAAGGCATCGATCCTGCGGCTGAAGACAATTACCGGAAAGCAAAAGAAGAATTTGAAAGGCTGGAGACTGAGTATCAGCAGTCAAAAATTCTTTTGGAAAACGATAAGGAAAGAACAGCAAAGTTGAAAGAGGACCTGGAAACAACCATCAATATGCGCGTACTGGAGATCAACAAACGGTTTGCCGTTTATATGGCTGCTTTCCAATTCCAAGGTGAAATCAGCTGGGAGCCGCGTGAAGATAAAAAAGGGCGCACCCACTTTCATTTATATCTCAAAGCGCGTAAAGAAGGGCACCGCGGCACAATGGAAGATGTTAGCGTAAAAGCGCGCGGCGGCAGGGTTGGCAAGGGCGTTTCCGGCGGCGAAGAATCCCTCAGCTCCCTGCTGTTTGCACTCGCCCTTCTGCAAAACCTGGAAACCACGCCCGGCTTCATCGTGCTCGACGAATTCGACAGCGCCCTTGACGAACAAAGAAAATCAAAAGTCTTTGATCTTTATGTTGAACAGCTCAAGCGAAAACTGATCATCCTCACCCCGAAAACGCATGAAGCCGAATATGTCAACCGCTTTAAAATAGCATTTGTCGTACAACATGACCCATCCATTCCGAAGAGCAAGGTTACGGGGATTCGGTTATAGCAGCTGATAAAATAACCTGTTCAGTGCTAAATGAATTGGATATAATAAGGTAAAGGCGGGATGCTGCGAACACCCCGCTTGTGCAACTCGTCCAAAGCGGGCGGTTGCTCCTAAAAAGTATTATTTCTTCTTAGAAGACCTCCCGTTTCTGTTGGACGCATTGCGGGTGGTCTTCTTTTTTGCGTTTCTTTGCGGACAGGTTACTAAATACCAGGACAATTGTTTGATTCACAAACGCCTTGGCAGCTTCTACAACAAGAACTGCAAGAGAATATCCATTTCGCTCATCCCATTCTCTTGAAGACAAGGGAAAAAACCAGATGAGCAACCTCCCACCTAGCTTGTTGCGCGACACTACTATACCAGATTTTCAAGAAAATTGGACAAGAGAGAGCAAATATTAAATCACTTTTACCAGCTGCTTAAATACGTAAGCAGGATTCCCAGCTAGCTCCACTTCCGGTACATACACCCTCTTTAAAGGCAACAATGCTCTTACATCATTTGGCATGTGATCATACCATTACATGATTAACCGCACTAAAGCCTCTAAGTCAAGTAATTTCACGGAGTTTCGTTTTGCTACTGTTTCTACATTAGGACGTAAAGCCCCCCGTTTAAACAAATAAACTATTGGCAACATAAAAATGAGGAGTTAATACAGTACCAACCATGTACTCACGTTTTTCCTTGGATGTTACTGGCGCCCCAAAATGGCAGGAAATTGACGGTGTTATTTGTCCAGAAATTGACGGAATTGTTGTCAATTAAGGGGGAAGCCAGTTTGCGCTTTATTGTGGCTTCCCCTATGAGTTTAATACTTAAATTTAAATCATTGTCATTTCACGAAAGTTCCCCTTCAATCACACGTTTTACCATATGATCGTCAATGATTCGATGCCTGTTTTGTGCTCCGTAAAGTAGACAGTGGGTACAAATCTTGTTGATGATCCTTGCGGCTCCCCCGGAAAAACGATGGATTTCATCTAAAGCTACATCTGTGAAAATTTGCTCAGTTACTCCTGAATATTGTAAATGCATGGCAATATATTCTGCAGATTGAGCTCTGTCGTAATGCCCCAGTTTGAATTGAATATCAATCCTTTGGCGGATTGCTGTGAAGGATTGGAGGCGCAGGCGGTCCCATAATTCACTTTGTCCGACAAGAATCAGGCTCATAGGGCTTTGGGCATCCATTTTGAAGTTCAGCAGGAATCTGACTTCCTCCAACATTTCCCGATCAAGAAGATGGGCCTCGTCCACGACCACTACCGGCTGAACACCATGAATTCCTCTCATAAGCTCAATTTCCCGATGAAGCTGCCGTTTTGCATCGCCTCTATAAAATTTAGACTCGCACCCGAGTTGTTCCAACAACCCTTTGTAAAAATGCCGAGGCGTTAATTTGGAATCAGACAAGTACAGTACTTTATATTGTCCATCATCAAGCCGGTCAACAAATTTACGGATAGTCGTCGTTTTCCCAGTCCCACAATCGCCTGTTAAAACCGCGAATAACTGCCTTTCAGCCGTATATTTTAACCGCCCCAGTATTTCCTGCATCATAGGAGAATCATAAAGCTTTTTAGTCGGAATATCCCGTGAAAAAGGCGTATGAGTCATACCGTAGAAGGCTTCAAACATTCTCACCGTCCTCCTTCCATACAGCCCGGAAGGAGACGGCTGGTGTTTGTTCCATCTGTCGTTCCTGATACTTTTGTTCCGCAGCTTTTAATAATCTTGATGAATCGGCTTCCTGTGGCTGAAGATGATCAGGAAGGGGTGGCCTTTTCCCTGACCTTTCACCAATTTCAAGTTTATGAGCTTTCCATGGCGAATACCCTTCAAACTCAATGGTGAGTTCCTCCAGATCCGCAGGATCATAGATAACTTCGACTTTCTGCCCAATAAATGCCAGGCCTACTTCGTATTTTTGATCCATGAAACTGATACAGCCGGATTTATCTACCTTGCGTGTTTCGCAATGCAGGAATGCATCCGCCAACGTATCTGGCTCAATGAAACGAAGTGCTTTTCTGTCACTCCTAAATGCCGATCTTGGGCTTATCTTTTCCCCAAGCGCAGAATGCGGCTTCTCCTGATAACACTCTGTCAGCCAGACTTGAAACAGTTCATTTAACCGTTCTAATGTCTTCGGCTTTTCTAGTGAGACTTCCCCCAGAAAAGAATCAATGAGCCGGTTGAATTTTTCAACCTTGCCTTTGCTTTCTGGCGAAAATGGCTTCGCGTAAACCAGCCGGGTTCCAAGTTTTGAACAGGTTCTCCCCATCCATTTCGTCCTGTATTGTTTGCCATTATCAAAGTAAACGGCTTCGGGAGCACCATATTTTTGCACTGCTTGTCGAAAAGCATCCTCCACAATCCGGGAATCAAGTGTCGGATAAAATTCACCGTGTAAAACATACCTCGTCGCATCATCAATAATGGCGACCAAGTATACCTGCTTCTTGGCACCATTTGGGCCAATCGGTAAATACGGGCCATATTTGATATCAGACTGCCAAAGCTGATTCCGATGTCTTTTTTGAAACCTTCTGGCTGCCACTCCTGATTGCGAATAAAGCCTCATCTGCCTGGAACTGTATCCTCTCTCTGATAGCTTTTCCTGAAGGGTTGAACGTTTGATTTGCCCGGGTTCTGCAAGACCTTCCCATTCAAGTATCTGTATGATTTGTGAAACACTTCGGCTGGGGGCCTCTCTTCTAAGTAGAATGGCCTGTTCTATGATATGTGGCGGGACTGCCTCAGGCTTGGTTTGGGACTGCTTTCCTTTGGGCTTCAATCCTGAAAATCCTTCTTTTCGAAACTGCGTTAAATAACGCCTGATAGTCCTTTCAGAAAGGCCGGAGGCCTTACAAATTTGTTCCTTTAATTCCTTCGCTTTTCCGGCATCCAATCCATCCGCCAATAATGGAGAAATGAGTTGAAACCTTTGGGCTGCCATTTCATCTGCTTTCTTGTGATCCATTCATGATAGACTCCTTTCCTATTTATCTACCATGAGTGTAAATCAACCCCCGCCGGACAAGAATGCAGAACGGGTATGTACCCATAAATAAAAATTTACAACGGGTCGGACAACACGCGCCAGCCATCCGGAGGCATTGCCCACCAATCGCCCTAATCTTTGGAGTGCGGTCCCCGAAGTTTCGGGCAAAACTTTCAGGTCGTCCCCATCTTGTTTGGTCTGATGTTTAATGGAAACAAGGCAATGGATCCAGTATTCTACATAAAAATAAAACCAGTCTATCCAACGATAAAGTGTTGATTCATCTGCCGGAATATCATGATTGGAACGATTAGTCAAAACCGTTTCAATACATTCCGATTTATATCTTTTATAAGGCACCAGAAATTCTGGAAGTTCGTGATGAATCTTTCCACATTGTTCACATTGTAAACGTCTGATATTATAAATATGCTTCTTTCCAGATCTATCAATGGCTTTTCGATCTCTTGTCCCAATAACCTTCATATGTTTACCACAACAAGGGGAAGGTACTTTTTCCGCACCCCTAACCAAAAACACCAAGTTGAGTATTTTCAATTAGCTTATAATCTGATACAATAACCATAATCGTTATTTTTGGTGGGACATTCCCCGTATAGCTGATGGTACAGTTATACATCATGGGGGATGTCCTTTTCCTTTCTCAAGAATAAATACGAGGACATTATACTCGTCAAATTCCGGACAGGCAATACCGTCAACTTTCGGTTATTTTTGGATGTCAGAAACACTTGGAATAGGTAATAACCCTGTCACCTTCCTCTATCTCTCTACTAAACCTCTAAACTTGGTTTACCCAACTTGCTCTCAATTGTGAGTTTTTTCATAAAACACTTTATCTGCTTGTTGTTGCAGCTCAGACTTATAACGAAAATTTTTGAGGGTCGCCGAACTGAGGCCAACCAATTGACGCATGCCCTCTTTTCTCCACAAAGGCATGGGCTCATTGTTGTCTCTGGCTCTAATCATCCACCATTTTGCCATTGATAATTTCTCCTTTTCTTTAATCCGCATCAATATTACTCGTAAGATAATGATATAATGCGTCCTCCACACTTTGTTCCAATATCATATTCATACATACAACCGGAAGATTCTTCCTCGCCATAACGGTTTGATGGGCAGTGTTTTGATCAGGATGTGCACGTCCTAAGTAATAAAATCCTGTTCCTTCATCATCACTTTTCTTGATAAAAATATGGATGTCCGTATGATTTTGATCTGCCTCAAGAATGGACTTTACTTCTTGTGACTTCAATGTGCGATTGCTTTTTGTGTACCATTTCAGCACTTCTGGATTCAGCAGTTCATCTTCGTAATTAACACTTGAATCCACATCTTCTTTTTTATCATAAGTAACAAAGATCGGACAGGTGTTATGCTTTGACTTGTATCCATACATGGTGGAGTGCTCATCATTTGACCAATTTAATAGCCTGCAGACATCTTTTCTTGTGTATTTTTCATATAACTTGAGTGCCCGACCACATTCATATTCTTTGCTTTTTTCCTCTGCCGTCATTACCACATCTTCAACTAGCATCCTGAAATAGGGATGTTCAGCTACACCATTGCGTATTTCTGCATTGAATTTATATTGGTTCTCTTTAAGGTGGACCCCATCGTCAAGACACAAATTTAAAATTTTTAAGGTGGGTCAGAATCTGAAAAACAGATACTGACTAATAGAGCGTGAGGATGCTCATTGGAGGCAGTTAGTGGACAGTTCACATTTTTTGGAGTGATTCATCCTGCTTTATTTTTCCTTCTCCGGGGGTGTTGTGTCAAGGGCGAGTGTAGCGAGGGCTTTGCCGAACCCTTGACACAACACCCCCGGAGAAGTATCCTCTACCCGAAGGATGAATCACTCAAAGGCCATAAACGGAGGCAGGAGTCTTATAGCCCAGGGCCTGATGGAGTCTTTCGTGATTATAGAATTGTATAAAGTTACCAATCTCTTTCCTTGCTTCTCTAGGGGAATTGTATTCTTTTAAATATACTTCCTCATACTTGATGGTTCGCCAAAGCCTTTCGGTAATGATATTGTCAAGGGCTCTTTTTTTGCCGTCCATGCTGATTTTAATCGTGTTCTCAAGCACCAGATCCGTGTATTTGGGACTGGTAAAATGGCTGCCCTGATCACTGTTTAAGATCTCTGGCCTGGCGACTAAGAATGCCCGTTTCACTGCTTCCAGCACAAAGTCGATCTCAAGGGTTTGGTCTATCTCCCAGCTAACGACATAGCGGGAATACCAGTCAATGAGCGCCACCAGGTACATCCAACTTTTTTGAAGCCGGATATAAGTAATGTCAATACCCCACACGTGATTAGGGTGTGTAATCTTCAAGTTTCTAAGAAGGTACGGGTATATTCGGTGTTCAAGACTGCGCTTACTCAGGTTTGGACCAGGTGTGATCCCGGCGATTCCCATTTCCCTCATGTGGCGCTGTACAGCCTTTCGGTTGATGACCAAACCTTCGGCATTCAGTAAAGCAGCAATGCGCCTGGAGCCGTAATAGGGATGTTTGGTGTAGATTTCATCAATCCGATGTTTGATAAACAATTCTTCAGGAGACGGCCCGACTGGCTTGTAGTACAGGCTTGAACGGTTCAGGCTCAAAAGATCGGCCTGGATGGAAATTGGCAGTTTTGCTTCGTCATCCCAGTCGACCATTTCAACTCGTTCTGCTCTACTCCTTAATTCCAGATTTTTTTTTAAGCCACGACAACTGCGTGGTTAGGCGGCCGACTTCCGCATAGAGACTTTCAATGGTCTGTTCATACTCGGCTTTCATTTTTTCAACTTTTTTGTTGCCTTTTTCAAAGACTTTTGGCATCTGTTCAAGAAAAGCATTTCTCCATTGGCGAATTTGATTCACATGGATTCCATGAGCAGAAGCAATTTCGTTCATCGTTTTTTCTTCTTTTAAGACCTCTAGCACGACTTGAGTTTTAAATTCAGGCGTATAACTTTTTCTCATAAACCTACTTTAACAGCTCCTCATTTTGTGTCTAGTTTTATGGGTCCATTATACTTCGAATAACACAATCGGCTGATTTCCATATTTCTTTCGGTCAACTTCAGTGAAAAACTGAAGATTAAAGATTCTACGGATCGACTCCATTGTTCGACCATCTGTCATACAGCCATTCTTCCTTAAATACGCAACATATTCCTCTTCTGTCACCGTTCCTTGTCCCAACAGTCGTTCAAGCAAAATAATTTCGTGCTTCCTTTTTCCATTTAAAATCTCTAAAGACAGCATGGTAAGGACCTGATTTTCATACGTTGATAAACCCGGCTTATTTTCCCGCATTTTTCTTAGGAAAAGATCGTAATTTTTATTTGCTTCTACGATGACACACGGATCGATCGAATGATTGATGATAAAATCATATAAATATGGAACACGCCCAATCCTATTTTTCAGTCCAATATACGATTCTTTTAAAATCTTTGCAGCGTTCAATTTGCAATTGTTAATCGCTTTAAAAATTTGCTTCCTCGCCACAGCCTCGAAATTAATCGTAGATACTCCCTTAATATAGCTTGTATCCACCATTCTCCTTCGTACATTGTCTTTGTTTTGCGATTGATCACCAGAAAGGGCAATGGGAATGAGATAATTATTTTTGTAATTTCCAATAAAATCTATAATCGTCACATAATCTTTTGTATCATGTTTTCGCAAACCACGCCCGAGTTGTTGAATAAAAATAATACTCGATTGGGTTTGCCTTAGCATCACAATTTGATTGATACAAGGAATATCAATACCCTCGTTGAAAATGTCTACAGTTAAAATATAGTCCAATAATCCGTTTTCTAATTGGGTGACACAACGTATCCTTTCTTCTTGGGAATCGTCCCCTGTTAAAGCTACCGTTCGCAAGCCACGTGCATTCAGAAGTACAGATAAATGTTTCGCTTCCTTTTTCCGACTGCAGAACATCAAGCCTTTTACGCTATCTCCAGAATACCCATAGTATGTAATTTTATCGATAATATGATCTACTCGTTCATCCGCAACCAAGTGAGACAAAGCTGTCGCATCGTCAATCGTTTGTCCATTATACTGAAAATCTCTCACCCCAAAATAATGGAAGGGACAAAGCATATCTTCTTCTAATGCTTCTTGCAAGCGAATTTCATATGCAATGTTGTAGTCAAATAACTCATAGATGTTAAAATCGTCGGTTCGCTCAGGTGTGGCGGTCATGCCCATTAAAAATTTCGGTTGAAAGTAGTTGATCACTTTACGGTACGACATGGCCCCCGCTTTATGCACTTCATCGACCAAAATATAATCAAACTCATCCGTTGCAAATTGATATAACGTGTCGTCTTTCGACAGCATCTGGATCGTTGCAAATATATATTTAGCATCAGTTTGTTTCGATGTTCCTGATAAAATACCAAACTCATGACTCAATCCACCTAAAATTAATTGGAAATCCTTCATCGCTTTTTGCAATATTTGTTCACGATGCACAATAAAAAGCATTTTCTTTGGCGCAAAACGGCGAACGTCAAAAGCAGAAAGATAGGTTTTCCCTGTACCCGTTGCAGAAATGACAAGCCCTTTGTTTTTTCCTTCATCTCGTAAAGCCTGGATTTCCTTTAAAGCAGCATCTTGCATTTTGTTTGGTTGAATTTTTAAGGCTTCTTGAATCGGATTCGTCTGATAGCCTACTGGAAAATCATATACTTGCTCATTTGTTTTCTTCTCTTCAGCGTAGGTTTTTTCGTATTGCTCGATCCATTCTTCTGTTAGAATCTCAGAGTTTGCCCATACTTCTTCAAATTGATTTTTAAAGTGATGTACAATTTCTCCGTTTTCATGAGAAGTGAGCTTTATGTTCCATTCATAATTTACTTGCAATGCCTGTGCAGTTAAATTGGAACTTCCGACAATTAAAGAATAATAAGCATCGTGTTCAAATATGTATCCTTTTGCGTGAAACCCCTTCACGCTTGCTAGTCGCACTCTAACATTCGTGATCTTCATTAATTCTCTAAAAACTTTCGGGTGATTGAAAATTAAATAAGTTGAGGTCAGAATCCTGCCTGTCACACCTTTTTGCTTTAAGTCTAGAAAAAGAGACTTGAGTGTTGCCAAACCACTTTCTGTAATAAAAGCAACAGAAAACAGAAATGATCTACAGTTCTCCATCTCATTTCGAATCGACGTTAAAACGTCTTCATTTTTCGTCGATTGGTTCACTAATAATTTTGGACGATAGTTTCCTGCATGTTCATGGGCCTCATTAATAAAACCGTGATATAAAGAGGCTTCCAAACTTTTAATCAAGTTACTCATATGCATCACCGTTTTTGTGGGATACCTTTATTGTAATATTCATTCCATTCATCGTAAATCATTTCAGAAAAGGGAAATACAGCATTCAATCTTTGGTAGATGCAATCTCTTCAACAGCAGGTAAATCAGCTGGAGCCCAATCCAATGACATAAGATCTTCTTTGTTCATCCATTTTATTGCAACATGGTCCGTTAAAATGGGTTGTCCTTCTAACAACTTGCAATAAAACGTTGTTAGATGAACAATGCCAAAATCATATTCATACGTTGTGTCCTCCACTTGCTCCCCAATCTCAATTTTACATTTCATTTCTTCCTGTATTTCGCGTTTCAGGGCTTGCTGTGGCGTTTCACCTTCTTCAACTTTTCCACCAGGAAACTCCCATTTATTGGCTAGGGTCCTGCCTGGGCCGCGCTGTGCACAGAGGATTTGATCGTTTTGAATTATAACGGCACCAACTACGTAGATATTCTTTTTCAAGCCTAAGCCTCCAATTACTAAATATTTATATCGCAACCAAGTGCTTAAAATGAAGTGATGATACGTAAGACAAAGTTAAATCTGTCACAGGAAACCAGATTTCCTATTAAGTCAGCAACTGATTTTATTCTTCGTTAAAATAGTCAGAGTCAATATCCTTTATTATATAAGTTATTTTTGGAGAAACGCCAACATTATTATCAATCATTAATTCCGCAAGAGTTTCGCCATCTATTAAAACAATTTTCTTTTCAATTCTTTTTACATAATCCTTTGCTTCCTCGGTAAATCTAGAGGTTGTTATCAATACCCCTTTACGAGCTCGGTTCCCTTCTAAACTTCCCGCAAAAGCCTGGACTACAGGCCTACCGACAGAGCCTTCCCATCTTTTTGCTTGAATATAGATAACATCTAATCCTAATTTATCTTCTTTAATAATTCCATCGATTCCATCGTCACCAGTTCTCCCAATTGCTTGACCCGCATCAGCGTGGGTACCTCCATATCCCATTGCGACTAGTAAATCAACCACCAATTTTTCAAAAAACTCTGGTGAACAGGATTTTACGGTACGTAAGAGCTCATCCATTAAACTTCTTGTGATATCTCGAAAACTGGAGTCCAAGATTTCCTCAGGGGAAAGATCTGATTCTCGATTATTAGGCAATGTTTCCGTGCTATCTTTATGATCTGTACTGTTCTTATTGCTGCGAAACTCCCGGAACTCGTTAAAACGTTCTAAGAACTTTACATCAATTTTCTCAGGGTTTTTATTTAAGACACTTAATCCTTGTTCTGAAATCGTAAATCTTCCTCTTCCAACTTGTTCTAGTAGACCCGCCTTTTTCAAATAAGTTCGAGCCCAACCAATTCTGTTTTTATATTTAAGTTGCTTTCCGCTTGGCAAGTATTCCTTTTTATCTGCGTCTGTTAGACTAAAATAATCAGCAAGCTTTATATACATTTCTTGTAACGTATGCTCATTTCTATCCCCGAGTATTTTTAGAAAAGGTAGCATAAAGGTTTGATAGTCTGGCACTGTCATTTTCATTACCCCTCTAATCTTTTGATCATATTACTTTCATAATAGTACAGGCTTACAAAAAAACTGCGTACATGGAATTAATAGCTAATGTACAAAGGCATTCTTTTCCGGTAAAGTTAAACATACTCTGTTTCTATTTATTCTTCGTTTTCAGTTACTCTGCACCCGTCATCAAATTAGCTATATTTCTGCTTCGTCTCCGCAATCCATTCTGGCAATTTAGTCGTGAGGATCATATTATGTTTTAACAAATTACCAGCCGTTTGATTGGTTGCTTTGCTGTAATCAACACTGCTTATGAGTTCATTGATGTAAGGAACAACATCAGGCTTTGAAATAGAATATGAATTCACTGCTTTTGCAAGTAGTTCACTATCTAAGCCCCACTCCGCAGAAAATTGAATGACTGTATTCCGCAGCTTATCCGCTTTCCAAATTTCAAATGCCTCATCAAAATTCAAATTGCTCGACAAGTTTCCGGGCACGAGCTCTGTATCTACAAATTCCTTTAACAACTGTGCTTGCTCATGGTCCCCCATATTACTCAACTCTTGAATTTGTTCGTAAATAATACGGAGTGTTTCACGATCCACCGTTTGCACGCCGTACGGTGAAGTAACTTTTGAACCAATTAATTTAATAATATGGTTTGCATCAATGACTTGCGTTCCTGCCAATTTCGTTTTTCCAGCAAGTGGATGAATGGTTGATATCACAGGTGGGGTGCCGGGCTTCCATGTTAAGTTTTTATAAGCACCAACATACTGCAGCCAAGTGTGCTCGTCAATTCCAAAAGTATCATCATTCCACTTAAATTCATAGTACTGTTCTACCAAATTTAACTGCTCACCAGCATCTTTAAAAGCAAGGATAAATGCTTCTTTTTTCTTCTCATCATGTTCAATATTTTGCCATTCAGTTGGATCAGGTAAAGTCGGAATCATTTCAGACACTTTGATTTTCAATTTCTTTACAGCCGTTTCGTAAGTATCAACAATGGCCTTACTGCTCTTTCCCCCGCTTCCATATAGCTTCAGGGCCTGATTCACCATTTCTTCAGTTATTCGGGGATACTGGAAGTTGATAATCGTTCCAAACTCTTTTTCTGAACCAAAGACACGATTGGTACGGGAGTAAGCTTGGATCAGGCCTTGAAGTTCAAGCGAACGGTCAACATAAAGCGTATTCAGACGTTTCGAGTCATAGCCTGTCAACAGTTGGTCTGCCACAATGACGAGGTCAATATTTTTCGGGTTTCGTCCACTGCCGCCTCGTGTCGCGCGCTCTACAAGATCCTCAAAATAAGCATCTTCACCGTGTTTTTTATCACCAGCTACAAACTCAATGCCAGTAAATGCAGCGTAGTCCTTAAACATCTCGTTGACAATTTGGGGATCTAATGGCGTGGGATCATTCTCACTACCGAAACTAAACGTCATCGCCACATTTAGCTTTTCCCCACGTTCTTTTAGTTGTTTTTTAAATTCATGATAATAAGCAATGACACGATCTTTATAGGCAACCGTCAAAATTGCATTAAATTCTCTTGCTTGTGATTGTGATTCCCAATTATTCAGAATTTCTTCCACTACACGTGGAATATGTGTTTCGTCTTGGTATACAAGCAGCCCTGTTTTTTTAGCTTGTTTTTCTACTTCAACTTCTGACATTTCTTGAACTTTGCGCTCAATTTCTCTGTCAGTCAGTTCAGGATGTTCCTCCTTCATTTGTTCAGCCAGCTGGTCTCTTAAATCATCATAACTTTTGAATTCTCCCGTGTTGATATAGTCGACGTGAAAGCCTAATACGTTTTTATCTGCAATGGCCTCATCAATCGTATATTTATGTAACATCGGGCCAAATAACTTTTCAGTTGTATTGATGACTTCGCTTTTTTCATTGATCTTGCCTTTGACCTTATTTTCATCAAATAAAGGAGTACCGGTAAATCCAAAGAAAAGTCCATTTTTCTTGAAATAGCGTTTTATCGTTCCCATCATCTGCCCCATCGTCGTGCGATGGGCTTCATCAATGATAAATACCATCTTCTTATCTGCTAAACGATGATCGTGTGCTGCTTCCAGTTCCTTCACTAAAGCATTGAGTTTGAAAGTTGTCGTGACGACAATTCCATTCGTTGCTGACATCAGTTTCTTTTTTAGCTGGTAAGTGTGTTTTGTATCATCAACAGAAACCGGCTCATAGGCAGCATATGCTTTGAAGTTTTCACTGGTACGATTATCCAATTCACGTCTATCAACAAGGAAGACGACTTTATCAAATCCTGCTCTTGTCGATAAAAACAAAGCAGTCTTGAAACTTGTGATCGTTTTTCCTGAACCGGTCGTATGCCAAACAAAACCGCCATGAGGCATTTTTTCATCATTGTCCCATCCAAATGCAGCTCCTTCAACCGCCTGTAGAGCGTGGACTTGATAGGGACGCATTAACATATGTCGCCTGTTTTCCTCATCTCTCGCTTCATCAATGACTAAGTAATCGCCAACCATCTGATGTGCCATTGGAATCATCAAAAATTGTTCAATTACTTTTTTCCAATCGTTTATTACATGGTTATCTTTATCTGCCCAATGAAAGACGAAACTCGGGTTAAAATCTCCAATTGTTTTGGGCGTAGCGAAATATCGAGTGTCAATTTCAGAAGTGATGACCATCATTTGCGAAAAAGCCATAAAGTTATGACTGTATTCACCGTCACGGTAGTAGCGCATAAACTGGCCAAATGCCTCGTCCAACGTTTTGTCCGTGCGTTTTTGTTCGATATTGATTAAGGGCAAGCCGTTGATCAGCAGGACAATATCAAAACGGTTGTTGTTGGGGGTCTGTATTTCTCTCGCAATCCGATAGCTCGAGTCCCCACCACGTACTTCAGCTTTTTTAAAAATCGTCAACGTGATTTGTTTTCTCGTGATTTTCGGATTGTCATCACGGTAGATGCCGTCGATCTTACCTTTTGATCCTTCAATAGCCAAAATCTTTGCAGCTTCATAGCTATTGCTGATTTGATTGACCTTTGCCATCACTTGTTTGAACTCATTATCGGTTAATTCCACGCCTTCAAGCTGGTCAGCATTGATACGGTTGAGTTCACTACGCCAGTGCGATACCAAGTCAGCAACCGTTACTTTTTGCTTATTGCCGTTTAAAAACTCGGGTGCTTCCCATTTATATTTCTGCAGTTCCTTGACAAAATTCTCTTGAAAAGTTTTCTCCGCCGCACTCTTCGGTGTATTGCTCATAATTTCGCTCCCCCTTTATACAAACATCTCATTGAGGTACGCTTTTTTGATGCTTTGTAGTTTTTCGAGCTTACGTTGATGAAGGGTGATTATATCAGATAATTCGGCAAAAAAATCTCCTATTTTTTTCTGCTCAGCCAAACTTGGCAAAGAGATAACCCACTCTTTTACTTCAGACATTGGGACTAGATTCGTCATTGCTGAACCAGGATTAGACCCAGTAAATTTTCGCTGCATTTCATTTGAGCGAATCCATTCGAGGAAGTAATTACTATCTGTCAACTCCGGATTAATTTTAAAACGAATTAACGCTTGATTAAAAACTCCTTTTTTAATACCTTTAGGAACTTTTGCAATACGTCCAATTGTTCCAGCACCACTCATAATAAAGTCCCCTTCACTCAAAACAAACTTATGAAGTTCTTCAAACTTTTCTTTTGTAATGTAATATCTAGTTTCCCACTTATCATAAATCGCATTTTGTTGTTCATACACCACATAATCACTTTTAGGTACAAATAAATCCTTTTTCAGTGCACTGCCAAATGGACCGCGGCGAATTCCATCTTTGACATCTAATAACTCAATAAACTTCCGCCGTTCCCAAGGTTGCGTAAATCCTGCAAACCTCCGTTTTGGTACACGCTCTCCTTCAGCAGGGAACATTTCAGAAAGATAAGCTGATTTTAATGCTTTCATTTTTTCTAACTTACGCTGATGAAGGGTGATAAGATTGTCAAGGCGATCCAGAACGGCTCCTATTTTTTTCTGTTCAGGTTTTGAAGGTAATGGAACAATAAAATTTGCAAGATTACTCCTACTGATTCTTTGCCTGGTTCCTCCTGCAAGAAAGTTGTTTACAGATTTGAAATATGACTCTGATGATAAATACTGAACAAGATATTTTTTATTGCATTCATCGGATGTTCTGACGATAGTACAGTCAACTGCCGTAATCATTCTTTTTTCAAAATTTGGGACTATACAAGCTCTTCCAGCAGGCTCTGGCAAACGAGATATAAGAATATCTCCCGGATAAACTTCTGAACAGTTAAGGCGGTTAAAGGTGTCCTCTGTAATCCATTTTGATTTATCCGCTTTATCAATAAACTCATTCACGCCAACATTACCAGTTTGGATAAGTCTTATACCATTATCGCTCTGATCTTTTGCTTCAATCCAATCCCCATCCGTGAATGTTGTACACAAATCTACCAACTTACGCTTTTCCCAAGCCGGAGCATTTTGAAATTCCTTAAATCGCCTTTTTGGCACCAAATTTTTTTGTTCCATTATTCTTCCACCACCAATTCACGCATCATGGCTTCAAGTGCTGATTCTGAGTCTTGAATTTCTTCATCAATTGCTGACAAGGTATCAGCATAACGATTGTGCAACATTTGCAATGTGTCCAACTCTTTTTTTATCGGTTTCCATACCAAACCAACTATAGCATCCACCATATTGCCGAACCATTTTTCATACATCAGGTTGTCGATTTCTTCGTTTGTCAAAGTCAAGATACGTTCTTGCACGGATTCTTTGAGTGCTTTTTCATCCGCTTTCACGGCTTTGTTAAGCGCTGATTTATCTGCAAATAATTTTTCAACTTTTTTCAGTAGGTCATATTCAACGGTTTCCTTGCTTGCCTTTTTTAACGCGGCCTTGATTGATTTGCTTTCAAAAGCCTCACCTGCTACATTCAAGCACTCGCCTAAAGCATTGGCTTCATCGCTATCTTCCTCTTTCGCAGCCTCAACCAATTCAGATAGCTCCGTTTCAATCTCCTGAATGCGGGCTTTCTTTGAATCAATTTCTTTTCGTTCATCACTGTATAAATTTTTTGCAATCAACTCATTTGGTACAATACTGCCAACCCAGCCGTCTTGTTCTTCGCGTTTTTTATTACCGGATCCTTTTGTTACCATATTGGGCTCACGTGTGCGGCCTGCTGTATAGAAATCACTTGACGCGATGATTTCCGCATCATGTGCCAGTGTATTTTTCCATATCTCCGCTACAATTTGGTAGCCGTCATACACATCAATATATTTAAATGACGAAAGAATCTGCTTGATTTCAACCAGCATTTCGTCCATTAACTGCGTCAAGCTACTGCTTTTATCAACATTTCGTAAAACGTCCCAGTATTTATCGATATAGGCTTTTGTTTTGCTTTCGATTTCCTTTGATATTTCAATAAGGCGAGCGTCATTGAATACATCCTTGGAAATTTCCTCAACAGGTTTTAAAAGTTCGACATAGCCGTCACGAATTTCTTTTAATGATTGTTTCAAAACATCTGGTACTGTCGACTGCAGAATCTTCAAGTCGTCAATGTTCTTTTGAGGAATCCCGCCAAGTAGATGCGCATCCACATCGTGCGGAATCTCTTCCTCATTTGTCTGGATATAGCGGGGAATATTCATGTTATACTCATTTTTCATGATTTCCTCTCGTGTCGCCAGATGACTGTACCCCTCCTCTTCTCTTCGTTCAACATATGTATCCACAATTTTTGCGATGTCTTTTTCCTGCAGGACATTTTGTTTGCCAACTTTAATAAAGCTGCGAGAAGCGTCAATAATTAGAACAGGCTCGTCGATTTTTCGGTTCTTCTTTAAGATGATGACAACGACTGGGATACCTGTATTGGTAAATAGATTACTTGGCAAGCCGATAATGGCATCAATGTAATTTTTCTGAAGCAATCGTTTGCGAATTTCGCCCTCTGCCGAACCACGGAACAGGACCCCATGAGGCAAAACAATTGCCATTGTACCGTTTTGACCTAAGTGGAATAATCCATGCAAAAGGAAAGCAAAATCCCCTTTAGAGTCCGGTGGTAATACCCCAGCAACTTCAAAACGAGGATCACTGACTTTCAGCCCTGCTCTGTTCCAATTTTTCGCAGAATATGGTGGGTTCATCACCACTGCATCAAATTGTATGCCTTCATTTGGACGTTCTGGATCTTCTGGCCAGTCTTGAGAAAGTGTATCTCCGTTTTTAATGGTCATTTTTTCTGGCCGAACACCATGCAACA
Source organism: Weizmannia sp. FSL K6-0777 (assembly GCF_038593185.1). Classification (NCBI taxonomy): domain Bacteria; kingdom Bacillati; phylum Bacillota; class Bacilli; order Caryophanales; family Bacillaceae; genus Heyndrickxia; species Weizmannia sp. FSL K6-0777. Next base: position 3,026,733 of record NZ_CP151971.1, read on the forward strand.
ACAAATTCATACGGGTTAGATTATAGGTTGCTGTGTTCTTTTCTTGCCCGTAATAACTCAGATTCTTTTGAGCATCTTCATCTAAGTGCTTTCCAACTGTTAAAAGTAGCGAACCAGAGCCTACAGTCGGGTCATAAATTGACTTGATTTCTGAGGTTTTTGCTACAATTTGTGCCATGACTTCACTGACCTGTCGTGGCGTGTAGAATTCCCCAGCTTTCTTCCCTGACTCCATCGCAAACTGGCCGATAAGATACTCATACGCCTCTCCAAGTACATCGCCTTTTTGCAATTTCACCATGTTCAGGTCGGCAAACAGCAAAATCAGTGCCTTAATATTTTTGCTACGTTCATTTAAGTTGCTGCCTAAAGCGGTATCTGTTAAATCAAGCGTTGAACTTGAGAACAGTCCTTGAAAGTCATCTGAATCACCAGACACAGCAATCGTACGCTCAAAGTGATTCAAGCTGTCCGTTACTTTTTGAACTTCAAAATCTCCTGATTTAATGTCTTTTAACCAAGTCTGATAGAGATACTCAGGCGAAACATAATAACCGAGTACGTGCCGAATCATTTTCTCCAGCTCCTCGCCGTACTCTGCTTTTGCCTTTGTGTATTCTTCCAATAGTTCAAACTCAGACATTTGCCCAATACCACTGGTCACTTTGAACGTTTCTAATGTCTTATCGCTCAAAAACTTATAGAACATTAATCCAAGCATATAATCTTTGTAACGGCTGGCATCCATTGAACCTCGTAGTTCATTTGCCCCATCCCATAATCTGCGTTTCATCTCTTCTGATGTAATCAATTCATATCCCCCATTTGTTATATTTCTCGAATCACATATTGGCTGTATCAACGTCTAAGTCTAAATCAAATTCCATCGATTCATCCAATTTTTCTTGAAACATGTTGATATATATTGCAAAAAATCCTCACATGACGTGCAAACTTATTAGTATATCCATATTAATATGCCAGCTGTGGATCATCATTTTTCTTCCAAGCTGATTGTTGTGTGCTTTTTATTAGTACAGCTTAATATGCTTCTATTATATCAAAAATGGATTTCCTTCAATGAAAAATCTTGGTTCATCATAAGTTTTCATCTTACACCTCCATAAGATCTCCCTTACAGCGCTGTAATGACACCTAATTCCATTACCGATGAAGTCTTTTATTTGTACCGGAAATACCCATTTGGCCCTCGCGTTTATTTCCTGTCCAACCAGTTTTATTTTGCAACCATTTTCTTTTGCATAGCGGTAAGCATATGCCAAGAGGCGACCGGTTCCAAAGCTTCCGTCATAGACTGTGCCTTCCTGAATGTTCAGCAGTAATGGAAGCAGTTTAGCGATAACTCGAGGAGTTATAATCTCCGCTCCTGTCTTTCCTGACCTGTGGACAAGCAGGTCAAGCAATTCATCAAATATTTCGGCATAATCATCTGAATTTGGTTTTGGATACTAATTCACAACTGTCGCAAACTGGTACAAAGCAGCGTCATCTAATTGCTCCGAAATTCGAACCTCTTGGAATACATTTTGCAAAAAAGGAATTTTTTCTTCGATCGTCTTTAAACTTTCTTGTAGCCGTTTTTTAATCCATAACCATTAAGCGTCATTTGGCTCCATAAACTGGATTCAGGCATTCCCGTTGCCAATTTGTCACTGCTTTCAATGTACAAATGTACCAAGGTAACGCAAGACCCGCCACCGCAAAAAAGCCCTCACTCTTAAAGAGTGAAGACCCGTTTTCAATGCATGCCTTTCCATTCTCCCTGGTTTTTGGAGGATTTCATCTTTTTTGCTTTTTCTTTGTGCATGCGGTTGGCTGCCGCGCTGCCTGCCCCATCGCCCAGCTGCTGCAATTCCCTTGAATACTCGGAATCGGTTTTGGCTGAGTCAAAGCCTTCTTTGTTCTTTTGTTCGGCATCGTGCTTCCGTTTTGGCATGATCATCCCTCCTTCGCCTTTAGTATGAGAATTGAAAAAGCAAATATGCGAAAGATGGGGCATTGCGGATGCGGCGGTTTACATTTTTTCAAAAACATCAAAAGCCTTTTGCATGGCCGCAAGAGCGATGGCTTCATGCAGCATCCTAAACCACCTGGTTATTCGTGGCCGATGCCTACTAAATACAAACTTTTCACGGCTTGATACCCGAAATGTATGCCAAATCCAATTAAGGCAATCCCGGCAATGACAGACAGCCATTTTAAAAAACGCTGATGAACAAATTTTCTTCCAAAGTGAACGGAAGAAGCTACCGTTATATCCCAGGCAGCTATCCCAATAAAAATCGCGCTGCTGTAAAGTAAAGCTTTTCCCGAATTTACCGTATTTAAAATTGTGGTTAAAACCGACCCATAAATGCCAATCCAAAATATAATATTCAGTGGATTAGAGATCGCAATCAAAAAGCCTGACAGAAAAGATTGCAGCAAATTTCCTTTCTTTTTCTCCTCTGGTATGGTGATTTCTCTAAAAGCATCTCTAATGCTCTCATAGCCTAAGTATACAAGAATGATACACCCGAAAATCCACATCATCAGCTTCGCAACTGGTGTAGTTAAATATGTAGATACACCGAAATAAATCAAAAACATTAAAACAACATCGGCGGACATCCCGCCCAAGCCGACAAACCAGGAATGCAAAAAGCCTTTCTTGATCCCCCTCTTAACCATTTCAATCGTAATGGGGCCAACTGGCACTGAGAGGGAAAGCCCTAAAACAATGTAGCTAAAAATATTCATGTGCTCACCTTTCTCCCTGCAATTAAAACTCCATCTGTCTCTGACAGCTAATACTGCCAACCCGCTGTTTGTTAAAATGGCATCTTCATTTGCTGTTGATCAAAAAACGGGCACCATCATCCCCCCCCTTAAAAAATATAAGTGTGTATCTTCATACACCTATTTTAATATTTATCCAGTCTGAAATAAATCATTTTTTGCAATTTTTTCCTACTCCACTCATTTACTTTCACACCTTGAACAGTTGGTGTTGGAACCCATTTTGATATCGCCCAAACAACAGAGCCACAAAACCAGGCCGTGATATCACCAGCCCATCATTTGACATGTCCCCACATTCACTTTACGATAATGACAAGAAATAAAATTTCCGGGGAAAAGGAGACTGATGATGTCCATTTACGACTATTCTTTTGAACGGCTTACTGGAGAAGAGAAAGAGTCTTTGGCCAAATATAAAAACCAGGTGCTGCTTATTGTCAATACGGCAAGCAAATGCGGATTTACACCCCAGTATGAGGGGCTGGAGCACCTTTACGAAAAGTACAAAGACAAGGGGTTTGCCGTGCTTGGCTTTCCGAGCGACAGCTTCATGAAACAGGAGTTTGACGAAAGCGAAAAAATTGCAGCATTTTGCCAAGCCAACTATGGCGTAACATTCCCGTTGTTTAAAAAAAGCAAAATGAAGGGAAAAGAAATGAACCCGCTGTTTGCCGAATTGCTCGAGCAGACAGGCGAGAAGAAAATCACATGGAATTTCAATAAATTTCTCGTCGACCGGCACGGCCATGCCATTGGCTATTACGGCTCGCGGACAAAGCCGGAAGACCTTGAGGAAAAGATCGAGGAACTGCTGCAGGTATAGCAATAAAAAAGCGGGAAGTTTCGGCATCCCGCCCGTAACGTTACGCTGATTTTGTCCATGCATTGAAATAGCGTAAAGAATATATCCTTTTTAATGGGAAGACATCGTTCCAAATGTATCCGTGCATTTGGATGGGCGTGTGTCTTCCCATTTTCCATCTGCAGGAAAACTATTTCATTTTCACCGTCAATAAAACCGATTTGCCACGTTTTACCGATGTTTCAGCTGTTTTGCTTAACGTGTCCACGGCATCAAAATTGGTGACGACGACAGGGGAGATGATGCTTTCCGCACGTTCCCTGATTTGTTCGAGGTTAAAGGTGACCAGTTTATCACCTGCTTTTACACGATCCCCCTGTTGAACAAAGCCTTCGAACCCTTCCCCGTTCAAAGCAACAGTCTCCATGCCGATATGAATCAATATTTCCAATCCGCTCTTTGTCTTCAGCCCGACTGCATGCTTCGTCGGGAAAAACTGGACGACTTCCCCGTCCACCGGTGAGACCACAACGCCTTCATCCGGTTCTATCGCAATGCCATCCCCGATCATCTTCCGGCTGAACACCTCATCCGGCACATCTTCTATTTGAACAACCTTCCCGCTCATTGGCGCAACAAGTTCCTCCACTGCAGCTTTTTTTGAAAAAAGTTTAAACATATGCTTCCCTCCCGTATTTTTTGAATACCCTTACTTTAACATAACAAGGAAAAAAATGGTGGTCCTGCATCACCAGGAATACCCGTATGAAAATGAGCTGCTGTTTGAAATCATTTGCCTTGTTCCGGTGGTTTTTTAACCAGTTAGCACCAATCCTCGAGCTTCCACGCTTCATGAAAAAGGCGAAAAGCTCGCATTCCTTTTCGCCCCTTCCATTATTTCAATCCCGGCCGGTATACCTCATTCAACCTTCGCACTCCGGACCGTTTTTGAGAAAACCAACGCCTGCCGTCCCGCTTGACAGCCGCCTTAAATGTATATGTTTCACGGCCCTTTATTCATTCTCGGCAGTATTTTGGTTGCCTCAAGTACCCGGTTCGTTTAAAAGGAGAGGCTTTCGCTGTCCCACAATTGTTTGACAGCGCCTGCCATATATTATACAACTCATTATTCCATCCCCGGCTGGTATTCCGAATCTGGTTCGTTTTTAAAAGGGCCAGCGATGCTACGATGTTTGGCAGCTGCCTGCCGCATAAACCTGCGCGGCTGTTAGTGCAACTCCGGCCAGTATTCTTTGTTGGCTTCGATTAAATCATCCAGCAATGCTTTTGCGACTTTTGCGCTTGGCACGGTTTTTGAAAGGGTCAGCGCCTGCCACAATTTTTGATAGCTGCCTTCGACATAAGCCTGCACGACCAATTTTTCCACGGTGACCTGCTGGTACATCAGCGCCCGTTCAAATTCCGGGATTCTGCCCTGGCACAGCGGTTCCGGGCCGTCCGTGCCGACAATGCACGGGACTTCCACCATCGCATCATCATCAAAGTTTGCGATTGCGCCGTTATTTTCCACAATCATGACCATTCTTTCATGCGTATTGTAGGCAATCGCACGGGCAAGATCGACGATAAATGTTGCATGGCTGCCGGCAGAAAAAGATTCCTTTTCAGCGGTCCCTTTTTCAACGATTCTTTGAGCAGCGGAGAACACCTCTTTTTCCCGTCCGTCGATGACTTCGTTTGCCCTCGTGTAATGGATATCGGAATGTTCCACCACATAATCCGGGTAAAAGTAATATTTCAAGTACGTATTCGGCAAAAATCTCGGATCGACCGCCAAAAGATCTTTCGCTTTTTTGTGCGTTTCCTGCCAGCTTTGGTCCATATGCTGGGTATCCACTTCAACCTGGGTCAAATAACCATGTTTCGCGACATAATCGCGGATCTCCGGCAAATATTCATGGCCTTCTTTATCTTTAATACTCGTCCACCAGCCGAAATGGTTCAGCCCGAAATAGCGCACATCCAAATCTTTCGGCTGTTTGCCAATGATTTGCGACATTCTCCGCAAAGTCCCGACCGGCATATCGCAAATATTTAATCCCAGATTACGAAAGTAAAATAGTAATTTAAAATAAAAAAGTGCCCCATCCTCTGGTATAATTGATTTTGAGAAAAAAACAATAACCAAGAAAGGGGGCACCTTTAAGGTGAATTATATCATTCCTGTCTCAAGAATTAAATATGAATTCAATTTAAAGAATAGTACAAAATTTAGTGGCATCCTCCCATTTCTGCAATTTCTGGAACGGATGAAAATCCAGCAGACTTTCCGGGGGTTTGATTGCTTAAAGAAAGACAATGCCAAATTTCCTCTAAGTAAAATATTTGTATATCTGATTGCGGGCTGGATGGCAGATTGCTCCCGTATGTTTCATTTTCAATCACTCCAGAATGACCCTTTGATTCGTGCTTTCTTAGGAGGAAAATGCCCGCATTATACGCTTTTAAGCAAGGATCTATTAAGGTTGGAGAAAATCGAGGATGCTGCCATAGAATTCAAAGAACGGGTGATGGACATCATCGAACCATGGCTGGATTCCGATCTCATTCTTGACTTTGATTCAAGTGTCGAAACGGTTTATGGAAACCAGGAGGGAGCGAAAATCGGGGTGAACCCCCATAAGCCGGGCAGAAAAAGCTACCACCCCCTTCTCGTTTTTGAAGGAAAATCCCATCTTTGCTTAAACGGTGTGCTAAGACCGGGAAACGTCCATTCAGCTGACAACGGAATTGAATTTGCCGAGGAAACCTATCGATTGCTTTCCGCTCAGTACCTTATCCGGTACGCCCGTTTTGACAAGGGATTTGGCGGAGAAAAGTTTTACAGTTATTGGGAGCAGCGGAAGATTAACTACGCCGGCAAACTGAAATGGACATCAAGATTGAAAAAGTATGTTGAAAACGACAATTCTCCGTGGATCCGGTATGTTGATGATGAGCTGATTGTTATAGAGGGAAAAACAGTCTACTACCAAGCAACTTCCTGGGAAAAGCCAAGAAGAGTTGCGGTCATCCGAAAAGCTGACAAGTATGAGGAAGACCAGCTTCAATTGTTTGATTTTCTCTGGGATTATGAAGCCATTGTGACAACGATGGACTGGGAACCTATGGATATTTGGAGATTTTACAATCAGAGAGCCTGTCTGGAAAACTATATCAAAGAGTCTAAATATGGTTTTTCGATGGACAAGACTGTTGACCCAATTTCGTATCAGCCGTAATATCGTCAAGTGTACCACGAGGTTGCATCGTAATTTCAAGACCATTAGCAGTAAATCTACTTTTCCTATCCGAATAAAACGGCGCCCGGCAAACTAAAAAGATGGGTTCTCCTCCAAAACAAAACTCCCATTCAGGATGATTTGGATCTTTTGGAATTTCGGAAGGCCAAGGTTCCGGATCATTTTCATTCAAAAATTTAACAACATTCCAAAATTGTTTTTTATAGTCTTCTGCTCGCAATTCATTTTCTGAAGGTTTAAAAAAGATAACTAGTGTCGTTCTTTTACCTATAGATTTGTAGCTTTTTATGTATTCATAAACTCCGTCTCTAATATTTAATAATTCATGCGTATCGTAAGCCGATTCAGCAAATATATAACGAATAAGCCCATTTTTTTCTGCTTCTACTGCAAAATAACAAGGATATGGAGCAGAATCATCAAGTAACGAGTTTCGAAAATCAGAATAGGTGGTAATCATCCATTCCTTTAGAATACCTTTTTCCATTCCCTCTTTGATTTTTTCTTGATCCAAAAGTGAACTAATTTTAATCATTAAGCTTCCCCCCTTTTTTACCAACCGTGTGTATGGTGATAATAATAAGATAATGCCAATTATTGAAAAATTTATATTATTTTACAATATTTTTGTGTTTTTGACAATTTTTTCAACATTGCAGCCTAATAATGGTGGGTGCGCGCAGGAGATGTATGCCTTCGAGACTAGCAAACTGAAATAAGATTTGCGATCAGATTCGTAGAAATAAAAAAGAATAGCTACAAGCTATTCGGAGTAAAATTTTTGGACTGTCATTTTGTACAGTCCGAATTTTTATTTATCCTGAAACACGCTAAAATGTTTCAAGACATTTTGAGTTTCTTCTTCTGTGATCCCGATATAACGGAGAGTAACAGAAGGATGAGAATGGTTCAAAATCTCTTGCAACATGGCAATATCCTTCGTGGCTTTATAAAACCAATAGCCAAATGTTTTTCTGAGCGTATGATTACCAACATGCTCTACTCCGGCAAAATCAGCCGCCTTTTTCAGCTGGCGATAAGCCTGTGTCGGTGTAATCGGCCGGTTTCCTTTCCTGGATGGAAAGAGCCACTCACTGTCTAATCCAGCTTCGTATTCATACACTTCCTCAAAACAATGGCCAATATAAATATCGCGGATTTTTTGGGTTTTTCCTTCTTTTACTCGTAAAACCTTCTTTTTTTGTTTTTCAGCCTCAGAATCGCTTCAGTTTTGATTTTAAGCAGGTCTCCAACCCGTAGGCCTGTTTCACACCCTAACACAAATAAAATGTAATCTCGGGGCAAACAGTGGCGTTTTAACGCCCATTTCATATCGTCTAATTGCTGCTGACTACGGATTGGCTGCACATTTTTTGGTGTCGTCATCTTTTCTCCTTCTCTTTAAAAATCAACGATTTGAATGTACGATTTTGTAGGATGTCTCAATCCTATCGAAGAAAAAGGGAAAAGACAAGAGAATAAGCGAAAATGAATGTATGTTTTTTTTATACAAATTCATACATTGAACGAAATAAAAAGACCACCTTAGGTAAGATGGTCTTTTTCCTTGTTATTCATCATTCTTTAACCTTCAATAACCTTAAACTGTTTAGCGTTACAAGTAATGTTGCTCCCATATCGGAAAATATCGCTATCCAAAGCGTTAACCAACCGGGGATTACTAACAACAATGCTACTAATTTAATTGCTAAAGAGAATGTAATGTTTTGTTTGATGATAGATAAAGCCTTACGACTTAATTTGATGGTATATGGCAATTTACTTAAATCATCAGACATTAACGCAATATCAGCTGTTTCTAATGCTGTATCGGTTCCAGCTCCTCCCATCGCAACACCAACAGTTGAAGCTGCAAGAGCAGGTGCATCGTTCACACCATCACCGACCATTGCGACACCTTGATTTTTCCCTCGAAGTTCTTTAATGAAATTTAATTTATCTTCTGGTAGCAAATCGGCCTTAATATCAGAAACACCTACTTCTTTTCCGACGACTTCTGCTGTTCTTTTGTTATCACCTGTAAGCATAACAGTTTTTTCAATTCCAATTTGATGAAGTTTGCGGATCACGGATTTCGATGATTCTCTTATTTCATCAGCAACAGCAATAAACGAAAGAATTTCTTTTTCCGTTCCTAACACTATCACCGTTTTCCCTTGTGTTTGCATCTTTTCAATTTTTTGTTTTTTATCGTTTTCGATACTACCGTGCAATTCTTCAAAAAGAGTTGAACTTCCTACATAATACATTTCATTATTTACTTTCGCTTTTACGCCTTTACCTGTAATGGATTGAAACTCTTCAACCGAAACTCCATTAATATTCAATCCATTTTCTTCTGCTTTTCTTATAATGGCTGTACCAAGTGGATGCTGGGAACCCTTTTCGATGGCAGCTGTAATCGTCATCAACTCATTTTCATTTCCACCAAATGTCACAATATCTGTAACCGCTGGAATACCTTTTGTAAGTGTACCTGTTTTATCAAAAGCAATAACCTTTAAGTGACCTGCTTCTTCTAAATGAATCCCACCTTTAATTAAAACACCGTTTCTTGCCGCATTTCCTATGGCAGTAACTACTGCAACTGGAGTTGAAACAACTAAGGCACAAGGGCAACCAACCACTAATACAGCTAATCCTTCATATATCCAGTAACTCCAATCTCCTCCGAATAATAACGGTGGAATAATCGCAATTAATGTAGCCAAAATGATGATAGCTGGTGTGTAATATTTTGCAAATTTATCAACAAATGCTTGAGAAGGTGCTTTCTCTGCTTGAGCTTCTTCTACTAAATGAATAATTTTCGATAATGTGTTATCTTCAACCCGTTTGGTTACTTTTACTTCTAATAATCCTTCTTCATTTAATGTGCCAGCATAGACCTCATCATCAATGGTTTTGGTTACTGGAACACTTTCTCCAGTGATAGCAGCCTCATTTAATGTGGATGTACCCTTTATAACTATTCCGTCCATCGCTAATTTTTGCCCAGGCTTGACGATCATAATATCACCGATTTGAATATCCTCCACGTGAACCATTATTTCTTCATTTTCACGGCGAATTAACGCTTCTTTTGGAGCGATATCCATCAACATTCCAATCGATTGACGAGCTTTATCCATTGAATAACGCTCTAAGGCTTCGCTAATGGCGAAAAGGATCACAACGGTTGCTCCTTCACCCCATTGTCCAATCAACGCGGCTCCTATTATGGCGATCGTCATGAGCGTATCCATATCGAATTTAAATTTACTTAAATTTCTAAGGCCTTCAATAAATAAGGAATATCCACCTATTAAAATCGATGCAGCATATCCAATCGTAGGGATAATATTATTTTCACCAAATTGCCTTCCTAGGAACCAACTAATAATGAGCAATGCAGCCGAAATATAAACCTTAATATTTTCTTTTTCCTTCCAAAAAGGCTTATACTCTATCCTTTGTTCTTTTTCATCCTGAATCTTTAAATTCTCAAAGGCCCCTGCTTTTTCTAATTCTTCAATCGTTGTTTCACCATAAACTGTAATTTTGGATGCTCCAAAATTTACTTTTGCGTCCTTTACACCTTCTAAATTTTTCACGTTATTTTCAAATTTGGCTGCACAATTTGTACAAGATAATCCTTGAACGCGATAGGTTTTCATTTCTTGTTCAGATGGTAAGGTTTGTTGATTAGACATTCACTTTCACTTCTTTCTTATGGGCTAAAGCAATCGTGATTAATTGTTTAATATGTTCATCTTCCAGTGAATAAAATGCCATTTTTCCTTCTTTTCGATATTTCACTATTCCTTGTTTATGAAGAGTCCGTAAATGATGAGAAGCTGTTGCGACAGAAGAACCAATAATGTTGGCAACATCACACACACACAATTCGTCATCCTGACAAAGTGAAAAAACGATTTTTGTTCTGTTTTCATCTGCAATGGCTTTAAATAATAGGGCAACACTACTTATATCGTGTTTAGCTAATTCGCCTTGTATTCGATTCACTTTTTCTTCGTCATAACAATAAATTTCGCAAGTGTCTTTGGTGCTCATTAATGTCACCTCTTTATATTCAAATGTTCATTTGAATATATTGTACCCCTTTCCTTTTGATAGTCAAACATTTATTTGAATTGATGCTAGTATAGTTTCATGGACACCCTTTAGTGAAATATAATATTAACGAAGGGATGTGTCCTGATATGGGTAACACAAGCGAAAAACGTAAAAGTTATCATGCTGAATTTAAAGAAATGGTGGTTGAGCTTTATCAAACTGGAACACCAGTAAAACAGATCTGCAGCGAATATGGCCTGTCTGAAACGACAATCTACAAATGGATCAGAAAACAAAAACCGGTTAAGCTGGATGACGGGAGCTCTTTTACCCCGGAAGAATTTCTGAACCTGCAAAAAGAATTGCACCGGCTGAAAGAGGAAAACGAAATCTTAAAAAAAGCTATGGCCATATTCGCAAAGAAGTAGATCAAACCACTGTTATATCCATGATTGACGAGATAAGAGCCAAACACCATTATGACCTTAAAACCATGTGTACGGTCCTTGGCGTGCCGAGAAGTACCTACTATCAATCCAAACAAAAAAAGAGTCAAAAACAAAACGGGAAAACCGGGAGTTGACAGACAGAATACGAAAAATCCATACGGAAAGCAAGCAGAGGTACGGAGCGCCGAAGATCCGCCATATGCTTGAAAAAGAAGGGCTCAAAGTCAGCCTGAAACGGGTTCAGCGTTTGATGAAGGCTGCAGGCATTTATTCCATTATCAGAAAAAAGTACCGTCCCCATTCCAATAAGGGCAAGATGGAAGAACACGATAACCTGCTGAACCAGGACTTCTCAACGACAACCATCAACGAGAAATGGGTTACGGATATTACGTATATTCATACTTTGAGAGACGGTTGGTGCTACCTGGCTTCCGTAATGGATTTACATTCCAGAAAGATTGTCGGTTACGCTTTTGACCGCCACATGACGACTGAACTGGCTTTAAAGGCAGTAGAAAACGCTTATCAGGCACAACGTCCAGGTCCGGGATTGATCTTGCATTCTGATTTGGGATCCCAGTATACAAGCGAGAAATTTGCAGAATACATGGAAAAGAAGCAGTTCAAACACTCCTTCAGTAAAAAAGGTTGCCCATACGATAACGCCTGCATTGAGTCTTTCCATGCAATTCTGAAAAAGGAAGAGATCTACAGAGTCAACTATTTGAACTTTCAAGCTGCCAGAAGAGCCTTATTCGAATTTATAGAAGGCTGGTACAATCGGAAACGGATTCATAGCTGCTTGGGCTATATGACGCCACAAGAAACAGAAGACAGTATCAAAGGGGCAGCGTAGTGCTCTTCACAATTTTACAAGCATCCGCTTTACATGGAGTGGCGGGTGTGGCAGGCTTGTTTGCCATGCGAAAGAAATCATTGCCCCTTTCGCCCTTCGCATAACACCACGCCCGCAGAGGCTCCATGTCAAGCGACCAGCGATGTCATGAAAAATATGGCATGAGATCAAAATTAAATTTCACTTATTGGTGTCCAAAATATTGACTTAAATCCAATACGGATGACTTCCCCATTTATGTACTCCTCTTTAGAAGTCAATAAGAAAGTGACCAGTTCTGCCACTTCTTCCGGCGTACCGAGCTTTTTTGTGGAATTCCGCGTGTTGCGTTCGCTTTCATTTCCGGATTTCCTATGATTCATCCGAACAAGCTAGATTATACACCGGCAAAAGTGGAGAGATGGGCAACCATCTCTCCACTTTTGCCTTTGATTAAAATGATCTTTCCATTCCCCGCTTTGTTGTTAAATCAATGATCCGCTGGTTTCTGCTCCCGCGGAATGATAAGGTTAAATCCCGCTCTGCCAATAGGAACGGGCCATCAACGAGCACATCACAATATCGCAGCAATTCCCGTTTACAGGGATCATCGGAAGCGATTAATTGTTCAAATGTATAGCCTGAGTAAACCCAAATGTTTTTCCCCAGTGCTTTTAATCGTTTTGCCACTTCGCACACTTCTTGCGCTTGAAAAAAGGGTTCACCGCCGGAAAAGGTTACATCTGTTAATGGATTGCCGGCCACTTCTGCAACGACATCTTCAACCGGCATCTCTGTCCCATTATGGATATTCCAACTCCTTGGGTTATGGCATCCCTTGCAAAAGTGCGGACAGCCTGCAAAAAAGATCACGGTTCGCAAACCTTCACCGTCAACAACCGAATCGTGGATGATATTCATGACCCTCATTGATGTTTCACCCTTTCGCTCTCTTCTGCACGTTTGGCTGAATTCCACCTTTTCATATCGCCAACCAGGTAACCGGTTATTCGTCTAATGCGCCCAATCCTACCTTCATCGGCATTATGGCAAACCGGGCACGCATTATCAATGATTCCCGAATAACCGCAGACGCCGCACTGGTCGACGGGATGATTGATGGCACCATAGCCAATATCATATTGCGCCATGGCTTTTACCAATCGATCCAAAGCACGGACATTTTTTGAAACATCCCCATCACACTCAATATAAGTGATGTGGCCGCCATTACATAATTTATGAAAAGAACCTTCAATTTTTATTTTATCAATCGCCTTGATTTGATAATAAACCGGAATATGGAATGAGTTCGTATAATAGGACCGGTCCGTCACCCCGGGAATTTTTCCAAACTCTTTTTGGTCATTTCGCGTAAACTTCCCTGATAACCCTTCTGCCGGCGTTGCAATTAAGGAAAAGTTTAAATCATAAGTCTCACTTGCTTTGTCCACTTTCTCCCGCATATGCTGAATGATACGATACCCTAATTGATAAGAATCATTAGACTCCCCATGATGTTTGCCTGTCAGTGCAACCAGTGCTTCAGCCAGCCCAATAAAACCAACACTTAATGTGCCATGTTTTAATACTTCTCCTACTTCATCATCCGGGTTTAAATTTTCGCTATCCTGCCAAATATTTTCCCCGTACAAAAAAGGAAAATGTTTCGCCTGCTTTTTTGCCTGGAAATGAAACCGTTCTAACAATTGTTGAATGGCAAGGTGAAGATAACGATCTAGTATGTTAAAAAATTCACATTTATTTTTAGCAATCAGCGCTATTTTTACAAGATTAATAGAAGTAAAGGACAAATTCCCGCGGCGGATACTATTTTCTTTTCCATGGCGGTTTGCCATCACACGGGTGCGGCAGCCCATATACGCAATTTCTGATTCCGGCGTGCCGTCATAATAGGGACGATTAAACGTGGAATCTATAAAGCTAAAGTTCGGAAATAAACGTTTTGCCGTCGTTTCAAGTGCTAATTGGTATAAGTCATAATTTGGTTCCCCGGGTTCAAAATTGATCCCTTTTTTCATTTTAAAAATTTGAATGGGAAAAATCGGTGTCTCCCCTTTCCCGAGCCCGGCTTTCGTTGCCAACAACATATTTTTTACGAGCAATCGCCCGGCTTTGGACGTATCGGTACCGTAATTAATAGATACAAACGGGACCTGCCCTCCCCCGCGGGAATGCATCGAATTGCAATTATGGATAAAAGCTTCACATGCCTGGTACGCATCCCGGTCGGTTTCTTCCCAGGCTAATGCCTCAAGCTCTTCGTCTGTATAGCTGGTGGCATAGGTTTTCAAACGTTTTCTATTTTTATGGAAGGTTTTCTCTATGTAAGGAGCAAGATCATAATCAAACATCGGAAAACTTTGCCCGCCATGCTGCATATTTTGATTGGCTTGGAAAATAATCGCTGCTAAAGCCATCGCGCTGCCAATGTCTTTCGGTTCACGCATATACCCATGTCCGGTATTAAATCCGCCCTTTAATACCCCGCCCAGCGGAATCTGGCAACATGTGGTCGTACCCGTTACCATAAAATCAAGGTCATGGGGGTAAATAAAATTGTCATCAATCGCCTTTACGACCTCTTTGCTAAGCAACATTTGCTTTGCATAACTTTTGCTGACTTCAGAAGAGATTTTTGACATTTGCCCCATTGGTGAAGAGCCATCCATATTTGCATTTTCTTGCATTAAATCATGATTATGGGAAAACACAATCTCATTTAAGGCATGCAGGGGAAAACCGCCACTGGTTTCTTGTTCATTTTTTGTCATCATTTTACTGGTTCTCCTTTCTAACGCACCGGTTTTGGGCAAGAAAAAATAGGTGGCACATCATGCATTTTCAATGAAAAAAGGCTGCGGCGTAGCGGCTTAAAATTTCCGCAACATCCTTGCCCGACCAACCCGTTCAATCGCGGAATAAACGGCGGCAAAAACGGCAAAAATTCCGCCCTCCGAAACATCAAGTTATGGCAGGCCTGGCTTGTGCTTCTGGCCCTTCTGATGGGCAATACAGCCGAACAGTTTTGTAGGCAGCCCGGATTTAAACTGGATTCCCTTTCAGACAGATCTGCCACCCTCACCCAAAATACTATATTTAGTATTGATTTCCGAGACAACTAACTACATATAGTATCCTACCATAGTGTGTTTTGGATTTCAATACGAAAGGGGGAGCGTCTCCGGAAAACGATTCGGGTCTTTCTTTTTCCCTTTTACGCTGGAAACCGGGAAACCGTAATGTTTTTCAACAAGACGATAGCCCCGTGGGGAATCATGTGTTGCCTTATGGAGGCAAATCGGTACCTGGGGAATCGCGTGATGCCTTTCCTTACTATCCTGGAAAATTGCACAGGCTGATTTTCATTCTTCTGCTGGTGCCGCGTTCACTGGGCATGAGAATCTACTTTGAAAAACACGAGCCTTCCCGAAAAACCCCGCAATGCCTTACATTTCCTCAAAAAAATGCCGCATTTCCCGGCGGCATCCCATTTTATCACGATTGCGTTTGCAGGCGTTCAGCTTCCTGGATACCTTGATTGATCTTGAGATAGATCTGGTCCGCTTTTGCGAAGTCCAGTGCCTCATCATAGTACATTTCCAGTTTATCGTTCAGCACTTTTGCCTCGTGCAGCCAGGCGGTCCCTTCTTTCATTTTGTCTTTGTACCGCTTATGGGCAGCTTGAATTTCGTTTGCGTATTTTTCATCCGTACCCGGCGTCACCGCAGCCGCGTACATATCTATCACTTCGTCCCCATTTCGCTCAGGGAAATATTCGTGCGGATCGGTGCTGTCAAAAATGCAAAACCCGAGTTCCCTGACGATGACCATATCAAGGCTGTTTGGATCAAATCCGCAATGGTAAATCTCAGTCGTGAATCCTTTTTCTGACGCTTTGGCCGCAATTTTTTTCAGCATTGTGGATTTGCCGGTTCCGGCCCGCCCCTTTATAAAATAGCGTTTCGATAGCCCCTCCGTCAGATTTGGGATAAAGTCAACTGCTCCGTTTGGTGTGGCTGCCCCGAGAAAACGGTGGTATACCGTTGCGCTCCCGCCCCCGGTTTTCCCGCCAAATAGCTTTTCAATCAGCTGCTGTGTCACCTGGCCTGCCTTTTCAAAATCCATTTCTTTTAAGTAAATGGCCTCCAAGTCATCATGATGGCGCAAACTTTCCGCAAACGATTTGTACGCAGATTGATAGGCTTCCTGTATACGGCGATTCAGCTGTAATACCTCTTTTTCATATTTGGCGTCCAATGCGTCCTCCAGGATCATAACCGATCCATTTGCTTTCGGTTCAATCGCATACGGCGCATTCCCATCCACCACTCCTGTTTTTAATCCTGGAATCATCAGGCCATCCAGCGAATCAGGGGCAGACGGGCAATGAATCAGTTCAAGATCATAACCTTTTTGCTTCCACGCTTCCGCCAGTTTTTCCATGATGTATGATTTCCCTGTCCTGCCATTTAAAATAAACACGCGATCCAAACCCTGCAAACTTGAATCCAAATAATGCGCAAACCCTTTCCCGGTATTGCCGCCTGCAAAATAATGTAACACTTTTCTAGCCATATCCCGCCACTCCTCTGTTTGGATAATTAACGGTTTTCCACATTAGCCTATGCGCCCCGCAAAAAGGTTGTGATTTCCTCTTGCAAAGAAAAGAGGCCGGCCCGGAATCAGCCCGGGGCGGCCTCTTCTTAAAAGGTTTATTTCTCCCCGCTCAATTTAACCAAAATTTTCGCCTGGGATTTGTCTTTTGTCAAAGCTTCGAAGCCTTTTTCAACGATTTCTTCCAATTGGATATGGCTGGTAACGACGTCTTGCGGTTTCAATTGGCCGGATGCAATCAGGTTAATCGTTTGTTGGAATGTTTTCTTCGTGTAAACAATCGATGCTGTAACGCTAACACCTGTATTCGTTAACTGCATCGGGTTCCATTCTATCGGGCGTGCAAAGATAGAAATGACATCGACAATCCCGCGTGCTTTCGTTGCATCAAGTGCTTGTTTGAAAGTCGGAGCAACGCCGGCCACTTCAAAGGATACATCTACGCCGCCCGGAACAAGATCACGGATGGTTTGGACGGCATCTTTTTCCCCGGAATTAATAATGTCGGTCGCGCCTGCTTTTTTCGCCAGGTTCAGACGAGGTTGCGACAAATCCGCCACGACAATCCGGCTTGCACCTGCCGCACGTGCTGCAACAATGGTCAATAATCCGATCGGGCCTGCACCAAAAATCGCAACCGTATCGCCAAATCTTAAACCACTATCTTTCACAGCCTGTACAGCAACCGCGCTAGGCTCAACTAATGCAGCTTCCTCCAAAGACAAGGAATCCGGCACGCGGTAAATATTATTTTCTGGAATGTTGGCGTATGCCGCAAATCCGCCATTGCTATGTAATCCAATAAAAGCGTAGCCGTCATAACGATCGAATTCATCCGGTTTGATTCCGCGGGTAATCGTCGGGTTAATAACAACCCTGTCGCCTGCTTTATACTTGGTAACTTTTGATCCGACTTCTTCAATCACACCGGCAAATTCATGCCCCATCGTGAGCGGCGCTTTTTCACCGGTAAATTCATTTTCTTCGCCAACAGGAATAAATACCGGCCCTTCCTGGTATTCATGCAAGTCACTGCCGCAAATCCCGGCCCATGCTACTTTTACTTTCACTTCATTCTCTTTTAACGGGCGCAATTCAACATCTTCTACACGAATATCTTTTTCTCCGTGCCATACTGCTGCTTTCATTTTTTCCACTCCCCTTGCCAAATTTTTAATTGAATATCGTTTATCATAAATATCCTATTTTTATAGTAAAATTGTTATATATAAATAGCAATTAATACGCTTACACCTCATGGATATCGCGTTAAAATAAGATAAAATTCCATAAAAAGCGGACTTTTATTTTAATCCAGTCAGACAAACATTCTTCCATAAAAATTTTAAAGAGTTGATAGAAAAAAATCCATTTCAGCTGTTTGATCTGTTCGAACTGGCATACCGGTTGCTACGCAGGTGAAAAGCGCAGCCTTTTTGCGGTCTGCGCTCGTTTGCGGCTTTGTATGGCGGTTTAGCTTGCGCAAATGGCTAACGTCCTGTACCGGAATTTTTAACGGCATCCATTGGTTTGCATCACCAGGGCGTCTATCCTGAAAATATACGCCGGCTGATTTTCGTTTTTCTGGTGGTGCCGTATTCACTGCGGCATGGGCATCTAATCACAGTTAACGGCTTGCTGCCGTTTCGTGAAAATATGATACGCCCTCTACTGTTTCGCTAGCACCAAAAGCCGCGCGATATTTTCGCATGTTCTCTCAATATTGGCAGCACCCGTTTGCAAAGCGTCTTCAAGCGCCATCGGGCGGGGCAGGATGCCAAAGATCGCATCAATGCCTTTTTCATATAAAACATCAATTTGTTCCCCGACATAACCGGCAACGGCAATTACGGGTTTCCCATGTTTTTTTGCTGCCCTGGCCACGCCATAAGGGGTCTTCCCGAACTGCGTCTGGAAATCGATGCTGCCTTCGCCGGTCAAAACGATATCAGCATCTTTTACTTTTTGCTCCAATCCGGTGTATTCCACGACAAGCTCGATGCCGCTTTTTAACACGGCATCCGTGAACACCATCAGACCGGCACCGAGGCCGCCTGCAGCCCCTGCCCCTGGGACCTCAGCAACATCTTTGCCAAGCTGTTCTTTGATGATGGCGGCATAATGCGAAAGGTTGGTATCCAAGAGCGCAACCATTTCTTTCGTCGCGCCTTTTTGCGGCCCGAATACATGAGAAGCGCCGTTTTCCCCGCATAAAGGATTGGTAACATCCGATGCGACAAAAATTTGCACCTCTTTCAAGCGCGGATCAAGGCCGGCCAAATCAATTTCCGCCAAATCCCCGAGTGCACCGCCGCCAAAAGGAAGCATCCCGCCCCTTTCATCTAAAAATTTTACACCGAGCGCCTGTGCCATCCCGGCGCCCCCGTCGTTTGTGGCACTGCCGCCAATGCCGATCAGAATCTGTTTTACTTTTTTGTCCAGACAGGCTTTAATCAGTTCTCCGGTACCATAGGTTGTGGTAACCAACGGATTTTTCGTTTCTTTTGTGACCAAATGGATGCCGCTTGCAGATGCCATTTCAATTACTGCCGTTTCCCCGTCTCCGAGAATCCCGTAACAGGCTGTGACCGGATGTCCGAGCGGCCCTGTGACGGTTTGCTGGTAAATCGTTCCGCCTGTTGCATCCACCAGCGATTGAACCGTTCCTTCCCCGCCGTCCGCCATTGGAACCTGAATGCAAACAGCATCCGGGATCGCTTTTTTAATCCCTGCTTCCATTGCGGCACATACCTCTTTTGCCGTCATGCTCTCTTTAAACGAATCCGGCGCTAATAAAAAGACTGGATTTTTCATCATTTCACCCCAGTGAACTACCCACCACTTATCAACCTTACGGTTTGATTGAAGTGGGGGCTTCTCGACTTATCGTTGCTTTTACTAGCCAACGAAAACTGACCGAGCTAACCCTCTTGTTCCAAGAGTTTTGTTACTTATGATAACGCTAATAAGCGTAATCCCTCATTTTTGATATTGATTGCTGAATTGTGATCGCGATCTAATACAAAGCCGCAAGAACATTTATATACACGTTCAGATAATGGCATTTCTTTTTCCTTGCCGCAACATGAACACTTCTTAGTGGAGGGAAACCACTTATCAATTTTCACAAGTTGTTTCCCTTGTTCTTTTAGCTTATACGCTAAGAAAGTAGTGAACATCCCCCAACCGTTGTCGTGAACGCTTTTCCCAAAGTGAAGGGCTTGAGACATCCCTTTCATGTTCAAGTCCTCAATCACGACAGCATCAAAGTTAGAAGCTAATTCTTTTGACTTATGATGAAGAAAATTCATGCGTTGGTTCGCCACTTTCTCATGTAACTTAGCCACTACTAGTCGTTGCTTGTTCCAACGTGCAGAACCTTTCTTTCTTCGAGAAAGAATTCGTTGTGCTTTTGCTAATTTATCTAAGGCTTGCCGATAGTAACGTGGGTAATTGGCTTTCTTACCCTGTTCACTCTCGACATATAGACCATCCATAGCAAAATCCAAACCAACAACTTTCTGTATTTTAACTGGACGAATATCTTTCTCATATTCTGTCAAAATTGAAATGTAGTACTTGCCTGTCTTTGTTTTAGAAATAGTGCAAGATTTGATTTTATAATCAGCAGGTATCTCTCTATGCTGTTTCATTTTTATTGGCTTTTTGATTTTTGGCAGTTTGATATGACCATTTTCTAGCTTAATATTTCCGTTGACCATATTAGTTGTATAGGATTGTTTTGCTTTACGATTTTTGAACTTTGGAAAATCCGCATTTCCTTCAAAGAAATTCTTATAAGCAGTCTGTAAGTTCATTTGTGCATTTGCCAAAGCTAAAGAATCCACTTCTTTTAGGAATGGAAATTCACTTTTATATTTTGCAGGAGTCGGAAACTTTTGCTTTTTAAGCAATTCTTTATCATCCTTGAACTTTTCATACGTTTCTTTGCGTTCAGCTAACATCTTATTGTAGACAAAGCGAACACAACCAAATGTCTTAGCTAATAATGCGGATTGTTCTTTGTTTGGTAACAAACGAAACTTGAAAGCTTTGTTTTGCTTGGCCATATCAATTCACCTCACTTTGTGCGGAAAAATTTCGTATATATTGATTATATCGTAAAAAATCCGTACAATCAATATGAGGTGATAATCATGAGAGAAGAGAAAGAACGTGTAGAAATTCGTATGCCTAAGACGATATTAGAAAAATTGGAGCAATATCAAAAAGAAAATGGGATTCCAACTAGAACAGCCGCAATCTTAGAATTGTTGAGAAAAGGATTGGAAAAATAACTTTGGCTAAAGCCAACCGAAATTCATCTTCCACCTACTCATTGGTGCGATTCGCACCTTCACATTCCTTGAGGATGGGAGACTTCTTTCGGAAAGCCGTTAAATAATCCTGCTGAACGAACCAGATACGCAAGGAGATCCAGTCCGTTCAGCAGGACAAACTTATTTTTCCTTTACCAATTTTAACGGCACAGCAATACGGCTTTTGACTTTTTTCCCTTTTAATATTTTGGACGCAGCCTGAACGGCTTCTTTTCCGATTAGCACAGGCTGTTGGGCAACTGTCGCACTCAACTGTCCTTGTTTAACAGCTTTTAATCCATCATCCGTTCCGTCAAATCCCACCACAATTATATTTTTTCCTGAACTTTTAATCGCTTGGATGGCCCCTAAAGCCATTTCATCATTTTGGGCAAAAACAGCCTGGATGTCTTTGTGCCCTTGCAAAATATTTTCCATTACGTTCATGCCCTGCGTACGGTCAAAATTAGCTGTTTGTTTCGTAACAATATTTAATTCTTTATCTGCAATGGAGTCAAATCCCTGTCCCCGTTCACGTGAAGCAGATGCACCGGGTGTTCCCTGCAACTCTGCAACTTTTGCATTTTCCCCAACCTTGCTTATGATATAGTTTGCTGCCATCTTTCCGCCTTTCACATTATCTGAAGCAACTAAAGTTTCCACTTTCCCCTTATCTGCAGACCGGTCAAGCGTAATCACCGGAATGCCGATGTGGTTCGCGCTTTCAACTGCGGATGAGACAGCCGCAGAGTCTACTGGATTGATGAGTAAAATATCCACACCCTGCTGGATAAGATCTTCTATATCATTAATTTGCTTAGCGGAATCATTTTGGGCATCTGCCGTAATCACTTTCATTCCCTTTTCCTTCGCTTCCTGGAGCACGCCGTTTTTCAATGAAACAAAGAAAGGATTATCCAAAGTAGAAACACTTAAGCCGATTTTCATATCCTTTAATTCTTTATGATGGCCCGGTTTTGCCCATGACGGCGGTTCCATGGAACAGGCAGCTAAAGATAATATAAGCAAACATACAGTCATCATTTTCATCATTTTTTTCATTATCTGCACCCCGCTTTACGATTTTTTCCGGTCAATTAAGACGGCAATTAAAATGACGACCCCTTTTACGACCTGTTGGTAAAAAGAAGAGACTCCCAGAATGTTTAATCCATTGTTTAATGTACCAATAATAAGTGCACCGACCAGTGTGCCGAAAATTCTTCCTTTGCCGCCTGACAGGCTTGTCCCGCCCAAAACAACCGCTGCAATCGCATCCATTTCATAAGAAGTGCCTGCTGTCGGCTGGGCCGAATTGAGACGCGAAGTTAAGATGGATCCGGCAAGTGCTGCCAATAACCCCGCCAGACTGTAAATTAACCACTTCACCCGGTCTACTTTAATTCCGGAAACAAGAGCAGCTTTTTCATTTCCGCCCACTGCATATGTTTTTCTGCCAAAAGAAGTTTTGTGCAAAATAAACCATAAAATGAAAAATGTGATAACCATCGTAATGGCAGGAACCGGAATGCCTAAGAAATAGCCGCGGCCAAACAACTGGAATGCTAAGTTATCGCCAAGTCCGGTAATCGGATTTCCGTTTGTATATACCATTGTCAAACCGCGGTATATCGTCATGGTTGCCAATGTTGCAATAAACGGGGCGACTTTTCCTTTTGTAATAAACAAACCGTTCACAGCGCCCAACAGCGCACCGATGAGGGCTGAAAGAACGATCGCCAGAATGGGATTCAGGCCTGCAACAATCATTCCTGCCATGAGGGCACTGGATAATGCCAGTGTTGAACCAACAGATAAATCGATTCCGCCGGTTAAGATCACAAAAGTCATGCCAAATGCGATCAATGCGTTAATCGATACTTGCCGCAATAAATTAAGCAAATTCAAAGGAGCAATAAATGAAGGATTCAAAATGGCAACAACAATAAATAACAAGATAAAAGCAAGTAATGGGCCGAGTTTTTGCAGAACAACTGTGCTTTTTTTAGTTGCTTGTTCCATGTTTTTTTCCTCCCGTCGCTAAGAACATGATATTCTCTTGTGTAGCTTCCGCTTTGTCCAATTCGCCGGCAATTTCTCCTTCATGAATAACAAGAACCCGGTCACTCATCCCAAGGATTTCCGGCAATTCAGAGGAAATCATGATGATGGCCATACCCCTTTCCGTTAATTCATTCATCAAATAGTAGATTTCACGTTTTGCGCCTACATCAATTCCTCTTGTCGGTTCATCAAGAATCAATACTTTTGGGGCTGTTCCGACCCACTTTGCAAGAACCACCTTTTGTTGGTTACCGCCGGATAGATCCCCGGCAACTGTTTCTGAGGAAGCGGTTTTAATTTTCAGCCGCTGAATCATCATGTCGACAAATGATTTTTCGTCAGCCGCTTTTATCACGCCATTTGGAGCAAAGCTTTCTAGGTTTGACAGTGCAATATTGTCACGAATTGTAAAATCAAGAATCAGCCCCTCATCTTTCCGGTTTTCTGTGATAAAAGCAATTCCTTTTTGTACTGCATCACTTGGATTTTTAATCCGGACCTTTTTCCCTTCAATAAAAATTTCGCCGGCATCGCAGGGGTCAATGCCAAATAATGCGCGCATAATCTCTGTTCTTCCTGCCCCCATTAACCCTGCAACCCCAAGGATTTCCCCGGACCGGACCGAAAAATTGATGTCCTTGAATTTTTGCCGGCTGGAAAAATGGCGGACTTCTAAAATCGTATTTCCTTGGCGGGCTGTTCTTTGTGGAAATTGCTCTTCTAAATCACGGCCCACCATTTTTCTAACGACTTCCTGATAACCGGTATCTTTCGTCCGTTTTGTATCGACTGTTTTACCATCCCGCATCACTGTAATCCTGTCGCTAATTTGAAAAATTTCATCCATTCTGTGAGAAATATAGACAATCGAAACATGATTCTTTTTCAGTGATTCGATGACAGAAAATAAAGATTGAATCTCACGGTCGGTTAAAGCAGCCGTTGGTTCATCCATAATCATGACTTCAGCATCTGTGAGCAAGGCTTTCGCAATTTCAATCATTTGTTGTTCGCCTACCGAACAGGCACCGGCCAGCCGGTCAAATGGCAAAGAAATGTTTAAACGATCGAATACGCCTTTTGCTAGCGCTTTCATTTCCTTCGTTTTTAAAACACCAAAGGGACGTGTTATTTCTCTTCCAATATATAAATTTTCAAGGACAGTCATTTCGGGCCAAATATTTAATTCCTGATGGATAAATGCAATGCCGGCCTGTTCCGCCTCTTTTGGATTTTGAAAAAATGTTTCTTTGCCATTCATAATAATTTTGCCTTTATCTTTTTGATGGAGGCCTGTTAAAATATTCATTAAAGTTGATTTTCCAGCACCATTTTCCCCCATTAATGCATGGACCTCGCCGGGCAACAGCGAAAAATTTACCCCTTCAAGCACCTTATTGGCACCAAAAGATTTATAGATGTCATGCATTTCAATTTGCATCGGGTTCCCTCCCTTTATTTCTGGCATCCTTTACTTTGTTCTAAAACAGCTGCATTCTTAGAAAAAGACACCCGCCTGTAAAATGCAATTTGAATAAGCCGTCATTTCCCCGGTACGGATAACCGCTTTTGCTTTTTCTGTCATTTTTTTGAAATCCTCATGTGGAACGAATTCTATCAAATTCGGAAATTGTTCATTTAAAAACGCCAGCTGGCCCGGGTTTCCGTCTTTCACTTCTTCTGCCGCAATGGCTTTTTCTATCACCATGTCATCACAGACAGCCTTGACCACACTTTTAAACGAAGGGGTTCCCGGAGTTAATGCAAGATCAATTTTTGGCACGCCTTTAGGAACCGGCAGCCCGGCATCGGCAATCACAAGCCAATCTGTATGTCCCAGGTCTGCCAAGACTTTTGTAATCGAGCTGTTCAGCATTCCGTGCTTTTTCATCATTCTTTCCTCCCGTCTACTTCTTCGCGGGTGGGCATGCCGCCCTGTGCCCCGAATTTTGTCACCGACAACGAGGCAGCACGGTTTGCAAACAGGAGCGCTTCTTTTATTTCTTTCCCTTCTGCAACGGCTACTGCAAATGCGGCATTAAAAGTATCACCGGCTCCAGTGGTATCCACTGTTTCAACTGGAAAACTTGGCACGACAATCTCTTCTCTTCCGTCATAAAATCTTGCCCCGTTTTTCCCTTCTGTAATGATTAACTGGTTTGGATGCCGTTTTAATGCTTCGGACCTGTCTATCCCGTTGAAAAGGAAATTGCACTCATGCTCATTTGGCGTCAAGTATGCTGTTTTTTCAAGAATGGCTGGGGAAATTTTTCGTGCCGGTGCAGGGTTTAACAAGAGCGGAATCTGTTTTTTTTCACAAAGTTTCGCGACATATTCAACCGTTTCATATGGGATTTCTTGCTGGATTAAGACAATAGCAGAGCCTTCAAATGCTTCTTTTGCCTTTTCCACATAATCCGGTGTAACAAAATCGTTTGCTCCCTTGATAAAAATAATACTGTTGTCCCCTTCCGCCAACGTAATATGCGCGGTACCGGAACTGCAATGTGTAACCGGTTCCACATATTGTGTAGAGACATGATTTTGACGCAAATTTTCAATTAAGGCCGGACCATACACATCATCCCCAACACAGCCAACCATGTTTACCTTTGCCCCAAGCCTTGCCGCAGCAACGGCCTGATTTGCTCCCTTTCCGCCCGGCACCGTCTTAAATGAGTGCCCTAAAATGGTTTCTCCTGCCTGTGGCCTTCTGTCAGCTGTCACGACGAGATCCATTGAGATGCTTCCGACCACTGTAATTTGCACCATTTCTATCCGCCTTCCTTTCTTGTTGTTTCCCTGTCTTTAAATGCAATCGAGAGTTTGATCTTCTTTTTCAAATTTGTCTGTTGATGCATGCATTCCAGCAAAAGTTTGGCAGCTTCCATTCCCATCTCATAAGCCGGCTGATGAATGGTAGAAAGCGCAGGGTATACAAGCTGGCTGATGGGAATATCGTCAAAGCCGATGATTTGCAGTCCATCGGGAATTTTTTTCCCTCTTGCCAATGCCTCCCGCAAGACAGCTGCAGCCACCATATCATTGGCTGCAATGATTCCATCTGTATCCGGGTAACAGTCAAACAGCTGCTTTGCTGTTTCAAGGGCATGATGATACGAAAACGCGGTGTTCAATACTTGAAACCTTGCACTGGACCGGCCAAGTTCAGTTAACGCCGCCAAAAACCTTTCCTGGGCAGTGCGCAAATGATGCGGTCCTCTCATCAGTGTGATATTGCGGCTTCCCCGTTCGAGCAAAATTTGCGCAGCCAATTTTCCCCCAGCTTCCTGATCCGCGCAAACGGAAGGAAAGTCATCCTGAATTCGGTCTAGCAATACAACAGGAATGTCCAAACCGGCCCACTGTGAGATGTCATCGCTTGATGTACTGATAATCCCCATCACATTATGCTGTGAAAAGGCTTCTATATAATTCACTTCCTTCTCACGGCTTTCATCACTATTGCCAATCATGACATGGTACCCTTCTTCCTGGAAGAAATCCTCCACGCCCCTGGCAATCTCGGGGAAAAAAGGGTTTGTAATATCCGGGATAACAAGACCGATCAGCTTCGATTGATGGTGATAAAGTGAACGGGCCACTTCGTTTGGTTTGTACGCTAATTTCCGGATGGCAGCCTCAACTGCCTTCCGGGTATTTTCATTGACATATCCCTTTCCGTTCAGCACGCGGGATACCGTCGCCACCGACACACCCGCTTCACTTGCCACATCTCTGATCGTTGCCAAATGCCTCACCTTTCCTGTGTAACCGGTTACAGACAGTATAATATATCTCGCGAAAAAATTCAATCCATACACGGTGATTTTAATGAGCTCCAAACAGCAATGGAATTTTCTTTGTTTAAAAGATTGCTTATAAGCGCGTGCCCAGATTTGAAAAAGTGCTAGGGACTTAAGCTCCGGTCATGGCAAGGTAACGGACTGCCTCCCGCAAGAAACAGCCCGTTTTTAACGGATACCTGACTTCCAGCTTATGCATGTTCCAATCGCTGTTTTATTTTTTTCTACTTCTGTGTGGCTGAGCTCGTTCATGTCAACAATCAATTGTGGCTCCACGCCATTCTTGAGCATCCCGGTCACAATGGTTTGTAAGAATGCCTTTCTGCCCTTCCTTATACTCCTTTTTCAAATAATTCTTTAAATCCCTCCTTAAATCCCTCTTTAAACCCATCTTTAAATCCCTTTTCATACCCGAGGTCATAATAATAGTTCGGCAAGTCTAAAACAACTTCTTTTCCATCCACACCAGGCAGCCTGACTTCCATCTTATGAATGCTCCAATTGTTGTTTTATTTTTTCCACTTCTCTCTGGCTCAGGCCAGTTTTTTCCACAATTAATTGAAGCTCCATACCCTCCTGCAACATTTTGATGGCAATTGGGATCGTTTGCAAAAAATTCTTTTCTTTTTTCTTCTCTCCCCCTTCTTATGCCGCGGTCAAAATAGGGATTCGGCAGCTTCAATACTTGCTCTGCTTCGTCATAACTCGGGTTCAAGGCTTTCCCCCTTCTATCTGCCTTTTGATTTTCATGATCTCGTCTTCACTCAAGCCAGATGCCTGGACAATGACCTTCACATCCACTTGATTTTTTAGCAAGTTAACAATAAATCTTCTTAACCTTTTTTCCTTCTTCTCTTTCTTCTTCTCTTTCTTCTTCTCTCCCCTTCTCTACTCCTATTTCAATTCCTTCCTCTTTCCCCTTCTTATACCCGCGGTCAAAGTAAGAATTCGGCAATTTCAATACTTGCTCCGCCTCATCATAACTCTGATTCAAGGCTTTTCCCCTTCTATCTGCCTTTTGATCTTCATGATCTCGTCTTCACTCAAGCCGGATGCTTGGGCAATGACTTTTACATCCACTCGATTTTTTAGTAAATTGATAATCAATCGTTCTCTTTCTTCTTCTCTTCCCTTCTTATACCCGCGATCAAAATAGGAATTCGGTAATTTCAATACTTGCTCTGCTTCGTCCGGATCCAGCATTTTAATGTTTTCCATTACTTCCGCCTCCTCTTTTTCGTTCAATTTTAAATAATAATCAAAGAAACCGTGTAACAGCCTCATTTTTGCAGGGTCGAGTTCCATCCGGGCCAGCATCCGCAGAAACTCCAGTTTGACCTGCACCCGTTCTTTTTCTGTATACCCCATTTTGCTTAATAATGCCGCAGCAACAGGGTTGTTGCTCCGGATATAATTTCTCCAATTTTGCTTCATCAGATGAATGGATAAATAGTGAAAACGAAGAATTTCAATGTTGTGGAACGCAAAGGTGTACGTATCAGGGGTTTCTGTTTTCTCCTCGTAACTAAAAACGGCAATCGGCAATACCGGTTTCCGGTGCCGCAGACTGATCATCATGTAATAACGAAACATGCGTTCAGGAAAAGGTTTCTCGTAATACGACTGCGGCTCTACATGGATGAGAATCACCGTGTCTTTCCCTTTTACCTTCGTTTCGGCAAGGATGTCAACCCGTTTTTGCTCACCGCCCGGAAAGTCCGTAAACTGTTCCTGCGACAAAAACCTCACCCGGCGGTAGTCAAGATCCGTTGACACATCCGGAAAAAACGCCTCCATAAACTCCTGAAAAAAGTTTTGGATCAGCTCTTTAAAAAAACGATCATGCACGTGATAACCGGCATGTTTTTCCATTACAAGTTCCAATGGCAGCACTCCTTTTCTTATTTTTCAGTTTTATTTTAGAGGACGATTGTCCCTATTTCAATACCGACTATATAAGTTGAACTAAACATTTACTACTTCTCTATATGTTACCAAAATCAATGTCAATCGTGATCGCCATTGATTTTGGCACGAAAAACTTAAGTTCATTTTATATAGCAGAGATACAGGGAAGCCGGACTAACCGGCTCTTCTGTATTATTTAAATTTCAAAGTTTCGTTTAAATGGTCATCATCGGTCTCATTGCCAACCACTCTGTTAAAGAAATGAATGACCATCTTCGCGAAGTTTCCGGAATCCCAGTACTCGGCAGATTTCACATTCACTTTTAGCAATATTACGTTTGGATCATCGTAACTCGTTTTCAAGAGTTTCTCATAACCGGCGCTCCAATATTCTTTCTTCTTTGCGGGGTCTTCGACAATCTCGGCAGTGCCGCGGACGGACACATAAGACTTTCCAGCGTAGGTAACATTTACTTCACGGTTGTGTAAAATTTCATGAAACTTATCCGTATCTTTTTTTGTGAAAAACCACAAATCTCCATCAAACTCAACATCTTGCGTCTTCATTGGGCGTGCGACAAGGCCTTTGTCCGACATTGTAGTCAGCATGGCTGTGTCAATATCTTTTATTAATTCCCGTAGCTTGGAGACTGCTTCCCTATTTTGTTCAGCATTTCCCATGTCATCACCTCATTCTTTTACTTAAATTATTCCCTTAGGAACTTTGAAAAAACCGCAAACCATGGTCTTTTTAAATGAGTTTGAGTAACAGGGGTCTATCAGAGAAGACGAATTTCTTCACTTTCCAATCTGTTTTTATTTTTATGGGTTTACAATCAAACAGGTGATAAGAAGGGGCTATTGCTCCTACCCCTCTATCTACCTTTTGATTTTCATGATCTCGTCTTCACTCAAGCCGGATGCTTGGGCAATGACCTTCACATCCACTTGATTTTTTAGAAAGTTGATAATCAATCGTGTTCTTTCTTCTTCTCTTCCCTCCTTTACTCCTTCTTTAAATCCTTCTTTAAATCCTTCTTTAAATCCCTCTTTAAATCCTTTTTTATACCCGAGGTCATAATAATAGTTCGGCAAGTCTAAAACAACTTCTTTTCCATCCACACCAGGCAGCCTGACTTCCATCTTATGAATGCTCCAATTGTTGTTTTATTTTTTCCACTTCTCTCTGGCTCAGGCCAGTTTTTTCCACAATTAATTGAAGCTCCCTACCCTCCTGCAACATTTTGATGGCAATTGGGATCGTTTGTAACATTTCTTTTCTCTCTTCTTCTCTCCCCTTCTCTACTCCTATTTCAATTCCTTCTTCTCTTCCCTTCTCTACTCCTATTTCAATTCCTTCTTCTCTGCCTTCCTCTTTCCCCTTCTTATACCCGCGGTCAAAATAGGAATTCGGCAATTTCAATACTTGCTCTGCTTCGTCCGGATCCAGCATTTTAATGTTTTCCATTACTTCCGCCTCCTCTTTTTCGTTCAATTTTAAATAATAATCAAAGAAACCGTGTAACAGCCTCATTTTTGCAGGGTCGAGTTCCATCCGGGCCAGCATCCGCAGAAACTCCAGTTTGACCTGCACCCGTTCTTTTTCTGTATACCCCATTTTGCTTAATAATGCCGCGGCAACAGGGTTGTTGCTCCGGATATAATTTCTCCAATTTTGTTTCATCAGATGAATGGATAAATAGTGAAAACGAAGAATTTCAATGTTGTGGAACGCAAAGGTGTACGTATCAGGGGTCTCTGTTTTCTCCTCATAACTGAAAACGGCAATCGGCAATACCGGTTTCCGGTGCCGGAGACTGATCATCATGTAATAACGAAACATGCGTTCAGGAAAAGGCTTTTCGTAATACGACTGCGGCTCAACATGGATGAGAATCACGGTGTCTTTCCCTTTTACCTTCGTTTCGGCGAGGATGTCAACCCGTTTTTGCTCACCGCCCGGAAAGTCCGTAAACTGTTCCTGCGACAAAAACCGCACCCGGCGGTAGTCGAGATCCGCTGAAAGATCCGGGAAAAAGGCATCCATAAACTCCTGAAAAAAGTTTTGGATCAGCTCCTTAAACAAACGGTCATGCACGTGATAACCGGCATGTTTTTCCATTACAAGTTCCAATGGCAGCACTCCTTTTCTTATTTTTCAGTTTTATTATAAAGGACAAACGTTCGTTTTTCAATACTCATTTTTGCGTTTATCTCCCAATTTTTTAGAACGACTCACGTACATAAACAGAATCTGCCCGATTAGCCGTTTCTGTTAAGGAAGTGGGTAGCCAATCCAGGATATTGTAAACGGGGACCGCCTAAGCCTTTCACGCGATCCTTGTACTGCTGCTGATTACCACCTTTTCCGCCTGCACTTATTTGTTTTACCGAAAACGGGACTTAAATATGTGATATATAGCGGGAAACTTTTGCTTTACCGCTTTTCTGCCATTTACAATCCATGGAAGAAAACAGCGCCTGCCACCCTGAGCGATGACCGGCGCACATTATTACTTTTTCCGAAAGGCCATGATCAAGGCAACCAGTGATAGCACAACCGATACGATTGACAAGATGAGCGGCAGGGTGTTGGATGAAGAGCCGGATGTTTTGTCGTCGTTGGTTGTTGTATCATGGGTTTGGGCTTGACCGGTGTCCGAACCTTTTACTATTTTTGTAATTGAATGGGGGTTGTCGCCGTTTTTGTCCTGCGTCCACTCGACAATACTGCCGTCTTTGTAATATTGGTACGCATCCCAGGCGATTTCGGTCTCACGATTCGGGTTTGTAGCAACAATTGTAAACTGCTGGAACTGTCCCGGTAAAATGCCTTTTCCATCAGCCTTGAAAGTAAAGGTCTTGGTTTTTCCGTCTGAACCTTTTTCAGCTGAATAGGTCCAACCCGGCACCGGTTCATATGATTCAATTTCGACGCCCTTTGGTGTTTTAATTGTGACTTTGGTCGTTGGAATATTTTTTTCTGTCGGCACTTTAATCGTATAGGTTTCCCACGCGCCGGTTGTAGATGTGGCCGGGCTCACGGTTACGTGGGCACTTGCTACACCTGCAAACAGAAATAAACCGAAAAATGCCGGCAGCACGACTCTGGCAAACTTCTTCAACATTTTTCCTTTTCTCCTTTCATTGGAACCACTTTTTGAACGCCGTCTTTCCCTCTCAGTCAGGCTGGCTTGCGACACGAATGGAAAAATCCAAGTCAATCGTGTTCAAGTCTTTCCAAAACTTAGGCATGCACGTTCCAGCCTAATACAGAGAAACTGATCTTTTTTCCCTCAATCAGGCTGGCTGCCAACATGAACAGAGAAATCCGTGTCGATGGTATTCAAATCTTTTTTCAAAACGTGGACATGCACGTTCCAATGGCCTGCCATATTGAAATCCATTCCTTTTGCGCGGTAGTAACCGTCTTTGACTTTTTTCAATACTTTCGACTCGCTGCCCATTTCCATTTCAAGCGAAGTAAAAGTTAATGTCACTTGCTCGATATGCTCTATCGGCCGTCCATTGCGGTCTTTCAACGACAATGTAAATGTATTTTCCCCTATCACATTCGGAGTAGCCGAGAACGTCACTTCTTGTTGGTGGACAGTTTTCGTTTCTTTGAACGGTCCGGGTGCCGCCGTCGCAGTCGGTAAGTTTGTCAAAATGACAGAGAGGACAAGTACGGCAATCCCTGTTGCCAGTTCACCCGATACGGATGCAAAAAGTCCTTTTTTTCTGCTTCGCCTTCCGTTCCAAAAATTCAACGCGGCAAGCATGACCATCACGAGAAGCAACAGGATTTTAGCAAACAGCACTTTCCCATAAAAGGTCGTTACGAGTGATCGCAAGTTTGGCACATAGGTGATGCTGCCCAAAACGCCTGTCACAGCAAGAACAACGACAAGGGCAATACCCCATTTTGAAAATGCTCTGATCATCTGAAAATAATGCGGCTTTGTATTCTCATGCCTTGCCAATGGCATAAAGACGGAGAACATAGCCAGGCTGCCAATCCAAATTTCTGCCGAAAGCAAATGGAGAAAATCCAGCGTCACCTGCCATACAGGATGCGGGGCTGATGCAGCATGGCCAATCAACGCTTTGGTGAGCACCCATCCAAGCGCGGGAACGAGTGCTGCAAAAAACAAAGCGGGATTTTTCGTCTTTGAATGGAAAAATACCGAAGCAGCCAAGCACAGCAACAGGGCCATCTGTACCAGCCATATATGCCCAAAAGCCGTACTTGTCGTGAAGCTTTTTAATACGCCGGCATGAAGCACATGGCGCCATGAAGTCGTGAGTTCAATGGACGCCGTTAAAGGCAAGCTCAATAAAGTGCCCACAGCCAGGAACAAAATACCCATTTGCAGCATCTTGCCGGACGCTTTCTTTATATATGGATTGTGGCCGGCCTCCCGCGGAACAATGAGCAGGGAAAAGAAAAACATGCCGGCAATACACGCAAAACTGGCATATTGCAGCCAGCGGATCAAAATCAAGTCGATTTTGGGCGTATACCCTGTTTCCGTTCCGGAAGTGGATGGTTGCTTCGCCTCATGTCCGGATCCAACTTGAAAAGGAATAACGCCTTGGACAGGGTGCCCGTCACCGGAAACCGCTTTCCATTGAATTTGATATGTACCTTTTGGCAAATTTGTGCGCAAGCCGCATTCCAAAACAGCCCCATTGCGGGAGTTGATCCTTCCGTCTTTCCGGTCAACCCGCTTCCCATCCTCATCAAATACTTGAATGGAATAATTGACGGGCTGGATTTTTTCATCAAATTGGATGGTCACCTTTTTCGGCGGTGCTTTCCATACTTCATTTTCAGAAGGGCTGGATTTTACGATGTACGCATGTGCAGATGCCATGGAAGGTAAAAGTAGCACCCCGAACAAGAGCAAAACGGCAAATAAAAAATACTTTCTGGTCTTCAAATGAACCTCCCTCCTTTCAAAATGAGATCCGCGCGATTTTCCCACGATCAAATCCATCGTATACTTAGAAAAATGCAATAGATACCGGAGGACCGCTCCCCTAGGACAACCACTATTAGCTTAATATATGATTTCACGATTTACAAATGAGAAGGATTTTCAACAAGTGTTTGTGAAAAAGGAAGTACTTGCCACCCCCGCAATCTGCCAAACATCATTTGGCGCTTTACAGGTGACGGGTACTGTAACGGTAAATGCGTTCCTTTTCTGGGTTCGTTTTCCACATTTCAGTTCTTATGCTTTATACTCATCAAAAGCGATAGAATTTAAAACAAAAGACCTGGTTCCCTTCACATGAAAACCAGGTCTTGCCTTTATGGATCATTTGTCAATGCCTGTGGTGATTTGATCTCAACCGATTGTCAAGCCTTGATATTTTTTTATTTCTTCCAATGTTGGAATCGCGTCTTGTCCGCCGGCACGTGAGACTTTGATACCGGCCGCAACCGATGCAAACCGGGCCGCCGCCACAAGATCGTCCGTATCGATTAGCGCATCGGCAATGGCACCGGCATAGCAGTCGCCTGCCCCAACCGTATCAACAGCCTGCACTTGAATAGAATCGACAAAAGTGATTTTACCCTGCTGAGAAACAAGGCTGCCTTTGCTTCCCATTTTAACAATGGCATTCGGGACTCCGAGTTCATGAATCTTTTGAGCCGCAAGCAGCGCACTTTCTTTATCCGTCACTTTAATACCCGTGATCGCTTCCGTTTCCTGGCTGTTTGGCAGTACAAGATCAGCATATCGGAAAGCCTCCGGTGTAATGCCGCCAGCCGGTGCCGGATCGAGAATAACATACATGCCGCGTTGTTTTGCCAGCTTCATGGCTGCTAAAATCGACTCTTTGCTTGTTTCCATTTGTATCAATAAAATTTTCGCTTTCAAATTCGCGAAAGCTTTTTCAATATCTTGCCCGGTTAATGCTTCATTGGCGCCGATTGTGCCAACCATCGTGTTTTCCCCTGACTGGTCCACAAGTGCAATAAACGTCCCGGTTCCGGCTTTATCTGTCTTCATAACGCCGGTGACATCCACACCCCGGCTGCGCAAATTTTCAAGCATCTGGTTGCCTGCGCTGTCATTGCCGACCGAACCAACCATTGCAACCTTTTTGCCAAGTGTTGCTGCGCTGGCTGCCTGGTTGGCACCTTTGCCCCCCGGCAACATTTTAATCGATTGGCAAAATTCCGTATTCCCGTATTTCGGATAAGTTTCACAGTTTACCACAACGTCCATGTTAATGCTTCCTACCACCACAACATCGAATTCCATTGTCGGTTCCTCCTCTGTATGTCCGTTATTAATGATGCAATTGCCACAATGCCTCATCCATATATGCCGGCTGATTTTCGTTTTTCTGATGGTGCCGTGTTCACTGCAGCATGGGCGTCTAATAAGTTTCTCGTACGCTCCACATTTTCCCGCAGCGTGCCTTCCTTTTTAAACACGGCGCTTGTTCCGCACACATACATTGTGGCGCCGTTTTCTTTGCAGGCCGGAATCGTAGATGCACCGATATTCCCGTCTACCTCTATCTCAATATTAAATTTGTTGCGTGTGATAGTTTCATGGAGACGGGCAATTTTATCATACACAGCCGGAATAAATTTCTGGCCGGCAAATCCCGGATTCACCGTCATTACAACAACGTAATCGGTTACGTCATAGACATAATCCAGCACATCAAGCGGCGTTGCTGGATTAATGGCAACACCGGCTTTTAAACCCTTGTTCTTGATCCTGGCAAGTGCTCCCTGCAAATTATCGGTTGCTTCTGCATGAATGGAGATCATATCTGATCCGCAGTCAGCGAATAAATCAATGAATCTTTCAGGCTGTTTAATCATTAAATGTGTATCCAATGGTTTATCAGTCAGCTTTCGGACGGTCCGGATAAAATCGGGTCCAAGTGTGAAATTCGGCACAAATAAGCCGTCCATTACATCAAGATGGTAAAAATCAACACCGGCTTCATCCATCTCTTTTATGTTTTCTGCTAAACGTCCCAAATCTGCACACATCAAAGACGGTCCTATTTTATTCATCTTTTTCACTCCTCGTATAACCCCGCACCATGGGGGGTTTTTCTTTTTAAAACGGAAACCGAAACAGGGGCAACGCCCACTTACATGAAGCTAAAATTGAAAACCTTGCCCCGGACTCATCATTTCCTTTTTTGCTTAACAAATGGGGACGGAAATACCTTCTTCCAAAGAATCAAGGTGCGTTTTTCAGCCCTCCATCCCCCGGAACCTGCCGGCTATCAATCAACCGATGACTCCCGTACAACAAGTTCAGGTTTTACTTCATATTTCCTCGGTTTTTCGTTTTCGTTCCGGATTAACCGGATCAATTCCTCAATCGCCAGCCGGCCTGCCTTATGTTTTTGCTGGTCAACCGTCGATAACTGCGGCGTAGAGAATCGCGAAAACTGGATATTATCATAGCCAACGATTTTCATATCGGAAGGCACTTTTAACCCGGCTTCCGTACAAGCGCGGATGGCCCCTAACGCCATGGCATCGTTCGAACTGAAAATGCCGTCAAAGGACGCTCCGCTTTTTATCAGGCCTTTCACCGCTTCATATCCGCTTTCCATGCTGAAATTCCCGTAAACGACCTGTGGCACTTGCCCATGCCCATCCTCTTTTAAAACTTCCAGGTAGCCGGTTAAACGGTCATTTGCACTTTTTTCATCTTTCGGGCCCGACAGATGGACAATTTTACGGCATCCGCCTTCTTTTATAAGATGCCGTACCGCAAGCCTTGCTCCTTTTTTATGATCCACCGTAATGGAAGAATAAGGGTGGTCCGACTGCGACCTGTCGATGGTAATGGTACGGACTCCCCGGCTTTCAAGGAAATCGAGATCTTTTGTTTTCACGTACAGTGAATTAATAATCGCACCTGTTACATAGCTGCTTAGAACGGAATCCAAGTAGTATTTTACTTTTGAACGTTCATCATCGCTGTTGCATAAATACACATGGTAACCATAAGCATTGGCAGCTTCCTCAATCGCCTTCACCAATTCCGGAAAAAAAGGATTTTCCAACGAAGGAATCAGCAAAGCAATTAAGTTTGTATTTCCTTTTGATAAACTTTTTGCCAATGTATTAGGCTTATAGTTCATTTCTTCTGCTATTTTACGTACGCGTTCAATCGTTTCCGGGCTGGCTTCGCCTTTATTGTTCAAAATTCTGGATACCGTTGCCGTTGAAACACCAGCTGCTTTTGCCACATCGCGTATTGTTACCATGAGCATAAACTCCTTTTCGTCTTACGTAACCGATTACGTTACTAATGTAAGCCTTTTTCTTTATTTTGTCAACGGTTTCTTTTTGTAAAATCATTTTTTCTGTATATTTCCCGGTTTCCTTCTAATATTAGATGCTCATGACATATTAAATAGGGCACCCGCGGAAGAATGAAAATTAGCCGGTTAATATTTTCAAGAATTCGATTTACCAGCAACATGCATTTCAACAGCAGATATAAAATGAACTTAAATTTTTCGTGCCAACATTTAATGATGATCAGAATAGACATTGCTTCATATAAAGAAATAGTAATCACTTCTATAGCTGCAAAAAACGTTTGATTTCTCCTCTCCCTCAACTTTTGCGTACAAAGTTCTATGCATTTATGTTAGCAAAAGCCGCCAGAATTGTGCCAAGCCTAAACTTTTTGCCTATTCAACGCTGGCTGAAAAGCGAAAGCCGTTCCATTTTCCCGCAAAAAGGCCGCCTTTCAGAAAAGGGATCAAAATGCTTCAGGAAATTTGGATATATTTTCTTTTATGAAAACGGTTGAATTTATTTTGGGAGTTTGCTATATTATAGATAATCTTTTTTGTTTCGTTTACGTAACCGGTTACGAGGCAAAAGTAGGGACACAACCATGATGTTTGTCGATAAATTGAACGAAGGTTTCCGCTTTTTTATTGACTTAGGCGCACCAGCCATGATGTTTTTTATCATTACCATTTTATCTTTGTGTGTAGGCGTATCTATCTCGCGTTCCATTGAAGGCGGGATTCGGATGGCATTGGCGCTCACAGGTATGAGTGCCGTCATCTCATTATTGACAAGTGCGTTCGGCCCGGCCCTTCAAAACTTTGTGAAGGCAACCGGCGTATCGCTTGGCATTACCGACCTAGGATGGGCGCCGCTCGCGGTCATCACCTGGGGATCGATTTACACACTTTATTTTGCTTTTATTTGTCTCATCACAAACTTCATTCTTTTGATTACGAAGACAACCAGCACATTAAATGTCGACCTGTTTAACATTTGGAACATTTCCGTTCTTGGATTGCTCATTTTGCATTACTCCGGAAACAATATGATTGTCACAACTTTGTTTGTCGCATTTGTTTACGCGCTCATGCTGATCAATTCGGATGTCATGAAACCAACTATTAATGAGCTCCTTGATTATGACCAAACCAATATTACAACAACGGCACACCCGTCATTGTTAGTCGCTCCAGTTGCGATGGTGTTTAACAAGGTGATTGACAAATTTCTCCCGTTTATTGATAAGTTTGACTTTAATGCCGAAACCCTCAATAAAAAAATCGGTTTCTGGGGAAGCAAATTTGCGATTGGTGCATACCTCGGGATTTTCATCGGTTTATTGGGGCAGCAATCTCTCAAAGATACTTTTGCGCTTGCTTTTACCGCAGGGGTTTCGCTTGAATTGTTTGCTTTTGTCGGCGGATGGTTTGCCCCGGCGATTGACCCGCTATCAGACGGGATTACCCAAATCATGAGCAAGCGATTGCGTGGAAGAAAACTGTTTATCGCCATTGACTGGCCGATTCTTGCCCCAAGAGCAGAAGTTTGGGCGGTAGCCAACATTCTTGCGCCGATTCTGTTAGTGGAAGCCATGTTTTTACCAGGAAACCACGTCTTGCCGCTTGGAGGGATTTTGCTGACGGTGCTGACGCCGGCACTCTTGATTGTTACCCGTGGAAGAGTGATCCGGATGACCATTATCGGAACGGTGATGATCCCATTGTTCCTTTGGGGGGCAACACTCATTGCCAAATTCTTAACATCAGCATCGATTGCCATGCACAGTTTTCCGGCAGGGCTTTCAAAAGGCGCACTCTTCTCATCTGTTGACTCGGATCCAATTGAGAAAATGCTCGCCATCTTGTTTGGGAAAGCAGCTAATACGCTGGATTTGAAGCTTATTGCTTTTTCCATTCTGGCACTGGCCGGATACATCCTGCTGTTTGCCTGGTACCATAAACAAATGCGGAAAAGAAACGCAGCCATTGACGAGACGATCCAAGCACAATCCGCCCAAAACCAAAGTTCCAGTGTAAAAAAAGTACTCAAAGCTGAATAATGAAAAATACCGCCCTGAAAACTGAAAAAGGTTTTCAGGGTTTTTTAGCTATGGGCGGCTTTTCTTCAATTTCTAAAACGGCAGACAGCCATTTGCACTCTGACAATTTACCGTCTTGTTGCCCCCTCTAGTCAACAGAATCACGATAATCTCTTAATTTTTTCGACATGATCACCGGAATCAGTCCGATGAGTCCAATCACAACTGCTACTAATATTGCCGTCCTTGTTTGAAATATGGTGGAAATAAATCCGCCAATTAAAGCACCAACAGGCACCATTCCTTTTCCTAAAACTCTCCAGATGGCTGCAGCTCTAGCCAACATCTCTTTTCCTACCAATTTTTGTCTCATTGTGAGCACATTAACATTATAAATAGGCGGTGCAAAGCTGATGATCATTTGTCCTAAAATGATGAAGTAAAGAGAAGATGGGCTGGCAATAAAATAAAGAAAAAAGCCTAACGAATATAAAAACAATGACAAGATGACACTTTTGCCGCTGCCAATCTTTTTTGAAAGGTATTTAGATAGAATGGAACCTATTAAGAAGCCTATATTTCCTATACTTAAGACGATTCCAATAAGTGAAGCGTTGAGATGCATCACGCGTGACAAATAATAAACTTGTAGAGATTGAAACAAACCAATGGATAAGACGACGAAAAAGTAGCTCAAAGCAATAGGGGACAGGATTTCATGACGAACCACAAATAAATAGCTTTCTTTAATCTGCCCCCAGTATTTTGTTTGCTTTTTTTCTTGTTTCTCTGCTTGTAATTGATTGGGTAAAAATAGTTGTATTATGCCAGCTGCCAAAAAGCTAAACGCATCGACTAACATAGCAAATGGGACAGTCAGAAGCTGAATAATGGTTCCACCCAGTGAAGGTCCGACTGTTTGGATCGTACCATTCGTGATTTCCAGCCGATAATTCGCTTCCTGTAAATTTTTTCTATCTACTATGAATGGTATTGCAGAAAAGAAAGCAAATCCATTAAAAATGCCTAAACTGCTACTTAAAAAAATACCCCCATAAAAAACAAACAGAGGTAAAGTATGAGTCACTGTAAATAGAAACAACAAAAATAAAACAAAAAAGTTTGCTAAATTGGATACAACCAAAATTCTTTTTTTATTATGTAAATCAGTGTAAACGCCGGCATGAGAACCAAATAATAAATTGGGCAAAAATGTCAGGGCACTAATAATTGATGTCTCCATTGCATTTGTACCATACAAATAGATGCCGACCAAAGGAAATGCGATAATGGACATTTGGTTTCCTATTGAATTAATTGCAGTAGAAGTCCATAAAAGGCCAAAATCTCGATTTATGATTAAATTTTTCAACATTCATTTTCTCACTTTCATAAAGAATTCATGGTTTGTTGACCCATAGCGTTTTTTTATATTTTTTAAGTGATCCTGCCAAATGTTTATAAGCTTCCATTGCCGAATCAAGGGAAGATTTTAAAAATGAATGTTTTTCGTTTCTTAATATATTCAGCATTTAAGATTTCATTGCGATAGGCAATTACATTTTTGTAAAAAATAGCTGCATGGTAAAGACGGTCAAGTTCCCATTGCTTATTTCGTGACGCTCTTTGTTTTCTTCTCCAAGGAATATCTACTTTTAGAGCAGCCTTGCAATTATAATTTAGTTTCCATTTTATCCTCCCCTTTCTTCCGCCCTCCATCATTGTATTTTCAATTGTATCATTTTATGAATAAATTTTAAATATTTTAATTAAAAATTCATATCGTAAATCTCTAATTTTTCGATAGCAATTGAAGTAAGACAGTCAGAAATGAAAATGCAAAATGAGTGAATGTATGGAGCAAGGAATGAAGATATTCGCTAAAATGGGAAGGTCATCGACACATTGGCACCCACAATAGATAGAACCTTGACTTCTTCCACCATGCTGGTAAACAATAAAAGAAAAAGTTCACGGAAAATGGTTGTCCAAAAAGAAAGGAGTCTGGCATATGAGTTTGCCGCATAAACACCCCATTTCTTTGGAGGAATTTTACAAAAGACGCGAACAGCATGAACAAGTTTGTGAATATATAGATGGGATTGTATATATGTCTCCTTCTCCCTCTACTGCTCATCAAAGGATCCAGGGCCGCCTGCACGTCCAACTGTATCATTTGTTGGAAGAGGCAGATTGTGAAGTGTTCCTCTCTCCATATGATATTGAACTAAAAAAAGATGGCATCGAAGGGAAAAAGATTGTTGTTCCTGATTTATCCGTCATTTGCGACAAAAATGGATTGGGGGAAACGCGGTATACCGGGGTTCCAACTTTAATAGTTGAGATTGTCAGCCCCTCTAATCAAGCCCACGATTTAGTCACAAAATTAAATCTGTATATGCAGTACGGGGTAAAAGAATATTGGATTGTGAACCCGATCTTGAAAACGGTCCAATTATATGTATTGAATGATGAAGAAAACTATATTTTAAAAGATGTTGCAAAGGAAGCGGGGTGGGTAAAGTCGCAGCTTTTCCCGGAATTTCAAGTGAACCTCCAAAATTTATTTTCCTGAATTATTTAAAAAGCAGAAAAAACACTGCAAACAAACAAGGGTATTTGGGTAAATTTATAAAATAAGCTAGCCAAAAAAGACGAGGAGTAATTGATCAGTTGCTTGCTCGATAAATCTTGGCTTGACAGTGCTTCATGCAGGTTGAATAATGATTGAGAAAGGTCATTTTTTTAAAATTATAAACACTTTTCAAAGGAGTCTTGCTATAGATGTCAAATATATTCCTTCAGAGTGGGAAAAGTCGGAAGAAGGAATCGGAGAGTTAATCGGGGCAGGACATTTGGGCAAGGGCATGATTGACAATTTAAAGAAAATCAGCGATCTGCTCGAAGAAGCCCAGGCGGATATCGAAAAATACGATGTTGACGGTGTGATCTCTTTTAGTCACACCAGCCACAAAGCTGTTTACAAGGATCTGTTCGAGGATTTCTCCGTGCTCCATCGGTTTGCGGGCAAAGACGACGAGATTGTCGACCGCACCATAGACGAGCCCTTTTACAAAGACATTGACGCGTTTACTGATGCGATGGAAAGCCTCTCCATTCCCGAAATTAAAACGAAAAACCGGATCGGTGCCAAAAAGACGGTCGTCATTCCGGGTGAGTACGGTTCAAACACCATGGACGTCTCTAAAGCCGAAGTCAGCCTAGAAGACCTATTCAACGGCAGTAACGCTTATGCGAAGCAAATGAAAGAGGAATACGACAATTTGAAACTACAAAACCCGGATCAGGGGATTTTCGAAAAAGATTACGAACAGGCTGTCCTGCATTCGCGTGCTTTTCAGTACGACTCGATCCGTGACGCGCAGAAGAAAAAAGAATTTTGGGGCCAGATCGCAAGCCTTGCCGTTATTGTCGGCACCTCCATCATCTGCCCGCCAGCCGGGATCGCCCTTGGCGCGGCTTATGGTGTAGTGGAATTAGGCTCCGCTGTCTCTGGTAAGGATTGGACATCGGGAAGAGAGCTTGAAAACAGTGAAAGAGTATCTCGCGGTGTCTTGGCACCACTCGATATTGTGCCTGGCATAAACGGTATGGCGAAATTTGCAGGCACTTCCCGTGTCGTCAACTATATGGGGGGATTTCAGCAAAGCCGAATTGGTATCGGTATCAACTTTGCGAAGCAGAAACCTGAGCCTATCACCAAATTAGTCAGCAATGCATTGGCACTTGGAAAATCCCGCATTCGCAGCGCGGCAAACCTGGCTAAAGATGCGCCGCAAAAAATGAAGAGGAAGATTACAGATGATATAATTGACGCATCAAGAACAGCGGACTCTGCCTATACTTTTGCCAGAAATATTCCGCCGCGACAGATGGGCCTTGTAGCTGATGGAATCGGGCGTGTACGGGCTCCTGCGGAAAATGGATATGTAATAGAGAACAGTACTAAGGCTATGTTTAGTAAGATTTTAAAGAACCGTACAGAGAGTGGGCTGGTTAAGAAAGGTACAGGCAATGTTCTGCAGACCAGGAAAGTATCCGCAGGGGCAGAAATTATTGCTCAAAGAGTGAGTAAAGCAGAACTTAATTTAACACCAAAGCAGGTACCGTACAAATCTTTAAACAGGGCTCAGCAGAAAATAATAAAAGAAAAAATTGAAAAGCGCACAGTAATAAAAGAAGAATATAAAAGATATCAATGGAATAATAGATTTTTAAAAAGAAGAGTTGCAGGTGTTAACCAATTTTGGAAACAAGAGAAGAAAAGAATTTTATATGGAAAGCCAACAACAAGAGATTGGAATGCAGAACAGAGACAAGAAATTTTAAAAGGAAGAAAACCTCAGTTTGATGGTCAACCAATTATTGGGCACCATACTTATAATGCGATGAATTATCCACATGTATCTAACAGAGGAGAGTTAATCTATCCAGTAACCACTAGAGAGCATTTAAAGGGCTGGCATGGCGGAAATTATAGTAAAAATGCTCCTGGTAGACCAGTTAACCCGAATTTTACAGAGGAATTTTAATAGAAAGGAGCATGATATATGAGCAAAATCGCAATTAAGTTAGCTGCTGATAGCCAACTTAGCAAATATATTATACCATTGAGAAAGTACACAGGATTAGGGATTTCAGAGATAAAAAGTAAAATTGAAAACAACGATTTATTAGCAGCGAGTGATGCAAATAACATTGATGACATGGAGAGTTTAAAAAGCTTAGTTGATATATTAATGAAATTAGGTACTGAGGTAAAAATATTTGACAGTGATAAATATGGCGAGGGAATTTTTGAGTACCAAGAAATTTCTTACGACGAATTCACAAACAATATTGAGCGATTAAAAGAAATTTCGGAAGAATTACAGGATTATGATGATGCTATTTCTGACGAAATTCAACCCCGAAACAATTAATGTTATGAATTAGGGGATGATGGCTTTGATGATGAGTATCCATTAACAGATATCTTAAAAGAGCCATGTGTTCCTGATTATGACAAAAATTACGAGACAGAAGTTTGAAAATTTTTAAAAAAGAAAATAGAGATACGTCATGATATATAAGTTGAAGTAAAATTCCTAACTCAGTATTGGAATGGGTTAAGCAAGTTGCTTCATAACGATTCATCTGTTGGAATCGTTTCGGACACGCATTTAACAGATAAGGACTTCACTCATTTAAGTAAGCCAATACAAGAAAGGTTGACTTAATAATTATATTATAGTTTTTGAAGTTATCCACAATTTCAAAAAAGAAATCCTAACTTATTAATAGATGTCACCTGTGAGACTGAGGTTATCATTCAGAGCAAAAAATGGAATATACGTTGATCAATTAGAGGAGGGTCAGGATGAAAAAATTTGATAACTTAAATATTGATGCAAAAATGGTATATTTATTATTACTTACTGAATTAGTTATTGACAAAACTTCGCAATCTGAAGGCTATGAGATTGCTTTAGAGTCATTGAACAAAGCTTGGGATTGGATTAAATATAAAAATATTGATGCATACAGTCTGTATTTAGGTCAAGTCTTTTTTTGTGTGTAAATTCCTCTCAGTCGGGATAGAGTAATTAACCCGAATAAATGTC
Organism: Weizmannia sp. FSL K6-0777; assembly: GCF_038593185.1. Classification (NCBI taxonomy): domain Bacteria; kingdom Bacillati; phylum Bacillota; class Bacilli; order Caryophanales; family Bacillaceae; genus Heyndrickxia; species Weizmannia sp. FSL K6-0777. The sequence continues at coordinate 3,071,666 of NZ_CP151971.1, forward strand.
TGTCGCTTTGTTGGATTGGTCAGACGATTTCGGTTGTTTGGCTTTCCATTCAAAATAGTCTTCCATCTTCAAATAGCGGCGTCCTTCTGCCCATTTTTCATCCTTTTCCATGAGAACAGAACCCATTAGCCGGATTACGGAATCCCGGTTAGGAAAAATACGGATAACCTGTTCCCGACGGCGAAATTCTTCATTGAGTCGTTCCATGCCGTTTGTCGTTCTCAGGCGACGACGATACGGCTCCGGAAGTGAGAGTGCTGCAGTGACATCGTCAAAGGCTTCCTCTACCATTTCAGTCACTTTAGGCGCTTTATCCTGATAAGTATTCAGAAAGGACTGAAGTAGTGTGTGTGCTGTTTCAATGTCTGGAGCGTGGAGAATGGCTTTCACTTGTTCAGTTCCTTCGCTCTCTAAATGTTTTGGAAGCCGATCGTGTACGTTACGCAGAAAATGAGCTTGACATCTTTGCCACGTTGCTCCCTGAAACGCTTTTTGAACAGCGCTGACTAAACCGCCATGATCATCGCTAACGATTACATCTACGCCCTTTAGTCCACGAGATTTTAGCCAATCAAAATAATTCTTCCAAGCCTCTGTGCTTTCACTGTCATCGACTTTTAGGCCAAGAATCGATCGATAGCCTTTCTCGTTGACACCATAGCTAATCAATACACCCCGGGAACGGACACGGCCATTTTCACGCACCTTTGTATAAATTGCATCCACAAACAGAAACGGATAGCTGCCCTCTAGGGGACGGTTATTCCAGCCCGTAACCACGGGATCCAGCTGCCCACAAAGATTCGACACGGTCGACTTCGAGAAGTCTGAACCACAGAGCTCTTCGGTGATTTGACTGACACGGCGCGTAGAAACACCATTAATCACCATTTCCATCAAAGACAGGACCAGTGCTTGTTCACTACGCTGATAACGCTGAAAGAGATCAGTTGAAAAATGACCGTTGCGCAGCCTGGGAACGTACAAAGAGAGCTTTCCCACGCGGGTTTTTAGTTGGCGGGGGTAGGAGCCGTTTCGGTAATCAATTCTAGCTTCATTACGTTCATATTTTTCGGCTTTCAGCTGTTCGCTGGCCTGTGCCTCCAGAACTTGATTCAAAATCGCCTCCAAAAGGGCATTTATACCCGATTCTTTTGAATCGCCAAGAAATAATTGATGCAAAAGTTGTTCATCTAGAGTAATCTGTAATTGAGCCATCCCTGAATCTCTCCTTTAGAAATTTAGTTTTTTGGTTAACTCTATTCTAACTGAGATGATGGGCTCTGGCTCATTTTCTATAAAAAAATGATAGAGACGGCAAGAGAAATGAAATCCCGCTGTTTTTCTGGAGGGGGCTGGCCAGCCCCCTCCAGAAAAACAGCCCCTATACTCCATATTCCCTCATATTCAGATAACCCTTTTTACACAATTATACGGACTTAACTTGTATTTATACTTGGAAAATATGGATGAAAAAGATATTATGACATATATGGAACTCGAAGAAGATCCTGATCTGGAAACTGCTTGGATATGTATAGGAAATGCCTTAGCTTATATAATAAGGGAAGCATACCTTTATGAAAAAGAGAAATACCTGCCGCAGACAATTGAAAGCGTGGATGATGAAACAGTTGAGAGCTTTATCGCCAATTTCAAAAAAATATACAACCATTGCGATGTAGCAAATCAGTTGCTCGACTACCTTGAACACAACTATCCAAAAAATTCTACTAAAAAAGTAGACATAGATTCGGTTAAAGCATTTATTAAGGATGTCATCCATTAATATAATGCAGCACAGTACTACGTATGCTGTTGAACCAGCAGGATCCACTGCAAAAATTTTAAAGTATAATACCCTTAAATGACCAAGGAATATACAAAAAAACTAGTGATCAAAAAAATAACATGTTTTTTGATCCCTTATTTTGAAATTTTTAATTAAGCAATTATACTTTACTGCATAGCTCTTATCTTCGTAAAGATGAGAGCTATTTGATATTTACATGTTAGCCCCTCTAATCAAGCCCATGATTTAGTCATAAAAATGCAGTACTGGGTAAAAGGATATTGGATTGTGAACCCGATCTTGAAAGCGGTCCAATTGCGGAAAATATGTCGCAGGAGCAAATTAAAACGCATATTCCGCACGTAAATTTTTCCATTTTATGATTTTTTTAAAGGAATTTTCTCCTTCTTTGTAGAATTGAATGATTATCTAATTACGGGAAGATGAGGAAATTTTTATGTCAGATCAAATTTTAACCTTACATGTGGGGCCGTCTCAACTTTTATCTAAACTGTGTGATGAAATAGAACTCGAAAAAACCATTAATGATTTAGTCAAATGGGATTCTGTCCGTTGTCATATCTCACCCGGAACAAGGATTAAAGCCCTTGTCTTAAACATTTTATGCAGTGGCAAGCCCCTTTATAAGGTTCATGAATTCTATCAAAACCTAGATTCTGAGATGCTTTTCGATACATCGGTTTCACCCGATCAATTAAATGATGATGCATTAGGAAGAGCATTAGATTACTTGTATGAAGCCGAAGCATGGAAAGTCTATTCCACCCTTGCATTAAAAGCACTAAAAAAATTGAATCTTCCTATTGGTATACTGCATAACGATACAACCTCAATTTCTGTTTACGGCGAATATAAGCAACCGAAGGAAGATGGACTGCAAATTACGTACGGGTATAGTAAGGCCCATAGGCCTGACTTAAAACAAATCGTTCTGGGGATGGGGGTCACACCTGAACGAATTCCTATCCTTGCAAAAGTAGAAAATGGGAATACTTCGGATAAATCTTGGAATGTGGAATTCATTCAAAAGATGAGAAAAATCCTTTCCCATGAAGATTGGAAAAATCTCATTTATCAAGCCGATTCTGCATTAATCACAACGGAAAATCTAGCGGAAATTCAACAACAAAATTTATCGTTTATTTCCCGTTTACCTGATACATTCGGTTTAAGCACAGAACTAAAGAAAGAGGCATGGTTGCTCAATAACTGGGAAAGGGTAGGCTCACTTAGCAATAAAAAAGACGCAGCTATTTACCAAATTCAAGCTTTTGAAAGACAAATTCAAAACCTTCCTTACCGGTTTCTTGTTGTCCACTCAAACAATTTAGATCAACGAAAAGAGAAAACCCTAAATCGGGCGATCGAAAAGGAAGAAATACAATTAAAAAAAGAGATAGAAAAACTGAGTAAAGTTATCTTTCATTGTAAAGAGGACGCACTAGAAGCAATTCAATCTTTTAAGAAAAAACAAAAGGCTTCATATTTCTGTTATAAACTAAACGTCCAGATGAGTGATCAACCTATCAAACGAAAAAAGAGAGGAAGACCTAAAAAGGACGAACAGACAAAACGAGAACAAATCTATCAGATACAACTGGAATCGTTTGAAAAAGATCATGATTTTATCGAAAATAAGAAAAAAATGCTCAGCACTTTTGTTTTAATCACAAATAAATTAGATGAGGAGACACTATCCAATCAAGAAGTTTTGAGGGTTTATAAAGGACAGTCGGCCGCTGAGACCCGTTTCCGATTAATCAAAGATTCACAAATGATTGATGCCATTTACTTGAAAACCCCAGAAAGGGTTGAGGCCTTAGGTATTGTGTATGTGATGGCTTTATTAATCTATGGAATTTTAGAATATCGAGTTAGAAAAGAACTGAAAGAAAAGAACCTATCTCTAATCTTGAAAGGAAAAAGGAAACTCTATCAACCCACAGGCCAAGCATTGTTAGAGCAATTAGAAGATATTACCGTGATCCTTATAAATCAAAATCAACAAAAAATAAGGCTCTTACCCGATAATATTGATTCACAAGCCAAAAAAATCATTGAATTATGCGGGTATGATGTATCAATATACGTGTCAAAAAATGTCGAAAACAAAGGAGAATAACACACAATAGGAGGAATTCATGAAAAGAATGTCGAATTGAAAAGAATTTTATCGAAAATTCCTCAAAAATAAGAAGATATCATCCCACCAAGCCATTTAAATATAGTTCATTCAAAAATTAGAATGAACTATATTTAAGACGTGCGAAATGTGGGTTAAAAGTACCTATTTGAAAGTAAAGTTGACTTGCTAAGGAGAGTCTTGAATGGAAAATTTATTAAATGATTTTAAATTATATAGTAAGGTTCCAAGTGATTTAAAGTTAAGTCCGTATAATTGTGTAAAAAGGGTTATCTGAATATGAGGGAATATGGAGTATAGGGGCTGTTTTTCTGGAGGGGGCTGGCCAGCCCCCTCCAGAAAAACAGCGGGATTTCATTTCTCTTGCCGTCTCTATCATTTTTTTATAGAAAATGAGCCAGAGCCCATCATCTCAGTTAGAATAGAGTTAACCAAAAAACTAAATTTCTAAAGGAGAGATTCAGGGATGGCTCAATTACAGATTACTCTAGATGAACAACTTTTGCATCAATTATTTCTTGGCGATTCAAAAGAATCGGGTATAAATGCCCTTTTGGAGGCGATTTTGAATCAAGTTCTGGAGGCACAGGCCAGCGAACAGCTGAAAGCCGAAAAATATGAACGTAATGAAGCTAGAATTGATTACCGAAACGGCTCCTACCCCCGCCAACTAAAAACCCGCGTGGGAAAGCTCTCTTTGTACGTTCCCAGGCTGCGCAACGGTCATTTTTCAACTGATCTCTTTCAGCGTTATCAGCGTAGTGAACAAGCACTGGTCCTGTCTTTGATGGAAATGGTGATTAATGGTGTTTCTACGCGCCGTGTCAGTCAAATCACCGAAGAGCTCTGTGGTTCAGACTTCTCGAAGTCGACCGTGTCGAATCTTTGTGGGCAGCTGGATCCCGTGGTTACGGGCTGGAATAACCGTCCCCTAGAGGGCAGCTATCCGTTTCTGTTTGTGGATGCAATTTATACAAAGGTGCGTGAAAATGGCCGTGTCCGTTCCCGGGGTGTATTGATTAGCTATGGTGTCAACGAGAAAGGCTATCGATCGATTCTTGGCCTAAAAGTCGATGACAGTGAAAGCACAGAGGCTTGGAAGAATTATTTTGATTGGCTAAAATCTCGTGGACTAAAGGGCGTAGATGTAATCGTTAGCGATGATCATGGCGGTTTAGTCAGCGCTGTTCAAAAAGCGTTTCAGGGAGCAACGTGGCAAAGATGTCAAGCTCATTTTCTGCGTAACGTACACGATCGGCTTCCAAAACATTTAGAGAGCGAAGGAACTGAACAAGTGAAAGCCATTCTCCACGCTCCAGACATTGAAACAGCACACACACTACTTCAGTCCTTTCTGAATACTTATCAGGATAAAGCGCCTAAAGTGACTGAAATGGTAGAGGAAGCCTTTGACGATGTCACTGCAGCACTCTCACTTCCGGAGCCGTATCGTCGTCGCCTGAGAACGACAAACGGCATGGAACGACTCAATGAAGAATTTCGCCGTCGGGAACAGGTTATCCGTATTTTTCCTAACCGGGATTCCGTAATCCGGCTAATGGGTTCTGTTCTCATGGAAAAGGATGAAAAATGGGCAGAAGGACGCCGCTATTTGAAGATGGAAGACTATTTTGAATGGAAAGCCAAACAACCGAAATCGTCTGACCAATCCAACAAAGCGACAGACATTTATTCGGGTTAATTACTCTATCCCGACTGAGAGGAATTTACACACAAAAAAAGACTTGACCTGATTTAATAGAAAAATACAAGGGAATAGTCCCGAAAGAAATTATTGACTTGTGGCAGAATTACGGATTCGGAACATTTATGCAAGGATATTTTAAAAGTGTTAACCCAGAAGAGTTCCAATATATCTTACAAAAATGTAGCCTAAGATTCACGGACTCACCAGTTTTATTTACAACTGGAATGGGAGACTTGGTAATATGGGCAGATGGTTATGTAAGATTACTTAATTTTAGAGATGGTGTACTAAAAACAGTTATGCCGAATTTTCTATATTTCTTCAAAAGCTTGGATTCATATAGATTTCGAGATGAGTATTTAAAGTGGCAACCTTACCCTGAAGCAATAAATAAATATAACGAATTAGATTATGATGAATGCTTCGGTTATACACCTTTATTAGGTTCAGGTGGACCTGGAAAAGTAGAAAACTTAAAAAAGGTGAAAATAAAGGAACATATTCTTCTAATTACTCAACTAATGGGACCTATTCAATAATACTTTTCAATATAGACGCATCAAGCATGTCGGAATCGTCGGTTAAGGCATTTATTAAGGATGTCATCCATTAATGTAGTACAAGCAAACCAGGCCGGCAAGCTTGGTCGTAATGACGATGAATTTCGATTGCCGGCCCTGATAAAAATGTTAATCCATGTTTAATATTCCGTTTTGCGGAAGTTCGATTTGAAAATGGGTTCCTTCCGTTGAACTTTCAACGATCCGGATATTGCCGAGATGCTCTATAACGATCTTTTTTACATAAGGCAAGCCTAATCCCATTCCTTCAGGTTTCAATGACAAAAAAGGGTTAAAAACACTTTCCCAGTGTTCCCGCCCAATCCCTGTGCCAGTATCTTTAAAATGGATCATAATCATTTCCTGGTCCACTTCAATCCGGATCGCAATCCTTTTGTCCTTTCTATCTTCGGGCATCGCCTCTATGCTATTCTTAATAAGATTGATAAAAACTTGTTTCAAATTTGCTTTATTTACGTACGCATCAAGGGAATGATAACAATTCAGCAGTTCAACTTCGATATGATGTTCTGTTAAAATGGCTTGGGAAAACGCAAGAGACTCCCTGATGATCGATTCCAGATTTTCTTTCTTAAAAGTGGTGGAAGATGACTTCAAATAGGTCTTGTAGTTATCTACTAAGTCATCTAAATGCTCAGAAGTTTTTTCTATCATATTTAAATAAGCTTTATCTTTTTTATCCATACCAGCGCTTGCATTTAACATTTGGGAAAAGCCCTTAATGATTTGATTCGCATTTTTCACTTCATGAATCAGACTTCCGGCTAAGTTGCCGGTGTAGTCCAATTTCATCTGCCTTTCCATTATTTCATAATAGTTTGCCTTTATATTTGCGCCTAATTTTATGAACTCCATGACGATCAAGGTTGAGAAAATGATAACCCCGATACTGCTGGAAATACCACCGGTTCCAGGAGAAAAGTTTAAAAAACCGAATATGTATAAAAGCAGGGAATACAGGCTAAACCTGGCCAGGAATCTTTTGATATTTTGGTTTACCATTCCTTTGGTCATCATGAATATAAGGATTAAAAACAGTAAGAAGCTGCCCATATGTAAAATATATAGCCAGATCAGCGGCCCGTATTCAGGAAATAAAAAGAGGGTATTTGCCCCATTTTTATTCGCCATATACAAGCCTTTTGTACCTAAACTTGTCCAGTTTATAAAATAAATAACCGTACTCCAGAAAATCAAAAAATATAAAACCTTTTTATTGAGTAAAACATTCGATAGTTTGTCCAGCCATTTCCGTCCTGCCAGAAGTGCCGGCTGGCCTTTTATGATAGAAAAAGCAATGTAATAGACAACCGGTATGGAAAAAGTCGTCCCGCCCCGAAGAAATTTGAAAAGAACAAGGATCGTTTCCTTGCTTAATACTTTTCCGAGAAAAAGGACGCCTATATCGAATTGCCAGGCCGTGATCAAAAGCATATAGAATCCCAATATCAGAGACAGCTTTGACTCTTTATAAAGTGATTGCATACTCACGGCCAGGACAATCGGAATGAATCCTATCGTAAAAATCAATACCCCCATAACGATAGTACCTCATCCCCTTTCTAACTCTTGGTGTATTTCTTCATATAGGCACATGCGTTATTGCCGCCAAATCCATGGTTGGTGATGGCCACTTCATGAATCTCCCGATAGAGGGTCTCTGTTACAATATTCATTTCTTCATACCCGCGCCTCGTTGTCCGAATCGTTGGCGGGATAAAGCCATATTGCATGCTTAAAAGCGATGAAATGACTTGCAAAATACCAATGGCGCCAAAAGGGTTCCCATACATGCTTTTGATTGAAGTATAGGGAACTTCATGGTTAAACAACTGTTTGGAACAGTGCTGCTCGATTTGGTCGTTCAGTTCAATGCCAAGTGCCTGGCTGTTGATGTAATCCGGTTTTCTTCCCATTGTGACTTCTTTTAACGCGTTTAACATTTGGTCCCCGGATCCGTCCAATGAAAAAATGTTGATCCCATCATTATTGGAAACGACATCAACGATTTCGCCTTTTATATCCGCTTTTCGTTGAACGGCATCTTCTTCCCTCTCCAGCACGATTGCCCCTGCTGCTTCCGACATTGCAAACCCTTTGCTTCCTTTTTGAAACGGCACAGCGCCTTCTTCAAGCGTTTGGTTAAGCGGTATCGTTTTTGTTTTGGCAAACGCATAAGTTGTCGCATTGCATATCGGGCTGTCCGTTCCGCCGACAATGGCCGCATCCACTTTTCCGCTTTTCAAGTAAAGGATTGCATCTTCTACTGCTTCCAAACTGGAAGTGCAACCTGTTGTAATCGTTTTTTCGACGCCCCTGGCCCCAATATAATGGCCAATGGCAGCCGTAATACTATGGTAATTCGCATAGTGGGAGAATATGAGCGATACTTTTCGATACAGTTCATGATTAGCGTAGTGAATGGAATCCTGGTACAGTTTCTCTCCCGTAGCACCAAGGGATAGTCCGAAAAACAAGCCTACTTTTTTATACCGGACATCCAGCCTGGAAGACGCGATTGCTTCTTTCACTGCAGCGGTCCCCATTTTTGTTACTTTTGGGAGGCGCTTTAGTTTATCATCTGCTTCTATTTGTTTCAATTCTTCATCCTGGATAAGCCCGGCAATGGTTGATTCTCCTTTTGGCCCCATGCCCTCCGCCACTTGTAATGTGCAAACGCCGTTTTTCAAATTAAACAAATACTGATCAATGTTCCTCGTATTTGGCGCAAATATCCCGTATCCGGTACATACTATTTTCATAACGGCCCCACCTATCGAGTATTTACTTGTCTATTATAGCAAAAACACGCCCATTTTGATTTATTGTTTTGAAAAAATACAATGGTTTTGCAAATCGTGCTGCCCCTTGCAAAAAAGCGATTTCATTAAAAGCTGTCCATCAATGCGCAGGCGGATGGATTACATGAATTTAACAAAACAAAATGGTTGTAAACTTCTTTCTTCTGCGCTATTCTTAAGAAGAATTATTTTTGTTCGGTGTAAAGAATGGCATAGTATAAGACTTTTCATCTTGATGACCACCTTGGACAAGGATAGTAACACATTGTGTGCAGTTGCACACCAGGAGGCAATATAAATGGAACAAGGTACAGTGAAATGGTTTAACGGAGAAAAAGGCTTCGGCTTTATCGAACGAAATGGTGGAGACGATGTATTCGTTCACTTCTCTGCTATCCAAGGTGAGGGCTTCAAAACTTTAGACGAAGGTCAAAAAGTAACTTTTGATGTTGAACAAGGATCCCGCGGGCCACAAGCAGCAAACGTTGAAAAAGCTTAATGTAGAGAAAATGATAAAAACAGGCTCTTTATAAAGAGGGCCTGTTTTTTTATTTCTTCAAAAACCAAAACACGCTCACTTATGTAGCAGGAAATTGAAACAAACAGGCGCCATGCCAGTCGACAAATAGTGAAAATCCGTTGCTGCAACCAGGATTATATATTTGGTCAACCATTATCAGCTAGTAATGCCTTCATTGTCAGGATTCCCTCTTCCATTTCCTCAAAACTCGGATACGCGAAGGACAACCGAACCGTATGGTGATGATCATGATAAATAAATCCAGGATTTATCAATACGCCGGAGTTTAAACATTCCTTGAATAATTTTCTTGTATCTATATTGCTGTTAAAAGCCACCCATATGAAAAATCCGCCGGAAGGTTTGGACCACATTGCATAATCTGCCAAGTGCCGGTTTAGCAATTGCAATAGAAAATCTCTTTTTTGTTTAAGCCGGGTTCTGGTCCTTTCCATATGTTTATCGTACAATCCCGAAGAGAGCATTTCTAATACCAGCATTTGCGACACATAGCTGGAGCCGTAATCAAGTTGCATTTTTAAAGGAGAAGAATAGACTTGCCTGGAACATGATAAACTTTTCGGAACCTTCATTTGAAATTTTTGTTTCCATGTTACATGATGCACTTGAAACAACGGGTTCTCAAGCCCAGCCTGTACAGCCGGTTATAAAGGCGCGGAATTTGCAGATCAACTGTCTCAAAAGCGCGCCTTTACAGCACCGCCCAAAGGAATCGGCATGGCAAAATACATGTTCCAGGCTGTTGCGATCGCTTTTGAACGCGACTTTACACACCCCATCTGAATCATCAGCCTGTTTCTCTTAGGCGCCAAAGGAATCAGCACACCGCAAAAGCAGGAAAACTGGCGAAAAAAGCCGGAAAACTGCGCGAACATACAGGCAGATTACCTGCACTTCAGGCAGACGGAGCAAGGACTGGGAAAATGCCGTATTGGTTAGAAGAAATTATGTACATTTTGAACCGTTTTTCCTGCCGGGGATTGCGGAATTGGAAAAACAAGAAGAACCAATATGAACTAAAACATCTTGATTAAAATTACACCGGAAAGCATGATGGCGAGGCCCAATATTTGGACTGGCACAATTCTTCTTTTTAAAGATTTAAACAGGCCGAATCGTTCCACTACAAGGCTTCCGGCAATCTGGCCGAACAGTGCCAGAATCACGGTTTGCCCTGTGCCAATATGATCGACAAGGAACACGTTAATCAAAATATACAGCCCGCCGATGATGCCGCCAAGCCATACCCACCATGGAGCAGATTGCTTAACCGGCTCCTTGATATTCGTGAAACTGCGGTCTTTTATGCCAACGATAAGGACGAGCACCACAGAGCCGACAAAAAATGAAATGAAGGCAGCGTGAACCGGAGAATGGAGCACTGTGCCCAGCTTTCCGTTTATTGCTGCCTGGACAGCCATAATCATACCGGCCGCGATTCCCAACAGCCGCCAAATCCATATATTTTCTCCCTTTTGCTCTTCTATGGCAGAATGGCGTTTTGCAATGGCTTCCGGGACAACGACTGCAAAAACTACCCCTGCAAGGACAAGAAATACGCCAATCGCCCTGTTTATTCCGAAAGATTGTCTAATGGAGTGAAACCAGCCGAATTGGTCGATGAGCATGCCCATGAGAATCATGCCTAAAATCGGCATGACCGTCGTTTGTACACTTCCCAGTTTGGGGAAAAGGAGGATATTGGAAGTCAGCCCGATCACACCGCAAATACCGCCAAACCAGATCCAAACAGGCTGGTTCAAGAAAAGACCGGCGGGAACCCCTAAAGGTGTTCGGCTTACAGCTGTTGCAGCGGCCAAAAAGACAGTTCCAACCAGGAATGAAATCATAGAAGCCAGAAAGGGAGATACAACAAACTTTCTTAACTGGGAATTGATAGCTGTTTGTACAGCCAAACCGAATCCAATTGCAATGCCTGCAAAAACGGCGAACATGGCGCCCTCCTTTTTCAAACGAATCGTTTTGCCCGGGCCCTTCCTGAGCACCGATAAATTCAGGTTCAATCGCATTGCTCCCAGGCCCCTATTTAAAAAAGTGTATTGTGGCCCGGAAAAACATCTAAAGCCCCCCGAAACAGAACAATCAGGAGCAATTTACCAACTCTGTCTCAGATACATAAATATTTTGCTTAAAGGATGCAATTGTTCAAGCAAACCCCATTCCTCGGTAACAGAAAAACAGGAGACACTTGGTAACATTTACTCGTATTTTGGAAAAGAAAAAATTCCCCCACCTTTTTGGTTGGTTTTTCTGAACAAACCTAATTATATCAGAGGTCCGGGCATTTTTTCACTTTAGCTGCTACTCTACTTTCTCCATTTCCATCATCCCTGTGCCCGCTCCCCCATTTGCTGCACTCGCCGTTCCCGATATGACAGGCATGCACATCCAGAAAATTTCCGGCTGGTTTTCAATTTTTCCGGCGGTGCGGTTTATCCGGATACATGAACATCTATATTAAAACCGTCCCGGCCTGGAAAACATAAGCAAAAAGACGGATGGACAGGCTTCTTTAGGCTGGTAGACTAAAAATGAAAGGGATTACAAAAGGGAGGGATGGCGTTTTTGAAAAGATCCGGATTGTTTGTCGTATGTTTTGCGTTGTTGTTTTCGCTTATGCCCGGCTTCCGTGGACAAGCGAAACAGGATGGGCATTGGAGAACAAGGGCAAAAGAACGCTGGGTGTCCCATGAATTGAAAAAGATGACAGTCGAGGAAAAAGTCGGGCAGCTGTTCATTGTTCATGCTTACGGAAAAACACCGGAGGATCCCGCCTACGCCGAAACGAATATCGAAAAAGGGCGTGGCGGCACAAACTTCAAAGAAATCATCGAAAAATACCATATTGGCGGCGTCATCTATTTCAACTGGTCGGATAATATCAGCACCCCTGTTGATGCCAGACAAGTGCAGCAGTTATCCAACGGGCTACAGAAAATTGCGTTAAAACAAAAGCCCCGCATTCCGCTCTTTATTTCTACGGACCAGGAAGGCGGCGCGGTTGCCCGTGTACTCGAACCGGGAGCCGTTTTCCCGGGGAATATGGCACTCGCAGCAACCAGGTCTGCAGCCAACGCGAAAAAGGCTGCAGAGATCATGGCGGTAGAACTGAAAAATCTCGGCATCAATATGGACTTTGCCCCGGATCTCGATGTCAATGTAAATCCGGCCAACCCGGTGATCGGCGTCCGTTCATATTCAGAAAATCCGGACCTTGTCGCATCACTTGGCATTGCCCAAATTGCAGGATTTCAAAGCCAAAATGTAGCCGCCACCGGCAAACACTTTCCGGGCCACGGGGATACGAATGTCGATTCCCATTACGGCCTGCCTGTCATCCATCACGACTTGAAAACATTAAATCATGTGGATTTAAAACCGTTTAAGGCCGCGATTGCTTCCGGCGTTGACGCAATCATGACCGCGCACATTGTTGTACCGGCACTCGATGGTTCCGGCCTGCCGGCGACGCTTTCGAAAAAGATCATGACCGGCCTCCTCCGTGAAAAACTGGGTTACGACGGGCTGATTGTGACCGACAGCCTCGATATGTCCGGCGCAAACGTCCTTCCTCCCGGCCAAGTACCGGTAGCAGCATTCAATGCGGGCGCGGATATTTTACTCAATCCGCCCGATGTGGAAGTGGCCTGGAATGCTGTGCGAAATGCAGTAAAAACCGGAGAAATCAGCCGGAAACGCCTGGATGAATCTGTCGCGAGAATTTTACGGGTGAAATATGAACGCGGCATTGTCCGGAACCCGTTTACATCTGAAAAATCGCTAAGCTATTTCGGCACCCCTGAACATTTGAAAGCCGCACAAAAAATGGCGGACGAAAGCATCACAATGGTTAAAAACGAAAATCAAATATTGCCGCTGAATCAAACGAAAAAAATATTCGTAACCGGCCCATCTGTTGCAAACAGCAGCCGCCTTGCCGGCCTTCTGAAAGAAAAAGGGTTTATAACCGAAAATACGAGCACAGCGGCTGCGCCAACACAGGCAGAAACAGCTACGGCAGTTGGAAAAGCACAAAATGCCGACGTGATTGTCGCTGCCGCTTACAATGCAAATACCAATACCGCGCAACAGGCATTTTTAAGAGCGCTGAAAAAAACAGGCAAACCGGTTGTAATGGTTTCAATGGGCAATCCTTACGACATCATGGGCGCGCCTGATGTGGACGCGAATCTTCTGGCCTATGGAAACCGCAGCGTTTCTGTACAATCCGCTGCAAAAGCGCTCACAGGCGAAATCAACCCCGGCGGAAAATTGCCTGTCACCATTCCGGGGTACGCTCCGTTCGGCCACGGTCTTCATTACTAAAAGGGGGGGACTTGCTTGAAGAACAAAGGGGTAAAATTCGTTTTATGGGTTGGATGCATCATTTTGTTGGCGGCCGGGGCCATTCCGTCTCTTGCCTTTGCATCCGGATATCATGGCCACCCGTCTTCCTGGGATGCACCCGGAAAAAGCTCAGCAGTACTGCATAAAGGAACGCCCGCGTCTGCCGGAATGTCCCAAGGCCCGCTCACAGACATTGACAGAGCGGTAAATGACGCGATTGCGCAAAAAGCCATGCCGGGCGCTGTTGTGCTTGTCGCAAGGAAAGGCACGATCGCAAAAGAACAGGCATACGGATATGCATACCGTTATACAGACAACCAGTTTACAGAAGCATCTGCCCCGGTCCTTGCAAAAACAAACACCATTTACGACATTGCTTCGATCAGCAAATTGTTTACATCCATTGCAGCCATGCAGCTGTTTGAAAAGCGGAAATTTGCGCTTGATGACCCTGTCGCAAAATATATTCCTGTATTCGCGGAAAACGGAAAGGAGAACGTGACCATCCGCCAGCTGTTGACGCATACTTCCGGGTTTGAGGCGGGAATCCCGGTTTATAAAATGGGAACATCCCGCAAAGACCGGCTCGAAATCGTTCTGAAGCACGGGCTGCAAAATCCCCCGGGAACGGCGTACACGTACAGCGATTTAAACATGATTACGCTGGGCGTTTTGGTTGAAGTTGTGAGCGGGCAGCGGCTGGATGCTTATGTAAAAACGCACATTACCGCCCCTCTCGGCATGCGCGATACGATGTATAATCCGCCCGCTTCGTTAAAGGCGCGCATTGCCGCAACGGAATTTCAGCCGTGGACTGGAAGAGGGATGATCCGGGGGCAGGTGCATGACGAAAACGCGTGGGCGCTGGATGGCGTTGCCGGGCATGCGGGCGTTTTTTCCACCGCACATGACCTCGCTATCCTTGCACAAACGATTTTACAAAATGGCAAATATGCGGGTGCCCGGATTTTAAAACCGGAAACGGTCCGGCTGATGGAACAGAATATGAACAGCGCTTTTCCAGGCGATGATCACGGGCCCGGCTTTGAATTAAACCAGGGATGGTACATGGATGCGCTCTCCGATACAAATACAATGGGCCATACCGGCTACACCGGCACCTCGATGGTGATCAGCCCGAAAAACCAAACAACGGTCATTTTATTGACCAACCGCGTCCATCCGACCCGGGACACTGTCTCGACAAACGGAATCAGGCGATCTGTTGCCCGGCTTGCGGCGGACGCTATCCCGGTTGCCGTCCCTGATAAACATGGCGCATGGTTTGCCGGTTACGGCGACAATAGAAAAGCTGTGCTGGAGGCGGATGTTGACTTGAAAAGGCCGGCGTTTCTCCGTTTTTGGACCTGGTACCGCATCGAGCAAAACGCAGACTTTGGGAAAGTGGAGGTTTCAACAGACGGGAAAAACTGGACGAAAGCCGGCAATGCTTTAACCGGATCAAGCGGCAACTGGCGGCAGATGTCTATCCCGCTCCCTGCTGGCACGAAACATATCCGCTTTGTGTATGAAACTGACGGGTCAGTGAACGGCCGCGGCTGGTATGTGCTCCATCCGTCCATCGTCTCACACGGAAAAATTGCGAAAGTATCTTTTACAAGCCGTGATTGGGCTTTGCGGAACCGTTAAAGGGGGAAAATGGATGAAAAGGCTCGCTGCCATATTGGCGCTTATGATCGCTTTCAGCTGCCTGGCCGTGGTGCATGCGGCCCGGGGCAATCAGCCGCATGAAAAACAAAAACACCATTCTTTTCAGCTTGGTGTCGATGTTTTTTTAAAAGATAAAGCCCATTCGCTGAAAGGGAAACGGGTCGGGCTGATCACAAACCCGACCGGTGTCGACCAGTCATTAAACAGTATTGTGGACAGATTTGCCAGGAATCCGGTTATTCATCTGACCGCCCTTTTCGGCCCGGAACACGGGGTGCGCGGCAGTGCGGACGCCGGTGCCTATGTTCCGTTTTATACAGATCCGAAAACGGGGCTTCCGGTTTACAGTTTGTACGGCGAAACGAAAAAGCCGACACCTGAAATGCTGAAGGATGTCGATGTGCTTGTCTTTGATATTCAGGATGTTGGCGCAAGATTTTACACTTATATTTACACAATGGCCTATGCGATGGAAGCAGCGAAGGAAAAAGGCATCCCGTTCATCGTGCTCGACCGCCCGAACCCGATTGGCGGCACAAAAGTCGAAGGCCCGGTGCTTGATCCAGCCTTTTCCTCTTTTGTCGGAATGTACCCGATCGCGCTCCGCCATGGGATGACAGCGGGAGAGCTTGCCAAATATTTTAACAAAGAATGCGGAATCGGCGCAGGTCTCACAGTTGTGCCAATGAAAGGCTGGCACAGGGATATGTACGCGGATGGCACCCCGCTCCAGTGGGTGATGCCGTCCCCGAACATGCCGACATTGGACACGGCGATCGTCTATCCTGGTGCGGCGCTCATTGAAGGGACAAATATTTCGGAAGGCAGGGGTACGACCCGCCCGTTTGAGTTGATCGGGGCACCGTTCATTGACGGGGACTTGCTAGCGGAGAAATTGAATGCCCTCGGTTTGCCGGGCGTCCGCTTCCGGAGCGCGTCTTTTACACCAACAACCTCAAAATGGGCCGGCAAGCTCGCAAACGGGATCCAAATCCATGTCACGGACCGCAATGCTTACCAGTCTGTTGAAACCGGCGTTGCAATGGTCAAAACGATCCATGACCTGTATCCCGGCCAATTCGCTTTCCGGGCAGAAGACAAAAACGGCATTTCTTATTTTGACCAGCTGATTGGAAACGGCTGGGTCAGGCAGGATATCAACCGCGGCACTTCCCTTAAAACCATTGCCCAAAAATGGCAAAGGGACTTGGGTGCCTGGAAGAAAAAACGGGAAAAATATTTGATGTATGATTGAAAAAACGCCCCCAGCCTGAGCCGGATTGGGGGCGTTTTGAACCCGCTTCAGGAAATGGGGGGAACATCTGTTTTTTCCACGATCATTTTCGCCAGCAAATGGCCACGCCTGTCTCTTCTATTGAACAAATTACGTAAAGAAACAGGCTGTGTTTCTACCCCTCTTCCACATTCTTAAATTGGTTGTAAAACATGTGATAATACCGTCCGCGGCGTGCCATTAGTTCGTCATGGCTGCCTTGTTCAATGATTTGCCCGTGGTCAATCACCATAATATGATCGGCATCGCGAATCGTATTCAAGCGGTGGGCGATGATGAAACTCGTGCGGCCCTCCATAATCGAAAGGAGCGCATCCTGGATATGCCGTTCTGTCCGTGTATCGATGCTGCTTGTTGCCTCATCCAATATAAGCAAAGCGGGCTTTGCCAGAAAAACCCTTGCGATGGCCAAAAGCTGGCGCTGCCCCTGGCTCAAGTTGCCGCCGTTTTCCGACAAAACGGTTTCATATCTATCGGGCATCCGGTTGATAAAAATATCGGCATGGGCAAGCCGGGCCGCTTCTTCGACTTCTTCATCCGCCGCTTCCGGATTTCCGTATTTGATATTTTCCTTGATGGTGCCTGAAAATAAATACGTATCCTGAAGGACAAAACCGAAACTTCTTCTTAGGCTGTCCCGCGTATATGTCCGGATATCCGTGCCGTCAATGAAAATCCGTCCTTCCGTGACATCGTAAAACCGGGTCAAAAGGTTCACAATCGTCGTTTTTCCGGATCCGGTAGGCCCGACCAGCGCCGTACGCGTGCCCGGCTTTGCCTCAAAGCTGATATTTTTTATAATCGGAACATCCTCGCGATACCCGAAGCTCACATTTTCAAATACAACATGGCCTTTTGGCTCCCGGAGCACGGCGGCATCCTTTGCATCTTCCGGCTCTTCTTTTTCATCGAGTATGTCAAAAACCCGTTCAGCCCCGGCAACTCCTGACTGGAGGACGTTAAAAATATTCGCCAAGTTATTGAGCGGCCGCACAAACTGCCGGGAATACGTCAGAAAACTTGCGATTACGCCGACAGTAATCATGCTCTTCAAAGCCAGAACCCCGCCGACAACGGCAACCATGGCAAAGCCGAAGTTGTTAATCACGTTCATAAGCGGCATAAGAAACCCGGTCCAGATTTGCGCCCTCAGCCCGACCTTAAGCAAGGACTGGTTCACCTCTTCAAACGCCTTGATTGCTTTTTCTTCATGGTTAAAAGCTTTGACCACCTCAATCCCCGAGATTGTTTCTTCAATATGCCCGTTTAGCCGGCCGAGTTCCGCCTGGTTATTTTTAAACAGCACTGAAGTCCTCTTGGCAATTGTCCGCGTCAGCAAAAACACGAGCGGAACCGTACACAGGCTTGCAACCGTTAAAACCGGGCTTAAAATGATCATCATGATGAGTGTGCCGATAAGGGCAATAACCCCCGACATGAGCTGCGTCGTCGATTGGGAAATAGTATTGCTCACGTTGTCTATGTCATTCGACAGGCGGCTCATCAGTTCACCGTGGGGCCTCGCGTCAAAAAAAGCAACCGGAAGTTTTTGCAGCTTTTGAAACAGATGGCTGCGCAAACGCTGCACAATCCGTTGCGAAACACCGGCCATCAGCCAGCCTTGCAAAAAGGTTAAGGCAGCATCTGCAATATAAGCCGCTGTAAGAACAAAAACCATGATTTCAAGCAGGTTAAAATTGACCTTTCTGCCCGGCGGCATGGCATCAACGGCCCTGCCGATAAAATAGGGAATGCACAGCGTAAGGACGGAGTCGGCCACAATCAATGCAAGAATGACAGACAGCCAGTTTCTTTCCCTGCCAAAATAGGCCCAAAGCCGTTTTAACGTCCCTTTAAAATGCTTTGGTTTCTCGGCCGGGCCCCTGAACCGTGCCGCGCCTCCCCCGCCCGGACGGCCCATCCGCAAAAAAAGCCCCGGTGCCTGATTTCCCTTATATCCGTTCGTTTGTCCGGCCATCCTGCAACACTTCCTTACCCATTTGCGATTGGTAAATTTCCTGATAAACCTGAGAGGTTCTGAGAAGCTCCTCATGCGTGCCCAAGCCGGCAACTTCCCCCTTATCCAACACGATAATTTTGTCCGTGTCCATCACAGAAGTAATGCGCTGGGCAATCAAAAGGCAAGTCAGCTCTTTCGCATATTTTTTTAACGCTGCCTTGATCCGCATTTCAGTCGCAACATCCACCGCACTTGTACTATCGTCAAGAATGAGAATTTCCGGATGCCTCACCAATGCGCGGGCAATCGAAATGCGCTGCTTCTGCCCGCCGGAAAAATTGACGCCGCTCTGGCCAATTAACGTATCATAGCCTTCAGGTGCAGCCGCAATGAAGTCATGTGCCTCAGCCAGTCTCGCAGCATGTTCGACCTCATCCATTCCCGCCCGGCCATTTCCCCATTGGATATTTTCACGGATGCTGCCGGTAAAAAGGATGTTTTTCTGCGGAACGATCGCAATTTTTTCACGCAGATCATGCGGATGAAAATGCCGGACATCCATACCATCTACTTTAAGGGACCCGCCCGTAACATCGTAAAAGCGCGGAATGAGATTCACCATTGTGCTTTTTCCCGATCCGGTTGAGCCGATAATGCCAACAGTTTCACCCGAATAAATGGTAAACGTGATATTTTTCAAAACCGCATCCTGCACTTGTCCGGTATAGGAAAAAGTGACATTTTCAAAATCAATTCTCCCTTTTTCACCCGTTACTTCATGTTTCAATCTGTTCGGGGAGGTTTTTTCTTCTATGGCAAATACTTCACCGATCCGAAAAGTGGAGGCCCTTGCCCGGACAAACATGTTAAACACCATGGAGATCATCATCAGCGATGTTGAAATTTGCGTCATATAATTGATAAAAGCAATAATATGGCCGACTTTCATTGTGCCATTGTCCACCCCGAAGCCGCCCATCCATAAAATTGCGACAATGCCGATATTGACCGTAAGCAAGATCGCCGGGCTGAAGATGGACATAATCCGGATCGAAGAAGCCGAGCGTTCTTGCAGGCGGCGGTTTGCCACGCTGAATTTTTCCACTTCAAATTGAAACCGGTTAAAAGCCTTCACAACACGGACACCGGATAAATATTCCCTCATGATGCCGTTCACGCGGTCGAGCGCTTTTTGCACCTTCATAAACAATGGAAAGCCCAATCTCATGTTCGTTATAATGAAAATAATGACAATCGGCACAACAACTGCCAGCACCACAGAAAGCTGCGGGTCAAGCCGGACTGCCATGATCAAGGCGCCGATTGCCAATAGCGGCGCTTTGACAAACATGCGCATTAAACCATTGATAAAGTTCTGTACCTGGGTGACGTCATTGGTAAGCCGCGTGATGAGTGAGGCCCGGTCAAATTGATTGATGCTTTGGAAAGAAAGCGCCTGGATTTTCCGGAACAAATCCGACCGCAATTCCGCCCCAAAGTTTTGCGACACGATGCTTGCGAGCGTGCTCCTTAATGAGGCGGCAACCGCGCCGCACGCTGTGATGAATAACATCACGCCGCCCATCTTTAACACATATGGCATATTTCCGGACGCCACACCGACATCAATGATTTTTGACAGGATCGCCGGCTGCATCAAATCGCAGAGTGCTTCACACATTAAAAAGAAAACAGCCGTACTAAAAAGTTTCCAGTACTTTTTGGCATACTTGCTTAAAAAATGCATCGGATCATTCCACCTTTTAACGTTGCGGAAATCAATTTTTGCTTACGCCTTTTTATCCGTCTGGTGATCGCCTTTTGACACTTTTAAATTCTCAGCAAGCCGCTGCAGAAATCCAATAAACAGTTCCTGCTCCGCTTCTGAGAATTGGCTTAATCCATTGCTCAGCTGCTGGAGATAAGCGGTTTTTGCTTCCTTGATGATTTCTTCTCCTTTTTCTGTCAGGGACACCATTTTTACGCGGCCATCGCGGGCTGACGCCACGCGCCGGGCGTATCCCCATTTTTCAAGCCGGTCGATCATTTGCGACACCGTGCTCATGCTGACATTGAAATGGTCGGCAAGGCTCCCCATCGTGCACTGCCCGGACCTGCCGACATGCCGCAACAATATCCACTGTAAACGTGTAATCTTTTTATCTTCATTTGCCAGCCGCCCTTCCCGCAGATGCCGGTTAATATACCGCCAATGCGTAAGGAACTGGTCCATTTTGCTATCTTCCATAATGGAACGCCTCCTGAGAGCAATTACTTTATTTAGTTTACTAAAGTAATTGGAGGTTGTAAATCGTTACATCAAGAAAAAATAAGCATTCCAGTTGTTTCCCAATTCAAATCTTTATCTGTAAATTACTGCGTTTAACTTTCAAATACATGGTGAACTTTTGATGATTTATTGGTAAAATATAAACAGTTGAATTCGTCTGTTACACGAGTCTATCAAAACAAAGGATGAAGAAGGAATGATTAAAGAAGAAAGAATCCATAAAATTGAGGCGTATATTCTCGAACACAAATCTGTCTCTTTAGACAAGCTGATGGAAGTATTTCAAGTCTCTAAAAATACAATTCGGCGGGATGTCCAGGAACTTGTCGAAAAAGGAAATGTAAAAAAGGTTTACGGCGGGGTAACTGTCAAAGATGAGAAGCGGGCTTCTTTAGAGTCTTTTCATGAACGCCAGGTGCGGAATCAAGCTGAAAAGAAATTAATCGGGAAAACGGCGGCAAGTTTTGTCAATGACGAGGACATTATCTTTATCGATTCGGGCACGACAACCATTGAAATGATCGAATATATAAAAGAAAAACAGGTTACGGTCCTTACCAATAATCTCGATTTTATCGTCAGGGCGCTCCCTTATGAAAACTTAACTATCATTTCGCCTGGCGGCATCCTTGAAAGAAAAACAAACTCGTTCGGAAGCATTAAATACTTGGATATGCTGAATGCCTATAACATCAACAAAGCCTTTATGGCGTCCACCGGGGTTTCGCTTACAAACGGGGTCACCAACGCATCCCCCATTGAAAGTGAATTAAAAACTTCGATTGTAAACAGAAGTTCACAAGTATTCTTATTGGTTGACCATGACAAATTTGATAAATATGGGTTGATGACGTATTGCAGTTTGGATGAAATCGATGTCCTGATAACCGATCAGCTCCCTAACAAAACCTACCAAGATTATTTTAACAGTACTCGTCATAAACTTGTTATTGCCAAATAAAAAAGAAAGCTTTGACAATGGAGCCGCCTAAAAAATCATCTTTTTTTGGAATCGCTTTTTTAGGGGTTGTCCCAAAAGCCTCTTTATTTAGCTTATGCATTGATCCTCGTGAAATTCATGTAACTCTTGTGAGAAATGGTGACTAAAATTCACGATCATAAACAACCAACTGTATCATGCACAAAATTAAGGGGCTCCCGTCAGCCATTTAACAACTTTTGGGATAGCCCCTTCCCCCTTAGTTCACTCCTGCTGCTTCTACTTCAAAATACTTTGAAACAACTGCTAATGTGGTTTCTTTTGCCGTCTTAATTGTTTCTTCAGCATCAAGCTGATAATATTCCGGCCTGAACAATTCCACCGACACAACACCCGAATAGCCAATGTCTTTCAGTACAGATAATATACCATCTAAATCAATTGCTCCCTGCCCCGGCCAGACGCGGTCTTCATCTATTAAAAAGCCGATCGGAAAATCTTCTGTATCATTGATATGTAAAATGAAGATTTTGGAACCTTCCGCTTTTTTCAAGTCGTCCAAGTTAGAACCCATACCATGGAAATGGAAGCAATCCAGAACGAGGCCGACATTGTCACGGTCAACAGCCTGGACAATGTCGTATCCCTGGCTAAATGTGTTTACGGTACATTGCGGATGCCCGATAAACTCTACCGCAATTTTGATGCCATAAGGTTTTGCAAGATCTGACAGTTCCGTCAGTACCTTGACACAACTGTCTTTAATGTCTTTTTTAAGGATTTTTTCCTCTGTGACAAGCGGCACTGCAACAATATATTGGATGCCTATTTTCTTCCCCTTTTCCAGCATATCTTTAAATTCGCGGATGATCTCTTCATGGCCTTTTTCATCACGGTTATTGAAAAATATCAGCGCGTTCAGTGCGAGCGGCTTAATGTGATGTGTTCTGAAGTAATCTGCCAGATTCTCGATTGAATGATGTTCAAGATACTCAGGCAATTTATCCTCCGTACGAATTTCGATATAATCATAGCCTAGCTTTTCACAGAGCTCCAAGTCCTTTTCAAGATTAGAGTTTTTCAGCGTTGTCGCCTCATTAAAAGACAATTTCATTTTGATCATCTCCAAAAACAGAATTTTAGATACTGCCGACTAAGTCTTTCAACCCGTTTTTAATTGAGTTCAGTGTTACTTCATTAGACCATTCCGGTTTATCCGGATAAGCAAATACTGCATTTGTAATGATGCCATCGAATTTGATTTCTCTTAATTTCCGGTACAGTGCATCAAAATTCACTTCTCCTTCACCAGGATTTAAATGCTGGTGAATCGTGACATTTGCACCTGGCGGGTTAATGATATACCTTAGGCCAAATGCCGCTTTATGGTTCATCGTGTCCGCAATGAGCACATGTGCCAACAGATCGCCTGCTTCATCAATATGTTTGGCGACATCACCAATCCCGTCATCATAATAGAAAGCATGCGGTACAGAATAAACCAGTTTAATCCATTCTTTATCCAAGGCACGAATCATCCGGATAGCTTCTGTATTCAACTCAATAAAGTCATTCGGATGAGCCTGTATATTCAATTTAATACCTTCTTTTTCAAAGACCGGCATTAGTTCTTCCATAGACTTCACAAAAGCAGCCTCACTTTCAACCGGCCGGCTTTTGTCTCCGCTAAATTCTGTGTTCATTAAGTCGACTTCAAGCTCGGAAGTAATTTCTATACAGCGTTTCCAATTTCTCACGGCTGCCTGCCGCTCTTCTTCATTCGGTGAGGACCATTGTTGGACCGGCAGTACGGATGAAATTTTGACGCCTGCATCTGCGCAATATCTTTTCAAATCTTTGATCAGTTGTTTATCCACTTTCGGATATTCATAAAACCAGATAAAGTCTTTACGTGGGGATAATTCCACCCATTCATATCCCAATCTGGCAACGGCATCGATTGTATCTTTTAAATTGGTATTATCACGATAATGTGATGGATCATAAGCTAAACGCATAATTTTTCCCTCCTTCAATAATCCGCTTAAATGCTTAGTTTCCCGGCATTTATATTATGTTGATAAAAATCCGGCGTTCCCGGAAGGATGATAGATTCTTTTTCACCTGTAAGCTGCGCCTTTACACAAGCATCAGATGTTACAGATGCAATATAGCCATCCCAGGACGTTGGTCCGTTCGGTTCGCCGTCTCTTGTCACAGAATTAATAAAATCTTGGATTTCCTCGTTATAAGCATCCATGAATCTTTCTTTCCAGTCGTTCAAAATTCCGGCGCTTAACTTTTCATCTTTCCGCACAACAACGCTTGGATATTCCGGCAATTTGGCAATCCCTTCTTCCCCGGCGACTTCACATTGGATATCATAACCGTACTTGCAGTTTACAAATACCTCAATGTTAATGATAATTCCTTTATTTGTTTCGATGGTGAACAGTTGGGGATCTTGCAGATTGCTATGTGCATATCTCGTTTTCCTCGGAAATAGAACTTGAACGGATTTATAATCATCGTCTATGAGCCAGTGCAACACGTCGATTTCATGAATCAATGTATCAGTTACTGCCATTTCTGTCGTGTAGTTTATACCTACCTCTTGATTCCGGTGTGAAGCACGAATCATCAATGGTTCGCCAATTTCGTTGTTTTCAATCGTTTTCTTTAATTGGACATAACCACTGTCGTAACGGCGCATAAACCCTACTTGAACCAGTTTTTTTCCTTGTTTCATCTCCGCCTCAACAATTCTGTGGCAGCCTTCAGCAGTTGTTGCCAGCGGTTTCTCACAAAACACAAATTTCCCTGCATCTATTGCAGCCAGGACAGTGGATTCATGTGCAGGGCCCCAGCTTGTGACAAACACTGCATCAACATTCGGATCAGCGATCAGTGCTTTATCATCAAGATAAATCGCTGCATCTAGTTGGTATTGTTCGACTGTTTGCTTTGCTGCAATCTCGTTCACATCTGTAACGGCCACAATTTTCCCGCCGGATAATTTATTTGTAACTCTGTTAATATGCTCGCGTCCGATTGCCCCTGTACCAACGACGCCAATACGTAAAACCATTCTTATTTTCCTCCTTCAATGGAATATGTGTAACCTAAAAGAATTCCTTTGTATGGAGCAGCATACATTGCCTGGTGCAGATCATATTGCCGGAGCTCCGTACATATGTTGTTTTTTAAATGGCGCATCTATATGCTTGAAAATCTATTGTTTGATATATCCGCCCCTATTTATATCATTATTCTAAATTACAAAACAACTCATTGAAATAAAGCGCTTACTCCCCTCCGACGCGAAATTCTTCTACACCTCCTTCACGGCCTCTATTACAGTACCGCTTTCTTTATGACCAAAATTCCTGAAATGGCTCTCCAGCTGTTCCAGTGATTTCCCTTTTGTTTCAGGTAGGCATTTTTTCGCGAAAGTAATTGCCCCAACACCAAGAACAGCGAAGATAAAAAATGTAGTCGACAACCCGACTGCATTTAATAAAATCGGGAAGAAAAATCCAACAAGGAAATTTGTAATCCATAAGCAAAATACGGTAACGCCCATCCCAAGTCCCCTTAATTTAAGTGGGAATATTTCCGATAACATGAGCCAAGTTACAGGAGATATAGCCCCCTGCTGAAATGCAAGAAAAGTAACGGTCATTGCCAGAACAGCATACGGAAGAACTGAAGAACCATGAAAAACAATAGAGAAAATCCCGATTAAGGTAAGTGAAGCGGTTGTTCCAGTTAATCCGGTCATTAACATTGGCCGCCTTCCAACTTTTCCTAACAGCCAAATCCCGACAAATGTGGCTAAAACAGAAATGATCCCATTGGCAATATTTCCAACAAGTGCAGCATTTGTAGAAAACCCGGATTGTTGAAGAATTTGCGTACCGTAATACATAATAGAGTTCACACCCGTAACTTGCTGTACAACACCAATTCCAATGCCAATAAATACAATACGGCGCACCCACGGTATGCTTAAATCGCGAAATGTTGCCCTTTGAAGCTCTGATTCTTGTGCAAGATTCTCTTCGATTTCTTTTAACTCGATTTCGGCACGGTTCTGAGTCCGAATTTCTTTTAAAATACGAAGTGCTTCGCCAATTTTTCCTTTTGAAGCAAGCCAGCGCGGGCTTTCTGGCACGATTAACATACCAAACCACAAAATTACAGCAGGGAGTGTAGCAATTGCCAGCATATAGCGCCATACATGTGCAGCTTCCTGGCCAATCGTTGTTCCTAAAATGGCATTGAAAATGAAGGCTAATAATTGTCCGGAAACAATCATCAATTCATTTTGTGTAACCATTCTCCCTCTTGTTTCAACAGGGGCCATTTCTGCCAAAAATGAAGGAACCATTACGGAAGCTGCACCTACTGCAAGCCCCAATAAAAATCTAAAAAGAATCATAACGCCTGCATTTGGTGCAAATGTACAACCAAGTGCGGCAAGAAAAAAGATCAAGGCAAGATTCAGGATCATTTTCCTGCGTCCGAACCGGTCTGATAAACGCCCGCCAAAGACGGCTCCTAATGCTGCTCCAAAAAGAAGGGAACTTGTCACAAAGCCTTCAGTCACTGGCGTTAAATTCAGCTCATCCTTACGCGCCATATAAGGCAATGCACCGTTAATAACGCCTGTGTCATAACCGAAAAGCAAACCGCCAAATGTCGAAATGACCGTAATCTTTTTTAACATCCTTTTTGCGTTGCCTGTACTTTGATTACTCATTTTCAACCATCCCCATACGTAATTTTTCTAACCGGTTAAACCAGCTCTGCCCGGGGTATTAACGTCTCTATATATTTTCTGCCTTTTAAGGCATATTCGAATGGATTGGCTTTAGCCGGATCCTGTTCCGCTTCGACGACAATCCAGCCCTCGTATCCGCTTTCAATAATGGCTTCCATAATTGGACGAAAATCAATCATACCATCTCCCGGTACGGTAAAAGCCCCTTTTATGACACCTGCAAGAAAACTGTCGCCCTGTTCTTTCATTTCTTGCGCAACGCTCGCCCTTACATCTTTAAAGTGAATATGCTTAATCCTCGATTTATACTTTTGAAAAATATCCAGTGGATCTTCCCCTGATAATACGAGGTGTCCAGTATCAAACAACAAAGATACTTTTTCAGAAGATGTATTTTCCATTAAGCAATCAATCTCTTCAGTCGTCTGCACTCCTGTTCCCATATGGTGATGATAAACAATCTCCATTCCTTTTTCTTGGGCCAGCTTTCCTAACTCTTCCAAACCATTTATTAAAAGGCCCCATTCCGCATCCGTAAAAGTTGGTTTTTCTTGAAATAATGGCACATCCAATTTGCCTTGAATGCTGTGCCCTTGCTCAGCGATAACAATCACTTTTGCACCCATTGCATGTAAAAAATCACGATGCTGTATAAAAGCTTCTTTCGTTTC
Organism: Weizmannia sp. FSL K6-0777; assembly: GCF_038593185.1. Classification (NCBI taxonomy): domain Bacteria; kingdom Bacillati; phylum Bacillota; class Bacilli; order Caryophanales; family Bacillaceae; genus Heyndrickxia; species Weizmannia sp. FSL K6-0777. The sequence goes on from NZ_CP151971.1 coordinate 3,099,230, forward strand.
TTCAAAAGGTTTTGTTGTTAAAAAAGTACTGAGCCATGCACTCGCTACTTCCAGATTGCGTATTTCCAGATATCTTTTCAAAATCTGGGGATCTTTCGGGTACTTATTGCCAATTTCAGTTCCCGTATATCCCGCTAGCGCAATCTCACTAATACATTGTTCAAATGTATTCTCTTTTCCCAACTCCGGTATATCATCATTTGTCCAGGCAATAGGGGCGCATGCGAATTTAATTTTATTTATGTTTTGCATAAAAGATCTCCCTTCAATGAAACAAGTTATCTAACACGCTATTTGAAATCCACCCAACTGGCGCCATTTTCCGCTGAACGAACACAATTTTCTATCCAGCGTATCCCTTCAATTCCGGCATCAATATTGGGATATACCAAGTTACGTAAAGTTTCCCTGTCATCTCTGTTTTTAGCATCAATAGCAATTGCAAATTTTAAATAAATGTTTGCCCACGCATCTGATAGTCCTTCCGAATGCAAAGCACCTAAGCGTTCATCTGCATTACATTGTTCATCCAGATAAGACATACCACGAATCAATGTCTGAATCGGTTCTCCTTGCACTTCATATCTTAATTCATTTGGTTTACTGTCCCACCATTCAAGACTTGCCTTTGAACCCACAATCCGGATTCTATGACCATCCGTACACCCTGCATTAACTGAAGATGTCCATAATCTACCGACCGCCCCATTTTCATAGTGCATAAGGACGAAAGCGTTATCCTCAAGCGGTGCTCTTGTTCCGACAAAACTTTGTCTGTCACATAATAATTTTTTTATCTTCATTTTTGGCATAATCAGTTGGGACATATAGTACGTATGGGTTGAAAGATCACCTAAAACAAAACTTGGACCTGCAATTTTTGGATCCACTCTCCACTTTTGCGCATCACTTGTTTTTTCCGCTTTATCAGTAGCATTAAAACCATGCGTATATTGCAACTCAACAATTCTGATATCCCCAATTTTCCCCTTTAAAATAGCTGGAATACAGCACAGTAAATGCAACCCAGGATGCAGCTGCCACCCCGGCAAGCGTGCGGGCAGCCAAAATCAAAAACATGTTTTCAGTAAGTAGATAGATTGAACAACTGATCATGCTAATTACCATACCAAAAACAATAAAGGGTTTTCTTAAATTCACCAAATCGGAAAATACCCCAATCGGAAGCCTGCATAAAAACTGCATCAGCCCGTAACTACTCAAGATAACTCCAATAAATGCATAATCCCCACCAATTGATACCATATAAGGCGACAACACCGGTACGTAAACAAAATGCGGAAACCACAATAAAAAGGAAACAATCATAAATAGAGACTTATACTTTCCCGGAATCTTTTCCAAACGATCACACCCATTCTAAAACCAGAGGATGCCGTTTGAAGACATCCTCCATCATCTTCAAACCCGATTGTTTGACATAAATTCTCTCATTTTCTGTTTTACGGTTTGTTTTACAGCTTCTTTGCCAGGTGAAAGGATGGCACGCACATCATACAGTCCTTTGTCGTGGTCCAGGACATGGCGGACTGCCTTCGCCCAGGCTTGCATGCATTCCGTATTGACATTTATTTTTGCGTGGCCCAGTTCGATTGCCTTTCGGATTTGGTAATCGGGAATGCCGGACCCGCCGTGTAAAACAAGCGGGACATTGGTTAATGCCGCGATCTCTTTCATTTCGGCAAATCCCAGTTTCGGTTCGCCCTGATACGGCCCATGGACGGAACCAAGCGCGGCGGCAAGGGCATCAATGCCTGTTTCCTTTACCATACGGAGGCATTCCCCGGGATCTGCGTACTGGATGCCGCCAATCATTCCATCCTCATTGCCGCCGACAGTGCCAACTTCCGCTTCCACGGAAACGCCATGAAGACGGGCATAGTCCGTTACTTCTTTTGTCATTTTGATATTCTCATCAATTGGCAGGTGTGAGCCGTCAATCATCACAGACGTATATCCGGCATCAATGGCTTCTTTGCATCGTTCCACTGACTTGCCATGATCGAGATGCAAAGACACCGGGACCGTAATATTCTTTTCTTCCACAATACGATTGACCATTGACGCGATCGTTTTAAATCCTCCAAGATCATCTACAAGCCGGTCGGAAGATGCTACAATCACGGGGGATTGTTCTTCCTCTGCCGCTTCTAAAATGGCCTCAACCCATTGAAAGCTGTTCATATTGAATGCCCCAACAGCATATTGCCCATCTTTTGCAGCAGCCAGCATCTCTTTCATGGAAACCACCCTTGAAGAAATGATTGCTGCCAAATTCATCCCTCACTTCATTTAAGTTAAACCGCCCTTTAATACTGTTTCGCTGTTTCTAATTTTTTCTGCCTCTCCTGATAGGCTTTTTGAATGCTTTCTTTTTCCGATACCTCTGCAACCCCGACATTCCACCAGCTTTCATAACCGTCCGTCATCGTCTTGGGCAGCACCTTTACCTCAATCAGCGTTGAAACCCGCTGTTTCTTTGCATCTTCAATGGCTTCTTTCAGCTGTTCAAGCGTATGGGCGCGGTATGTTTTGGCGCCGTACCCTTCAGCAACTTTTGCATAATCAATATTTAAAATTTTGTTATCATACGTCCTGAATTCCGTAAAATATGAATCCCCGCCATTGTCCATCTGCAGGTTATTGATACAGCCAAATCCCGCGTTATCAAACAGCACAACGTTGATTTTTTTGCCGTATTGAATAGTGGTAACAAGCTCAGAGTGCAGCATGAGAAAACTGCCGTCCCCGACAAGCGAATACACTTCTTTATCCGGCTCAGCCAGTTTAATCCCGAGCGCGCCTGATACTTCATAGCCCATGCACGAATACCCGTATTCAACGTTGTACGTATTCGGCACAGTTGGATTCCAAATGCGTTGCACATCCCCCGGAAGCGAGCCCGCCGAAGTAATAATGATGCTTTCAGGATCGACCGCATCGTTTACAGCAATCAGCGCAGTGGTTTGGGCCAGCTCTGTGTTTAATGTATCTGCGTATTCATTCAGCGTTTCTTGTGTAAAATGATGCTTAATTTCCGGAACAAAATTTTCACGGGAGAAGGCGACCTGGCTTAGGCGTTTACGCTCAGCCTCCCATTCCGTTTTTAATTCCGCAATGGTGGAGCCAAACTCGCTTTCATACCCTTCCAAAAGCGGTGCCAGTTGCTCTAAAGTTGTTTTTGCATCAGCCACAACCTGGAAAGCATCCAGCTTGTATGCCTGCATGCGGTTCACATTGATATTTAAAAATTTTGCCTTTTCAAAATCGAATGCTGTTTTTGAGGATGTCGCGAAATCAGTATACCGTGTCCCAATGCCGATCACTAAATCCGCCTGGCGCGCCGCTTTATTTGCTGCAAGTGTTCCTGTAATGCCCATTCCGCCTAAATTATTTTTGAACGTGCATTCGACTGTTGCTTTTCCTGCCTGTGTTTCAACGAGCGGGATATTGTGCTTTTCGGAAATTTCCATTAAAATATCGCGTGCGCCGGCGTATTTCGCGCCACCCCCAACAAGGATGAGCGGCTTCTTGCTTGCTTTGATTAATGCGGCGGCGCCTTTTAATTCCCGTTCGGCCGGCGCTTTCCGATCCAGGTAGTGAACCCTTTTCTTAAAGAATTGTTCATCGAAGTCAAATGCTTCCCCTTCTGCATCCTGGGCAATGCAGATGGTGGCCGGCCCGGCTTTCCCTGGATCTGTCATCACTTCGAATGCGCGAATTAAAGTTGGCATCAATTGCTCCGGGCGTGTAACCCGGTCCCAATAGCGGGATACCGGCTTTAATGCATCGTTGGTTGTGACGGCGAGGCTGTATTCATGCTCGACTTGCTGGAGCACCGGATCCGGCTGCCTCGTTGCAAATGTATCACCTGGAATCAACAGGACGGGGATATTATTTGCTAAAGCAGTGCCCGCTGCAGCCGCCAAATTGGCAGATCCCGGGCCCACAGAGGTTGTGACGGCAAAAATCTTCCGGCGCAACATTTGCTTGCTGTAAGCGATCGCCGCATGTGCCATCCCTTGTTCATTTTTTCCCTGGAAAACTTTCAGGCGGCCGGGATCCTGTTCCAGCGCCTGGCCGATCCCCAGCACATTTCCATGGCCAAAAACTGTAAAAATTCCTTCCACAAACGGAAACTCCTCGCCGTCCACATGGAGATATTGCTGATTTAAAAACTTAATGAGTGCCTGTGCTGTTGTTAACCGTATTTTTCCCATGCGAATGTTCACCCTTTATCGATTTACGACTTTTTCTTCCGATCTTTCTGAAATGAATTTTTCGATTTCCTGTACCGCCGGCATGGCTTCTGATGAACTGTGCCTGCTGACGACAATCGCAGCAGAGGCGCTGCCATATTTCAGGGCCGTTTCGATGCCTTTTCCTTTGATGAGGGCGTATAAAAATGCCGAAGCATAGGAGTCGCCTGCACCGAATGTTTTTAATACTTTCGTTTTATAGACTTTGCCCCTGTAAATTTCTCCTGATTTTGTATAGGCATAAGACCCCTCCACGCCATGTTTAATGACAACCAGTTGCGGTGAATATTGGAACAAATGGTTCACGGTCTTTTCGTTCTTCGTGTTCTGCCGGTTTTCCATGACATCATATTCATCCCGTGTGCCAATCACGATGTCTGCCTGCTGTGCCACAAGTGTATAATATACGGATGTTTCTGCCTCTGATTCCCATGTATAAGGCCGGTAATCCAGCTCAAAAACAACTTTTACATTATTTTTCTTTGCCAGCTGAACCGCCTTTAAGACTGCTTCACGGGACGGGCTTTTCGCAAGGGCCGTTCCGGAAACCAGCAGAATTTTTGATCTTTTGATATACGCTTCACTGACTTCGGACGGATGCAAAAAAAGATCGGCAACTTCATCGCGGTACATCAAGATACTGCACTCTTCCGGGCTTTTAATTTCCGTGAAAGCGAGCCCCGTTTTATGCCCTTCATGGTCAATCACCATATGCGAAGTATCCACACCGGCATCCGCCATATATTGTTGAATAAAGCGCCCGTGCTGGTCATCCGACAATTTGCCGATAAAACCGGCTTTCAGCCCGAGTCTTGAAATCCCGATCGCAATATTCGCCGGAGAACCGCCAACGTACTTCCGGAACGTCATCGTTTCTTCCATCGGCCGGTTATATTCCACTGCATTTAAATCGATGCAGGCACGGCCAATCGCAATGATGTCAAATTCTGCTTGCAAATTTAAGTCAACTCCCATTTGTGTACAACACCCCCGTTGTTTTACTTCCGTTCCAGGATCCATTCATGGGCCGGTTCGTTATAAAATTTCCATAAGCGTTTTGGCCCTGCCATAATATTAAAATAGTAGGATTCGTAACCGTCCGGAACCGCAACAGGATGGTAGCCGGCCGGAACGAGAACGACATCGCCATTTTCTACTGCCATCGTTTCATCAAGGGAACGGTCATCTGTATAGACGCGTTGGAAGACAAAGCCTTGTTTCGGATTGATTTCGTGATAATAGGTCTCTTCCAGAAAAGATTCATCCGGCAAGTTATCCTGGTCATGCTTATGCGGCGGATAACTGGACCAGTTTGCACTTTCTGTATAGACTTCTACTAGCAGCAAGCTGTTTGCAGACGGGTCCGAATCAGACAGAATATTATGGACCAATCTTTTGTTGTTGTACTTGCCGCGGTGTTCGACACTGTTTTCTTCCGCTTTTATCAGCCTCGTTGGCCGCTGTTTTTCGGATGGCGCATAGCAGAGAATGATACGCGCCTTTGTTGCTGCTTCAATCCTAAAAGACTTATCGTTTGATACATAAACACTGTCTGTTGGCCTCTTTTCGAAAACGCTTTCTCTTGTGCCAATGTTTTCAAATCTTTCCCCGCCAGCGTCAACATTGATTTTTCCGGTGAGGCCGACAATACCGCATTCCCACTTTCCTAAATTTTCCTCGTAGCGGGCCCCAGGTTCTAACTCTAAAACTTTCATTCCGACATATTCCAGCGGTGAATTTTCGCTTGTCACCTCATGAATGATGTTTACTCCCGGTGAAATTTCTACTGCATCCGGTTTCCGTAACAATTTGCTCACTTTTAAACCATCCCCCAACCATCATCTTTGGGAACGATTACAAAGGCCGCAGCCCAGCGTAATCGTTCCATTCGCTTATTCAAATGTAGGTGCCTTGTAATTTGCCGTCACGACTTTCTTGCGCGTATAAAAATCGACACTGTCTTTTCCGTTTGCATGCAAGGTGCCGTAGAAAGAGGATTTCCATCCGGAGAACGGGAAAAATGCGATTGGCGCCGGTACGCCTAAATTGATCCCCAACATGCCTGCATCGATATTTTCACGGAAATAACGGATCGCCGAAGCATTGGATGTATAAATGCAGGCGCCGTTTGCAAACTCGGACTTATTCGCAGTTTCAACCGCTTCTTTTAAATTTTTTACACGGATAACGGATAGTACAGGCGCAAAAATTTCATCTTTCCAAATGGACATTTCGGTTGTGGCGTTGTCAAAAATGGTCGGGCCAACAAAATAGCCCCTATCCGGCACATTTTCACGCCCATCCAATACCAATGTTGCCCCTTCTTCAATGCCTTTTTGGATATAGCCCAACGTACGGACGTGGTTTTGTTCCCTGATGACCGGCCCGAGGAAGACATCTTCATCCAGCCCGTTCCCAATTTTGATTTCCTTTGCCTTTTTCACTAATTTTTCCAGAAACGCATCTGCAACCCCTTCTTCAACTGTCACAACCGAGCATGCCATGCAACGCTCACCCGCAGAACCAAACGCTGATGCAATAACATTTGTTGCAGCATGTTCCAAGTCTGCATCATTCAATACAATGGAATGGTTTTTTGCGCCGGTCAGGCATTGGACCCTTTTTAAATTTTGGCTTGCCCGTTTGTACACATACTCTCCAACCGGCTGGGACCCGACGAACGAAATGGCTTTCACTGCCGGATTTTCGCATAACCCGTTTACAACATCATGTGCGCCGTGGACAATATTGAATACGCCTTTAGGCAGTCCGGCTTCTTCCAGCAGTTCTGCTAACTTTTGGGCTAATAGCGGGGTTCTTTCTGACGGCTTTAAAACAAATGTATTGCCAACCGCAATAGCAACCGGGAACATCCAGCACGGCACCATCATTGGAAAGTTAAACGGCGTAATCCCGCCGACAACCCCAATCGGATATCTGTAATTTGTCACTTCAACATCTGTTGCGATCGTCGTCAAGGAATCACCCATCATTAAAGTCGGGGCACCGCATGCAAATTCCACATTTTCGATCCCGCGGCCAACTTCCCCCAGCGCTTCCGTGAGATTTTTGCCGTTTTCAACAGTAATAATTCTCGCAAGTTCATTCTTGTTCTCTTGCAATAATTGATGGAAATGAAATAGAATCCGGGCGCGTTTTTGCACCGGAACATTTTTCCAGGTTTGAAATGCTTTTGCCGCTGCCCGGACAGCTTCGTCCACTTCTTCTTTTGTAGAAATCGGAACGCGTGCAATGATTTCTTCAGTTGCCGGATTGTATACAGCTTCAAATTGTGACGTTTTGCTTTCAACCCATTCACCGTTTATATAATTCTTTAGTTTTTCCACACTTACCGTTACTCCTGACATCTCCATCCTCCTCGTTTATAAAGCAAATATGATTTCACTCTATTAAAACCACGGCGGCACAGCACGATAACCATTTGACATGCCGTATTTCCTTTATCATGTTTTGGTTATCTTTTGGTTATATTGATTACATCTTAATACCAAAAACGCTTTCAGTCAACCCTTTTATGCGAAAAATGAGTAATTTTTATTGGGAAAAGCATGGTAGGGGAGCATTTTAAAATGGGTTGTGTTAGATTTGAACAGAACCTGTAAAACGGGAGAATAAAAAAGGGTATGAAAAAAGCCGGCATGCCGCCGGCTTTTTTTATCTTAATAGAGTCTCCTGATGCTGTTGAAATGGGAGTTCCAGTAAGGGTTGCTTAAGCTTTTGATCGAGACGCTCTTGTCCGAATCAGAGATAAACTGGTTGTTTCCGAGATAGATACCGACGTCCGAGATTCCGGATTTGTAGGTATTTTCAAAGAAAATGAGATCTCCAGGCTGCGGGCTGCTTACCCTGTAGGAGTTGCTGTAGAATCCTGCTGCATCCAGACGGCCAATGGATTTGCCGGCCTCGTTAAGTACATAGTAAACAAAGCCGCTGCAGTCAAATCCGGATGGCGTGGTTCCGCCGAAACGGTACGGTGCGCCGATATATTTTTGTGCAACTTGTGCCACTGCAGAGCCGCTGTAAGAGCCTGAATTTGAACTTGATACAACGTTTTTGGAAACGGACCTTGAGCCGCTTGCTTGTGAGCTGCTTGTGCTTGCCGAGCTGGATGAACTGCTTCCATTTGAGCTGCTCCCGGCGTTAGACGAACTGCTTGCAGTACCGGACGATTGATTAGATTGTGAGCTGCCCGCTTGTGAACTGCTTTGCGTGCTGGTTGAACCATTTGCAGTTGTGCTGCCCGAATTGTTGGACGAACTGCTTGCCGTGCTGGACGAACCGCTTGTCTGTGAACTTGCGCTTGTGCTACCTGCACCATTTGAGCTGCTTGCTGTGCCAGACGATTGATTGGATTGCGAGCTGCTTACAGCACTGGATGGGCCGTCCACTTTTAAAGCACTTCCGGCAACAATCCAATCAGAGCTTAAATGGTTCCATTCTTTCAATTGGGAGACGGTCACGCCGAATTTTTGCGCAACGCCGGAAAGCGTGTCCCCTGATACAATTTTATATGTGCCGTTTGGCGCTGTGCTTCTTTGCGCCGCAGCACTTTTGGCGGTGTTATTTGCAGCGCTGCTGTTGGCAGTGCTGTTGTTGGCGTTACGATTCGCAGTACTGTTGGCAGTACTGTTGGCAGTACTATTGGCAGTACTGCTGGTTGTAGCGGAAGAACTGTTAATTTTCAGGATATCTCCGGCATAAATTAAATCAGAGTTTAAATGGTTCCACTCTTTCAATTGGGATACTTTAACGCCGTATTTTTTTGCAATGGCGGAAAGCGTGTCCCCTGATACAATTTTATATTTTTTTGGTGTATTAGACGGCACCTTAAATTTCTGATTCGGATAAATAATATCGCCTGTCAAATGGTTATCACTTTTAATTTGGGAAACCGTTGTATGGTATTGTTGGGAAATCTTCCACAACGAATCTCCTTTTTTGACCGTGTATGTAGCTGCTTCCGTTGATGCAGAACCTACAATTAAAGACGCTAATGTCATGCCGGCGGTAACAGACAATACTTTTTTTCGAGTCAAGATCGAAAACCTCCTGGATGTTTAAAAAAATTTTCATTGGCTATATATAAAGGGTCATGGTTTGTTTCACTCACAAACCCTATTTTAAAAAAATTCACCCCCACTTTCAATCATTCTATGAAAACGTAATTCAACTGTAATCTCATAGAAAATTTACCATTTTAGGAATATAGTTGTGATAAAACCAATTTATATAGGAAAAAAGTTGTGTTTCTATTTAATCCGCAAAAAAATCCCTCGCTTTGGCAGCGAGGAGGCATTGTTTCAGAAGCCCGATGTATAGGGACTGTTCACCCCTGCCTTCCTTAAAAATAATCGGCAGCCCCTCTTTTACGTGGATCCCGGGGGATGTCGTCGGGTGAATAAAATATTTTTTGTCCCATTCCTTCAATTCATCCACCATCACTTCAGTGGAAGGCAAGTTTTCAGCCATTCTGATTGCCCCTTTAAATGAACTTTCTGATTTGTATAAATTCATATTAGCTTGTTTTGATCCGTAACGCATTAGCCAAAATGTCAAATCATTGAGCGGAATTCTTTGCATTTTTTAAAATTGTTATTATTCCGAATGAACTTCCCATCTCTGTAAGGAAGGCTGTCTCCGCAACGAAACAAACCCCCCCCGGTTCGTGAGCGGAATCTTTCACACGAACTAGGGGGGCTTTTCATTGCTATATGACACTCTAAGACCGGCTTTCGGGACTCCAATCCAGTATATCGCTGCGAACGCGCCGAGCTGTTCCCTTGCCGGAAGCGGGCTGTTTTTAAACTGTGCTGCCGGCCCGGACGTTCGCGCATCCTGGCAGCCGGCTCTTCTTTCGGCGAATCTGGTCAGGCCCTGTTTCTTGCCTTTATCATGAACCCGGCTAATATCAAAAAGATGGCGGCATCCAGCGCAATGAAGTTGATCCATTCGTTTAATTGAAATCCCCAAACTTTTTCCAACAGGCTCACAGGGTATTTCATGACCGGATCTTTAAAGATGCCGGTGACCGCAACATGTGCAATCAGACCGCCGGCAACAATCTGCACCAATGAAATTTTATCCAGTATTTCAGAAAAGAACTCGAAGAAAGCGAGTACAGTCGTTAAGCTTAAGGCCATGCCAGCCATCGTGTACAGCAAATTGGCGGAAATGCCGGACGTGATCAAAACACTGTCCATACAGACGAGAAAATCAGCCGCAAGCACAATTAACAGCATTTTGGCGGCCGGGATGCTTGGAACGGGCCTTGCCTCGGAATCAGGCTGGATGGAACTTACAAAACGGAAAGCAATATAGAGGAGAATCATCCCTGCCAAGACGCGGAATCCCGGAATCCCTGTTAAATACTGAATCATCGCAACATAAATTGTACGGCTGGCTGTCAGACATACAACGATATAAAAAAACAGACGCTTTGGCTCATAGCCGTATTTCCGGACCACGGTTGTAATAATAAGAAGATTATCCAGATCACTAATCAGGTTGAGCAAGTAAATTTTTAAAATCACAAAAACACGTCACCCCTGCCTTTGCCAATCCATTTCGGGAACGGAAAAACAGCATCGCACGCCGATCCCTCTATTAATATATTTGGACAAAAGCAAAAACAGACGCAGCAAAAATTTTTCCGAATGAAAAAGGAATGCCGTTTTCATGGAAAAGATTTACCAGGTGGCTGACTTCATTTTCAAATAGGATCAAATCATTTTTTATGCCTTATTTTGAACTGTGATAAAAAAGAACTAACCTGTTATCTGAATAACCAGGACAGAGTTGCCAAAAATTTTCCTTGCCGTTTCTTTCTCATTGTTTTTTAATGAAATTAGATCAAAAAGAAAGCTGGGAAAAATGTGGGTGTTGTGTTGACGAAAGCCGCTTCGTTTATTTTGATCATTGTGCTCGGTTACATTTTGAAGCGGATTGGATTTTTTAAGCCGGATGATTTTCAGCTGGTTTCCCGCATGGTTTTAAACATTACATTGCCATGCGCCGTGATTACAAATTTTGAAAAACTCTCCCTTGAAACTTCGCTGCTGATGCTTGTTGCAATCGGCGTCTTTTGCAATCTAGTGATGATTGCAACCGGCTATATCGTTTCCTGGCGCCGTACCCATATGGAAAAAGCCTTTAACATGATCAATTATTCTGGTTATAATATTGGCTGTTTTACGCTCCCCTATGTACAAAATTTCCTGGGGCCCGTTGGTGTAGTGGCAACCTGCCTGTTCGATGCCGGCAATTCGGTTTTATGCACGGGCGGCACATATTCGATTGCTTCCGCCGTTGCCAACAACGAAAGAACAAATGCGGCATCTTACCTAAAAAAAATGTTTTCATCCATCCCGATGGATACCTATCTGATCATGCTTGCGCTGTCGCTTTTGCATATTACATTGCCGGCAGGCGTGACCACATTTACCGGAATCGTCGGACAGGCAAACGGCTTTCTGGCCATGCTGATGATCGGGATCGGTTTTGAACTCCGGCTTGAAAAAAGCCAGGTTGCGGGCATCTTAAAAGCCGTTATCATCCGTTACGGAATGGCCATCCTGTTTGCAGCATTCTTTTATTTCCTGCTGCCGCTGCCGCTTGAAGTTCGGCTCGTGCTCGTGATTATCGCGTTTGCGCCGATTTCCGCCGTCTGCACGGCATTTACCCAGAAATGCGGCGGCAATGTCGCCATGTCCAGCACGTTTAACTCGTTGTCCATTTTGATCAGCATTGTGTTGATGACCAGCCTGATGGTCGTGCTGAAGATCGCCTGAATCATGAAAAACCGCTTAGAGCTTCCATCCTCTAAGCGGTTTTTTGATGCGGTATCCGGTTTTTCCGAGCAGCCGTTCAGGCACTTGGCGGCTGCCCGGCCGGTCTTGCGTCCAGTCCGTCATGCTCAGGCCTTGGTGTTGATCTTAATCTGATACAAATCCCTTCTCCGGTCGGCCAGTTGCCGGACGGAGCCGCTGTTGCGGTTGCGGCGCAGCTTCTCAAGATCGACATCGCCGACAACGACGGTATCGACATTGGGATCGCATTCCCCGACAATGCCATCGCGGGCAAAACCGAAATCGGAGGGAGAAAAGATCCCGGACTGGGCATACTGGATATCCATGTTTTCCACGTGGGTCAGGTTGCCGACTGTTCCCGCAATACAGGTGTACACCTGGTTTTCAATGGCCCGCGCCTGTGCACAGTAGCGGACGCGCAAATAGGCCTGGCGGTCGTCCGTGCAAAACGGGACAAAAATAATGTTCGCACCGTGGTCGACAGCGACACGGGCCAGCTCCGGAAACTCGATATCATAGCAAATCAGAATCGCAATTTTCCCGCAATCCGTATCAAATACATTGAGTTCGTTTCCTTCCGCGATCCCCCACCATTTCCGCTCATTTGGCGTAATATGGAGTTTGGTCTGCCTCTCAATCGTCCCATCGCGCCGGAACAAAAAAGCGACATTGTAAATGCCCCCGTCTTCTTCCACAAAATGGGACCCGCCGATAATGTTGACATTGTAGCGTACGGCAAGCTCTGTAAACAGTTCAATATATTGGTCTGTGTACCCGGAAAGCCGGCGCACTGCCTGGTCAGGGCGTTTTTCTTCCAGGTAGGACATCAACTGTGTGGTGAAAATTTCCGGAAAAACGGCGAAATCAGAACCGAAATCCGCGGCCACATCGACATAATATTCTACCTGTCTGACAAAATCATCGAAGGAATCAATTTTTTTCATCATATATTGGATCGCTGTAATCCTGACCGGGAACGAAGCATGATAGACACGGCGGGACTTCGGCAAATAATCGACGTTATGCCATTCCATAAGCGTTGCAAATGAAGCGGATGCTGTATCATCCGGCAAATACTGCCTGTTGATCCGCATAATCTGGAACCCTTCAAGCAGCTGGAAGGACAGAACCGGGTCATAAATATTGTGCATCTCGACTTCTTCCACGTATTCGCGCGGGGTCATTTTGTCTTTATATTTGCTGTAATTCGGAATCCGGCCGCCAATGATGATGCTTTGAAGGTTCATTTTCCGGCAAAGCTCTTTCCGTGCCTCATACAAACGGTGCCCGAACTTCATGCGCCGGTATTCCGGGTCGATCATCACTTCAATGCCGTACAGGTTGAGCCCGTGCGGATTATGGTTGGTAATGTAGCCGTTCGCAGTGATCGTATCCCATGTATGCTGGTCTTCGTATTCATCGAAATTGACAATTAAGCTGGAGCAGGAACCGACGATTTTCCCTTCGTATTCCACGCAAAACTGCCCTTCCGGAAAAATCCGGATATGGCTTTCCAGCTGCTCGTGTTTCCACGGCTCCATCCCCGGAAAACATTTTTTCGACAATGCCATAATATCATCAATGTCTTCAAAGCGGATGTTCCGCACCTCGATTTTCTTCTCAAACTTGGATACATCTGTCTCTGGCACAATCTCACACCCTTAACACACTTTTTCTATTATCATACCCTATCCGAATCGGTTTTGCCCGAAAAGCAGCTGAAATGCCGAAAATATAAGTTGACAAATCGGAATAATATTATTTATCATAGTTTTAACAAATTATTTCTATACAGCTTATCAAGAGAGGGGGAGGGACTGGCCCGAGGAAACCTCAGCAACAGATTCTTTTTGGGAATACTGTGCTAATTCCAGCAAGCGCCAAGCTTGGAAGATAAGTTAAGGAGCCTCGCCCTCTTCTTAACTTTTCTTGAAGGGGGCCTTTCTTTTTTGGATCATCCGCATGGCCGGCCGGACCACCACGCACACACGAAATTTATTTTGGGGGGTATGAAAAATGGCTCATATTGATGAAACGAAAGTAGCCCGCATTATGGAATCATTGCAAAAACTGGAGTTTGGAACAGTGGTCATTTCGATCCATGAAGGAAACATCACACAGATCGAAACAACCGAGAAAGTCCGGTTTGCACTGGAAAAGAAAAAAGCGGCACTTCCCAAACAAAAGATGGGATGACGGGCGCCGGCATTCCGGTTATCTCTTTTCCCGTTGTTCGTGCTACACGAATGCCGGCATTTGGATATCGTCCAAATGCCGGATTTGTTTAAGAGTACAGCGGTATGGAAATTTGCGGAAATGCTGTTTTTAAAGCAGCATTCAGGCGGCCAGCCGCTTGCCGGTCGAGTTCATAAAACCCATCCTTTTTTTTCACTTGTTGGTCGAGAATGAACACCCCTTTTTCAATGCAAGTTGTCCCGAGCGAAGCCAAGACCGGTTTCAGGGCGTAATCGAGCGCGAGCAAGTGGCCGAATGTGCCGCCCATGGCGAGCGGCAGCACCTGTTTGCCGGATAAGCCATTTTGCGGCAAAAGATCCAGAAACGTCTTGAGCAGTCCGGAATAAGACGCTTTATAGACCGGTGTCAAAATGATTATCGTATCGCCTTCTTCCACTTTTCTTAATGCCCCGGTGATGGGCGGGCTTTGCCGGGCATGCATTAAATCGCCGGCCGGAAGTTCCCGGATATTGATGAGCTCCGGTTCGTACCCGTGCCCCCTTAACCCGGCCCTGATATAATCACGGATCCCATTTAATCTCGTATACGCAGAAGGGCTCCCGTTCAGCAGTACTATTTTTTCCGCCATATGAATCCCCCATTTCTTCCTTAATTTTTCATTGCATGCAAAACCGGGTGGCCGCTCCCTAAAATGCGGTTTAAAATATGATTGGCCGTTGCTGCAAAGAGGGCGT
The DNA here is from genome assembly GCF_038593185.1 of Weizmannia sp. FSL K6-0777. NCBI lineage: Bacteria > Bacillati > Bacillota > Bacilli > Caryophanales > Bacillaceae > Heyndrickxia > Weizmannia sp. FSL K6-0777. The sequence goes on from NZ_CP151971.1 coordinate 3,114,266, forward strand.
GGTCCCTTTTCCGCGGATAAGGGAGTTTTACCGGGCAGTCCATCCCAATTTCCCCTTCTTCGATTAACACTACCCGATCGGCAAGGGCGACTGCTTCTTCCACGTCATGTGTCACCAATATGGCCGTAAAATGTTTTTCAAGCCAAAGCGACTGGATCAGCGCATGCATTTCAATCCGGGTTAATGCATCGAGCGCCCCAAGCGGTTCATCGAGGAGAAGGATGTCCGGCTCATGGATTAATGCCCTCGCCAGTGCCACCCTTTGTTTCTGGCCGCCGGATAAAGACGAAGGCCAATCATTTGCACGCCCTTCCAGCCCGACTTTTCCAAGCATTTCAAGTGCCTTGTTCTTCCAGTCGCCCGCAAGGCCAAGCCCGACATTTTGAAGCACGGTTTTCCATGGGAGCAGGCGGCCGTCCTGAAACATCATTTTTGCCGATCCGTTTCTGCCGGATAAAGGCGCCCCGTTTATAAGGATTTTTCCGCCGCTTGCCGCTTCAAGTCCTGAAAGCAGCCTGAGAAGCGTACTTTTGCCGCATCCGCTCCTCCCAACAATCGCAACAAATTCCCCTTTTCTTATTTTTAAATGAAGATGGCGCAGGATGCGATGGCTGCCGAATGATTTCTCCAGCCCCTCAATCTCTACAGCAAACGCCTTTTCTTTCGGCATCGTTTCCTCCTCCTTTATTTTTGATATGACGGGTGCCACTTTAACAATCGTTGTTCTGCGATTTTTGCCAGCCAGTCGGACAGTTTTCCAAGAAGGGCATATAAGACAATACTCAAAACGACAACATCAAGCTGCATGAACTCGCGGGCGTTCATGGCCATATAGCCAATGCCGGAGTTGGATGCAATCGTTTCGGCCACAATCAAGGTTATCCATGTGACCCCGAGCGCATAGCGCACACCGACTAAGATGGAAGGAAGCGCCCCCGGCAGGATCATATGCCAAAAAAGTGCCGTCCCTTTCAGCCCGTAAACTTCTCCCATTTCGATTAGCGCTCTGTCCACCGAGCGGATGCCATGGAACGTATTTAAATAGATTGGAAAAAAGGTGCCGAGCGCAACGAGAAACAGCTTCGCTTCTTCCCCGATCCCGAACCATAAAATGACAATCGGAATTAGGGCAAGGTGGGGAACGTTTCGGATCATTTGCACGGTACTGTCGAGCAGGCTTTCCGCTTTTGTGGACAGCCCGGTAAACAACCCGAGTCCAAATCCGATTCCGCCGCCAACCAAAAATCCGATCAGTGCCCGTTTTGTGCTTGCGCCGATATAATCGAAAAGCTGTCCGGATTGTGTGAGACCCCAAGCCGCTTTTACAACGGCAACAGGGCTTGGGAGCACATTGGGTGGCAAGATGCCAGCAGAACTTGCAAGCTGCCAGGCAAACAGCAGGCAAACCGGCACCACCCACGGCATGACGCGTTTTTTTAACATCAGATCGGCCTCCTTACTTTAATACTTTCGGCAGTGCATCGTTCGCCACAATCTCGCCGAACGGGCTGATGACATTGGAAACGGGGGCATCAGGCTGTTCAAGCGGAAGGTATGGGAACAACAGCTCAGCCGTCCGGTACGCTTCTTCAAGATGCGGATAACCGGATAAAATGAACGTTTCAATGCCAAGCTCTGCATATTCCTTCATTCTTTCTGCGACAATTTCCGGGCTCCCTACAAGCGCCGTTCCCGCCCCGCCGCGCACGAGCCCAACGCCGGCCCAAAGGTTCGGGCTAATTTCAAGATTGTCCCGGCTGCCGTTGTGAAGAGATGTCATCCGTTGCTGGCCGACCGAGTCAAACCGTGAAAAAATCTTTTGGGACGCATGGATGAGTTCATCATCAACATACCGGATCAAGTCATTGGCTGCATCCCATGCCTCGTCTTCTGTTTCCCTCACAATGACATGGAGCCGAATCCCGAAACGCACTGTCCTTCCTTGTGCTGACGCCAGTTTTTTGACATGATCGATTTTTTCCTTTACTTTTTCCGGCGGCTCGCCCCAGGTCAAATAGACATCGACATGTTTTGCCGCCACTTCCTGCCCGATTTCTGACGACCCGCCGAAATAAAGTGGCGGATAAGGCTGCTGCACCGTTGGGTAAAGCAGTTTGCTCCCTTTTACGTTTAAATATTTGCCTGTAAAATCCGCTTCCCTGTTTTCGAGCAAGTTCCGCCAGATGGTCAGAAATTCATCGGTCAGTTCATAACGTTCGCGGTGGCTGAGGTGGAGACCGTCCCCGGCCAGTTCAACCGGATCTCCCCCTGTGACAACATTGATGAGCAGCCGGCCTTCAGAAAACCGGTCAAATGTTGCGGCCATTCTCGCTGCCTGCGATGGAGACATGATCCCGGGCCGGACCGCAACGAGAAACTTCATTTTTGAAGTAACCGGAATCAGGCTCGAGGCCGTCACCCATGCATCTTCGCAAGATCTTCCGGTTGGGAGCAAAGCCCCAGTGTAGCCGAGCTGGTCGACCGCTTGTGCCACTTGCTTTAAATAATGATAAGTGACGGCCCGCCCGCCGGTTGTTACCCCTAGGTAGCGCGAATCGCCATGCGTCGGTATAAACCAGAATACTTTCATGTATCATTTCCCCTTTCATTTAGTCGGATAAAAAGGCTTCTTTCACTTTGATTGGTTTCGGAATTAACTTCAGTTTGTAAAATTCATTTGCGATTTGCTGCTGGCCCTTAATCGTTTGCGCTGTGATTTTTTCAACGCCAAACTGTTTGCGGCTGAGCGCCAGTTCCAATGATTTTTTATCCATTCCAATCTGCGGCGCCAGGAATTCAGCCGCCTGCTTTGGATTTTTCTCCACCCATAGGTCTGTTTTCTCAAGTTGTTTAAAAATCACTTGGAGAACGTCCGCATGGTTTTGTGCAAACGGCTTTGCTGCCAGGAAGAATTCCCGGTTCGCGACAAGGCTGGTGCCGTCCACTATGGTGCGGGCTTTCGTTGCCAGCTGTGCATCAGCCAAAAACGGATCCCAGATCACCCATGCATCGACATCCCCTTTTTCAAATGCAGTGCGCGCATCGGCGGGCGCCAGAAAAACCGGATGGATGCTGCTGTAGGAAATGCCGGCTTTCTCCAATGCCCGTACAAGCAAATAATGGACATTCGACCCTTTGTTCAACGCGATTTTCTTGCCTTTTAAATCTTTGAGGCTATGAATGTTGGAATTTTTCGGGACAATGATGGCTTCCCCTTTTGGATTGCTGGCCGAATTGGCAAAATATACGAGCGGCGCCCCTGCTGCCTGGGCAAAAATGGGCGGCGCTTCCCCCGTATGGCCAAAGTCTAGACTCCCCGCATTGAGTGCTTCCAAAAGCTGCGGGCCGCCGGGAAATTCCGTCCATTTTACGGAATATCCGAGCGGTTTCAGTGCTTTTTCAAGTGTTCCTTTCGCTTTTAAAATGTTTAAGGTTCCGAATTTCTGATAGCCAATCCGGACCACTTTACCGCCTTTTTCGCCCGATTTTGCCGCTGCTGTATCCTTTTTCCCACTGCTGCATCCGCTGATGAGTAAAAAAATGGCGGTGATCAGCAGCAAATGGACCGACACCAGCCGCTTTCGTTTCTTTAACATTTTCCTCTCCCCTTTCTTGTTTTATAGCATTATGTAGGAGGTACACATGAGCACCGCCTCCTTTCCTATCATTCCGATTTATTTAGTGGGTATAAAGCCGCAAAAAAGGCCCCTCATCTTTTAAATAAAGTGAGGAGCCTTCGGTTGACCGGCCGGCTTCAAAATATTTCAATTGTCTTTCCACATCTGTACCCGTCAGATGTGGTTTCCCGTTTGAAAGGTTAAATTCATTTTAATTCCACTATTCCGACGTGTCAAGTATTATTATATTTTTTTAGGATTCGTGCTGGCCACCGGCATCGGGGTGGATGGTGCACTTTCATGAAAACCTTTGACAATTGTAAAAAAATCAGGTAAAGTACCAATGTACGAACGTTTATTGAGTTATATTCAAATAATATTCGTTTTTAGGGGTGTAAAACCATGGATACAGTGTTTGATTATGAAGATATTCAGCTGATTCCGGAAAAATGCATTGTAAACAGCCGGTCGGAATGTGATACGAGTGTGGAATTGGGCGGGCGGAAATTCAAGTTGCCTGTTGTGCCGGCTAATATGCAAACAATTATAGATGAAAAAATCGCAGTCTACCTTGCGGAAAACGGATATTTTTACATTATGCACCGTTTTCAGCCGGAAAAGCGGCTTTCGTTTGTAAAGGAGATGAAGGAACGCGGGCTTTATGCTTCTATCAGCACAGGCGTCAAGCCGGAAGAATATGCGTTTATCGAAGAGCTGGCTACAAGAAACCTGGAGCCGGAGTATATAACAATTGACATTGCACATGGCCATTCGAATGCCGTGATTGATATGATCCATCACATCAAAAAGCATTTGCCGGAAACCTTTGTCATTGCCGGAAATGTCGGCACGCCCGAAGCTGTCCGGGAACTGGAACATGCCGGGGCAGACGCCACAAAAGTCGGGATCGGGCCGGGGAAAGTATGCATTACAAAAATTAAAACCGGGTTCGGAACAGGGGGCTGGCAACTGGCGGCATTGCGCTGGTGTGCAAAGGCGGCAAGCAAGCCGATTATTGCGGACGGCGGGATCCGCACGCACGGCGATATCGCCAAATCGGTCCGGTTCGGGGCGACAATGGTAATGATCGGCTCCCTTTTCGCCGGGCACGAAGAATCCCCGGGTGAAACGGTTGAAATGGACGGAAAACTTTACAAAGAGTATTTCGGTTCGGCATCGGAGTTTCAAAAAGGGGAACGCAAAAACGTCGAAGGAAAAAAAATGTACGTGGAATACAGGGGCCCGCTTCAGGATACGCTGAAAGAAATGGAAGAGGACTTACAATCTGCCATTTCCTATGCCGGCGGCAACAAACTGGCGGACATCCGGAAAGTGGACTATGTCATCGTGAAAAGCTCCATTTTTAACGGGGACCGGGTATATTAACGCCCGCCACAGTTGAACCCATCATATGAATGTCATAAGGGACTCTTTTTGTGCAAACCTCAAATTCCTTCATTATAGGATTGCTTGCTAGCTCGTTTCAGAGAGACAAAAATTGGGTGCGGCACAAATATTCGGCTTCGGCAGTTAATGGCCACAAATATCGCCATTCCCGGGGGCATTATAAAGGCACGGTTTCCTCACGAAGGCGTTAAAAAAGGATATGAGCCCGATTGAAGCCCATATCCTTTCGCTTTTACTTGAGCTGTAAATGTTTTTCCCTGACTTCTTTCGTCGCTTGGACAAGATTTTTAAGCGCAGGAATCGTTTCTTCCGGTTTTCTTGTTTTCAGGCCGCAGTCAGGATTGATCCAGAATAATTTAGGGTCAATCACGCGAAGCGCACGTTCAATGCTCGTCTTGATTTCCTCGACACTTGGTATTCTGGGGCTGTGAATGTCATAGACACCGAGGCCGATCCCTTTGTCATACTCATGGTCTTCAAAGGTGGAAATGATTTCCCCATGGCTTCTGGCAGCCTCAATTGAAATCACATCAGCATCCAATTGATCGATGGCATCAATGATTTCATCAAATTCTGAATAACACATATGCGTATGAATTTGTGTGCTATGATCCACATAGCTGGTTGCCAAGCGGAAAGCATAAACAGCATCATGAAGATACTTTCCTTTTTTCTCCTCTTTTAATGGTAACCCTTCGCGAATCGCGGGTTCATCTACTTGAATCATCCGAATATCATTTTCCTCAAGGGCATGAATTTCTTTTTTCAAGGCAAGCGCAATCTGTTTGAAGACATCAAATTGACTGATATCATTTCGAACGAATGACCAATTGTAAATCGTAACAGGGCCGGTGAGCATGCCTTTGACCGGTCGTGTTGTCAGACTTTGGGCATAGGTGCTTTCTTTTACGGTCATTGGAGCCTCCAGATCAACATCGCCAAAAATAATCGGCGGCTTGACACATCTGGAACCATATGATTGAACCCAGGCAAAACGGGTAAAAGCGAAGCCGCGAAGTTTTTCACCAAAATATTCGACCATGTCATTCCGCTCAAATTCGCCATGGACGAGCACATCGATGTCCAAGTCTTCCTGAATTTTAATCCATTTTGCGATATTTTGCTGAATGAATTGTTCATATTGGCTTTCCGTCCATTCGCCCTTGCGCCATTTTTGTCTTGCTGAACGAATCTCTTTGGTTTGCGGCAGACTGCCAATTGTTGTCGTCGGCAGAAGCGGCAGTTTCCACTTCTTTTCTTGAATCGCTTGCCGCTCAGAAAATGGCAACGGCCGTTTTGGCATGTCATCCCCAAGCGATTGAATTTCTTTTTTAACTGAATCAATGTTTCGATGCGATGAGTGATTTAATGCCTGTATCGCTTCTTTGCTTTCTTTTATTTCTTCAAGGATGGCATCGCGCCCTTCATTCACGCCTTTTACAAGTGCCACGACTTCTTTCAGTTTTTCATCCGCAAAACTGATCGCATTTTTTAAAACTGGCTCCAGTTCGCTTTCTTGGCGGACCGTGACGGGAACATGCTGTAAACTGCAGGATGGCTGAATCCAAAGCCGTTCCTGATCCACAAAATGGAGGAGATCATTTACTTGTTGTAACGCTTCATCAAGATCGGTGCGCCAAATATTCCGGCCATCCACCACTCCCGCAGCAAGTACTTTATCTTCCGGGAATCCGTATTTTTCAAGTGATGCAAGATTAGCACCGTCATCATATACAAAATCAAGACCAATCCCTTGGACAGGGAGAGCTGCCACGTCCTGATAATGATCAACAGATTCAAAGTACGTTTGAAGTAAAAGATTTAAATTGGGAACAGCTTGATGAAAAGCTTCGTATGTTTCTTTGAAGTAGCCAAGCTCTTTCTTGTCAAGCGTTGTGGAAAGAATGGGTTCATCGACTTGAACCCATGTCGCTCCCGCTGTTTGAAGATCGGTAAAGACTTCAATATAAAGCGGGATAAGGGCGCGCAAAAGATTCGGAAAGTCCTTCTTTTCAAACCCCTTTGATAGTTTTAACAAGGTAACAGGGCCCACAATAACCGGCTTTCCATCGATATTCAGCTCTTTCTTCGCTTCAAGATAAAGATTGAGCAAACGATTTTCAGTAATATAAGGGGTAGTGCCGGCGTTTATTTCCGGGACGATGTAATGGTAATTGGTATTAAACCATTTTGTCATCTCGGAAGCGACCGCATTAGAATTGCCGCGGGCTATACTAAAATATGTATCTAAGCTGACAGCGCCGTTTGTATGGTGAAACCGTTCAGGGATCAGGCCGAAAAGAACAGCAGTATCCAGAATGTGATCATATAAGCTAAAATCACCGATTGGAATCAGATCGATACCGCTATTTTTTTGCTTTTCCAAATAACTTAAGCGCAATTCCTTTACCCGTTTTAAAAACGCTTCTTCAGAAAGCGTTTTTGCCCAAAATTGCTCGAGCGCCTTTTTCCATTCCCTTTTTTCTCCGATTCTGGGGTAACCTAAGTTGGAACTTTTTACTTTTGACACATCGTTCTCCTCCTTGTTCGTGACCCTGTATAAGGGGTTCCGCTGCGAAGTTATGGAAAAATACCGAAGTTATGAAAAATACTGAAGTTATGTTTCTTATTGTATACAGGCTGGTGCCTGAATGCAAGGAAAAATTGGATTCGGTGAATACGTCGGGGGATTATTTTCGAGGGGAAATCGTTCGAAATGCCATCTTAAACGGTAAAACCGTACGAATTATCTTTATGCATTCCAAATAGGCGCGGGAATCCGCTGCATATAAGCGCATGCTGGTCCCGCATATCGCCGCACAAAAACAGGCAGCAAGAATTTTGCTGCCTGTTTTCGGCTTACATATCATCTTTGGAAAACGCGCCGGGGAGGAGTTCTCCGACGGTGGTTAGCCGCCTGTCGCCTTTTGTGTTGACAAGCAGGACCGGCATATCTTTCTCGCAAAATTCGCTCATCACTTGGCGGCATGCCCCGCATGGCACAATGGGTTCATCCGTATCTCCGGCGATGACCATGTATTGAAATTCCCTTTCCCCTTCAGATACCGCTTTAAAAATAGCCGTTCTTTCCGCACAGTTGGATAATCCGTATGATGCATTTTCAATATTGCATCCTAAATATTCCTTCCCGCTTTTTGTAACAAGACAGGAGCCAACCTCAAAGTGGGAATAAGGAACATAGGCGGCTTTACGAATTTCAATGGCATCTTTGACCCATTTTTCAACATCCATGTCTCGCACTCCCTTTCTTATTCGCTTACAATTTGCACCGATCCAGCTCTTTGAACGAGCGAATCCCCGATTACGATTCGCTCACAATTTTTACGCCGGAGCTGGCCCCGATTCTTGTTGCGCCGGCTTCAATCATGGCTTCCGCTTCTGCTTTTGTATGGATTCCGCCTGAAGCCTTGACACCGGCTTTGTCCCCGACTGTTTGCCGCATCAGTTTTACATCCTCTATCGTGGCGCCGCCTGTTGAAAATCCGGTTGACGTTTTTACGAAATGGGCGCCTGCCTTGACAGCCAGTCTGCAAGCCAGTTCTTTCTCTTCGTTTGTCAATAAGCAGGTCTCGATAATGACTTTGACCAATTTTCCTTGTGCCGCTTCCACGACCGCACGGATATCCGCCTCAACGGCTTCTATATCTCCGCTTTTTAATGCACCGATATTGATGACCATATCAATTTCATCCGCGCCGTCCTCGATTGCTTTTTTCGTTTCAAAGGCTTTTGTCTCGGACGTTGTGGCGCCAAGCGGGAAGCCAATGACGGTGCAGACTTTCACGCCTGTTCCAGCCAGCTCTTTGGCAGCCAATTTTACCCAGTAAGGATGAATGCAGACAGATGCAAAATGATATTGTGCAGCTTCTGCTGTTAAATTTAAAATGTCTTTTTCGGTTGCTTCTGGTTTTAATAAGGTATGATCAATATACGCTGCAAGGTTCGTCATAAAATTTCCCCTTTCAATAGGATCGATTATTCTGTAATGATTTTATGAATCAGTTTCGGTTCCTCACCGTGATCGGAGATGGTGATATTGTCGTATATTTTTTCTTTTACTTCTTCGACTGCTTCCCGGTTTGCATAAATCGTGGCGAGCGGTTCTCCGGCTTCTACCCGATCCCCGACTTTTTTCCGCAAAACGATTCCTACTGCAAAATCAATTTTATCTTCTTTCGTGGCGCGTCCTGCCCCCAGCATCATTGCCGCAACCCCGATCTGGTCTGCAACCATTTTGGAAACGTACCCGGAAGTTTTTGCCGGGAGATCGATCGCATATTTCGCTTGCGGCAGTTTTTCCGGATGGTCAATCACAGAAGGATCCCCGCCCTGGTTGGCGACAAATTTTTTAAACTTCTCAAGACCGGCGCCGTTTGCGATGGCTTCCTTCAGCATGTTCCTTGCTTCTTCCAATGTCGTTGCTTTTCCGGCAAGCACCACCATCTGGCTGCCGAGCGCAAGCACCAGTTCCGTCAAATCATCAGGGCCTTCTCCTTTTAATGTATCGATGGCTTCTTTTACCTCGAGGGCATTGCCGATGGCGTATCCGAGCGGCTCGGACATATCGGAAATTACGGCCATGGTTTTGCGGCCGACATGGTTGCCGATCCGGACCATTGTTTCAGCGAGGCGGATAGCATCTTCTTCTTTTTTCATAAAAGCGCCGGCGCCTGTTGTGACATCTAAAACAATGGCGTCTGCACCCGCAGCAATTTTTTTGCTCATGATTGAACTTGCAATCAGCGGGATGGAGTCCACCGTCGCAGTGACATCCCTGAGGGCGTACAGCTTTTTATCAGCGGGGGCCAGGTCGGCGGTTTGTCCGATAACCGCGACTTTTTCCCGGTTCACCAAATCAATAAACTGGTCTGTCGTAATTTCAACATGAAACCCTTGAATGGATTCCAGCTTGTCAATGGTACCGCCGGTGTGCCCCAAGCCCCGGCCCGACATTTTTGCTACCGGGACGCCGAGTGCTGCGACAAGGGGGGCCAGGACAAGCGTTGTTGTGTCACCGACACCGCCGGTTGAATGTTTGTCCACTTTGATGCCGTGGATGGCGGACAGATCAAGCGTCTCCCCGGAATGGACCATCGCCATGGTCAGATCCGCGATTTCACGGTCTGACATATCCTGGAAGTAGATGGCCATAGCCAGGGCGCTTGCCTGATAATCAGGAATGGTGCCTTCTGTATACCCCTTCACAAAAAAGTTGATTTCTTCTGTTGCCAGTTCTCCGCCGTTCCGTTTTTTTTCAATAATATCGATCATCCGCATGGCTCGTCACCTTTCTTTTCAGCGTAGTTCGTTCAAAAAGCTGGTCCCGATTTTGGGCGCACGGACACCGAAGTTCTCTGCGACCGTTGCGCCGAGATCGGCAAACGTCTGCCTTACAGGAAGGGCGCGGCCTTCTTTAAAACGCGGAGAGTAGACAAGCAGCGGCACGAATTCCCGTGTATGGTCCGTTCCTTTAAACGCCGGATCGTTTCCGTGGTCAGCTGTAATAATCAGTAAATCTTCTTCCGACAGTTCCGGCAGCACTTCATCCAGCCGTTTGTCAAACGCTTCAATCGCTTGTCCGTAACGGATCGGATCACGGCGGTGGCCGTATTTCGCGTCAAAGTCGACAAGGTTTGTAAAACAGAGGCCGTGGAACGGTTTTTTCAGTTCGTCCACTAATTTATCCATGCCGTCCATATTGCTTTCCGTGTGGAATCCTTTTGTAATCCCGTGACCGCTGAATATGTCGTTGATTTTGCCGATGGCGATGGAATCCAGCCCGCTGTCTTTGATAAAATCCATCACAGTTTCTTCCGTTGGTTCCAGTGTAAAATCTTTCCGGTTGGATGTTCTTGTAAAATTATCGGCGGACGTTCCGACATATGGCCTTGCAATGACGCGCCCGATCCGGTAAGGCTCATCAATCGTCAGCCCCCGCGCATATTCGCAGATTTTGTACAATTCTTCAAGCGGGATGATTTCTTCATGGGCCGCAATCTGGAGAACAGAATCCCCGGAAGTATACACAATCAGCTCCCCTGTCTCCATTTGTCTTTCACCGAACTGCTTAATGATTTCCGTGCCGCTTGCCGGTTTGTTCCAAAGCACTTTGCGGCCGCTGAAATCCTCGATTTTTTTTATCAATTCATCCGGGAAACCTTCCGGAAACGTGTGCAGCGGGCTTGTGACAGGAAGGCCCATCATTTCCCAGTGGCCGTCCATACTGTCTTTCCCTGCAGAAATTTCCTGCATTTTGGTAAAGAAAGCTTTCGGATGCTCCTGAACCGGCACCCCAACGAGCGGATTTTCTGGACGGATATTGGACAATCCCATCGCTGCCATATTCGGGACGTTGAGCCCGTTCATTTTTTCGGCAATATGGCCGAGTGTGTCGCACCCTTCATCGCCGTACTTTTCTGCATCGGGCGCTTCTCCAATTCCGACCGAATCCAGTACAATAATCGATACTCTTTTAAATTTTTCTGCCATCATTGTTCTCTCCTTTATGCCAAAACATGGTTTGAAAACTCACTTGCCTCATTTGCTGGTACTGCTCAGGCACCCCGTTGTGAAAACAGAATGACAGCCACATTGAAAGGTTTACCTGAAAAAACGGTTGGCCGGCAGGCAGCAAGGAAGACCCGGAAAACGCGGTAAATATTTTTACCTGCTGTAATCGCTTCCTTTCGCCCCCATCATAGCCCTCTGTTTTTTCTTTGTCAATATCTGGGACACAGCGATATTGGGGGCGCCTGTTTTTTCGCGCGTGGCGTCCATTCAGGATTGGCTTTATTGCAAGCCGGCAATCCGGAAAATCCAGCCAATCAGCACACCCGTTTTCCGCGGACCTTTTATCCCGGCATTTGTATTGCGCTATGTTGCTTGGCTATCACAATGCAGGAAACCGCATGCCTGTTTTCTTCTTTTATCGGAACCCCTACTTTATCCCTGTTCCATGCCCAGCAATTGTTTAGCGGTATGTTGATCGGTAATCAATACATTTGCATAGCCGGCTGTAAGTGCCGTATGGGCAGGAAGGACTTTCCGCCTGCCGCCCGCAATGAGGATGGACCATTCTTTTTTGCGCAGTTCCGCAAGTTCAATGCTCACCGTCCGCCTGTCAATCGACGTGTCGCATATCTTTCCGTTTCGGTCTATAAACCGTGAGCACACATCCCCGACCGCTTTTTCCATCAGTTTTTCTTTTTCTGCTTCGGTAAAATAACCGAGCTTAAACAGCAAGGCCTCTTCATCTGCAGCCCCGACCGTAAAAATGGCTGCCTGGGCTTCCCTGCCTTTCTCTATAATTTTTTGGATGGATTGATCTTGCATGACGATTTCCATGGCTTCCGCCTTTTCAAACAACAGCGGCAACGGAAAATAGACAGGGAGCGTCTGCAGGGCATTGCCGAAAAGCATTAACGTTTCCCATGCGTACGTGTTTACATGCGAGAAACTCGTCCCGCCTTTTAACTGTACCACTTCTGCCCCTTTGACATGCATTTTCGGAAGTTTTGCCGCGACCTCATAGACGGTCGATCCCCAGCTGATGCCGATGCTCATGCCGTTTCGGATCAACCCGCTTAAATACTCGGCCGCCCGGATGCTCACATAATGCAGAATGGTTGCCGGATCTGATGCAGGTGAAAACGCGACACACGCCTCTTTCAGGCGGTATTTTTCGGCCAGCTGCTGCTCGAGTTGCTGCAAATCCACGAAAGGGTCCGCAATTTTAATTTGCACATATCCTTTTTCTCTCGCGTATTGCAGCAATCTGGAAACCGTCGGGCGTGATATTTTCAAATGTTCAGATATCTCCTGCTGGCTGTAGTTCAATTGATAATAGAGCTCTGCCACTTCAATGCTTAACTTGCTTTTCTCCATTTCTTTCTTCATCAGGTTCCCCTCCCCGGCCTGACACGAAAATGGCGCTTTGTGTAAAATTTTTTGGAAAATCGTGCAGCGCGGCAGCACGGCTTGGCATGCAAACATGCAGCAGCTCTTTCTGCCTTTATTTTAACCGTTCTTCTTTACATTTGGCAATCGGGTTTGTGAAATTATTTTCATGTCTGCGTTTACAAAATTTTTCGGACGTGTTATATTGGCACTAGAATTCAAGATGCATCTTGGTTTGACTATCTTTTCGCCTTTTTCAACAATTCAGGCATGCTGCATCCGGCCATTTTTACGGATGACAATTTCAGTAAAGGAGCATCATAAAATGAGCACACATATTGGCGCAAAACAAGGCGAGATTGCTGACACAATTCTGTTGCCGGGAGACCCGCTCAGGGCGAAGTATATTGCGGAAAATTTCCTTGAGAACGCGGTATGCTATAACGAAGTGAGAAATATGTTCGGATTTACGGGAACGTATAAAGGCAAAAAAGTATCGGTCCAAGGCACAGGCATGGGCATTCCTTCCATTTCGATTTATATCACGGAACTGATGAAGGATTACGGTGTGCAAAATTTAATTCGTGTCGGGACATGCGGCGGCATTCAAAAAGATGTCAAAATCCGCGATGTCATTCTAGCCATGGGGGCATCGACCGACTCCCAAATCAACCGGAAAATTTTCGGTGCAATGGATTACGCACCGCTGGCAAATTTTGACTTGCTGAAAAGCGCATACGAAAGTGGCGTGGAAAAAGGATTGAATTTGAAAGCCGGCAATGTGTTCAGTGCAGATTTATTCTATGATGACTACGCTGACCACGAAAAATGGGCACAATACGGCATTTTGGCCGTAGAAATGGAAACTGCAGCCCTTTACACGCTGGCAGCCAAATATGGCAGAAAAGCACTGGCAATTTTAACGGTCAGCGACCACCTGTTAACAGGGGAAGCGACAACGGCCGAAGAACGCCAGACCACATTCAATGACATGATCCGCGTTGCTTTAGATGCTGCTGTAAAGTAAGCAAAAAATGTTGCCGGCCGGTTTATCGGCCGGCTCTTCTTTTTCCCGGAATCTATTGCCCTTCCTGGTTTTTCTTCCCTTTCCTGTAAACTGAAAATTTAATCTTTGAAAATAATTTTATGTTTGCGTATACAATTGTTCAATTCAGTGTTATATTCACTTTGTGAAACAGAACACAGCCACCATGTTTTTGTATGATTTTTTTCCGAAAACATTTGAAGTTTCAGATGTAACCGGAAGCGTACAAGGGACATGCTGAAAGCTTCATAAATGTTTTGTTTATCTTAATGGAAAGAAGGTCTGTGCCATGTTCGGATATTTGCTTCTCAACATCGTTGGCATTTTGGTATTTATTGGCGTCGCTTATTTATTGTCAAAGGATAGAAAGAATATTCATTGGAAATCCATTTCCGTGATGGTTATCCTCAATATTTTCCTGGCCTGGTTTTTAATCCGTTTTCCGGTAGGGCGCGCCATGGTGCATGGGGCAGCATACGGTTTTAACTGGCTCGTGCAGACGGCTTACGACGGCATCGGGTTTGCATTTTCCAGCTGGGTGCATGTCAAACAAATGGACTTTTTCGTCAGTGCGTTGCTTCCGATCCTGCTCGTCGTTCCTTTATTTGACATTTTAACTTATTTCAATGTATTGCCTTGGATTATCGGCAAACTCGGATGGATTTTGTCCAAAATTACCGGCCAGCCGAAATTCGAGTCGTTTTTCTCTGTTGAAATGATGTTTCTGGGCAATACGGAAGCGTTGGCGGTTTCCAGCCTGCAAATTAAAAAGAACAGCCCGGAGCGGAATTTAACGCTGGCGATGATGTCGATGAGCTGCATTACCGCGGCTATTGTCGGGGCCTATACACAAATGGTGCCGGGACAGTTTGTGCTCTCTGCAATTCCGCTCAATATTATCAACGCCATTATTGTGGTCAACATCCTGAACCCTGTAAAGATAGATCCGGATGAAGATAAAGTGGTGGAAGTCAAAAGAGAAGAAAAAGAACCTTTCTTTTCTTTCCTTGGCGACTCCATTCTGGCAGCGGGCAAATTGATTTTGATCATTGCCGCTTCTGTTATCGCTTTTGTCGCACTTGCCGCATTGATTGACAAACTTCTGATGCTCATAGCCCCTTGGCTGACACTGGAATCGATTTTGGGCATCATCTTGTTCCCGTTCAGCTTTTTGCTCGGGCTGCCGGCAGACCAGGCTTTCCATATGGCACAATATATGGGGACAAAGCTGGTTACCAATGAATTTGTCGTAATGGGTGAAATTGCGCCAAAAGTCAATACGTTCGCACCACATTTCCGCGCCGTCCTTTGCACGTTCCTGATTTCTTTTGCGAACTTCTCGACGCTGGGGATGGTGATTGGTGCGTTTAAAGATTTGTCGGACAAGGCCACCGTCAACCATATTTCGAAAAATGCAGGCTATTTAATCCTTTCCGGTATCCTTGTCTCACTCATGAGCGCCGGCTTTGTCGGTTTGTTTGTATGGTGATAGGATGATCATGTGTAAAATTTCCCCTGAAAACAGGGCGCTTCGTTCCGGAAGAATAAATATAAAAAAATCCGTGCACCCTTCCTGTTCGCGGCGGGTGCACGGAAAATGGCGGAAAGGCCGTTAAAAACGCGGACTACTCTCTATCTGATGCCCGGACGGAATAGGAAGGAAGGCAAAGAAGCGCCGTTTTTTTCCGCCCCGTTGCTGATTTTTTTCATCTTTCCGCTGTTTGATAAAATCAGTTTCTGTCTGTTCATGCCGGCGGGAGGTGTAGCAAACATCCCGTTCTAAACAGGGCGGTTGCCAATAGAACATACAAATAAAAAGGGAATGAATCAAAATGTCTCATCACCAGCTCTATCATGATCGCACGCTGTCTTCCGGCCGGCCATCCTTATGGCAGGCCTTTTCTGATAAATCCATTGTAAAAAGGGAAATCACAGCCGGAATAACCGGTTTTTTTGCCATTTCGTATATCATCATTGTGAATCCGATGATTTTGGCGGATGCCGGGATTCCCGTCAACTTGAGTGTATTTGCCACCATTTTATCTTCCGTGGCTGGCTGCCTGATTATGGGGTTTTGGGCAAATGCACCCATCATCCTGACGCCCGGAATGGGAGTCAATGCCTTTTTTACGTATACGATTGTGGTCAATATGGGATTGCCATGGCAACAAGCGCTTGCGATTTCCATGCTGGCCAGTGTGCTGTATATGCTTGTGGCTTTTACAAAACTGGGCACAGTGTTATCGGCGGCCATCCCGGCTTCCTTGAAAACCGGCATTACAGTCGGAATCGGGTTGTTTCTTGTTGAAATCGGGCTGGAAAAGGCATCTTTGATCCAGCCGGGGAAAGCTTCATTAATCGAACTCGCCTCTCTCACCAATCCGAATGTCCTTCTTTTCTTGTTCGGCCTTTTTGTCAACTTGATGCTTTTTATCAAAAAAGTTAACGGCGGATTTTTGATCGGCATTGCAGTGACAGCTATTGCCGGCATCCTGTTTGGCATCCGCGGCAGCGAATCCGCGCATGTGTCCTTATCCAATTTTACGGGCTATGGCGCGATTGTTGGGAAAGGGGATTTCTCACACCTGCTTTCTCTCCCGTTTTTGCTTGCAGTCTTTTCCATGTCGATGATCCTTATTTTTGAATCGATGGGCATGCTGGAAGGAATCCTCCCTGATAAAAGGAATTTCAAACGGACTTTCGAAGGGAGTGCTGCGACAAGCTTGATTTCGGGTATATTGGGCACAAGCCCGACCGTTGCCGCTGCAGAAAGCGCGGCCGGAATCGAAAGCGGCGGCAGAACGGGGATCATGGCGGTAACAGCCGGCATTCTGTTTGCCTTATCGCTTTTCTTTACGCCGCTGTTGGGTTATATTCCGCAGGCTGCCATTGCGCCGATTATCTTCATTACCGGCGCAATCATGATGCAGCAGTTAAAAGACCTTCATTTCGATGATTTCAGCAGCTGGTTTCCGGCATTTTTGATCATCGTGCTGATTCCTTTTACGTCCAGTATTTCCACCGGCCTTTCTTTTGGTTTTGTAGCTTGGCCCGTTCTGAAAATCCTGGAAGGGAAGGCAAAAACATTGCACCCTGTAATGATTTTATTAGGGGCTTTATTTCTGATCAACTTGATCTGCAGTGCTTTATTATAATAGGAAGAAAAGCGAAAAACCCGTCAGGAAATGAACTTTCCAGGCGGGTTTTTTTGAGGCGCCGCGATGCCGCGTGAAAACATTTCGGATAGGAAAATTCCTGGAAAATCAAACAGTGTCCCGCAAGCCGGCTGGCAGCGGGACACTGTTTGATTTGCTACAATTTTTCTCCGTTTGTTGCACGCTGACGATCATTGCCCTGCCCAGACACCCCTGTTGAAAACATTTCTGACTGCAGCCCATGCCGTTTTGCCCTTCATCCGTTCGCCCCGTCTTAGTGCAGGGCTCCGCCTGTTTCCACCAGATCTTTTTCGGTCGTGGCGGAGACGGAAACAGCAATTTCAAGCGCTTTGACGATCGTTTCAAGGGACATGCTTGGAGCGCTTGTTTCGGTTGTTTGTTCCGGAATATAAGGCACATGGATAAAACCGGCGCGGGCCGGTATGTTGTTTTTTGCCAGATGGTGCATGACGCCGTAAAACAGGTGGTTACAGACAAATGTGCCTGCTGTGTTGGAGACAGCAGCCGGGATTCCCGCCTCTCGCAGCTGCCTCGTGATCGTTTTAATCGGCAGCGTCGACCAATAAGCCGCGGGGCCGTCCGTTGCAATCGGGTCGTCAATGGGCTGATTGTGCTGATTGTCCGGGATGCGGGCATCATCGATATTTATCGCCACACGTTCCGGCGTGATTTGCGTGCGCCCCCCTGCCTGCCCGACGCAAATGACAACATCGGGCTTTTCGCGTTCAATGGCCTCAGCAGCGATCCGGATCGATTCGTGAAATACGGTCGGCACTTGCTGCGTGACGATACGAGTACCATCCATATTTTTTCCGTCCAATTGCTTGATGGCTTCCAGGGCAGGGTTTACTTTATCCCCGCCAAAAGGATCAAAACCGGTTAAGAGTACTTTTTTCTCCATTTTCCTCTCCTCCTTCAATAAAGTGCAATGATCTCTCGTTTAATCTCGTATTCTCCAAATTTCAAATGGATATAAGCAGGGTAAGGCCCAGCCTCCTATTTGACTAACAGATACATCAATACAATGTTAAATGCAAGTGTCAGCAACGCGGTTGGCACTTGTACACGGATGACATGGTTTTTATCTTTTAAATCAAGCAGCGCAGCCGGCACAATATTAAAATTTGCTGCCATCGGGGTCATGAGCGTGCCACAGTAACCGGCGAACATCGAAAGGGCTGCAATCTGGTCCGCATTGGCACCGAACCGCTCGATCAAAAACGGAATCGCAATCCCGGCCGCCATCACCGGAAAAGCGGCGAACGCATTGCCCATGATCATCGTAAAAAGTGCCATCCCGACACAGAAAACAAACACGACCCAGAAAACCGAATTTTCCGGAATCACTTTTGTAATCAGGCCTGACACCACTGTACCGACCCCTGCTTTTGTAAAAATGGTACCGAGCGTCGCCAGCATTTGCGGAAGGACAACAGCCCAGCCGATTGCTTCCAAAAGGCGCCGTGATTCTTTAAACGTGGTTTGCGGGCGGCTTTTTGTCAGCACCATTGCGGTAAGGATGGCAATCATACACGCCACCCCGAGCGCGACAAGCGTCGGATTGGAAGGATCCAGCAAAAGACGCGAGCCGATTTTTACATTGACAAGCAATTTTGAGCCCAATACGGTTAAAACCGGGATCAGTATTGCCGGCAGAAAAAGCTTGTTTCCCAACCGCTTGCGGCTTTTTTCCCGCTCATCCGCACTCACCCCGTTGTAGCTTCCCTTTTGCAGGCCGCCAAATGCGACAATTGCCACCATGGCAAGTACCATCAACCCGGTGTAAAAAGGCGGGATCACTTTTCCAAATAAGAGCGTAACGGCATAAATCAGGTAAAAAAGGCCGGACGGGATGCGCCTGCTGTTTGCCTGATCAAAAAAAGTGTAGGCAGAGCAGAAAAAGCAAACGATTCCCATGATGATATAAATCCACTCAGTTGAAATGATCATTTTTCCACATCCTTGCTTCCGGTTTTTCCAAGCTTGCGGTCCAGTTTCCGGTCAAAGAGGCGGAGCCGGATGGAATGGACGATAAATACAAATATGGCTGTCGGCAACCCCCAAAGCGCCATCGAAATCGGATCCGCTTTAATGCCGTTTTGGTCAAAAAATCCTTTCATTAAAAGAATGGCGCCGACCGCAACAAAGATATCTTCTCCGAAAAACAGGCCGATATTATCGGCAGCAGCCGCCTGGGCACGGATTTCTTCTCTGTCTTCTTCCGGAACATCGCCGTAATTTGCTTCCGCCGCCCCTTCAGCCATCGGTGCAATGAGCGGCCGCACTGTCTGCGGGTGCCCGCCGAGGCTGTTCAGGCCGAGCGCTGCGGCAATTTCACGGATCAGCAGATAAAACGTGAGGATTTTACCGGCCGTTGCTGCTTTGATTTTGGAAACGAGATGTTTCGCCTGTTCCTGCAACCCGCTTCTTTCCAAAAGGCCGATCACCGGCAAGGTAATAATTAAGATGGACATATAGCGGTTTGTTGTAAAAGCTTCCCCGAATTGCGTAATCAGTTGTTTCAGCGGGAGGCCCGCGATCAATCCGGTGACAAGGCCCGAAACGGTCACAACGACCAGCGGGTTAAATCTGAGTGCAAATCCAATGATAATCAGTGCAACACCGATCAATACCATACCCGTTCACTCCTTTTCTATATACAGATAACCCCCGCCCGTACTTTTTGTTCTGTAATCTTTAAGGCGGGGGAATTCACGTGTGATAGGAAAATGTATAATTTCAATCTGCAGCAGTTCCGCGGTGATTTGTTAAACCAATCGGGCATATGCCGCTGTGCTGCTTGTTTTCTGCCAGCAGTTGGTTGGGCCCGGCTTTGCGAGGGAGGGTTATGAATGTTTAACCCTTGCAGACTCACAAATATATTGGCCATATGCATTGGACCGGTTTTACGCGGAGAGACTGCGATTTTTCGGGATAAGCCGTTGTGCTGCTTTCCTCCCATTCCAAGGGTGGCGGTCGGAATTCCAGTTGGCGCCACCCTGTTCAGCTCAAATGGCTGATTTTTTCTATCTTGATTCCTTCCCGTTCAAGCGACTGGCGGATAAATTCCGCGAATGCAAGCGCCTGTCTGCCGTCGCCGTGGATACAGATTGTATCCGCACGGACGCTGACATCTTCTCCTTGCACGGAGGTGACCACGCCTTCTTTGATCATCCGGATCACCTGTTTTGCCGCCGTTTCACGGTCTTCAATCAAGGCATTCGGTTTGCGCCGCGGTGTCAAAGAGCCATCTTGTTGATAAGTCCGGTCGGCAAAAACTTCGCTCGCCGTCTTTAAGCCGGCTTTCTCTCCGGCTTTCACAAGTTCCGAGCCGGCAAGCCCGAATAAAATCAAGCCGGGGCTGACGTCATAAACCGCCTCCGCAATGGCTTCGGCCAGGTTTGGATCTTTGGCTGCCATATTGTAAAGTGCGCCGTGCGGTTTTACATGCCGGACGGTACTTCCTTCCGCTTTTGCAAACGCAGCAAGGGCACCGACCTGGTAGATGGTCATATCATAAGCCTCTTGCGGGGAAATTTGCATATTCCGGCGCCCGAACCCCATCAAATCCGGGAGCCCGGGGTGCGCGCCGATCCCAATCCCTTTTTCAGCCGCCATCCGGACCGTTTTCCGCATCACAGCCGGATCGCCGGCGTGAAAACCGCACGCAATATTGGCGGAAGTGACCAAATCCAGTATTTCTTCATCTCTCCCAATGGTATAGGCACCAAAACTTTCGCCCATATCACAGTTCAGATCAACGCTCAGCATGCGTGCCCCTCCTTCTCGCCTGATAGGCAATTGTTCCCTTCAACATGCGAATTTGTTTTTCTCTTTCTATATAAAGCAACTGTGCTTCCTGCAACGTTATTTTTTTGAACCTGAGCTTATCACCCGGCTTCAGCTGGGCGAGTAACGGCAAATCTACAAAAGCAACCTGGGCGATTTTCGGATATCCCCCTGTCGTTTGCCGGTCTGCCAACAGGACAATCGGCTCCCCGCCGGACGGCACCTGGATGGTTCCAAAGCTGACACTTTCAGATAACATCTCCTGCGCCGCTTTTACCGCCAGTTTCGGACCTTCGAGGCGGTACCCCATCCGGTCGGAATTTTGCGAAAGGCGGTATGGTTCATGGAAAAATGTTTCAATACTTTCTGCGGCAAATAAATCGTGATGGCGGCCCGGAATGGCCCGGATCGTTGGAAACGGACTGTAATCTGGCAGCATGTTTTTCGATACAGACCATGCCGGCGGGTATTCAAGAGATGCAGCCAGTTGCCTGGAGACTTCCCCGGGAGTCCCGGTTTCGAGCACATCGCCCGCCTGGAGCGCCCTGCCGTTGAAACCGCCTATCCTTGCGCGCAAATAAGTTGACTTGCTTTTCAGCACTTCCGGAACAGATATCCCGCCGGCCACTGCCAAATAGACGCGGCAGCCGGTCCCGCCCTGCCTCAGTCTGAGTTCACTGCCGCTTTTCACTTTCACGGGGCGCCATAGCCCGACCGGTTTCCCGTCCAAAACAGCATGGAACCCGCTGCCGCAAATGGCAATCAGTGTATCGTTCTGAAACTCCAGCACCGGCCCTGTGAGCGTAATTTCCAGTGTTGCTTCATTTTCTGGATTGCCGACAAGCAAGTTTGCGGCTCTGTGGGCAAAAGCATCCATTGCCCCGCTTTGGACAACCCCGTATTTTTGGTAGGGCCGCCCGAGATCCTGCACCGTTGTCAGCATGCCCGGTTTGATGATTTTAATCATGACGGCATCTTCTCCAGTTCCTGGTATTCTTCAAGGCTCACCGGCCGGAAGCGGATTTTGTCGCCCGCTTGCAGGAGGCTTGGCCCATCCCGGTCCGGCCGGAACAGTTTGACAGGGGTCCGGCCGATGATTTGCCAGCCTCCGGGTGTTTCGATCGGATAAATCCCGGTTTGTTTCCCGGCGATTCCGACCGATCTTTCCGGTATTTTGAGCCTCGGCGTTTTTTTCCTTGGCGCTGCGATTTTTTCAGGCATGCCGCCGATATAAGGAAAACCTGGTGCAAATCCGATCATGTATACGGTGTAGTCGCCGGAAGCATGGATGCGGATCACTTCTTCAGGCGTAAGGCCGTTGATGCGGGCAACATTTTCGAGATCCGGCCCGAATTTGCCGCCGTAGCATACCGGGATATCGACTGTGCGCGGTTCCGGGATAAATGTAGGCTGCGCTTTTTCAAGAAGACGGGTGAAATAGCGGGATACATATCTGTAGGGATATTCGCCAAATTTTGCATAAACTTTGAAAGGGTCATACAGAACGGTGACTGTTGTGTAGGCGGGAATATATTCAATCATCCACGCAGGCGCCGCTTTTTCGATTAATGAAACGATCGCCCGGATTTTCCTGTGGTTTGCAAGGCTGATTTCTTTCCCTGCTTCAATCAGGATTGCGCCGTCGCCTTCCGGAAACAATTGAAAATCCATATAGACGCCTCCATCCTTGTATTCATTTAAAAAGATTATTATCATATAATAACAAATGTTTTCTATTTTGTCACTGAAAAAAACCCAGCCGGTAATGCCACAGCATTTCGTTTTGATTTGCTGCAAGAAAGAAGTAGCAGTTGGCTGCTTTAACGTTTTTCGAACCCTTTGTTTAAGCAGCGCAACCGTATCCGGTTTCAAGATTGTTTTTTAAAAAATCTGTCTCCCGGCAAACCGGTTGCGGGAAGCTTGCGGATGGAAAAGCCGTGCTGATAGCAGGCGTTTTGACAGCCATGAGAATAATATTTTGTGATAACTTTGGAAAGTATTTCTATCTTTAAATTATTCACTTTGTAAACATTTATATTTCAAAGTATACACCGGCATTAAGGGATAAGGCAACGATTGCGCATGTGCACGTTTCCCCCATGGTAAACCATCGGACCGAATGCTTGTTCTGACTTTGTAATGTTCTTCGATGGCGCTGCGTTAGAAACGCAAGGGGGCTGCTGAAAAAGTGTGCTTGGTAATCTTTCTCGCTAGGTGCCGCACTCCCTGCAGCATGGGCCCCTATAGTGAACTACCCTCCACTTATCAACCTTACGGTTTGATTGAAGTGGGGGCTTCTCGACTTATCGTTGCTTTTACTAGCCAACGAAAACTGACCGAGCTAACCCTCTTGTTCCAAGAGTTTTGTTACTTATGATAACGCTAATAAGCGTAATCCCTCATTTTTGATATTGATTGCTGAATTGTGATCGCGATCTAATACAAAGCCGCAAGAACATTTATATACACGTTCAGATAATGGCATTTCTTTTTCCTTGCCGCAACATGAACACTTCTTAGTGGAGGGAAACCACTTATCAATTTTCACAAGTTGTTTCCCTTGTTCTTTTAGCTTATACGCTAAGAAAGTAGTGAACATTCCCCAGCCGTTATCATGAACGCTTTTCCCAAAGTGAAGGGCTTGAGACATCCCTTTCATGTTCAAGTCCTCAATCACGACAGCATCAAAGTTAGAAGCTAATTCTTTTGACTTATGATGAAGAAAATTCATGCGTTGGTTCGCCACTTTCTCATGTAACTTAGCCACTACTAGTCGTTGCTTGTTCCAACGTGCAGAACCTTTCTTTCTTCGAGAAAGAATTCGTTGTGCTTTTGCTAATTTATCTAAGGCTTGCCGATAGTAACGTGGGTAATTGGCTTTCTTACCCTGTTCACTCTCGACATATAGACCATCCATAGCAAAATCCAAACCAACAACTTTTTGTATTTTAACTGGACGAATATCTTTCTCATATTCTGTCAAAATTGAAATGTAGTATTTTTTAGAAATAGTGCAAGATTTGATTTTATAATCAGCAGGTATCTCTCTATGCTGTTTCATTTTTATTGGCTTTTTGATTTTTGGCAGTTTGATATGACCATTTTCTAGCTTAATATTTCCGTTGACCATATTAGTTGTATAGGATTGTTTTGCTTTACGATTTTTGAACTTTGGAAAATCCGCATTTCCTTCAAAGAAATTCTTATAAGCAGTCTGTAAGTTCATTTGTGCATTTGCCAAAGCTAAAGAATCCACTTCTTTTAGGAATGGAAATTCACTTTTATATTTTGCAGGGGTCGGAAACTTTTGCTTTTTAAGCAATTCTTTATCATCCTTGAACTTTTCATACGTTTCTTTGCGTTCAGCTAACATCTTATTGTAGACAAAGCGAACACAACCAAATGTCTTAGCTAATAATGCGGATTGTTCTTTGTTTGGTAACAAACGAAACTTGAAAGCTTTGTTTTGCTTGGCCATATCAATTCACCTCACTTTGTGCGGAAAAATTTCGTATATATTGATTATATCGTAAAAAATCCGTACAATCAATATGAGGTGATAATCATGAGAGAAGAGAAAGAACGTGTAGAAATTCGTATGCCTAAGACGATATTAGAAAAATTGGAGCAATATCAAAAAGAAAATGGGATTCCAACTAGAACAGCCGCAATCTTAGAATTGTTGAGAAAAGGATTGGAAAAATAACTTTGGCTAAAGCCAACCGAAATTCATCTCGCACCTTCACATTCCTTGAGGATGGGAGACTTCTTTCGGAAAGCCGTTAAAAAATTGCGCCGGCTGATTTTCATCCCTTTGCCGGTGCTGCACTCTTTGCAGCACGGTTCTGCGCCGGGCACCCCCACCATGCCAGGTGTAAAATGCGGCATGGACATATTCGAAGAAGAGCTTCTGTTATTTCTGGTATAGACACACATTGAATATTCTTGCTGAAACGTTCTATAATGAAGTTACCTGTTTTTGTATGTTAGAAATGGGGGGGTACTTCCTTTGGATAAACCGAAATTGTGGACGAAAGACTTCATTATGATTTCTTCCACAAATTTTTTTACGCACGTTGTATTTTACTTGTTAATGACCAGTATTGCCATGTATGTCACAACCGCCTACCATGCAAGCCAGGGGATGGCAGGGCTTGCGGCGGGAATATTTGTGCTCGCTTCGCTCATTGCACGGTTATTTGCCGGGAAATATTTCGACAAAATCGGCCGCAAGCAGATGCTGGTCAGCGGATTGGTTGTTTTTCTGGCGGTGATGTTGCTTCATTTTAAAGCTGACAGTCTCCTGTTTTTGATGGTTTTGCGCTTTATCCAGGGAGCAATGCACGGCGTGATTACGACAGCGGCCGGCGCCATTGTCGCGGATATCATCCCGAATGAACGGCGCGGGGAAGGCACCGGCTATTATGCGACAAGCATGAATCTAGCGATGGCGATCGGGCCGTTTTTAGGGATTCTGATTACCCGGTTTGCCGATTTTCAGATGATCGTGCTGGTGTCAAGCATCATTGCATTCATCGATCTGATTTCTGCCATTTTGTTATCCGTTCCAAAACCGGCGCCTGCGAATGCACAAGTGAAGGAAATGGCCCGTTTTAAAGTAAAAGATTACTTTGAACCGGCTGCCGTGCCGATTTCAGGTGCAGTTTTTGCGGTTACGCTTGCCTATTCCAGCGTGCTGTCTTTCTTATCTTTGTATGCAAGGGACATTGGACTAACCGGCGCCGCCACTTATTTTTTCCTTGTATATGCGGCAGCGCTCGTCATTACAAGGCCTTTCACAGGCAGATGGTTTGATGAACGCGGGGAAAATGTTGTCGTTTACCCGCTGTTTATTTTGTTAATTGCCGGTTTCGTCCTGCTCAGCCAGGCGCACAGCGGATGGATGCTGCTTTTGTCAGGAGCTTTGATCGGGATCGGTTACGGCACCGTGCAGTCCAGTTTCCAGGCAATTGCCATTCAGCTTTCGCCGCCGAACCGGAAAGCCCTGGCAACTTCGACGTTTTTCATTTTTCTTGACCTGGCAAGCGGATCTGGGCCTTATCTGCTCGGGACAGTTGCCGGTTTGATGGATTTCCGGATGTTGTATCTTGCGGTTTCGGGCTGGGTTGTCCTGTGTATTGCCGTTTATTATGCCGTCCATGGGAGAAAAGCAGCAGCCAGCAAAAACACAACAGCAGCAGAAAGTAAATTTTAACAGGAGGGGTTGCATATGGCAGAACATCATTTTCATTTAAAAGCAGACTGGCCGGGGCTTCGCAATGATACAGGGAACATCGCATGCGGAAATCTGGTGGCAAAAATTTCCATTCCTCCGGAGATGGGCGGTCCGGGTGCCGGCACAAATCCGGACGAAATGTTGCTCGGAGCTGCCGCAGCATGTTATATCATTACGCTGGCGGCGATGATGGAACGCAGCAGCCTGGAGAAAGAAAGTTTGACAATGGCATCAGAAGGGATCGTCGATGTGACCGGCGGCGTATTTACGTATAAAAAGATCATCCACCGGCCGGAAATTGTGCTGAAACCGGGCGCATCCGAGAGCGACGTCCGGCTCGCGCGGAAACTCGCGGAAAAAGCCGAAAAATCATGCATGATCAGCCGGGCCATTCAGGGAAATGTGGAAATGGAGCTTGAAGTTACGGTAAAAACAGCCGGCTGACTGGAACGGCAGGCAACTGTGAAAAAAGAAAAAGGCTGCCCTGCTGTTTGGGAAGCCATTGGAAAAGTGATTTTGCATGTCAGTATACAACATATAGAACGGAAAAAGACGTTGAGGCGGTGTCCCAACGTCTTTTCTTAGCTTCGCTTTTTGGGAGCTGCCTTCGTTTCCAGCAGCTCCTTTCGGTGAACAACTGTGTTTTTTACAATACTTTGTCCAAAAAGTCCTGTGCCCGGGTTGTTTTCGGGCGCGAAAAGAATTCATCCGGTGTGCTGTCTTCCAAAATTTTTCCGCCGTCAAGAAACAGGACGCGGTCGGCCACTTCGCGGGCAAAGCCCATTTCGTGTGTGACGATGACCATCGTCATGCCGGTTTGGGCAAGGTCTTTCATGACGTTCAGCACTTCTTTGACCATCTCGGGATCAAGTGCGGATGTCGGTTCGTCAAACAGCATCAGTTTCGGTTCCATCGCCAGCGCGCGCGCAATCGCGACACGCTGCTTCTGCCCGCCGGAAAGGCTGTCCGGATATGCGCCTTCTTTTTCCATCAGGCCGACTTTTGCCAGCAATTCGCGCGCTTTTGCTTCGGCGGTATGGCGGTTCATCTTCTTTACTTTCATCGGCGCGTAAGTCAGATTGTCCAGCACCTTTTTATGCGGAAAAAGATGAAAGTGCTGGAACACCATTCCAATTTCCGAGCGGACTTTCATTACATTCGTTTTTTTATCGGTGATTTCTTCCCCGTCAATCCAAATCCGCCCTTTTGTCGGCTCCTCCAGGAAATTCAGGCAGCGCAGAAAGGTCGATTTGCCGGATCCGGACGGTCCGATGACAACGACGACTTCCCCTTTTCCGACTTCTGTTGTAATATCTTTTAAAACTTCATTATGCCCGAACTGCTTATGGAGATGTTCGACTTTAATCACTGTATTTCATCTTCCTTTCCACTTGTCTGCCAAGCATGGTGAGGATAAAGACAAGCACCCAGTAAATCGCGGCAACAAACAGCAGCGGTTCAAAATTGTGATACGTTTGCGCGCCGACAACCTGGGCACGGCGCATCAAATCGAGATAACCGATGGTCGATACAAGGGCAGACTCTTTTGTCAGGGAAACAAATTCATTCATCAACGCCGGCAAAATATTTTTCATCGCCTGCGGTAAAATCAAGTCTTTCATCATTAAATAATACGGTACGCCGAGCGCCTGGGCAGCTTCGGTCTGGCCTTTGTCGACCGCCTGGATCCCGGCCCGGATGATTTCCGAAACGTAAGCGGCGGAGTTCAGGCCGAATGCGAGAATTGCGGACGGAAACGGCTGAATATCGTAACCGGTCAGCTGCGGGATGGCAAAATAAATGAGCATCAGCTGCACAATAAGCGGCGTGCCCCGGAAAATCGATGTATAAATATCGCCAATCCATTTTAATGTTTTAATATGTGAAATTTTAAAAAGGGCAAAAATCGTGCCGAGCACGAACCCGAAAAGGATCGCAAAGAATACAAATTTTAAAGTTACCCATATTCCTTTTAAAATAAAAGGAATATAAGGCACAATTTGGCTGAAATCCAAATTCATGCCTTACACCTCACTTTGATTATTTTGAAAAAACAGCGCCCTGCTCAGCAAGGCGCCTGCATGCATTACTGTTTGTCAAGTTTCCATTTCTTTCTCAGCTCATCCAGCTTCCCGTTCTTTTCCGCTTTTGCCAGCACTTTGTTGACTTTTGCCGTCAACTTGCTGCCTTTTGGAAAGGCAACCGCCATACCCGGGGAACTTGAGGTCGGATCATCAAAGCCGGCCAGGTTTTGCTTCTTGATATAACCTTCTGCGACCGATTTATCCAGATAGGCTACTTGAATCCGTTTTGAAAGCAATTCTTCAATTAAGTTTGTGGAGTTGTCCAGTTTTTTGACCGTAAAATTGTACTTCCCTTTCAGCTTGTCCGCGCCCTCTTCCTGAATGGTGCCGAGCTGGACGCCGACAGTTTTGCCTTTCAAGTCATTCAGTGTCTTGATAGGGGAACCCTTTAACGTAACGAACATTTCCCCTGAATGATGGTACGGGGTGGAGAAGTCGACGTTTTTGGCGCGTTCTTTCGTTGCGGACATCCCGGAAAAGACCATGTCAACACGGTGCGATTGCAGCGCCCCGATCAATCCGTCAAATTTCATATCTTTAATTTCGAGTTTGTATCCCAGTTCTTTTGCAATATAGTTGGCGAGATCCGCGTCAAATCCAATTACTTTTCCTGCTGTGTCCCTTGTTTCAAACGGGGCAAAGTCGGCTGAAGTGCCCATGACGAGCGTTTTTTCTTTTTTCGCGGTGCTTTTGCTGCTGTTCGTTTGGCCGCAAGCTGCCGCAATCACCATTGAAAATACAATTGCGATGCCTAACACGATCTTTTTCACAATGTTTCCCCCTATGAATATATCATTCTTGGTAAGTATCTTTATTCAACAAAATGTATTTTAACACGATGCGCAATGTTTGAAAAGATCCTTATTTTAAAAAGGATTGCCATTTTTCAGCTGCTTACCGGTATTTTTTTAACGGTTTCTGCAAACTCGCCTTTTACTTTTTCCAAAAGTTCCCCATTTGTGAGAAGGTCAAATCCGGTCATGGCCAAAGCCAGCGCGCCGCTCGATAAGATCTGATGCGCATTGTCCGTAATCGTCATATCGGCAAATGCTTTTGTATGTGCGACAAGCCCCGGGGCATCCAGGCCGATATACGGGTGGATCGCCGGCACGACATGGCTGACATTGCCCATATCAATGGATCCGTATGAGGTTTTTGGCGGATTGACTTTTTTCACTTTTGTTTGTAAAAGGTTTTCCGTGAACATTTTCGACAATGTCTTGTTGGTGATCATATTGTCATAGCTTAGTTCATAATTGGATATTTGCACGGCGGCACCGGTCATCATCGCCGCACCCTGTGCGATTCTTTTCACCTTTTCAACCACTTCGTTTAAAACAGCGCGTGCTTTGGCGCGCACATAAAACTGGGCTACCGCCTTATCAGGGACAATGTTTGCGGCAATGCCGCCTTCTTTGATAATGCCGTGGATACGGACATCGGAAGTGACATGCTGGCGGAGCGCATTTACGCCGTTAAACAACTGGATCGCCGCGTCGAGTGCGTTAATGCCGTCTTCCGGATTGGATGCCGCATGGGCTGATTTCCCGCGGAAGTCAAACTGGATCGCGTCCATCGCAAGCGACTCGCCGCTTTCATACGACTCATCGGCCGGGTGGACAATCATCGCGGCATCGATCCCATTGAAAATGCCCTGTTCCGCCATCGCAACTTTCGCGCCGTTCGTTTCTTCCGCCGGTGTCCCAAGCACCACCACGCGGCCGCCGGTTTCACCAATGATTTTGCTTAAAAGCAAGCCCGCACCTGCGCTCATCGTTCCGATCATGTTGTGGCCGCAGCCGTGGCCGACACCCGGAAGCGCATCATATTCGCATAAAAAGGCAACTGCCGGTCCCGGTTTTCCGCTGTCATAAACTGCTTTAAAAGCAGTCGGCCTGCCGACAATCCCTTTGTCCACCGAAAAGCCGTGTGACGTAAGGAAATCCGTGAGCAATTTCATAGACTGGTATTCCTGGTCGCCAAGTTCGGGATGATGATATAAGTAGTCGCTCATTTCCCAGAGCTTGGACTCGATTTGACTCAAATGGTGTCTAAGCTGTTCCTTCATTGGATGGCCCCCTTGTATTGTTCGTGTGCGCCAAAGTTAATATTTATAAATAATATGTTATAAATATACATCACCTTTCCCATTCGGGCAACCCTTTTTTTATAAAAAATACAAAAAGACCCCATCTTGCTTTCAGATGGAGCCTTCTTCGTCATATAAACTACTGCTATTCATGAAATGTTCCAGCCATACGGTTTGCAAATGTCCCGGTGCTCACCGGCACGGGCACAGCAACCATGCCGGCCGTCGCGGGGGCCGTAGATTTGCTGGATGTCCCGTGGCTTTTTTGCAATATGCGGGCTTCCTTATGCCATCATTTTGCAAATATCATTTGAAAATGCAACCGGGTCTTCAATCTCGAGCCCTTCAATCAGCCGCGCCTGGTTATACAACAGGTTTGTATAAAGCTTGCATTTGTCCTTGTCATGGGCGAACGCCTCTTTTAATGCGTTAAATACATCATGATGGATGTTAATTTCGAGCACTTTATCGGCTTTCACATTTTGCCCGTTCGGCATGGCGCTCAGCACCTTTTCCATTTCAATTGATACTTCGCCGTCCGTGGTGAAGCAGACCGGATGCGATTTTAAGCGGTGCGAGGCGCGGACATCTTTCACTTTTCCGTCCAGTGCCTCTTTCATAAATGCAAAGAGATCTTTGTTTTCTTTTTCCTCGGCATCGGTTTCTTTTGTGTCTTCCGTTTCAAAGCCGAGGTCGCCGCTTGACACGGACCTGAATTCTTTTTCCTTATAATTCATGAGCATCTTAATCGCAAATTCATCAATATCTTCCGTAAAATAAAGGATTTCGTATCCTTTATCAAGCACAAGTTCCGTCTGCGGCAATTTTTCAATCCGGTCGATCGACTCGCCGGTTGCGTAATAAATGTATTTTTGGTCTTCCGGCATGCGACTTACGTATTCATCAAGCGTAACAAGCTTTTTCTCTTTTGAAGAATAAAACATCAGGAGATCCTGCAAATCTTCTTTGTGCGCGCCAAATTCATTGTACACACCGAATTTCAGCTGGCGGCCGAATGATTTGAAAAACGCTTCGTACTGCTCGCGGTTCTCTTTCAAAAGGTTTGCCAGTTCGCGTTTGATTTTGCTTTTGATATTTTTCGCAATCAGCTTCAGCTGACGGTCGTGCTGGAGCATTTCCCGCGAAATGTTCAGAGACAAATCTTCGGAATCGACCATCCCTTTGACAAAGCTGAAGTAATCCGGTAAAAGATCCGGGCATTTTTCCATAATCAGGACGCCATTCGCATACAGTTCCAACCCTTTTTCATATTCCGGCGTATAATAATCGAACGGAATTTTTTCCGGAATGTAAAGAATCGCATTGTAACGCACAGTGCCGTCGACTTTGATGTGGATATGCTTAACCGGTTTGTCAAAGCCGTAATGCTTTTCCATATAAAATTGCTCATAATCTTCGTCTGTCAGTTCGTTTTTGTTTTTGCGCCAGATCGGGACCATGCTGTTGAGCGTTTGTTCTTCTTTGACCTCTTCGTACTCATCTTCGCTGCCTTCTTTCAGGCGCCTTTCCGTTACTTCCATTTTAATCGGGTAGCGGATAAAATCAGAATATTTTTTCACGATGGCCCGCAGCCGGTACTCTTCCAGGTACTGATCGTAGTCTTCATCCTCTGTGTTTTCTTTCAGCTTCAATATAATTTCCGTGCCGTTGCCGTCTTTTTCGCACGGTTCAATTGAATAGCCTTCCGCGCCTTTCGACTGCCATTTATAAGCCTGATCGCTCCCTGCAGCCTTGGAAATGACGGTAATTTCATCTGCCACCATGAATGCCGAGTAGAAACCGACGCCGAACTGGCCGATGAGGTCATATCCGTCTTTCATTTCATTGTCATTTTTAAACGCAAGTGAACCGCTTTGTGCAATGGTGCCGAGGTTTTCTTCCAGTTCCGTCTCCGTCATGCCGATCCCGGTATCGGAAACCGTCAGTGTCCTGTTTTCTTTGTCCGGGGTAATTTGAATGTAGTAGCTGTCTTTATCAAATGTTAAATTTTCATCTGTCAAAGCTTTGTAATAAATTTTATCGATCGCGTCGCTGGCGTTGGATATCAGCTCGCGCAAGAAAATTTCTTTTTGCGTGTAAATCGAGTGGATCATCATGTCGAGAAGCCGTTTGGATTCTGCTTTAAATTCCTTTACCGCCACTTCGATCTCTCCTTTATATGTATAAATGATGGCAATGCCCCTTTAGCACTCCGAACGCAAGAGTGCTAACATCTTATTTTTTAGCACAGCACCGCTTGTTTGTCAATGAAACAGTGGCAGAAATTGTCCTTTCCAACAGGCAGGGGTTGTTCTATAATTAGTAACTGACATCTAAATACGGGCCTGGGCGATGGAAACAGGTGAAATTCCTGTACGGTCCCGCCACTGTGATGGAAAAAATTTTCCTAAGTCAGATCTTTCTCCCAAGCTGCCGGTTTATTTGAAGCCTACGAGGTATAGGCGAAAAATTTTTGCCCTTGTATACCTCTTTTTGTACAGGGGTTTTTTTATGGAAAGGAGAGCGGTAATGGTGGGGAAAAAATGGTTCGGGATTCTCTGGGGAATTGTTCTTATTTTTGTGTTATCTTTCCCGTCCGAAAGCTTTGCAGCAGTATCTGTCAGCAAAGACATAAAGAATACGGCATCATATTTTAAATCTTCCGCTTTAAACTCTGATTTTGCAGTAGCCGCACTGGCAAAGGAGAATTTGCTAACAGCCAATGAGATAAAGCAGTACCGGGGAGTTTTAACAGACCGGGTGAATGCCAAAAAGGTAACCGGTACGGAACTCGTTAAGACCATCATCGCTCTAAAAGCGATTGGAGAGGATCCGGAAAACTTTCAAAAGCAGAATTTGATCAAACGCGTATACGATACGGCGGCAGAAAGCTCGGTAACCGGATATGCCTATGATTTAATCGCTTTGAATACGGATGACTATGAGATTCCGAGTGATGCACCGAATACTCCTGCTAAAATTGCAGCAAAACTGGTTGATGCGGAACTTCCGGACGGCGGTTGGAGCTGGAGTTCTTCCGCCAAAAATTCGGATGTTGACTCAACCGGCATGGTACTGACCGCACTTGGCACTTATCAGGATAAACATGATAAAGATGTGAACACGGCAATCCGTGACGGCATTAAATACTTGAAGGCAGCAGAAAAAGAAAACGCCAGCTTTGACAACTACGGCATTAATTCGTGCACAACCGCCCAGGCCATCATCGGTCTTGTCTCTGTCGGCGTTGACCCGACAACCGGTGATTTTGTTAAAAAAGGCACGAATCCTATTTCTGCACTCAGCACATATAAAGATTCCAAAAACGGCGGGTACAAATGGCAAACGACAAGCGAATCTTCAGACAGCTTTTCAACAGAACAGGTTTTCCAAGCCCTTGTCGCCTATGACCTTTTTCTAAAAGGAGATACCCTGTATAACTTCAGGAATATTAGCAGATCCGATGCCGGCAGTACGGGCGCAACTGATTCGGATGCTGAAGACAAAGATCCAGGCAAAAGTCCCGGTCACAGCCCGGCTGCAGCTCCTCCGAGAGTGGTTGAAAAGCATACGAAAGAAGTCGTAACCAAAACGAACACCATTACGAATACGAAAGACCATACGATTACGCATAACAACACCACTACAAAAACCAATACGGTGGAAAAACCGGCTGCAGCCAAAAAACAAACGCCGGCAAAAACAAAAACAGCTTCAAATGCAAAAAAAGAGGACAAGCCTGCAACTGCAGCTGCCCAGGCACCCCCTGCAGAAGATGTGCAGCAAGAGCCGAAAAAAGTCGTCATTACCAAAACAACGGGTGTTTCTCCTGTGCACGGCTGGGTCGGTTCCCTTTCTGCGGGTGCAGGCGTCATCCTGCTAATCATCCGTAAAAAATTTCTGGGGGTATGAGCAGGAATGAAATATAAAAGTATCATTATTGATAGTATTGCCGTTTTATTGATTGCATTCGGCGCCTGGTTTTTTATCGATGGTTTCCATTTTGAATCGAAAACCGTTAAAACTTATTCAGAAACAACACAACTTGCAAACACTTCAGCGAAGGAAAAGGATGCGGCAGCAAAAGACAGTACATCCGGAAAGAAAACGGACGCCGCCGGCAGCAACAAAACGGATGAAAAAAGCAATACGGGCGGATCCGAAAGCAATGCGGCGGATTCAGCTGCCCACTCCAAAAATGCTGAAGAAAAGGCTTCTGCAGACAGCAAGACGGATAAAGCACCTGCCACAAATACCAAAACGGCGGTCACATCCAGCACATCAACGAAAACGACAACCGGGGCTTCTTCGTCCGGGTCCGGCAGCAGCCACGCTTCCGGCAACACCGCAGCGCCATCTAAAGCAAAAGCTGAAACGGTTTCTTTAACCGTAAAGGGCTACAAAGGGCCGGTTTTCAGCGGCAAATACAGTTATAAAAGCGGAGACACTGCATTTTCCGCTTTAAAAAAAGCCGCCGCTTCTGAAGGCGTAAGCCTCGATTATTCCGGGTCCGGTGCAACCGTCTATGTAAAGGGCATTAATGGCCAGTATGAAGGGGATCAAGGCGGCATGAGCGGCTGGAAATATAAAGTAAACGGAAAAGAGCCAAACGTTTCCGCAGGGTCGTATAAACTAAAAACCGGCGATCAGGTTGTCTGGTTCTATTCTAAATAGGAGATGCATAAAATGGGGAATCAGCCGCTTGAAAAAAGGAAGTCAGCGAAAACCGCTTCACGGCTGACAAGGAGAATGGCGCTTCTTGCCATGCTGGCGGCCCTGAGCGTCGCCGGGCGGATTTTGATGGCATCGGTCCCGAATGTCCAGCCGTGCACCGTGATCATCATTTGCAGTTCTTTTGTTTTCGGCATCCGCTTCGGTTTGGCGCTTGCCTTTTTGACGGTCTTCGGTTCCGACATGTTTCTCGGCATGGGGCTGTTTGCGATCATGCAATTTCTTGCGTGGGGTACTATCGCGGTGCTTTCCGGCCTGCTCGGCAAGAAAGAGTTATACAAAAAAGTCCCGCATCTCGTGTTATGTCTGTATGCAGCTTTTACCGGCTTCCTGTTCGGCTTTATGGTTTCATTAAATTATTTATTTATCGGCGGGCCGTTTGCGTTTTGGACATACTACCTCGGCGGGCTGTTGTTTGACAGCTACCATGCCGCGGGAAACTTCTTCTTTTATTTAATTTTAGGGCCGGTTTTAATCAAACTGATTGCAAAAGAAAAAACGCGAATCGAACGCATTTAGCCTAAGGCTGCCTGTTTCACGCAGGCAGCCTTGTTTGGCTGTTGTCTGATATGGAGCACAACAAAAGATGTTGGGTTAACTTAATGGAGAGAATTTAAGTGAACTATTTGAGGTTGGTAATACTTTCGAGTTTATATAATGTTTTAACTGCTATGAGTCTTTCAAGATTCCATTGAATAGCACAATAAACAACAGCACCTCCTTCGTATCCATCAAAGGAAGTGCTGTCCTGTATACTTATCAAAATGATACGTACTGATTACTCATTTCTTCAGTCTGTAATTGATATTCCCGTACAAAAGCCCTGGCCATCTTGGCAACTCCCGCAAAATCATTGTTTTCCGCAGGCTTCAACAAGCTTCCGCCAACGCCAATTATTCTGCAGCCTGCCTTTATCCAATCCCCCATATTATCCAGATTTATGCCGCCTGAAGGCATAATTTCCAGTTGAGGCAAAGGGGCTTTAACATTTTTTACAAAAGCCGGGCCGACAATGTTACTTGGAAACAATTTTATTATTTCCGCACCTGCCTGCATCGCTTCTTTCATTTCATTAACAGTCATACACCCCGGGATATAAGGAATTTGATAAAGATTACATAGCAGGGCAGTTCCCTTATCGAAAGTTGGTGAAACGATAAATTTCGCTCCGGAAAGATGTGCGATTTGAGCAGTCGCGGAATCAAGAACAGTGCCAGCCCCTATCAATATGCCCCGCCGATCTTTATATTTCTCTGTAATTTTTCTTATTGCGATATCCGCGTTAGGGACCGTAAATGTTAATTCAATATTTTTGATACCGCCTTCAATTAAAGCATCTGTAATTGTAATCGCTCGTTCAACGGTATTAGTCCGTAAAACAGCAATAAGCCCATTTTTTTCTAAAGCGCTTAATATATTACCTTTTTTCAAAATGCTCACACCCTTTATCTCTATTAAGAGAACCCAGAATTGCCCTTAATGATTCTTTTACAGTACCGACTTATTTCCAGCTTCTCCCCACTGGTACTGCCTTAAAGGAGAGAATATCCATTCCCAGAGAAAGTTAAGCAGCCTGATCAACTATATTACATTGCCTTAAAAGTCTTCATTCTCTTCATCAGAAGGATCTTTTTCTGACGGCCATACCACCATACTCTGCTGGCCTTCATTTAAAATAGCATTCACTGCCTCATGAATAGGAGTGCCCATCATTCTCTGATTGATCGCTTCAATTAACACTGGCAAGTTAACACCGGTAATAACAAATATTTTTTCCTGCTGTTCAACAGGGAGTGAATGAACGGCTAAGGTAGCCTGATTGTAGGGGCTTGCACCAAAAAGGTCTGTGAAAATCATAACGCCATTATCTTGATCAACTTTATTAATTGCTTCAAGTACTTGTTTATTTAAATCCTGAACATTGTCTCCTTGAAACAAATTCAAGGTTACAATATTGTCTGTCCCGCCTATAATAAGTTCGGCAGCGTCCACTAAACCATCACTCAATTTCCCATGGGTAGCGACAATGATCCCGATCATTTGGATTTCCTCCTTGCGACTTGCTCTAAAAACGCAAACGCATTCTTCATATTACTTTCATTCATCTTCTTTTTCTTCAAATCATTCCGTGATAATACAAATTGGTTATCCTTTTTATCTCCGCTAATGATATAAACCAGACGTTCATTCTTTAAAGCTAGTGAATCCTCTTGGCCCCCCTGTTTTATGGCGCTGTATTGCCCGGATTTTGGATTTACCAGATAGAGTGGTTTTTCAGCACCAATGCTATCCAGCATGAAAATTTTCGCATGACTGTCATGCATGACTTTTTTCAAACCTGCATTGTTTGTACAACCAGCATCCACAAAAGCAAACGCCAGCCGTTCTGAACGGAAAGAGGCGATACAATTCAAAAGCAATAATATAGAAGAAGTGTTTTGTATTACATTATTTTTTTTAGGCCACCCTCGTGTAATTTTATTCAGGAAATAAAAATACAGGATGTATATCAAAATACATAATACGAACCAAGTTTTCCCTGTTTCTTTTGCTTGGAATATTGGAATGGCTACAAATAAAGTAAATAGCAATCCAACAATAATATATAAAATGGAAGAAAATAAAATGGTTTTTGTTATACTTCTCTTCCTGTTCTCGACATCAAAAAAATGATATGGACTGAACCGGGCTGCTGGCGTATCATAATAAGTACAGAAAATGGTATCCGCTTTTTTTACATTGCCCACATAAAGATTTTTGTATTCGCTTTTATCTTTCTCATTTATTTTAAATATATCAAGCTTAATATCCTTACGAAACGGAAGGATATCAGCAGATAAGCTTTTCAAAAAACGATCCTTCTGTTTTATTGTATAACGCTTATTAAAAATCAAACGATAGCGAACATACCAATCCTGCAAAAGTTCTTGTCGGTTCATCCATATCATTCCTTAATAACGAATTTTATAACTTGAATTTACTTAATACCTCTTTCAAGCTGGTACGGGGAGCTGAGGGCGTTGCTTGAAAATAGATATTTTCAACCCCATATTTTTCGTTTAATTCTTTTAATTTCAGTGCATTTTCTTTATTTAAATAAACAGATTTGGTGACCAGCACGTCTTTTTCAGAATCCTTTTGAGCAATGCCGCCGATATTTAGTTCTTTCATCGGAACCCCATGTTTTACTAACTCATACATGACATCAATGGTTTTGGCAATGAGAATACAGCTATATTCTTTAAAACGATATTCATCCCAATAATACTTACATTTATCCAGGGTCATTACAATTGTTTTTTGGCCTGTACGGCTGCCTGCACTCTTATAGAGGTCTTTCATAAATTTATCTTTTGCTACAACATCATCCACTACGAATATGGAGTTAACACCGTTGCGCTTCGATAAGGTGATCATCACTTGTCCATGGATTAGACGCTCATCTACACGAGCCAGATTTACAACACCCATTCATTCTATCCCCTTTGCCAAAAATTTTTTGTTATAAAATTCTAACAGCTGCAAGAACACCCAATATTACGGTTAGCCAGATTAATGCCCGGGTAACTTTCAATCCCTTCTTCGTGTAGTACCAGTATACTCCTAATACTACTGCTAGAGGCAACATTCCAGGCAGAATAGAATTTAATGTCTCTTGTATATTAAATTCGCGTCCCGATAAATGGAATGTCAAAGATGATGAAACTTTTACATAGTTCCCGGCCAGAATGCCCATCATGAACAAACCTAAAATTGAAAGCAAGTCAATAATATTTTGAATCCCTGAACTTTGCATCAATGAAGTCGCATTACGTCCTCTTGTAAATCCTTGACGGGCGAAAAATAAACCAATCAATACTTGGTAGGTAGCAAAGCAAACAAACGGGAAAAGTGCGCCCAAGGCACTTCCATGTTGAGCCCAAGGAATGGCAATTGCAATAAAAATGTATTGAATCGTACCTGAGTCAATTGAATCCCCGATACCTGCTAAAGCTCCCATCAACCCGGCCTTCGTATTATACATTAAGTCGTCGGTCATTTTTATTTCTTCACGGTTATACTCTTCTCGGGCACGTTCCTGCTCCATTGAAGACATTAAACCGGTAATGATACCGCCGCCCCAGGTTAACTGCGTGTTAAAGAACAACAGTTGCCTCTTATATGCCGCACGTAAAGCTTCATCATCTTTATACAAT
Organism: Weizmannia sp. FSL K6-0777; assembly: GCF_038593185.1. Lineage (NCBI taxonomy): Bacteria > Bacillati > Bacillota > Bacilli > Caryophanales > Bacillaceae > Heyndrickxia > Weizmannia sp. FSL K6-0777. The sequence goes on from NZ_CP151971.1 coordinate 3,153,553, forward strand.
TTACGCAGTATTGGCATCATAGCCCATAATAATGAAGCTGCCAGATAACGGTCAAAAGAGTGCGGGATTTCATTCGCAAAATGCCATCTTATATAGGATTTGGATACATCTTTACTTGTAATTTGCTCAGGTTCCAAATTTGAACCTGATGCATTTGGCAGTTTATTTCCTTTGTCCTGCATTTTAAATTCTCCTTTCTTTTAGCCTATTAGAAGTCATCATCATCGTCATCAAAACTGCTTGCATCATTTGCATTTGTTGAAGCCGTTCTATTATTCGAACTTTTAACAAGCACGAATATCGCAGCGATTAATGCGCCCAGGATTGCATATGTTACCATTGTGATTTTTAAACTTGCAAAAATAACACTCATAAAAAAGGCTAATAGGAAGAAGACAATATATTCCCGGCGCCCGATGACATAAATCGTTGTCGCAATACCAATTGCTGCTAAACCGCCTCCAATGACTTCAAGGATATGAAATACGACAGTTCCTTCCAAAGTTTTAATAACATCAGCGATAACAGGAGCGCCAAAATACAATGCAATAAAGACCAACGGAACAAACAGGATAAAGGACGCTATAACAGGATAAAGAACAATACTGCGAGTAATTGCACCATCATCCAACTTTTCTACAGCCCTATCAGTTATTTTGCCTAAAAAGGTATTGATGAAAAAGCGGAATTGATATAAATATGCACCTAACAACCCAACAGGTACTGCTACCGCGATGGCTGCTTCCGGCTTTAGATTACCTAATATTGCAACCGGAACAGCGATGGCTGCTGCAATTGAGGGCTCTGAAGGCATTGTCCCCCCAGGAGAAAAAACCCCCATATAGATCAACTGAATGGCTGCGGTGATGATCATTGCTTCTGCTACATGCCCCATTACTATCCCTACAACTAAACCTGTCATTAATGGGGAAAAGCGTAATGTTAATGTTGCCCCTCCTAAAAACGCGCGCGACATTATGGCTGCTACCCAAAGCGCTATGATCAAACTTTGCCAAAATGTTAATGTTTCCACGCTTTGCAACCCCCTTATTTATTAATATAATTCTCCAAATTGATTAACGCTTCCGTTAAAACGTTTTCATTTATTTCAATTGGAAGCAAGTGTACTTTTTGTTTGCTATTAACAAATTGAATAATGTCTTTCAATAAACTTTCAGACATAGGGTATACGCCCATTTCCGTTAAAGACTTCGGTAAATTCAATTTCTCATAAAACGGAGTTAATTCATCAATGACTTTCCACTTTCCTTCCAATGCCAATTGATAAAATATGCCATACGCTACTTTTTCTCCATGTAAATATTTATGCACTTCCGGTATATAGGCAGAGATCGCGTCATGGATTGCGTGTGCTGCAGTATTGCGTGCATATTTATCACCCAATCCCCCAACCAAACCGGAAATGGCTATAATAATTTCTGAAACATGCGTGAATTCATCGGAGATTGTTTTATTTTTCATATCTTCAATCGCCTTCATGGACTCATTTAAAATCGTATCTTTGCACATCCGTGCTGTATACCGTGCCAGCTGTGGAAAAGGTTCTCTGCTAAATTTGTCTTGTTCCAAAATCAAATCAGATTCATACCATTTCGCCATAGTATCTGCAATGCCAGCAATAAAATATTTTACGGGCGAATCAATGACAAGTGCTGGATCCATAACAAGAAATGCAGCTTGGCGTTTCACATGCTCCGTTTTCCCTTCTGCTAAGCCGTTGTCTTTATACATAACAGAAAGTGGCGTCCATGCCGCACAATTGCTGGCTAAAGTGGGGACTAAGCCAAATGGGGTACTTGTTAAATGACTGGTGAGCAGCACCAAATCGCTTAGTTTTCCTCCCCCGACGCCTATTACAAAATCAATATCATTTTCCCGGATGATTTCTGCAATCCGGTGGCTCTCATTATAACTGCATTCGCCATGGTATTGTTCATAAATAATTTTTTTATCTAAACCCATTACCTTTTTCATAAAGGGTTTTGCTTTTTCCCAAGATACCGTCCCATGGACAATCATGATGTTTTTAGCTTGATATTCCTGGAGTATCTCAGGTATAATATCTATTGCACCCTCGCTATATCGATAGAATTGAGGGCCAACTTTCACATTTAAATCCTGGATCATTTTAAAAACCTCCTACTTTAAATAGCAACTAACCGGTTGTACAGAACGGTTCGGGAGGATTCCTTTTGCCATCATTTCACAGTCCGTAACACACTTATCCCCCATACCTCTCAGACATTCCATTGTATATGCAGAAGTATGCGGCGTCATGATAACGTTATCAAAGTTTAAATAAGGATGGTCCGATCTGCCGGGTTCATCTTCCAATACGTCTGTTGCAAAACCAGCCACTTTCCCATCTTGCAATGCTTTTACCATCGCTTCTTCTTTAATTAATGCCCCCCTGGCAGTATTCGATATATAGACATGATCTTTCATCCTGGCAAATTCTTTTTCGGATAACATATGATAATTATCCTTGTTAAGACTTGCACATATACTAATGATTTCAGCTCTTTCCAACAGCTCATTCAGTTCAACTTTTTTAACACCAAATGCCGCCAGGTCTTGCTTAGTTTTATAAGGGTCATATCCTAGTACTTCACACCGGAATCCATAATAGAATATTTCGGCAACACGGCTGCCTATGTTTCCTACTCCAATGACCCCGGCTGTTTTGCCACTGATCTCATGGCCAATAAAATTTGCCCGTTCTTCCCATTTATCTTTTATAACTTTTTGATGCGCTTTATTTGTTTGCCGCATCACATTTAGTAAGTTCGTAACATTATTCTCTGCAACTGCATCACGTTCCGTTAAAGGCGGTACAATGGAAACAACTGTATTATGTTCTCTTGCAGCCTCAAGATCGATATTATTAAAGCCGATCCCATGTCGTGTAATTAACTTCAACTCATCTTTGTACTCAAAAAATTCTTTTGTAAAAAAGGGCGTTATACTTGCGATGATCATATTGAAGCCTTTTAACTCTTTCGCCAGTGTTTTCCCATCAATTTCACTATCAAAATGAAATCTTTCAACCTCCCCTAACTGACGCAATCTTTCCATATGATCCGGAAAAATCTTTCCAAAACTGCTTGAATTTACGATTGCAATTTTATTTTTTTCACCCATAATGACTACTCCTTAGTGTTCAACTATTTCGTGTCCTCCAAATTGATGCCGAATCGTTGATACAACTTTTGCAGAGAAACTATCTTCAATTTTTGAAGCGTTCCGTACGAACAATGAACTTGCAATAACCGGAGCAGGAATATTCAAATCAAGCGCTTCTTCTACAGTCCATTTTCCTTCACCGCTTGCGTCAATAATTCCGCGCAAATGATCCAGCTTTGGATCCTCTTTAAAACTTTTTTCCGCCAATTCCATCAGCCAGGAGCGAACCACAGAACCATGGTTCCAGACTGAAGCAACCTTTTCAAAATCGTAATCATACTGGCTTGCATGCAAAACATCGAATCCTTCTCCGATAGCCTGTAACATGCCATACTCAATCCCGTTATGAATCATTTTTAAATAATGGCCGCTCCCTGGTTTGCCTGTATAGGTATAACCCTTTTCACATGCCAATTTAGAAAAAATTTCTTCAACTTGATCAAAAATTTCTTTTTTTCCGCCGACCATCAAGCATGCACCGTATCTGGCCCCTTCTATGCCCCCGGACGTTCCGCAATCGAGGAACCCGATTCCTTTTTCTTGAGCCAATTCGAAGTTTTTGACACTATCTTTGTAATAGGAATTCCCCGCATCTATTATAATGTCCCCGGGGTTTAGTTTGTCTAAAAGCGTTTTTACTAATGTGTTCGTAATGTTGCCCGCAGGTGTACTTAACATAACAATTTTTTTCTCTTCTAAAACATTTAATAACGCATCAAGTGAATCTTGAACAGGCAAGTTTTCCTCGTAAGCTTTTTTTCTAACACTCTCTGAAGCATCATATCCTGCAACATTCACCGATTTTTCCTGCAAATTCAGCAGCATGTTCCATCCCATTTTGCCTAACCCTATCATGCCTACTTTCATCAGACCAACCTCCATTGATCAATTTACTCGGCGAAAAACAAAACCAGCTTCCCAAAAAATACATGGCTTAGCTTGGAAAAACTCATGTCAAAAACGGCTGATTCTTATAAAGCAGCTTTGAATATCAATCTCTGGATTTTTTTGTTTTTTATCACTTCCCTGAGAAATTTTGGGGTATATCAATGATCAAGTTCATCTTAGCAAATATTTTTTTATCTGTAAAGGCTTACAGGAAAAAAATATTTTTTCAATCCCGTGAGTGTGATATCATAACTTTAAAGGATGAAACCTGCAGTAATTTAATTGATTTTTTTCCTCTTTCCCGTTTCTCCAGGATTTGAGAGGACAAAATAAGAAATATCTCTCCCTAAGTCTTGTATAATGAAAATTGATTAGAGACAAAAAAGAGATTGAAGTGACGCTTGCTTCTGACCTTCTACCACAAAGATCTTATTTGGCATCTAAGAATAAAGATGATGGAAACAGTCCATTGCTATGAATCTTTATTAAAGTGCCACACCACTTGCAATGATTCCATTTTGGGACACCGGGAGAAGTAACCTATGGGGGGTGGCGAAACCCTTGTGAAACGGTTAAATGAAAATATTGCCTTCATCTGTCAGAAAACCCCGTTTTTCCGGCTCATATCAAACTGAAAGGGTCCAAATACTTTGGAAGCGGGAAATGAATACCCAGGCATTGCTAAAGGATTTATCATAGATGACACAGTCATTTGAAGCTCGTAAGCAAACACCAAATATCCATACAAATATTTCAAAAACGTGGCAGTTAGCCGAAAGAAAAAACGTCATAAGTAGCGGTTGAAAAAGCTAAAAAGGTCACAGGCCGATAAATGATTTTCATTCAAGCACACAAGGAAAATTTAAACAATAAAACGGATTCAATTAGGATACTATACTTCCAAGAGGTGAAATACGATGACCTACGATTATTTGAGAAATTTACTTCGCCCTCGTTTGAAAAGTTTTACTGATACCGAAAAAATCATTGCAGAATATTTCATGCAACTTGGTAAGAAAGTTGTAAACAAAACCCTTTCCAATATTGCTGAGGATACTGGCGTCTCGGAATCTACAATTTTTAAATTTGTTAAAAAAATCGGATTCGACGGTTTTCAAGACTTTAAAATTACTGTTGCCTCAAACTTTCGTACAAACGAAGAACGCAGCCAAGAGATTGTTGTTTTTCCGGATATTTGTAAATCTGATTCTACGCATGTTATTGCACAAAAAATTATAAATTCAAATAAAGGGCTGTTAGAAAGTTTACTTCAATCTTTGAAAGAGGAGCAACTAAATAAAGCATTGAGCTTAATTTATCCGGCAAAGTGCATTTACTTTTTTGGCCAGGGGGCCTCATCCGTCATTGCCCTTGATGCTTACCATAAATTCCTGCGAACCAAATATCATTGTAACTATGTTGCTGACTTACATATGCAGCTCAGTTATGCAACAAAATTAGGTCCCGATGATTGTGTGTTTCTATTTTCACATTCAGGAGAGACACTTGATACCATTGAAATAGCAAAAATTTCGAGGGAAAACCGGGCAAAAATTATTACATTAACGGGAAATTATGATTCGGAGTTGGTCAAACTCTCGGACACCGCTTTTGTTGTTTATTCTGAGGAATCTGCTTTTCGATCGGAGACACTTACTGCACGTATTCTTTATTTAACCATTATTGATATTATATATGTGTCTGTCATGTATCATGATGAAGAAGAAAATAAGAAGTCGCTTGAAAAAATACGGAAAGCGCTATATTTCACAAAAAAGAGTGGTGTACAAGAATGACAATTAAAGCGATCGTTTGTGATATGGATGGAACCCTGCTTACATCAGAAAATAACATATCACCGAAAACATTCCATAAGTTGATTGAACTGCAAAAAAAAGGGGTTAAGCTCATATTGGCCAGTGGCCGTAGCTATATCAGACTCCTTCCAGATGCCTTAAAACTGAATATGGATAAATATGATGGAATTTTGATAGACGTAAACGGCACTTCCATCTATCATGTTAAAACCCGTAAACGGACTCGAATAAGCGTTTTGGACGCTTCAAACATTAAAGAAATTAACGATTTCTTTTCCTTATTTAATGTTGAATTGCAGTACAGCCAGGATGATACCATTTATACTTATTTGCCGGAATCCATTTATAATATCAAACGTAACATTCGAGCGGAAATGCGGCTTCCTGAAGATTACCCATGGACCGGTGGCATGTACAGCTGGCTATGTGATACCCGTGACGGATATCCAAACCAAATTTTGATCCGGGACTTGAAAGACTCGCCTGATTTTTGTAATAAAATTTCTATTGTACAGGACCCTCTTTATATGAGGTTTGTCCGTCAAACATTAATGAACAATCCCTTTTATCACAAATATGAATTTGTTTTTTCAGATGAACGAAAAATGGAAGTTACAAACAAGGGAATTTCAAAAGGAAAAGCATTAGATATCATTATGGAGAAATACGGGATCCGTGATGATGAAATCATTGTATTTGGCGACAGTGAAAATGATATTTCTATGTTTAACAGAAAAAAATATTCCATAGCTATGGCAAATGCGCTTCCTAATGCAAAACAGTTTGCCAATTACCTTACTGCCAGCCATAACCAGGAAGGAATTTTCAATATGCTGGACCGTTTAGAAAAAGAAGGGTTATTTGAAGAAAATGGTTTTGGGCATTAACCTATTGAAAGTGAATAGCTCTTATGAGCTGGACCTCAACTATAAACAGTCAGAGATCGCCAAAAACAAAGGGACTTGGAAAAAATACAATCGAGTAGGAGGCTAATCATTATTTGATTAGCCGACCTCTCACACCACCGTGCGTACGGTTCCGTACACGGCGGTTCTAAAGTTTACGACCGTACAGACAGATAGTAATCCAGAAAACTTATATACCTTGCTCTTCGGAAGAGTTCGTTTGTAAGGGTTCTAGCTAAGATATGGCTGCCGGAGATTCTCCAGTAGCCTTTTCTTGTGTTAGCCCATTCCCACGCCTTTCTTTTATTGATCCCTAATTTCTTGAGCCAATAAAATCTTGTGCGTACTCTCTTCCATCTTTTCCAAGTTACCATTCGCATTCTTCTTCGTGTCCATTGGTCCAGTCTGGTTACCAGACTTTTCATATCCGCTAGCTTGTAGTAATTTACCCATCCTCGGACAGTGTCGTTTAGCCTTTTCTTTCTTTCCTCTACGCTTAATCCGTTGCTTCTTCCTGTGATTCTGCGAATTTTCTCCTTTAATTTTTGAACACCCTTCGGGTGTACCCGGAATTTGCATTTTCCTTCATAAAGGTAAAATCCATAACTCAGGAACTTGATGTTTCTAATATGTGTGATCATCGTCTTCTCTCGGTTCACTTTGAGTCGCAATTTCTTCTCAATGAATGGGAGAATGTTATGGTATGTTCTTTCGCAGCTTCTTCGGCTTTTACAGAATATGATCACATCATCAGCGTAACGGACAAATCGGTGATTTCTTGCTTCCATTTCTTTATCCAATTCGTTTAACATTACATTGGCAAGAAGCGGACTTAGTGGTCCTCCTTGTGGAACACCGAAATCATTTGTTGTCCTTATTCCTTTGATCATAACACCTGCATTTAGGAATTTATGGATTAAGGAGATTACACGTCCGTCGTGAATTGTTTCACTCAATATCTGGATAAGCTTACTATGGTTTACCGTGTCAAAGTACTGTTCTAAGTCCAGGTCTACTACATACTGGTATCCTTCATTTACATTCTTTTGGCACTTGAGAAGTGCCTGATGTGTACTTCTATGTGGTCGGAAACCATAGCTATTGTCTGAGAACTTTCTTTCATATATAGGGACTAGGACCTGCGAAATGGCTTGTTGGATGACTCGGTCTACTACCGTTGGTATTCCAAGTTTCCTTGTTTTCCCGTTGTCTTTTGGAATTTCTACCCTTCTAACGGGTTGGGGCTTGTATGTCCCATTTCGAATGGAGAGGACGAGTTCCCTCTGATGTTCAGTTAGGTATGCCAAAAGTTCACCTGTTTTCATTCCATCGACACCGCCCGCACCTTTGTTTTTCTTTACCTTTTTATAGGCACGGTGCAGGTTATTACTTGAAAGGATTCGTTCGAGCATCCATTCGTTCTGTCTGTTGGTGTTAGTGGTGTTGTTTTCAGTTATCCTCTTGAAACTATGCCCTCTGCCATATCCTTCCTGTTCCGCAGTATCTTTTTGACAGCAGGTTTCTTCCTGTTTTCTGCATTTGTTCGTTTCTTCGGTAACTTTCATTGACTTCCACTTCCTTTAGTTCAGCCCTTCCTTCGATGCTCCAGGCATCTCCGTACTATGGCTTCTGCTGACTTCTCACGGCAAATCTTGTTTCAACCAGGTTTCATACTCTGTTTCCACCTGTCCGTGAGACCTCCCGTGGTAAGGTGATTTGCTTTCATTCCATGTACCCGCACCATTTACGTTTCCACATCCGGATAGCTTTTGGGCTTTGACTTGTTCAGCAGCCTTACCCTGTGAGAGTACGCCTAATGATGTTCGTGTTCCTCGGGTCAGAATTTTGCCTCCAGCTTCCTTCAGATTCCATCTCACGATGGACACCCTTGCTCTTGGCTAATGGTTGGTCGCTACCTACCCCCATAGCGGACTTACACCGCCTAGCGAATCGCCATGCACGGCGCACTGCAAAAGGGGCCATACGATGCGCCCCTTGCTATTTTTTGGAAAGCCATTCTGATTGCTTTTCTTACAATTCAATGTCGTATCAGTTTTTTCTCAATTATATTCGAATCCTCACGAATCAGAATCTTCCCCGTTTTAAGTATCTACCAACGGCAGAAAACTATTTTCAAAGCCAAGGTTTAGAAAAACTCCATTTAATGATTCAGGGTAAAAATGGCAGAGGTAACTCTTTATATATCCCTGATGTATTACCTTCCTGGTCTTTGCACAATATTAATAATGCTAAAGACTGTCTTCCTCGATAGCCGGGAGCTAAATAAGGCGCAATGGAAAATCTTGCGGACCAACTGTTTTGATCGAGTATGACACTCTGTTTTTCTCCATTATCATACAATCTTAGTTCAGATACCCCAATCGGGTCATTTGCAGTCCCATTAAGTTCTGCCCTATTTCCAACAATTCGCGTGTTTACTGTAATGTTGGGCTGAGTTTTATCCTCGCGTTCTTCAGGGCGTTTACATAAATGCACAGCATAGCGAAAGATTTCATCCTCAAGCGGAGGAGTCAAAGGGGGTGCTTTCCTATTCCTGCTTGCTTGCTCGTAATCATATGCATATCTAAGCAAATCATTATCACTGTATGCAGGCACGATAAAAGTCAGATTTACTATAATGGACCCGTAAAACCAACACATGATGAGGAGGTGTTCTGCTCATGCCCGTGGTCTTAAAAGAAGAAAAATTGATGAATGAAGATTGCTTCTATTCATAACTAAGAAGAGTGGAAATCAAGGTTTCCGGTAGCAACAACAGGGCAAATGCAGGGCTATTTCGGCCATAAATCCCCCGGAGCCCCTTAAAGCCCCGGGACCTTTTAAACTTTATCTTCCAATATGCTGATTACATTTCGACAACCAGACGGGCCGCTTCACCATTAGCCAATTTATCAAATCCTTCGTTGATTTTTTCAAATGGTAACGTATCTGTTAAAAGCCGGTCAACAGGAAGCCGGCCTTGTTTGTACAATTCAATAAAACGGGGAATATCACGGGAAGGCACACAACTTCCCAAATAAGACCCTTTGACCGTACGTTCTTCAGCAGTTAACGTGACTTGCGGAAATGAAAATTGATGGCTGGGATCAGGCAACCCTGTTGTTACTGTCATCCCTCCTCTTTTTGTAATCCGATAAGCGGTCTCCATTGCGGGAACAGCACCCGCTGTTTCAAATGCATAATCAACACCACCGTCTGTTGCTGAACGAATTTCTTTAATCACATCCGGATTTCGGGAATTAAATGTTTCAGTTGCGCCTAGTTTTTTGGCAATCTCAAGTTTTTGGGTATTAATATCCACCGCAATAACTTTTCTTGCTCCTGCTAACACCGCACCAAGCAATGCGTTAAGTCCAATTCCACCCAGACCCACCACGGCAACACTGCTTCCAGGTTTGACCCTTGCTGTGTTGATGACTGCACCTACCCCGGTAATCACAGCACAACCAAAGATAGCAACTTTGCTAAATGGGATTTCAGGATCAACCTTGACAACAGAATTTCTGGAAACCACCGCATACTCCGCAAAACCTGAAACTCCAAGATGATGGTTGATCTCTTTGCCATTTTTCTTAAGGCGTCGCCCTCCCGACAACATTTCCCCTTCATTGTTGGCCTTCGCACCCGGTTCACATAATGCAGGACGTCCTTCTTGACAAGGGAGACAGTGACCGCAGCTGGGAACAAAAGAACAAACAACATGATCACCGGGTTTTAAATCCGTAATACCTTCCCCCGCTTCAATCACTTCACCTGCTGCTTCATGACCAAGAGCCATTGGCATCGGCCTTGGCCGGCTTCCATTTATGACTGAAAGGTCTGAATGGCATAAACCAGCGGCCCTAATTTTTATCAAGAGTTCCCCTTGTTTAGGAGGTTCCAATTTCAATGTCTCAATCTTTAACGGCTGGCTTTCCTTATAAGGGGCTGGCAACCCCATTTCATACAAAACAGCTGCCCGTGTCTCCATTTATGAAACCCCTTCCAAAATTATTCATAGTAACCCTCGGTAGATTTTCGAAATGTCTCAAACTGATGGGCATCATGTCCGTACCAAACAACAGAATTTGTTTCCTTTGCTAAACGCCTTATTTTTTCAACAGCTTTTGCCCACCCTACAGAATCATATAAAATTCCTGGCGGTTTAATTGGAGGCCCGTAGCTCTCTGCGGTATAAATGGCGTCAGAGGCAAGAATAATAGACCCGGTCTCAGGCATATTAACTTGTAACCCAATCAATCCCCATGCATGGCCGCTACCAAAATTTATAATTCTTACGCCTTCTACCAGCTCTAAATAGTCTTCATAAGGTTTAATGGTTTGCCACTGAAGATTATTTTTAATCCATGCATTTATATCAGCCCAGATATAGGCGCCTTCGCTTTGGTTACGAGCAAAAACCCGCAACGCACCATTTAATTCATCATCATGAACAATGATGGTTGCGTTCGTAAACATTTCCAGACAACCCGCGTGATCCAAATGAAGATGGGACGCCACCACATACTTTATGTCCTCCGGCCGGACATTTAATTGCTCTAATCGATTGTGTAAGTAACACTCTTCGCTTGCAGTCCATGGGAATCCTTTTTGTGTAGCCTCATTCCACCGTCCTTCCGGTCCCATTGAATCGGGATTACAGGAAGTATCAAATAAAATTTTTCCTTCCGGATGATCAATTAGCACTGTATAAATCGGAAATTCTACCATTTCATTTGGGGCATTGGGATGATCGACAGTTGCTTGATTTGATCCCGCAATCATTAGGTTTTTGTCCATTCTCATTCGCCCATTGTCCATAACATAAAGTTTGGGCCTGGGTTTCTTAATGTTTACCATTGCCATTCCTCCTTCAATAAAGTTCAATTATCTCTCCTTCAATAAAGTTCAATTATCTCTCATTTACTCGCATATTCTCCAAATTTCATAGGTATTTGATTTACACCTAATCGTTGTCACACCTCTAAATAGATATAAGCAGAATTTTCTTGCAGGGTAAGGTCCATCCTAACAACCAAATTGGATATATTTGGTAAACGAAAAGGTATAACCGTGCATAAAATCTCCACACAACTCACGGTCGCTCACCCTCCTATGTCTCCCAGGATCGGGGTCCACACATTCCTTCGTCCTGCGTATCCATGAGGTGGAGGCCGGATATGCTCCTCGACTGGGTCATAATGCCCGAATGGAATAAATAAACTCCGGCTCTGCACTATTGGTGTTTTTATTCGGAATAAAGCTGTATTTAAGAGCTACCTTGCTTTTTTAAGCAACCTGTAATGTTTCTATTTGAGGCAATCCTTGCAATAATTTTGCCCCATCAAAATCGCATTGCTTGTTGCCAATGGCAAATAGGACACGCAATAACTTACAACACAAGGCTATGAGTGACTGCTGTTTCTTCAACGGGTGTTTAGGGCGCTTTGTATAATATTGGTGCAGGGCTTTAAACGCCGGATTGTGCACAACCAGCGGGCGAATTGCCAGATACAAGGCTCTTCGAAGCCTCTTTCTTCCCCGTTTGGTGATGGTTGTTTGCCCTTTAAACTTCCCTGAACTATGTTCTTTCAATGAGAGCCCTGCTAAATTTACAAGCTGTTGGGGGTGGCTATACTTTGTAATGTCACCCACCTCAGCGAAAAATAAAGCGACTGTGGTCTTTCCCAGGCCTGGGATAGCCATCATTTGCCTGGCTCCCGGGAGATCTTCTACCAGGCTTTCCAGTTCTTGATCCAACTGTTGGATTTGTTGATTGTAAAGCTCATACTGCTCAAGCAGGCAGTCTATTTCCCGTTTGGCAAACTTCATGCCAACTTGAATGCCAATACTCTTTCTGGCTGCTTCCACAAGCTTTGTTGCCTTTTTGATGCCGACACCTCTTTTAACCTGTGTCTTCCATTTCTCAAGCACTTCTTCAGGAGTCATTTCCTTGATTTGTGAAGGAAATGGAAAACTTTTTAAGGTACAAAGGGCCGCTTTGCCTTCCCAGTCTTTAAATACGTCAAAAAACTCCGGAAAGTAGCGCTGAATAACGTTTTGAATACGGCCATCTGTGATCATAAGCTGTTTAACGAGCTGATCTCTTAATTTGGCGCCTTCTCTCAGTTCGGCATAAATGCCGTCCAGGAGATTGGGTACGGAGTATCGCCCGTCCTTAATCAGCTGTGCAATCACTTTGGCATCTTTCGTATCATTTTTCGTTGGCGAATTGTCATCCAGCTCTTTGCTTTTCTTGACGTGCATCGGGTTGACCAAAACAAAATCATAACCCTTAGCCTTAAGAAAATAGGCAAGGCTCAGCCAAAAATGCCCTGTTGGTTCAACCCCGAAAATCACATGGTCTTTATGGTTCTGTTTTCTTAGTCTTTCCATCCAATCCAACAGGGTTTGAAAGCCATGAAATCGATTTTCAAAGATCAGACGTTTGCCAAACTCAATGCCTCTGTCATCCTGCGCTCGTGCGACATGTTTGTCCTTCGCTACATCAATGCCGATAATGAGCGTTGATCAGCTCTGAGGAGTAAAAATTTTTCGTGATAATTTAACTATCCCCCCCAAAAATGCGGCTAAATATGTAATAATTTAAATAATTAGAGCTTGCTGGACGAATATTTTGGCATGGCTTAGTGACAAGTCGAATACAAGCTAAAATTTGATTCGTTCAGCAAGCCCTAATTAAACTTGGCTGTTTTGAGGGGGTTTTTATTTTGGTTACTAGAAAAGAAAAAAGAAATCGTGAAAAAGAAGCAAATTATTTTTTCGAGTTCCTTAAAATTCAGAAGCATTTTTTCAAAGACCTGATGAATAACCTAAAAAAGGTAGCAGACCACCGACATCAAAGCTATATCACTTATGGTCCAGAGGTCCTTTTATTTACGATGATGTTGAAAAATATGACCGGCCTAAAATCCATGAGAAACATGAGTGAGAGTTTTAATAAAGAAGAATGTATTAAAAATGTAGGGAAGGTGTTAGGCTTAGATTCTCTTGAAGAACTTCCACATTATGATACAATTAACGACTTTTTATCTGGCTTAGATGTAAATGAATTAGAAAAAATTAGAACGTATATGATTAAAGAATTATTGAAAAAAAGGTCTCTCGAGTCTTATCGAATTGAAGGAAAGTACTGGGGTGTCATCATTGATGGAACTGGATTACACACCTTTCATGAGAAACATTGTAAACACTGCCTGAGACGGGCATATACAAATAAAGAAACAGGAGAAACGAACGTACTTTATATGCACCATGTACTTGAAGCCAAGCTTGTCGTGGGGGATATGGTCTTCAGTATTGCCTCCGAATTTATCGAAAATGAATCAGAAAATGTTTCTAAGCAAGATTGTGAATTAAAAGCCTTCGACAGGCTGGCAAAGAAAATAAAAAAAATATTTAAAAGACTACCGATTTGTATCTTGGGAGATAGTCTCTATGCATGTGAAACGGTATTTAATCTGTGCAGGGCGCACAAATGGAAATATATATGCAGATTTAAGGAAGGGAGAATTAAAAGTATCTCGACGGAGTTTAAGGCAATAAAAGAGCTGGAACAAAGTAAGGATCAGAATTCATTAGTTTGGGTGAATGATATTGCCTACAAAGACAGAACGGTCAATCTGATGGAGGCCACAATGAAAACAGAGGATGGGAAATCGAAAGAGTATGTATTTATAACGGATATTAAAATCACGAAAAAGAACGTGGAACGACTCATCGCTGCAGGAAGAAGCCGCTGGAAGATTGAAAATCAAGGATTTAACGAACAAAAAAATAATCGTTACAATATAGAACATGCCAATAGCCAAAACTACACAGCCATGAAAAATCATTATTTATTAGTTCAAATAACAGATATTATTAGACAGCTGTTTGAAAAAGGTTCGTCAATCTTAAAAGCACTCAAAAAAACGGCAAAAGAAAAATCCTCAAATCTGTTGGAATCGTTTCGGACACGCATTTTAACAGACGAGGATTTCACCCATTTAAGTAAGCCAATACAAGTAAGGTTTACTTAATGGTTATATTATAGCAAAGGATGTGATGTAAAAAAAGGTTTTTTTGAAGTTATCCACAATTTTAAAAAAGAAATTTGCAAATTCGGCTCTTTTTGACTTTGAAAGCAGAAAAAATAGATGGAAAAATTTTCTAAATGTGGATAAGTCATTTTATCATAAAACATCTAAAAATTGATGAATTTACTCTTCAGAACTGAGCGTTGATGTCGTGATTTGCGAAATCTTGTGATTCTGGGTATAATTCATGGTGAGTCCTCCCTGGATATCAATTAAGGGTCCATTTTTGCTTTTGAAGCTCTGGACACCTCGTATCATACCAGGGGGGCTCTTTTTTGTGCAAACCTCAAATTTCCTTCATTACAGGAATGCTCCTTGTGGGATATCAATGATTTTTCATTGTCCTTACCAAAAATAATCTGCCAGTTTACATCCTGTTACGTAGTTTAGCAAGTATATCTAACCACCCCATTCCTAATTATTCAATCCATTAAATGCAAAAACCATGCCATTTGAAAAGCCCGCCATACTTTAATTGATTATTTTTATCGGTGAAAAATTCCACCTAATTACGAATTATATTGAAATTCAAAAGAAGGTTTTTCTACAAGTAATACAGAATCGTTATTGGTGAAGCATGTCACCATTAATATAAAAAAATCACCAATTACGAGGAGGTTAACTTGATGAAATCTCTTATTCCGGAAAACGGATTATGGGAAAATATCTTTTCATCAATGTACAATGGCCTTGTTGTCATTGACAAAAACAACAAAATATTAATGATGAATTCATCTGCAGAAGAACTATTGAATATCAAATGCAAGAACGATCCGGATATACACATTCGAAATATTATCCCAAAAACCGAACTGCCTGGCATGGCTAAACAGAGGAATACCAATGCAGGTGAAGAGATAGTAATAAATAACAGACGGCTTTTAATAAATAGAACACCACTCTATGAAAATCATAAATTATTAGGAGCAATCATTGTAATTCAAAATATAACGCAAATGGAACGATATCGTGATCATCTAAAAAAGATGGAAGCCATCATAGAATTTTCAACAGATGGTATTTACGTTACAGATCATAACGGTATAACCATTTTAGTGAATTCGGAATATGAGAATATTACGGGTTTTAAAAGAGAAGAACTAATCGGAAATCACATGGCAGATTTAAAGGAACAAGGATATATAGATCAATCCGTATCATTGCTGGTCCTTGAAAGAAAAAAGCGAATCTCGATCATGCAAAAAATTAATGGGAAAAAAGATGTTATTGTTACTGGAAATCCCGTATTTGATGAAACCGGTAATATTGAGATGGTAGTGACGAGCGTAAGAGACATCACCCATCTTAATGACATGAGGCAAGAACTCGAGAAAGCAAAATATTTTTCCGAACTCAACTACAATCGATATACTTTTAAAATGAATGACCCGCGCCAGCCGATAATTTTTAAAAGCCAAAAAATGAGGCAAATATATGATGAAGTTAAACTAATTTCCCCACACCCTACAAGTGTGCTCATATCCGGCGAATCAGGAACAGGAAAAGAAGTCGTCGCTAACCTGATTCATAAGTTAAGTGATAGAAAAGATAAACCTTTTATTAAGGTCAATTGTGGTGCGATTCCGGAATCTCTCATGGAATCAGAGCTTTTTGGGTACGAAAAAGGAGCTTTTACAGGCGCTCGAGAGGAAGGGAAAATCGGACTTTTGGAATTAGCTAACGGTGGTACGATTATGTTAGACGAAATTGGTGAAATGCCTTTACAATTACAAGTAAAATTATTACGGACCCTCCAAGAAAAACAAATCCAAAGAATTGGAGGCAAAAGCCCGCGTAATTTGGATATCCGAATTATTTCAGTTACAAATCAGAATTTAAGAAAACTTGTAAAAGAAGGGAAATTCCGTGAGGATCTCTTTTATCGGTTACTCGTCGTAGAAATCGAAGTGCCTCCTTTAAGAGAAAGGCAAGAGGATATCGACGAATTAATTGACCATTACTTTCTCCATTATTGCAGGGAATATAAAATTAAAAAAAGCCTTTCAAGTGACACCAAAAATGTTTTGAGAAGCTATAACTGGCCGGGTAATGTCAGAGAGTTAAGGAACTTAATGGAGAGCATTGTAGTATCCATACCCGTAAATTGCATTGAAATTTCACATCTGCTCCCTCATATATATAATGCTTACAAAGACGCTAAACCAAATACAAAGTCTTTCTCAACCCTGAAAAATCAAGTTGAACAGTTTGAAATGCAAGTCATACGGGACTCCATTCAAGAAAATAAATCAATTCGCAAGGCGGCTGAAAAGTTGGGCGTAAGCCATTCTACACTGGTCAAAAAAATGAAAAGGTGGAAAATGATCATAGAATAATGTTGAATTACCAAAATCCACTAGCCTTTTCCCCTCCCCCGGAATGCATAAAGAATCTAAGATCTACTGAAACAGCTCAAAGATACTTGAAAAGTAATGCTGCCTATCAATATTCTGGCAAAAAACAGCCGTTCCTAATAGAACTTACTCAATGGAACGGCTATTTTTTTCAGGGGTGCCCACTCCTCACCCCATTCCCTAGATAACCTTCCAATACGAATTCTTTTGACCCAGTCCATCAACGATGGCCATTTTTCAGGGGTATGGCTGGCTTTTACCTGGAAAAAAGCTTTATACCAGACATATGCCGTTCTGCGGGCATGGTGTCATGTCCGTACAATTCGGAAATTCGATGTCCTCAGCGGCTTTTTCAATATCTGCTGAGTGGGCGGAGGAAGGCAGATCAAAGTAAGCCTTCTCTTATCCAAGCATTCACTTCCTATGAAACCAAAGCTGAGTATCCATTAATTTCACCATCATCCTCACGCAAGCCGGTACACGACAAATTTTTCGTATGGATTATGCTTGTATAAAAGCGTTAGCGGGACTTCGAGTTTTTTTTCAAATGGTGTATGGTCTTCAAGGAAGTAAATATAGTCCTGAGACGGATAATATAAAATAATGTCTGTTTCCCGGTATGCTTCTTCCACCGAGCGTAAAATATTTTGCACAACCTTCATAAAGATTTGAACAGAAAACGGATTAAAAAAGTAAAAACGGTTGTCGTCCGGCAGTATCTTATAATTTTCGGCAAGGCAACATATAAACCGAATACGGGCGGGCTGGACCGGGAATTTTCTCTCATAGCGTTTCTTGTTTTCGAGGGCTTCCCGGTACAACCATTCATTCATTTCAATGCCGGTCACGGTTGCGCGAAACAAATGATGGATATAAAAATTGAGCCGCCCTTTGCCGCAACCGAAGTCTACCACATGGTCGCTTTTATCCAGTTCATAATGATCGAACAGTTCATCAAGCGCATGATAAGGCGTCGGCTCATAACGGTTGTAATGCAGTGATGCATTAAACCCTTTTTGCTCACCGGTTGTTTTGATATGCAAAATTCCGTCAAAGTAGGAATCGTTCATTGTTTCGCTCCTGTTTTTTCTTGATAAAAGACCGGCCCTGCTGTTTATAAAGGGGCAATTGCCTGTTCCAGCCCGTACGGTGACAAATCCAGTTCTGTTTTCCGGCCGAGCGCAATCCTTGCAAGCTCAGCGCCGAGAAAAGGGCCGGCCGTTAAACCGGATGCCCCGAGCCCGTTTGCGCAAAGTAGCCCATCATAACCGGGCCATGTGCCGATCACAGGCAAAAAACCCGGCGTGAACGGCCGGAATCCGACTTTCACATCAACAAGGGAAGCTTCAGCCAAACCCGGTGCAACCGGCAGCACTTTATTTAAAACTTCGTGGACCCCGCCGGCTGTTGTGTGCAAATCAAAAGCTTCCGTGTTTTCATGGGTGGCGCCGGCAATGATACGGCCGCCATCGAATGCCAGCAAATACTGATCATTCGGCGGCATGACGACCGGCCAGCTGCTTGTGTCCATACCTTGCAGTTTTAAATGGAGAATCTGCGCTTTTTGGTGGCTGACTTGAAAAGCCGCACTGAGCGGTTTGAACAAATCTTTTGCCCATGCACCCGCTGCCACAATTATTTTGTCCGCATGCAGCGTGCGGCTTCCGACTTCAACCCCGATGACTTTTCTGCCTTCCACAAGCAGCCGGGCATTGCCATGAATGACTTTGGCTCCGCGTTTGCAAGCAGCATTTAACAGGCAATTGCGCAATGCCTTCCCGTTTACGCGCGCGGCACCGCCGGTATAGACCGCACTGAACCCTTCGTCCAGAATCGGAAACATGGCATGCGTCTCGGCGGCAGACAGCCGTTTTACTTCCCCGATTTCAGGCGCATCTTCCCTTCGCTTTAACGCGCGTTCCTGCATTTTATCAAGCTTTTCTTCATCTGTATGTATGCTGAGAGCGCCAGTCCGTTTATAACCGGTTTCCGTCTCCCCGTCTTTTTCCAATTGGGCAATTAAATCAGGATAGTATTTTGCACCTGCTTTTGCGAGCCGGTACCAGTCTTTGTTGCGCCGCTGCGACAGCCACGGGCATATGATGCCGGCAGCCGCTTCCGTTGCCTGCCCGGGATCCGCCCGGTCAACCAGTGTAACAACTGCGCCTGCTTTTGCAAGATGGTATACAGCAGATGCCCCAAGCACCCCGCCGCCAATTACGATATATGATAGCATGAGTTACGCCTGCTTTCTGTAAAATAAGATTTGCTGTGAACTATCCTCCACTTATCAACCTTACGGTTTGATTGAAGTGGGGGCTTATCTTATTCAAGACCACTTCATCTTCCATACACAGCCCCGTTTTTTGCAATATTTTTCAATATTTAGGCACGTTCCTCGTTAAGCTTTGCATACAAACGATACGCCAGCATTCGTTTTACATTCAGGGCATTTTCATTTTTCATATCCATGACGATGCCGGTTGCAAAAATCTGCGCCTGAAATACAGTAGGGGCCTGGTTCAGATCAATAAGATCCACATCCTTATTTAATCTATCTGCAAGTTCCTGGGCAAATAAAAAACATTCATAGGGTGCCAGTATACCGCCTTCTTTGTAAAAGCGATGTCAACATCACTATCCGGCCGGGCATATCTTTTGCATACGAACCGAACAATGATAAAATCCGGATCTATTTTTTCTTTTAAAAAAGCAATGATTTCCCTCCGCAAGTTCGGCGCCTCCCTGTACACGGTACTCATCCCTATTATACGAACAAACCGGCAAAAAAGCGAAAAATCCCCGTGCAAACAGGGATTTTCATTTTCGCTTACTTTATGATGTTTTGCCTGCACTTATTTCAACGACATATCCAGAACCATCCTGCCTTGTATTCTGCCTTCTTCCATTTCCTTAAAAACATCTCCAACTTCTTCCAGCCTGCGCGTTTGCACAACCGGGACGACTTTTCCTTCCGCACCGAACATAAAAGCTTCCTCAAGGTCTTTTCTTGTGCCAACCAAAGACCCGACGACTTCTATCCCGTCAAGGACTGTTTTCACAATTTCAAGATCCATTGTTTCCGGAGGGAGCCCGACAGCAACGACTTTTGACACCGGCCGTACGGAGTGGACAGCCTGGTTGAATGCCTGTTTCGAAACAGCCGTTACCACTGCAGCATGCGCGCCGCCAACTTCTTTCTGAATCCACTCAGCCGGATCGCCATCCGTTTTGGAATTAAAGGTGAGATCAGCACCGACTTCTTTTGCCAGTGAAAGTTTGTCGTCATTGATATCGACCACAATGACTTTCGCATTAAATACATGTTTGGCGTACTGGACAGCAAGGTTCCCGAGGCCCCCTGCTCCATAAATGGCAATCCATTCGCCCGGCTTCACATCTGCGACTTTAATAGCTTTATAAGTGGTTACACCGGCACAAGTAATGCTTGTCGCCTGCCTTGGATCCAGCCCTTCCGGCACTTTTACGGCGTAATCCGCTTTGACAATGCATTGCTCTGCCATGGCCCCGTCGACACTGTAGCCTGCATTTTTCACATTACGGCAAAATGTTTCATTTCCCGTTAAACAGTATTCACAATGTCCGCAGCCTTCAAAAAACCAGGAAGCGCTTACACGATCGCCCACTTTAAGAGAAGTGACACCATCCGCGACTTCCCTGACAATGCCGACCCCTTCATGGCCGAGAATGCGTCCCGGCACATCGCCAAAGTCGCCCTTTGCCACATGCAAATCCGTATGGCAGACACCGCAGTATTCGATATCCACCAAAGCTTCCCCGTACTCAAGCGGACGCAACTGCACATCTTTGACCTCTACCAGCTTTTGCTTATCAGAACTGACGACTGCTGCTCTCATGCGGATCCCTCCCGGAAAACTAGTTTGATATTTCGCAATTTTAATTTTTATTATAATGGCCTCTCTCCGGTCAATCAAGATTTTTTTGAAAAATTTTCCGGTTTTTCCACCCGGTATATGTCTGGCTTACCTTCTTTGAAACAGGGTATAAAAATAAAAACCTTTCCTGCCATACTGCGATGAGAAAATAGGTGAGTACGCATGAATATGGACAAATTGAGTAAAGTGACCCCTGGTGTTTATAAAATTGAAGAAAATTATGTTGGCGAAGCCATGAAGAACCTTCAGGAAAACCAATTGATCATTCAAGGCGATATTTTTTGGCACAGCCATGAAACAAAGAAAGTGAAACTGATGAAGCGTGCCAGTTATTTAGTCGGATACAACCCGTTCATGAAAATGGATTACGACTATTTAATAGAATTAAAAAGTTTGCTGGAAATTTTGCTTGAAGACAAAGATCCTGACCTCGTCCACTGCACAATTAAAAATGCCAGATGGATTACAAAAGATTATATATACACGATCACGGATAACAAAATCAACATTGAAGTGAACCTGGCTTAACTTTTTAGGGCAGGGCCTTTGTGAAGGCTTTTACAAAGCAGGGGGCCCGGAGCCTCTGCACCCCGGCGCCGAAATCCAGATCATGAAAGGAGCGCAGGCAAAGACAAGGCTTAAATTTAAACTTACTTGAATGAACAGACAGGCTTGGCGGTTTAACCCCCGGGCCTGGTTTCATGATTTAAAGTGAAATAGGCATTGGTTTTTAAACCACTAAAACAAAAAATTTATCATTTTTTCAAGCTGTTTTAGAGGCAGACAAAAAAACATCCAAATTGCCAAACGGTATCAGCGGTTTATGAGATTGGTGGTATAAGAACTACACCTATATTCGGGTAAACCCGGACCAGCTTTTGCCGGTTACACACGCCAAATTTTTTACAAAGCGGTGAATGTCTGCAAAAAACATGAAAGCGGAAACAAAAGGGCGTATACTTAGATCAACATATTGGAGGTGTTGATGATGGCAAAATTAAAAGGAAAAACTGCCCTTATTACCGGCGGATCGCGGGGCCTTGGGGCGGCAATGGCCGTTACGTTTGCAGAAGAGGGCGCAGAGAATTTGATTCTGGGTGATGTGCTGCAGGAAGAATCCAATCAGACTGCCGGAAAGATTAAAGAACAATTCAGAACTAATGTCCTTCCGGTTCAGCTTGATGTAAGTTCGGAAGAAGATTGGGCGAAGGTTATGGAAACAATCCGGAGAACTTACGGAAAGCTTGACATTCTCGTCAATAATGCCGGCATCAATAAGCGGGCCAAGTTTGCCGATTGTGAGCTTGAAGATTGGAACCGGGTCGTTGCCGTTAACCAAACGGGCGTCTTTTTAGGCATGAAGCACGCCTGCAAGCTGTTAAAAGAGCAGCAGCAAAGCGCAATTGTGAACGTGTCCTCGATTGCCGGCCTGACCGGTTATTTTGCCGCGCCTTACACTGCAAGCAAATGGGCAATCCGGGGGATGACAAAAGCTGCCGCAATGGAATTCAGCGATTGGGGCATCCGCGTTAACTCCGTCCATCCGGGATTTGTTTATACGCCGCTGACGCAAGCTGCAAGCAAAATGGTGGATGCTTTCAATGAAATCACAGCCCTGGAGCGTCCGGGCGAACCTGAAGAGATCGCCAAAGCCGTTGCCTTCCTGGCTTCTGACGACGCTTCCTACATCACCGGCGCCGAACTGGCAGTGGACGGTGGAATGACAGCAGGCGGCGGTCCAAGACATATTGTAAAAAATTTAAACTTACTTTAACCAAAACACACAGGCTTGGCGGTTTAACCCCCGTGTTACTGGCGCCCCAAAATGGCAGGAAATTGACGGTGTTATTTGTCCAGAAATTGACGGAATTGTTGTCAATTAAGGGGGGGAGCCAGTTTGCGCTTTATTGTGGCTTCCCCTATGAGTTTAATACTTAAATTTAAATCATCCCAAATTACGAAAGTGCAGCGATTTGATAGCTAAAATCCACACACGTGGAAGTAAATGTAAAATATGGAATCCAAATCTATAATTTCAGGTGGTTGAAGGTATACTTTCCCCCTCCCCACCTTTGCGGGCTTTTTAATTTCCAGTATTCAGTTCCTGTCTCTCAATCAATCATGCGCACACTTTGAATCATTTTCCGGAATGCCCATTTGTGGGCATATGTCTCACAAATGTTCAATGAGACCCTCCGGCTGTGAGACGTCAGCACGCCGGCCGAATAAATAAACTCTCTTCGAAACCGCCTGATGGTATAGGACTTGAACGCAGCCGGGCAATGGTCCTTTTTAAAGATCTCGAATAAATTGTACGCCAGTAATTTAATCAGAAGATCCATATGATTTGCCCCGAAAGAATCTGTTGGAATCTTGTCCATCGAAAAACCATATTTAGACTCTTTGATATAGTTTTCCAGACAGGCTCTCTGATTGTAAAATCTCCAAATATCCATAGGTTCCCAGTCCATCGTTGTCACAATGGCTTCATAATCCCAGAGAAAATCAAACAATTGAAGCTGGTCTTCCTCATACTTGTCAGCTTTTCGGATGACCGCAACTCTTCTTGGCTTTTCCCAGGAAGTTGCTTGGTAGTAGACTGTTTTTCCCTCTATAACAATCAGCTCATCATCAACATACCGGATCCACGGAGAATTGTCGTTTTCAACATACTTTTTCAATCTTGATGTCCATTTCAGTTTGCCGGCGTAGTTAATCTTCTGCTGCTCCCAATAACTGTAAAACTTTTCTCCGCCAAATCCCTTGTCAAAACGGGCGTACCGGATAAGGTACTGAGCGGAAAGCAATCGATAGGTTTCCTCGGCAAATTCAATTCCGTTGTCAGCTGAATGGACGTTTCCCGGTCTTAGCACACCGTTTAAGCAAAGATGGGATTTTCCTTCAAAAACGAGAAGGGGGTGGTAGCTTTTTCTGCCCGGCTTATGGGGGTTCACCCCGATTTTCGCTCCCTCCTGGTTTCCATAAACCGTTTCGACACTTGAATCAAAGTCAAGAATGAGATCGGAATCCAGCCATGGTTCGATGATGTCCATCACCCGTTCTTTGAATTCTATGGCAGCATCCTCGATTTTCTCCAACCTTAATAGATCCTTGCTTAAAAGCGTATAATGCGGGCATTTTCCTCCTAAGAAAGCACGAATCAAAGGGTCATTCTGGAGTGATTGAAAATGAAACATACGGGAGCAATCTGCCATCCAGCCCGCAATCAGATATACAAATATTTTACTTAGAGGAAATTTGGCATTGTCTTTCTTTAAGCAATCAAACCCCCGGAAAGTCTGCTGGATTTTCATCCGTTCCAGAAATTGCAGAAATGGGAGGATGCCACTAAATTTTGTACTATTCTTTAAATTGAATTCATATTTAATTCTTGAGACAGGAATGATATAATTCACCTTAAAGGTGCCCCCTTTCTTGGTTATTGTTTTTTTCTCAAAATCAATTATACCAAAGGATGGGGCACTTTTTTATTTTAAATTACTATTTTACTTTCGTAATCTGGGTTCATATGTTTACCACAACAAGGGGAAGGTACTTTTTCCGCACCCCTAACCAAAAACACCAAGTTGAGTATTTTCAATTAGCTTATAATCTGATACAATAACCATAATCGTTATTTTTGGTGGGACATTCCCCGTATAGCTGATGGTACAGTTATACATCATGGGGGATGTCCTTTTCCTTTCTCAAGAATAAATACGAGGACATTATACTCGTCAAATTCCGGACAGGCAATACCGTCAACTTTCGGTTATTTTTGGATGTCAGAAACATGATGGCTTCGCTTTCATCTCACGTCTGTATTTTTTCCATTTTACCATAAACTGCGATAAATCAAATGTGTGGAATTCCAGATGCGGGCTCCAAATGAAATGCTCGTTATCCTCGTAAAGATGAAAAACGTTGTGGAAGCTGTCGGTTTCGTGGGGAAAAAGCGGGTAGTTTAAGATGGAGATCATGATGGTAGGGACGAGTACAGAGTAATTTTGTCCGGATTGCAAAGATGATGAGAAAAGTTTTGACCAGTAATAAAGCACCCGTTCGGGCATATCGTGCTGGTTTACCATTTGAATTTCAACATTAATCCTTTCATCGTTGGAAGTGTAAACCAGCACATCGAGCCGGCTTGTCTTGCCAACCTGGTCCGACTTAATGAGTTCGGTGTTTTCGTATTGAACGTCGGTAATCCGGTCGCGGCCTTGCCGATGAAGCAAATCATTCAAAAAGGCAATGGTAATCTTCTTTCTGCTTGGGTGGCCGAAAAGCTGTTTGAACATAAAGTCCAATTTGAGGTCGAGGTATTCTGTTGTCATGAGGGTCGATCCTTTCGGGGGTGGTATTTGAGGTTGGTGCGAGGTAGTATATCTGTTTATTTTATATTATTTGAAAATTAGTGTCAATAATGTTATTGCTAATCCAGTTCTGAAGAGTAAATTCATCAATTTTTAGATGTTTTATGATAAAATGACTTATCCACATTTAGAAAATTTTTCCATCTATTTTTTCTGCTTTCAAAGTCAAAAAGAGCCGAATTTGCAAATTTCTTTTTTAAAATTGTGGATAACTTCAAAAAAACCTTTTTTTACATCACATCCTTTGCTATAATATAACCATTAAGTAAACCTTACTTGTATTGGCTTACTTAAATGGGTGAAATCCTCGTCTGTTAAAATGCGTGTCCGAAACGATTCCAACAGATTTGAGGATTTTTCTTTTGCCGTTTTTTTGAGTGCTTTTAAGATTGACGAACCTTTTTCAAACAGCTGTCTAATAATATCTGTTATTTGAACTAATAAATAATGATTTTTCATGGCTGTGTAGTTTTGGCTATTGGCATGTTCTATATTGTAACGATTATTTTTTTGTTCGTTAAATCCTTGATTTTCAATCTTCCAGCGGCTTCTTCCTGCAGCGATGAGTCGTTCCACGTTCTTTTTCGTGATTTTAATATCCGTTATAAATACATACTCTTTCGATTTCCCATCCTCTGTTTTCATTGTGGCCTCCATCAGATTGACCGTTCTGTCTTTGTAGGCAATATCATTCACCCAAACTAATGAATTCTGATCCTTACTTTGTTCCAGCTCTTTTATTGCCTTAAACTCCGTCGAGATACTTTTAATTCTCCCTTCCTTAAATCTGCATATATATTTCCATTTGTGCGCCCTGCACAGATTAAATACCGTTTCACATGCATAGAGACTATCTCCCAAGATACAAATCGGTAGTCTTTTAAATATTTTTTTTATTTTCTTTGCCAGCCTGTCGAAGGCTTTTAATTCACAATCTTGCTTAGAAACATTTTCTGATTCATTTTCGATAAATTCGGAGGCAATACTGAAGACCATATCCCCCACGACAAGCTTGGCTTCAAGTACATGGTGCATATAAAGTACGTTCGTTTCTCCTGTTTCTTTATTTGTATATGCCCGTCTCAGGCAGTGTTTACAATGTTTCTCATGAAAGGTGTGTAATCCAGTTCCATCAATGATGACACCCCAGTACTTTCCTTCAATTCGATAAGACTCGAGAGACCTTTTTTTCAATAATTCTTTAATCATATACGTTCTAATTTTTTCTAATTCATTTACATCTAAGCCAGATAAAAAGTCGTTAATTGTATCATAATGTGGAAGTTCTTCAAGAGAATCTAAGCCTAACACCTTCCCTACATTTTTAATACATTCTTCTTTATTAAAACTCTCACTCATGTTTCTCATGGATTTTAGGCCGGTCATATTTTTCAACATCATCGTAAATAAAAGGACCTCTGGACCATAAGTGATATAGCTTTGATGTCGGTGGTCTGCTACCTTTTTTAGGTTATTCATCAGGTCTTTGAAAAAATGCTTCTGAATTTTAAGGAACTCGAAAAAATAATTTGCTTCTTTTTCACGATTTCTTTTTTCTTTTCTAGTAACCAAAATAAAAACCCCCTCAAAACAGCCAAGTTTAATTAGGGCTTGCTGAACGAATCAAATTTTAGCTTGTATTCGACTTGTCACTAAGCCATGCCAAAATATTCGTCCAGCAAGCTCTAATTATTTAAATTATTACATATTTAGCCGCATTTTTGGGGGGGGAATAGTTAAATTATCACGAAAAATTTTTACTCCTCAGAGCTGTAAGCATTCGGATCACATAAGATGAATGGTATGAACTTTGCTTTACCCGGACTTATAGAAAAATGGACTGTTTTTTTATCCGCGCTTTGCGGGCAATGCATTAAAATATTGCGCCGATCCGAGTATTTCTTTTCATACAACTTTGGCAATATGAGTTCGCCTGTAAGATTTGTTGGCTTCAAATTTTCAATATAGATCCCATAGACAAGGCAGCTTAGTCTTGCACCCGTTCTTCCGACGGGTGCATACACAATGATGGTGCATTTTAAATCTTTTAAGTCGTGTTTAATTCTTGGAAACAAATTAAACACCAGGTCTGCCTCAACCCTGTTTTTGGAATTTTTAAAGTCATAAAGTTTATCATCATAACGTATTTTAAATGATAAGTCATTTTCCTGAACAAAATCCTTTGATACCCATACCCCGGGTTTGTCTTCCGTTAAATAATTACCATGATAAAACGATATGCTTTTAATGGTTCCAAACTCATCTATACTGGATGTCACTTTATTATTTGTAACATCAAAAGAAAAAGATTGATCCGGCAGTTGCTTGAGATAATAACTTTCTTTATTTGTACTAAAATATTTTCCGTTCTCAATTGTTAAATTGAAATAGGGATTGACCGATTCATCGATAAATTGAGTTATGTTTTTTGCCATATTATTTTCTCCCGAATTTTTTTTAGACAATGCCCAAGACAGACAACAGTACGCCTAAAACCATGATCCCGAAGATAATTGCGATAACATTTACTTTTTTCTTCAATAAATAGAAGCAAAGAAAAGTGATCAGCAAAGGAATGATTCCTACAAAAATACTATCCAATACATTTTGGACGTTCATGATTTCTTTTCCATGCATATGAAAAGCTAAGACTGTTTTAAATTTAACCATTTGGACAGCCATCGCACCAACCATGATCAGCCCTAAAATACTGGCAGCTTTTGTTAAAACTGCGATAATGCCTTCTGAATACATTTTTTCAATATACTTGGACCCAAGTGAATATCCTAAAAATGCGCCGTAATACCGGATTAAATAGTTGGGTATATTAAACGCCAATAAAAAGATAAGCGGTGCCAGGAAATTCCCCGCATTTGCAAGCCCGATTGCCAGTCCGGCACATACAACACGCCATACACCCCAAAAAAGGGAATCACCAATGCCGGCTAACGGCCCCATCAAACTTAATTTAATGGCATTAATACTTTTCGGATCAAAGTTAGGTTTCTCACTGTTTTCCTTTTCCATTGAACCGGCAATTCCCATCACAAAAGAAGCAAAGGGGATAGTTGTACTAAAATAAGCTGTATGCCTTTCAAGCGCTAATTTCCGGTCTTCTTTATTTTTATAGAAATGGTGAATAAACGGTATCATAGAGTAGCAAAAACCGCCTCCTCCCATCGTAATCGGATTGACCGAAATATACATGGTAGCGGAACGCCAAAACATTTTTCTAATCATTTTCTTTTCGTCTTTACTAAGGTTCTGTGTTAGTTTCATTTGAAAAAGTCCTCCTCTTCATCCGAGATGGCGGCATTTACATCCGGGGCACTTGCCGTTGCCATCTTTTTCAATTGAAGATCTCTTGGAGAAACAACGACAGCAATGATAAACGCGATTGTAGCGACAGCAATTAAAGGAAGTTTTAAATATGCAACCAATACAACGCCTAAAAAGAAGTAAGCAGCAATTTTATTATCCCATAGCATCATTAACAGCATTGCCATCCCTACGGCAGGCAACATGTTCCCGGCAACTGTTAAACCATTCATAATCACTTTCGGAATACTGTTTAATACATCTCTGACAACATCCGATCCAAACAATACCGCGAAAAATGGGATGAGCGCATATAAACCATAGTGTAAGAACCATAATCCATAGTGAAGGCCGACGATTGATTTTTCTTTTCCTTCAAGCGCGAGCTTTCTGAATTTCGGTGCAAATGGCCCGATAACAAAAGAAAAGATCAAGTTCATCAATTGCAGTCCTAAAATGGCTAATGGAAAAACCAACGGGATAATCGCGCCCATATTCCCGCCCATGTTGATTGAAAAAACAGTGGCTAATCCTGCTGCCAGTGAAGGCTCTGCTGTACTGGATATGCCAATATTGACGACGCCCATAAATATTGTTTCCAGAGACGCCCCTACAAGGAGTCCTGTGTTTAAGTACCCCAGTAATAAACCCGTAAGAGGAGCGACAACGATTGGGCGGCTTAGCATAGACATGCCAAGCAATTCATGTCCTGCAACTCCTGCAAATACTGCAAACGCGACGACAATTGCATCATACACAAGGTATTCCTCCTAACGTCTTATGTTTTTAAGGATATTTACAGCTAACTTTTTTTCCATGGCTGGAGTAGGCTGAAATTCTGTATTTGGATACAGCTTTACCAATGTTTCTAAATGATCAATTTCTTCTTGTGTGAGCATGACTTCTTTTGAGAATGTGATCTTTTCCCCATCTGTCATTTTTCCGGCGTTTCCGATATTTACGAGTTCAATGTCCTGAAATCTTTCGCAAATTGTAACAGCATCTTTCACAGTTGTGACCAATACCATAAGCCTCATTTTTTGAGCCCTTGGGTCGTTCAGCAGTTGTATTGCAGACTCCACCGTTTTAATAATGCATTTTATCTCTTGAGGCACAGCCATTTTCAAACTCATTTTTTGAATTTCATTATTTGCTGCCTCATCATTTGCAACTACTAAACCATCAAGTTTTAACGCCTTCGTCCAAGTCATGGCTACTTGTCCATGTATTAATCTTTCATCCACTCTCAGAGCAACGATCATCTTAATCCCTCCTAATTAAAAAATAAATCCTCATTGTTATCTTTTTCCGTTTCCTGTTTGGAAAGATTGCTTAGTTCGATTAATTTCATTTGTTTCTGAGAATCGGCAACCATTTCCTCTAGCAGCTGATCCGTCAGTTTTTTTGTTGAAAGCACGACTTCAAGGATGACCGGTAAGTTAAAACCGGAAATGAGATGCACTTTTCTTTTTATGGAACTGGCGTAAGCAATGATCTTCTGGGTTACACTTCCTCCGTATAAATCAGTAAAGATAATAATTTCATTTTCTTCACTTGCAGATTGGAAAAAATGTTCAATTTGTTTGTCAATGCTCTCATCATTGACGTATGCATTCAAAAAATAGATGTTTTCTTCCACACCCGTAAGAAGTTTAATACTGCTTTTGATGCCGTTTGCAAAATAACCATGAGTGGCAACTAATATTTTGTTCATTTCTCTCCTCCTTTCGTCTCATCGGTTTTTCGTATATTATTAATGCAATTTCCGTGCCAGTCTTTTAAAAAACAGGTATGCCAGGCATTTCAATTGTAAAAAATAATGTGTCCAAAAAATTGGACACAACAGGAACACTGGATAGACAGATTACGGGATTCACGAAAGCCCTCTCATTTTTGAATAAACGGGCCAATTAATTGGTATAACAACGAGATTTCGTATTGGCTGACCATAATGTTGTAATTATTTTCCATTGGCTTAAAAATATTTTTTGAAGTAACGTAGAATTCCGCTTCGGGTTCTGACAATTTCTCTTTAATATCCTCTTTTTCTTCTCGAGAAATAAAAAGACGTTCTATCATAAGAGCGATGTGCATATACAAATTTAACTTTACTTTTCCAGTAAACGTAATACGATAATAATTTTCATATTTTGTCAAAACATTTTCCACTTCATTGATCACAACAACGGGATTTAAAAATTTCAGCCGGTCTACCACGCCTTGTATTGAAAATAGTTTTAGCAATTCCTGAATCATTTTATCAAAGGAATTTCTACTGATATCGTTATAAATTAAACTCCATAAATTGGAAATACCCTCTGCATCCAGCATATTGTATATATTGACATGGGGAATGGAAAAAGAGCTTGGTAAGTCCGTTGTGGTAATGACAAGCTTTGTTTTGTCAAAATAATTTTTTGAATTCCTGTCAATTGTATTTTTCAATTCCCTGTATTCCATCGTTAATACTTCTATCTTTTCTGTAGATAAATACTTGCTCATGATATCTTTAATTTTTTCCGATATGCCCATGCCGGACATACAAGAAATAATGATGTTTTTTGTTTTTGAGAAGCCTTCAAAATACTGGGTTTCAATTTTATATTTTTCGACAGACTGTTCTCTGCTATGGTTTTAAAAGGCACCCTGTTTTTTATTTTAAGCCCTATGTCCAGTGCAATCGAGGTGGTTAAGTTGTCGACTATTAATAAATCACCCTGCAGAGCGTTCTTAATGGATGAATACAGTTTGCTGAGCGAACCCATATCAACTAATAAAGTAAGCCCGTCCGGATTCGCCTGATGATGAATAAACATACGTGCTTCTGTAATAATATTTTCCAGTGCTGTATTGATCGGCATATCAATGGCTTCAAAAACATATGTTTCACATAATCGGTTGACCACAGACTGGATACTGCTGGCCGTGCTTTCTCCATGAGCGATGAGCAAACCCTTCAGTTCAATATCTTCTTTCACATAATCAGATAGCAGGAGGGAGATCACTATTTTTAGGAACGCACTTTTTTCGCTTGTTAAGTGCAGGGAACTGACAAATTTATCGGCAATATAACTCGTTCTTGGATAAACCGTTTGAATTTCTATATTTAAATCCTTTAAACAGCCTAAAAAGGGTATCTTTTTCTCATGAATGTAATAATAAAAATCAAAGCTGATTTTGTCTATTGATACACTGTTTACAATCCCGTACCGGTTCATAATGATATCTTCCCATTTTTGAATAAACATGTTCTTTACATACATTATGCTTTGATTGGATACATTTTCAAAGTAAGAAAAGTTACCCAAGCTTTTTAAATGAAGCGTCTGTAATCTGTTTTTTAATTGTTCCAATGACGCCTTTGAACCCGTGCCTTTAGCATCGTGCAAATCTGACATGATTTTTTTCAATTCCAGCATGAAGCCATCTGCATGCTCCTGGTCAAAATCAAAAGGGAATGCATATTCAATCAAGAGATAATTGTGCGGATACTTGCTTGTTTCCGCTTTCCGAACAGGCATATCAGAAATGGTACCGGGGCTTATCAGTAAAGTATCATGGTCGGGATGATGATTATAAGCATCAGCACAACTCAGCTTAATCATATTTTTTAACTTTCCGATGTTGCCATTAAAATGGCTGTTTAATAATAATTGTACGGACTCTCCTTTAACCAATATATTTTTTTGAAGGATGTTTGCTTCTTGATAAAACATATATTTTATTAACTGTATTTTTTCAGCCAATGGCCGGTTATTGAAATTAGAAATAGTAACATGTACTTGAATCCTTCTCAGAAATGTTTCTAAAAATATATTTTCCTCATTTTCTGTGGTTGCGAAAATAAATCGGACTTTCGATTCATTCCATGTCTTATTTTCCCCGAGCGGTCTGTATTTGCCGGTATCCATGAACAAAAAAAGCTTTTCCTGGTTTTCTTTAGATAATCTATGGATCTCGTCTAAAAATAAAAAGCCACCGTCCGCCTCTTGGATAAGCCCGTCTTTTTCCGGGTTGCCCCCGTAAAAGCACCCTTTTTATAACCAAACAGAACAGAAGATAATAATTCTGCATTGTCTGCGTAGTCTGCACAGTTTAAAACAATGTAAGGGGCGTTTTTTTAATAACCTCTTGATTTATGGCATACTGATAGATTAACGACGCGAGAAAACTTTTGCCGACACCTCTTTGTCCGGTGATCAATATATTTAAACCGTTAGGAGGGTATTTAACCGCCGCCTGGCAACGTTGTATGATTTCACTCTGGCTGCCATGATATCCAATAAAAGATTCGAAGACGTCTTCCGTTTTCATCTTGCTTATAACAGACCAATAGACAGGTTTTGTGGCTGTTTTTGCCACTTTTCCTTCTTCAAGTAACCTGGAAAGATAATGACTTACTACTTGCCTTGAAAGGGAAAGCTTTTCTGCAATTTCTGATGCAGTAATTCCATCTTTGGCGGTATTTAATTCGCTTAGTAATTTAAATACCTTATCTTGCGCTGATATTTTCATTTTGCTCACTCCCGGCTGGAACTCTATATTGATAGCACAATCATACCATTTGAAAAATATATTACAAATTCAGAAAAAAGCAAGAGATATGGCCGGAGTGGATATAACTTATCTTAAAATCTCTTGATTCAAGGATAGCAACGCCAGGCACTCCACGGAAAAAAGCGGTTCGGGCTGGTGTTGTTTAGTCGGAAAGTATCAACGGCAGTTAATAACAAGTGATCAATGAGACCATTCTCCAGTTCCTTTTTCAACTCCGGAAAAGTGGCTTCTTTGAACTCTTTTTTTGTCCAGATCAGCTTTATCAAAGTATACGTTGCCATAGAGTAGCTGAATCCAAGCCTGTTTAACATCTTAGAAACACCCTTTGGAGTAAAAGTATTAGGAAAAATTAGATTTTTATTTACTTTTCTCCCTAAACTTTTTGGCCTTTTGAGGGATTCGAAGTATTTTGGAGGACCCATTAAAAATAGGGAGTAATATGAGAATGGGGTTTTATTTCCTGATGGAATATTGCTAAATTTAAGTCTAATAGGGATTTACAAATATTTATATTTAGTGTACAATTCTGTATATAAGATGAAACACAAAGACTGGGGGAAGGTATTGTGAAGTATCCATTAGTACGTAAGCATCTCATGATGGTACCCTTCGGTAAGAAATTGTCTATAGGAACTATTCCTAATGGCGCAATTGAAATTGAAGATCCTGATAGAGCGATTGATTCTGTATTATCCATTTATGATGGAAAAAGAACAGTAGAGGAAATACATAGATTGAATGTTATGGATAATATTAAAAAACTAATTTAAAAGGAGATTCTTTTATGAAAGCACTACTTGTTTTAGATATGCAAAATGGAATATTAGAAATGAAGGACTTTAGTGAAGAAAGGAATAAAATCAAGAACATTATAAAAAGGTTTAAAGATGCAAAAGATTTGGTGGTATTAACAAAACATATAGATAAGGATCCAAATAGTCCACTAGCTGAAAATACTGAAAAGAGTGATATTGATAAGGAATTTGCTCAATATGCGGATCTTACTATAACCAAAAACACTCCAAGTGCATTTTTTGGTACAAAGTTAGATTCTATTTTAAAGGAAAAAAATATTGATCATCTATATATTACAGGATTTAATACAGAGTATTGCTGTTTATTTACTGCTATAACTGCATTTGAAAGGGGATATAAAGTCACTTTTATCGAAGATGCAACAGGAACTGTTAATGATGATGATACCTATGAAATGAAGGGATTGGATATAAACGATTTTGTAGGTTGTATATTGGATTGGTCAGGTATAATTGAGGTTCTTTACTACGAGGAGTTTGAAGAGCAATATGCTGCATCAATATGAGAAGGCTATTGTATCAACAATAGTGACCAGGGGTATCTTGTGAATGTCTTTTGATTCTTTATGAAAACGGATTTATCCTACGTAATAGTAGAAGTATTATTCTTCATTTATTTCATTTTGAGAGATAAATATAAACAAAAGAAGCACTTTAATAAAATGAAAATTTCCATTGAGGTGTGTAACTATGAATATTATTACCTACAATTGGTCCGTTCATAATGGGGAAAAAGTTGAAACTGTAGTCAAGTATTGCCCAAATTGCGGAAAGGTAGTAAATTTTTATGACACTTTAATGAGAAGACATAATTCAAACGGAAAAAATATTTATAAATTTACTATTTTTAAATGCGAAAAAAACCACACTTGGAATAGAAAAGAGAAAATCTTTAAATCGTATGACCCTAAGTTGGAAATTAAAAATAGGGATTTTCCGAATGAAGCACCCCAGAATGATAACGAAAAAATTAATTTGGTTACACACTTAAAAAACGGATTTAATAAGATTTGTATTAATATAAATTATTTAGATGAACCTGTTCGTATCGATAAGTTGCTTGGAAATCAACTCATTGATATAAGTAGGAATCAAATTTGTTCGTTAATTAAAGAGGGGAAAATACTATTGAATAAAAATACAATTAAAAATCATACTGCTGTTAAAGAAAAAGATACAATAGAAATATTTATTTGATAAAAAATTAAATGATATTTTCACGGGATCAGTTCTATATTTTTATATTTAACCTGTGAAACTGAATAAGGAGATACCAAATCTTTACAGTATCCTTTTTAACTTCTGGTTACGGATACAGGAATCTACCACCACCCTACCAATTACCAACCTTCTTACAGGTGAATATACGAAAACCAAGGATTGGTGTGCCAATCCTTGGTCCTTGTTGAAGAACGTTACTACATGTCTTCATCAATGTTAAATTCGCCGTTTTCTTTTAAATATTGATAGGTAAATTGCAGTTCTTCCCTCGGCCTTATGCCTTTTTTTATAGCCTCCTCGTATTCTCTTAGCCAATAATCTTTCTGATTGTATGTTTTAAGCTTATTGAGCAAGCTAAACAATGCGTCTTCTTTAGATTCTTCCTGAATATTGCTTTTAAAATAACGGATAGCTGACTCATATTCACACAGTTCCATCTTTAGTTTGAAAACCGTTTCAATCAATTCATTTATATTTCGCTCCCGGCTATATTCATCATCCTTCCAAACCCATGTCTCTTCTGGCGTTATCGTTCGCTGCTTCAATCCCATTAGAAAATGATGGCATTGTTCGATTGCTATTTCTTTAGCATCCACAGTTCTCAAATTCGCAATGAACACGTTGAATAAAGATGACCGCAGTGTATCCATGTCGAGATGATAATTAATAATTTGTTTCAGGGCAGAACTTATAGTTTCTTTGTTAATCCCCATACTGAATTTTCTTTTTAGGAGAATATCGAATAATTCCACTTGCTCCATACCAATAGATCTAAAGGGATTGTCTGTGTTAAAGATGTAATAGCCACACCCATAACATAACATTTCATACAGTGCATCGAGTAAATCTGTAGCACGCTTCCCTTCGTCTCCTTCAACGGGTACCTGTTGCAATTGTTTTATGTATGATTTGACCTTGAATCGCCACTTGGGACGTTCCTTTTTGCTAACATACCGATTTGGGGCAATGTAATTTTGTTTATAAGCATTTTGAATGAATTGCGTAATTTCACGTTCCAAATCATTAAGGTCAACATGTTTTTCTTTCTCTTTTTTTATCTTTTCAGCTTCTTTGTACTGCTGAAAATCTTGCAACATCCCATCAATTTCTTTTTCATCACGCACTTTTTTCGGTATCGCCTTATACAATTCAATCATCATTTTGCTTAAGTCGTCCTTACTGTATTTTTCAAGGAGCTCTCTCAGCTCAGTGACACGCATTTAACATCCCTCCCATTCGTTTAAAAAACTCCCGGATTCCCGGCATTTGCTTGTTTCAATCAACAAATGTTACTCAATGGTATCTATTTTATTTACCATGTAACCCTCTGTTTAAATAAAAATTTTAAGTGATAAACTTCGAAGGTAAATTACTTATAACAAACTGTTTCCTGAATTATTCACAGAAATTCAGAAACTTATTATAACTTATGGATTACCAAGCCTTTTCGGCTTTATTGTAATTCATTAAAAAAATGAAAAAAGAATCCATTTCTGTTAAAGTTAAAGTAACCAAAACAAAAACCAAACAGAAAGGACTCTTTATATGGTTACTTTAACGCAAAAAACACTTGATTTCAATCATAAAATTAAATTGTCAAATGATGGAGGTTCTCTTTCCTCCGATACAGGTGAGTTTCTTTTTAGAGAATTCGATGAAAAAATTGGTTTTTCAAAGACTTTAGTTAAGTACTTGAGACTTAACGATTCAAGGAAATATTATCTTCATTCAAATGAAAACTTGTTACGTCAAAAAGTCTATCAAATCATTGCCGGGTATGCGGAAGATGATGCGGCTGATCAGTTGACTCATGATCCTGTGTTTAAGGAAATCATTGAAACTCCAACACTTGCTTCCCAGCCCAGTTTGTCTCGCTTTTATACACGATTTGATAAAGATTCAATTGAACAATTAAATCTGGCTAACCAAGAAATGCTTGATAAGATTCATTGTTTTCGACAATCGAAAGAGTTATTTATCGACTTGGATTCGACTCATTCGGATACATATGGGGACCAAGAATCTTCGTCATATAATACTCATTATGGCACGATGGGTTTTCATCCATTAGTCGCCTTTGATGGTGCGACTGGTGACTTTTTGAAAGCACAACTCCGTCCCGGAAATGTTTATACATCAAATGGTGTGGTGGAATTTATTCGGCCTCTCATTAAACATTATAACGAAATGTTTCCGGAAACTACCCTGTTTCTTCGTGGAGATAGCGGGTTTGCTGTTCCGGGATTATACGATCTGTGTGAAGAAGAATCTGTTTTGTATATTATTCGGTTGAAATCGAATTCACAACTACAAAGTTTAGCGAAGGAATACCATCCTTCTTCCGCACCTTTAGATGTTTCCAAGACGGAAACCTATTATGAAGAAACGATTTACCAAGCAAAATCATGGTCAAAACCAAGAAGGGTGATTATTCAATCGGTACGTCCTGCAGGTGAGCTGTTCTTTACCCATTCCTTTTTTGTTACTAACTTTGAATTAGCTTTCCCTCAAGATATCGTCCGAGCTTATCAAAAAAGAGGGACGATGGAAAACTATATCAAAGAAGCAAAAAATGGCTTTTACTTTGATCATATGAATAGCCACGCTTTTCTAGTGAACGAAGTAAAAATGATGTTAACACTTCTTGCATATAATTTGACCAATTGGTTACGAACTCTTTGTTTTCCGGAAGGTCAAAAAACTATGCAAATTGATACGATACGTACTCGGTTAATTAAAGCGGCAAGTAAAGTCGTGAAATCAGGCAGATCCCTTTACTTCAAACTATCATCGAGTTTTGTGTATCAAAATTTCTTTTGGGATGTACTGAATCGAATTCAAAAGCTACAATTGGAATGACCAATAGAATACTTCTCATAACTGAAAAAAATAAATTTTTCAGTCAAGGGGCAAGTATGCCCAAAATACCAGAGTTGTTCTATTGAAAATTCAGTTATTTTATGAATTGGCTACGGTTCTTAATTAAATACCGTTATTTTCAACTAATTTAACAAAATTTATCAAATGGGATTTGTAGCTATGAATATTTCAGGTGTTTTTATGTTTTCATTGGATATAGTTTTTTCCTATCTGGTTCTTTCATTATATTTACGCTCCTTTCATTTTTCAATATATCTTTTATAAGTTCACATTTTTATTTGAATTACATAATTAATCCGCTTTCATCCAGCTTTTAATCCTTTTCTTCGGTATCACACTCTTCACATCTGTCAAATCTATGGAAATGTGTATGTGCAAACCATAAGTTTAAAAAAGGGTGTGAGACCCAGAGTGATTAAAGTGTCACTTTTCCCTTTAATATGTTGCTGGCGAGTTTGCAGCTGCCTGATCAGCCTTTACACAATCGATGGCGACAACGATAGCTATGAGAATCGTTTCCATTTCTTCTTTTAAGATTTGAATTTTGTAACTATCGCCCCAAGTAAACCATTCCTTACTAACTTTACCGACCACTTCACCGTGCCGCAACACTTCAAAATCCATATCCAGCCAATTCCCACGCACTTCAATTCCTGCCGCATCAATCGTATAGCGTGCCTTAAAGAAGGATAGCTCTTTCTTTATTGTTAACACTTCTCGTCCATTTACCTCGACAATAAACTTTGGAAGAAAGCTAAACGCCTTTTTCGTAATAAGCGCGACTTCCTCTCATTTTGTATTCATAATCGAGAACGTCTTAGGGATTTGCAAAAAGCTGCCCTCAACATAATAAACATCTCGTTCCTGTTGATCCTTGACCGTAAATTTGCCGCTTAAACTAAAAACCTTCTGCTTCATATATAGCTGCTTCATACCCGTCCTCCTTTATTTTAAAGGAATTTTTTATGATTCTATTCTCTCACATTATACCGAATCCACCAATGGGTTGACATGGCTGTTTGTACTAGAATAGAAAAATAATCTTGAATATAGAAGTTAAATTAAATGCTCGTTTGTTTAATAGTCTTTGGACACTATATAAAATGCACTAAACCTTGTTATTCTGTTTCCTAGCCCTGAAGTTACAAAGGCTCAAGACATTCCTTTTGCACAAAAAATAATTCGATAAGATATTGTAGGAAAAGTAATCGAAAGAGACATCGTAATTTAATATGAAAAAGACCCAGAAATCGAAAATGAAATCCGGGTCTGAATGGGAAATGTTTTATATTATTCTACATCCCAAACAGCAATTTTGTGACGACTTCCACATGTGTCGTATGCGGAAACATGTCAACAGGCTGTACTTCCACTGTACGGTATCCTCCCGTTTCCAGGAACCGCAAGTCTCTTGCCAATGTTGCCGGGTTGCAGGAGACGTAGACGACTTTTTGCGGTTTCATCTCCAGGATGGTTTTGAGCAGGGCTTCGTCACAGCCTTTGCGCGGCGGGTCAACCACTAAGACATCTGCCTTGTTGCCTGCCTCGTACCATTTTGGGATGACCGTTTCCGCTGTGCCCGCTTCAAACTCCACATTCGTGATACCGTTGAGCGCCGCATTTCGCTTTGCATCTTCAATCGCTTCCGGCACAATTTCTACGCCGAATACTTTGCGGGCCTTCTGTGCAAGGAAAAGCGAAATTGTCCCGATGCCACAGTATGCATCAATGACCGTTTCGCTGCCGGTAAGTTCCGCGTACTCGAGCGCTTTTTCATACAGCACTTTCGTCTGAACGGGATTGACCTGGTAAAAAGAAGGCGCGGAGATGGCGAATTTTATATCCCCGATTTTGTCGTAAATGACCTCATTTCCCCACAGTACTTTGGTTTTCTCCCCTAAAATCACGTTTGTGCGCTTCGGGTTGATATTGTGCACGATCGACTTAACTTGCGGCAGGCGCGAGACCACTAAATCCACGAGTTTTTTCCGATGCGGCAGTTCCACTGTTCTCGTGATCAGGACGACCATCAGCTCGCCGGTCTTCCTCCCGTAACGCACCATGATGTGGCGGAGGACGCCGCTGTGATGTTCCTCATCGTAAGCCGGGATGCCAAGTTCCCGGCAAATTTCTTTTACCACTTGGACGGCTTCGTTTACCGCCGGAAGCTGGATCACGCTCTCATCGGCATCTAGTATTTCATGGGTTCTCGGTTTAAAAAAGCCGGCTACGAGTTTCCCATTTTTTTCGCCGACCGGCACCTGGGCTTTGTTCCGGTAATGCCACGGGTTGTCCATGCCGATCATCGGATGGATGCGGGCGCCTTCAATTTTTCCAATCCGGGCGAGTGCCTGGCGCACCTGATTTTCTTTGTACATAAGCTGGCCATCATAGCGGATATGTGCAAGCTGGCAGCCACCGTATTTCGGTGCGTCTTCTTTCGGGATGTCGACGCGGTACGGGCTCCTTTCGTACAGTTCGAGGAGGCGACCGATCCCGTAGTTCTTGTTGGCTTTAATGACTTTAATGCGGGCTTTCTCCCCTGGCAAGCCGTTTTTGACAAACAGCGGATAGCCGTCCACCTTTGCCACCCCTGCACCGTCATGCGTCAAATCTTCAAAAACAACCTCTATTTCTTCGTTCTTTTGAACCGATAATGTTTTTTTCATGCCTGTCTTCCTTTTCGTCTTAATGGCTACGGAAATTTTAACATAAAGCGGCTTTGAATGCGAAAAACAATCAGTTGCCGCGGACTGTTTTCTTGAATATTCGACCGTTTTTAAAAATACACCTTTATTAAACAGATATTATGATGATAAAATGTTGTTGAAAGGACCAAAAACAAAGGGGGAAACGCTTCTTGAGTGATCAAACATTAAAAATGATTTCGATCGCCATTTATATGGTGCTGATGCTCTGGATCGGCTGGGTGGCTTACCGGCGGACGAGCAACCTCGATGATTATATGCTCGGCGGACGTTCGCTCGGCCCTGCAGTTGCTGCTTTAAGCGCAGGCGCTGCCGATATGAGTGGATGGCTGTTGATGGGCCTGCCGGGCGGTATTTATCTGACCGGGCTTGCTGATGCATGGATTGCGATCGGACTTACGATTGGGGCCTATTTAAACTGGCGGCTTGTGGCACCGCGTCTCCGCTCCTATACAAAGGTGGCCGGTGATTCCATTACGATCCCTTCTTATCTTGAAAACCGTTTCAAAGACCCGACCAAAATGCTGCGGCTTGTTTCTGCACTTGTCATTTTAATTTTCTTTACGCTTTATGTATCTTCCGGGATGGTATCCGGGGCCGTCTTTTTTGAAAACTCATTCCATACGTCCTATTATTTAGGGCTGATCATCGTTGCGGGCGTTGTTGTGTTGTACACGCTTTTCGGCGGGTTTCTCGCTGTTTCATGGACCGATTTTGTCCAAGGGCTGATCATGGTCATCGCGCTCGTTCTTGTGCCGATTGTGGCTTTTACCAAAACGGGCGGGCCGGTTGAAACTTTCCATACCGTGAAATCGATCAATCCGGATTTGCTGGACTTTTTCAAAGGGACAACGGCATTGGGGATCATTTCCGCGCTCGCGTGGGGGCTCGGCTATGTCGGCCAGCCGCATATTATTGTCCGCTTTATGGCGATTAAATCGGTAAAAGAAACGAAAAGCGCGCGCAGAATTGGGATCGGCTGGATGATTTTGTCGCTGATCGGCACATCCCTTACTGCGTTGATTGGGATTGCTTATTTCCATCAGGCCGGCCATAAACTGGAAAATCCGGAAACGGTTTTTATCCAGCTCGGGCAGATTTTGTTTCACCCGCTCATTGCCGGATTTGTGCTGGCAGCAGTGCTTGCAGCGATTATGAGCACCGTCTCATCCCAACTGCTTGTTACTTCAAGTGCGCTGACGGAGGACCTGTATAAGCTCTTCTTCCGTCGCAATGCTTCGGATAAAGAGTCGGTATTTTTCGGGAGGCTCGCGGTGCTTGTTGTTTCTGTTGTCGCTGCATTGCTCGCTTTAAACCGCGATTCCACCATTTTGCAGCTTGTCAGCTATGCATGGGCCGGGTTTGGCGCATCATTCGGGCCGGTGATCTTTTTGAGCCTGTTCTGGCGCAAGATGAACCACTGGGGCGCCCTTTTCGGTATGATTGTGGGTGCCGTGACAGTGATTATCTGGACCGTGTCAGGAATGGATGCCAAATTGTACTCCATGGTACCGGGTTTTGCCTTTAACCTGATTGTCAGCATGGTGATCAGCATCGCAACCTACAAACACCATGCAGGCATTGAAGAAGAATTTAATGACAGCCTTTCCGCAATGAAAAAGGAAAGTTGATTGTAAAAAACGTCGGAAGCTTTTTATACTGCTTCCGGCTTTTTCAATGGAGCAGGGGTTGCACAAAATGCCGGGTTGGACTACAGATTTAAAAAACGCCGGCAGTCTGCGTGTATGCTTCCGGCGTTTAATCTTGTCCTACAGGCATTATTTCCAATCAGAGATGGCTCAGATTTCCAAAATCTGGGAATGCTTTCCGGTCTTTTCACCAAGGCGGTTGGTGCTAAAAACCCGCAATGGCAGTGTTTTCAAAAGCCGGCAACCTGCATACCCGCTTCCCGTTCTTTTGTCAGTCAGCCTTGTCCGGCGGGCGGATGTTGCCAATCAGAGATGGCACAGATTTTAAAAACCGGGACTGCTTCCGGTTTTTTACCAAGATGGTTGTTGCTAAAAACCCAGGATGACAGTGTTTTCACAAAAGCCCGCTTCCCGTTCTTTTGTCAGTCAACCCTGTCTTGCGGGCGGATTTTATCAAGCGGCGCAAAGACTTCGAGATGGCGGTACAGGTTTTCAAAAACAGCAGGGGCTTCTCCGCCGAGTTCGCCGTCCAGATTTAATAAAATTTTATCCGGTGAATGAACTTTTACGCG
This sequence comes from Weizmannia sp. FSL K6-0777, assembly GCF_038593185.1. Classification (NCBI taxonomy): domain Bacteria; kingdom Bacillati; phylum Bacillota; class Bacilli; order Caryophanales; family Bacillaceae; genus Heyndrickxia; species Weizmannia sp. FSL K6-0777. Next base: position 3,196,830 of record NZ_CP151971.1, read on the forward strand.
GCTGGCGGAGGTGTAAATGACGTTCGGGTCATTCAAATGTTCACCGCGCAGCGCAAGGGTAACAACCCGGATGAACTCAGCCAGGTTCGTTTTTTTCAAAATCATTAACGTAAACAGGCCGTCATTGATTGAAGAGTCCGGAGCAAGTTTTTCAAAGCCGCCAATGGAATTCGTCAGGCCGATTAAAAACATCATCGCTTCGCCTTCAAACAGCTTCCCGTCATATTCAATCGTCATCTGAGTCGCGCGGATCGAAGGCAGCATTTCAATCCCTTTTAAATAATAGGCGAGCTGGCCGAGCATCGTCTTCAGCCGGCTTGGCACATCATATGTCAGTTCCGTGAGCCGCCCGCCGCCACCGATATTGATAAAATATTTCTCATTCATTTTCCCAATATCGACTGGAAGGGTATCGCCTTTTACGATAATTTCCGTTGCCGCCTGCACATCACGCGGGATTTGCAGTGCGCGTGCAAAATCATTGGTTGTACCCATTGGGATGACGCCGAGTTTCGGCCGGTAATCCTGTTCGGCAATGCCGTTGACGACTTCATTGATCGTGCCGTCCCCACCGGCTGCCACGACAATATCATACTTGCGTTCAACCGCTTTCCTTGCTGCTTTAATGGCATCCCCGCCGCCGGTTGTGGCATGGCAGGACGTTTCATATCCGGCCACCTCCAATTTTTGCAGTACATCCGGGAGATGGCGCTTAAACGCTTCACGGCCGGAAGTCGGGTTATATATGATTCTTGCTCGTTTCATTCGCATCATCCTTATTTATGTTGATGTACATGCGTCTTTATGTAATCCTGTTTCGTGCAGATAAAGGACAGTTTCCCCAAAAACAGACCCAGATAGGGAAACTGCTCGATATGTTGTCCGTTCGTTTGCATGGGGTACATCCACCGAATTATAATACAACTTTTTTGAAAAAAAATCCACTAACAGCAAGGTACGGCGTGCGCCTTGGCCGCAAAAAGATGCCTTTTCGGCTGCCGTGTGCGTGGTGGCTGCCTTGTACCAAAGTGTGGTTCGAGGCAAGGGGGACGTGCAGGCACGAATGATTTGGCGTGCATTTTAAAATTCCATACTTGCGCATCATCACGGGCTGAACAAACGGATGCCGCGCTCATTCAGAAATTGTATCGTTTCCAGCAGAGCATCTTCGCCGATCTTGTAAACTTCCCCGATGGTATCTTTCCAGCGGGCGAAATCCCGCATGTGCAGCTCGCGGATATTGCGGTAGTTCATAATTTTTAATGAGCGGTCGCGCAAATAGTAGCATTCCCGCCCGTTGAAGCGAACGGCGGTCACCCTGCGCATCGTCTGATTGGCGTTGTCGTCAAGGTATGATGCACGAATATCTTCTTTCAAATCGTCTTCCGTAAGCGGCAGCCATTCAATTGTTTTTTTCACAAAAGATTTCCCATTTGAACGGCGGTCGATTTCGTAACGGCCGGGCTCAAGCTGCGTAAAAATGATATCTTCACCAAAACCATGGAGCACGTGGCGCCGTTTTGCCTCAAGTTCAACCGGCTTCATGATCGGGGAGCCGTAGCCGACATCCACGTACAGTTTTTTTTCGTTTAATAAAACCATCAGCGCGACATGGCCGGGCACCACACGCACAAACGAGCATTGAAAACCCAAGCCACGCAACAGCCGCGCAAAATTGATGTTTAATGTAAAACAGGTGCCGCCCCATCCTTTTTCCCATAAATGCTCCACAAAAGTCTCAAACGGAGGTATGTAAATCCCCTCACGGAAGTAATGAAACTTGCTGAACGTTTCATAGGGGACACAAGAAAGATGGTGCTGGATGAGCCGCTGCAAAAAATTCAGCCCCGGCTCTTCACGTTCAAGCTTTAAGTAATTCAAATAAGCCTCCACCTGTTCTTCCATTTTCTTTTCCCCTTTCAAGTGCTTTATCCGTTCTTTTCGCTGCCCGGCATGAAAAAACCTTTTTTTCGCAACAACAGGGATGAAAAAAGTGACTCGACATGCATCCTTATTCTATTTTAAACGTTTCTGCACTAGACGCACAGCTTACAGGCTCTTTATTTCCTTATTGGAGTTTTTAAAAGGACAGTTTGCTCCCGGTCCGGTACTCTTTTTTGTCTTTTTAAGCCCTCCAAAAGGACAATTGGCCCCGGGTCTGGCTCTCTTTTGTCTTTTTGAAGCCCCCAAAAGGACAATTCGACCGGATTCCAGTTCCCTTTTGTCTTTTTAAACCCTCCAAAAGGACAATTCACTCGGATTACAGCTCTCTTTTGGATTAAGTCCGTATAATTGTGTAAAAAGAAGGAGTCATTTTATCAACTCTTGGCAACACTGTTTTCAACGACGATAAACTAATGAAAAGAGGAGATAAAATGACTCACTTACAGTTTAACTTAAATTTGGATGTTTTAAAAGAAGCCATCATGACTTCCGATCTTGACGCGGTAATTAAATCAGCGGTTGTCCTCGTGTTAAACGAGTTTATGGAAAAGGAAAGGGATGACTATTTAAAAACGAGCCCTTATGAACGCGCTGTTGAACGCCGGGATTACCGGAACGGTTACTATGAACGCGAGCTGTTGATGAGCATCGGCAATGTTACATTAAAAGTTCCCCGGACACGTAATGGCGAATTCTCAACTACCTTATTTGAAAAGTATGCCAGATGTGACCAAGCTTTCGTCCTTTCTATGTTGGAGATGGTCATCAATGGCGTCTCTACCCGTAAGGTCACAAATGTCGTAGAACAGCTTTGCGGTAAGAATGTATCCAAGTCGTTTGTCTCTTCCCTTACGCAAAAACTGGATCCCATTGTGAATGCTTGGGCCGAGAGACCGTTGAATACAACCTACTACCCTTATGTGTTTGTGGACGCCATGTATATAAAAGTACGGGAGCACCATAAGGTCATATCAAAGGCTGTTTATATTGCGACTGCCATTACAGAGAAGAATACACGTGAAATACTGGGTTTAAGCGTTGACCATGCAGAAAGTTTGGAGAGTTGGAGTTCATTTTTTAAACAACTTAAATCACGTGGACTCCAATCACCAAAACTCGTTATTTCCGATGCTCACATGGGCCTTCAGAAAGCAATACAACGGGAATTCATTGGCACTGCTTGGCAAAGGTGCAATGTTCATTTTAAACGCAATATCATTGAAAAACTGCCCAAAAAAGATACTGCAGAAATCCGGGTGATGATTAAGCGCGTGTTTGAGGCCGTTACGATTGAGGACATACGCAAGTTTAAAGATGAATTAATAAACAAATTTGGTACAGAAGCAAGATTTGAAAAAGCTCTGGCCATTTTAGATGAAGGTTTTGAAGATACTATCCAATACATGAACTTTCCTGAGAATATCCGTATGCACATACGGAGTACTAATTCCCTCGAGCGGCTTAACCAAGAGGTTCGTAGAAGGGAAAGGGTCATTCGCATTTTTCCTAATACCCAATCTGCTTTTCGTTTGGTTGGTGCCGTTTTAATGCAGTATCAAGATACAGAATACTCGAAGAGGAAGTCACTTATGGGAAAGAATAGTTAGCAGCATTTTCAGCTTAACTTCCATCATGGATGATTTCATCTCCGGGAAGGGATGTCAAATTGAAAGGCATTTGACATCCCTTCCCGGAGATGAAGAAAAAAATCCATGGAAGTTAAGCCGAAAAAATGAAGGGGTGGTTGAAAACATTTGCCCATAAATTTACACAATAACCTGGACTTGACTCTCTTTTGTCTTTTTGAACCCTTCAAAAGGACAATTGGCCCCAGGTCTGGCTCTCTTTTGTCTTTTTGAGGCACTCAAAAGGACAATTCGAACGGATTCCAGTTCCCTTTTGTCTTTTTGAACCCTCCAAAAAGACAGTTCGACCGGATTCCAGCTCTCTTTTGTCTTTTTGAAGCCCCCAAAAAGACAATTCGCCCGGATTCCAGTTCCCTTTTGTCTTTTTGAACCCTCCAAAAGGACAGTTCGACCGGATTCCAGCTCTCTTTTGTCTTTTTGAACCCTCCAAAAGGACAATTGGCCCCGGGTCTGGCTCTCTTTTGTCTTTTTGAGGCATCCAAAAGGACAGTTCGACTGAATTCCAGCTTTCTTTTGTCCTTTTGAACCCTCCAAAAGGACAGTTCGACCGGATTCCAGCTCCCTTTTGTCTTTTTGAAGCCCCCAAAAAGACAATTCGACCGGATTCCAGTTCCCTTTTGTCTTTTTGAACCCTCCAAAAGGACAGTTCGACCGGATTCCAGCTCCCTTTTGTCTTTTTGAACCCTTCAAAAGGACAATTGGCCCCGGGTCTGGCTCTCTTTTGTCTTTTTGAGGCATCCAAAAGGACAGTTCGACCGGATTCCAGCTCTCTTTTGTCTTTTTGAACCCTCCAAAAGGACAATTGGCCCCGTGTCTGGCTCTCTTTTGTCTTTTTGAACCCCCAAAAGGACAATTCGCTCGGATTTCGGCTCTCTTTTTGGTCTTTTTTTGAAGCCTTCAAAAATCAATTTGCCCATCCCGGTTTCCACCTCTCCAAAACCTGTCTCTCAAAGGGTGCATGCCCATTTTTACAACGTTTTCCGGACGGGCGCTGCTTAAAAGATGATTCCATTTTTGTCTATTATTTTTTGGTGAAAGTTTATTCCTGCTAGATCGTGGTATATATGATACCGTAAGCGATATTCAAAATCACCGAACAAAGGAGAGATTTGAAATGGCAGACAAAGATAAAAAAATGACAGTAGAAGAAGCAGGTCGCAAAGGCGGGGAAGCTACTGCTGACAGCCACGATAAAGAATTCTATCAAGAAATTGGTAAAAAGGGTGGAGAAACCACTTCCGAAAAACACGGCAAAGAATTCTATCAGGAAATTGGTAAAAAAGGTGGAGAAGCCACTGCCGACAGCCATGACAAAGATTTCTATCAGGAAATCGGTAAAAAAGGCGGAGAATCTACAGCGGATAATCATGATAAAGAATTCTATCAAGAAATCGGCAAAAAAGGCGGAGAAGCCACTGCTGACAGCCATGACAAAGATTTCTATCAAGAAATTGGAGAAAAAGGCGGTAACGCAAGAGCGAAAAACAACGGTGAAGATTAAGAGGAATGGTTTCACCCAAACCGGTTCAGCCCGTACGCTGAACCGGTTTTTTTTCCCTTAATTCGTACTCTCTTTCTTTTTCTCCAATTGTTATCCTTATTATAGCACAGCCTGCCGGATTTGGCAGTACATTTTGAAAAGACACGCAACTTGGATGCGCTTACATAAAAAGAGCCGGCATCCACTTTGCCCGCTCTTTTTATACATTCTATTCAACTGGCAACTGTATCGCAAGTATTTTAAGCTTCTACCGGATTTGCCTGTTTTTCAACAGTTTCTTCGATCAAATTCCGGATTTTCACTTTTAAAAAATGTTCTTTGCAATAATAACCGAGCAGTTTATTTGTTTTCCAGTCATACACCGGATAAACAGCATCAATTTCTTTGCCGGCTTTTCTCAAACAATATGCACACGTGGTTGTCAGTTCAAATAAGCAATCACACATTGTTTGCAGCCTCCTATCGTCAATTTCACCCTTTCGTTATATACCCGGTCACCAAATTTTAAAACAAAAAAAGCGGTGGGGCACACCGCTTTTTTGAAAACTTAACGTTTATTCATTTCCTGAATCAGCAGTTTATTGACAATCGGTGGGTTGGCCTGCCCTTTTGTTGCTTTCATGACCTGTCCGACCAAAAAGCCGAGCGCCCGGTCTTTTCCGTTTTTATAGTCAATAATGGATTGTTCGTTTTTATCCAGTACTTCTGTTACAATCTTTAAAAGCTCGCCTTCATCGGAAATTTGCACAAGTCCTTTTTCCTTGACGATTTTTTCCGGGTCACCGCCTTTTTCGACCAGTTCGCGGAATACTTTCTTCGCCAATTTCGAAGAGAGCGTGCCGTTTTCGATCAATTTGATCATGCCGGCGAGGCTTTCCGGTGTAAGCGCAATATCATGCAGTTCTTTCTGGGCTGAATTCAGGTACGCGGACACTTCGCCCATCAGCCAGTTTGATGCCTGTTTTGCATCGGCGCCGGCTGCGATCGTCGCTTCAAAGAAATCGGACATTTCTTTCGTCAGTGTGAGCACCATGGCATCATAAGCCGGGAGCCCGAGTTCTTCCGTGTAACGCTTTTTCCGTTCGTCCGGCAGTTCCGGGATTTCGGCGCGCACCCGTTCTTTCCAGGCGTCATCAATATACAGATCCACAAGGTCCGGTTCCGGGAAATAACGGTAATCGTCCGAGCCTTCTTTCACCCGCATCAGAATCGTTTTGCCGGTTGCTTCGTCAAAACGGCGTGTTTCCTGTTGGATCACACCGCCTGCAAGCAGCACTTGTTTCTGGCGTTCCTGCTCATACTGCAGGCCTTTGCGCACATAGTTGAACGAGTTCAGGTTTTTCAGTTCGGTTTTCGTGCCGAATGTTTCCTGCCCGATTGGACGGATGGAAATATTGGCATCGCAGCGGAGTGACCCTTCTTCCATTTTGCAGTCGGAAACGCCGGTATATTGAATGATGGATTTTAATTTTTCAAGATACGCATACGCTTCTTCCGGCGTACGGATATCCGGTTCCGAGACAATTTCAATAAGTGGCGTGCCCTGGCGGTTCAAATCGACGAGAGAATACCCTTCATTTGCCGCGTGGAACAGTTTCCCGGCGTCTTCTTCCATATGAATGCGGGTAATGCCGATCTTTTTCTTTACGCCGTCCACTTCGATTTCAATCCAGCCGTTTTTCCCGATCGGTTTATCAAATTGGGAAATCTGATAGGCTTTCGGGTTGTCCGGGTAAAAATAGTTTTTCCGGTCGAATTTCGTTTCGGTTGCAATTTCGCAGTTCAGCGCCATGGCGGCCTTCATTGCGTAGTCAACCACTTTTTTATTCAGTACCGGAAGCACGCCCGGATAGCCGAGATCGATGACATTTGTGTTCGTATTCGGTTCTGCCCCGAAATGCGCAGGCGCCGGCGAGAAAATTTTTGTATTGGTTTTGAGTTCAACGTGCACTTCAAGTCCGATCACTGTTTCAAAATTCATCTTTTTCACCCCTTACAATTGCGGTTTTTGGTTATGGAAGTCCGTCGCCTGTTCAAATGCGTGGGCAACGCGGTACACAGTGCTTTCGTCAAAATGCTTCCCGATGATTTGCAGCCCTAATGGCAGCCCGCCTGCAAACCCGCATGGAACAGAGATCCCCGGAACGCCTGCCAGGTTAACCGGAATTGTTAAAATATCATTCGCATACATTGTTAACGGATCTTCTATTTTTTCCCCGATTTTAAAGGCAGGCGTCGGCGTTGTCGGCCCGATGATGACATCATATTTTTCGAGTACATCGTCAAAGTCTTTTTTGATCAGAGTGCGGGCCTGTTGTGCTTTTTTGTAGTACGCATCGTAATAGCCCGCACTTAGCGCAAAAGTTCCGAGCATGATGCGGCGTTTTACTTCGTCCCCAAAACCTTCCGAACGGGTCTTTTTATATAATTCTTCGAGGTTCGTGGCGTTTGGCGAACGGTAGCCGTAGCGGACGCCGTCGAAACGGGCCAGATTGGAAGACGCTTCGGATGAAGCAAGCAAATAATAGGTGGCCACGCCGTATTTCGAATGCGGCAGCGACACTTCTTCCCATGTGGCACCGAGCTTTTCCAACACTTTCAAGGCATCGAGAACAGCCTGGCGTGCTTCTTCACTGACGCCTTCGCCTAAGTATTCTTTTGGCACGGCAATTTTCAAGCCTTTTACATCGCCTTTGAGCGCCTCCACATAGTTCGGCACTTCCACATCGGCTGAGGTGGAATCATGCCGGTCAAGCCCGGAAATCGCTTGTAACAGATAGGCATTGTCTTCCACGGTCCGGGTAATCGGCCCGATCTGGTCGAGCGAAGAGGCGAATGCGACAAGGCCAAAACGGGAAACGCGCCCGTAAGTCGGTTTCATTCCGACAACTCCGCAAAATGCAGCCGGCTGGCGGATCGAGCCGCCCGTATCGGATCCAAGCGCAAACGGTACTTCTCCTGCTGCCACCGCTGCAGCCGAACCACCAGAAGAACCGCCCGGCACCGTATCCAGGTTCCAAGGGTTACGGGTGATTTGGAATGCGGAATTTTCCGTCGACGAACCCATCGCAAACTCATCCATATTCAATTTGCCGATTGTGATCGTCTTTTCCTTATGTAATTTTTCCATAACCGTGGCATCATAAATGGGATCGAAGTTTTCAAGGATTTTGCTGGCACAGGTTGTCCGCAAATCTTTCGTGACAATATTGTCCTTGATTCCGATCGGCATGCCAAACAGCACATTTTCAGCTTCCGGCGAGCCAATTTTGCCGTCCAGTTCCGCTGCAGTTTTGCGGGCCCGTTCTTCATCTAACGTTAAAAAAGCTTTCACTTTGTCGTCTGTTTCTGAAATCTTTTGATACGCTTCATCAACAAGTTCTGAAACTTTAACTTCCTTATTATGTAAAAACTCGTGGAGCTCCGAGATTTTATGGTCAAATAAAGACATGCTTTCCCCTCCTTATTCTACAATTGTCGGCACACGGATCATGCCGTCCTGAGTATCCGGCGCATTTTTCAACACAAGCTCACGCGGCAGTCCTTTTTCCACTGTATCTTCACGCATGACATTGCGGATTTCAAGTACGTGCGTGGTCGGCGGAACCCCGGTTGTGTCAAGTTCATTTAATGATTCCGCAAAATGGATAATATCCCCCAGCTGTTTCGTAAACTTTTCCGTTTCCGTCTCATTCATTTCAAGGCGTGCCAGGTCGGCAACGTGTTGGACTTGTTCTTTTGAAATATCAGGCATAGCCTTTCACCTCCGTTATAAAAGTCACATCAATTGTACGTGGAACCAATCGGGCGTGCAGTTCATTCCCCGCAGCACAACCCGGAAAGCGGGGCCTGACTGTCCGTTCATATGGGGCGAATCGAACCCTGCAATACTATTGATCATAGCAGAAAAGCCCGCCCTTAAGCAAGGGGGGCGGCCAGGGTTGCAAAAAAGAAAACGCGGCAGACCTGGCTTCGTCCTGCCGCGTTTTGGCGTGTTCCAATTTAATGAATGAATTGTTCCTGCTCGGTCGATCCTGTGAGTGCGGTGGTGGAAGAAGTGCCGCCTGAGATGACCATCGAGACTTCATCGAAATAACCGGTCCCGACTTCGCGCTGATGGCGTGTTGCCGTGTAACCATATTGTTCGTTTGCAAATTCGGCCTGCTGCAGTTCGGAATAGGCTGCCATGCCGCGGTCGCGGTAGTTGCGGGCCAGTTCAAACATGCTGTGGTTCAAGGCATGGAAGCCGGCAAGCGTAACGAACTGGAATTTATAGCCCATGCGCGCAATTTCTTTCTGGAAGTTCGCAATTGTTTTGTCATCGAGTTTCTTCTTCCAGTTGAACGACGGCGAGCAGTTGTAAGCCAAAAGTTTACCCGGGAATTTTTCATGGATCGCTTCTGCAAACCGGCGTGCTTCGTCCAGATTCGGCTCACTCGTTTCGCACCAGATCATATCGGCATATGGCGCGTAAGCAAGGCCGCGGGCAATCGCCTGGTCTATGCCTGCTTTTGTGCGGTAAAAACCTTCCGCTGTCCGTTCCCCGGTGATAAACGGCGCATCATATGGGTCAACATCGCTTGTGATCAGATTTGCCGCATTTGCATCCGTCCGGGCAATGATAACGGTCGGCACGCCCATGACATCAGCAGCAAGGCGGGCTGCAATCAAATGGCGGATAGCTGTTTGTGTCGGCTGCAACACTTTGCCGCCCAAATGGCCGCATTTCTTCTCGGATGAAAGCTGGTCTTCAAGATGGACAGACGCGGCACCCGCTTCGATCATCGCTTTTGTCAGTTCGAATACGTTTAACGGGCCGCCAAAACCGGCTTCTGCATCGGCAACGATCGGCGCAAACCAATCAATCCGTTCGTCCCCTTCTGCATGGTGGATCTGGTCGGCACGCTGCAGGGCCTGGTTGATCCGTTTGACGACATTCGGCACGCTGTTCGCCGGATACAGGCTTTGGTCCGGATACATTTGCCCGGCCAGGTTCGCATCAGCTGCAACCTGCCAGCCGCTTAAATAAATGGCTTTCAATCCGGCCTTTACCTGCTGGACGGCCTGATTTCCCGTGAGTGCACCCAATGCATGGATATAATCTTCCGTATGCAGCAGATTCCAGAATTTTTCCGCCCCCCTGCGCGCCAAAGTATATTCAATTTGAACAGAACCCCTCAGTTTGAGCACGTCTTCCGGAGCATACGGGCGGACAATCCCCTGCCACCTTTCATCTTTCTCCCAGCTTCGTTTCAATTCAAGCGCTTTTTCGTTTACCATCAAAAATTCCTCCCATTTTTTCAATATAATGTAAATCCGCAGGCAAAATAAGGCTTTCCCGAGGTTCAAACGATTCTCCTTTATACGGCTGCGGCTAAAGCAGCTAACATATAGAGCTTACGGTATTCATATGATTCCTCTCTGCATGACTGCAGAGCTTTCCATTGTACGACTCCCCTTGCTGCGCTCATGCTTCGTCAAATCGCCATTCGATCAGCCCAGCAGTTCATACGCCGGTAAGGTTAAAAATTCAATAAATTCGTCTTCTTTAACAAGCCGGTCAAATAAGGCCACTGCTTCTTCAAAACGGCCGGCCCGGTAATGTTCCTCCCCGATTTCCCGGCGGATGCGTTCCAGTTCTTCCGCTTTGATTTGTTCATATAGCTCAATCGTCACTTTTCTGCCGTCTTGAAGCACGCCCTTCGGATGGCGAATCCAGTGCCAAAGCTGGGTGCGAGAAATTTCAGCCGTCGCCGCATCTTCCATTAAGTTCGAGATCGGCACAGCACCCCTTCCCCTGAGCCAGGATTCGATGTACTGGATGCCGGCATAAATGTTTTCACGGATTCCTTTTTCCGTGATTTCCCCTTGCGGCACAGCAAGCAGATCATCTGCCGTCGCCGTAAAATCCATCTGCTTGCCGGAGTGGATTTGGTTCGGCTCAGGCATTTCTTTATTAAATGCTTCCAAGGCGACTGGCACAAGCCCAGGATGCGCAACCCAGGTGCCGTCATGCCCGTCTCTTGCTTCCCGCTCTTTATCGGCACGCACCTTTTGGAAGGCTTCTTCATTTTTTGCCGGGTCGTCTTTTACCGGGATCTGCGCGGCCATTCCCCCGATTGCCGGCGCATTCCGGCGGTGGCACGTCTTAATGGTCAAAAGCGAATAAGCGCGCATAAACGGGACCGTCATGGTGACAAGAGACCTGTCTGGCGTAATAAACTGCGGATTGGTACGCAGTTTTTTAATATAGCTGAAAATATAGTCCCAGCGCCCGCAGTTGAGGCCTGCCGAATGCTCTTTCAGTTCGTAAAGGATTTCGTCCATTTCAAATGCAGCCATAATCGTTTCAATCAGGACAGTCGCTTTAATGGTGCCTTTCGGGATGCCGATATACTTTTGAGCAAAGATAAAAACATCATTCCAAAGGCGCGCTTCCAGATGGCTTTCCATTTTTGGCAGGTAAAAGTACGGGCCTGTGCTGTTTTCAAGGAGCCTGCGGGCATTATGGAAGAAGTAAAGCCCGAAATCTGTTAAACTGCCGGATATAGGTTTACCGTCTACTAAAATATGTTTCTCTTCCAAATGCCATCCGCGCGGTCTGACGATTAAGACAGCGGGATGATCGGCCAGTTTGTATTCTTTTCCATTCGGCCCGGTAAAAGTAATCGTCCGGTTGACCGCATCACGGAGATGGATCTGGCCTTCAATGATATTCTCCCATGTCGGGGAAGTAGCATCTTCAAAGCAGGCCATAAATATTTTTGCGCCTGAATTCAAAGCATTGATCACCATTTTCCGGTCAACCGGCCCGGTAATCTCCACACGCCTGTCCTGCAAATCTTCGGGAAGCGGGGCAATGGTCCAGTCGGATTCGCGGATGGAGGCCGTTTCTTCGAGAAAATGTGGAAGCTTGCCCGATTTGATTTCTTCATCGCGCTTTTTTCTGTAGGCCAGCAGTTCACGCCGCCTTTCGCCGAAATGCCGCTCCAGCTGTTCCAAAAATTGCAGCGCTTCCGGGGTCAATATGTCGTCATACCCGTCATGGATGGATCCCGTTACGGTAATGCCTGGTGCTTTGGTCTCCATATCTGCACTCCCTTTCCTTGTTATAATACAGTATGTTTTGCATGTTTTTATTATATAACAGTGTTTTCAAAAATGGTAGCCTTTTTTTGAAAAAAACTTAAAAAATGTTTTCCTTTTTTGAAATGTGACATACTAAAAAAAGAGCAGATACAATTTTCATGTATCTGCTCTTTTTTCAGTTATAAATGTGGACGGTCGGGTCTTTTGCTTTTGATTCTCTTACAATGAGCGCTTTTGCTTCATTGTTAGCCGTGATGCTCACTTGTAAATTGACATAATCCGGGAAGGTTTTGACCACCAAGCCGGCGACATATTGCGTAAAGGCAATGACTTCCGCCTGGCCATAAAACTGGATCGGAATGTCGATGCTTAAATCAGCAAGCTGCCCGTCGCTGTATCTTGCCCTGCCAATACACCCGGTGTAATTCGGGAAAAAGTCTTCAATGTCCGTTTTAAAATTCTCAAATGTTTTCTCATCATCACGATGGGCTTTTTCCGCATCGTCGGACGGGAACAAATAATATTTTTCATTGATGTTTTTCCAATCGTCTGCAGATGTGCTGTTTGCCGGAACGGTAGCGTAAGCAAAGTAATTTCCGGGAATAACGGAATCCTTGCTCTGCTGTTTGTACAGCCCGATCGTAATCGGGACATTTTTCAATCCATCCATCTTGCGCAGGCGCTGGACGACTTCCGATGCAATCTGCTTCCCTTTTTCGTCCAGCGTTTTTTGGGAAATATTGACGTCATACGTGGAACCGTACTTTTCCGTCTGATAGTAATAAACCGAGTTCAGGGCAAGCCCGATGGCAACGCCGGACAGTTTGACGTTCCCTTTGCTGTCTTTTGTTAAATAATCCTGTTCGAGAATTTGCGCCAAATAAATCGGGTTTTTCTCGTTTTGCTGCTTTGCCGATCCTTTTTCATCATTCACCGGATTCAGCCCGACATTGTCCTGTTCTTTCAGGCCTTTCTTTTTCAACTGGTCTACCGTATATTTCCGGTTCAGCCATTTTGTTATGGTGTCGGAAGTCAGATACTGGCCTTCCTGAAAAAGATAGTCATCCGGCGGGTAGTTTCTCTGCGCAACCCGCATCAGGCCGGTTTCAAATTCCTCGATATCATATGAAGTATTTAAGTTGCTGACAACGAGCCCCCGCGATTTGCTCGTTTTATAGGGGTAAATATTTTTATAATACTGGTCGGAAATTTGGTAACTCGAAACAACGGATGTTTCTTTTTTATTGTTGCTTTTCTGGACCACTTTGTTATCCGAGCCGAAACCCGGTGAACAGCCTGCCAGTAAAACCATCGATATGATGAGGGGGTACCATTTTTTCATACTGCCTTTCCACCTTTTTGATTTCTCGCTTTCCCTTGCATTTATGAATGGAGCCGTTCCAAAAACGCTGCTTCATCCCATACTTCAATGCCGAGCTGTTCCGCTTTGGTCAGCTTTGTGCCCGCATCTTCCCCGGCGATGACAAGGTCGGTATTTTTGCTTACGCTGCCGGTCACATTTGCCCCGAGCGCCTCCAGTTTTTCTTTTGCTTCGTTGCGGGTCAAGTTCACCAGTTTTCCGGTTAAAACGACCGTCTTTCCGGCAAAAGGCGAATCTGCATTGCGCTTTTCCGCACGTTTGGGGCCTTTATAAACCATATTGACCCCGAGCGCAGCCAATTCCCGGACCAGGCCAAGCGCTTCTTCATTTTCAAAATACGTAACAATGGAATCCGCCATCTTTTCGCCAATATCGGGTATGGCCTCCAGTTCTTCACGCGTTGCTTTCGACAGCCGTTCCATTGTTTCGAAATGCGCTGCTAAAATTTTCGCAGCTTTAGCGCCGACATGGCGGATGCCGAGGCCGAACAGCAATTTTTCCAGCGAATTCTTTTTTGAGGCTTCAATTGCGGCAAGCAAATTGGAAACCGATTTTTCCCCCATTCTTTCTAATTGTAACAGTTCTTCTTTTTTCAGTCGGTAAATATCCGCAACATTGTGGATCAATTCATGCGCGAACAGCTGGCTGATGACCTTTTCCCCCAGCCCTTCAATATTCATCGCATTCCTTGATACGAAATGGATCAGCCCTTCGCGGATCTGCGCCGGGCAGTTCGGGTTAATACAGCGGAGCGCCACTTCATCCTCGAGCCGGACAAGCTCGCTGCCGCAGTCCGGGCAGTGGGACGGCATGGAAAACGCCTGCTCTTCGCCGGTCCTCCGTTCGGGAATCGGGCGGACCACTTCGGGAATGATGTCGCCCGCTTTTTTTACTATGACATAGTCCCCAATCCGGATATCTTTTTCGCGGATCAGATCTTCATTGTGGAGCGTGGCCCGCTGGACGGTTGTTCCGGCCACTCTTACCGGATCCAGTATCGCAGTCGGCGTGACGACCCCGGTGCGGCCGACTTTTACTTCAATGCCGGTCAGTTTTGTGACTACTTCTTCGGCAGGAAATTTGTAAGCAATGGCCCAGCGCGGGCTTTTCACCGTTGTGCCAAGGGCGGCTTCCTGGGCATAGTCATTTACCTTAATAACAATGCCGTCAATTTCATACGGGAGGGCCGGCCGTTTTTCCGTCCATTCCGCGATAAATTCGAGCACTTCCCCGATATCCCGGCATATCCTTGTTTCTTTATTGACCTTAAGGCCGAGCTTTTCCAAATACGCAAGCCCTTCGCTATGGGCGGCAATATTGAGCCCGGTTGTATCACCGATCGCATACATAAATGTATCAAGGTTCCGGGATGCCGCAATTTTCGGATCGAGCTGGCGGAGCGAGCCGGCTGCCGCATTGCGCGGATTGGCAAACGGTTCTTCCCCGTTTTCTTCTTTGATACGGTTCAATGCCTCAAAAGACTTTTTCGGCATAAAACATTCCCCGCGCGCCTCGATGGTGACCGGTTCATTCAGCCTGAGCGGTATCGAGCGGACGGTTCTGAGGTTGGCCGTAATGTCTTCACCGATCGTCCCGTCCCCTCTTGTGGACCCTTGGACGAATAAACCATTCTCATATTTAAGCGAAATCGCCAGCCCGTCGATTTTCAGTTCGCACACGTATTCATATGGATCGCCGGCCGTCTCCCGGACTCTGCGGTCGAAATCGCGAAGGTCGGCTTCGTTAAAGGCATTTGCCAGACTGAGCATCGGTGTATCATGGACCACTTTGGCAAATCCGGATAAAGGTTCTCCTCCGACCCTTTGCGTTGGCGAATCCGGCGTGATCAACTCCGGATGCGCATTTTCGATCTCCTGCAGTTCACGCAAAAGCCTGTCGTATTCCGCATCCGGGACGCTCGGGCGGTCGAGCACATAATATTCATAACTGTACTGGTTCAGCAGTTTGCGCAGTTCGGCTGCCCGGGCGGCTGCCGCGTGATTATCCATGTGCAACAATCCTTTCCATCAGGGCAAAAGAGGCATTTGCCGCCTGTGTCCCTTTCGTTGTCCAGACTTATTCTATTCTACTTTTGTAATCGGCGCAAACTCGGCTAAAAGCCGTTTGATGCCGACAGGGCTCGGGAATGCAATGTCAAGTTCGGCTGATTTGCCTTCTCCCTTGACACTGACAACCGTGCCGATCCCCCATTTTTTATGTTCGGCTTTATCGCCCACTTGCCAGGAAAGATTGCCGGCCCCGTTTTGTTGCCAGGCAGGAACAACAGGCGGCCGTTTCTCTTTTCTTTCCGTTTTGCCGCGCGAAACCTGGCGGAAATCGAGCCGGTCTTTTTCCTCCTTGCGAATATCCTCGATCAATTCTTCCGGAATTTCATTGATAAACCGTGAAACCGGATTGATATTCATGCGCCCGTAAAGCGTCCGCACTTCAGCATTGGTCAGGTACAGCTCCTCTTGTGCCCGCGTGACGCCGACATACATGAGCCGCCTTTCCTCTTCCATTTCCGCTTCGTCCATGAGGGAACGGCTGTGTGGGAAAATGCCCTCTTCCATGCCGATCAGGAAGACAACCGGAAATTCAAGCCCTTTGGCGGCATGTAACGTCATTAATACAACGGCATCTTTTTGTGCATCATCTTCTTCAAGCCGGTCAATATCCGCGACAAGCGCCAAATCCGTCAAAAAGGCAACAAGGCTTTTGTCATCGTTCTCTTTCTCAAATTCCTGGGCAACTGAAAGAAATTCATCAATATTTTCGAGCCGGCTTTCGGCTTCAAGCGATTTTTCCAGTTTCAGCGCATCCCGGTAGCCGGACTTGTCCAGCAATTCTTCCACCAGTTCGGTAACGGATAAATATTCCTGCATCCGGGTAAAATTGCTGATAAGCTCGTAAAATTCTCGGCAGGCTTTGGTAATTTTCGGACTGAGGCCGATAAAATCGATTTCCTGAAGTGCCGTAAATAAGGAAACATCCTGGTCCGCCGCATAACGCACGATCTTATCCAATGAAGTCTGACCGATCCCGCGTTTCGGCACATTGATAATCCGGGTCAGGCTGAGGTCGTCATCCGGATTGGCGATGACCCGCAAATACGCGAGAATATCTTTAATTTCTTTCCGGTCGTAGAAACGGGTGCCGCCGACGATATTGTAGGCAATGTTCGATTTCATCAATACTTCTTCGATGACACGGGACTGGGCGTTCGTGCGGTACAAAATGGCAATATCGGAGTACCGGCGTTTACCCGATGCAGTGAGTTCCTTAATTTTTCCGGCAACAAACTGCGCTTCCCCCTGTTCGCTGTCTGCCCGGTAATAGACGAGATTTTGCCCCTCATCGTTTTCCGTCCATAAATTTTTCTTTTTCCGGTTTGCGTTGTTTTCGATGACTTTATTGGCCGCCTGTAAAATTTTCTTCGTCGAGCGGTAGTTTTGCTCGAGCAAAATGACTTTCGCGTTCGGGTAATCTTTTTCAAATGACAAGATATTGGCAATATCCGCACCGCGCCAACGGTAAATCGACTGGTCATTATCCCCGACAACACACAAATTCTGAAACCTTGAAGCCAACAATTTCACAAGTGTATACTGGGATTTATTGGATATGGATAGGTAAGCCTTTGAAGTCATCTCCAGCTTTTCCCCCCATTCACACCGTACATGAGAGTTTCCCCTCATACGGCGTTCCATCAATTTGTTATCGCGTTATAATACCTACTATTTTATCGTTTCCAACCAAATCGCGAAGTTTGTTGATTTTATCTAGGGCATTCTCGTCTTTCTTTAGCTTTTGGTTGTTATCAGTCAACTAATCACCACCCGGTTACTGGCAGCTTTCGTTTCTCTTAGTCATACTCGAACCTGATAGACGATAAATGTAGTTGCTTTAACAAATTGACTAGTGGCTATCCCTCCATGATGTTTCCATCACCTCAACGGTACTGTGCCACCACTTTCACTGACATAAAGATAAGTTATAGCCTTCGCTTTTCCTTATCACCGCTTCATTGGCCGGTAAGTCCTCCGCGTTGTCAGCTTCCCACGTTCCGATGATTCTATCTGTACATACACTTTTAGGTGAATCCTCTAGTCCTGCTAGCTTGGACGTGCCTGTAACACGTCAAGGTGTTTCATAAAGACAATTCTTACTCCACCTCACTAGCGCCACGTACCGTGACAATGCCATTTCTAGCATCTATACCTCTAGAACCGTACATTCGGATTTTCGTCAGTTAGTTGTTGTTCACTAACATTCTCACCATGAGTGTTTTATAGACCCCCGGCTTATTTGCTGCACCTTCCACCTCTGGAAAGCTTTCGTCAACTTGACTTGTTACGGCAGCATTCAGCCGACTTCACCGAGCTTATAACCTCAAGATCCTTACCTATCTTGACGCTATTCGGAGGATCAGGGAGAGCCTTTCCGGGCGTTACTCCTTCATTCGACTCTTCGAATCATCAGTTCTCCCAGCTTTCGCTGGTGGCTAATCTTTTCAATTAGCAACGTGTCGCACTATCCTGATACTCATCAACGTGGATGTATTGAAATTTTCTTTGGTAGTATTCGAGGACTTCCGGGACGCGCTTGAACAATTGGATTGTCATCATGATCAGATCGTCAAAGTCAAGCGACTGGTTTTTCTTCAGGCGTTGCTGGTAAGCCTCGTATACGTCACTGACAATTTGGTCAAAAAAATCGCCCGCTTGTTTGGCGTACTGCTCAAAATCAATCAGTTCATTTTTCGCGCTGCTGATTTTCCCTAAAATCGCCCGTGGATCAAATTTTTTCGGATCCAGATTTTTTTCTTTTAAAAGGTTTTTAATGACCGATAGCTGGTCGGTCGCGTCAAGGATTGAAAAATTGCGGTTAAAGCCGATCCTGTCGATATCCCTCCGCAAAATGCGCACGCACATCGAATGGAAGGTGGATATCCACACTTCTTCAGCAGCACCACCCATGATCCCGGCAATCCTGTCTTTCATTTCGCGGGCGGCCTTATTGGTAAACGTAATCGCTAAAATATTATACGGATTCACGCCTTTTTCCACCATTAAATAGGCAACGCGGCGAGTCAGCACCCGCGTTTTGCCGCTTCCCGCCCCGGCAAGAATCAAAAGCGGCCCTTCCGTTGTTTTGACCGCTTCTTTCTGTTCGGGGTTCAGCCCGTTCAGAATACGGTCGGTTAAAAATTGCATGATTTCACCACCAAATGAGAATGTTTGTTCTATTTTATCACAAACCTGTTTGCTTTACAACCCGAACCGTTTTCACGGCCTCGTGTATATTTTCATAAACCACATTGCCGACGACCACTACATCTGCAGCCCGTGCCATCTCCGCAGCCTGTGCCGCAGTGCGGATGCCGCCGCCGTAAAACAAAACGGTATCTTCCAGTACTGTTTTCACTTTTTCAACAAGCTTTGGATCTCCGTAAGTGCCGCTGTATTCCAAATAAAAAACCGGAAACTTGAACATATGCTCCGCCATGCTTGCATAAGCGAGAACGTCGTCGTCATCAAGGCCGGTTGCTGCTTCTGCAAGCTGAGCGGCTTTACAGTCCGGATTTAAAATACAGTAGCCTTCCATGACGATCTCATTCCAATTCATCCATTCCCCGTATGCTTTCACTGCTTTATGGTGGGCACCGGTGATCCAAGTTGTATTTTTGCTGTTTAAAACCGCCGGAATCAAGTAAAGGTCATAAGCTGGTGCGATTGCGTCCGGATCCGATACTTCGAGGCAGCACGGCACGGCGTATCTTCTCACCCTTGACATTAACTGTAACGTGTTATCAAGGGTGACACCGTCCGTTCCACCGATAATCACTGCATCCGTGCCGGACTCGCAAACTTTTTCCAAATCTTTTTCCGAAATATCTTTATTCGGATCCAATTTGAAGGCATGCCGCCATTCACGCACATCATACATCAACCGGAAATCCTCCATTCTTCATCCATCATAGCCCATTATAGCATTTGAAGGTACAGGCAAAAAAGCTTTTCATCGGAACGGGAAAATATAACAGGCCTGCCCGGAAACGCCGCGCTTTCCCCCCATTAAAGCCGGAAAATCTCTCCTGTATGCTTATGCAAAAAAAGCGGTGCCGGCAGAAGGAAAAATGAAAAGCGCAACTTTTCTAGCAAGATGCGCCAAGCCCCGTGATTCTATCACGAAAAGCGGTTGTTCTGCGTAAAAAAAGCCCTTCTTTTAAAAGAAGAGCTTTTTCTTTTTATTCTGATGGTTCTTCTTCTGTACGGTTTTCCTGCCTTTGTTTTTTTTCGATCCGGTCGAGGACCATCTGGTAGGAATCGTTGCCATAATTCAGGCAGCGTTTGACACGGGAGATAGTAGCTGTGCTCGCGCCGGTTTCCGTCTCAATCGCATGGTACGTCTTATCGTTGCGCAGCATTCTCGCCACTTCCAGGCGCTGCGTCATCGCCTGAATTTCGTTGACGGTGCATAAATCGTCAAAAAAACGGTAGCACTCTTCAATCGTTTCAAGCGACAGGATCGCTTCAAACAGCTGATCCAGCGCTTTTCCGCGTAATTTGTCTATTTGCATAAACGTTTTTCTTCTCCTTTACTCTATTGCTTTCCAGCACGGCTCTGCCGGACTGCCCGAACCCCTGCCTAATCTGTAACGGTAACACTGCTTAAAGTTGGTACAATATTGATCCATGTTTTTCCCGGCACCAGTTTGACCGGTTCCCCGTTTTGATACGGAAGAATCCTGCCGTTGTCATTTTCCCATTCGACTTCCCGGAGCTTTCCCTTTTGGATGAGATACGCTTTGCCTCCAGATGTTAAATCAATATCCTTGCGCCCGTGACTGTCAATCAGCTTATGTTTAGCAGCAACAATGAACAAATTGTCGATGAGGACCGGTTGATCGTTGTTTGCATCCACCGTCTCCACCCCGCCAGAGTAGCGGTCATACTTTCCTTTTTCTGCGTTATACCGGTACACGGCATTTAAATTTTCCCGGCTTGAATAACGGATACTGACTTTCCCCGCAGAAATGCCCGAAATGTTTTTCACTTCATTGGCAGAGGCAAAAGAAAGAGGAGACGGAGGCTGGTTCATTACATAGCCTTTTTTCCGTGCGCCCTTTAAAATATTTTGATAAGTGATATAGGAATTATGGGGCGCTTTTCTGGCCGCCGACCGTTTGAACAAAGTGCCGTCATACTGCATGCCGTTCAGTTCATCGACATAGCCCGAATCGAGCAGCTTTTTCGCGCCCGGGCTGTAGCCGTGGGCAATATATAAAGCATCGTATCCCTTTGCCAGCTTGATGAAATACGGTCTGGCGCTCCGGACAGGCCCGAATTTGGCCGGCATATGGCTCTCAAAAATTGCGACAAACCGGGTGATTTCCCCTTCTGCCAGGGCTTCATAGACCACATCGGCTGAACTTAACCCTGACTGCGGGCGTGCAAGCGGATGATTATTGATCATGACGGCAACCGCCCGTTTTGCTGGCCTGTTTGTTGTCCGAAGCCCTGTCAGCGGTGCGGTCCACCGGTGTGCCGCAGATTTTCCGGCTCCCTGCTGCTGACTGCCTGTACCATGCTGGCGGCCGCATGCCGATAGCACCAACAGGAGGAACATCAGACCAATCAGTCGTTTCTTTCCCATTTTTGCAACTCCAATCACATTTCTTAAATACACCGAACGGCAAACCGCAACCTGCCGTACAGAAAGAGGTTTTTTAGAAACGAACCATCTCCCTTTTTACGCCACGCTTAACCATTTCCATTACTTTATTATTTTAACGCATTATTGTTGGAAAGAGTATCGTTTTCTTCATCACATCGTACATTCCTTTGGAAGTGATCCGGATATAGGGCAAATGGGTCGCGCATAAAAAGAGCAAAGAATACATCGGATCATCATATGCATAGCCGCGGTCCCTTAAAATACTGGAAAATTTTTTCATATCCCCGATCAGTTCATCCATGCTTTTATCCGACATGATGCCGCCGACCGGGAGCGGAATCTCATGGATGATTTTCCCGTTTTCCGCAATCACGATGCCGCCGCCCATTTCTTTCATCCGTTTAAATGCAAGCAGCATATCGCTCTTTGATTTTCCAATGCAAAGAATGTCGCCTGTTGATGAATAAGAAGAGGCAAGGCCCATCAGATTTTTGGCAAATCCTTTCACCAGTGTGTTGATCCGCCATTTTCCTTTTTTATCCATTAACATGAGAAAATTATCTTCATAGTTGTCCGGAAGCACTTCATACGATACGTCATACGAAATGGAGTACGGCCTTGTAATGACACTGTTGGACATCTCTAGTCCGAATGGCATGGAAAATTGCAAATCGTCCGGTTCGAGATCCCAATCCAGTTCAAGCGGGCCTTGACCGTACAATGCCCAATCGACCGGTTCTTCCGGTTCGATTCCTTTGCCATCTTTTTTCAACCAAACTCCTTTCGACAGAACCGAAACAGGCACCGGATTTGTTTCGCTCTCCAAAAAATTGATACTTGCCACCCGGCCTGTTGCAATGATACCGTGCAAATGCTGGATATTGTAGTAACGTGCCACATTGTAGCTTGCCATTAAGTATGCGTCCACCGGGGGCACCCCGTGTTCCATCGCGATTTGAATCATCCTGTCGATCACGCCTTCTTCGTAAAAAGCAGGCGAGCTGCCGTCGGTTGTAAAAAACATTTGATCATACTGGTCAATGCCGAGCGCTTTCATTTCATCCAGTAACACAGGCAGATCGGGGCGGATGGATGAGTGGCGCAAAGACACCGTGTATCCCTGCATCAGCCGGTTCAGTACTTCCTTGCCCGTCATCGCTTCATGGTCACAGTCTGCCCCAAACAGCATCATTTTTGCCAATGTTTTCTCGGAGGCACCCGGGAAATGGCCTTCAATTTTTTTCCGCATCCGCTTGGCTTCCTGAATCCAATGGAGCATTAAGTCGTCGCCGTCCACCAGTTTCGGCCAGCCGGTCAGCTCCCCTCCCTGCAGGACAGCATCATGCTCGAGCCACGATTTTACACACTCGTGAGAAAAAACCATTTCTTCGTCCACAAGCTCCGTCTGCCCGTCGAACCGGGCCCACCAATACATCGTAACCGGTGAATGGCGGAGCTTTTGCATTAGAGAAAACGCTTTCTTTTTGTCTGTTAATAAAACGAGCATGAGGTTATCGTTGATCAATGTTGTTGTCCCTTTTTGCGCTGCATAATGGGCAAAGGTTTGGGGATTATAAAGTTGAAACGGATGGACATGCGGTTCAATATACCCGGGCACAAGCCACTGCCCCGAGCAATCGGTGATTTCGCATCCGGATGTCTTTTCAGGCAGTTTTTCCCCGGTGTATATAATCCGGTCCTGATAAATCCAAATATTGCCCGTAACCCATTTTCTTAACGTCGAATGAAGAAACCGGGCATTTGTTAAAACCATGTCTGGCGAAAGCTTGCCGTCCAGCACGGCGACATGTTCCCTGATTTGTTTGTTTTTCCATCTGTAACGTTGGTCAAGCATTGTCTCATTCCTCCCTAGGGAGACCCTAATATATTCATATATTACCATATTTTATCCATTAAAGCAGTAAAGAAGTTCGAAAACATGGGAAAGGAGATGTTCATCATGAAAATCGCACCCAATATTGGCATTTTAAATGCCTTAATCCGAATTACGTGCGGGCTCACTTCGCTTGCATGGGCCACAGCTAAATTATCGAAAAAACCGGGGCGCTGCAGCTATTTATGTGTTGCGCTCATGGGTGCCATGAAAGTGGGAGAAGGGATTGTCCGTTACTGCCCTGTGACGGATCTCATTCAAAACCGGCAAATGAATGGCGGCCAGGAAGAAGTGTAAACGAGAAGGTAATATAAGGAATAGGAAACATTACCATCTGGAGAAAAAACATACCAGGCAAAAGGCCGGGATTTTCCAGCCTTTTGCCTCAAGGGCTAAGCCTGATTTCTTTTGCCGATATCTCTCCGGTAAAAAAAACCATCCAAACGGAGCCTTTCCAATTCGTGATACAGCGCTTTTCCCGCTTCTTCCAGCGTACCGGCTTTCCTTCCGATGAAAAGAACCCTTCCACCGTTTGATACAAGCCTTTCCCCATCCGCGCGCGTGCCAGCATGGAAAACAAAAGACTGCAATTTTGAAAGCGACGGAATTGGAATCCCTTTTTCGTACGCATCCGGATAGCCGTTTGCCGCAATCACAACCCCTAATACAGCTTCCTTGCGCCACTTGATGCTAGGGGTTTTGTCGTCCAACAGATCGAGAAAAATCTGTGCCAGATCCGATTCAAGCCTTTCGAGCACAACCTCCGTTTCCGGGTCACCGAAGCGGGCATTGAATTCAATCACTTTCACACCTTTTTCCGTCAACATCAAGCCGGCATACAGGACGCCGGTAAACAGGCAGCCTTCCTCTTTCATCGCTCTGGCTGCCGGGCGCAAAATATGTTCCACTGCCTTTTTCACTTCTTCATCCGGGATTTGCGGAACCGGGGAGTAGGCGCCCATTCCGCCTGTATTCGGGCCGCTGTCGCCGTCATATGCACGCTTATGGTCGCGCGCGATGACCATGGGATACACTTCTTCTTCCCGGACAAACGCCATCAGGGAAAATTCTTCCCCTTTTAAAAATTCTTCTACAACCACTTGGTTTGAGGCTTCCCCGAATTTCTTCCCGATCAGAGCAGCACGGAGCGCTTCCTTTGCTTCTTCCAGTGTCATCGCAACAGTTACACCTTTTCCGGCGGCGAGGCCGTCTGCTTTAATGACGATCGGTGCGCCTTTTTCTTCAATATATTTCTCTGCCTCCGAATAGTCGGAAAAAACGCGGTAATCCGCAGTCGGAATGTCGTATTTTTGCATCAGTTCTTTTGCGAATGCTTTGCTGCTTTCAATCCGAGCCGCTTGTTTTGTCGGCCCGAATATTTTCAAGCCGGCATTTTGAAATTCGTCGACAATCCCTGCGCTTAAAGGGGCTTCCGGACCGACAACTGTTAGTTCAATGCCCTTATCTTTTGCAAAAGCAAGCAAAGAAGCCGTGTCCGTTTCATGGATCGGAACGATTTCGGCGATTTGCGCAATGCCGCCGTTTCCCGGTGCGCAATAAATTTTATCAACGCGGGCGCTTTCCGATATTTTTTTGCAGACGGCATGCTCGCGGCCGCCGCTGCCGATTACAAGTACTTTCATTTTAACGTGGCCTCCTCTCTTTGTCCATCATTTTGTAAGGTCTTCTGACTAATTTTATGATCTGATATAACGGGCACCCAGGGACAAATTTCCTGCCGAAACATTCGCCGGTCCTGGCCGGACAGTGGCCTTCGCTTTTCTGTTTACCCGGCTCTGCTTCCCGGGCTTGCGTACTTCTGCGCCTTTTCCTTTTGATAAGCGGGCATCGGTTCGCCTGCAGTCATTGTGTCCTCCAAAGTAAGCCGTACGCTGCGCTTTTCTGTTAGTGTTTAAAGTGGCGGATGCCGGTGAAGACCATGGCGATGCCGTATTCATCGGCCTTTTTAATGGAGTCTTCGTCGCGGATGGAGCCGCCCGGCTGGATGATCGCGGTAATGCCAGCTTTGGCAGCTGCTTCGACAGTGTCGTCCATCGGGAAAAACGCATCGGATGCCATCGCGGCTCCTTTTGCTTTTTCGCCGGCCTGGGCCAACGCAATTTCTGCCGCGCCAACACGGTTCATCTGCCCGGCGCCAATGCCAAGCGTTTTTTCAGTATCCGTCACCACAATCGCATTTGATTTCACATGTTTTACCACTTTCCAGGCCAGTTTCAAAGCCTTCCATTCCTGTTCTGTCGGCTCACGTTTTGTGACAGTTTTCACTTGGGCTTCATTCAAAGTATAGGTATCCTGATCCTGGATCAGCAGCCCGCCTTCAACGGAAGTAATGATTTTTTCCGGTTTGTGCGCTTCCGTAAAAGGCACAGTCAAAAGGCGGATATTTTTCTTACTTGCCAAAATGTCAAACGCTTCGTCCACAAACGACGGGGCAATTACAATCTCGAGAAAAATTTCATGTAGCAGCTTGGCCGTTTCCGGGTCAACAGGCCGGTTGAATGCGACGATGCCGCCGAAAATCGATTTCGAGTCTGCCTCGTACGCTTTTTTATACGCTTCAAGCGCCGAATCTCCGACCCCGATGCCGCACGGATTCATATGCTTTACGGCTACAGCTGCCGGTTCCTTGAAATCTTTTACAATCTGCAGGGCGGCATCTGCATCGCGAATATTATTGTACGATAATGCTTTGCCGTGCAGCTGCCTTGCGTGCGCAATCGAAAACGGCGAACCAAGCGGGTTGATATAAAAGCTTGCTTTTTGGTGCGGGTTTTCCCCATAACGGAGCGTTTGCTTGAGCTCATATGTAAATGTGACATTCTCCGGGGCCTCTTCGCCAACAAGCGTTGTCATATAACCGGCAATCATGGCGTCATACGCTGCTGTATGGCGGAAAACTTTTGCAGCCAGCGCTTTTTTCGTATCTTTCGTCACATCGCCGTGCGTTTTAATTTCGTCAATCACTTTGTCGTAGTCCCCTGCGTCCGTAACAACGGTGACATATTCGAAATTTTTCGCAGCCGCACGCAGCATTGACGGTCCGCCGATATCAATATTTTCAATGGCCTCTTCTTCCGTGACATCCGCCTTTGCAATCGTCTCTCGGAACGGATAAAGGTTTACACAGACAAGGTCAATCGGTTTGATCCCGTGCGCTGCAATTTGCTGTTCATGTTCCGGCGTCCGTTTTGCCAAAAGCCCGCCGTGGATATTTGGATGGAGCGTTTTTACCCTGCCTTCCAAAATTTCCGGGAAACCTGTTACCTCTTCCACCCCCGTAACAGGCACGCCGGCTTCTTCCAGCGCTTTTTTCGTGCCGCCGGTTGAGAGAATTTCAAAGCCGAGCCCGCTCAAACTTTGTGCAAATGCCGTTACCCCTGTTTTATCCGATACACTGATTAATGCTCTTTTCATTCTGGTAAAACCTCCATGTTGGTTTGATTTTCCACTAGCTTCCTGAGCACATCCGGATACAGCATATGCTCTGTCTGATGCATTCTTGCCGCCAGTGTTTCGTATGTGTCCCCGTCAAGCACAGGGACAGCCGCCTGTGCAATAATCGGCCCGGTATCCATGCCTTCATCGACATAATGAATGGTCACGCCCGTTATTTTCACGCCTGCCGCAAGCGCCTGCCCGATCGCGTCTTTGCCCGGAAAAGCCGGCAGCAGCGACGGATGGATATTAATAATCTTCCGCGGATACGCATCCAGTAGCACCTGCCCGATCAGCCGCATATAGCCGGCCAAGGCAATCCATTCAATTTGTTTTTTCTGTAACTGCGCCAAAATTTCCTGCTCATACGCCCGCTTATCCGGATACGTTTTCGGATTGAACACAAACGCCGGGATGTTTTCCTGTGCTGCCCGGCGGATGACATACGCATCTTCACGGTCACATACCAGCAGTTCAATCGCGGCATCAAGTTCCCCTTTTTTGACTGCATCACAAATCGCCTGGAAATTGGTGCCGCTGCCCGATGCAAAAACAGCCATTTTATGCATTGCCTCTGCTCCCTGCTGCAAAACGGACACCCGCCGTATTTGTAACATGGCCGATGATGAAAGCTTGTTCCCCGGACTGGTTGAAAAAGGAAACAGCGGCCTGTGCCTCTTCCGCCTTCACCGCGAGGACAAACCCGATTCCCATGTTAAAAACGTGAAACATCTCATCGCGGCTGACGTTACCGTAAGATGCCACAGCGGAAAAAACGGGTGGGACCGGCCATGAACCGAGGCTGATTTCAACACCGAGCCCGTCTCTGTGCATGCGCGGAATATTTTCATAAAACCCGCCGCCTGTTACATGTGCCATTCCTTTAATCTCAAATTTTTTCAGCGCGGAAAGCACCGGTTTGACGTAAATTTTGGTCGGGGTTAACAGCACTTCTCCAAGCGGCCGGCCCAGTTCCGGCAAAATCGTATCAACGGTCATCGCATGGTCTTTGAAAAAAATTTTCCGGATCAGCGAATAGCCGTTACTGTGAATGCCACTTGAGGCAAGGCCGATTAAAACATCTCCGGGTGCGGTATTACCCGTGACAAGCGCATCTTTTTCACATGCGCCAACCGCAAATCCCGCCAAATCGTATTCGCCTGCTTCATACATATCCGGCATTTCCGCCGTTTCTCCGCCGACGAGTGTGCACCCTGCCTGCACGCACCCTTCTGCCACGCCTTTTACAATTTGCTCAATCGTTTCCGGGTTCTGGCTGCCGCAACCGATATAATCGAGGAAAAAAAGCGGTTCCGCCCCCTGGACAATAATATCATTGACGCACATGGCGACACAGTCGATGCCGATTGTATCATGCTTGTTTGTTAAAAAGGCAAGTTTCAGTTTTGTGCCGACGCCGTCCGTTCCGGAAACAAGCACGGGCTTGCGGTAATGGAGCGCAGATAAGTCAAACATGCCGCCAAATCCGCCGAGTGCACCGATTGCCCCCGCCCGGTTTGTCCGCGCCACATGCTTTCCCATCCGTTTGACCGCTTCATAGCCTGCTTCGATGTCGACGCCTGCATCCCGGTATGTGTTTGCCATAGGAATCCTCCATTAATTGCTATTTTTGAATCAGTTCTTTTTCATGCGGCAGCACCGTATCCGGATAAATTTCCGTCGGATACTTGCCGGTAAAACAGGCGAGGCACTGGCCGCATGTTTCATTAATGGCCGGCCTGCCGATTGCTTCGAGCATATTGTCAACCGTCAAAAAAGTGAGGGTGTCTGCGCCGATCATCTGGCGGATTTCCTCCACGCTGTGATGGGCTGCGATCAGTTCTTCGTGCGTCGATGTGTCAATGCCGTAAAAACACGGATGTTTCATCGGCGGCGAGCTGATGCATACATGCACTTCCGTTGCCCCGGCATCGCGGAGCATTGTGACGATCCGTTTGCTTGTCGTTCCGCGCACGATCGAATCATCGACCATGACCACCCGCTTTCCTTCGACGATGGCGCGCACCGGCGACAGTTTCATTTTCACGCCCTGTTCGCGCAGCGACTGCGACGGCTGGATAAACGTGCGTCCGACATAGCGGTTTTTGATCAGGCCCATTTCATAGGGGATGCCGGATTGTTCCGCATAACCGATCGCCGCCGAAATGCTTGAATCGGGCACGCCGGTTACGACATCCGCGTCAATGCCCGCCTGGATCGCAAGCCTTCTCCCCATATTTTTGCGTGCGGCATGAACGTTGATGCCGTGGATATTGCTGTCCGGCCGGGAAAAATAGACATATTCCATTGTACAAATGGCCGGATTCGCAGCATACGCATACTGCTCCGACTCAATGCCGCGGCTGCTGATCGATACGAGTTCACCAGGACGGATATCGCGGATAAACTCAGCCCCGACAATATCAAGCGCGCATGTTTCCGACGCAACGCAATAAGCGTCGCCGATTTGTCCGAGTGAAAGTGGGCGCAAACCGTTTGGGTCAAGGGCGACAAGCAGCTCATCTTCAGTCATAACAGCAAATGCATACGCCCCCTTTAGCATCGTAAGCGCGCTTTTCATCTGTTCTTTCATGGTACGGTAGCCGCTTCTTTTCATTAAATGGGCGAGCACCTCTGTATCGGATGTCGTCTGGAAAATGCTGCCCTGCATTTCAAGCTGGTGCTTCAATGTATGCGCGTTGACGAGATTGCCATTATGCGCAAGCGCAAGGCTGCCGTTTTGCGAATGGAACAGAAGCGGCTGGACATTTTCAATCCCGCCACCACCCGCTGTTGCATAGCGGACATGCCCGAGGGCTGCATCCCCGTCAAGCCCGGCAAAAGACTGGGCTGAAAATACTTCCGTCACAAGCCCTTCCCCTTTTTTGCCAATGAGGCGCCCGTTTTGTTTGACTA
This sequence comes from Weizmannia sp. FSL K6-0777, assembly GCF_038593185.1. Taxonomy (NCBI): domain Bacteria; kingdom Bacillati; phylum Bacillota; class Bacilli; order Caryophanales; family Bacillaceae; genus Heyndrickxia; species Weizmannia sp. FSL K6-0777. The sequence continues at coordinate 3,226,337 of NZ_CP151971.1, forward strand.
CGATACCCGCACCTTCTTGCCCCCTGTGCTGCAGGCTGTGGAGCCCGTAATAGGCAAGTTGCGCTGCATCTTTGTGGCCCCATACCGCGAAAATCCCGCATTCCTCATTTAATCCCTTTATTTCAGCAAGCATCTTAAGGCTCCTTTCCAAGCCGTTTCACATTCCGCTGTATCCGCCAGAATCCACGTCTCCCCGTTTTCCCCTTTGATGGTCATTTGCTTATCATCCGTGACATGGCCTATCCAAACAGCCTCATTCACCAAATTTTGAAAAACCTGCTGGTGCTCTTTTTTCACTGACACAATAAATCGTGACTGGGTTTCGCTGAATAACGCCGTAACCGGGTTGCCTTTTAAAACGACATGGGCCCCCAAATTTCCCGTCCCAAACAGGCATTCGGCGAGTGCCGGTGCAAAACCGCCTTCCGAGACGTCATGGGCGCTTTGCACAAGGCCGGACTGGATCGCAGCAAGCAGTTGGTGCTCTCGCCGGGCTTCGGTTTCCAAATCGAGTGCCGGCGGTTTTCCGGAAATTTGGCCGTCTGTAAGCTTTTGCAGTTCGCTGCCACCGAATTCCGGTTTTGCTTCCCCGATTAGATAAATGAGGTCACCAGCCTGTTTAAATGTCTGCGTGGTCGCATGAGTAATGTCTTCGAGAAGCCCGACCATGCCGACAATCGGTGTCGGATACACGGCCTGTACGGACACTTCCCCATTTCCTGTTTTTTGCAATGTTTCATTGTACAGTGAGACATTGCCGCCAATGACCGGTGTTTCAAGCGCGCGGCACGCTTCGCTCATGCCGTCTGCTGCCTTTTCGAGCTGCCAGAAAATTTCCGGTTTTTCCGGTGCGCCGAAGTTCAGGCAGTCTGTCACGCCAAGCGGCTGGGCCCCGGAACAGACAATGTTGCGCGCCGCTTCCGCCACTGCGATTTTCCCGCCCGTTTCCGGATCCAAATAGACGTAACGGGCGTTGCAGTCCGTTGTCATCGCGAGCGCTTTTCTTGTCCCGCGGATCCGGATGACGGCTGCATCCGATCCCGGCATGACCACCGTGTTCGTCCGCACCTGATAGTCGTACTGTTCATACACCCATTCTTTGCTGGCAATGGTTGGCTGTTTGAGCAATTGGAAAAAGGTTTCCTGAAGATTTTCCACCGCCGGGATTTGCGGTTTCATCACCTGATAGGCCGCAAAGTAAGCCGGCTCTTTGGACGGTTTATGGTAGACGGGCGCATCCTCTGCAAGCGCATCGGCCGGCACATCCGCAACAAGTTCGCCGTGGTGGTACAGTTTCAACCTTTGATCATCGGTTACCGTTCCGATGGCAACAGCATCGAGCCCGTATTTTTGAAAAAGGCGGATGATTTCCGGTTCCCGGCCCTTTTTTACGACAATCAGCATCCGTTCCTGCGATTCGGAGAGCATCATTTCGTATGGTGTCATCCCGGTTTCGCGTTGCGGAATGCGGTCAAGATTCATCACAAGCCCGACGCCCGCCTTGCTGGCCATTTCGGAAGAGGAGCTGATGAGCCCGGCCGCCCCCATATCCTGGATGCCGACGAGCGCATCATGGCGGACAAGTTCGAGGCAGGCTTCAAGGAGCAGTTTTTCCATAAACGGATCGCCAACCTGGACTGCCGGACGCTTTTCATCCGAATCTTCGCTGAGCTGCCCGGAGGCAAAAGTGGCGCCGTGGATGCCATCCCTTCCTGTTTTTGCGCCGACATACATGACCGTGTTGCCGATGCCGCGCGCCTGCCCTTTTTGAATGTCTTTATGTTCGATCAGGCCGACGCACATCGCGTTAACGAGCGGATTGCCGTCATAACACGGATCAAATGCCGCTTCCCCGCCGACTGTCGGAATCCCGATGCAATTGCCGTAGCCCGCAATTCCGGCAACGACTTCTTTGAAAAGACGTTTCACCCGCGGGGAATCGAGTTCGCCGAAACGGAGCGAATTGAGAAGCGCAACCGGCCTTGCCCCCATCGAAAACACATCGCGGATAATCCCGCCGACGCCCGTTGCCGCGCCCTGGTACGGTTCAATCGCGGACGGGTGGTTATGGCTTTCAATTTTAAAAACAACCGCCAGCCCGTCGCCGATATCAATGATGCCGGCGCCTTCCCCGGGCCCCTGGAGAACGCGTTCGCCTTTTACCGGAAACTTTTTTAAGACCGGCTTAGAGTTTTTGTAACTGCAATGTTCCGACCACATGACGGCAAACAGCCCTGTTTCGGTATAGTTCGGCGTCCGGCCGAGAATCGTTTCGACCCGTGCGAATTCTTCGTCTGTCAGCCCGATTTCACGGTAAATCTTTTGGCTTTTGATTTCGGCCGGTCCTGGTTCAAGCAATAACGGCATGGGATTCCCTCCAGTTTTTCACAATGGATTTGAACAGCTTCAAGCCGTCCGTGCTTCCGAGTAATGTCTCAACGGCCCGTTCCGGATGGGGCATCATCCCGAGTACATTACCTTGTTCGTTCATAATTCCCGCAATATTGGCAATACTCCCGTTAGGATTTTCCCCGTACGCGAACACAATTTGCCTATTTTCTTTCAGCTTTTCGAGCGTTTCTTTATCACAAGTATAGTTCCCTTCCCCGTGGGCAACTGGAATCCGGATCGTTTCCCCATGTTCATACAGGGAAGTAAACATCGTTACGGCATTTTCGACCACAAGCGGTACCGTTTTGCAGACGAATTTCAAGCCTGCGTTCCGGAGCATGGCCCCTGGCAAAAGGCCGGCTTCAAGCAAAATTTGAAACCCGTTGCAGACGCCAAGCACCGGTTTGCCCTCTTCAGCAGCTCTTGCAACAGCCTGCATGACCGGCGAAAAGCGTGCGATCGCGCCTGTCCGCAAATAGTCGCCGTACGAAAACCCGCCCGGCAGGAGGATCCCGTCAAAACCATCTAAGCTATCCGCATCATGGCGGACGTATGCCGCTTCTTCACCAAGTGCATCTTGAATCGCATGAAACATATCGGTGTCACAGTTCGATCCCGGAAAAACAAGACATGCAAACTTCACGGCGCAACACACTCCTCAATTTCATAGCGGTAGTCTTCGATGACAGGATTTGAGAGCACCCGCCCGCACACTTCCCGGATGACGGCATCCAGGTCCCGGTCCGCCTTTTCTACAAGCAGCTCCAAATATTTTCCGGCCCGCACATCCTGCACTTCACTGTAGCCGAGCTGGACAAGCGACTGGTTGATGGCAGCCCCCTGCGGATCAAGGATGCCCTCGCGCAAGGTGACATAGACTTTCACTTTATACATGCGAAATATCTCCTCTCAAGCGATTTAAGATTTCCTGGTAAACTTCCGTTAAACTGCCCAAATCCCGGCGGAACACATCTTTATCCAGCTTTTCATTCGTTGCCCGGTCCCAGAGCCTGCACGTATCCGGGGAAATTTCATCGGCCAAAAGGATCGCCCCGTCACGTCCGCGTCCGAACTCGAGTTTGAAATCCACAAGGCGGACGCCGATTTCCGCAAACAGCGCCGTTAGGCTCTCATTGACAACGAGCGCCTGTTTTCTTAAAAACTGCAAATCTTCCGAACTTGCAATCCCTAAAAGCCGTACATGGTCTTCTGTAATGAGCGGGTCGCCGAGTTCGTCCTTTTTATAATAAAATTCGACAACCGGCTGCCCGGCCGGCGTTCCTTCTTCAAGCCCGAGGCGCTTTGCAAGGCTGCCCGCCACGACATTGCGGACGACTACTTCAAGCGGGATGATCTCCACCCGGCGCACAAGCTGTTCGCGTTCCGATATTTTACGGATAAAATGGCTCTTGACCCCTTTGTCCGCAAGCCGCTTAAAGATCAGGCTTGAAATCTCATTGTTCAGCTTCCCTTTTCCTTCAATCTCCGCTTTTTTCACGCCATTAAACGCGGTGGCCGAGTCTTTGTACTCGACGCGCAATACATCCGGATCCTCTGTTTCATACAACCGTTTTGCTTTCCCCTCGTATACAAGCATGCGCCTGCCTCCTTAGCCTGCTGCGCAAATTTCGCAGCCGCTTTTTATTTTCCGGGACAGCCGGGCTGAATTCACCCGGCCGCCCCGGTTCAGTTCAGCCCGAGACGGTCAAAAATCGTATCGACATGTTTCAAATGATAATGGTAGTCAAAGCATTCCTCGAGTTCTGCTTCCGTGAGCCTGCTTTGGATGGCCGGGTCTTTTTTCAACAGTTCCTTAAACGGCACTTGTTTTTCCCACGACTCCATTGCTTTCGGCTGCACCGTATCGTATGCAGCTTCACGGGACATGCCTTTATCAATCAGGGCAAGCAAAACCCGCTGTGAATAAATGAGACCGAGCGTTTTGTCCATGTTCCGTTTCATATTTTCCGGGAAGACGGTCAGGTTTTTCACAATATTGCCGAACCGGTTCAGCATATAATCAATGGCAATCGTTGCATCCGGCAAAATAATCCGTTCCGCGGAAGAATGCGAGATGTCGCGCTCATGCCAAAGGGAGACATTTTCATACGCCGTTACCATATAGCCGCGCAGCACCCGCGCCATCCCGGTCATATTTTCCGAACCGATCGGGTTGCGTTTATGCGGCATCGCGGACGATCCTTTTTGCCCTTTGCTGAAAAACTCTTCCACTTCACGGGTTTCGCTTTTTTGCAGCCCCCTGATTTCCGTAGCAAATTTTTCAATCGATGTCGCGATCAAAGACAAGGTCGCGATGTAATAAGCGTGGCGGTCGCGCTGCAGCGTTTGCGTGGAGATTGGCGCCGGCTTTAAGCCGAGTTTCCCGCAGACATACTGCTCAACGAACGGGTCGATGTTGGCATAGGTCCCGACAGCACCGCTTAATTTCCCGTAACGGATGCCGTCCGCCGCTTGCCTGAAGCGTTCGAGATTCCGTTTCATTTCTTCGTGCCAGAGCGCCATTTTCAGGCCAAAAGTGGTCGGTTCGGCATGGACGCCGTGGGTACGGCCCATCATGACGGTGTATTTATGTTCAATTGCTTTTTGCTTTAAAATTTCAATAAAACGTTCAAGGTCTTTTTCAATGATTTCATTTGCCTGTTTGATCAAATAAGAAAGCGCCGTATCGACCACATCCGTGGACGTCAGCCCGTAATGCACCCATTTTCTTTCTTCGCCGAGCGACTCCGAAACGGCCCTTGTAAAAGCGACAACATCGTGGCGCGTTTCCTGCTCAATTTCTAAAATTCTTTCAACATCAAATCTGGCATTTTCACGGATTTTTTGCACATCTGCTTTCGGGATTTCCCCAAGCTCCGCCCATGCTTCACAGGCAAGGATTTCCACTTCAAGCCATGCTTTGTATTTATTTTCGTCTGTCCAGATGGCGCCCATTTCAGGCCTTGTATAGCGTTCAATCATTCACTGCTGCCTCCGATCGTTTCTGTACATCCTGCCATACACCGGATTGTTCAAGGGAAAGCAAAGTCTCTTCGATTTCCTCTGTCAGCACTGTAACATGGCCCATCTTTCGCTGGAATTTCGCTTCTTTTTTGCCGTAAAGATGGACCGACCATTCCGGCTGGTAAGGAATTTGCGTAAGCGCCCTTTCGACGTGCTGGCCGAGCAGATTGACCATGACAGCCGGCTTCAAAAGTTCCACTTTGCGGAGCGGCCAGTTGCAGATCGCGCGGATATGCTGGCCAAACTGCGAAATCGAACAGGCTTCAATCGAGTAATGCCCGGAATTATGCGGGCGCGGTGCCAGTTCATTGACATAAAGCGTACCGTCCGCTTCTAAAAACATTTCGACTGCAAGCGTACCGGTTAAATGAAGCTGCTCTGCCACCTTTAGGGCGAGTTGCTCCGCCTCTTTTTTCACCGTATTTTCCACCCGTGCCGGCGCGATTGTTTGATGCAAAATATGGTTGTGATGAATATTTTCAACTACCGGAAAAAGGCTCGTTTCCCCTGCTTCATTCCGGGTGATGATGACAGAAAGTTCTTTTGTAAATGGAATCATTTTTTCAAGGACACATGCGCCGTGGGCAAGAAGCGGATCCGTTTCCTTAAAATCCCCTTCATGCCGGAGCGTGATCTGCCCTTTTCCATCATAACCGCCGCGCGCCGTTTTTAAAATACATGGATAGCCAATTTCTGCAACAGCTTCTTTCAAATCCGCCGCGTTTTCAACGACGCGGTACGGCGCAACCCGGACGCCTGCTTTTGCAACTGCTTCTTTTTCAAAAATACGGTTCTGCGTGATCCGGATCAGCTCCGCTCCCTGTGGGACATGGGCAAATCCGGTGGCCTTTTTCAATGTTTCATAATCGATATTTTCAAATTCATAGGTGAGCACATCGCATCGTTCCCCAAGCTCCCGCAATGCCGCTTCATCATCATATGGCGCCGTGATTTGCCCGTCCGCTACCTGCGCACACGGGCAATCCGGCACAGGATCAAGGACAATGATCCGGAAACCCGCCTCTTTTGCGGCAAGGGCCATCATTCTCCCGAGCTGGCCGCCGCCGATGATGCCGATTGTACTCCCCGGTTTAATCATTTTCCTGTTCAAGTTGATCACTGCTTTCATATACGGTTTTCGAAAGTCTTTCCCGCCTTTGTTCAAGCCTTTTGGCAATATGTTCGTTTGTTATGGATAAAATTTGGGCGGCAAGCAGTCCGGCATTCGTTGCGCCCGCTTTTCCGATCGCGACCGTTGCAACCGGGACACCACCCGGCATCTGCACGATTGAAAGCAAAGAATCAAGGCCGTTCAACGCTTTCGACCGGACCGGCACGCCGATGACTGGCAACGTCGTTTTTGCTGCGACCATCCCTGGCAAATGGGCCGCACCGCCTGCTCCCGCAATGATGACTTTTACGCCCCTGCTTCTTGCCTGTTCTGCATATTGAAACATCAGATCCGGCGTCCGGTGCGCAGAGACGACTTTTTTCTCGTAAGGTACGTTCAATTCATCCAGCACGCTGCATGCATGTTTCATCGTTTCCCAGTCCGAAATGCTGCCCATAATGATGCCAACTTCAACTGCCACCTGCATCCCTCCCCTGTTTATGTACAAAAAAACCCGGACGGATCTGCCCACTCTATTTTAGAGAGAAAGCAGTCCATCCGGGTGCAGCACAAATAAGCAAGGAAAACCTTGTGATTCCCAACTTCCGCTTTCCCTCATAGTCCGATTATTTACGGTAACCGGGTAGAGACGTATGGGCCGTATTCCCATTATATATGAGGGTCATATTCACTTTGTATTTTTATCTTAACAGGGAGGCTTGTTGCTGTCAACGAATAATTCATGTTTTACAGGTCGGGAATGTTCGGGTCTGAACTTGATTTTCTTCCTTCAAATACAATTTTTCTGGTGACCGGCTCATATTCTTTCTTGCCGTTTTTCTTGACTTCCCGGAACACCGGCTTTTCGATTCTTCTGAACGGTTGGAAGCCTTCTTTTTCCATTCTTGCCAGACAGTCCGCAATGGTCTCATTTTCCAGCACTTCAAACTGTTTTTTCATTTGTTCAATTTTCCTTTCTTCACCGCTTTTACCCAAAAACCGCCATAAATGGTTTTCGGCTCGTATGCAATGATAAAGGCCTTTGGATCAATCGTCTTTATCGCTTGGTATAATTTCAGCTCATATTTCCTCGGCGTCAAAACCTGGAGGGCAATCCGATCCCCTTCAAGCCCGTGCGCATCCCATGTAGTCACGCCGTAGCCGCTTTCCCGCAATTTTTTTGCCAAATCCAGATTTGCCCCTGTTGTAATGACATTGACCGTAATATAGCCGAGCGCCAGTTTTTCTTCAATTTTCATCCCCACCATAACACCGATTCCGTAACCGGCCGCATACGCAATAATGTTTTGGATCTTATTCAGATTGTCAAGAACAAGCCCGAGACCGATGATATACACGATAATTTCAACCATGCTGACAAAAGCGGCAATATACCGGTATCCTTTTAACGTTAGAATCATCCTCGTTGTCGAAAAGGATACATAGATAATATTAACAACAAAAATAATCAGTACCATGACAATACTATTGTGGAGCAATGATGTTCCCCCTCCTCATCACACATTCATTTTGCTTCTTTTCCATCATATCACGGCCGGAGCAAAGTAAACGTGTCCATAAGCATGATTTTTTATGATAAAACTTTTTTATGATACGATAGGGGGTAATCGAAGAAATGGGGTGTTCATATGAAAATTGAAGTGTGGTCTGACTTTGTCTGCCCATTTTGCTATATTGGAAAACGGCGTTTGGAAATGGCGCTGGCACAATTTCCGCACCGGGATGAGGTGGAAGTTGAATTTAAAGCTTTTGAACTTGACCCTGCTGCTGAAAAAGGCATCGGCAAAAATATCCACGAAGCGATTGCCGAAAAATACGGCATCAGCATGGAAGAAGCAAAACAAGCAAACCGCGGCATCGGTGAACAGGCGGCAAGTGTCGGGCTTCGTTATGATTTTGACAACATGAAGCCGACAAACACGCTGGATGCACACCGCCTTGAAAAATTTGCCGTGGCTGAAGGCAAAGGGGCGGAACTCGCCGAAAAACTGTTCCACGCCTATTTTACAGAAGGAGCGTATATCGGTGACCACGAAACACTTGCCGCAATCGCCGAATCTGCAGGCCTCAGCCGGGAAAAAGCTTTGGAAGTGCTTCGTGACCCGAATGCCTATTTAAATGACGTACGCGTGGATGAAGCCATCGCACAGCAATACGGCATCACCGGCGTCCCGTTTTTTATTCTCAACCAAAAATACGCCATCTCCGGCGCCCAGCCGCTCGAAACCTTTACAAGCGCCCTTCAGAAAGTATGGCAGGAAGAAGCCGCAGCGCCGGTGCTGCAAGACCTGTCCACCGAAGAAGACGTTGCCTGTGCAGATGGAAGCTGCATTGTACCGGGGAAGGAAGAAAAGTAACCATATTATGGCAGGCAGGGATATTCCCTGCCTTTTTAAAATATGCATTGGCACTCTTTCTGTGCCCGCTTTTAAGGGGTAGAAGAATTTGTTCACGAATTTAAGTTATCGTTTCCATTGCTACATTCCTGGGCAGGCTGATCCTGGCCCTCTATTTTAATTCAACTTTTCCGATCCCATGCCCCGCACTCACTTTGCCATTTGCTGAAATCGCAAAATCCAAAATACTGTTGGAATTTGTAAAGATCACCATTACACTGTTATCCTTTCCAGCTGCTTTCAGTGCGGATAAGTCCATATCGGCAATTTTATCACCAGCCTGGACCGTATCATTTTCATTTACATATACCTGAAAAGGCGCCCCCTTAAGTTCTACCGTATCAATCCCCAGATGCACCAATACTTCGAGCCCATTATCTGTCTGAATACTAATGGCATGTTTTGTGTCAAAAACGCTCAAAATTTTTCCGGATACCGGGCTTCGGACTTCTCCGGCCGCTGGTATTACGGCAAATCCATCTCCCATCATCTTTGTGGAAAAAACCGGATCATTTACTTCCGTTATTGGTACTAAATGGCCGCTTGCAGGCGCAACCAAGCCTACTGTTTGGCTCTTTTTCTTTTTTAAAAAGTTGAGCATATCGGTTCCCTACTTTCTAAATCATTAATTTAAGCAAAACAAAATCACAAAACATATACATTACAAGAAAAGCTCCAAGCATTGATAAATAGCTGGCATCATTTCTTAAATTAGATAATTAGAGTTGTGCCATGCTGCGAGAATGCATCGCGTCAAACGGTTTCAAGAGATCGCAGACATCGGGTATTGCGCTTCAAAAAAGCAATGGTACTATGGGTTGAAGCTGCACCTTCAAGTGACCGATCAAGGGTTGCCCATGGGCTATGTGGTGACGGAAGCATCCTGCCATGATCGTATCGCCGCTGAAAGCGTGATGACTCAAATTCCTCATCCCTATAACTTCGGGGACAAAGGATTCATTAGCCGTGAGTTGCAAAAAAGGCTGTACGAAGAATACCAAATGGCGCTTTGGACTCCGTCTCGAAAAAACCAGAAACATTGCTCGTCCGAGGCATGGGAGAAATGGATCCAACAAAAACGCAAAGTGATCGAGACGGTGTTCTCGGTTCTGGTTGACCAATACCGGATCACAGAGATTCGAGCGAATTCCATGATCGGATTTGAAGTAGCGCTCGACGGCATATTGTTAGCCTATTCGCTGGTCACACTAGGGCTAGTTGAGTTCTAACGCTCAACTAGCACCACGGGTCTTCCTAATATCCTAATAGATTCAATTTATAATATTCACAAAAATATAAAAAACAGAATTCCATCTTAATAATAAATCAATTTCTCTATTTTGTGAACATATAATTACCAAAAAAGTAAAAAAAAAGAACTAGACACCTCTAAGGCATCTAGTCTTTTTGAACCAAACCAATTTAACATTCAACGATTATTTCTGGCCTCATTTTTTTTATTTGTTTTAAAAATAACGATTTGTCTTTAGGAGAAATTAAGATGAACTTCGATTTCCCGTACACTACTTGTAAACGATCAAGTGATAGAGCTGGTGCCGCTAGAGGATTTTTAGACTCAGTAATCACTTCAATCTCTTCAAGAGGAATTGTCCAACTAAAAATTCCTCCTCTAACTTTTAAGACTTTGTCAGTTAAAATGTAAAATGTATGGAACCATCCTGAAAGCAAAAATAGTGTAAATAAACTACAAATGACTGTTAATAAAATTTTGTCAGTAACAGTTAGATCCTCCGCTATAGTACCTAACTCTAAGTGGACAGCTGTTGGCAACACAATACTCCCAACGATTAATAGCCATGTCAGGATGGAACTAATGGGTCCTTTTTTCGAGTAAAATACCAACTCAATCCCTCCTTCCTTTTACATCTATATTTATTATATTTTACCATGTTTATATATGTAAAAAACAAGTGATGCTTAAAAAAAATTGAATAAAGACTTTATGAGATATTTTTTGCCATGAATTTTTTTATGTACAGAGGACATATTTGTAATTAGATAACTTAATTTTTTTATTTGGAGAAGATAAAATCAATAGTACAATAAAAAAGGCAATTAAAAAATAAATTTGCAAACAAAAAAGAATTTCATTTTGTGGAAAATATTTCATTGAGGTATACCGCCTTCCATATCCTTCCTCCAGCAGTGATTTTGAGTAAAACGGGCTGCATTCCGGTGAAAGCAGTAAACAGTGTTTTTTATACAGGTACGAAAAAACCGCAGACAAATCGTCTGCGGTCTTCATTTGGCCCGGCAACGTCCTACTCTCGCAGGGGGAGACCCCCAACTACCATCGGCGCTGGAAAGCTTAACTTCCGAGTTCGGGATGTGTTCGGGTGTGACCTTTCCGCCATCATCACCGGACCCTTATTTTATTTTGGGATGTGTTCCCTGAAAACCGGATGGGAGAAAAAACTGTAAACGGAGAATAGCTTTGAAAATTGTCCAGCTCTAGCGCGCCCTTAGCAAGGCACCTTCGCTTTTCTATTTGGTTAAGTCCTCGATCGATTAGTATCCGTCAGCTGCACGCGTCGCCGCGCTTCCACCCCGGACCTATCAACCTGATCATCTTTCAGGGATCTTACCAGTATAAACTGTGGGAAATCTCATCTTGAGGGGGGCTTCATGCTTAGATGCTTTCAGCACTTATCCCTTCCGCACATAGCTACCCAGCGATGCCTTTGGCAAGACAACTGGTACACCAGCGGTGCGTCCATCCCGGTCCTCTCGTACTAAGGACAGCTCCTCTCAAATTTCCTGCGCCCGCGACGGATAGGGACCGAACTGTCTCACGACGTTCTGAACCCAGCTCGCGTACCGCTTTAATGGGCGAACAGCCCAACCCTTGGGACCGACTACAGCCCCAGGATGCGATGAGCCGACATCGAGGTGCCAAACCTCCCCGTCGATGTGGACTCTTGGGGGAGATCAGCCTGTTATCCCCAGGGTAGCTTTTATCCGTTGAGCGATGGCCCTTCCATGCGGAACCACCGGATCACTAAGCCCGACTTTCGTCCCTGCCCGACTTGTAAGTCTCGCAGTCAAGCTCCCTTATGCCTTTACACTCTGCGAATGATTTCCAACCATTCTGAGGGAACCTTTGGGCGCCTCCGTTACCTTTTAGGAGGCGACCGCCCCAGTCAAACTGCCTGCCTGACACTGTCTCCCACCCCGGTAAGGGGTGCGGGTTAGAATTTCAATACAGCCAGGGTAGTATCCCACCGATGCCTCCGCCGAAGCTGGCGCTCCGGTTTCCAAGGCTCCTACCTATCCTGTACAAGCTGTACCAAAATTCAATATCAGGCTGCAGTAAAGCTCCATGGGGTCTTTCCGTCCTGTCGCGGGTAACCTGCATCTTCACAGGTACTATAATTTCACCGAGTCTCTCGTTGAGACAGTGCCCAGATCGTTACACCTTTCGTGCGGGTCAGAACTTACCTGACAAGGAATTTCGCTACCTTAGGACCGTTATAGTTACGGCCGCCGTTTACTGGGGCTTCAGTTCAGAGCTTCGCCTTACGGCTAACCCCTCTCCTTAACCTTCCAGCACCGGGCAGGTGTCAGCCCCTATACTTCGCCTTGCGGCTTCGCAGAGACCTGTGTTTTTGCTAAACAGTCGCCTGGGCCTATTCACTGCGGCTTCCCGGGGCATACACCCCAAAAAGCACCCCTTCTCCCGAAGTTACGGGGTCATTTTGCCGAGTTCCTTAACGAGAGTTCTCTCGCTCACCTTAGGATTCTCTCCTCGCCTACCTGTGTCGGTTTGCGGTACGGGCGCCTTTCACCTCACTAGAGGCTTTTCTTGGCAGTGTGGAATCAGGAACTTCGGTACTAAAATTTCCCTCGCCATCACAGCTCCGCCTTGGCGCGAAGGATTTGCCTCCGCACCGGCCTAACTGCTTGGACGCGATCAACCAGTGTCGCGCTTGCCCTATCCTCCTGCGTCCCCCCATCGTTCAAACGGTGAAGAGGCGGTACAGGAATATCAACCTGTTGTCCATCGCCTACGCCTTTCGGCCTCGGCTTAGGCCCCGACTAACCCTGAGCGGACGAGCCTTCCTCAGGAAACCTTAGGCATTCGGTGGAAGGGATTCTCACCCTTCTTTCGCTACTCATACCGGCATTCTCACTTCTAAGCGCTCCACCGGTCCTTCCGGTCCGGCTTCAACGCCCTTAGAACGCTCTCCTACCACGGACACCATACGGTGTCCATCCGCAGCTTCGGTGATACGTTTAGCCCCAGTACATTTTCGGCGCAGCGTCACTCGACCAGTGAGCTATTACGCACTCTTTGAATGATGGCTGCTTCTAAGCCAACATCCTGGTTGTCTAAGCAACGCCACATCCTTTTCCACTTAACGTATACTTTGGGACCTTAGCTGGCGGTCTGGGCTGTTTCCCTTTCGACCATGGATCTTATCACTCACAGTCTGACTCCCAAGCATAAGTTTTTGGCATTCGGAGTTTGTCTGAATTCGGTAACCCGATGAGGGCCCCTCGTCCAAACAGTGCTCTACCTCCAAAACTCTTCGCTTGAGGCTAGCCCTAAAGCTATTTCGGAGAGAACCAGCTATCTCCAAGTTCGATTGGAATTTCTCCGCTACCCACACCTCATCCCCGCACTTTTCAACGTGCGTGGGTTCGGGCCTCCAGCAAGTGTTACCTTGCCTTCACCCTGGACATGGGTAGATCACCTGGTTTCGGGTCTGCGGCCTCATACTCTTTCGCCCTGTTCAGACTCGCTTTCGCTGCGGCTCCGCTTCTTCAGCTTAACCTTGCATGAGACCGTAACTCGCCGGTTCATTCTACAAAAGGCACGCCATCACCCGTTAACGGGCTCTGACTACTTGTAGGCACACGGTTTCAGGATCTCTTTCACTCCCCTCCCGGGGTGCTTTTCACCTTTCCCTCACGGTACTGGTTCACTATCGGTCACTAGGGAGTATTTAGCCTTGGGAGATGGTCCTCCCGGATTCCGGCGGGATTCCTCGTGTCCCGCCGTACTCAGGATCCACTCGGGAGAGAACGAAGTGTCAGTTACAGGGCTTTTACCTTCTCCGGCAGGCCTTTCCAGGCCGCTTCACTTACCCCGTTCTTTTGTAACTCCCATATGAGTGTCCTACAACCCCGGAAGGCAAGCCTTCCGGTTTGGGCTGTTTCCTGTTCGCTCGCCGCTACTTGGGAAATCGCAATTGCTTTCTCTTCCTCCGGGTACTGAGATGTTTCAGTTCCCCGGGTGTGCCCTTCCTGCCCTATGGATTCAGGCAGGAATCCTGTCCGATTAAAGACAGGGGGTTTCCCCATTCGGAAATCTCCGGATCAAAGCTTACGTACAGCTCCCCGGAGCATATCGGTGTTTGTACCGTCCTTCATCGGCTCCTAGTGCCAAGGCATCCGCCGTGCGCCCTTTCTAACTTAACCATAAAAGGTTTAAATCCAAAAATAAGCGATTCTCGGTTTACTTGGTTTATTTCTCCTATCCGGTTTTCAAAGAACACATACTGAAGGATTGGACCTTCAAAACTGGACAAAACGGAAACGCCAAACTTAATTTCGGAAAACCGAAGGTTTTCCTTTTATGTCTAGCTCCGGGCGCTATCGGCTAGCGTATTTCTACGTCTTCTCCCTACGATAAGCGGGCATCGATTCGCCTTTAAGGCTCATCATGTTTCCTTTATCTCAGTCGAAGACTTCGAAATCCGTACGCCGATGAACGAGCGCCCTACGCTTTTCCCCTTAGAAAGGAGGTGATCCAGCCGCACCTTCCGATACGGCTACCTTGTTACGACTTCACCCCAATCATCTGTCCCACCTTCGGCGGCTGGCTCCGTAAAGGTTACCTCACCGACTTCGGGTGTTACAAACTCTCGTGGTGTGACGGGCGGTGTGTACAAGGCCCGGGAACGTATTCACCGCGGCATGCTGATCCGCGATTACTAGCGATTCCGGCTTCATGCAGGCGGGTTGCAGCCTGCAATCCGAACTGGGAATGGTTTTCTGGGATTGGCTTAACCTCGCGGTCTCGCAGCCCTTTGTACCATCCATTGTAGCACGTGTGTAGCCCAGGTCATAAGGGGCATGATGATTTGACGTCATCCCCACCTTCCTCCGGTTTGTCACCGGCAGTCACCTTAGAGTGCCCAACTCAATGCTGGCAACTAAGGTCAAGGGTTGCGCTCGTTGCGGGACTTAACCCAACATCTCACGACACGAGCTGACGACAACCATGCACCACCTGTCACTCTGTCCCCCGAAGGGGAAGGCCCTGTCTCCAGGGAGGTCAGAGGATGTCAAGACCTGGTAAGGTTCTTCGCGTTGCTTCGAATTAAACCACATGCTCCACCGCTTGTGCGGGCCCCCGTCAATTCCTTTGAGTTTCAGCCTTGCGGCCGTACTCCCCAGGCGGAGTGCTTAATGCGTTAGCTGCAGCACTAAAGGGCGGAAACCCTCTAACACTTAGCACTCATCGTTTACGGCGTGGACTACCAGGGTATCTAATCCTGTTTGCTCCCCACGCTTTCGCGCCTCAGCGTCAGTTACAGACCAGAGAGCCGCCTTCGCCACTGGTGTTCCTCCACATCTCTACGCATTTCACCGCTACACGTGGAATTCCACTCTCCTCTTCTGCACTCAAGCCTCCCAGTTTCCAATGACCGCTTGCGGTTGAGCCGCAAGATTTCACATCAGACTTAAGAAGCCGCCTGCGCGCGCTTTACGCCCAATAATTCCGGACAACGCTTGCCACCTACGTATTACCGCGGCTGCTGGCACGTAGTTAGCCGTGGCTTTCTGGCCGGGTACCGTCAAGGCGCCGCCCTGTTCGAACGGCACTTGTTCTTCCCCGGCAACAGAGTTTTACGACCCGAAGGCCTTCTTCACTCACGCGGCGTTGCTCCGTCAGACTTTCGTCCATTGCGGAAGATTCCCTACTGCTGCCTCCCGTAGGAGTTTGGGCCGTGTCTCAGTCCCAATGTGGCCGATCACCCTCTCAGGTCGGCTACGCATCGTTGCCTTGGTGGGCCGTTACCCCGCCAACTAGCTAATGCGCCGCGGGCCCATCTGTAAGTGGCAGCCGAAGCCGCCTTTCCTTTTTCCTCCATGCGGAGGAAAAAACTATCCGGTATTAGCCCCGGTTTCCCGGCGTTATCCCGGTCTTACAGGCAGGTTGCCCACGTGTTACTCACCCGTCCGCCGCTAACCTTTTAAAAGCAAGCTTTTAAAAGGTCCGCACGACTTGCATGTATTAGGCACGCCGCCAGCGTTCGTCCTGAGCCAGGATCAAACTCTCAGTAAAGATGTTTGATAAAAGCTCAAAAAGAATTTGACGTTTCGTTTTGTCCAGTTTTCAAGGAACAATCTTTGCTGTTCTTAACAGCGACTTAATTATTATATCAAAATATCAATTCGCTGTCAACATCTTTTTTATCAGACTCCCAATATTTATCAGTTCCTGTCGAGTCAGCTTTATTATCATACCATCCGTGTTATCCTAAGTCAATATAAATTGGCATGAAATTTTTTCCAAACCCAATCCATCAAATTACCAACAAAAAGACCGACACACGGGGATCTTTTGGGCAAAATCAAATTGACTTCTTTTTGTTATCAGTGGAAAATGAAAACGTGTAGGAGCGATGCATTTTCCGATTAAGGAGAGGTTGATTTTGAAAACATTTTTTCGCAATTACAAATCCACTGCCATATTGTTGGCTGCCATCATCATTGGCGGCATTGCGGGCGTGGTTGCAGGCTCAAAAGCAGAAGTTGTAAAGCCATTCGGGGATTTATTTTTAAATTTAATGTTTACGGTTATTATTCCGCTTGTCTTTTTCAGCATTTCTTCTGCCATCGCAAATATGGCCGGTCTTGGCCGTTTGGGCAAAATTTTAGGAAGCATCATTCTTGTATTTCTTGGCACTTCCCTCTTGGCAGCCATCATTGGTTTTGGCGGCACTTTCATCATCAAGCCGCTTGCGCATACAGATACAACCGCCATAGAACAAATGATGGCAAAAGCTGACGGCAGCCGGCAAAATAGTACTCATCCGTCTTTTCTCGAACAACTTGTTCAAACGTTCACAGTGCCTGATTTTCCAAATTTATTTACCAAAACGAATATGCTTCAGCTGATTGTTTTTTCTGTTCTGTTCGGCCTGGCTACCACATTGGCCGGGGAGAAAGGAAAGCCTGTTGCTGTTTTTTTGGCATCAGGAACAGCCGTCATGATGAAATTTGTTAAAATCATCATGTATTATGCGCCAATCGGGCTTGGGTGTTACTTTGCTTCCATCATCGGCACACTTGGCCCGCAAATTTTGGAAGGATATGCGCGTTCGTTTGGTTTATACCTGATCTTAACGATCATTTATTTTTTCGGCTTTTTTACCTTATATGCCTTTATGGCCGGGGGGACGGAGGGCATCAAGGTGTTTTGGAAAAATGCGGTCCCCCCTTCTGTTACGGCCATTGCGACCTGTTCAAGTGCTGCCTGCATTCCGATTAATTTGGAAACCGTTCAAAAAATGCATGTGCCTTCCGACATCGCAGAAACAGTGATTCCTTTAGGTGCGAACACGCATAAGGACGGCTCTGTGTTTGGCGGCGTGCTGAAAATCGTTTTTTTGTTCACCTTGTTCGGAAAAGATTTGACAAGCCTGCCCCATATGCTGGCAGTCATTGCCGTTGCATTTCTTGTTGGCGCGGTAATGGGGGCGATCCCGAGCGGCGGTATGATCGGGGAGATGCTGATTTTAAGCGTTTTTGGATTCCCGCCGGAGTCGCTGCCGATTATTGCAGTAATCAGTACGATTATTGATGTCCCGGCCACACTTTTAAACTCAACCGGAAACACGGTAAGCGCCATGCTCGTTTCCCGGCTCGTAGAAGGAAAACATTGGCTCAGCCGCACGCAGTAAAAGAAAGAACAAGGCAGCCCGCTTCTCAGGCGGAATCCGTGGCGGCCGGAGAAGGAGCCGGCATTTCCGCCGGTTTCTTAAAAGAAACGCTGTTTCGGAAAAAACATGACGGAAATGGAAAATCCGCCGGGAAAAATGATTTTCCCGGCGGATTTCTTGTTTAAAAAAGGGGCAGCCTGTTGCCCGTAAAATTAGTTTGTTTTCACAGCTGTTTCCTGTTTTTTATACAGATTCAGCAAAGCTTCGTCCGCATAGGTTTCGTCGACTGCGGCTTGTTCAACTGCATCATATGCCATCGTGTTGGTTACGATCACCATCGTTGTCGTGTCATAGCCGGCTTCTTTTATTTTTTCCGGGTCAAAGGTGCCGAGTACATCACCCTTCCTGATGCGGTCCCCGGCTTTTACATTGGAATGGAAATGTTCCCCGTTTAAGTTGACGGTATCAATGCCGACGTGGATCAATACTTCTGCCCCGCGGTCGGATTGCAAGCCGTATGCATGGCCGGTCGGAAAAGCAACAGATACTTGTCCGTCAAATGGAGCGACCACTTTTCCTTCTTCCGGCACAACGCCAACCCCTTTTCCCATCGCTTCCGAGCTGAAGACCGGATCATTTACAGAGGTTAACGGAACAACGCGGCCTTTTACCGGATTGTAGACAATTTCGTTCAGCTCCATGCCGGCTGTATCCACTTTTGGCAGTTCTTTTTGTTCCGCTTCCATTTTGCTTTCCACAGCTGCCGTTTTCTTTTCCGTCAGGCTTTTCTTGCCCATTTGTACGTTTGCGAGCATTTTTTCATTGTTTTCTTCATTAAAACCGAAGATCAATACAAGTACGAACGCAATCGCCCATGCGGCAACACCCGCAACAGCTTCCATGGCAACGCTTGAACCTTTGCCGATAAACAGCGGAAGTTCAAAGAAATTCATAATCGGCGTGTACTGAAAAGCTTTTACACCGGCAAAACCAGCAATAGCGCCGCCGATCGCACTGCCGGCCAAACCGAAAATAAAACCTTTTTTATATTTCAAGTTGATGCCGTATATCGCAGGCTCTGTAATGCCGAAGAAGTTACTGATTGCAGCGGAAACGGCGATTTCCCTGTTTTTCGATTTTTTTGCTTTGAAAATCGCGCCTGTCACCGCCCCAAACTGTCCGAAAACGGCAACAAACATCATCGAAAGCAGCGTATCATAACCATAGTTTTGAATGTTAATCAGTGAGATTGGCAAAATCCCCCAATGCAGCCCAAAGACGACAAACACCTGGAACAGCCCGGCCAGAATAAATCCAGCAACAGCAGGACTTAAGCTGTACAAGTATTGATAGCCGTAAGCAAGACCCATGCCGATCGCATTGCCTAATGGGCCGATCACGATAAAAGTGAGGGCGCCGGCAACGAGCAAAGTGAAAAACGGCACAAACACAAGCTGGGCAACAGCCGGTAAATGTTTCTTAAACCATCTTTCAATATAACTCATCATCCAAATGGCCAAAATGGTCGGAATCACTGCACCGCCGTACTGTTTAAAGTTGATGGCGTAATCGGCAATGTGGCCGATTTTTGGAATCGCGCTGTCTGTCAGCGGGTAAATCATCGCTGCAGCAAGAGCAACAGAGATAAACCGGTTTGTGTTAAACTTATCCGCCGCCGTAATCGCAATAAAGATCGGCAGCAATGTAAACACACCGGTTGCAAGCGCGTCCAGGATGCTGTACCAGACGGATGATTCAGACACGATATGGGTGTTTGCCAAAAGGATGGCAACGCCTTTTAAAACGCCAGCACCAGCCAGGACGGAGATAAACGGCGTAAAAATACCGGAAAGCACTGCCACAAAGCGGTCGAAAATATTGCCTTTTTCTTCGCTTTCTTCTGCAGCCGCATCGTTTTCAGCCCCCGCATCGGAAGCCGTAAAATGATACTGGTCCATAATGGCGTTATAAACAGGAACGACTTCATCCCCGATCACGACTTGGTACTGTCCGCCTGCATTCACCGCCGTCAGTACATTTGGTAAGCCTTCCAGCACTTCTTTGTTTGCCTTGCCTGTATCTTTTAACCGGAAGCGCAAACGGGTGGCACAGTGCACAAGCGACTTTACATTATCAGGCCCTCCGACATTTGCCACAATATCGCGGGCAAGCTGTGAGTAATCTTTCTTTGCCATGCAAAATCCTCCTCAAATCATGATGGTTTCCGGAAACAGACGTGCAGCAATTCCCCAGGAAAATAAAAAGGCATGAGGAAAAAGCGGGAAGACTGTGGCGGCTGCCACTCCCGGCATCTTTTTCACTCATGCCTGATCGAATCAGTAACACGTTATGATAACTATTGATTATTTTTTTATGGAACCCGTTTCAGACGCATGCTGCCAGAAAAACGGCTTTCTGCATCGTATACCGGTTTTTTACTGTTTGCTGCATCATTCACAATTTCCACGACAAATTATAGCACCATAGGTTTCCTGTTTCAAGAAAAAAATTAAAAAAGCATTCTACATCCCGGCATGAAAAATCACGGCGTTTTGCCATATATTCAGCCTTTCATCACGCATGCCATGTATGCCCGCGATCAGGATGGCGTTTCATGATTCCATTTTGGTTTGAATCCGCTGCAGATGCATCGTCAGGTAAACGGCTTCTGCTTCGTACACCGGTTTTTGTAATGCTTGTTGCATGATTTTGATCAATTTCCACGACAGATTATAACACCGCGGGTATTCCTGTTGCAGAAAATGATTCAATTTCTCGGGCTCCTCCACTTTTTCCCCCGTCAGCACGCGGTCAATCGTATAGCGCAAATGGCGGACAAGGCGCATGTAATGAATACTGTCTTTGTCAAAAGTCATTTTAAATTCATGCTCAACCGTGGAAATGAGCTGCCCGATCAGATGGGAATGCCGGCTTAATTCGGAAAGTTGCTTATCCGTTACGGCACTGTGGATGTGCAAGGCAATAAACCCGGCTTCCCCTTCCGGCAAATAGACGTCCGTTGCTTCATTGATATAATCCACTACTTCGCAGGCAATTTCGTATTCGCGCGGATAGAGAATTTTCGTTTCGGCAACGAACGGATTTTTGACAGCCAGCCCTTTCCGGATCCGGTCGATCGCAAAAGCAATATGGTCTGTCAAGGCAACATGGATATGTTCATTTAAAGGAGAATCCGCCCGGCTGCGGATCATTTCAATCGCCGAAATGACCACTTCAAGGGTTTGATTATCAATAGAAGGAATCAGCTTCATATACTGTTCCTGTTCTGTTTCGTTTTTCAGCACAAACATTTTTTCAGCGGATGCCTGCGGGATGGGCTCCCCTTTTTTTCGGTTAAAACCAATCCCCTTTCCAATCAACACCGTTTCTTCATAGCGGGGGTGGGAGGCAACAAGTACATTATTGTTTAAAACTTTTTTAACGATAAAAGCTTCCATTTCAATCCCCCTCGGCTATAGTACAATATGATTAGTTTAAATGAAATGCGCCGGTTTTTCAATTTCAAGCGCCATAAAAAAACTTGCAGAGCGCGCTCTGCAAGTTTTTTGGGCACTATTTTAAGAAAATAAAATACAGTAAGAAGACGACAAAGAAGAAATACATGACCGGATGGATTTCTTTGATTCTTCCTTTTACAATCATCGTAATCGGATAAAAGATGAAACCAATGGCAATCCCGGTTGCGATGCTATAAGTGAGCGGCATGGCAATCAATGTAAGGAAAGCCGGTACGGCAATTTCGAATTTATCCCATTCAATATGACGCAAGTTCGATACCATCAGCACGCCGACAATGATGAGCGCCGGTGCTGTGACGTTGGTAGTAATGACTGATAAAAGCGGGAAGAAAAAGATCGATAAAATAAAGAAACAGGCCGTAACAAGAGAAGCAAAACCGGTTCTTGCCCCTGCGGCAACCCCTGACGAAGACTCGACAAAGGAAGTTGTCGTCGAAGTCCCGAGCACAGCCCCAATAATGGTCGCAATGGAATCTGACACAAGTGCCCGTCCTGCATTCGGCAGTTTGTTGTCTTTCATGAGCCCTGCCTGGTTTGCAACCGCCACAAGCGTTCCGGCATTATCAAAAAAGTCGACAAAGAAAAACGTTAAAATAGCACCAATCATTTGCGCCGACCAGAAAGAGGAGTCCCCGAATGAACTGAACAGCGCGCCGAACGTCGGACTTAAACTTGGAACCGAACTGACAACTTGATGCGGCACCTTCAACAATCCAAAAATCATCCCGACAATACTTGTAAGAATAATGCCGTAAAAAACGGAACCTTTTATCCCTCTTGTCATCAGAATAACGGTGACCACAAGCCCGAAAATGGAAAGCAGAACAGGCCCTTTTGACAAATCCCCCAAGGCGACAAACGTTGCATCATCCCCGACAATAATGCCGGCATCTTTCAGCCCGATAAACGTGATGAACAGGCCGATGCCTGCACCGATCGCGTGTTTTAACTGGATCGGAATGGCGTTGATCAATTTTTCGCGGATGCCCGTCAGTGTGAGCAGAAAGAAGAAAACGCCGGAAATAAAGACAGCGGCGAGTGCGTGCTGCCAAGGAATTTTGTAGCTCAGGACGACTGTATAAGCAAAAAAGGCATTCAATCCCATGCCAGGAGCAAGCGCGAGTGGATATTTCCCAAAAAGGCCCATCACAATTGAACCGATCGCGGAAGCAATGGCGGTGGCCACAAATACAGCCCCCTGGTCCATATGCATGGAAGCCGGAAGTCCCTTTACGCTGGCAAGCGACAATGTCAGCGGATTTACGGCCAAAATATAGGCCATAGCCAAAAAGGTTGTCAGTCCGCCAATAAATTCCTGGCGGTAACTTGTTCCGATTTTTTCAAACTCAAAATAGTTCTTCATGTTGCCTTATCCCTCCTGTGGAATTTCCAAATTCGCCATAACAGAAAAACGTTCCGAACGTAAACGCCCGAAACGCCAGACTTAAGGAATGAGGAGGGGCAAAGGTTGCTATTTTTATACGATTGCCCTCAGACTCTATCTCATTACCTCGTAGTCAAGCTATTTACGGCAGCTTGGTAGAAACGTTCAGGCCATATCCCTGAATATATA
The DNA here is from genome assembly GCF_038593185.1 of Weizmannia sp. FSL K6-0777. Lineage (NCBI taxonomy): Bacteria > Bacillati > Bacillota > Bacilli > Caryophanales > Bacillaceae > Heyndrickxia > Weizmannia sp. FSL K6-0777. The sequence goes on from NZ_CP151971.1 coordinate 3,249,307, forward strand.
CGATGGTATTGCATATTGAATTGACAAGATTGATTGTAACGGGAAAGTGAAAAGAAGTCAATAGAAAACACGAACATTTTCCTCTTGCTGCAGGTTAATATTCGTTCGTTTGTGGGCCGCCATTTTGTTAAAAATAAAATTTTTGGGCTGGCAGAGAACCGATTTTTCATTTATCCGCCCCCAATTCACGAAATAGAGAGCCCCATTTTTCGCTTTTCGCCAGTTGCAGGAAAGGACATCATCCCTTAGAATGAGCATATATTCGACAAAGGAGGTGGAAAAATGGCAGAAGTCACAAACGAAATGCTGCTTACGGCCATCAAAGAACTGTCCGGCGAAGTCCTTTCAATGAAGGCAGAGATGAAAGAAATGAAAGCAGACATCGCCGGACTGAAAGAGGATGTTGCCGAGCTGAAGCAAGATGTTACAGTGCTAAAACAGGATGTTGCTTCCCTGAAAAGCGAAATGGCAGAAGTAAAGCAGGATGTTGCAGGTTTGAAACAGGATGTCGCAGTGCTAAAACAAGATGTTGCCGAGCTGAAGCAAGATGTTGCAGTGCTGAAACAGGATGTTGCTTCCCTGAAAAGCGAAAGAGCAGAAGTAAAGCAGGATATCGCGGGCATGAAAAAAGATTTGGACAACCTCGACAACTATTATGCCAGGCTGGATGATAAAATGGATGTCTTGTTCGAAGACTTAATAAATGTCAAGACGGATATCCGCCACTTAAAAAAAGCCCGATAAGAAGCTTCCATTTTGCGCAGCGGACAGCCTGCGTTTTTTTCTTTTAAAAACCCCGCCATATACACGGAATAAACCATGCCAGCAGGCGGGGACCAACATTTTTTAAAACCACTCCGTACCAAAAGGCAGGCCCGGATCTACTATTGGTACTGGGCCTCGTGCAGTTTTGCAAAAATCCCCCCGCGGGTAAGGAGCTCATCATGGCGCCCTTGTTCGGCAATTCCATCCTTGGTGACGACAACAATCCGGTCAGCATTGCGAATGGTCGCCAGCCTGTGCGCAATGACAAGCGTTGTCCGGTCTTTTGCCAGTTCATCCAATGCCGCTTGGATTTGCCTTTCGGTTTCCGTATCAAGGGCAGACGTTGCCTCATCCAGGATTAAGATGGGCGGATTTTTCAAAAACATGCGCGCAATCGCCAGCCGCTGCTTTTGCCCACCGGAAAGCTTAAGGCCGCGTTCGCCGATTTGCGTATCAAACCCATCAGGCAGCGCACGGATGACCTCTTCCAAATGGGCGCGCCGGGCTGCTTCTTCAATTTCTTCATCTGTTGCATCCAATTTTCCGTACGCAATGTTTTCGCGGATGGTGCCGGCAAAAAGGAAGACATCCTGCTGAACAATGCCAATCTGCGAGCGGAGCGATTTTTTCGTCATATTGCGGATATCCATTCCGTCAATGGTAATGCTGCCGCTATTCACATCGTAAAAGCGTGGGATCAGGGAGCAAATGGTCGTTTTCCCTGCACCAGAAGGCCCAACAAATGCAACCGTCTCCCCGGCACGGATTTTGAGATTCAGCCTCTTTAACACAGGCTGGCCGCCCGGATAAGCGAAGCTGACATTGTTGAACGCGATGTTGCCGTTTAACGCCGGAACCTCGACCGCATTTTCCCTGTCCCGGACATCCGGCGTGCGGTCCAGTAATTCTGTAAACCGTTTAAAACCGGCCATCCCTTTCGGATACAGCTCCATGATCGCACTGATTTTATCAATCGGCTTGAACAGCACGTTCACATACAGCACAAAACCGACCAGCTCGCCGTATTTCAATTCCCCGCTGTATACCAGCCATGCCCCGTATACAAGGACGACAAGGACGATCAGCCGGCTCATCATATACGTGCTGGAATTGGTCAGCGCCATCGTTTTATACGCAAGCAATTTCGCTTTCCGGAACCGTTTGTTATTTTTCTGGAACTGCGTGATTTCATAATTTTCATTCGTAAATGACTGGACGACGCGGACCCCTGCCACACTGTCCTCGACACGCGCATTCACTTCGGCAATCTCGCCGTACATTTTGCCCCATGCCTCGTTCATTTTCATATTGCAATACGTGATGATCCAGACCAAAAACGGCACAATAATAAGGGTGACAAAAGCCAGTTTGGCATTGACCGTAAACATAATGCAAAACGCGCCGAGAAACGTCATGACGGCAATAAAAGCATCTTCCGGACCGTGGTGGGCAAGTTCGCCGATGTCAAAAAGATCGTTTGTGATCCTGCTCATGACGTGGCCGGTTTTCACATTATCAAAAAATGAAAAAGACTGCCGCTGCACGTGTACAAACAATTCTTTGCGCATATCCGTTTCAATATTGAGGCCGAGCTGATGCCCCCAGTAGGTGACGATGTACTGCAAATATGTGCTGATCAAATAGAGGAAAAGCAGCGCGATGCTGACGCTCGTAATCGTTGCCCATTTTCCGCTCGGCAGCAGGCTGTCAATAAACCACTGGACACAAAGCGGAAAGGCCAGTTCAAAAACAGCGACAATCACCGCGCTCGTAAAATCCAGAATAAACAGCTTTTTATGCGGCAAATAATAGGAAAAAAAGCGGCGTAACATATGTCCCCTCCTGTCAAAAAATTAGTTGGAAGCATTCCGTGTAGAAACAAGCCATTTTCTCTTTGCAATCACGGCCAGCCGGACCGAAAACACAATGGCCAGCACCGTCAGCGCAGCGATCATCAGCACAACCCCGTTCCATCCGAGCCGGCTGTAGAACACGCCCCCGACTGTCCCGCCGATGCTCGAGCCGATATAATAAAAGAATAAGTACAATCCGGAAGCCTGCGCTTTATCATGGGAGGAAAGGCGGCCAACCCAGCCGCTTGCGATCGAATGGCCGGCAAAAAAGCCGAATGTGAACACGGCAATGCCAAAAATTTTCAGCCATAAAGATGGAACAAGCGTAATCGAGGCCCCCAGGAGCACAATAAGGAGCGAAAGCTGCAAAATTTTCCGCCTGCCGTGCCGGTCCGCAAGCATCCCCATCCATGCCGAGCTGAATGTACCGACAAGGTAGACGATAAAAATGAAGCCGACGACCGTCTGGCTCAGCGAATACGGCGGCGCAATTAGCTGGAATCCGATGTAATTATACAGCGAAACAAAGCTCCCCATTAATAAAAATCCAATCAAAAACAAATAAATCAGGCCCGGTTCCGCAAGCTGGCGGACAAGGCTTCCCGCCAGTTTCCCGATTTCAAACTTCCGGGCAGTAAAGTGGGAAGACGGCGGCAGCACGGCCCAGAACAGGATGCTTGCGAGCAGGCTGATCACCCCGATCGACGCCAGCGCCACATGCCAATTGAAAAAGTCGGTCAAAGTTCCGCAGATGATCCGCCCTGCCATGCCCCCGATCGAATTCCCGCTGATATATAACCCCATCGCAAGTCCGAGGCTTGACGGCAAAATCTCTTCCCCCAGGTATGCCATGGCAACAGCCGGCAGCCCGGCAAGCACAAGGCCCTGCAGCACCCGGCAGACAATCAGCAAATGATAAGTCGGGGCAAAAGCGGTCAGGATGCAGAGGGCAGACGAAGCAATCAGTGAAAAAGACATCACGGATTTTCGCCCGAACACTTCCGACAACGATCCGGCAATCAGCATGCTCACGGAAAGCGTTACGGTGGTAGAAGACAGGCTCAGGCTCGACATTGTCGGCGACAGGTGAAACTGCCTGGCAATATCCGGCAGAAGCGGCTGCATCCCCCAGAGAATCGCAAACGTATTGAATCCCCCGGCAAATAGCGCAAGATTTGCCAGGCGGAATTTTCTTGTCCCTTGCTCGATGTATTTCATGTCTGCACAAACCCCTTTGCTGCAAATTCAAAAATTCCGTACCATACTATCTATCATAACCTTTTTTTCTTTCTGTTCCAATCATTCAATCCCACACGCCCATGCCGCAAAGAATGCGCCCGCAAAATAGAAAGAACAAAGCGGAAAGATAAAAAACAGAATGTATGCCGGGTGCAATTCAGCTATAATGGAAAGAAGAAAAGGCGGGGACGGAGGGAAAAGGATGGATAAAATTAAAATTGTGATTGCCGATGACAATTCCTTTATACGCGAAGGGTTAAAAATCATTTTATCGTCATACGAAGAGTTCGAAGTCATGGCAACAGTCGGAAACGGCAAGGAAGCGGTAGCATATTGCCTTAACCAACCGGTTGACATCGCCCTTTTGGATGTACGGATGCCGGAGATGAACGGCGTCGAAGCTGCGAAAATCATTGCAGCCCAAACATCTGCCAAACCGATGATCCTGACCACCTTTGACGATGACGAATATATTGTCGATGCATTAAAAAACGGGGCAAGAGGCTACTTGCTGAAAAATAATGATCCTGAAAAAATCCGGGATGCCATCAAAAGTGTCTATAACGGCAACAGCATTTTCCAGGATACGGTTCTCGATAAAATTAAATCCAATTTAAGCAGCAGAGAACCGGAACCGAAAATAGACATGAAAAAGTTCACGGAAAGAGAACGTGAAATCATGTCCCTGATTGCAAAAGGCTTTTCCAATAAAGAAATTGCCAAAACCTTGTACATTTCAGAAGGAACGGTCGCAAATTACATTACCTCCATTTTTGGCAAAACAGGGCTTGAGCACCGCACACAGATTGCCGTTTATTATCTTACAGGGAAAGGGAACAAAACATGGAATCCCGGCTGATTGCGGCAAAGCTGGCACTTATTGGCTGGGCTGCTTTCATGGCTGTTCAGGAAGATTTGCCTCTGGCTCCCGCTGTATTCCTGCTTCTACTCTATTTTATAGCAAATATCGCGATGTACATTTGGAACAGGAAGGCGTTTCCCGCTTTTTTTGCGGCCTGCTCCATCGGTATTGCCGGTTTCGGCGCTTTATATGTGAATCCCCTGTTTGTCATCTTCGCGCCGCTATCGGTTTTGGAGCTCGCCGCAAGGTGGCCCGTTCCAAGATCGATACAGGCGCTCATCCTGCTTGTACCCGTTTTTTATTTAAAAACTGGGACAGCCGGCCAGTATGTTTTCTCGGCAGCCTTCAGCTGGATCATTTGGGATACGGCCATTACGTACGCAGACCGACTGGAAAAGAAAGAACAGCAGCTTGACCGGCTGCGCACTTCAGTCCAGAGGCTCGCGCGCCGCCTGAATGAAAACGAGGAATTCATCCGCCAATCTGAATACACCTACCGGCTGGAAGAACGGAACCGGATTTCGCAGGAAATTCACGACAATGTCGGCCACGCGATGACCGGCGCACTCATCCAGATGGAAGCGGCAAAAAGCCTTCTGGAAAAAGATCCCGCACAGGCACGGGCGTTACTGCAAAACGCCATCACCATTACAAAAGAAGGAATTGAAAGCATCCGGCTGACGCTGAAACAAATGAAACCGCCCGTTGAACAAGTCGGCATTCACCGGCTGCAGCTTGCTTTAGATGCGTTTTCCGCAAGATATGAACTTGAAACAGTGCTCACTTACAGCGGCAATCTCGACTGCATTACCCATGTACAGTGGAAAATCATTCAAGAAAATGTGAAAGAAGCGCTGACCAATGCGCGCAAATATGCCGATGCATCACAGATTGCCATCAACATTCAAATCCTTAATAAAATCATCAAAGCAGAAGTAAAAGACAATGGCAAAGGTGCCGCCAAAATCAAAAAAGGGATTGGCATTACCGGCATGGAGGAACGAGCAGCAACACTTGGAGGCCATGTCATCACCGACGGTTCGCACGGTTTTTCCGTGACCACCCTGCTTCCCATTGAGCCGTGAACAGCCTCACCTTCAAAACATGAATTTTTTCATATGAAAGTCATGAACGATCCCACTTACCGGGTATCGTTCCTTTTTTTATACTAAAGTCATAAAGGAAGTCAGGGGGAAAGAAACCATGAACGTATTGGAAATCCGGAATTTGACGAAAAAATTCGGCGACTTTATTGCGGTCGACCGGATCTCACTGCAAGTAAAGGAGGGGGAAATTTTCGGTTTTCTCGGGGCAAACGGCGCCGGCAAAAGTACGACGATCAACATGATTGCCGGCCTGTTAAGAAGCAATGGCGGGACCATTGAAATCCTCGGGAAAAACATCATGAAAAATAAACGGTTTGCGAAAATGAATCTCGGCATTGTCCCGCAGGATCTCGCCATTTACGAAGATTTAACCGCTTTTGAAAATGTCCGTTTTTTCGCCGGGCTCTATGGCCTGCGCGGCAGTGAACTGGATGCGAAAACAAGGGAAGCACTCGCTTTTGTCGGCCTTGGGGACCACCATAAAAGCACACCGGACAAATTTTCCGGCGGGATGAAGAGGCGCCTCAATATTGCCTGTGCGATCGCCCATCAGCCGAAACTGATCATCATGGATGAACCGACAGTCGGGATTGACCCGCAGTCCCGCAATTATATTTTAAACTCCGTACGTAAACTGAATGAAATGGGCTGCACCATTATTTATACGAGCCATTACATGGAAGAAGTGGAAGAAATCTGCACAAACATCGCGATTATTGACCATGGGAAAATTATTGCAGAAGGCACAAAGGAGCAGCTGAAGTCGATCATCACAGACAAAAAAGAAGTCCGGATTGAAGTGAAAACAGATGCGGCCGATGCCGCGGAAATCAGGAAGATTAAAGGCGTTGAAACGGTATCCGTCCATGAAAGCACGATCCGGATCCAGTCGGATGCAAGCATTAACAATTTAAATCTGATTCTTGAATTTTTGATCAGCCGGCATATTGAAATTAAGGCCCTGCAGGAAAAAGAACCGAACCTTGAAACGGTATTTTTAACCTTAACCGGCCGGAATTTAAGGGATTAGGGAGGAGAAAAGTGATGTCAAGCATCCTGCACATCTTAAAAAAAGAAGTAATAACCGCATTTCGCAACAAACGCACCATTATTTTCATGCTTGCATTCCCGCTCGTTTTAATGCTTGTGCTCGGTTCCGCCCTTTCGAATGCATTTGACAAGACGGTTTCGGTCGGCGAGATTCACGTGTTGTACAAAAGCAGCCTGGATAAAAATGCCGCACCCTATTTCCATACATTCCAACAGTATGCGGAAAAATCAGATATCCATTTTGAAAAGGCCGGCAAAAACACGGACGGATTGAAAGAAGTAAAACTTGGCAACGCGGATGGTTACGCCGTTGTAAACGGCCGGGGCATCCGACTGTATACGAACGGAAGAAACAGCATAAAAGGCAGTATTTTAGAAGGGGTATTTTCGGCTTTTACCGACCAGTACAATCTTGCTGCCGAAGTGATGAAAACCGCGCCCGAAAAAGCCGGGGCTGCCTTCGGGAAGGTCAAAAACAATTACATTCAAACAGAATCGCTGCTGCCGAAAAAGCAGCCCGGTTCAATGGATTATTATGCGATCGTGATCACCACAATGATATGTCTGTATGCGTCTTTAGGATCGAGCACTTTAATTGCAGGGGAGCGCATCCGAAAAACAGCTGACAGGCTTATCGCCGCCCCTGTCAGGAAAAGCAGTATTTTTATCGGAAAGCTTTTCGCGTATGTTTTCGTTTATGCCCTTTGCATCGCACTCCTTATCGTAGTGAGCAAGGTCGTTTACAAAGCGAATTGGGGAGACCATCTACCGCTTGTCTGTCTCCTGCTTTTGACAGAAATCATTTTTTCCGTCAGTATTGGCATCGGCGTCAGTATGTTCAGCAAATCTGCAGGTGCCAGAGCCATCCTGAACATTTTTATCCAACTTGCCTCGTTTTTTGGCGGCGCCTATTTCAAAATTGAGCATGCTGGCAAATTGCAGGCCCTTTTAAACCTTTCGCCGCTGACATGGATCAACCAGGCGATTACGAAAATCATTTACAACAATGATTTATCTGCTGCCATCCCGGTCGCGGCAGCTAATCTTTGCATTGCCCTATTGATTCTTTTGATTTCTGTAACCGCACTGCAAAAAAGGGAGGGTTTGTAATGAAAGACGTTTTATGGCTGGCCCGCAACACATTAAGCAAAACCTTTCGAAAGAAAAGAAATGTTCTCCTGTATATCGGGTTGCCTTTTATCAGCATCTTTATCGCTTTCCTTGTATACGGCGGGAGCGGTGTAAAGGCCCTCCACGTCGGCATCGTGGATAAAGATCACAGCCAAATTGCCGCTGATACGGTCCATTTCCTGAGCGGGCTGAACAATGTCAAAACAGCCGCAATTTCGCAATCCGAAATGAAAAGCCAATTGGCGGACGGAAAGCTCGACTGTGCCATTATTTTTGAAAGGGGGTTTGCCGAAAGTGTCCGGAGCGGAAATCCTGCCCATATCCGGATGACTTCAATTAAGGGAGCAGAAGTAACAAAGTTTATTCAATCCTATTTATATCAATACATCGGTCATATCGTATCCATCAGCAAAGTATCATCAGGAAACGAACAGGCTTTTCAAACGATGTATGATGAGTTCCAAAAAGCTTCCTATAAAGTGAAAACCATTCATTTGCAGGATCTTTCCCAATCCAATGATTTGACCTACCAGACGATGGGCGTGCTTATCCTGTTTATGCTCATGTCTGCTTTCAATTTGTCTGAACTGATTCTTGCCGAAAGAGAAAACCGCACGTATTTCAGGCTGTTGTCTTCGCCGGTCAGCGCTGGCAAGTATGTATTGTCCAATGTACTTTGCAATCTGATCGTGATGGCGGTCCAAATTGTATTGATCACAGCAGCCATGAAGGATGTTTTCCATATGACGATGAATCTTTCCATCTGGCAAATGTCAGCTGTCATGTTCCTGTTTGCCTGGATTTCAACCGGCATTTCTTTAATGATGGTATCATTGTCAAACAGCCGGAATGCTTTTAACTCGCTGCAAACATTAATCGTCGTACCGACGTGCATGCTTGCCGGCTGCTTCTGGCCGGTGGAAATCATGCCGAAAGCCCTGCAGAAAGTATCCGATTTCCTGCCCCAGCGCTGGACATTGGAAACCCTGGACAAATTGCAAACCGGCCATCCGCTCAGCAGTCTGTATTTAAACATTTTGATCCTGATTGCCTTTGCGCTTTGTTTCTTCCTGTTCGCCATTTACCAGTTCAGCAGAAACCGCAATACCCGCAACTTTGTATAGTTCCTGCAAAAAGAGAGGCAGATCCGCCTCTCTTTTTGGCATGTTGCGGGCTAAGGTTACATAGGTTGCTTTGCTCCGCTGCAGCCAATCGATCCGCAGGCCGCAAAGGACCAGGAACACCCCATTCACCTGCTTTTCAATTCCGCAAGTTCCCGTTTGGATCCCCGTTCCCGCTTGCCAGCTCTGCCACCTTCAATTCCACTAACGGGCTGTATCTCTGATGTGGTACCAGCCCCAAGCATTCATCCAGAGGGTAATGCGAACCCCCTCTCTTGTCATGCATGAATGAGCGTTTAAAATTCACACTTCCAAATAGAAACTGAACGCTCCTGTAATCACTCCGGCAGTACTGCCATCCTTCCGCCTGTTTCTTCAGTCTAATCGTTTGATCTAACTTCTCAAATACGTCCCCAACCCATAGTGTAAAAACTTTTTGCATCAGAATTTTAACCTGTTCTTCAAATTCAATAAGACTCTTTGTATCCTTTAATAATCCAGCAATTATTGATATAATATCCATGGGAAGACCTCTCTCTAGATGTTCATTTCATGGTGTACATTTAGATGATAGAGTGTCTTCCTATTTTTTTCCACTCATCTGCCCCTGCGAGTAAAATTTTACACATACCTTTTTATGAGCCATAATTTTAATACAATCAAAGGGCCTATGCCAGCCCTTTGATTGTAAATCTTTTGTTGTATACATCTTAAACAGAATTTTTATCCTCAGACCGCCATATGCTTCCGGATTGCCCAGGTTTAAAAGCCGGTACTCCCGCGTTTCCACATCTTTTTTTCAGGAAAAACCTCTTGCTGAATTTTCTGGCCAGCAGTACAATAATCTACTGTATTTCCTGCCAAATCCCAAGCTGCCTGTTCTTATCTGTCAGGGAAACTATGCCGCCAACTACCATTTATGTTTTTTATTTCAAATTATAAAATAATAAATAACAGAATTATAGGTGTATTTTGTAGGGGATTAAAACGAATCCTTCCTATACTTTGTATGAAAATGAAAAATAAGACCAATATTTTTACAACAGCCCTTTAACTTTTTCAATATAAATGTTTACATGTTTTCTCAAAAGTCTTTCCTTAAGTTCTTTAGCTTTTAATTTTTTAGAACAGTTTAAAATATTGCTTGTCTTTCCATAATTATAGCATTCTATAATACCAAAATAAAACCTGCAAATGTTTAAACCGGGCCGGGCTGGTTTTCTTCCCTGTTTCTTTTAATCTTCTCCCTGTAAATGGTCCCATAAATATTCGTCTCCTTTTATATCCACCTGAGTGCTTAGAAATTTCCTATTTTATGCATCCTGCTGAAATCTACGGAACCGCTTGCAAAAATACACCAATCTTTAACATTTTCTCTCCTGCCACTTTGCTACAATTCATATAGGGTAAATATTTGGAAGAATTCACAAGGGAGTGATCATAATGAATGGCGCCAACCAGCAAATGAAGAAAACCAAATGGCAATGGGTTTGGATCGCTGCTGCTTTTGCCGCTCTGATTGCGATTACGCTTCTCCCGCATACGAAAGGCCTGCCGGTAGCCGGCCAACGTGCACTCGCCATCCTTGCCTTCGCACTGATTTTATGGGTGACGGAAGCCGTTTCCTATCAGGTCAGCGCCGCCATGATTGTCGGGTTAATTGCACTCTTGATCGGACTTGCGCCAAGTATCCAGGATCCTGCACAAATGACGGGAACAGGCAATGCCCTGGCCATGGCCCTCAGCGGATTCAGCAGCTCTGCCGTTGCTCTTGTGGCCGCTGCCTTATTTCTGGCTGCTGCCATGCAGGTAACCAATCTTCATAAACGGCTTGCCCTCTGGATCTTGTCCCGTGTCGGCACGAAAACGAGCAACCTCGTCTTTGGCGCGATCCTTGTTTCCATCGTATTGGCATTTTTTGTCCCGAGCGCCACTGCCCGTGCCGGTGCCGTGGTCCCGATTTTACTCGGAATGGTGGCTGCATTCGGGCTGCCGAACAACAGCAAACTCGGCGCATTGCTGGTGATTACTTCCGTACAGGCAGTTTCCATTTGGAACATCGGCATCAAAACGGCGGCCGCCCAAAATATGGTCGCACTCGGGTTTATTCAAAAAGAATTTGAAACAGACATTACATGGAGTTCCTGGTTTTTATATGCCGCTCCGTGGGCAATCATCATGTCCATCCTTTTGTTTTTCGTGATGACCCACTTAATCAAGCCGGAAACAAAAGCCCTTGAGGCAGGAAAAGATTTAATCGAAAACCAATTAGAAGAACTCGGCCATTTAAAAGCTTCTGAGATCCGTTTAATCGTGATTTCCCTGCTTTTATTGCTTTTCTGGACGACGGAAGGAAAACTTCATCCTTTTGATACGACCACTGTAACAATTGTTGCGATTGGGATTTTACTGGCACCAAAGATCGGGGTTTTTGATTGGAAAACAGTTGAGCATCTCATTCCGTGGGGAACCGTGATCGTGTTTGCAGTCGGCATTTCGCTCGGTACGGTTTTGTTGGATACCCGCGGGGCACAGTGGCTGTCTAACAAAATATTCGGCTCGCTCGGTCTGGAAACGATGCCGCTCATCGCTACGATTGCCCTTGTAGCTTTGTTCAATATCCTGATTCATCTCGGCTTTGCGAGTGCGACCAGCCTGTCTTCAGCACTGATTCCGATCTTTATTGCACTCACCTCCACGATCCATCTGGGTGACAACCGGATCGGATTTGTCCTGATCCAGCAATTTGTCATCAGCATCGGTTTCCTGCTCCCGGTCAACTCGCCGCAAGCCATGCTTGCATACGGGACAGGCGCTTTTACGGCAAAAGATTTTCTGAAATCAGGCCTGCCGTTGACTATTATCGGTTATCTATTAGTCTTATTGTTCAGCATGACATACTGGAAATGGGTCGGATTGCTGTAAACAGGCTCTTTGATATAAAGGCAAATGGGGATGGTTTAATGGACAGCAACCGGGATATCATTTTGGAAAAAATCAGGAATAACCAGGCATGGTATGAATACGGTACTGCCCGGTTCAAAAGGATTTTGTCAGAGAATAAAGGAAAGATGCAGGCGGATGGCACGCATTATTATGATGAAAAAACAGACCGGCTTGAGCAACAGCGTTATTACCGGAAAGCCCGAAAGCACCCTGCATCTGGCCCGGCGTTATTTGCACTTTACCATGATCTCGTGCAAAAAACGCACAAAAACCGGCTGCCGTACCATGTCAGCAAAAACCAGTATTTGGTACATGTGTGGGCCTGCATCCGGGCCATGAACGGCCGCGCGGCTCATTTTACGCCTAAAAAGAACAGGGGTTTCCCGGCCCCTGTTCTGCTTTTACTTTCCAATCCCCTTTATCTCCATTGCCTTCACCGGTAAAAAGGTTTCGCCGGTACTGAGGTAAGTCACCTTCACCTGGTCTCCTTCTTTCAAATAAATGGCCATTGGGACGGTATCCGAGCTGACGGTAAAGTTTTGTCCGCTAGCAAGCAGGAAGGAGACATTGGTATAATCGCCCGTTTTCTCTTTATAAACACGGAGCACCTTGCCGGAAACGGTTTTCGTTTCCGAACCCGATGAGCCGTCAACACTGCTGCCGCCGTGCCGGAGGGCAATTTTATACAACTTAAGCGCAGCATCGGGTGTCGAAGCATTCACCGAGATTTCCGGATTGGCCGCGGAAACGATAAAATACGTCTGCAGAAAACCGTTGGAATCGAGCACAGGCGTCAGCCAGCTGGCTTCGCCGTAAAAATTGTACAAAATCGGCATCGAGCCTTTCCATTTCTTCTCGATAAATTTTTTCTCGACAATTTGCAAATTGCCTTGCGAATCCATATACGATTCCTGCAAATTGCCTGTATAATATGTGGCCTTCCCGGTCCGCGCATTTGTGAGCGAATAGCCGAGCATCGAGTCCACATCTTTTTTCGGGCTCGTAAAATCGGTAAAATAATACATCGTCCCCTTATCATTAAAAATCGGGCTGACATTTGCTTCCGTTCCTTCATCCGTCGGGAGCTTCACATCCCGCTTGCCGAACAGCGTGTTCCAGTAACCGTGGACAAATTTGCCGAAATAACTGTTTTGCAGGCTGACGGCTTCCGGAGAAACAGCACCGTCAATAAAAGCAGGCGCCTGTTTTAAAGAATAGGACTTCATGGCCCCTGATTCCGGATCCACAAGTACAATGCCTTCCGCCTTAAATCCGTTCCTTGCCGATATAAAATGGCCGTAAGTCCGGATATAATACGATTTGCCGTGATCATCCACTTCCACTTGCGGCTCGCCGTAAAAAATCTTTTTCGGATAATGGAGGCGAATGTGGCGGGACAGGTTCTTCTGTAAGAAAGAAGAAGGCGTATAGCGCATATTTTGCTTTACAAATTTTGGATTGTCATCCGCATCTGTTGCGCTCATCACAAAATATCCGGGTGTTTCCCTGCCTTTTAGCCATTTAAAAAATCCGGAAAATTCCACCGGCGCAATATAAACGTATTTGCCGTTCACTTTCTGGATTTGCAGATTTCCCAACTGGTAATAACTTGCATTCGGAACCTGGCCGAATGACTTCTTCATTTTATTGCGCGCAAACTTCGGCGGCACGCTCGCCGGTGTTTCCCGCTCATCAAACGGCTCAATTTCCGTTTTTTGCGCCATTTTCGCTGTGTGATATTTTTCCCCGGCATTCCAAAGCGGCGCTGTCAGCATATACCCGGCGATGCCCAAGGAAACGAGCAAAACGAGCCCCTTTGCGAACTGTTCTTTTCCACTGGCGAGAAAAGCACCGGCAAGAGAAGCAAAAAACAGTGCCGGCCAGAAAACCGATGGGTTCATATCCCTTTTCGTCACGTAGAAAAAAACAGCAGAAAGCACCCACACTAACAGGAATAAAGATAAAAATGTCTTCAGTTTTTCTCCATTTTGCGGCTCGCCGGCGTGTTTCAATTTTTTATCTGAAAAAGGAAATACCAGCACCGCGGCAACCATCGCAAAAATGGCCGTAAAAATGATGAGTAACCCCACATCAACCACCCTTTCTGATCATCTATACGAAAAACTGGAAAAGAAGTTTCATTAAAATAGAAGATGGATGGCATGCGGGGGAGGACTTTTGAAACGGTTTTTGTCAATCTCCAGTTTTAAGCCCCTCTAGCTTCTGGCCGCACAATGGATCATCATGCGGGTCCCGTTACTCAATGCATGCGGCCCGACAGCAGTAAAATGGCCAGCCAAACCGTCCATAAAAAGGCCGGGCCTGCCGTAACCGGAATCACGAAATAGCCAAAATCAAAATGCAGGCACGTGATGATAATGCCAAAAAAGGCGAGCAGGCCGGACCACCGGGCAGAAGCAGAAAACCATTTCGGAAAAGTGCCGCCGGACTGTTTCATCGCCATGCCGTAGCAAAAAATGCCGATCCAGCTGCAGGCAAAACCGAAATAGCCGGACAAAAGCCCGAAGGAAAAAACCGCTTCCCACACTTTGACATCTGTGCCTTTGTTGCCGAGAATCGGGAGAATGGTTAATTCTGAGGCAAGGATCAATATCCAGGCTGCCAGTGCCACAAACATCATCCCTGCGCCAAAATCGGAAGTTTTATTGTTCCTTGCCATGTATGCTTTACTTGCTGCAAGCCCGGCCAGCCATAAGCTGATCGCAATGAGCATGAGGATATGGTCGCCTATCCAAAACTGTGCATGCTTGAACTCGTGATAAGCTTTTTGAAGGTCATATGGATCGACAAGCGGCGGATGCAAAATCGTAGCGGCGAGCATCAAAACCGCGCCAAGCAAAATGAGCCAACCTTCCGGGCGTGCTTTTTTGAATGGATTCATCATAAGCCTCCGCATTCCAGGTTTCTTTCCATTATTTTCCCCTCCGCGGCCGCGCTTCAAACCCACCCCCGGATGTTAAAAACAGGCGTTGAATTTTCATCGCCATAAAAAAGGGGGGCAATGCCTGCTCGCGGCACCGCCCCTCCTGACATGTTAGCAGCAGAAGTTGATAAACGCCCGCTGACACAGCTTTATCATCACTTTTCCTGCGCGATTACAAGTCTATTTTCTTCTCAATCAGATACCCTGTCCCTAAGAATAAGGCGATCATCAACGCCAAATGATAAACAAAAGATGCGATATTTGTGGCGGCAGATCCTGCAATTGCATTAAAGTGCAGCCCGGCGCTATGGTAGTGCATCTGAAGCAGATCATGGTAGGAAGCGGGTGTTTCCACATGGAAAGTGCTCAGGTCTAAATAATACGGTATCCACTGGCTGATTTCGGTGTCAATATAGCCGAATATGCTGCTTAAAATGATAAACAAGACGAACCACAAACAGCCAATCTTTTTATGGCGGAACGTTACTTTGCTGAGTGCCATTGAAAAATAGATCAGCAATAACACACTGACAACGCTAAAAACCATAGATAATGTCATGTAAATGCACGCTTTTATGGATAGAACTTTTGAGATCGCAGAGAAAAGTTTTGATATGTGATCAATATGGAATGGGCTGAAAATCATCACCATTAAGAAGTTGAATAGCACAACGCCAATGCCTAACACCATAAACCAAAACAAAGCAGCGATGAGTTTAGATCCAAGAATTTGATTTCCTGTCAACGGCAATGTAAAGGTAAGGTAGCCACTGTCTTCATACAATTCTTTTCGAAACGAGCCGACGATGTAGAGGAATGCAATGAGAGCCGCACCAAATAATAGCATGACACCAATTGACATAAAGATTTGCGCTGAATGAAACAGCGAGCCTTCCTTATTAGAATAGGCATACATGCTGGTTAAAAGAATGAACACCAAAGCCAATATGCCCAAAATAAACTTGTACGTTCCTCTTATTTCATACTTTACATATTTCAACATCCGGTTTCCCTCCTATGCCCCGAATACTTCTTTATAGATTCCGTCGATTTGCTTGCCCTTTTCTTCCCGTAATTGCTCTGCATTTCCCGTCAAAACAATTCGGCCATTTTTTAAAAAGACCACTTCATCCAGCATGCTTTCCATATCCCTGACTAAATGCGTCGTAATGATCATCGAACTGTTTTCGCGAAAGTTGCCGATAATCGCATCCAATATTTGGTCTCTTGCAACCGGGTCGACGCCGGCGATTGGCTCATCTAGAATATATAATTTTGCATTTCTTGCCAGGACAAGCGAGAGGTTCAGTTTTTCATGCATGCCTTTTGACAACGTATCAATTTTCATGTCTTTTTCCAATTTCATAAAATCAAGTAATGCTTCGAACTTCTTTTCATCGAAATCCTCATAAAAATCCTGATATAATTTTAAAGCATCCTTGATCCGCATCCATTTATACAGAAAATTACGGTCAGGCAAATAAGAAACAATGGATTTTGTTGCCACGCCCACTTTGTGTCCGTCAATCCGTACTTCTCCGCCTGTTTGCCGTAAAAGGCCGGTTAAAATTTTAATCAGCGTTGTTTTTCCGCTCCCATTCGGGCCTAATATTCCAACGACTTTTCCTTCCTCTATCGTTAAATTCAACTGATCGAGGGCTTTTTTACGAAAATAATGCTTTGTCAGCCCGTTCATTTCTACAATATTCTTCATTTTATTCATTCCCTTCCATAAACCTTTCCGATATCATTTTTTTGATTTCATCGGGCTGGAAACCCAAATTTTCCATTTCTCTGAAAAAACGATCTATGACCGCGGCAGCCATGCTTTGTTTTAACTGGCTGATGATAAGGCTGTCCTCTGTTACAAAAGTTCCCATTCCTCTTTGCGTTTTCACCAGCTCTTCCCGCTCCAGTTCCTGATAAACTCTTTGGATCGTATTCGGATTGACTCTCAATTCCTTTGATAATTCCCTGACCGATGGCAGTTTTTCCCCTCTATCGATTTCACCGGAAACCACCTTTGTCTTAATTAAATTCATGATCTGTATATAAATGGGCAAAGAACTGCTAAATTCCACCTTTTCACCTCCAGTACTGTCAACGGCATATTCTCTTTCCGGAGCTGACCCGGCAAGCCCAAACGAAAAGACCCTGAAATCGGAAAAGATTTTTCACGAAATCAGGGCATTATTTGAAAACCAAAATGCCTTTTTACGCAAGCCGGGGCAACGATTCAATGATCCTATCCTGAAAATATAGCCAGCTGAATTTGGATACCGCCTTCACTGCGGTTTGTCTTATGGCTAAGGAACGTTCACCTTTTTTGCCTGATAAACCGGATGCTTTTTTTCAGCCAGTCTACATAGCTTTCTTCCCGGGAGATCGCTTTTGTCAGGACAAGATAATGCCCTAACTCATCTGCTGCAAGTCCCATTTTCTCTTCTCTTTGCGCAAAAATAAGCTGGTAACGGGATTTCAGCTCCGATAATTTTTGCTCCCGCTGATCCAATTGGTCCTGGAAAAGCGGAAGAATTTTTTCTTCGGGAATGTATTGGATAAAATAAACTTTTAAAGCAAATGTATCTTTCTCCGTCTCGGGAATTTGTTCCGGGTGCATCAGCCACTGTGCCAGTTCCTTTTTTCCTTCTTCTGTCAGCTTGTACATCTTTCTTTCCAGTTTGACGCCCGATATTTCAATATATTGTTCGATCAGTTTTTCATCCAGCAGTTTTTTTAATTCGGTATAAATCTGGCTGTGTTTGGCACTCCAAAATTGGGAAATTTCCTTTGTAAACTCGGCCGTAATATCATAACCGCTCATATCTTGTTTTCTCAACAATCCCAGAATCGCGTGTTTAAGGACTCTTTTTGCCATCGGCTAACCTCCGTCACGATTTATTGACATTATTATAGCATAGGTATAAAATAAAACATGTAAATATTGACATGTTTAATATTGAATGATTTATTAAATACAGAAGGTTTATAATGAAAACATTAGAAGAATTTTTAGGCACCCATATGATCTATACGTATGAAAATGGCTGGGAATATGAATTTTATGTAAAAAATCAAAATACCGTTGATTATCGCATCCACAGCGGAATGGTTGGCGGCCGCTGGGTCCGCGGCCAAAAAGCAGATATCGTGAAGATCACGGATGGCGTTTTTAAAGTTTCCTGGACAGAACCGACAGGCACAGACGTTTCCCTGAACTTCATGCCGGATGACAAACGGATGCACGGAGTGATCTTTTTCCCGAAATGGGTACATGAACACCCGGAAATCACGGTCTGCTATCAAAATGACCATATTGATTTAATGGAAGAATCACGCGAAAAATACGAAACTTACCCGAAATATGTTGTTCCGGAATTTGCGGATATCACCTATATTAAGAATGAAGGCATCAACAACGAAAAAGTGATTTCAGAAGCGCCTTATGCAACGATGGCCGATGACATCCGCTCAGGAAAACTAAAATTTTCATAAGCGAAAAGCCCACAAAAACAAAAAAACGGCGAGACATCGTGTCTCACCGTTTTTTTGCAAATAAAAATAAACGATCACTTTTTCAGTGCCTTCACTTGATTTTCTTCTAACATATTGGCTGTAGAAGGTCAGAATCACGCAAATGTGATAGCCTCTTTATACAACAAGTTGTTATTCTGCTTCGCCGACAACAGAAAATCGTTCATTTTTATGGTGCGGATTTTCAATTTCATCCAGGATTGCAACCGCAAAATCTGCATAGCTGATGTAGCTTTCCCCTTTTGAGTTTAACGTCAGCACATCCCCGCCTTTTTTGTAGGATCCGGTTCGTTTGCCTGCCGGATCAAAGAACGCGGCCGGGCTTACAAAAGTCCATTGGATACCGGTGGAATGCTGCAGGTCTTCTAAATTTTGTGCCTGGCTTTTCGCAGTTGGCAGGAATGCAGCGGGAAAATCGGGTGTGTCCATGACCCGAACGGTTTCTGATTCATCCGCAAACAGGCTGCCGGCGCCTCCCACAACGACGAGGCGTGTGCCGGGCGCCCCTTTTAAAGCTTCAATTAAAACCCGGCCGGCTTCCACATGCTGGTGTTCCTTTCCTGGAGCAGCACCAAATGCATTGACGACCACATCATATTTTTGAAGATCTCCGGATTTGATATCGAAAATATTTTTTTCCACCACATCAACCCGTTTGTCTTGAATTTTCGCTGCATTCCGTACAATTGCCGTCACTTCGTGGCCCCTGTCAACCGCTTCTTTGAGAATAAGGCTGCCGGCTTCCCCGCTAGCGCCAATAATTCCAATTTTCATATGGCATTCCTCCTGTGATATGTAATCAACTTTATTACATGTAATTATTATAATTACAAGATGGCAGGCATGTCAATGATATTTATTTCCTTTAGGAGTTATACTATACTTGTAATTATATGAATTACATGAGGATGGTGACTGGAAATGTCGATCAGCAGTCGTTTTGCTGTTGGAATCCATATATTGGCATTGATTGAAATGAATAAAGATGGCGTGAGTTCTTCCGAGTTTTTAGCGGAGAGTGTGAATACAAATCCTGTTGTCATCCGGAAAATCATGGGGATGTTGAAAAAATCCGGCTTAATAGAAGTCCATCCGGGAAAAGCAGGGGCAAAGCTGGCAAAAGCGCTGTCCGATATTACACTCCTTGATGTTTATAAGGCCGTGAATGTCGTCCAGGATAAAGCGTTATTCAGCATTCACCGTAACTCGAACCCGAAATGCCCTGTGGGAAGAAATATTCAGAACACCATTGAACCGATATTTGAAGCATCCCAGATTGCAATGGAGAAAGTTTTGGAGCAAGTGACATTGGAAGACGTGGTAAAAGACATTGCTAAAAAAGAAAACACCATCTGTTAAAGTCCAAACAATTAAGCAGCTATTTCTCTATTGGAGAAAAAAGTTCTCTGTGAAAATTTTTGCTTTAGTATAAGGTTTAGAAAAATATATTATTTCTGTGACTATAGTCACAGAAATAATGAATATAATGAGATAATATTTATAGTATAAGAGAAGGAGGTGATAGATAATGAGTAAGGAAAATACACAAAATAGTAATGTGAAAAATTTGGAATTTAAGAGCTTGGTAGAAGAATCTCAAAAGTTGGCCAAAGTTAACGATCTTTGGTACTTTGTGAAATCAAAGGGGAACCGTTGGATAGTTGGAAGTGGACATTGATAAAAGTCACATATAGTAGACTTTGTCTCTTATACTTAACTAGCAAAAAATTTCTTTCTTAAATCATGAGTTTAGAAAGGGCCAGGGCTTTGCAGAAATCAAAGCCCTGAGCCATACTTGTTTTTAATTTTGATTCCTACACTTCACTGTCTAAATCAAAGAATAAGGAGGAAATCGTCCGATTGGATCCGAGATCGCTTTAAGCTAAATTCTCCAGTGTATCTTATGAATCTTTGTCACAAAAAGAAGAGATGACAATATAAAATTTAGATAAGTTTTTCGCGCCAAAATTAATCATGACCCGGATAGATATTGACTTCTGGCAATACATAGGCAATGGCAAAATTTAGTTCAAATTATATAACAAAAAAGTCATTCTCAAAACATGAAAGCACTAGTAACATAGTAAGACGAATAGTATCTTATTTTGAAGCTTTACTCTGCTATATAAAGCGAACTTAAGTTATTCGCGTCAAAATCAGTTATAGTCAGGACAGATGACATTGCTTCTGGCTACACATCATGAGTAGTAATGTTTAGTTCAAATTATATAGCGGGAATTTTATATACCGACTATCTTTGTTTTGTTAAAGCAAAGACAGTTATTTATATTTTCGATACTAAAAGTATACACACTTGTAACAATCCATATTGAAGAACGATTAAACTCAATTGATGGGATTCGTCATAAAGCTAAAAAACAATTCTGTATAATCATATTTTTATGCAGCTGTTTCCTTCTAAATAGGAATGAGGCTTTTTTACGATATTTGGAGTCTATGGCACGGGGGCTTATCAACAAATTTGATATTTTTACAACGGCTGTTTTTTGTTCGTGCAAAGACTAATTTAGGAAAACAATGATTAGTTTTTCTAAGCTTAACATGGTCAGTAATTTTTGACTATTAAAGGGGATGAATATTTAATGTATAATAAGACAGTAGCAATTAATTTAGATTCAAAATGTAATGCATCTTGTGATCATTGCTGCTTTTCTAGCTCACCAACTTCTGAAGTAAAAATGGAAAAAGACTATATAAGGAATTTAGTAAATGAATTTGCAAGAAGCAAAACAATAGAGGTAATTTCATTCACAGGCGGGGAAATCTTTTTAGATTATAAATTTTTAAAAGAATTAATGGAAATAATAAAGCCTTACAAAAAACAAATAACATTGATTTCTAACGGGTTTTGGGGAGGTAGCCAAAATAAAGTTGAGGAATATTTTAAAGACATGAACTCTTTAAATGTGGTAGCATTAACTATAAGTTATGATGAGTACCATGCTCCTTTTGTAAAATTATCCAGTGTCAAGAGAATATTTGAACACAGTAGGAAATATCCAGATATTGACGTTTCTCTAAATATGGCAGTCACCAAAGATAAGATGTCAAATCGTATTTTGGAGGAATTGGGTGACTCAATCTTAGGAATTAAGATTACAAAATTTCCATTGATCCCGGTTGGTGCTGCTAAAAATAGAATTAGCCAGGAAAATATACATAAATTTTATAATCTTGATGATGAAGATTCTCTGCAATGCCCTGGCTACGAAATTGTTTATCACCATGATGGAGAGATATATCCATGCTGTTCCCCTGCTATTTTCGAAACAAAAATAACTTTAAGAGAGGAATATAGTCAAACTTATGAAAGAACTGTAGAAAAATTGCAGTCTAACCTACTCCTGTTTATTATAAGAAAAGAAGGATTTAAATGGTTTTTAAATATTTTAAAAGAGAATAAAAAAATAGAGGAATTTGGTATTCCCTATGAGTTTTCTTCTATTTGCAGTTTGTGTGTTTCATTATTTAATTCCGAAGACAAAATAAATTATTTTCATAATTTTATGGAAGATTACTACTACGCAAACTATGGAAATAAAGATCATGAAACCGCTAAAATTTGAAGATGAAGACTATGAAATTTTCGTGCAAAAACATGTTTTTATAAAAGACAAAAAAAGTGGGGAATATTATAAAAACAGGCTAGACTCTCTTACTGAGAAGCAATTAACACGCTTGAAGACTTATAAAGAAAAAGTACCAACAAAATTATTTTACGCCTTTTTATGCGTTATAGCTATATTATTTGTATTTAATTATACTCATTTAATGAAATTGCAACATGAATTATCCCCTCTAATTTATGGTTGGAAAATGTGGATAGTTATAGGCGGTTATTTCATAGTAAATATATTTTTTCATGAACTGGGACATATCTTGTCTTTGAAATTCTTTGGGAAAAAGTTTGATAAATTTGGATTTAAACTGAATTTTTACGTTTTCCCTGCATTTTATGTTCAAATGAATGAGACTTACATGCTTTCTAGGAATGAAAAGATTATTGTTCATGCAAGCGGTTTGTTTATCAATTATCTTTTTGTTAATATTGTTGAGACCGTGAATCAACTTACTTTTTCTTTTGAACCTTTAACAAAAGCATATATGTTTTTCTCAAGCACTTTATTGTGGAATTTAGTCCCCGTATTGAATTCTGATGGTTACAAAATTGTTCTAGCCTTTCTTGATTTAGACGAATATAATAGTATTAAAAAAAACCATTGGCTTGTACTTACTATTCAAATTATTGGGGTATGCATTGCAGCAAACACCATTGTACATTGGATATTGTATTTTGCAAACTAGTGATAAAGAGATAAACAAAAAAATTTATTGTGTTTATAAAAGCAATCATTAATAATGAAAAGAAGAAATAATCATCCCATTTTGTTTAAAAAGTTATTTGTTTAAAAGGAGCTCGTGTATGAACATTTCAAACTACACTTTAAGAGTAAAAGGTAAGACGTTACTTAAGAACACGAACCTACATTTCTCAAATGGAAGAATCAGTCACATCTTAGGAAAAAACGGAGTTGGAAAATCTCAACTTGCCAAGGACTTTCTATTAAACAATAGTGGACGGATTGGAAAAGATATTAGTCAGAACATTTCTCTAATATCCAGTTCATCTAATATACCTAATGATGTTTCCAAGGACTTTTTAATAAACTTTTTAAATAATAAATTTGATTCCAAACTGATAAGTAAAATTGCTGTCTTACTGAACCTTGAAAATATTGACGGAAAAGTTCTAATTAAAAATCTTAGCGATGGTCAAAAGCAAAAACTAAAATTACTTAGCTTTTTGTTAGAAGATAAAAAAATTATCGTTTTAGATGAAATAACAAATGCCTTAGACAAAAAAACAGTAATGGAAATACATCGTTTTCTGAATGAATACATTCACGAAAATCCGGAAAAAATTATTATAAATATTACACATAACTTATCAGATTTGAAAGCCATTACAGGAGATTATTACTTATTCAATAATCAATCAATTCAAAAATATGATTCTATAGATAAGTTGATCGAAGTATATATAAATGAGTAAGTATATTGTGGGAGGGCAACGATGAAACTGGAGTTTAAAAAAAGTATTAATAACAAGGTTTTAATTATACTGGGATCTATGTTTCTGTTTGTTTTTTTACTCGGGTATTTTCTACCGATTGGAATAGACAGGGTTAGCAAAGTTACATATCATATATTCTTCTTTAGCTCCTATACAGTTGCTACAGAGTTTGGTTTTATGTTGTTTTCATTCGTTATAGCTTTCTTTATCAACAGGGAGTATACTAATAAAAATATTTTATTTTATAAGTTAATAGGGGAAAATATTTTTACCTTCTTTTATAAAAAAGTGGCGGTTTTGTTCATAGAATGTTTTGTGTTTATATTGCTCGGCTTATTTTTGATATCAATAATATATCACAACTTTTCACATTTTACTTTGTTGCTATTTTTATTTTCAGCTGTTGTTTTTCAATATATCGTCATTATTGGAACGTTTAGTATATTAAGCCCAAATATATTGATTAGTATTGGCATAAGTATTGTTTATTGGATAACGTCCGTTATTTTAGTAGCCATAAGTACGAAAATTTTTGGATTTATCGCTCCCTTTGAAGCAGGTAACACGATGTACGCACGAATAGATAAGGTGCTTCAAAGGGATAGTATGACACTTGATACCAAGGATATCTGGTCTATTGTGATATATTTAGCCTCTATTGTTATTATAAATATTATTATCCTAAGTCTTTCTAAAAAAAGATGGATTAAATTAGGAATCTAATAACCTATAGGAACTCGGCTAATATATTGTTCAACCATCAACGCAAAATTACTTTTTAACTAATAGGATGGAGATTAGCCACAATAAATTGGGATATTGTCTAAATTAATTTGAGGCTGCACCTCCTGGTACTATGAACGTATCAATTAAAGGAGGTGCTTTTCTTTGCCAAAACAAAAACTAACCATTGTCCCCGTAACATTACAAACTGAAAATGAAAATACTCCTGGAATAACCCCGCCCGTGCTGTCCTCGAAGCCTGCTTGCACGATCAAAACGGCAATCGCAGAGATTTCCATCTTCAACGACGTAGATAAGCACACCATTCAAACGGTCATGAAGGATTTGAAAAATCTATGAGATAGGACAACACAAGCATGAAAAACATTCATATAAACTTCTGGAAAACAGATATGCGGAAAGGTATTGATGGACTATATAAAATGAACTTAAGTTTTTTACATCAAGCCCGGGCGCCATTTGCATAAGGGTTACTTTGTACAGCAAGCAACAGAGCCGTGATATTTTATTCATTTTATATAGCAACGCTGATTCAATTAACCAACACCAAAAGGTGTATTCTAAATTTGCATATTTTTATCCCGCTTTGTCATTCGCTATGGTATACTAACGTTAACTTATATGCGAAAATTGGTGACTTTTATGGTTAATGCCTCTCCCAATAACGAGAAAATAATTTGACTTCTCGAGGAACAACTGACTTATTTAAATCAACAAAACAAAGATTTATCAAAAAAGCTTGATCAGTCGAATAAACAGATTGGAGCGTTAACCGAACAAATTCGCCAATTAACAAAACTTTTATATGGATCTAAAACAGAGAAATAAAAATACAATGTGCCCGATGGGCAAGCTTCCTTATTTGAGGATGGCCCTTCTTTTAATGATCCTGAGCATACAGAAGGACAAAGCCAACAGACGATTTTTTAAACTGTTGTACGGAAAGCAAAAAATAAAAAAAGAAACGAATCCTTGTGTGATGACATAGAAGTAGAGGTCATTCATTCTCACCCGGAAAGTAGGATTCGTAACCGTTGTCAGAAAAAATGTTCGAAATCGGCAGCACTCTCGTACGTGAAGAGGTAGAGTTCAATACTGGGATGACTTATTCTAACTCGAAAGGCAATTCAAGCATTTGCCTCCGAGTAAACGAAGAAAAAATCGCCACTCGAGGCCAATTGTCGAAAAGTTTCTGGACGGGTGGAAAAATCGTCATTTTAACGAAAGAGCGCACTTACAAAGGCAGCAGAATACATGCTCAATAGAGTGAATGGACTAAAAGCGTTTTTGAATGATGGACGAATTGAAATAGATAATAATCTAGCTGAAAACGCCATCCGTCCGAATGTCATTGGCCGAAAAAATTGGCTGTTATCCGTATGCGAGGCCGGTGCAAAAGTAAACGTCATCTGTTTAAGTATCGCAGAAACGGCGAAAACAAATGGGATAGTTTCTATTGGTACCTTGTGAAACTACTAACGGAACTACCGAATTTAGAAATTCATAGAAATCCGGAAATTTTAAACCAATATTGTCTTGGTCAAAACGATCCAGGCAGTGGAAAATATCCGTTGATTTGCAAAAAAATCCATGATAAGCGGCTATTTGTGATGCGTACCGAAAAGGTCCGCTTATTTTTATATAAGTAGGGCTTCCTGAAAGAATCATTTATAAAAATTTAATCAGAAAGCTCTACTTCAATATTTGTCAATCGGAGAGATATTTGCAAGGACAGGCTAATTTTCTCTTCTTCCTCCATTAAAATGGCTTCCGAGTCCAGAGTTTTAAACCATTGCTTTTAAAATTTCGTTAAAGCTCTGTCAGAATCATTATCCTACTGTTCTTGACTTGTTGAAATGAAAACCGTGGATATATCCATGAGCTGTGGAGCAACGCCATTTGAAGGCAAGCAGCGGAAGCCACGCACCTTCAAAAATTGAGTCCGTAAGCAATATCCTACTTTCGCAAAACAATCACAGTTAGTGTCTCGAAAAGTCAAAAAAGTAATTGCAAATAGCTTGAGTTAAGGATTCAATACTATGCCGTTTGCTCAATTTAAATAGTGAAAAAGTGAATATTTTACCATTCTCTATGAAAGTTCACAATAATGTAAAGGACAAGATTCGCAGTGTATGTAATTCCTTAAAAAGGTTATATTTTTGACGATAATACAATGATCCACACTATCATATGAAATAATTCCGTCTTTTTTTAACTGGTTCATATTTCTTGAAATAAATTCACGTGTTGTTCCACAAATCTGGCTTAGTTCTTCATGAGAAAGTTTTAATAAAATTTTATATCCATGTTCTTTTGGAACACTACATGTATTTACTAAACGAATTAATGTTGAATACAGTGTTCCCTTTTTCCCAAATAAAGTAAAGTCTCTTATTATAAGATTCTTTTTGTTTACCTGATTGTAAATGTATTCCTCCCATTTTTCTTTTAACATCTTGTTATCGCCTATCGCCTTACTGAAAGTTTCTTTAACTAGTTTTACCAAACGGCAATCTGTTTTTGCTAATGCAAAGTATTGGTAATTGATACTTTCATAGTCGGATATATCTAGCAAAAAGAAATGGCCAGGGTTCATGATTTTTATGATTAGTTCCTTCCCCTGACATGATAACTGTTTAACAAACATATAGCCATCTATCAGAGCATATATAAAAGATTGCTTTTCCGTATCCATATTGATGATCTGTCCTTTTTCATAGAAACAGGAACGCCCTTTTTTTGAAATAAAATTGAATATTTCTTCGTTTATAATTTTGTTTGTATACATAATACAGACCTCCGTTTCATCGTTTATTATACTTTTTATTTATTCCCTATTTAGGGCAACCTGAACGAATCGGATTTTGGCAATTTATCCGATCCTCCCAGCAAGCCGGTTTTAATGTTTACCACCAATAGAAGAGATATTTGCAAAAGGGGGGATTCTGTCCTCTTCTAACCATCGAAATAGCTTTCAATCGCATTTTTTTCTGTATTTTCTTTAAAACTCTTGCGTTAAAGTTCTGCAAAATCTTAAGAATCCTTGCCAATTCTGAGAATCTCGCTTATTCATCAACCTCTATTTATATTGGCTCTAAAAGTCCTTGTCTGGTGGTTTTTACAATGGTCATCAGCCAACCATAAACCTGAGAGGCTCAAACAGCAATATTCCCGAGCAGCCCAAAAATTCCTCTACTAATGATTATAAAAGATAAAGAATGGAGATGAAAGCAATTACAATAAATTGTTTAAAAATTTTATTTTTCCGGACTGTAATCGCTATGCTGCTTCATCAAGTTGTTCAAAGTTTGTGACAGTTTAGCCTGCTTCAGCTCGCGGGATGCTTACCGTTGCTTGCGTGCAGTCAAAGTGGCTGACAAGGTCATCCCCCGACTGCATTTCTTCAATGGCTTTCTTTGCTTCAATTAACGGGAACGGGCAAAGTTGGCCCATGACTCCCAATACTTTTTCCATCTTGCATTCCTCCCTACGCTATGGGGACGGCCTTTTCACCGCGGTTTTTTGGCGCTTTATTTGCGGACGGATAAACATGAAATAGGAAGCCGTCCATGCGCCAAATATCATAAACAGCAGTGCCAACCAGCCCTGCCATGTCATCATTTCCGTTTTGACGAGGCCGTTGCCGATCGAACAGCCACCTGCGACACTGGCGCCGAATTCCATCAAAGATCCCGCCAAGGAAACTGCGGATACCTGTCTTTGCGTCCGGCATTCTAAAACGAAATTCGCGGCTTGCTTTTGCGGCGATAAAAGAATCGAGAAAAATGCCAAGCACGAGAAAACGCCCCAGTTCTTCAAACGTTTGGTCGCCCGTTACAAGGAACGGTTACCACTATCGGCAGCTCGTGAAAGCGAGAACTTTCCGTCTTTCTTACTATTGTTTTGTTTCTTTTGCTATTTGTTTGACTATAATGGCTAGTCGGGCAATGGCGTCTTCAATGTCGGATAAAGGTGCATAAGCATAGGAAATTCGCAAGTACTGTATTGCATCGCGATCATACAGATTTCCCGGATTAAGTAATATCCCTTCTTTTAATGCTTTTTCAAAAAGTTCGCGAATCGATAAAGATGGAGTGAGATGGACCCAGACATAGAATCCCCCCTTTGGAAAATTCCACGTAGCGATATCGGTAAAGTGTTTCTCGAGTGACCGAACCGTTGCGTTACGACGAATTTTTAACTGTTCCCTAATATAACACATATGTTCATCATATAAGCCACTAGAAAACCATTCGGCAGCTGCCCATTGAGATAATGAACTTGAACCATAATCTGTTTGCATTTTTATATCTGCAAGTCGTTCGATTACAGCTTCCGGCCCCACAATCCACCCAATTCTTAACCCTGGACTTATTGTTTTTGACATACTTCCTAGGTACAAAACCATTCCATTCTTATCCTCTTTCTTTAAAGGATTTGGGGGTGGAGAATCGATCCATAAATCACGATAAACATCATCCTCGATAATAGGAAGACTCTCCTGTTCACATATCGCCATCAGTTGCTTTCGTTTTTCTTCCGTCAACAGTACCCCTGCTGGATTATGGAAGGAGGGGATCGTGTATAACAAGGAAGCATTATATTGTTTTTTATACTTTTTGATTAATGACGTTTGAAGACCAGTCTCATCCATTGGCACTCCATATAATCTCATACCAGCAGATTGAAATACTTGAACAGAATACAGGTAAGAGGGTTTTTCAAGTAAAATATTTGACCCCCTATTTAATAGACCAATGGAAATCAGTTGTAATGCTTGAAGCGCTCCTGAGACAATTAATATCGATGCGGGAGAGGCATTAATCCCTATCTTTTTTAAGTGTTCCGTTAGTTGCTGTCTTAAAAACAAGTCGCCTTTTGGCTCTTCGTATCCTAATGAGGCCATTCTATTAGGAAGTCTCTGGAATACATCTTGCATTTTTTTATACGGTAATAGTTCCGGTGAAAGTTCTCCGGTTCCTAAACGAATGATATTTGGCCTGAATTCTGCTTCATTAATATCTTGAATTGCAGGTAAATTGGGTTGATAACTCCCTGCCTTCACATACGAGTTCCAGTCGGGAGGATGGTTGGATACTAACAGATTCCATGTATTATTTATCACTTTTGTCCCACCCCCGGTTTTTCCTTCGATTAAACCAAGGGCAGTTAATTCATCCAATGCTGTTACGACGGTACTACGATTCACCCCAAATGTCTCGGCTAGTACCCTCTGTGAAGGTATTTTTGTACCGACAGTCCATTCTCCGTTTATAATCTTATCTTTTATGTACTTTTCAATCTGCTTATATAAAGCGACTGAAGACGACCTATTCGGTTTCCACTCTAAATGTTGCATGTCTTTTTCTCCCATCCATTTTATATTTTCATTATAAAATTTGGTTGGTTTAATATCCATCAAATTTGGATGGATACATATGGGGGATTCTCCTCTAAAATAGTCATAGGTTAATCAATCATAAGGAGTTACCCTTTGAATTTTCTTTTTGAAAGGAGGGAGAAGATGTTAGAAGCATTTTTACATGGATTTGTTTTAGCCTTTGGTCTCATTTTACCTTTAGGTCCACAAAATGTTTTTGTCTTTAACCAAGGTGCTTTGCAATCAAATCTTATAAAAGCTCTACCAGTAGTAATCACAGCAGCAGTTTGTGACACAATCTTAATTACTTTGGCCATTCTAGGTGTTTCAGTTATTGTTTTATCATTTTCATGGCTTCAAACCATTGTTTATGGGATTGGGTTTTTATTTTTAATTTACATGGGATGGTCGATTTGGAAATCTGCTCCTTCAAAGGACGAACAAGTAGAAAGTAAGATGTCAGCAAAAAAACAAATGACTTTTGCAATTTCTGTTTCCTTATTAAATCCTCATGCCATATTGGACACAATTGGGGTGATCGGTTCTAATTCAATAAGCTATACTGGTTTAGATAAACTTGTTTTTACAATAGCCTGTATAGGTGTGTCCTGGATATGGTTTTTTAGTTTAGCTGTAGCAGGTAGCGTGTTAGGTAGGGTAGACACAACCGGTAAATGGATGATTCGGTTGAACAAATTGTCTGCACTTATAATTTGGCTAGTTGCTATCTTCATTGGGAAAGAGCTAATCATCTCGCTATTTAAATAAAGAATATAAAATGAACTGAAGTTTTTACATTGACAAGTTCATCCATTTGCATGATGATTTTTTGCAGCCGGCAACAAAGTAGCAATGTTTAGTTCATTTTACAAAGGAGCATTAAAATGGAGGTTACCCTCAAACCTTATGTGTCCTATTAAGCATACGGCTTTTGAACAAATATTATTTTGCGGAGGAAGGCAGCAGTATCCGCATATTGGTTTTATGACCAACCAGAACTTGAAAAGTCAGAGGCCGTCTCGTGATCAACATTGGCAAAAAGACGGCCTCTGATTATAACGGTGGAGTAAAAGACGTTGTTAACAATGGATTCTTTGCTCCACTTCCAAAGTCGCTCCCGTTGCAATACGTACATTTGTTGTGTAACCTTTATTAAGAAAATTAATTGTTGTTGCTAATGTTGACGTTGGCGAAATAGGATTTCCATATGAATCATGTTGGACTACGCTAACAGCAGTTGGAGCAACTTCTGAACGAACATTGTCAGTGTTGGTTTCGTTAGTAACTGTTTGGTCTGAAGTCGTGTCATCCTAATGTAAAGGTGTCATCTGTTAAAGCTTGATCAGTTGAAGAACGTTTGATCTTTAGTTGTTGGATCAGTATCGGTATTTCCAATTCCGCTAGCTTTTGCAATTCTTCTTTTCTCCCTTCTTATCTTAGTTCATCCGCATACGTTTCATCGTGCCGCCCTCCCGTTTCAATACCATTCGCCTTATTCTTTTTCCAGCTCCTCCTTTATTTCAAGGATCTTTTTTTCAGAAAAGCCAGTTGCTTTTTTGATAAAATCGAGGGGTATCCCAAGTTTAATAAGGTTTCGGGTAATTTCAATTTTTTCTTCTTGTCTCCCTTCTTCTCTTCCTTCTTTTCTTGCTTCTTGCTTTAGTTCATCCTCATACGTTATCATCGTGCCACCCTCCCATTTCAAAGCCATCAGCCCTTATTCCTTTTCCAACTTCTCCTTTATTTCAAGGACCTTTTTTTCGGAAAGGCCTGTTGCTTTTTTGATAAAATCGAGGGATGACCCTAGTTTAATGAGGTTTCGGGTAATTTCAATTTTTTCTTCTTGTCTTCCTTCTCGTTTACCTTCTTCTCTTCCTTCTTCTCTTCCTTCTTTTCTTGCTTCTTGTTTTAGTTCATCTTCATACGTTATCATCGTGCCGCCCTCCCATTTCAAAGCCATCAGCCCTTATTCCTTTTCCAGCTTCTCCTTTATTTCAAGGACCTTTTTTTCGGAAAGGCCTGTTGCTTTTTTGATAAAATCGAGTGGTATCCCAAGTTTAATAAGGTTTCGGGTAATTTCAATTTTTTCTTCTTGTCTTCCTTCTCGTTTACCTTCTTCTCTTCCTTCTTCTCTTCCTTCTTTTCTTGCTTCTTGTTTTAGTTCATCTTCATACGTTATCATCGTGCCGCCCTCCCAATTTTTGATTTCCTGGTTAAACTCCTGTTGGTATTGACTTTCGAGTTTTATCATGTGGTCCATGAAAATGAAAAGTGTCAGTAAATCCTTTTTATCGAGCTGCAAGCGATCTTTCATAACAGCTAAAACCCGGAGCAGCTGCTTTTTCAATTCTAATTTGGTTGGCTGTGCAGCTGTTTTTCCATACAGGGCTTTTTTTGTCGCAAGGATTACAAAAGCAAATGGATTAGTCGATTGCAACAATTCATTTTCATCTTGTTCCGCTATTTTATACACATTGTATTCATAATTCAATTTTGTCCCGAAAAAGTTGTATTCATAACGGGGTGGGGTATACGTTTCGGAGTAATCTTCGGTGTAAATCACAAGCGCAAATATCTTTTTATCATACGCATCAAAAATCCGGTAGAAGTATTGAAACATTCTTTCTGCAAAACCAGTATCTTTCCACCCCTGCACTTCGATATGGACAAGTATCCACTGTTCGCTACCATTTTTCAAATACACTTTAAAAAGCCCGTCTGCTTCCCGGTCACGGCTTTTGCCGTCCGGATTCAGCTTTTGGAACTCCTTATCCAGGTCGTCAGGTGGCTTGTCCCAATCAATCATCTCATACAAGCCTGGTGAAAAAAACGCAACAAAATCTTCAAACAGCGAATGAATGACCCGCTTCCAATGACGGTCATATTCATTGCGCCCAGTCCGCTTATCCATCCCATTCCCCCTTTTCAAGTATTAAAACTATTCCGTTTTTATTATACAACATTTTTGAAATGAAGGGAACACCAATTCGACAAAAATGATGATTTCAAAATTTTTCGTCTTTTGATCCAAAACGTAGATGGGTGTGAAAACGCGACTATATTTCAGATGTCTCCGCTGATTTCCGTGAAAATAGACGTTACCCATGGAAAACGCCGCAGATTTTATAAACCAGCCTTCTTGAGACCCACTACAAGCCTGTCGAGCATCGGTAGCCAAGCTTTCTCCTTGCTCAAATTTCATCGGCGAGCGCCAAGCAGCCATGCACGGCGCACCGAAAAACAGGCTGCCCCTTGTGAGACAGCCTGCGTTAGAAATCAAGATTTATTTTTTCCGGACTGTGATCGTCCATGCTGCTTCATCAAGTTGTTCAAAGTTTGTGACAGTGTGGCCTGCTTCAGCTGCCCAGCGCGGGATACTTTCCGTTGCTTGCGTGCAGTCAAAATGGATGACAAGGTCATCTCCCGGCTGAATTTCTTCAATGGCTTTTTTTGCTTCGATTAACGGGAATGGGCAAACCTGGCCCATGACTTCCAATACTTTTTCCATCTTCCATTCCTCCTTATGCAGTGGTGACAGCCGTTTTCGCCGCGGTTTTTTGGCGCTTTGTTTGCGGGCGGACAAACATGAAATAGGAAGCCGTCCATGCGCCAAATATCATAAACAGCAGTGCAAACCAGCCCTGCCATGTCATCATTGCCGTTTTGACGAGGCCGTTGCCGATCGAACAGCCGCCTGCGACACTGGCGCCGAATCCCATCAAAATACCGCCAAAGAAACTGCGGATACCCGTTTTTGCATCCGGCATTCTAAAACGAAATTCGCGGCTCGCTTTTGCGGCGATAAAAGAACCGAGAAAAATGCCGAGCACGAGAAAAACGCCCCAGTTTACAAATGTTTGGTCACCCGTTACAAGGAACTGCAGAAGATTGGCAGTCGGCGTTGTAATCCCGAGGCCATCCATTCTTCCGGTTGCTTCGCTTAAAGGCCACGCTAAAATCGCAATAAGTCCGATAAGTACTGCTGTAAAAAACGGGTGCCAGCGTTTTTCAAACAAAAGATGCGCAAGCCCTTTGCGTTTTGCCTTCATCGCCGGAACCGCCACTTTCGGCTTCCGCATTTCCCTGATTAAAATGGTCAGTACAATCAGGGAAAAGACTGCGATAATGATCCAAATGTTAATCCCCAGTGTATCTGCAATCGCGTTTTTCGGAAGCTGTACGGACTGAAGGGAAGTGGTTACCGGTAAAAGCACGCCGGATTTCATCACGGCACTCATGACCATGTAGCCAAAGAGCGCGATCCAGCTGCCCAAAAGCCCTTCGCCGGCACGGTACCATGTCCCGGTTGCGCAGCCGCCGGCCATGACAATCCCTATCCCGAAAATATATGAACCAATGATAGCAGCAACCCACGGGAATGTGCCTGCAGCATATTTGATCATGCCAAGCTGAATAAGTGCGTAAACTCCGATGCTTTGAACGGCGATCGCAATTAACAGCGCGTAAAACATGCGATTGTCTTTTGCAATATACATATCACGGAAGCCGCCCGTCAGGCAAAACCTGCCCCTTTGCATCACAAAGCCGAGCAATGCCCCGCAAATTAACCCTGTTAAAAGCATAAAACTCCCCCTTTAATCCTCACTAAATTTATGGGATTAATTATAGTAATATTCCGCCCCATTTTCAAGTGTTATACATCAAAAAAGGGCAGCACAAATTTTCCCAGCCCAGGTTTGCTTTTACGGCGTTTACAAAAAGCCCCCTCAAAGTACGCCTCCATATTTTGCGGGTTCCGGTATTGGACCAGCAGCAAAGCCCCTGCTTATTGCCGTTTGCTGCTCTCATATTTGCCGGAAGCGGATCATAAAGTACTTTTTATAAGGAGTGATGCGAAGATGGAGCAAAAATTGCCGGATTTTACATCCACCCGTTTTCTGAAACAGCATATTCTGGATACGATAAACTTTTATGCACCGCGCTGTATAGACAAAGTGTCCGGCGGATATATCAACTGCTTTCTTGATGACGGCACAGTATGCGATTATGAAACGAGACAACTTGTAGGCCAGGCAAGGTTTGTGTTTATTTTCAGTGTGGCGGCGTTGCTGGAGCCCGGCCAAGCGTACCGGGAACTGGCGGAACACGGCATTTCGTTCTTGCAACGTCACCAGCGCGACCACAAACACGGCGGGTATTATTGGGAATTAAAGGGCCAGTCTGTATCCCATTCAGTGAAAAGAGCATATGGTCATGCCTTTGTTTTGTTAGCCGCAGCGATGGCAGCGAAAGCAGGCATATCATCTGCTTTTCCGATGATTGCGGAGACATTTGAAGTATTGGAACGCCATTTTTGGAGGGAAAATGAGGGGCTGTATGTTGATGAAATCTCAGCCGACTGGTCAGAAGTATCCCCTTACCGCGGACAGAATGCCAATATGCATCTGTGCGAAGCGATGATGACAGCATATGAAGCAACCGGCAACAAGCGATATCTTGAAAGAGCAGAACGCATTGCCGAGTCGGTCATGTTTCGTCTACTTCCCCAATCAGGAGGACTGATTTGGGAGCACTATCATGAAGATTGGACAATCGATTGGACGTACAATTACGGCATTACGAAAAGTGAGCTTCGGCCTTATGGCTTTATTTTCGGCCATTCGATTGAATGGAGCAAGCTGTTGCTGTTATTAGATCGGCTTGCTCCCGGCAATTGGCGGAAACCGTTGGCACAATCTTTATTCCAATCCGCTATTCACTTAGGCTTGGACCGGAAAAATGGAGGCATTTTTTTCAGCATGGCTCCAGGCGGGCGTATGATCGATTGTGATAAATATTACTGGGTCATGGCTGAAGCGATCGGTGCATCATCCCTGCTGGCCGCATCTGACCGCAATGCCTTGCAACTGTATCGTGATCTGTTTACCTATTGCTGGACCTATTTTGTTGATCAACAAAGAGGCGGCTGGTATCAACTGCTTAATCCGTGCAACCGCCGTTACAGCAATATAAAAAGCCCGCCGCCCAAAACAGATTACCATCCTGTAACGAATTGCCTCATCGCGCTTACGTCTTTTTCCCCATCCGGACTTACCGAATAGGGTTTGGGCACTGGTTCTGCATGTAAAAAAGCTACAGCGTAGCAAAACGGAGGTTAACCCATTTGGCAGCAGGTTTTTTAGGATACGGACAAAAACAAACCCCGGTTATGAAGCGACAAAACCTCCGCCGTTCACATGAATGGTCTGGCCTGTGATATAAGAGCCGTCGCTTGAAGCAAGCAACACATAGACAGGAGCCAGTTCATAAGGCTGGCCTGCGCGTTTCATTGGTACGTTATTTCCAAACGTTTTTACCATATCTGGTGAAAAGGATGCAGGAATAAGCGGTGTCCAGATTGGGCCTGGGGCAACAGCATTCACCCTGATCCCCTGGTCAACGATGTTATTGGCAAGCGCGCGCGTAAAGCTGACGATTGCCCCCTTCGTAGCTGTATAATCAATCAAATCTTTCCGGCCGGTATAGACATTAATCGACGCAGTATTAATAATGCTGCTTCCTTCAGTCATATAAGGAAGTGCGGCCTTTGTCATGTAAAAAAACGGATGCAAATTTGTATCAAACGTCGTATGCCACTGTTCGTCGCTAATATCCAAAAACCGGTTTTGAACAAATTGAACCGCTAAATTATTGACAAGAACATCTATTTTTCCGAATGTTTCAAGGGTGCAGGCAATGACATACTGACAGTGGTTTTTGTTGCGCAAATCCCCTGGAATCAAAAGGCAACGCTGCCCCAAATGCTCAATAGCCTGCTTCGTTTCTCTGGCGTCTTCATGTTCATCAAAATAAGCAATGACAATATCTGCTCCTTCTTTTGCAAAAGCCACTGCTACAGCCCTGCCAATTCCGCTGTCACCCCCACTAATGATCGCAACCTTGTTGTTCAGTTTTCCTGTTCCAATATAATGGGGATTGTCATAAACAGGACGGGGAATCATCAAATATTCAAATCCCGGCTGCCTCGTCTGGTGCTGGGGCGGAAATGTGTTCGAGACTTCTTCACACTTGATTTCTGATCCATAATAAGAAGATTTTGAATCCATGATTACACCTCTTTATCCATTTTCCTTAATGTATTCAGGCGAAAAAATAACGTTAATGCTCTATGCTCGGAACGGCAGAATGGATGGCCCCGATCCGCCGGTATGCGGGAGCTGGGCAAACATGGCCGTGTGGGGGATATAGCACGGTTATATTTCTTAATGGGCAGCTAAAAAATTCTTTTAAAGGGTATAATCAATCATAATGGCACCTTATTGAAGGAGGAATATTATGGAAAATATGACCGTTTACGCCAAAAATGCAACCGATCCATCCCAAATTCAGTTGATCGAGCATGAATTGAAAAAGATGGACGGGATTGAGCGCGTATTGTCTGATACAAATGACGGAGAGATCAAAATTGAATTTAACCCCGGACAATTGACGCAAAGAGAAATCATCACAAAAATGCAGGAACTGAACGTTCATCTGATCCTGGAAGAATAGGGTAATGCCTGGCAGAGTGCAGTAAGGAAAAACCCAATTTGCCTGTATGGATTCAGGTAAATTGGGTTTCGTTTTGACGAACTAGAGATGTTTTTCATGCAGATAATGATTTACCAATTCTTCTATTAAATCATGCTGGGGATAGTCACCATTAAATTCGAATCGGATTTCTTCAATAAATTTTTCTCCATGATAAACATGAATGGCACCGGTTTGGCTGACCACACTGAACTCCGGTTCAAAGGTATACCCATTATGCTTGATTGCACCCATCCTGTATCGTTTCCTTTCCACCATCATTTTTGGTTTTACCTATAGGATGCTGGAAATTACAAAATGCATGCATCGTAATCATATGGGCTAATGTTCTTCCCTTGTTTCCCTTTTTTCTTCAGTCCCTGATCCTTTCTTTTGAAAATATGTAAAAAAATTCGTTACTCGTAAATCGCTGATCATTTATCAACAAAAATATTTAAGGCTGAATAGGTTTAGAATTCCACAACATTTCAACAGGACGTTCATTATTGAAAATATTTCTAAATTTTACTATCCTCGTAAATTTTTTGATCCCACATTTCGCACGTCTTAAATATAGTTCATTCTAATTTTTGAATGAACTATATTTAAATGGCTTGGTGGGATGATATCTTCTTATTTTTGAGGAATTTTCGATAAAATTCTTTTCAATTCGACATTCTTTTCATGAATTCCTCCTATTGTGTGTTATTCTCCTTTGTTTTCGACATTTTTTGACACGTATATTGATACATCATACCCGCATAATTCAATGATTTTTTTGGCTTGTGAATCAATATTATCGGGTAAGAGCCTTATTTTTTGTTGATTTTGATTTATAAGGATCACGGTAATATCTTCTAATTGCTCTAACAATGCTTGGCCTGTGGGTTGATAGAGTTTCCTTTTTCCTTTCAAGATTAGAGATAGGTTCTTTTCTTTCAGTTCTTTTCTAACTCGATATTCTAAAATTCCATAGATTAATAAAGCCATCACATACACAATACCTAAGGCCTCAACCCTTTCCGGGGTTTTTAAGTAAATGGCATCAATCATTTGTGAATCTTTGATTAATCGGAAACGGGTCTCAGCGGCCGACTGTCCTTTATAAACCCTCAAAACTTCTTGATTGGATAGTGTCTCCTCATCTAATTTATTTGTGATTAAAACAAAAGTGCTGAGCATTTTTTTCTTATTTTCGATAAAATCATGATCTTTTTCAAACGATTCCAGTTGTATTTGATAGATTTGTTCTTGTTTTGTCTGTTCGTCCTTTTTAGGTCTTCCTCTCTTTTTTCGTTTGATAGGTTGATCACTCATCTGGACGTTTAGTTTATAACAGAAATATGAAGCCTTTTGTTTTTTCTTAAAAGATTGAATTGCTTCTAGTGCGTCCTCTTTACAATGAAAGATAACTTTACTCAGTTTTTCTATCTCTTTTTTTAATTGTATTTCTTCCTTTTCGATCGCCCGATTTAGGGTTTTCTCTTTTCGTTGATCTAAATTGTTTGAGTGGACAACAAGAAACCGGTAAGGAAGGTTTTGAATTTGTCTTTCAAAAGCTTGAATTTGGTAAATAGCTGCGTCTTTTTTATTGCTAAGTGAGCCTACCCTTTCCCAGTTATTGAGCAACCATGCCTCTTTCTTTAGTTCTGTGCTTAAACCGAATGTATCAGGTAAACGGGAAATAAACGATAAATTTTGTTGTTGAATTTCCGCTAGATTTTCCGTTGTGATTAATGCAGAATCGGCTTGATAAATGAGATTTTTCCAATCTTCATGGGAAAGGATTTTTCTCATCTTTTGAATGAATTCCACATTCCAAGATTTATCCGAAGTATTCCCATTTTCTACTTTTGCAAGGATAGGAATTCGTTCAGGTGTGACCCCCATCCCCAGAACGATTTGTTTTAAGTCAGGCCTATGGGCCTTACTATACCCGTACGTAATTTGCAGTCCATCTTCCTTCGGTTGCTTATATTCTCCGTAAACAGAAATTGAGGTTGTATCGTTATGCAGTACACCAATAGGAAGATTCAATTTTTTTAGTGCTTTTAATGCAATGGTGGAATAGACTTTCCATGCTTCGGCTTCATACAAGTAATCTAATGCTCTTCCTAATGCATCATCATTTAATTGATCGGGTGAAACCGATGTATCGAAAAGCATCTCAGAATCTAGGTTTTGATAGAATTCATGAACCTTATAAAGGGGCTTGCCACTGCATAAAATGTTTAAGACAAGGGCTTTAATCCTTGTTCCGGGTGAGACATGACAACGGACAGAATCCCATTTGACTAAATCATTAATGGTCTTTTCGAGTTCTATTTCATCACACAGTTTAGATAAAAGTTGAGACGGCCCCACATGTAAGGTTAAAATTTGATCTGACATAAAAATTTCCTCATCTTCCCGTAATTAGATAATCATTCAATTCTACAAAGAAGGAGAAAATTCCTTTAAAAAAATCATAAAATGGAAAAATTTACGTGCGGAATATGCGTTTGATAAGTGGAGCTTTTTTGGAGTAATTCATCATGTGTTCCTGAGAACTTAATAGTACCGTCCTTTTCCATTACAAAAATAATATCCGCTCTCAAAATGGTTTTGAGTCTATGAGCCACCATGATTGTAGTAGCTGTTTTGCTGATTGCTTTGATTGCATCAATAACTTCTTCCTCTGCAACTGCATCTAAATTTGCAGTTATCTCATCTAAGAGTATTATCTTGGGGTGCCTTAAAAATGCTCTGGAAATATTTAATCGCTGTCTTTGGCCTTCGGATAAGCCAATACCATCTTCACCAATTTTTGTGTTTATCCCCTGTGGAAATTGATTCACAAAAGTATTTGCACCAGATAATTCCAACGCTGCCTCAATCTCGGTTTCTGAAGCGTTACTATTCTTACCATAAAGCAAATTATCTCGAATTGTACCTGAAAATAAACTATTGCTCTGTAGAACAAAGGCGCATTGATTTCTAAGAGCAAAAGGTGAGATTTTACTAAGTGAAATTCCATCTATTTCTATACTTCCAGTATACCCAGTATAAAACTTCATTAGCAGTGATAGTATAGTTGTTTTCCCAGCACCACTTGGTCCAACAATTGCAACAAACTGTTTAGGTGCGATCGAAATACTAACATCATTTAAAACTTGTTTTTCCAATTCATAGCCGAAGGTGACATGATTAAAACATATTCCCCCATCATGAATTCTAAAATTGGAATCACCCTGATTAAGATCTTCATTAGGGAGCGACATAATATAAGTAATTCTGTGTAAAGCCCCCTTTGTCTCTGAAAGCTCTGACAAATTATTTATAATATCTATCATGGGGTTTACCATTTGCACAATATATAAAATAAACGTGATTAAGGCACTGAACGTCATAAGACCTTGTGTTACACTCAAACTTGCAGAAAGCAAAATTACGATTACAAACAACATCATCAGAGCTGACATAAATGTATTCAGCGCAGCAAGAACCTTTACAATTTGAACTAAATTGTTGGCTAACGCATTGAATCTAATCCTAAAATTACTTTCCTCTTGCTTATGCCCCAAAAAAGCTTTTATAATCTTAACGTTTCTAATTTTTTGCGTAAATTCACCACTTATATTTCCCAAGTAAGTTTGATGTGCATTGTATAATTTCTCTAATCGGTTATTTATCGGTGCAATAATTATAAAACATATTGGAATTATTAAAAGTGAGATTAAAGTTAATTTAAAGTTTATCTTTAGCAGCATCAGGACTGACCCACAAACAATAATCAAGTTGATGGTTAATTGTGGAAACAAAACTGTCACTATTTTTGTGACCTCTGAAATATCATTGGTCAGTCTGCTTGCCAAATCACCTGCAGACTGATGATCTATTTGCGAAAGTGGGAGCGAGAACGTGTAATTTGTAAACTCAGTTTGTAGTCTATTCATGGCATCTGCCCCTACACGCCCCAGCAAATAAATAGCAATCCCTTGAATCAAATATATAATCAGGAAGAACGCAGCTCCCCCAAGCATAATTAATTTATTATCTAAAATGTAGTGCATTGTTTTTACATCTACTATTCTACCAATCATTTGTGGTATAATAAGTTCAGCTAACGCTCCAAGGACGCTACAAAAAACTCCCAATATTAACAAGCCCTTATGTGGCAGACAGATTCTAAAAAGCTTTTTAAAATCACTTGCTTCTGATACATTAGTGTTCATTGTAATCGCATCCTGACATACCTAGTAGAATTTGCATGACTTTAATACTCCAAATTTTTAAAAGTGTGATTGGCAAATCCGTAAATAATTAAGGCATAAGCCAAAGACATAAATATCATAACAGACAAAGCCGTACCAAAGCCCATCTGTGTAACTAAGTTCGAATATCCATTAGGCAAGAAATATCTTAAGCCCTTTAAACTAGGCGCAATAAAAGTGACAAGCGCAAAAATAATGCCAATCAACATCGTAAAGCCATTACTTAGTTTAATCGAACTAGCTACTGCAATCAGGATACACAACTGTGTTACGACAAAAATTCCGAGTACAGAAATAATTACATATTGCAGATCCGCAACATGCCTTGGGAAAAAGGTTCCTGACGTGTAAGACATATGAACCAAGTGCAAATAATAGGTAACCAGGCTGGTGACAAATGTGAAAATAAAGTAAGTAAAATAAATGCTAAAAATTGACCAGATTTTAGCATTTAAAATTTCTGTCCGGTTAATATCTTTAAAAAGAAACATTTTCCCCGTAGTAATTTCATCATGAAAACAAGAAATTACCAAATAAATGAAAGCAATAATCGGCAAAGTCAACTGATACTGAACTGACTCAACCGCCCCAAAAAATTCAACAAAGCTCATAGAACCTTCAGGTGCACTTAATTGCATAAAATTAGTGTTAAAAAGATCAACAATTAGTAAGAGTAAAGGAAAAATACTAAACCCTACACACAGCCACGCTTCTTTTCTTTTAACAACAGTTCTAAAAACTGGCTTCCATAAATAATTCATCAGCTATTCCTCCGTAAAGTAACTTTCTAGTTCATCTTTAGTTGTGTAAATCTTCTCAACTAACTTTTGAGAAGATAGTTGTTCTAAAATTTCATTTAACTGATCTTTCTCAATCGCTATTGGTAGTTCTAACAGTTGTCCTCTGAGTTCAAGTTTATACTTAGAGGCAACACTATTCGCTATCCGCTGTGATTGAGAGTCTTGCAAATCCAATTGAATTACTAAGAAATTCTTTTTATCATCAAATTGTGTTTTTAATT
Source organism: Weizmannia sp. FSL K6-0777 (assembly GCF_038593185.1). Lineage (NCBI taxonomy): Bacteria > Bacillati > Bacillota > Bacilli > Caryophanales > Bacillaceae > Heyndrickxia > Weizmannia sp. FSL K6-0777. The sequence goes on from NZ_CP151971.1 coordinate 3,291,881, forward strand.
TCCCGGACTCAATAAAGATATACCGATTGCAAAGATCCTCTAGCTCATTTAATTGGTGGCTTGAAATAATCATTGATGTGTGCTTAGTAGTAGACCATTGCTGTAAAATTCCGATGAGTTTCTTTACACCAATTGGATCTAACCCCACAAAAGGTTCATCTAATATCATAAAATCAGGTTCCGTTATTAGAGATAGCGCTAGCGAAACCCGCTGTTTCATTCCAAATGAAAAGTCCATTGGTTTGCGATCTTTTGCATGCCACAAATCGACTAGCTCTAAAATACTTTTGATATTATCCACATACTGTTCTTTTTTGTGAATTTCCAAGAAAAACATCAAGTTCTCATATACCGTTAAATGTGGATAAAAAATCGGTTCTATCATAATACCAAATTTATCAAGAATATTATCACTTTTCGAAATATCCTTGCCTTTAAACTTTATTGTACCAGTTGTAGGTTTTTGAGCCTTTGCCATTAACTTTAATAATGTGCTTTTGCCAGCTCCGTTTTTGCCAATTAAGCCGACTATATCGCCTTCTTCAATCGCAAAATTTATATCTTTAAGCGAATAGAATGAATTTGATTTATATTTCTTGCTAATATTTGTAGCTTCAATTATTTTCATGATGTGTACCTCTCAACTTCTTTATAATAGTTAATAGTAGGAATTCAATACTGAAATATAAAATAATGACAAATATCATCTGAGAAATACTTGTCAGGTGAGGATTAATTTTGACGTATGTATCACCTGTACTTACACTATTTTTTGCTACAAAACTCATCCATTTTTTAGTTCCATCAAGCGCATTTCCCAATAACCAGTACGTAATTATTGAAATCGTGGGGAAAAAAGTAGCACTAATTATCGTTGATTTTTCCAAATTTTGATGTCTCATTAACAGCGTCAATATACCATTAATTATCAACGGCGCCAAATATATTAGCAGAACGAATATTAAAACTGACATATGAGCTAACAGCTGTGTGCTAACAATATACAATATAATATTGAAAAGAATGGTTAAAACTGCCACTAAAATCAATTTTTTCACCTCGTATCAAACAATTTGCCCGATTACCATATTATAAAGCCAGTGAAATGCAATTGAACTTTGCAGTCCAAAAGTATCAGCCAAGTAGTACAATAAAAGCCCTGCTGGAAATTTAATTGCCAAATTAATTATAAAATTCCCATTCAAATGTAACAAAGATGCAAATAAGAGCGATCCAATAATGAATGTGGCTTTTTTATCAAACTGCGAGCTTAAAATGTTGAAGATGACATATCGAAATAAAAACTCTTCACAAATTGCAATTATCAAATCGTGTATAATCTCCTTAGAATGAAAAAAATAGAGCGCTAAAATTGCGATAACAACAAATAAAAGAACTGCCTGCATTAGATTGAATTTTATTTTAAAATGGATTAGATTTAGTACTCGCGACAACAAAAGCGGTAGAATAATGAATCCTATTGGGGCAGACACGGCAAGTATAACGACCTCAAGTAAACCTTTATTTTGGAATGGAAAGATAATTGCAAAAACATTGCCAACATTGATTATTAGCCCAGCAATCATTATGAGAGCCATAGATAAAAACAACATTTCTATTTTTTGAAAGTTTACTCTCATATTTTATCAACTCGCATTACATTTTAGAACTAAAAAATAACCGGAAAGATATCTGTTTAAGATCCTTTCCGGTTACGTTTTGTCCATTTATTTATATACCGGTAAGGTTCTCAAAAGCCATAAATGAAACTAACAAATATATAACTCAACTTTCGCGCCTAGAAAATCATAATAAATTCAGTGCTGGCTAATGTCTATTACGTCTCAGATACAGCACTTGACAGTAAAATTAATATATGAAAAAACACCTCTACTTTTGGTATAGTTGATTTATCGACAATCACTACCAAATAGAAGAGGTGTCTCCTACTATGATAGCGAAAAACAGCCTGAATAATCAACTACCAAATGAAATAAAATCAACATTTAAAGAGTTGAATGTGTTGAAACACTTGCGAATCGCTGGTATTACGAAGTCCTTTGGTTTTTCTTGTGCCTACATTTTTCAATTGATTTTTTGTATGATCTTTGAAAACAAAAACTGGTTCAGGATGTTGGAAAGTAAGAAAGCTACAGACATTCCAGCCAAAGATACCGTTTATCGGTTTCTCAACCAATCAACGTTCAACTGGCGTCGTTTCCTCCTTTCACTGGTTGCCTCAGTGATTGGAAAAGTTTCGAAATTGACACGTCATGACCGTCCGAAAGTATTGATTTTAGATGATTCATCTTATGACCGGAACCGAAGCAAACACGTTGAGCTCCTGGCTCGCTGCTTTGATCATGCATCTCAAAAAATGCGTTTTTACAAAGGATTCCGCATGTTGACATTAGGATGGTCTGATGGCGCAACATTCCTACCCGTTGACTTCTCATTATTGAGTTCGAAAAAGAGCCAGATCAACGGCATATCCGAAAATATCGATAAACGTAGCTCCGGTTATAAGCGCCGAAAAGAAGCATTACAAACGGCACCAGAACAGATTCCCGGCATGATTGCCCGGGCGATGAATTCTGGTATCGATGCTTCCTATGTTCTAATGGATTCGTGGTTCACCCAACAACCTCTCATCAAGGAGATTACAGAACAAGGTCTTGACGTAATTGGTATGGTCAAAAAATTAAAACAACGCTATTTTGTCGATGGTAAGCGTGTTAGCCTAGATGAATTGTATCGTCTAGCTAAACCGACTAGTGGAAAGAAAGGAATCTTGCGTTCCATCCATACAACGCAGGCCAATGGCGTGCCAATTAAAGTTGTCTTTGTTCGCAACCGCAACAAGAAAAGCGACTGGTTGGCGATTTTGAGTACAGACTGTACACTGAGTGACCAGGAAATCATCCGTATTTACGGGATGCGTTGGGATATTGAGGTTTTCTTCAAAACAACAAAGTCCCTATTAAAACTACAAAAGGAATTCCAGAGTCGTTCATATGACGCGCTTATCAGCCACACGACCATTGTGTTTGCAAGGTATATTGTCTTGTCATGGCAAAACCGTTGCAGTGTAGATGACAGAACATTAGGTGGCATGTTTTATGAATTATGTGATGAAATAGATGACCTTGATTGGGCTGTTGCATTGCAGCAGTTAGTCGAGATTCTTGAAGATACTCTGGATAAAAGTAATAAGAAAATTCAACAACTGATCAAAAGTCAACTACAACAATGGATTGCGGGTCTGCCGAATTATATCAAGGTATACCTACCTGTTTCAGTCTGCGAAAGTTGAGTATATAACTAAACATTCTACCAATTTCATTTCTTGCCTTTGTAGCCAAACGAGATGATCCCTAAGTTAAATTCATTCCGCGAAATAGTTTCTTCAATTATTTCATGATATTCATATCCCAAAATAAACCCTTCATCTCTTACTTGACGCAATTTTACCAGTGCCACTTTTTGCCCTTGTAGCCAAATGAAATGATCCCCAAATTAATTTCATTTCGTGTAAACAACTTCTTCAAATATTTCATGATATTTACCTCCTAAAATGAAGTACCCATTAGACCTTACGCCGTTCTTAGTATGCGCTTTCATTTAATCTAAAATAATTCCACCAACTTAGGCAACTACTGATTATTTCAATTGAACCACCCTCCTCATTACCAAAGTCTGATCTTGAAAGGATTGCAATTCCTTTCATAATTTTATGATAATCATATTTATTCCATTTTTCAAGTGTTTTAACAAAAAATTCACATTTTATTTGAATTGACTTTCTTTTGCGAGACTTGCAAACATGCAATTGAACGAGAAATGTTCTTAAAAAACATCTCAATTTGTGCTCCTGTATGATATGAGTCACGAATTTTTGCGGAGAAATATCTAATTACCCGCAAAAACTGTCTTTGTATCTTAACCAAATGCTGTTAAATCAACATTCTGGCTTCAAGTTTGATATTTACTTTAATCCCACTCGATCGTAATGGGTGGTTTGTTTGTAATTACAGGATTGGAAACAAATTTGACTGAAAAAACACCGCAAATCCAGATTGTATGTTAAATTAAATGATCCCATTTTTTTCTTCTGGCCTTTGGAGCATGACAACAACGCCTGAAAGACCAGTACAAATTAGCAATTCCTTGATCATACGATTCCACAAAAACCGAGCCCATTATTGACCCGCCAACCGAAGTAGCTTTCCAGATTTTCCGGGAACCAGCTTTGCGTCGCTTAGCGACAGAAAGATAGTCCTTACGGGGCCTTTTTCTGTAGGTCCGTGGCTTTTGTAACCTTCCTTTGTGTGGTTCATGCAGCACATCAATGATATGTCTCAGGGGCTTTGTTCAACAGTCCAACGCATATTCCGCACGTAAATTTTTCCATTTTATGATTTTTTTAAAGGAATTTTCTCCTTCTTTGTAGAATTGAATGATTATCTAATTACGGGAAGATGAGGAAATTTTTATGTCAGATCAAATTTTAACCTTACATGTGGGGCCGTCTCAACTTTTATCTAAACTGTGTGATGAAATAGAACTCGAAAAGACCATTAATGATTTAGTCAAATGGGATTCTGTCCGTTGTCATGTCTCACCCGGAACAAGGATTAAAGCCCTTGTCTTAAACATTTTATGCAGTGGCAAGCCCCTTTATAAGGTTCATGAATTCTATCAAAACCTAGATTCTGAGATGCTTTTCGATACATCGGTTTCACCCGATCAATTAAATGATGATGCATTAGGAAGAGCATTAGATTACTTGTATGAAGCCGAAGCATGGAAAGTCTATTCCACCATTGCATTAAAAGCACTAAAAAAATTGAATCTTCCTATTGGTGTACTGCATAACGATACAACCTCAATTTCTGTTTACGGAGAATATAAGCAACCGAAGGAAGATGGACTGCAAATTACGTACGGGTATAGTAAGGCCCATAGGCCTGACTTAAAACAAATCGTTCTGGGGATGGGGGTCACACCTGAACGAATTCCTATCCTTGCAAAAGTAGAAAATGGGAATACTTCGGATAAATCTTGGAATGTGGAATTCATTCAAAAGATGAGAAAAATCCTTTCCCATGAAGATTGGAAAAATCTCATTTATCAAGCCGATTCTGCATTAATCACAACGGAAAATCTAGCGGAAATTCAACAACAAAATTTATCGTTTATTTCCCGTTTACCTGATACATTCGGTTTAAGCACAGAACTAAAGAAAGAGGCATGGTTGCTCAATAACTGGGAAAGGGTAGGCTCACTTAGCAATAAAAAAGACGCAGCTATTTACCAAATTCAAGCTTTTGAAAGACAAATTCAAAACCTTCCTTACCGGTTTCTTGTTGTCCACTCAAACAATTTAGATCAACGAAAAGAGAAAACCCTAAATCGGGCGATCGAAAAGGAAGAAATACAATTAAAAAAAGAGATAGAAAAACTGAGTAAAGTTATCTTTCATTGTAAAGAGGACGCACTAGAAGCAATTCAATCTTTTAAGAAAAAACAAAAGGCTTCATATTTCTGTTATAAACTAAACGTCCAGATGAGTGATCAACCTATCAAACGAAAAAAGAGAGGAAGACCTAAAAAGGACGAACAGACAAAACAAGAACAAATCTATCAAATACAACTGGAATCGTTTGAAAAAGATCATGATTTTATCGAAAATAAGAAAAAAATGCTCAGCACTTTTGTTTTAATCACAAATAAATTAGATGAGGAGACACTATCCAATCAAGAAGTTTTGAGGGTTTATAAAGGACAGTCGGCCGCTGAGACCCGTTTCCGATTAATCAAAGATTCACAAATGATTGATGCCATTTACTTAAAAACCCCGGAAAGGGTTGAGGCCTTAGGTATTGTGTATGTGATGGCTTTATTAATCTATGGAATTTTAGAATATCGAGTTAGAAAAGAACTGAAAGAAAAGAACCTATCTCTAATCTTGAAAGGAAAAAGGAAACTCTATCAACCCACAGGCCAAGCATTGTTAGAGCAATTAGAAGATATTACCGTGATCCTTATAAATCAAAATCAACAAAAAATAAGGCTCTTACCCGATAATATTGATTCACAAGCCAAAAAAATCATTGAATTATGCGGGTATGATGTATCAATATACGTGTCAAAAAATGTCGAAAACAAAGGAGAATAACACACAATAGGAGGAATTCATGAAAAGAATGTCGAATTGAAAAGAATTTTATCGAAAATTCCTCAAAAATAAGAAGATATCATCCCACCAAGCCATTTAAATATAGTTCATTCAAAAATTAGAATGAACTATATTTAAGACGTGCGAAATGTGGGGTCCAAGATCTGTAGGGTAAGCAATATCGGCCAGTGCACAGGTTGCATTGAGAATGAGCTTTCCTTTGTTCCTCGTTTTAGCAGAGTCCGAGTCAGTTGAATTCTCTTCCGAAGTAGGGTCGGAAGATTGAGGTCGCCACTCCAATATCGTCATCATCATGACGATAATTATCGTAGTCATTTTCCTTAGAGACCTCTTCCAATTGGCGCTCTTGTTCTCCCAGAATGATTCACGTTTGCACCCAAACGTGGTCCAAAACGAGTCATCAGAGAATGATCGAATGGGGCTTTTTGATAGTCGCCATTAAATTCGAATCGGATTTCTTCAATAAATTTTTCTCCATGATAAACATGAATGGCACCGGTTTGGCTGACCACACTGAACTCCGGTTCGAAGGTATATCCATTATGCTTGATTGCACCCATCCTGTATCGTTTCCTTTCCACCATCATTTTTGGTTTTACCTATAGGATGCTGGAAATTACAAAATGCATGCATCGTAATCATATGGGCTAATGTTCTTCCCTTGTTTCCCAACTTTGGGTTACGGAGAAAAACCTATTTAAATTGATCAGGGTACATTTCCTTTGCCAGTTGTTCTATTCCATCGAGTGTGTTGTAGCTGTAGCCGAAAAGCTCATTATAATCCATCGCGTAAACTTGCTTATTTTTGATTGCTTTCATACTCGATAATTTGGGATTTTCATAAAGAGCCTTTTTGACCTTATCGGCATTGTTTTCCCAATTCAGTACAATCAATACATCGGGATTGGCTTTTACTAATTGCTCTACACTAACAGTCCCCCGCACATTTTGAAATATGTTTTTGAGTTTTAACATACCAAAAGCATTATTGAAAAAAGTTTCATTATAAGCAGAGTAGATGTTGATTTCTTTCGGATCGGACATGTGTAAATAGGCGAATGTCTTCGTTTCTTGAATGCCTGACAGTTCCGATGTAATCTTCTTCTGGCGCGCCTTTAATTTGTTGGAAAATAGTTTTGCTTTTTCCTGGACATTAAAAATTTTTCCGAGATTGTCAATATCTTTATATATTGAGTCATAGGTCCCGCCCGGAATGGATGATTCAAGAATATAGGTATGAATCCCCATATCATTCAGAGAATCAACCGTTCCGACACCCCAGTCGGCATTATCGAATAAGCCGCCGCGACTGACAATTAAGTCCGGGTTTGTCCCAAGCGCCGCTTCTTTTCCGACATACGAATTACTGAGTATCTTTAATGAAGCATAGTCTTTTTCAACCGATTTGTCCGGGGCGCCAAAATTCCCGCCTACCCCGACAATCTTATCTTTCAGGCCAAGATGAAGGAGCAGTTCCGCCGCCGTTCTTGTCGTAACCATCACCCGTTTCGGGGCTTCCTTGAATACCTGATCCTTTTTCTTATATGTAGTGCCGCCCTCTGCTTTTGTATAATTATGAATCGTCAGCGGATAATTCGACTTGCTTTTCATATTTTTTTCCGACCCGGTCGTTTCCCTGTTCCCGCAACCCGCAAGGACAAGCAGTGCGATGAGGCAACCGGCAAAGATTCCTTTTTTCATGTCTGTCCATCCTCCTTAAAGTTCGTATGCAAATCCAAGCCGGTTGGTCACAGGATTCACATAAGTTTGACATTTGATTTCATACAATTCCTCAATTAATTCCGAGGTCAGCACTTCTTCCGGTTTTCCATGTGCATATACTTCTCCGCCTTTCACGGCATATAAATAATCGCAATAGGCGACAGCCAGATCCAAATCATGGAGAGCCGCCAGCACACTAATGCCAAACTGCTTGACACAGGAAAGAATTTCGATTTGATGGCGAATATCCAAATGGTTGGTCGGTTCATCGAGAATCATTAAGTCCGGCTGTTGGGCTATGGCACGGGCAAGAATCACCCGTTGCTTTTCCCCGCCTGATAATGACAAATAGCTGCGTGTTTTATATTCAAGCAATTGCGTTTTCCTTAATGCCTCTTCAACAATTTTGTAATCGTCCGGCTGGTCCGATTCCAGTAACTTCTTGTGCGGTGTCCGCCCCAACAGCACCATTTGCTCGACTGTTAAATCAAAATTCATTTCATTGAACTGCCCTACTACGCCTAAATGCCTTGAAACTTTTTTTGCCGAGCTTTTCAGTACATTAAGGTCATCTAAAAAAACGCTCCCATTTTGCGGCACAAGACTTTTATAGATACTTTTGAGCAAAGTTGACTTCCCGCATCCATTCGGGCCTACTAAACCGACAAACTGTTTATCTTTGACAAACACGGACATGTTTTTGATGATCTCTTTCCTGCCTCTTTTTACTTGCAGCTTTTCCGCCGTTAAATCCACTTCCCTCAACCTCCAAATTGATAGCCTTTTTTCACAATCATATAGATAAAGAGTGGGGAGCCGATCACTGATGTAATGATGCCGATGGGCAATTCTACATTTTGGATTAGAATTCGGGACAAAATGTCCGCCCATATTAAAAAGAGCCCCCCTGAAAGGATTGTTGCCGGAAGCAGCTGTTTGTGATCTGCGCCGAAAATACCCCGGCAAATATGCGGAATGATCAGACCAACAAATCCGATTGTGCCGGCATAAGCAACCATCGTACCCGTTATCAATGCTGTGACCACCATGTAGAGCTTGCGGAATAAACTTAAATGAATGCCCAATGTGACGGCAGACTCATCACCGAGTAGCATCGTATTTAACACACGGTGCTGAAAAAGAAAAATCAAAGAGCCGATCAGGACCACAACAGACAAAACCGGCACCTTTTCCCAGCTCGCCGATGCAAGGCTTCCCATTGTCCAGAACGTAACGTCTTTAATCCCTTCTGCATTGTTGGCAAAGTAAATCACAAGGCTGGAAAAAGAACTGCACAATGCTCCGACAACGACGCCTGACAATACCAGTTTTACAGATGTTGCTTTTCCGCCAACACTTGACAAAAGCAATACTGCTACGGATGTTGCCATCGCACCCATAAAAGCGCCAAATGCAATGCTAAATGTGCCAAACAAGGCATTGCTTCCAAACCCGATCAAAATGACAATGGTCGCACCAAGCGTTCCTCCTGAAGAAATCCCGATAATATATGGATCAGCGAGCGGGTTTTGCACAACTGCTTGCATCACAATCCCGCACAAAGAAAGGCCCATCCCAATCAATAAAGCAAAAATAACTCTGGGCATTCTGATTTGATAAATGATATTAAAATAGGAGGAGTTTTCCATCCCTTTAATGTGCCCCATTTTGCCATTTGTCAGGACGTGCAGCAAAACATTCATTGATTTTTCAATTGGTATGTGGACCGTTCCAATTGAAACCGAATAAATGGCGGAAAACGCAATCATACAGATAAGGAGAAAGATAACAGGATAATAAATTTTCCCGATTACACCGTTGCTCGTCCCTTTCAAAAAAACACCTCCTTTTTTGCTTCTAATGATAATGAAAATCATTATCATTTATACATCCATTTATCATTATAAATGCTTCCTTGTAAACGTCAAGCAGATTTTTGTGTATTCATAAAACTTTTTAGGTGCCTAAATTGCAACATTAAATGCAATACTTAATGAAATACCCGTAAACCTGTGATATAATAAACTGTGTTATGAAGCAATAAAACTAAATAGATAGGGGATATAATGAAAAAGCAAATTATTCATGTCACAGTTGCGAGTTCTATTTTGTTTAGTGTGTCTGTTCCTTTTACAACTCATATAAAAGCAGCAGAAGTATCTAATCAGCAAGAAAATGTTCATTTAACAAATACTGAAACTCAAAACTTATTAAAGTTACAAAATGAATTGCAAGCTCATGGAATTGCTGAGACAGACATTGTAAATGGGATTCAATCAAGTTTATCTGGAGAAGACACTGAAAACCATGTTGTTACAACATTTGGCGTGAAATCGAAAGCAGCTAAAGTAGCGGCAAAGTCCATGATAAAAAAACTCAAAAAAATTGGTAGAATCTCATGGGATAGAACTGTAAGGAATTATGTTAATAAACTGCCTATTTCAAAAGGCTCGAAAAGTACCCTGAAAAAATATTTAAGTTACGAATTTGTAATGAAGACCCTTAATATTGTGGTAGACTTTGAGGGCACAATAACGAATGCACTAACAACTCAATTAAAAAATATGGGTGTACCTAGTTGGTTAGCTGGAACAGCTGCAAGAGCATTGGTAACCTTATTAATTTGAGAGAATAAGGATATAGGAGTGGGTATTCTATGGAGTGGTTCTTAAAATCATTGATAATCATAACAGGAGTATATGTTATTGCCAATATCCTTTTTGATTTAAATTTCAATCCTGAAATACATATTGTAACAAAAATCATTCAAGCTTTGTTCTTTCTATTGTTATTAATCTATGTTGTTTTTTTTAAGACCGGATCAAAAAATAAATAATTGGAGCTTGCTGAACGAATCAGATACAAGCCCAGTTTTAAAATATAAAATAGTAAAGTGCAAATATTTCAAAAATAGCCCTGAGGTTTCCCTCCAGATTCATTTTGAGAAACTGAAGGGCTACTACTGTTTCACTGGTCTCCTGAAAGCATGTTCGAATAAGGCTTAACCCGCACCTGTGCTTACCTTCGCAAAAATCTTCCTTCAGCGGCGCTACGTTCAGAGGTATCCTGTCCTGCAACACGTTCTAAGGTTTTTCTTCCGTTTTGTATGGACGCCCCAACTTTGGCCCCCCAAAGAAACAAAAACAGGTGAACCGCACCCTCAGTGGGTTAAAATAGTTTTAGGATTAACATCTCACACTGGGAGGTTCACCTATACATAGCATAATTAAATATAAAGAAAATTTATTTTACTTCGTTGGTTGAAAGTCGCTTTGCATTCTTTCGTACAAAAGCGCATGCTATACAAGCCAAAGCAATAGCAGCCATCGGCAATAATAAACTTTCACGCAATGCTGTTAAATAACCACTTAAATGGCCGCCAAATTTTGTTGAAATATCAAAGACCGATTCAAATTCCGAACCATGATTCATGGCAGAAATTCTATTTTGTAATAAAGCCCCAACAGCCGCACTGCCTCCAACTGTTCCCAATTGGCGGACAGTATTCATCACCCCGGATGCTGCACCTGCAACTTCATCCTTCACTTCTTTCACGGCAACTGCTGCCGTCGGTGAAATTAATAACCCGTTTCCAAACCCAGTAATCACCATCGACAACATAAATTGCACCCAATAGTTATGGCCATTCATGATAAAAATAACCCATATCATCCCGATCAGGGTCAGCGCTAATCCTGCAAGCACAAGGTATTTCCCATCTATTTTATTTGAAAATTTTCCGGCAAATGGAGATACACACATGGAAATAAGTGATGCAGGAACTAACGTAAGTCCCGCCCTAAATGCATCATATCCCAAAATGGATTGAAAATATATCGAGAGAAGGAGCATTAACCCAAGGACGCCAATAGAAAAAAAGACTCCTACCACATTCATTAACGTGTAATTACGATCTTCAAACAAGGCAAATGGAATTAACGGATCCCGCTTAGTTAAGTCCGTATAATTGTGTAAAAAGGGTTATCTGAATATGAGGGAATATGGAGTATAGGGGCTGTTTTTCTGGAGGGGGCTGGCCAGCCCCCTCCAGAAAAACAGCGGGATTTCATTTCTCTTGCCGTCTCTATCATTTTTTTATAGAAAATGAGCCAGAGCCCATCATCTCAGTTAGAATAGAGTTAACCAAAAAACTAAATTTCTAAAGGAGAGATTCAGGGATGGCTCAATTACAGATTACTCTAGATGAACAACTTTTGCATCAATTATTTCTTGGCGATTCAAAAGAATCGGGTATAAATGCCCTTTTGGAGGCGATTTTGAATCAAGTTCTGGAGGCACAGGCCAGCGAACAGCTGAAAGCCGAAAAATATGAACGTAATGAAGCTAGAATTGATTACCGAAACGGCTCCTACCCCCGCCAACTAAAAACCCGCGTGGGAAAGCTCTCTTTGTACGTTCCCAGGCTGCGCAACGGTCATTTTTCAACTGATCTCTTTCAGCGTTATCAGCGTAGTGAACAAGCACTGGTCCTGTCTTTGATGGAAATGGTGATTAATGGTGTTTCTACGCGCCGTGTCAGTCAAATCACCGAAGAGCTCTGTGGTTCAGACTTCTCGAAGTCGACCGTGTCGAATCTTTGTGGGCAGCTGGATCCCGTGGTTACGGGCTGGAATAACCGTCCCCTAGAGGGCAGCTATCCGTTTCTGTTTGTGGATGCAATTTATACAAAGGTGCGTGAAAATGGCCGTGTCCGTTCCCGGGGTGTATTGATTAGCTATGGTGTCAACGAGAAAGGCTATCGATCGATTCTTGGCCTAAAAGTCGATGACAGTGAAAGCACAGAGGCTTGGAAGAATTATTTTGATTGGCTAAAATCTCGTGGACTAAAGGGCGTAGATGTAATCGTTAGCGATGATCATGGCGGTTTAGTCAGCGCTGTTCAAAAAGCGTTTCAGGGAGCAACGTGGCAAAGATGTCAAGCTCATTTTCTGCGTAACGTACACGATCGGCTTCCAAAACATTTAGAGAGCGAAGGAACTGAACAAGTGAAAGCCATTCTCCACGCTCCAGACATTGAAACAGCACACACACTACTTCAGTCCTTTCTGAATACTTATCAGGATAAAGCGCCTAAAGTGACTGAAATGGTAGAGGAAGCCTTTGACGATGTCACTGCAGCACTCTCACTTCCGGAGCCGTATCGTCGTCGCCTGAGAACGACAAACGGCATGGAACGACTCAATGAAGAATTTCGCCGTCGGGAACAGGTTATCCGTATTTTTCCTAACCGGGATTCCGTAATCCGGCTAATGGGTTCTGTTCTCATGGAAAAGGATGAAAAATGGGCAGAAGGACGCCGCTATTTGAAGATGGAAGACTATTTTGAATGGAAAGCCAAACAACCGAAATCGTCTGACCAATCCAACAAAGCGACAGACATTTATTCGGGTTAATTACTCTATCCCGACTGAGAGGAATTTACACACAAAAAAAGACTTGACCTCCCGCTTCTGCCGCAATTTTTGTTGAACATAGAATATGATAAAGATAACTACGGAAATAATAAGAATGCCGACAATGTATATTGACCATTTAAAGTGTTGACCTTCAATTAATCCATAGGTTAAAAATAAACACGATAAAGAAACCAAGAGAACCCCCATCAAGTCAAGCTGTTGTTTTGCTGAATTTCGGATTTCCGGGACAAATAGATAAGTGAATATAAAGATCAATACTCCGATTGGAACATTTATCCTGAAATATTCATAGCTACAAATCCCATTTGATAAATTTTGTTAAATTAGTTGAAAATAACGGTATTTAATTAAGAACCGTAGCCAATTCATAAAATAACTGAATTTTCAATAGAACAACTCTGGTATTTTGGGCATACTTGCCCCTTGACTGAAAAATTTATTTTTTCAGTTATGAGAAGTATTCTATTGGTCATTCCAATTGTAGCTTTTGAATTCGATTCAGTACATCCCAAAAGAAATTTTGATACACAAAACTCGATGATAGTTTGAAGTAAAGGGATCTGCCTGATTTCACGACTTTACTTGCCGCTTTAATTAACCGAGTACGTATCGTATCAATTTGCATAGTTTTTTGACCTTCCGGAAAACAAAGAGTTCGTAACCAATTGGTCAAATTATATGCAAGAAGTGTTAACATCATTTTTACTTCGTTCACTAGAAAAGCGTGGCTATTCATATGATCAAAGTAAAAGCCATTTTTTGCTTCTTTGATATAGTTTTCCATCGTCCCTCTTTTTTGATAAGCTCGGACGATATCTTGAGGAAAAGCTAATTCAAAGTTAGTAACAAAAAAGGAATGGGTAAAGAACAGCTCACCTGCAGGACGTACCGATTGAATAATCACCCTTCTTGGTTTTGACCATGATTTTGCTTGGTAAATCGTTTCTTCATAATAGGTTTCCGTCTTGGAAACATCTAAAGGTGCGGAAGAAGGATGGTATTCCTTCGCTAAACTTTGTAGTTGTGAATTCGATTTCAACCGAATAATATACAAAACAGATTCTTCTTCACACAGATCGTATAATCCCGGAACAGCAAACCCGCTATCTCCACGAAGAAACAGGGTAGTTTCCGGAAACATTTCGTTATAATGTTTAATGAGAGGCCGAATAAATTCCACCACACCATTTGATGTATAAACATTTCCGGGACGGAGTTGTGCTTTCAAAAAGTCACCAGTCGCACCATCAAAGGCGACTAATGGATGAAAACCCATCGTGCCATAATGAGTATTATATGACGAAGATTCTTGGTCCCCATATGTATCCGAATGAGTCGAATCCAAGTCGATAAATAACTCTTTCGATTGTCGAAAACAATGAATCTTATCAAGCATTTCTTGGTTAGCCAGATTTAATTGTTCAATTGAATCTTTATCAAATCGTGTATAAAAGCGAGACAAACTGGGCTGGGAAGCAAGTGTTGGAGTTTCAATGATTTCCTTAAACACAGGATCATGAGTCAACTGATCAGCCGCATCATCTTCCGCATACCCGGCAATGATTTGATAGACTTTTTGACGTAACAAGTTTTCATTTGAATGAAGATAATATTTCCTTGAATCGTTAAGTCTCAAGTACTTAACTAAAGTCTTTGAAAAACCAATTTTTTCATCGAATTCTCTAAAAAGAAACTCACCTGTATCGGAGGAAAGAGAACCTCCATCATTTGACAATTTAATTTTATGATTGAAATCAAGTGTTTTTTGCGTTAAAGTAACCATATAAAGAGTCCTTTCTGTTTGGTTTTTGTTTTGGTTACTTTAACTTTAACAGAAATGGATTCTTTTTTCATTTTTTTAATGAATTACAATAAAGCCGAAAAGGCTTGGTAATCCATAAGTTATAATAAGTTTCTGAATTTCTGTGAATAATTCAGGTTGAATTAATTTTTGAGAAATATATTGAAAACCCCAACTGAAAAAGTATAGTGAAATAACTGGTGGTGAAATCAAGTTAAAAGAATGCTTTCGCTATTTAATTGAGCTGACATAGAAAAAAACAGCGATCCCTTAATATTCCTAGGATCACCGTTTTCCTGTTCCTACTCCCACTCAATCGTAGCGGGCGGTTTGCTTGTAATATCATACACGACGCGGTTGACGTGCGGGACTTCGTTGACGATGCGGGTGGAAATTTTTTCGAGCACTTCCCACGGAATGCGCGCCCAGTCAGAAGTCATGCCGTCGATGGATGTGACAGCACGGATGCCGATGGTGTAATCATACGTGCGCGCATCGCCCATGACACCAACGCTGCGGATGTTCGGCAATACCGTAAAATACTGCCAGATATCGCGGTCGAGGCCGGCTTTTTTGATTTCTTCGCGCAAAATAAAATCAGATTCGCGCACCATCTCGAGTTTTTCTTCCGTAATCTCGCCCAGCACGCGGATGCCGAGACCCGGGCCCGGGAACGGCTGGCGCCAGACAATTTCGTCCGGAATGCCGAGTTCAGTGCCGACTGCGCGCACTTCGTCTTTAAATAATGTATTCAGCGGTTCAATTAACGTAAACTGCATGTCTTCCGGCAGACCGCCGACATTGTGGTGCGACTTGATTGTCTGGGCAGTCGTTGTCCCGCTTTCGATGACATCGGTATACAACGTTCCCTGGGCAAGAAAATCAATCCCTTCGAGTTTTGCCGCTTCATCATCAAAGACATAAATAAATTCATTTCCGATGATTTTCCGCTTTTGTTCCGGGTCGGAAACACCTTTCAATTTTTTCAGGAACCGTTCTTTCGCGTCGACTTTAATGACGTTCATATTAAAGCCTTCTGAGAAAGTTTTCATCACACTCTCTGCTTCGCCTTTACGCAAAAGACCGTGGTCCACAAAAATACACGTGAGCTGGTCGCCGATCGCTTTATGGATCAATACCGCGACAACGGAAGAGTCAACCCCGCCGCTTAAGGCGCACAGCACTTTCTTGTTCCCTACCGTTTGCCGGATTTTTTCAATTTCCATTTCGATGTAGTTTTCCATTGACCAAGTTCCGCTGCAGCCGCAAATTTTAAAAGCAAAATTGCGCAAAAGTTCATTGCCGTAAACAGAATGGCGTACTTCCGGATGGAACTGGACGGCATACAAATGTTTGTCCGTGTTGCTCATTGCAGAAATCGGGCAGTGGTCACTGCTTGCATCTACCGTAAATCCGGCCGGTACTTCCGTCACAAGATCCCCGTGGCTCATCCAGACCACCTGATCTTCCGGAAGCCCGTCAAATAACCGGCCCCCGTTTTCGACATGAATCGTTGCTTTTCCGTATTCACGCTGACTGGCGGGTTCAACTTTGCCGCCATATTTTTTTGCCATAAGCTGCATGCCGTAGCATATTCCCAGAATCGGCACGCCAAGATTAAAAATGTCTTCATCGACATGGAATGCGTTTTGGTCATAGACGCTGTTCGGGCCGCCCGAGAAAATAATGCCTTTCGGGTTCATGGCCTTGATCTCTGCCGCTGTCAAAGTGTGCGGATGGAGTTCGCTGAATACGCCAAATTCGCGGATCCGGCGTGTAATCAGCTGGTTATACTGGCTGCCAAAATCCAAAACCACAATTTTTTCTATATCTTTCACATCGAATGTTTTTGCCATTGATTTTCCCCCATGTACTTTTATCTAGAAACGAAATCTGATCTTTAAAGCAGGATTCCGGCTCGGCTTTTTTAAAAATGTGAAACTGCCTGCGTCGGTTATCCTCAGTATACAGCATTTATATTTTGGCAGATTTCCGCCGGGTTTGTGCCTTAAAAGCCACACCATATTCACTTTCCGGCTGATGTTTGCCGGGATTCTTTACTTACAGCTGTAGTACGTTCACTTTTCATCGGAATTTTGGTTCGTTCCTTAACGTAGAAGCGTTCTATGTGAACTTTTCATCGGAATTTTGCGCGCTTCCTTAACGTAGAGGCGCTCTATGTGCACTTTTCATCGGAGTTTTGCCTCATTCCTTAACGTAGAAGCACTCTACGTGCACTTTTCACCGGATTTTTGCCCCGTTCCTTAACGTAGAAGCACTCTACGTGAACTTTGCATCGGAATTTTGCGCGCTTCCTTAACATAGAGGCGCTCTATGTGAATTTATCACCGGATTTTTGCCTCGTTCCTTAACGTAGAAGCACTCTACGTGAACTTTGCATCGGCATTTTGCACGCTTCCTTAACATAGAGGCGCTCTAGGTGCACTTTTCATCGGAATTTTGCCTCGTTCCTTAACGTAGAATCGTTCTACGTGCACTTTTCACCGGATTTTTGCCCCGTTCCTTCACGTAGAAACCCTCTACGTGAACTTTTCATCGGAGTTTTGCGTGCTTCCTTAATGTAGAAACCTTCTACGCGAACCTAGGGCCTAACTTTTGCTCGTTCTACCATAGAGCCAACCGCCCTTGTGAACTTGCGGCCAAAATTTTGCCGGGTTCCTCCGCGCTGGGAGCCCGGCTTTATCATTATTTCCAAAAATCATCAAAAATCGTAATCGGCATATGGCGTTTGTGCTGCCCTTTTACATACCAGGACTCGATGGTGGCTTTTGCTTTCGGGGAAATTTCTTTGCCTTCCAGGTAATCATCAATGTCATCATAGGTTACCCCTAATGCCACTTCATCGGCAAGCTGCGGACGATCGTCTTCAAGATCAGCTGTCGGCGTTTTTAAATAGAGCCGTTCCGGACAGCCGAGTTCTTTCAAAAGCATTTTGCCTTGACGCTTGTTTAACCTGAAAATCGGAACAAGGTCCGAGCCGCCGTCGCCATATTTTGTATAAAATCCGGTCACATTTTCAGCTGAATGGTCGGTACCGAGCACGACACAATTTTCCATCGCAGCAATGCTATACTGGACTTTCATTCTTTCACGCGCTTTTTCATTTCCTTTCGCATAGTCGGAAAGGACGATGCCCGCTTTTTCCAGGGACGCTTCGCTGGCATCAACGGCCGGCTTGATGTTCACGGTGATGTCCTTGTCCGGCTGGATAAACTGGGCGGCCAGTTCCACATCATCCGCATCTTTCTGTTCGCCGTAAGGAAGGCGTACTGCAATAAACTTGTATTCCTGGTTGCCGGTTTCTTCTTTCATTTCGTTGATGGCGATCTGCGCAAGCTTCCCTGTCAAAGTGGAATCCTGGCCGCCCGATAAACCAAGCACGAATCCTTTCAGGAACGGGTATTTTTTTAAATAACTTTTTAAAAAATCAACACTTTTACGGATTTCTTCTTTCGGGTCAATGACCGGTTTTACTTTCATTTCTTCCACAATTCTTTTTTGCATTGCGTCCATTTTTTTATCCTCCTTATCCGCATCTATATAAAATGAACGTAAGGATTTACATCAAGCCCGGTCGCCATTTGCATAATGGTTACTTTTTACAGCAGGCAACAGAGCCGCGATATTTTGTTCATTTTATATATTGTTCTTTTGCCACAAAACAGATGGAAAAAACCACCATCATCATTTAATCTTCTTCAAGCCGAATCACTTTTTGCCGCACTTCTTCTATATTGCGCATTTTGTTGTCCCAGCATTTTTGGCTCAAATCGACCGGGTATTCTTCAGGATTGAGAATGCGTTTATATTCGTCCCACAACAGGTCCAAATTATCTCTCGCATATTGTTTGATCGCATCCAGCGGCGGAAGTTCGTATACGAGCCGCCCCTTTTCATAGATGGTTTCATGGATATTGATGGCTTCAAAGTTTGTGACATATTTGCTGATAAAGGTATGGACAGGATGAAACATCTTCAGCCGCTTTTCCGCTGCCGGATTTTCGTCCTGCATGGCAATATAGTCGCCCTCCAGCTTGTTTGTCCGTTTGTTTAAAATACGGAATACTTTTTTCAGCCCCGGTGTTGTCACTTTTTCGGCATTGCTTGAAATTTTAATCGTATCCTGCATTTCCCCGTTCCCGTCTTCGATGGATACCATTTTATATACCGCACCGAGCGCCGGCTGGTCAAATGCCGTAATCAGTTTCGTCCCAACGCCCCATGCATCAATTTTCGCACCCTGGGCTTTTAAATGGAAAATCGTATATTCATCCAAATCACTGGATGCAAAAATTTTCGCATCCGTAAATCCGGCTTCGTCGAGCATTTCCCGTGCCTTTTTCGATAAAAAAGCCATGTCGCCGCTGTCCAGGCGGATACCAAGAAAATTGATTTTATCGCCAAATTCTTTTGCCACTTTGATGGCGTTCGGCACGCCCGAACCCAGTGTATCATATGTATCGACAAGAAAAATGCAGTTCTTATACGTTTCCGCGTATTTTTTAAAAGCGGTGTAATCATCCCGGTATGCCTGTACCATCGCATGGGCGTGCGTGCCACTCGTCGGCATGCCGAACACTTTCCCGGCCCGGACATTACTTGTTCCGTCAAATCCGCCGATGTAAGCCGCTCGCGTTCCCCACACGGAAGCATCCAGTTCATGGGCGCGCCTTGAACCAAATTCGAACAAGGCAGCATCATCACCGGCGACTGACCGGATTCTCGCAGCCTTTGTCGCAATCAGCGTCTGGTAATTGATGATATTTAAAATGGCGGTTTCGATGATTTGTGCTTCAGCCAAAGACGTTTCCACCTGGATCAGCGGTTCGTTGCCAAAAACGAGTTCCCCTTCGCGGACGGAGCGCAACGTTCCGGTGAAGCGCATTTCTGACAAGTACTGCAAAAAATCCTCGCTGTAATGGCCGGTGCTGCGCAAATAGGCAATATCTTCTTCAGTGAAGTGAAAGTGGTTCAAATAATCCACAATTCGCTCAAGCCCCGCAAAGATGGCGTAGCCATTTCCGAACGGTATTTTTCTGAAAAATGCTTCGAACACCGCTTTCCGGTTGTGGATACCGTCTTTCCAATAGGCCTGCGCCATGTTGATTTGGTATAAGTCTGTGTGAAGCGCTAAACTGTCATCTTTAAAACGCATGCTCTCGAATCACTCCTACCTAATGGGTTTGCACTTCCGCTCCGAGCGAACCTTTAAAATGGCTTAATGCCCATTTGTGCCCGTCCGGATTAAAACTTGCCACCGCGTTTTCGTGGACCACCAGCTTGAATCCTTTATTGTAAGCATCCACTGCCGTATGCAGCACGCAAATGTCTGTGCATACCCCGCATAAATGGATTTCTTCTATGCCCCGTTCCCGCAGCCGCAGCTCCAGATCCGTCCCGCAAAAAGCGCTGTAGCGGGTTTTATCGATCACATGAACGTTTTTCTTCCCTTTCCACGCTGTAAAAAGCGGCTGCAGTTTCCCGTACAGGTCGCGCCCGGGTGTGCCTTTGAGATTATGGGGAGGGAACAATTTCGTTTCCGGATGATAAGGATCATCTTGTTCATGGCAGTCGATTGCGAAGACCACGTAATCGCCGTTTTCAAGGAATGACTTCGTAAGCGCCACAATGTTTTCTTCAATCTGCTGCCCCGGTTTGCCGCATGTCAACCGGCCGTCGTCAGCTACGAAGTCATTGGTATAATCAATATTGATTAACGCTTTTCGGGCACCCATATGGATCCTCCGTTCATTTTAAATTATCCTTATTGTACACGAAAGATGGCTTCCGGCAAAATGTTTCATGCCGGAAGTTTATGGATAACCTACACAGGCTGGACGATGCCGATACCAGGCTGATCAGAGAGCAGGACGTCCTCGCCGTCATAGGTTAAATGATCCGGTTCTTCAGACAACCAGAGTGGCGCGTCCAGATCCATATAGACAACATTCGGATGGGCGGCCGCAAAGTGGGCAGCTGCCGCCACGGAAAGTGATGGCTCCATCATGCTGCCAACCATGCATTTCACACCGTTTGCTTCTGCAATGTCGGCAATTTTCCACGCTTCAGAAATTCCGCCGCATTTCATCAGCTTAATATTGATAAGATCGGCAAATCGGCCCGCGATCAATTTCAGCGCGTCTTTTGCCGAAAACAGGCTTTCATCTGCCATGACCGGCAGCTTTGTTCTTTCCGTTACAAACTTTAACCCTTCCCAATCATCGGCACGTACCGGCTGTTCGACAAACTCAATCCCGAAATCCTTTTTTTCCAGCTCTTGTAAAATTTGCACCGCTTGCTTCGGTTCCCACGCCTGATTGGCATCAAGGCGCAGTTTGACATCAGGCGAAACAGCGCGCCGGACCGCTTCAATCCGTTCGAGATCGATTTCCGGATATGTGCCGACCTTGATTTTCAACAGATGAAACCCGGCCTCCACGCTTTTTTCCGCATCCCATGCCATTTTTTCGGGCGTATCCACTCCGATTGTCATGGAAGTCCGGAGATTTTTCTGCCCGCCAAGATAGGCATACAGTGGAATGTTTAACCATTTGCTGTATGCATCGTAAAGGGCAATGTCGGCAGCAGCTTTTGCACTTGTGTTGCCCGTACAGCACCGCTGCACTTTTTTCAGGGCTTCCTGGAAATCACGCAAATCATGCCCGGAGAGCGCCTCCTTGATAGGCCCTGCCGCAACAGACATGATGCTTTCGGTTGAATCGCCTGTAATGACAACAGTTGGCGCAGCTGCCCCTGTACCTTTTATGCCATTGTCCAGTGTGATTTCCACTTCAATGCTGTCAATTTCATTGGCTTGCCGCAATGCTGTTTTAAACGGAACGAGCAGCGGAATGTTCCGGTAATGCACTTGCACATCTTTTATGATCATGGCAGCTTCTTCCCTTCATCCTGGCATTTCAAAGCCAATTTATGCTGGTTTTATTATATCATTAATAACGGGCCGGTGATTTAAACCCCGCATCATTTTTGCCTGTATTTTTTTGTGTGAACTTTTCCCTGGTTGCCCGCGTCTATTCAAACGTGCTTATGGAGAGAAGGGACCATACATCCAAAAATAGAAACGGGATGGTGTCAGACCGGAATGAAAATCAGTAATCATGAAAAAAATGCTTTATGGCTGGCCGTATGGATGCTGGCCGTCTACCTTTCGCCAATGTTTATTCTTGGCGGCAATATGCATATCCGGGTCCACGACAACCTGGATTCGAATATCGCCTGGTACCGGGTGCTCGACCGCAGCGGAGAACTGTTTGGCCCTCTGAATGCAACGATTCCGCAAATCATGAACGGGTTGCCGCGAAATGCGTTCGGGACGGAATTCAGCGGAATCCAGTGGCTTTACGCCCTGTTCCCTCCGGTCATCGCTTATACATTTAGCCAGACGATTACAAGAGTCTTTGCTTTTTTAGGAATGTACCTGTTACTGAAACGGCATTTCGTGCAAGGGCAGGACGGTTACTTCATCAGGGTATGGGTTTCTCTTGCTTTTGCGATCACCCCGTTTTGGCCGTCCGGCATGTTAAGCACATTGGGGATGCCGCTTGCGCTTTGGGCTTTTTTAAACATCAGGAACCGGCAGGCCACATGGAAAGAGTGGCTGGCGCTGACCCTTTTGCCTTTTTACTCCAGCTTTGTGCTCGGGTTCTTCTTTTTTCTGGCGGCGATGGGACTTTTGTGGATACGGGATGTGCTTGTGAAACGGGAGCGCAACTGGCCGTTCTTTTTTGCAATCGGCTGGATGCTGGTGCTGTATTTAGGGATTGAATACCGGCTTGTGTATTCCCTTGTCTTTTCCCATGAGCCGACAAGCCGGAATGATTTTGTTAGCTCGAAACTCGGCTTTTGGCACACGCTCCGGCTTGCGCTAAAAAATTATGTGTTCGGGCATACACATGATATGACCGTGCACACGTTTGTCATTCTGCCGTTCTCTTTTATCGCCATGTGGCTGATTTATAAAACAAAAGCATGGAAAAAGGAAAAACGGTATGTGCAGCTTTTTATGCTGAATGCCGTTTTATCGCTCTGGTATGCTTTCTGGTTCAACAAGGCATGGGAACCGTTAAAAGAAAAGATCAGCCTGCTGAATACGTTTAACTTTGCACGGTTTCATTTTTTGCGGCCGCTTATCATTTATACGATGTTTGCAGTGGGGGCATGGTTTCTTTGGAAACGCGGCAGAAAGTGGAAGGCATTCGTAAAATTTTGCCTCATCGCCCAGGTGGTTGTCCTGTTTGCGTTTAATCCTGAAATTTATTATCGTGTTGCCGGGAAACCTTCGTTCAACCAGTTTTACGCGACGGGCCAGTTTCACGAAATCGGCCGCTATATCGGCAAACCGAAAAGCGCTTACCGCGTCGCCAGCATCGGGATCCATCCGGCCATTGCCCAGTACAACGGTTTCTACACCTTAGATTCTTACAATAATTATTATCCGTTGTCTTATAAAAGGAAATTCCGAAAAATCATTGCCGGGGAACTGGAGAAAAGCCCGCAATTAAAAACGTATTTTGACCAGTGGGGGAACCGCTGTTATATTTTTGTCAGCGAACTGGGCAAGCATTATGAATTCCGGAAAAACAGCGGCGTCAAAATCCATCATCTTGCCATCGATACAAAAGCGTTTGAAAAGCTTGGCGGGCGGTATATTTTCTCGGCTGTCCCGATCCAAAACGCAGAAGAAGAGCATTTGCGGTTTTTAAAAACTTTCCGCAATGCCGACTCGGCGTGGACCATTTATTTATACGAAGTAAAGTAAGCATCATGCTGGTAAAGGAGATGCTGTAGAATGAGTCAATATCCGAAATTAACGATTGTTGTTCCTTGTTATAATGAAGAAGCCGTATTGCATGAAACGATGAAGCAGCTGTCAGAGGTGCTCGAATCTCTGATCCAGTCCAAACTGATTGCAAAAGACAGCACGCTCTTGTTTGTCGATGACGGGAGCCGCGACAAAACCTGGCAGATCATTGAATCCGCTTCGGCCCGCCATCCGTTTGTAAAAGGCATTAAACTGTCGCGCAATGCCGGGCACCAGAATGCGCTGCTTGCAGGGCTTACGGTCGCCAGTGAGCATTCCGACTGCGTCATCTCCATTGATGCCGATTTGCAGGACGATATCCGGGCGATTCGGGATTTTATGGAAAAATATTGGCAAGGCTACGATATTGTATACGGCGTCCGCGACAGCCGGGAAACGGACACTTGGTTTAAACGGACAAGTGCGCAAGGGTTCTACTGGCTGATGGGAAAAATGGGGATTCAGCTGGTGCCGAACCATGCTGATTTCCGGCTGATGAGCAAGAGAACATTGGAGGAACTTTTAAAATATAAAGAAGCAAATCTGTTTTTGCGCGGGATTATCCCTTTGCTCGGGTTTCCTTCTACGAAAGTGTATTATGACCGAAAAGAGCGGATGGCCGGGGAATCAAAATATCCGTTAAAGAAAATGCTCGCTTTTGCCCTGGATGGCATTACGTCTTTCAGCATAACCCCGGTCCGCTTTGTGACGGCCCTCGGGTTTGTCACGTTTATTTTAAGTGCGTTTGTCGGCCTTTATGCCCTTATAGAGGAGCTTGCCGGCCATACCGTCTCCGGTTGGGCTTCCCTGATCATCTCTATTTGGCTCCTTGGCGGCCTAGAGTTGATGGCGGTGGGGCTGATCGGGGAATACATCGGCAAAATTTTTAAAGAAGTCAAAAGGCGCCCGCGCTATACCATTGAAACGAATTTATATAAAAACGAGAAATCTTCTTTCGTCTTAAGCCAAAACAGTGATACAATGAAAACTTGAAAACACAACTTACGAAAGGTTTGCTGGACCCATGCTCAAACAATATGCCGCTTTTCTTAAGTTTTGCATTGTCGGCGCCGGAAATACGCTTGTTGATTTTCTCGTATTTTTTCTGCTCACCTCCGTCCATGTGCCTTATCTGGTTGCACAGGCATGTTCTTATACGGCCGGCATGGCAAACAGCTATTTGCTGAACCGGTTTTGGACGTTTCAAGTAAGAAAAAAAGCAACATGGGCTGAAGCTTCACGGTTTATCGCCGTCAATTTAATTGTCTATGCGCTGACTTCCCTTCTGCTTTTCCTCTTTCACGAGCAGTGGGGCTGGCCGCTTTTATACGCGAAGATCATTGCCACACTGGCAGGGATGGCTGTCAATTTTCTTGGCACAAGGCTCTGGGTATTCCGTGAACACGCGGAATAACCGGGCCGGCATCCCTAAAAAAACCGGCTTGCCTTCTTTCTGTCACCTGTTCAGGCCCTTCATTTCGCGCCCACCACGCTTACGTTTGCCGCTTGCCTCACCCGCCATCATTAGCGGCTTATGGGCATAGCCTTCATTCCGCAATCACTTTTCTCAAACACTTCCCTCTATTTTGCAACCATCTTACTTACGGTTTATACGCTTCCCTTCATTTCGCAATCACCCCGTACAGGACTCATGCCGCTTCCCTTCTTTTCGGCTTTTGCCATTTCAACACCCCTGTTCATTTGTAAGCATACACAAAGCGTGTATGAGAAACAGAAAAAAGAGGCTCCCGGTCACTTCCCGGGAGCCTCATTAAAAATGTAACGATCTAAAACATGAACCGAAACATGGAATGGTACAGTTTTGAACGTCTGTAAAAGCCGTTATCCCAGCATTTTCAGGCGCTTATTACATCATGCCGCCCATGCCCATGTCAGGGGCGCCGCCGCCTGCAGGTGCCGGCGGTTCAGGTTTGTCGGCAACAACTGCTTCTGTTGTAAGCAGCATTGCAGCAACAGATGCAGCATTTTGAAGTGCGGAACGGGTTACTTTCGTCGGGTCCACGATACCCGCTTCAATCATGTTGACCCATTCTCCATTGGCGGCATTGTAACCAATGCCGACATCTTCTTTTTTCAGGCGTTCGACAATGACTGAACCTTCAAGGCCGGCATTTTCCGCGATTTGGCGTACAGGTTCTTCTAAAGCGCGTGCAACGATATTGATGCCTGTTTGAACATCGCCTTCTGCTTGAATGGAAGCAACTTTCTTGATGACATTGATCAGCGCCGTGCCACCACCAGCTACAATGCCTTCTTCAACAGCAGCGCGCGTAGAGTTCAAAGCATCTTCAATGCGCAGTTTGCGTTCTTTTAATTCGGTTTCTGTCGCAGCACCGACTTTGATGACCGCTACGCCGCCGGCCAGTTTTGCAAGGCGTTCTTGTAATTTTTCACGGTCAAATTCGGAAGTCGTTTCTTCCAATTGCATGCGGATTTGGTTTACACGTGCGGAAATTGCAGCAGAGTCGCCTGCCCCTTCAACGATTGTCGTTGTTTCTTTTGTAACAACCACTTTTCCGGCACGGCCGAGTTGGTCAATGGTTGCAGATTTCAAATCAAGGCCGAGTTCTTCTGTGATCACTTCGCCGCCTGTCAGGGTTGCAATATCTTCGAGCATCGCTTTGCGGCGGTCACCGAAGCCAGGCGCTTTTACCGCAACGGCATTGAATGTGCCGCGCAGTTTGTTGACAACGAGTGTTGCAAGAGCTTCCCCTTCAACATCTTCCGCAATCAGCAACAACGGTTTGCCTTGTTGGACAACTTGTTCCAGAACAGGCAGGATTTCCTGGATATTGGAAATCTTCTTGTCTGTAATTAAGATGTAAGGGTTATCCAGAACAGCTTCCATTTTGTCGGAATCCGTTACCATGTAAGGCGATGCATAGCCACGGTCGAACTGCATTCCTTCCACAACGTCCAATTCCGTTGAGAAGCCTTTTGATTCTTCAATGGTAATAACGCCATCGTTGCCCACGCGTTCCATTGCTTCAGCGATCAATTCGCCGACTTCTTCGTCAGCAGAGGAAATTGCAGCAACTTGGGCGATGGAAGCTTTGCCTTCGATTGGTTTCGAAATGGCTTTTAATTCTTCGACAGCAGCCGCAACTGCTTTTTCAATCCCTTTGCGGATGCCAACCGGGTTTGCACCTGCTGTTACGTTTTTCAGGCCTTCACGGATCATTGCCTGTGCCAGAACAGTTGCAGTGGTTGTACCGTCACCAGCTACATCGTTCGTTTTGCTGGCCACTTCGGAGACAAGTTTGGCACCCATGTTTTCAAACGCGTCTTCGAGTTCAATTTCTTTTGCGATCGTGACACCGTCATTTGTGATCAGCGGAGAACCGAATTTCTTTTCCAGAACGACGTTACGTCCTTTCGGGCCCAATGTCACTTTTACAGCATCTGCCAGTTTATCCACACCACGAAGCATACCGCGGCGGGCTTCTTCGCCGAATTTAATTTCTTTTGCCATTTATAAAACCTCCTCATGTCATATCGTTATTTCTATGTTTCAACAAGCCAGGCTTATTCCACAACCGCCAGAATATCGCTTTCACGAAGGATTAAGTATTCTTTTCCGTCATATTTCACTTCAGTGCCGGCATATTTCGAGAAGATGATGCGGTCGCCTACTGCTACATCGATGGCAACACGTTCACCGTTATCAAGGGTACGCCCGGAACCGACAGCCACAACTTTGCCTTCCTGTGGCTTTTCTTTTGCCGTGTCAGGCAGGACAATACCGCTTGCTGTTTTTTCTTCCGATTCAACTAATTCAATGACAACGCGATCACCCAGTGGTTTTAACACGTGAAACAACCTCCTTAATTCGTATTATGTAAAATTTTGTCCATTATTAGCACTCGCATAAGTTGAGTGCTAACACATTTATTATAATAAATAATTCCTTGCTTTTTTGCAAGTCTCTCATCCAACTTTTTTTATTTTTTTCGGGCCCTGCATCCTTTAAAGAGCCCCGTCAAAGGATGCCGGTTGCGCGCCTCCATTTCAGCCGCTTGCCCTTTTATAAGTATGCTTGATCACCATCCGGATATGCAACTGAAAAGGCTGGCTCTGCGCACGGCATTTGAACCCCGCCCGGTTCAATAGTACAATGAACATATTGGACGAATTTGCGATCCTTTAAACTTTGAACTGGCAAGAAAGGAAAAGAACGCGTGAAAAAAGAGTATGTGTATATTCTCGTGACGTACATCCTTATGCTGCTGTCCGGCGCCGTCGGGTATCCGTTGCTCTACTATGCCGGGGTGAACGTTTTCCACGAACCGGCAGACAGCATGCGGACATTGACGCCCCCGCTTTGGACCGTCATCAGCTTTATCATCGGGCTGATCATCGTCCTGTACTTTTTAAGAAAAGCCGCAAAGAAAGAAACAGACCGGACTGAACCGCTTCCGGCCGCGCCATCCGCCATATGGGCAATAGGCGGCGTCTTTCTTTGTTTCTTTGCCCAGACTGCAGCCGCGATCATTGAATCATTATTCGGTGCCCCGGCTGCCTCCAACAATACGCAGCAAATCATGGCGCTGATTGAAAGATTTCCGCTCGTCATCCTCATCAGCTCGATCGCAGGGCCGATTCTCGAGGAAATCGTTTTTCGGAAAATCATTTTCGGCACGCTGCGCAGGCGCTTTTCATTCCTTTTATCCGGTATTGTCAGCTCGGTTATTTTCGGACTCGCGCATACCGAACCGAGCCACTTGTTTTTATATTCCCTTTTAGGGCTGACGCTCGCTTATTTATACGAGAAAACAAACCGGATCACCGTTTCCATGTTTGCGCATGTTTCCATGAACACGATTGTGGTCGTGAGGCTGCTTTTGCACCCGTCCGTTCTGCAGACATCCGTACATGAAATTTACAGCTCAATTGGAGGACTTCTATGATGAGACCACTTTTTTCAGGGATTGTAAACTGCCTGCTCGGGGCTTTGTTCACTTATTTTGCCATTCAGCAGGTACAAGTGGGCGGCTGGGGCTTTTTTTCTTATTTACTGCTGTTGATTGCAACATTGGATCTGGGTTCCGGCATCAGGCTGATCTTTCTCCATTTCAAGCTGAAAAACTCAGTGAAAAAATAAAAGCCGTTTTCCGGCTCCGTCCGGAAAACGGCTTTCTTATTCAGAAGCAATCGTCTGTTCATCCATTGGCATTTCTTTTGCCGCTTTTTTGGCATTGCGGTACGCCATTTTCGAAATCAGTGTGCTTGCTTCATACAGCAAAACGAGTGGAACAAAGGTAATCAGCTGCGAAAACACGTCCGGCGGGGTGATGATGCCGGCAGCTGCAATCAAAGCAAGATACGCATATTTTCTTACCTTTTTCAACAGTCTCGGCGTAATGATGCCAAGCCGGGTCAGAAACAGGACCACGACCGGCATTTGGAACACAAAGCCAAACGGAAGCGTGATCTCTAGCAGAAACTGAATATACTCCCGGATCCCGATCACCGCACGAATGCCCATTTCATTTGACAAGCCCATCATAAACTTCACCATCAGCGGACAAAGCACGAAATAGGAAAAAGAAACGCCGGCTATAAAAAGCAAGATGGAAACAGGAATGTAACTTAATGTCAGTTTCTTTTCTTTCTCATACAGCCCCGGGCTTATAAACGCCCAAAGCTGGTACAAAATCACCGGCAGGGTCAATAGGCATGCGATCACAACCGAAACTTCCATAAAAACCTTAATAGGATCGGTTACCCTGAAGGCATTCATCGTGAACATGCCGGCATTTTTGGCATGCTGCAAATAACGTATAACAGGTTTTGCGGTAAAAAAGCCAACAACCAGGGCAAACAGAAAGAAAATGAGAACGGTAATTAACCGCTTTCTCAATTCCTGGATGTGTCCGGTAACCGGCATTTTTTTCGTATTCATCGCCGTTCCCCTTTAAGTGCCGGCGTTGAATCCGCCCTTTTCCCTTTGCACGCCACAGCCAAATCCGGCCATTGCCATTTGCGCCTGCATTCCGTTT
Source organism: Weizmannia sp. FSL K6-0777 (assembly GCF_038593185.1). Classification (NCBI taxonomy): domain Bacteria; kingdom Bacillati; phylum Bacillota; class Bacilli; order Caryophanales; family Bacillaceae; genus Heyndrickxia; species Weizmannia sp. FSL K6-0777. Next base: position 3,321,903 of record NZ_CP151971.1, read on the forward strand.
TCAATCGGGCCACCCCCTGTACCCACTATGATAACGGAAAAAAAGCTTTTTGGCTATGGCTTCGCAACCGGCTCTTTTGTTTCTTTCAAATTTTCTTCATCATTTGAATAATGTTTTAAAAAATAGATCAGTGCCTGTAGTTCCACGGCCAGGTCAATATGATGGACGCGGATATCCGGCGGCACGTTCAGCCGGGCAGGTGTAAAGTTTAAAACGCCTTTTACATTTGTACTGGCAAGCTCGTCTGTCACTGCCTGGGCACTGGAAGCGGGGACCGTCAAAATCACAACCGTCACATCTTCCGCGCAAAGCCGTTCTCTTAATTCGTCCATGCTGTAAACAGGCACATTGCCAACATGGCTCCCCACCTTCCCGGGGTCATTGTCAAATGCCATCACAATCCGTGCGCTGTTATTCTTCGAAAAATTGTAATTCAAAAGGGCTGTACCGAGGTTCCCAACGCCAACCAGCGCTACATCTGTGATCTCATCCTGGTTCAGCGTCTTGCCGAAAAAAGACAATAAATATTTTACATTATAACCATAACCTTTTTTTCCAAGTGCCCCGAAGTAGGAAAAATCCCTGCGTATCGTAGCGGAGTCGACTTTCACCGCTTCACTCAGTTCCGCCGAGGATACCCTTTGCTTGCCAAGTGTATATAAATTTCTCAGGTACCGGTAATATAATGGAAGCCGTTTTGCAGTGGCTTGCGGTATTTTTACTGATTCATCCTTCATGTGAAATCCCCCAAGTTGAAAGCTTAAGTTTTTTGTGCTGTTGGTTCCAATCGTGCGTCCATTCCAGAATGGCAGCGCTGCCATTCTTCATTATAATATTACTCCTATCTGAGCAAAGAAAAAATATGTTTTAAAAAAATGCCTGCATGCGTCTTTTTCTCTCTCCAACTATGTTAAATATATCACAAGTAAGCATTTTTTTCATGGGTTTTTACGAATTTATGTGAAAAGTTTTTTGACAAATTCCGATCACGCCGGTTGAGTTGCAGTTCGCCTTCCTGTACACTTACAATGGTATAGAGGTGAACATAAAGATGATGTTGCTGCAAGTTCAACAAGTCACAAAATATTATGGCGCTGAACTTATTTTATCGGATATAAAATTAGAAATTCAAACAAAAGACCGGATTGCCTTGGTCGGGAGAAACGGGGCCGGCAAATCGACCCTCCTGAAAATCATCGCCGGCCAGCTTTCTTATGATGAAGGTTCCATCATTATGCCGAATGGTGTCGAAATCGGTTATCTCGCCCAAAATACCGGACTCGAATCGGATCTGTCCATTTGGGACGAAATGATGTCGGTTTTTAAAAATTTGCTGGATATGGAAAAACAGCTTCGCGAATACGAACAAAAAATGGCCGACCCTAAGATTTATAACCGCCCGGCGGAGTATGAAAAAGTGCTGCATGCTTATGATACTTTGCAGACACGTTTTAAAGATGAAGGCGGATATCAGATCGAAGCGGATATCCGGTCCGTTCTGCATGGCTTCCGTTTTGACCAGTACGACTACAACACCCCGATCCGGACATTAAGCGGCGGGCAAAAAACACGCCTTGCATTGGCGAAATTGCTGCTCACAAAGCCGGACATCCTCATTTTGGATGAGCCGACAAACCATCTCGATATCGAAACGCTCACCTGGCTGGAGCAATATTTACAAGGCTATGAAGGCGCCATTCTGATCGTGTCCCATGACCGTTATTTTCTGGATAAAGTCGTCAACCAGGTCTATGAAATTTCAAGGCATTCTATTAAAAAATACCACGGCAACTACAGCCGGTATCTGGAACAAAAGGCCGCCCAGTACGAGCGAGAGGTCAAACAATATGAAAAGCAGCAGGAAGAAGTTGCGAAATTGCAGGCATTCATCCAAAAAAACATTGCCCGTGCCACCACGACAAAGCGGGCGCAAAGTAGGAGGAAACAACTGGAAAAAATGGAATTGATGGACAAGCCGCTTGGCGATGAAAAATCTGCCCGGTTTTCGTTTGAAATTGCCAAACAAAGCGGGAACGAAGTCCTTCATGTCCGGGATGCTGCCATCGGCTACGACGGGGAGCCGGTTGCCAAAAACATCCATCTTTCAGTCAAAAAACAAGACAGTGTTGCCCTTGTCGGCCCGAACGGCATCGGCAAGTCAACGCTTTTGAAATCGATTATCCGGAGAATCCCGCTGATATCCGGCACGATCGAATATGGCTCCAACGTTATGACCGGCTATTACGATCAAGAACTGGCCGACTTATCTTCCAATAAAACGGTCCTCCGGGAATTATGGGATACATACCCGCTGAAAACAGAAAAAGAAATCCGCACGGCACTCGGGAATTTTCTTTTTTCCGGCGATGACGTTTTAAAAACCGTCTCATCCTTAAGCGGCGGCGAAAAAGCCCGGCTTGCCCTCGCCAAATTGATGCTGGAAAAGGCGAACTTTCTAATTTTAGATGAACCGACAAACCACCTTGATTTGGACAGTAAAGAAGTACTGGAAAATGCGCTCATCGATTACCCGGGAACGATTTTGTTCATTTCCCACGACCGCTATTTCATTAACCGGATTGCCACAAAAGTGGTGGAGCTCTCGCCGGAGGGAACCCGTGAATTTCTCGGCGACTATGATTATTATGTGCAAAAAAAAGAAGAAATGCTGGAAATTGCACGCCTGGAAAACACGAAACAAGAAAAGGTTAAAGCGGAACAGCCGGCGAAAAACAACTACCGGCAGGATAAAGAAGCAAAAAAACGCGAGCGGCAAAAAAAGCGGAGGATTGAAGAAATTGAAACAAGAATTGAAACGTTGGAAACAGAAATTCATGACCGGGAAGAAAAAATGGCCGACCCGGAAATCTTTCAGGACCATATTAAAATCCGCGAGCTGACAGAAGAACTGGAGCAACGGAAATTGGAGCTGGACACGCTGATGGAAGAATGGGCAGAACTGGCGGAGTAATGTTTGGACCTGTGTGGAAATTTTCTGCACAGGTTTTTATTTTGGCATCTCGCGCCATGCACAGATTTATGCACAGGCGGTATATTGATTTCTTGCTTTCCAAAACGTTTTTCCACAAAATCCACAATTATCAACAGATTTATCCACAATACCCACAACCTGTCCGGAAAAATTTTAAAAGTTTTACACAAGTCCAATCATTTATCAACAACTTTTCCACAGATTGTGCACAATTCCCCTGCATATCTCCAAAAAAACCGGTGTATGGACGATTCCCATACACCGGTTTTTCACAACCCTGTTTAAAAGTTTTCAATGTCCAGCCCGGGATAAGCATTTAAGTCAAGGGAGCTTCTTTTTCCCTTTTCAAAAAGCACCGTCCCGCATGCGGCAATCATCGCCGCATTGTCTGTGCATAACTGGATCGGCGGGATGCGCAACGCCACTTCAGGGAGATCCCGGAATGCTTCTGAAAGGGCAGCGCGCAATCCTTTGTTCGCGGCAACACCGCCGGCGACCAGCACTTCTTTGACGCCAAACGCTTTTACCGCCTCCACGGTTTTACCGACCAATACATCAATCACACTTTGCTGGAAGCTTGCGGCCATATCTTCAGGCCGGATGCTTTCCCCGCGCTGCGCGGCATTATGGAGGGTGTTAATGACGGCTGATTTGAGCCCGCTGAAACTGAAATCATAAGTCCCTTCCAGCCAGGATCGCGGCAAATCAACATTTGGCTTTCCTTCATGGGCAAGCCGGTCAATCTGCGGACCGCCCGGATAAGGAAGGTTCAACGTTCGTGCTACTTTGTCATAAGCTTCCCCTGCCGCATCATCTCTCGTTTCGCCGATTACTTCAAACTCGGCATGGCCCTTCATCAGCACAAGCTCCGTATGACCGCCTGAAACGACAAGCGCAAGCAGCGGAAACTTCATTTCATGCCCGATCCGGTTCGCATAAATATGGCCGGCAATATGATGGACACCGACAAGTGGAATCTGATGCGCGAAACTGAGCGCCTTTGCGGCATTGACGCCAACAAGCAACGCGCCCACAAGCCCGGGCCCTTCTGTCACGGCGATCGCATCCAGGTCTTTAAAAGCCGCGTCTGCCTGCTGCATCGCTTCCTCAATGACAATGGTAATTTGCTCGACATGGTGGCGGGATGCAAGCTCTGGCACCACCCCGCCGAACCGTTTGTGGCTTTCAATCTGGGAAGCGACCACATTGGAAACAATTTCCGTCCCGTTTTTAATGACAGCTGCAGCCGTTTCATCGCAGCTCGTTTCTATGCCTAATACCAACAAATCTTTTTCCATTTATAAATTCACCCACATCACAATTGCGTCTTCATAATTATCCGTGTAATAGCCTTTCCGGATGCCGCCTTCCCGAAATCCGAGCTTCCTGTATAAGGAGCGCGCAATCATATTGCTGACGCGTACCTCCAGGCTGAGCGTTTTGGCATGGTTCAATGCGGCGTAAGCCATCACATTTTTTAACAGCGTCTCTCCCAGTTTCCGGCCTCGGTACTCCGGGAGCACCGCAAGATTGGTCACATGCGCCTCATCGACAATGACCCACACGCCGCAATAACCGATAACCTTTTCATTCTCGACAAGCACAAGATACATGGCAAAATGATTATGAACCAGTTCGTTGTAAAATGCTTCACGTGTCCACGGCATTGTAAAAGAATGCATCTCCACATTGTAAATTCCGTCCAAATCTGCAAGCGTGGCTTTTCGCAGCGTTATTTTCCCCGTTTTTTCCATTTTTAGTGACTCTCCCGTTTATGCTTTTCAAGCCATTTGGCTTCTGCCTCTACTAACCGTATGTAATTTGGAACGAAAGTGTGTATCTCCGCGTCCGGTTCATCCATCCCAAGCCTGGCCAGTTCGCCCGGCCTCGGATTATGCAGGGTCCAATCTGCTACCGCCATTTTATCTCCCAGCTTCTTCGCAAGAACGGCTTCATGAAGGGCAACATGCTGGCCGATCAATAATACGGGCGCCTCAAGCGCACTTAACCGGGTTCCCCATTCAGCGGATGATACATTGCAATCTTCCACTACTGTTTGCAAAACCCCGTTTTCATAGCGGTACAAACCGGTATAAATCCGCCCTCTGCGCGCATCAAAAAGCGGGGAAATATACCCGTCAAAATAACGGCCGGACGCCGCCAACAACTTCAGGCTGGAAACCCCCACCAATGGAATTTGAAGGCTCCAGGCCATCGTTTTTGCGATCGTGACGCCAATCCGTATGCCGGTGTAAGATCCGGGCCCTTTTGCCACCACAATCTTATCCAGCTCAGCCGGTTTTATCCCGCATGTCTCCATGACCTCCTGCACAGCCGGCATCACGCGGACACTATGATTTTTTTTCAAGTTTGTCATATATTCGGCCAGCACAACATGATCATCAGCCAATGAAACGCCCAGCACTTCATTTGAAGTATCGATTGCCAAAACTTTCATCCAAAAATCTCCTCACATAATGATACATAACGGTCCCCAAACGGTTCCACTTCAATAAGCCTGCGGTCTCCTTCAAGGCGGAGAATGCGGATTTCCAAATAGCTCTCAGGCAACAGATCTTTGATAAAATGTGCCCACTCCACAACCGTCACGCCATCACCTTCAAAATATTCATCAAAACCAAGGTCCTCCTGCGCATCCTCCAAACGGTATACGTCCATATGATACAGCGGCAGGTTCCCCCGGTACTCTTTTATAATGGTAAAAGTCGGGCTGTTCACGGTACGGCGAATGCCCAGCCCGTTCGCAATCCCTTTTGTAAAAGTCGTTTTTCCTGCCCCCAGGTCACCCTCCAGCAAAAGGACATCCCCCGGTTTCAGATGGGCAGCCATTTTTTCTGCAAAAGAAAAAGTCTCTTCAGGGCTGTTGGAAACGAAACGATAACTCCCCATTTGCCGCCTCTCCTCTACAACTTTATCGCAAATTGCCGCCAATCCAAAGTACGGCGCGCCTTATAAAAAAAGCCTTAGGAATGTTCCTAAGGATGCTTCAATCCAATTCTAGTTTAACCGATTTTGGACAAATACGCAAAAACAGGATGAAAAATATAAAGAACAAGCAGTCAAACCACTGCTTGTTCTGATCGATTGCGGGGGCAGGATTTGAACCTGCGACCTTCGGGTTATGAGCCCGACGAGCTACCAGACTGCTCCACCCCGCGATAATAATATATTCAGGCCCGGCAGCGTCCTACTCTCGCAGGGGGAAACCCCCAACTACCATCGGCGCTGGAAAGCTTAACTTCCGTGTTCGGGATGGGAACGGGTGTCACCTTTCCGCCATCGCCACCGGACCTTAATGACAAGAAAAATTATAACACAGTTGCTGTTATTTATCAAGAGGAATAATTGTATTCCTTCAAAGCCGGATGGGAGAAAAAACTGTAAACGGAGAACGCGTTTCTAACTTTGAGAATTGTCTAGCTCCAGCGCCTATCGGCTAGCGTATTTCTACGCTTTCTCCCTACGATAAGTCAACATCGGCTCGCCGTGTTTCCTTTATCTCAGTCGAAAGCTCCGAAATCCGTACGCCGATGAGCGAGCGCCCTTCACTTTTCTATTTGGTTAAGTCCTCGATCGATTAGTATCCGTCAGCTCCACGCGTCGCCGCGCTTCCACCCCGGACCTATCAACCTGATCATCTTTCAGGGATCTTACCAGTATAAACTGTGGGAAATCTCATCTTGAGGGGGGCTTCATGCTTAGATGCTTTCAGCACTTATCCCTTCCGCACATAGCTACCCAGCGATGCCTTTGGCAAGACAACTGGTACACCAGCGGTGCGTCCATCCCGGTCCTCTCGTACTAAGGACAGCTCCTCTCAAATTTCCTGCGCCCGCGACGGATAGGGACCGAACTGTCTCACGACGTTCTGAACCCAGCTCGCGTACCGCTTTAATGGGCGAACAGCCCAACCCTTGGGACCGACTACAGCCCCAGGATGCGATGAGCCGACATCGAGGTGCCAAACCTCCCCGTCGATGTGGACTCTTGGGGGAGATCAGCCTGTTATCCCCAGGGTAGCTTTTATCCGTTGAGCGATGGCCCTTCCATGCGGAACCACCGGATCACTAAGCCCGACTTTCGTCCCTGCCCGACTTGTAAGTCTCGCAGTCAAGCTCCCTTATGCCTTTACACTCTGCGAATGATTTCCAACCATTCTGAGGGAACCTTTGGGCGCCTCCGTTACCTTTTAGGAGGCGACCGCCCCAGTCAAACTGCCTGCCTGACACTGTCTCCCACCCCGGTAAGGGGTGCGGGTTAGAATTTCAATACAGCCAGGGTAGTATCCCACCGATGCCTCCGCCGAAGCTGGCGCTCCGGTTTCCAAGGCTCCTACCTATCCTGTACAAGCTGTACCAAAATTCAATATCAGGCTGCAGTAAAGCTCCATGGGGTCTTTCCGTCCTGTCGCGGGTAACCTGCATCTTCACAGGTACTATAATTTCACCGAGTCTCTCGTTGAGACAGTGCCCAGATCGTTACACCTTTCGTGCGGGTCAGAACTTACCTGACAAGGAATTTCGCTACCTTAGGACCGTTATAGTTACGGCCGCCGTTTACTGGGGCTTCAGTTCAGAGCTTCGCCTTACGGCTAACCCCTCTCCTTAACCTTCCAGCACCGGGCAGGTGTCAGCCCCTATACTTCGCCTTGCGGCTTCGCAGAGACCTGTGTTTTTGCTAAACAGTCGCCTGGGCCTATTCACTGCGGCTTCCCGGGGCATACACCCCAAAAAGCACCCCTTCTCCCGAAGTTACGGGGTCATTTTGCCGAGTTCCTTAACGAGAGTTCTCTCGCTCACCTTAGGATTCTCTCCTCGCCTACCTGTGTCGGTTTGCGGTACGGGCGCCTTTCACCTCACTAGAGGCTTTTCTTGGCAGTGTGGAATCAGGAACTTCGGTACTAAAATTTCCCTCGCCATCACAGCTCCGCCTTGGCGCGAAGGATTTGCCTCCGCACCGGCCTAACTGCTTGGACGCGATCAACCAGTGTCGCGCTTGCCCTATCCTCCTGCGTCCCCCCATCGTTCAAACGGTGAAGAGGCGGTACAGGAATATCAACCTGTTGTCCATCGCCTACGCCTTTCGGCCTCGGCTTAGGCCCCGACTAACCCTGAGCGGACGAGCCTTCCTCAGGAAACCTTAGGCATTCGGTGGAAGGGATTCTCACCCTTCTTTCGCTACTCATACCGGCATTCTCACTTCTAAGCGCTCCACCGGTCCTTCCGGTCCGGCTTCAACGCCCTTAGAACGCTCTCCTACCACGGACACCAAACGGTGTCCATCCGCAGCTTCGGTGATACGTTTAGCCCCGGTACATTTTCGGCGCAGCGTCACTCGACCAGTGAGCTATTACGCACTCTTTAAATGATGGCTGCTTCTAAGCCAACATCCTGGTTGTCTAAGCAACGCCACATCCTTTTCCACTTAACGTATACTTTGGGACCTTAGCTGGCGGTCTGGGCTGTTTCCCTTTCGACCATGGATCTTATCACTCACAGTCTGACTCCCAAGCATAAGTTTTTGGCATTCGGAGTTTGTCTGAATTCGGTAACCCGATGAGGGCCCCTCGTCCAAACAGTGCTCTACCTCCAAAACTCTTCGCTTGAGGCTAGCCCTAAAGCTATTTCGGAGAGAACCAGCTATCTCCAAGTTCGATTGGAATTTCTCCGCTACCCACACCTCATCCCCGCACTTTTCAACGTGCGTGGGTTCGGGCCTCCAGCAAGTGTTACCTTGCCTTCACCCTGGACATGGGTAGATCACCTGGTTTCGGGTCTGCGGCCTCATACTCTTTCGCCCTGTTCAGACTCGCTTTCGCTGCGGCTCCGCTTCTTCAGCTTAACCTTGCATGAGACCGTAACTCGCCGGTTCATTCTACAAAAGGCACGCCATCACCCGTTAACGGGCTCTGACTACTTGTAGGCACACGGTTTCAGGATCTCTTTCACTCCCCTCCCGGGGTGCTTTTCACCTTTCCCTCACGGTACTGGTTCACTATCGGTCACTAGGGAGTATTTAGCCTTGGGAGATGGTCCTCCCGGATTCCGGCGGGATTCCTCGTGTCCCGCCGTACTCAGGATCCACTCGGGAGAGAACGAAGTGTCAGTTACAGGGCTTTTACCTTCTCCGGCAGGCCTTTCCAGGCCGCTTCACTTAACCTGTTCTTTTGTAACTCCCATATGAGTGTCCTACAACCCCGGAAGGCAAGCCTTCCGGTTTGGGCTGTTTCCTGTTCGCTCGCCGCTACTTGGGAAATCGCAATTGCTTTCTCTTCCTCCGGGTACTGAGATGTTTCAGTTCCCCGGGTGTGCCCTTCCTGCCCTATGGATTCAGGCAGGAATCCTGTCCGATTAAAGACAGGGGGTTTCCCCATTCGGAAATCTCCGGATCAAAGCTTACGTACAGCTCCCCGGAGCATATCGGTGTTTGTACCGTCCTTCATCGGCTCCTAGTGCCAAGGCATCCGCCGTGCGCCCTTTCTAACTTAACCATAAAAAGGTTTAAATCCAAAAATAAGCGATTCTCGGTTTACTTGGTTTGTTTCTCCTATCCGGTTTTCAAAGAACACATGTTGAAGGATTGAACCTTCAAAACTGAACAAAACGGAAACGTCAAACTTAATTGTGGAAAACGAAGTTTTCCTTAATTTCCTTAGAAAGGAGGTGATCCAGCCGCACCTTCCGATACGGCTACCTTGTTACGACTTCACCCCAATCATCTGTCCCACCTTCGGCGGCTGGCTCCGTAAAGGTTACCTCACCGACTTCGGGTGTTACAAACTCTCGTGGTGTGACGGGCGGTGTGTACAAGGCCCGGGAACGTATTCACCGCGGCATGCTGATCCGCGATTACTAGCGATTCCGGCTTCATGCAGGCGGGTTGCAGCCTGCAATCCGAACTGGGAATGGTTTTCTGGGATTGGCTTAACCTCGCGGTCTCGCAGCCCTTTGTACCATCCATTGTAGCACGTGTGTAGCCCAGGTCATAAGGGGCATGATGATTTGACGTCATCCCCACCTTCCTCCGGTTTGTCACCGGCAGTCACCTTAGAGTGCCCAACTGAATGCTGGCAACTAAGGTCAAGGGTTGCGCTCGTTGCGGGACTTAACCCAACATCTCACGACACGAGCTGACGACAACCATGCACCACCTGTCACTCTGTCCCCCGAAGGGGAAGGCCCTGTCTCCAGGGAGGTCAGAGGATGTCAAGACCTGGTAAGGTTCTTCGCGTTGCTTCGAATTAAACCACATGCTCCACCGCTTGTGCGGGCCCCCGTCAATTCCTTTGAGTTTCAGCCTTGCGGCCGTACTCCCCAGGCGGAGTGCTTAATGCGTTAGCTGCAGCACTAAAGGGCGGAAACCCTCTAACACTTAGCACTCATCGTTTACGGCGTGGACTACCAGGGTATCTAATCCTGTTTGCTCCCCACGCTTTCGCGCCTCAGCGTCAGTTACAGACCAGAGAGCCGCCTTCGCCACTGGTGTTCCTCCACATCTCTACGCATTTCACCGCTACACGTGGAATTCCACTCTCCTCTTCTGCACTCAAGCCTCCCAGTTTCCAATGACCGCTTGCGGTTGAGCCGCAAGATTTCACATCAGACTTAAGAAGCCGCCTGCGCGCGCTTTACGCCCAATAATTCCGGACAACGCTTGCCACCTACGTATTACCGCGGCTGCTGGCACGTAGTTAGCCGTGGCTTTCTGGCCGGGTACCGTCAAGGCGCCGCCCTGTTCGAACGGCACTTGTTCTTCCCCGGCAACAGAGTTTTACGACCCGAAGGCCTTCTTCACTCACGCGGCGTTGCTCCGTCAGACTTTCGTCCATTGCGGAAGATTCCCTACTGCTGCCTCCCGTAGGAGTTTGGGCCGTGTCTCAGTCCCAATGTGGCCGATCACCCTCTCAGGTCGGCTACGCATCGTTGCCTTGGTGAGCCATTACCCCACCAACTAGCTAATGCGCCGCGGGCCCATCTGTAAGTGACAGCCGAAGCCGTCTTTCCTTTTTCCTCCATGCGGAGGAAAAAACTATCCGGTATTAGCCCCGGTTTCCCGGCGTTATCCCGATCTTACAGGCAGGTTGCCCACGTGTTACTCACCCGTCCGCCGCTAACCTTTTAAAAGCAAGCTTTTAAAAGGTCCGCACGACTTGCATGTATTAGGCACGCCGCCAGCGTTCGTCCTGAGCCAGGATCAAACTCTCAGTAAAGATGTTTGATAAAAGCTCAAAAAGAATTTGACGTTTCGTTTTGTCCAGTTTTCAAGGAACAATCTCAATTAGCAACTTATTTAGTATAACATTACAACAAGTCACTGTCAACATAAAATTTGGAGCGGGTGATGGGAATCGAACCCACGACAACAGCTTGGAAGGCTGTGGTTTTACCACTAAACTACACCCGCATGCAAATCGGGAAAACAGGATTCGAACCTGCGACCCCATGGTCCCAAACCATGTGCTCTACCAAGCTGAGCTATTTCCCGCATTTCCCTGGTCTAAAAACTATCAAACCAACTTACAATAAGAAAAGGCCTGTTTTTTATAAAGTTTTCAACTGCCCGGTAAGCTCTGGAGCCTTTTACGCAGCTGTTAACAGATCTTTTTTGCATGAAAAAATAGCGCGCCCAAGAGGAGTCGAACCCCTAACCTTTTGATCCGTAGTCAAACGCTCTATCCAATTGAGCTATGGGCGCGTAAATGCGGCCGAGAGGACTTGAACCTCCACGGGATTTAACTCCCACTAGGCCCTCAACCTAGCGCGTCTGCCATTCCGCCACGACCGCGTTATTAACTTGACACCTTTATATTATATCAAAACCTTTTATGGATGTCAACTACTTTTTATGGAGCGGAAGACGGGATTCGAACCCGCGACCCCCACCTTGGCAAGGTGATGTTCTACCACTGAACTACTTCCGCGATTTATCAAATCAATGCCGGTGAAGGGAGTCGAACCCCCACGCCGTGCGGTGCCAGATCCTAAGTCTGGTGCGTCTGCCAATTCCGCCACACCCGCGGATAAATGGTGAGCCATGCAGGATTCGAACCTGCGACCCTCTGATTAAAAGTCAGATGCTCTACCAACTGAGCTAATGGCTCAAAAATGGCTGGGCCAGCTGGATTCGAACCAGCGCATGACGGAGTCAAAGTCCGTTGCCTTACCGCTTGGCTATGGCCCAATGGCGGTTCCGACGGGAATCGAACCCGCGATCTCCTGCGTGACAGGCAGGCGTGATAACCGCTACACTACGGAACCACTCATGATATGATAAATTTCAAATGACCCGTACGGGATTCGAACCCGTGTTACCGCCGTGAAAGGGCGGTGTCTTAACCGCTTGACCAACGGGCCGCGATGACTGCTTTGTATGTATGGCGGAGAAGGAGGGATTTGAACCCTCGCGCCGCTTACGCGACCTACGCCCTTAGCAGGGGCGCCTCTTCAGCCACTTGAGTACTTCCCCAAAATGGCTCCGCAGGTAGGATTCGAACCTACGACCGATCGGTTAACAGCCGATTGCTCTACCACTGAGCTACTGCGGAATAACAAGCAACATCTTGTCGACTCTTAACATTATAATGACGGGACACGAAGGTGTCAACCCTGTTTTAAAATTTATTTTTAAAGCTTGTTTCGAAGATGCTGCATGCCCATTATTTCCGGCCCGGTTCAGCATACGTTTTGTGCAGCACCAGTTTTCCACCGCATCTCCCGCAAACGTACCGGTTGGTGTTGACCTTTCTTTGCCTTTTATACAGGATGCCACACTCCGTACAGACATATTCGTAACGCGGGGACGGGCGGCTGATCATGCGGGAAGCTGCTTTACTCGGCAGCACGGCACAATAGCGGGGCGCGTCCGTTTCCTTTAACAATTGTTTGAAGTCCGCATCCCGGTGCCTGTACCCTTTCCCTTCCAGATGAAGATGGTAATGGCAAAGTTCGTGTTTGATAATGCCGATCAGCTCTTTTTCTCCGAGTTCTTCTAAATATTTTTTATTGATTTCGATATTGTGGCTTTTTAACAAATATCTTCCCCCGGTGGTCCGCAGCCGGGGATTAAATGAGGCTGCATGCCGGAAAGGTTTGTGAAAATACTCCATTGATATTTTTTCCACAAGGCCTTGCAATTCCTTGTTATCCATGGCCGTATGCCTCCTTACTCATAATGAAAAATGGATGCCGCGGGCACCTGCGCTTTTCTTTTCACATGACAAGTTATTATAGCATATACTTTAGTAAAAGTGCGGGGGGATTGGTTTTGTTTCAGCATTCAGGAACAAGGGGGCGTTTGTGTGCCGGTATGGTTTCAAAACCAAATACGGAGAGCTTTTTGCGAGAAAAGGCGCAGTGAAATTAAACTGCTGAATGAATGCTGGTTTTTTTACAATGAAAAGAAGATGCGCGTGTAACTGGCGCATCTTCTTTTCACTTTTAATCATTTGGAAGCATGGTGAGCGATAATCTTCCTTTTTGGACGTCCACTTTCTCCACCCATACGGTAACAATATCGCCGACTGAGACGATATCAAGCGGATGTTTAACAAAACCTTTACTTAATTTTGAAATATGGACAAGCCCGTCTTCTTTCACGCCGACATCGACAAACGCCCCGAAATCGACGACATTCCGGACGGTTCCTTGCATCTCCATCCCCGGTTTCAGATCTTCCAGTTTCATAATATCCTTTTTCAAAAGCGGTTTTGGCAGTTCATCACGCGGGTCGCGGCCCGGTTTTTTCAAGGCTTCGAAAATATCTTGCAGGGTCAGTTCGCCGATGCCGAGTGTCTTTGCCATTTCCGGGACAGACAGTGTTTCGAGCGATTGGATCAGCTTTTCTGTACCGATATCCGCTGTCGTCATGCCCAGTTCATTCAGCAAAGATCTGGCCGCATCGTAGCTTTCCGGGTGGATCGGTGTTTTATCAAGTGGTTCTTCCCCATCCGGTATGCGGAGAAAGCCGATACTTTGTTCGTATGTTTTTGCGCCGAGGCGGGGAATCTTTTTCAATTCGGCCCGGTTTTTAAATTTGCCGTTCTCATCGCGGAATTTTACAATATTGCCCGCTACAGTGCTGCTGAGCCCGGACACATATTGCAAAAGAGACGGGGATGCGGTATTGACATCGACACCGACCTGGTTGACGGCTGTTTCAACGACGAAAGTGAGCGATTCATTCAGTTTCTTTTGCGAAACGTCATGCTGGTACTGCCCGACACCGACCGATTTCGGATCGATTTTCACAAGCTCTGCCAGCGGGTCCTGGAGCCTGCGGGCGATGGAGACGGCGCTCCGTTCTTCAACATGCAAATCCGGAAATTCTTTGCGGGCAAGGTCGGATGCAGAGTAGACGCTTGCCCCCGCTTCATTGACAATCATATAGAAAACATCTTCTTCTATTTCTTTTAAAATACCGGCAATCCATTGCTCGGTTTCCTGTGAGGCTGTGCCGTTTCCGATCGCAATGACCTCCACCTTAAAATCCCGGATGATGCTTTTTACAATCGCTTTGGCTTCTTCTGTTTTCGGTTTTGGCGGATGCGGGTAAATCACGCCGATTTTCAGCACTTTGCCCGTTTCATCCACGACTGCGAGTTTGCAGCCGGTTCGGTACGCCGGGTCAACCCCGAGCACCGTTTTTCCTTTTAAAGGCGGCTGAAGAAGCAGGTTCCTTAAATTTTCGGCAAAAATATGGATCGCCCGGTCTTCCGCTTTTTCGGACAGTTCGTTGCGGATTTCCCTTTCAATGGCGGGCTCAATTAGCCGTTTATAGCCATCTTCCACCGCTTCCTTGACGATGCCTGATGTAATGGAGGCTTCACTTCGGATCACTTGCCGGTTCAAATACGCCAAAATCCGCTCGGTGTCGGCCTCAATGGATACGCGCAAAATGTTTTCTTTTTCGCCGCGGTTAAGGGCAAGCACGCGGTGGGGAACGATTTTGCGGACCGGTTCTTCGTAGGCGTAATACATTTCGTATACTTTCTTCTCATCTTTTTCCTCGTCTTTGACGGTGCTTGCCATCACGCCTGTTTTAAACGTTTGGCCGCGGATCCAGCCGCGGTATTTCGGCTCATCCGAAACCATTTCGGCAATTATATCTTTTGCACCCTGCAATGCTTCTTCGGCAGATGCCACCTGCTTTTCCGCTGATACGTACGCTGCCAGTTCAGCATCCAGGTCGCCTTCAGCCGGAAACGAAAGCATCCAGCGGGCCAGCGGTTCCAGCCCTTTTTCCTTTGCAATCGTGGCCCTTGTCCGGCGTTTTTGTTTATACGGGCGGTAGAGGTCTTCTACCAGCTGAAGCTTTTCTGCCTGTAAAATTTTCCCTTTCAGCTCTTCTGTTAATTTTCCTTGCTCATCGATCAGGCGGATGACTTCCTCTTTTCGCTGCTCAAGATTTTGCAAATAGTTCCACCGCTCCATAATGTCACGGATCTGCACTTCATCGAGCGCACCGGTCATTTCTTTCCGGTAACGGGCAATAAAAGGAACGGTATTGCCGTCTTCCAGCAAACCGATGACATTCCGGATGCTCTTTTCCGGGAACTGCAATTCTTTTCCCAGCTGGCTGATAAGCCTTGCCTGTTTTTCTTCCAAATTAAACACCACACTTCTGATTACTCTTCTGTTATTTTATCATGCTTTACGGGCTGAAAAAAATTGCAAAATAAAAAAGCTTGCCTTTACTGCAAGCTCCCAATAATAAATGTAGCGTCGTCATCCATGGTCTGTTGTTCTTTTAACTGGTCGGCAATCCGTTCGATAGACTCACATTTCTTCAAAAAAGATTGGACATTCCGCTCTTTCACGCCGTCTGAATGGATGACGAACCTGGAACCCGGTTCATAGTCAAAAATCTCGGTTTTGAATTGCTGCGGCTTGCCGGACAAGTACCCGGTAATCGGGATCGGATAAGTCAGTTTGCCGCCCGGTGCCACCATAAAAAAGCGGATGTTGCCGACACAGCTGTAAACAAATTGGCGTGATTTAAAACAGGCTTTGAAAATGGCAACCGCTGCGCCCCGCTTCCGGTACAAAGCACGATTGCATGCGTCCATCAGCGTGTCAACATCGTCATCCGATTGTTCTTTCACGACTTTCGCAACAGCCTGGGAAGAGTAGTAGGCAAATTCCCCGCTCCCCAGCCCGTCTGCCAGCACACAGAGGAAATAGTCATCCGTTGCCTTCATAAAATAGGCGTCTCCGCACAGGTCCCGGCCGGCCTTTGTTGTCTGAAATCCATATACTTCTACTTGCTTTGAACTAAGATAATTCATAATGGCTAATTCTCCACATGTTGCAGTTCACCTTCTATGGCGTCCCGCAGTTTTTTGATCGCACGGCGTTGCAGGCGCGAGACGTGCATTTGCGAAATCCCCAATTTCTCACCTGTGTCCTTCTGGCTTAAATTTTCAATATACGTGTAGTGGATGACCTGGCGTTCCCTCTCGCTCAGTACGTGCAACACTTTTTCAAGCACAAGCCGCTGGTTGACTTTTTCATATCCGTCATCTTCACTGCCGACCATATCCAGCAGGGTCACGGTACTGCCGTCTGAATCCGACTCAATCGAATGGTCAACGGAAAGTGCGTGGTAGCTTTTGCTCATTTCCATTGCTTCCAGCACTTCTTCTTCTGAGATTTCAAGATGTGCAGCAATTTCAGCGATTTTTGGCGAGCGTTGCAGTTCGTTCGTCAGTTTTTCAACAGTGGATTTAATCCGCGGGCCGAGTTCTTTAATCCTTCGGGGGACGTGGACACTCCATGTTTTGTCTCTCAAAAACCGCTTAATTTCTCCGATGATGGTCGGAATCGCAAAGGATTCAAAGCTTTTTCCAATATTCGGGTCAAAGCGCTGAATGGCGCCGAGCAGGCCGATAATCCCCACCTGGAAAATGTCCTCCTGGTAGGCTCTTCCTTTCGAATATTTGCGGGCAAGCGACTCCACAAGTTTCTGGTAGTGCGCGACAAGTATTTCCTGCGCCTCTTTGTCGCCGTTTTGCTGAAAAGATTGTATCAATTGATTGACATCAATCTGATCAGGTTGAGGCAGTTTTGACATTCGTCTCCACCTGCTCCCCTTGAAGGTACTTGGTCATCATGACTGTAATCCCGCCATCATAATGTATGCGGACTTCATCCATTAAACTTTCAATGAGATAAAGGCCCAATCCTCCTTCTCTCATAAATTCGATCTGCACATCTTCCGTGTAAGGCCCAGCAAGTTCCCTTACTTTTTCCAGATCAAAACTGTCTCCGTTATCGGAAACCATGACTTCAAGGCGGTCCGGATAGAGGCTGAAATCGATGCTGACTTCCCCGTCCTCCTTGTCCTTATAGGCATGCTGGACAGCATTGGTAATAGCTTCGCTCGCGGCGATCTTCAAATCCTCGATGAGTTCGTAATCAAATCCCATGCGGCTTGCAATACCGGAAATGGTGAGGCGGATGACTCCGACATATTCCGCTTTGGCAGGGATTTTCATACTGATATGATCAAACTCCTCCATGTCTCACACTCCACCTTCTATTTCGGTATTAATCTTCATGATGTCGGAAAGGCCTGTAATATCAAACAGCCGTTTCAAACGGTCGGAAAGCCCCGTCAACGTGAGCATCCCGCCGTTTGCCCGCAAGCTTTTAAACAAACCGACCAGAACACCCAGCCCGGTGCTGTCCATATATGAAACATTGGTTAAATCTATTAAAACTTCCAAACCTGCTTTTCCTTCATATGGTTCAAATGCTTCTCTTAATTTTGGAGCTGTAAATGCGTCAATTTCCCCCGAAATGGTTACGTTTAAGGTATTTTGACTTTCCTTTTCCTTTACATCTACTGCAAAGTCCATTTCTTTCACCTCTTTAACATTCATCACTAAGTGGTTCATACCCTTTCCGGGCTGATGGCAAACCTGCTTTTAGGCAGTTCTTTTTAAAATCAGCAAGGTAAAATCATCACACAATTCAAATTCCTGCCATCTTTCCAGCTCCCTGTACACATTTTCCACGATTTCCTGTGCGCTCTTGCGAATATTTTTCCGGATCAGGCCGGTAATCGTTTCCCGGCTGACAAATCCTTCCTTTGTCCGGCATTCCGTTACACCGTCTGACAACAGCACAATCATATCGCCGAGCTGTACATCTTTTATATATTCATGATACTTCGATTTTTTTTCAATGCCCAAAAGCAGCCCTTTTGCGATTAAATCCTCAAATTCATCCGTTTCCGCATGATAGTAAAAACCGGGCTCGTGCCCGGCGGATGCGTAGGAGAACTTATGTACTACCGGGTCATACATACCGTAAAACATCGTGATAAACATACTCGGGTCGACATTCTGTTCAACGACGCGGTTCAGATTTTCCAAAATGATATGGGGTTGGTGGCTGTATTCCGGCAAACTGTCCATCGCGTATTTGATCATGGACATGCAGAGCGCCGCCGGGATCCCTTTCCCGATCACATCCGCGATTGCAATGCCGATACGGCGGTTCTCATCTTCAATAAAATGATAATAATCGCCGCTCATTTGTTTGGCCGGCATGCTGATCACGCCAATATCAATGCCATCCTGCTCCGGGACATTCGCCTTGAGCAGGGTTTGCTGCATGCCCGCAGCAATCTCAATTTCGCTCTTCAGTTCTTTTTGTTTTGTCCGGAGGCTTTGCTGTTCCCTGTAAACGAGCCCGTAGGCAAGCATAACTTCCAGCAGGACATCAAAGGACTGCTGCACCGTTTTGGAAAGCCCGGGTTCGATTTGCTGCAAAACAGAGCGGTGGCACATAATCATGTCTTCAGGAGAGATCCGGTTTTCAATCAGTTTGCGGCTGAACTTCTCGCACTGGTACAGCGCCTGTTCATCCGGATGCTGTAAAAAATGGCTGAGAATCTCTTTATATTCCTGCTCCATTGCATCGCGGAAATCCATCTTTTTCCTCCTATCATCGTATCCACTTGATTGCGGTAACGGTTGTTCCCTCATTCGGCGCCGAAACGATATCAAATTCGTCCATCAGGCGTCTTACTCCCGGCAGGCCTGCCCCAAGCCCTCCGGATGTGGAATAGCCGTCTTCCATTACTTTCCGGATATTTTCAATCCCCGGCCCTTTATCTGTAGCGATCACTTTCAGCCCTTTTTTCCCGTCTTGCAGAACTTTCTCAATCCGGATTTCCCCTTGTCCTGCGTATATAAAAATATTGCGGGCGAGTTCGCTGATGGCCGTTGTGATTCTTGCCTGGTCGACAGCACCGAAATGGAGCTCCCTTGCAATGTTTCTCCCAAGCTGGCGGGCGGCCACAATATCCCACTCATTCAAAATTTTTACACAGGAATGGTTATCCATACAGCTAGTCCCCCAATTCCTGTTTTAATTTCTCCAGGCCGCTTTCCAAATCCAGTGCCGTCATGACGCCCTCCATCGTAATTCCCAACTCGATCAGGGTAATGGCGACTGCAGGCTGGATTCCGGTGATGACCACTTTTGCGCCCAGCATTTTGGACATATTGACCACATCGCCCAGCACTTTTGCGATGAATGAGTCAAT
This sequence comes from Weizmannia sp. FSL K6-0777, assembly GCF_038593185.1. NCBI lineage: Bacteria > Bacillati > Bacillota > Bacilli > Caryophanales > Bacillaceae > Heyndrickxia > Weizmannia sp. FSL K6-0777. Next base: position 3,341,467 of record NZ_CP151971.1, read on the forward strand.
AAAATCGATAGAGGTGATGTCGATGACAACACCGCTTGCATTCGTTTCGTATATTTTTTTAAGCAAATCTTCCTGAAACTCCAAAGCTGTCTGGTCATCAAGCTCCCATTGGATCGAGACCAGCAGGCAGTTTCCCAGCTTTAAAATGGGTATGCGCATCAATCAACCCTCCCATTCTACGATTTTCCTCCCTGTCATTTCAAGAGCCTGTTCAATTCCTCTTTGCAGTGTACTCGTTGTTGTAATATGATTTAATTTGATTCCCAAATTTGTTAACGTATGTGCAATTTCAGCACGGATGCCGACAAGCATGCAGCGGGAGCCGACAAGCCGGACAGCATTTGCCGCCTGAATGAGATGATGGGCAACAACCGTATCAACAACTGGCACGCCCGTAATGTCGATCAGTACCACCTCCGACTTGTTTTTCACAATGCCGTACAGCAGGTTTTCCATAATCTGTCTTGCCCTTTCCGAGTCAATGGTGCCGACTAATGGAAGGACGGCAATTTTGTCAAACACCGGAATCAAGGGGGCGGACAATTCCTTTAACGCACTTTGCTGAAGCGAAATGGTTTTTTCCCAGATGGTGGTGTAGGCATTGACAAATTCATTTTGAACGGCATTGGTCCATTCCCGGAAGATTTCCCAGAATTCCTGGTGCTTTTCAAACACGACATCCGGGTTGTTATTCATCATCAGGTTGTAAACAATATCCCCGAGAATTTGAATGCCAGTCGTTGCAAAAGTGAGCGGCCAGCCCAGTGTCACGATTCTTTCGGAAAACTCGCCGAGCTGTTTCTCGTATTCGTGATTGCCTTTCGTCAACCGCGCAAGAATCACTTCGACAAAATCCCGGCTTGTTTTTTCAAACACCACCCCTTCATCAAAATGAAACGGGGCACCGCCTTTTGCTTTCATGCTTTTCATCCATTCATCCAGTATTTCATCTTTATGTTCTGGTATAAATTTCGCTAAATATGATTGCATGATCAACCCTCTTTCCTCCGAACAGTTTGAAGCGCCCTTCTTTGACAGCCTGCTTTAGACATGCCGGGCTTTTCCGGAAGGCTTGCACAAAAACAAATGAACTGCTGCCTTTCGCCCCGGCGGATGGCTTTTTTCTGAACCGGTTTGTTGAAAAAACACAGAAAAATCCATTTGATTTATAAGTTATTATATCTGTTTTTGCCGGCAACCGGAAAATATTTTTTATGTAAATGGCACAGGAATCGGGCAAAAGCAGCATTTTTCGGAAATTTTCTTTGGTTTATCTTATAGCGTTATCATATACCCGTTTTCAGATAGGGTTAAACCACATTCGTTGTATTTTTTTTGAAGGTGGGTTGCGCATGTTTGACCGCAGCACGTGAAAAAATATGCTAAAACGGGCGACGGGATGATCTCTCTTTTGTTCCAGCTTATTTTAAGAATGGCAAAGCCTGCCGAATGAAAAAACGCCCTTTAAAAAGAGCGTTCCTAAAATTCGACCAGTCCCAGGCTGATTTGCAGGGCGTCGTCAATTTTTTCCATGACTTCTTCATCAAGATGCGTAATCTTATCCGTTAAGCGTTGTTTATCGATTGTGCGTATTTGTTCAAGCAATATCACAGAATCCCTTTCCAAACCGTAACGCTTTGCATCAATTTCCACATGCGTGGGCAATTTTGCTTTCTGGATTTGCGCTGTTATCGCGGCAACAATGACAGTGGGGCTAAAACGGTTTCCAATGTCGTTTTGTAAAATGAGGACAGGACGTACGCCTCCCTGCTCGGAGCCGACCACCGGAGATAGATCGGCGAAGTACACGTCTCCACGCTTAACAATCAAAGGATTACCCCCCGCTTACTAGGCTTTCAACTGTATGTTCTGCTTCGTATTCAGCCTGGATCGCTTCGGAGGCAATCGCCAAATTAATTTTTGCCATTTCCATGTAACCACGCCTCATCGTTTCGCGGATTTGGCGTTTTTTCCGTTCTTTTAAATACATTTTTGTGGCACGGTAAATTAATTCATTGCGATTCATATTTTCAGTTTCAGCAAATCCGTCCAATTCCGTCAACAGCTGCTGCGGCAAGCGGACTAAAATTTCTGTTGAAATAGGTTCAGACACCTGCTACACCTCCACGCACTAGACACCGTTTCTACTTTCCATTCCCTTTTCATCATACCATCAAATACACTATATGCAAAGGCCAAATCACCATTCCTGTCTATTATCGGCAAAAAAATCATGTCATTATTCAAAATTCGCCAAAACATTTTTCAACCTTCAAGGACCGGATTCGACACGTCCGCGACATCGTTCCCGTTTTTCAGGAAAATGCGCGGCACCCGGCTTGAAATGGAACAGGTAACCTCGTAGTTGATGGTTTCGAGCTTTTCGGCAATTTCGTCAACAGGAATGGACAAATCTCCCTGCTTTCCAATCAAGGTTGCTTTTGTCCCGACAGCAACCGGACGGGCAAGCTTGACCATGCATTGATCCATGCAAATCCTGCCGACAATAGGCGCTCTTTCCCCGTCAATGATCACTTCCTGACCTGAAAGCCTGCGGATCCAGCCATCTGCATATCCAATCGGCAGCGTGGCGATCCATTCATCGCCGGAAGCCTGATAAGTGGCACCATAACTCACCGTGTCCCCGGCATGGATTTGTTTCACATGCGTCACCTTCGTATGAAGGGAGAACGCCTCTTTTAACGGAAACGGCAAAACCGGCTTGATGGCGGGCGAAGGGGAGAGCCCGTACATTGCAATGCCGAAACGGACAGCATTAAACGGAGACTGGTCAAATCTCAAAGCGGCGGCGCTGTTTGCGCAGTGCACATACGGCGGGCGGTGTTCGAGGTTTAAAACCATATCCTGAAACTGGCTATATTGCTTTTCATACAAAGTCGTATCGATTTCATCCGCTGTCGCAAAGTGGGTAAAGATCCCTTCAAAATAGAAACAGGATTGTTGGTTCACGATTTTTTCCACTTCTTTTAATTCCTGTAGGGTTCTTACGCCAATCCGGCCCATTCCGGTATCACATTTAAGATGGACGGATAGTTTCCGCCCGGTTAAATACCGGCCTGCTTCCTCAAGCCAGTCTTTTTGAAAAACAGTCAGGGAGATGTTTTCTTCAGCCGCGACTCCGGCATCTTCCGGACGGGCTGCCCCCAAAACAAGTATCGGAGCGGTAATCCCTTTTTTTCGTAACGCGAGCGCCTCGTCCAAAAATGCAACCGCAAGCGCTGAAGCTCCGGATGCAAGCGCGGTTTTCGCCACATATTCCGCGCCGTGCCCGTAGGCGTTCGCTTTTACAACCGCAATGATTTGCGTATGCTCGGGCAAAAGCTGGCGCATATTTCCGACATTTTCCGAAATGGCATCCAAATCGACTTCCACCCATGTATCCCGGTAAAAAGCCATGATTACACTTCCTTTATGATTCCATATCCTGATTATCGAACGCGTAGCCAGCGTTGTCAATGGTTTTTAAAAGGAAGTCTTATCAAACCGGTTTGGGACGGATTGCCGAAAGCAACATGCTGTAACCGCATCAAGAAAAAAACCCGCAGAGAATGGCTGCGGGCTTGTGCTTTTAGTGCTTACGAACGGGTTATCCGCATTTTATTTTTCCGGTTCTCCTCCGACAGACTGGGCGACTTCCATCATTTCCGCAGCCGTGAGCGATTTGGAGGCAAGCGTATATTCGACACCGTTCACCGTCCAGGACAGGGAGTCGCCTGTCTTGATCCCGAACGCAAACCCGAGATCCGCCATTTCCCCGTTTGCAGGAATCGGTTCTGTGGAAGCAGCAGGGAGTACCTCTGCCTTTTCCTCAATCAGCGTATACGTTTTATCGCCCGTATAGGTCAAAATAACGCGCTTGCCGTTTGCAACGGCAACTTCCTGTTCATCGAGCAGCGTCGTCCCCCCGATTTTTGCCGTCGGATATTTTACCGAAAACTCTTTGTTGCCGACCTTTCCGTCCACCGGCACTTCGAGTTTCGCCCCTGTCATATTTTTTTTCGTGTCAAACGCGTTGCTGTCGAATTTTGCATTAAAATCCACTTTCGTAAAAAGCACACTGACAAGCGTATTGCGGTCCGTGTCCATCACTTTCACACTGACTGGTGCAAGCGTCCTTTTGTCAAAAGTAATTTGCTGGTACGGCAGCATCTTATGATTTTGGTAGCGTGTCTTCGTCTCAAACACATATCGGTTCTTTTTCACCGTCATCTTTGCCTCTTTATCTTTCAATATGTCTTTCACAAGTGATTCATAAAGGTACGCCTGGCTTGTGTTGTTCGGCCAGTCGCTTTGAAATTTGTAGCTTTTGTTGAGGGCGGGCGTGACCACAAACACGCCTTCTTTATTGCGCAAAATCATCTGGCTCTGCCCCTCGCCCGCATTTTTCAGGTTGACACGGTAATATCCCGGCCGGTTGTGCCAAACTTCAATATTGTATGTCCGCGGTTCATTGCCCGTTTTCAGCGTCATTTTCGCATTCAGCTTGTAGCCGTCCATCTTCTCCACTTTTTCATTTAATTTTCCGGCCACATCCTGCGGTTTTTTCGCTCCGCAGGCGGAAAGCAGAAAAATGGCAAACAGCGCCGCAAACAAAACCCAGTACTTTCTCTTCATCCTTTCAACCCCTTTATTGTCTCAAATCTTATGAAGAGAAAGGCTTCATCAAAAGCCCGTGCCTTGTCTCTCCTCTCTTACTCTGAATATATGAGACAACCCGGGCCTGTATGATGGGGAATTGAAAAAACGTTATAGCTTCAGTCTTCCAGAATCACTTGGGCGAATGCATATTCACGGCTGTGCGTGATCGACAAATGGGCATGGGGCTCGGCCGGCTTTGAAAAATACGGGCGGCCATTTTCATCTTTTGCGATTTCAATTTCCTGAAAAGACAACGCGCCCCCGATCCCCGTGCCAAAAGCTTTGGAATAAGCTTCTTTCGCCGCAAACCTGCCGGCCAGGAATTCAATTTTCCTTTTTTCTGTCAACTTGCAGAACTTTTGCTGCTCCGCTTTTGTTAAAATCCGCCCCGGGAACCGCGGCTGCCGTTCATACAGCTTTTTTATCCTTTCAAGCTCGACAATATCAATGCCAATTCCTTTGATCATGCGCTCACCTTCTTTTTTTCCAGAGTATAAACCACAAAATTTCCGATACCCGATTTTCACGCTGCTGCGGTGCCTCTGCCTTCCGTGAAAATATGCGCCGGTAAATCGTTCTGCTGGTATCCATGATGGCGGTTCGGCCCTTTTTGAAAATACGCGCCGGATTTGGGCTATCCCTTTTTCCATCCTGCTGGCGGTTGCGGTTAGAAGCAGGCCGGACGTCTAATTCGTCATTTCCGGCATATGTATAAATAGAGCTTTTCCATTGAAAGGAGTATTTGCAATGCTGATCCGCCCGATCCGCTTTTCTGCTTTTATTGGTTCCTATCCCGTCGTATCTGCCATTTTCCTGGCCCAGTGCCTCTTGTTTGCGGCCATGCGGCTTCCGGTTTTACCAACACAAACCCTTTATGAAACACTGTCCGGTGTGAACCTTTATATTGCCCAAGGGGAAATATGGCGGCTTGTCTCCCCTGTTTTTGTCCATATTGATTTCAGCCACCTGCTGTTGAATTCCTTCTCCCTTTTGCTGCTCGGCCCCTGTCTCGAACGGCTGGCCGGAAAATGGAAGTTTACCCTATTATATTTTGGCTGCGGATGCTGCGCCAATCTCGCTTCTTTTTTTCTGCTTCCGCTTACCTATTCCCATGCCGGTGCGAGCGGTGCCCTGTTCGGCCTGATCGGCGCATATGTCGCCCTTGTCTGGGTCGGGGAAGATGTGCCAAAAACAAGCCGGCAAACCATTTTATCGATTGCGGTCATTTCCGTTGTAACGGCTATGATGCAGCCTGGTGCCAACCACACAGCCCATCTTTCCGGACTCGTTGCCGGCATGCTGCTCGGAGGCATGCTTTTGCAAAGAAAAGCGGCTTCTCCTGCTTAGAAAAAGTCAATTCTCCGGACTCATTGCCGGCGTGCTGCTCGGGGGAATGACTTTTACGAAAAAAACGGATTCTTCCGCTTTAAAAAAAGCCAATTCTTTTCAGCCGCATTACCGGCGTGCTGCTCGGGGGAAAGGCTTTTACGAAAAAAAGCGGATTCTTCCGCTTTAAAAAAAGCAACGGGAGCTGCCGTTGCTTTTTTAATGGGGCGCCGGCAACTTTTGCCATACCGGCATTTTTACTTGTAAAGAGTCGCAGCCGGATACAAACCGACCCGCTCGTAAAGCTGATGATGCTCTATTTTTTTGGCCCCGCCTTCGTTTGGTTAAAATGGTTTGCGGTTTGTTGTTGTTCTTCTCGGCTTTCTTCCCTTATTGTAAGACCCTTTGTAGGACCCTGCAGGCTTGCCCCGTCTGCTATGGTCTTTTTTATGCGGAAGCGGCCGTTCTTCTGAAATATGAACCGGTGTTTTATCCGGCTCTTTCGTCATCAGTTTCAAAGCAGCTGCCGTGACCTCAGCCGGGTCATATTCTGCAAGCAGCTCCTTCGCTACCGACATATATTCATCAATATTGCCTTCTTTGATGGTTTCCCCGATCCGTTCCATGGTGACGCGCTGCTGCCCTTCAAACGCTTCATCCCAGGTCGGCGGGCGCATCGGGAGCATTCTCTTTTTCGTTGTCTGTTCAACCGTTTTGAGATAGCCCATTTCCCGCGGCGTGACAAAGGTCATTGCCATGCCTTCCCGTCCGGCACGGCCCGTTCTTCCGATCCGGTGCACATAGGATTCCGGATCCTGCGGAATATCGTAATTGTAAACATGGGTTACACCCGAGATATCCAGCCCGCGTGCGGCAACATCGGTGGCAACAAGCACATCAATTTTCCCGTCTTTAAACTTCCGGAGTACCGATAAGCGTTTCGCCTGGCTCAAATCACCGTGGATACCTTCTGCAAGATAGCCGCGCAAGTTCAGGGCATTCGCCAGTTCATCAACTCTCCGCTTCGTGCGCCCAAACACAATCGCAAGGTCCGGAGACTGTACATCCAAAAGCCTTGACAATACATCGAATTTTTCGCGTTCCTGGACTTTGACGTAGTATTGTTCAATAGACGGAACGGTCATTTCTTTTGCTTTCACACGGACAAGTTCCGGGTTGTTCATGAAGCGTTCGGCAATTTTCCGGATCGGATCCGGCATGGTTGCCGAGAACAGCATCGTTTGGCGGTCTTTCGGCACGGTGGAAAGAATGGCTTCAATGTCATCAATAAAGCCCATATTCAACATTTCATCCGCTTCGTCAAGCACAAGCGTATGCACATGGTCGAGTTTCAAGGTTCCCCGGTGTATATGGTCAAGAATCCGTCCCGGTGTTCCGACAATAATTTGCGGATGGTTCTTCAGCGCACGGATCTGACGCGAAATATCCTGGCCGCCATAAACAGCCAGCACATGAACGCGCGAATCCTGGCCGATCCGGTACAATTCTTCAGATACTTGAATGGCAAGCTCGCGGGTTGGCGCGATAATGATTCCTTGAATATTACGGCTTCTATGATCAATCTTTTCAATTAACGGTATGCCAAATGCTGCAGTTTTTCCCGTACCTGTCTGCGCCTGGCCGATAATATCCTTCCCTTGCATGGTGAGCGGAATGGTGGCTGCCTGAATCGGCGATGCCTCTTCAAATCCCATTCTTTTCACAGCTTTTAAAATCGCCGGGCTTAAATTTAATTCTGAAAACTTCGTCAATCTTCTCAATCTCCTTCTAAACGTTCAACAGGGCCGCATGTCTTCCTTAGGGTTTTACCCTTTTCGGCAAAAAAATATACTCTTTTGAGCATTGTCAGCTAAAAGCGTAAACGATGTACGGTAATCGTAACATGAATACGGCAAGATTTCAACGAATATGGAGCCGTGGTTTTTTCACAATCATTTTGGGACTTTCAATTTTTCGGTACAATGGTCGCCGCTATACAATTTTTCTAAAAGATATCTAATCTCTGGCACAAAAAAGTGATAAAATCGCCATCATTTATATCTCCAGGTATTTCATTATCCAGTTCTAGAATAAATTTGCCAACCAACACTTTCTCTTTATGCACTAATTTCCCTGTAAATCTATAGGAAAAATATTCATCCAGTTTTTCAATTGTGTACTTTGGCTTTTCCGCCTTCATCAAATCAGAAACATTCAAACAGTAAATCGGGTTCTTTAATACATAGCCTTCTGTGTAATTTAACGGTTGGGCAAAGCATCTGATTTCGGTTTCTCCATCCGTCACGATTACTTCAGCTTCTAAAGCTTCTTTGGAAATCCACTCTATATTTTTTATTTTCAATTTAGCACATCCTTTCTATTTATTCTAAACCATATGCTTTGTACTTTCTTTGCTCGTTCTTTGTATGGGTAATATTTTACTCGAAGGAGCAAATGAGCGGAAAAATAAAGGGACATAGGCTTCAAATTTTTAAACCGCTGAAACAAAAAAATGATCATTTTCAATTCCCGTGCCTGCTTTTCCATCCATCATTCGATCAAACCCTTTTAGAAGCCATGGACAGAAAAGCAATCCATGGAAGAATAATGGCGCACTTTTAACCCATCGACTCTGTTTATGCACTTTCATCGTTTGGGTTCATTTTTTCATTTATGGCATCCATTTTGCTTTTATTAGTTGTACAGGCTATAGTTTCTGAATACAAATATATCAATCGCATGATGGAAAGGCTGAGGAAAATGATGGAAAGCATGATTAGTTATATTTTTCTTGGGCTGTCGCTTGCTGCGCCGATCGGGCCGGTGAATGCCGCTCAAATTGACAAGGGGATTAAAAATGGCTTTCTCCACTCATGGCTGCTCGGAATCGGTGCCATGGCAGCGGACGGTTTGTATATGCTGCTCGTTTATCTCGGTGTCGTCCATTTGCTCAGCATCGGATTTGTAAAATCATTCCTTTGGTTTTTCGGATGCTTTGTCCTTACATACACCGGCATTGAAAGCATGATTGCAGCCAATCAGCCGATTTCCGGTTTGATGAGAAACAAAGAAAAATTGTCCAAATCATTCCTGACCGGTTTTCTGATGTCTCTGACCAATCCGCTCACCATTTTATTCTGGCTCGGCGTTTACGGTTCCGTGCTTGCAAAAACAGCTGAATCTGTAGGCCCGCAGCAGTTTCTCCTCTACAGCCTGGCCATCTTTATCGGAGTGGCGCTGTGGGATTTTTCGATGGCTGCCGTCTCAAGCAGCTTCGGAAAACTGCTAACCAACCGTTTGATTCTTTTCATTTCGAGGCTGTCCGGCCTGTCTCTTGTCGGTTTCGGCATTTATTTCGGCATTCAGGCGGTCAAGAGTCTATAGCATAAGCAAACAAAAGTCCCGCCGAACTCTTGTACCTTTTCGCTGGTTTTCCGGAAAAAATCAGCACGTTCTTGCTTTCCGCCCGCTTTTTTACCGTCCGGCCCTTTTTGCCGATTCAGTCACCTTTTTTTCAAATAAAGGGATGATTTCTGAAGTGGGCATGGAATCCTTTCATTTATACCGCGTTTTTCGAAATGCGCCGGATTTTTCCGGCTTTTCGCCAGTTCTTTCGCTTTTTCTGAATCTTTTTCGCCTTTTCTGCTGGTTTCGACAAGCAACTTATATAGTTCCATAGTTTTCAAGAGAAATTTCCCGTATACTAATCATAACAGCAATCAAACTTTATAAGTTGGAGGAGAATTGTCAATGGCAGCTTCACATATTCAAGCCGTTCTCTTTGATTTAGACGGGGTCATCACAGATACTGCGGAATACCACTACTTAGCATGGAAAAAGCTGGCTGATGAGCTGCAGGTTCCTTTTGACCGCCATTTTAATGAAGCGCTTAAAGGGCTCAGCCGCATGGACTCTTTAAAGAAAATATTGGAGAACGCCCGGCCGGAGCCTTCCTTTTCTAAAGAAAAGCTGAGCGAGCTCGCGGACAGGAAAAATGAATATTACAAAGAACTGATCCGCCAAATTTCCCCTGCCGATTTGCTTCCGGGCATCCACAACCTGCTCGAAGATATAAAGGAAAGGGGAATCAAAACAGCGCTGGCTTCCGCGAGCAAAAACGCCATGTTTGTCATCGACAGACTGGGGGTGGCTTCCTTTTTTGATGAAATCGTGGACGCTGCCCGCATTCAGCACGGCAAGCCGGATCCGGAAATCTTTTTAACCGGCGCCCGCAAGCTGGACGCGGATCCGGCATTTTGCATCGGCATTGAAGACGCGGAAGCCGGCATCCAGGCCATTAAAGCGGCCGGCATGTTTGCAGTCGGGGTCGGCACGCCGGAAAACATGAAGCAGGCGGATTTCCTTGTTGAAGGGACGCAGGATCTTGACTTTGAAAAAATCGAAAGCGCATTTCTTCTGAAAAATAAAGGATGAGGCGTGATGGTTACCATTTCCGATGTCGCAAAACAGGCGAATGTTTCAAAGATGACGGTTTCACGGGTCCTTAACCACCCCGAACAGGTTAGAGATGATTTAAAAAAACTGGTATATGAGGCGATGGAGCAGTTGAACTATGTACCCAATTATGCGGCACGTGCCCTCGTCTCCAACCGTACCCAGGTCATCAAGTTCCTGATATTGGAAGAAATGGACACAACAGAGCCGTATTATATGAACTTGCTGGCCGGCATTGCCAGGGAGCTCGACCAAAACCACTACTCGCTTCAGCTGGTCACACGGAAATCGAAGGACATCGGCCAGTGCGACGGTGTGATTGCGACGGGTGTCCGCAGCCAGGATTACGATACCATTTTAAAAGAATTTTCCAAACCGGTGATTTTATTCGGGCAAAATGACAGAGGGTTTGATTTTATTGATGTGGACAATGAAAAAGGCGTACGGCTGTTAACAGAGCATGTCATTCGCCGCGGGTTTAAAAAAATTTATTTTTTCGGCATTGACCTGCAAGAGCCCTTTATGTTTGCGAGACAAAAAGGTTATCTGGATGCAACCGAAGCAAACGGGTTGCCGCCGTTTCTTTGCAGGGTCAAAAACAGTTCAAGCGCCGCCCAGCAAGAAGCGGAAAAAATTTTATCCAGCCGGAAGGAAAGATGCGCGTTTGTATGCGCAAGCGACCGGATTGCCCTCGGTGTGATCAGAGCCGCCCAATCGCTGCGGCTATCCATACCAAGTGAGGTTGCGGTCACCGGTTTTGACGGGGTGTTTCTTGACCGGATTTCCGCTCCCCATATTACAACCGTGCGCCAGCCCGTTGTAAAAATGGGAGAAGCATGTGCACGCATGCTGTTGAAAAAAATTCAGGAAAACGGGAAATCCCAAGGGCACCAGTTTTTTGAACCGGAAGTGGTCATCCGCCCCTCCACCGTCTGTGAATAAGCAGCCTTACACCGGTTGCTTATTTTTTTCAGGATGGGCTTGGGCCAATCAAACCCGTAAAAAGCATTTTGTTAACGGTAACATCGCTGAAAAATTTGTTCCGGATAAAGGGGTGATGATACGTTGAAAGGGTATAGAAGAAACGTGGAGGTGAACCGCTTTGCAAGATGCGTGGTGGAAAGAAGCTGTCATCTATCAGGTATATCCGCGCAGTTTCAAAGATGCAAACGGGGACGGCGTGGGCGATATCCCGGGCATCATTGAAAAGCTGGATTATATCCGTGATCTCGGGGCAACGGCCATCTGGCTCAATCCGATTTTCGCATCGCCGCATGTGGACAATGGCTATGATGTCAGCAACTACGAAAAAATCGACCCGGTTTTCGGCACGATGGAAGATGTGGAACACCTGATCAAGGAAGCGAAAAAACGCGGGCTTAAAATCATTCTGGACCTCGTGCTGAACCATACGTCAGACCGCCACCCGTGGTTCCAAGAAGCGCGGAAAAGCAAAGAAAATCCGTACAGGGATTACTACATTTGGCATGACCCTGTCAAAGGGCGTGAACCGACGAACTGGGCGAGCTTTTTCGGCGGCAGCACATGGACATTGGATCAACAAACCGGGCAATATTATTTTCATCTGTTCAGCGACAAAATGCCCGACCTGAACTGGGAGAACAAAAAAGTGCGCGAAGAAATGGCAAAAATCGCCCTATTCTGGCTGGATAAAGGTGTGGACGGATTCCGGCTGGATGCGGTCATTCACCTGGCAAAGGACACCCGTTTTCTTCCCGTTAAAACAAAATCGGAAGAAGCCTTTGTGCTTGCAGAACAGTATTATGCCAACCTGCCGCGTGTCCATGATTATATCCGTGAATTTAACCGTACGATTAAAGCGAAGCATCCGGAAGCTTTTTTAATCGGGGAAACAGCTTCCGCCGACACGAAGCTTGCCCGGCTTTATTCAAGGCCGGACCGCGAAGAATGCGACTGCATCATTACCTTTAACTACTTAGGGTTTGACACAGAAGCAAAAAAACCTGGCATTCCGCAAAACTGGCAACAGGGAAAATGGGACTTGCTTGCTTTTAAAAAAGCGATGTCCCAGTGGCAACATGACTTGTACGGGGAAGGCTTCAATTCGCTCTACTGGAATAATCATGATATGCCGCGGGCCTTGTCGCGTTTCGGGGACGAAGGTAAATACCGGGAAAAAAGCGCAAAGATGCTTGCTACTTTGATGTATTTGCAATGGGGGCTGCCGATTTTGCTGCAGGGCGAAGAAATCGGCATGGTGAACTTGAAGCTCCCGCGGCTCCAAGACTATGAGGACCCAAGTATCAAAGGGCTTGCCACAATTGCGAAAAAGAAAGGCTATGCGGAGGAAGAAATTTTAAAAATGGTGCAACAGCGCTCTAAAGATACGTCAAGAGGCGCCATGCAGTGGAACAATGATCGATACGGCGGCTTTTCTACATATGCTCCGTGGCTCGGCATCAATGAAGATACGCGGACCGTGAACGTAGCGGCGCAGGAAAAAGATCCCGGCTCCGTGCTGCATTATTACCGGAAGCTGATCGAACTGAAAAAATCAATGCCTGTCTTTACGGCCGGCAGCTGGGAAATGCTGGCTGATGAGGACCCGGACATCTACGCGTATATACGGAAGCATGAAGGCAGCTGTGCCATGATTGTCTGCAATACATCGAAAAAGCTGCAGACCTTTACCTGCCCGGAGCTTACCCGCCACAGATGGGCATGCCTGCTCAATAACAACGGCTATCATAGCAAAGCGGTGCCAAGCAAACTGGTGCTATCGCCTTTTGAATGCTTTGTTTTATTACAGGAGTAGCATAAGAGGAGGAGAAAAGATGGAACACGCAGGAATTTTTCATCAGCCGTTCAGCGCGGATGCATATGTATATGACAAAAAAACGATGCACCTGAAGCTGCGCACGAAAAAAGGGGATATTCAGAAAGCCGTCCTCATTTGGGGAGACCCGTATTTATTTAAAAAAAAGCAAGACGGGGAATATCACTGGGAATCTGAACGCCTCGAAATGGAAAAAAAGGCTGAAACAGAGGCGCACGATGTCTGGTTTGCCGAAGTCCGTCCGCCGCACCGCCGCCTGCAGTACGCCTTTATCCTTACCGGCACGGATGGCAGCAACATTTTTTATGGCGGGCGCGGCTTTTACCCGGCAAATGAAGATACACTGCGGGTGCCTGACTATTATTTTAAATTTCCGTTTATGCACGAAATCGATATGTTCAAGGCGCCTGACTGGGTGAAGTCCACCATTTGGTACCAGATTTTCCCTGAACGGTTTGCAAACGGCAATCCCGCCATTTCTCCGGAAAATGCCCTGCCGTGGGGAAGCAAAGACCCGGGCGTGGACGACTTTTTCGGCGGCGACCTCGAGGGGATCATCGGCCATCTCGATTATCTCACCGATCTAGGCATTAACGGGATTTACTTGACGCCGATTTTCGAAGCCCCTTCCAATCATAAATACGATACATTCGACTATTTTACGATTGACCCGCATTTCGGCGATAAAGAAACATTCCGCAAACTGGTGAAAGAAGCCCACAAGCGCGGGATCCGGATTATGCTCGATGCGGTGTTCAACCATATTGGGAAAAATTCAAAACAGTGGCAGGATGTGCTGAAAAACGGGGAGAAATCGCGCTACAAAGACTGGTTCCATATCCACTCTTTCCCGGTCCGCGAAGGCGAAAACGGGAACATTGACGGGCATGATACGCTCTCATTTGACACGTTTGCTTTTACGACAAGCATGCCGAAGTTGAATACGGCCAATCCCGAAGTCCAACAGCATTTGCTCGATATTGCGACATACTGGATCCGTGAATTTGACATTGACGGCTGGCGCCTTGATGTCGCCAACGAAGTCGACCATGCTTTTTGGAAAAAGTTCCACCAGACCGTTGTAAGCGAGAAACCGGATGTTTTTATTCTCGGCGAAATTTGGCATGATGCATGGCCTTGGCTTTTAGGCGATGAGTTTCATTCGGTCATGAATTATCCATTTACGCAGACGATAATTGAATACTTTGTGGATGAAAACATTTCCGCTGAAAAACTGATGCACAGCCTCAACCAGCAGTTTATGCACTATATGCAGTCCAACAACGAGGTTTTGTTTAATATGCTTGACAGCCATGACACCCCGCGGATTTTGACAAAAGCGGGCGGTGACAAGCAAAAGGTGAAGCTTGCCCTTGCCTTTACGTTCGCGCATACCGGTTCGCCGTGCATTTATTACGGCACCGAGGTCGGAATAGACGGCGCAGGTGACCCGCTTTGCCGGAAATGCATGGTCTGGGATGAAGACAAGCAGGATCGCGACATGCTCGCATTTATGAAAAAGCTGATCCGCTTCCGGAAAGACCATCAACAAACCTTGACATACGGCGATCTCGTCTGGCTGAAAACCGATAACGAAAAACAAGTGGTCAGCTTCCTGCGCAAAGGGGAAAAATGCACCTTGCTGTTTGCCTTTAACCGGTCGGACCAAGAACAGACCATCCCGTGGAGCGAGCTGGATGTAAAACCGGACACCGTAAAAGACGCTTGGGAAAACAAACCGGTTTCAAGCAAAACCCTTGTCCTCCCGCCAATGGACTTTGCGATTCTGGAAATCACAAACTGACCCTGACCGTAGCGTTCTTGAAACCCATTCGTCGCTTCCCATTGCGATTTTAAAAATCACAAACTACCCCTCCCCCCTGCCGGATAATTGGCAGGGGGCTTTTCATTTTGTTACCGTTAACAGAAAATTTTACATTGTAACCGTTTTCCACTCTCTTCTATAATAAAGTTGTACCAAAAAAGGGAGGTTCATGAAATGAAAGTATTCAAGAAGCTGTTCGTGCTTACGCTTGTCTTGGGCGTCATCATGGCGCTCGCCGCGTGCGGGGGATCGAAAAAAACAAACAGCGGATCTTCTCAAGACAGCGGTGGCAAAAAGACGCTCACGGTTTCCGTGGAAGAATCTTATGCCGATTATGTCAACAGTATTAAGGGCGATTTTGAAAAGAAAAACAATTGTACTGTAAAAGTGGTCAAAAAGCCGATGTTTGACCAGCTGGAAGCACTGCCTTTGGACGGCCCGGCAGGAAAAGCCCCAGATGTGATGCTCGCTTCTTATGACCGGATCGGCGGACTCGGCCAGCAGGGGCATCTGCTTAAACTGTCCAAAAAAGATGTTAGCGCCTATGATGCAAAAGACCAGCGCCAAGTCATGATCGACAACAAAGTTTACGGCGTCCCGTTCGTCATTGAAACGCTCGTCCTTTATTACAACAAAGATTTGTTGAAAAGCCCGCCAAAAACATTTGCCGATCTTGAAAAATTGGCGAAAGACAGCAAATATAATTTTTCATCCGAATCCGGAAAGAATACAGGATTCCTTGTTAAATGGACGGACTTCTACTATTCTTACGGCTTGCTCGCGGGTTACGGTGGCTATGTGTTCGGCGATAACGGCACAAACACAAAAGATATCGGGTTGAACAATGCCGGTTCCGTAAAAGCCATTACGTACGCCACACACTGGTTTAAAGATATTTGGCCAAAAGGAATGAAAGATACAAAAAGCTCCGGCGACTTTGTAACAGAAGAATTCTCAAAAGGCAAAGCGGCTGCCGTCATTGACGGTCCTTGGTCGGCGGACACCTACGCGAAAGCAAAAGTAAATTACGGCGTAGCCCCGATCCCGACGCTTCCAAACGGCCACAAGTACGAAGCATTCGGCGGCGGAAAAGGATGGGTTGCTTCCAACTATACGAAAGAACCGAAACTTGCGGAAAAATGGATTCAATACGTCACCAACTCCGCAAACAGCTACAAATTCTATGAAAAATACAAAGAAATCCCTGCCAACCCGACTGCGCGCGAAAAAGCGGCTGCGACAAATGATGAACTGACAAAAGCGGTTGTTGAACAGTACAAATCCGACCAGCCGATGCCGAACGTTCCAGAAATGGCAGAAGTCTGGACCGGTATGGAATCGACGATGTTTGACGCAGCGAGCGGCAAGAAAACACCAAAGCAGGCAGCCGATGCAGCGGTGAAGACGATCAAAGACAATATTTCCCAAAAGTATTCCAATAAATAATCCGCTTTATCCATTTCCAGGTGGGGATACGCTCCACCTGGTTTTCAAAATATGGTGCTAGGCCGTTAGCAGGTTGAAAGCCGTGTAAACTTCCAGGTTTGGCGTCCATGTTGCAAAAAGCACCAGTAACATAAGTCAACTGCGCGTATTTTCAAGATTGGCATCCGGACCACAAAAATCTGCTGCCAACAAAAAATGAAATATTTTCAAAAAGGTGTCCCTGCCGCAAAACTGCAGCGCTGTATCACATGGACGTAAGACCAAGTCATCCATTTGCAAAAGGCACAAAGTAGCCATGTTTCGCTCATTTTCTATAGCTGCAGCATGAAAATCTGCCAGCGGGATTTTTTGGAAAGACCAATATAGAAACGAGGTAATCAAAATGGAAACCGAACCGAATAAACTGAAGGATGTCCGAAAAGCCGGCTTCTTCTCCCTGATCCCGGGGCTCGGCCAGTTTTATAACAAGCAGCCTTTTAAAGGCGTCCTTTTTCTGGCTATTTTTATCCTTTTTGCCATCCAAATGATCGTAGCAGGCATCCCGGCAATAAACGATTTTATCACGCTGGGTTCTGTCCCGCGGGTTGACCATTCGCTGTTTCTGCTGATCAAGGGTTCCCTGCAAATCATTTTGATCGCAATTTTTCTAGCTTTTTATTTGCTGAATATTTATGATGCCCGGCGTGTTGCCGCCATCTGGAACTTAAAGGGGACAGCCAACACATCCACCAAGGCCATTTTAAAAAACGCATGGGATGCAGGCTTTCCTTATTTGCTGACGATTCCGGCCTATGTGGCCATGACATTCGTCATCATTTTTCCTGTGCTTGTGACGCTGTTCACTGCTTTTACAAACTATGATTTTTATCATATTCCGCCTTTCCGCTTGATTGACTGGGTCGGGATCAAAAATTTCTTAAATATTTTTTCGCTTAGCTCGTATCGGGCCACGTTTACAAGTGTGCTCAGCTGGACAATCATCTGGACATTATGCGCGACCACCGGCCAGATTGTGCTCGGCATTTTAACAGCCTGTGTGGTAAACCAGCCTTTTATCAAAGGGAAAAAGCTGTTTCGGATCATTTTTTTGCTGCCATGGGCGGTGCCGGCCTTTATTACCATTATGAGCTTTTCCAACATTTTCAATGACAGTATCGGTGCCATCAATGCCCAGGTCATTCCGCTGCTCAACCATCTTCTGTTTACCGACATTCCGGCCATCTCGTGGAAAACGGATCCGTTCTGGACAAAAGTGGCCTTGATCATGATCCAGACATGGCTCGGTTTCCCGTATATTTATGTGATGGTCACCGGCGTTCTGCAGTCGATCCCGGGCGATTTATACGAAGCCGCCATCATTGACGGCGCAAATTTCTGGCAAAAGTTCCGCAGGATTACCCTGCCGATGATTTTATTTGCCACCGCGCCTGTTCTGATCACCCAGTACACATTTAATTTTAATAACTTCTCAATTATTTATCTCTTTAATAACGGCGGGCCGGGCAGTGTCGGAGCGGGGGCCGGGTCGAGCGATATTTTAATTTCCTGGATTTATAAACTGACGACCGGGACATCGCCGCAGTACGCGATGGCCGCGGCGATTACCCTTATGATTTCATTTATTGTAATTGCCTTCTCGATGATCGCCTTTAAAAAGACAAACGCTTTCGGCAATGAGGAGATGATGTAGGATGAAGGCGTTAATGAAAAATCAAAAATTTACCCGTTTCTGGAACCGGTTTTTCACCTATGCATTTTTAATCCTATTAAGTGTGATCATTCTGTACCCATTGCTCATTACAGCGTCGTCTGCTTTCCGGGAGTCCAATATCGTTTCCTTCCAGCTGGATTTTCATTCCCACTGGACATTGGACAATTTCCGCCAGCTGTTTACCCAGACGCTGTATCCGGAATGGTATAAAAACACGCTTATCATCGCGGTAGCAACGATGGTTTTACAGATCGTCATCGTGACGCTTGCCGGCTACACTTACAGCCGCTACCGTTTTAAAGGAAGAAAGTACAGCCTTGTCTTTTTCCTGATCATCCAAATGGTTCCGACAATGGCGGCCTTGACCGCATTTTATGTCCTGGCGAATATCCTGAACGCGCTCGATACGTACTGGTTTTTAACCTTGCTTTATGTTGGCGGCGGCATTCCGATGAATACGTGGCTGATGAAAGGTTATTTCGATACGGTGCCGCGCGATTTGGACGAATCGGCAAGAATTGACGGAGCCGGCCATTTGCGCGTATTTTGGCAAATTGTGCTCCCGCTTGTTAAACCGATGCTTGCCGTCCAGGCACTCTGGGCATTTATGGGGCCGTTCGGGGATTATTTGCTGGCTAAATTTTTGCTCCGGACACCAGAACATTTAACCGTGGCGGTCGGCCTCCAACAATTTATTTCCAACCCGACCCAGCAAAAGGTGACGCTCTTTGCTGCCGGCGCCATTTTAGCCGCGCTGCCAATCTGTATTTTGTTTTTCTTCCTGCAGAAAAACTTTGTATCCGGGCTGACGTCGGGGGGCACAAAAGGATAAAGTGCGTAACGAGATGAACAGCTTTAACAGCTGCCGGCCCATGCGGAAAAAACTTGCAAAAAAACATAGAATACTTTATTGAAATGTGGGATTGCTTATGGAACAGATTCAAAGATTCCCTGCTGGTTATTTTGCGACGATCGTTTCACCCGTAAAAATCTTCCGGCACCGGGGCGCGCTTGGCGTTTGGAAACTGATTCTCATTTTTTTCTTTTTAAACGCCTGCCTGATTGCCCCGCTTTCACTCTCTTTTGCGCAGGCAGGAAATATCAGTTTAAAGCAAGTGGCGCCGCATTTATACGAAGCAGTGCAAACCGGATATACCGGGCAAAACGCCGTCCTTTCCTTTCAAAACGGCATGCTCCAATCCAGCAACGCGTGGACAAAGGATCACGGAGATACGATTATCTCCTTTGACCCAGGCAAAACCGCTGCCGTTTCAGAAAGCCATTACCATACAAAAGTCACGCATTACAAAAATGCGCTCCTTTTCCGGAAAGACCGGCTCATTCTGGCTGATGAAAACGGCTTTGGCTTTTCCGTCCGCTACCCGGCCGGAAACGAGAAGATCACGATCCAAAACGGCCGTGACCTTGCTTCTTTTGCCGGCGCTCTCTGGTTCCGGCAATATAAAGTCAACCTGATTCCGCTTGTTTCATGCCTGATCGGAATCCTGTTTCTTTTCAGCAATATACTTTTAATGGGGGCAGTGTCCCTGATACTTTGGCTGACACGTTTTTCAAGTTCTTCCGGCATCCGGTCATTGAGACAGGCTGCAACCATTACACTATCTGCAGCAGGGGTTCCGTCCATTATTGCCATGTTGGCAGGCTTTGCCGGCGCAGGTGCTGCAACGATGATGATGATCCAATCACTGGGCATGGTGCTTTTCATTGCGATGATTTTTTTAAAAACAAAATTTCTGGCGGACGACATGTAAATACAAGATGCTGACGAGGAGGATTTCTCATGTATTATAACCGGCTTTTCGATGTAGATGAATGGACTTTAAAAACAACGAAGCTCCACCGTGAACATATTCGGCTTCAGGAAAGCATCGCTTCTTTAGGAAACGGCTATATGGGAATGCGCGGGAATTTCGAGGAGTCTTATTCCGGGGACCATCACCAGGGCACGTATATTGCAGGGGTCTGGTACCCGGATAAAACAAGGGTGGGCTGGTGGAAAGTCGGCTATCCCGATTATTTCGGAAAGGTCATTAACGCAGTCAATCTTGTCGGGTTGCGCGTCTGGATTGATCAAGAGGAAATTGACCTGTTTCTGGACCCGCTCGAACAATTTCAACTGGAACTTGATATGAAAAATGCCGTCTTGCGCCATTCCTATCTTGTCGAAAAGTCTGGCAAGAAAGTCAAAATTGAATTTGAACGTTTTTTCAGCATTGTCTATAAAGAAATTGCCGCGATCCGAATCCGTGCCACCAATCTTGGCAATCCGGCCGTCCTCACGTTAAAACCTTTCCTGGACGGCAATGTCAAAAACGAAGACGCCAATTATGATGAAATGTTCTGGACGGAAATCCAGTCTGAAGCAACGGAAGACAAGGCCGCGGTTGTCACGGAAACAATTGAAAACCCGTTCGGTGTTCCCCGTTTTACCGTAGCTGCCGCCATGGGCAATCTGACGGAGGCAACGCTTGCTTCCTGTGAGTCGGATACGCTTTATGCCGGCCACGTATATGAAAAAACGCTCGGCGAAAACGAGTCGCTCCTTCTGGATAAAATCGTTTCTGTCACGACAAGCCGGGACTATGAAAAAGATGCGCTCCTCCCCCGCGCCTACGAATTGCTTGAACAGGCTTTGGAAAACGGGTACGAAAAGCTGTACGAGGAGCACGCAGCAGCCTGGCATAAACGGTGGGAGAAAGCAGACGTCCGCATTTCCGGCGATCCGGAAGCCCAGCAAGGGATCCGCTTTAACCTATTCCAGCTTTTTTCGACCTATTACGGCGATGATCCGCGCTTAAACATCGGCCCGAAAGGTTTCACCGGCGAAAAATACGGCGGCGCGACGTACTGGGATACAGAAGCCTATGCCGTACCCATGTATCTGGCCGTTGCCACGCCGGAAGTCACAAGAAATTTACTGCTCTACCGCTACCATCAGCTTCCAGAAGCGTATGAAAACGCAAAAAAACTCGGGCTGAAAGGCGCTTTATATCCGATGGTCACCTTTACCGGGATCGAATGCCATAACGAATGGGAAATCACATTCGAAGAAATTCACCGGAACGGCGCCATTGCTTATGCCATTTACAATTATGTCAATTACACCGGCGACAAAGACTACATCAGCCAGTACGGGATTGACGTCCTCGTCGGGATCAGCCGCTTTTTCGCCGACCGTGTCCATTTTTCCGAGCGAAAGAAAAAATACATGATCCATGGCGTCACCGGCCCGAACGAGTATGAAAACAACGTCAACAACAACTGGTACACAAACCGGATTGCCGTCTGGACGCTTAAATATACCCTTGCGTCCCTTGATTTTACCGGTGCGGAAAAAGCAGCCGCGCTGAATATTACGGAAGAAGAACGCGCGCATTGGCAGGATATTATCGACCGGATGTATTTTCCGTATGATGAAGAGCTGGGCATTTTTCTACAACAGGACGGCTTCCTGGATAAACCGATCAAACCAGTTAGCTGCCTCCCGAAAGAAGATCTGCCGCTCAATCAGCACTGGTCATGGGACCGGATTCTGCGCTCCTGTTATATTAAGCAGGCTGACGTACTGCAAGGGTTTTATTTCTTCAATGATGCGTTTACAATAGAAGAAAAGCGGCGCCATTTTGAATTTTACGAACCGCTCACCGTCCATGAATCGAGCCTCTCCCCGTGCGTCCATGCGATTCTAGCGGCTGAGCTTCGAAAAGAAGACAAAGCGGTCGAACTGTATAAGCGCACGTCCCGGCTTGATCTTGACAACTATAACCATGATACGGAAGACGGGCTGCACATCACGTCCATGACCGGAAGCTGGCTTTCCATTGTCCACGGGTTTGCCGGCATGCGCACCTTCCATGAAACATTGTCGTTTGTGCCGTTTTTACCGAAAGACTGGGATGAATACGCATTTAAAATCAATTACCGGCACCGCCTCCTTGAAGTGAAAGTAAACAAAAAAGAAGTCACCATCTCCCTTTTGGAAGGCGAACCGCTTGAATTGAAGTTATACGGGGAATTCATCCATCTAACAAATACGTACACGAAGGAGTATGAGCTGTCATGACAGAATGGTGGAAAAAAGCCGTTGTTTACCAGATTTACCCGCGTAGTTTTTATGATACAAATGGTGACGGGATCGGCGATTTGCGGGGAATTATGGATAAGCTCGACTATTTGAAGAAACTTGGGATCGACTGCATCTGGATCAGCCCGGTGTACGACTCGCCGCAGGATGACAATGGCTACGACATCCGTGACTACCGCAAGATCGACAAGATGTTCGGGACAAATGAAGATATGGACCGCCTGCTTGACGAAGCCCATGCACGCGGGATTAAAATCGTAATGGATCTTGTCGTGAACCATACCTCCGATGAACATGCCTGGTTTGTCGAAAGCCGGAAATCGAAGGATAATCCGTACCGCGACTTTTATTTTTGGAAAGACCCGAAACCGGACGGCACCCCTCCGAACAACTGGGGTTCGATGTTTTCCGGTTCCGCCTGGGAGTACGACGAAACAACCGGGCAATACTATTTGCACTATTTTTCAAAGAAACAGCCTGACTTAAACTGGGAAAACGAAAAAGTGCGGAAAGAGATTTACGATATGATGAAGTTCTGGATGGATAAAGGGGTGGACGGCTGGCGCATGGATGTGATCGGCTCGATTTCCAAGTTTCTTGATTTTCCTGATTATGAACTTCCGGAAGGGCAAAAATACGACATTGGCAAGTATCATGCAAACGGGCCGCGCCTCCATGCGTTCATCCAGGAAATGAACCGCGAAGTGCTGTCGAAATACGACTGCATGACTGTCGGGGAGGCCATTGGATCCGATGTCGAAATCGCCAAGAAATATACGGGGCCGGACCGCCATGAACTCAATATGATTTTTAACTTTGAACATATGGATGTCGATACGAAACCAGGCAGCCCTGCCGGCAAATGGGCTCTGAAGCCTTTTGACCTCATTGAATTGAAACAAATCCTTTCCCGCTGGCAATATGCGCTCGCGGATACCGGCTGGAATGCGCTCTACTTTGAAAACCATGACCAGGCAAGGGTTGTATCGCGCTGGGGCAATGATACAACGTACCGGGCGGAATGTGCAAAAGCGTTTGCCACCATTTTGCACGGACTGAAAGGGACCCCTTTTATTTACCAGGGGGAAGAAATCGGGATGGTGAATGCCGCGCTTGAACTCGAAGAATATGATGATATTGAAATCCGGAATGCTTATCAAGAACTCGTACTGGAAAATCAAATCATGACGAAGGATGAATTTTTAACAGCTGTCCGAAAAAAAGGACGTGACAATGCACGGACGCCGATGCAGTGGGACAGCGGTCCGAATGCCGGCTTTACAACCGGAAAACCGTGGCTTAAAGTGAACGCCCGCTATCCGGAGATCAACGTAGCAAAAGCGCTTCAAGATTCGAATTCGATTTTTTATTACTATCAATCTCTGATCAAGCTGCGGCATACATATGATGTGTTTACAGACGGCCGGTATGAGCTGCTGATGCCGGACCATCCGCATTTGTACGTATACACGAGGGAGAATGAATCGGAAAAGCTGCTCGTTGCCGCCAACTTAAGCGAAAACACGGTAAGCTTTGATCAACCGGATGGCAACTGGAAACTGCTGCTTGGAAACTATGAAGATACGCGCTCCAGCACGCTGTTCCGCCCGTATGAAGCAGGAATTTATTATCTGGAAAAATAGATTTTTGTGCTATGTTCACCCGATTGCCTTTGGATGCAAAGAGCGTGTTTGTACGGCGGTTGCTCCGCCATACGCCTCCGCTTTGCCCGGTTGCTTTTTTATGCAAAGAGCCCTCTATCCTGCGTATGAGGGGCTCTTTGCTGTTTCTTTGGTTTGGTAGATTTTTGGCTGAAAGTCTAGGCACGTTTCTTTCGCAGGAGATATGGCTGGAATTTGTCCCGCTTCTTATCGCAGACGCCTCCCTACGATCACTTTTGAACGAAATTCTGACCGCTTTCTTAACGTAGATGCGGCCTATGTGAAGAAAGGCCGGCTTTTTCCCCCGCTTGCTTCACTTAGAGGTGGTCTATGTGAAGGAAGAGATCCTTTTTGGCTCGGTTTCTTAATGTGGACGCGCTCTATGTTAAGAAACAAGCTCATTTTCCTCCGCTTCCTTAACGTAGACGCGCTCTATGTTAAGGAAGCACCTCATTTTCCCTCGCTTCCTTAACGTAGACACGCTCTATGTGAAGGAAGCACCTCATTTTCCCTCGCTTCCTTAACGTAGACGCGCTCTATGTTAAGAAACTATCTCATTTTCCTCCGCTTCCTTAACGTAGACACGCTCTATGTTAAGAAACTATCTCATTTTCCCTCGCTTCCTTAACATAGACGCGCTCTATATTAAGGAAGTACCCCATTTTCTATCGCTTTCTTAACGTAGACGGGCTCTATATTAAGGAAGCACCTCATTTTCTATCGCTTCCTTAACGTAGACGCACTCTATGTTAAGAAACTATCTCATTTCCCTCGCTTCCTTAACGTAGACGCGCTCTATGTTAAGAAACAAGCCCATTTTCCTCCGCTTCCTTAACGTAGACGCGCTCTATGTGAAGGAAGCACCTCATTTTCCCTCGCTTCCTTAACGTAGACGTGCTCCATGTTAAGAAACTATCTCATTTTCCCTCGCTTCCTTAACGTAGACGCGCTCTATGTTAAGAAACAAGCTCATTTTCCTCCGCTTCCTTAACGTAGACACCTCTATGTTAAGAAAGCATCTCATTTTCTCTCGTTTCCTTAACATGGACTCGTTCTATGTTAAGGAACAAGCTCATTTTCCCCAGCTTCCTTCACATAGACACACTCTATAGCCAAGTTCCCGACCGCTTCCCTTACATTGAACCCGTCCAATCTCCATTCCACATGACAAAGCTTGCCGGAAAATATCCTTTGCCAAAAATGAAAGACAGCCGCCGGAAAAAACTGGCAGCTGTCTTTCACGTATCATCTATTTAGGAAACCGTAATGGCCTTGACCACTTCTTCCAGCTGCATGCCTCTTGAGGCTTTGACCAAAACCAAATCGCCGGCTCCGATTTTTCCTTTCAACATATCGATCAGCCTCTTCTTGTCCTCAAACGCAAACACACGGTTGTCCGGAAAATCGCAAGCATCCGCAATCAAACGGCCCAACTTGCCATATGTAAAAACAAAATCAATTTTTTCGGGATTCAAGTCGCAGCCAACCTCCCTGTGAAACGCCGCTTCCTTTTCGCCCAGTTCAAGCATATCCCCGAGCACGAGGATTTTCCGGCCCGTTCCTTCAAACTGCTCCACAAGCCGGATGGCCGCACGCATCGACGTCGGGCTTGCATTATATGCATCGTTGATAATTTTTGAACCGTTGATGCCGTCCGCCATTTCCATCCGCATTTCGCTCAGCCTCGTTTTCCCAAGCCCTGCGCGGATTTCCTCAAATGGCATGCCAAACTCGCGGCCGGCAAGAATGGCGGCAAGCGAATTGATGACATTGTATTCACCAAGGACCGGCAGATAAAAATCGATATCTTCCGATGCATTTGTCCGGAACGCGCTGCCGCTTGTCTCTTGTTTCCATTCCACCGGATAAAGATCATTTCCGTGCCCTTTGCCAAACGTCTTTGTTCGGATGCCGGTAATGTTTGGCACCCGTTCCTGCAAAAGCGGTTCATCCCCCATATAGATCAGCAGCCCGTTTTCCGGAAGGCCTTCTGTAATTTCGAGTTTTGCATCGGCAATCGCTTCACGGGAACCGAGATTTTGAATATGCGCCTCACCGATATTTGTAATAATGGCCACATCCGGGCGGGCAATCGATGTGAGGAAAGAAATTTCCCCTTTTGCACTCATGCCCATTTCCACTACGGCGATTTCCGTGTCTTCATCAAGGGACAAAAGCGTTAACGGAACGCCCTGGTGGTTGTTAAAATTGCCTTCCGTTTTTTGCACTTTAAATTTTTCGGAAAGGACGGAGGCGACCATATCTTTTGTTGTCGTTTTGCCGTTGCTGCCGGTAATGCCGACAACTTTTGCCCGCAAGGCGTTCCGGTAGCTTTTTGACAGTTCTTGCAAGCTCTTCTCTGTGTCTTCCACGATAAGAAGCGGCACGTTCGCCGGCGGGTTTGGCACATCTTTTTGCCAGAGGGATGCAGCTGCGCCTCTGCGGAACGCGTCTTCCACATATTGATGGCCGTCCGCATGTCTGCCAGTAAGCGGCACATACAGATTCCCTTTTTCGATTTTGCGCGAATCAATGCATACGCCATGTACAAGCGTTTCGTTGTGCTGCAGTTGTTCCCCGTTTTCCACATGGATCATTCCGGTCATTTCCCGGATCGTCCGTCTGATCATTTTCGCTCTTTTCCTCCTTGAAAACAGAACGGGAACCATTCAGAATGGTTCCAAACTGAGATTCGGAAAGCTATTTCGTCCGAGTAAAATTCAGAACAGAAACCATTAATAATGGTTCCAAACCCCGTTACAAAGTATATTTAATCCGCTGTTTTTCCGCATGTCGCTCCAGGGCAAGTTCAATCAGCTTTTCGATCAGCTGCGGGTAATCCAGCCCTGCCTCTTTCCACAGAAGCGGAAACATGCTGAACGGTGTAAATCCGGGCATCGTATTGATTTCATTGATGATCACCCGTTCGTCTTCTGTCACAAAAAAGTCAGCACGCACCAGCCCCGAGCAGTCGAGTGCTTTAAATGCTGTAATCGCAGCTTCGGTACATTTTTTATACACTTTTTCGGGAATATCGGCCGGAATGATTAACGCCGTTTCCCCGTCTTCGTATTTCGCTTTATAATCGTAAAAATCTTTTTTCGCGACAATTTCGCCGGCAACGGAACATTGCGGATCGTCATTCCCAATCACGCCAAGTTCAATTTCCCTGGCCGTGACGCCTTCTTCGACAATGATTTTCCGGTCGTACTGAAAGGCTTCCTTAAATGCTGCTTCCAACTCCGTGCGGTTTTTACACTTACTGATCCCGACGCTTGAACCGAGATTCGCCGGTTTGACGAAACAAGGGTAGCCGGTCTTTTCTTCCACTTGTTGAAAACAGGTTTCGGGCGCATTTTCCCATTCACTCCGGATAAAAGAAACATATTTCACTTGGTCGAGCCCGGCTTGTGCAAACAGGTTTTTCATAATTACTTTATCCATTCCGGCTGAAGAGGCAAGCACGCCGTTTCCGACATACGGCAGGTTTAACAGTTCAAGCATGCCCTGTACGGTGCCGTCTTCCCCGTTTGGCCCGTGCAGCAGCGGAAAAATGACGTCATAGCCGCCTTTTTCACCCGATACAGTGGTTGACAGCGCATTGGGGGCCATTTTCTTTCCGTCACGGAACTCAAGCTGTTTCACGGTTTCAACAGGTCCGGTTAAAAGCGGCCCTTTTATCCAGTCCCCTTCCGTTGTAATGAAGATGGGGTAAATATCGTATTTTTCGTGATCCAAGGCCTGTATTACAGCTTTGGCGGTTTGCAGGGATACTTCGTGTTCAGCGGATTTCCCGCCGTAAAGCAAACAGATTTTCTTTTTCATTGTCATCCTCCATCATACGAACAGGATATTCCTATTTTAACATTTTACACACCCGGTGTGCGCCAAATTTGCCATTTTGATTTGTTCAGTTTCTTCCCTATTGTATGGCAAAACGGGCATTTGTGTAACACGATTTGTTCAGGATTTTTTTAACAGGGGGCTGTTTCCCGTTGCGCTTTGCGACTTGAAAGATGGTGCCCGTTAAAAAACGCCGTCGTCTGCAGCCCTAAAGATGGTTTTACTAAAAAGGTTTTCCGCCGCTATCCATTTTAAAAATAAAACAGGACCCGATACCATTGAAATGCGGGGGATCGGCCCTGACGTTGAAGAGGATTTTGCATCATGAAAAGCGGGGTGGCTTCCTTCCCCGCTTTTCTATCGTAAAACGCGCCAGCTACTTTTCACTGCAGCATGGACGTCTAATGAATTAAAATTTTCCATTCCTGCATCCTGCGGTCATAGACCATTTTTCCATCGATTGGCGTGCCGGAGATGGCGGCATATTCTTCGTGCATTTCATCCATATCATGAAAATCGCCGATCGTCCAAAACGGGATTTCAATTTGCACCCGGGTCTGCACGGCATATTCCATCGAAATAACCATCCCTTCCTTCATCTTCTCCGAAAGCGGCAACAGCACCTCCACCGGGATAGCGGGCAATGCTTTCCGCTTTTTCCGCCCGAACAGAAACGGTTTCTCTCCTTTGATCCTGTTGATCCGCTCGGCAACCACATAGCCAAGCATCGCATAAAAATCACGGAAAGAACGGAAATAAATTTTGCTGTAGTAGCCGTCATCCTGCGATAAATAGACGAAATGGTTATTTAATTTCCGGTAAAAAGGCATCCGCAAATGATGTTTCATATGGCTCAGATACAGCAGTTCCGCAATTTCATACCCCTCCAGCAGATCGAGCCCTTCCTCATCCTCAAAATCCACCCAGCAAAAATCCCCGTAGCTGTAAATGTCTTCTTCTAGCAGGCGCCCGATCGTTTCCTCATCCGCATATTCAAACAGCGTATGTAAATTTACAGTGCCTGCCTCAAATTGATGACGGAGAAGAAGGAGATTCGTCAAATTGGGAAAAGCATGGTAAAATTCATAAAAACAGATGCCGTGCAATAAAACATAGTGATTCACTTCATTCGCGTGAACATATATGAGCTCCCTGTTGCCACCATGGTTTTTCAAACGATTACCCCCGATTGTGCAGAACATGTTATGGACTAAAACCTGCCAGTTCTCATAATTTTATTTTAACAAATTTGGCAAAAAAATTGGATTTTTATTTCATTCCTATCTGAAAATCGTGCATCCTTTATCCTCATTGATGATTATAATGTATTTCCACTAAATGCAAAACCATATACCCCCTAAACCAGTATGATCATTTTTACCGGGAGAAGATGCGCCTTGTGCTTGCAGTTCTGATTGAAATGATTCAAAATATGGATAGGAATATACAGAAAACGACGAATTACTTTCTTGTTCCCGGGCAAGCCCCGTTTTTTCTCCTGTTTTTCGGGAACAGTATACAGGAAGAGTCTCTTAAGGAGGTGCATGTCTTGCCGAATCAGGGGCCATGTAAAACGATTCGTTTTTGCATCTCTTGGCAGGACAAACCATGCTGACGATCAAATTGCTTATTATTGTCTTATTAATCGGGGCCAATGCGTTTTTTGTCGCCTCGGAATTTTCTCTCGTAAGGGTGCGAACATCGAGAATTGACCAGCTCATTGCGGAAGGCAACAAAAAAGCCGCTTCCGCCAAAAAAGTAATCTCCAGCCTGGACAGCTATCTGTCGACAACACAGCTGGGCATCACCGTGATTTCTCTTGTTCTTGGGTGGCTGGGCGAGCCGACATTAAGGGTGATTTTTAATCCGCTTTTAATCAAACTCCATGTTCCCGGGACACTCATCCACGTGGTGACCTTTATTCTTTCTTTTCTCATCATCACCTTTTTCAGCGTCGTGGTTGGGGAGCTTGCACCGAAAAATATTGCTATCCAGACAGCAGAAAATATTGTGCTGCTCGTCGCCAAACCGCTGATTTTCATCAACAAAATCATGTATCCCTTTACGTGGACACTGAACAAGTCTTCGCGGCTTGTGACAAAAGCGCTCGGTTACGACATGCAATCGGACAATGAAATTACCCATTCGGAAGAAGAACTGCGGATTATCCTGTCAGAAAGCTTAAAAAGTGGTGAAATTAACCAGTCGGAATATAAATATGTCAACAATATATTTGAATTCGATAACCGGATCGCAAAAGAAATTATGGTCCCCCGCACAGAAGTAGTCACGGTTGACAAGAGTGACCGGATTGCCGATCTCATCCGGCTGGCACAATCGGAAAAATATACACGCTACCCGGTTACAGACGGGGACAAGGACAATGTCATCGGCGTTCTCAACATGAAAGAAGTGCTGACGGATTGTGTTTCAAACCCGGATCTCAGGGATGATGCGACGATTGAACCGTATATTAATCCGATTATCCATGTCATTGAAACGGTGCCGATTCAGGGTGTTCTTGCCCGCATGCAAAAGGACAACACCCATATGGCCGTTTTACTGGATGAATATGGCGGGACTGCCGGCATTATTACAGTCGAGGACATTTTAGAGGAAATCGTTGGTGAAATCCGGGACGAGTTTGATACGGATGAGATCCCGCTTATCCAAAAGATCGGGGATGCCCATTATATTTTAGACGCCAAAGTGCTGATTGAAGATGTAAATGACCTCCTTGCGATCGAAATTCCCGATGATGACGTGGATACGATCGGCGGATGGCTGTTGACACAGAAATACGATTTAAAAAAGGGCGATTCCGTGCCGTTCCAATCGTATGACTTTAAAGTAAAAGATATGGAAGGTTCGCACGTCCTGTATGTAGAAGTATCGAAAAAACAGGAAGCAGCTTCCTCATAACGGGGGCTGCGCAACCTGGTTTTTCCGCTTTTTAATAAATTGAATTTTCCTAATTACATTTTATTTCTAACCGATACGTTTGACTGTATGGTATTTATGTTTTATAATAGTCGTAATATAAGTGTGCTTTTTCAGAGATTGGGGTGATTCCAATGGGGCTTTGTACCGCATCGGGGAATTAGCATCCATTGCCAATGTTTCAAAACGGACCATTGATTACTACACCCGGCTCGGGCTGTTAAAACCACAACGTACCGGTGCAAATTACCGGATTTATGACGAAAACGCCGTAAACGACCTGCAGTTTATAGAAGAATGCAAAAAAATGCATCTTCCGCTGGAGGCGATCCGGGCCAAACTGGAATGCAGAAGGAACGGCATATTGAATGCACATGCCTTAATCCAGCAATTGAACCTCTTTTCCGAACAGCTAAAACAGCTCAATACGGAACTGAAGGATATAACACCGAATCTGGAAAAACTGCCGGAAGCGCAAAAAGAAACATTGCGCAATCAATTATCGGGAGACAGCCTGGCACTCGTCCAGTCCCTTTCCTCCATTTTAAACAGGGAAGTGGTTTGGCGCTAAAATCGGGAATAGAATCATTCAATTTTGTAAAAATACAGGAGGTGACTCCTGCCCCGTCTCTATTCGGAGCAGGGAAACTTATTTGGACATATTTAAATTGGTGCTGATTTTTATATTAATCGCACTTTCCGCTTTTTTTGTAGCTTCAGAGTTTGCAATCGTAAAGATTAGAAGTTCCCGGATTGACCAACTCATCGAAGAAGGAAACAAAAAAGCGATTTCGGTAAAAAACATCATCACAAATCTTGATGAGTATTTATCGACCTGCCAATTGGGCATCACCATCATTTCGCTTCTGATCGGATGGATCGGAGAAGAAACCGTATCGCATCTTCTCGCCCCCGTGTTCGGGCTGTTGCATCTTCCGGAGTCTTTTGGCGCCGTTTTCTCCGTCATCCTTGCCTTTGCTGTCATTACCTTTGTGCATGTTGTGGCAGGAGAACTTGCACCAAAAACAGTTGCGATTCAAAAAGCGGAAACCATTACGTTTCTTGCAGCAAAGCCGTTAATTTTGTTCCACAGGCTGATGTACCCGTTTATTTGGCTATTGAACAGTTCTGCCGGCCTGATTACAAAAATGGTTGGGATGGAATCCGCATCCCGGCATGACGTCGCCCATACGGAAGAGGAATTGCGGTTTATCCTGTCTGAAAGCTATAAAAATGGTGAAATCAATCAATCAGAGTTTAAATATGTAAATAAAATTTTTGAGTTTGATAACCGGATTGCGAAAGAAATTATGGTGCCAAGAACCGAGATTGTCTCCCTTTCCAAAGGTGATTCCCTCCGGACGTTCATGGACCTCGTGCAGGAAGAACGGTTTACCCGCTACCCTGTCATTGACGGAGATAAGGACCATATTATCGGGATCATCAATTTAAAGGAAGTCTTAACCGATGTACTGAAAAAACAGGCTCCCCCTTCGTCACTGGAAGCGTATGTCCGGCCGATTATCCGCGTGATCGACACGATTCCGATTAATGAGCTGCTCGTCATGATGCAAAAAGAGCGCATTCACATGGCCGTCTTGCTTGATGAATACGGCGGCACGAGCGGCATTGTGACGGTCGAGGATATTTTGGAGGAAATCGTCGGTGAAATCCGTGACGAATTTGACATGGATGAGGTGCCGCTGATCCGGAAAGTCAAGGACGGTCACTTTATTATCGACTCGAAAGTACTGATCAGTGAAGTGAATGACCTGCTCGGCACACAAATTTCCGATGAAGACATTGATACCCTCGGCGGCTGGATTTTAACCAAAAAGATCGAGGCGAAGCAGGGCGACACGGTTGAATTCGGGGATTACACCTTTACGATCAGTGAAATGGAAGATATGCATATCCGCTATATCGAGGTGAAAAAGAAAGCGGCACGGCCGGCGGTTCAAACTGCAAAACAGGAACCCGTGTCCATGCTTCAAAATGAATCCGGACATCCTGAAATGTTAAAAGCTTTTGAGTAATGGAAGGCAGCAAAAACCTGCCTTGGTGCAAGCCAAAACCAAAAAAACGCGGACGATCGCTTGGTCGCCCGCGTTTTTCCGCTCCGCAAAACAGGAATTAATGTTTTTTGTAAACCGGTTGCAACTTTCTCCCTTCCAGCACTTCGAACAATTCCAGCCGGGATTTCGTAAAAGAGGTTTTAATTCCCATTTCCGAAAAGGCCGATATCATCTTTATTAAATGATCATGGTTTTTTTTCATACGACCACCTCATCTATCATGGATTTCCGTACTGTTTCCTTATCTGTATATGTATTCCCATCTATATAGGATTTTACACGGCATTTCTTAAAGTTTTATGAAAATTTTCTTGTCTTACTCTTAATATAGCAAAAAAATTAAAAAAATATAAGGGTTTTCATCAAAATTGTTTGATTTCCTTTCATAAGTCTGCGAGAAGAACAAATAGACCGGTTGCAGCTGTCTCCTTGTATGTGTAAAATTTTACTCGAAGGGGCAAATGAGTGGAAAAAAATGGGAAGACACTCTATCATCTAAATGTACACCTTGAATGAACATCTAGAGAGAGGTCTTCCCATGGATATTATATCAATAATTGCTGGATTATTAAAGGGTACAAAGAGTCTTATGGAATTTGAAGAACAAATTAAAATTCTGATGCAGAAGGTTTTTACACAATGGGTTGGGGATGTATTTGAGGAGTTAGATAAAACAATTAAACAAAAGAAGTTGGAGGAAGGCTGGGAGTACTGCCGTAGTGATAACAGAAGCGTTCAGTTTCTATTTGGAAGTGTGACTTTTAAACGTTCATTAATGCGTGATAAGAGAGGGAACTCACATTATCCCTTGGATGAATGCTTGGGGCTGGTACCCCACCAGAGATATAGCCCGTTAGTGGAATTAAAGGTGGCAGAGTTGGCAAGTGAGAACACCTATCGGGAGGTGGCGAATATTTTAAAAGAATGGACAGCCGTGAGTCTTAGTCATACAACTGTAGGGGAAATGGTGAAACGCGTAGGAAAAACGCAGGTGGAAGCCGACAAGGCCCTTGTAGAAGAGATGGAAATAGCTGCTTCACTGCCTGATGGGAAGAAGGTAGACTACCTGTTTTCCGAAGCAGATGGCGTATTCATCCGGGGACTGGAAAAGAAACAGAGTATGGAAGTCCACCATGCCATTCTCTATGAAGGTTGGGAAACCAATGGAAAAAGGGTCTCCCTGCGTCAGCCCACAGTCATCATGACGACGGAAGACATTCAGACATTTTGGGATGAAGTCCAAGCCACAGCTGCCAACACCTATTCCCTCGAAAAAGCGCATGTCATTACAAACAGTGATGGAGGTGCTGGGTACACAGCTGAACGGTTTCAAACAGCATTCTCACAGTCGGAATTTCCGGTGCTCAACCAGCTGGATACCTACCACGTTGCACAAGCCATCATAAGGACATTTGGGGGCGGAAAGAGCGAGATCAAGGAGCAAATTAGAAAAGCGATTAGAACGCATGACCTGGACCAATTCACGTTATATTTGGATACGCACGAAAGCACCTTGACGGATAAAAAGGCCCTCAAGAAAATCAAGGAATTCCGTTCGTATATCTTGAAAAACTGGGACCGCATTTTTGACTGGAGAGACAGGGTGAAAAACGTGCCGGAAGGTGCGAGAGGCCTAGGAGCGATGGAATCGAATCAAAGGCATATCTCCTTCAGGATGAAAAAAAGGGGCATGCATTGGAGTGAACTTGGCGCAGAAGCCATGGTGAAAATCAAACAAGGCATACTCAATGGGACATTTAAGCAAAATATTAGAGCTTTCGTTTTAAGCCTGGATCAGTGGGGACTGATCGTTGAGGCGCGCGAAATTTACGAGACTCCTGCGGGAAAAGCGAGCCAGGAGAGACCCCGCAGCGAGGTACGAGCGAGGAGGCTCGCCGGCCGCCCGCGGAAAGCGAGTGAATTTCGCGCGCCTCAACATCCCCGTTATCCATCTTTATACGAAAATACTACATCTTTTCCGAAAATTACACCGAGCAAGTAAAGCACGGTAGCCGAAAGTGTACAAAAAGAGTGTCTAGGAATACCCGATATTTAAACCTTGTCGAGAAAAACTTGACACATACTGTCTCCTTTCCGCACTGGACATCAACGGAAATGTGTATTATGCTAAATAGTTGAATTATCATCTGTCACAATCGAAGCAGCTACCTGCTTTTTGTTTACATATTTTACTAAGGAAGTGTGTCGTCCTATGGCCGCCTTACTGAATGATTATGCCAAAAAACTTCAGAACCATTTGCAGCCGGAGCGCGATTCCCACCAGAAACTGGTGCAAAAAGGGCTGCTGTTGTACCGCCAGCATCTAGTCCATGACAAACGGATTTCGGGACGGTTTTTGCGCGGGAAAGTTCAGGATGTGACACCGGTGGATTGCGGGCTGGATCTTTTTGACCCGTTGTTTTTTGATTGTTCCTGCCCCCATGACGGTTTTTGCCGCCACCTGATGGCTTTGTTTTTCTCTGCCTATAGTGAAGAAAACAGTGTGTTTGACTGGGTCGGGGAGTGGAAGCGACGCAGTACGGACGGGGACATTCTGCAATCCGTGAAACGGGCAAGCGATTTGCTGGAGAAAAAGGCGGAAACATCCGGGCAAAACATCAGCATGTGGCTGGACGATTTCCATACCGCTTTTGAAGAGATCAATGTGAATGATGAATTTCTTCTCGATCTCTCGGCAAGGGAAGTATACCGCCGGCTTACCCTTTTTTTGCCTGTCGAACGGGAATGGGAGCCGCTTTACAAACTGACTGCTGCCTATGAATTGTTTAAGTACATTAACACGATTTGTTTGAAAAATGACTTTTTTTCGTCCACGGCTCTCATGCAATTTTTGTCCGGCGAAGCGGAAGAAGCGGCAAACCAGCTGTCGTCCGCAGCGCTCCCGTTTGTTTTTGATCCGTTTATCGCTTATTTCCGCGAAAACACCCGTGAGCTGGCAGAAAGTGTATCCCTCTACGAACTTGAAACCGTTGATTTTTACCGAATCCTCTGGTCGCGCCTGCTAAAGAAAGAAAATTGGCGGAAAGAGGAAGAGGCGCGTTTAAGGAAGGAAATTTTAAACAGCATTGATGCCGGTGAAAATCTCTCCTCCACGAAGGTGCTCTGCTTCATCCATCTCGCCTTTTTGCTCGGGAATGACGACACCGCGCTGTTTTTTCTCAGGCAGCTGGCTCAAAGCGGCGTCAATACAGCCGTATATATGCCGTACTGGTTCTTGGAACTGAAAGCGGACGAGAGACTGTTCCGCTATATCTCCGCTGCCTTACCGATGATCCCGCGCCTTTTGGAAACATGCGGGGATGACTATGACAAGGCTGCCTATATGCGAATGTTTTTCCGCTCCATCAATGAACAGGCGCTCTCCGCCCAGCAGCTGAAATTACTGGAAAAACTGTACCGCGCCTTTTTGCCTGTCAGCGCCCCGAAATACGGGGATATTTTATTTTTATCCGCAAGATACAGGGAGTGGGCGGAACTCCAGACACTGATCGGCAATACACCCGAGGATATGGCAAAAGAAAAACTCGAACGGGTTGCAAAGCAAGCACCTGAAGTCCTCCTCCCTCTTTACCACCGGGCGGTCGGCATCTGTATCGGGGAAAAAAACCGGAAGTCCTATCAAAAAGCCGTCCGCTATTTGAAAAAATTAAAAGCCATTTACCGGAAACGCCATGAAGAGGAAAGGTGGTACGCATTCTTTGACGAAATCAAGGAACGGACAAAACGGATGCGCGCTTTTCAGGAAGAATGCAGGAGGGGAAATTTGACCGATGCAGATGGAATATGATGTAAAAATCAATATACAACCGGATCCGGGCGGGCGTTATTTCTTATATGCCGAAGACCGGGCCGGAAACGAAGCCGATCCTTCCTACTGGGCGCCGTCTTTGTTGATGTGGCATGAAGAAAGTTTTTATGGCGCCTTCATACCGTACACGCGTTTCGGAAACCGCAGCGGGATTTTGGCCGACAGCTTTACGCTTTTGTCCCTGCTCGGAAAAGAAGGTTTCAGTTCGATGTTGCGATGGGATTGGGATGAACGCGGGCAAATTTATCTTGCTGTGGCTCCCGTGCTGCTTGATGCCGTTTTAAGCGGCGGCTGGCTTGCGACAGCGGCTGCACTTCCGGAAGAAGAAGCATGGGCGATAGAGCTGTCTGATACCGTCATCCACGAGTTCAACCCGTCATTTTGGGACCGGGAGCTGGATGAAAAACCTTTGTCGCGCGTGCTCTCCGAATGGTACGGAGAAGCGGCCCGTTCTTTTATCGCCAGCCGGCCGCAATTGAAGCGGCAATTCATGGAGCTGAAAAAATCAGGCTTTACAAACCAGGAACTCACCTCCTATTTTGACAAGCGACGCTTTCAACTATGGGCGGGCGAAGCGTCCCTCCCCTTTACAATTGGGATCCGCCTTTTTGAACCTGACACGGATGGGGGGTACTGGAAGCTTGAGACCGTGTTGCGCGACCGTGATAAACCGGAACGGCTGCTCGTCTACCCTCGGCAAAAGCTGTATAAAAAATGGCAGCCATTTGAAGAAGAGATCCGGCTCGAACAGGCAAGATGGGGAAAATTGTTCCCTTGGCTTCATGATGAAAACGGGCAGCTGCGCAATGAACTCGAAGAAAACCAAGCATGGGCATTCTTCGTTCACGCCAGCGAAAAGCTTCTCCCGCTCGGTGTCGAAATTATGCTGCCGTCCTGGTGGTCATCCGTTAAAAACGCCAATATGCGGCTGAAAGCTAAACTGAAAAAAAACACAAGCTACCGGTCTTTTTTTAATCTTAATACGGTGCTCGAATTTGACTGGCGGATTTCCTTAAATGGGGCAGAAATGAGCGAAGAAGCGTTCCAAAATCTGATCAACAAGGGGCGCCGCTTTGTGAAAGCGGGAGACGAGTGGATCACACTTGATCCGAAGATGATTCGATCGCTGCAGGCGCTTATGGAAAAAGCCAAAAAAGAGGGGCTCCATCTTCAGGATCTGCTCGCACAAACTTCCGAATCCGAAGAGGAAACGGATGAAGAAGAAACAGAGGATGTGCAGGCGCTCGCCCGGATTCAAATTGAACTGAACCAGTCATTAAAAAAGTTTATCCGAAAGCTTTCCAATCTGACCGAAATGCCATCCGTCCCGATCCCGCCCGGATTTCAGGGCGATTTGCGGCCGTACCAGCAGCTCGGCTTAAACTGGCTTGCCTTTTTGCGTGATTGCGGGTTTGGCGCCGTACTGGCAGACGATATGGGGCTTGGGAAAACCGTGCAGCTGATCGCTTACCTTCTCCATGTGAAATATACGAAACAGCCGGAAAAACCGGCGCTTATCATCTGTCCGACATCTGTCCTCGGCAACTGGCAGCGGGAAATCGAAAAATTTGGAAACAGCTTAAATGTCGCCCTCCATTACGGACCGAACCGGGAAAAAGAAAAACTGGGGGATTACTATCAACATGCCGATGTTGTACTGACGAGCTACGGGATTGCCAACCTTGATTTCGAGGCATTGTCAGCTGTGGAATGGAGCACGATCGCCCTTGATGAAGCGCAAAACATTAAAAATGCGGAGACGAAACAGTCGCGGGCGATCCGGAAACTAAAGGGCAGGCACTATATTGCTTTGACCGGCACCCCGATGGAAAACCGGCTCTCAGAACTGTGGGCGATCTTTGATTTTACCAATAAAGGCTATTTGGGCACGTTCAGGCAGTTCCAAAAACGGTTCATCGCCCCGATCGAAAAGGATGGATCGAAAGAAAAAATCCGCGAGCTTAAGCGCCTCATTCAGCCGTTTTTGCTACGCCGGACGAAAAAAGATCCGGATGTGGAACTGAATCTGCCCGAAAAGCTGGAGCAAAAAGAATATTGCCCGCTGACGGCGGAGCAGGCGGCTCTGTATGAAGAAACGGTGCAAAATGCTTTTAAGGGGATCGACCAGCTGAGCGGGCTTGGCAGAAGAGCGCTGATTTTGCAGATGCTGAACCGGCTGAAGCAGCTGTGCAACCATCCTGCCCTGTTTCTGAAAGAAGAAAAACCGGCGCACCTTTTGGAACGGTCATTTAAATTGGAAAAACTGGCCACGCTGACAGAAGCCATTTTGAATACGGGAGAATCATGCCTGATTTTCACCCAGTATATCGGGATGGGCCAGATGATTCGGCAAATGATGAAGGAGCTGTTCGGTCTTGACGTTCCGTTTTTAAACGGAAGCATGCCGAAAGCAAAACGCGACCAGTTGATCCGTGATTTTCAAAACAAGGCGTTCCCTGTTTTTCTCCTGAGCTTAAAAGCCGGGGGAACGGGCTTGAACTTAACAGCGGCCAATCATGTCATTCATTATGACCGCTGGTGGAACCCGGCTGTTGAAAACCAGGCAACAGACAGGGCGCATCGCATCGGACAGCAGCGGTTTGTCCATGTCCATAAATTGATTGCGACCGGCACACTTGAAGAAAAGATTGACGCCATGCTTGAAAAAAAACAGGCACTGAACGACGAAATTATCCAAAGTGACAACTGGGTAACTGAGCTGTCCGATGACGAATTGAAACATTTGGTTTTGCTGCAAAGTTAAGGAAAAAGCCGCTCTGTTTTATGACGCAGAGCGGCCTTTTCCGTTTAATCTTTCTTTAAATGCCTCAATTAATTGCTCGCCTTCATACCCTTCGCGGACCAGCTCCTCGAGCAGTTTTTCCGCATACGCGATCCGTCTCGAGCGCATTTTCCCTTCGAGCAGAACGCTGATCGTCCCGTCAAATTCTCTTATTCCCCTAACCCGGGTCGAAAGCGGTGCCGGATCATTGTTCTCGTAAGTGATCACGACTTCGGTATCAAGCTCCGTCTGCTGCTTTTCTCTTTCCGCAAAAAACGGCAAATACTTGCGCTCCGTGTACGCTTCAATCAGCCAGGTGCCCCTTCCGTCTTCCTTGTTCAGAATCAACCCGTCAATCAACGGAATCGACACCCGTTCGCCGTCATTCAAAATGGTAAGTGACAGGATCTTAAATGTTTTCATCCCTTTCCTCCCTATTCGTTTGTAAAAATTATAACATACATCCAACCTACGATCACCGATCACGCCAAGTTTCTCCCCTCGTCTCAAAAGACCGGTGACTGCCATGTTTTTGCCGGCCGACAATGCCCATCTCCATACGAAAAAAATTTTAAATTATACCATATCCCTTTTTTGTCGCCGAAATTTGTAAAAATCACGCGTGAAAAATTGATTTTTGCCCGAAAAAAGGGGGCGATTTTTGAAAAATGACGATTTTACACGAAAATGGAAAGCCGGTAAGATAAATGCAGGAAGGGGGTGGCGCAGTTGATTAACCAGGTCACATTAGTCGGAAGGCTTACAAAAGATCCGGATCTTCACTACACGGCAGATGGAAAACCGGTGTTAAATGTTACGCTTGCCTTAAACCGCCATTACCGGAACCAATTTGGCGAAACGTTAACCGATTTTGTCCAATGTACCCTTTGGAATAAAATCGCAGAAAACACAAGCAAATATTGCGCAAAAGGTTCCATGCTCGGCATTACCGGCCGGATTCAGACCCGCCATTATGATAATAAAGACGGAAAAAGGGTTTATGTCACCGAAGTCATTGCCGACACAGTCCAATTTTTAAGCAAACGGCCAGAAAACAAGCCGCTGCAAAAAACCGGTCAGGGAGGGTAGCATGCAATGGAAGATGCAGCAAAACGGTTGGATGCACTTGAGCGGGTCTTAGCGGATATGATCGTCAAACAGGGCATGCTGAACCGGCAGCTTGCACTTTTAATGCAGGAAGTAAAACGGATAGAGGAAGAGAGCCGCAAAATGCCCGCACTCGTGCCACACCTGAAGTAACGTATGAGTTTTCCTTTCCTAACTTTTTTTCCATTTTACCAGTTCCTAAATGTTTCTCCTATTTTGCCCCATCAGAGAGAATGTGTTTGTTATCAATACCGATCCTCTTCTTATCCCCTTTTCTTTTTGGTCAGCTGGACATCCGGCTGATTTTTTTTGCGGGAAAAAGCGGCCTGGTGCCCCGTCTTTATTTTTCAAGCGCAAACATGATTTCCGCTTCACAGGCAAGCTCCCCGTCGATGGTGGCAACCGCTTTGCCTTTTCCGACCGGCCCTTTCAAGCGGATGATTTCCACTTCGAGATGAAGCTGGTCTCCCGGTTTCACCTGGCGTTTAAACCGGCATTTGTCAATCCCTGCAAAAAGCGCAAGTTTCCCGCGGTTTTCTTCCTTTTTTAACATGGCGACAGCGCCCACTTGTGCGAGCGCCTCCACAATCAATACACCCGGCATGACCGGATAGGACGGGAAGTGGCCGGCAAAAAAGGGTTCATTTCCAGATACATTTTTGATTCCAACCGCACGTTTTCCTTCTTCCACTTCAAGAATACGATCAATCAATAAAAAAGGATAACGATGCGGGAGAATGTCTTTAATTTGTTGCAAATCCAACATTGGCAAAAATCCTCCATTTTCAGTTTCAATCCGGGAGCGAACAAGGCGGGGGCAGGATCCAAACAGCTGCCTTCCCCGGGATCCGCCTTAAAGTGCAAGACAGCTGTTTTCCGTAAAAAACGAATCATCAGGAACGGATGTTATTTACAAGGCCCATCATCTGGTCGGACAATGTAATCGTCTTTGACTGGAACTGATACAACCGTTCTGTTTTCGTTAGCTCAGTTATTTCAGTGGAAAGGTCGACATTCGATTTTTCAAGCACGCCCTGCTGCATAGAAATCTGGCTGCGGGTTGCACCTGTCAAATCTGTGTACACATTTGCCGCATTAACGTTTTGCGGCAGTCTCAGCAGGTTGTTCCCGACCTGTTCCAGCACTTGCGGATTGCGCATTTGGACAACGCCGAGGTTAAAGCTTTCCCGCGTGCCATCACTGTATGCCACCTGCAAGGTCCCGTTTGGCCTGATCGCGTAATCTGCTACATTGCCCCGAAATGTAATCATCGCGTTATGCTCATCCAGGACAGGGTTCCCGTTCGCATCAGTGAGCACACTTCTATTGTTTCCGAGCGGGGACACTTCCAATGCGCCATTGCGCGTAAATGCCACTTCATCACTGCCATTTGCCCGGGCAAGCACTTTTAAATACTGGTTTTCTTTTGTAAAGGCCATATCAAGGGCGCGTCCGGTATGTTCAAGTGCCCCCTGCGATGGGGAAATGACCGCTTGTGCCAGTTTTGCCCCCGTGCCGGTCCGGATGCCGTACGGCGTTTTTCTGCCTGTTTCTTTGGATGTATCCGGCTGGTTGTTGATTTGCTGGACGAGCAGATCGGTAAAGCTCGCCTGTTTGCTTTTATAGCCGTTTGTATCCACATTGGCAACATTATGGCTGATGGTATCGATTTTGTCCTGCAACTGCCTGAGCGTGTTCGTTGCTGTCAGCATGGATTGATTCATGGCGCTTTTTCACCCTACCATTCTCCGTTATACTTTTCCTACGTCGTTTACGGCTTTGCCGAGGCTTGCATCATAAGCCTGCAGTACTTTTTGATTGGCTTCAAAAGAGCGGTAAGCACTCATCATATCTGTCATTGTTTTTGTCTCATCGACATTGGAAGATTCCAGGAAGCCCTGCTTGATTTGAAAGCCATTTTGGCCTGCAGCCGGCAGCGCCCCGTTATTCGCGAGCGTATATAAACCGTCGCCTGTTTTCTCAAGCTGTGCCGGATTTTGGGCGTAAGCAAGGCCGATCGTACCTGCATAGCGCCCGTTCTCCGTTACCGCGCCAGCCGCATCGACGGAAAAATCGGTTCCCCCTGTCCGAATCCGGCCCCCGTTTTCATCCAGCACATAATGGCCGGAAGCGGTCGTTAAATAGCCTTCCGGGTTTACCGTGAAATTCCCGTTCCGCGTATAGACTTCATGGCCGTTGCCATCATCGATGCGGAAGAACAGGCTCCCCTCCGGTGAAGCTTGATCGAATATGGCCAAATCGGTCCGGTTGCCTGTTTCTTCAAGGTCGCCCTGTTTAAAAAGCGGCAGTGTTTCCTGCATGTAAACACTGGTCGCAAGTGACCCGACCGATTTCACCACTTCGCCTGTTGTCCCGTTTTTATCCATATAACTGAGCAGCATTTTCGGGAAAGAGCGGATCGATGACTGGTCCGTTTTATATCCCGGCGTATCTGCGTTGGATAAATTATTGGCGAGCAAATCCGTTTTCCGCTGCTGGGCGATCATCCCGGAAGCCGCTGTATACAAACCCCGTAACATTGCCATTCACCTCGCTGGAGCATTCATCAAACGTTTGATTAAACGAGTTTTCTTTTTGAAATTTTATCGATATTTTCAAGCATGACGCCTGTTCCGATCGCTACAGAACTCATCGGATTTTCGGCAACAAGGACCGGTA
Source organism: Weizmannia sp. FSL K6-0777 (assembly GCF_038593185.1). Taxonomy (NCBI): domain Bacteria; kingdom Bacillati; phylum Bacillota; class Bacilli; order Caryophanales; family Bacillaceae; genus Heyndrickxia; species Weizmannia sp. FSL K6-0777. The sequence continues at coordinate 3,384,728 of NZ_CP151971.1, forward strand.
CTTTAATTTCTTCGGCAAGCAATTGGTCAATACCGTGCAAAAGGGCCCCACCGCCTGTTAAAATGACACCACGATCAATGATGTCGGCTGACAGTTCAGGAGGCGTTTTCTCCAAAACGTTTTTCGTGGCGTGGACAATGATGGATACGGATTCACGCAGCGCTTTTTCAATTTCAGCAGATTTAATCGTAATCGTCCGCGGCAAGCCGGAAACCATATCCCTGCCCCGGATGTCCATTTCTTCATTGCGGGCGCCCGGAAATACCGTGCCGATATTCATCTTGATATTCTCCGCCGTCCGTTCGCCGATCAGCAGTTTGTACTCCCGTTTTATATACTGCAGAATTTCATTGTCAAATTTGTCACCGGCCATTTTGATGGACGAGCTTGTCACGATGTCCCCCATCGATAGTACCGCAATATCCGTCGTGCCGCCGCCGATATCAACCACCATGTTCCCGCTCGGCTGGAAAATGTCCATGCCTGCACCGATGGCCGCCACTTTCGGTTCTTCTTCCAGGTAAACATTTTTCCCGCCGCTTTTTTCTGCTGCCTCGCGGATCGCTTTCTGCTCCACGCTCGTAATATTTGTCGGGCAGCAAATCAAAATGCGCGGTTTCGATAAGAATCCCTTTACATTCAGCTTGTTAATAAAATACCGCAGCATCGTTTCTGTTACGTCAAAATCGGCAATGACACCGTCTTTCAACGGGCGGATGGCGACTATATTGCCTGGTGTCCTGCCTACCATGCGGCGCGCTTCCTCCCCGACTGCGAGCACTTTGTTGGCTGTTTTCTCAATGGCCACAACAGATGGCTCATTCAGCACAATTCCCTGGCCTTTTACGTGGATCAGTACATTCGCGGTACCCAAATCAATTCCGATATCCTTTGCAAACATGTATGTGCTCCTTCCTCATTTTTCAAACTTTTTTAGGACGATTTATCTATTCGAAGTCTATCATTGTCTGTTATCCCTGATTATTTATTTTAGCATATTTTTGCCGGGTTTCGGGATCATTTGTCAAATTTTATTTTCGGGTATTTTTCAAGCGGGGTAAACGGAGGGGATTTTACAGGGGCCGGTCTTTCAAAAAAGCGGCTTCCGCATGGGTGTCCTTTTTAATTTTGCGACAGCTGTTTACCGGATGGAAGCAGCTGCGCACTGTCACCGGAATCGTTCCCCAAACCGATCCGGTCCGTAAAAAGAAGCAACCGCGCAATTCGATTGCTTCTTTCAGGGATCATGGAGCCCTCATGAGCCGGAAAGCGCTGCTAACGGTTTTGCTGTTACTCTGTGACTGGATACTCTTCTTTTTTATATTTTTGCTTCGTTGCTTCCCCTCCGCGCAAATGGCGGACAGATTTATGGTAATCGAGGATATCCTTTACCTCATTTGCCAGTTCCGGATTGATTTCCGGCAGCCTTTCCGTCAAATCTTTATGGACAGTACTTTTGGATACGCCAAACTCTTTCGCAATTACGCGAACTGTTTTCCTCGTCTCCACGATATACTTCCCAATCTTGATAGTCCTCTCTTTGATGTAATCGTGCACACTACTCGCCCTCCCCAAAAATTGGATGTGAGGCGTGTGAAATGAGACTCGCTGGATTCAATTTTGTACTGGGTCCCGCAGGCTGTTCATGCTTGCGGCAGAAAGTGAAGCCTTTCTGATGGTGCAGAATATAATCAAGTCTGTAGCGAAGATGCTCCCGTCATTAACGATTCCTCACCTCAAACACTCCCGCTTTTTTGTCAAGTTTGTAACAGTTTATTAGCTTGTGTACCATTTTATGCAAGAAACTGCTTTTTTTACGGGAAGCGGGCGGAAAACAAAAAAAGGACAGAGGTTTTCTGTCCTGTATACACGCGGGCTGTATTAATGGCTGTTCTGGCTGGTTGATGTTTTTTCCGAAGACCGGCTTTGCTTGGACTGGCTGCTTTCGGATGAAACTTCCGGCGTTTTGACGTCGCTGGCCGTTTTATTGAAGTAGCCTTCCGGATTGACCGCCACATCGTCTTTGCGGATTTCAAAATGAAGATGCGTCCCGGCGGCTTTGTTCAGCTCGCTCCGGCCGGCTTTTGCGATCGTTTGTCCTTGCTTGACCATATCGCCTTCTTTCACCGCAATGTCTTTCACCGATTGGTATTCGGTCGTCACGCCTTTGTCATGTTCGACTTCAATGACATTGCCCAAAACGGCATCTTCCTGCACTTTTGTGACGGTACCGCCCATTGCAGCAACAACGTCAAATGTTTTGCCATTTTTCATCGTGATGTCAATTCCCTGGTTCGGCTGATATGTGTTGCCGTATACAACGAGTGCGGCTTCCTGGTCCTTGACGGAAGCATTCGCGTCGTAAAACTTCTTCTCAATCGTGGCCAGTTCAGGTTTTTGTACCGGCATTCTGAAGTTTTCTACCGCTTTGTTTACTTCGATTGCGTCATTGCCGGATCCTTTCTGGCTGATGGATGCATCGTTTTTAAATTTTTCTTTTGCCGAATGGGTTCCAAGCGACTGATACCAAATAATCCCTGTAATCAACAGCACCGCACTTACTAAATAGATTGCCGGATAGACCCAGCGTTTTTTGAAGAAATTTTTTATGTTCTTTGGTTGAGAAGGCCGTTTCTTTTCTTCCTCTCTCATTTATCATCACCTCAGCAACCATTCTGAACATTTCTTCATTTGTTTATACATCAAGTTTAAAAAATTTTTGTCCGGGAGGGATTATTTTTTTGCCAGGGCGCCGGCTCCGGCAATTTGGCTGAATGGTTTCACCGTGACGCCTTGATAATAATACGCCACAATCGCTTTATAATCTTTCCCTTCCTGTGCCATGCCGTTTGCCCCGTACTGGCTCATGCCGACGCCGTGCCCGTATCCTTTCGTTATAATTTCAATTTCTTTTCCTTTTCTTTCCCATGTAAAATCTGAAGAAGGCAGCCCCAGCTTCTCCCTCACCTGCCTGCCGGTGAAAACTTTGCCGGCAATTTTGATTTTCGCCACTCTTTTTCCTTCTGTCCTGGATAAGACAGTTCCCGTATCATTCGCTTGAATCCGGATCCCCAGTTTTTGTTCGAACGCCGTGGCGGGGATGGATGTGACTTTCTTGAATTTAGGCGAGTTTTGATCCCACGGGCTTTTCACGCTTTTTAAATAGGGTACGGCACTGGACCAGTAATCGCCGGCATTTTCTGTGTAGCCGTTGCTGGTGGAAAAAAACGCTGCATCGATCGGCTTGTTATGGTAAGTGATGATTTCGCCTTCTGTTGCAGCAACCGCTTTGTCGATTTTCTCCATTTTTTCCTGATACGCTTTCCCCCAAACGTTTTTCAGTTCATCCCGGCTCAAATATACCTGGTCGTTGACCGTATCTGTCACATTGGCATTATCCGGCAAATCCCTGTTTCCGCCATTTAACATCCGGTTGACAATGAAAGTGCGGGCAGTCAGTGCCTGGGCTTTTAATGCCTCGAGTTTAAACGTTGCAGGCATTTCAGCTGCGACCACGCCTGCAACATAGTCTTCCATTGGCACGCGGTCAACCTTTTTCTCCATGCTTCTGTATACGGATACCTGGACGGATACCGTTGCTTTCTCCTCCTTTGGCGGTTTTTTTTCATGCAATTTTCCGCTCACCTTGTCGTTGTGGAACGGAAGGACGACAAGGGCCGGAATGAGAAAGGAAAAGGCGAGTACGAGGATCGCTGCGATTACAACGGGTTTGATTGGTTTCATGCTGACGCCTCCATATGGTCGAAGTGGTGGAAAGCCTATACTCCAATTTATGGGACGGGACAAGCATTTATGATTAAAAATGCACGCTCAAGGGTGTGCGGGGCAAGCATGGGGCAGCACCGAAAAAAAGCCGACGAACCTTCCCGGCGCGCTCTGGCGACAACCGGATAAGTTCCGGAGGCGCATCGCTTGAGGCGGGAGGAAACGCATTGGACGGCGTTTCAGCATAAACTGTTTCAACAACTGCATGAAAAATCAAGGCCTGTACGTTTGAAACCGGCCTGTTTTGTCCATAATGGGAACAGCGGCAGAAAAATGGCGAAAAAAAAACCCTGCACATGGGGAATATGTACAGAGGTTTTTATACAAACTAGAGATTGGCGTCAGCAAGCAATTGATCTTGTTTTGCCGGCGCAACTTCCGCTTCGTCGTCGACCCTTTCAATGTCGGCCCCAAGTGCAGCCAGTTTTAAATGAAAGTTCAAATAGCCGCGGTCCAGATGTTTTAATTCGGTCACCCGGGTAATGCCTTTTGCCGCCAGCCCGGCAATAATTAAAGCGGCGGCTGCCCGCAGGTCTGTTGCGGCAACTTCAGCCCCCTGCAAATTGCACGGCCCGTTCACAATAACCGAACGCCCTTCTATTTTTAAATCCGCATTCATGCGCCGGAATTCTTCCACATGCATGAATCGGTTTTCAAATACCGTTTCCGTAATCACGCTCGTGCCTTCAGCACACAAAAGGAGCGCCATCATTTGCGACTGCATATCGGTCGGGAATCCCGGATAAGGCATTGTCTTTATGTCTACTGCCTTTAATGTTTCCGGGCCGATAACCCGGACACCGTTCTCTTCTTCAATGATGGTGACACCCATTTCCTCCAGCTTTGCAATTAAGGAAGAAATATGCTCAGGTACCGCACCTTTTACCAACACATTTCCCTTTGTAATCGCAGCGGCAACCATAAATGTCCCTGCTTCAATTCTGTCCGGTATGATGGTATGATCAGCAGCATGCAGCTTCTCCACACCTTCGATCTTAATGGTTCCCGTGCCGGCACCTTTTACATTTGCGCCCATTTCATTCAGGAAATTGGCAAGATCCACAATTTCAGGTTCTTTTGCACAGTTTTCAATGACCGTTTGTCCGTCAGCCAGCGATGCGGCCATCATGATATTCTGGGTTGCGCCGACGCTTGGAAAATCCATATATATTTTCGCGCCATGCAAGCGGCCGGATACAGACGCTTCAATAAAGCCGTTTCCCACATCTACTTTGGCGCCCATTGCTTCAAATCCTTTTAAGTGCAAGTCAATAGGGCGGGATCCAATGGCACAGCCTCCCGGTAATGCGACCCTTGCTTTCCCGGTTCTTGCCAGTAACGGCCCCAGCACTAAAAAAGATGCCCTCATTTTGCGTACATATTCAAAAGGCGTTTCAATTGATAACTCCCTTGATGCATCTACAGTGATTTCATTATCCAGAAACGTAACTTCAGCATTCAAGTGGCGCAGCACTTCACTGATTGTAAATACATCGGAGAGTTGTGGTACATCACGTATGATGCTTTTTCCTTCACTTGCCAATAACGATGCAGCGATCACAGGCAATACGGCATTCTTTGCACCTTCCACTTGAACGGTGCCCTGAAGCCTGTTTCCGCCGCGGACGATGATCTTTTCCAAGAGTATTCCCCTCCGCGTCCATATTCTCTATATTAATATTCAATCGTAATGATGGGTGTGCCAATTACGACCGTTGGCTTACCGCCCAAACCGCTGTCTCGCAAACCGATTTGCACATTCATTTTCCGGTTTTTGGCATGGATATTTTCAGAAAACTTAGGCGAGTATCCGGAAACCGCATAAAAGTTCTTTTCTTCCATTGTTTCAATTTCTTGCGCATCAAGACGTTTCAGCAATTGTTCTTTTTTTCCACGTAACAAAACATGATCCATTTTATCACTGAATTCGCCTTTGATACAAGAGAAAACCATGGGCTTTTTCGTAAAAAGCGCTCGAGTGCGGGCAGATACCAATTGATTGACTTTGCGCATTTGCGCGCGGTCCCATCCTTTGCCATTCACTTCATAAATGATATACGAACCGTTTTCAGCATTTGATAGGGTCGACATCAATTTTACGGTTTCGACATAATGGCTTTTTTCCAGCTTGCCCGTGAGCACCTTCACATGCCTGTCCTTTTTTACCGACCAGTGCATTTCAGGGAATGTATCCTGCAATGTCTGCACTTTTTCGGCCCATTCCGGTTCGGACGGCGCCCGCAGGGGTTCTCTTGTATATAAAGACCATTCAGTGACTTTGCCGTTCAATTTTGCAATGGACGCCTGAAATAACTGCAATTGATCCGTAAAATTGGCCGCATCTGTCTTATTCCCCATGAAAATCAGTGTCAAACCAACAATTGCCAAAACCGGATATACAAATCGGAATTTCATCTTTGCGCTCCCCTCTCCCTTATTAAAAGTGTTAACAAGAGAGACGGCAGACATACCAGGTAAAAGTCGTCAAGTTTTGACACCCTATACACTAGTATAATGAATTTTGTCAAAAAAGCATACCTAAATTGTATGCAACGGATAATTTTTTGGAAACAGGAAAAACGAACCATTTTTCAGCCTCAAAAGAACCGATCAATTGGAATTTTGAAACAATGCTTAGCGGTACCCGTCATTGGAACAGGAAATGCAGGCGCTGCGCCCATAGCAAATAGTCAAGGAAAAAATTGCTGACGCTGTATCCGATTGCGACAGAAAGGAAAATATACAAAAGCCTTGCCTGGACAATGCGGTTTTTCTTTATGATCTTGTCAATATGGACGGCTTGAAGGATCCAAAACGTCATGCCAATAAAAAACAAATTCACAAGGATGCTGAGCACTGCCTGCGTTCCGAATTCAGCTGTCATCTGTCCTCATTCCCTTCCTGTTTTTGCCCGTTCAGGCGCCTTGCCCGGCAAACCGGCTGCTTAAAGAAAAACACCTTCCGAAAAAGCAGAAGGTGCCTTTTTGATCATAAAATGACAGTAAGGAAAAGCGGTTATCTGGAAAAGTGGCGATAGACATCAATCCGGTTCATCGCGCGTTTTAACGCAAGCTCCGCCCGTCTAAAATCGGTATCATCCTGATGGGACTGATGCAATCTTTTTTCTGCACGCTGCTTTGCTTCTTCCGCCCGCCGGATGTCAATTTGTTCGGGTGTTTCGGCAGCCTGTGCCAGAATGGTCACCTGGTTGGAGCGTGTTTCCAAAATGCCGCCGCTCACTGCAACTACTTTTTCCTGGTCGCCGTTTTTAAACCGGACAACTCCGATATCAAGCGGCGCAACAAGCGGAACATGCCCGTACAGGATGCCGATCTCGCCGCTTTTGGCCTTTGCAATAACCATTTCTACTTCCGCATTGTATACCGGGCCGTCCGGAGTGACAACACTGGCTTCAAATGTCCTCATTTTGCTTCCTCCCGGTCCCGTATTATACTTTTACACCCATGGCTTCCGCTTTTTTCACAGCATCCTCGATCGTGCCTACGAGGCGGAAAGCATCTTCAGGAAGATGGTCGTATTTCCCTTCAAGAATTTCTTTAAAGCCGCGGACGGTTTCCTTAACCGGCACATAAGATCCAGGCTGGCCTGTGAATTGTTCCGCAACGTGGAAGTTTTGCGACAGGAAGAACTGGATGCGCCGAGCCCGCGCAACAATCATTTTGTCATCTTCGCTCAGTTCGTCCATCCCGAGGATCGCGATAATGTCCTGAAGCTCGCGGTAACGTTGCAATGTTTGCTGTACCTGGCGGGCAACATTGTAATGCTCTTCCCCGACAATTTCAGGGGACAATGCCCTTGATGTCGAAGCGAGCGGATCCACAGCAGGATAAATCCCCATTTCCGACAAACGCCGTTCAAGGTTTGTCGTCGCATCGAGGTGGGCAAATGTTGTGGCCGGAGCCGGGTCAGTATAGTCGTCAGCAGGTACGTAAATCGCCTGAATGGAAGTAATGGAACCTTTATTGGTCGACGTAATCCGTTCCTGCAGCTGACCCATTTCGGTTGCAAGGGTCGGCTGGTAACCTACGGCTGACGGCATACGGCCGAGCAGCGCAGAAACTTCAGAACCTGCCTGTGTGAAACGGAAAATATTATCGATAAAGAGCAATACGTCCTGCCCTTGCTCATCACGGAAATATTCAGCCATCGTCAGCCCTGTTAAAGCGACACGCATCCGTGCGCCAGGCGGTTCGTTCATTTGTCCGAACACCATCGCTGTTTTGGCAATAACGCCGGAATCTTTCATTTCGTAGTAGAGGTCGTTCCCTTCACGTGTCCGTTCTCCTACGCCGGCGAATACGGAAATACCGCCGTGTTCCTGTGCAACGTTGTTAATCAGTTCCTGGATTAACACGGTTTTGCCAACGCCGGCACCGCCGAACAAGCCAATCTTCCCACCTTTGATGTAAGGCGCCAAAAGGTCAACGACTTTAATGCCGGTTTCAAGAATTTCAACCTGCGTGGATAATTGCTCGAAAGAAGGCGCCGGTTTTTGGATCGGGTCGCGTCGCACATTGCCTTTCAGTTCGCCGTCAAGGTCAATGACTTCCCCGAGGACATTAAATACACGGCCAAGGGTTGCTTCCCCTACCGGTACAGAGATCGGCGCACCTGTGTCCACCACTTCCATGCCGCGGCGGATGCCGTCTGTGGAAGCCATCGCAATCGTGCGGACGGCATCATCGCCCAGGTGTAATGCAACTTCCAGTGTGACATTGATATCCACTTCATTGGCATTTTTTGCTTTATAATTGATTTTTAATGCGTTATAAATATCAGGGAGCTGACCGTTTTCAAACTTTACGTCAACTACCGGACCCATTACTTGCAGAACGTGTCCAATGCTCATACTGTTCCCTCCTAACTTGCTTGATGGCACATGCCCGTTCCGTTTCGGCAAAAGAGCGGTTTGCCAAAACGGAAATTATTCCAGTGCAGCTGCTCCACCGACAATTTCTGTAATTTCCTGTGTGATGGATGCCTGGCGGGCACGGTTATATGTCAATGTCAACGAGTCGATTAATTCAGTTGCATTGTCCGTCGCATTTCTCATTGCAGTCGTGCGTGCCGCGTGTTCACTTGCTTTGCTGTCCAGCAGCGCGCCATAAATAAGGCTTTCTGCGTATTGCGGCAGCAAAACATTCAGGATTTCTTCTGCAGACGGTTCAAATTCATAGGAAATGAGCCGGTTTGTCGCCGTTACATCCGTAAGCGGCAGCAGCCTTTTTTCCGTCACATCCTGGCTAATGGCGCTGACAAAATGGTTGTAATACAAATACAACTCATCGAATGTCCCGTCTTCATACATCGCGACCGTTTTCTTCGTGATATTTTCGATATCCTGGAATGTCGGATGGTCAGACAGGCCGACAATCTGCAGCACAACATTCATCTTTAGACGCCTGAAAAATTCGTATCCTGTACGGCCGATCACAATAATCGCATATTCATCATCAGATTGATGGCGTTCCCGGATGGTCTGGGTTACAAGCCTTAAAACGTTGCTGTTAAAAGCGCCGGCCAGTCCGCGGTCAGATGTGATCACGAAATAACCGGTCCTTTTAACCGGGCGGGAAACAAGCATCGGATGCCGGGCGCCGCCTGTCCCCTGGGAAATGCTGACTACTACATCCTGCATTTTCTCCATGTAGGGGACAAATGATTTGGCGGACAATTCCGCACGGTTCAGTTTTGCAGCCGACACCATCTGCATGGCCTTCGTAATCTGGCTTGTTTTCTGCGTAGAGTTGATCCGGTTTTTTATATCGCGTAAGGATGCCACTTCACTTCACCACCCTTGTGAGTTAATCAGGATTCCAATCCTGGATTGAAATCCTTTGTCTGTCCGGCCCGTTTGCCTCCGGTTCGGATGCTGCAGTGAAAAAGCACGCATGCCGCATACGGGTAACGGGGTTCTCTGTCCAATTATTGATGTTCAGATGCTACGAAGGTCTTTTTAAATGCCTGAATGGCTTCTTTCATTTTTTCATCGTCAGGAAGATTTCCGGTTGTACGGATTTCTTCGAGCAGTGATGCCCGGTTCTGGTCCAGCCAGTCATAAAGTTCCGATTCAAAACGGAGAATGTCTTCCACTTGAATATCGTCCAGCAATCCTTTTGTTAATGCATACAGGATGCATACTTGTTTTTCCACTTTGATTGGCTTGTTCAGGTCCTGCTTCAATACTTCAACCGTACGCTGCCCGCGTGCCAGTTTTGCCCGGGTGGCTTTATCCAGATCCGACCCGAATTGGGCAAATGACTCAAGTTCACGGTAAGATGCCAGGTCAAGGCGCAGTGTGCCGGAAACTTTTTTCATTGCCTTGATTTGCGCGGCACCGCCTACGCGGGATACGGATAACCCTGCATTGATCGCCGGGCGGACACCTGAGAAGAACAAGTCGGACTGCAGGAAGATCTGCCCGTCTGTAATCGAAATCACGTTTGTCGGAATGTAAGCCGAAATATCGCCGGCCTGTGTTTCAACAAACGGCAGGGCGGTCAATGAACCTCCGCCTTTTGCATCGCTTAATTTGGCGGCACGTTCAAGCAGGCGGGAGTGCAAATAGAATACGTCGCCAGGATATGCTTCACGGCCCGGCGGACGGCGCAAGAGCAAGGAAAGTTCACGGTAAGCAACAGCCTGTTTGGATAAGTCATCATACACAACGAGCACGTGTTTTCCGTTGTACATGAATTCTTCGCCCATCGCAACACCGGCATACGGTGCCAGGTATTGAAGAGGCGCCGGTTGCGAAGCGGAAGCCGTTACCACAATCGTATAATCCAAAGCCCCGAATTTGCGGAGCGTTTCAACTGTACCGCGGACGGTCGATTCTTTTTGGCCAATCGCAACATAGATACAAATCATGTCCTGGTCTTTTTGGTTTATAATCGTATCAATCGCAATAGTCGTTTTACCAGTTTGGCGGTCGCCAATAATCAATTCCCGCTGCCCGCGGCCGATCGGCACAAGTGCATCGATCGCCTTAATCCCCGTTTGCAGCGGTTCGCTTACCGATTTCCGGTCCATTACGCCAGGCGCTTTAGATTCAATCGGGCGGGTTTTCGTTGTGTTGATGGGCCCGAGCCCGTCAACCGGCTGGCCGAGCGGGTTGACGACACGGCCGATGAGTTCCTCCCCGACCGGCACCTGCATGATCCGGCCTGTACGCCTTACTTCATCGCCTTCATGAATTTCGCGGTAAGGCCCGAGAATAATGATCCCGACATTGCTTTCCTCAAGGTTCTGCGCAAGCCCCATGACCCCGTTGGAAAATTCCAGCAGTTCCCCGGACATGGCCTGGTCAAGACCGTGTGCACGCGCAATCCCGTCACCGACTTCGATAACGGTACCGACATCGCTCACTTCAATTTCAGACTGGTAATTTTCAATCTGTTTTTTTATCAGCAAGCTGATTTCTTCAGCCTTAATGCTCATAAATCCAGCACCTCATTTCTCACTTAACTGATTAATGTTTTTTCAAGACGTTCCAATTTTCCGCGCAAACTGCTGTCAAAAATAGAGTTGCCGATTCTAATCTTTAATCCGGCCAGCAGACCGTCATCCACGATATTCTCAATGTTTAAAGACCGCTTTCCGACCTTTTTGGCAAATACTTCGGATATCGCTTTGCTCTCGTCAGCAGAAAGCGGGCGAGCAGAGTAGACAAGTGCATCTGCAATACCGCGTTCATCATTCACCCGTTCAATAAAAGCACGGCATACCCTCGGGATGAGCTCGTCCCTGTGCCGCTCAGTCAAGAGCAACAACAAATTCAAAGTGAAAGTGGATAATCCGGAAAAAATGTTTTTAAGGATTTCTTGTTTCTTTTCTATCGTCAATTTCGGAGATTTAAGGAGCTTTCGGAACGGTTCGTTTTCCTCAAAAACCTCTTTTACCGCCCGGACTTCTTTTTCGATCTCTTGAAGCTGCCCGTGCTCTTTTGCAAGCTCGAAAAGTGCCGAAGCGTACCGTTTTTCTACCGCCTCATTACTCATTTCATTTCTCCTGCCTCTTTAATAGAATCGAGTATGAATTTCTCATGGTCTTTCTCGGAAATTTCTTTTTCAATCACTTTAGAGGCAATCATCACGGACAAGGATGCTACCTGTTCACGCAAAGCAGCAACAGCTTTTGCTTTTTCCTGTTCGATTTCAACTTTGGCTGCATCTTTCATGCGTTCTGCTTCCTGACGCGCTGTTGCAACGATATCATCATGCTGCACTTCTGCTTGTTTCCTTGCGTTTTCAATTAAATTCTGGCCTTCAACGCGTGCTTCTTTCAGCAACTTGCGCTGTTCTTCCAAAAGCTTGGCTGCTTCTTCGCGGTTTTTTTCCGCCGTTTCAATTTCTTTTGCAATATGTTCCTCACGTTTCCTCATCATTTCGACAAGAGGACCGTAAGCAAATTTTTTCAATAACAGAAGCAACACAACAAAGATGATGGCCTGGAATAAAATATCGCCTGTGTTGAGCTTCCCTAGCACAAATCCGAGTACTAAATCAGTCTGGGACACCCGGGTTCACTCCCTTCCACACGTTCTTAAAACATTCTTTCGCACCCTTTACCAAAAAAGAAGCAAAATGGTTCAAAGAAGATGGCCTTGAACCGCTCAAAACAAAAGCCACAACGATTCTTGGCTAAATCATAAAGGAAAGGCGAAGGTTTCTTAGAATCCGCTTCGCCGTCAACATTTTCCTTATCTTCCCAGTGCAATAAATGCGATAACAACCGCAATGATAGGAAGAGCTTCAACTAAGCCGATACCAATAAACATTGTTGTCTGCAAAAGACCGCGTGCTTCCGGCTGCCTTGCAATCCCTTCAACTGTACGACCGACAATAAGACCGTTACCAATACCGGCGCCCAATGCTGCCAAACCAACTGCGATTGCTGCTGCAAGAATACCCAAACTCATGATAAGATTTCCTCCTTTGGAATATATAAATAGGTGATTTTTCAAAAATATAGAAATGGTTATTCCTCATGGGCAATCCGATGAGAAATATAAACCATTGTTAACATGGTAAAGATATATGCCTGGATCGTGCCGACAAAAATGGAAAATCCTTGCCATACAAGGGTCGGAATAATTGCTCCGATTGTCCCCCAAATGTTTGTATGCATCGCCAAAGTGCCCGCAAGCAGCGACAGCAACACTTCGCCGGCATAAATATTCCCATAAAGCCGGAGCCCTAATGTTAATGTGTTGGCAAACTGTTCGATCAGGTTAATCGGGACCAGAAACCATAACGGTTCAGCATAGCTTTTCAGATATCCGCCAAACCCCCTCTTTTTGACACCGTAAAAGTGGGACAGGCCCATGACCAGAACAGCCAGCGTAAGGGTAACAACCGGGTCGGAAGTAGGTGACTTCCACCAGGAATAATGGTCATAAACAACCATAAACGGCAATCCAAGCATATTGGAAACAAAGATATACATGATCAGTGTTAGACCCAGAATGTGAAAGACGCCGCCGGTTTTCCAGTCCATATTGCTTTTAATGATCCCTCTTACAAAATCCATGACCCATTCCATAAAATTCTGCATGCCTGTAGGTTTCAACGCCAACTTTCTTGTTGAGATGACCGCAATGATGAACACGATCAATGATGAGACAGTAATCATCATGACGTTGGACAGGTTAAAATACAACCCCATGAATTCAACTATCGGTTGCTTATGTTCCACCGAAACTCACCTCACTTTACTTTTTTCTTTGTTGAAGCAAACCTACAAAAAAATCTATCATAATGACCAGATAAGATGTCATTACGCCAATCACTACAGCTAAAAGATGAAACAAATCCGGAAAACGGAGCGCCACCGCCACCGCGAGGACAGCAGTCGCCATTCTCATCCCGGTACCGAGCGAGACCCTTTTTTTGCCTGAGGAAACATCGGTAACCGCCAATGTTTTCTTCACCATAAGCCATAAGTTAAAGAGGCTAACAGCTGTGCCAAGCAAAAGCCCGAGGAAAACAGAGCGGCAACCGGGAAACATCGCCCCCGTCAAATAAAGGCACAAAAGAATCACCAAATACTTGCGCAGCCTTTTGTAGATACGTAGAAGTTCCGGCATGCCTTAAACACTCCTGACAAGGGACGCCGATCAATTGCAGCACAGCAGGAAAGCGGTATGTCACTTCACCTGGCAAATCGCAACATTCTTAACCAAAACTTACAATTTGTTAAGGTTACGAGTAGCCTGCAGCTCCGGCTTTACTGGTTTTTCAGATTTCCGGCATATAAATAGTAGAATCCCAACCATATGAAAACCTTCTCATTATGTACACTTTTTTAGCATACAATAGCGCTTATCCAATGTCAATAGGAGTTTCCTTGATATAGTCATTAGAACTTGTTTTTTCGAGAAAAGGTCATCCCGCCTCCCGAAATAGGAAGGAAACGCCTGCACTGGCGTAAGCTTGCGCCCTTTTTCCAATCGTTTACATACCTGGCATTCATCTATATACCGAAAACATACCGTTATTATAGACCCTTTTTATTTTTTTACCAGCCTGTTTCTGCAGGGTTAACAAAATTGTAAAACACGAAGCGCATCCATACATTTTATTTTGTTCCAAACAGGCGGTCCCCCGCATCTCCGAGGCCCGGCACAATGTACCCTTGCTCATTCAGCTTCTCATCAAGGGCTGCTGTATAAATATCAACGTCCGGATGGGCTCTCTGTACGGCTTTCACACCCTCAGGGGATGCAATCAGGCACATGAATTTAATGTTTTTTGCGCCTCGCTGTTTTAAAGACTGGATCGCATCCACGGCAGAACCGCCTGTAGCCAGCATCGGATCGACAATAATAAAATCGCGTTCCTCTACATCGCTTGGAAGTTTTATGTAATATTCAACCGGCGTCAGTGTCTTCGGATCGCGGTACAGGCCGACATGTCCGACTTTTGCAGCCGGGATCAGTTTCCGCACGCCGTCGACCATGCCCAGGCCCGCACGCAGGATCGGGACAATGCCGATTTTTTTGCCGGATAAAATTTTTGATTTTGCCTTGCAGACCGGCGTTTCAATTTCAATTTCTTCAAGCGGCATATCGCGGGTAATTTCAAATGCCATCAAAGTCGATACTTCGTCGACAAGTTCGCGGAATTCTTTTGTCCCCGTATGTTTATCGCGGATATACGTCAACTTGTGCTGGATCAGCGGGTGGTCAATGACATGAAGTGTGCTCAAATGAATTCTCTCCTTTAAAGGTTGGTATCAGGTTCGGCAAATGCTTACCCCAACCATTTTACACGAAAAAAGCGCCCAATCTCAAGGAAAGCCAAAAGAAAATCCTGAGGCCGGGCGAAAGGATCCAGCCCCGCGTTTTACGGGGCCATCCTGCTCAATTTTTTTGCCGGTTCTGACTCGAATTTGTTTTTATGCCACATTGGAAGCGGACCAGCCATCCGTCCGGAAAAAGCGGGATAAAACCCCTGCTTAGTTTTGGCCGGCGTACAGCGGAAAGCGTTCCGTAAGATGCTTGACGCGTCCTGCCGCTTCTTTTAAGACTGCTTCGTTATCCGGATTTTTCAATGCCGATCCGATAATGGATGCCACCTCATCCATTTCTTCAAGGCCGAATCCCCTTGTTGTGACTGCGGGTGTGCCGATTCTGAGACCGCTTGTCACAAACGGGCTTTCCGGGTCATACGGAATCGTATTTTTATTGGCCGTAATGCCGATATCATCGAGCACTTTCTCCGCATCCTTCCCGGTAATGCCGAAAGAGCGCAAATCAACGAGAATAAGATGATTATCCGTCCCGCCGGATACAAGGTCAAATCCCTCTTTTTGGAGCCCTTCCGCCAGCCGTTTTGCGTTATCCACCACTTTTTGCGAATAGATTTTGAACCCGTCTGTAAGCGCCTCTCCAAAAGCGACGGCTTTAGCCGCAATCACATGCATAAGCGGGCCGCCCTGGATCCCCGGGAAAATCGATTTGTCCACTTTCTTTGCAAATTCCGCTTTGCATAAAATCATGCCGCCGCGCGGTCCCCGCAATGTTTTATGCGTTGTGGTCGTCACAAAATCCGCATACGGCACAGGGTTCGGATGTAACCCGCAAGCCACAAGCCCTGCAATATGCGCCATATCCACCATTAAATAGGCGCCGACTTCATCCGCAATTTCCTTGAACTTTTTAAAATCAATCGTGCGGGGGTATGCACTTGCACCGGCAACAATCAGTTTCGGCTTATGTACGCGCGCTTTTTCCAATACATCTTCATAATCAATATGCTGCGTTTCCTTATCCACACCGTATTCCACAAAATGGTACTGCATGCCGCTGAAATTGACCGGGCTGCCATGTGTCAAATGCCCGCCGTGGGACAAATTCATGCCAAGCACCGTATCGCCGTGCTCCAGAATGGTGAAATAAACCGCCATATTGGCCTGTGCGCCAGAATGCGGCTGGACATTGACATGTTCGGCACCAAAAAGCTGTTTTGCCCGCTCCCGCGCAAGGTCTTCCACAATATCCACATATTCGCATCCGCCGTAATAACGGTGCCCCGGATAGCCTTCCGCGTATTTGTTGGTCAGAACGGAGCCTTGTGCTTCCATCACCGCTTCGCTGACAAAATTTTCGCTGGCAATGAGTTCAATCTTGTTTCTTTGCCGGTTCAATTCCTGCCGGATCGCCTCGTAAACTTCCTTGTCTTGATTTGCAATATGGCTCAATTCGGTACCCCCTCAAGATTGTTTTCATATTCTTTTTTATTTTACCATAATGCTTTGCAAAATTTGTCCATTTTTTTGACAGGAAGAAAAAAAACATGCCCCGCATACAACATGCAGGGCAGTATAGGGGTCCTTATTCCGGCTGTTCTTTTTCGTAAACCGCCCGCACGCCGCCGATCAGTTTCGGCCGCGTTTTGGCAAATGTAACATGGGCTTTTTCCAGCTCTTTTTCGGAAACCCTTACAGGCACGGCAACATGCTTTAAGTGCATGCCGATCAATGTATCTCCGATGTCGATGCCCGCGTCAGCCCGGATATATTCGACGACAACGGGATCTTCCATGTGAGCGTATGCATACGTAGCCATCGCGCCACCCGCCTTCCGGACAGGCACGACCGTCACTTCTTCCCATCCCTTTTCATCAGCAAGCGAACGGTCAACCACAAGCGCCCGGTTCAGGTGTTCGCAGCATTGAAATGCCAGTTGGAATCCGAACCGGCGTGCAAACATCTGTACACTGTCATAAATAATGGCGGCGACATCCATTGCCCCTGCTGTCCCGATTTTTTTCCCGGTTACTTCGGATGTCGAGCAGCCAACAACAAAAACCTGTCCTTTTTTCATTGGCACCTGCCGGAAAAATTCATCCAGCATGCGGTCCAACTGTTCTTCCAAACGTGCCGAATCTGATTGCAACAAAAACACCTCTGTTATTTTTGTTCATACTGCGCGATTTTCTCAATCCTGCGCGCATGGCGGCCGCCTTCAAACGGCGTTCCGAGCCATTCTTTTACAATTTCACAGGCCAGCCCCGGCCCGATGACCCGCTCTCCCATGGCGAGGACATTGCTGTCATTATGGGCCCTTGTAGCCTTCGCGCTGAAGACATCATGCACAAGCGCGCAACGGATACCCTTTACTTTATTGGCGGAAATACACATCCCGATTCCGGTGCCGCAAATAAGGATCGCACGGTCAAATTCCCCTTTTGCCACCTTTTCCGCAACCGGAAGCGCGTAATCCGGATAATCAACCGACCCTTCACAATCGCATCCGAAATCTTCGTAGGCAACACCCAGATCCTGAAGCAAACCGGCAATTTCCTGTTTAAGATGCTTACCGCCGTGGTCTGAAGCCAATGCCACTTTCATGTTCTTCCCCCTCCTTCATGCTTCTGATTCTATTGTGGCACAGAACGTCGAAAAAGAAAATAAAGCGTCTTAGAGGCCAGGTTCCATGGCTGTTAAAATTTCCGGCCCGTTTAAAACGTCCATCGTCCCCGGAAAAATGCCAGGCATACGGCCGCATGTTCCCGCATCTCCTCTTGTCTTGCGGGATTTCCCGGCACAAAACCTGAATTGCCGCGCTTCTTCCAGCCAAAACCGGTGCTCCCCGTCCAAAACCAGGCGGGCGAAAAACTCACCGGATATGAAAGCGGCGGGTGCTCCCTTTTAATTTCTCCGCATCCTGCTCGAGCTGCGCGATAAGCCTTTCAATCAATTCCATGTTCTGCGCCTGCTCATTTGTAATCGCCGTGACTTCTTTTGCCCCGGCAGAAGTCTGTTCGGTAATGGCCGCCACTTCCTGCGACTGGCTCGAAGCTTCGTGAATCGCATCCATTTGGTTCTTGGCCATACCGGCAATTTTTTCAACTGCCCCCGCAACCAAATGGATCGATTCCGTCATTCTGTCCATCGCTTCATTGGCCTTTTGTCCTCTGCGCACTTCTTCATTGGCTTTTTGAACTTGTACAGTCATTTGTTCGACAACCCGTGTACCTTCCTGCTCAATGTGCTGGATCATCCCGGTAATGCCCTGAACGGCCTGGGCACTTTCATCCGCAAGCTTCCGGACCTCATTTGCGACCACCGCAAACCCGCGCCCGTATTCCCCGGCGCGTGCCGCTTCAATAGAAGCATTCAACGCCAGCAAATTGGTTTGTGCCGCGACTTCACCGACAAAAGAAATGATCCCCTCCACTTTCTTCGTTTCTTCCGCAAGATCCCGAACGGCTTCCAGCGAGATGGTATTTTCTTTTGCCAGATTTTCAACACCTGATATAAGTGAGTCCATTGTCTCTTTGCTCGTCTTTAATTCGCTCAGCATGTGATCAGAAGATTTTTTGCAAGTATCCGCTTTCCCGCGGACTTCGGATGCAAGCTGATAGGTTTTTTCAACGAGGTCAGCCGTAGATTGGGTGGCAGCCGCGGATTGCTCGGCGCCAAGTGAAATCTCTTCCACCGTCTTGTTTACATGTTCCGCCTGGCCCGCAGCCAGTGCCGTTTTCTCCGATATTTCCGACACACTTTCTTTGGTGCGTTCCACATTTTCATCAATTTGTTCAACCGTCTCCCGCAAATTGGAAAGCAAGGAATTGAAAGCCGCTGCGAGCGACTCAATTTCATCGCCCGATTTTGGCACGGGGACTTCATCTCTTAAATCCCCGCGGCTCGCTTTAAGGGCTGCATCTTCTAACTTGCGCATCGGGCCTGCAATCAGGAATGAACCGAAAAAGCTTAAAATCCCGGACCAGATAATCCCTAATGCAAGTGTAATGACAATAAACCACGGCAGCTTTATCCAGTCGGAAAAAAACGGATAAATAAGATAAATGAAAAGACCGCTTGCCGAATATGTAATAAAAGACAGCCCGGTTACGAACAATACAATTTTCTTCGTTAAACTGAATCTATAGCTTCGCTTTTCCATCCGTCACACCCGCCCCTGGTTTCCCATTTTCCTGTTTTTAATCAAACGATTGATCAATGCATGCAATTGTTGATAAGTTTCTCTGTAAGCATCCAGGCTGCCGCCGTACGGATCCGGCACATCCCCGCTGCTTCCGGCATACTCCGCGATCGTAAACGTTTTATTGCGGGCATGCGGATACCGTGCTGCCACTGCCTGTTTGTGCCCGGACGTCATCGTAAGAATCACGTCAGCCCAACCCGCCAAATTCTCCGAAAGGTTCCGGGCGTGGTGGCGGAAATCGATTCCATTTTCTTTCAGTACTTCGTAGGTATGGACAGAAGCGTCTTCACCCTCGGGCGCAAAAAGGCCGGCTGATTCCACTTCAATGCCTGTCAGCTGTTTAGCTTTTAAAATGGCCTCCGCCATCGGGCTCCTGCATGTATTCCCGGTGCAAACAAAAAGGATATTCAAAGGCTGTCCTCCTATCCTGAACTTTTAAATCTACTATTATTATAGTAAAAAAGACCTTAATTACAAGGTCAATCTGTTGATAGATAAAAAAACGCCGGAAAATTGAAGCCGGCTTTTCTAAATAGAAAATAGCAATTTCAGTCCAAAAACAACGAGGATCGTTCCCCCGAGCACTTCGCCGTACACCCCGATCCAACCCTGGAATTTCCTGCCAATCAAAAGGCCGAGCCAGGTTAAAAATGTAGCAGCAACGCCGAAGCAAATCATAACAGCAACAGTCCGCACGCCGAAAATGCCAAGTGATAGCCCGGCAGAAAAACTGTCCAGGCTTACACTCAACGCAAACAGCATCGTTCCCCATCCGGACGGGCTGACAGCTTGCGCCCCCTCCTTTTTGAAGACCCATACAATCATCTGTATCCCCATAATCACGAGCAATATGCCACCAATATACTGGGCAAATAGGCCAAAAGTACGGGAGAGAAGATGGCCCGCAAAAATGCCGAGAACCGGCATCAACACATGAAAAATGCCGACCGTTAAACCTATGTAAAAGATTTGCCTCAGTCTGGGCTGCATCATGCCCACGCCGAGGCTTACCGAAAAAGCATCCATACCGAGCGCCAAAGCCATGATCGCCAAAGTTACCATTTCTGCGATGACTGCCATCTCTTTTTCCCCCTTTGGACGTGCCTACTCCAGCTTATGCACGTCCGGGGCGTTTTAGAAGCCGCAGATCATCCGAAACCGCCCGCGCACCCGATCCGCAATAAAACAGCACCAAGCGATAAGGGCAGTTTAAAAGCGTCCGGGTTACTGAACATCCTCTTCTTTTACATAACGATGCCCCGCTGCTTTCTCAAGCCGATTCATAATCGCCCGGCCGATGCCTTCACGCGGAAAAATTTCAGAAAATATCACATCCACTTTTTGCGCATTAAACGACCGAAGTGTATCATACAAGTGCTGGGCAACGGTCTCAAGGGATGCCCGCCTGCCACAAACTGCCACCACATCAGCACGGACGATACCGGACGTTTCTTCCGTCACAATCGCTCCTGTTACTTCCCCTTTTTTCCGGTGCGCATCGATCATTTGCTGCATAAAAGCTATGCTGCCATCCACAAGATAAACCGGCGCATCTGGCGCATAATGCGTATATTTCATGCCGGGTGCTTTCGGCCGGGCGCCAGCACCAGTTCCCTTAAGTCCCGGATCAAGCCTCACTTTTCCAATCCGTTCTTCGAGCTGTTCTTTCGTAACACCGCCCGGGCGCAAAATCACAGGCACTTCCGCTGTCACATCGAGCACGGTCGATTCCACTCCGACACCCGTTTCTCCGCCGTCCACAATGCCGGCAATTTTACCGGCAAGGTCTTCCCGGACATGGCGAGCTAATGTCGGGCTCGGCTTGCCGGACCGGTTGGCGCTCGGGGCGGCAATCGGCAGCCCGCTCATGCGAATAAGCGCCAGTGCAACCGGATGCCGGGGCATGCGGATCCCGACCGTGTCCAGCCCGGCCGTCACCTTTTCGGACAATGCCCCTTTCTTTACTTTTACAACGAGCGTAAGCGGGCCCGGCCAAAAAGCTTTCATCAGCACTTTCGCCGTTTCCGGTATTTCTTCCGCCAATTCTTCCAGCTGCTTTTCCTCCGCAATGTGGACAATCAGCGGATTATCGGATGGCCTTCCTTTTGCCTTGAAAATCTTATCCACCGCTTCATCGCTTGTTGCATCGGCTCCTAAACCGTATACCGTTTCAGTCGGAAAAGCGACTGTCTGCTTCTCTTTCAGTAACTGCGCTGCTTCTGCAAGTTGTGGATAAGCACCGGGATTCTCCACAGTTTTATCCACAACCCAGTATTTTGTTTCCATTCTTTTTCACCTTTCTCCATCCAATCATCGGTCCTGCCAGGATATTTATTTATCAAGTTTTCTCCCGGCAAGTATACAAAAGTTCGAAAAATGAAACAAGTATTATCCACAACTTGTGGATAATACTTCGCATTTTGTTGATAACCCGTCTTTGTTCCAGCCCGTTTGTCCGAGCTTTCCACAATCCGGGTGGAAAATGTTAAAACAGTTCTTTGATCACTTTCACAATCAGCAGCTTTTTCTCCACCTCGCCATCCTCTCCGGCGTAAACAGCGCTAGTGTGGTTTGCTGTTTCACCGACTGGCTGTTTCGTTTTGCGGTCTTGTGCCGCTGGTTGATTTTCATGCGGTTTCCGGTTCACTTTTTCAGCTGTCGCCGCTTCGGCAGGTTTTGTGCGGGCATTGGAAGTCGCAACCTTCTTTGTTTCCGATTTCTTTTCTTCACCCCTGCTGCTTGTTGCAACGCCGTTGGAAAAATCGAGAAAACAGAGGGGCGGATACAGGACGCACCACCAATTGGCGCCCTTGCCTTCCCCAAGCGTAATCAAAACCGCTTCATACTTCCCGGCCGGATATAAGTACTGGCCGTATAATTTTGTCGGAAAGGCGACCTTACCAAGTTCGGCTTTTACCGGTTCGTCCAGCTGTTCTTCCGCCATCACCCTTCTTGCAATGCTTTCAATTTCCGGCAAGTGGGAGCGGATGACTTTTTCCGCTTCTTTTTTGGAATTTAAGTGGCCTACCCATTTGGCGATGTTCGTATTTACTTCATCGCGGATTTTCCGTTTTACTGCCTGGTCTTCCGGCTTGTCACTGTTTGCCAGAATGCGCAGCCGGATCGCATCTTTCGGAATAACGATGGTTTCAGCCTCCACCGCTTTTTGTTTCGGTGCATATAAACTGATGATCGTTGCGATCGATAACATGAAAATATACAATGAAACCACTGTTTTTCTTTTCATTTTCTTCCCCCGTCCCTTCATATTCCCATTGTGGGCAGGAACAGGGGATTTTAAACTATGAATCTGAAAAAAAGCTAATTTTTTTCGCAAAACACCATCCGCTCATGGCCGTTGATATCGCGGACCACTTCCACAACGCTTTCCGGAAATGTATCCCGCAACAAGCAGGAAACGCGCTCCCCCTGGCCTGACCCGATTTCAAAACCGACGAGCGCCCGCTTGCTTAAAACAGACGGCAATGTTTCCATAAAGCGCCGGTAAAACGCAAGGCCGTCTTCTCCGCCAAACAGGGCCGTTTCAGGGTCATGGTCGCGCACCACAACGGATAACGAGCTCCGGTCCGTTTCCGGGATATACGGCGGATTGGATAAAACAATGTCCAATTTCTCGCCGTGTATAAACGGTTGGAGCAGATCTCCGTGCACAAACCGGATATCCGCATGCAGGGCTTCAGCGTTTTTTTCAGCTACGGCAAGCGCTTTTTCCGAAATATCGGAGGCGTACACCAAAAGCTCCGGCAACTCCAATTTAATTGTGGTCGCGATAATGCCGCTCCCTGTCCCGATATCTGCCAATTTAAGCCCTTTTGTTTCCCCGAAATGACGGCGGATCCGTCCGATTGCACCCTGCACTAGTTCTTCCGTTTCCGGGCGCGGAATGAGCACATCCCCGTTGACAAAAAATTTTCGTCCGTAAAAGGTTTCATAGCCCGTAATATGCTGGACCGGAACCCCTTTTGCATGGGCTTCTGCCGCTTGCCGGAACTTCGCCTCCACATCCGGAGGCAAAACCATCCGCAAGTTGGAAAGCAGGCGGGTGCGATCCATATCCAGAAAATGTCCGAGCAAGATCTCCCCGGCTTGCGCGTCGCGGCCGTTTTCCGTTAAAAAAGAAGAAGCCCACTGCAAGGCTTCATACACTTTTATGTTCCCATCCATCAGCCATTCACACTCTCCAGTTTTTTTGACTGGTCTTCAAGAATGAGGGCATCAATGATTTCATCGAGTTTGCCATCAAGCACCTGGTCAAGCTTTTGGATCGTTAACCCGATCCTATGGTCCGTCACACGGTTTTGCGGAAAATTGTACGTACGAATCCGCTCGGAACGATCCCCCGTTCCAACGGCAGATTTCCGGTTGGCGTCATATTCCGCCTGCGCTTCCTGCTGAAATTTATCATAAATGCGGGCACGAAGCACTTTCATCGCTTTTTCTTTATTTTTGATCTGCGATTTTTCATCCTGGCAGGACACGACAATCCCGGTCGGAATATGGGTCAGGCGCACAGCCGACATTGTCGTGTTGACGCTTTGCCCGCCCGGCCCGCTTGATGCAAATGTATCGACCCGGATATCTTTCTCATTGATATCCACTTCGACTTCCTCCGCTTCCGGCAAAACCGCAACCGTTGCCGTAGACGTATGGATACGCCCGCCCGATTCCGTTTCCGGCACACGCTGCACCCGGTGAGCCCCGTTTTCAAACTTCAATTTCGAATACGCACCCTTGCCGTTCACCATAAACACAATTTCTTTGTACCCGCCGATCCCCGTGACATTGGCTTCAATCACATCGATTTTCCAGCCTTGCGATTCGGCATAACGCATGTACATGCGGTACAGATCGCCTGCAAACAACGCGGCTTCATCCCCGCCGGCTGCCCCACGGATTTCCACGATAACATTTTTTTCATCATTCGGGTCTTTCGGCAGGAGCAAAATTTTCAGGCGCTCTTCATATTCCGGGATTTTTGACTCGAGCTCATGGATCTCTTCTTTCACCATGTCCTTCATTTCAGGATCGAGTTTTTCCGAAAGAAGCGACTTTGCATCCTGGAGCTGTTTCTGCACTTCTTTATATTCACGGTACACCTGTACGGTTTCCTGTAAATCCGACTGCTCCTTCGAATACTCCCGCAGTTTTTTCGGATCATTGACGATCTCAGGATCACTTAACAACTCGTTCAGCTTTTCGTACCGATCTTCCACGGCCTGCAACCGATCGAACATCGAACCCCACCTCATTTCACAACGTATTCCCGTTCCGATAACAGCAAAATCCGCCCTAAGACATAACAAGTTTATTATAGTATACGCACGGGGAAACTTAAAGCGGAACATGAAAACAGTATGTGTCAAGTTTTTCTCGACAAGGTTTAAATATCGGGTATTCCAAGACACTCTTTTTGTACACTTTCGGCTACCGTGCTTTACTTGCTCGGTGTAATTTTCGGAAAAGATGTAGTATTTTCGTATAAAGATGGATAACGGGGATGTTGAGGCGCGCGAAATTCACTCGCTTTCCGCGGGCGGCCGGCGAGCCTCCTCGCTCGTACCTCGCTGCGGGGTCTCTCCTGGCTCGCTTTTCCCGCAGGAGTCTCGTAAATTTCGCGCGCCTCAACGATCAGTCCCCACTGAGCCAGGCTTAAAACGAAAGCTCTAATATTTTGCTTAAATGTCCCATTGCCGATGAACTGCTTGAATGCAGGGCAACTGATCCGTGCTTTACGCCCACTGACGGGCGTACAGGCTGCTTGAGTAGTTGAGACATCCTGATGGATTGTTTCAAGTTCCGTTGCTTTCTCTCGCTTCTTGAACGGTGTTTCAGATAGGCTTCTCTCAATGTCCCATTGAGTATGCCTTGTTTGATTTTCACCATGGCTTCTGCGCCAAGTTCACTCCAATGCATGCCCCTTTTTTTCATCCTGAAGGAGATATGCCTTTGATTCGATTCCATCGCTCCTAGGCCTCTCGCACCTTCCGGCACGTTTTTCACCCTGTCTCTCCAGTCAAAAATGCGGTCCCAGTTTTTCAAGATATACGAACGGAATTCCTTGATTTTCTTGAGGGCCTTTTTATCCGTCAAGGTGCTTTCGTGCGTATCCAAATATAACGTGAATTGGTCCAGGTCATGCGTTCTAATCGCTTTTCTAATTTGCTCCTTGATCTCGCTCTTTCCGCCCCCAAATGTCCTTATGATGGCTTGTGCAACGTGGTAGGTATCCAGCTGGTTGAGCACCGGAAATTCCGACTGTGAGAATGCTGTTTGAAACCGTTCAGCTGTGTACCCAGCACCTCCATCACTGTTTGTAATGACATGCGCTTTTTCGAGGGAATAGGTGTTGGCAGCTGTGGCTTGGACTTCATCCCAAAATGTCTGAATGTCTTCCGTCGTCATGATGACTGTGGGCTGACGCAGGGAGACCCTTTTTCCATTGGTTTCCCATCCCTCATAGAGAATGGCGTGGTGGACTTCCATACTCTGTTTCTTTTTTAGTCCCCGAACGAATACACCATCTGCTTCAGAAAACAGGTAGTCTACCTTCTTCCCCTCAGGCAGGGAAACAGCTATTTCTAGCTCTTCTACAAGTGCCTTATCGGCTTCCGCCTGAGTTTTCCCTACGTGTTTTACCATGTTCCCTACAGTTGTGTGACTAAGACTCACTGCTGTCCACTCTTTTAAAATATCAGCTACTTCCCGATAGGTGTTCTCACTTGCCAACTCTGCCACCTTTAATTCCACTAACGGGCTGTATCGTTGGTGTGGTACCAGCCCTAACCATTCATCCAGAGGATAATGTGAGTTCCCTCTCTTATCACGCATTAATGAACGTTTAAAAGTCACACTTCCAAATAGAAACTGAACGCTTCTGTTATCACTCCGGCAGTACACCCAGCCCTCCTCTAACTTCTCCTGTTTAATTGTTTTATCTAACTCTTCAAATATTTCCCCAACCCATTGTGTAAAAGCCTTCTGCATCAGAAGTTTAAGCTGTTCTTCAAATTCGATAAGACTCTTTGTATCCTTTAATAATCCAGCAATTATTGATATAATATCCATGGGAAGACCTCTCTCTCTAGATGTTCATCTTGAAGTGTACAATTAGATGATAGAGCGTCTTCCCATTTTTTTCCACTCATTTGCCCCTTCGAGTAAAATTTTACACATACATGAAAACAGCTGCTGAAACGCCTTTTCTAGGATGATTTCCTATTTCACGTCTATTCGGACATGAATGTCGTAACGGGGGGCCACTTTCAAAAGTTGGCTGCGGATGTCCGCCGCTTTTTTCATTCTTTCCCTGTGGTTCAGCTGTTCCTCCGTGTGGACATTGACCCACATATCTTTCCCGTTCACATATACCGAATGCGGGACGGCGTTGTCCATTTTCCAAACCGCTTCCCGCACCCTCTCGATATCCGCGTTTACAGCAGCTGCCCCGCCAGCATCCCCGTTTCTTTGCCCGGCCTTTTGCGTATCCGCCGTGCTTAACGGCCTCGTTTCAACACGATCCGGCGCAGCTTCACGGGTCCGGTTTTGGGCCGTGCAACCTGCTAAGAGCAGCATGGCCAGGCAGAGGAAAATCAGCTGTTTTGCCATAAAAAAAACCTCCTCGTATAATAAGTTTAAATCCAAAGTGGATGTCAATTTCCAGTTCATTCTGCTGCTCATTGACAAGTGAATATAAGATTTTGTATTCCGGGCTCGCCCGGAATACAAGTTCGGACTTGGACGCTTCGCGATGTTCCCGGATAATGGTCTTAGGATCGTTTGGGTCAATGCTTCCCCTCCTTGTAGCCTGACTACTCGAAAAGTCTGCATCCCCAGGTTCTTGCTTGAACGTCTAACCCGTAGGCCGTTCCTCCGGATCTCCGTGCTGGAAATGAGCAGTTCCAGGCAGCCCACGGCCCGGATGAGTTCTCATACGCGAGGCTGACAGATCGGCAAGCCATCTGGGGATATCCCGAAGCGTCCGATTCCATCGATCCCAATACAGAGAGGAGGAAATCATATGCCCTTATTTGTCGGTATTGACGTGAGCTCCAAAAACCTCGATGCCTGCCTGATGGATGGAATGGGGGAAACGTTGGCCACCCAAACGGTGACAAACAATCTTCCCGGTGCCTCTGAGTTAAGAGACGCCATCCTCCAACATGCGGAGGCGGATGACACCATCCAGATCGCCATGGAGGCCACATCTGTGTATAGTTGGCACCCGGCAATGTTTTTCCATGAAGATCCCGAGCTGAAACAGCGTCGTACAAAGGTGTTTACCCTGAATCCGAAGCTGGTGAGAAATTTCAAAAAGGCTTATGCCGAGATGGACAAGACCGATCCCAAAGATGCCTGGGTAATTGCGGACCGCTTGCGTTTCGGGAGATTGCCGAAATCCGTGATTCAGTCAGAACAATACCTTGCCCTTCAACGGTTAACACGGATGCGCTATCACCTGATTCAAAGTTTAACCCGGGAACAACAGGTATTTTTGAATCATCTGTTTTTCAAATTCAGTGCCTTTAACCTTGAAGTGGATACACCGGTCTTCGGCCATGCCATAACGGAATTTTTGCTTGAGGCCTATAGCCTCGATGAAATTGCCCAAATGCCTCTAGAGGACTTAGCGATGTATCTCCAGACCAAAGGCCATGGCCGCTTTAGCGATCCCGAGGATTTGGCCGCATCCATCCAAAAAGCTGCCCGGTCCTCTTACCGGCTTTCTAAATGTGTGGAGGATTCGATTGACTTGGTCCTGGGCAGTTCTATTGAGATCATCCGGCATCTTAAACGCCAAATCAAGGATTTGGATAAGGCGATTGCCCGCGTTCTTGATGGAATCCCGAATACCCTCCAGACCATTCCGGGAATAGGCCCGGTGAGCTGTGCTGGGATTCTCGCTGAAATCGGCGACATTGAGCGCTTTGACGACCAAGCCGCGATCGCAAAATTTGCTGGATTGTTCTGGCCCCGCCACCAATCGGGTGATTTTGAGGCTGATGACAAAATGCTTGCGCGTACAGGCAATCGTTATCTCCGGTATTACCTGGTTGAGGCTGCCAATCTGGTCCGGCGACACGAACCTGAGTACCGCGCCTTTTACCAAAAGAAATATCGTGAGGTGCATAAGCACTCACACAAACGCGCCCTCGTCTTAACGGCAAGAAAACTGGTGCGCCTGATCGATGCGCTGCTCCGCAACGATCAAATTTATGCGCCGAAAAAGAAGGTGACGCGATGAGGTAACCAGGTAACCATCATCGATAGCCTGAACTTGAAAACTTCCAGATTATTCCAATTATCTGGAGGCTTAGTTCAGTATTGCCATTTTTACGACATAGAGCCAACAAAATTTCCAATTCACTTGTTTTTAACCCTTGACATCACACCGTAGGACTTTTCCAATAGGTTTCCCTTCGGACGGAGGTTTATTTACGGACCACGTGCCGTCACAGCGGCGGATGGTCGTGGCATTTGCGGCAAACAGGATAATACGTGTCGTTCCCGCCGATCTGGATCTGGTCTCCTGTATACACCGGCTTCCCGTTCTCATCGACGCGCAAATTCATCGTTGCCTTCCGCTCGCAAAACCAGCAGATCGTTTTCATTTCTTCGATTTTATCCGCATACAAAAGCATGTATTTGCTGCCCTCAAAAAGTTCATTTTGAAAATCATTTTTAAGGCCGAATCCCATTACCGGGATATGCAAATCATCGACAATGCGGGCAAGCTGCAGCACATGTCTTTTTTTCAAAAACTGGACTTCATCGATCAGGACGCAGTATGGCGGGGGATTGTACCCTTTCACCATTTCAAAAATATCCGTATCATCGTAGATCGGGATCGCCTTCCTGCGCAAACCGATTCTGCTTGAAATATAGCCTTCTTCATCGCGCGTATCGATACCCGATGTAAAGATAAGGACCGGTTTATTCTGTTCTTCATAGTTATGGGCAACTTTCAATATTTCAATCGATTTGCCGCTGTTCATTGCGCCGTATCTGAAAAATAGCTGTGCCATCGTTCCCGCTCCTTATTTCAACAAATATGGTTTTAGGATCAGAAAAATCCGTCCGGGCAAACCGGAATCCCATAAAAAAAACAGGCAAACGCATCGCCTGTTTTTCATGGATTCTTTTATTTAAGTCCGTATTTTTTATTAAAGCGATCAACACGTCCGTCAGCAGTCGCGAATTTTTGGCGTCCTGTATAGAATGGATGGCATTCGGAACATACTTCCACGCGCAGTTCATCTTTTACAGAACCACTTTCGAATTCGTTGCCGCACGCACATTTGACCATTACTTTTTTGTATTCTGGATGAATTCCTGGTTTCATGCTTTTCATCTCCTTCAGCCCTGAGTCATTGCGAAACAGAGTTCTATTGTTTTACGGGACACGCCCTGTAAAATTTCATAAACACACTATGCTTAGTATAGCAAGTCCGAAGTGGAAATGCAACATCACTGCCTGAAAAAAGTTCTTCCTTATTTTTCCTTATATTACACGCCTTGACGATGATACTTTCAAGTCTGCTTTGATCATTTCCACAAACTCGTCGTTTGTTTTGGATTGTTTCAGCTTGCGCAAGAATTTTTCGACAAAATCCGGAGAATCGGACATCGATTTGCGGATCGCCCACAGCACTTCGAGATGGTCTTTCGAAAGCAGCAGTTCTTCTTTCCTTGTACCGGAACGGCGGATGTCGATGGCCGGGAAAACGCGCTTTTCAGCGAGGGAGCGGTCAAGATGGAGCTCCATGTTCCCGGTGCCTTTAAATTCTTCATAAATCACATCATCCATGCGTGATCCGGTATCGACTAGCGCGGTGGCCAAAATTGTCAGGCTGCCGCCTTCTTCAATATTACGCGCCGCCCCGAAAAACCGTTTCGGACGATGGAACGCAGCCGGGTCAATCCCGCCTGAAAGCGTTCTCCCACTCGGCGGAATCACAAGGTTATAGGCGCGTGCGAGGCGCGTAATGCTGTCCATTAAAATGACGACATCGCGCTTATGCTCGACAAGGCGCATCGCTCTTTCCAATACGAGTTCCGCAACCTTGATATGGTTTTCCGGCACTTCGTCAAAGGTCGAGCTGACGACATCCGCATGCACGGAACGTTCAATATCTGTTACTTCTTCCGGCCGTTCATCAATCAACAGAACGATCAATTCCGCATCAGGATGGTTCACGGTAATAGAGTTGGCAATTTCTTTCAGCAGCATCGTTTTACCGGCTTTCGGCGGCGCCACAATCAAACCGCGCTGCCCGAAACCAACCGGGGTGATTAAATCCATAATCCGGGTGGACAGTTTTTCGGGAGCCGTTTCAAGGATAATCTGCCGGTTCGGATAAAGCGGCGTCAGAGCCGGAAAATGAACCCGTTCCTTAGCGGTTTCCGGGTTTTGGCCGTTTACCGCTTCCACATGCAGCAAGCCGTAATAGCGTTCGTTTTCTTTCGGCGGCCGGACTTTGCCGGAAACCTTATCGCCGTTTCTTAAATCAAAGCGGCGGATTTGCGAAGCAGAAATATAAATGTCCTCCGAACTTGGGGAGTAGTTGATCGGGCGCAGGAATCCGAATCCTTCCGACTGGATGATTTCGAGCACGCCTTCCATAAAGAAATACCCTTCTTGCTCTGCCCGTGCTTTTAAAATCGCAAAAATTAACTCTTTTTTCGTCAGTTTGCTATAGTAGGATACTTTATACTCTCTTGCAAGGGCATAAAGCTCTTTTAACGTCATATTTTCCAGACTTGATATTGATAAACTTTCCATAAAAACACCACACTTTTTCAATTTACAGTCGGGTAGAGCAGTCTGTTTCTTCCGTTACATCAAAATTTTCCATTTGTTCCCGGCGCTTAAAACTATACCGGTATACCAATGGAACAGAACAGGCTAAAAATAAAGGAATGTGAAGGCAAGATATGAAAACATCCACAGTTTTGCTTTGCGCATAGATAGAAAACATGAGCTGTCTGCAAAGAGGCAATGTTGCAGCACGTGCATCTATGGAGCCGCACCATGTACGGAAGAAAAAGAAGACAAACAATTGAATATTTATAAATAAAATCATAATCATTTTAACCCTGAAACAGAAGAGAAATCAACTAAAAATAGCATAAGAGGTAAAAAACTTTGTTGAAAATGGGAGGGAAGGCGGCACTTCCGCCCTTCCCCCGCCGCTATAGCTGCATGGTCCCCCGGAGATTTACGCTTTGATCACAAGGTTCGGCTTTTTCTTCAGACTGTGCTGCCCTTCAATAAAGCGGACCGTCCCCGACTTTGCACGCATGACGACAGAATGGGTGGATCCGTACTGGCCCTTAAATTGGACACCGCGCAAAAGTTCCCCGTCGGTTACGCCGGTCGCAGCAAAAATGGCGTCATCCCCGCTCACAAGGTCGTCCATCATCAGCACTTTATTGATGTCAACCCCCATGCTCAGGCAGCGTTCTTGCTCCGCGTCGTTTTGCGGCAGAAGGCGTCCCTGGATCTCGCCGCCGAGGCATTTCAGCGCAACTGCTGAAATAACCCCTTCCGGCGCGCCGCCCGATCCGAACAAAATATCTACACCGGTATGGTCGAATGCCGTGTTAATGGCAGCTGCCACATCCCCGTCATTGATCAGTTTGATCCGGGCGCCTGCAGCACGGAGCTGCGCAATAATTTCTTCATGGCGCGGACGGTTCAGAACTGTTGCCACCACATCCTCGATATCTTTATTTTTTGCCTTTGCCACAGCTTTTAAATTATCGATAATCGGCGCATTAATATCAATCATGCCGACTGCTTCAGGGCCGACAGCAATTTTATCCATGTACATATCCGGCGCATGGAGCAAATGTCCGTGATCTGCTATCGCCAGCACACTGAGCGCATTCCAGCCGCCGGATGCAAGAATATTCGTTCCTTCCAGCGGGTCAACTGCAATGTCAACGCGGGGGCCGTATCCGTTCCCGAGTTTTTCCCCGATGTACAGCATTGGTGCTTCATCCATTTCCCCTTCACCAATGACGACAGTGCCTTTCATCGGAATGGTGTCGAACACATCACGCATCGCGGACGTTGCCGCATCATCCGCTTCATCTTTCAATCCGCGCCCCATCCATCTTGCGGATGCAAGTGCTGCAGCTTCCGTGACGCGAACCAATTCCATTGACAAACTTCTTTCCAATTTCACTACCCCCATAAATAGATTTTTAATTAGTATATCACATTTAAAAAATTATTGTGTCATAATTTCTCTGTTTTTTTCTATTTATGGGGGAGCCGGCAGTTGTTCGCTAGGAATGGTTCAGGTGTTCCATCTCCTTTTCGGACATGCCTTCCCGCCAAACAGCAGCACCAAGTCCGGTTAGTTTTTCCACGAGGCAGCTGTATCCGCGGTCGATATGTTCAACGCCTGTCACTTCTGTCACGCCTTCTGCCATCAGGCCGGCAATGACAAGGGCAGCACCCGCACGCAAATCACTCGCTTTCACCTTTGCCCCTTGAAGCCGGACCGGACCGTTTACAATCGCAGACCGTCCTTCCACTTTAATATTGGCGCTCATTCTCCGCAACTCGTCAATATGTTTAAAGCGGGCGGAATAAATTGTATCGGTTACGATGGACGTCCCTTCTGCTCTTGTCAGAAGCGTGGTGAACGGTTGTTGCAGATCTGTCGGAAACCCCGGATAAACGAGCGTTTTAATATCAACGGGTTTCAGCTTGTCTGCTTTCCCGATAAAAATCTGTTCATCCCCGGTTTCCACAGGTATGCCCATTTCCCTGAGCTTTGCGGTCAGCGACTCGAGATGATGCGGAATGACATTGTCAACAAGTACTCCTTCACCCGCGGCCGCCGCCAGGATCATAAACGTACCGGCTTCGATCCTGTCCGGAATAATCGTATGCCGGCAGCCGCTCAAATGGTCTACGCCTTCAATCCGGATGACATCTGTTCCGGCGCCTTTAATTTTTGCGCCCATATTTGTCAAAAGTGTGGCTACGTCAATGATTTCCGGCTCTTTTGCAGCGTTTTCAATGATTGTCCTTCCCTTTGCTTTAACGGCAGCCAGCATAATATTGATCGTTGCCCCGACACTGACAACGTCCAGATAAATACGGGCACCTTTCAATTCATCCGCCCTTAAATAGATGGCACCCTGCTCATTTGTCACTTTTGCGCCCAATGCTTCAAAGCCTTTAATATGCTGGTCGATCGGCCGCGGTCCGAGATGGCACCCGCCCGGCAGCCCGATGACAGCTTTTTTGAACCTGCCGAGCATCGCGCCCATTAAATAGTATGAGGCACGCAGTTTCTTCACCCTGCCATTGGGCAGCGGCATCGAGATCATATGGCGGGGATCGACCGTAATTTCCCCGTCCTCTGACGTAACCGTTGCCCCGATCTCTTCCAGCAGGCCGGTCAATGTCCGGACATCGGAAATTTCAGGCAAGCCTTCTATTGTTACAGGAGATTCCGCGAGGATGGTCGCAGGTATTAAAGCGACAGCGCTATTTTTTGCGCCGCTCACTTTAATGGTGCCTTTCAAAGGATATCCCCCGGCAATTTTTAGCTTTTCCATATTAAGCTCCCTTCTTTAGCGGGTATGGATGTACATTCCGGCTGTAAATGGCCGTTCGCAAACTGAGTCCGAAAGCTCCGAAAAACAATATGAATCCCAGCAACAGGATTGCCGAACAGGCGGAAAATCAAACTGTCCCGGAGAAAGCAAGAAATAAAGAGCAATTTTAAATATTTCCGTTATTCTGCTGTACGGCTGTTCCAGTCGCGTGTAAATTGTTCAATCCCTTTGTCCGTTAATGGATGCTTGAACAG
Organism: Weizmannia sp. FSL K6-0777; assembly: GCF_038593185.1. Lineage (NCBI taxonomy): Bacteria > Bacillati > Bacillota > Bacilli > Caryophanales > Bacillaceae > Heyndrickxia > Weizmannia sp. FSL K6-0777. The sequence continues at coordinate 3,418,841 of NZ_CP151971.1, forward strand.
CTGTGTGAGCACTTTAAACGGGACGGTTGCGATATGCGCCCCTGCGAGCGCCGCTTGTGTAATATGTTGCGGGTGGCGGATCGAAGCTGCGATAATTTCCGTATCAATTTGATGGATGGAAAAAATTTCGGCAATCTCGGAAATCAGGTGGATGCCGTCATGACCGATATCATCCAGCCTGCCAAGGAACGGCGAAACATACGTTGCACCCGCTCTTGCCGCCAAAAGCGCCTGATTGCTGCTGAAAACCAGGGTAACATTTGTGCGGATGCCTGCCTGTGCCAATTGATGAACGGCTTTCATTCCTTCCGGCGTCATCGGCACTTTGACTGTAATATTCGGAGCAATAGCCGCCAGTTCTTTTCCTTCTTTCACCATACCTTCCGCATCTTCGGAAACGACTTCAGCACTGACAGAACCAGGCACGAGCGCCGTAATTTCTTTTAACCGGTCATGGAATGAAACATTTTCCTTTGCCACAAGCGACGGATTTGTCGTTACGCCGGACAAAATCCCCCATTCATTTGCGGTTTTGATTTCCTCGAAATTGGCAGTATCAATAAAAAATTTCATTCTGCTTCCATCTCCTTTTATGGTTCCTATGTATCCATTTCCACTATACCACGGAACGAAAAGAAAGTTCAGAAAAACAACCGTTTTTTTCACTGGCGCCTATCCAAAAAAACTATAAATCCTCTTGTTTCGCACCTTTGAACCTTGTTTCCCTAAAAAAGCCCAAATCTAAACGCCTGAAGCCATTCGCATTTTAAAACGCCATACCAAAAAAGCCCGGCACGCACGGGGCAGCGCCAGACCTTTTTATCTTGAACACTCATCCTTAAGGCATGTGTGTTCTCGGCTAATCTAAAACAATCATGCTTTTTGGTTAGAACCGAACTCGCGGATTTTGCCGATAACGGTTTGTTTAATCGTTTCGCGTGCAGGCCCGAGGTATTTGCGCGGATCGTATACATCCGGATCAGCTGCCAATACTTCACGAACCGTTTTCGCGGAAGCAATTTGGTTTTCCGTATTCACGTTGATTTTCGCAGTACCTAAAGAAATAGCTTTTTTAATATCAGCTTCAGGGATGCCTGTCCCGCCGTGAAGTACAAGCGGCATGCCGGTAATTTTGCTGATTTCTTCCATTTCTTTGAAGCCAAGGTTTGGTTCGCCGTGGTAAGGGCCGTGAACCGAACCAAGAGCCGGTGCCAAAGCATCGATTTTGGTTGCGTCAACCAGTTTTTTGCATTCTTCAGGATCCGCATAAATGATACCTTTTCCGACAACATCGTCTTCCTGGCCGCCGACAGTGCCGAGTTCTGCTTCCACAGATACGCCGTGGGCATGCGCATATTCCACCACTTTAGAAGTAATTTCCACGTTTTCATCAAACGGATGGTGGGAAGCGTCGATCATTACAGAAGTAAAGCCTGCATCAATGGCTTTCTTTGCATTTTCAAAGCTTGAACCGTGGTCAAGATGGATCGCGACCGGAACCGTGACGTTCAAGTCTTCCATTAATCCTTCAACCATTTTTACAACGGTTTTAAAACCGCTCATGTAACGGCCTGCTCCTTCGGAAACACCGAGGATGACCGGGGATTTTTCTTCTTCTGCAGCCATCAGAATGGCCTGGGCGTATTCAAGGTTATTGACGTTGAATTGCCCTACCGCATATTTCCCTTCTTTTGCTTTATTCAGCATTTCAGTCATGGAAACTAAAGGCATGAATTTTCCTCCTTATCATTTGCGTTAAAAAGATTGCCCGAGGTTATCATTTTTATGATATACAATCTTCATAACATCATACTAGCCTATTGATCATTCCTTAACAATCATAACAAACAAAACCGGCATTTACCAATGAACTTTATTTGTCGGTAAAAAGAAATAAAATTATCAAAATTTTACGGTTTAGCACTTTTTTCACTTCATGCGCTTACATTGCCAAATATTTTTTCACTGCCTTGCGGATGTCGTCAATATCAAACGGCTTTGCAAAATGGGTCAGCGCCCCGAGCTCCTTCGCTTTCTCAATCAAGTCCAGTTCGCCGTAAGCGGTCATAATGATGGCCCGGATATCCGGTTTCATTTCTTTCAGCTTTTTTAAAATTTCAATGCCGTCCATGCCGGGGATTTTCATATCCAGCAAGACAAGGTCGATTTCATGGTTTGCAGCCAGGGAAAGTGCCTGGGGGCCGTTTGCCGCCTGAAAGGTTTCATAGCCCTCTTTCTGCAGCACTTCCGTAAGCAAAACCCGGATGCCAAATTGGTCGTCAACAATTAAAATATTCGGCTCTCTCATTTTTCTCCTCCATCAGCTGATCAGTTTTAACAAAATTTGTATGTATTTTTGCCTGGCATTACTCACTTGCTTTATGTATGTTAAACTATTTCTACTTCTTGTTCCTTTTTTCCTGCTTATGCAAGTGGCAAATTAAATGATCATAGACGGAGGCGGAAAAGCGGCAAAAAAAATAAAAGGGGAAGGCCCCCCTTTTATTCTATCGTCAACTTAACCCCTTCCACATACCGGGGGTTAATTCGTTTTCCTTTTTGAACCACTTTTCCACTGTACAGCTGCTTGCCGCTTGAAATGTCAAACACATACAGGAGACACGCTTTTTCCCGGGAATCGTTCGGGATAAGGAAGTACAACCTGCCGTTTTTGATTTCAGGGATGGGGTTGCCCGTACTCTGGTACTTGATAGCAAATGTCTTGTCTGCTTTCAGCTTTCCATTCCCGTCAAAGGTTAAAAGGCGCGCGCCTCCTTTCTTTCCCCCGGTTGCCATATAAACCGTCTTTCCGTTGTAAACATATTTCCAATTATCGCGGTTTCGCAGCGGAATGTTTATCGGTGGCTTGAGTTTTTTCGTTTCATTTGTGTAATATTTGTAAATGACGGTATTCATTTCCTTTACTGAACCGTCATCGTCCACTTTCTCTTCTTGATATGCCAGTATATGGTTGGGCTTGTTCATGTCGGTTTCTGCGAGCTGGGTATATTGAGCCATTCTCCCCGTCTGTCCTCTTTGTGTAATCCATTTGCCTCCGGTTATTTTCTTGTCCGGCAGGCTGACACGATATACGCGGATATCTCCATCTGTGGCTGCCGCTACTTTCAGCTCATTCCCGGTTTTTTGCACATCCCAAACCGATGGAAAAGATTGTTTTGAAAAACCCTGCACCTTCCTCTTCATTGTTTCTGTTTTTCTTGTTTTCTTATCCAGCACCTCGACATACAGTTCTTTATCGAACCGGTGAAGCGGCTGCGGAATGATGTCCGCATAAGCAATCATTTGTCTATCCTCATAAAAGCCGCCTTGATTGGTCTTTCCCCTCATAAATCGGGGGTACTGCTTGACATACTGCTTGTACCAATCGGGGTCTTCATCTAGTAGCGAAAAAGAAGATTCCCTTCCTAAATAGCGGCTTCCAGATGAAGTAATCGAAAACATGCGATTCAAATGGTTTTCCTGGTTATCCAGAGCAGTGATTTTAACATTTCGGATTTCTTTTTCATTTCCGCTTATCTTTTTCAGCATAAGCCCCGGATCCTTGTCAGCGGCCAATGCGGTGTAAAAAAAGGGAATCGCCGCCACAACCGCAACCACAATCACCAATAAATTTATATAGCGTCTCATCGTATCTCTCCCTTACACCGTTACTTTGTATTTGATCAAGTATCCCCCCAGCAGGATGGAATACCCCGCGATGATGGCAGTCATGGCCACTTCAATCCATAACAATTCCGATTGGTACAAAACACCGGGCAGCAATATATCAAAGAGGAAATCCGGCGTCCAAAATAAAACGAACGAGAGAAAGCCGAAAAGCAGGCCGAGCAAGACCCCCTTCATGCGGAAACTTCTTTCCAATAAGATGGCCGTAAAGATCACAAGGACCACTGTAAACCCTAACCCGTAATGTAAGAGAAAGTCTATCACTGTACTAGGAAGGAGCAGGTTAAACAAGGGAAAACTTAAGACAGCATCTATGACCGTCATATCCATCCTGTAAATGCCCGGTGTAATAGCATTAAAAAAGAAATGTTCAACCGGCAGCAAAACAATCTGAACAGCAACAAATCCAAACACCATCAGCAAAATGCTTGCCGCTTTCGCCAAATAGAGATTCCATCTTTCAACAGGAAGCATCAAAAGCCGGTATATAAACGTATGCTTACCGTACCAGTCCCTGTACCAAATCAGGAATATATAAAACATCATGGCCGCCGCACAAAGCGCAATCGGCCCCATGAACCAAATCGAACCAAAGCAGTCGATAAAGCCGATCGAACCATAATGCTTTACGTATGCCAGCTTTGGCAGTGACTGATGATACATGATCTCATTTGCTTTAGTGATGTAACGATGCACCGTCAAAAAAACGGCCGTAAATTGTGAAAGGATGGTGATTGCAACCAAAGACCAGTAGATTTTCGCAAAACGGTTGATTTCGAAGTTGACGAGTTTTACAAAACTTTTCATTGCCGGTATACCTCCCTCATTATATCGACAACGGATTTCCCTTCGCTTTGGCGAATGTCTTCCGTGTAAAATTCTTTTAAAACCTTCCCGTCCCCGAGCAGCACCACTTTGTCCAATAGATGCTCAATATCGTTGATTTCATGTGTGGTAATCAACACCCCGCGGTTTTCAACCAGGCCGCTTGCGAACACATCTGCAATTTGTTCCCGGCTGAAAATATCAATGCCCGAAAAAGGTTCATCCATCAGCACATAATCGACATCGAGCGATAGCCCAAGCAGCAAATTCACTTTTGCCATGTTTCCTTTCGAAAGGTCACCGATCCGGTCATTTTCATTCAGTTTGAAAAAATAAAGCAAGTCTTTTGCGCGCAATGCATTCCAGTCCGGATAATAATCTCGCATAAAAAGAATGGCATCTTTGATTTTCATCCGCGGCAGCATGATGGGCGCATCCGGAATGAATGCCAGCTTCTCGTAAATATGTTTGTTGTACGGTTCCCCGTCGATCAGAATCTTTCCTTTGCTGACCGGGACAAGCCCTGCAATCGCTTTTAAAGTGGTTGTTTTGCCTGTCCCGTTCACCCCGATCAAACAGGTAATTTCCCCTTTTTCTGCTGTAAAAGAAAGCGAATCAAGCACTTTTTTTCGCCCGTATTTTTTCGTAACTTCCATAACTTCAATCATGCCCGGCCCCCCTTTTGCCCGCGGTATTGCCTTTTTACCAGCTCCAATAGCTCCTCCAGCGGAATGTCCATCGGGCGGATCGCATCCAGAAAATCAGCCAATGCTGACTGGATCAGTTCTTCCCGTACCCGGGCAAGCACTTCCCGGTCTGTTGTAATCCGGCTCGGAAGATTGCGTTCTGTGTGGATCAAACCTTGCTCCTCCATTTCTTTATACGCTCTTTGCGCGGTATTCGGATTGATTTTTAACATGGCTGCAAGTTCGCGCCGCGATGGAATTTCCTGTCCCGCCTCAAGGCTCCCTGACGCAATCCGGGTTTTAAAATAGTGGATAACCTGGATGTAGACAGGATCGCGGTTATTCCATTTAATCTCTGCGATGATCTGAATCGCCCCCATCCTTTTTCATCTCTCCATGTGTATGAAGGGCTTCATACACGAACGTCAAAATGATCGTATTAATACATTCATACAGCTGATATGTGTATCATATCGTTCATACACTTCTCCGTCAATGGTTTTTTATAAAAAACCCGAAAAAAATTCCGGGCTTTTGTATGAAAAAAACGGGATGCAAAAAAGCGGTGAGAAACCAAGCATAATGGTCTCTCACCGCTTTTTTCATTTAGGTGCCTTTGGAAAAATGGAGCACTTCCAAAGGGACGAGTTTATTGTTTCCCCTTGATCGACGCTTCGATAAACCCTTTAAACAAAGGCTGCGGGCGTGTCGGGCGCGAGGTAAATTCCGGGTGGAACTGGGAAGCAACGAACCACGGATGGTCCTTCAGCTCGACAATTTCAATGAGCCGGCCGTCCGGGCTTGTCCCTGAGAACGTGAACCCGGCATTTTCCATCTGTTCACGGAATTGATTGTTAAATTCATAACGGTGGCGGTGGCGCTCATAAATGACTTCATCCTGATAAGCTTCATACGCTTTCGTACCTTTCACAAGCCGGCAAGGATAAAGCCCGAGGCGAAGCGTACCGCCGAGGTCTTCAATTTCTTTTTGCTCCGGCAAAAGGTCAATCACCGGATAAGGCGTATCCGGGTTGATCTCCGAGGAGTGCGCATCTTTCAAACCGAGGACATGGCGGGCAAATTCGACCGATGCAAGCTGCATACCAAGGCAGATGCCGAGAAACGGAATCTTGTGTTCACGGGCATACTGGATGGCAAGAATTTTCCCTTCGATGCCGCGATCGCCGAAACCGCCCGGCACTAATATGCCGTCCGCATCTTTCAGCAGATCCGCCACATTTTCCCTGTCCACCTCTTCGGCATTGATCATGTCAATATCAATATCTGCATCAAACTGGTAGCCGGCATGTTTGAGCGCTTCTGCAACGGAAAGATAGGCATCCTGGAGTGCCACATATTTGCCGACAAGCGCAATTTTTACCGTCTTTTTCAGATTGCGCACCCGGTCAACAAGCCCTCTCCATTCGGCCATATCTGCTTCCGGGCACTGCAGTTTTAAATGGTCGCAAACAAGCTGGTCCAGTTTTTGTTCCTGCAGCATGAGCGGAATGGCATATAACGTATCGGCATCGATGCATTCGACCACTTCGCGCGGCTGGATATCGCAGAACAATGCAATCTTGTCCTTCATATCCTGGGAGATCGGCATTTCCGTCCGGACGACAATGACATTTGGCTGGATTCCGAGGCCGCGCAATTCTTTTACACTATGCTGGGTCGGCTTCGTCTTCATTTCGCCCGATGCTTTTAAATAAGGAATTAATGTACAATGGATATACATGACATTGTCAATGCCGACATCCGTTTTGATTTGCCGGATTGCTTCAAGGAACGGAAGCGATTCAATATCACCGACCGTCCCGCCGATTTCGGTGATGACGACATCTGCATTGGTTACTTTTCCAGCACGAAAGACACGTTCTTTGATTTCATTGGTAATATGCGGGATGACCTGTACGGTGCCGCCGAGATATTCGCCGCGTCGTTCTTTCCGGATGACTTCGGAATAAACTTTACCGGTCGTGACGCTGCTGTATTTTGTTAAGTTAATGTCAATAAAACGTTCATAATGGCCGAGGTCAAGGTCGGTTTCCGCGCCGTCGTCCGTTACAAACACTTCCCCGTGCTGGTACGGGCTCATCGTCCCCGGATCAACATTAATATACGGGTCAAATTTCTGGATCGTAATATTCAACCCGCGGTTTTTTAACAACCGCCCGAGCGATGCCGCAGTAATCCCTTTTCCCAGCGAGGAAACGACCCCGCCTGTTACAAAGATATATTTTGTCACGTGTTGTCCCCTCCTGTAATGTAACATTATTGTTGCCCCAATACACGGCTTCATCCATTTTTAAGGGCTTGGGTCTGGTATGAATCGTTTTTTAAATCAGTCCTGTAAAAAACAAAAAGCCCCTCTTGCAATACGGGTTGCAAGGGGGAGCTTGATTTATTTTGCGATATTCCGTCCTTTTCAAAGGAGCCCAAACATAATACTACCGTTGTCCTGGAAAGAAGTCAAGACTAATCTTTGTCGTTAGCGTCTTCCTCTTCTTCGTCTTCAGTAATGTCGAAATCATCCGTGAGCAGTTCATCGTCTTCGAAAGTTTCATCATCATCTTCATCTTCATCGATATCAGAAAACTCATCGTCAGCCAAATCTTCGTCTTCGGCCAAATCTTCATCTTCCTCGTCTTCGTCGGCAAAATCCTCATCATCATCTTCGACGACATCATCGATATCCTCAAGATCGAGGTCCTCATCATCAATAATGTCCTCTTCTTCCTCGACAACTTTCGCTTTTTTCCGCTTCGTTTTTGTTTTCACGGTGTGGGTCACTTCTTCGTCAATCTGGTCAACCGGGTACCAGGCGCGGAGACCCCAAGTGTTGTCCCCCAGGCTGATAAATCTCCCGTCAATGTTTAAGTCCGTATAGAACTGGATCATTTTTCTTTCGGTCTCTTCTTCCGGCAATCCTAAAACCGCGCCGATTTCCGCAAGCAAGTCCTGGAAGGAAGTCACTTGTTTCTTTTCCTCCAATATTTGTTCCGCCAACTCGATAAAAGACATTTCCTTCAGTTCTTCTTTCGGCAACTGTCGCAAGCTCACGCGTCGCACACCCTTTCTCATTGATCAAAACTGCTATATGGCAGGCAAATGCTAATCTTTGCATGATTTAATAGAAAACATATTTACCATTATATACAAAAAGCAAACGTTTATGCTAGCCCCGCGGCCTTTTCCGGCTTTTTTTATCCCGGATTTTTAAGCGGCCCGGTGTCCTCATCAGCCGGTATGCAAGATAAAACAGAAAAAAAGAGAGGATTAAAAAAGGGATGGCACCAAGTTCTTTACTGTATAAATAATACCCAGCCAGCAAAAAAACGATCATACCGCTGCATGATAGTAAAATTTTGATGAAAGAAAACAAACAGTCCACATCCCTTGAAAAAATAAGCGATTGACGAGTCCTACTCCCACCTTCCGCCTATTCAAGCACATCTCCTATATCCTTGTCCATTTTACATCCATCTGGTAGAAAGAAACAACAGAATTCTATGTGGAAAGAAAATTTATTTTCGTACTTGCCATTGAGCGAAAGCAAAAAACCGGCATTCAGCTGCCGGTTTTTTGCTTTTGGAAGCACACGCTGCATTTTTGTCCAGCGGCAACTCCTAGCGGAAAATGCTATTTGGGTCGTTCAGCTTTGCTGGCACTGTAGTTTTAGCTGTATCAGTATCCAACTTATCCTTTGTTGGCCCGGTAACGTTTGCAACAATACTAAAAGAATGGCCAGAACGCTTGGCACCTGCTTCAGTCGGAATATATAATGCTAATATCAATATTGTCGGTATGAGTAAACTCACATTATAATTGGAATATTATGTTAAACAGATTCTTTTTTAAAAAGTTCCATCATTATCAATATACTGGAAACTTCAAAATTCAGAGAGTAGTTTTACTTCTCCCATTTTGCCAGCCATTCACAAAAAATGGCAACCACTATGCCGCGAGGAGATCTCTTCTATGAATAATGACTTACGATGCAGATCCATACCTAAAATGACCATATGAATACATAGCTCAAAAATATTATCGTTTTTATTGAAGGAGAATATTATGGAAGCATTAATAGAAGCTAATCGAATTTGTAAAAGATATAATCAAAAGAGCAGTAACATGGAATTGAAAGAAACATCCCTTACCATTCAAAAAGGAAAGATTTATGTCATTGAAGGGAAAAGTGGAGCAGGGAAATCAACCTTGTTAAATATTCTGGGAGGAATGGAGAAACCCACATCTGGAAAAGTATATTACAAAGGAAAATCCTTTTATGATCTAAAGGATTCGGAACAGGCTGCTATTAGAGGAGAACAATACGGATTTATATTCCAATCTTTTCAACTTATTCCGGAATTGACTGTAAAAGAAAATATAGAACTTCCACTCATGTTTATAAATAGGCATGAAAGAACAAATAAAGTGGAAGAATTAGCTGGATATTTAGGGATTGAAAATCAATTACATAAGCTTCCTGACTTTTTATCAGGAGGGGAACAACAAAGAGTAGCCATTGCCCGGGCACTTATTACTGATCCCGAAATTATATTTGCCGATGAGCCCACCGGTAATCTTGATGGAGAAACAACCAAAAAAATGATCCATTTATTCACAAGTCTGTGTAACAAAAAAAATATAACACTGATTGTTGTCACTCACGAAAAGAATTTATTCGAATTTCCAGATACTTTGTTTCTTATGAAAAACGGGAGATTGCAGGTGATACAAGAAAATGTTTAATTTAAGCATGAAAATTCTTTTATCGCGAAAAAAATGGTTATTTCTCATCGCTGGTTCAATTGCGATTGTTCTATCATCCGTAGCTTCTATATTTATTGCTTCTGAATCTGTAAGATCGGCAATTAAACAAAAGGCTCAGAATACTTACGGAGAACATACCGGTATGTTAACAAATATTACAGAAACAAAAAAATCATTGTTGAAGAGAAATAAGGGGATATCGGTAGGAGTATATCAAATTATTGGTAAAACTAAAGTTAGTAGTGATAGATTTGCAACGGTGGGCTGGATGGATAAAAAATCAATATTATTGGGGCATTTAAAATTAATAAGTGGGAGATTTCCGGAGAAGCCAAATGAGGTTGCGATAGAATCTGCGTATTTACAAGGCCCTTTAAAAAATTGGAGAATCGCGGAAAAAAGAACAATCAAAATTGGCAACAGCACGAAAAGCTTACGCCTTGTTGGAATAGTAAAAAATTATTCATCACAATGGTCAGTAGCCGAGGATTTTGAGAAGGGTGTCAATGACTTCCCGAATATATTTATATCTAAACAGTTAACTACCAATTATAAGAAAAATAATAGTTTTTTGTTCAAATATAACGAAAGCACAAAAGATTCGTTTGAAAAATCAATAGATCTTATTAATCACTATGACCAACAAGGCACTGTTAATAGTCGATTATTTAATAACGGACTAAATCAATGTGATACTATCAGGTCCTTATCGATTACATTTCAATTATTAATTGTGATTCTTTCACTATTTTCTATAAACAGTCTCATTTTATATTTTACCCAAGATCAACATAAAAAATTGGGTATTATGAAATCCGTAGGTGCAAGTCAACGAGCTTTATACCGCATATACATTTACCAAGCTGTTATTATTTTTGTTTTAAGTGCCTTATTTTCATTTCCTATAGTATATTCTATTCAGTCACTAATCATTCATTTCTCATACAGAGAGTATTTTTCTAACTTTATGCTGATGATTGAAATGGTTGGAATGAGTATATTACTATACATTGGATTATTCTTTATGATCTTATTTTTATTCCTTAAAAATGTTAAGGAGTCCGGCACATTACATGTACAAGAACTATTGAACCAGCAAAATCGTGTAAGTTTCAGCGAACGATATAAAAGCGTTTTTAAAGGCTTTCATTCTAGCTATGGAAAATTATTAGTGAAAGAATTATTTTCGAATCCGAAGCAATTCTACCTTACTGTATTAATTTTATGCTTTTCATCTTTAACATTCACATTTACAAATTATATTCAAAAAGATAATTTATATAGTTGGGAAGGGCTTAAATCCAAGTATTATTTAAACTCCCAAGAAGCTTTTAGCTTTAAAACACAACAAAATTTAAAAGTATTAAGTCACCAGGGATTAACCTTTACAGAAGCTGAAGTAAAAAAACTGGAAAAAACACCCGGGGTTTTATACATAGATAAAACTCCATTCATGGAAGATGTCGAAACGCTAATTGATCGGAAAATGATTACACCTTCCATTAACAATTGGATCTTTAATGAAAACTCTGCTTATAAAACTTATAATAATAAAATTATTATTCCGGATGTAAAATACGTTCTTCTCAATAAAGACGACTGGAAAAATATTGAGGCTCCAAAGAAATATAAAGATCTTGATGGCAAAGCATTCATTTATAATCCAGTTAACAAGAAAAACACAAACGAGGATAAAATCTTAGTTGGAAATACATTGACTTTAGTCAGATTGTATAAAACGCCAACCGGAATGAAAACCAGTCAAAAAAAGTTAAAAATTCTAGATGTTATTCATAAACCATTTAAATATAGAGTCAGCCCTTCTGTAGAAATAAAAAAAGATGACTTTATTATTTTGATGGACACTCAAACCGCAGTAAAATCCGGTTTGTTCCATGGGTTTAATGAACTTGAGATTTACACGAAAAAAGATATCTCTCATAAAGAAAAAATGAATCTTGATAAACAAGTAAAATCCTTATCGTCAACATTTCCTGGCAGCTTAGTGCAGAATACTTCTCAATTAATAAAAGACGATAATAAAATTTATAATTATCTCAAGGTGCTTGGCATGCTTTTGTTTTTTGTCTCTCTTATCCTCACTGCGATTTCCGTCACGATCATGATCTTTAGCAAATATCAAACTCAGAAGAGACAGTGGGGCATTTACTTATCTCTTGGGATGAGTAAAAGAAACATCATGCAACTCGTTTTTAGCGAAATATTCATTTATGTTTTTGTCTCTATGATTTTAAGTATGTTAATTTGTTGTATTGGATTGATAATGTTACCGCGTCAGTATCCCCTTGTTTTCTATTTTAAATATTTTCTGTTGTCTATTTTAATTGAAATCAGTTTTCTCATTATCGGGGGCTATATAATAAATCGTTCCTTACAACGTCAATCAATTGCTTCTTTCCTTAGAAGGGATGAGTAACACGCCTTGGACATAAATAAAGAAGCGAAAAGCTATCGTGATATGATGCAATAGCTTTTCGCTTCTCTTTCTTTTTTCTAATTCATTCGCAATATGAATAGAACGCGTGTATAATCGAAATTTTTGCCAGTTTTTTAAGAACAATACTTCTTGCAGCCGGCTCCTCGGATAGCATAACCTGCCCGTAATAAAGCCCTTAGCTTATTCCGGCCAGAACATTTGCCTGTCGGATACGGGCAAGGCGGCGGGACTTTCTGTTCACATATTCCTTCTGTATTGCCCGCCAATTTGGTAGAGGGTGTTGGTGATTTGGCCGAGACTTGCGACTTTGACGGTTTCCATAAGCTCGGCGAAAATATTGCCTCCTGAAACCGCGGTTTGCTTTAATTTTTCCAGTGCGGTTTCCGCTTCTGCTTTGTGGCGGGCCTGGAAATCACGCAAATTTTTGATCTGCAAATCTTTTTCTTCCTTTGTTGCCCGCGCAAGCTGCATATTGTTCAGCTCGTCCTCGCTTTTCGGGTTTGGATTCAGGAAGGTGTTGACGCCGATAATCGGAAGGGCGCCGGAATGCTTTCTGACCTCGTATTCCATGGACTCTTCCTGAATTTTCCCTCTCTGATACTGGGTCTCCATTGCGCCGAGTACCCCGCCGCGGTCATTGATACGCTCAAATTCCTCCAAAACGGCGGCTTCGACAAGGTCTGTCAGTTCTTCAATGATAAATGAACCTTGCAGCGGATTTTCATTTTTCGACAATCCGTGCTCTTTTGTAATAATCAGCTGAATCGCCATCGCGCGGCGCACCGATTCCTCGGTCGGTGTCGTAATCGCTTCATCATATGCATTGGTATGGAGCGAATTGCAATGATCCTGAAGGGCCATCAGCGCCTGCAGCGTCGTGCGGATATCATTGAAATCAATTTCCTGTGCATGGAGCGACCGGCCGGATGTCTGAATGTGGTACTTCAGCTTCTGGCTCCGCTCATTTGCCCCGTATAAATCGCGCATCACAACCGCCCAGATTCTTCTTGCAACACGCCCGATCACCGTGTACTCCGGATCAAGCCCGTTCGAGAAGAAGAATGAAAGGTTCGGGGCAAAATCATCCACCTTCATGCCCCTTCCTAAATAATACTCAACATAGGTGAAACCGTTTGCAAGTGTGAACGCAAGCTGTGAAATTGGATTCGCACCCGCTTCTGCGATATGGTATCCGGAAATCGAGACCGAATAATAATTGCGCACTTTATGGTCAATAAAATACTGTTGGATATCACCCATCATCCGGAGTGCAAATTCAGTTGAGAAAATGCATGTATTCTGGCCCTGGTCTTCTTTTAAAATATCCGCCTGCACGGTGCCCCTGACCGTCTGCAGCGTTTTTTCGCGCACCTCCGTAAATTCCTCGACGGTTAAAACGCGCCCGAGCTCCGCTTCTTTCTTTTTCACCTGCTGGTCAATTGCCGTATTCATGAACATTGCCAGAATGACCGGCGCCGGGCCGTTAATCGTCATGGAAACAGAAGTCGAAGGCGCACAAAGGTCGAACCCTGCATACAGTTTTTTCATATCATCGAGCGTGCACACACTTACCCCTGACTCGCCGACTTTTCCGTAAATATCCGGGCGTTCGTCCGGATCTTCGCCGTACAGCGTTACCGAGTCAAAAGCCGTGCTCAGCCGCTTTGCCGGATCATCTTTTGATAAATAATGGAAGCGCCGGTTTGTCCGTTCCGGTGTCCCTTCCCCCGCAAACTGCCGCTTCGGATCTTCTTCCTGTCGCTTAAATGGGAAAACACCGGCCGTAAAAGGAAATGCCCCTGGCACATTTTCTTTATACAGCCATTTTAAAATCTCGCCCTTGTCTTCCCAATCTGGCAGCGCCACTTTCGGGATCGGAAGCCCGGACAAGCTTGTTGTCCTGATCCTCGTTGTGATCTCTTTATTGCGGATTTTGACAGTGACCGTCTCCCCGCTGTATTTTTGCTTAACATCCGGCCAGCTTTTCAAAAGGGTTTTCGATTCTTCTGTCAGCCCTTTTTCCGCTTCCGTACGAAGCGCTTCAAGCGATGTAATCACATCCTCTGCTGCCCCGGACTCCTTTGCGGCCGTAATGGCGCCTTCAAGTTGAAACATTCTCCGTGCGAGCATTGCCTGTGCCTCCGCCTTTTTATGGTACCGGCGGACGGTTTCCACTATTTCCCGCAAGTAATGGCTGCGGCTTGCCGGGATGATGGTATGCCGGTTGCCCGCTTCCTGCTTTTTCGAAAAAGACGAGCGAAAAGCCGTACCGCTCTTTTCATTGATTTTTTCCATCAGGGCGCCATATAAGGCGTTTGTCCCCGGATCATGGAACTGGCTGGCAATCGTACCGTATACCGGCATCTCATCCAGGCTTTGATCAAACAGCAGATGGCTCCGCTGGTACTGCTTTTGCACCTGCTTTTTCGCATCCTCTGAACCTTTCCGCTCGAATTTGTTGATCGCAATGAGATCCGCGTAATCGATCATATCAATTTTTTCAAGCTGGGAAGGCGCTCCGAATTCGCTCGTCATCACATACATGGCAACATCGGAAACATTCGTAATTTCGGCGTCCCCCTGGCCGATCCCGCTTGTTTCGATCAAAATCAAATCAAAGCCGGCAGCCTTTACAATCCGGATGGCGTCATGGATGGCAAGGGAAAGTTCGGAACGGGAGGCCCTCGTAGCCATGCTCCGCATAAAAACGTTCGGATGGAAAATTGCATTCATCCGGATCCTGTCGCCAAGCAATGCGCCCCCCGTTTTTTGCTTCGTCGGATCGACCGAAAGAACGGCAATTTTGCTTTCCGGATGGTCGTGCAAAAAACGGCGAATCAGTTCATCTGTCAAGGAGCTCTTTCCCGCTCCCCCGGTACCGGTTATGCCCACGACCGGCGCTTTCTTCACAGCCGACACCGCAGCTTCAAGGGCAGCGAGCGCTTCCTGATGGTTCAAATGGTTCTCGGCATAAGAAATCAGCCTGGCAACAGAACCGATCCGCCCTTCGCTTAAGCGCTCCACCTCTTTTACAAAATCCGCTTCCGTTACCGTCGGGTGGTCGCACTCCCGGAGCATGATATTGATCATCCCCTGAAGGCCGAGCTTTCTGCCGTCCTCCGGTGAAAAAATCCGCGCGATCCCGTAGTCATGCAGTTCTTTCATCTCACGCGGGATGATGACGCCTCCGCCCCCGCCGTAAATACGGATTCCGGAGGCGCCATTTTCCTGGAGCAAATCATACATATACTTGAAAAACTCGAGATGCCCTCCCTGGTAAGAAGAAACGGCAATGCCTTGGACATCTTCCTGAATCGCCGCCTGGACAATTTCGCGTGCCGAGCGATTGTGACCGAGATGAATGACTTCCGCACCGCTTGCCTGCAAAATCCTCCGCATAATGTTGATGGAAGCATCGTGACCGTCAAACAAACTGGACGCTGTGACAAAACGGACCGCATGTTTCGGGCGGTAAATTTCTGTATCAGCCATCATATCCTCCTTGTCTTCATCAGGATTAAGTTAAAACGCATAAATGAACCCCGGGATGGAAAAATTTATGCCATCATATCCCTTGTCTCAAGGCCGGAAAACAGCAAATGGGTTTGCAGACGGATATAATCCTCAATTGTAAACTTCTTTTTAAATGCCCAGCGGCGGAAAGCCCACATTTCACCCTGAACAAAAATATTGTGGGCGAGCATCTCCATCTCTTTTTCATCCAGATCAAGTTCGCCGTTTTCCGCGCATTTTCTGATCATTTTTTCAAATATGCCGACCATTTCCATTTCCTTTTTTAATACATATGGCAGTGCTTCTTTTGTCAGTGATTTTGCTTCCTGGTACATGACAAGTACTTCATCTTGCAGTTCGTCAACAATCCGGAAATAATGGGCAATCGCGAGTTTCAAACTTTCAAGCGTCCCCTGGCCGGCATCAATGCGCAGCAGCCTGTCGCGCACTTCATCATAAATCCGGTCGCACACCAAATAGAGGACATCCTCTTTTGCCCGGATATATTCGTAAAGCGTCCCGATGCTAAAGCCGGATTTTTTGGCAATTTCCCTCGTTGTCGTCCGGTGGAACCCCTTTTCCTTAAAAAGCGCGACGGCGGCATTGATCATTTGGTTTCTGCGCTTTTCAATCAGCCTTTCGTCCCTGACCGATGCCGGCACAAACTTTTTTTGGCTCACAAACGGCCTCCCCTCTCCGTCAGTCCCTTGTCAGCATTCTTGAAATGACAAGCCGCTGGATTTCCTGCGTCCCTTCGTAAATTTGCGTAATTTTGGCATCGCGCATGAACCGCTCAACCGGATAATCTTTTGTATAACCGTAGCCGCCAAAAATCTGCACGGCTTCTGTTGTGACTTTCATCGCCGTATCGCCGGCAAATAGTTTGGACATGGCAGATTCTTTCCCGTACGGCAGCCCGTTTGACTCAAGCCAGGCCGCCTGGTACGTTAACAGCCTTGCCGCTTCGACTGCAGTGGCCATGTCGGCGAGTTTGAAAGACACGCCCTGGTTTGCTGCGATCGGTTTGCCGAACTGTTTCCGCTCTTTCGCATAAGCTGCAGCCGCATCGAGCGCGCCCTGGGCAATGCCGACTGCCTGGGCTGCAATGCCGTTGCGCCCGCCGTCCAGCGTCATCATCGCGATTTTAAAGCCCTGTCCTTCTTCCCCCAGCCGGTTTTCTGCCGGCACCATGACATTGTCAAAAATGATTTCCGTTGTGGTGGAAGCCCGGATGCCCATTTTCTTTTCCTTTTTGCCGGTTGAAAACCCGGGAAAATCTTTTTCAATGATAAATGCGCTTGTACCATGGTGTTTGCTTTTCGGATCGGTGAGGGCAAACACGATGTAAATATCCGCCACGCCGCCGTTTGTAATGAAAATTTTGGAACCATTTAAAACATAATGGTCTCCTTCACGCCTGGCCGTTGTCACCATCGCGCCCGCATCAGAACCCGACCCCGGCTCCGTCAAGCCGTACGCGCCGATTTTTTCCCCGCGGGCAAGCGGAACGAGGTATTTCTGTTTTTGTTCTTCTGTGCCGAATTTAAACAGCGGCCAGCTGGCAAGGGAAGTATGTGCCGAGAGGGTCACGCCGGTTGAGGCGCACACACGCGACAGCTCTTCCACCGCGATGCAGTATGCCAGAAAATCGCTCCCGATCCCGCCGTACTGCTCCGGCCATGGAATCCCGGTCAGGCCAAGCGCCGCCATCCGGTCAAAGATGCCACGGTCAAACCGTTCGTTCTCATCGCGTTCCGCTGCTGTCGGCGCTACTTCCTTCACGGCAAAATCGCGTACCATTTTCCGGATCATTTCATGTTCTTCACTTAAACGAAAGTCCATTTTTCTGCCTCCAATTTTTTTATCCAAGACAACTTAAAGCCTTTTCTCCCGCAATAATTGATTGCTGATCACGATTCTTTGGATTTCACTTGTCCCTTCATAAATTTGCGTAATTTTCGCATCGCGCATGAACCGTTCAACCGGATAGTCTTTCGTGTATCCATATCCGCCGAAAATCTGAACGGCTTCAATCGCTGTATCAACAGCTGTTTGGGAAGCGAGCAGTTTGGCCATCGCCGCTTCTTTTTTGCAGCCCAGGCCGTTGCTCCGCAAAAAGGCTGACCGGTAGACAAGCAGTTTGCTGGCTTCGATGTTTGTTGCCATGTCGGCAAGTTTAAAACCGGTACCCTCAAATGCGTGGATGGGTTTTCCGAACTGGCGCCGGTTTTTTGCGTATTGAAGTGCCAGTTCATAGGCGCCTTCCGCAATCCCGAGGGCCTGTGCCGCGATCCCGATCCGGCCGGCATCCAGCACCGCCATTGCGATCTTAAACCCTTCCCCTTCTTCCCCCAGCCGGTTCTCAGCCGGAACCTGGAGATTTTCAAAGTGAAGCTGGACAGTTTTTGACCCGTGCAGCCCCATTTTTTTCTCATCCTTGCCGGTCCGGAAACCCGGCATGGTCTTTTCAATAATGAAAGCGGTGATGTTGCCGTCTTCCGTGCGGGCAAATACAATATACGTATCCGCCTCGCCGCCGTTTGTAATGAACATTTTTGAACCATTGAGCACATAATGCCCGCCCTGTTTTACCGCTTTTGTTTTTAAATTCTTCGCATCCGACCCCGCCTCGGCTTCCGTCAGGCAAAAAGCCCCCAGGTATTCCCCGCTTGCAAGCTTTGGCAAATATTTTTGTTTTTGCGCTTCACTTCCGAAATATAAAATCGGCGCGGTCCCGACGGATGAATGGACGGAAAGGATGACGCCAATGGTCGCGCTGGCTTTGGAAATTTCATGAACAGCTATAACGTATGCAGTAAAATCCAGCCCCGCACCGCCGTATGTTTCCGGAATGGTGATGCCCATCAGACCGAGGGTTGCCATTTTTCCAAGTATTTCACGCGGGAACATGCCGCGCTCCATGTCGCCCGTAGCCGGCAAAATTTCTTTTTCTGCAAAATCCCGTACGGTTTTTCTTAACAAAAGCTGTTCTTCCGTAAACTGAAAATCCATGATCAGGTCCCCTTTTTTGGGTGGTCATACACGTTGAAGTTTTATTGCACTTCAATCATGACGGCATCGCCCTGGCCGCCACCGGAGCAGATGGCTGCGATCCCGGTCCCGCCGCCGCGCCGTTTCAGTTCGTATGCAAGGGTTAAAATAATGCGCGTGCCGCTTGCACCGATCGGATGGCCTAACGCAACCGCGCCGCCGTTTACATTCACCTTATCCAAATCGAGCTGTGCGATTTTGCTGCTGGCAAGGGCCACAGCGGCAAATGCTTCATTGATTTCAAACAAATCAATGTCATCAAGCTTTCTTCCTGTTTTTTTCAGGATTTCGTTGATCACAAGCCCCGGCGTCTGCGGAAAATGCTGCGCCTCCACCGCCACTTCCGCATGCGCCACAATCTTTGCAAGCGGCTTCAACCCTGCTTTTGCAGCCCGTTCAGCGCTCATTAAAACAAGTGCAGCCGCCCCGTCATTCACACCCGGAGCATTGCCGGCCGTGATGGTGCCGTCTTTGTCGAAAGCAGGCGGCAGCTGGGACAGTTTTTCAAGCGTCGTATCCGCGCGCGGCGGTTCATCCTGTTCAACAAGCAGCGCAGGGCCTTTTCTTTGCGGGATTTCCACCGGAACAATCTCTTCGGCAAACTTGCCGGAATGGATGGCTTCCAATGCTTTCTGGTGGCTTCTTAATGCCCAGCGGTCCTGAAAGTCGCGGGTCAGCCCGAACGCTTCCGCCGTGCGGTTTCCGTATGTGCCCATATGGACGCCGGAAAATGCGCAGATGAGTCCGTCATGGGTCATCATGTCTTTCAGCTGGACATCGCCCATTTTCAATCCCCATCTTGCCTTGGGCAGGAAGTAAGGGGCGTTTGACATCGACTCCATCCCGCCGGCTACAATGACTTCCCCGTCTCCCAAACGGATGATCTGATCCGCCATGGTCACGCTCCTCATGCCGGAAGCACACACTTTATTCACCGTTTCCGTTTTGACTTCCCACGGAATGCCGGCGTGCCTTGCCGCCTGCCGGGATGGGAGCTGCCCCTGGCCGCCCTGTAGGACATTCCCCATAATCACTTCATTTACTTCCCCGTTTTCAACGCCCGCTTTTTCCAATGCATGCCGGATCGCAATCCCGCCTAACGCGGACGCCGGAAGTGCAGCCAGTTTTCCCCCGAATTTCCCAAATGGCGTACGCGCCCCGTCGATGATCACCGTGTTCAACCATCTTCTCCCCTTTTACAATGGATTTATGATAAGCGCCGGCAATTTGCACGAACGCGAATCATCGTTCATTCATAGTCCCTTTGTTATTTGCTGCCAAAACAGCAGCGAACTTCCCGATGCTTTTGGAATGGGTGAAAAGCGCCAATCGAGCGAACGCTCAATCATCGTTCATTCATGGCCCTTTGCCGTTCGTTTCCCAAAACAGCAGTGAGCCTTGCCTTACTGTGTGATTTATGAAAAGCGCCGGCAATATGCATGCGCTTACATTCCCAAACCATTATCATCCTGTGTGATCTGCCGCAAAAAAACGGCGGAGAATCTTCCTTTTGCATATCCCATTCTCCGCCGTTTTTGCGCAGATGATTTGCCGGTTTAAAATCTACCATGATCTGCTTTTCCTGCCGAGCATCCCGTTTTGCGGCGGCATCACCCGCTTAAGAAACTGCATCCGTCTGCCCCGGCGCCCCGCAGACCGAACGTTCAAGTATTTCGGCGACATCCAGGGTTTTCACGGTGTCTTCCACTTCTTTCGCTTTTGTACCGTCAGACAGCATTGTCAGGCAGTACGGGCATTCCGTGCTGATGACTGTCGGATTCACGGCAAGCGCCTGTTCGGTCCGCGCCACATTAATCCGGTGCCCGGTATCTTCTTCCGTCCACATTAATCCGCCGCCGGCCCCGCAGCACATCGCTGTTTCACGGTTCCGCTCCATTTCCACAAGCTTTACGCCCGGGATCATTTTCAAAATGTCACGCGGCTGGTTATAAATATCATTGTACCTGCCGAGGTAGCAGGAATCATGGAAGGTAACCGTTTCATTGACTTCGTATTTCGGCTTTAAGCGCCCTTCTTTCAACAGCTCGTAAAGTACTTCGGTATGATGGTAGACTTCCCCTTCAAAGCCAAAATCTTTATATTCTTTCTTAAACGTATTATATGCATGCGGATCGATCGTCACGATTTTTTTCACACCGTTCTTTGTAAACTCGGCGATGTTCTGGCCGGCCAGTTCCTGGAATAAAAACTCATTGCCAAGCCTGCGTGCCGTGTCTCCGGAGTTTTTCTCCTTGTTGCCGAGAATGGCGAATTTCACGCCCGCTTCATTCAGCAGTTTCGCAAACGACTGCGCGATTTTCTGGCTGCGGCTGTCGTAAGACCCCATTGATCCGACCCAGAATAAATATTCGAATTCCTCATCTGCTTTCTTCATTTCTTTGACCGTCTTGACCTCGATATCTTCGCGTCCTTCACGCCACGACTCGCGCTCTTTCCGGTTCAGCCCCCAAGGATTGCCCTGACGTTCGATATTTTGAATCGCCCGCTGTGCATCCGGTTTCATTTTTCCTTCCGTCAAAACGAGATAGCGCCGCAAATCGATGATTTTATCGACATGTTCGTTCATAACCGGGCACTGGTCTTCGCAATTCCGGCAAGTCGTGCATGCCCAGATCTCTTCTTCGGTAATGACATCGCCGATCAGGCTCGGATTATAATCGAGTGCTGCAGCTGCCTCTTCCGCCCCGCGGGTTGCACTTTCCCGGGCGAGCCGGTTTCCTGTCGTGTTGGCAAAAGCAAACGCCGGAACCCACGGTGCTTTAGACGTAACGGCCGCGCCGTAGTTGGTCAAATGGTCCCTTAATTTAATGATCAAGTCCATCGGTGAAAGCATTTTTCCTGTTCCGGTTGCCGGGCACATATTCGTGCAGCGGCCGCATTCCACACAGGCGTAAAGATCGACAAGCTGAAGCTGCGTGAAGTCCTCGATTTTGCCAACGCCAAAACTTTCCTGCGATTCGTCTTCAAAATCGATCGGCCGTAATTTCCCGGTATCCCCGAGCCGGTTCAGATACACATTCGCAGGCCCTGCAATCAAATGGGCATGCTTCGACTGCGGGATATAGACAAGGAAAGTAAGCAGCAGCAACAGATGGATCCACCATGCCACGTAAAACACAACGGCCGCTGCAGTTGGTCCAATCCAATGAAAGGCCGCTGCAATCCTGGCTGCCACCGGTTCCGTCCATGACGGCTCCTCAAAGTGCCAAATGATTTCCATGCCGCCCCCGACCAGGACAGAAACCATTAGCCCGCCGATAAAGATGAGCACAAGCCCCGCTTTAAAATCGCGTTTTAAGCGGACGAGCTTCTCAATGTAGCGGCGGTAAAACGCCCAGCCGACCGCAAATAAAATCACGAGCGTGACGATTTCCTGAAAGAAAGTAAATCCGGGGTAAAGCGGCCCGAGCGGCAAGTGCGAACCCGGCGCAAGCCCCTTCCATATGAAATCAATTGCGCCGAACTGGACGAGAATAAACCCGTAAAACATCATCACATGGATGGCGCCGCTCTTTTTATCCTTGAGCAGTTTTTTCTGCCCGAAAACGTATACCCATATTTTTTTGAGCCGCGCCTTGACATTGTTGTCGAATTCCTGTTTTTTCCCCAATTTGATATACTGGATCCTTGTCCTTACCAAATACGCAAAAAGGCCAATGCCGTAAGCGGTTACAGACAGAAACAACAACCAGTTTAACCATAATAAGATGTGCATTTTTCTCCCGACGCTCCCTTCGTTCATTCGTGCTCGCACAAAAAAGCAGGTAATTTTCCGAATCTTGCTTACCTATATTATATAATGAATGAGCATTCAGTCAATCCTTTTTTCTTTATTTTTTTGAATTTCTTTGTGCCTGTTTCCGGCTTTTGTAAGTAGAATCGGCCGCATTTGGGGAAGAATAAAGACATGGACTCGGCCACGGAAAAAATCGATTGAAGCGGGGAAAAAAGATATGATTTTGCTCTTATTCCTTTCTGCCGTCATAGTACTCATCATCTGGCTTTTCACCGATTACACGCTTGGAAAAAGGCATTTCCGCAAAACTCGCAAACAGCACCAATATCCCGTACGGCACGGGGATTTTACTGTTTTTACCAGCGGAGAAAATCTGTTTCCCCACTACTTTTCCGATATCCTGCATGCCAAAAAAAGCGTATACGTCCTGTTTTATATTGTAAAAAATGATGAAATCAGCCGTGAATTTTTCAGCCTGCTCGCAAAAAAAGCGCGCGAAGGGAAAGAAGTAAAAGTCTTGCTCGATTGGGCGGGCAGCCGGAAGGTCACAAAACAGATGATTGCACAGCTGAAAAACGCTGGCGCCTCGTTTGCCTTCAGCAACCGGCCGAAATTCCCTTTTTTCTTTTACACGCTCCAGCAGCGGAACCACCGGAAAATAACCGTCATTGACGGGGAGACAGGCTATCTTGGCGGTTTCAATGTAGGAAAGGATTATATCGATGGCAACAAGTCGCTTTCTCCTTGGCGGGATTACCATTTCCGCTTAACCGGCGGAAGTATCCGCGACTTGCAGCAGGAATTTATCAGAAACTGGGAAACGGCTACAGGGGAAAAAATGCCATTTGAAACGCCAATCTCTCCTGAGGAAGAAAAAAGCGGATGCCGCCACCGGATCATCCCGACTGCGGGCGATGAGCTTGAACGCCTGGTTTGCAGCCTGATTGAGGAAGCCCGCGAATCGATTTTTATCGGTTCCCCCTACTTTATCCCGACTCCGGCCATCCACAAAAAACTGGTACAGGCTTTAGCGCGCGGCGTAAACGTTACAGTGCTCGTCCCAGATAAAGCGGACCATCCGCTTGTCAAAGAGGCCGCAAGCCGCTATTTCCGGCAGCTGCTTGATAATGGCGCAGACATTCATTTGTTCAAGCCCGGATTTTATCATGCGAAAATTATGATCATGGACCAGACGATTTGCGATATCGGAACGGCTAATTTTGACCGGCGCAGTGTCCGTTTAAACTTTGAAGTCAACTGTCTTGTATACGACAACGCGTTTATCCAAAAAATGTGTGCGATCGTAAAAGAAGATATGTGCCACGCTGTCCCGCTTACAGCAGACGACCTGAACCGCCCCGGATTGGCAACGAGGCTGGCTGAATGGGGTGTGAGGGCAATTGAAGGATTTTTGTGATAAAAGACCGGCTCTGGGTCAGTCGGCGCGATCAAAAAAAATTGCTCCCTGAAGACTGGGGCACTGCCAGGCACATTAGGTGGTTAACAGCTAAACCATCGTTTGGGCTGTCCTTGAATACCATCGCCCCTTAAAAGCTGTCACGGAACCCCAGGCACGTAACTGCACGTCATCTTGCTATTTGCATTCCATTTTGCTTTTCTTAAACCCAATAAACCATTGCGCACCAAAAAAAGCCGCCCCCTGAACCTGTAAACGGATGGGGACGGCTTTTTTCTTTACATTTTTTCCGGTGCGGAAACGCCGATCAGCTGGAGCGCGTTTTTCAGCGTAATTTGCACGGCCTTCACGAGGGCAAGGCGCGCTTTGGTGGCGTCCGCATGCGCCGGCTCGATCACTTTCACAGCATTGTAAAAGCTGTGGAAGTTGGCGGCAAGTTCGTTAATATAATTTGTAATGCGGTGCGGGATCCGCTTTTCGGCCGCATCAGCAATCACCTGCGGGAATTCTCCGAGCTTTTTCAGGACATCCGTTTCCTTTTCAGACCGGATCACGGAAAAATCGGCGCCTGTATCCGGCACAAACCCTTTTTCTTCCGCCTGGCGCAAAATACTGCAAATACGGGCATGGGCATATTGCGCATAGTAAACCGGGTTTTCATTGGACTCTGAAACGGCAAGATCAAGGTCAAAGTCCAAATGCGTATCCGAACTTCTCATCGCAAAGAAGTACCGGGTTGCATCAAGCCCGACTTCGTCAATGAGTTCACGCATCGTGACCGCTTTCCCAGTCCGCTTGCTCATTTTCATTTTTTCGCCGTTTTTATACAAGTGAACAAGCTGGATGATCTCCACTTCAAGATTGCCGCTGTTATAGCCGAGCGCTTCCATTGCCGCTTTCATCCGCGGGATATAGCCGTGGTGGTCAGCGCCCCAAATATTAATCACCGTATCGAAGCCGCGGTCAAATTTGTCTTTATGGTAAGCAATATCCGGGGTCAAGTACGTGTAAGTCCCATCGTTTTTGATGAGCACGCGGTCTTTGTCGTCGCCGAAAGCCGTCGAGCGGAACCACGTTGCCCCGTCCTTTTCATAAATATGGCCTTTTTCGCGCATCAGTGTCAGCATTTCGTCAACTTTTCCGCTCTTATAAAGAGACGTTTCCGAATACCAGACATCAAAACGAACGCGGAAGTCTTCAAGGTCTTTTTTCAGTTTCGCCATCTCGTAATCGAGGCCGTACTGGCGGAAAAATTCGTAGCGCGTTTTTTCATCCGCGTCCACAAATTTCCGGCCGTATTCATCGGCAAGTTTTTTTCCAAGGTCAATAATATCCTGGCCGTAATAGCCATCTGCCGGCATTTCCTTTTCCATCCCGAGCGCCTGGAAGTAGCGCGCTTCGACTGACAAGGCCAGATTGTGGATCTGGTTGCCGGCATCGTTAATATAGTATTCACGGGTCACCTCATACCCTGCTTTTTCAAGAATATTGCACAGTGAATCCCCGACAGCGGCGCCGCGCGCATGTCCGAGGTGAAGATCACCGGTCGGGTTCGCCGATACGAATTCAACCTGGATTTTTTTGCCCCTGCCGGCATCTGAACGGCCGTAATCCGCACCATCGTGAAGGATAGAAGGGATCAGCCGGGTCAAATACGTATTGTCCAAATAAAAATTAATAAAGCCGGGGCCTGCGATTTCCACTTTTTCAATCGACGTTTTCGATTTGTCGATATGTTCGACAATCGCTTCCGCAATCTGGCGCGGCGCTTTTTTTGCCGCACGCGCAAGCTGCATTGCAATGTTTGCGGCATAATCGCCGTGTGCTTTTTCTTTTGGCTTTTCCAGCACAATAGCCGGAATATCCGCTTCCGCAACCAAGCCGGTCTTCATCACCGCTTCTTTGATTTCCGTTTTCAGCGTTTCCTGCATTTGTTCCGCAATGTTCATTTTGCTGCTTGTACCTCCTCATAATGGATCTTCATTTTATATGTACCGACCGAACCCCCATGCATATAAAGCCTGTATCTGAGGGAAAGCTGCCCGGAAAGCGGGCCTGTGCGCGTGTGCACAATCTCATCTGCCGCCGCTTCAATCGGGAATTGGCCATAGCCGTTTTCGTAAGTCCCCGGGCGCCTTGTCCCGGCACGCAAATCAAGCCGCATGGAGACCGCACCGCTTCTCAATACAAGCGCCCTTCCGCTTGCCATTTTGACAACCGTATAAATTTTGCCGGCTTCCTGCACTTCCTCGTACTTTAAATAGGCCGAACCGCCTTTTTCGTAATAATGGCCGAACAAAACCAGTTCGATTTTTTCCGCTTCTTCCTGGAAAATCTCCGTGGTCATATGTATTTTTACAGGGCAAGAAACGGTTTCCCCCGCCATTTTCCCACATCCTTTATTTCATCCATTATAACCTTTCCGGCGGAAAAATAATATGGTAACTCTCCTCATTTTATCATATATAATGGAGCTGCTATCCCGCAAGCTTAACTTTAAAAACCCGGCACCCGCCCCCGCAGCCGGTGCCGGGTTTTCCGTTACTTCACCCAGCCGAGCATCATTTCGCGCACGAGCTTGCTAGCCGTATTGGCTGTTTGCTCGGAATGATCATATACAGGTGCCACTTCAACAAGGTCACAACCAATGACATTCACGCCGGAACGGGCAATCGCATGAATCGATGCCAGCAGTTCTTTTGAGGTGATCCCGCCGGCATCCACCGTCCCTGTCCCCGGCGCAAAAGCGGGATCGAGCACATCAATATCGACCGTCACATACACATGGCGGCCGGAAAGCGCCGGCAACACTTTTTTGAGCGGCTCAAGCACTTCAAACTTTGCGATATGCATGCCGTTTCTTTCCGCCCATTCAAATTCCTCTTTTAAGCCGGACCGGATACCGAATGAATACACATTCGCGGGCCCGATCAACTCCGCCGTTTTCCGGATCGGCGTAGCATGCGAAAGCGGCTCGCCTTCATAATCCGTGCGCAAATCGGTATGGGCATCAAAATGAATGACAGCGAGATCCGGGTATTTTTTGTAAACGGCGCGGATCACCGGCCATGTCACCAAATGCTCGCCGCCAAGGCCGAACGGAAATTTCCCGTCGTCGAGCAATGTCCCGACATAATTTTCAATCATATCAAGGCTTTTTTGCGGATTGCCGAACGGCAGCGGCATATCTCCGGCATCAAAATAGCTGATTTCAGCAAGTTCCCGGTCAAGATACGGGCTGTATTCTTCGAGCCCGATTGAAACTTCCCGGATGCGCCCCGGGCCGAACCGTGAACCCGGGCGGTAGCTGACTGTCCAGTCCATCGGCATGCCGTAAAGCACCACCCGGCTTTTTTCATAATCCGGGCTTGCCCCGATAAAAACATGGCCTGAATAAGCTTCGTCAAATCTCATCTTTTTCTCCTCTTTTTCACAATTTCGGACACATGGAAAAAGTATAGTGAAATTCCGAAAAAAAGCAAGAATCTTTTTACAGCGGGCCACCCTTCCCATAATCCTTTTTTCGGTTCCGGTGTTTAAAATTTCCTCTCTTACTAAATACTAAGGAAATAAGGAGAAAAAGAGGTGCGGATGATGGAGACACAGACAACACCAAAGATCCGGAAAGCCAAATGGGGCCTGCGCCTGATGCTGTTTGCCCTGATTACTTTCGCCATCCTGCTGTCTGCCTTAACGGCAGCTGTCTATCTGTATGCAAAAATTCTCGGTCCGCCGCCGCTGTCCGTACCGCAATCAACGCTTTATTATGCACAAAACGGCAAACAAATCGGCGAGTCGAACAGCGGCCAGCAAAGATACTGGGTGCCGCTTGACGGCATCTCCGAAAACGCCATTGACGCGACCATTTCAATCGAAGACCGCAACTTTTACCATCACCACGGCTTTGATTACCGGCGCATGGCCGGGGCGGTCGCTGCCGATATGAAAGCAATGGGAAAGGTGCAGGGCGCAAGCACCATTACCCAGCAATACGCCCGCAACCTGTTTTTAACGCTTGATAAAACATGGGAAAGAAAATTAAAGGAAGCATTCTACACGGTCCGGCTCGAGTCCAGCTACAGCAAAGACCGGATTCTGGAAGGCTATTTAAATACGATCAATTACGGGCATGGAAAATACGGGATTGAAGCCGCAAGCCGGTACTATTTCGGGAAAAGCGCCAAACAGCTGACACTTGCCGAAGCCGCCATGCTTGCCGGGATTCCAAACGGACCCGGAGTCTACTCCCCTGTCATTTCGCCGGAAAAAGCGAAAAAACGGCAGCTTGCTGTTTTGCAATCGATGGTGAAAAACGGCTATATTACAAAAAAACAAGCAGCAGCAGCCGCCAATGAAACGGTAAAAATCATGCAAAAAGCGGATCCGGATACAAACCGGATCGCCCCTTATTTCCAGGACCTTGTGAAAAAACAGCTGAAAACAAAACTCGGGTTTGATGACCGGACGATTGCGCTCGGGGGATTAAAAGTATATACCACCCTTGATGTGAAGCAGCAAAAAATTGCCGAAGAAACAGTGAAGGAAATCATTCCGGCATCTTCGCAAATCCAGCTCGGTTTTGCGGCAATCAATCCGAAAAACGGCTTCGTAACCGCACTTACCGGGGGCCGCGATTATGCGGAAAGTTCCTTTAACCGCGCCACACAGGCAACGCGCCAGCCCGGTTCCACCATGAAGCCGCTCCTTTATTATGCTGCATTGAACCACGGATTCACGCCGGCAACGATGCTCAAAAGCGAACCGACCGTTTTCCGGCCGGGCGGATCTTCATACAGGCCGCATAATTTCAACAGCCAGTATGCCAATAGGGACATTACGATGATGCAGGCGCTCGCCGTTTCAGATAATATTTACGCCGTGAAAACCCATTTGCTGCTCGGACAGGATGTGCTCGTCCAAACCGCAAAACAATTCGGCCTTACAACCCCGATGGAAAAAGTGCCGTCACTTGCGCTCGGCACATCCGGAGTGCACCTGCTCGATATGGTGAACGCCTACAGCCTGCTTGCAAACGGCGGCACTCAAAACGGGCCTGTTTTCATCACAAAAGTGGAAGATTATAAAGGTCACGTCCTGTATGCATACGACAAACACGAGAAAAAACGAGTGCTGGACAAAGCGGCGGCGTTTGTCACCTCGCAAATGATGACCGGTATGTTTGACAAGCGCCTGAACGGCTATGCCCGTGTCACCGGCGCCTCCATTGTCAAAAGCCTCACCCGCCCGTACGCCGGCAAATCCGGCTCCACCAACACGGACAGTTGGATGATCGGGTTTTCGCCCCAGCTCGTGTCAGGCGTTTGGGTCGGATACGACAACGGGCAGGAAATCACGTTGGCCGCTGACAAAATGTACGCCAAAAAAATATGGGCCCGGTTTATGGAAAAAGCACTTGCCGGGCGCCCTGCCGCGGAGTTTAAGCCGCCCAAAGGCGTAACCGGCGTTGAAATCGATCCTGAAACCGGGAAAATTGCAACCGAAAACTGCCCGGTGGCAAGGCTGACATACTTTATATCCGGTACCGAACCGGCCGAGCCCTGCAGCAAACATCCCGCAGCAGGAGAAAATGAGTTGTATCCGAAAAAGCACCGTAACTGGCTTGAAAAACTGTTCCCGTTTTTTTAAAAACAGCAAAAAGAAAGGCCTGGCCGCTTTGCGGTCAGGCCTTTCCTGCTCCTTCAATGCATCGTGAAATTTCGGCCGGTTCCTTACGCAAAAATAAATGCGCGGGGTCAGGCCTTTAATGCTTCTTTCAATTCATCGCTGGATAAGTTCCACATCTCGCTGCTGTGGCCTTTTAAAAAGTCTGCCAGCACTTTTTTGGACCGGTCGTCCATATGGTCTACAATGATATGGCCCTTCATCGACTTGTCGAGGCGGTTGACATGTTCCGGCAGCGATTTGTAGCCGCGGCGTTTTTCCTTGTTGACCACCATTTCGCAGGCTGTCACCCCGTGATAATAAGGCCCGTTTTCGCCGCGTTCAATTGTCACCCACACAAGCCAGTACGGTTTTGCCCCCTCTTCCGGGACTTCCGAACGGTCGGGGAAAAATCTCACCCGTTTTTCCACGGCGCTCCTTGCATGCATCGCCCCAATATCGACAACCGCCGTGCCTTCATTGACATCAATGATCACCGGCGAGACATTTTCAAGGTTCAGCGCCCCGGTGCCAAAACTTTTATGGCCGTCAGTCGGCGCATTTTTAATAATATTAAATTCTGCTTTTTTCTTTTTTTCAGCCATCTTGCACATCCCCTTTCTCTCAATGGCAATCTATCCGAATACGGAAACAATGGTCTGGAATCCCTTCATAATCGACGGAACCGCACTGTTAAGCAGCGGCGAGATCGTATACCGGCCAAGCGGCGTGACCAGCAGGACCAGAAATACAACGATGCTGTACTGCTCGTACTGCGTCAATTTTGCCCGTACCCCCGGCGAAACCAAATCTTCTATGATCCGGTACCCGTCCAGCGGCGGAAGCGGAATTAAATTAAAAATAAACAATACGAGATTCAGCCAGACAAAATAATTGAAAAAGGAAAGGACAAACCATGGCAGGCCTGCGCCAAGCCCGGTTGCCACCAGCACATAAAAGATGATTTCCCCGATAAACGCCATCAAAAAATTGCTGGCAGGGCCCGCAAAAGATACCGCCACCCCTGCCAGGCGCGGATTTTTGAAATGGTAGCGGTTTACCGGGACAGGGCGCGCCCAGCCGAAGCCGGCGACAAAAATAAGCAGCGCGCCAAGCGGGTCAATATGCTGCGCCGGGTTCAATGTCAGCCGCCCCTCGCGTTTGGCAGTCGGGTCGCCGCACAAATAAGCTGTATAAGCATGGGAAAACTCATGGACGGTAAAAGCAATGATCAGCACCGCCGCGACAATCGGGATATCCCTTAACGGATATGCCAAAAACTGTTGTAATTGTTCCACGTACCGGTCTCCTTTAAAAACAATATATTGACTATAGTATACAAAATTTTCATTCGGTATTCACTTGTTTTAAAAGTGCCACTTGCAGGCGGGCAAAAAAGACTTTACAATTTTTATGAAATCATCTAAAAGGAGATGCACCCGCATGCCATATGTAACCGTCAAAATGCTGGAAGGCCGTACAGACGAACAAAAGAAAGCGCTGGTCGAAAAAGTAACGGCCGCGGTCAGCGAAACCGTAGGCGCCCCAAAAGAAAACATTACCGTGTTCATTGAAGAAATGTCAAAAAACCATTATGCCATAGGCGGCGTCCGCAAAAGCGACGAATAGGGGCGGAAAAATCGCTATGCCTGCTGGACAGGGCTAGCGATTTTTTTCAATTTTTCTATGTAATCGTACGCCTCGTTGATTTCTTCCTCCGTATAACGCTGCTTCGCCTTTAATGTAAAGATTTTCTCCTTTACTTCCTCTTTCGGAAGCATATCAAAATACATGACGGTTGAAACAAGCTCAAGGAAGCGTGCATTTTGCCCATTCATTTCTGCCAGGCACGCATCCAGCCCCGACAGATCCGGTTCGTACATTTCCAGAAATTCCCGGCCCTCGTCTGTCACCGTATACCGATATTGGACATATCCGCCTTTTTTCTCTTTTACTTCGTTTACAAACCCGAGGTTGGTCAGCTCCTCTACTTTGAGCGTCAACTCTTCAGAATACGGGCCGTAAAAGTGGAACTCAAATTTTTCCTGGAAAGGGAAGGATAATTTTTTCGCAATATAAATCATTTTTTGCAGCTTTTTACGCCCGACAATTTCTCCGCTTATGGCAAGCGCACCCATAATTTTTACATGATCTTCTAACACAAACCATTCACTCCTGACTAAATTTCCGAACTCCGGGGCAATTTCAGCAAAGCGGCAATTTCCCTTTTCTTTTCCCCGTGTGTCGTTTCGTCTTCGATCAAATCAAGCGGAAAATACAATTTATGATCCGTCCTTCTTTTCCCCGAAATCGCGTCCACAATATCCGATTCCCTTGATAATTCTTTCAGGTCACCGTTTCGCATCAGCAAATTGATCGGCAGCCGTTCCCCTTCCTCGCCCGGCCGGTAAAAATCGTACGGAAGATCTGAGGACGAATCAATGACTAAATAATAGTTCGGGTCGATCCCGGCTTCTGCAAAAAGCTTTTCAAGCCGGCTGTGCACCTTAAATTCTTTTGCCGGGTCAAACTCAATGTATTTAAACAGATTCCGGTTTACAAAGCGGGCGCAAAGGTCCCGCAAAACCGGGTCATCTTCCTCCTGCCAAACCTCAATATAATACAGCATGACGTGCTCATCCAGTTTTAAATAATCACGCAGGCTGAGTCTATCTTCAAAAAGCGACTGGAAATGGCTGGGCCCGTGCTTGAACGGGTAACGGGCATCGTACAACGTTTTTGCGCGGTGCAAAATTTTTGTTAAAATCACTTCTGCGCTTCTTGTCACCGGGTGAAAATACACTTGCCAGTACATTTGGTAACGACTTAAAATATAATCCTCGACCGCATGCATGCCGCTGTATTTAAAAACGGCCTGGTCTTCATGCGGGCGCATAACGCGGAGCAGCCTTTCAATGTCAAAATGGCCATAGCTGACCCCTGTATAATACGCATCGCGCAACAAATAATCCATCCGGTCCGCATCAAGCTGGCTTGAAATCAGGCTGACCACCAATTTGTTTTCTGAAGTTTTCGCAATCACTTCCGCCACTTTTTTCGGGAAATTTCTACCGACCCGCCGCAATACTTCATTGACTTCCGTCTCCCCGAGGATGATTTGCCTTGTAAACTCCTCATGGTCCATGCCAAACACTTTTTCAAACGAATGGGAAAACGGGCCGTGGCCAAGATCGTGCAAAAGCGCAGCGCAAAGCGACAGCAGCCTGTCCTTTCCGTTCCAGTTCACCCGGTCTTTAAAAACATCATCTGTAATTCTCCTGACAATTTCATAGACGCCAAGTGAGTGGCTGAAACGGCTGTGTTCCGCCCCGTGGAAAGTCAGGTAAGTCGTGCCGAGCTGCCGGATCCGGCGCAATCGCTGGAACTCTTTTGTTCCGATCAAGTCCCAGATCACCCGGTCACGCACATGGACATAGCGGTGGACAGGGTCTTTAAACACTTTTTCCTCACTGAGCTTAAGTTTGGCGTATTCCATGCTTTACCCTCTTCCTGATGTCGTAATTCTATTATACCGGGACAGGCCGGAGAAAAAAAGCTTGTAATATGCAGATAGGCAGCTTTTGAAATGTGGAGGTCGATTGACAAGTTTGGTTTTTCCGAAAAAAATCCCAATAAAAGGGCGCATCTGCGAAAATGCGGGATGCTGCCCTTTCTATCTGCTGCATCAGGTTGCAATGGCTGCATTTTTTAAAACCTTTGCATTTAAAGCCACCAGAATCCTTGCCTAGGCAATCTTAATGGGCTTTTTGGCTTCCCGTGTGTGCCCCCCAACTGTGTTGCTACAAGCAAAAATCCGTTTGTGCGCTAAAATTCTATTATTTTTTTACCATATTGGTATAAATTGCGTGTTTTTTGTCCATTCTCTTAGTACAAACAAAAAATTTACATTTGGGGGTAATGAGAATGAAATCACGTCAAGATGCGTGGAGCGAAGAAGATGATTTGTTGCTGGCGGAAACAGTGCTCCGCCACGTGCGCGAAGGAAGCACGCAGCTGAATGCATTTGAGGAAGTCGGCGATAAGCTGAACCGTACATCCGCCGCCTGCGGTTTCCGCTGGAATGCGGTTGTCCGCCATAACTACGAACAGGCGCTGCAGCTTGCAAAAAAACAGCGCAAACAACGCCAGCGCCTGCTTGGAAAAGACCAGGGCGGGAAAAAGAAACTGCTGTACCAGCCGCCGGTTCCAACACTCGAGGAAATTGGCGAAATGCCGCTTGCTGAATTTCCAGAACAACCGGCTCCGGACGGGGAAGAAGCTGAAAACGGCAGCCCGCAAGTTTCACAGCCGACCGAAAGCAACGGGGATATGAGCCTTGTCAAGGTCATCAGCTATCTGCAATACTTGAACAATACGCAATTCCAAAGCACGATTTTAAAAAGTGAGAATGCAAGATTGAAGCACGAAAACCAGGAATTGAAAAAGGAAACGGAAGAATTGAAAAAACGTGTCCAAGAGCTCGAAGAAGGTTCGGTTACCATGCAGGAAGACTACGAAACCTTGATGAAAATCATGAACCGCGCGAGAAAATACGTCCTTTTCGAAGAAGACGAAACCGGGGCAACCAAATTTAAAATGGACCGCAACGGCAATCTCGAAAAGCTGGCAGAATAAGTTTCGGGCGAGTAAACACAAACACCCATTGGGCGATGCATGCTCAATGGGTGTTTGGCGTGCAAGGCGGCAATCTCCCGGCTTTTGTTGCATGAAAGGATAATTGGGACGTTCCCTAGGTGCCTTTTGGCTTTTAAGATGTTCTAAAGGACAGTTTGTTTGATTCACAGGCGCTTTTTGGCTTTTTGAGATGTTCTAAAAGACAGTTTGGACGCTGTCAAGGTGTCTTTTGGCTTTTTGAGACGCTCTAAAGGACAATTGGCACGTTCCCCAAGCACCTTTTGTCTTTTTGAAACGTTCTAAAGGACAGTTTGGATGATTTCCAGGTGCATTTTGGCTTTTTGAGATGCTCTAAAAGACAGTTTGGACGCTACCAAGGTGTCTTTTGGCTTTTTGAGATGTTCTAAAAGACAATTTGAACGCTGCCTAGGTTTCTTTTGGCTTTTTGGAACGTTCTAAAGGACAGTTTGGATGATTTCCAGGTGCATTTCGTCTTTTTGAGATGCTCTAAAAGACAATTTGGACGCTGCCTAGGTGTCTTTTGGCTTTTTGAAACGCTCTAAAGGACAATTGGCACGTTTCCCCAGCATCTTTTGTCTTTTTGAAACGCTCCTAAAAGGAAAGTTTGGTCGCCGCCCAAGTGTCTTTTTGGAGCCACGTCTTAAAAATGTCTTTCATTCGTTTTATGAAAGACAAAACACAATCGCCTCAACCCCAAAATGTCCTTCATTCGTCCGATGAAAGACA
Organism: Weizmannia sp. FSL K6-0777; assembly: GCF_038593185.1. Taxonomy (NCBI): domain Bacteria; kingdom Bacillati; phylum Bacillota; class Bacilli; order Caryophanales; family Bacillaceae; genus Heyndrickxia; species Weizmannia sp. FSL K6-0777. The sequence continues at coordinate 3,454,057 of NZ_CP151971.1, forward strand.
AAAAATGATTGCCACCGCTTTAAAATGTCCTTCATCTTGTACATGAAAGACAATTGCCAACCAGCCGCGCTTCAAAATGTCTTTCATCCACTTTATGAAGGACAAAACAGAGACCATCTCCGACCCCAAATGTCTTTCATCCGCTCCATGAAGGACAAAACAAACTCGCCATAACCCTAAAATGTCCTTCATTCACCCGATGAAGGACAAATCAAAGACATTACAGACCCCAAATGTCTTTCATCTGCCCAATGAAGGACAAAACAAACTCACCATAACCCTAAAATGTCCTTCATTCACCCAATGAAGGACAAATCAAAGACATCACAGAGCCCAAATGTCTTTCATCTGCCCCATGAAGGACAAAATAAAGTCGCCACAACCCCAAATTGTCCTTCATGCGCCAGATGAAAGACAAAAACAGGCTACCATCACTTTAAAATGTCCTTCATCCACTTCATGAAGGACAAATCAAAGTCATTACCGGCTCCAAATGTCTTTCATCCACTCCATGAAAGACAAATCACAATCATCACGACCCCAAATTGTCCTTCATCTCGCACATGAAAGACAGCAGGCAACCGGCCACGTTTCAAAAATGTCTTTCCTCAGATCAGCAGGTGGCCCTTGATCGTTCATTCTTCACAAAAACCGTGCGTTTCTTTCCAGCATGCGTTCATAATATTTGCCGTACCATTCCGTTTCCTGTTCCGAAAGCGGACGGGACACAAGCCGGCCCCCCAACGTCTTCAGCGTTTGCAAAAGCCGCATGAACACATCCTGAACCGTGAGTGTTTCCTGTAAAAGCTCCGCCAAAGAAGCCATCACTTCAGGACGGACACATGGGTATTGCAACTTTGTCTCCGCACCCTGTTTTGCCCGCTCATAAAAATCCCGAACGAGTTCTGCCCTGTCGGCGCCGCTTCCCGTCACACACAAATAAATCTGGACGGCCACCCCTCTCCTGACCCGCCGCTGGGAGATGCCGGCGAATTTTTTCCCGCCAATGCTCAAATCATAGCTCCCCGGGCAGTACGAGCCTGCTATTTCCCCTGCTTCAATCACAACGGGAAAATCCGAAAACATCATTTGGACCAGCTTCCACATCGCTTCGTAACCACGGTTGATATCCATTCCCTTTTCCGTATCCGGCACCACAAGCGAAATGTTCAGCACGCCTGTATCCAATACAACGGCAAGCCCGCCCGAATTACGGACAATATACCGGAACCCTCTATTTTTAAGAACAGCAAGCCCCTCCTCAAAAAAGGGCAATTTTGTATCCTGAATGCCAAGGCTGACGGTGTCGTGATGCACCCATGTCCGGACAACAGCCGGGGATGCATTTGCCCCGACAGCGGTGCACAATGTGTCGTCCATCGCAAATGACTGGGCCGCTTCAAACTGCGGGCCCAACCCGGACTGGTCCATCACCCGCCACTCGGGCTGCTTCAGCAATTGCAGCGCTTCTTCCATGTTGATCTTTCCCCCATTTATTTTACTACTATCATATCATGACGGATTGACTACCAAAAAGCTGCGGCCGAAATCCCTTTACAATGGGGCTGAACCCATAAAAACTGCCCGGCCGCACTCCAATTCCGGGTGCCATCAAATTCAGCCCAACCTCCTTTTCTCCCCAAAATCTTCCATTATAAAATGGCTCCGCCCAGCATGCCGTATAAACCAGAAAAAAGGTTTGGCATCATCCAAAAGCCAAACCAAAAAAGGCGAGCATTCTAAGCCCTGGTGTGCAAGCTGGAAAAGAAGAGCCTCGGCCACATACCAAGGTCATTTTCCCCCGCAATGTCCCACAGCTTTACTTCCCTTTTCCGTTCGTACCCATTCTTTGCACATCGGTACACCCTTTTTTCGTTTTTGTTAAAAAAATCACAAAGCAGCCAGACGCAGACATTACCGGTAATTTGTCAGCCGGACACCTCCCAAAAAATCAACACGCCCTTCTACAAATGCTGTCCAACCAACCGACAAGACTGCTGTCACGGTTCAGATTCAGCCGGTTCAAACATATAAGGGATTCAGTATAGGGTTGAGATAAGAAGGCTGCTTTCCAGGAAAAAAACCTAAATAAAATGAACTTAAGTTTTTCGCGTCCAAAATTCATTACAATCAGGTTAGACATTGATTCTGGCAACACTGAAAAAATAATATTGGTTTGTTCAACTTATATAAGCCTCTTTTTTAGTTCTCCTCCCACCGCTGTCCATTCAACAGCCGGAAGCCTGGCAACTCCCTTACAAACTTTGTGCTGCGGAAATCAAAGCCAAATGATAAACATCTTCCGCATTGCAGCCGCGCGACAAATCGTTGACAGGCGCATTCAGCCCTTGCAAAATCGGACCGACTGCTTCAAAACCGCCAAGACGCTGGGCCATTTTATAACCGATATTCCCCGCATCCAGATTTGGAAAAATAAACACAGTTGCATTCCCCTGAATCACGGAATCCGGCGCTTTCTTTTGCGCCACAGCCGGCACATACGCGGCATCAAACTGCATCTCGCCGTCCATGACAAGCTCCGGATCGCGCTCTTTAGCCAATCGGACTGCCTGCGCCACTTTCTCCGTCTCATCGGAATGGGCGGAACCTTTTGTTGAAAAGCTCAGCATTGCAATCCTCGGTTCAATATCAAATGTCCGGGCAGTTTTCGCGCTCTCCACGGCCGTTTCCGCCAAGTCTTGGCTGTCCGGTGAAATATTGATTGCACAATCGGCGAAAACAAATTTCTCTTCGCCCCTCACCATAATGAAAACGCCAGAAACTTTTTTCACGCCCGGTTTTGTTTTAATGATCTGCAATGCCGGCCGGACTGTATCTGCCGTTGAATGGATGGCACCGCTTACCAGACCGTCCGCTTTTTTCAAATAGACGAGCATGGTGCCGAAATAATTGACGTCTTTTAAAATTTGGCGCGCATCTTCCTCCGTCGCTTTGCCTTTTCTTCGTTCCACAAAAGCCTGCACCATTTCTTCAAAACCGGCATAGTCTTCCGGGTCATACACTGTAACGCCCTTGACAGAAACACCGATGGCCTGGGCTTTTGCCTGAATTTTATCCTTGTTCCCGATTAAAACCGGCCGGAGTACTTCATCGGCTGCAAACCGGGAGACGGCTGTTAAAACCCTTTCATCCGAACTTTCCGGAAAAACAATCGTTTTGTTATGTCCCCGCACTTTTTCTTTTATCCCGTCAAAAAATGTACTCACGCTCAACACTCCTCGTTTACGGTATCCATTTTAAGGATAATCCATTTTTCCGGAAAATCAAAGGCAAAAGAAGGCTTCTTTTAGACAATTTCGCGGTAGCCGTAATATTTTTTCCCTTTTCTAACCTGTGTTATAGTAAGGGAAGAGAAAAACATTTGGAGGGAAAAAAATGAGCGAAGCAGCAGAAACACTGGACGGCTGGTACTCACTGCATGATTTCCGTTCTCTCGACTGGGCGGGCTGGAAGGCGCTGCCTGCCGAGGAAAGGGATGCTACGGTGAAAGAATTCCGGCAATTTCTTCAGCAACTGGATGCCATCCAAAGCAAACACGAAGGGGCTTATGCTTTATATACCATCACCGGCCAGAAAGCCGACTTTGTTTTATGGACGATGCGGCCGGCCCTGGAAGACCTCGAAGAAATTGAAACAGCCTTTAATAAATTAAGGATTGCTGATTTTACCATTCCGGCATATTCGTACATCGGTGTAAATGAACTGAGCAACTATGTGCGCGGCGGGAAAGCGGACGAGTCTGCGTATGAAAATCCGCGTGTCCGCGAGCGCCTCTACCCGACATTGCCGAAATCCAAATACTTCTGTTTCTACCCGATGGATAAACGGCGCGAAGGCAATGACAACTGGTACATGCTGCCAATGGAGGAACGCAAGGAGTTAATGAAAAGCCACGGATTGATCGGCCGCAAATATGCCGGCAAGGTAAAACAATATATTCTCGGTTCCACCGGGCTTGACGACTACGAATGGGGTGTGGCTTTATTATCCGATGATGCCCTGCAGTTTAAAAAAATCGTCTATGAAATGCGGTTTGACGAAGCCAGCGCAAGGTACGGAGAATTCGGCCCGTTCTATGTCGGCAGCCTGCTTGACGAAGAACGGTTAACCTCCTATTTGCATATTGGTTAAGAAAAATCCTTCCAGCCTGCTGGAAGGATTTTTTCACGAGAGATCTTAAGCATAACCCGTTTCCGGCCGGCATACACATAAATGTAGTGAATGCCCTTGTTTTTTGTGCATTTTACAAAAACCAGGGCAGACCGATATGCAAAATGGAGGGGGAAATCAGTTGGAAAACGGCAATTACACACCGCCCGTATACGGATATCCTTATTATTACCGGCAGTCCGCACAGCCTTATTACGGAGGATATTATCCGCCGTACCAGGTTCCCGGGGGGCAGCAAGCGCAGGCACCCTCACAGAACCTGCCCGGCCAGCTTCCGCTTGAACAATCGTATATTGAAAATATTTTGCGGCTGAATAAAGGAAAACTGGTCACGCTGTACGCCACGTTTGAAAACAACCGGGAATGGAATGCTAAAGTGTTCAATGGCATTATTGAAGCTGCCGGACGGGACCATGTCATCCTTAGTGATCCGCAAACCGGGCAGCGTTATTTAATCCCGATGGTCTATGTTGATTACGTTGTCTTCTCTGAAGAAATCGAATATGAATACCCATATGGTAGCACAACGCAAGCCGGTCAGCCGCTGGCAACCTATCCGCCGCGGTGATCAGCGAAAGAAAAAACAGCTCCGAAACCGGGCTGTTTTTTCTTACATCCACTTTACCGCCGCTATAGCAAGCAGTATCCAGGAAGCAAGGAACGCGACGCCTCCGATTGGCGTAATCGCACCAAGCACACTGATTTTCGTTAAGCTTAAAACATAAAGGCTGCCGGAGAAAAGGACGATGCCAATCAGCATCAACCATCCTGACCAGCTGAGCAGTGCGGATGATTTGAGGATGCCGGAAAGAATGCCGATCGCAATCAACCCGAGCGCATGGTACATTTCATAACGGACGCCGGTCTCCCAAATATCCAGATACTTCTGATCCATGATCCCTTTCAACCCGTGGGCCCCAAAAGCCCCGAGCGCAACAGATATACACGCGTTCAGTGCTCCAAAAAAAACAAAAATATTCATGCGATGCACTCCCATTTTTTAATGTAAAACGCTGTAGAAGCTTAAAAACAAGTCAACATAAATGTTCATGATAAAAAGCTAGATACCATGATAGGTATACAAACCGTATAAGAAGCTGCAGAGAAGACAGGAACGCCCGCTTTGGTGGACGCTTGTTTCAATTGTTTGCGATTAAAAATCAAAAATAGAGTCTCCGTTTGCACCATCTTCCATTTTCAACGGCTCCGGTTTCAGCACCGTTTTCGGCACAGAAGGACTGGCAGGCAATGGCTCTTCTGGCTGTACCGCCTTTCCGCTTTCCAATAAAACTTCACACAAAGCTTTTACCGCATAGATATGCTCCCTGAATTGTTCCGCCGGCATTGCCTGTTTTGCCTTTGCCAATTCCTGCTCCATTTTTTCCAAAAGCATTTCCGTTGTAATGGCCATTTCCGCACCTCTGTTTAATTTCTATATAAAATAAATGAAATCTGTTGCCTACTGCAAAAAAGTATGAGCAATGAATATAAGTTTTTCCCCCAAGCCCGCGTTCCATTTGCACGATGACATTTTTTCCGAAGGCAACAGAACTGCGATATTTTATTCATTTTATATAGCCTGAAAATTTGTTTTCATCCCGCTGCTGTGATGCGTTCCCTGTAGCATAGGCGTCCAACCTGAAATTTGTAATCGCTAGGTTCATGACTTCCGATCGCATCATGGCTGCAGGGTGCCGGTCCTGACAATGTTTCCTTCCTTTGCTGGCCCGCATTTGTCGTTTGCTTACATTTATTTTAACAGAGGACAATTATCCGAACAATGCGGAACGCTGTCATACCTTGCAAAAAAATCGCCATGTTTCACGTGGAACATTGTCGGATTTCCGCGATGGAATGCGTTTTATATCTTTTCCTGTTCCGGCAGCTGCCAGTCGATCTCTTTTTCTTCCAACTTGCGCAAAATATTGTTGGTTTTTGAAAACGGACGGCTCCCGAAAAAACCGCGATGGGCGGACAACGGGCTTGGATGGGCAGCAGTTAAAACAAAATGTTTGTTGGTGTCGATCAGCGCTTTTTTGCTCTGCGCAGGCCTTCCCCATAACAGAAAAATGACAGGTGTTTCTTTCGCATTGATTTTCCGGATCACTTCGTCTGTAAAAATTTCCCATCCCATTCCTTGGTGTGAATGGGCCTGCCCTTCCCTGACAGTCAACACGGTGTTTAACAGCATCACGCCCTGCTTCGCCCAGCTGACCAAGCACCCGTGCTGCGGAATCCTGCATCCAACATCGTCATGTAGCTCTTTGAAAATATTCCGGAGCGAAGGGGGAATATCCACCCCCGGCTTTACTGAAAAACTAAGCCCGTGAGCCTGGCCCGGTCCGTGGTAAGGATCCTGGCCAAGGAGGACAACCTTAACATCCCGATAAGCCGTATAGTGAAAAGCATTAAAGATATCGAACATATCAGGATGGATTCGCTGTGTTGCATATTCTTTTTTGAGGAACTCCCTCAATTTTAAATAATATGGTTTTTGGAATTCCTCCTTTAAAAGCGGGCCCCAATCATTTTTAAAAATGTCCTTCATTTTATTTACAGCCCCTTTCTTTCCTATACTTTCATTTTATCAGTTTCCTTGTCCGGCGGCTGTAAAACTTTTCTTTGTTTAAGGACGGCAGGAAGCGGTTATATAAATGTCAAACAGTATCATCATTTTTCGGAAGGAGGAAGACAGGTGCATAAAGTAGAAGTGGTCGAAAACGGGCTCGAAGCGACGAAAAAGATAACAGAGTTTGAAAATGAAGGATTTGCGAAAGACAATATTTATATTTTCTCGCATGACAAAGACCGTTCAAAAGATTTAACCGACGCAACGGAAACGGGATCTGTCGGCATGGAAGAACAAGGAGTCATTGATTCGGTCGGCAATCTGTTCAGGGAGCGAGGGGATGAACTGCGTTCGAAAATGCAGTCGCTCGGATTGTCGGAGATGGAAGCCGTACAGTATGAAAAAGTACTCGACGAGGGGCGCGTTGTCGTCATCGCCACGGATAACCAGGAGGGGCCTGAACACCTGCTATAAAACCGGACCGGGCCGGCGTTCCTTAAGCCGGCTTTTTTCTGCTTTTATTAGGTTAAATGGCTCATATTCAGCCATCCTGGGACGTGTCTTTAAACCAGGCCAATTAAACTAACAGTTGCAAAAATTATAAAAACAGATCACTTAAGAGAGACAAAAAACTGTCAGCTGATAATTCTAGTCTGCTCAATATGTAAAAAAAGGTAAACAGACTGGGTAGTACTTGACCTTTTTCAATCCGATGAACCGTTTTTTCGGATAATATGTTGCCTGCAAGATCCTTTTGCGTCAAACCCTTTTCTAATCTGGCAGTTTTTACTGCTACCCCTACATTTTCGGCATTTATGATTTTTTGTAAAAACATTTCCTCTGATTGAAATTGTTTGTCTTGATATACCATCAGCTCCCACCCCATATGATTTGAGTATTCTATTTTTGATTTACAAGTTTTGATTTACAAGCTTATCATTTCAAATTAAAAAAACGAACAATTAAAAATTCAAATCAATCACAAAATCTTTCGATACTTTTTATTTTAATAAATTACTGACTGTTGTCAACGAAAAATTTTTCGGCATCACTAAAGATATATGCTGAAATCTATCAGACACTTTTTCCAAAAGCTTTACTTCATCACCCATCCTTCTGTTTTCAGGTATAACTGGACACATGTGTCTATTGTCAACAAACACACATTTTAATAACATACACTTGAACAAATTGATAATTTCCAAGCAATAAATGATATAAATGTGCATAACATTTATATAAAAGTTATTAAAATAGGCCCTTCGGGTTAAATTAAAATAATAAAAATATTAAATTTTAAAAATGTAACTAATCCCGAGGGTCTACTTTTAAAAGGGAGGTGAATATAATATGGGATTATTCCACGTTGCATCTAAGTTTCATGTTTCTGCAGGAATAGCATCTGGTGTTGTTACAGCTGTATTGCATGCTGGTACTATAGCATCTATAATAGGAGCCGTCACAGTAGTTATGTCAGGTGGCGTTGATGCAATCCTCGATATGGGATGGACAGCGTTTATTGCAGAAGTAAAACATTTAGCTAAGGAATATGGCAAAAAAAGAGCTATTGCTTGGTAAAAACTGGAACAGCCAGGATCTACAGTCCTGGCTGTTAAAAAACATTTATTGATTTTTATTGTGGAGTGATGTTTATGGGGATTTTTAGGCTTGTTATGCTATATATCATAAATACATACTCAACCCGAGGTTTTTTAATAAAAAAGGTACTGAAAATAAAGAGCACTAAAAAATACATTCTATTGAGTTTTTTGTTTGAAGTCTTTATATCTGTATTTTTAATTTCTATTTTTAACAGGATCTTTTTACCGGACCATAAAAATATTCTTATTGGAGTGGCTCTGATTCTGACTGTTGGCGACCAAGTGAAAGCTGTTATGACAACAAGAAAAATGTTAGATGAAAGGTACTTGGTCTATCATTTTAGCAGGTATCTCGGGAAGAATAACAATTTAATGAAAAAGGTTATACTGCTCGACTGGATGGTTAGCATGGTGCAAAGTTTAACCAAAATCGTGCCGTTTGGGGTGTTTTTTTATTTACACAGGATGGGAACGAAGTACATATTGATTGTGATTTTGTTCGAACTGCTCCTGTTTTGTATTCATTTACTTGGAAAATCGTTATCTTATCATAAAGGTTTCCGTATTGTACTAAACCTGACAACAAAAGCTTTGTTATGCTGCTTCGTTTATACCGTTGCTTCCATCTTCATGCAAATCATTTATGAATCAAGACGTAACATATCTACTTATGGATATAAATTAAAAGCCATCACAAATTTAAATAATCAAGCAAAAGAAATACTTCTAAGCTCAAATTTGTTTATCATTTTTAAAAATGCAGCCTTGTTTGTTAGCCATATGCATATTCTCACGGCTACTTTAACCGTGGTATTGCTATTCATCATTAGTATTATCATTTTTGCTTTCTCAAAAGATACGAAGGAAGTTTATTATCAAACGCCCTTCTTTGGTTTTTTATATAAAACATTGAATAAGGAGCACTATTATACCTATGCTGACTACTATTCTTTAAAAGCAAACTCAAAAGAATTACTGAACAATCCTTTTGACCTGTTTATCACGGGAGAACTTTCTGTCAGTACAGGAATTTCATTGGCCTCGGCACCTTATATTCATAATATCATCGTTACCCTTATTTTTATGTTTTTTCAGCTCCACATCATTCTGAAGGGAGCGATAAGCACTACAAGCTTTATCTACAAAAAAATTTTTAAGCTTGAACAAGAATGTTCTATGATGGAAATTTTTAAAATATATGAGTTAAAAAAGAATGGTATTCTATTCTCAAAATATGAATTATTAAAAAGAACGATCAATATATATTTATTTTGTCATTTGTTTTTGTTCTTTATTGCAACTTTGTTTATTTCGTTTCAACAAAGTCTATCTTTTTTGATTTTAATTCCATTTTTTTATGCAATAAAAAACGAATATGTTTTATACTCACTTAGAACCAATTATGACGTTTTTGTTTTATTACTTAGCAAAAGTAATCCTCCCAAAATTAACAGGCTGAATGAATTCGATGGATTCTCTTTAATTGCTACAGCGAATAATGTATTATCTAAGCTTGTAACCCAATTTACAATATTAGGGTTGATCATAATAGCGATGTTCAAATTTATCTCGGGGATTTATTGGCTCTGCCCCTTCTTGGCTATCGCCTTTACTCTTTTTGGACAAGTAGTTTACAGCAACAAGGATTACAAAAAAATCAAACAGTCCTGTCAATAGGTTTATTAAAACAAAAAATAACTAAACACGGGGATTTAAGAATTTATGAAAAATATAATTACCACATATAAAAAATACTTTTTTGTTTCTTTAGCCGTTTATTGTATTAGTTTTATAACCGGAGCATTCTTATCAAAATTTTTAAGTTTCAAGTATACCGAAAATGAGCAAAGATTTGTTGACCTGTTTCTTCATAATTATACATTGGGGCTTAAAATCATGGTATTAGGTTGGATTAGTTTGGGTGTAATTAGTATAATATATTTGGGGTATAATGGGGTTTTTTTAGGTGCTTTCTCATTTGCAATTATAAGAAACCATGGGCTCAAACCTGTATTAACCGGAATAATCCCACATGGGATTATAGAAGTAATTGCATTTTTGCTTTTTGCAACAATTGGCTTTGAAAGCCTGCGTTGCATTAACATTTTAAAATTGAATTCTAAAAGTGAACAAGAGTTAAGATATAAAGTTGAAATTATAAAGTTAGTATCGATTTTTCTTTTCGCAACCATTTTATTGGTAATTGCTGCATGGATTGAAGCGGACATATCACATGTATGAACGGAAGTGAAATAGATATGGAAAGGATATCAATAAAGCATTTAACTTATGGTTATGAAAATCAACCCAGGTTATTTAATAACGTAAATATCGAGATAGATCAAAACAGTATTGTAAGATTATATGGAAAAAACGGTTCAGGAAAGACTACTTTGCTGAAAATCATTGCAAATATTATAGACGATCCTCATCTGTCTTATGAGTTGCGGTTTTTTGGTGAAAAGCTAAGTTTTGCAGACATTCGCAAGCGTAGAGTATTTGTTGGAGACTCTCCTGTATTTTATGAAGAATTAACAATGGAACAAAATATTCAATTTTACAATTTGTTATTTCATTACGGCCCTGTATTCAGCAAACAAGTATATGAATACTGTAAAAAGTTTGATGTTGATGCCTATAAGAATGAGCAAGTGAAAAATTTGTCATTAGGGACCCGGCAAAAAATCTTTTTATCCATTAACTTATCGATCCCTTCAGAATTGGTCTTATTGGATGAGCCGTTTAATTCCTTGGACACTTCCAGTAGAAAAGTTTTATCTGACATCATCACACAAAGTAAGCAAAAAACGTTTGTTATTGTGTCACATGAAAAGGAAGCAAGCCTGTCTTTCACACATGAATTAAATAGCGAAAATTGGCAGTTAAAAAGTTTAAATAACACGGATGGGGGTGTGGGAGAATGAAATCCGCCATGTTCACGCTGGTACTAATCGCCATTTTTGTTTTTGTCTATATTAAAAAAACGGGGATTTCAAATATATCTATTCCAAAGTTATTGTTTATACCGGCGATTTTTATCGCAGCCTATTTTATAGACAAAAAGTTGCAACAGAAATTACGAAAATAAGCATTCATACCAGCAATTTCCTGGGCCAGTTGCCAGATTAAACATAGGTAAAACAACGATGGGAATGCACTTTTAGAAGAAGCTGGTCCGGAATTGCGCAAATTCATCGTTGTGGAACGCGACGTGAAGCAGGAGCAGTTTCCTCCCATAAACTAAAAACGCCGCACAAGATTGTTTCTTTTCACAAAGGGCATTGAAAAAAAACACCCATTTTGTAAAAGAAGGATACGTATGCCCTTTTTGAAGAAAAATGCCCTTTTTATTTTTATTGAATTTGAAAACCTGGAAGGAAAGCCAAAAATACGGGATCATTCATTTTCCAGCGCCTCGATTAAGGGTAATTTTTAATTCAAATAATAACATTTATGGAATCCTCATTTTTATCATTTTTTCAGTTATAAAAGCGCTTTTTGCATATAATGACGGAGACTATATAAGAAATACCAGCAGTTAATAAAACACAAAGCACAAAATAAAAACCTAATTTTAGGTTAGAAGATTGATGAAAAAAATTTGAAATCTTTAAGGCTGAATGATTAACTTTGGAGAGTATAAAAGCAATCAAAATTATCAATATGACAGCAATAGTTAATCCGTTTTGATTGAACAAGTATATAAATGGAATTAAAATAAGCATATACATTAAAGAAATACACAGGGTTAAAAGCCCTATAAATAAGTAAGATTTTAAAGGCAAATTTTTATAAAAGACATATATAATTAAATTAACTAAAAAAGAAAAAATGCTTGAGATAAGACATAATGAAATACCCGTTAAATAACGTGCAAATACTATCCTATTGAAAGATACACCTGTTGTATTTAGAAAGTCTAAAAAACCGGATTTATTATCATCATTAAATAGTGACTGAATACTATTCAGAAAAAGCATAGTTATAAATATTGAAATTACAGCACTGTCTTGGCGTAGGAATATTATTGCCAAAATTAGGGCCGCTACAAATGATATTACGAACTTTAATTTAAACCAGTGTTTTCCCAATAATAATATATCTTTTAAATATCCTCCTACCATATTGATTACCTCCTTGCTACTATATTCTTTAATTCCGCTTCCAACTCATTTGTATTACTTATATCGGAAACATCTTTTTTTAGTAGCATAGAACCTTTATGTAAAAATATAACCTTATCTGCAATTTTAATAATATCGTCAAGTAGGTGTGTGCTCATAATTGCAATAGATGAGGTTGTCTTTACATATTCCTTTATAATGGTTAACACAGTATCCCTAATTAAAGGGTCTAATCCACCAGTAACTTCATCAAGTAATAACAATTTTGGATGGTGGGATAGAGTAACAGCAATACCAATTTTGGTTTTCATTCCCTTCGAAAAATATTTAATGCTTTGAGTTTCGGGTATTTCAAATTTATCTAGATAATCCTTAAATTTTTTTGAATCCCATGATTTAAATATATATGGCATAAATAAATTAATATTTTCCGCAGATAATTCCTCGGGAAAATGATTAGTGTCAAATTGAAAACCAATTTCATTCTTGGGAGGAACCGAAAGATTTCCTGAATCCAAAGAAACTGTTTGAGAAATAATCCTTAAAAGTGTTGTTTTTCCAGCTCCATTTTCACCAATAATTCCTACTATATTTTTAGGAAATGCTGAAAAACTAATATTATTTACATGAAATTTACCGATTTTTTTAGATACAGATTCTAACTTGATTGGATTTGTCATATTCATTTTTTTCACGCTTTCCCTATTTAATAAAATAAGTTAGTGATATTGCAACGCATATTCCGCACGTAAATTTTTCCATTTTATGATTTTTTTAAAGGAATTTTCTCCTTCTTTGTAGAATTGAATGATTATCTAATTACGGGAAGATGAGGAAATTTTTATGTCAGATCAAATTTTAACCTTACATGTGGGGCCGTCTCAACTTTTATCTAAACTGTGTGATGAAATAGAACTCGAAAAGACCATTAATGATTTAGTCAAATGGGATTCTGTCCGTTGTCATGTCTCACCCGGAACAAGGATTAAAGCCCTTGTCTTAAACATTTTATGCAGTGGCAAGCCCCTTTATAAGGTTCATGAATTCTATCAAAACCTAGATTCTGAGATGCTTTTCGATACATCGGTTTCACCCGATCAATTAAATGATGATGCATTAGGAAGAGCATTAGATTACTTGTATGAAGCCGAAGCATGGAAAGTCTATTCCACCATTGCATTAAAAGCACTAAAAAAATTGAATCTTCCTATTGGTGTACTGCATAACGATACAACCTCAATTTCTGTTTACGGAGAATATAAGCAACCGAAGGAAGATGGACTGCAAATTACGTACGGGTATAGTAAGGCCCATAGGCCTGACTTAAAACAAATCGTTCTGGGGATGGGGGTCACACCTGAACGAATTCCTATCCTTGCAAAAGTAGAAAATGGGAATACTTCGGATAAATCTTGGAATGTGGAATTCATTCAAAAGATGAGAAAAATCCTTTCCCATGAAGATTGGAAAAATCTCATTTATCAAGCCGATTCTGCATTAATCACAACGGAAAATCTAGCGGAAATTCAACAACAAAATTTATCGTTTATTTCCCGTTTACCTGATACATTCGGTTTAAGCACAGAACTAAAGAAAGAGGCATGGTTGCTCAATAACTGGGAAAGGGTAGGCTCACTTAGCAATAAAAAAGACGCAGCTATTTACCAAATTCAAGCTTTTGAAAGACAAATTCAAAACCTTCCTTACCGGTTTCTTGTTGTCCACTCAAACAATTTAGATCAACGAAAAGAGAAAACCCTAAATCGGGCGATCGAAAAGGAAGAAATACAATTAAAAAAAGAGATAGAAAAACTGAGTAAAGTTATCTTTCATTGTAAAGAGGACGCACTAGAAGCAATTCAATCTTTTAAGAAAAAACAAAAGGCTTCATATTTCTGTTATAAACTAAACGTCCAGATGAGTGATCAACCTATCAAACGAAAAAAGAGAGGAAGACCTAAAAAGGACGAACAGACAAAACAAGAACAAATCTATCAAATACAACTGGAATCGTTTGAAAAAGATCATGATTTTATCGAAAATAAGAAAAAAATGCTCAGCACTTTTGTTTTAATCACAAATAAATTAGATGAGGAGACACTATCCAATCAAGAAGTTTTGAGGGTTTATAAAGGACAGTCGGCCGCTGAGACCCGTTTCCGATTAATCAAAGATTCACAAATGATTGATGCCATTTACTTAAAAACCCCGGAAAGGGTTGAGGCCTTAGGTATTGTGTATGTGATGGCTTTATTAATCTATGGAATTTTAGAATATCGAGTTAGAAAAGAACTGAAAGAAAAGAACCTATCTCTAATCTTGAAAGGAAAAAGGAAACTCTATCAACCCACAGGCCAAGCATTGTTAGAGCAATTAGAAGATATTACCGTGATCCTTATAAATCAAAATCAACAAAAAATAAGGCTCTTACCCGATAATATTGATTCACAAGCCAAAAAAATCATTGAATTATGCGGGTATGATGTATCAATATACGTGTCAAAAAATGTCGAAAACAAAGGAGAATAACACACAATAGGAGGAATTCATGAAAAGAATGTCGAATTGAAAAGAATTTTATCGAAAATTCCTCAAAAATAAGAAGATATCATCCCACCAAGCCATTTAAATATAGTTCATTCAAAAATTAGAATGAACTATATTTAAGACGTGCGAAATGTGGGTTGCAATTAGTACATAGGAAAGAATGTGTGATGTATTACTATTCCCTGTAAAAATAAATGAGCATATAGTTGCAATGAAAACTAAAAAAACGATAACCCTTAAGATGATTGCCATATTGAAGTTGGACTCCTTTTTCTACAGTCTATTCGAAACAAGCAATGTAAGTGTTATAAGCTTAACGGCTGAAAAAGCGATGCCAAAGTACATTAACCCAACAAGTAAGCTTATTAAATTTAGACACAACTAATCCTAAAATATATCCATAGATGGATTCTTTTTTTCTTGTTAACGTACTTGGTGAATTATTTTGTTAAAGTATGATCGATCTCCTGTGACAATGCAATCCGCTTATTATATTTCGAATGAATAGAATATATGATTGTATAGCCAATGCCGATGATCAAATTTAAAATTGCAAAAACAATGAACAGCATAGATATGCTTAAATTATATAAATATCCCCCCACTGGACCTCCAACCGAGTCACCTACCAATACAGAAGATTGAACGATTCCCAAATAAAGGGTTAATTCTTCCGCAGGAAACATGGTATACTCCATTATTTCCCTCACTATTTGAAATCCTGTTATGAGGATCGCAAATAAAAAAACGGGAATGATGATCATATGACGCAAATCCATTACGCCAGTAAAAGTAAAGATAATAAAGATTACCAATTCTATTATTAAAAAGAAAATATTTGGCCGCTGATTCATTTTCTTATTGCGAAAGAACAAACTGCTAAGCATTTGAACAACAGAAACAATTGTCATCAGCGTACTGACAAATGATATATTAAATTGGCCTACTTCCTTTAATATTATGGGCAAATAAGGTTGCACTAAGCCAAGATTCATTCCGATAAGGATTCCTAAAGTATATACAAGAATTGCTATCTTTTTGTTTGATGGCAACACTGTTTTATTTCTTGTCTTTTTAATAATGTGATCATCCGGATAATCACGGATGAAAAAAACACCAAATAAAAGAATCGGAGCCATGATCAACAAACTAATATAAGATGCACTGCTCTCTCCTAAAAAATATAAGGCCTGCCCACTGAGAAATGTAGTGGAGATCATAGCAATTTGAGAAATAATGGCCTTTGATGATATTAATTTTGAACTTATTTCCGGATGATCAGCTATCAGTGCAGCGATCCAGGTTCGGGTAATTAATAAGACCGTTGCTGCCCCAATCCCTGATACGGCGCCGGAAATTATCGGAATAAAAAACGGCTGGGGAAAGATCCTGAGCAACATGCCTGCCATATAAAGCGGAATAAAAATAAATATCCCTTTTTTAATACTTAACTGATTTACTTTCTTTCCTAATAGAAAACTAAATGAACCTGCTACCGCCATGGCGGAATAAGATAAAGAAAAATTAAATACGCTATCGTTCTTTTCAAACCAAAGTATCTGGATATACTTGGATACCCCCATACTAAAGTAAAAAGTAAACAAGAAAATGGTTAACGTTTTAAATTTGTACATTACGAAACCTCTAATTTTTAAAGAATAAATAGAAGGCACGAACAATTTTGAAATTAATCAAATAAAATATTGTTTTCACAAGACATGGTTCTTTATCATGAAATTCTTATTTTTCTCAAGTTAAAATATAGTACAGATGATTAAATAAGTCAATATTTACTTTCTATTTTAAATATTACAATACCTTCTTTTGAAAGCCGGTCATTCTAAAGTTCGGTTCGCGGCCCTGCTGTGTGACTGGCAGATCATCCCCTGTTCATCAAGCATTCGGCCGCTTGATGCACGTCCCCGGGATTTGTATTTTTCATGGCAGTATTATATTCTAAAATAGTGTAAAGCTTATTTTTAAAGGAGATGGGTGCGTGATGGGTTTAAAGAAAACTTTTACGCTGGCTGGTTCTGATTCGAGCGGCGGCGCAGGCCTTCAGGCGGACTTGAAAACATTCCAGGAACTCGGGGTTTACGGCATGTCCGCGATTACTTCCATCGTTGCGATGGATCCAAAAAACGGTTGGCATCATAATGTTTTCCCGATTGATGTCAATATTGTCGAACCGCAGCTTGAGACCATCCTTTCTGTCGGAATTGACGCGATGAAAACCGGTATGCTCGGTTCAGTGGACATTATTGAACTGGCCGCCCGTAAAATAGATGAATACCATCTCGACAAAGTGGTCATTGACCCGGTTATGGTATGTAAAGGCGAAGATGAGGTATTGCAGCCGGAAAATACGGATGCAATGCGCGAGCTTTTGCTTCCGCGGGCAACGATTACAACGCCGAACTTGTTTGAAGCCTGGCAGCTGGCCCAAACCGGCCCGATTAAAACCGTTGAGGACATGAAAGAAGCAGCGGTCAAAATTCATGAACTGGGCGCGAAAAATGTTGTCATAAAAGGCGGCAGAGGGTTGGATACGGATCAGGCCATCGACTTGTTCTATGATGGGGAAGACTTTGAAATTCTCGAATCGAAGAAAATCAAAACAACGTATAACCACGGTGCGGGCTGCACATTTGCCGCTGCCATCACGGCCGAACTGGCAAAGGGCAACACCGTGTCTGGTGCAGTGAAAGTGGCAAAAGAATTTGTCCATATGGCGATTGAACACGGCTTTAAGCTGAACGAATATGTCGGCCCTGTGATGCACGGCGCATATACCCGTTTCTCGCATACCAACTCTTAAGTCAAACCGGGCCCTGCCGGAACATTCCGCCGGGGACCCGGTTTTTAATTTTTTCTTAAAGTGCTGCCGGTTGGTATAATGGAAAGAAACAGGAGCGGACGGCCAAAAGGAGGAAGAAAATGGAACCGATACAAAAACAAACAGCCCAAAAATGGCTGGACGAACTTGCCGGAAAACCGGTGTATATCCATTTGGAAACAACCAATGGCGCCTATGCCTCCCATGTCAATGAGTCATTTTTCTCTGCAGGCGCCTATATCCGCAATGCGCAAGTATCCTATGAACACGGAAAAATTGTTGGGGACGGCCCTTACCGGATCGGCTTGAAAATGAAAATTGGCTGGATTTATGCAGAAGGCCTGACCCACTTTGAAAAAGATGAATTCGACCGCTTGCTTTTTGCCGGCCATGGTTATGACGGGAAGTTGGCTGTTGCCCTCGAATTGAGCATGACACCATTTGAGTGAGGAGATGAGAAAAATGGAAAAAGAGCGCCATGTTCTGGTGATTTTCCCGCATCCCGATGACGAGGCTTTCGGTGTATCCGGCACGATCGCAACCCATGTGAAAAACGGCACGCCGGTCACTTATGCCTGCCTGACGCTTGGGGAAATGGCGCGAAATCTCGGCTATCCCCCTTTTGCCACAAGAGAATCGCTGCCGCATATCCGGAAAAAAGAACTGCAAAAGGCGGCCGAGATTATGGGGATTCAGGATTTACGCATGATGGGGTTGCGCGATAAAACTGTAGAATTTGAAGACGATGAGAAGATGGTCAAAATGGTACTTGACCTCGTCCATGAGCTGAATCCGTCACTTGTCATTACCTTTTACCCAGGCTACTCTGTCCATCCTGACCACGAAGCAACCGGAAGAGCCGTTGTCCGCGCGCTCCGCCGAATTCCTGAAAACAAACGCCCGAAACTCCACTGCGTTGCTTTTTCCAAAAACCATGAAGCGGAGATCGGAAAGCCGGATGTCCGCAATGATGTAAGCGGCGCAGCTGAGCAAAAAATCGGCGCAATGAAAGCCCACCTATCCCAGACCGGCTGGATGATGGCAGAGCGGGAAGAAAAACTGAAGCAAAAAGACCCAGAAACTCTGGAATGGCTCCATTATGAATACTTCTGGACGTATGACTGGGAAAACGACCGGGTCCGATAAGGGTAATTAACCCATAAAGGCGCCAATCGTTGAGTCGTGCAAGGAACTCTGCCTGCCAGACCCCCTGCCCTCGGTTTATCAAATATAAACCGGGGGCAATGGGTTCTAACCCATTTCAAGCATTCTGTAAATCGCTTTTGCCACGCCGTCTTCATCATTTCTTTTCGTCCGGTAGCGGCAAATTTCCAATACTTCATTTTCGGCATTTCCCATCGCAAACGGATAGCCC
This sequence comes from Weizmannia sp. FSL K6-0777, assembly GCF_038593185.1. Lineage (NCBI taxonomy): Bacteria > Bacillati > Bacillota > Bacilli > Caryophanales > Bacillaceae > Heyndrickxia > Weizmannia sp. FSL K6-0777. The sequence continues at coordinate 3,473,300 of NZ_CP151971.1, forward strand.
ACCCTTTCGAGCATGGAAATATCATTTAAGTTGTCCCCGATAGCCATCGTTTTCTCCATTGAGAGCCCGTGTTTTTCCGTGTATTCCTTGAGCGCAATCCCTTTTTGCGCCGACACATGGTTGATTTCAATATTACGGAATCCTGATGAAGTCACTTTAATATCGGGAAAATCTTTTTCAAGGTGCTTGCCGATTTGTCGGAGCCTTTGTTCATCTTCATTGAAGGCCAATATTTTGTAAAACAAAATGGACGGATCGTGAAAAATATCCTTTGTATCTCGAATATTATGGACGTATCTCCGGATGCCGCGCTGCTCAATATAGTTCCGCACTTCTTCCACCGGCACTTCGGGGTTTGCGGTATGGAACAAATTGACCAGCATATCCATGTTTTCCTCGTAATCTTCCGTATAGGTACCTTTATTGGTAAAAAATTCATAATAAATGCCGAGTTGGTCGAAAACATCGGCCACCTGGGAAGCTGTCAGGGGATCCAGCCCGCTTGTTTTGAGTAATTTTCCCTTTTCATCCCGCACTTCGGCCCCGTTCAGCCCGATTACCGTACAGTCAATGCCGACAGGATCGAGCACAAGCCGCGCTTCTTCATAAGACCGGCCTGTTGTCACGACAAAGTGAATCCCTTTTTTCTGCGCCAGTTTAATCGCTTCGGCATTTGCCGGGCTGACTTCCTGCCTTGAGTTGAGCAAAGTGCCATCCATATCGGATGCGATACATTCAATCATGATGTCAATCCCCTCCAGATATATATGATGCTGGTTTTTCTTGTTCCGCATGATGCTTCCTTTCCTGTAAGAAGGCCCGGATCATAAAATAACTGACCTCATCCGGCAACAATTCCTTTATCGGCGTTAGCCGCCCGGAACCTGCCCGGCTGATGGCATCCGCAATTTGATCCCGGTACCTTTCGGGAATGAAACGGCTCCATTCTACCGGAAATCCCTCATCTGAACATTTGATCACATGCGTTTCAATCGTTCTTTCCGACATGCCGCGGATTTCTGCGATTTCCTGGATCGTTTTGCCTTCTTGCAACAGACGGTATGTCACATGGTGGCTTTTTTCTTTCCCGTCTTCACGTGCCTTTTTTGTACGCGGCTGCGCTTGTGCTTGTATCCCTTCTTCTTCCATGTAAGTCCGGATCACGCGCATAAACAGCTCGGCGTACTGTTCCACCTTTCTTTCCCCAACCCCTTTCACCTGCAGGAAAGCTTCCCTGGTTACCGGCATCCTGGCACTCATTTCCCTTAGCGATTGGTCGGAAAAGACAATATAAGGCGGTATTTTTTCACGGTCCGCAATCTCTTTGCGAAGTGTCCGCAGTTTTTCAAACAAAAGGTTATCGGATGCAATTTGCTGCGCCCTGACACTTTCTTTCCGGAAAACCTGTTTTTTTGAAAGCAGGACTTCCACTGCCTTTTTGGTCAGCATAAGCACCGGGTATGTACCGTCTTTGGCGCGCAAAAAACCGTCAGCTGTCAGAAAATCAATCAGTTCTGCCACTTCTTTTTGCTTTTTGTCTTTCATAATGCCAAAAGTGGACAGCTTGTCAAAACCGAATTGCCTGATTTTCTGGTCGTTTGATCCGGCCAGCACTTTTGCAATCATCGTTTTGCCGAACCGTTCCTGCATCCTTTTGACACAGGAAAAAACCATTTGCGCTTCTTTTGTCACGTCTGTTTTTGCGCGGGTATCCAGGCAGTTGCCACATTTACCACATGGCTGTGCCTCTTCTTCGCCGAAATAATGCAAAATGAACTGTTGAAAACAGCCTTCCGTATGGCAGTAGTCCAGCATTTTTCGCAACTTGGCATACTCGCCCAGTTTTCTGTCTTCGTTTACTGACTTCTCGATTAAAAAAGTTTGCGTATGGATATCCTGGGGAGCAAACAGCAAAATACAGTCGCTTTCTTCCCCGTCGCGCCCGGCCCGTCCTGCTTCCTGGTAATACGCCTCCATATTTTTCGGCAAATTATAGTGGATGACAAACCGCACATTGCTTTTATCAATCCCCATTCCGAACGCGGAAGTGGCGACCATGACGGAAATATCATCGTATAAAAACCGGTCCTGAAAGCTGTCGCGCTCCGCTTCTTTCATCCCTGCATGATATTTTCCCGCACGAATGCCATTTTTAACAAGAAAATTGTAAATGCGTTCGGTCTCTTTTCTCGTTGCCGTGTAAAGTATCCCGGACTGGTTTGCATTTTTCAGGATGTAGTCCAGTACAAAGGCATCGCGGTTCTGGCCTTTCACCACCTGAAAATGCAGGTTCTCACGGGCAAAACCTGTCGCCACCGTGTTTTCTTCCGGAATCATAAGCAGCCGGCAAATGTCTTCCTTTACCTGCGGCGTTGCGGTAGCGGTTAAAGCAAGCGTCACCGGCTTTGGCTTGAATTGGGAAATCAATTTTTCGATTAAACGGTAGCTTGGGCGGAAGTCGTGACCCCATTGTGAGATACAATGCGCTTCATCAACAGCAATAAGGGAGACATTGATGTTTTCGAGAAGATGTAAAAAAGGAGAAAATTCGAGTCGTTCCGGTGCGAGATAGATTAATTTGTATGCGCCTGTTGATGCAGCCGCAAGCCGCTCATCGATTTCTGCCGGATTCAGGGAGCTGTTCACATATGTTGCCGGTATCCCGATGTTTTCCAGTGTATCCACCTGGTCTTTCATCAAGGAAATCAGCGGCGAAATGACAAGCGTGACCCCTGGTAAAAGCATGGCCGGCACCTGGTAGCAAACCGACTTTCCCCCGCCGGTCGGCATCATGCCCAATGTATCCTTGCCATCCATGATCTGGCTGATAATGGCTTCCTGCCCGCGGCGAAAATGGTCATAGCCATAATATTGTTTTAAAACCTGTCTGGCTTTATCCATTGCTGCCACAAGGCTCCCATCCTTTCCGCAAAATTTGCCTCTATTATAACAGATTTTGCCGGGGCGGTATACGAAGAAAACCACCCCGGCAGTTGTCCGGCCCGCTATATATTACTTTTTCAACCCCATCGCTCTCAGCAACGCATCATGAATATATGTGTTTTCATAAGTACCTTCAAACAACGATGCGCCGCTTCCTGTCGCCGTAAGCGGAATGTCGGCTGCCGTATGGCCAGAAGTTGTCCAGTCCACGACAAATTGCTCGCTGGAACCCGCCACCTGGAACGGTCCGTCTTCTTTTGAAATGCCGTCCCCGGATTCGTCGCTGTGCTCGACGTTTTCAACCGTCATGCCGCCGCAGTCATGGTCGGCCAGGACAAGCACAAGTGTATCCGGGTGCTTTTTCGCATAATCTTTTGCCGCTTTAACGGCATTATCCAGTTGCCGGCCCGCCTTGATCAGCTGGGAGGCATTATTTTCATGGGCCATTTCATCGATCGCTTCTTCTTCAACCATCAGGAAAAAGCCTTTTTTATTTTTTGACAGCGTGCTGATTGCTTTTTCCGTCATTTGCGGAAGCGAAACAACCGGGTCATACTGGTCGCCATGGCCCTCCTCTCGCTGTTCAAACATTTCTTCATTGGCAAAAAGGCCTAAAAGCTTATTCCCGCCTGCCTTTTTCAACCCGGAAGCATTTGTCACATACTGGTAACCGAGCCGTTTCGCTTTGCTGACAAGATTTCCTTCCGTGCCTTTGCTTGCTTCGGAAGGATCTTTTGCCGGATGGTCTTCATAAGCGCCCTGTGAGCCTTTCGGGTACCAGTAATCTTCCCCGCCGCCGAGCAGCACGTCCACTTTGCTGTTTTCCAAGTATTGCTTTGCAATTTTGCTCTGTTCGGAACGGTTTTTGACATGGGCACCGAAAGCGGCAGGCGTTGCATCTGTGATTTGGCTTGTTGTGACCAATCCTGTTGCTTTGCCGGCTTGCTTTGCTTCTTCAAGAACGGTCTTTTTGCTTACTTTGTTGGCATCAACACCGATTGCCCCGTTATACGTTTTGACGCCTGATGCCATAGCGGTCGCAGCTGCAGCCGAATCGGTCACCACGGAGGTGGAGCTTGTATGTACGACCCCCGCATACGGCATTTTGTTCATCTCAAGGTCCCCGCTCAGGCCGGTTGAAGCAAGGCGGATCGCATCCCGCTGCGCAGCCCCCATACCATCCCCGACAAACAGAATCACATTCTTCGCCTTCGCGGAAGCTACATGACCGGTGTGCTTCGAAGGCTTGTAAGCTTTTGCATCTGTAATGCCGTATACCCCCAATGTCGCCACTGCAGACAAGGCAATTGCCGCTTTCATTATACGGTTCTTTTTACCCAATGTTCTTCCTCCCCTTTTCGTTTTGTGCTTACACCTCCATTGTAAAAAAGGATTTTGAAGGAAGTATGTTGAATTTGTAAAAGAAAGATATAAATCCTGTGTACGGGCCTTTACAAAATGCCGGTTATCTTCTCAACCTAAGGTATTCGTTTCTCGTTTCATTGTAATACTTCAAAATGTCTTCCCCTTTGCGCTGAAAAACACTTAAATAAAGCGCATCAATGATATTCAGCTGCGCCATTCGCGAAGACGTTGTTCCGATCCGGAAATCTTCCTCGGATATCGGCGTACAAAGCCTGATATCCGCTTGTTTATACAATGGAGATTTCTCCATATTCGTGATGGCAATCACTTTTGCCCCTTTCCTTTTCGCAAAATCAGCGAGTTCGAGCACATCCTTCGTCCGCCCGGAAACGCTGAGCGCCACAAACACATCCATCTTATTCATGTAAGGGATTAGGGAGATTAGATAATGATAATCTTGGGAAAAAATGGACTGGCACCCCAGCCTTGTAAATTTATAGCATGCATCGACAGCGGCAGTTACCGACCCGCCGACACCAAAAAACACCACTTTTCTAGCATTTTCAAGCACGTTGGCGGCTTTTTCCAGTTCTCTCCTGTCAAGGGAAGAAACACACGATTCTATCGCCTTCTTATTCCCATACGTAACTTTTTGGAATAAATCATAAGGAGAATCTTTTTGTTGCAAAATTGAAAAGTCTGTCATATGACTTTCGGTTAAAGTTAAATTTTTCACAAGCTCCAGCTTAAACGTCTTAAAGCTCGCAATGCCGATCGTTTTGCAAAACCGGACAACGCTCGACTCGCTTACACTGGTTTTTTCCGATAAATCCTTTGTGGTCATTGTCGGAACCATTTCGGGATGTTCCAAAATATATGTGCCAATTTTCTTCTCTGTGCCCGTAAAGTGATGCATTTCCTTTTGAATTCGTTCAAGTATTGAATCCACAACTTTTCCTCCATTTATAACCATCATTGGTATACGCGAGGCAACAGGCGTTTTCCCGCCTTTACGCCTGCCTATTCACCAGTAAAGAAAACAGCGCTTTCCAACATCATAGAATGAAACTTTTTCTCCGTCAATGGCATCGGAAAAATTCTGTTACAACCGCTTTCTCCCTATTCCCTTTCGCTACTTTGTATGATAAAATAAACATCATTTCGCAGGAAAGTTACACCATGACTTCCATCAAGGGGTGTTAGCATGCCATATATCCAGCGTCGGAATGCGATTCTGGCCATGATTTGTTTGTTTCTTATGCTCAGCCTTTCAACTGTATGGTTTTCCTATCGTACGGACAAAAGCAATGCCGCTGCGGCCCCGCCGGCACAAAAACCCGTTCCGACTGTGTTCGTACACGGCTATAAAGGAACGGCCCGATCGTTTAATGGGATGCTCGGTCGGCTGGAAAAAAGCGGAACCGCTGAAAAAGCAATGGTGATTCGCGTTACAAAAGACGGGATGATTGTGGTCAATGGGGAAATTTCCAACCGGGCCCGGCATCCGATGATCCAGGTCATTTTTTCCGATAACCGTGCAAGTTTCCGGCAAACGGCCGGCTGGCTTGAAAAAACCATGCACATTCTTTATACGAAATACGATGTGAAAGAAGCCAATCTCGTCGGGCATTCGATGGGCGGTTTGATTTGCACAAAATATATTGAAGACACTTCCGGCAGGCGGCAATATCCGGACATTCAAAAGCTTGTCACGATTGGCAGCCCTTATGAAGGCGTGCTGACTCGTGTTTTTAAGCAAAATCCGAATAATACCGGCGATGCGGCGCGCGACCTGCTTCCGGGTTCCGTTGCGCTCAAAGCTTTGTATGCCAACAAAAGCCGGTTCAACCCGCATATTCAGGTGCTTGCCATTGCAGGCGTTGTGAATAAGCCGGCATCGGGGGATTCCCTTGTATCCCTGGACAGCGCGCTCTTCAGCAGGTTCATCGTGCCGAAAAAGCAGTACACGTCTAAAATTGTTTACGGCAAAAACGCGCAACACAGCAGCCTTCATGAGAATAAGCGCGTGGACCGGCTTGTCGCGGACTTTCTTTGGCATGCAAAAAAATAGAAAAAACGGCGAAACCTGCGTAAAAGCAGCAACCGCCGCTTTTTTATTTAGTCCGAAGAAACCGCTTTCTATTTGCTGCCGGAACTGGTTCTTCAAGTTTGATTAGGGCTTGCTGAATAAGCAAAATTTCTAGATTTGGCAAGGATGTTCACGGCTTTTGCTTAAATTGAATGCAAGGGTTTATAAAAAATACAGGGAAAAGCTTGCACTTGAAACGCACCCTATGTGAAGGAAGACCTTCATTTTTCCGTGCTTCCTAACATAGACAGCCTCTATGTGAAGAAAGGCCGTCAATTTTTTGTTCTTCCTTAACATAGACACGCCCTAGGTTAAGGAAGGCCTTCATTTTTCTGCGCTTCCTTAACGTAGACGGGCTCTATGTGAAGGAAGACCCTCGTTTTTCCGTGCTTCCTTAACGTAGACGGATTAAGTCCGTATAATTGTGTAAAAAGAAGGAGTCATTTTATCAACTCTTGGCAACACTGTTTTCAACGACGATAAACAATGAAAAGAGGAGATAAAATGACTCACTTACAGTTTAACCTAAATTTGGATGTTTTAAAAGAAGCCATCATGACTTCCGATCTTGACGCGGTAATTAAATCAGCGGTTGTCCTCGTGTTAAACGAGTTTATGGAAAAGGAAAGGGATGACTATTTAAAAACGAGCCCTTATGAACGCGCTGTTGAACGCCGGGATTACCGGAACGGTTACTATGAACGCGAGCTGTTGATGAGCATCGGCAATGTTACATTAAAAGTTCCCCGGACACGTAATGGCGAATTCTCAACTACCTTATTTGAAAAGTATGCCAGATGTGACCAAGCTTTCGTCCTTTCTATGTTGGAGATGGTCATCAATGGCGTCTCTACCCGTAAGGTCACAAATGTCGTAGAACAGCTTTGCGGTAAGAATGTATCCAAGTCGTTTGTCTCTTCCCTTACGCAAAAACTGGATCCCATTGTGAATGCTTGGGCCGAGAGACCGTTGAATACAACCTACTACCCTTATGTGTTTGTGGACGCCATGTATATAAAAGTACGGGAGCACCATAAGGTCGTATCAAAGGCTGTTTATATTGCGACTGCCATTACAGAGAAGAATACACGTGAAATACTGGGTTTAAGCGTTGACCATGCAGAAAGTTTGGAGAGTTGGAGTTCATTTTTTAAACAACTTAAATCACGTGGACTCCAATCACCAAAACTCGTTATTTCCGATGCTCACATGGGCCTTCAGAAAGCAATACAACGGGAATTCATTGGCACTGCTTGGCAAAGGTGCAATGTTCATTTTAAACGCAATATCATTGAAAAACTGCCCAAAAAAGATACTGCAGAAATCCGGGTGATGATTAAGCGCGTGTTTGAGGCCGTTACGATTGAGGACATACGCAAGTTTAAAGATGAATTAATAAACAAATTTGGTACAGAAGCAAGATTTGAAAAAGCCCTGGCCATTTTAGATGAAGGTTTTGAAGATACTATCCAATACATGAACTTTCCTGAGAATATCCGTATGCACATACGGAGTACTAATTCCCTCGAGCGGCTTAACCAAGAGGTTCGTAGAAGGGAAAGGGTCATTCGCATTTTTCCTAATACCCAATCTGCTTTTCGTTTGGTTGGTGCCGTTTTAATGCAGTATCAAGATACAGAATACTCGAAGAGGAAGTCACTTATGGGAAAGAATAGTTAGCAGCATTTTCAGCTTAACTTCCATCATGGATGATTTCATCTCCGGGAAGGGATGTCAAATTGAAAGGCATTTGACATCCCTTCCCGGAGATGAAGAAAAAAATCCATGGAAGTTAAGCCGAAAAAATGAAGGGGTGGTTGAAAACATTTGCCCATAAATTTACACAATAACCTGGACTTGACTCGTAGACGCCCTCTATGTTAAGGAAGGTCTTCATTTTTCTTCGCTTCCTTAACATAGACGCGCCCTATGTGAAGGAAGACCTTCGTTTTTTCGTGTTTCCTTAACTTAGACGCCCTCTATGTAAAGGAACAATGTTATTTTTCCGCGCTTCCTTAACGTAAACGGGTTCTATGTGAAGGAAGACCCTCATTTTTCCGTGCTTTTTTAACGTAGACGCCCTCTATGTAAAGGAACAACGTCATTTTTCCGCGCTTCCTTAACGTAGACGGGCTCTATGTGAAGGAAGACCTTCATTTTTTCGTGCTTCCTTAGCGTAGACGCGCCCTATGTGAAGAAAGACCGTCCATTTTCCTCGCTTCCTTCACATAGGGATTGCTGAGAATAAGCAAAATTCCTAGACTTGGCAAAAATTTAAGCTTGCACTTGAAAGCTGACTCAAAGTATAGAGCAGACATAATCGCATTTCCAAAGATGGATTCTTCTATATTTTTAGACAAATCTTGTTGACAAATTGGGTACAAACTCAGAGTCGGATTCGTTCAGCAAGTCCTTATTAAAGTTGAAGCGATCCGGTGAAAAAGCAATCTGCCCCGTCTTTGCAAGCAAAAGAATTAAAAGCGGTCCAATTGCTGGTACAGTTTCTTTAATGCCTGTTCAATCTCCGCGAGCTGCTTTTCAAGCGGGTGAAGGTTGCCCTTTACATACTCCAATTTCTCCAAATTTTGCTGTAGGCGAACATAATCCGCTTTCAAATCGGCAATTTGGTACTCTACATCCCGTTTATCCATGTTCCTCACCCCCTTAAAGAAAATGATGGAACACGTCACACATTTGAAAAGTCTCATGTCCCTGGCATGCATCCTTTTAATGCGTTAAATCAGCATAGTTTGCGTCGGCGGCTTTTAAAAGATCACCAGGCGCCAAAACAATTTGCGTGCCGATCCGCCCGGCGCTTACGATCACCTCATCAAGCGTTGCTGCGCTCTCATCGACAAATGTCACATAGTGCTTCTTCATGCCGATCGGGGAACAGCCGCCGCGAATATAGCCGGTATATTTTTGGATATCTTTCACATGGACCATTTCGATCTTTTTCTCGCCCGCTGCTTTTGCGGCTTTTTTCAGGTCGAGTTCTGCCGCAACCGGGATGACAAACACATAAAGTTCGCCGCTGTGCCCCTGCGTGACCAGCGTTTTATAAACAGCTTCGGGCGGTTTTCCAATTTTTTCCGCAACGGAGATGCCGTCGATTTTCCCGTCCTTCACCTCATACGACAGCATGCCGTACGGGATTTGCTGCGCATCAAGCAGCCGCATCGCGTTTGTTTTTGTTGTTTTTGCCAAATTCACCACTTCCTCCAGAGGCCTGTTACTATAAGTGTACCGGTTTCGAGGCGGATTTTCCATCAAAACAAAAAAGCCGGCCTGCATGGGGCGAGGCCAGCTTTCCTTTATTTACGCACACCTTTTTTCTTTTTCTGGTCGATTTCATCTTTTCTGCCCGTGGAGAATTCCACGAGTTCTTCTGCAATCTCATTTCCAAGCTTGGCATTTTTATTCCGCTCAGCATTCTGGTTTCCGTATTTCTGCCTGCCCATTTGCACGCTCCTTTCCTTTTTTACAGCTATATTTTGCATTGAAAAAGGAAGAATATGCGGCGTTTTAGATTAATGAATGATATGGGATACCATCCACGGCGTAACAAAAATGGAAATAGCCGCAACGATAATCATGCTGACGCTGGAAATGGCGCCTGACCGGGCACTGAGTTCGAATGCTTTAGAAGTGCCGATCCCGTTCGCATGCGTTCCAAGCAGGATGCCGTGGGCAATTTCGTTTTTAATGCGCAAATGCTTGATCAGCCACGGCGCCATCACAGAGCCGATAATGGCGTTCAAAATCACAAAGACAGCCGTAACAGACGGCACGCCGCCGATTTTTTCAGATACGCCCATTGCAATCGGGGTTGTGATCGTAAACGGGATGATACTGTGCTCCAGGCTTTTGCTGAAATGAAAAAGCGTAGCGATGGCCGAGGAAAGGAATACTGCCATCAGCCATCCCGCCCCGATGCCGATTAAAATTTCAACCGCATATTGGCGGACGATTTTAAAATGGCGGTAAAGCGGCACAGCAAAAGCAACAATGGCCGGCTGCAGCAAATCCGTTAAAACAGAGGTGCCTTTCTGGTAGTCCCGGTACGGTATATCTTCCCCGAGTAAAAAGGCGCCTAATAATACCGGCGTGACAAGTAGCGGGGAAACAAAGATTTTTTTGTATTTCCCGTACAGTTTTTTGAAAATCCAGTAACTTCCAACCGTTAACAGCAGGCACACGATTTTAACGATCACGCATTCTCACGCTCCTTCGATTTGCAATTTTGTCCGCAAGCCATCCCGAACAGGCCATCGCGGCAATCAGGCTTATCAGGATCACAACCAAGATTTCCGGGCCGTTATGGACAAGCAGGTTTCTATACTTCACCATACCGACTGCTGACGGGATAAAAAACAACAGCAGCTCCGCCATCAGGAAATTGGCCCCGATTTCAATCCAGCCCATTTTGACGATGCCGAATTGCAGCAGGAGAAAGAGGGCAATCATTGCCAGCATGCTGCCCGGCAGCGGGATGTGCAACAGTTTTGCAGCTGCGCCCATGACTTCAGCGAACAGATACAAACCGACAATCTGTAACATTCCGATCAGGACTTTTTTCAATATTTTCACCTTCTAAAACTAGTTTACCGCGCCGGCGATAATAGGTAAAATGAATATATAGAATGGTAAAAATGCCTTTTATCTATACAAGGAGGGTTCCAGTTGGATATCCAGCATCTCCAGTACTTTGTTTCCGTTGCCACTCACGGCAGCTTCACGAAAGCCGCCCGGGAATGTTATGTATCGCAGCCGACAATCAGCAAAATGATAAAAAGCTTTGAAGAAGAACTCGGCGTCCCCTTGTTTAACCGCGCCGGGAAAAAAATCGTCCTCACCGATGCCGGACAGGCCGTTTTTCAGCAGGCGCAAAAAACGCTGAAAGCTTTTCGGCAGCTGACAGATGCGATCAATGATGTGGCCGGCCTGAAAAAAGGAAAAATCCGGATCGGGCTGCCGCCAATGATCGGGTCGCGCTATTTTCCCCGGGTCATTGATGAATTTCATCATGCCTACCCGGATATTAAAATCCAGCTCGTGGAAGATGTTACAAGAAAAGTGGTCCGTGATGTGGAAAATGGGGCATTGGATCTCGGCGCCGTCGTGATGCCGGTTGATGATGAGGTGTTCGGGCATTTTTCGTTTGTCCATGACCGGCTTGTGCTGCTTGTGCACCCGTCCCACCGGTTTGCAGGCTGCTCAAGCGTCCGGCTGAAACAGCTGAAAGAGGAGGAATTCATTTTTTTCCATAGAGATTTTGCCCTTCACGACCAGATTATAAAGGAATGTTTGAAGCTTGGGTTTATGCCGAACATTATATACGAAAGCACCCAGTGGGACCTCATCTGTGAATTGGTAGCGTCCAATCTCGGCGTTGCCCTGCTGCCAAGTACAATATGCCATGCGTTTAACCCGGAACGCGTCAAAATCATTCATCTGGAAGAACCTGTCCTCCCGTGGAATCTGGCAATCATCTGGCCGAAACACCAATACCTTTCTTTTGCGGTAAAAGAGTGGATCCGGTTTACAAAGCATTTATTCGGCCGCGGGATCCCGCCTGCCGTGCCGCAACCGGAAGAAGCCATGAAAAAAGAAAGTGAAAAATAGGGGCGCGGGTTCAAAAAAGGGGCGGGTTTTGAGGCACTGCGAAATGCTTCTGAAAGGCAGGTGAAAGGTGTCTCCATAATAGCCGTAGTGATGTTTGAGACAATGCGAAATGCTTCTAAAATCCAAAAAAACCGGCTTGAGGCAGCCGGCTAAGCCTTAATGTCAATCCTGTATGTTTCAAACCAGTAATGGATCTGGGCGAGGTAGGCAAGCAGCTGCGGGCCCGTCATCAGCTGTCCGAACCACGGTGTCCGGAATGCTTTTCCGTTTGTCTCCATCAACTCCATTAATTGATCGCGATGCAGAAATTCATATAAAATGGAATCTTTCTGTTCCAAAACTTCACTGAGCCACCGCTTCACTGCTGCCGTGTAAGCCGGGTGGTGCGTCTTCGGATACGGGCTTTTTTTTCGGTATAAAATCTCTTCCGGCAAAATGCCTTCCAGCGCTTTTCGCAAAATGCCCTTCTCCCTGCCGCCGTACATCTTCATCTCCCACGGTATATTCCAGACGTACTCCACAATCCGGTGATCGGCAAACGGCACGCGCACCTCGAGGCTCGCCCCCATGCTCATCCGGTCCTTCCGGTCAAGGAGCGTTGTCATAAACCAAAGCATATTGATGTAAAACAGCTGGCGACGCTTTTTTTCCAAATCGGTTTCGCCATCCAAAAGCGGCGTTTCCGCGACAGACGCTTCATATTTCGACATCACGTAATCTTTTAATTGCAATTTTTCCTGCCAGCCTTCTTTTAACAGGCCGACCCGTTCATCGAGGGACCGCATCCACGGGAAGCCTTCTCGGTTCAAATCATCTTCACGCCGAAACCACGGATACCCGCCGAAAATTTCATCTGCGCACTCACCCGAAAGGCTGACGGTAAAATCCTTTTTGATCTCGCGGCAAAACCAGAGCAGCGATGAGTCAACATCCGCCATTCCCGGCACATCCCGGGCGAGAACAGCCGCTTTTAAAAATTCGGCCAGTTCTTCCTGTGTGATTACGCAATGATGGTGGACTGTATCAAATGCTTCTGACATCTTGCGGATAAATACCCCGTCAGCATCCGGCTGAAAATCATTCGCTTTGAAGTATCGGTCGTTCCCTTCGTAATCAATGGAAAAAGTATGCAGCCGCCCTTTTCCTTCCCTTTGAAAATGGCCTGCAGCAATGGCGGTAATGGCGCTTGAATCGACGCCGCCGGACAAAAACGTGCAAACAGGGACATCCGAGACAAGCTGGCGGACAATCGCATCCTGAATGAGCGAACGGATCGTTTCCGCCGTTTCCTCTACTGCCTCCGTATGCGGCGCGCTTTTCACGTTCCAGTACCGCCACACTTTTAATCCGTTACGATCCATCTTCAGCGCATGTGCCGGACGCAGTTCCGCCATGCCGCGAAATATTCCCGTCCCCGGTGTTCTCGACGGCCCGAGCCCCCATATTTCGGCAAGCCCTGCCTCATCCACTTCAGCTTTCACATCCGGGTGGGCGAGCATTGCTTTTACTTCCGAGCCGAACAAAAGCCCGCTTCCGTGTGCTTTGTAAAAAAATGGTTTTACCCCGAGGCGGTCGCGTGCCGCAAATACCTGTTCCTTGTTCCCATCCCAGACCGCAAACGCAAAAATGCCGTTCAGACGGTCCACACATGCCTCTTTCCACTCGATATAAGCGGTTAAAAGCACTTCCGTATCAGAGTGGCCCTGATAAGTATAACCTTTTTTCAAAAGCTCCGCGCGCAAATCTTCCGTATTGTACAATTCGCCGTTATAGCAAATCGTATACATCTTTCCGTCCTTTTGCCGCGTCATCGGCTGCACGCCGCATAAAGGGTCAACAACGACGAGCCGTTTATGGCCGAATGCCGAATGCGGCGAAAGCCAGTAATTCGTATCATCCGGTCCCCGTTTGGTCAACGTCTCTGTCATTTTTTTGACCGTTTCCAGTTCACTCCGCAAGTCTTTTTGAAAATCGACCCATCCGGTTATTCCGCACATTCCGGCTCACCCTTCCTGAATTTCTCTACTTCCTGCGGCCCATAAAAGCCGCTTTGCCGTGCCATTTTTCTTACCGGCTGTATTAGTATATAGGCGCATGCCCGGAAATGTGCATGATCCGTATGTGTAAAATTTTACGCGAAGGTGCAGATGCGTGGAAAAAACAGGAGACCATGGTGTGAAACGAAGTGAAAATGTCTTTTATGGTAAAATAAAGCTATATAAAATGGACAAAATATTGCCACTCTGTTGCCTGCCGCAAAAAAGTAGTTCTCATGCAAATGGATGCTCGGGCTTGATGTAAAAACTTAAGTTCATTTTATATAAGTTTTTTTACAGAAAGGGTTGGGCCGATGATTTCCGCTTTGATCATCATCCTGGCGCTCGTCTTGTTATTGCCTTTTTTTGTGCCATTTGTCGAGCGCAATTTGGAAATATTTTTGTTTATCATGGGATGGGCTGCGGCCATTGCCGGCGGTGTCCTAGACAAGCCTCTGTTGAGAAAGGCTTTGGAAGACCCGGTTAACATCACCATTGCCGTATTTGTAGCCGGCCTGTTGTTCCGCTGGCTGGAGCGGCCGCTTGAAAAAGTAATTTCCGCCATTAACCGGGGGATACCGTTTCCGCTTCTGGCTGCCTTGACGGTAATCATTCTCGGGTTGCTTTCGAGTGTCATCACGGCCATTATTGCCGCTTTAATTTTAGTCGTGATTGTCAGCGTGCTGCGGCTTGACCGGAAATCGGAAACACAGCTCGTCGTCTACTCCTGCTTTTCCATCGGGCTCGGCGCCGCACTGACGCCGATCGGCGAACCGCTCTCCACCCTTGCGATCAGCAAGCTGGGGGAGGACTTTTTCTATTTGCTTCGCCTGATCGGGCCGGAAGTCATTTCGGCAGTTGTGATTTTCGGCATTCTGGCTGCCATTGTGATCAAACCCGAACAGTCGGCGATCGGGCTGAAAACGGCGCATAAACGAGAGTCGTATGTGGAAATTGCGGGGCGGACAGTGAAAATTTACTTGTTTGTGATGGGGCTGACCTTGCTCGGCGCTGGGTTTGAACCGCTCATTAACCGCTTCCTGCTCGATTTGAGCCCGTTTATTTTGTACTGGATCAATATGATTTCAGCCGTGCTGGACAATGCGACACTGGCAGCAGCAGAAATCAGCCCGAAAATGGCGGACAAAACGGTACAGGCCATTTTGCTCGGACTGCTGATCAGCGGAGGCATGCTTGTACCCGGCAATATCCCGAATATAATCTCCGCCGGAAAACTCCGCATCACAAGCCGGGAATGGGCCCGGTTCGGCCTCCCAATCGGTCTCGCCGCCATGGCCGTTTATTTTGTCGTGATTTTGTTTGTATAAGAGGGTTGAAGACAGGTTTACAAAAGGATAGGGATGGCTCCCGCTTTGTTCTTTTTCTGTTATGGAAGACAAATTGCGCGGCGGGCTATCCCTTTTTTCTTTATCTCTGTTGTGAAAGACATTTCGGGAGACGGGGATTCTCTTTTTGTCTTTCATCCCCGTTATGAAGGACATTTGGGGCGCCGGCGATTCTCCTTTTGTCCTTCATCCCCGTTATAAGGACATTTGGCTTGGCGGAGCTTTTCCGTGTGTCCTTCATTCCCGTAGTGAAAGATATTTTCCGCAGCGGGATTCTTCTCTGTGTCCTTCGCCCCTATTGTGAAAGACAGGTTGCATGGCGGTATCCTCATCGCCATTGTGAAGGACAATGCTGGTTCCCTCCACAAATTCTATACAAAATGAAAGCTCCAGTACAGAAGACATATTACTATAATAACTCCGAAAATAAGAGCGCCAATATAAGGAATCATTTTTAACTTTCCAGGCTCTTTTCTAATAAAAGAAACAATACTTGCTAAGAAGCTAATACCCCAAGCAAACCAACCCCAATGGTGAAAACGAGTATAATATTTTATATCTTGGCCTGTTAAAAATAGGGTAATAGCAATTATAAAAAGAATAAGCCCAAGGATAAACATAAAAAAGGAAACTTTAACCTGAATTATTCACATAAATTCAGAAACTTATTATAACTTATGGATTACCAAGTCTTTTCGGCTTT
The DNA here is from genome assembly GCF_038593185.1 of Weizmannia sp. FSL K6-0777. Classification (NCBI taxonomy): domain Bacteria; kingdom Bacillati; phylum Bacillota; class Bacilli; order Caryophanales; family Bacillaceae; genus Heyndrickxia; species Weizmannia sp. FSL K6-0777. Next base: position 3,489,407 of record NZ_CP151971.1, read on the forward strand.
ATTGTAATTCATTAAAAAAATGAAAAAAGAATCCATTTCTGTTAAAGTTAAAGTAACCAAAACAAAAACCAAACAGAAAGGATTCTTTATATGGTTACTTTAACGCAAAAAACACTTGATTTCAATCACTCAACTTTCGCAGACTGAAACAGGTAGGTATACCTTGATATAATTCGGCAGACCCGCAATCCATTGTTGTAGTTGACTTTTGATCAGTTGTTGAATTTTCTTATTACTTTTATCCAGAGTATCTTCAAGAATCTCGACTAACTGCTGCAATGCAACAGCCCAATCAAGGTCATCTATTTCATCACATAATTCATAAAACATGCCACTTAATGTTCTGTCATCTACACTGCAACGGTTTTGCCATGACAAGACAATATACCTTGCAAACACAATGGTCGTGTGGCTGATAAGCGCGTCATATGAACGACTCTGGAATTCCTTTTGTAGTTTTAATAGGGACTTTGTTGTTTTGAAGAAAACCTCAATATCCCAACGCATCCCGTAAATACGGATGATTTCCTGGTCACTCAGTGTACAGTCTGTACTCAAAATCGCCAACCAGTCGCTTTTCTTGTTGCGGTTGCGAACAAAGACAACTTTAATTGGCACGCCATTGGCCTGCGTTGTATGGATGGAACGCAAGATTCCTTTCTTTCCACTAGTCGGTTTAGCTAGACGATACAATTCATCTAGGCTAACACGCTTACCATCGACAAAATAGCGTTGTTTTAATTTTTTGACCATACCAATTACGTCAAGACCTTGTTCTGTAATCTCCTTGATGAGAGGTTGTTGGGTGAACCACGAATCCATTAGAACATAGGAAGCATCGATACCAGAATTCATCGCCCGGGCAATCATGCCGGGAATCTGTTCTGGTGCCGTTTGTAATGCTTCTTTTCGGCGCTTATAACCGGAGCTGCGTTTATCGATATTTTCGGATATGCCGTTGATCTGGCTCTTTTTCGAACTCAATAATGAGAAGTCAACGGGTAAGAATGTTGCGCCATCAGACCATCCTAATGTCAACATGCGGAATCCTTTGTAAAAACGCATTTTTTGAGATGCATGATCAAAGCAGCGAGCCAGGAGCTCAACGTGTTTGCTTCGGTTCCGGTCATAAGATGAATCATCTAAAATCAATACTTTCGGACGGTCATGACGTGTCAATTTCGAAACTTTTCCAATCACTGAGGCAACCAGTGAAAGGAGGAAACGACGCCAGTTGAACGTTGATTGGTTGAGAAACCGATAAACGGTATCTTTGGCTGGAATGTCTGTAGCTTTCTTACTTTCCAACATCCTGAACCAGTTTTTGTTTTCAAAGATCATACAAAAAATCAATTGAAAAATGTAGGCACAAGAAAAACCAAAGGACTTCGTAATACCAGCGATTCGCAAGTGTTTCAACACATTCAACTCTTTAAATGTTGATTTTATTTCATTTGGTAGTTGATTATTCAGGCTGTTTTTCGCTATCATAGTAGGAGACACCTCTTCTATTTGGTAGTGATTGTCGATAAATCAACTATACCAAAAGTAGAGGTGTTTTTTCATATATTAATTTTACTGTCAAGTGCTGTATCTGAGACGTAATAGACATTAGCCAGCACTGAATTTATTATGATTTTCTAGGTGCGAAAGTTGAGTACTTAACTAAACTATTTAAAAAAGCACTTTGCTTCCATATTTTCAACTGCTGTTTGGATTAAATACCAGCAAGCTGCACCAGCGGCAAGCGCTACCGAAATACATGCTATATAACTGAAAAAAATACAAGCCCATTTAAATGCTGCCTTATTAATACCTGACGCGCTAAGGTGTACGGCATGCTGGTCATTATATACCTTTTCACTAACAAGATTCCCCTGTTGATCAACTTCTGGAACTCTTCAGGATTTTGGGAATTTGCCAAGCGTTTTGATTAATATTTGAAGGGGCTGTTTGCAGATAGCTTTTTTTAAAAGTTTTCCTCAAAGTAAAGAGTTATCTGTAGTGTGGATTTCTTGAAGTGCTCTCACTAAATTTTTAAAACGTTATCTAAACGTTTTAAAGTTATCTTTTTAAAGATACTGTTTTCTAATTTTATCTCGCAAAAAAACTGGCTGCAATCGGGAAATCATGCTGCCAACAAGCAGCCTGCCGCCGATTTTGCAAATATACGGGATATCCCTAATACTCTTACCGTCAATATTCGACATCGTTCGCAGAAAAACGAGCAGAATAACAAGCGTTAGCCGGGCTGTCAGGCAAACCCGGCTTAAGGCTACTTCATTCTTTTTGGCCGTCTATCCGGTAGTTTTTTGATAAACTGGTTCGCCACTTCCGAAGCCACCAGCCCGATCGCAATTGCAATAGATAGAAGCAGCACTTTAGCGGCAAGCGATACGGCGCCGTTATAATCGTTTTGGACAAAGTGCCGCATGGCGTCATACGCAAGGCCGCCTGGCACAAGCGGAATAATCCCGCCGACCGTAAAAATCAAGATCGGCGTCTTATAAAAACGGGCAAACACCTGGCTGATCACCCCGACGAAAAAAGCTGCAATAAACGTGCCATACACGACGTTCTGCTCATACATGTAAAATAGAAAATAAATACCCCACCCGATCATGCCGGTAATCCCGCACTGGATCAACAATTTTCTCGGTGCATTGAAAAGAATGCCAAATCCCGCCGAAGCAAAAAAGCTGGTTAATAGCTGTTGGAACAACTTCCGTCACCCTTTTAAAAAACTGTAATCTTTGATGTGTAAAAAACGCAGGGGCCTTAAAAAGCAGGCGGCCTTTTAAAAAATCGTGAGTATAATCGCGATCCCGGAACCGATGGCAAATGAGGTTAAAAAAGCTTCTGCGCCTTTTGTGACACCGGAAAAAAGATGTCCCGCCATCAGATCGCGCAGTGCGTTGGTAATCGCCAGCCCCGGAACAAGCGGCATGACAGAACCGATAATGATTTTATCCAGTTCCCGGCCGATGCCTGCATGGACAAGGATGTAAGCTGTAATCCCGATCACAAGCGAAGCGACAAATTCAGCAAAGAAACGCACCTTTACGAACCGGTGAATGTAATGCGTGCTGAGGAAGCCAAGGCCGCCTGCAATACATGCGGGCAGAAAGTCAATCCAGCCGCCTAAAAAAATGATGACAAAACAGCCACTTGAAATCGCCGCAGCCACAAATTGTAGCCAGAGAGGGTAAGCTTCCTCTTCCGTTTCAATTTTTTTCAACTGTCCATACGCTTCCTTAAGGGTAATGCCCCGGTTGCTGATTTGCCGCGAGATGCTGTTGACCTGGTCGACTTTTCTCAAATCCGTTGAACGTTCGGAGATGCGGATCAGCTTTGTCAGCTCCGCCCCGTCCAGTGAAAAAATAATGGCAGTCGGGGTGACAAAGCTGTGTGACCCACTGATCCCGGCAGCCGCAGCAATTCTCGACATCGTATCTTCCACACGGTACGTTTCCGCGCCGCTCATCAGCATGATTTTTCCGGCTAATAAGCAAACCCTCATGACCTGCTGGGCTTCATTCTGATACATGCTCATTTCTCCCTATCGATTCACCTGCAATTATTTAACCACAGTTTGCCGGTCAATAAAATAGCCGGGCCATTTTTCAGGGCCGGCTTCTTAAATCATTTCCTTTAACGCAGCGAATTTCGAGGTCACCCGCTTATGCTGAACAAACGAATTTTCAAACGGTCTATATTTATGTTAAGGAAGAACTTCGGTTTCATTCGCTTTCTTAACGTAGACGGCCTCTAGGTTAAGGAAGAACCTCATTTCCCACCGCTTCCTCAACGTAGACGCGCTCTAGGTCAAGAAAGTGACCCCATTTCCTCCGCTTTCTTAATGTAAAGTCCATACAGCTTAAACTTGCGGCATGGACGTTTCATTGCGCTGAAAATAAATGGGCGTGATGCCCTTGTATTTGATATAAGAATTCCATTTCCGATGAAAAGCTGGCTAAATGCGCCATCTTTACGATCATCATTATTTTATTTCGACCGTCCAATTGAGCGGGTCTTCCGTTTTTCCGAGCTGGATGCCGGTTAAAGCATCATAAAGCCGGTTTGCAATCGAATCCGGCGCTTCAGCATGTGGAAGCTGCATCGCAACATCCTTCCAGCCGAGTTCGCCAACAGGAGAAATTACAGCTGCCGTTCCTGTGCCGAACACTTCTTCCAGCTGTCCATTTTTATAAGCATTATAAATTTCGTCTATGGAAATTTTCGTTTCCTTTACAGGGACGTTCCAGTATTTCAGCAACTCGATAACGGAGTCTCTTGTGACACCACCGAGAATACTGCCGTTCAGTTTCGGGGTGACGACTTCTCCGTTGATTTTAAAGAAGATGTTCATGCTGCCGACTTCTTCAATATATTTTCTTTCAACACCGTCCAGCCAAAGCACCTGGTCGTAGCCCAACTCCTCTGCTTTTTCCTGTGCTTTCAAGCTTGCTGCATAATTGCCGCCTGTTTTTGTAAATCCGACGCCCCCTGGGACAGCTCGGACATATTCATCTTCCACATAAATGCGGACAGGTTTCAGCTGGTCGCCGTAATACGAACCAACAGGAGAAAGGATGATCATAAATTTATATTCATGTGCCGGATGTACGCCAAGGCTAGGCTCTGTCGCAATAATGAACGGGCGAATGTAAAGCGATGTCCCTTCCCCGTCCGGAATCCAGTCTTTTTCAAGTTCAACAAGCTGCTTAATGGCATCAAGCACAATGGTCTCGTCTATTTGCGGGATGCTTAATCTCGCGCAAGACACATTCATCCGGGCAACATTTTTTTCAGGCCTGAACAACAGAACCCTGCCGTCCTTTGCGCGATAGGCTTTTAATCCTTCGAATACAGACTGGCTGTAATGGAATACCATTGCCGCCGGTTCCAATACAAGCGGTGCATACGGTGTTATTCTTGGTTGGTGCCAGCCTTCTTCCTCATTATAGTCCATGACAAACATATAGTCCGTAAAATGTTTGCCAAACCCCAATGATTCAACAGCCGGTTTTTCTTTTTTCACATCTGCTTTAACGAATTCGATAACCTGATTCAAACCGATAGCATCCCTTTCCAATACGTGAAATTATTATTTTCGATCTATTATAACAACTTTATGAAGAAAAGACCAGAGGCTTTATAAAATTTTTAAAATTTTTTGAGTGAAGCACTTTCCGAATCAATAGCAGATGCAACCTTAGCCCCCTTGTAAAATAGACTGCAGCAAAGGGCTGTATACATTAAAAGCGGAGAGACCACGGAAAATCGTGTCTCGCCGCTTTTTTCTAATATTCTTCCTTGCGCTGAGCAAATTTGCCAGATTATACAAGAATGCATGTAGAAAAAGGGCTCCATTACTAGCTGGTGCATGCAAAGTTTTCCCTTTAAAATGGCATCAAGCTTTCCTTGCCGATACCTCCAAATCCGGCATGGCAGGCGTTCTCAGCAGGTCGTACCAGTTCTTTAAAGCGGAGATCATAATGACGATCCCGAGAATGAGCATAATGATCGACAAAATGCCGTTCAGTACATTGTATCCCGCTGCGGCATGGTTCAAGTAAACATTTTTTACCATCCAATAACCGGCATAGTTCACCGTAACATACAAATACGCAAGCGGAATCAGGCAAGTGAACATATACCGCTTTTTATCGGCAATTTTCAAAATGACAGTTGCCCCGACAATCAGCCCAATCGAGGCCATCAGCTGGTTCGATACGCCAAACAACGCCCAGACGGAACCGATATCGCCGGAGTAGAGCAAATAGCCCCACATAAAGCAAGCCGCAGCACTTGTGAGAATCGATCCTGGCAGCCAGTCGGTCTTTTTGAGTGGTTTATACAATTCTCCTAAAAAGTCCTGCAGCAGGTAGCGTGCCACCCGTGTCCCCGAATCGATCGCCGTCAAAATAAACACGGCCTCAAACAAGATAACAAATTGATAGAAATAGGGTGCAAGATTGCTAAACCAGTGGATTTTTGTAAAAATATACGTCATGCCGACTGCAAGCGTTACTGCTCCCCCAGTTCTGCCGGCCAGGTCCATTCCGATTTCACTGCTTAAATGCGGAAGGTTGACAACATGCATGCCGAGCGTCTTAAAGACTTCCGGCGTGGAGTTGATGGCAAAATAGTCGGCAGGCTGCAGGGCGGTCGCAGCGACAAGTGCCATTACGCCGACAAGCGATTCGACAAGCATGGCACCAAATGCAACCGGCTTGATATCCGTCCATTTATCAAGCATTTTCGGCGTTGTGCCGGAGCCGATAAAGGCATGGAAACCGGAAATCGCACCGCAGGCAATCGTGATCGAAATAAACGGCCAAACCGGTCCTGTCATCGTCGGGCCGCCGCCGTGGATAAATTGCGACAGCGCTGGCATATGAATCGGCGGATTGATGATAAAGACACCAATAATGAGGGCAATAAACACGCCGATTTTCATAAAACTGCTCAAATAATCACGCGGTGCCAACAGCAGCCATACCGGAAGCGCCGCGGCAAAAAATGCATAAGCTGGAAGAATAATGGCCAATGTTTTCGGATCAAACGTAAGCCATTCGCCAATCACAGTATGTCGGATCCACGGCCCGGCAAAAACGCCCGCTACGATTAGGAGGAACCCGATCGTTGTCGTCAGCTTCAAATTGCCGGTTTTTTTGTAAAACAAGCCAACGCCCATTGCAACCGGAATGGTGATCCCCACGGAAAAGGTGCCCCATGGGTTATTTTGCAGGGCATTTACGACAACCATGGAAAGACCGGCCATTGTAATTACAATAATAAACAGCATGGCAAGGCCTGTACAGAACCCGGCAACCGGCCCCATTTCCTCTTTCGCCACTTCGGAAAGTGATTTCCCTTTCCGGCGCATGGAGGCAAAGAGCACGACAGCATCGTGTACGGCACCGCCGATAACAGCGCCGATCAAAAGCCATAAGAGGCCCGGCAAATAGCCGAACTGCGCTGCCAAAATCGGTCCGACAAGCGGGCCTGCAGCCGCAATCGCCGCAAAATGGTGGCCGAACGTCACCCATTTATTGGTCGGCACATAATCTTTCCCGTCGTTAAACTCATGTGCCGGCGTCGGCGTATCATTATTCAGCTTTAAAACCTTTACGGCCATAAACGTGCCATATAAACGATAAGCAATCATTAAGATACAGATGGAGCCGATTACAATTGTAATCGCATTCATTTGGTGAAAGCCTCCTTTTTGTCATTCTCATCGCTTATATTTTATAAGTTTTGCACGCTGTAAAAGCTGTTTTCCGGCAAAATGTAAATATCATAGGATAAGAGGGCGAATTCAGAGGATGAAATGCATTTTAAATCCGGATAAACTGTTTTAACACATGCTTGTAAGTCCGGCTGACCGGAATATTCGCCCCGTCCCGCATGATCAGATTATAAGTGGAATGAAACCATGGCCGGATCTCGACAATGGCATCGAGATTGACGAGATAAGCACGGTGGACGCGGGCAATCGACGTAGATGGCAGTTTCTTTTCTACATTTACCAGTGATTCTGTTATGGTATATTTTTTATCATCTGTCGCAATGACTGTCCGCCCGTCAACCGACTCCGCGTACAACAGTTTTTCAACCGGGATGATGACAATGCGCTCATCTGTTGTGACCGCCAGTTTGCCGGGATTTTTCGGAACAGCAGGACGGTCCCCTTCCAACATTTTTTTCACCTTTGCGACTGTCTGTGCTACCCTTTTTTCTTCAAACGGTTTTAAAATGTAGTCTGCAGCATTCAGTTCAAACGCTTTTACGGCATATTCATCATAAGCGGTCGCAAATACAACGGCCGGATGCTGCGGATAGCGGCTGATTTCCTTCACGAGATCTATGCCATGCTCGTTTGTCAGCATCATATCGGCAAACACAATATCCGCCTCGGTTTCTTTCAGCTTCGCAAGCGCTTCCTTTACGGATCCGGCTTCGCCCGCCAATTCCACCTGCCCCGTTTTTTTCAGCAAGTAAATCAATTCATCTCGGGCCGGGGCTTCATCATCCACTACAAATGCCTTCAGCATATTCTCCCCCCCATATTTCCTCTAATGGTATCGAAATGGCCACTTTGGTTCCGCCGGTTTTTCTGTTTTCAATCCGGAATACAGCACTATGCCCGTAGATTTCCTCAATTCTTTTCCGGATGTTCCACAAGGCTGTCCCAGTCCCCTCGGCCGAGTCGACAGCCACATTGCCAAGCGACTGCACCTGTTCTTTAGAAATGCCTTTTCCGTTGTCCTCCGTTTCCATGATGAATTTTCCGTTTTTCACACGTGCGCGGACAACAATAAACGGATTTTTCGTAAATTGTTGTGTGAAAGCATGGTGGACGGCGTTTTCCACCAAGGGCTGCAGTGTAAATGGCGGCACCATCGCTGTGTGTAAAAGCGGATCAATATCAAAATGAACATGATACCACCCCGGAAACCGTGCCTGTTCAATGGCCAAATAAGCTTTCACATGTTCCAGTTCTTTTTCAAGGGGGATCAGCATTTTTCCCGCCCCCTGCAGGTTGCTGCGGAAAAAGGCCGCGAGCTGCACGAGCAGTTCCCTTGCTTTATCCGCATCTGTCCGGACAAGGCATGTAATCGTGTTAATCGCATTAAAGAAAAAATGTGGGTGAACCTGGGCCTGGAGCGCTTTAATCTCGGCATCTTTCAAAAGTTTTCTTTGCAGTTCCGCCTCCGCCAGTTCAAGCTGGTTGGAAAACAACTTGCTCAAACCTTCCGCCAGTTCCTGTTCGACCGCGCTTAATTGTGATGCTGATGTAAAGTAAAGCTTTAACGTGCCCGCAACTTGTTCGCGGACAAACAGCGGCAGCACGATCGCCGCCTGGAGCGGGCAGCCTTCATGGTTGCACTGGATTTCCTTAGCCGTTCTGGCGACCATGATTTTCCCGTGCAAAAGCACCCTTTCCGTCAGCTTTGTCGACATGCTCTCAAGCGGAATATGATGGTCCGATGCTACCCCTGCATGCGCCAGCACTTTTTCCCGGTCCGTAATAGCGACGGCATCAGCTGCTGTATGCTTCAAAATTATTTCTGCCGCTTCTTTGCATGATTGCATGTTCAGCCCTTTCCGGAAATGGGCTAGCGTTTCCTGTGCAATCTGCAGCGCTTTATGGGTCTGCACCGCCCTTGTCCGTTCTTCTTCCAGTAAAATCGTCTGGATAATCAAGATAAAAATAAACGTACCAAAGCCGTTAATCGAAATCATCGGTACCGCGATGAGGCGGACGAGCGCCACTGCTTCTTCAAAAGGTTTTGCTACTGCCAGGATGATGCCCATCTGTAGCATTTCCATTAAAACCCCAGCAGCGACCGCTTCAAGCGCAGCATACTTCCCGCGCACGTTAAAGCGTCTGCCAATAAAGCCCATGATAATGCCGGCAATCATCGTCGACAGGCTGCAGGCAATATCCGTATAGCCGCCGAGAGAGAGGCGGTGGATGCTGGCAAGCAGGCCTGCGCCGATGCCGACAACCGGCCCGCCCAAAAGGCCTGCAATCCCGACGCCCATGATTCGGGTATTGGCAATCGCACTTTCAACCGATAAATGCCCCTGCCCGAAAGCATGCGAGACTTTCCCATGCTCAATAACGATGCCGGTATAGTTACTAATGATACCAAAAATTCCAAAAACAATAATCAGCACCACTTTTTCTTTCCGTCCGTATTCCTGATGGATAATTTGCCGGAATGTCTTCAGCCGCGAGAGTAAAAAAGCAGCAATGACAAGAATCCCGGCCCGCTCAAGCATTACCGGCAAAAGTGTTGCCATAAAGGATCCCCCTTTGTTTTCCACCCGTCCGTATTGAAAACCCTTTCTTTTATTATAAAAGACTTCACCGGTTTTAGGAAAGCAAAAAAGCAGTGTTTCAAAAAGCCCAGCCAATAGAAAAACGGCGGGATACCGTTCGAACTGTATCCCGCCGTTTTTTTCTGCTATGGGGCGGATAAACCGCCTGTCTCTATGCCCGCTGTTTTTTAGGGGGCTGCTATGAAACTATTTGCCATCATTGTGTTTGCTTATAATCTTTTAAATACGATACCGGTTTATTGACCGGGACGGCTGCACCTTTATAATGCTTTTTGATAAAGTCAGAGACTTCTTTTGAATGATAAATGTTTACGATTTCTTTCAACGTTTTGTCATTCTTGTCTTTTGTCCGGGCCGCAATAATATTGATATACGCTTTGTTGCCCGCATCTTCACGGAAGATGGAGTCATTCGTCGGGTTTAAGCCGGCATTAATGGCCATATCGCAATTGATCACAGCGAGTGCCGAATCATCCAGGCCGCGCGGTGTTTGGGCGGCATCCACGGCAGTAATTTTCAAATGTTTCGGGTTTGAAGCGACATTTTCAAGCCCGCCTTTGCCTGTGAAACCTTTTTTCGTCGTAATCAATCCGGCTTTTTGCAGCAAAAGCAAAGCCCTGCCGAGGTTTGTCGGGTCTTTCGGAATCACAACTTGGTCGCCATCTTTCACTTCGCTGACCTTTTTATATCTTTTCGAGTAGATCCCCATCGGCCAAATATTCGTTGTGCCGATCGCCGAAAGCTTCAGATTGCGTTGTTTGATAAAATCATCGAAATAAACAACCGTCTGGAACGCGTTAATATCAATTTCCCCGTCGCTTAATGCGAGGTTCGGCTGAACATAGTCGTCAAAGCGGACAATCTTAATATTAATATTTTTCTTTTTCGCGAGTTTCTGGATTAAATTCCATGTCGGCACTTCAGAAGTGGTTGTCCCGACTTTGATTGTTTTTGTGCTTGTACTGCTCGAATTGTTTTTGGCCCCGCATCCTGCCAAAACCAGGATGAGCCCCAATAATAGAATCGCAAATTTTTTCATCGCTGCTAAGTCCCCCTGAATTGAATTTTTTATAAAAAAGGTGTAACCCTTTTTCCCAATATTATTTTCTCCGGATTTTTTTGGAGAGAAAGTTGCCCAATGTCTGGACAAGCTGGGTGAAAATGACCAGCGTGATAACGGTAACGATCATGACGCCTGTCTGAAACTGGTTGTACCCGTACGTGATCGCCAAATCCCCGATCCCGCCGGCACCGACCGCGCCCGCCATCGCGGAAGCCCCAATCAGCCCGATGGTGGCAATCGTTAAATTGAGCACCATGGATGCCTTTGCTTCCGGAAGCAAAAACCGCCAAATAATCTGCCAGTTCGTCGCCCCCATTGACTGCGCAAGTTCGATTGTCCCTTTGTCGACTTCAAGCAGTGAACTTTCAATGAGCCTCCCGATGTAAAAAGCAGTGTACAACACAAGCGGCACAATCGCTGCGGTTGTTCCGATCGCTGTCCCGACAACCCAGCGCGTAAACGGAATGATCGCGACAACGAGAATAATAAACGGGATCGACCGAAAAATATTGATAATCACATTTAAAATATTAAAAATCCATTTGTTTTCCCATATGCCGTTTTCCCGGGTAATAACGAGAATGACGCCAACCGGGATGCCGATGATGATGGAAATGAGTAATGATACAGCCACCATATACAGCGTCTGGCCCATTGCCGTGAAAAATTGCGGCCAAAACCATGACCAATCAAATGCCATTTTTCTCCACCTCCCGAATGATCGCTTCGTGATCGTTGATGTACTGAATGGCCCGCTTCATTTCTTCCGGGTCGCCTTTCAATTCGACAAGCAGGTTGCCAAAAGGGATTCCCTGAAGTTCGGTGATCATGCCATGAAGCACATTCAGGTCGATTGAAAATTGTTTTGCTGTATTGGATAACAGCGGCATATTGGTGGAAGCTCCCTTAAACAGAATCCGGTAAATGCCGTGCGGGTTGTCTTTGCTGCTTTCATCGATCAGTTTTTGCACCGATGGCGGAATCGAATCATTCAGCACAGTTTTCACAAAGCTTCTCGCAATTTGCGTTTTCGGTTCTGTGAAAAGGTCGATTACAGGGCCCTGCTCCACAATTTTTCCGCCGTCCAGCACCGCCACTTTATCACAAATATCACGAATGACATTCATTTCGTGGGTAATCATCAGGATCGTAATGCCCAGCTCGTCCCGGACTTTCCGCAAAAGGTCCAACACGGCTTCGGTCGTATTCGGGTCAAGGGCAGACGTTGCCTCGTCACAAAGCAAGATGTCCGGATCTGTCGCAAGGGCTCTTGCAATACCGACCCTTTGTTTCTGGCCGCCTGACAACTGGTCAGGGTAGTGATGCATTCTCTCTTCCAGCCCGACAAAAGACAATAATTCTGCCACTTTTGCCTTTATTTCTTCCTTCGGGCGATGTTCCAGCACAAGCGGCATGGCCACATTTTGAAAAATCGTCTTTGACTGAAGCAGATTGAACTGCTGGAAAATCATGCCGATTTTTTTTCGCTCTTGACGTAGCTTGGCAGGCGGCAGGCGCACAAGGTCGACCCCGTTAACGAGCACTTTCCCGGAAGTCGGCCGCTCGAGCAGATTGACGCACCGAATCAGTGTGCTTTTCCCGGCACCACTGTAACCAACCACCCCGAAGATTTCCCCTTTTTCAACACGCAGGTTGATGCCTTTTAACGCTTCAACCTTTTTGTCCTTCCCTTTTCCGTATACCTTATGAATATCTTCTAATACCAGCATGTTGAAAACTCCTTCTGTTCCTTTTGGCAAAAAAAAACCTTCTTTCATTCGAAAGAGGTTTGCCGGTCAAGTGACTTATCTCTCAGAATGAACCATTCTGCAGGAATTAGCACCTTTCAAAAAAAGATTTGAAGGTTGCTGGACGTCATCGGGCCTGTCCCTCAGTCTCTCTGGATAAGTTATTCATTTGTTATATTTAAATATTAGTGGACGGCTCGGGATTTGTCAATTCATTATTTTATATTTTTTTGTTTTTCAATCGTCAGACAACTTGAAACAATGCCCGGTTTCCGCGCCACTCCACGTGAATTTCATGCTCAAAAAAGCGGGAAAGCACTTGTTTTTCAATCATCTCGGAAGTCCGGCCCTGCCGGAAAACTTCCCCGTTTCTGATCAGCAATGTTTTTTGGAAAGCGGGAGAAATTTCTTCCGGATGGTGCGTGACATATACAAGCGTCGGTCCGTTCTTATCTTTCGCCAGCTCTTCCACACTTTCTAGCAAAATTTCCCGGGCAAACAAATCCAGCCCGTTGCAAGGCTCGTCCAAAATTAAGATGCGCGGTTCCGCCATTAACGCGCGCGCAATTAAAAGCTTCTGCCGCTCTCCTTGCGAACAATGTTCATAAGCACGGCTAAAAAGGGAAGCACAATGCAATTGTTCCATCAAGCGCAGGGCTTTCTCTTCGTCTTGTGCATCCACCGCTTCATACAGCCCGATGGATGCATATTTGCCGCTGATGACCACATCGCGTGCAAGTTGGGTGCGCGGTATCCTTTCCTGGATGGAGGAGCTGACCCAGCCGATTGATTTCCGCAGTTCCGGCAGGCTTGTTTTTCCGAACGCTTTCCCGAGCACCTTGATGCTCCCCTTTGTCGGCCAAATATACCCGTTGATCATATTGAGCAAAGTGGTTTTGCCGGAACCGTTTAAGCCGAGGACAGCCCAATGCTCCCCTTTTTTGACCGTCCAGTGAATGTCCGAGAGCAGTTTTTTGCCGTCGCGCATCAGGCTCACACCGGCAACTTCGATTATATTTTCCATCTGTGCCATCCCCTTACATTTCGTACAAGTTTTAGACACACAGGGGTTCACCCTGCGCACTTCATTTATTCATGCTGGCGAGAAAATCCCCGAGCAGGTCTTCCGCATCTTCTTCTTTTTCCGGCGCTCCCGTTTCGGGCGGTGCCGGTTCGGCGGCGGCAGTTCTCCAGTCGAATGCATCAAGATCATCCGATCCAGGCGGCTCACCACCGGATCGAACCGGTTTCCCGTCCGCTTCTTCGCTGGTTTGCGGCAATTCGTCTTCCTGTAAAAAAAGCGTCTCATCCATAGATACAGGTTGTTTCGAAAGGGCCGCAAAGAGCGAAGTCGCCCGGAGTGGATCCTGAATCAGTTCGTAAACAATGCTGCCGAGCATCGCTTCCGAATGTTCATGCTTCAGCCAGTCATGTTGCACTTTTGTCAGTTTGCGCGGCAGCGGGATTGTAATGGTTTCTTTGTCCTTTACGAGCGACTGGTTAACACCTTGTATCACATATCCGGCTATTTTGGCGGAGAAGTTCCGTTTCTCTTTTTCTTTTAACTTTGACAGTTCTTTTAAAATATGATCGGGCGTATCCTGGGGGATCCGGAACGCAATCGTCTGGCCCCGCTTCATCCCGCTTTGTTTTTCCATATTTTTTCACCTTATTTGGATTCGACCGGTTTCTTTCCTTTGTCTTCCGGTTTATTGTTTTTCCTCACATAATCCGAAATTAATTTGTAGTAAGCATTGGCCATCATCCAGATGCTCTCTTTTTCATCTTCAAAGAAATCAATATTGTAGCCGTCAAGGCTGTTGTTCAGCGTTTTTAAGTAATCTTTCAGGACAACAGAACCGCCGCCGACAAAATAGCAAATCTCTGTTTGTGAGTTTTTCTGCCACACGTTCCGGAGCAGGCGGTATTGTTTCTTTGCAAGGTCAAACAAGATACGGTCTGTAATGTCGTGCACGCTTGTCCGGCTGCCTTTTACCATAATATGGTTGCGGTCATGCTTTTTCGTGATAATATCGACCACATCACGGCGGCTGTCCAATTCGACCCCGTATTTGACGCGGATTTCTTCACGGATCTGTTCAAGCGCTTCTGATACGCCTAGATTAAATCCCTGCGCCCGGTCATCATCGACTGTCCTGTTTTTGATCACGGCGATATCCGTTGAGAGGCCGCCGATATCCTGGATTAAAATGCGTTTGTCAATCAATTCGCGGTTAATAATGTTTAAATCGTTATCCATGACAAGATTGATAAAAGCGGCAAAGCCTTCCGGATACACTTTGATTTCGTCAAATTTCAGATTGACTTTCAACCCCTGATATTTCGGTGTGACAAGAAATTCCACCTGGTGGACGGATCCAAGCAGCTGCGAGCGGTAGCCCGCATCTTTTCCCTCTTTTACTTCGCGGAGCGGCAGGCCTGTCCCAAGCGTGTAATTGGCATCAATGACATTCTGGTTGCGGGTAAAAACTTTGGCGTTTTCCTCCCTTACTGCGTCAAGCGCAAGGCTTGTAAAAAGCAGGACGAGGGTCTGATCCTCTTCCGACTTGCTGCTTCCCGGGTCAAGTTCGGTTGCATTATCGCTTTTGGTTGCGAGATCCCCGACACGGTAAATCACGTTATTTTCCTTTAAAGCAGGGGAGTGGACTTTTACATGGATGCCTTCAAGCGGATCTTTGCTGTCCAGTTCCTCAATGCCAATTACCGGCCGGTCTTCAATATCCCGTGCAATGACGTTCGGGATATTGAGTTCATACTCCATTTTTCCAAAAATGCCTTTTAAAGAATCGTTGCCTACATCGACTGCGGCAATCCGGGTCTTCCCCATTCACTTTTCCTCCCTGTATCGCTTTCTTTGGCTTACTCTAAGAATATCTGAGTCTATAAAAATAATCAATACTCTGAACTTTTTTAACGAAAATGTAAACTTGTTTGCGGCTTGTAAACTTTTGAAAAGTGTTGTTATAAAGCCATGCTTACATGTTTGCAAACATGTTTGCGTTTTTGTTTACAAATGTTTGCGTTTGTGTAAACATGCAAACAGATTTGAAAACATGTAAACAAATACGCAAACACAGCCAATATCCCTCATCCATAAAAAATTCACGGGTTTTTTTTAAGATTCCAATTGACAGCACGACAATAAAGACTACAATGTTTCATAGTATTGAAGAATGAACATCCGCCAGACCCGGCAATATAACCGGTTTAAAAGGCTGGGGTATCAGATAAAGGGGGGAAAGTGTTGACAGCACAACAGCAATATTACAAAGAGCAGACCCTGTTTCAAATTTCTTGGCCGCTCTTTATTGAGCTTTCTTTGCATATGGGAATCGGAATCATCGCAACCCTTATGCTCGGCCACTACGCCGATGATGCAGCTGCCGGGGTGGGCGTGGCCAACCAGCTGTTGAATATGTTTATACTCATTTTTAATGTCACATCCGTCGGCGCGATTATCCTGATCGGGCAAAATCTTGGCGCAAGGAAAATGAAAGAGGCGCGCCAGGTCGCCCATTCCGCTTTCGGTCTCAATTTTTGGTTCGGCCTTGCCGTCGGGCTTTTTGTTTTTCTGTTCGGGCAACTGCTTCTCGGGTTTTTCGACATCCACGGCAAGGTTTATCAATACGCGCTGACATTTGTCAAAATTTGCGGGGCTTCCCTTTTTCTCGAGTCCATCTCCCTCGCTTTAAGCGCAGTACTGAGGAGCTACGGTTTCACAAAAGAATCAATGCTTGTCACCATTTTAATGGATTTAATTAGCATCTTTGGGAACATTTTGGCCATTACGGGGATTTTCGGGCTCCCGGTTACCGGCGTCATCGGGGTATCGTGGGCCATTGTTATTGCACGCGTTTTTGAGGTATCGGCACTTCTTTTTCTTGTCTACCGCAGGCTTGCAATGAAAATGGGCATTCGCGATATCATCACCATAAAGAAAGAAGATATCCGTGCATTGCTTGAAATCGGCATTCCCTCAGCCGGCGAAAATTTTTCCTACCAGTTTTCCCAACTGGTGATTACCGGGTTTATCGCCGTACTCGGGGAAGCATCCCTGGCAGCGCGCGTTTATTTAAATAATATTTCGATGGTCTGTTATTTGTTTACCCTCGCCATTGCATCCGGCACCCAGCTGCTTATCGCCCGGTATGTCGGTGCAAAAACGTATGAACGCGCCTTGAAACGCGGGATGAAAACTTTAAAGATTGCCATGATGGCTTCTTTCTTTACTTCGCTGGTGATTGCGCTCATCGGCTCACCTGTTTTGCACATATTTACGAAAAGCGAAGACATTCTCGCCGTCAGCATCCCGATTCTTTGGGCCATTGTTTTTACAGAACCAGGGAGAGCGATGAATATCGTGCTGATGAGTTCGCTGAAATCAGCAGGCGATGTCCGCTTCCCGGTCATGATTGGCATTTTTTCCATGTGGGTATTTGCAGCCAGCTTAAGCTATGTCCTTGGAGTGCATTTCGGGCTTGGGCTGCTCGGTATTTGGATTGCCCAGGGCATTGATGAATGGTTCCGAGGCATCTTTGCCACCCGGCGCTGGCTTTCAAAGCCTTGGGAAAGACTGTCGCTTCTCAGAGCCTGACCATTTTTATGGCAGGCTTTTTTCTGTGGAAACGCCAGAGGGTGCAATGTTTTCTCACCTATAAGGGCACAAGCAAGCAGCCATGATTGTACGATGAAAAAGGCCCATACCCGGAACCCAAAAGGATTGTTAGCGGAAAAAGAAACCTGTATCATGGAAGTAGTTGAAACTACAGCCAAAAGGTGGAAAAGCCATGAATATCCTTGTTACATTAAATGAAAATTACCTTCCTCCCCTAAAAGTGTTAATAAACTCTCTTGTCCAAAACAATCCTGAAGAAGCGTTTTCGATCTACCTGCTGCATTCCACCATTTCTGAAGAAAAGCTTTCCGAGTTACATCACTATGTTGAAGAGAAAGGACACCATTTTTTCCCGATCCGGATTCCGCCGGATCTGTTTAAAGATGCGCCTGTCCTCAGGCATTACACTTCAGAAATGTACTACCGGCTTACTGCCCACTTGTTTTTGCCGGCGCATCTTGACAGAATTCTTTACCTCGATCCTGACATTGTCTGTATCAACCCTGCCGCCGCATTTTATTATACAGATTTTGAAGGGCATTTTTTTATTGCATGCGAACATGAACACTCGGCAAAAAAGGCCCGCCTGATCAATAAAATGCGCCTGCGGACACCGAATGCAAAAGGATATTTTAACACCGGCGTTCTTCTCATGAATTTGGAACTGATCCGGCAGCATGTTAAAGTGGAGGAGATCTTTCACTTCATTGAAGAAAATAAACTGAAACTGCTCCTACCCGATCAGGACGTATTCAATGCCTTGTTTTGGAACAAAATAAAACCTGCCGAAAGCTACCGATATAACTATGATGCCCGGTTTTTTGAACGTGCCGCACTGCTCAAAAAACAGAATATAGAGTGGATCAAACAGCATACCGTCTTTATCCATTATTGCGGAAAAGACAAACCGTGGCACCCGAATTATAAATACGCGCTCGGCACTTTTTACCAAAAATATTGCGAATAAATACAAGCTTTTGGGCTGGGTTTGGTAAAATATAGACATACTGAAAATGAGGAGTGAAGATAATGAAAGAAGCGTTAATGAAAAGATTTACTACATACGTGAAAGTGGACACCCAGTCTAACGAAGACAGTGAAACCTGTCCTTCTACTGACGGGCAATGGACACTCCTCCGCATACTTCGCGATGAGCTGGAATCAATCGGCATGGAAGAAGTCCATCTGGATGAAAACGGCTATCTTTTTGCCACTTTGCCAAGCAATACCGATAAGGAAGTCCCGGTAATTGGATTTTTGGCACATGTCGACACGGCGACCGATTTTACAGGGAAAAACGTCAATCCGCAAATTGTCGAAAACTATGACGGGAAAGCCATCGTTTTGAACAAAGAACAAGGGGTTGTCCTGTCTCCGGATGAATACCCGAACTTAAAAAATTATATTGGCCAAACTTTGATTACAACAGATGGCACAACCCTGCTCGGCGCCGATGACAAAGCCGGCGTAACGGAGATTGTGACGGCCATGGACTATTTGCTTAAGCACCCTGAAATCAAACACGGCAAAATCAGGGTCGCTTTTACTCCGGATGAAGAGATCGGCAGAGGGCCGCATAAATTTGATGTGAAAGCGTTCGGTGCCGATTTTGCCTATACGATGGATGGCGGCCCGCTCGGTGAACTCGAGTACGAAACGTTTAACGCTGCTTCCGCTAAAATTACGGTTCGCGGCAATAATATCCACCCGGGGAGCGCAAAGGGGAAAATGGTCCATTCAGCAAAAATTGCGATGGAACTGCACAGCCTCCTGCCCGAGGATGAAGTACCGGAACGGACGGAAGGTTATGAAGGATTTTATCATCTCCTGTCCATCCACGGAGATGTCGAGCAAACAAAACTGTACTACATTATCCGCGACCACGACCGCGAAAAATTTGAGGCAAAAAAGGCAAACCTCCAGTCGATTGTCAACCGCTTAAAAGAAAAATACGGTGAAGATAATATTACGCTGGAATTGGCCGACCAATATTACAACATGAAAGAAAAAATTGAACCGGTGAAAGAAATTGTCGATATTGCACATGACGCCATGAAGAGCCTCGGCATTGAACCGATCATCTCTCCTGTCCGCGGCGGCACGGACGGATCACAGCTGTCTTACATGGGGCTACCGACGCCAAACATTTTTGCCGGTGGAGAAAACATGCACGGCAAATACGAATACGTTTCAGTGGAAACAATGGAAAAAGCCGTCCAGGTCATTGTCGAAATTGCAAAACGGTTTGAAGCAAGAGCGTAGCCAAAATAGCCGATATATCGACTGCCGGGACTTTTAAAAAGGCCAGAAATGAAAAAAACCGTTGGAATAGGTGAAATTCCAACGGTTTTTTTGTACTTAAATTTTCCCACCAACACCAAACAGGAATTTGCAGAACAACAGGCCACAGAAATTTTAAAATCGTTTCCTGGCAGATCCCTGCAGAGAGAGCCAGTTTAGAACAACCTGATGCACTAGGATAAAAAAGGTGTCCTTTCGCCAGCTACTGCCGGCTTCAGGACACCGCGTTTTGATTATGATTCCGTTATCGGTTTTACCTGCTGGGCTGTATTTTCCGGAAGGCTGTCGCGCGGGATGGTTTTCCGGATAAAGAAAGCAAGAATAAAGGCAATCACAGCCAGGTAGGTGGCAACCATAAAGGCATCATTGATCCCCATCACCGTTCCCTGCCTTGCAGCAAGCGCCGCATGAATTTTATCCGCAGGGGAAATTTGACTGGAGACCATAATATCCTTCGTATGCGCAATCCCTTTATTCGTCATGACCGAGACAAAAAAGGCCGTCCCGACAGCGCCTGCTACCATCCTGAAGGTGTTTACCATCGCAGTGCCGTATTTATTCATCGCAAGCGGCAGGTCATTCAACCCGGCCGTAAAGATTGGCATCATCAAAATAGAAATCCCGAAACTACGGATCGTATAAACAGTGACGACATAAGTAAAAGAGGTATCCAATTTCAGACGGGTCAATGCAACAGTAGTCACAATGGTAATGGCAAGCCCGATTAAAGCAAGCCATTTTGCACCATAGCGGTCAAACAGCCGACCTGTAATCGGCGACATAATTCCCATGATGACCCCGCCCGGCAAAAGCATCAGCCCGGACATAAGCGGCGAGAAACCGCGCACGTTTTGCATATAAATCGGCATTAAAATCATACCCGAAAACAATGCCATCGTCACAATAATATTAATCACCATCGTTAACGTAAACACCGGATAACGAAAAATGCGGAATTCCAAAATAGGATGGTCTATGACCCACTGGCGCCAGACAAACAAGCCGAAAGCAATCACCCCGACTGCCAGCGTCGTCATTACTTCCACACTGTCCCAGCCTTTCGTGCCGCCGGTTGAAAATCCGTATAAAATACCGCCGAAACCGAGCGAAGACAAAATAACACCGATTTTATCAAGTTTCGGCCGGCTCGTTTCCGTCACATTTTTTACAAAAACAAAAGCGAAAATCAAGTCAATGATTGCGATCGGCAAAATAATGAAAAACAGTGTCCGCCACGAGTGGTTTTCCACAATCCACCCGGAAAGCGTCGGCCCGATTGCAGGTGCAAAGTTCATGGCGACACCGAAAATCCCCATTACAAAACCGCGCCGGTCAGGTGGAAACAGCACGAAAATGACGTTTGTCACCAGCGGAAAAATAATCCCCGCTCCGGCCGCCTGGACCACCCGGCCAATGAGCAGCACAGAAAACCCTGGTGCGACTGCACAAATCAGCGTCCCCACCGCAAACAGCCCAATGGAAAACAAAAACAGCTGTCTTGTTGTAAATCGGCTCATAAGGTACGCCGTGACCGGAATGACAATCCCGTTTGTGAGCATGTAAATCGTAGAAAGCCAGTTTGCCGTAGAAGCGGAAATGTGTAAATGATTCATAATTTGCGGGAGGGCAACATTAATCAGCGTCTGGTTTAAAAACGCCACCAGTGCGCCAGCCATCATCACCGCAAAAAAAGGGACAATCCTGATAGAACTATTTTTTGTATTCATTGTTTCCATTCCAATCCCCCATTCATGATGTTAGTGTAAACGTTGTATACCGGAACTATGCCGGAAATGCAGATGGTTTTTCGTTTGGCAGAAGTTTTGAAGAAAACTCCCGCCACTCAAGCGGGAGAAAGAAAGCGTTTCAATTATTTAGAGAGGGTAAACTTTCGGTACTCTAATTATTTTATTCATTTTATGCTGGAAGTCAAGAGAAAAGTTTACTTAATTAGGGCAAAGTGCGATTGCAGAAAAAGCGCTGCCCATCAAAATTTTACCGGGTAGAATTACCGTTACATTCGGTAATTAATCTTTTTTGCAATCAAAGACAAGCAAAAGCGGGGGAGCATTTTAACAGGGCTGGTTTCGCGATTAACAGATGTAATATCAATGATGGAAATCAAAATGCGATCACAGTATGTTAAGATTTTAAAGGAGCGTGGAAAGTTGAAGGCCTTCCTTCACATAGAGCCCGGCTACGTTAAGGAAGCGTGGAAAAAAGGCAGTCTTTCTTCACATAGAGCCCGGCTACGTTAAGGAAACACGAAAAAAGATGGTCTTTCTTCACATAGAGCCCGTCTATGTTAGGGCTTGCTGAACGAATCCGATTCTGAGTTTGTACTCGATTTGTCAGCAAGATTTGTCTTAAAATATAGAAGAATTCCTCTCCGAAAATGCGTGATTCTGTCTTCTCTATACATTGAATCAGCTTTCAAGTGCAAGCTTAAATTTTTTTCCAAAACTAGGAAATTTTCTTATTCAGCAAGCCCTAAATAACCAGAACCAGACCCGATAAAGCATCTGGGAAAGAGGGGCGCGGTGGTGACAATACTTGGCGCACCCGCGGTCCCAAAGCTAGCAAATGCCAAAATAAGAATTGACAAACCCGGCTGGAACTGCCATAATAGCAAGGACAAAAGATGAATGAATGCCTTTAAAACAGTCCCGTGAGGCTGGCAAGGTTCCGGATAAATGTGCACTTCCATGCACCTTGCTTTCATTCGGGCAAGGTGCTTTCTTTTTGCCAAAAGGGCACTTCCTGGAAAACCCCTGCCTCGCATTTTACCAATCCATTGAGGGGGAGAAATATGGAACAGCATGAAATTCAAGTTAACCAAAAACTACCTTTTCTCAAAAGCCTGCCGCTAAGTTTTCAGCATTTGTTTGCCATGTTCGGTTCAACCGTTCTCGTTCCTGTCCTGTTTAAAATTGATCCTGCGACCATTTTATTCATGAACGGGATCGGGACGCTGCTTTATATTCTGATCACAAAAGGAAAAATCCCGGCCTATCTCGGGTCCAGCTTTGCTTTTATCTCGCCGGTATTTGCCGTTCTTGCAAAACATGCGGACCTTACCGGATACAGTTACGCATTGGGCGGATTTCTTGCAGTCGGCATTATTCTCGTCATCGTTGCACTTATCGTTAAAATTGCCGGCACCCGCTGGATTGAGGTTGTGTTTCCACCTGCTGCAATGGGTGCGATCGTAGCCGTGATCGGGCTCCAGCTTGTCCCGACTGCGGCACAGATGGCAGGCCTCGTCCAGTCGGATGCTTCCGTAAAACACTGGAGCCCGGACCCTGATACCATCACGGTTTCCTTATTAACACTTGCAATCACTGTGGTCTGCTGGGTTACCCTGCGCGGCTTTCTTAAAATTATTCCGATCTTAATCGGGATCATTTGCGGCTACCTGATTTCCCTGGCATTCGGGATTGTCGACCTCAAACCTGTCCAAGAAGCAGCCTGGATTTCATTGCCGACGTACTATCCGATCAAACTGAACTGGTCCGATATCATGATGATCGTGCCGGCAGCGCTCGTCATCATTCCGGAACATATCGGCCACTTAATCGTCACGGGCAATATTGTCAAAAAAGATTTAACCAAGGACCCCGGGCTTGACCGGTCTTTGCTCGGAAACGGCATTTCCACGATTCTATCCAGTTTTGTCGGTGCCACGCCAAATACAACGTACGGTGAAAATATCGGTGTGCTCGCGATTACGCGTGTCTACTCCACGTGGGTAATCGGCGGCGCTGCGGTCCTCGCCATTATCCTTTCCTTCTGCGGAAAATTGGCGGCGCTCATATCATCGATTCCGCAGCCGGTTATGGGCGGCATCTCTCTCCTCTTGTTCGGCGTCATTGCGGCAAGCGGGCTCAGGATGCTGGTCGAACAAAAAGTGGATTACGGAAAATCGCAAAATTTGATTCTCACCTGCCTTGTTCTCGCTGTTGGCTTAAGCGGCGCAACGATCAATATCGGCACCGCCTCATTAAGCGGGATGGGGCTTGCAACAGTCGTTGCCATTATCGTAAGCCTGTTCTTTAAACTGCTGAACGTGCTCCATTTGGAAAACGAATAAATAAGGGGCGCCCCAAAAGCCGGAAACTGGCGGATGGGACGCCCCTTCTGTAATATTGGACGGGGTGCGCGAGAGCCCGCATACCATTTGCCCGGCCCGCTTTTCCGATAGCTTATAGCAGCCACAAACACCACTCCAAAATATGAAAAAACCTTTGTTTAAAAGAAAAAGCCCGGTTTCCCATGACGGATACCGGGCTTATTTTTAGATTACCGAATCAAGTTTGTTTTAGCCAAATCAACTAATTCATTGGCACGGCCGTTTAATACGGCTTTCAGCATCCACAGCGTAAATCCGTGTGCTTGTTCATACGTAATTTTAGGCGGCAAGGACAATTCCTGACGGTTTACGGCAACGTCAATAACGGCCGGTCCGTCATGTTCGAATGATTCACGGAGTGCCCCTTCCAGATCAGCTGGGTCTTCCACACGGATCCCTTTCATGCCCATCGCTTCGGCAATCGCTGCATAGTTCGGGCTGTCAAGGCCTGTTCCGGTTTCCGGATAACCGGCTGCTTTCATTTCCAGTTCAACAAAGCTTAATGCCGTGTTGTTAAAGACAACGACTTTAACTGGCAGCTTATGCTGGCGGAGCGTTAACATGTCACCCATCAGCATTGACAGGCCGCCGTCCCCGCTGAGCGAAACAACTTGCTTGCCAGGTTGTGCAACAGCCGCGCCGATCGCTTGTGGAAGCGCATTGGCCATCGTACCGTGGTTGAATGAACCGAGCAGGCGCCGTTTGCCGTTCATTTGCACATAACGTGCCGCCCACAATGTTGGTGTACCCACATCGCAAGTGAAAATGGCATCTTCATCTGCCAGATCACTGACCAGTTTTGTCAAATATTGCGGGTGGATCGGTTTGCGTCCAGGTTTGCCAACAGCCAATTCATCGAGATCTTCTCTTACTTTTTGATAAGCTTTGACATGTTTTTCAAGATGCTTGCTATTGTCTTTTTCCTGAATCATTGGAAGCAAAGCTTCAACTGTATCTTTTACATCTCCGACAACGCCGAGTGTCAGCGGTGTCCGGCGTCCCAAATGTTCGGAACGGATGTCAACCTGCAATACTTTTGCGTTTTTCGGATAGAATTGGCGGTACGGGAAGTCTGTACCGAGCATCAGCAGCGTATCGCATTCCATCATGGCGTCATAGCCGGAAGAATATCCGATCAAGCCTGTCAACCCTGCAAAGTAAGGATTATCGTATTCCAAAAACTCCTTACCGCGCAGTGCAACGACCATTGGCGATTTCAATTTATTGCACAGTTCCATAATTTCGTCATGGGCACCTTGGCAACCCGCACCGCAAAGCAGCGTTACTTTTTTCCCGTCGTTTAAGTAAGAAGCAAGCTGTGTTAAATCTTCTTCTGACGGTTTCACGACCGGTTTGGCAAAATGGACCGGTACTTGCGGCACTGCTACGTTGTCATCCAGGCCTGCAACATCACCAGGCAAAACAAGAACGGAGACGCCTTGGTTTGCGACCGCTTGTTGCATCGCCATATTTACCATTAAAGGCATTTGTTCCGGGCGTTGTACTGTTTCAATAAAATGCGCACAGTCTTTGAAAATCAATTCAGGCCGTGTTTGTTGGAAATACTCGCTTCCAATTTCACTGCTCGGAATATGGGCGGCAATCGCCAAAACCGGCACACGTGACCGGTTGCAGTCATACAGCCCATTGATAAGGTGCAAGTTTCCAGGACCGCTGCTTCCTGCGCAAACCGCAATGCTGTTATTTAAGGTAGCCTCTGCACCGGCTGCAAAAGCAGCCACTTCTTCATGGCGCACGCCGACCCATTCAATCCGCCCTGAACGCCGGATAGAGTCGAGCACTGCATTTAAAGAGTCCCCGACGATCCCATAAATTCTTTTTACACCTGCATTTAATAATGAATCAATCAGCAAATCCGCTATCGTTTTTGCCATTTGTCAATCCCCTTCTTTTCCATTTATTTTTCGTTAGTATCCCCTAAATGCCGGCTTTCAATCTCCTAATTCCTTTATCCGCATTGCGGCAAACCTAGCCAATGATCCCTTCCTTCTTCGCTGTTCTTGCACCCTTCGGCATTTGGCATACAAACTGTTATAGTAAAAAATAAATCTGTACTATATTTGTTCATAAAAAGTTCACATTTATATATTAAACCTATATATGCGGTAAAAACAAGGTTTTTGCATGAAAAAAATTATAAAATGCTTGTTTTGCACAAAACTGTATTAGTCCATATGTAAAAGATATTAATACACATTTTTAAAGCGGTTGCATTTTTTCGCTGCCGCAAAACAGACAAACCCTTTTTCATGCAATTTGCGTTATGATGGTATTGATGGATGATGAAAGGAATGAAGAATATGAAACGTTATACAATTGACCAACTGGCACAAATGATTGACCATACCAATTTAAAACCGTTTGCGGATCAAGCGGCAATGGAATCACTTTGCAGGGAGGCGCAGCAGTTCCATTTTAAAATGGTGGCGATTAACTCCGTCCAAACTGCCCTTTGCAAACACTTGCTGGAGGGTACAGATATCCATGTCGGCGCAGCCATTTCTTTTCCGCTCGGGCAGACCACGCTTGAAACCAAAGTGTTCGAAACACAAGATGCGATCGAAGACGGGGCAGACGAAATTGACTATGTCGTGAATCTGTCCGAAGTAAAAAATAAGAACTACCGTTATATCGAAAAAGAGATGGAAACCATTACGGACATTTGCAGGGAAGAAGGTGTCATTTCAAAAGTGATCTTTGAAAACTGCTATTTGGAAAAAGATGAAATCGAAGCGCTGGCCCGGATTGCCAGAAAGGTGAAGCCCGATTTTATTAAGACTTCTACCGGGTTCGGAACAGGCGGGGCCACAATAGAAGATGTCCGGTTTATGAAAGAAATTGTCGGGGACGATGTAAAAGTGAAAGCTGCAGGCGGTATACGCGACGCTGAAACGTTCCTGGCGATGATTGAAGCAGGCGCCGAACGGATCGGCACAAGTTCAGGCGTACAAATCATGGCCAGTCTGCAGACAAAAGCAACAGATGGCGTGATGACGATCGAATAATGGTAAATCTAGAGCATTAGTTATAGATTCATTTCGCATATCTTTTTTAAAGCCATCCTTTAAAAAAGATATGCTCCTTTTAGTTCATTAGAGATTTATTTCTAAACTATCCGTATATTTAAAAAGGAGACAATTTAAATATATGAATGATAATAGCAACGGAAGCAGCCTTTCGTTCGTAGATATAATTAAGACAACTAAACCATCTAAGATTCTCTTTTTTTCAGCATCTGTTCTTTCCCTTTTGGGATGTGTGATCAGTCTTACTGTCCCTCTGCTTATTGAAAGATTAATTGATCAGTTAAAATCAAATATAGACATCAAACTGATCGTTTGGATTATTGCCTTTTCATTATTAGAGAGTGTGGCATCTTCAATTTCACAATTTTTACTTTCCGTATCTGCAGAAAAAGTAATATTTAATCTACGGGAAGCACTGTGGAATAAAACATTACAATTGCCCATGAAATACTACCAGAAAAATAAATCTGAAGAGCTTGTGAGTAGATTAACAAATGATACAACTACTGTAGCGTCGATTGTAACGGATGAGATGGTTGATCTAATATCCTCATTTTTTACGCTCTGTGTTTCTATCGTCATTTTGTTGTTTTTAGATATTCCAATGACGCTTGCTCTCATTATTGTTGTCCCGCTATCCCTTTTTATTATTATTCCATTTGGTAAACGTTTTGGGGAGATTGCCTACAAATCACAAGACAGAATATCTGAACTTACAATGTTCTCTTCACAAATATTGAGGAATATTAAAATAGTAAAGTCATTTGGAGCCGAAACAAAAGAGTTGCAAAGTGGGAAAGATAAATTTTATTCACTTTACAAACTGGGAGTTAAAAGTTCGATTCTTAATGCTGTTATTGGTCCATTTCTGGGTACATTTGGTTTCTTATTACTCATTTCAGTTGTCGGATTAGGGGCCTTGCGGGTCAGCAACGGGGATATTTCAATTGGAAAATTAGTAGCATTTATTATTTACTTATTCCAAGTGATTGCCCCATTTATAAATATCAATATGTTTTTTACATCTTATCAGGAAGCAAAAGGCTCTCTAAAAAGGATTTTTGAAATCCTAAATGAGGATGTTGAACCTGATCACTTCTTAACAAATTCCGTTAAGAATAAAAATTCATTTAACACCTTAATATTGTCTCATATTACATTCTCTTATCATGAGGAGCAAGTTTTAAAAGATATCTCTTTTCATGTCAATAAAGGAGAGATCGTTGCATTAATCGGAGAAAGTGGGGCTGGAAAATCAACAATCTTTAATCTTATTGAACGCTTTTATGAACCGCAATCAGGAGAAATGTACTTAGATCATGTTTCTTTTAGAGAAGTGGAGCCGGGATTATGGAGACAGTCCTTTAGTTATGTACCACAGGATTCACAACTTTTTGACGGCACGGTAAAAGATAATATCACTTATGGTTTATCATCAGTAACGGAAGAAGAAATTGTTCATGCAGCAAAACTTGCCAATGCACATGATTTTATATTAGCACTTCCTGATGGATATGGAAGCGAGATAGGGGAGTACGGGAATCGTCTATCAAGCGGGCAAAAACAAAGAATTGCAATTGCCAGGGCTTTTCTAAGAAAACCTGATTTTATACTAATGGATGAATCAACCGCCAATTTAGATTCAGAATCTGAATATTTATTACAAGATTCTTTGAAACATTTATCTGAACATGTGGGCGTCATTTTAATTGCCCATCGTTTATCAACCATCATGAATACAGACCGGATTTTGGTATTGGAAAATGGTAAAATTACTGGAGATGGCAAGCATGAGACTCTATACCAAACCAACGCTTATTATAGAAATTTGATTCAACATCAAGGACTGAATAAGAATCAATCCTGAATTTCGAAAGAAAAATAGAAGTTTAAAATGAAAAAGTTCCCAAACCTGCCTTATTCCCAAAAATGTTAGGATCTGCTTCTCTCCTAAGCCAAATATAATCCTCAGCTGCCTCTGTGTAGGCAGCTGGAGCTAAATGGTGAGCTAAAATGATTTTTTAACCAATTTTATATAAAGCATACTTGTTTCCTCATTTTCCAACTATAATACCACGTTCATGGACAAATTGTTGCCCTTATCATAGTAGTGTTCGTTTGGTTCCGCAGTCCGTTTTCGTCATATTCATACTGGGCAATAGTTGTCCCGCTGATTGTCGTGACTTTTCCTCATTCTGGTAATTAGCAAGATTGCTATGTGCTGCTTTTTATGCTGCAATATTTCATTTCCGGTTGGTGCTGGGAATGATTTTTTTATCGGTAAATCGGCATTCGCAACCCGTTAATTTCGCCGGAAACAGTTGCGGCTTCTTTCATACCCGACCAGGCCGGGCACAAAAGAAGCCACTTCCGTTCGTGTAAAGTTTTATGCGTTTCCTTTTTCCACTGCTTCCGGGACGGTTTGCAACCCATTTTCGCTCCGGGTTTTGCGGATCAGGCCGACAAGCAAATAGACAACCGGGGTCATGATGATCGAAGCTGCAAATTTAAAAATATACTGGGTGAGAATCAGCGTTCCAATCATCCCAGGCGGCACCGTTCCGTAAAAAGCAATCACGATAAAAATAGACGTATCGATCAACTGGCTGAACATCGTGGAAGCATTGTTGCGCAGCCACAGTTTTTTTCTGCCGTGCCTTGTTTTCAGCTTATGAAATACAAAAACATCGAGATTTTGGCTGACCCAATACGAAATCAGGCTGGCCAACACGACGCGGAAACTGCCGCTTAAAATCGTTTTAAAGGCATCTTGGTGCTGAAAAGAAGGGGCAGCCGGGAGATGGATGGCGGCCACGATAAAAACCAGGGCAAGGATTTGGGTGAGAAAACCTGCCTGGACCGTTGCCCGGCCCGCCTTTTTCCCGTAAACTTCCACTGTAACATCAACAAGGGGATACGTAAAAATGTAAATGATGGCGGCAGCGGGCAGCACAATCGCATCGCCAATATGAAACAGCTTCACAGAAATGATATTCGATAAAATCAGCAGCCCGACAAACATGCCATTTAAGTATGCATTCATCTGTATCCCCCTCACCGGTTATCCACTTTTTCAGGATACAGATCGTGATGCATCAGGCGAAAATGGGCCATGTCTTCATATTTGGTGCCCGGCTTCCCGTAATTGCACCACGGATCGATGGAAATACCCCCGCGCGGCGTAAATTTTCCCCACACTTCAATGTAGCGGAGATCAAGCAGCTTGATGAGATCGTCCATGATGATATTGACGCAGTCTTCATGAAAATCGCCATGGTTGCGGAAACTGAAAAGATACAGTTTTAGAGATTTGCTTTCGACAATTTTTTTGTCCGGTATATAAGAAATATACATGGTTGCAAAATCCGGTTGTCCGGTAAGCGGGCACAGACTTGTAAATTCCGGGCAGTTGAATTTTACAAAATAGTCACGGTCCGCATGCAGATTGTCAACCGCCTCCAATACCCCGGGATCGTAATCCGCCGGGTATTTTGTTTTTTGGTTGCCGAGCAACGTTAAGTCCTGCAATCCTTCTTCCTGTTTTCTTCCAGCCATAAAAAAACCTCCTGTCAAAAATGTTCCCGTCATTTTTTCCAAGAGAGGCGCAGACCCGTGCCAGAATAAGATGAAAAAAGCCACATCCCGTATGGACATGGCTTTTTGATCCATTTATCCATAGTTTTTTATAGAGGGTTTGCTATGAACCTCATGCTTATGCAACTGTTCAATACCTCTCCCAGTCGGGTAGGTGTTCCTTACCATTTTAGAAAATGATGCGGCGCCTGTAAACCCTTTGAACGGAGAAATCTTCCATTCATTCGAAATAAAAGCGATCAGTCTTCACTTTTTACAGGTTCCGCTTTCGCAAATAATTTCCCCGGCCAGAATGCATAGCGGCCGAGCACGGTGGTAATCGCCGGCACGAGTAGCGGGCGGACGACAAAGGTATCCAGCAGAACGCCAATCGCGGTTACAATGCCGAACTGGACCAATATTTGGATCGGGAGCACCGTTAAAACCGCAAACGTTCCGGCTAAAATCAGCCCGGCTGAGGTAATGACGGCACCAGTTTCTGTGACGCCAAGGGCAATCGCGCGCCTGTGCGGCAAATGCTGTTTATTTTTCCAAATGCCCGAGATCATGAAAATATTGTAGTCTTCCCCAAGAGCGACAAGGAATACAAATGCATAGAGCGGAATAAGGTCCTGGATGGCGGAAATGCCCAACCCATAATGGATCAGCAGCCAGCCTGCGCCCAATGCCGCCACATAGGAAAGCAGAACTGTCACAATCAAGTAAACCATGGCAACGAGTGACCGCAAATACAGCAGCAACAAAATGGCAATGATGAAAACGACAGACGGGACAATGACCTTCATATCCCTTTCAGTCACCTTGGCCGTATCATAAAGGGAAGAGGTAATGCCACCAATCCAGATTTGGCTTTTGGACAGACCGGCCTTTTGCAATTGCTTTTGTATCACCGGGATGGATTGAATTGCTTTTTCACTGTACGGGTTATCTTTTAATCTTACATTGTAAGATTCATACTGTTTATCTTTTTCCCCGTATTGCGGTCCGGTTACGGTGTCAACAAACGGCAGTTTTTCAAGCGCTGCCTTTACATTCGCGCCTTTTCCTTCCGTATTGGCGATCACCTGGACAGGCGCCAGCTCGCCCGGCGAAAAATGGTCTGCGATGATTTCATAGCCTTCGCGCGACGGCATATCTTTCGGGAATGACTCGATCAAGTTCTGCGTATACGCGATTTTCGGTACGAAGAAAGCGAGCCCGCCGAGAATGATGACGCTCAGTACAATGATAAGCCAAGGCTTTCTTGTGACCGCTTCTCCCACTTTCCGGCTCCATTTCCCATGTGCAGCATGACGGCGGATCTTTTTCCCTTTTTTCGCTTCCAGGGCGCTGGCCATTTGTTCTGTTCTCGGAATAAACGGAAAGAAAGAAGCCCGGCCTAAAATGGAAAGTAGCGCCGGCAGCAGTGTCAATGCGGCAATGCCCATGATAAAGATGGCAAGGCTGAACGGAACAGCAAACCGCTGATACGTCCCGTAGTGCGCAAAAAGCAATGTGAACAGGCTGAGCACGACCGTAATCGCGCTGACCATGATCGCGCCGCCCGAATGCCGGATGGCCGTGTGCAGCGCTTTTATCTTATCTTCTTCTTCCAGCAAACATTCACGGTATTTTGAAACAAGAAATAAACAGTAATCCGTGCCGGCCCCGAATAAAAGGACAGTCATGATCGAAGTGGCCTGGGAATCCACTGTAATGATGCCTTCTTTTGCAAGAAATCCCAAAACCGGCCCGATTGCCCCATAAGCAAATACGACACCGATAAGCGGAACAAGCGCCAAAATCGGCGACCGATACAATACAATCAAGAGCACCAGCACAAGCAGCACGGTAGAAACCAACAGGGTGATATCCGCTTTGCTAAATAGTGACACCGCATCCGTGGATATGCCCGCAGGCCCTGTGAAGCGGACATGCAGGCCGTCATCTGCCAGTTTCTTATTCAAAATGGCTTTCGATTCGAGGGATGTCACTCTCTTCTTCAATTCTTTCAAGTTATCTGCCAGTTCATCCGTTCCTGCGCTTTTTTCCATAAATACCGGCGTAACAATCGTTGTGCCGTCTTTTGAAGCCTGCCCGCCCAGTGCCTGCGGCGGCATTTTTTCGTACGGTGGGATAAAACTTTGTGCGGGAAGCGGGTTTTTCTTTAAATCCCCGTACAATTTAGCAATCGTTCCGTAATCCTGCTGCGAGAGGCCGCCTTCACGGTACCAGGCGATAAGAAGCGGCGTGCCCGCATTCGGGAACTGTTTTTCAGCCACCTTTTCAGCCCGGACGGACATGGCTGAATCCGGCAGATTTGCTGCGCTGTTATCCGTGACTTTATTCACATTCGGAAAAACAGCAGACAAAACGGACACGACCAGGATCCATGCGGCAAGCGTTACCCATCTCCCTCTCCTTCCGGCACATGCTCCCGTGAACTTTACCAGTATATTTTTCATCGGTTTCCCACCTTTTTTACAGACTTATCACTATTTTATAATAGATGAAGCGGCCAAACAACCGAATCGGGCGGTCAGAGCAGAGCCGGGGGCCGGATTCAAATCATATTTATGGAAGCAAAAGGAAAACCTGCCTGTAAAAATATGTTTTCGCGGATCAAAAGCGGGAATAGTACCTTTGTTCTATTCACCTTTTGGCATGCTTAAAATCATAATTGATTGAAAATTTTTCCACATTCACTTATACTAAACGCATCAACTATTACTTCTTTTGGAAGGGGTACTTTTCTTGGAACGGAATCATACAATCATGCAGTTTTTTGAATGGAATACGCCGGCAGACGGCAGCCATTGGAACCGGCTGAAAGAAATGGCGCCCGAATTAAAGAAAACCGGGATTGATGCTGTCTGGCTTCCGCCGGTGACAAAAGGACAGTCAGACATGGATAATGGTTATGGCGTGTATGACCATTATGACCTTGGAGAGTTTGACCAGAAAGGCACCGTCAGGACAAAGTACGGGACGAAACAGCAATTGCATGAAGCGATCAACGCCTGCCACGAGCATGATATCCAGGTCTATATCGATGTCGTCATGAACCATAAAGCGGGCGCAGATGAAACCGAAGCTTTCCAAGTGGTGGAAGTCGACCCGATGGACCGCACCAAAGAAATTTCCGAACCATTTGAAATAGAAGGCTGGACAAAGTTCAATTTTACAAACCGGAAAGGCAAGTATTCTGATTTTACGTGGAATCATACCCATTTCAGTGGCGTCGATTACGACAACCGGACAGGGCGGAACGGCATTTTCCGTATTGTCGGGGAAAATAAGCATTGGGATGAGCATGTTGACAACGAATT
Organism: Weizmannia sp. FSL K6-0777; assembly: GCF_038593185.1. Lineage (NCBI taxonomy): Bacteria > Bacillati > Bacillota > Bacilli > Caryophanales > Bacillaceae > Heyndrickxia > Weizmannia sp. FSL K6-0777. The sequence continues at coordinate 3,523,091 of NZ_CP151971.1, forward strand.
TGGAAACTTTGATTACTTGATGTACGCGGACATTGATTACAACCATCCGGATGTAAAAAAAGAAATGATCGAATGGGGAAAATGGCTGGCCGATACGACCGGTTGTGACGGCTACCGGCTCGATGCCATTAAGCATATCAACCATGACTTTATCCGCGACTTTGCCGCTGCCTTAATGGAACACCGCGGAGACCATTTTTATTTTGTCGGCGAGTTCTGGAATCCGCAGCTGGAAGCGTGCCAAAAATACCTCGACCATGTACAGTTTAAAATCGATTTGTTCGATGTTGCACTCCATTATAAATTGCATGAAGCATCTAAAAAAGGGCGCGCGTTTGACCTCCCGACGATTTTTCATGATACACTCGTTCAAACGCACCCGCTGAATGCTGTTACGTTTGTCGATAACCATGATTCACAGCCGAACGAATCGCTGGAATCATGGGTGGACGACTGGTTTAAGCAGAGCGCCTATGCCTTGATTCTGCTGCGGAAAGACGGTTATCCGTGCGTCTTTTACGGGGATATGTACGGCATCGGCGGCGACAATCCGATTCCCGGAAAAAAAGACGCCCTTTCCCCGCTTTTATCTGTCCGGCGGGAAAAAGCGTATGGCGAGCAAGATGATTATTTCGACCATCCGAACACAATCGGCTGGGTGCGCCGCGGCGTTCCGGAGATCCCGCATTCCGGCTGTGCCGTCGTTATCTCAAACGGCGAGAACGGCGAAAAAAGAATGCTTGTCGGAAAAGAGCGCGCTGGCGAGGTTTGGGTGGACGCTACCGGCAACCGGCAGGAAAAAGTTACAATTGGCGAAGACGGCTATGCAGGATTTCCGGTTAACGGCGGAAGCGTTTCTGTCTGGGTACAGGAAACGGATGAAAACTAAGGAGGGGTACTGTTCCATCTTCCGGAACGGTGCTTATTTCATTCTTTCAGCTTATAGCTGTTTTTGCCGCGTTTTTTAATTTCGTACATCGTTTCATCCGCTTTTGCAATCAAGGTTTCTTCATCGCTGCAATGGTCCGGATACAAACTGATCCCGATGCTGCCTGTTGCTTCTATTGAGTGGGGGCCGATTTGGAACGGGCGGCTGAACGCTTCCACCATCCGGTTTTGCAACGCGGTCAAAACTTGGCGCCTGTTGTGATTCATTGAACCAAAAAGAATCTGTGGTAAACTGTTCATACAGAAACCTTTAGAAGGGATACGCCATGGCACAATTCGTATACAAGCAAATTATCGATGATTTGAAACAAAAAATTTTTGCCGGACAGTTCCCCGATATGAAACTGCCGGATGAACGAAGCCTGAGTGAAGCCTATCAGGTCAGCCGCAGTTCCATTAAGCGGGCGCTCTCGAAAATGGCCAACGACGGCATTATTTTTAAAAAACGCGGTTCCGGAACATTCATCAATCCTTTGTATATAAAAAACGCGTCCATTTTTAATTACGAAGGCACAAACCTCGGTGTCACCGACAATTTTCACATGCATGGCCAAAAGCCGGCCACAAAAGTGCTCTGTTTTGAGGTCATTCCGCCGACAGAAGAATTGCAGCGGAATTTGTTTTTGAACCCCCATGATTTTGTTTATAAAATACGCCGGCTCCGCTTGTTTGATGAGGATCCGTTTATGATGGAGACCGGTTATATTCCGATAAAAATCGTCCAAAATTTAACGCCCGAAATCATTGAAGGCTCCATTTTCAACTATCTGGAAGATGTCCACAATATGGCCGTAACGAAATCTTTTTTATCTATTTTTGCAGAACCGTCCAACGCGAAGGACCGTGAACTTTTGCGTTTAAAAGAACATGAACCGGTCGGTATTATGGAAGGCATCTTTTTTCTCGACAACGGCACGCCGTTTGAGTTTTCCCATATGCGGCTCCACTATCAATATTTAAAGTTCAATACATTTGTATCGGTGTCAGAGTAGGCTGAATGCATTTCAGCTTTTTTTAGACATGATATGTTCATAATTTCACGAATTTGGACCGTATTAATTTGTAAAAAGATTGATTTTTTAGGTGTAAGCGGTATGATGAACGTAGATGATAAATGAAAGGAAGCGGTTGAAATGGCAATGGCAGCTTCGCAAGTCGCTTATTCCTCCCCTGCTTATCTGAAAAATTTAGATGCATACTGGCGTGCAGCCAACTATATTTCGGTTGGCCAGCTTTATTTAAAAGACAATCCGTTATTAAAAGAACCCGTAAAGCCTTCTGATCTGAAAGCAAAACCGATCGGGCACTGGGGGACGATTTCAGGGCAGAACTTTATTTACGCCCATCTGAACCGAGTGATCAACAAATACGATTTAAATATGTTTTATATTGAAGGGCCGGGGCACGGCGGCCAGGTGATGGTATCCAATTCTTATCTTGACGGCAGTTATACTGAAATTTATCCGAATGTGACACAGGACATAGAAGGGATGAAGAGACTGTTTAAACAGTTTTCATTCCCGGGCGGCATTGCTTCCCACGCGGCACCGGAAACGCCGGGATCGATCCATGAAGGCGGCGAACTGGGCTATTCCCTTTCACACGGCACCGGCGCCATTTTGGACCAGCCCGATTTAATGGCCGCTGTTGTCGTCGGCGACGGGGAAGCGGAAACCGGGCCGCTTGCCACTTCCTGGTTGTCCAACCGGTTCATCAACCCGGTAACGGACGGCGCCGTTCTGCCAATTTTGCTTTTAAACGGTTTTAAAATCAGCAATCCGACCATGCTCTCCCGTATGTCTGATGAACAACTGGCGCTTTATTTTGAAGGGCTCGGCTGGCGGCCGTATTTCGTTGAAGGGGAAGACTCGGAAGAAATGCACCGCGATATGGCGTATGTAATGGACCAAATGATCGAACAGATCCAAGCCATCCAGTCACATGCCCGGAAAACCGGTGACACCACCCGCCCCGCCTGGCCAATGCTTGTTTTCCGTGCGCCAAAAGGGTGGACCGGCCCTAAGGAATGGGACGAGAAGCCGGTTGAACATTCATTCCGCGCCCACCAGATTCCGGTTCCGGTCGACCAGGACCACATGGAACATCTCGATGTTTTAATCAACTGGATGAAAAGTTACAGGCCGGAAGAATTATTCGATGACAACGGGCGGCTGAAACCGGAAATTGCCAGGATTGCCCCGAAAGGCAGCAAACGGATGGCGATGAACCCTGCCACCAATGCCGGCTTCCATATCAAAGACCTTGATTTGCCGGATTTCCGCGATTATGCGCTGGACAACAAGGAACATGGAAAACAGATGGCGCAGGATATGACCGTTTTAGGGACATATTTAAAAGACGTGATTTTAAAAAATGAAACAAAACGCAACTTCCGGATTTTCGGTCCGGATGAAACGATGTCGAACCGTTTGGCGCCGGTATTCGAGGCTACAAAGCGGCAATGGGTGGAAAAAATCAAAGAACCGAATGATGAATTTTTGGCACCGGACGGCCGTGTTATTGACTCGCAACTGTCTGAGCACCAGGCGGAAGGATTTTTGGAAGGCTATGTTTTAACCGGCCGCCACGGTTTCTTTGCAAGTTACGAAGCGTTCCTGCGTGTCGTCGATTCGATGATCACCCAGCATTTCAAATGGCTGCGGAAAGCAGCAGAACAAAAGTGGCGTGCGGATATCCCGTCATTGAATGTGGTCGCCACTTCCACTGTATTCCAACAAGATCATAACGGCTATACCCATCAGGATCCGGGTATTCTTGGCCACCTGGCTGATAAAAAACCGGAATTTATCCGGGAATATTTGCCGGCCGATGCCAATACGCTGCTCGCTGTATTTGACAAAATCCTGAACGACCGTGGGAAAATCAATCTGATTGTTTCGTCCAAACACCCACGCCCGCAATGGTTTACCGTTGAAGAAGCGGAAGAGCTGGCAGACCGCGGACTGAAAATCATTGACTGGGCAAGCACGGACGAAGGCGGCAATCCGGATATTGTCATTGCCGCATGCGGGACAGAACCGTTGCTTGAAAGCCTCGCTGCTGTTTCGATTTTGCACGAAAAACTGCCGAAATTGAAGATTCGCATGATCAATGTGCTCGATATTTTGAAATTAAGAAGCCCGGCATTGGATCCGCGCGGCCTTTCGGATGAAGCGTTCGACGCCTATTTTACAAAGGACAAACCGGTTGTTTTTGCCTTCCACGGTTACGAAGGCCTGATCAAAGACTTGTTTTTTGACCGTGCAAACCACAATCTGCATGTGCACGGCTACCGTGAAAACGGGGATATCACAACGCCGTTTGACATGCGCGTGATGAACCAGATGGATCGGTTTGACCTTGTAAAAGAAGTGGTGTCAAGCCTGCCTGATACAGCCCGGCACGCAGCCCTCATCAGCGAAATGGACAGCATGCTGCAAAAACATCATGCGTACATCCGCGAAGAAGGCACAGATCTGCCGGAAATCGAAAACTGGCAGTGGCAAGCGATAAAATAACAGCAAGAAAAACCGGGCGGACGTATCGAAACCGCTGAAAAAACCAATGAAATATAAAACGGCGGGACACCATCATGAATCGTGTCCCACCGTTTTTTCATTCTATAAAGAAAATGAGTTTTTTCTTTCCTAAATCCAACATTTCTATTTCAATAAATAGAATTTTATTTTAAAATAGAAAGACAAGAAATGGCGAAAACGATCATGACCATCAATTCAATCTTACATCATGCGGGTGATAAAATGGAGCTAAGACAGGCATTGCATCATTTTTTCCTTGAAAAAACATGGCAATTGACGGAAGACTGGTACGCATCTCTCGACAAAAACAGCGTGCAGGGGGTTTATGCGTCCACCGACCCCGAAGTGGTTGCAAGACTGAAAGAGCAGAACCACGAGTTCCACGTCCAGTTTTGTGAAGTGTTTTTAAAAGATGAAGATACCTTTTTACACCATTTTGAAAAGTGGGTAATGAGCGTTGCACAAGATGAAGAGCATCTTGCCACACCGAACCACTTCATTTTGCGTGAGTTCTTCCACACGCAGGAACAGTATCTCGACCTGTTCGATTCATTTGTTGCAGCCCACGAAGGAGAGTATACATATGAGGAATTGAATTTTTGGCGCAGGGCGATCATCCGTACATTCGAACATGTCATGATCTGGTTTATGAAAGAAAACCACCACTATTCCTTAAAGCGGCTGGAGTCCCAGCAAGAAACGATTAAAGAGCTAAGTTCCCCTGTCATTATGGTCGGCAAAAATACCGCGCTGCTGCCGCTTGTCGGGGAAATTGATTCCAACCGTGCGAAAATCATTCTGGAAAAAACCCTTGAACAATGCGCAGAAAAAAGCGTTCTCCTTCTGTACATTGATTTATCCGGCGTGGTCGTCATCGATACGATGGTCGCCCAGCAAATTTTCCGGCTGATTGAGACGCTGCGGTTAATCGGGGTAAAATGCATTCTTTCCGGCATCCGGCCGGAAGTAGCACAAACTGCCATTCAATTGGGCATTGATTTTAATGATGTAACGATCCACTCCAAACTGGAACTCATGCCGGAATGATGAAAAATCTATCAATCTACTGCAAAAAGGATGCAACAGAGCGTTGCATCCTTTTTGCTGTTTCCCCCAACCGCCCGCTTATGATTATTTTCATAGGAACAGGGTAAAAAACGGATGAGTAATTTAGCAAATCGGACCAACTTCGGGAAGGAGAAAGCCATGGGGCTGCATGTTAAAAAAGAGGCATTTCTATTCTTATCTGCAATGCTAGTCGTCCTTTTATCCGCATGTGCGAAAAAAGACGAACTGCCGGACGGGGCAAAACTGATCCATAAAGATACATTTACATTTGCGGCTTCCGGCGAATTTAAACCATTCAGCTATGTAAAAGATGATTTGACCATGACTGGATTTGATATTGAAGTAGGAAATGCGATTGCAAAAGAACTTGGGCTAAAGCCTGTTCAAAAACGGATGAAATTCAAAGGGCTTGTGGAAGGCATCAACACCGGACGGGCAGATGCAGCGGTTGCGAGCCATACTGTGACCCCGCAGCGCAGCAAACATGTCATCTTTACAACCCCTTACTACTATTCCGGGCCGCAAATTTTTACAAGGCCGGATAGCACGATAAAAACCGTGAAGGACCTTTCGGGCAAGGAAGTAGCCGCCGCAAAAGGATCCACCTATGCGGACATTGCATCTAAATATGCGAAAAATGTAAAAGTGTATGACAGTGACATCACCGCTCTGAAGTCGCTTTCGGAAGGCCGCCACGATGCCGTCATCACCGACTTTGTGACGGGAAAGACCGCGATCAAAGAAGGGTACAAAATCACCGGCCGGCAGCTGATCGAGCGGAGCGAGCAGGCCGTTGTGGTGGCAAAAGACAATCCGAAGCTTGCAAAAGACATTAACCGGGCGCTTGAAAAACTTAGAAAAGACGGAACGCTTGCACGCATCAGCAAAAAATACTTTGGCGAAGACATTACAAAAAAACCGAACTAGACCGGCAGAAAGGAATGTTGTACATTGCCTAGTTTTTCTCATTTTTTCCATGTGCTCGCCAGTACGAAGCACGTTTTCCTCGAAGCAATGGTTTTGACGCTTGAACTAACCATTGTCTCCATTTTAATCGGCGTTGCCATCGGGCTACTATTTGCCTTGTTAAAGATTTCCCGGTTCAAAATATTCAAGCTGATTTCCGATCTTTATATTTACCTTATCCGCGGCACGCCGCTCATCGTGCAAATCTTTATTCTTTATTTCGGGCTTAGCGGACTCTTTCTGCTCCCTGACTTCTGGGCGGCTTCCCTTGCACTCGCGCTGCATAACGGCGCCTATATCGCTGAAATCTTGCGCGGCACGATCCAGTCGATCGACAAAGGACAGATGGAAGCCGGACGTTCTCTTGGTATGACAAAATCGCTTGCACTGCGCAGAATCATTTTGCCGCAGGCATTCCGGAGGGCGCTGCCGCCGCTCGGCAACCAATTCATCATTTGCTTAAAAGATTCATCGCTGGCCGCATTTATTTCCATGGACGAGCTGTTCAATATCGCCACGACCCTCGGCTCCAACAATTTTGACGAAATGACGTATTTATTGATCGTCGCAGTCTATTACTTAATCCTTGTCGCCCTGCTGACGTTTATAGTCAGCCGCGCGGAAAAATATTTAGCTGTCAATGATTAAAGGAGGCTCCGTTCCTATGAAGGAAATGATTACGGTCGAAAATTTAAATAAATCGTTTGGCGATCTGCACGTTTTAAAAAATATTAATCTCGTAGTCCACGAAAGCGATGTGATCTGCCTGATCGGCTCAAGTGGTTCAGGCAAAAGCACCCTGCTCCGCTGCCTCAATTTTTTGGAGAAAAAAGACAGCGGCACAATTAAAATTGAAGGGGAGGAAATCACACCAAAAACCCATAATATCAATGAAGTGCGGCAAAAGGTCGGCATGGTTTTCCAGCACTTCAACCTGTTTCCGCATAAAACCGTCTTGGAAAACGTGATCGAAGCGCCGGTGATGGTAAAAAAAATCCCCAAAAAACAGGCGGTGGAAGAAGCCCGTGCCCTGCTCGATAAAGTTGGCATTTCCGACAAAGCGGATGTGTATCCGGGCAAACTTTCCGGCGGGCAGAAACAGCGGGTCGCCATTGCGCGTTCGCTCGCTATGCACCCTGATATCATGCTGTTTGACGAGCCGACTTCCGCCCTTGATCCGGAGCTTGTCGGCGAAGTGCTGGCCACGATGAAAGAACTGGCGGAAGAAGGCATGACCATGGTGATCGTCACACATGAAATGGGTTTTGCCCGCGAAGTCGCAGACCGGATTGTTTATATGAATGAAGGCAGGATTATTGAAAAAGGCACCCCTGAACAAATTTTTGAAAACCCGCAGGAGGAAAGGACAAAAGAATTTTTGAAAACGACCGTATTGAAATGATGAAGGTTTTAACCAAGGCGCCATGAAAAATTTTCTTCTTGCTATTTTAAGTTCGTGCTGATACGATAGAAGAGCATGATTTGGAAGGCATATATTCAGCATCAGTAGTCTTTCCAAGCAGATAATTTTGGCCAGTGGAGTAAAGGCATCGGTGTGCCGGGCCAAATGCCGAATCGGCAACTTTTGGTTGCCTTATTGATTGAGTGGGAAACTCAAATTTTATAAGTTGGTTACTTTACAACCGGTGCTTGTGCACATCAACTTGTGAAACGATCAATAAGAGTGGTAAAAGTAATTATTTGCTATATAGACTCTGATCCTATAAGAATATAAAGCTTTCTTCCATATTGTCCACGGACTTTTATGGCAGGCGTATATCTGTTTATGCGGATATGCATGCTTTTTTAGGATGATGATTTCAAGCAAGTGTTGTGCGCACGTATGCGGATTGCACTTGCTTTTTATTATGCAAAAATTCTATTTGAAGGAGACAGAAGAATGGGAAAAGCGTTGATTATCGGGGCCGGCGGCGTAGCATCGGTCGCTGCGCATAAATGTGTCCAAAACAGTGAAGTCTTTGAAGAAATCTGCATCGCAAGCCGCACGAAATCAAAATGCGATGCGTTAAAAGCAAAGCTTGACGGCGGAAAAACGAAAGTGACGACTGCACAGGTCGATGCCAATCACGTCGATGAACTGGTTGCTTTAATTGAAAAAGTGAAACCGGATGTCGTCATGAACCTGGCGTTGCCTTACCAGGATTTAACCATCATGGAAGCCTGCCTTCAAACAAAAACAAACTATCTCGACACCGCGAACTATGAGCCGGAAGACACGGCAAAATTTGAATACAAATGGCAATGGGCATACCGCGAACGTTTTGAAGAAGCCGGCATTACCGCCCTTCTCGGCAGCGGCTTTGACCCGGGCGTAACAGGCGTATTTTCCGCTTATGCCCTGAAACACCATTTTGATGAAATCAATTATATTGATATTTTGGACTGCAATGCCGGCGACCATGGCTATCCGTTCGCAACAAACTTCAACCCGGAAATCAATATCCGCGAAGTTTCCGCCAACGGCAGCTACTGGGAAAACGGCAAATGGATCGAAACAAAACCGATGGAGATCAAACGCGTGTATGATTTTCCTGAAATCGGCGAACGCGACATGTACCTGCTGCACCATGAAGAGCTGGAGTCGCTTGCCGCAAATATCCCTGGCATTAAACGGATCCGTTTCTTCATGACGTTTGGCGAAAGTTACCTGACACATTTGAAATGCCTGGAAAACGTCGGCATGACTTCGATTGAGCCGATTGAATTTGAAGGCAAACAAATCGTGCCGCTGCAATTTCTGAAAGCTGTGCTGCCGGATCCGGCTTCCCTCGGCCCGCGCACAAAAGGGAAAACGAATATCGGCTGCATTTTCCGCGGCAAAAAAGACGGCAAGGACAAAACCTATTACCTTTACAATGTGTGCGACCATGAAGCCTGCTACAAAGAAGTCGGCTCGCAGGCGGTATCGTACACAACCGGCGTGCCGGCGATGATCGGCGCGATGATGCTGATCCAGGGCAAATGGGACAGAAAAGGCGTTTATAATGTGGAAGAGTTCGATCCTGATCCGTTCATGGAAGCTCTGAACAAATGGGGCCTGCCGTGGAAAGAAAGCTATAATCCGGAGCTTGTCGACTGATGCGATTTGAAGAACTGCCGACGCCTTGCTATGTAGTTGATGAACAAAAGCTCGAAGACAATTTGAAAATTTTAAACGGCGTGATGAAACGGACCGGGTGTAAAATTGTTTTGGCGCAAAAAGCTTTTTCGATGTTTGCTTTGTACCCGCTCATCGGCAAATACTTGAGCGGGACAACAGCAAGCGGCTTGTATGAAGCGCGCCTCGGGCATGAGGAAATGGGAAAAGAAAACCATATTTTTTCCGCCGCTTACCGTGAAGATGAAATCGATGAGATCGTCTCGATTTGCGATCATGTTATTTTTAATTCATTTTCACAGCTTGAGAAATTCAAAGGCCGCGTGCTTGCAGGCGGGAAAAAGGCGGGCCTGCGCATCAATCCGGAATGCTCGACACAGACCGGGCATGCAATTTATGACCCTTGTTCGCCGGGCTCGCGCTTCGGTGTGACGCAGGAACAGTTCCGCCCTAATCTTCTGGACGGCGTAACCGGCCTCCATTTCCACACGCTCTGCCAGCAAAATGCGGACGATCTGGAGACAACGCTGAATGCCGTTGAAGAAAAGTTCGGGGAATGGCTGCCGCAAATGGAATGGATCAATTTCGGCGGCGGCCACCATATTACGAGGGAAGGCTATGACATTCCCTTGCTCGAAAAATGCATCAAGCGGATGCAGGACAAGTACGGTTTGGAAGTCTACCTTGAGCCGGGCGAAGCTGTTGCTTTAAATGCCGGCTATCTTGTCACGACAGTGCTTGACACAGTGAAAAACGGCATGGACATCGCGATCCTCGATACGTCCGCCTCGTGCCATATGCCGGATGTGCTGGAAATGCCGTACCGCCCGCCGCTCATCGGGGCCGGGGAGCCGGGCGAAAAACCGTATACGTACCGGCTTGGCGGCCAAACATGCCTCGCCGGCGATACGATCGGCGATTATTCCTTCGATAAGCCGATTAAAGAAGGTGTTCGCCTTGTATTTGGCGATATGGCCATCTACACCATGGTGAAAAATACCACCTTTAATGGCATGCCGCTTCCGGCCATCGCGATCCAATATAAAAACGGCGACTGCGCAATTGTCCGTGAATTCGGCTATCACGACTTTAAAATGAGACTCGGGTGAATACCTGCATTACCCGGGCTAAGTGGAAACAATATAGACGAGGGAGAAAAGCGAAACCGCCGGCAGCCTATCCGTGGCTGATGATGCTTTCTGCTGCAGATTACCGGAAAAAGACGGTTGACACGGACATTTTGCAGGAACTGGAGGAATGGGCGATGAATGAGCAGGAAGTGCTTGACGCAATCAAAGAGTGGGAGAATTTGAGTGCCAATCGGGAAAACAAAGTATTGTACGAAGCCCGGCTGAAATTTTACGCGACTAGCTCGCGAATATCCGCGGCGAAAGAGAGGAAGGGCTCAGAGAAGGGATTCAAAAAGGGATTGAAGAAGAGGTACAAATAGCAATCAAAAAATGCTGAGCAAAGGCACCTCACCCGAAACGATCGCAGATATGCTTGATTATCCGCTTGAAGAAATCAAAAAACCCAGCGGGAATTAGAGCGGGGTAGCTAACTGAATCGCGCGCCCGCCGCTTCCAAACGCAAGGGGGCTTTTCCAATGCCGGACTGGCGGCGGAATGGCCCCCTTTGCTATCTTGGTTGCATGCTTCCGGCTTCCCTTTTTTCCACAACATTGTTATAATAATATTTGGAAGCTTCCAATAACCTGGGGTTTCCGGCATGCCCATACGCAAACCCGGACAGCTATCTTCTTTAGTATTTTTACTATTTGAAGCCATTAGGTGTTCTTTTTGTGTTGCCTGAATTTCAATAAATGGAGGGATGGCAATGAAAAAGCGGGCAATTGTGTATTGCGAAAACCAATTTGGCACAACAGATGGCAAAACAGCAAACGGGCTCATCCGTGAACCCGGGAATTACACCATTACTGCCGTCATTGACAGCAGCAAACACGGGCAGGATGCCTGCATGCTCCTCGACAACAAATGGAGCGGCATTCCGGTTTGCAAAGACCTAGAAGATGCGCTCATCCACTCCGGCCCGAAACCGGATGACTTCATTTTCGGCATCGCGCCGGCGAACGCCTTTTTAAAGCCGGAAGAAAGAAAAGTCATCCTGCAGGCAATGGAAGCCGGATTGAACATCATTAACCCGCTCCAGGAATTCTTAACCGATGATGAAGAAATGGCGGCCCATGCAAAGGCTTGCGGTGTCACGATCCGCGATATCCGTAAACCGCGGCCGAAAAAAGAATGGACTTTGTTTACCGGAGAAATTTTGAAAATGAACACCCCTGTCGTTGCCGTGCTCGGGACAGACGGGGCCTGCGGAAAACGGACAACCGCCAAATGCATTGAAAAGGCATTCATGGAAAAAGGCTACCGCCCGGCATTTATCGCAACCGGGCAGACAGGTTTGATCCAGGGCGCCAAGTACGGGTTTGCGATGGATGCTTTCCCGCTCCAATATTTAATCGGCGAACTGGAGCGCGAAATTTTGCGGGCCAATAAACAAGAACACCCGGATATTATCATCGTGGAAGGCCAGGGCGCGCTCAGCCACCCGGCATATGCAAGCTCAACCGGCATTTTAAAAGGAGCAAGGCCGCAAGCAGTCATTTTACAGCACGCCCCGAAACGAAAATATTTATCCGATTTTCCATTTGCCGAAGTGCCGAAAGTGGAAGATGAAATCAGCCTGATTGAACATTTTGGAAAGACAAAAGTCATCGGCATTACGCTCAACCATGATGGAATGGCAGACAGCGAACTGGAAGACACCATCCGCCGCTATGAAGAAACTTACCATCTTCCGGTTACGGATGTTTTAAAAACCGGCACAGACAAAATCATAAACGCCCTGCTCGATTTCTTCCCTTCCCTGAAAAAGGCAGTGGTTTCCTGATGGCCGTTCTGCCACGGGTGGAAATCAATCTGGAGAAGATCCGGCATAATGCGAAAACATTAAAACAATTATTCGGGAGGAAAGGAATCAGCATTACAGGCGTTGTGAAAGGTGTCGCAGCCGATTTAAAAATTGCCGGCACCCTGGTGGATGCAGGCATCAAAAGCCTCGCAGACTCGAAGATTGCAAATATCGAAAAAATGAGAAAATCGGGAATCAAGGCGGATTTGATTTTGCTCCGTGCCCCCGGGATCAGCGAAGCGAAAAAAACGGTCCGGTTTGCGGATATCAGCATGAACACGGAGCTGGATACGATCCGCGCATTATCCGCTGAAGCGGTGCGGCAACAGAAAACCCATAAAATCATCCTGATGGTGGAAATGGGAGATTTGAGGGAAGGCATATTATTAAAAGATGCCCCTGCTGTGATCAGAGAAATATTAACCTGCCCCGGGATTGAACTGGCCGGAATCGGGACAAATTTTGCCTGCTTTGGAGGCGTGCTCCCGACCGAACAGAAGATGCAGGCGTTTTCCCGGTTTGTCCATGCCATGCAGGAGCTGTTTTCCCTCAAACTTCCTTATGTTTCCGGCGGCAACTCCGCCAACTACAACTGGGCCGTAAAAACAAAAGACGCCGGGGCCGTAAACAATGTGCGGCTCGGCGAGTCCATTTTGCTGGGCCGCGAAACATCAGGCGGGCATACCATTCCGTCTTTATATCAGGATGCCTTTTGCTTTGTTGCCGAAGTCATCGAATCAAAAATCAAACCTTCCGTGCCGTATGGGACAATCGGCAAAAATGCATTCGGGGAACAGGTCACCTTTATCGACAGGGGCAACAGAAGGCGGACGATTGTCAGTGCAGGGCGGCATGATGTGCTTGTTTCAGGCCTTACCCCTGTCCGGCCGTTCCATATCATTGGCTCAAGCAGCGACCATATCATTTTGGATACACAAAATGCGGTTCTCGTGCCGGGCGATGAGGTGAGATTTTATATGGACTACGGCGCGATGCTGAGAGCCATGACGTCTCCGTATGTTTATAAAACGTACGTCCATGGTGCGGCCACAACCGAGCCTTACAAACAACAGTTTCTGCTTTCGCGCGGAACAAAGCAAAGCCGGCCCGCGGAAACCGAAAAAAGCCCCGCCAATTAAAGAAAAGCAGGCTGCAAAAACGGCAGCCTGCCTTTTTTACTTCGTTATAATGATGTCTTCCGCACGGATATCACTGCCAAAATATGGCGCCAGATTTTTGTTGTAATCACTTTTGAAAAAGCCATTGTTGTTTAACTTCGTAATTTCTTTGTTCATCCAATTGAGGAGCGATTGATTCCCTTTTTTCACAGCAGGGGCAATATATTGGTTCGGCCCGAGCGTTTTAATGCCAACCGTATAATCCGGATGGTTTTTCACCCAGGCATACAGGTAGGAATTGTCGTCCGCCAGTGCAACGGCCCGTCCGTTTTTAAGCGCATTGAACTGTTCTGTTTTGGAATCGTACTTTTGCAATTTCACATCTTTTTGTTTGCTTGTAAAATAGTTTTCCGCAGTGGTGCCCTTGTTGACGATCAAAGACTTGCCTTTTAATTGGCTGACACTTGTGACCGGCTTTTTCTTCGGTGAAACAACACCGATGGAAACTTTCATGTACGGCTTGGCAAAATCAACAACTTGCTTCCGTTCCGGTGTGACTGTAAAATTCGCCAGAACCAGATCCACTTTATTCGATTTCAATGCATCCACACGGTTGTTGGCATTCACTTGCACGAATTTCACTTTTACGCCAAGATCTTTGGCAACTTGTTTGGCGAGCGCAACATCATATCCCTGGCGTTGCCCGTTTTTATCGACCCATCCGTACGGCGGAAGATCGCCGAATACGGCAATTTTGATCGTGCCGTTTTTCTTAATGGCTGAAACACTGGACGGATTGCTGCTTGAAGAATTGCCGGAACTTTTGCCGCAGCCTGCAAGCGCCAGCGACAAAATCAGTAAAAATGCTGAAACCAAACCAAACAAACGATGCTTTTTCATGGTCTAACCCTCCAAAATATTTTTCTTTTAAAAATCCATGCTTTCCAGAAAATTTTTCGCCCGCTCTGTCTGCGGCTTTGTGAAAAATTGGCGCCCCGGGGTTTCTTCGAGAATCTTCCCGTCTTCCAAAAACAAGATTTTATCCCCGATTTGCCGGGCAAAATTCATTTCATGCGTGACAACAATCATCGTCATTTTTTCTCTTGCCAACCGCAGGATGATCTCGAGCACGCCGCGCACCATTTCCGGGTCAAGCGAGGCGGTCACTTCATCAAACAGCATCAGCTTCGGGTTCAGCTCAAGCGCGCGGACAATCGCCACCCGCTGTTTCTGCCCGCCGGAAAGCTGGCGCGGATAGGCATTGGCATACTGCTCCATGCCGACTTCCTTTAACAGGCCCATTGCCTGGCGCGCCGCTTCGTCTTTTTTCCGTTTCTGGACTTTCACTGCACCGAGCAGGATGTTTTCCAACACCGTCATATTCGGAAACAGATCATAGCTCTGGAAAACCATTCCGATCTGCTGCCTGAGCCTGCGCCAATTTTTCGGCGACGGCCGCACGGTTTCCCCATTAAACAGAATGGTGCCGCCCTGGAAGGCTTCGAGACCGTTTAAGCAGCGGATCAATGTACTTTTTCCCGATCCCGACGGCCCGAGGAGAACAACAACACTGCCTTCCTCCACTTCGAAAGAGATATCCTCCAGCACTTGTTTTTCGCCGTACGATTTTTTTAAATGTTCGACTTTCAGTAAAGGTTCAGCCATTAGCCCCTGCTTTGCCCCTCCTTTCTAACCGCCTTGCCAGCCGGGAAAGCGGATAGCATAAAATGAAATACAGGATAAATATAAAACCGTATATCCAAAACGCGCCATCCTGATAGCGGTGGCTATTCGCTTCGATGATTTGCTGGCCGACATTGATGACATCCACTACGCTGATCAATAGCAAAAGGGAAGTCGTCTTAATTATTCTGGTCATCAGGTTAATGGCCGCCGGAATCATTAAGTGGACCGATTGCGGCAGCAGCACGTACCGGTAAAGCTGAACCGTGCTTAAACCGACCGCTTTTCCGGATTCCACCTGATGCCTTGGGACAGAAATCAGCGCACCACGGACAATATCGCTCATTTCGGCAGCCATCCACAGGCTGAAGACAATCGTCCCGACCGTATCCGCCTTATAGTTGATGTTAAAGCTTTGCGGCAGAATATAGTAAAACAAAAATAACAGGACAATCGTCGGCACGATGCGGAAAAACTCCAAATACAGCCTGAGTAAAAGGCGGAGCAACGGATTGTGCAATGTCCTTAAAACCCCCAGCACGATGCCGAGGATACCGCCGAAAACGATGGACAGAAAAGCAATTTTTGCCGATACGTATAATCCACCCAGTAAACGTAAAAAGTTGGCTCCTTCAAAAAAGATATTAATTCCCAAATGTCCCATAACGCACCTTCTTCTCCAGCCATGTCAGCAAGATGGACAATGGAATTAAAATGATGGCATAAGCCACAACGAGCATAAACAGATACTCATTCGTGTTGTAATACATCCCGATCAAGTCAAGTGCCGTGTTGGTCAGTTCCGGAATCGCCAACACGGTAAAGATAGAGGTTTCCTTGATTAAAAAAATGACATTTGCGGCGAATGCCGGGACACTGAGCATCAATCCCTGCGGAAAGATGACGTAGCGTGCCAGCTGGAACCTGCTCAGACCGATCGCAAGCCCGGACTCAATCTGCGTTTTCGAAACGCCTGCAAGCCCTCCGGAAAACCCTTCTGCCATATAACTGCCGCCAAGAAAAATAATCCCGATAATCCCGCAAACCTCGGCAGAAAATTTGATCCCGACTTGCGGAAGCCCGTAAAAAAGGAAAAATAACTGGATCAATAAAGGCGTATTGCGGGACAGTTCCACATAGGCCGATACAAGCTTCCGTAAAACCGGCACCTTAAAATACTGGATAAAACTGCATATCAAGCCAAGAACACCAGCCCCGATAATGCCGAAAAAGGAAAGCCGCAAAGTGAGCCAGAATCCTTTTTCAAACATGGGCAAGCTGTTTTGCACAACGGTCCAGTCCATCTCACCCCTCCTTTTTTGGAAAATTCTCTTCAATCCAGGCGGGCTTGCGCCAGCCGCCCGGTATGTATGGCGTTGCTGTCCCGAATCAGGTGCTTGCGCGTTTAAAGGCCGGACGACAAAAAGCCGTTTCCTAAGAAAACGACTGCCCTTTTTCAGGTATTGCTGCAGTTTTCTTATCTTGATAGACGATCATGAACTGTACTATTATGATGCCGGTTTCCAAGGACAGCCCTTCCGCCGCCCGGGATAAGAAATTTTCAGCATTTTAGCAACATCTTTATTTTACTGAACGCCGGGACAAAAATCAATATATTCCTATCGACTTGATAGGTTTTCTTTGCATGACACCCGAAAAAGAAAACAGCATGCCGAAATTGTTCCTCCGCTTGCACCCGTACTGCTTTCCGGCTGCCTGCAAAATGAATGCCGGTTAAGACGCGTTACAGCCAAAAAAAGGCCTTCAATCCACTTTAGGATCAAAGGCCCTTCATTTTAGCGCTCCACGCGTTACCGGTAGGCCGGTTCTTTTTCCGTCAGGCCGAGCGTCTCTGCCGTTTCAGCGTGAATTTGATGCAGCAGATCCGGATTTTCTGCGAGCCGCACGCCATAAGAAGGAATCATTTCTTTTATTTTTGATGCCCATGCTTTTTTCCGGTCCGGGAAGCATTTTTCAATGACTTCGAGCATAACATGGACAGCAGTAGAAGCACCCGGCGAAGCGCCGAGCAATGCCGCGACTGAACCGTCAGCAGCTGTTACCACCTCTGTACCGAACTGGAGCGTGCCTTTTCCGCCTGCTTCCGTATCTTTAATCACCTGGACACGCTGCCCGGCTACGACAACATCCCAGTCTTCCAATCTCGCATCCGGAATGAATTCCTGCAGTGTCTCCAGGCGTTTTTCGTCTGACAATAGAAGCTGCCCGATCAAATATTTAACAAGCGGTACATTTTTTGCCCCGGACGCAAGCATCGTTACGACATTATTCGGCTTCACAGAACCAATCAGGTCTAAATTTGACCCTGTTTTTAAAAACTTCGGCGAGAAGCCGGCAAACGGGCCGAACAGCAAACACTTTTTATGGTCAATATATCTTGTATCCAAATGCGGCACGGACATCGGCGGCGCGCCGACTTTCGCTTTGCCGTACACTTTTGCATGGTGGCGGCTGATGACTTCAGGGTTGTTGCACACCATAAATAGCCCGCTTACCGGAAACCCTCCAATATGTTTGGACTCCGGAATGCCGGTTTTTTGGAGCAACGGCAGGCTTCCGCCACCGGCACCGATAAAAATGAATTTCGCCGTATGGTATTCGATTCTGTTGTGCTCAATATCATGCACTTTCACTTCCCAGTTTCCTTCTGGGGTGCGTTTAATATCCTCAACGGCATGCTTGTAGTTGATTTCGACATTTTGGCGTTGCAAATGATCAAACAGCATGCGGGTCAAGGCGCCGAAGTTGACGTCCGTCCCTGCATCGCTTTTTGTCGCCGCTACCGGTTCATTGGACTTCCTGCCTTCCATCACAAGCGGAATCCATTCCTTTAATTGCCCGGGGTCGTCGGAAAACGCCATTCCTTCAAAAAGCGGATGGGCTGACAGCGCTTTAAATCGTTTTTTTAGAAAAGCAACGTTCTCCTCCCCTTCTACGAGGCTCATATGCGGGATCGGCCGGATAAAGTCCTGCGGATTGCGGATCAGCCCCTTGCTGACCAGGTAGGACCAGAACTGCCTTGAAAGCTGGAACTGTTCATTTACATTTACAGCTTTTGTAATATCTATTGAGCCGTCCGGTTTTTCAGGCGTATAATTCAGCTCACATAATGCCGAGTGCCCGGTCCCCGCATTGTTCCATTCATTCGAACTTTCTTCCCCCGGTTTTGCCAGCTTCTCATATACGGTGATTTCCCAATCCGGGGCCAGTTCTTTCAGCAAGGTGCCCAGCGTTGCACTCATAATGCCGGCACCGATTAAGATGACGTCTGTCTTTCCCTGTCTGATGCTCATGATTACCTTCTCCTTATCCCTGTATTTGCTAATATTATTCCGGACACACTGCCTCTTTTTCAGAACAAGGCAGTCCCCGGGAAAACGCTTTACAAGTCTTAATATCATAATATCATATTTTATGATAATTCTTTAGAATAATGATACACAATTTGACAATGGAAATATCAGGAAACCTTTTTATTTGCTGAATGATTCATTCTTCATTTTGCTTAAAAATATAATATAATGAATCTTGTAAATAGAAATTTTACTGGTATATTTCTTGCATTTGCCAAAGGGGGATGCCAGGAGATATTTTTCACGGATTGAAGACGGAATTTTCATTTTACAAAGGGGGAAGACAAATTGGCACAAACAACCGGACGCACATCCAGACATGTGACTGCTAACATCTTTAAAGGATCACTTGGCAATCTGATCGAATGGTATGATTGGTATGTTTATTCTGCGTTTGCGGTTTATTTTTCATCAGAGTTTTTTCCGGAGGGGAACCAAACTGTCCAGTTATTAAATACAGCCGGGATTTTTGCCATTGGTTTTCTGATGCGGCCGCTCGGGAGCCTGATCATGGGCCGGTATGCAGACCGGTACGGCCGCCGGGCTGCACTGACCCTTTCCGTTGCCATTATGGCGCTCGGTTCGCTTGTCATTGCCTGTACACCGGGATACAGCAGGATTGGTGTGCTGTCACCGGTTATTTTGGTCCTGGCCCGGCTTGTGCAGGGGATCTCGCTGGGCGGGGAATACGGCACTTCTGCTACTTATTTGTCCGAAATGGCAAGCAGCGGCCGCCGCGGCTTCTATTCCAGTTTCCAATATGTCACGCTTGTATCGGGGCAGTTGATCGCACTTGGTGTCCAAATTGTGCTCCAACTCGCATTAAATGAAAGCGAAATGACCTCGTGGGGATGGCGGATCCCGTTTGTGATCGGCGCGATTGGCGCATTGGTGGTCTTGTGGCTGCGCCGTACGATGGACGAGTCCGAACAATTCGAGGAGATGGGATCGGAAACGCGTAAAAATGCCGGAACGCTGAAGGTTCTGATGAATTATCCGAAAGCGGTGCTGACCGTTGTCGGCCTTACACTTGGAGGCACTGTCGCATTCTACACATTCACCACCTATCTGCAAAAATTTATGGTGAACACGTCCGGAATTGATAAAGAAACCGTCAGCTGGATCAACTTTATTGCCCTTTTCATCTTTGTTGTTTTCCAGCCGCTTGCCGGAAAGCTGTCCGACCGGATCGGGCGCAGGCCGCTGTTAATCGGCTTCGGCATTCTCGGGACCCTTTTGACCGTACCGATATTTTTATGGTTGAGAGAAACGCAGAACCCGGTTTTTGCTTTTCTTCTCATGATGGCAGGGCTGATCATTGTAACCGGCTATACTTCCATCAATGCCATTGTGAAAGCTGAGCTGTTCCCGACTGAAATCCGCGCGCTTGGTGTCGGGTTTCCTTACTCATTAACTGTCGCAATCTTTGGCGGAACAGCCGAATTTATCGCGCTTTGGCTGAAAAATGCCGGCGTGGAATCCGCCTTTTTCTACTACGTCGCCGGCTGTATTGCCATCAGCCTGCTCACCTACTTATTCATGGCCGAATCCTCGAAGCATTCCCGGATCGAAGCAGAACTTCAATCCCGCCCGGATTCGAAAAACAAAATTATCACCTGAAAAAGCCAAACAGCTGCAGCGTGGCAGGCTGCAGCTGTTTTATTTTTCCTTGCAAGATGAAAGACCGAGAATACCCAAAAACCAGCCCGTAAATTCAATCGTGAATACGATTCGGGCCCTCCTGAATGAAGGATGATATTTGGACCGCGCTTGCCTGGTGCACCGGCATTATGGCCATCGCTTACTTCTTCGCTAATAAAGCATTTAAACGCCAGTTACGGTAGGCCTATCATGAGGAAGGTCAGTCATACGCTGTGATCAATGCATTGGCTTCCATTCCGGGAAGATTTTAAAGCATCGCCTCCAAACAGGGGGGGCATCTCGATCATTTTCCAGGCTGGGGTTTTTCACACATAAATCAAAAGGAGCAGATGCTTTTCTTCCAAAGGTAAGATGAACAAAGCCAAAAAGGTGCAAGTTCCTATTTGATATTTGCACCTTTTTGGCTTTTTCTTTTCCGGAGAAAACCTCATCTACTTATGATACGGTTCACCGCGGTAATTTAAGAGGCAAAAACCAGCATTGGAATCAATTTCCAGTTCTGGTTTTTCATTAATTCTATGCCTCGTATCTGGTATTTAGACACTGGTGGTCGGGGTTGAAAATGGTGTCAAACCCTTGATTTTATATGGTTTTATATTTGTCGTGCGTAAAATTTGCGTAGAATGCAAAAAACTCTATGTATTTATGGAACAATTGTATTGCTTATTTTTCTCATAACATCACGACTATCTTGTGTACAGAAAACAACCTTCTATGAGTGTACAGCTTCAAAATATTTGTCTAAATTGAATTTATCAATTAATACTTCCTTTAATATATCGTCTAATAAACAACATGTGTGCAACAGAATCCAATTTAGATGACTATACTCAGAATAATCAAATTGAAAATTTTTCATATATTTATTAGCAAAATCATATGCTTTTTTATTAAAGCCTATAAAATCACCATGACCAACTTTATTTCTCATCTGTCTTAATAATTTTGTAGCTTGTTCTGATTCCTCATTGTAAATCCGTTTGATTATAGGATTAATATAATAATCAATTTCTTTAGTTCGTTGCTTTTTGTTGAGTAATAGCATTTCAAGAATTGTGAATACCCTTAGAAAGTGGTAGTGCTTGTAGTCATCATTTTTATTTATAGCTTCGACAATAAAATCTAATTTATAATAATCATCTTCAGTTTGAAGAAAACTATCAAGACATTCACCACATTTTTTCAAATCATATATCGTTTCTTCTTTTGTTTTAAATCCTTTAAACCCTGATCTAATTCTATACGATAATAGTGACGTAACCCTCGGTAAAACACTTAAATAGTCGTTGTTACTGGAATAAATTACATTAAAGTGTGCTCTACCATGCTTTTCGGGATTCATAAAATTAAAAAGTTTCACTAATTTTTCTGAGTAATCTTCTTCACAAAATCTACCATCAAAAAAATTTGTTGTCCAATCAAAAAAGGGCATATCACTATAATCATAATCAAATTCTATAAAAATCATATTCTCAATAATATAATCAATACAGTTTTCAAGAGTACTTAAAGTATAACCTTTTGTGTTTCCTATATTAGTTTCCACTATTTTCTTTGCTATAGTAAAGTCGAAAACATCAGTATATGTCTTACCATACTTAATCATCTGTTCTTTTCTGTTGAATTCAATTTTACCGTAAATATCTAGCACTACCATGGAAACCACCTCTAATAATATAATTATACCATTTCTTGAGTGTTTTCTATTATCTAGTATGATGAAGTTCCTCCAAAATATTCCACAAGTTCAGTTAATATTAATTATTTTTAATATCCGATTTTCAAAAAAATTCTAGTTGCTCATGTTCCCCCTAAGTTCATCCTCGTAACTAAGCAGATTATCATCCCATAATTTTTCTTCATCTTGGAATAACGAATCATGTGTTTTGAAGTATATTTCTCTGATAACATCAATCCAATTATTAATACCTAAATCCGTGACGAAAATATAACAAACGCCGTTAATAGGTAGATTTCCCAAGAGTAAGGATATAGTGGTGTCCGACTATTCGATAAATGCACTTTTAGTGATTCAGTATGTAAAAATTTCCCTGTTTCATTCGTTTTTGTGCACGCCAAATAAATCTGCAAATTTCCATTTTTTTGCAAGTTTTCATTTTTTTATTTCTTTTTTCCTAGTAGTCTATTGATCGGGATGTTTAGTAAAAGGCTTGATACAAACGAGTAAAGACCGGTAACCATTTGTTGGTCTCCGCGACTTTTAATTTCCATTGCCGGCCACGGAAAACCAGCTTTGAGGCCAGTGTGATCATATTCTGGATGACGGTTCGGATTCTTCTTCTTGTTGTTTTCTTTTTCAATGGCGTATCTTGTTTTTTCAAGCTTTCTTGTCCAATCAAGCGAAGCAGGTTATACGCAAATACACCGAAATGGAGCACAAGGCCATTCGTTTCATATTTGCCTGACGGCAGCCGTTCGAGAGATCCAGTTCTGATTTAATTTCACTATGGAACTGTTCGCAAGTGCCATGGTTATGATAAAGAGAGATCACCACATGAGGCGGCACTTCAAGGTCCGTCCAGTAGGTTTCAAATTCATACTCGGGAATTAAAAAAATTTGTCCGTCTCTTGAGATGGTTCTTTCGGTCACTTTAAAAACTTTTCGGATGCTTCGCTCCTGGTCCTTAATTTGAATGGTTTCGGGGATGGATCCAAGGTAAACCTTCTTTCCTTCCCGTTCTTCACAACAGATCCCATATTTTCGGGCAATGTACAGCCAGTCCTCAGCTTTTTCCTTACGGGGATTGCGTTTGATAATAAAGCTTGCATGGTTTTCTAGGAGAATAATGAGATTATCCCGGCTGTCATTTCCGGAATCAAGCCTGAAAAGCAATGGCTGATCTGTTAGTTTCCGGGCAGATTGAATGGTTTCCTGGATGAAATTTGGTGTACCTTTTTGGCAGTGGACACTTCCCTTTCGCATCTCAACATGCAGGCAGTAACCTTCCTGTCCCATGTAAGCGAACATAGGGGCATAACCGTCACAGCCTTTATAGGTTCTTTCGACACCTTCCTTTTTTGTCTTGGAGTTATCGAAAGGGGAGACATCCAGATCAACCGGGATATACGGCTTGTCTTTGGCGTAAACCGGGCTGATTTCCGCATTTGTATGGCGAATCAGATCCAGCGATTCTTCGTGCAAGATCGTTTTCCATTTTTCCACCAAGGCGGCCTGGTCCAATCGTTGCCTGAGAGTCGGGCTGGAAGGAACCCTCTGGATATCCAAAGCCAGTGCAAAAAAAGCATCATCACGGAAGGTTTCAATATTGTCATAATCACTTTTTCCCTGGCAAAGCAAGCCGATATAAGATTTAGCCACATCGCCATTGGAACAAGCCGGATACCGGGAGATATCAGGGAGTTTATAGGCATTCAACCTGGAAACTAAATTCGTTTGATTTAGTAAATTTCCTACTATCGCTAAGCCAGCTTGGGCAACCATTCGTTCTTTTGTGGGTTCTATCACAAACTTTTTCATGAGATCACCTGAATGTGGAATGAATTTAATTTGTCTGATATACCAATTATACTAAATTTTATGCGATTTGTTTGCCTTTAAGCGGAAATTTCGTCACGGATTCAGGACAATGTTAACCCGTTTTGAAGAGTTATACTTTTTAAATGAAAGTTGTCTCAATTGATTATCCATATTATTCCCCCTTATAAAAGAAACCCCAAACTTTAATAGAAGTTTGGGGATTTGCAAATTAAAAACAAGTCTATAATATATATTCGTAAATGCTTTTTGTACGCCTTTAATCTCTTATAGACTTTCGTATTTCAAATAATTGCATTAATGAACTTTTAATCATCTCATATTTACTTTCTAAACCAAAAGCCTTTAATACTGCTATATCAAAGTTATAACGGTCTTCTTGCTGAAGTTCTTCAATCAACGAAAATACCTTTCGTTTCTCTAGATTGCTATACAAAGTTAGAATTTTTAATCTATCTTGTTCCTTTATTAAGGTTGGATTTAACATTTTAAATCTTTCTTCTACCTTATTTTTGTTTAAATCAAGCACCCCTAATCCTCTACCAAAGCCAATTGCTTCTATGTAATATACTCCAATGATACTATTTAATAATGCGGCCAGTAATGTTAAATTCATTGTATCATCTTTTCTTACGAGGCCAGTCAATCTTTGGTCAAAGAAAACAGGTTGAGGTGCTTTTGAGAAAAATAGTCTTTCATCAGGATTAATGAGTAATCCTATATCAAATTTATTTGTTAACGACATTTCGTACCAATATAAATTCTTTCTAACAACAGATTTTGATTTTGGTATTGGAACCCCATTTCCATCCTTAACATTCTCAAAACTACGTATCCAATTTAATGCTCCATAGTGACCAAGTTCTTCTAATTCCTCAATTGTTTTACTGCAACAAAATCCATCTATTGAAGCACTTAAATCCATAATATATGATGAAGTATTGAGTTTTTTCATAACAGGGACAATATATTCCGGTTCAATATTATGGTTCTGTGGATAAAAAAGGGCATTACATCCTCGACGTTCTCCACGCTTAACAAAAAAATAATCTGTTAAAGGAACTAGACTATCTTTGATATCAACCAACCAACCAACCACACTCGGCGAACAAAGCATTTTTAACTATGCCAAGCTCATCTAATAGAGATATTTCTTTATAAGAATAACTCTGACTGACATACAAATTTGAAGGTAGTTCTCTTCGAATTTTGGCAACTAGAGTTGAGACATTTTCAAACTGCTCTGTTTTATCGCCGTTACCAACTATATTTTTCGGTTCTTCTTTTAAAGTAATAAAATTCACTTTTCTGTTAAAGTCTGTATTTCCTTTTTCAATTACAATTATATTTGCTACTACATCAGCATTTTTGAACCAGCGACCTTTACCTGAAGTTATAATATATTTCAAATGATACCTATTTTTTAGTTCATTAAAAAATGTTTCCCCAAACTCTGTTCCTAGCCAAGAATTCGATATTATTAGCCCTGCTCTACCCTTATCAGAAAGAAGTTCATCAATTTTAAGTACTATATATGCATATAAATCACTTCTACCATTGAATTTATCATCTAATGCTTCTATAAATGATATAGCTTCTGGATTTAGTTCAGCCAGCGTTTCTTGTTGAACAAATGGAAGGTTCGAAACAATTACATCAAAATTACCCAATTTAACCTTAAAAGTATTTTTACTATTTGGGCTATGTAATTCTATGTTCTGAGTAGAACTAAGATTAAATACGTCATCCTTGTATATATTTATTTCCCTTCCAATATTTTCGGGCGAGGATAAAGCGAGCATTGCAAATTGAAGAGGATACCTAAATTTGTCCCCAGCCCATATTTGCTTCATTGCATCTTGATTATCTATTCCTGATATTGTTTTCAAATCATAAGCTGCTTTTATAATAGTTCCTGTCCCACAACAAGGGTCTAATACACGCACTCCCTTATCCATCATTGTCAACGAGGTCAAAATCATTGCTAGTTCTTTTGGAGTAGAAAATTGTCCAGCAACTTTACGTTTGCTTCTAGTTACGACCTTACTTAAAAGTTCTTCTAACAATTTATCACTAAAATTATTGAAATCTAACTTGATTATATAATCATTAAAATTTTTTAATACTTTAAAGGTATCACTATCGATATACTTCTCTCCAGCTTTTTCTTCAAAAATATTGTAAAAGTCGCACTTTTCAGATATATTTTCGAAAATTTCTAAACATTCCTCTATAGTTGTTGTTTCACTTATTTTATTAACTAGCAATGCATTAGAGTTATATTTCTTCAAAATATTAGCGAAAATAATTTTATTCATTAATGATATTATTGCTAATTTCGATAACTCTACCCATAAATTCGCTTTCTTTCCATAGCTTCTACCTTCAGCTTCCCACCATATTAACACTTCGTCATTAAACATGCTATCTCTAGCGGCGGCGCTCCTTAATGCATGAGCGCAAGCATCTATATTATTAAAAGCTAAAGAAAGCATTTGTTCATTTACAATTGAGTTAAGAACCTTTTCTGTTCGTAGGGTATTATTACGAAAATAGTATTCTAACTCTTGTAATATACTACGTAAAAGCTGATTAATTTCAGCCATACTATAGGCAACTTCAGAACGTTTTGTTATATGTTTAAGGTCATCCCATTCCTTTAGTAATTCGAATTGGCCTTTCTCATCATTTTTAACGTATAGTCTTGCAATTGAAACGTTCCAAAGTAAAAAACTATTTACGCCTAATATTTCTGCTTTTTTTACTGCATTAAGAAATAGTTCTCTATCTTCAATTGGTGTATCAGGGTATTTTAATTCCCAACCTTGTAATACCTTTGTCTTTCCTTTATCCCCAAATAAAAGTACATCCGGGAAAAGAGAACCACTACCAGTTGATAGCCCCATCTCTCCTCCAGCATGTTGAATAATACTATCCTCTTTACAAACTAAAGCACTGGAGTTTATCTGTGAAATTAAATCAATAGCCCAGCTGCGTTCATTATCACGCGTTGTTCCTATACCTTTCATTTATTGCTTGCTCCTTCCTTACTGTCTCCATTGCTTCCTCTATTCGTCTATTACAAATTTCTATTAAATCTACTTTTTCGTTCTTATATAACTCAACATCTTCATTTTTTTCAATCCCAATGAAGTTTCTATTTTCAAGTATTGCCGAAACTAAAAAGCTCCCACTCCCACATGCATTATCTAGAACTACAGCACCTTCATTTGTGTATGTCCGAATTAAGTATCTACCTAATTCTACAGGCTTTTGAGTAGAATGGTATACTTTTCCTTCTGACTCTGCAGTTTTAAAGTAAATTACATCTGTTGGGTAACGCTTACCATCACTTACCACATGAACTGGGTTGAAATCTCCATAACTTCCTGTAAGTTGGTTTTTTCTAATCCCCTTATCATAGGGGTCACCATCAGTCATCTGTGGGTTATAAACAGGTTGTTTTTTATAAAAGACACATATATCCTCGTGTTTACGCAATGGCTGTTTCTTGGCATTCAAGAAATTTGTGGCCTTTGATTTCTCCCAAACCAATTTGTATTTAAACCACTTTTCATTGCTTAAAATAAGTTTCGCTGTAAAAATACCTTGAGATGTAAGTACAACAACGCCATTATCCTTAACGATTCTTCTATATTCTTTCCATAATAAATCTAAAGGAATAACTGAATCCCATTTATTTTGGGTCGTTCCATATGGCAAATCACATAAAACCATATCTATCGATTTAGACGGTATGCCTTTCATAACTTCTAAGCAGTCACCTTCAATAACTTTATTTAAATAATAGTCGAACATAGCGTCCTCCTTAACCCATTCCCAATTTTACCACTAATCAGCACCCTAAAAAAGAAAAACCGTTCTCCCTATGAGTTCGGTTATATTTTGTCTCAACATTTATTTGCCATATTATCATTATAAACGTAAAAGTCTAATGACGCTATGATGAAGTTTTCCTCAATTAAAAAGATAATTACCTAAATATACTATTATAAAAACCTCATCTACTTAGGGCTTGCTGAACGAATCAGATTCGGTCACAAACAATCCAAATTCCGATTATCAAAATATAAAATAGTGTTGTGCAAAAATTTTAAAAAAAGAACCCTGAGCTTCCGCTCCAGATTCAGTATGAGAAATTGAAGGGCTACTACTGTTTCGCTGGTCTCTTGGAGGCGTGCTCGAATAAGGCCTAGCCCATACTTGCGCTTGCCTTCGCCAAATTTGCCTTCAACGGCATTACGTTCAGAGGCATCCTGCCTTGCCACATGTTCTAAGGTTTTGTCTTCCATTTTGGATGGACGTCCTAACCTTGGCCCACTCAGACGAATGCCAAGAGATTTACAGTATGCCAAATTATCACGGTTTCGGTAGATTTTATCTGCCAAAATCGCTTCCGGATAAAATCCGAACCGATTGTAGTAGTGCTCAACAGATTCCCTAAGAGTGGTCCCTTCATTGTAATTTTCCCAGTCGAGGTGCTCAATCAAGGCATAGCCATCTACGACGCTGATGGCGACTTTTGAACCGAACTCCACGTTCGCTTTTGCCTTGCCCCGCACAATTGGACGGACATGAGGCTGGGAAATGCTCACAATCCGGTGGTCAATCCGGTGTGTCTTCTTTTTGTACATTTCTGCCTGTTGGCGATAAAGTTCATGAATCACGAGGAGTTGCCGATATTCATCTTTGCTCAAAAGAGACAGGGAGCTTTGGGTAAGAAGATTTTCAATGATTTTCAGATCCCGTTTCACATACCCAAGCTGCTTGCCGACAGCTTTCCGGATTTTCCGGGCGCCAGCTTTGCGTTGCTTAGCGACAGAAAGATAGTCCTTGCGGGCTCTTTTCTTGAAGGTCCGTGGCTTACGTAATTTCCCTTTGTGTGGTTCATGCAAGACATCAATGATATGTTCCAATTTCTCACGAGCTTCGTTCAACAGCCCAAGGTCTGTAGGGTAAGCAATATCAGCCGGTGCACAGGTTGCGTCCAGAATGAGTTTTCCTTTGTTCTGCGTTCTGGGAGAAACCGATTCAGTTGATTTCTCTTCTGAAGCAGGATCGGAAGTTTGATGATCATCACTACCATGATCGTCATCATCAGTGTCATCGTGAGGATCATCATCGTTGTTATTTTCCTCTTCCAATTGGCGTTTTTGTTCTTCCGAGACGATCCATTCATTCAGTTCATTGATGATGTTTGCACCCAAACGTTTTCTAAAACGAGTCATCAGAGAATGATCGAAAGGGGCTTTTTCTTGGAATTCAGGCAAACCGATAAAATACTGAAGATACGGATTTTCTGTGATCTGTTCGACTGTTTCTCGGTCAGATAGCCCAAGCCGTTCTTTGATATAGAGAGCTCCAAGAGCGATTCTAACAGAATAAGCCTTTTCGCCTTTGAATTTTTTCTTGAAGGACTTGGCATACTTTTCTTCAGCCTTCCACCACGGGATTAATTCAGCAAGACGGACCCAGCGATTTTCTTTATTTAATTTTCCACCGAATGGTAGAAAAAAATCATCTACAAAAGTTAATTGATGTTCGGTCTTTTTGTACATCGTAACGGCCTCCAAGTGCAAGGTTTTTTACGTGTTTCCTATGAAATCCTTACACTTTATATTCGACAAATACAGCCAAAATCCTTGTCAAATCTGGAACTTTTGCTTATTCAGCAAGCCCTACTTATGATACGGTTCCCCCCGGATAATCCGGAAGGCGCGGTAAATTTGTTCGACTAAAATGAGCCGCATGAGCTGGTGGGGGAAGGTCATTTTCGAAAAAGAGAGGCTTTCATTGCCGCGCTGCAGAACCGCTTGGCTTAAGCCGAGGCTGCCGCCGATTACAAAGGCAACTTTGCTTTTGCCGTATGTCGCCAGACGGTCGAGGGAACCGGCCAGTTCTTCTGACGATTTCATTTTCCCATCTATCGCCAGGTTGATCACATAGGTGTCCGGGCTGATTTTTGCAAGGATCCGCTCGCCTTCCTTCTGCTTTACCAACTCCATTTCCGCTGGACTCAGCATTTCGGGCGCTTTTTCATCCGCTACTTCGATGATTTCAACTTTTGCGTAAGCGGAAAGCCGTTTTAAATATTCCTGAATGCCCTGCTTCAAATACTTTTCTTTCAATTTTCCCACTGTAACGATAGAGATATTCACAACTTACACCCACCTTACCCACAAGCTATTGACAAGAGTTATCCACATATCCACAGAAACTATCCACATTTTGTGTGGGAATAACCGTTCCATACAAGATATATTTCACCATTTTTCGCTATTCACAGCCTGTTTATAACCTTCTTTTCGAGCAATTTCCACAAATATCCACCCGTATAAAAATTTTTTTCAACAAAATGTTCATTTCCGCTGCGGTCCGCAGCACGCTTTGCCCTGTTGATAACTGAATGCCGCAAAAAAAGGAAGGAAAAGCTTTCCGCCTTTCCTCCGCAGTTTGTTAATTGCTTCCCGAAGCGGTCCCGAGCGTTAATGTGAATGTTTTCGGCTGGCCGTTCCGGTATACCGACACTTTCACCTTATCACCGGGCTGTTTATGCTCATACAGGAATTTCCTTAATTCCACGATGTTGTCTATCTTTTGATCGTCCAGTTTGTAAATGACGTCAAATTCTTTCAAACCGGCTTTACTTGCAGGGGACCCGTCTTCAACAGAGCCGATCACAACGCCGGTCGTCACATTGGCGGGCAATTTTAACGTTTCCTTCTGTTGGTAAGCCGAGATATCCGAGACGTTTACAATCCCGACACCCAATGCCGGCCGGGTAATTTTCCCTTTTGTTTCCAACTGGTGAATGACCGGTTTTGCTGAATTAATTGGAATCGAAAATCCGATGCCTTCAACCGACTCATTTGAAATTTTCATGGAGTTGATCCCGACAACCTGGCCGGAAATATTGATTAAAGCACCACCGCTGTTGCCAGGGTTGATCGCAGCATCGGTTTGAATGACTTCTTCCTGCCAATCTTCCGTTCCATCTTCGTCGATATCCACCGGAACAGTCCGATTCAACCCGGAAACAATCCCTTCTGTAACAGATCCGGCAAATTCTTCACCAAGCGGGTTACCGATCGCAATAACAGATTCTCCAAGTTTTAATGCATCCGAATCACCGAATTGAGCAACCGTTGTCACATTGCTGCCGTCTATTTGTAGAACGGCCAGATCCGTATATTTATCGCCGCCGACAAGTTTGGCAGAAAGCTTTTTCCCGTTCGATAAGGTCACCTCCAGCGCATTTGCCCCTTCAATCACATGGTAATTGGTGACGACATAAGCTTTATCACCGGCTTTTTTGTAAATAATCCCGGAACCGGATCCGGCTTCCTGAGAAGAAGAGGAAGAAGATTTTGAGTCCTGCCCAAACATATCATCAGACCAAATACTTTGTTTTTGAATGTTTGAGACGCCGACAACCGCTTTCTCCGTCTTTTCCACTGCTTTTGTAATATCGGTTGTCACCTTTAACGAGACGGTTTTCGTTGTTTTTGCCGTTGACGTGCTGGTATTTGCCACAGAATTTGAATCTACCGCAGAAGAGTCTGAGTTCGTTTTTCCAAAAATATTTGGAAAAAGAAGGGCTACCACAAGCGCCCCCACAATCACGCCAATCAGCCCGGAAAGAAAATAACCAAATTTTCCGCCGCTCCGCCTGTTTTCTTTTCCACGCCGTTGGCCGTCCTGATCATCATAATATCCCATTGCGCACCACCCTTTCTGTACTGATGAGGAAAATAGAAGTTAGATGAAGGAACTCTTTTTTGCCCGTTCTGATTCCATTATAATGGCTGATAATTAAAAATTACTAAAAATCAAGCGCCAAAATAAAAAAAAATATGGCCCGCCTGCCGATTAAACGCTGCCCCGGTTGTTGGCGGCGGGCCCCACAGCGACAGATTCTGCCACCGGATTGCTCTGGTTAAACAGCTGTTAAGGCCGTTGGAATTTTCGGATCCGTATCATATAATGAAAACGTTTCGCCGACCGCCAGGCCCTGTTCCTGAAGCGTTTGGGAAACCGCCATCCGCGCGAGGTCTTTCATATTGTTATCTTTGCTTAAATGGGCAAGGTATATTCGTTTTGTCCGGTCCCCGATCACTTCGCTCATCGCAAGTGCGGCATCTTCATTCGACACATGCCCGACATCGCTCAAAATGCGCTGTTTTACACTCCACGGGTACCTTCCCATCCGGAGCATTTCCACATCGTGGTTGCTTTCAAAAACAAAAATGTCCGCATTGGAAATCGTCCCTTTCATCCGATCGCTGACATAACCTGTATCCGTAATGATGACCAATTTTTTGCTGCCTTCATGAAAAATATAAAACATCGGCTGGACGGCATCGTGGGAAACGCCGAATGACTCAATCTCAAGGCTTCCGAACGATTGGACAGATTCCATCCCGAATGAAAACTTCAAATCTGTTGGAATCTCTCCAATCATGCCTTCCATCGCCGACCATGTTTTGTCATTGGCATAAATCGGGAGCTTGTATTTCCGTGCCAGCACCCCGATTCCTTTAATATGGTCACTGTGTTCATGCGTAACAAGGATTCCGCTTAAATCGGCAATATTGCGGCCAATCTGTCCGAAAAGCTGTTCCATTTGCCTTCCGCTTAAACCTGCATCCACTAAAAAAGCATGCTGCTCCGTCTCCACATAGATCGCATTTCCCGTGCTTCCGCTCGCAAGTACACTAAATTGCATCCCCATCGTATCCTCTCCAAAATTATTGTGCATTTTCCATTTCGTTGACCTGACCTTCAAATGCATTGATAAATAATTGCTCTGTTTCATTCCCGTGTTTTACTGTAAAATGCCATGTCGGCACAAGCACCTGGAGTTCCGGCACCCTCGTATAGTAACCGAGTTCCGCCTTCGTCACTTTGCTGTTCGGTTTCAGCGTTCCTTTCTTATATAAGGCTTCCACCGCCTTTACCGCCGACAATGTCTCTTCTTCTTCTCGGTAGATTTTAATATTGGTCAAATACGTCTGGTCATAGGAAATGATTTCATTCTGGTCATTTAAATACACGGTCAATTTCGCGTTCTTATTATTAAAAATCATTTTTCCGTTATATGTCTCATAAAAGACGGCCTGATTCAAGTCTTTATCATAGTTCCACAGTTTATAGCGGCTGCCGTAAAGCATATTTTCTTGAATAACCGCCTCCAGCTGGTCCGTTTTGATTTTTGTTCCCAATTTCACCGGCTTATCAAAAGCGGAACTGAGTTGATACCCGTTCACGATTTCCGCCTGCTGGTTTTTCAATTTTTTCAAGTCTTTTGCGGTAAATACTTTTTCTTCCGCGCTGATATACGGCCGTTTTGCCTTTCCTTTCGGCAGGTTCACGAACGTAATGTTTGCAGCCTTTAAGCTTTGTTCCGCTGTCGGGCTGCCAATGACTTCATACTGATTTTTGACATGTTTGAAATACAACTGGCAGGAAAGGTAAATATCAAGCACCAAGAAAACAAGAATAAAGATTGTTTTTGTTTTACTCCAGTCCATCTTCATCCCCCCCTGCCATTTTCCAAATTCCGTCTTCGCAATAATACCAGGCCGGCTGCAGCGAAAGGATATCGTCACTGTCTTTTTGTAAACGGTACCCGACTGCAATATCTCTCACCTTGTTCATTTGAACGGAAGGGTTTGTCTGCAAGCCGGCGATTACATCCTGAGCCGGCGGGAGTTTAACAGCAGCCGGTTTTAACGTCAGGTTGAGCGACAGGTTGAAGTACGGGCGGACATACTTGTAAATTTCCGATTTGCCCAAGTATTCCCGGATCTCCGCCATGCCGTCATCGTTAAAAACAGGATAGCCGTCTTTAAAAAGCCGGAACGTGACTTCATTTTCCCGCTCATTGATTTCGAAATACTGGTACTGGTCCGTCCAGCCGCTGTGCTGGTTAATAAAATCAATGGCCCGCGTCAGCAGATGGTTTGGATCGGAGCTGTACCCGATGTCTTCCCCTGGATTCACGAAGGTTAAGACTTTATTGGATTCATCTGTCCGCAACAGGCTGATACCGTTTGTATATTCCCCCGCCACTTTCTTTACAAAGTTTGGATCGGCAAACAGCGCTTTTTTAAATTTATCAATTTCAATATCGGTTGTCGCATATTTGTACTGGTTCACCACCGGATTTCCGGCAGGCAGGTAGATTCTTCTCGGGCCGGAAAGGGCAAAGGCAGTATACGGCTTGTACAAAGATTTGTTGTCGTTCAGTTTTGAAATGAACACCTGAATGGATTTTTGATCTGTGCTTGCCTCATATACTTTATTGGACGCCGTTGAAATAAAATAAACATGGTTTAAGTTTTTGGTTCCTTTGTTTAATTCGATAACAATATGGTCAAAATCGGCATCCGGCACTTTTTTATTGGCAAAGTTCAGGACCGATTGATAGACACTGAACGGGACAGGGGCCGGAAAGTCCAATTCAATCCTGTTTTTTCCGTACATTAAATTATACAGGTCTTTTTTTTGCAACAGGCGAGAGCTGCTCATATCAAATGTCCATGTTCGAAGCAGATTCATCACCCGTGAAATTTCCCCGTCATGAACCGTGCCGGTTGTTCCGTCATTCTCATGGTAAAGTACTTTGTCAGGGAGGATGATGCCGGGCACCTTTTTTTCCTTTGCAATCGCGATATTGTCCAGATCTTTTAAGTTGAGCAAGTCATAATTCGGCTGGTTGTTCCAGATCAGCCACGTTAACAACAAGCTCAGAAGCACGAGCAACGTCAATATGATGGTTTTTGCTTTTTC
Organism: Weizmannia sp. FSL K6-0777; assembly: GCF_038593185.1. Classification (NCBI taxonomy): domain Bacteria; kingdom Bacillati; phylum Bacillota; class Bacilli; order Caryophanales; family Bacillaceae; genus Heyndrickxia; species Weizmannia sp. FSL K6-0777. Next base: position 3,557,830 of record NZ_CP151971.1, read on the forward strand.
AAGACTCATAGCCACTCATCCTCTTGTGCCGGTTCGTAGGGAAGGGTAAAGTAAATGGTCGTTCCTTTTCCTTCTTTACTGCTTGCCCAAATGCTTCCGCCGTGCATTTCCACCATTTCTTTTGCAATTGCAAGGCCGAGCCCTGTTCCGCCGAGTTTGCGGCTGCGCGCTTTATCAACACGGTAAAAGCGCTCGAAAATTTTCTTTACGTTTTCTTTCGGGATGCCTACACCCTGGTCAGAAATGCTGACTTCAATTTTTTCGTTCAGTTCCCTCAGCTTAAACGTAATCTGGCCACCTTCAGGGGAGTACTTCAACGCATTGGATATAATGTTGTACAACACCTGGGTCATTTTATCTTCATCGATTTCCACAAAAATTTCCGTATTCGGCAACTTGCGTTTGAACGTGACATTCTGCTGCTTTGCCATTTCAAACCGGTCAATGACATGGTGGAAAAACTCCACAAAATTGACCCACTCTTTATTTAAATGTTCGTCTTTGCTGTCCATTTTTGAAAGCTTCAGCAAATCATTCACCAGCCGGATCATTCGTTCCGTTTCATTTTGCGTCACGCCTAAAAACTGCGGTGCAATTTTCTCATCTTTCCATGCCCCGTCTGTTAAAGCTTCCAAATAGCTTCTCATCGTGGTCAGCGGCGTTCTCAATTCATGGGACACATTGGCCACAAATTCGCGGCGTTCCATATCAATTTTCTCTTGCTCGGTGACATCGTGCAAAACCGTAATCAGGCCGCTGACAAAACCGGCTTCATTTTGAATCACCGAAAAATTCGCTCGTAAAATATACGGTTCTTCATCCGTACTGAAGTCAAGGATAACGGAATCCTGCTCTGTCAATAAATCATCAAACTTATGTTCATTCTCAATTTTTAAAACCGATATAAGCGGCTGGGAAAGCACTGTTTCACGTGAAACATCCAGCATCTCGGCAGCCGGCTCGTTAATTAAAATAATCCTTCCTCTCCGGTCGGTCGCAATTACACCGTCTGTCATATGGGTCAGGATGGAGTCGAGTTTTCTTCTCTCGCCTTCCGTGCTGGCCTGCGCCTCCTGCAGCTTTTTTGTCATATGGTTAAACGAATAAGCGAGCTGTCCGATCTCATCATTCCCGATCACTTTGACTTTCCGGGCAAAATTGCCGCGTGCCATCGCCATCGCCTGCTTGCGGATCTCACTGAGCGGCTTTGAAATCGTGCGTGCGGTAATGATGCCAAGCAGGGCTGTAACCAGTACGGCAATAACCGTCCCTGTCATAAAAATCTGGTTAATCGCCTGCACCTGGCGGTAAACCGTTTCAATTTTGGAGACAAGGTAAATGATTCCGATCAGCTCACCATTTGCTTTAATCGGGGAAGCCAGCACCCACATTCGGTCGCCAGTCTGCTTGTCCAAATAAATCTGGTCTTCCGGCTGGCCGGTTACACGGACGCTTTTGACAATATCTTCGGTTGTTTTTTGGCCGACAATGCTCTGGTCATTGGAAGAAGTACCCAAAATAACGCCGCTGTGCGCGTCGATCAGCCGGATTTCAGATACATCCGTGCTTTTAAAATCGCCCAGTACTTTCCTCACTTTTAACGTAATATCCGCCGCCTGGTTCTGCTTTTTCGTCAACAGGTCTTCAATACTGTATTCAAGCACATTGACCTGGTCGTATATCGATTTTTTAAAATTCGTCTCGAGCTGGTTTTCCAGCTTATTGATAAAATACACCCCAATAATCTCCATCGCGACGACGATCAGCAGAATATAAATCAGGACAAACTTAAAGTGAATAGACTGGAAGAATTTCACCTTATTCATTTGGCTACTCCTGTTCAGGGTTGCGCAAATAATAGCCGACACCGCGCCTTGTCACAATCCACTCTGGGTGGCTCGGGTTATCTTCCACTTTTTCGCGGAGCCGTCTGACCGTTACGTCCACTGTCCGGACATCGCCGTAATAGTCATAACCCCACACGGTTTCAAGCAAGTGCTCACGCGTCATCACTTGCCCGATATGCTTCGCCAGATAGTGGAGCAGCTCAAATTCGCGGTGCGTCAGTTCAATCGTCTCGCCGCGTTTTGAGACGACATAAGCATCCGGATGAATGACAAGTGAACCGATCGCAATTTCATTGGATTCCTCTTCCTCACCCGGAGCCGCGGGCGTCTGCTGGTGCCGCCGCAAATTCGCTTTGACACGGGCAATCAGTTCACGGGTGCTGAAAGGTTTTGTGACATAATCATCGGCACCGAGCTCAAGGCCGAGCACTTTATCAATTTCCGAATCTTTTGCCGTTACCATAATGATCGGCATATTGTATTTTTTCCGCACTTCGCGGCACACTTCCATGCCATCCCGCTTCGGCAGCATAATATCAAGGACAATTAAATCCGGCTGCACCTCTTCCACCTTTTCCAATGCTTCCTCACCGTCATAAGCGCAATACACCGTATAACCCTCTTTTGTTAAATTAAACTGCAAAATATCGGCAATCGGTTTTTCATCATCCACGACCAAAATTTTTTTATCCATCGTCCATACTCCTTCATTTAAAATGCGCCATTCTCATTGATTGACATCTATCTACAACTTTCTATCATCTTTAGTCTTTATGTTCCTAAAAAATCTCATTTTCCCCGCATCATGGCGAACAGCAATGCCCCTGGAAATCCAGAAGCATTGCTGCTCTGTATCAAAGGATTCACAGGCAGCTTCCAGCAGCCATACTATTACAATTTTAACTTACTTGCATAAAAATTGTCCAATTCTACTGAAACCATGCCCCCTGGTAATATCTATCAAGAGTGCCGGGGGATACGGCTTGCATCCTGTTTTCCATTCTGGCGGGTTAGAAGAGCCATATTTAGAAGAGCCATATAATAAAAAAGCACTACGAGAGTCTAAGTCATCGCAGTGCTTTTTAGTAAATGGCCCGGGACGGAATCGAACCGCCGACACAAGGATTTTCAGTCCTTTGCTCTACCGACTGAGCTACCGGGCCCGAACCGAAAACAAATATGTATAATTAAAAATGGCGGTCCCGACGGGAATCGAACCCGCGATCTCCTGCGTGACAGGCAGGCGTGATAACCGCTACACCACGGGACCATTGTGCATTTTGTAACAACAGAAGTAATGTTATCATATCTATCATCCATTTTGCAACACATTTCTACAAATTTTTTAAGTGAATGGCAATCGAAATTTCAGCAAATGTTCATTTTCAAGCATGGCCGCCGTAAAAGATGGAAAATCATGACCCACTTTAAAACAATATAAAAACGGCGAGAAACCCCTTTTATGGGATCTCGCCGTTTTTTCCGTTCTAGTGGACATTCTGGGATGAAAATCGCTTTTAGCAACCTCACCCGATGATGCTTTTTCATCGGTTTTCTTTTCGACGTGGTTCCACTACCGTTTTTCCGGCAGCCCAAATCCGATTCGTCCGGGTTTTCCGTCACACCCGCCAGACACTTTGCACCACAATCGTCTGCAGGCGGTCCGGACCGACGGAAAACATGGAAAGGGGAACCCCGGTCAGTTGGGAAATGCGCTCTAGGTAATGGCGGGCATTGTCCGGAAGCTCATCAAGGGAACGGCAGCCGGTAATATCTTCCGTCCAGCCCGGCAGTTCTTCGTAAACCGGTTCGCATTCAGCCAGCACTTTTAAGCTGGCCGGGAACGCTTCAAGCACTTTCCCTTTATAGCGGTAGGCGACACAAATTTTCAACGTTTCAATGCCGGTCAGTACATCGAGCAGGTTTACGGACAAGTCTGTCAGGCCGCTCACCCGGCGCGCATGGCGGACGACAACACTGTCAAACCAGCCGACACGGCGCGCTCTTCCTGTCGTTGTGCCGTATTCATGTCCGGTTTCGCGGATCCGGTCGCCGGTTTCATCCAAAAGCTCTGTCGGGAACGGGCCATCGCCAACACGTGTCGTATAAGCCTTGGCAATGCCGACAACATGGTTGATTTTCGACGGGCCGACACCGGAACCGATTGTGACGCCGCCGGCAATCGGGTTGGATGATGTGACAAACGGATAAGTTCCCTGGTCAATATCGAGCATGACCCCTTGCGCCCCTTCAAAAAGGACGCGTTTGCCCGCATCAAGCGCGTCGTTTAAAACAACCGACGTATCGCAGACATATTGTTTAAAGCGCTGGCCGTATTCGTAATAAGGCTCCAAAATTTCTTCCAGCGTAAAGCCTTCCGTTTCGTATATTTTTTCAAACAGACGGTTTTTTTCCTCAAGATTGCGCGTCAGTTTTTCTTTGAATTCTTCGTAATCAAGCAGATCAGCAATCCGGATACCGGTCCTTGCTGCTTTATCCATATACGCCGGGCCGATCCCTTTTTTCGTCGTGCCAATTTTATTGCTGCCTTTCCGTTCCTCTTCTGCACCGTCCAGTTTAATATGGTAAGGCAGAATGACGTGCGCACGGTTGGAGATGCGCAAGTTTTCCGTTGAAATACCCCGTCCGTTCAGATAATCCAGTTCCTCGACGAGCGCCTTTGGATCGACGACGACACCGTTTCCGATAACACAAATTTTGTCTTTATAAAAAATCCCCGACGGAATCAAATGTAGTTTATACGTTTCCCCATTAAAACGGATGGTATGGCCCGCGTTATTCCCGCCCTGATAGCGGGACACCACTTCCGCATTTTCAGAGAGGAAGTCGGTAATTTTTCCCTTTCCTTCGTCCCCCCATTGTGTACCTACCACGACAACTGACGACATTGAGTGCACCTCCGCATATTTTACAAATCATGATTTCCATCCATCATTTTACCAGCTTAAACCGCCAACAGTCAATGTAAATCCGAACATTTATATATTTTTTCAGCGTTTTTATTCGTATAACGCACAAAAAAAGCCTTTCCCCGAAAAGGAAAAGCTTCATATCGATACTTGCTATGCCGGAACAGGCGCATCGTCAAACCGCCGTTCCAGGTTCACAAATTTATTGTACTCTTTTATAAAAGCGAGCTGGACGGTGCCGACCGGGCCGTTCCGCTGCTTCGCAATAATGATTTCAATGATGTTTTTATTCTCCGTGTCCTGTTCATAATAGTCTTCCCTGTACAGAAAAGCCACGATATCAGCATCTTGTTCAATGCTTCCCGATTCACGAATATCGCTCATCATCGGGCGCTTATCCTGCCGTTGTTCGACGCCCCGGGAAAGCTGGGAAAGGGCAATGACCGGCACTTCAAGTTCACGCGCCAGCGCCTTCAGCGATCTTGAAATCTCAGAAACTTCCTGCTGCCGGTTTTCCCGGGAACGGGCGCTTCCTTGAATCAGCTGCAAATAGTCGATGACCACCATGCCAAGCCCGTGCTCTTGTTTCAGGCGCCGGCATTTCGAGCGGATTTCCGTTACCCTTACTCCAGGGGTATCATCAATATAAATGCCGGAATTAGAGAGGCTTCCCATTGCCATCGTCAGTTTCCGCCAGTCTTCGTCTGTCAGCGCCCCGGTCCGGAGCCGCTGGGCATCGATATTGCCTTCCGCGCACAGCATCCGCATGACAAGTTGTTCAGCGCCCATTTCAAGGCTAAAGATCGCCACATTTTCCTCTGTCTTCGTGCCGACGTTTTGCGCGATATTGAGGGCAAATGCCGTTTTCCCGACAGACGGGCGCGCCGCCACAATAATCAAATCATTGCGCTGGAAACCGGCTGTCATCCGGTCAAGCTCGTAAAACCCTGTCGGTATCCCGGTGACGTCGCCTTTCCGGTTATGGAGCATTTCGATGTTATCATATGTGCTGACAAGGACATCTTTGATATGTTTAAAATCGCCGGCATTTTTGCGCTGGGCCACTTCCATAATGCTGCGTTCGGCTTCATCAAGCAGTTCATCGACATCGTCTTCCCGCGTATAGCCTTCCTGGGCAATATGGGTGGCAGTCCGAATCAGGCGCCTGAGCAAAGCTTTCTCAGCTACAATTCCGGCATAGTAAGCGATATTGGCCGCTGTCGGAACGCTTGCGGCCAGTTCGCTCAAATAAGAGAGGCCGCCTGCATCTTCAAGCTGCCGGGTGGCTGATAATTCTTCCGCCACTGTTACAAGATCGACTGCCTTGCCGGCATCATTCAGCTTCGCAAACACCTGGAAAATTTTTTGATGGGCATTCCGGTAAAAATCCTCTGCCGTCAAAATTTCCGAAGCTGTTATAAATGCAGAAGGCTCCAAAAAAATGGCACCAAGCACTGCCTGTTCCGCCTCAATATTTTGGGGGGGAATGCGGTCTTGCAATTCATTCATTTTGAATCCTCCATTTTATCCTAAATCATCCAGTTCCGGCACCAAACATAAGCATGCCGGGGAGAATGGCAGTTTAACCGGTAACCCGTTTGCCGTAAGAGAACCGCACACTTATTCCAAATAGAAAAAATGTGATCACGATAAAATGGATCACATTTTTCTGCACGTACTATTATTTTAACACGCGGAAAACAAAAAGAAAGCTGGTAAAATACGTTTCTATTCGGAAACGTGGACATTGAGCACTGCCGTTACGTTATGATGTAATCTGACCGGCACTTTCGTGTAACCCAAAGTGCGGATCGCATCCGGCAGCTCTATTTTTCTTTTATCCACCTGAATCTGGAAGCTTTTTTTCAGTTGTTCAGAGATTTGTTTGCTTGTAACCGAGCCGAACAGTCGCCCGTCCTGGCCCGATTTGGCTTTGATTTCAACCGTTATGTTCTCAAGTTTCTCTTTTAATTTTTTGGCTTCTTCCAGTTCTTCCTGCGCCAGTTTTTCTTCTTTCCGTTTTTGGGCTTCCATGCTTTTCAGATTGGCAGGCGTCGCTTCTATTGCCGCCCCGTTTTTGAACAAATAATTGTGGGCATAACCATCCGCCACATTTTTAATGTCTCCTTTTTTTCCTTTGCCTTTTACGTCTTTCAGGAATATGACCTTCATGATTGCTGACTCCCTTCCATATACTCTTCTATCACTTGAATGAGCTTTTCTTCTGCCTCATCAACCGTTATATTTTTCATCTGGGTGGCTGCATTGGAAAGGTGCCCGCCGCCATCCAGCGTTTCCATAATGATTTGCACATTGACGCTTCCAAGCGACCTTGCGCTGATCCCCACTTCATTCTCGCTGCGCCGTCCGATGACAAAAGAAGCATCGACGCCGTTCATCATTAAAATCGTATCGGCAGCCTGCGCCATTAAAACAGGGGAATAAATGGTTTCATTTTTCCCTTTTGCCACCGCGATGCCGTTTAGCGGAAATTTAACGGTTTCCACAAGCTTGGCGCGCTGGATATACGAACGCAAATCTTCTTTTAAAAATTTTTGTACAAGCACCGTATCGGCACCCTGGGCACGAAGATAGGATGCTGCATCAAACGTCCGTGAGCCTGTCCGCAATGTAAAACTTTTTGTATCCACTATTATACCAGCAAGCAGGGCAGTTGCTTCAAGCATATTGATTTTGCCGTTTTTCGGTTGGTATTCCATCAATTCGGTTACAAGTTCGGATGTCGAAGAGGCGTACGGTTCCATATAGACAAGCAGCGGGTTTTTAATAAAGTCTTCCCCGCGGCGGTGATGGTCAATGACAACGACATTTTCAATCCGCCTGACGATTCGTTCATCGATGACAAGGGAAGGCTTGTGCGTATCAACGACAACAAGCAATGTGTCATCCGTCGCCATTTCAAGCGCCTCATCCGGTGTAATGAAGCGGGCATACAAATCCGGATACTGTTTTATTTCCCCAAGCAGCCGCTTGACACTTGTGTCCGTTTCACTCGGATTTAAAATAATATAGCCGTCTTTTTGGTTGATTTCCGCCACTTTCCGGATGCCGACAGCCGCTCCGATGGCATCCATATCCGGAAATTTGTGGCCCATGATCATCACTTTGTCTCTTTCCATCATGAGTTCCCGCAGCGCATGGGAAATCACGCGGGCCCGGACCCTTGTCCGCTTTTCAACCGGATTTGTTTTGCCACCGTAAAATTTCACTTTTCCGTTCGCCTGCCGGATGGCAACCTGGTCACCACCGCGCCCGAGGGCAATGTCGAGACTCGATTGGGCAAGCTCCCCAAGTTCGGGGAGGGACGGGACACCTGCGCCAACCCCGATGCTCAAAGTCAGCGCCACGTTTTGCTTCGCTGTGGCCTCCCTGACTTCATCAAGAATCGAGAATTTATTGTCTTCCAATTCATGCAAAATCCGTTCATTAAATACCGCAATAAATTTATCAGACGAAATTCGTTTAAAAAACAGGCCGAACTCCATTGTCCATTTGTTTAAAATCGAAGTCACGAGACTGTTCAGGCTGCTGACAGACTGGTCGTCCATGCCTTGTGTCACTTCATCATAGTTGTCCAAATAAATAATGGCGATCACGGTCCGTTCATCTTCATACAACTGCTCGACTTCGGCCTGTTCCGTAATGTCGAAAAAATAAAGCAGCCGCTCTTCCAGTTTCAGGACAACCCTGTACTTCCTTTCATTCAGACTAATCGTCTCGGAATGCATTTCCTGCTTAATCAGCGGTACGAGCACTTCCGCTACATCATAAAGGGAACGCCCGACAAGTGTGTCTTCATTAAAGCAGGAGGCCATAAACGGGTTTGTCCATTCAATGATGTAATCTTCATTGTACAGCATGATCCCGATCGGCATTTCCATCAGCGCTTCTTCACCGACGCGTTTGACCCGGTAGGAAAGATTGGAGATATAGCGTTCGATTTCTTCGCTCGACCGTTGTTCCACGTAAAATGCGCAGTAGGATAACGCCCCGAGCACAACAATGCCGGCTGCCGTTATCCACCAGTGGTAAAAGAAAATAATACCGAGCAGGATGAGAGACACTGCAATTAAGCCGTATAACGGATAGCGCATGAACCGTTTATTGTAGTAAGAAGGCATACCTTCAGCTCCTATATTGAGAAACTAAGAAAGGGTCACTTTTGAATCATCCGCCTGAAATCAAATCCTAAATCCATTATACCGAATATCATAACAAGATAAAGCAGCGGGCTGAATATGATTGATAAAATGACGGCGAAAGCCAGTAACCCTTTTGGCCATTTTTTCTCGTGGCTGACAAAGCTTATAAAAGCGTACCCCTGCAGCAAAATGAGAATTTGGAAAATCAGCATCAGATTCAGAACCGCTTTTGCAAAGAAGCTGCCCGTGTCCCCGTGCATCAGCAGGTTGGCCACCATTGCCAGAATGAAATACCATAAGATATTTCCCGGCAGCCGCATTTCGCGGAAAGGTTGAAAGGACGGAACCGGGACACCGAAACGTTTGGCGATTGGAAAGTTCACAGAAATGAGCACAAAAACGGCGATAAAGGCAGAAAGCAATAACAAGCTCGGCAAATAGACAGAGTACATCTGGCTTGCGACATCGGCCATTTGCGCAAACCGGTCCTCATAGGCCTGTGGTTCCCCAAGGCTGTTGACAAGAGATTTCGACTGTTCGATTGACTGCTGCATGATTTTTAAGTTTTCCGCGATGATATTCAAGTGGAAAAACTTCAGGGTGGCAAACAGCCCGATGATCGTGATGGCTAAAAAGGTCAGGCTGGTTGCTATGTATATAAATAATTTAGATTTTTTTCGCTGAATAGCGTATCCCATAACAAATCCAATACAAACGAAAAAAACGGCCATCGGGATTGCCATGACTGTTCCCATAATGGCAGACACAAGCAAACAAACCAGACAGAAGACAAGAATTGAACGCAAAGAATATTTGGCACAAAACAGGACTAATGGCAGTGGAAGAAAAACCAGAACAATTATTCTAATCACTGGGACATATAATGTCACAAGCAGCATGACGCCGAAAACCGCTGCAAGCATTGCCCCTTCTGTCAGCATTCTTGTTTTTTTCACACGCATGCTCCCTTCAAAAAAAACCATCATTTCCCCTCATTTTACCATAACCCATCCATGAAGCAAAAAGATAATGAAACGAAAAAAGACAACCTGAAAACAGGGTGTCTTTTTTCGTTCATATATTGAAGGAAAAATCCGGGTGATTTTTCCGCTGCTTATTTGTCTTCTGCAACATAAGGGAGCAACGCCATTTGACGTGCGCGTTTGATTGCAGTTGTCAGTTTACGTTGGTATTTTGCGCTTGTGCCCGTTACACGGCGAGGAAGAATTTTTCCTCTTTCAGAAATGAACTTTTTCAGCAAGTCCACATCTTTATAGTCGATATGGGTAATATGGTTCGCTGTAAAGTAGCATACTTTCCGGCGTTTCCGTCCGCCTCTGCGTCCACCTGCCATTTTTTCACCCTCCTTTATATCATCACTTTACGGGTCTTCCCGCATTAGAACGGAAGATCGTCATCAGAGATGTCAATTGGTTGTCCATCATTTGAGAACGGATCTTCATCCGGCTTTGAATAACTTTGATTGCGCTGATTCTGGTTTTGATCCTGGTTGTACCCCGGGAAAGCATTCCCTTGGTTGTTCCCGTAATTCTGGCTGCTGCTGCGTTCCTGATTCGCGCTTCTCGGTTCAAGAAACTGGACGCTTTCTGCCACGACCTCTGTGACATACACGCGCCGGCCATCCTGGGCTTCGTAGTTGCGTGTCTGAATCCGGCCGTCTACGCCTGCCAGACTTCCTTTTTTCAAGTAGTTGGCCACATTTTCAGCCTGTTTTCTCCAAACAACACAATTGATGAAATCCGCTTCCCTTTCCCCCTGCTGGTTGGTAAACGTACGGTTTACAGCCAGGGTAAAAGTAGCAACCGCTACTCCGCTCGGCGTATAGCGCAAATCGGGATCTTTTGTCAGCCTGCCTACGAGAACAACACGGTTCAACATCAGAATCAACCCCTCTCATCATTCAAAGTCCGTTTCACGTGAAACGTTTTATCGTTAAAAATTATTCTTCTTCTCTTACAACAATGTGGCGGATAATATCACCGTTAATCTTCGCCAGACGGTCAAATTCCTGGACTGCAACCGGTTCAGCATTCACGTTGATGATATGGTAGTAACCATCACGGAAGTCCTGAATCTCGTATGCAAGACGGCGTTTTCCCCACTCTTTCGATTCGATGATTTCCGCGCCCTGGTTGGTGAGGACATTGTCAAAACGCTCAACAAGCGCTTTTTTTGCCTCATCCTCGATATTCGGGCGGATAATGTACATAATTTCGTACTTTCTCATCTGTTTGTCACCTCCTTATGGACTATGCGGCCCTTTTATGTAAAAGGGCAAGGAGCAATGGTTCATGCGTTCATTACTCACAAGTCGTAAGTATACCATATCCCGCAGGCAAAATCAAATGTCTTAAAGACTTCATCCCGCATTTGGCTATCGCTGACATTCCCATTTTATCAAACATACGTTCCTTTTGCAAGGGCTTTTTATTAAAAACGGACTGAAATTTTTATCAAAAACAACAGGGGGGAGGCATCCGTTTCACTATGCTTCTATTTTCCGGATCACATTCGCCATTTCGATCGCGCTTACTGCTGCATCCCAGCCTTTGTTGCCTGCTTTCGTCCCGGCCCGCTCAATCGCCTGTTCGATCGTGTCGGTCGTGAGAATCCCGAAAATGACAGGCGTTTCTGTATGGAGGCTTGCATGGGCGACCCCTTTTGCCGCTTCCGCACTTACATATTCAAAATGCGGAGTCGCGCCGCGGATCACCGCGCCAAGTGCCAGCACGGCATCATATTTGTCCGTTTCTGCCATCTTTTTTGCCGCCAGCGGGATTTCAAACGCGCCCGGCACCCAAGCAAGATCAATGGCTTCTTCTCTGACGCCATGCCTTAATAATGCATCCTTTGCCCCGCTTACAAGCCTTGTTGTAATAAATTCATTAAAGCGGGCGGCAACCACGCCGATTTTTAAGCCGGTTCCAACCAGATTGCCTTCAAATACTTGTCCCATTTTGATCTCCTCCTATATATGCAGCAAATGCCCCATTTTTTCTGCTTTCGTCCGCAAATATCCTTCATTTTCACGGACAGGCGCGATTTCAACCGGCACTCTTTCCGCAATTCGGATACCGTAACGCGCCAATGCTTCCACTTTATCAGGATTGTTTGTTAAAAGCCGGACTTGCGTTGCCCCGGTATCTTTTAAGATTTGCGCAGCGATGCAGTAGTCGCGCATATCTGCCGGAAATCCAAGCCGGCGGTTGGCCTCCACTGTATCCAATCCTTTTTCCTGCAGCCGGTAAGCTTTCAATTTATTCAGAAGCCCGATCCCCCGGCCTTCCTGACGCATATAAACGAGGACACCGCGCCCTTCTTTTTCAATCCGCGCAAGGCTCCGGGCAAGCTGCGGGCCGCAGTCGCAACGGAGGGAACCGAAGCAATCACCGGTCAGGCATTCGGAATGGATCCTTGCCAGCACCGGCTCTTCGCTGTTGACTTCCCCTTTTATAAGGGCAACATGTTCTCCCCCTGACAGCAGATCTTTGTAGCCGGCAGCCCGGAACGTGCCGTAACGCGTCGGCAGCGTGATTTCCGCTTCTTTTTGAATCAGTTTCTCATGTTTTTTTCTGTACTCGATTAACGATTGGATCGTCACCAGTTTGATACCAAATTTTTTGGCCATTTTCTCCAGTTGGGGAAGGCGGGCCATCGTGCCGTCTTCATTCATGATTTCGCATATCACGCCGGCCGGATTTGCGCCTGCCAGTTTTGCCAGGTCAACGGCTGCTTCCGTATGGCCGGACCGTTCCAGGACGCCGCCTGCTTTGGCCACTAACGGGAAAATATGCCCCGGCCGGTGAAAGTCTTCGGCTTTTACCCCGTCTTCTGCCAGGTGCCGGACCGTTTTGGCACGTTCAAATGCGCTGATGCCGGTCCGGGTGGCAGCATGGTCAATGCTCACGGTGAAGGCCGTTTCATGGCTGTCGGTATTTTGCCGTGCCATCGGGTAAAGATCGAGCTGCTGTGCTTTTTCCGCCGAAATCGGTGCACAGATGAGCCCGCGTCCTGCTTTGGCCATCAAATTGATCATTTCCGGTGTCGCTTTTTCCGCAAGGCCGATAAAATCACCTTCGTTTTCCCTATTTTCATCATCGACGGCAATCACGACTTTTCCGGCCTTTAAGTCTTCTACTGCTTCTTCAATGGTATGAAACAAGTTTTTCACCCCTTTGTTTACATAAAACCTTGGTCTTTTAAGAGCGCCATCATGCCGCTCTCTTTTTCCGCCCGTTCTCCGTTCCTGAACAGCCCTGCCATATACTTGGCCAAAATATCGCATTCAATATTCACGGCATCGCCAATCTTTTTTTCCGGCAATATCGTATGCTGCTGCGTATGCGGCACCAATGAAACGGTTAATTGCCCGCCCGCAGCCCCGAACACAGTCAGGGAGGTGCCGTCGAGTGCAACCGATCCTTTTGGGATCAGAAAGGCGGACAGGGAGGAGGGAACAGAAATCGTGATATAAACGGCATTTTCCATCCTTTGTTTCAAACAGACCGTGCCCGTGCCATCAACATGCCCTGTGACAAAATGCCCGCCGAACCGCCCGCCTGCAGCCATTGCTCGTTCAAGGTTGACTTTGCTGCCGATGTTCAGTCCGGCCAATGCCGTGCTGAAAAATGTTTCAGGCATGACATCAGCCGTAAATGCATTTGGCGTATAGGATGTGACGGTTAAGCAAACACCGTTCACTGCAATGCTGTCGCCAAGCCGTACATCTTGGAGAACCGTCCTGGCCTGTACGGCAAGCTTAAGGGAGCGGGGGCCTCTTTCCACACGTTTCAATATGCCGATTTCTTCAATAATCCCTGTAAACATGCGCCGGCACCTCCTTTTGGACGGCAGCCGTGATTTTTAAATCAGGCCCGATCTGTTCCACTTTTTCAAACCGGAGCGGCAAAGCATCGGCCACCTTGCCAAACCCGTGTCCATCGAAAGGGGACGGCGCGTTTTTCCCGCCGATCACTTTCGGGGCAATGTAAAAAATATACTGCTGCACTGCGCCTTCTTTTAAAAATGAGCCGTTTACTGCCGCGCCGCCTTCGACGAGTAAAGTCATAATGCCTTTTTCCCCGAGCGCTGCTAACACGTCACGGATCAAGAGGCGGGCATGCGGCATGCGGACCACTTCGACATCAAGCTGCTTCAGACATTGTTCTTTTTCTTTTGGTGCATCGCTTCCGCAAAAAATAATGGTTGGCGCATCGCCGTTTAGCACTTTCGCTTCCGGCGGGATGCGCAAATGGGTGTCTAATACAATGCGAATAGGATTTTTCCCGGAATGGGGCAAACGTGTGGTGAGAAGGGGGTTATCATGGAGAACGGTTTGTATGCCGACAAGTATTGCATCATGCCTGCTTCTTAACCGGCGGGCATCACGCCTTGCTTCTTCACTTGTGATCCATTTGCTGTCACGGGTTTCAGATGCAATTTTTCCGTCTGCCGTCATGGCGGTTTTGACAGTGACAAACGGTGTTTTCGTTTGAATAAAGTGGAAAAAAGGGCGGTACAACTTTTCCGCTTGTTCCTTCAATATCCCGGTTTCCACTTTTACTCCGGCTTGCCTGAGCTTTTCTATTCCTTTGCCTGCGACAAGCGGATTGGGGTCCAATGCAGCGATATATACTGTTTTGATGCCTTTTTCAATTAAAAAATCTGCGCACGGCGGCGTCTTTCCGTAATGGGCACACGGCTCGAGCGTCACAAAAACTTCAGCACCCTCTGCAAGCGGCCCGGCCTGTTCCACCGCAAGCCTTTCCGCATGTTTTTCTCCCGCCTTTAAGTGGGCCGCCATCCCGGCGATCGTGCCGTTTTTCACGACGACACTTCCAACCGGGGGATTCGGGGAAGTCTGCCCGGCCACACTTTCGGCCAAATGGAGTGCAAGCTGCATATAATCTTCTTTTTGCAATCCTTTCATGCCTCCTGTATTCAATTTCCGCCAACATACACCCGTGAAAACAAAAAACCCGCACGAAGATGTGCGGGGCAAAACGGCATCATGAAATACACGTTCCAATGAAACGTTTGATCCTTCTCCCATCCAGACTGTCACTGTCGGCTTTGGAATTTCACCAAATCCACCGCATTCCGGAGAATACGGGTCACGGGCTTTGAGTTTCCTCATCACCGCCGGTCGGGAATTGCACCCTGCCCCGAAGGAAAATATTCGACTGATACCTATTTTAACGGATGATTTGAATTTTTTCAATACAATTTGAATATTCGTCCAAAAGTCCTGTTATACATTAAACCTGAAATGCATGACATCGCCGTCCTGGACAACGTAGTCTTTTCCTTCCAGGCGCACTTTTCCGGCTTCTCTTGCTGCTGCCACGCTGCCATATTTGATTAAATCTTCATACGACACCGTTTCAGCCCGGATAAACCCTTTTTCAAAGTCGGAATGGATAATGCCTGCGCATTGCGGGGCTTTCATGCCTTTTTTGAATGTCCACGCGCGGACTTCCGGTTCCCCGGCCGTAAAATAAGTCGCAAGGCCAAGCAGGCTGTAAGCAGCTTTAATCAGCTGGTCAAGTCCGGATTCCTGGATGCCGAGTTCGGTTAAAAACATCTTTTTCTCATCGTCATCCAGTTCGGCAATTTCTTCTTCAATGCGGGCACAGATGACAATCACTTCCGCGCCTTCCTGTTTGGCATATTCACGCACCTTCCCGACATACGGGTTTGCAGACGGATCCTGAATGTCATCTTCCCCGACATTGGCCACATACAAAACCGGCTTGCTTGTTAAAAGCTGGAACCCTTTGACGATTTTTTGCTGGTCTTCGGTCAGTTCCACCGCCCGTGCCGGTTTTTCCGCTTCAAAAGCCGCCTTTAATTTGGTCAGCACTTCATATTCGGCAACGGCTTCTTTATCCTTCTGTTTTGCGATTTTCTCTACACGCCCGATCCGCTTGTCCACCGTTTCAAGATCGGCCAGGATCAATTCAAGATTGATCGTTTCGATATCATCAATCGGATCGACTTTCCCGGAAACATGTGTAATGTTCTCGTCCTCAAAACAACGAACGACATGGCAGATTGCGTCCACCTGGCGGATATGGGAAAGAAACTTATTCCCGAGCCCTTCCCCTTTGCTTGCGCCTTTGACGATCCCGGCAATATCCGTAAATTCAAAAGTGGTCGGGACCGTTTTTTTCGGATGGTACAGTTCTGTTAATTTTTCCAGCCGTTCGTCCGGCACTTCCACCATGCCGACATTCGGGTCAATTGTACAAAACGGATAGTTCGCAGATTCGGCCCCGGCTTTTGTAATCGCATTAAATAAAGTCGATTTTCCGACATTCGGCAAACCGACAATTCCGGCTGTTAACGCCATTTTATGTCCACTCCTTCAAACATTCTCGTATCTTTCAAGTTTTTCCCGGCTGTATCAAAAACCCCCGGGGTGCCACCGGATGCGCCCGGTTAACATGTTTCGTTTGCCGGCCTTATTTTAACCGCACCCCGGCTCCCAAAAAAAGACACCCATAAAAGGGCTATGCTTCTTCGTGCTTAACGAGGATTTTTTTCAGTTTGCGGGCAAATTCCCTGCGTGGCAGCAGCACGCTATGTCCACATCCTTCACATTTAATGCGGATATCCGCCCCCATCCGGATAATTTTCCAGCGGTTTGTGCCGCACGGATGCTGCTTTTTCATTTCCACAATATCATACAACCCGAAATTTTTATCTTCCATGTTCATCCCCCTTTAGAAATTGGCCGGCCAATGCCTCTTCTTTCTCAGTACGGGAATAAGTCACCATTTTCGGATAAGGTGCATGGATGCGATTTTCGTCCAATGCTTTTTTAATTTCTTTTTTCAGCACTCTCGCAATATACCAGTGTGCCATCGGGAGGGTTTCCGCTACCACCCTGAGTGTAACATCCGTGGTGCCGAGCTGCTGGACGCCCAACAGTTCAGGCTCTGTCACGACCTCTTCGTGCTGTCCGGCAAATGACACCAGTATTTCCTGAATGGCCGCTTCCGCTTTATCGATATCCTCTTCGTACGGAATACGGACATCCACAACGGCAACGCTGTTATGAATGGACAAATTGGTGACTTCGGAAATATTGCCGTTCGGAATGATGTATAATTCGCCGGTCCAGTTTTTGATTTTTGTTGTCCTGAGCCCGATTTCTTCCACAACGCCTTCGTATTTCCCGACCTGCACCGTATCACCGACCGAAAACTGGTCTTCAAAGATAATAAAGAATCCGGAAATAACGTCTTTTACAAGGCTTTGCGCCCCGAACCCGACAGCCAGCCCGACAATTCCGGCACCGGCCAGAAGCCCCTGGACATTGATGCCGAGAATGGACAAAATCGTGACAATGGCAACAAACCAGACGAGATAGGTCAGTGTGTTCACCATCAGCCGCAACAACGTGGCCTCGCGCCGCTCTGAAAACCGGAGAGGGGCTTTGGCACGGACTGCAAAAATTTTGCCGATCGCCTTTTTGCCGAATTTAATGACAAGCGATGCGACAAGCATCACCACAATGATCTTCAGCACTGTCTCCCCGATTCCGATCCATGTATCTTCATTTAACCACTTGGATGTGAGGTGTTTGAGATATGTCTCAAAATGGCCCATATTCCACCAACCTTCATTTCTTTTAACGTTATTGTAACAAAAAAACCGCGCTTGCTCGACAACCGGCTCCGCTTTTCAAAAATTACCTTTTTGATTGGCGGCTGAATCAAGTGTAAAACTGCCGGTTGCGGGTATCAAAAAAGAGATATGTTAAATGTATAGATTTTTTTGATTTTCCGTATACTGGTACTATTACAAAGAGGGAGTGGCTGATATGAATCTGAGAAAAGGACAATTGGAATTCAGCGGCAATCGTATCAAGGTATTTCATGATGATGTTCTGGCAAAAGAAATTATATCCAATCATATTTTATCAGCACTTCCGAAAAGTACAAACAGGGAATTGGTGGTGGTCTGCATCGGCACCGACCGTTCCACCGGGGACTCGCTCGGGCCTTTAACGGGCACTTTTTTGGAAGAAACAGGTCTGTCCTGCTTCAACGTATACGGAACGCTCGATAAGCCGGTTCATGCTTTAAACCTTGAAGAAAATATGGAAAGGATTTATCAAAAGCACCACGACCCCTTCGTCATTGCCGTCGATGCCTGCCTTGGAAAAATGAAGAGCGTCGGCATGATCCAAATCGGCGACGGTCCGGTGAAACCGGGGGCGGGTGTAAAGAAAGATTTGCCTCCTGTTGGCGACATCCACATTACAGGAATTGTGAACATCAGCGGTTTTATGGAGTTTACCGTCCTTCAGAATACCCGTTTAAATCTTGTTCTGAAAATGGCAAAACTGATCGCTGCAGGCATCAGCCGCGCCAATCTGCATCTTCAATATCAAAACGCCATGATTTCCATGAACAGCGGACAGGCGAAGGAGAAAATGATTTAAGTGCTCCAGAAACAGCAACATGTTTGAAACCGTTTATCCGAAATTCCCCGGTGAACGCAAACTTCTATACCATAAAAATCGGAATCAGATGAATGAATAAGCCGGCAACCTGTATGGCCCGGGATCCGGCAAAAAGGATCCGCAACTTCAGTAAGTTTCTGCCGGTTCACATTCATACTTCAACCGATAAACAGGTGTTGCTTCATTCCTGTAAAATTCAGCCAAAAACCGTATGATAAGCATGTAACAGGCCGATGAGCACGGCAACCACCACGATGCCCGGCAATAAATTCGCCACCCTGATTTTGGCAAGCCCCGCAATATTTAAACCGATAGCAAAAATCATAATTCCGCCGGTTGCCGTCATTTCGGTAATAAACGAATGCAGCACCGGTGCTGGGACAAGCCGGTTAATTTGCGTGGCAAATAACGCAATGGCACCTTCATAAAGGATCACCGGAACAACCGAAAAAATCACCCCAAAACCGAGGGTTGAAGATAAGATCAGTGCTGTGAAACCATCCAGAACAGATTTCGTGTACAGTACCGTATGGTCGCCCCTGATTCCGCTGTCCAATGCTCCGAGAATGGCCATCGCGCCAATCACAAAAACGAGCGTTGCCGTCACAAAGGCTTCGGCCGTACTGCCCTGTCCGCTGTTTCCAAACTTTTTTTCCAGCCAGGCACCGAGCCCGTTCAAATGGGCTTCGAGCCGCAGCATTTCGCCGATGACTGCGCCAATCACAAGGCTTAATATTACGATAATATACTGTTCACTTTTCAGCCCCATTCCGAGCCCCAGCACCATCACCGCAAGCCCGATCGCCTGCATCACGGTGCCTTTCATTTGCTCCGGAATATGGTTTAACAGCCTTCCGATAAAAGAACCGGCCACAATGCTCAGCCCGTTTACAATTGTCCCCAGCAATACCATCTAATTCACCCGTTTTTTATCTCTTTATCTTTGTATATCGTTACGGTTCCTGTTCAAAACCGGCATCCAGCAATTGTAAAATCCGCTCTAAATCTTCATTGGACATAAATTCAATTTCAATTTTTCCTTTTTTCTTTGTCCGCTTAATATGGACGGTTGTCCCAAACTTTTCACGCAGAACCGTTTCGTGTTCTTGGATAAAAATATCTTTTTCCTGTTTGTCTTTCTTCGTTTCACGTGAAACATTCCGGTTCAGCTGTTGGACAAGCTTTTCCAGCTGGCGGACACTTAATCCTTCGGCAATAACCTTTTCCGCAATTTCCTCCATTTTTTCTTTCTTTTCCAGGCCAAGCAGCGTACGGCCGTGTCCCATTGAAAGTTTGCCTTTAGACATGGCCTCCTGGATGCTGACCGGCAAAGACAAAATACGGAGGTGATTGGCAATATAGGGCCGGCTTTTTCCGAGCCGTTTCGCCAGCTCGTCCTGTGTGACATTTAGTTTCTCAAGCAAAAACTGGTACGCATTGGCTTCTTCAATCGGCGTTAAATCTTCCCGCTGCAAGTTTTCGAGCACGGCAAATTCCATCATCTGCCGGTCGTTTAAATCGCGGACGACAACCGGCACCGTCGTAAGTTTTGCTTCTATTGCGGCTCTGTATCTCCGTTCCCCGACAATGATTTCGTATCCTTTAATGCTCTTGCGCACAATAAGCGGCTGCAAGATGCCATGCTGGAGAATGGATTCTTTTAATTCATTAAGCGCTTCGGGTTCAAAATTCTTCCGCGGCTGATAAGGATTCGGGCGCAATTCTTTAATATTGACTTCCTGCACGGCATCTTCTTTGTCAACGTCCATATTGGCAAACAACGCGTTAATGCCTTTTCCAAGTCCTTTAGCCATTTGCCGCCACTTCCTTTGCTAAGTCTAAATACACTTCCGCACCGCGCGATTTCGGGTCGTAAAGAATAATCGGCTGTCCGTGGCTCGGTGCTTCGCTTAACCGGATATTGCGGGGGATAATGGTACGGTACACTTTGTCCCTGAAATATTTTTTCACTTCTTCAATGACTTGGAGTCCTAAGTTGGTACGGGCATCTAGCATCGTCAGCAGCACGCCGTCAATCATCAGATTGTGATTCAAATGCTTTTGGACAAGCCTGACCGTGCTGAGCAGCTGGCTTAACCCTTCCAAAGCGTAATATTCGCACTGGACGGGGATAATGACGGCATCCGACGCGGTTAGCGCATTTAACGTCAATAGGCCGAGAGAGGGAGGGCAGTCAATGATAATATAATCATAATCGTCTTTAATGGCGCTGATCGCCCGCTTTAACCTGACTTCCCTTGAAATGGTCGGAACCAGTTCAATCTCCGCTCCCGCCAGTTGAATCGTTGCCGGCACGGAATAAAGCCCGTCCACGGCCGTTGCCCTGATTACTTCCTTTATATTCGCATCTTCCACTAACACATCATAAATACACTGCTGAACTTCGCCTTTATCAATTCCGGCTCCGCTTGTTGCATTTCCCTGGGGGTCGGTATCGACAAGCAAAACCTTCTTCCCGATGTATGCTAAGCAGGCACCCAAGTTGACAGAAGTGGTTGTTTTTCCTACGCCTCCTTTTTGATTGGCGATAGAAATCACTTTTCCCACGGTTGCCACCTACCTTTTTTTGTCACGCTCGTCACGGCCCGTCTGCAAATAGCTACTCATTTGCAAAACGGCAAACACGTAACTTTATTGTATCAAAGTTTGCAAGATTCGTTTACTGAAAACCGAAAAAAGGTTGTTTCAAGTTTTTTCGGCAGTTGGAAATCAGGAGGCGCAGCTTCCATGCCAAAGCTTGCGCCCATGCTAAAAAAGAACGCAGGACCACCGCCGAAACCAGGAAAAAGGGCTTTGTAAAGCTAAGGCAGGCAGCACAAACCTGGCAGTTTTATTTTATCGGAATAGGATAGGAAATGACCTGCACCTGAAAAAAAGAAACCTGTCATCCAAGTTTCTTTTATTAGGATTTCGCCTTTTTCGGGATCCGGATCGTAATTTGATAGTAGTCCTCGAAATCTTCTTCTTTTGAATCGAGATTGATCCCGGAATCGGTCACCATCGAAACAGACTGGCGGATCGTATTGACAGCAATGCGCATATCTTTGCTGAACGCCTGTCTGCGCGGCTTTGCTTTTTTTTCCGGCTTATTCATCATACGGGTAACATACTCTTCCGTTTGTTTCACATTTAAATTTTTTGCGAGTATTTCATTGAGGACGCGAACCTGTTTTTCTGCCTCTTTTAAAGGAATCAATGCCCGTGCATGGCGTTCCGTGATCTGTTTTTGCAAAAGGGCTTCCTGCACTTCCGGGGGCAATTTCAAAAGGCGCAGTTTATTTGCAACCGTTGATTGCCCTTTGCCAAGGCGCTGTGCCAGTGCTTCCTGGGTCAAATGGTGAAGCTCCAAAAGTTTTCCGTAAGCCATCGCTTCTTCAATCGGCGTCAGTTCTTCGCGTTGCAGGTTCTCAATTAAAGCAATCGAGGCTGTTTCTGTATCGCTCATATTTTTTATGATGGCAGGCACAGTTTCCCAGCCCAGTTTCCGGACAGCCCGGAATCTTCTTTCCCCCGCAATGATTTCATACTGGCCTGCTTCGTATTCGCGGACAACGATTGGCTGGATGATGCCATGGGTGTGGATCGTTCTTGCAAGTTCATCTATTTTCTCTTCATTAAAAATGGTCCGTGGCTGAAACCGGTTCGGAATAATACAGGAGACGGAGATATTTTTAATCTCTTCATTTTCATTCTCTGCTTCCAGTTCTTCTTCTCCGATTTCTTCCTCCACTCCGAAAAAACGAGAGAAAGGATGCTTCATTCACTGTACACCACCTTATAAATTCTCCCTAACTACTTATTCTCTATTATAAGACAAGTTCCTGCCAAACTCCCGGCGATTTTTCGAACAATCTCTCTCATTTTAGCGCATCATCCCGATTTCCGGCACGGTAAAACGCCCGCCTTATTCAAGCGGGAGTTTTGCCGGGGTTCCCGGCTTGCGGGGGTATTTTTTCGGCGTTTTCTTTACCTTTTTGACGACAATGAGGTTTCTTTCACTTTCTTCAACCGGCAAGGTAAAGTGGTATACGTTCTCCGTTTTTCCGCCGAGGAGACGGATCGCTTTTTCCGCTTTTTCGAGCTCTTCTTTGGCATGCTGGGCTTTCATCGCGATAAATCTGCCACCGGGTTTCACAAGCGGCAGGCACAGTTCGGAGAGGACGGACATTCTGGCGACCGCCCTTGCCGTGACCACATCGTATTGTTCGCGGTGTTCCGGTTTTTTGGCAAAAGTTTCAGCCCTGTCGTGAAAAAGAGAAACTTCTTTTAAGCCGAGCGCTTCTGTTAAATGCCCGAGAAACGTAATCCGTTTTTGCAATGAATCGACAATCGAAAGCCTTAGTTCCGGAAAACAGATTTTTAACGGGATGCCCGGAAAGCCTGCGCCGGCGCCGACATCGCAAACGTGCAGCGGGCCGTTAAAATCGGTAAAAAAGGCGGCTGTCAGCGAATCATAAAAATGTTTGAGATACACTTCCCCTTTTTCCGTAATCGCCGTTAAATTCATTTTGTTGTTCCAGTCAACAAGCCATTTATAATACGTTTCAAACTGCTGCTTTTGTTCCTCGCTTAAGGGAATGCCTTTTTCAGCCAATAATGGAATGAATTGTCCGCTGTCCATTTTTCCATCCTTTCGGTTGATATGTAAAAAAAGGGAGAAGCCGGAAAAACCCGGGCTTCATGCCTTATCCAGGGATTTTTGCAATTTTCCCCTGTTCAATGTAGACAAGTAAAATTGAAATATCAGCCGGATTTACGCCGGAAATGCGTGATGCCTGGGCAATCGAGATCGGGCGCACTTTGTTTAATTTTTGGCGCGCTTCCGTTGCCAGCCCGTGGATCGCATCATAATCAATATCAGACGGGATTTTTTTGTCTTCCAGCTTTTTCATCCGCTCAACTTGCTGCAATGATTTTGCGATATAGCCTTCATATTTGATCTGGATTTCCACCTGTTCTTCCACTTCAGGCGAAAGTTCCGTTGCAGGCGGCACAAGCGCTTTGATATGTTCATACCGCATTTCCGGCCGTTTTAGGAGATCAGCGGCGTGGATGCCGTCTTTCAGTTCGCTTCCTCCCGCTTCCCGGATCAGTGTCTGTGTTTTTTCATCCGGTTTTAGAATGACGGATTTCAAACGCTTGATTTCTGCTTCAATCGCCTGTTTTTTCGCCGTAAATTTCCGGTAACGTTCTTCGGAAATCAACCCGATTTGATAGCCGATTTCAGTCAGCCTGAGATCCGCATTGTCATGACGCAACAGCAGGCGATATTCAGCACGGGAGGTTAAAAGGCGGTACGGTTCGCGCGTTCCTTTTGTGACCAGGTCATCAATTAAAACACCGATATAAGCATCGGAACGGCCGAGGACAAGTTCTTCTTTCCCCAGTGCTCTTTGCGCTGCGTTGATGCCGGCAATAATCCCCTGTCCGGCTGCTTCTTCGTAACCGGACGTCCCGTTGATTTGGCCGGCTGTATAAAGGTTCTTCACTTTTTTCGTTTCGAGTGTCGGCCACAACTGCGTCGGCGTGATCGCATCATATTCGATTGCATAACCGGGGCGCATCATTTTTGCATGCTCCAGCCCTTCAATGGAGGCCAAAATTTCTCTTTGCACTTCTTCCGGCATGCTTGTTGAAAGCCCTTGTACATACACTTCTTCCGTGTGGCGGCCTTCCGGTTCCAGGAAGAGTTGGTGGCGGGGCTTGTCATGGAAGCGGACGACTTTGTCTTCAATCGATGGGCAATAACGCGGCCCGGTGCCTTTAATCATGCCGGAAAACATCGGCGCGCGGCCGAGATTGGCGTCAATAATGGCATGGGTACGTTCATTGGTGTAAGTCAGCCAGCAAGGAAGCTGGTCCGTGATCATCTTCGTCGTTTCATAACTGAATGCCCGCGGTTCCAGATCGCCCGGCTGGATTTCCGTTTTGCTGTAATCAATCGTTTTGCCGTTTACGCGCGGTGGCGTCCCGGTTTTAAAGCGGACGAGGTCAAAGCCGAGTTCTTCCAGTTTTTCAGCGAGGGCAATGGAAGGCTGCTGGTTATTCGGGCCGCTTGAATATTTCAGTTCCCCGATAATAATTTCGCCGCGCAGGAACGTGCCGGTCGTCAGCACAACCGTTTTGGCTGTATATTTTGCGCCGGTTTTTGTAACAACGCCTTTGCAGACACCGTCTTCAAGTACAAGTGCTTCGACCATCCCTTGCAAAAGCGTCAAATTTTCCTGGTTTTCGATGGTTTTTTTCATTTCACGCTGGTACTCGACTTTATCCGCCTGGGCCCTGAGCGCCTGAACGGCCGGCCCTTTTCCAGTATTGAGCATCCGCATTTGAATATAGGTTTTATCGATATTCCTGCCCATTTCACCACCGAGTGCATCGATTTCGCGGACGACGATCCCTTTTGCCGGACCGCCGATCGACGGGTTGCACGGCATGTAGGCAATCATATCAAGGTTAATCGTGATCATTAACGTTTTGGCACCGATTCTTGCGGCGGCCAGGCCTGCTTCACAACCGGCATGCCCGGCGCCGACTACAATGACATCATAGTCTCCTGCATCGTATTGCCGCATGCTTATCACTCCTTTATTTTATAAAATCAACGGGCAAACGCCCTCCGCTTTTCTTTGTCTAGCTGCGGCTCCTAGCGGCTAGCGGATTTTTACGTCTTCTCCTTTCGATAAGCGGGCATCGATTCGCCTACCGGCTCATCGTGTTTCCTTTATCTCGGTCGAAGACTACAAAATCCGTACGCCGCTATACAGTCGCCTCCGCTTTTCTATTTCCCGAGGCAGAATTGGGAGAAGAGTTGGTTCAGTAAGCTTTCCTGGACGGTGTCGCCGATGATTTCGCCGAGCAGGTCCCATGTCCGGGTCAGGTCGATTTGGATGATATCAATCGGGGTGTTGGATTGAATGCCGTTTTGCACATCTTGAATGGCTTCCAATGCCTGGTTCAAAAGCGCAATATGGCGGCTGTTTGATACATATGTCAGGTCGCCTGTTTCCATCTGCCCTTCAAAATACATCGCAGCAATCGCATCTTCCAATTTTTCCATGCCTTCCTCTGTTACAAGCGACGTGGTAAGGATTTTCGCGCCTTGTGCAAGTTCGCGGACGCTTTCCATCTCCACTTGATGCGGCAGGTCCCACTTATTTAAGATGACAATCACATCCATGCCTTCCACCGCTTCAAACAATGCCTCATCTTCCGGGCTGAGCGGCTCGGATGAGTTGATAACAAGCAAAATCAAATCCGCTTCCTTGAGCGCTTTCCGCGAACGTTCCACACCAATTCGTTCCACGATATCTTCTGTTTCGCGGATGCCTGCGGTGTCAATCAGGCGCAGCGGCACACCGCGGACATTGACGTATTCTTCGATCACATCGCGTGTCGTGCCGGGAATATCGGTGACAATTGCCTTATTTTCCTGGACAAGGCTGTTTAACAATGATGATTTTCCAACATTCGGGCGGCCGATAATAGCCGTTGACAACCCTTCCCGCAAAATTTTTCCCTGATGCGCTGTCCGCAACAGTTTTTCAATTTCATTTTTGATGTACTGTGCTTTTTCTTTCAGCATGCGGTGCGTCATCTCTTCAACATCGTCGTATTCCGGATAATCAATATTGACTTCGATATGCGCGACGACTTCCAGTATTTCCTGGCGCAGCTTTTTGACCAGTTTCGACAATCTGCCTTCCATCTGGCCGATCGCCACGTTCATCGCTTTATCCGTTTTGGCGCGGATTAAATCCATGACTGCTTCCGCCTGTGAGAGATCAATGCGTCCGTTCAAAAACGCCCGTTTTGTAAATTCGCCCGGCTCGGCAAGGCGCGCACCATTTTTTAAAACGAGCTGCAATACCCGGTTTACAGCGACAAGCCCGCCATGGCAGTTGATTTCCACGACATCTTCGCGCGTGAACGTTTTCGGCGCTTTCATCACGCTCACCATCGCTTCCTCAACGGTTTCTCCAGTGTCCGTGTCGACAATTTTCCCATAATGGATCGTGTGCGAAGGGACATCCACTAGTTTTTTTCCGCCGACACCTGCAAATAATCGATTCGCAATCGCAATCGCATTTTCGCCGCTTAGCCGGACAATCGAAATCGCTCCCTCTCCCAT
The DNA here is from genome assembly GCF_038593185.1 of Weizmannia sp. FSL K6-0777. NCBI lineage: Bacteria > Bacillati > Bacillota > Bacilli > Caryophanales > Bacillaceae > Heyndrickxia > Weizmannia sp. FSL K6-0777. Next base: position 3,584,415 of record NZ_CP151971.1, read on the forward strand.
CGGCGTCGAGATCGCCGCAATTGTATCCATTTCCATTTTTTCACCCCGCTTCCTTTTTTGGTCATTTATATAAAAGATTGGCATTCTGTTTTCTTTTTTTCACCTAACGTAATAGAATACCAAATTTTTTCGTGAATACAAGCGATATGTTCTTTTCCACAATCCACAAAAAGCCGATAATTCCATTTTAACTTATCCACATGTGAATAACAACGGCAGAAAAAGCTGATTGCTCCAGGTTGTGGATATGCTGGTTTTTTTCAACCGGCAAAAAAGCTTTCCGTCCAGAGGGTGCGGCTAAAAAAAAGCCTCCCCCGGTTTCCCGGAAGGAGGCCGTTCAACGCTTTGCCAAATCAATGACAACATAACGTTTTGGTTCATTTCCTTCTGAATAGGTGATGACCTGTTTATGATGAGCGAGCGCACTGTGGATGATTTTTCTTTCATAGGATGGCATTGGCTCGAGCTTTACCGGCCGTCCGGTGCGCAAAACCTGGGCAGAAAGCCTTTCCGCAAGCCGGGTTAGCGCCTCTTCCCGCCTTTTCCGGTAATCGCCGATATTGAGCATCACTCTTTCATAATGCGGATAATACCGGTTCGCTGCCAGCTGCGTGAGAAACTGCAAAGCGTTTAATGTTTGTCCCCTTTTTCCGATCAGCAGTGGAAGATTTTCGCCTGTCACGTTAATATGCAATGTCCGGTCATGTTCTTCGAATTGAAGGCCGGGGGAAACCCCCATTTTTTCGATAATATTGCGCAAATATGAGAGCACTTGCTCAACCGGCGTCTCTTTCAGCCGGACATGGACCACTGCCGGTTTCGCGCCGAGCAGACCGAATATGCCTTTTTTGCCTTCATCAAGAATCTCAATCTCCACATTTTCTTTTTCCGTTTCAAGCTCGCGAAGGGCCTGGTTGACAGCATCTTCTACATTTTTCCCTGTTGAAGTCGTTTCCTTCATTTTTTCGTCCCCCTGGCTTTCGCGTTTTGGACAGGCATACTTGCAGTAGGACTTTTAATGAAATACGACTGGACAATCATGAAGATGTTCCCGACAATCCAGTACAGCGGCAGCGCGGACGGAAGCCCCACGCCGATTACAATAATCATAATGGGCATAAACCAAAGCATCATGTTCATTTGCATTTTCATTTGCGGATTTGCATCATAATTTCCCCCGGACATCATCACTTTTTGCTGGAGAAAGGTGGTGATCCCGGCAATCACAGCAAGCACATAATCCACGGATCCGAGATCAAACCAAAGAAAAGCGGATTCGCGGATAGCCGGCGTCCGGTTGATGGCATGGTAAAATCCGATTAAAATCGGCATTTGAATTAAAATCGGCAGGCATCCTGCGGCAGGATTGATATGGTACTCCTGATACAATTTCATCATTTCCTGCTGGAGTTTTTGCCGTGTTACCGCATCTTTTGAGGCATATTTTTCCTGCAGTTTTTTGATTTCAGGCTGGAGTGCCTGCATGGCTTTCGCACTTTTTAACTGGGTGATATTCAGCGGCAAAATGGCAAGGCGGATGATAATCGTAATCAAAATAATGGATAGCCCATAGCTGCCCCCCAGAAATTGGGCTGCCTTTATAATCAGCCAGGATAAGGGATATACAATATACTGGTTCCAGATTCCTTTGCTTTCCGGTGTGATATCCTGATTAAATTCCGTACAGCCGGCCATCACGGCGGCAAGGGCAAGTACCATTCCTGCCAGAAAAAACTTTTTTCCCAATCGTTTGTCCTCCCCTGTGTGAGATTTCAGCAAAAACGCTTACTTTTTTAGATGATCCAAAGCAGCCGGATGCTGCCACACGCCCTGGCACTTCTTTCTTTTATTCTAACTTTTTTTAAGGACATGGGCTATTTTCAGGACATGGATTAAGCTCTTCTTGACTTCATGGTAATTCATCTCGGCCGCCGGTTTTCTGGCGATAATAATATAATCATATCCGGGCGGGATGTCTTCTTTCAACTCTAAAAACACTTGCCGGATATATCTTTTGATTTGATTTCTTTTGACGGCATTCCCCAGCTTCTTGCTGACGGAAAGCCCGATTCTGAAATGTTTTCGGTTTTCCTTTTCCAGCACGTATACAACAAACTGGCGGTTTGCGAACGACTTCCCGTGCTTGAAAACCTCCTGAAATTCTGTATTTTTTTTTATCCGATAAGATTTTCTCATATATACTCCTTCTGACCTGCCAACAGTGATGCAGTGAAAAAGCGGTGACCCCGAAACCGCCTTTTTTGTTAAAAAAAACCACTGAGACTTTTCAGTGGTTATGCGGATAATACTTTTCTTCCTTTGCGGCGCCGTCTTGCCAATACTTTGCGGCCGTTTTTTGTACTCATGCGCGCACGGAAGCCGTGGACTTTGCTTCTTTTTCTTTTATTAGGCTGATAAGTTCTTTTCATGTATGACACCTCCTCGAGGGAATTCGTTCGAATGATAAACGACAGTCTATATCATTATAATGACGAACTTTCCTGCTTGTCAAGGCTCTTCAAAACTTCTCACGTACCAGACTTTCATTTTCCCGCAGAAATAACGAGCCGTTTTTCCGGTTCCGCTTCCTTGCTTTTCCGGTCAAAACGGCTCGGGTTTCCGAAAAGAACGGGACATGATGATCACCCTTTGTCATCAGCCGCCATTTTTCCACATATCCGGTATGTGGATAATTTTTCGGTGAATTTTTAACTGTCCACAACAATTATTGACAAGTTTCACACAAATTCAGAGCGTGTGGATAATGTTTTTTCACACCTTTTGCGAATTGTGGATAATTTACAAAGATCATTGCAACACCTAAGATTATCTGTTATGATTATTGTGTTTTAACCCTGGATAACCGGTTGTGCATAACTTGTTCATCCACAGTTTGTGGATAACTTGTGGACAGTTTATCCAGACCAATGGAGTAAAGTTGTCCACAATTGGTGGATGCTGTCGAAAAACCGTATTTATTCCTTATTATATATTTTTCCACTATACAAACATATGCATGTTTATAAATGGCCGTAACCTTCGCCGAAACATTGTTACACAGACAGAGAGAATGGTTATTTTTCGTTTGATAAAAAGGAGGGATTGGCG